>NZ_CP025996.1:4168983-4431104 GCF_003086875.1 Stenotrophomonas sp. ZAC14D2_NAIMI4_6 | reverse complement strand
CGGCAATAATCGTCCGGTGGCCGGTGGATAGGCGCGACAACGCGCCCAGACACAGGCCGGAAAGGGGGAAATGGATGGCTCAGACTACCACCGCACGCGCGCCTTCGGAATGGTTGTCCCCCACTTATTCACAAAAACATCCACAGCTATTGCACAGGCCGGTGAATTCGCGTAGTCAACAGGGGTTGACGGGAGGGGGGCGACCTCTCTAGAATTTCCGGTTCTTTCCCGTCCCATTCATACGAGAGGCCCACATGGCCACCAAGCGCACCTACCAGCCCAGCAACCTCAAGCGTAAGCGCGACCACGGCTTCCGTGCCCGTATGAAGACCGCTGACGGCCGCAAGATCCTGTCGCGTCGCCGCGCCAAGGGCCGCAAAGTCCTGAGCGCCTGATTGCCATGCCGCTCACCGCGGCAGACGCAATCCCTTCGACAGTGAATACTGCAGACCCGCGCAAGCGATTCCCTCGCTCTGCGCGGGTTCGCACGCGTGCCGAATATTCAACGGTCTTCAACGGCGCCCGCCGTGTGTCCGATCCGCTGATGACCCTGCACTGGCTGCCGGCTGACCGGCCGGCCAGGCTGGGTCTGGCGGTTTCCCGCAAGGTTGATCCGAACGCCGTGGGGCGTAACCGGATCAAGCGCGTCCTGCGCGACATCCTGCGTCAGACACGTACCGACATCCAGCCAGGCGACTTCGTCGTCGTGGCCCGTAGTGCTGCGCGTTCTGCCAGCAACGACGACATCCGCCAGGCCTTCCTGCGCCTGCTGCGGCGCCTGCGCGCATTGCCCGCGCCGGGCGTGGACGGCACAATGCCGCCGCCTGATGGCATCGCAACTCCCTCTTTGACCGAGCCGGCATCGCGTTCCGGCCCCGCTGAGCCTGCCCGCTGATGAACCAGACCCGCGTATTCCTCATTTTTGCCTGGCTGATGGTGGCCGTGCTGCTGTGGATGGAGTGGAGCCGTGAAACGGCCGCCCCGACCCCGGCCCCGACCAGCAGCTCGGCCCCGGCCGCTGCACAGAGCGTTCCGGGCGCGACCCCGGGCAGCATCCCCAGTGCACAGGTTCCCGGCGCGCCGGGTCAGGCCGCCGCGACCCAGGCCCAGGCCAGCGCGACCCCGGCTGCCCAGCGCGTGACCGTCACCACCGACGTGCTGCGCCTGGTGCTCGACGGCGGCCGCGTGCTGGACGCCGAGCTGCTGCAGTTCCCGCAGAGCAAGGATGAAGGCAGCCCGCCGGTTCGCCTGCTGACCGAAGACCCCGCGCACCCCTACAGCGCGATCAGCGGCTGGGCCAGCGAAGACAAGAGCGCCCCGGTGCCCGGCGCCGACGGCTTCAAGCTGGTCGGTGATACCCGCGACTTTGTGCTGGCCGACGGCCAGAACGAACTGCAGATCCCGTTCGAATGGACCGCCAACGGCGTGACCATCAAGCGCACCCTGACCGTCTCGCGCAACGAGTACGCCGTGCGCTTCAAGGACGAAGTGATCAATGCCGGCGCCGCGCCGTGGAACGGCTACGTCTACCGCACCCTGGACCGCACCCCGACCATCCTGTCGCGGAGCATGACCAACCCGGATTCGTTCAGCTTCAATGGCGCGACCTGGTACGACAACGACAAGAAGTACCAGCGCCGTGCCTTCAAGGACTATCTGGAAGATGGCGCGCTGAACCAGAACATCACCGGCGGCTGGCTGGCGATGCTGCAGCACCACTTCTTCACCGCATGGATTCCGCAGAAGGACCAGACCGCTCACTACGTGCTGTCGCAGGTAGCCGGTCGTGACCTGATCGAAGCGCGTGGCCCGGCCTTCACCGTGGCCCCGGGCCAGTCCACCAGCACCGAGGCCCGCCTGTGGGTGGGCCCGAAGCTGGTGAACCAGATCGCCAAGGAAGACGTGCCGGGCCTGGACCGCGTGGTCGACTACAGCCGCTTCTCGATGATGGCGGTGATCGGCCAGGGCCTGTTCTGGGTGCTGAACCAGGTGCACAAGCTGGTCGGCAACTGGGGCTGGGCGATCGTCGGCCTGGTGGTGCTGCTGAAGCTGGTGCTGTACCCGCTGTCGGCCACCCAGTACAAGAGCGGTGCCAAGATGCGTCGCTTCCAGCCGCGCATCGCGCAGCTGAAGGAACGCTATGGCGATGACCGCCAGAAGTTCCAGACCGCGATGATGGAGCTGTACAAGAAGGAAAAGATCAATCCGATGGGCGGCTGCCTGCCGATCCTCATCCAGATGCCGATCTTCTTCGCCCTGTACTGGGTGCTGGTGGAATCGGTCGAACTGCGCCAGGCGCCCTGGTTCGGCTGGATCCAGGACCTGACCGCACGCGACCCGTACTTCATCCTGCCGGTCATCAACGTGGCGGTGATGTGGTTCACCCAGAAGCTGACCCCGGCACCGGGCATGGACCCGATGCAGCAGAAGATGATGCAGTTCATGCCGCTGGTGTTCGGCGTCATGATGGCCTTCATGCCGTCCGGCCTGGTGCTGTACTGGGTGGTGAACGGCGGCCTGGGCCTGCTGCAGCAGTGGTGGATGACCAAGCGCCACGGCAGCGAGCCGGTTGCCGCCAGCACCGCCCCGGCACCGGTCAAGAAGAAGTAACCCGACCCGGTCCAAACGACGCAAAAGCCCGCCGCAAGGCGGGCTTTTCGCATGCGGGGGTAGAATCGCCCGCACACCGCTTCTCCCACCTTCGAGTCTGCCATGCCGCGAGTGCCGTCGTTCCGCCTGTTCCTGCCCTCGCTGCTGTTGACCCTGGTCGTTGCCGGCTGTGGCGACAAGGACGCGAAGGCGCCGGCGAGCGCGGTGACCCAGCCCAGCGCACAGGCCGCCGCCGCCGCTGATCCGGCCGCCGCGCCGCTGCTGGCTGCGCTGCAGAAGCAGCTCGATGGCTACCGCCGCATCGTGGTGCTGCTGGCCGACGAAGAGCAGCAGAGCGCCGCCGACCGTGGCACCTCCACGCGTATCGGCCAGCAGTTGTTCCACGATGGCTTGGAGCAGCGCGGCGCCATCGCCGCGCAGTTCGACGGCCTGCTGCGCAGTGGCAGCCCCCAGCGCTTCGCCACCCTGGGCACGGTGCTGGACTACATCGAATCGGCGCCGGAGCTGTTCGACGCCGACCGCCTGGCGTTCCGCGAAGTGCTGCGTGACCTGCACGACCGTGTCGGTGCCGATTCCTCGCTGCCGGCAGTGAAGCTGCACCAGCGCATCGGCGAAGACTTGGACGCGCTGGACGAGATCGAACGCAACTACAACCAGGAACTGACCCGCATCTTCAGCCGCTTCGAGCGCACCCGCGCCATCGACCTGAAGCGCGAGAAGTGGGACGACTACATCGCCCACCTGCACAAGGATTACAGCCGCGAAGCAATCCTGCGCGATTACGGGGTGATCGAGCCCTACCCGATGTCGATGAAGGACAGCGACCGCGAGATTTTCGGCCGCGACCTGCCGCCGAAGACCGTGGTGCTGACCTTCGACGATGGCCCGCACAAGGCCTACACCGATGAAGTGGTGGCCATCCTGAAGCGCTACGACGTGCCGGGCGTGTTCTTCGAAGTGGGCCGCAACCTGGGCAAGGTGGAAGCCGACGGCAAGGTCACCCTGGGGCCGATGGCCAAGATCAGCCGCAGCCTGATGGAAGAAGGCTACGCGGTGGGCAACCACAGCCTGACCCACGCCCAGCTCTCGCGCACCACCGGCGATGCGCTGCGACAGCAGGTGCTGGACACCGACACCCTGTTGAAGGACGTGGACAGCAAGCGCGCGCCGCTGTTCCGCTTCCCCTACGGCGCACGCAACGCCGAAGGCCTGCAGTTGCTGAACGAAGCAGGGCTGAAGTCGATCATGTGGAACATCGATTCCATGGACTGGGCCGACCCGGTGCCGGAATCGATCGTGCAGCGCGTGCTGGGCCAGGTGAACAAGGAACAGCGCGGCATCATCCTGTTCCACGATATCCACGACCGCGCGGTGAAGGCGCTGCCGCAGATCCTCGATCGCCTGATTGCCGACGGTTACCAGTTCGCCGGCTGGAACGGCCGCGAATTCACCGTCGCGCGCCCGCGCAAGGGCGCCAGCAACGATGCCACCGTCACCACCGGCTACGAGAAATCGTGGGCGATCGTGGTCGGCATCGACAACTACGCCAAGTGGCCGAAGCTGGAATACGCCAGCCACGATGCGCAGGCGGTGGCCGATACGCTCACCGGGCAGTTCGGCTTCCCGTCTTCGCAGGTGATCGTGCTGAAGAACGAACAGGCCACCCGCAACAACATCCTGGCCGCCTTCCACGACCGCCTGGCCGACGACCGCACCGGGAAGAACGATCGCGTGTTCGTGTTCTTCGCTGGCCACGGCGCGACCCGCCAGCTCGCCTCGGGACGCGACCTTGGCTACATCATTCCCGTCGATTCGGACCCGAAGGAATTCGCCACCGACGCCATCGCGATGACCGATATCCAGAACATCGCCGAGAGCATGCAGGCCAAGCACGTGATGTTCGTGATGGATGCCTGCTACAGCGGCCTGGGTCTGACCCGCGGCGGCCCTTCGTCGTCGTCGTTCCTGCGCGAGAATGCACGCCGCAGCGCGCGGCAGATGCTGACCGCCGGCGGCGCCGACCAGCAGGTGGCCGATGCCGGCCCGAACGGCCATTCGGTGTTCACCTGGGTGCTGCTGCAGGCGCTGGCCGGCAAGGGCGACCTCAATGGCGATGGCCTGATCACCGGTACCGAGCTGGCCGCCTACGTGGCGCCGGCGGTGTCGGCGGTTTCGCAGCAGACCCCGGCCTTCGGCAGCCTGCCCGGTTCGCAGGGCGGCGAGTTCGTGTTCCAGGTGCCGGACAGCCAGGAATACCTCAACGCCGATACCCGCCAGCTGACCGCCGATGCGATCGCGCTGAACAACAAGGTGGACGCGGCGCAGGACGCCAAGAACACCCAGGCGCCGGTGACCGTGGCCGACCTGCAGGGCGGCAAAGCCAAGCTGGTGGTGCCCACCGCCGGCCCGGCCTCGGACCGCCAGCGCGCGCAGCAGGCCAACGACCGCGGCCTGCAACTGTACCGCGAGAAGCAGTACGACGAAGCCGCCGCGCAGTTCGCCGAGGCGCTGAAGCTGCGTCCGGACTTCGCCCAGGCCGCCAACAACCTCGGCTTCGTCTACTACCGCCAGCAGCGCTACGCCGAAGCGGCGCGCTGGCTGGAAAACACCTTGAAGATCGACCCGTCGCGCGCGGTCGCCCACCTCAACCTGGGCGATGCCTACTTCAATGCCGGCGACAAGGCCAAGGCGAAGCAGGCCTACACCACCTACCTGGCGCTGCAGCCGCAGGGCAGTGGTGCCGCACAGGCGCGCGCACAGCTGGAGAAGCTCTGAGCCATGAACGATGTGACCCGCACCGACACCATCGTCGCCATCGCAAGCGCACCCGGCGCCGGCGGTGTCGGCCTGCTGCGCCTGTCCGGCCCGCGAGCCGCCGCGATTGCTACGGCGCTCGGCGCGCCCACGCTGCGCCCGCGCCACGCCCACTACGCACGTCTGCGTGATGCCGACGGTGAGGTGATCGACGATGGCATCGTGCTGTGGTTCCCGGCGTCCAACAGCTTCACCGGCGAAGAAGTGGTGGAACTGCAGGGCCACGGCAGCCCGGTGCTGCTGCAGCAACTCGTCGCCCGCTGCATCGCCCTGGGCGCGCGCCAGGCACGGCCGGGTGAGTTCAGCGAACGCGCCTTCCTCAACGGCAAACTGGATCTGGCCCAGGCCGAAGCCATCGCCGACCTGATCGCTGCCGGTGACAACCGTGCCGCGCGTGCTGCACGGCGTTCACTGGACGGCGTGTTCTCGCGCCGCATCGATGCGGTGGTGGAACAACTGGTGCTCCTGCGCATCCACGTGGAAGCGGCCATCGACTTCGCCGACGAACCGCTCGATACGCTGGGTGGCGCGCAGGTGCGGCGTGGGCTGCAACAGGCGCGCGGCGACCTGGCCCTGCTGCGGCGTGATGCCGAGCGCGGCCGCCGCCTGCGCGATGGCCTGCATGCGGTGCTGATCGGCCCGCCGAATGCCGGCAAGAGCTCGCTGCTGAACGCACTGGCCGGCAGCGAACGCGCGATCGTCACCGACATCGCCGGCACCACCCGCGACACGTTGCGCGAGACCATCCGCCTGGACGGGCTGGAGCTGACCCTGGTCGACACCGCCGGCCTGCGCGACGGCGGCGATGCCATCGAACGCGAAGGCATGCGCCGCGCCCATGTGGAGATCGAGCGCACCGACCTGGCCCTGATCGTGCTGGACGCGCGCGATCCGGCCGCCGGTGAGGCCGCGCTGGGGCAGGCCGTGTCAGATGTGCCGCACAAGGTCTACATCCACAACAAGTCCGACCTGCTGGACGCGCTGCCCGCACTGGACGACCCGGACCGCGTATTCGTTTCGGCCGCCACGGGCGCGGGGTTGGACGACCTGCACGCGCGCCTGCGCAGCATCGCCTCGGCCGGGGCAGGGGAGCAGGTGGACGGTGAGTTCTCCGCGCGCACCCGCCACGTGGACGCGATCGAACGTGCGCAGGAACACGCACAGCGCGCCGATGGCGAGCTGGCCCACGAACACCTGGAACTGGCCGCCGAAGAACTGCGGCTGGCGCACGACGCGCTGGGCGAGATCACCGGCCAGATGAGCGCCGATGACCTGCTGGGCAGGATCTTCTCCAGCTTCTGCATCGGCAAATAAGCTCTGCCTCTGGTAGATGCCAACCTTGGTTGGCATAAGGCCCAGGCCAGAAGCCAGGGTCGGAGCCCCTGCGGGGATCCGACCCCCTGCTTCCCCCGGCTGTCACATTCCCGCCGCATACTGACGGCCATCACAGACCGTTTGGGGACGTCGCAGTGAAGTCGTGGGGTTGTGCGTTGCTGTTGTCGCTGGCCGTGGCACCATCGGTGGCCATGAGTGCTGAATCGTCCACCCCGGCCGCGCCCAAGGCGCTGGTCTACGGCCACCGCGGCGCCAGTGCGCTGCTGCCCGAACACACCCTGGCCGCGTATGCCCAGGCGATTGCCGATGGCGCCGATTACATCGAACCGGACCTGGTGATGACCAAGGACGGGGTGATGGTGGCCCGCCACGAGAACGAGATCGGCGGCACCACCGACGTGGCCGAGCACGAAGAATTCGCCAAGCGGAAGACCACCAAGGTGATCGACGGCCAGCGCGTGACCGGCTGGTTCACCGAAGACTTCACCCTGGCCGAGCTGAAGACCCTGTACACCCGCGAGCGCCTGCCCGAGCTGCGCAGCACCGCCTTCGATGGCCAGTTCCGCATCGCCACCCTGGACGAGATCCTGGCCTTCCTGGTGCAGCAGGCCGGGCGTGCCAACCGCGGCATCGGCCTGGTGCCGGAGATCAAGCACCCGACCTACTTCCAGTCCATCGGCCTGCCGATGGAAGACGCACTGCTGGCCGCGCTGCGTGGCAACGCGTATACCAACGTCGGCCCAGTCACCATCCAGTCGTTCGAGACCGCCAACCTGCGCTACCTGCGCGGCAAGCTGGGGCGCGGCAGCAACATCCGCCTGCTGCAGCTGATGTGGAAGGGCGAGGTGAAGCCGGCGGACATCGCCAAGGCCGGCGGCAGCCTGACCTACGCACAGATGATGACCCCGGCCGGTCTTGAGCAGATCGCCACCTATGCCGATGGCATCGGCCCGGAGCTGCGCTCGATCATCCCGCTGCAGGCCGATGGCGCGCTGGGTACGCCCACGACCCTGGTACGCGATGCGCATGCAGCCGGGCTGCTGGTCATTCCCTACACCTTCCGCCCGGAAAACCACTTCCAGGCCAGCAACCTGCGCAAGGGCGCGGACAACGCGCGCAACCCGGAAGGCTCGATTGCGGAAATGCGCGCCTACCTGGCGACGGGCATCGATGCGTTCTTCACCGATGACCCGGCACTGGGCCGGCAGGCGGTGGATGGCACGGGCGCGGCGGGGAATGCGGCGGATTGATGCACCCGTGGTAGGTGCCAACCTTGGTTGGCACACAACAACCGCGCCGACCAAGGTCGGCCACTACCGGGCCGTGAAGACCCCGAATGGGGTCAGAGCCCCTTCGGGGATCTGACCCCGGCACCGGTCAACCGCGCGGGTCTTCCGGCCGGCGGAACGGAATCACCACGTAATCCTGCCCTTCGCGCGGCTGCCACAGCACCGGCACGCGCTGCGGCGACGGCGGCTCCAGCTCGTCGTAGGCCAGCGGCTGCACCTCGTCTTCTTCGTCTTCCCAGCTGTAGTGCGGGCGCGGCGGCAGCGGGTCGGCGTTGCGGAACAGCAGGGCGGCGATGATGCCGGCAAAGGCACCGCCCATGTGCGATTGCCACGACACGCCGTCGGCATGCGGCAGGATGGTCATCAGCATGCCGCCGTAGAACAGCATGCCGATCAGGCCGGTGGCGATGGCCGCGCGGTCGCGGCGCAGCAGGCCCAGGCTGGCCAACAGGAACATCAGCCCGTGGGTCACGCCACTGGCGCCCAGGTGCACGCTGCCCGGGTTGCCCAGCATCCACGCGCCCACGCCCGAGCCCAGCCACAGCAGGGGCAGGGCACGCAGGGTCGCCTTCGGATAGACACTGCCGGCCAGGGTGCCCAGGATCAGGATCGCGATGCTGTTGGCGGCGATGTGCTCCACCGACGCGTGCAGCATCGGCCCACCGATCAGGCCCAGCAGGCCCTTGGCTTCCAGCGGTGCCACCGCCCATGGCCGCCAGTCGAAGCTGCCTTGCAGGGCGAACACGACCACCAGCACCAGCACGGCGGCCAGACTGGTGTTGAACGCCCGCACGATGCGCTGGCGGTCATTGCGGGGGGCCGGCACGTCGCCGGCGGGCAGGGGCGCGTTGTTGTCCATGCTTCAGCAATGGCGGTGGCTGGCGCGAAACCAAGGCCACCGCTGCGGGAGAGTGGGCGTGGCCGGCGGGACAATCCCGCCGGCCGTGTTGCAGGCCCGGCCAGGATCAGGCCGCGCCGGTGCCTTCCTTCGGCGGGTATTTCAGGCTGAGCACCACGGTCGCGGCGATGATCACCGCCACCACGCCCAGCGACACCGGGGTGGGGATCTTGAACAGGTCGATGATCATCATCTTGATGCCGATGAAGCCCAGCACCAGCGCCAGACCGTACGGCAACAGGTGGAAGCGGTCAGCCATGCCGGCCAGCAGGAAGAACATGGCGCGCAGGCCCAGCACCGCGAACACGTTGGAGGTGAGCACGATGAACGGGTCGGTGGTGATGGCGAAGATGGCCGGGATGCTGTCCACGGCGAAGATCACGTCGGTCACCGCGATCAGGATCAGCACCGCGAACAGCGGGGTGAACCAGCGCACGCCATCGCGCTTCACACTCAGCGCGTTGCCTTCATAGCCCGGCAGCAGGCGCAGGTGCTTGCGCATCCAGCGCAGCGCCGGGTTGGTTTCCAGATCCGGTTCCTGGCCGGCGGCGAACCACATCTTCCAGCCGGTGAACAGCAGGAAGGCGCCGAACACGTAGAGCAGCCAATGGAACTGGCTGATCAGCACGCTGCCAGCGAAGATCATGATCGTACGCAGCACGATCGCACCCAGGATGCCGATGATCAGCACCTTCTGGCGCTGTTCCTCCGGCACCGCGAAGTAGCTCATGATCATCAGGAAGACAAAGATGTTGTCCACCGCCAGGGCCTTTTCGACCAGGTAGCCGGTCAGGAACTCCAGGCCCACCTTGTTGGCCACCACCTGGCCGGCGGTCTCGCTGAGGTAGAACCACAGGCCCGCGTTGAACAGCAGGGCCAGGGCGACCCAGCCGATGGACCACCACAGGGCTTCCTTGAAGGTGACCTTGTGCGGGCCGCCGTGACGCATCAACACCAGGTCGACCAGCAGGGCGATGATCACCACCGCCACGAAGCCGCCCCACATCCACACATTACCGATCGTCTGCATTGGGAATATCCGTTGGAAAGATGAATGCCAGGCCGTACGGCGAGGATCTGCAACGGAGGATCGGGAGGGGATCCAGGGACAGAGCTTCGCCAGTACGGCGAAGGTCTCGCTCGCAACCCCACGCGGGTGGGATTGCCGTTGCACCGGAGCCTGCGGGCTCGAATTGACGGCGACAACGTCTGGGAGCTACTCCCCTTCTGGCGCCGATTCTGCGGCCTGGCCGGCCCGCCGTCAAATGGCCGACCAGCCGGGGTCGGATCCCCGCAGGGGCTCTGACCCCGACCAGCGTGCCAACCAAGGTTGGCACCTACCACGGCTGATCGGGGTCAGAGCCCCTGCGGGGATCCGACCCCGGCTGCCCGGGCCCTCGTAGAGTCGAGCTTGCTCGACTGAACGGGACCGTTCAGCAACGCCAGTCGAGCAAGCTCGACTCTACGAAAGCGCCCCCCGGCTACAATAGGCGGATGAATACCCCCTTGCCCGTTGTCCGCCTGAAGAATGCGTGGCGTTCCAGCCACCCGTGGATCTTCCAGAAGCTGGTCGAAAAGCCGACCGTCCGCCCCAAGCCCGGTTCCATCGTCGACGTGGTCGGCATTGATGGCGAATTCATCGGCCGCGGGTTCTACAACGGGCACTCGCGCATTGCCGTGCGCATCCTTGAAATCGATCAGAACGTGCCGGTGGATGCCGGCTGGTTCTCGCGCAAGATTGCCCAGGCGGTGTCGCTGCGCCGTGAGGTGCTGAAGCTCGACACGGTGTCCGACGCCTGGCGCGTGGTGCACAGCGAAGGCGACGGCCTGTCCGGCCTGGTGGTCGACCGCTACGGCGACCTGGTGGTGGTCGAATTCTTCGCCGCCGGCATGTTCCGCCACCGCGAGTGGATCTACGACGCGCTGCGCGAGCAGTTCCCGGGCTGCCGCTTCCACAGCTTCGCCGACGAACACGTGCAGAAGCAGGAAAGCTTCGACTTCCACGGCAACACCACCACCGAAGCATCGGTGATCACCGAGTACGGCATCAAGTTCCGTGCCGACCCGGCCGGTGCGCACAAGACCGGCTTCTTCGCCGACCAGCGCGAGAACCGCGAGTGGCTGAGCCAGCAGGTGGAAGGCAAGCGCGTGCTGGACCTGTGCTGCAACACCGGTGGCTTCGCCGTGTACGCGGCCGCGCGTGGTGCGTCGGAAGTGGTCGGCATCGACATCGATGAAGACGTGATCCAGATCGCCAAGGGCAATTCGCGCCTGAACAACGTGCGCCCGAAGTTCGTCCAGTCCGACATCTTCCCGTGGCTGCGCGACGCCGCCAACCGCGGCGAGCAGTACGACGTGGTGATCCTGGACCCGGCGAAGATGACCCGCGACCGCGACCAGGTGATCACCGCGCTGAAGAAGTACCTGGACATGAACAAGCTGGCGCTGGGCGTGGTGAAGCCGGGCGGTCTGTTCGCCACGTTCTCCTGCACCGGCCTGGTGGCCGAGGACCAGTTCCTGGACATGCTGCGCCGCGCGGCGTACTTCTCCGGCCGCACGATCCAGATCCTGAAGGTGGCCGGCGCCGGTCCGGACCATCCGTTCATGGCGCACGTGCAGGAATCGCGCTACCTGAAGGCCGTGTTCTGCCGCGTGGTCGACTGATTCCGACCTGTCGCGTCGAGCTGCGCTCGACGCGACAGGTGCAGATCAGTTCAGTCGAGCATGGCTCGACGCTGCATCTGCCCCACCCGCTGCCGATGGCCCCTGCAACTGCTGCAGCAGGCCATTGATCACCCGCGCCCGGCCGCGCACGTGGTACCCCAGCGTGGTCAGGCCGATGCCGGCGACGATCAGCAGCAGCAGTGACCAGGCGATCGCCAGGCCAACCACATGCTGCACACCGTTGCGCAGCCAGTGGTCGCGTTGCCACGCCTGGCTGCCTGCCGAATAGGGAAGCCTGGCCTTGGCTTCGAAGCGCGCTCGGATCACAGCGGGCACGGCGATGCCGATATCCTCGCCGCGGGCGATGGCCAGGCCGGTGTCGTTCAGGGGCGCGGAGGCGCGTGCCAGTGAGCGCTGCGCCTGTAGATAGCCCTGCCATTGCGGGCTGAGCGCGGCAAATCCCGGGCTGTCGATGAGCGCGGGCAGCTGAGAGCTGTCGAGCTTGCTGCCATCGCCGGCCTCAGACCGGCTGAAGTCGGGGCTGACGAAGCCGTTGCCCACCAACAGGGCCACCAGCACCGAGCCACCGATCACGAACGAGAAGGTGAAGTGGCGCACGCCGCGGTTGAGCAGCACCCTGCGCAGGCCGAACCCCATCCAGACCAGCAGGCCGCCCACGATGCTCAGGTTGGCCAATGCCAGCAGGGCGAGCGTGGAAGGCACATTGCCGTAGCCGGCGGGAACGTGCGCCGAGGGCGGACTGCCGGTCAGGCCCTGCAGCAGCATGATGGACAGCAGCGCCGTGGCCGGCAGCACCGCGAAACACGCCAGACCCAGGGTGCGCGCAAACGAACCCCGGCGGTACAGCGCGCGCAGGCCGGGAATGGCTTCGACCCGCGGCTGCAACGCTGCTGGCACCTGCAGTGGATCGGTCCTGGAAGACGTCATGCCGGTGCTCCGGAGGTGCGCAGCAGCTGCTGCAGGGCCTGTTTCAGCTGGTCCTGTGCTTGTGCCGCACGCGCCACCATCTGCGGGCTGGCGTTGTCGCTGTTCTGCAGGGCCTGGATGGTCTGCCGCCAGATCGGCAGCAGGATCTGCACGGTTTCGCAGTAGCGGTCGAGCAGTTCAATGGCGTGGTTGCGCGCCAGCTGCACCTGGATGCGGCTCATCGAATGGCTGGCCAGCAGTGCGGTCAGGTTCGCCACCCGCCGCTGCAGGCGTTCCACAGGGCGGTCCAGTACCAGCGGATCGTCGCTGGTGCCGCTGTCGGCCGGCAGTTCCTGCAGGAACTGCACGCCTGCATCAATGTAGATCTGCAGGCGCGCCCCCTGTTCGTCGTGTGCATCCAACTGCGCATTCAAACGGTCCACGCTGCTGCGCACCGCAGCGGCCTGGTGCTCGACTTCGGACAGCACGTCACCGTTGCCGCCCATCGCGATGCGCCGGCGCAGCTGCCGTTCGATATCGGCACCGGTGAACCGGTCCCACCAGCTGGCGCGTTCCAGCAGTGCATTGGGGTCGTGTTCGGAAAGGCGGCTGACCAGATCGGCCAGTGCCCGGGCCAGCGCGTGGGCACTGCCTTCCTGCCACGCCGGCTCCGCACTGGCGCTGGCCAGGTCGGCCGGTCCGTAGCGGCCGATGTCGATGCGCCCCAGGAACAAGGCCGGCAGCACATCGCGCTTGAGTTGCTCGACGCTGAGCGGCGCGCTGTCAGGCGCAGGGTGTACGGTGGGAAGCGGTGGCGGCACGGGATGGGACATTGGAATTCCGTTTCAGCGGTGGCGCAGCGTGTGGGCTGCCGCTGTCGATAGCGGCTGCCGCTGAGTGTAATGGAGTGCGCGCGGCTGCCCGGCACTACCGGTGATGGCCGCCGCGGCGCTATGGTCGTGCTCTTCCCATTGCCGGTGGATGCCCATGCCGTCGTTGCGTCGCCTGTCCCTGCTGCTCGCCCTGGCGCTGAGTGCGCCGCTGTCCGCCCATGCCGTTGAATTCAGCGCGCAGGAACTGGCCCGAGCCAAGGCCCTGCAGCAGCGCCTGCTGACCCTGGACAGCCACCTGGATACGCCAGCCAACTTCGGCCGCAGCGGCTTTGACATCGAGCAGCGCCACGACCACAACGCGCTCTCGCAGGTCGACTACCCGCGCATGGTGGATGGCGCACTGGATGGCGGCTTCTGGGCCATCTACACCGACCAGGGCGACCGCAGCGCTGCCGCCCACCTGGCCGAGCGCGACCATGGCCTGCAGCGCCTGCTGGAGATCCGGCAGATGCTGGCCGCCAACCCCGAGCGCTTCGCGCTGGCGCTGACCGCCGATGATGCCGCGCGGCTCAAGGGCGAAGGCAAGCGCGTGGTCTACATCAGCATGGAAAACGCCAGCCCGCTGGTGGCCGACCCCACGCTGCTGAGCTTCTACCACCGTGCCGGCCTGCGCCTGCTCAGCACCGTGCATTTCGCCAACAACGAATTCGCCGATTCGGCCACCGATCCCAAGGGGCCGGAGTGGAAGGGCCTGAGCCCGGCCGGCAAGGATCTGGTGCGTGCGGCGGTGAAGCTGGGCATCGTCATCGACCAGTCGCACGCCTCAGATGCCGTGTTCGACGATCTGCTGGCGATGATGCCGGTGCCGTTCGTGCTGTCGCACAGTTCGGCCAAGGCGGTCTACAACCACCCGCGCAATCTGGATGATGCGCGCCTGCGCAAGCTGGCCAAGGCCGGCGGGGTGATCCAGGTGAACGCCTACGGCGGCTATCTGATCGATACCGGCAAGACGCCCGAACGCAAGCAGGCCGAAGAAGCGCTGAGCAGGCAGATGGGTGGCTGGGAAGGCATGACCATCGCCCAGGGCGTCGCCCTGCAGCAGGCCGAGCAGGCACTGGACCACGAACATCCGGTACGCCACGCGAGCCTGGACGACTTCTTCGCCCACTTCGAGCACATCCTGAAGGTGGTCGGCCCGGAGCACGTGGGCATCGGCCTGGACTGGGATGGCGGTGGCGGCCTGAGCGATCTGCCCGATGTCAGCCAGCTGCCGAAGATCACCGCCTGGCTGCTGCGCAAGGGCTACACCGAGCAGCAGATTGCCGACATCTGGGGCGGCAACCTGCTGCGGGTGATGCGCCAGGCGCAGGCTTACGCCGCCACTCGGTAGAGTCGAGCCGTGCTCGACCGCACCTTTGTAGAGTCGAGCCATGCTCGACTGCTTCTGCTCGACCCTACAGATCAGCGCGCGATCACCGCATTGCGGCGGCTGTACACGAAGTACAGCACCAGGCCGACCACGTTCCACAGCAGGAAATACAGCTGGGTGGTGTGCGGCAGGCTGATGAACAGGTAGATGCAGCCCAGTGCGGCCAGCGGCCCCACCACGAACGCCAGCGGCGTGCGGAAGCTGCGCTCGCGGTTGGGTTCGCGCACCCGCAGGACCACCAGGCAGATGCCCACGGCGGTGAACGCGGCCAGGGTACCGGCGTTGGCCAGCGCCGCGATCTCGTCCAGGCGCGCCACACCGGCCAGCGCCGACACCACCACGGCGGTAAACAACGTGGTCGCCACCGGCGTACCGGTGCGCGCGCTGACCTTGGACAGGCGGCGCGGCAGCAGGCCATCGCGGCTCATCACGAAGAAGATGCGGCTCTGGCCATACAGGAAGGCCAGCAGCACGGTGGGCAGGGCGATGATGGCGACCACGCCGATGAACATGGCGGCCTTGGGGCTGCCGAGTTCACGCATGATCAGTGCCAGCGGCTCGGCGCTCTGGCCAAACACCGCATAGCTCATCGCGCCCACGGCGGCCAGCGCCACCAGCACGTACACGATGGTGCAGCCAACCATCGAACCGATGATGCCGATCGACAGATCACGGCCCGGGTTCTTGGTTTCTTCGGCCGCGGTGGAAATGGCATCGAAGCCATAGAATGCGAAGAAGATGATGGCCGCCGCCGCCATCACGCCGCGCTCCACGCCGTCCGGCCCCATGGATTTGGCGAAGCCGTGCGGCATGAACGGTTGCAGGTTGCTGCTGTCGAAGGCGGGCAGGGCCACGGCCACGAATACCGCTAGCGCGATCAGTTTGAACACCACCAGGATCGCGTTGAGGGTGGCGCTTTCCTTGGTGCCGGCCATCAGCATCAGTGCCACCAGCCAGGTGATGACGATGGCCGGCAGGTTGATGAAGCCGCCGGCCACGTGCGGCCCGGCGGCCAGCGCCGCGGGCAGGGTGATGTCGATGCCGAACTGGGTGTGCACCCACTGCAGGAAGCCGACGAAATACCCCGACCAGCCCACCGCCACGGTACTCACCACCAGCGAGTACTCCAGGATCAGGCTCCAGCCCACCACCCAGGCGAACACTTCGCCCAGCGCGCTGTAGCTATAGGTATAGGCGCTGCCGGCGGCCGGCATCATGGTCGACAGTTCGGCGTAGGACAGCGCCGCGCAGGCGCACACCGCGCCGGCGATGGCGAAGGAGATCAGCACTGCCGGACCTGCCAGGTTGGCGCCCACGCCGATCAGCGTGTAGATGCCGGTGCCGACAATGGCGCCGATGCCCAGGGCGATCAGGTGCGGCCAGCTGAGGGTCGGGACCAGGCGCCGGCCGGCTTCATGGTCGGTGACGGAATCTAGGGACTTGCGCCGGAGCAGGGACATGCAGGCCTCGGAAGGGGATGACTTGGAACGACAAGTTCCCGAGTGTGACCCAACGCAGCGCAGCATTACCACTGACGGGGGTCATACCCGCCCTGTCGCGCGCTGCGCCCCGACCAGGGTGACGGAATCGGCATAAACGGTCACCCGGTCACGTCGGGCGTACCCGACGGCTTCGGGTGGGTAGAGTCGAGCTTGCTCGACTGTGCAGAACAGTCGAGCAAGCTCGACGCTACCGGTCATCCATTCCCGCGCGCAGGTGGTCGATGAACACCCGCAGCTTGGGCGCCATCTGTTCGCGCGCCGGGTAATACAGGTGGAAGCCGGGGAATGGCGGCTGCCAGTCCTGCAGCACGCTTCGCAGGCGGCCGGCGGCAATATCGTCGGCCACCAGCGAGGCGAAGCCCTGGGCCATGCCCAGACCATCCAGCACGGCGCGATGGGCGACACCGGCATCGTTGAACACCAGCCTGCCGCTGACTTCCACCTCCAGGTCGTGGCCCTGGCGGCTGAATTCCCAGGGCATCAACCGGCCGTTGGCCAGCCGGTGCACGATGCAGGCATGGTCCTGCAGGTCGTGCGGGGTCTGCGGCACACCGTGGCGTTCGAAGTAGGCCGGCGTGGCCACCACTACCTGTCGTTCGGGCGGTCCAACCGGCACGGCAATCATCCCCTGCGCCAGCGATTCGCCCAGGCGGATGCCGGCGTCGAAGCCCTCGGCCACCAGATCGGTCAGCGCCGGGTCCACGCACAGTTCCACCTGCACCTGCGGGTAGCGGGCGAGGAAATCGGGCAGCCGCGGCAGCACCATGCGATCAGCCACGATGCGCGGCAAGGTCACCCGCAGCCGACCGGCCGGCACCGAGCGCGCGCTGTCCAGCTCGGCGAAGGCCTGGTCGATCTGCTCCAGGCCGCCGCGCACGCGCTGCAGGAAGCGTGCGCCGTGTTCGGTCAGGCCCACCCGCCGCGTGGTCCGCTGCAGCAGGCGCACGCCCATCCGTGCTTCCAGCGCGCGCACGCTCTGCGACAGCGCCGAGGTCGACACCCCCAGGGCGTCGGCAGCGCGGGTGAAACTGGCATGGTCGGCCACGTGGACGAAAGCGACCACAGCGGTAAGCGGCGCAGAGGCGTCCATTGTGAAGCCTTCCTTCAAGGTAAGTTTGGTTGTACGCAGTTTATCCACATGATCGACAGGAGGAAGCTGGCTTCCCCGGCGGATGTACCGCCTGCGTGATGGAGACCTGCAATGTCGCTCGACCACTACCGCCTGCTGGGCCGCTCCGGCCTGCGGGTCAGCCCGATGGCCCTGGGCACGATGACCTTCGGCGCCGACTGGGGCTGGGGCGCGGATGAAGCCGAGGCCCGTCGCATCTTCGACGCCTACGTCGAACGTGGCGGCAATTTCGTCGATACGGCGAACAACTACACCAATGGCAGCGCCGAAACCCTGCTCGGCCGTTTCGCCCAGGGCCGGCGCGACCGCCTGGTGATTGCCAGCAAGTACACCCTGGCCACCGTGCCGGGCGACCCCAACAACGCCGGCAACCACCGCAAGAGCATGCTGCGCTCGGTGGAGGACAGCCTGCGCCGGCTCGGTACCGACTACCTGGACGTGCTGTACCTGCACGCCTGGGACGACACCACCGGCGTGGACGAGGTGATGCGCGGCTTCGACGATCTGGTCCGCAGTGGCAAGGTGCTCTACGCCGGCATTTCCGATACACCGGCCTGGCAGATCGCACGCATGCAGACCCTGGCCGACCTGCGTGGCTGGGCCCCGCTGGTGGCGCTGCAGATCGAGTACAGCCTGATCCAGCGCAGCGTGGAACACGAACTGCTGCCGATGGCGCAGGCGCTGGGCCTGGGCGTGGTGGCCTGGTCGCCGCTGGGCAGCGGGGTGCTGACCGGCAAGTACAGCGCCGCCGATCTGGCCCCGCCCGAGGTGCTGGATGCCACGCCGGGGGGCTCACGCCGCAACGTCGCCCTGATCAACGGCGCGTTGAACCCTCGTTCGCTGCAGATCGCCGATGAAGTCAGACAGATCGCCCAGGACCTGTCGCACTCCCCGGCCCAGGTCGCGCTGGCCTGGCTGCTGCAGCGCCCCGCTGCCGGTGCCCTGCCCATCGTTGGCGCCCGCACCCTGGCCCAGCTCGAGCACAACCTGGACGCGCTGGACCTGCAGCTGCCTGCCGACGTCATCGCCCGACTGGACGCGATCAGCGCCGTCGCCCCGTCCTTCCCGCACGACTTCCTGCAGATGCCGCTGCCACGCATGTTGATGAGCGGCGGCACCCGCCTGCAGCCGCGCGCCTGACCACTTCCACCCGGAGACTTCCCGATGAACCCCACACCGATGACCACCCGCACCCTCGGCCCCGCCGGCCCCACCGTGTCCGCCTTGGGCCTGGGCTGCATGGGCATGAGTGCCTTCTACGGCGGGCGCGGCAGCGAAGACGAGGCCATCACCCTGATCCAGCAGGCCCTGGACCGTGGCGTCACCCTGCTCGACACCGCCGATGTGTACGGCCCGCACAGCAATGAACGCCTGCTCGGCCGCGCCATCGCCGGGCGCCGCAACGAGGTGTTCCTGGCCAGCAAGTTCGGCCTGAAGCTGGACCCGGGCAACCCGCAGGCACGGGGCATCGACGGCCGCCCGGAATACGTGCAGGCCGCCTGCGAGGACAGCCTGCGCCGGCTGGGCGTGGACCACATCGACCTGTACTACCAGCACCGCGTCGACCCGGCGGTGCCGATCGAAGACACCGTCGGTGCGATGGCGCGGCTGGTGGAACAGGGCAAGGTGCGCTGGCTGGGCCTGTCCGAGGCCTCGGCGGCCACGATCCGCCGCGCCCACGCGGTGCACCCGATCACCGCAGTGCAGAGCGAGTACTCGCTGTGGTCGCGCGAACCGGAACAGAACGAGGTGCTGGCCACCACCGCCGAACTGGGCATCGGCTTCGTGCCGTATTCACCGCTGGGCCGGGGCTTCCTGACCGGTGCCATCCGCAGCCCGGATGATTTCGAGGCCGACGACTACCGCCGCAGTTCGCCGCGCTTCCAGGGCGACAACTTCGCCCGCAACCTGGCGCTGGTGGCGCAGGTGCAGACGCTGGCCGCCGAGCTGCAGATCACCCCGGCACAGCTGGCCCTGGCCTGGGTGCTGGCGCAGGGTCCGCACCTGGTGCCGATCCCGGGCACCACGCGTCTGCCACGGCTGCAGGAAAACCTGGGCGCGCTGCAGGTGCAGCTGGGCGCGGACGTGCTGGCTCGACTGGATGCGGTGTTCCCGCTGCATGCGGCGGCCGGGGCACGCTACCCGCAGGCCGTGCTGGCCACGGTGGACCGCTGAAACGACGGGCGGGGCCGCGCTATCCTGCCGCCCCGCCCGCAACCGCCAAGGACGCACGATGCCCCCCATGGACGACGACACCCTGCTCGAACGCAGCTGGGAAATCCGCGAAGAGACCCTGTACAAGCAGCACTTCGGCGACACCGGCCCGGGCATCTACCCGCTGGACATGGACCTGCTGCGCGGGGTGTTCCAGCAGGAGGACATCGATCCGCGCTGGCTGCACGTGGGCGTATTCGCCTGCCCCCCACATGGCGAGCGCCGGCACTGGGTGTATGTCAGCTCGGGCCTGTCCAACCCTTGGGAAGGTGCGCACGAGGACGGCGATTCGGGCTTTGGTGTCGAACTGCTGCTGGAAACGCGCGACGAAGCGCCGTGGGCACTGACCACCCTGCGCTGGTTCACCGCCTACCAGCTGCTGCTGTGCCATTCGCGCATGCCGGGCGGGCCGCTGGCGCCGTGGCATCGTTTGAAGCTGGGCATGCCGGTGGACCGTGCCGAAAGCGAACTGCAGGCAATGGTGTTCATTCCCTCGCCGCATTTCCCCGGCCCACAGCAGCTGCCCTCCGGCCGCTTCGATTTCCTGCAGCTGCTGCCGCTGACCCTGGAAGAACATGCCTTCGGTCGCGAACATGACTTTGAAACGGTGCTGGCGCAGTTGACCGCGGCTGGCGCCGCGCCGGTGGTCGACCCGAAGCGTCGCGGCATCGACCTGGCACCGTAGCGTCGAGCCTGCTCGACTGAAGGAGTCGTAGAGTCGAGCTTGCTCGACTGGCACGGAAAATCAGTCGCGCAAGCTCGACTCTACGAAGAGCGCGAAGCAGTCGAGCAAGCTCGACTCTACCGGGCTGTCTTACCCGTTCAACCCCAGGCGGATACCGAAGCCGACCAGGAACAGGCCGGCCACGCGGCGCAGCGCCGTGCTCACGCGCGGGTGCTGGATCAACCGCCGCCGCGCCAGGTTGCCCGCACCGATCAGCAGCGAGCAGTAGGCCACGCTGACTACGAAGATGATGCCGGCCAGCGCCGCGAACGTGGCGATGCCGTGGTGCGCGGTGGGATCGATGAACAGCGGCAGGAAGGCCATGTAGAACAGGATCGCCTTCGGATTGAGCAGGCTGACCAGGATCGCCTGCTGGAAATAGCGGCCGGGCTGCATGCGGATCGGGCCGCCATCGCCGCCATCAGGCTTCGGCGTGCGCAGCAGGCTGATGCCCACCCACACCAGATAGGCCGCGCCCAGGTACTGCACGGCGTGGAACACCAGCGGGTTGGCTTTCAGCAGCGCGGCCACGCCGGCCAGGGCCAGCCACATCAGGATCTGGTCGCCCACCAGCAGGCCGGCCAGGGCGGTGTAGCCACCGCGCACGCCACCACGGCCGGTGGCCGTGAGCAGGGTGAAGGTGCCGGGCCCGGGCAGGGCAAGGAACACCAGTACGGCGAGCAGGAACGTCCACAGGTCCTGGATGCCCATCCACGGCATGGCTTGGCTCATTGTTGTTGCGGGGGGGCGCCATTGTCGGCCACCGCGCTGGCCGCGGACAGGGGGCCGCCGTCGCCAGCGGGCAGGCCGGACAGCAGAGGTTGCAGGTGCTGGTGCAGCTGCGCGTGCAGTTGCCGCACCGCCGGCGAGAACTGCTTGCGGTGCGGGCAGACCAGCTGCAGCGGAATATGGCTGCCCACGCCACCCAGCAGCACCTGCAGGCGGCCTTCCTGCACGTCCTGGCGCAGGTCCAGCCAGGATTTGTAGGTGATGCCTTCACCGGCCACCGCCCAACGCCGCACCACGTCGGCGTCGTCGCAGACCAGTGGACCGCGCACCGGCACCACCACCCGGCGCCCGTCCACCTCGAAGGCCCAGCGGTCGTAGGTGCGTCCCCCGAGCTGGTAGGCCAGGCAGTCGTGCTCGCGCAGATCCTCCAGCCGCGCCGGCACACCGCGCCGCTGCAGATAGGCCGGTGATGCGGCCAGCACGCGGCGATTGCCCTCCAGCAGGGGCAGGGCCACGTAGTTGGCATCGTCGAACTGGCCCAGGCGGATCGCCACGTCCACCGGGTCGCGGAATACATCGGCAACTTCGTCGGACAGCCGCAGGTGCAGGCGCAGCTTCGGATGTGCGGCGCGGAAGGTCGCCAGCCACGGCAGCAGCAGGTTGCGGCCGAAATCCGACGGCGCCGACAACTGCAGGGTGCCGTGCAGTTCGGCCGCGTCGCCCTGCACCCGTGCCTGGCCCTCGCGCAGGGTGGCCAGCACTTCCTGCGCATAGGGCAGGTACAGCGCACCTTCGCCGGTCAGGCGCAGGCTGCGGGTGGTGCGCACGAACAGGCGCAGGTCCAGCTCGCGTTCCAGCCGCGCCACGGCCGCAGCCACCTGGCCAGGCAGCAGGTCGGCCTCGCGCGCGGCCTGCGAGAAGCTGCCCAGGGCGGCAGTGCGGACGAACAGCTGCAGGTCGTCGAAGCGGATCATTTTCATCGCCAGAGTGAAAGTGCTGACTGATTCTGCGCCTTTCCCGGCAGGCGTGCGCGGCGCACGCTGTGCCTTCCTTTCCCCCTTGGACCGCCCCATGCGCGCCATTGCCTATACCCACGCCGGCCTGCCCATCGATGACCCCCAGGCCCTGGTCGATATCGATCTGGACCTGCCCCAGCCCGGCCCGCGCGATCTGCGCGTGGCCGTGCGCGCGGTGGCCGTGAACCCCGTCGACACCAAGGTTCGCCGCAGCGCCGCCACCGAAAGCCCGCGCGTGCTGGGTTGGGATGCGGTGGGCGTGGTCGACGCCGTGGGCAGCGAGGTGACCCTGTTCCAGCCGGGCGACGCGGTGTACTACGCCGGCGTGATCGACCGCCCCGGCAGCAATGCCGAATACCAGTTGGTGGACGAGCGCAGTGTTGGCCGCAAGCCCGCCACGCTGGACGATGCCGCGGCGGCAGCCCTGCCGCTGACCGCGATCACCGCCTGGGAGCTGCTGTTCGACCGCCTGCGCATTGCCGAGGGCGGTGGTGAAGGGCAGACCCTCCTGGTGATCGGCGCCGCGGGCGGTGTCGGCTCGATCCTGGTGCAGCTGGCACGCCAGCTGACCCGGCTGACGGTGGTCGGCACCGCTTCGCGCCCCGATACCCAGGACTGGGTGTACGCCATGGGCGCCCACCACGTGATCGACCACAGCCTGCCGCTGGCCGAAGGCCTGGCCCGGCTGGGCATCCCCCAGGTGGAACACGTGGCCAGCCTGACCCACACCGACCAGCACTACGCGCAGATCGTGGAGGTGCTGGCACCGCAGGGCCAGCTGGGGCTGATTGATGACCCGGGCCAACTGGACGTGATGGCGCTCAAGCGCAAGGCGCTGTCGCTGCACTGGGAACTGATGTTCACCCGCCCGCTGTTCAAGACGGCGGACATGCAGAAGCAGCACGATCTGTTGAACCGGGTGGCCGAACTGATCGACGCCGGCGTGCTGCAGACCACGCTGGGCGAGCACTTCGGGCGCATCAACGCGGCCAACCTGCGCCGCGCGCACGCACTGCTGGAAAGCCACCGCGCCAAGGGCAAGATCGTGCTGGAAGGCTGGTGAGGGTTCCGGCCAACGGCTGAGCCCCTCGTGGCTGTGGGTTGGTCGCGGAAAGCGAAACCCTGCGCTGGGTCGGGCGGGCGGGTTGCGCGGGGGACGCCGTGAATCCATCCATGGAGGCTTGTCAGCCGCATCCATGCGGCCGACACCCCCGCGCAACCCACCCGCCCGACCTCTGACAGTTCCTGGGTGCGGTCAGCCACGGAGAAGAAGAAAAAGAACAAAAGCCGGTCGCTTCGCTTGTGTGTCGACCAAGGTCGACACCTACCAGAGCCGGCCCCCCCCCGCCATCCCACGGATACCCAGCTCTTGACGTTGCTTCAGTCGAGCATGGCTCGACTCTACGGCAGGTGCAGGGCTGCAAGCCCTGCAAAAACACCCCCTCAGGCAACTCCGTTGTCGACGTGTTCGGCAAATCCCGGCTGCTGCCGCAGGCGCTCGAACCAGGCGGCCACGTTGGCCAGCGCCGGCTTGTTGCCCGGTGTGCATCGCCAGCGCTGGGTCGACAGCCCCAGCACGATGTCGGCCAGGGTGAAGGCATCTCCGGCCACGTGGGCATGCTGCGCCAGCTGCGCATCCAGCATCGCCATCAGCCCGTTCCACTGCACCAGGCTGGCCTCCGCCCGCGCATCGTCCGGGTAGTCGGCATGACCACGCACGCGGGCCATGAACACCGCGCGCCACGCCGTGTTCAGATCGGTGGCCTGCCAATCCATCCATTGCTCTACCCGCGCCCGCGCCTGTGGTTGCATCGGCAGCAGATCATCGCGCCCGGCACGCGCGGCCAGGTAGCGGCAGATGCTGTTGGATTCCCACAGCACGAAGTCGCCCTCGCGCAGCACCGGTACCTGCGCGTTGGGGTTCAGCCCGCGCAGCAGCTCGGCCGCCGGGGCCATGTGGTGCCGCAGCGGCTGGCCCAGCACGGCCGCCAGCCACAGCACCTTGCGCACGTTGATCGACGACGGCTTTCCGTACAGTTCCAGCATGGTCAGGCGCAGCGTTTGAGACGGGGCCAGCCTACACTGGTGGCATGCAAACTGAATTCCTCATCGTTGGCAGCCTCCTGCTGGCCATCCTTGTCCTGCAGCTGGTCGCCCTGCTGCGCCGGCCCCCCCATGACCGCCTGGAACAGGCCGTGCGCGAAGAGGCCCGCAGTGGCCGCAGCGAACTGCGTGAACAGCTCGATGGCTTCGCCCGCGCGCTGACCGATCTCTCGACCCGCACCGACCAGCGCCTGGACCTGCTGCGCGAAGCGCTGGGCGAAGACGCCCGCAAGGCGCGCGCCGAAGCGGCCGACAGTCAGCAGCGCAGCGGCGCGCTGCTCGGCCAGCGCCTGCAGGAGCTGCGCGCGCAGCTGGAGGTGTTCGGCCAGCAACAGGAAGCGCGCATCCATGCCTTCGGCCAGCAGCTGCAGGAACTGACCACGCGCACCGATACCCAGTTGGGCGCGCTGCGCCAGACCCTGGTGGACGATGCGCGCAAGGGCCGCGAAGAAGGTGCGCAGTCGCAGCAGCGGCTGACCGAAAGCCTGGGCCTGCGCCTGCAGGAACTGACCCAGCGCAACGAGCAGCGCATTGCTGAAATGCGCGCCACCCTGGAAGAGCAGCTGCGCGCGCTGCAGACCGACAACGCGCAGAAGCTGGAACAGATGCGGGTAACGGTGGACGAGAAGCTGCAGTCCACGCTGGAAACCCGTCTGGGGCAGTCGTTCAAGCTGGTGTCCGAGCGCCTGGAACAGGTGCAGCGCGGCCTGGGCGAGATGCAGCAGCTGGCCACCGGCGTGGGCGACCTGAAGCGTGTGCTGACCAACGTGAAGACGCGCGGCAGCTGGGGCGAAGTGCAGCTGGAGAACATCCTGGAACAGACCCTGATCCAGGAACAGTACGCACGCGCGGTGAAGGTGCGCCCGGACAGTGGCGAGATGGTCGATATCGCGGTGCGCCTGCCCGGCCGCGCCGCCGACGATGCACCGGTGTGGCTGCCGATCGATTCCAAGTTCCCGCGCGAGGATTACGAACGTCTGCTGGATGCACAGGAGCAGGGCGACGCCGAACTGGTGCGCGTGCAGGGCGCACAGTTGGAACGGGCGGTGAAGATCCAGGCCAAGTCCATCTGCGAGAAATACATCGTGCCGCCGCACACCACCGATTTCGCGGTGATGTTCCTGCCCACCGAAGGCCTGTACGCCGAAGTGATCCGCCGCCCCGGGCTGGTGGACCTGCTGCAGCGCGACCATCGCGTGGTGGTGGCGGGGCCGACCACGGTCACCGCGCTGCTCAACAGTCTGCAGATGGGCTTCCGCACCCTGGCCATCGAAAAGCGCTCCAGCGAGGTGTGGAGCCTGCTGGGCGCGGTGAAGACCGAGTTCGGCAAGTTCGGTGATGTGCTGGACAACGTGAAGGCCAAGCTGGACCAGGCCAGCAAGCAGATCGACCAGACCGGCGTGCGCACGCGGGCGATCGCGCGCAAGCTGCGCGAGGTGGAATCGCTGCCGGCCGAACAGAGCCGACAGCTGTTGCCCGATGGCCTGGCCGCAGACGAAGCACCCGAAGCCGACGACGCCGGGCAGGGCTGACACACCGTTTGCACCGCGTGGTGCGTATGCTGGCGGCCTCGATTACCGCCAGCAGGTCCAACCATGCGCCTTCGTTTCCTTGCCAGCCTTGTCCTGGGCGTGCTGCTGGCCGCCTGCAGCAGCACCCCGCCAGCGACCGATGCGGCGGCACAGCCGGCCGCGGCCGACACCGCTGAAGCCAGCCAGGCCTACCAGGAAGCGCGCGATGTTGACTGCCGCGCTGCCGGCGGCACCCTGCAGCCGCTGGGTCGGCTGCAGCGCGTGCAGTGCGTGATTCCCTATGCCGATGCGGGCAAGACCTGCAGCGGCAAGCAGGACTGCAGCGGCCAGTGCCTGGCCACCGGCGAAACCGAAGCAGGCGTGGTCGCCACGGGTACCTGCCAGCGCGATGTCAGCCAGAACTTCGGTTGCCGCCAGCGCATTGAAGCGGGCAAGGCACAGGGCACGATCTGCGTGGATTGAGCGCGCGCAGCACGCGCGCGGCGCTATGCTGGCAGACCTTTCCCGCCATTGCCGGAGCACCCGCGTGAGCACCCCGATCCAGGACATTTCCCTCACCACCATCGACGGCCAGCCGTCTTCCCTGGCCGACTACAACGGCAAGGTACTGCTGCTGGTGAACGTGGCCTCCAAGTGCGGCCTGACCAAGCAGTACGAAGGCCTGCAGGCGCTGTACGCCGACAAGCAGGCGCAGGGCCTGGAAGTGCTGGGTTTCCCGGCCAACAACTTCCTCGGCCAGGAGCCGGGCAGTGAAGCCGAGATCCAGCAGTTCTGCCAGCTGACCTACAACGTCAGCTTCCCCATGTTCGCCAAGATCAGCGTGGCCGGTGAGGACATCCACCCGCTGTACCAGCAGCTGACCGCCGCCCAGCCGCAGGCCATCGGTGAAGGCCCGCTGCGCGAGCTGCTGACCGGCAAGGACATTCCCACCCTGCCGGCGCCGGCGGTGCTGTGGAACTTCGAGAAGTTCCTGATCGGCCGCGATGGCCAGGTCATCGCCCGCTTCGCACCGGACGTGGCCGCCGATGATGCGCGCCTGCGCGAAGCGGTCGAGGCCGCCCTGGCCGCCTGACCCCGCCGGGGTCGGATCCCTTTCCACCGGAAAGGGCTCTGACCCCAGGGCAGCGGCAAAAAAAAACCCCGCCAAGGCGGGGTTTTTTCATGCGCCGGTCGCAGCGATCAGTTGCTCCACTGCGGCATCGGCATGGCATCGACCGGAATGGGCGAATTGGCATCGTCGCTGCCACGCTCGCGCTTGCCACGCAGATCGTTCTCGATCTGGTAGTTGCGGCGCTGCAGCCAGGCATCGCGGGTCAGCGCGTACTCGTCCACTGCGCTGTCGCGGATATCGTCCAGCGCCATCAGCTGTGCGCGGGTGTCCACCAGCTGCAGGCCCTGCAGGCCGATACGCACCTTGTCTTCCTCGATGGTGCGGATGGGCGACAGCGGAATGTCACCGGCCAGGCCGAACACATCGCGCACGGTACGCGGGCCGAAGAACGGCAGTTCCACGTAGCGCGAACGGCGCCAGCCCCAGGCGCCCAGGGTCTGCCCGAAGTCTTCATTGCGACGCGGGACCATGGCCTTGCTGGCCGGATCGAACAGGCCACCGATACCCAGCGTGCTGTTCATCAGGAAGCGGCCCAAGGTGTCCCAGGCATCGCCCGGTCGGCCCTGCAGCAGCTGGTTGGTGATAGTCAGCGGCGAACGCAGGTTGCTGAAGAAGTTGCTGACGCCGGTACGGGCAAAGCGCGGCACCACGTGGGTGTAGGCGGTGGCCAGCGGGCGCGCGACGCCGCGATCAACCGCGTTGTTGAACGCATGCACCTTGCGGTTCAGCGGCTCCCACGGGTCGTAGGCCGAGGCATCGGCGGTGGCGGCATTGCTGCCATACAGCGCATCGAAGTCGTCATCGTCGCCGGCTGCGGCGGTGGTGTTGCCAGCGCTGCCCGCCTGGCCGGCCGGCGGCGTGGCTGCGGTCGCGGCGGTAGCCGGTGCGGCGGTCGCACTGTCAGTGGTCGGCGCCACATCCGTCGCCGGCACGGCATCGCTGGCCACCGGTTCGCTGGCGGCGGCCGGCACCACGGTGTCGGCCACGGGCGCGTCGCTGCGCGCGGGCTTGCCGGCGCACGCGCTCAGCGCGGCAGCAACAAGAAGAAGGGAGATGGCGCGTACGACGTTCATGTCAGCTCGCAGCAGAAGGTGCGGTGAAATCCAGGGTGGGCGACAGCCGGTAGGCCGCGCTCAGTTCGTTGTAGCCGGCCGGGGCGCCGGCGATGGCCAGGGTATGGCCCTGTGCGCGTGCACGTGCGGCCAGTTCGGCCAGCAGCGCCAGACCGGCGCTGTCCACGCGTTCCACGTCGCCCAGTTCCAGCCGTGCCAACTTGGCCGGCAGGGCCTGCAACTGCGGCCAGAGGGCGATGACCGCGGCGCGGTCCAACACCCCGCGCAGGCGCAGGGTGTCGCCTTCCAGCAGCGCCAGCGGTTTACTTGCCATTGCCCGCCGGCCCGGCCTGCATGCTGCCGCTGCGCAGTTCGCTGGCCACCTGCTTGATGCCCTTCTGGCGCAGCGGCGCGTCGAACTGGTTACGGAAGGTCTGCACGTAGGAGATGCCTTCGATGTTGACGTCGAAGATCTTCCACTGGCCGCCCACGTTGCGCATCCAGTACTCCACCGGGGTGCCCTCGGCACCGGCGCGCACCAGTTCGGTGGCCACGCGCACGCCGCGGTTGCCCGGCAGCGGGCTTTCGCCCTTCAGGCGGAAGCTGGGCTTGCCCTGGATGTTCAGCAGGGTCGAGCCGTAGCGCTGCATCAGGCTGTCGGCCATGGCATCGGCGAACAGCTTGATGTCGGCGTCGGAGGCGCCGCGGGCGTGCGTGCCCAGCACCAGGCGCGCGGCGTAGTCGCGGTCGAAGGTGCGGTTGAGCTCGCTGTCGATGTAGCTGCGCAGGCTGGCCGGGTTGCTGCTGAACTCGCTGCGGCGCTGCTGCAGGGTGTTCAGGATGCGGGTGCTGGCATCAATGACCACCTTGCCGGCCTGGCCCTGCGGGGCGGCCACGGCCGGTGCGGTGGACTGCTGTGCCTGGGCCAGCAGCGGGCTGGCCAGCAGCAGCGAGGAAGCGAGCAGGGCCGGGATCAGTTTCGTCTTCATGGTTGCGGTTCCGTTGCAGGCGCGGGGGCGCTCTCGTTGGATTTCTGGTCGGCACCGCCACCGGCGCCGCCACTGAACATGTACTTGCCCACCAGCTGGATCAGATCGACCGCCGGCTGGGTGAAGACAATCTCGTCACCGGCCTTGAGCACGTCCGGATCGCCGCCCGGCTGCAGGCCGATGTAGCTTTCGCCCAGCAGGCCGCTGGTGAAGATGCCGGCCGAGGTATCGGCCGGCAGGTCCTTGATCTTGCTGTCCATGCGCAGGGTCACGATCGACTCGAACTTCACCGGGTCAAGATCGATGGCCGCTACCTGGCCGACCGTCACACCGCCGATCTTCACCGGTGCCTGCTTGCGCAGCTGGCCGACCTGCGAAAAGCGCGCCTTCAGCTCGTAGCCCTGGCTGCCCCAGCTCCAACGCTGGTTGGTGGAGGCAACGGCCAGCACCATGAGCGAAGCCAGGGCCAGCAGCAGGAATGCGCCGACGGAGAATTCAAGTCTGGGACCGCGGATGGCCATGTGGAATACCTGATCGTCTCTGGGTGGCAGCGCGCCCTGCGCGCCGCCGGTGGAAAGGGTTACGTGAACAGCATTGCCGACAGCACGAAGTTGAACATCAGCACCAGCAGCGAGGCGTTCACCACCGCACGGGTGGTCGCCACCGAGGTGCCTTCGATGGTCGGTTCGGCGTGGAAGCCCACATACGAGGCCACCAGCGCGGCGGTACCACCGAAGATGGCCGACTTCAGCATTGCCACGCCGAAGTCGTCCCAGAAGTCCACGCTGTTGCGCAGCGCCGACCAGAACACGCCGTTGTCCAGGCCCAGCACGTGCACGGCCTCGAAATAGCTGGCGCTGATGGCCAGCGAACAGAACACGCCGGTCAGCAGCGGCACGGTCAGCACCGCTGCCCAGAAGCGCGGGGCCACGGCCTTGGCCACCGGGTCGATGGCCATCAGTTCCAGCGCCTTGATCTGGTCGGTGGCGCGCATCAGGCCCAGCTCGGCGGCGATGGAACTGCCGGCGCGGCCGATGAACAGCAGCGCGGTCAGCACCGGCGCCAGCTCGCGGTACAGCGACAGGCCCAGCAGCGTGGACAGCGCGTCGGCTGCACCAAAGGTGGTCAGCGTGCGGTAGCCCTGCAGGGTCAGCACCAGGCCGACGAAGGCACCGCCGACGGCGATGATCGGCAGCGAGCGCGCGCCGATCTTGTAGATCTCGCGGGTAAGCTCGGCCAGGAAATCACGGGTGGGCAGCGAACCGCGCAGCACGGTCAGCGAGAACAGACCGGCGCGGCCCAGCGAACGGGTGGCTTGCACGAACGGCATCAGGCGACCCTCGCCCGCGGCGCAGCGTCAAAGGGAATGGGGCCGTCGGGCTGGCCATGCAGGAACTGCCGCAGCAGCGGGTCCTGGCTGGTCTGCAGCGCTTCGGGGCTGCCCTGGAACACCACCCCGCCGTTGGCGATGGCGATGACCTGGTCGCAGATCGGCAGGGTCTCGTGCACGTGGTGGCTGACGATGATGCTGGTCAGGCCCAGGCTGTGGTTCAGCCGCTGGATCAGGCTCATGATCACCCCCGAGGCGATCGGGTCCAGCCCGGTCAGCGGCTCGTCGTAGATCATCAGCGGCGGGTCCAGGGCCAGCGCGCGGGCCAGGGCCACGCGCCGCGCCATGCCGCCGGACAGCTCGCGCGGCCAGGCATCGGCGGCGGCCAGCAGGCCTACCGCGTGCAGCTTCATCTGCACCAGCCGGCGCAGCACCGGCGCCGGCAGGCGGGTGTGTGTGCGCAGGGGCAGGGCGACGTTCTCGGCAACGGTCAGGTCGGTCAGCAGGCCATTGCCCTGCAGCAGCACGCCCACGCTGCGGCGCATGTCCAGCAGTTCGGCGCTGCCCTGCGGAATGGGCTTGCCGAACAGGGTGACCTGCCCGGACACCGGGCGCAGTTCACCGGTGAGGGCGGCCAGCAGGGTGGACTTGCCGCTGCCGGACGGGCCGAGCACGGCGGTTATGCTGCCCTGCGGAACCTGCAGCGATACATCGCGCAGGATCGTGCGCCCGCTCCGGTCGATGCGGACGTTGGACAACTGCACCAAGCTGGAGGCGGAAGCCGACATGGGCACCATTAACGTTTTTTCGACAGGGCAGAATCGGGCCAGCCGGCTGAACATAAGCGGACTGGACGGTGCAGTATTGTGGCACGCCATGCCACCCGCGCGGCCGGGACAATGCCGCGGTACCCCGGAACAATCCGTACCGGTCCTGCCAGTACACCATTGAATAGCGGCGGTCGTGCGGCACACTGTGCACGATGAGTGACCCCGGCAACGATTTCCGTCTCTACCATTCCAACTCCCTGGATGTGCTGGCCGCGCTGCTGGCGCGCAACGTGCGTGCGCCGGTTCCCGGCCAGCCGCTGCTGGCCCCGGAGGTGGTGCTGATTCCCCAGGTGGCCATGCGCCGCTGGCTGCAGGCCACCCTGGCGGCCGAGTATGGCGTAGCGGCGAACCTGGAGTTCCTCACCCCGGGCGAGTTCGTTGCCCGCGCCCTCAACGCGAACGTGCCCGGCGAAGCCGACGACCTGGACGCGGCCGGGCTGCACTGGAAACTGTACCGCGCCCTGCGCGATCCGTCGCTGTTGGCCCAGCCGGCGATGCGCGCGCTGCAGTCCTACCTGGCCGGTGGCGACACCCTGAAGCCGTGGGCGCTGGCCGGCGAACTGGCCGCCGTGTTCGAGAAATACCAGGCCTGGCGCCGCGACTGGCTGCTGCGCTGGGATGCCGGTGCCGACCCGGACGATCCGCAGGCGATCCTGTGGCGGACCATCGCCCATGGCCAGGGGTACCGCGCGCGGCGCATCCAGGACTACCTGGACCGCTACGAAGGCGCGGGGAAACCGCTTCCGCAGGGCCTGCCACCGCGCCTGTCGGCCTTCGCGACGTTGAACATCTCGCCGGACGTGCTGCGGGTCATGGCCACCCAGTCGCGCGTGGGCGAGCTGCACTTCTATATGCCGACCCCGGTGCAGTCGTACTGGGGCGACCTGCAGACGCTGGCCGAGCGCCTGCGCAGCGGTGCACCGGACCCGTTCGGCGAAGCTGCCGGCGAAAACCGCCTGCTGGAAGCCTGGGGTGCGGCCGGCCGCGACTTCATGGCGGTGCTGGGCAGTTACGAGGTGGTGCATCCGGCCGGCGAGATCGCCGCCTATTCCGACCCGGAAGAAGACACCCGGCCCACGTTGGCCGAAGGCGGCCTGGCCGACAGCCTGCTGCACCGCCTGCAGCGCGATCTGTTCCACCGCCGCGCATTGCCGTCGGGAGAACTGCGCGATGGCCTGCACAGCGATGACCCGAGCCTGCAGGTGCACGCCTGCCACACCCGCCTGCGCGAACTGCAGGTGCTGCACGACCAGCTGCGCGCGCTGCTGCAGGACCCGCGCTTCGATCCCCCGCTGCAGCCGCGCGACATCGCGGTGCTCGCGCCGGACATCGACCCCTACGTGCCGTACCTGGAAGCGGTGTTCGGCGGCCGCAGCGGCGAAGAAGACCACATTCCCTATGCATTGGCCGACAGCAGCCCGCTGGCCGGTGAACCGCTGGCCGATGTGTTCGTGCACCTGCTGGGCCTGCCGGTCTCGCGTTTCGGCCTGAACGAGATCCTGGATCTGCTGGCCAGCGCGCCGCTGGCCGAGGCCGCCGGCCTGGAGGCGGTGGATTTCGACCGCCTGCACGGCTGGCTGCAGCAGGCCGGCGCGCGCTGGGGCATCGATGCCAACCACCGCGGGCAGATGCAGGCACCGCGCGATGACGCCTACACCTGGCAGTTCGCGCTGGACCGGCTGCTGCTGGGCCACGCCACCGGCAGCGACGTCGATCTGGCCGGTGTGGCGCCATGGACCGAACTGGAAGGCGGTGCGCTGGACGCGCTGGACCGGCTGCTGCGCCTGTTGCGTGTGCTGGCGGTGTACCAGCGCCGACTGGGTGACACGCTCACCCCGGCACAGTGGCGCCAGCGCCTGCTGGCCCTGCTCGATGCGCTGCTGCCCGAAGCGCCCACCTCACCCAACAGCCAGCGCGCACTGGAGCGCCTGCGCAAGCTGCTGAACCAGTTTGCCGACGATGCCACCCGCGCCGGCTTCGAAGAGGGTGTGCCACCGGAGGTGGTGCGTGCGCACTTCGCCGGTGCGCTGTCCGAAGCCGATACCCGCGCGCCGCTGCTGACCGGTGGCATCAGCTTTGGCCGCATGGTGCCGATGCGCCTGCTGCCGTTCCGGGTGATCTGCGTGCTGGGACTGAACGATGGCGACTTCCCGCGCCGCGACCCGGCTGCCGGCCTGAACCAGCTCACCGCCGAACTGGATACGCCGCGCCGCCGCCCGGGCGACCGTTCCACCCGCGAGGATGACCGCTTCCTGTTCCTGCAGTTGTTCGCCGCCGCCCAGGACGTGTTCTATCTGAGCTACCTGGGGGCGGACCCGCGCGATGGCAGCGTGCGTGAACCTTCGGTGCTGGTCAGTGAACTGATCGACGCCGCGGCCGCCTACCACCAAGACCCCGCCACGGCCACGCGTGACTTCACCGTGCGCCACGCGCTGCAGCCGTTCTCGCCGGCTGCGTTCGGCGAAGGCGATGGGCGCCGCTTCAGTTACCGCCGGCAGTGGCACCCGGCCGCCGGGCGCCTGTCCGGCCAGCGCAGTGGGCTGCCCGCGTGGTTCGACGCGCCGCTGCCACCACCGCTGGACGATGCGGTGGAAGCGGAGGTCGCACTGGATGCGCTGCGCCGCTTCCTGTGCGACCCGGCCGGACAGTTCCTGGCCCAGGCACTGGGCCTGCGCCTGGCCGACGAGGTCGAGGAGGTGGACGACCTGGAGCCGCTGGTGCTGTCCTCGCGCGGGCCGGAAAAGCGCAGCGTGCAGGCCGCCGTCGTGCGCGCCACCCTCAGCGGCGATGCCGAGCCGCTGTACCCGCGCCTGCGCGCGCGCGGCCTGCTGCCGTCAGGTGCGCTGGGCGAGCGCCAGTTCGAAGCCGAACAGCTCAAGACCCGCCCCTATGCCAGCGCGATGCTGGGCTGGATGCGGGGGCAGCCGTTGGAAAGCCGTCGCTACGACGTGGATATCGACGGCGTGCGCCTGCACGGCCGGGTGGCCGACCGCCACCCGGAGGGCCTGGTGCGCCTGCGTGCCGGCACGCTCAACGGCAATGCGGTCATCCGCCAGGGGCTGGATTGGCTGCTGGCCAACGCCGCCGGCGATGCGCTGCCGCTGGTGCAGTTCCACGATGGCGGCGACGCCGGCCCCGGCCCGCACCTGCTGCCTGCGCTGAGCGTGTCCTCGGCGCGCGCCGCCCTGCGTGCGCTGCTGCAGCTGCGCCAGCGCGGCCTGCGCGAGCCGCTGCGCTTCGCCCCGTACACCGGCTGGGTGCTGTTCACCGCGCCCGTGGAAAAACAGCGCAGCGAAGGCTGGAAGCAATGGCACGGCAGCGACCGCAGTTGGGGCGAAGCGAACAGCGATGCCTGGCAACTGCTGTTGCGGGGTGCCGATCCCTTTGCCGATGACGACAGCTATGCCGATCTGCTGCGCAACAGCCAGATCGTGTTCGGTGCGGTACGCGACGGGCGTGGTCCCGCTGGCACCAGCAAGGAGGCCGACGCATGAATACCCCCGTTGATCCCTACCTGCTGCTGCCGCTGCACGGTATCGGCCTGATCGAGGCCAGCGCCGGCACCGGCAAGACCTTCACCCTGGCCACCCTGTTCACCCGCCTGGTGGTGGAACAGCGCCTGCGCATCGGCCAGATCCTGGCGGTGACCTTCACCGATGCGGCCACCCAGGAACTGCGCAAGCGCATCCGCGAGCGCCTGGCGTTGGCCGCGCGGCTGGTGGACCTGCCGCCGGCCGCCGACGAGGCCCCCGACGCGCTGCTGACCCGGCAGGTGCTGCAGCGGCACCTTGATGGGGGCAGCGAAAGTGCGGCCGCCCTGCAACGCCGGCTGCAGGTCGCCGCCGACGAGATCGACCTGGCCTCGATCTTCACCATCCATGGCTTCTGCACGCGCGTACTGCGCGAATACGCACTGGAAAGCGGGCATACCTTCGATCCGCCGGAACTGCTGGCCAGCGACCGCGAACTGCTGGAGGAACTGGCCGCGGACCTGTGGCGCGTGCACGCCAACGACCCGGCCACGCTGGAACCGCTGACCTGGCTGTGGTCACACCCCGATGCGCTGGCCTCGGACCTGCGTGCGCTGCTGGCCTCGCCACCGCTGTACCCGCGCCCGCAGGCGGTGGCGGTGGACGACCCGCGCCCGGCGCTGCAGAGCGCGGCGGCAGAACTGTCGCTTGCCGTGCGCGAGCATGGCGAACAGTTCTTCCTGGATCTGTGCGAAGCGGTCGACAACAAATGGATCAACGGCGTGTCCTACAAGCTGGGCTGGCTGCACCCGCTGGGCCGGCAGCTGCTGGCCTGGGGCGAGCGCGGCGATGCGACCGAACTGCTGTCCAGCGAGCGTCTGCCGGCCCTGCTGCCCGATGCGCTGGCGGCCAAGACCAACAAGAAGTTCGTCGATCGCACGCCGTCTTCGCCGCTGCAGGCACCGCTGCAGCGCTACGTGGCGCTGCTGGACCAGCGCGAGCAATGGCTGCGCGGCACCGCACTGAACTTCCTGCATGCCCTGCGCGAGGAGGCCGCCCAGCGCCTGGCCGCACTCAAGCGCACGCGCCGGGTACAGACCTACGACGACCTGATCGACGGCGTGGCCCAGGCCTTGGAGGGACCGCAGCGCCTGGACCTGGTGCGCAAGCTGCGCCAGCAGTACCGCATCGCACTGGTCGATGAGTTCCAGGACACCGACGATCGCCAGTGGGGCATCTTCCACACGGTGTTCGGCGATTCGGCCGAGGTGCAGAGTTTGGACCTGGCGCCGGCGCTGTTCCTGATCGGCGACCCGAAGCAGGCCATCTACGGTTTCCGCGGCGGTGACATCCACACCTACCTGAAGGCCAAGCAGGCCGCGCAGCCGGCGCCGCCGCTGGACCAGAACTTCCGCTCGCGGCCCTCGGTGCTGCGCGCACTGCAGGCGCTGTATGACAACGGCGGCGACGAGGCCTTCCTGGAGCCGGGCATCGGCTTCGAGCCGGTGCGCCCCGGTGGCGTGCGCAGCGATGACGATTACCTGCGTGATGGTGCAGCGGCACCAGCGCTGACCCTGCGCGTGCTGCGCAGTGACGGCGACAAGGCGATGGGCGCCGACGCCTCGCGCGCGGCGGCCACCCAGGCCTGCGTGGCCGCCATCCACCAGACCCTGGTCGACGCCCGCGCCGGCACGGCGGTGCTGCGGGGGCGGCCGGTGCAGCCCGGCGATATCGCCGTGCTGGTGCGTTCGCACCGCGAGGCGACCCTTGTGCAGCGCGCGCTGGCCGCGGTGGGCATTCCCGCCGTGGCCGCCGGCAAGCAGAGCCTGTTCGCCACCCGTGAGGCCCGCGATCTGCGCGCGTTGCTGCTGGCCTTGCTGCAGCCGGCCGACGAAGGGCGGCTGCGCGCCGCGCTGGCGACCGTGCTGCTGGGCCAGCCCGCCAGCGCCATCGCCAGCATGGAGCGCGAAGGCGACCTGCAGCGTGGCTTCCAGACCCAGCTGCTGCATTGGCGCGAGCGTTGGCAACGCGGCGGCCCCTTCGCCGTGGTGGCCGATGTCTGTGCCGCGCAGGGCGAACGCCTGCTGGCGCTGATCGATGGCGAGCGCCGGCTGACCAACTATCTGCAGCTGGGCGAACTGCTGCAGGAAGCCTCGGCGCAGGCACTGGGCATGCATGGCCTGCTGGACTGGCTGCAGGGGCAGATGGTCCATGCCGACCAGAACGACGAACAGCAGCTGCTGCGCCTGGAATCGGATGCGCGGCGGGTGCAGATCATCACCCTGCACAAGAGCAAGGGCCTGGAATACCCGCTGGTGTACCTGCCGTTCGTTGGCATCGACGGCGGCGCGCCCAACAACGCGGCGCACTGCACCGTGCACCTGGACGGCCAGCGCCAGCTGCACTGGAAGCTGCACAAGGACGAGGCCTGGGAGGCCGCCAGCGGCCAGCGCGAACGCGAACAGCGCGCCGAGGACGCCCGCCTGCTGTACGTGGGCCTGACCCGCGCCGAGCACGCGCTGTGGATTGCCATCGGCGACCTGGCCGGACTGGGCAAGACCCGCCTGGCGCCGCTGCTGGGCGATCTGCAGACCCTGCGCACGCATGCCGACGTCTGCATCGACGACAGCGCGCCGGTGCTGCGGCTGCCGCAGTTGCCGGCGGAACAGGAAGGCGACCTGCCGGCCGTGCGCAGCCTGACCCGGCGCGTACCACACGACTGGTGGGTATACAGCTTCACCCAGCTCGCGCACGCCGATGCCGGCAACGATGTCGAAGCGGCCGCCACCGAACTGCCGGCACCGGCCGCCGATGAACCGGCCGGCGCCGAACTGCCGCTGGAACCGGCTCTGCCCGAAGCGGCCGCCGTCGATGCCGATAGCGTGCCGCCGGACCCGCGCTTCATGGGCAGTCGTTTTGGCAACGTGCTGCATGAGGCGCTGGAGAACGTCGATTTCGCTGCGTGGGGTAGCTGGACGCCAGACCAGCCCGCGCCCGAAGGGCAGGCCGCGCTGCTGCGCAAGGCGCTGCACGATGAAGGCTATGCCGATCAGGACCTGGACGATGGCGTGGCCGTGCTGGTGCCGCTGGTGGGCCACACGCTCACCGTTGGCCTTCCCGAGGGTGGTGCCCTGCACAGCCTGGGCGAGGGCGAACGCCGCGCAGAAATCGAGTTCCACTTCGCCATCGAACCGACCAGTGTGCCGGCGCTGCTGCAGCTGCTGCACGCCCATGGCATTGCCAGCGCACGCCGTGGCTTCGGCCTGCGCCGCCGGCTGGAAGGGCTGATGACCGGCAAGATCGACCTGACCTATGTGCGCGATGGGCGCTGGTACGTGCTCGACTACAAATCCAACCGTTTGCCGGGCTACAGCCCGGACCTGCTGCAGATCGCCATGCGCCACAGCGAATATGACCTGCAGGCGCTGATCTACACCGTGGCCCTGCACCGCTGGCTGCGCTTCCGCCTGGGCCGCGCCTACGACTACGCGCGTGACATGGGCGGCATCCGCTACCTGTTCTGCCGCGGCCTGGACGGCCATGGCAACGGGGTCCATGTCGACCGCTTCGCACCGGAGCTGGTGGATGGGTTGGACGCGCTGTTTGCCGGTGGCGACGACGCCCATGCCGCACTGGCCGCGCGCGCCATCGGAGCCAGCGCATGAGCACCAGCCTGCTGAAACAGCTGTACGTGGGTCGCCACCTGCGAACGCTCGACCATGCCCTGGCCACCAGCCTGCTGCGGTTGCGCGACGATACGCCCGATGCCGTGGCGGTGGCTGCCGCGCTGGCCTCGCTGGCGGTATCGCAGGGCCATGCCGGTTTCGATCCGGCGCAGCCCGGTCGCCTGATCGAGGGCGTGACCGCGTGGCCGCCGCCGCCGCAGTGGCTGGCCCAGCTGCGGGCCTCGCCCTGGGTGGCACAGCCCGATGACCCGGACGCCGCTGCCGATGAGGCACCGCTGGTGCTGGAAAACGGCCTGCTGTACCTGCGCCGCTACCGCGAATACGAGCGGCAGCTGGCCGCCGGGCTGCAGCGCATCGGCCGGCACCCGCTGCCGGCGCCGGACATGGCAGCGCTGGCGCCCTTGTTCGCGCGTCTGTTCCCCGCCGCCGCCACGCAGGAAGACCACCAGGCACGTGCGGCCGGGGTGACCCTGCGCCACCCGCTGGCGTTGGTCACCGGCGGCCCCGGTACCGGCAAGACCACCACCATCGCCCGCCTGTTGCTGCTGCTGGCCGCGCAGGCCCTGCAGGCGGGGCAACCGGCACCGCAGGTGGCCCTGGCCGCGCCCACCGGGCGTGCCGCCGAGCGCATGGCCGAAAGCCTGCGCCTGGCCGTGCAGCGGCTGCAGGAAGCAGGGCTGGACCCGGCGCTGTGTGCGGCATTGCCGAGCACCGGCACGACCTTGCATCGCCTGCTCGGCGTCATTCCCGATTCGCCGCGCTTCCGCCACCACGCCGACAATCCGCTGCCGGTGGATGTAGTGGTGGTGGACGAAGCCTCGATGATCGATCTGCCGCTGATGGCCAAGCTGGTCGATGCCATTGCCAGCGGTACGCGGTTGATCCTGCTGGGCGATCCGGACCAGTTGCCCTCGGTGGAAGCCGGCGATGTGCTCAGCGCGATCCTGCGCGCCAGTGGTGATGGCACAGGCACCCGTGTCGACGACGCGCAGGCCCTGCACGGCCTGCTGGCCGCGCCCACCCTGCAGCCGCAGGCGTCGCCAAGCGCCTTCGCCGGCCGCCGCGTGCAGTTGCAGCGCGGCTATCGGCAGAGTGATGCGCTGCAGCTGGCACCGCTGGCCCAGGCCGTGCGCGAGGGCGATGCCCGCACCGCGTTGTCGCTGCTGCGCGACGGCAGCCTGTCGGGCGTCAGCTTCCACGAACACGATGCCGATCCGCTGCGCGGCCAACGCGAGCACCTGCTGTCACACTGGCGCGCGCTGGCCGACGCCGCCGATCCCGGCCGCGCGCTGCAGCAGGCCGGTCGCCTGCGCGTACTCACCGCGCTGCGCGAAGGCCCGCAGGGCGCGCGCGGTCTCAACAGCCGCATTGAGCAGCTGCTGGCCGGCAACACGCCCGGTTACTTCCAGGGGCGTCTGCTGCTGATCACCGAAAACAGCTATCGGCACCGGCTGTTCAACGGTGATATCGGCATCTGCCTGCGCGACCCGCAGGGTGCGATGGCGGCCTGGTTCCCCGGCGACACGCTCGACCAGCCCCGCGCCTTCCATCCGGCCGCACTGCCCGCGCACGAAAGCGCGTTCGCGATGACCGTGCACAAGGCTCAGGGTTCGGAATTCGATGAGGTCTGGCTGCAGTTGCCGCGGCAGGACAGCCGCGTGTTGTCGCGAGAGCTGGTCTACACCGGCCTGACCCGCGCCCGCCAGCGCCTGCACCTGGCCGGCAGCGAAGACGTGCTGGTGGCGGCGCTGAAGCGCCACGCCAGCCGCCTGGGCGGCCTGGCCTGGCGGCTGGGTGCATGACCGGGGTTGCGCCGGCGCATACCCTGTAGAGCCGAGCCACGCTCGGCTGATGGATCTGAGTCGAGCATGGCTCGACTCTACAGAAGCGTTCTGGCCACCGGGAAATTGTCGAAGGCGGGGTGGGTCCGGTTGAGGGGGTGTGAGCGGCATGGATGCCGCGACCAAGCCCCCATGGTGAAATGACCCCCTGAAGTTGGACAGGTGGGGGATCAGGCGGCCAGCGCGGCCTGCTCCCGGTACTGTACGGGGCTCAAGCCCTTTAGTTTCAAGCGGATACGATTCTCGTTGTAGTACCGGATGTACAACCGCCTTGACCGATGTGGAGGTGTTACAGGCCTCCTTGGCGACCTGTAATTTGAAACAAACCTCATATCTATTCATGCAAACCTCGGGGTCGGATCAGGTGTCCAACTCCCGGGGGTCACTTCATGGATGGGTTTACGGCGTCCCCCTCAACCGGACCCACCCCGCCATCCCACGAAATGCCCGCTTTGACGTTGCCGTTTATTCGGCCGGTGCAGGGCGCCGCCCTGCCGCCACGTTCATTCCGCGATCAGCACCAGGCCATCGGGGAAGACGGTCGCGGCTTCATCGGCGCTGAGATCGAAGAAGCCCACGCCGTGCTGTTCGGCCAGGTCCTGCACGCGGCCATGCGCGCGCTCGGCCACTGAGTAGGCGAAGGCACCGTAGATCACCTGCCGGCCGATGCTGTAATCAGTCACTTCGGGGCGGTCGTCATCATCGCTGCTCAGCGGACCGTTCATCGGCGGGAACTCCCGCGCCATGTCCGCAAACCAGGCCTGCAGCGCCGGGCTGCTGACCGCCGGGTCGTCGTACTCGTGGTTCTCGCCCCATTGCACCTGCTTCTCGAACCAGGCGATGAAGGCCGCCGCCTCGCGTGGCGCCGCGCTGGCCTCGAAGACCATCATGTCGTAACTCATTGAACCGTCCTGTTGTCGGGGCGAAAGGCCGCCGGGCATGGCCCGGCGCTACCGGGTAGCGATGGTAGCGCCGGGCCATGCCCGGCGGATCGCCTTACATGGACGGCGCGCCGGCGTCCGCCACGCCCGGTGCCAGCGCCTTGGCTTCGGGGAACAATGCAAAGCGCACACCAACCAGGCCCATCAGCGCTTCATCGCGCGCCTTGCAGGCGGCCACGTTGCCCACGCGCCCCAGCGAGGCATCCAACCGTTCGCGCAGCGCTTCGCTGGCGGCGATGGGTCGACGTGCCGCCACTTGGCGCCGGTAGTGCGCGGCCAGTTCTTCCAGGATGTGTTCCACCGCTTCGCGGCTGCGCTCCGGCAGTTCCAGCCGGGCCCGGCGCAGCTGCAGGATGTTCAGGCCGATGCGCGCCTCGTTGAGCATGTCCACCGAGGCGATGTCGCTGCCTTCCGGCGTTGCCGCCAGGCGCGGCGCCAGCAGGCCCAGCAGATCCAGCATGCGCGCGGCGAAGCGCTGGCGATCCTGCTGGCCGCGCCCTTCGGCGGCCTCGGCCAGCGTGGTCCAGCCTTGCCGCACCAGCCGGCGCGCGGTCCATTCGGCACCCACCGAACGGAACAGGCGGGTCATCACCACGGCAAAGCCAATACCGATGAACATCGCGATGGACGAGTTCAGGAAGCTCTGGATGTTGGCGCTGTAGGTGTTCTGCAGGCTCAGCAGCGCGGCCAGGTTCACCGTCAGCGGCAGCGCGAACAAGGCGCTCTTGGGGTGGTGCAACAGCAGGCCCAGCGGCAGGAACGTTACCGCCAGCACCAGCGCGAGCAGGCCGAAGTCGTGCACGGCCGGGAATACGCCGAACAGATACACGCCGGCCACCAGCGAAGCGACGATGGCCCAGACCAGGAACGAGACCATGCTCGGCGCCGGATCATCCTGTGCGGCGAAGAAGGCCGCCGTGACCGCCGCCATCATCGCGCCGTTGCCACCGCCCTCCCAGCCCAGGCCAATCCACAGCACGCAGTAGCTCATCAGGGCCACGCCGGCGCTGAGCGCGGAGAACAGCGCCATGCCGTAGTCCACGTGCTTGTCGGTGGCCACGCGCTCGGTGCGGATGCGGTAGTGCGCGCGGTCCAGCGGTGCGGTGCCGTGGTCGATGGCGTGCTGCAGGGTGCGGCAGTCCTGCCACAGGTCCACCAGCTCCTCCAGGCGCAGCAGCAGGCTGGCCAGCTGCAGGTGCTGCAGGTCGCGGTCCACCTGCGGCTTCAGGGCGCTGATGCGGGCGTGCAGGCGCGCATAGTCGCTGGCGCTGGCAGGGGTGTCGATCCACGCGCGGATATCGTCCACCAGTTCCGGCAGGCCCTGCGGCAGTACCTGCCCGTGGCTGCGCAACGCGCTCAAGCGGTCGGCAATGGACGACAGCACCGGCAGCAACAGCAGCATGCGCTCACGCAGCCGTTCCATCGAAACGGCGGAGCCGGCATGGCGTGGATCGTCGCGGCGCAGGAACTCGATCAGGGCCTCGAACTGCACCAGATCGGCGGCCAGCCGGTTGCGCGGTGCATGCGCGCGGCCGCGCTCCAGGATCTGCCGGCACCACTGCGCGGCGTCCTCCATCCAGTTGTTGATGCGCCCGCGCAGCATCGGCCGCACCGAGGCGGGGAACAGCAGCGAAGCGAACAACACCGCCACCACCGTGCCCAGGATGATCTCCTCACTGCGCGCCACCACCGTGTCGAAGATCGCTTCCGGTGAGGTGACGGCCGGGAAACCGATGAAGGCGGTGGTGTAGCCGGCCAGCAGGAACGCATAGCCGCGTGGGCCGCGGTTGAGCAGGGCCAGGAACAGGCAGGCGGCCAGCCAGAGCGACATCGCCGCGCTCAGCACCATCGGCGTTTCCACCAGCGCCGGCAGTACCAGCAGGGTGGCCAGGCCGGCCACCAACGTACCGACAATGCGGTACACGCCCTTGGCCCGGGTCGGGCCCAGCAGCGGCTGGCTGACGATGTACACCGTGCCCATCGCCCAGTACGGGCGGGACAGGTTGCCGGCCATGGCGATGTACAGCGCCGCGATCGCGGCCAGGTAGGTCTTGATCGAAAACAGCCACGCCTGGCGGTCGGTCAGTCCGTCCATCGCTTATTTCGCCGGGGCCTGTGCGGTGGCGGGCGCAACCGTGGTCTGCCAGCCGCCGCCCAGCACCAGGAACAGATGGATCTGGTCGCGCGACACCTGCGCTTCGGCGGCCGCCAGGGTGGCATCGCTGGTGGCCAGGCTGCGGTCGGCATCCAGGCTGGACAGGTACGGCGTGCGCCCACCCTGGTACAGCCGGCGGTTCTGCTCGGCCGCCAGCGCGGCCTGTTGCTGCGCCTCGCGCAGCGACTGCAGGCGGCGCAGGTCCTGTGCATAGCGGTCCAGCGCGGTCTGGGTCTCGCGCAGGGCCTGCAGCACCGCATGGTCGAACTCAGCCAGCGCGGCATCGGCACCGGCTTCGGCGGCGTGGATGCGCGCATGCGTACCCGAAGACGGCAGCGTCCAGGAGATCAGCGGGCCGATCGACCACTGCTGGGTCATCGGCGTGCCGAAGTCCTCCAGAAGGCCAGCCGCGCCCAGCGAGGCGCCCAGGCGGATGTCCGGGTACAGCTCGGCCGTGGCCACGCCGATGCGCGCGGTGGCCGAAGCCAGCTTGCGTTCGGCCTGGCGGATATCGGGGCGGCGCTGCAGCAGGGCGCGGCCATCACCCACCGGCAGCGGCTGCGCAAGGCGCGGCGCATCGGCGCAGTCGATCACCCCGGCAGGCAGCTGGCCAGGGGTCTGGCCCAGCAGGGCGGCCAGCGAATAGGCCGCGGCCGATCGCTGTGCGCGCAACGGCGGCAGCGCGGCCTCCAGCAGGGCGACCTGGGCGTTGGCGCGGGCCAGCTCCGGCGGCGTGCCACGGCCGGCATTGATCAGCCGCTGGGTGACCGAACGGCTGCGCTGCTGCAGCTGCAGCGAATGCTCGGCCACGTGCAGTTCGTGGTTGGCGTGGCAGATTTCCAGGTAGCTGTCGGCCACTTCGGCCACCACGCTCACCTGGGCCAGGTCGCGCGCGGCGGCCACCGATTGTTCGTCGGCGTGCGCCGCCTCGGCACCGCGCTTGAGCTTGCCGAACAGATCGAACTGGTAGCTGACGGCGAACTTGCCGTCGGCCAGGTTGATCACCGGCAGTTCGTGTTCCTGCAGGAACGACTCGGCTGACAACTGTGCCCGGCTGATGCCCGCCTCGGCCTCGTACTCGAAGCCACCGGCATCCATCGCCTGCTCGTACACGGCGGCGGCACGGCGCAGGTGCGCATCGGCCGCCTTCAGCTCGACGTTGTCACGCAGCGCCTGGGTGATCAGCCCGTCCAGCACCGGGTCGTTGTACAGCGACCACCAGCGGTCGGGCAGCGCCTGGTTGGCGGCCACGTCCGGGTTCTGGGTGTCGATGAATGCCGCATTGGCCTGCGGGCGCTTGAACGCCGAGCCTTCCGGCAGGGCGTAATCCGGGCCCACGGTCTTGCAGGCCGCCAGGCTGGCCAGGGCGACGATCAGGCCGAGACGGGGCAGGGTGGTGTTCACAGGCCCGCCTGTGTCGGCGTGGCGCCGGCCTTGTCTGCGTGCTTGCTGTGGGTGTCGACGGTCACCGTTGCGGTACGGCCGGAGATCAGCTGCACGCCTGCGGGGACCTCGTCGATGGCGATGCGCACCGGGATGCGCTGCGCCAGCCGCACCCAGTCGAAGGCCGGGGTTACGTTCGGCAGCAGGCTGCTGCCGTTGCTGCGGTAGCGGTCTTCGATGCCGGCGGCGATGCTTTCCACGTGGCCGGTCAGTGCGATGTCCTCGCCCATCAGGCGGATGTCCACGCGCTGGCCCGGGGCCACGCCACGCAAGCGGGTTTCCTCGAAGTAGCCATCGATGCGGAACGAGCCGGTATCCAGCAGCGCCAGCACCGGCTTGCCGGCCACCACGTAGTCGCCCACCCGCATGGTGCGGTCGTTCACCCGGCCATCGGCCGGGGCGCGCACTTCGGTGCGGGCCAGGTTCAACTCGGCCAGATCCACGGCGGCCTGTGCGGTGGCCAATGCGGCCTGCGCGGCCTGCAGCTTGGCCCGGCGCACTTCGGCGTCCTCGGCGGCCACCAGGTCCTGCAGGCTGCGGTCGCGGCCGATCTCGCGGCGCAGCTGGGCCACCGAGGCCTGGCGTTCGGCCAGGCTGGCGCGGGCCTGTTCCAGGGCGATGCGGTAGCGCGCGCGGTCGACCACGAACAGCAGGTCGCCCTTCTTCACGGCCTGGTTGTCGGCCACGTCCACGGCCTCCACCAGCCCGGAGACATCCGGCGCCACCTGCACCACATCGGCACCGACGTGGGCATCGCGGGTCCACGGCTCATCCATGTAATAGACCCAGAGCTGGCGCAGCACCAGCAGGGCAACGATCACGGCGGCACCGGTGAGCAGCACCGGCAGGGTCTTTTTCACGATCTTGTTCACGATTGCATCCAACGCAGAAGGTGGAACAGCGCACCCAGCACGATGCCGTACAGGGCCAGGTTGAACAGTGGCGGGTGCCAGACATGGCGATAGGCGCCGGCACGCTGCAGCAGCGCGTGCAGGCCGCTGTTGACCAGGTAGGCCAGCAGCATCAGCCCGAGCAGGGTCGGGACGAACACTCCGTGGAGACTGAATTCACCGGGCATCGGTAGGGGGCGGTAGTAGGGAAGGGGGGAGGAGCAACAACAACAACGCGACAACGCCGCTGGCGCGTCCACGGCAGTGGCGCACGCAGGGGCAGTGCGGGCTTACGTGATGCGGTCGGCGGCCTCGCCCAGCAGGCGCCATGCCTTCAGCACGGCGTGCAGTTCATCCATGGTCAGTTCGCCGAATACGTCCTGGCGCAGGCCGATCAACTGTTCTTCCAGCTCGCGCACCAGGGTCTGGCCCTCATCGGTCAGCCAGAGCAGGTTGGCGCGGCGGTCGCTGGCATCGCTTTCGCGGCGGACCAGATCGCTGGCGCACAGCTTGTCCAGCAGGCGCACCAGTGAGGGACCTTCCATGCCCAGTTGCTGGGCCAGCGCCACCTGGCGGATGCCACCGCCGGAGCGGCCGATCATCAGCAGGGGCATGGTGCAGGCGGTGGAGATGCCGTAGCTGCCCAACCGGCTGTCTGCCAGGCGCTGCCACTGCCGCCCTGCGTACAGCAGGCCGGAGCTGAGCTGCATCTGCAGCCGGGTGCGCTCGTCGAGGGGTCGGTCCATAAGAGATAGATAGGATACTACTAATTTCATTCCTATCAATAGGTTTTGCTGAATGGGTGGGTGTGTTGAGGAAAGCGTTGCGCCTGCCTGGCGTCGGGTGGGGCAGCGGGGGCCGGACGGTGCAGGACCAGCCGTAAACCCGTCCTTGGGGGCTCGGCCGCGGCATCCATGCCGCGGACGGTCCTGGCCCATCCGGTCCTGCGCCACCCATCCATCACCCCGCGAGCGCGGTGGGTTGGCTCTTTAGAAGCGGTAGCGCCGGGCTATGCCCGGCGAGCGCGGCCCGGCGTCCGCAGCCATGAACCCCAGCTTCTGACCCCGCTTTCGGGCGGTCCGGCCGCGCCCGCAGGAAACCGTCAGGGAGTTGCGGGGGAGGGCTGGCAGGACCGCAGGCGCCATGGATGGCGCCTACGAGCCTACAGGGACGTACTTGCGGCGTGTCCTGCCTGCCCTCCCCCGCAACTCCAGACCGATAGCAAACAAGGCGCCGGAAAGACCCCCGATGAACCGTCCCCACAGGACGACCCACCCCCCGGTCGGGTACGATGCTCGCCCCCCGTTCGGGACGCTGTACGCAATGAGCAAGAACAACGAAAAGGCCGCCCCGCAGGGCGATGTGACCCAGGACCAGGCCGAGGATGCGGTGCGCACCCTGCTGCGCTGGGCCGGCGAGGACCCGTCCCGTGAAGGCCTGCTGGATACCCCCCGCCGCGTGGCCGAGGCCTATGGCGACTGGTTCAGCGGTTACCGCGACGACCCGCGCGCCTATATGGAACGCACCTTCGAGGAAGTCGCCGGCTACGACGAACTGATCGTGCTGCGCGACATCGAATACGAAAGCCACTGCGAACACCACATGGCGCCGATCATCGGCCGCGTGCACGTCGGCTACCTGCCGGCCGGCAAGGTGGTGGGCATCAGCAAGCTGGCCCGCGTGGTCGAAGCCTACGCCCGCCGCTTCCAGGTGCAGGAAAAGATGACCGCGCAGATCGCCCAGTGCATCCAGGACGTGCTGCAGCCGATCGGCGTGGGCGTGGTCGTCGAAGGCGCCCATGAATGCATGACCACCCGTGGCATCCACAAGCGCGGCGTCAGCATGGTCACCTCCAAGATGCTGGGCAGCTTCCGCGACGACGCGCGTACCCGCGCCGAGTTCCTGCGCTTCATCGAAGTGGGCAGCAAGCGCTGAGCCGCTTGCCTGCGCCCCGCCGGCCCGCCGTGGCCGGCCGCGCCCGCGCGGCCGCATTGCCTGCGGCCGCCTGCGGCTGCCTTCCGCACCCCGCCAACCTGATCACTGTCGCTGCATGAAGCACCGCGAACGCATCTCCCGTTACCGCACCCTGCGCGAACAGCCGCAGTGGAAGCTGCTGGCTGCCGACCATGCTCCGGAAATCATCGGCCTGTTGCAGGGCCTGTTGATGGACGGCGAGCGCACGCTGCCCTCGGCGGTGCTGCACGAACGCCTGCAGCGCGCCCTGGACCAGCTCAACAGCGATGAACTGTCGCGCGACCTGCCGCGTACCGCGCAGGCCTACATCGCGCACTGGCTCGCCCAGGGCTGGCTGGAGCGCCGCCTGCCTGAGGGTGCCGACCAGGAACAGTACGAACTGTCCACCCCCGCGCTGCAGGCCATCCGTTTCGCCGACAGCCTGGAACAGGCCCGCGTGGCCGCCACCGAAAGCCGTCTGGCGCTGGTGATCGAACAGCTCTCGCAGCTGGCCGCACAGACCGAATCGGACCCGGACGCACGCCTGTCTGCGCTGCGCGACGAGCGCGACCGCATCGATGCGGAGATCGCCCGCGTCAGCGCCGGCCGGGTGATTGCCCTGGACGGCAAGCGCGCGCTGGAACGCACGCGCCAGATCATCGGCCTGGCCGACGAGCTGACCGAAGACTTCCGCCGCGTGCGTGATGACTTCGAGCAGCTCAACCGCGATTTCCGCGAGCGCATCATCGACGACGAAGGCGAGCGCGGCGACGTGCTGTCGCAGCTGTTCGAAGGCGTGGACGTGATCGGCGAAAGCGATGCCGGCCGCAGCTTCCAGGCCTTCTGGCGCCTGCTCAACGATGCCGAACAGAGCGCCCAGCTCGATGCCGCGCTGGAAGCGGTGCTGGCGCGTGGCTTTGCCCGCCGCCTGGACCGCAATGAACGCAACTTCCTGCGCAGCTTCACCAGCACCATGCTCGAGCGTGGCGGCCAGGTGCACGACGTGCTGCAGAACTTCGCGCGCAGCCTGCGCGGTTTCGTGCAGAGTCGTGGCTACCTGGAACAGCGCCGCTTGAACCAGCTGCTGAAGCAGGCCCAGTCCGAAGCGCTGGCGCTGCGCGACGAGTTCCCGGCCCAGCGCGGCATCGGTCGCGACCTGCAGCTGACCACCAGCCGCCTGCGCTCGTGGTCGCAGTGGAAGCTGCACGATCCGCGCAGCGCGCAGGTCGATGGCAACGTTGAATACAACGATGCGGCCAGCATCAGCCTGGAAAGCGTGGGCGACCTGGTGGCCTCGTCGGAAATCGATTTCCGCACCCTGCGTCGTGACCTGCACGATCTGCTGGACGCGCAGCCGCGCCTGAGCATTGCCCAGGCGCTCTCGCAGCGCGAAGCACCGCAGGGCCTGGGCAGTGTCATCGGCTACCTGTCGCTGGGCACGCGTTTTGGCAACGTAGTGGCTGGCGAGCAGGAGCTTGCGCAATGGCGCGGCGGCGACGGCCAGGTACGCCGCGCACGTATTCCGCTGGTTTGGTTCACTCAGGAGAGACGCCATGAGCTGGCATGAAGACCCCATCGAAGCAGCGGCGGACGACCTGGTCGAAGACGCCTACGAAGCCGAACCGGCACCGGCGGCCTCGCCGCCGCGCCGCGGCAACGATGTCTACTACATGGGCGACACCGGTCGCCTGCCGCTGGATGCGCGCCGCGCGCTGTGCCAGCTGCTGATCGGCCCCAGCATCGACCAGCTGCGCCACGCCAAGCTGTGGCCGGCGCTGATCCGCAGCGAAGCCGGCATCCGCTCGGCGCTGGCCGATCTGTTCCTGGAACTGGTGCTGGACCGCGACAGCGGCGTGGCGTTCACCCGCCAGGCCGACACCGAAGACGTGGATGCGCCGGTGCTGCTGCGTACCTCGCCGCTGACCTTCATCGATTCGGTGCTGCTGTTGTTCCTGCGCCAGCAGTTGGCCGAGGCGGACGCGCGTGGCAACCGTGCCGTGGTCGCCGATGCCGAGATGGCCGAAGCACTGGCCATCTATGAAAAGAACCTGTCCACCGACCGCGCCGGCTTCAACCGCCGCGTGGCGTCGGCCGTGCAGAAGATGAAGGACAACCACATCCTGACCCGCCTGAGCGGCCAGGAAGACCGCCACGAAGTCTCGCCGGCGCTGAAGCTGCTGTTCTCCGCCGAAGACGTGTCCCAGCTTTCGGCGGTCTACCGCCAGCTGCGCGAAACCCCGGCCGCCGAGGCCTGAGAGACCTGACCACCGCATGGCCATTTCCAAGCACACTCCCGCCCTGTTCAACGACGGCCTGCCCGACCCGCGCCTGCAGCAGTTCCGCATGCGTCGCCTGCAGGTGCACAACTGGGGCACCTTCAACGGCCTGACCGAAGTGCCGATCGCCGAGCGTGGCTTCCTGTTCGTCGGCCGTTCCGGCTCGGGCAAGTCCACCCTGCTCGATGCGATGTCTGCGCTGCTCACCCCGCCGGCCATCGTCGACTTCAACGCCGCCGCCCGCGAAGCCGAGCGCAGTGGCCGCGACCGCAACCTGGTGTCGTATGTGCGCGGCGCCTGGGCCGACCAGCAGGACAGCGGCACCGGCGAAATCGCCACCCAGTACCTGCGCAAGGGCGCCACCTGGACCGCCCTGGTGCTGGAATACCGCGCCGGTGATGGCCGCGTGGTCAGCCTGGTGCGCCTGCTGTGGATCTCCGGCAACGGCACCTCGGCCGGCGATGTACGCAAGCACTACATGATCGCCGAGCGTCCGTTCGACATCGCCAAGGACCTGGGCGGCTTCGACCTGGACCTGCGCAAGCTGAAGCAGAAGCTGGCCGACGTCCACCATTTCGACACGTTCTCCGGCTATGCAGAGCGCTTCCGCGACCTGCTGGGCATCGACAACGAGATGGCGCTGCGCCTGCTGCACAAGACCCAGTCGGCCAAGAACCTGGGCGACCTGAACGTCTTCCTGCGCGACTTCATGCTTGATACGCCGCGCACCTTCGATGCGGCCGAGCGCCTGGTCAGCGATTTCGCCGAACTCGATGGCGCGCACCAGGCCGTGGTGACCGCGCGGCGCCAGGTGGAAACCCTGCTGCCGGCGCGCGCCCACTACAACGACCTGAAGGAAATGTCGCGCCAGCGCGGCGACGACGAAGCCCTCAAGCTGGGCATCGACAGTTTCCGCGAAAGCCGCCGCCAGCTGCTGATCGAAGCGCGCCTGCGCGAGATGGACGTGCGCGACCGCGGCCTGCTCGGCGAGGAATCGCAGCGCCGGGCCGCGCTGGACAACCACACCGAGCGCCTGGCCGAACTGGAACTGCAGCGCCGCCAGCAGGGCGGCGAACGCATCGAGGAACTGGAACGCGAGCAGGGCCGTGCCGAAGCCGAGCGCGACCGTCGCCTGGCCAAGTACAACCAGGCCCGCGAGGCCGCGCAGAAGCTGCAGGCCGAACTGCCCGACGATGCACACGGCTTTGCCGAACTGGTCGCACAGGCGCAGACCGAACTGCAGGACCGCCAGCGTGCATCCAGCGCCCTGGACGATGCGATCAGCGACCGCCTGGGCGGCAAGCGCGATGACGAGCGCCGCTTCAGCGAAGTGCGTGGCGAACTGGAGGCGATGCAGCGCACGCCGTCCAACATCCCCGCGCCCATGCAGAAGCTGCGCGCGCGCCTGGCCGAAGAGACCGGCATTTCCGAAGCCGCACTGCCGTTCGTGGGCGAACTGATCCAGGTGCGTTCGGACGAACAGGCCTGGCAGGGTGCCATCGAGCGCGTGCTGGGCGGCTTCGCCCTGTCGCTGCTGGTCGATGACAAGCACTACAACGACGTGGCCGAATGGGTGAACCGCACCCACCTGGGCATGCGTTTCACGTACTACCGCGTGCGCCGCAACGACGAGGCCTTCGCCCGCGAGCCGTCCGGCCGCTCGCTGCTGCACAAGCTGGAACTGCGCGACCACGTGTTCGAAAGCTGGTTGCGCCGCGAGCTGGGCAAGCGCTTCGACTACGAATGCGTGGATGCCAAGCAGCTGCGCAACGTCGATCGCGGCATCACCCGCGAAGGCCAGGTCAAGCACCCGGGCGACCGTTTCGAGAAGGATGACCGCAGCGCAGTCGGTGACCGCCGGCGCTGGATCCTGGGCTTCAACAACCACGACAAGGTCGGTGCGTTCGAGAAGGAAGCGCAGGAACTGGCCAAGCGCATCGCTGGCTGCGAGACCGACATCGCGCGCCTGCGTGGCCAGCGTGACCGCGACAACGAACGCCGCCTGGCCTGCCACGAACTGGTGGGCATCAGCTGGAACGAGATCGACATCGCCGCCCCGCAGCAGCGCGTGGCCGACATCGAAGCCAGCCTGCGCGACCTGCGCGAAGGCAATGCCGACCTGGCCCGCCTGGCGCAGCAGATCGATGCGGTGCGCGCCGATATCGAACAGGCCCGCCGCACCTACGAAGACACCCGCGTGGAGCGTGGCCAGCTGGTGCGCGAGCGCGACCGTCTGGACCGCGCACGGCAGCAGAGCCGTGCGCTGGTGCTGCCGGCGCTGGCCCAGGAGCAGGAAGCCGGGCTGGCCGAACGCCTGCAGGAGCAGGGCCCGCTCAGCCTGGAAACCCTGGAAGCGCACATGCGCCAGGTCAGCAACGCGCTGAACGAGCAGTTGTCGTCCTCGCAGCAGGACGTCAACCGCGTCGAAAACCTGCTGCTGGGTTGCTTCCGCCGCTTCATCCAGCAGTGGCCGGAAGAATCGGGTGACTTCACCGTCTCGGTGGCGTCGGCCGATGATTTCCTGGCACGTCTGGAACGCCTGGAGCGCGACGGTCTGCCCCAGCACGAAGAGCGCTTCTTCGACCTGCTGCAGAACCAGAGCAAGAACAACCTGCTGGCCCTGCAGCGGCACAGCGCCGAGGCCCGCAAGTCGATCGGCCAGCGCCTGGACGAAGTGAACGCCAGCCTGGAACAGGTGCCGTTCAACCGCGGCACCCTGCTGACCATCGAGTTGAGCGATCGCCGTCTGCCGGAAGTGGGCGAGTTCCACCAGCAGCTGCGTGAAGTCCTGTCGCAGCAGCAGACCGAACAGCGCGAAGTGGCCGAATCGCAGTTCACTGTGCTGCGCCAGCTGGTGAACCGGCTGGGTTCGCAGGAAGGCGAGGACAAGCGCTGGCGCGAACTGGTGCTGGACGTGCGCATGCACGTGGAATTCATCGGCGTGGAACTGGATGCCGAAACCCGCCAGCAGGTGGAAATCTACCGCAGCGGCGCCGGCAAATCCGGCGGCCAGCGGCAGAAGCTGGCCACCACCTGCCTGGCCGCAGCGCTGCGCTACCAGTTGGGCGGCGCCGACAGCCAGCTGCCCAGCTATGCCGCCGTGGTGCTCGACGAAGCCTTCGACAAGGCCGACAACGAGTTCACCGCGTTGGCCATGAACATCTTCGACAACTTCGGTTTCCAGATGGTGGTGGCCACCCCGCTGAAATCGGTGATGACGCTGGAGCCGTTCATTGGCGGCGCCTGCTTCGTCGAAATCAGTGGCCGCCACGATTCAGGCGTGCTGCTGATCGAGTACGACGAAGAAGGCAAGCGCCTGAAGCTGCCCGAGCGCAGCCGCCAGCAGGCCAGCGAACCGGAAGAAGCCGACGCCTGATGGGTAGCGCCGGGCCACGCCCGGCGGCCCTCTACCGCGGAAACAGCGTGCCAACCAAGGTTGGCACCTGTCGGGTCATCGCTTCGCGCTCACGCGCCGCGGAACGTGTCCCACGCCATCCGCGCGATCAACACCACCACCAGGCCCACGAACAGCTTGCGGATGAAGGGCGTGCCGCCCTTCAATGCCAGCCGCGTGCCCACCACCGAACCGATGATGTTCGCCGCCGCCATCGGCAGCGCGAACAGCCACAGGATGTTGCCGGTGGGAATGAAGAACGAGATCGCGGCCACGTTGGTGGCCAGATTCACCACCTTCGATGCGGCCGAGGCGCGCAGGAAGTCCAGGCCGAAGAAGCGCACGAACAGGAAGATCAGGAAGCTGCCCGTGCCCGGCCCGAAGAAGCCGTCGTAGAAGCCGATGGCCGCGCCGATGGCCAGCGCGATCGCCAGCTCGCGGCGGCCGATCTCCTGCGGCCGGTGCAGGGCGCCGAAGTCCTTCTTCCACAGCGTGTAGCCCAGCATCGCCACCAGCAGCACCAGCACCAGCGGACGCACCGCGTCCTTGGGCAACAGGCTGACCGCGGTGGCACCGGCAAAGGAGAACACGAAGGCCGTGGCGGCCGCGAACAGCACCGGCTTCCACGGGAAACGCACGTTGCGCGCATAGCGCCAGGCGGCCGCACCGGTGCCGAACATCGAGCTGAACTTGTTGGTGCCAAACAGCATAGCCGGGGTCTGCTGCGGCAGCACCGTGAACAGGCCGGGCAGCTGCACCAGTCCGCCGCCGCCCACGGCCGCATCGACCAGGCCGGCAATGAAGGCGATCAGCACCAGCCACCACAGTTCGGGGGGAATCAGCTCCAGCACGGCCATCAACCACAGCAGCAGGGCGCGACAGCATACGCCCATTGCCGATGGAAGCCTGCGCCGGCCCGCGCGACAATACCGGCATGAAACCCCGCCCTGCCGAAACCTGCCCCTGCGGCCTGGCCGCGCCCTACGCCGCGTGCTGCGGCCGCTACCATGCCGGTGAAGCCGCGCCCGATGCCGAGCGCCTGATGCGGTCGCGCTACAGCGCCTACGTCCGCCAGCAGGCCGATTACCTGCGCCAGACCTGGCACCCCGATACCCGCCCGGCCGAGCTGTCGCTGGACGATGCGCCCGGCCAGCGCACCCACTGGCTGGGCCTGACCGTGCACGAACACACCGTCACCGGCGCCGACACCGCCGAGGTGCGCTTCACCGCCCGCTACCGCATCGGCGGCGGCAGCGCGGTGAAAATGACCGAGCACAGCCGTTTCCAGCGCATCGACGGCCGCTGGTACTACCTCGACGCGGTCTGAGGCTCAGCCGGCGCGGACGGCCAGCACACGCTGGCCGCCATGCGCGCAGACCCGGTTGCGGCCCTCTTCCTTGGCGGCATACAGGGCCTGGTCGGCTGCCTTCACCACGCCGGCCGGGCGCGGGTCCACCCGGCTGTCGGCCAGGCCGATGCTCACCGTCACCTGCACCACGGCACCGGCGCCACCGCGGCCGCGCTGCTGCTGCCCGGCGGTGTCGTCACGGCTGCGGGTGCGGCGGTCGCGCAACTGCATGCGGCTGTCCTGGATGCTCTGCCGCAGTGTCTCCACCGCTTCGACACAGGCCTGGGCAGGCCGGTCCAGGAACACCACCGCGAATTCCTCGCCACCGTAGCGGAAGGCCCGGCCGCCATCGCCCACCCGGGCCAGCCGCGAAGCCACCAGCTTCAGCACGTCATCGCCGGTGTCGTGGCCATGGGTATCGTTGAACTTCTTGAAGTGGTCCACATCGACCATGGCGATGCTGTAGGTGCCGGCCGCGCGCCGCAGCGTTTCGTTGAAGGCGCGGCGCCCGGGCAGCCCGGTCAGCTCATCGCGGAACGCCATGTGGAAGGATTCCTGCAGGGTTGCGCCCAGCAACAGCAGCAATGCCGCCACGCTCAGCGCCGGCAGCAGTGCCGGTTGCAGGTAGATGCGCGGCAGCATCCACCACAGGCACAGCAGCGCCAGCAGCATGGCCGTGTGCAGCGGCCGCGGCCGCCGCCATGCCTGCCAGCCCAGCGCCAGCGTGGCCAGCAGGAACAGCAGCGCCGGCAGCTGCGCCAGCGCGTTCCAGTCGCGCGGCACCCATTCGAAATGGCGGTTGGACAGCAGGTCGTGCATGCCCTGCGGCTGTTGCGCGGCCAGCAGGATGAAGATGGCCAGCACGGTGCCGCTGGCGATCGCGCGCAGCAGCAGGTCCTGGCGGCGTCGCCCGCGCTCGGGCCACAGCGCGTGGGTAGCGAACAGCAGCGGCAGCCAGGCAGAAATGGCGTGGAAGCGCAGCGGTGTCAGCGCACTCACCCGACCCTGCCGCAGGTAGTGCGCCACGTCCGGGTGCAGCACGCTGAATACCGCCGCCGCCACCAGCAACAGGCACAGGGTGCGCACCTGGTTGTACATCAGCGCCAGTCCGGCCCCCAGGCAGGCCAGCAACCATGGCAGCACGCGCTGCCCGGCACGGGCCACGTCCTCGTTGCCCAGGGTGGCCCACAGCACCAGCGCAACCAGCAGGGCGGGCAGCACGAACAGGTAATGCGCAGGCTGGCGGAGCGGATGATCGGACAAGCGTGGTTCCTGCGCGGTCACGAAGCGGCCGCGGCAAAGCCGTTAGCGGCGCTGCCGCGCGCTTCTTGAATACGCAGCCTGTGAAAGCGGTGCTGGCACGCCATGACGTGGCGCTCACCCACGACGGTCGAAGCTGGTCCCATGCACAGCGCACCTGCCGCCGTCGCTGCCGCGCAGCGTGATCTTGCCCGCCAGTTCGCCCGTATCCGCGGGAGAAGCCTGCAGCTGGCCGCGCCGCTCAGCGCCGAAGACGCAATGCTGCAGAGCATGGACGATGCAAGCCCCAGCAAATGGCACCTGGCCCACACCACCTGGTTCTTCGAACGTTTCGTGCTGGCCAGCCTGCCGGGCCATGCGTGCTGGGATCCCGCCTGGGATTTCCTGTTCAACAGTTACTACAAGTCCCTGGGGCCCGCCCATGCGCGCCCCCGGCGCGGGCTCTTGTCACGGCCCTCGCTGCAGCAGGTCCGGGACTATCGCCAGCACGTGGACGAACAGGTGCTGGCACGCCTGCTCGATGGCGATCTCGGCGAGCACGCCCTGCAGCACCTGCAGCTGGGCCTGCAGCACGAACAGCAGCACCAGGAACTGCTGCTGACCGACATCAAGCACGCGTTCTGGTGCAATCCACTGCAGCCGCCCTACGATGCGTCGCTGGCGGCCGTGGCCAGCGTGCAGACGGCGCAGGCCTGGATCGAACGCGAGGAAAGCATCGTGGGCATCGGCGCAGCGCCCTGGCCACGGCAGGCCGCTTTTGCCTACGACAACGAATCGCCGCCGCACCGGGTGCTGCTGCCCGCCCATGCGCTGGCCGACCGTCCCGTCAGCAACGCCGAATTCCGCGCCTTCATCGAGGCCGGCGGCTATCGCGAGCCGCAACTGTGGCTGAGCGAAGGCTGGGCGCTGTGCGAAAGCGAGGGCTGGCAGCACCCGCTGTACTGGCACGACGATCTGCAGCAGGAGTACACGCTTGGCGGCTGGCGCGCGCTCGACCCGCATGCACCGGTCTGCCATCTCAGCTATTACGAAGCCGATGCCTGTGCCCGCTGGCATGGCGCACGCCTGCCCACCGAATTCGAATGGGAAGCTGCGGCGGCGTCGCAGCCACCGGTCGGCCACTTCGCCGACGATGACCGCCTGCATCCGTACGCGGGGCAGGGCAGCGGCCTGCGCCAGCTGTTCGGCGATGTGTGGGAATGGACCAGCAGCGCCTACGGCGCCTATCCCGGCTTCCGTCCCTTCGCCGGCAACCTGGGCGAATACAACGGCAAGTTCATGTGTGGGCAGTGGGTACTGCGCGGCGGCAGCTGCGCCACCCCGCGCGGCCATGTGCGTGCCAGTTACCGCAACTTCTTCATGCCACCGGCGCGTTGGCAGTTTTCCGGCCTGCGCCTGGCCAAGGATCTTCCATGAGTACCGTACAGGACGCGCTGCAGGCGCTGACCGATCTAACCCCCGGCCGCCAGCAGCTGCTGGCCGATGCCGTGGCCGGCCTCTCGCGGGCGCAGCGACAGCTGCCGTCGAAGTACTTCTACGATGCGCACGGCTCGCGTCTGTTCGAGCGCATCACCCACACCCCCGAGTACTACCCCACGCGCACCGAACTGGCGCTGCTGGACCTGGTGCTGCCGGACATCGCGCGGCGGGTGGGCCCGCACGCGCACGTGGTCGAACTGGGCAGTGGCAGTGGCCGCAAGACCGCACGCCTGCTGGATGCACTGCACCAGCCGGTGGCCTATACCCCCATCGAGATCTCGCGGGCGGCCCTGCTGTCCAGCATCGAGCTGCTCGCCCCGGCATTGCCGGACGTGGAAATGCTGCCGGTCTGCGCCGATTTCACCCGCCCGGTGCAGGTGCCGCTGCCGACCCGCCCGGCGGCGCGGCGGCTGGTGTTCTTTCCCGGCTCGACGTTGGGCAACTTTGCCGGCGATGATGCGATCGCCCTGCTGCGCGCCATGCGCCAGACCATGGGCGCGGACGGCCTGGCACTGATCGGCATCGATCTGCACAAGGACCCGGCGTTGATCGAAGCCGCCTACAACGACGCCGACGGCATCACCGCCGCCTTCACCCTGAACCTGCTGACCCGCCTGAACCGCGAAGTCGGCAGTGACTTCGATCTGCAGGGTTTCCGCCACCAGGCGCGCTACAGCACCGCCCGCCTGCGCATCGAGACCGATCTGGTCAGCCAGTGCGAGCAGGACGTGCATCTGGATGGCCGCACGTTCCACTTCCAGACCGGTGAACCCATCCGGGTCGAGTACAGCCACAAGTACACCGATGCCAGTTTCGACCACCTGCTGCAGCAGGCGGGTCTGGAAGTCGTTGCCCACTGGAATGCATCCGACCCGGCGTACGGCCTGCGCCTGCTGCGCGCCAGCGCCCAGTGACGGCAGCGCCGGGCGCTGTCCGCCGGGGGCGCGTTACCATGGCCAGGTAACGGCAACACGGAGGACGCCATGCCCTTGATGACCACGCTCGGCCTGGCCGCCGCCCTGGCCACGCCTGCGGCGCTGCCCGCTGCGCCCGCCACCGATCCGGCGTTTGCTGCCTGCATGCAGCAGCTGCAGGTCAGCGCGGGCCGCCAGGGCATCGCCGCCGATCGCTTCAGCGCGCTCACCGCGGGCCTGCAGCCCGACCCCAGCGTGCTGCCACTGCTGGACGCGCAACCGGAATTCACCACGCCCATCTGGGATTATCTGGCCGCCCTGGTCGATCGCCAGCGGGTGGACGACGGCCGCGCGCGCCTGCAGCAGTACCGTGACCTGCTGCAGAAGATTTCGGCGCAGTACGGCGTGGATGCCGCCACGATCGTCGCGGTCTGGGGCGTGGAAAGTGACTACGGCCGCGTGTTCGGCAAGCGGCCGCTGCTGCAGTCGCTGGCCACGCTGTCCTGTGCGGGCCGTCGCCAACCGTTCTTCCGTGGTGAACTGCTGGCGCTGCTCAAGCTGATCGACCAGGGCGATCTGCAGGCCCAGGGCCTGACCGGTTCATGGGCAGGCGCCTTCGGCCATACCCAGTTCATGCCCAGTACCTATGCGCGCATTGCCGTGGATGGCGATGGCGACGGTCGCCGCGATCTGGTCGGCAGTATTCCCGATGCGCTGGCGTCCACCGCGAACTATCTGCAGCGGGCAGGCTGGCGCACCGGCGAACCGTGGGGCATCGAGGTCCGCGTCCCCGAGGGGTTCAAGGCCGCGCAGGCCGGTCGCACCCAGCGCCGCCCGCTGGCGGACTGGCGCGCGGCAGGCGTCACCGCACTGGATGGCAGCGCACTGGATGGCAGCGCACTGGCCCCGGCAGGCCTGCCCGCCGATGCGCGTGCGGCCCTGCTGCTGCCAGCCGGGGTGAAAGGGCCGGCGCTGCTGGTGTTCCGCAACTACGATGCGATCTACAGCTACAACGCGGCCGAGAGCTACGCGCTGGCCATCGCCACCCTGGCCGATCGCCTGCGTGGCGGGACCGGCCTGGTCACCGCCTGGCCCACCGATGATCCCGGCCTGGGCCGCGATGAACGCCGCCAGCTGCAGACCCTGTTGTTGGCACGGGGGCACGACATCGGCAGCGCCGATGGCATGATCGGTACCGCCAGCCGCCGCGCCATCCAGAGCGAACAGCGCCGGCTGGGCTGGGCCACCGCCGATGGCCGCGCCGGGCAACGTATCCTGCGTGCCCTGCAGGCCGAGCCGCGCACCCCGACGGTGCCCAGTCGCTTCAGTCTTCCCGCCAACTACAGCGCCGCGCAGTCGCCGGCCCTACGGAGTCGTTCCAGCGTGCAACAGATCCAGGGTGTCAGCAGTGGCCAGTTCCAGGGGCTCGATGCCTGGCTGGTGGAAACCCCCTTCGCGACGGCGGCCATCAGCGTGTTCGGTGGTCAGCTGCTGTCGTTCATCCCGAAGGGCCAGACCGACGTGATGTGGCTGTCGCCGCAGCGTGCGGCGCTGCCCACGCCCATCCGTGGCGGCAGCCCGGTCTGCTGGCCGTACTTCGGGCGCCAGGGGCAGGGCAACGACGTACCCGCGCATGGTTTCGTGCGCACCCTGCCATGGGAACTGCAGCAGGCGCGGCGGCTGGACGATGGCAGCATCGAACTGACCCTGGTGCCGCCGGCGCTGCAGGACCTGGGCCTGCGGCTGTCCATGACCGTGCGCGTGGGGCGCGAGCTGCGCCAGCAACTGGTCACCGAGAATACCGGCAGCACGCCGGTCAGCTTCACTCAGGCACTGCACAACTACTTCCGCGTGGGCGATGCCACCCGCGTGGAGGTCGATGGCGTGGACGGCGCGGATTACCAGGACAAGTTCGAGAACTATGCCCAGACCCGCCGCCAGCAAGGGCCCTGGTCGCTGCGTGACCCGCGCGATCCCGGTCGTAGCGACCGCATCTACAGCCCGGCCAGCGGGCGTTACGTGCTGCGCGACCCGGTGCTGAAGCGCCGCATCCAGCTGGCGACCGAGGGCAGCCGCTCGCTGGTGGCGTGGAATCCCGGTGCCGAAGCGGCCGCGAAGATGGCCGACGTGGGAGAGGGCTGGCGCGAGTATGTGTGCCTGGAAGCGGCCAACGCCGGCCCGGACGTGGTGACCGTGGCGCCCAAGGGCCGCCACGTGCTGGTGCAGACGTTGTCGGTGTCGCCGCTGTAAGCGCCGTCCCCGAGGTCCGTTGCCGGGCGGTCCGGTAACGGCCGATCCCGTTCAAGGGGTGCGGCGCGGCCGCAGCACCAGCAGGCACAGCGCACCGGCCACCAGCCCCCAGAACGCCGAGCCAATGCCGGCAAGGGTGACGCCCGAAGCGGTGACCAGGAACGTGACCAGCGCGGCTTCGCGGTCGCGCTCCACCGCCAGCGCACTGGCCAGGCTGTTGCCGATGGTGCCGAACAGGGCGATGCCGGCCACGCAGGCCACCAGCTCGCGGGGGAAGGCGGCAAACAGGGCGGCCACCGTCGCGCCGAACAGCCCGATGACGATATAGAACGCACCGGCGGCCATGGCCGCGGTATAGCGCCGGGCCGGGTTCTCGTGCGCATCGCGGCCCATGCAGATGGCCGCGGTGATGGCAGCCAGGTTCAGGGCATAGGCACCGAAGGGGGCCAGCAGCGTGTTGACCACCCCGATCCAGCCGATCAGCGGGGACACCGGTGCCTGGTAGCCCGAGGCGCGCATCACCGCCACCCCGGGAATGTTCTGCGATGCCATGGTGACCATGAACAAGGGCAGGGCGATCCCGGCCACCGCCGACCAGGACAGGGAAGGGGTGACCCACTGCGGGGTGGCCAACTGCAGGTGTACCGCCTGCGCATGCAGCAGGCCACGACTGGCAGCCAGCGCAATGCCCACCAGCAGCGTGGCGATCACCGCATAGCGCGGGAACAGCCGGCGCCCGGCCAGCCAGGTGCCGAACATGGCCAGGGCCAGCACTACCTGGGTGTTCATCGCCACGAACACATCCAACCCGAAGCGCAGCAGCACGCCCGCCAGCATGCCGGCGGCCAGCGCCATCGGCACCCGCTGCATCAACCGGGCGAAGACCCCGGAGAAGCCCGCCACCATGCCCAGCGCGGCGGCCAGCAGGAAGGCGCCGGTGGCTTCAGAGAGCGAAGCCCCGCCTGCGCCCACCACCAGCATCGCTGCACCGGGGGTCGACCATGCGGTCACCACCGGTACCCGGTAGCGCAGTGACAGGCCGATGCAGGTCACGCCCATGCCCAGACCCAGTGCCCACATCCACGAGGCGATCTGCGCCTGGTCGGCACCGACCGCCTGCGCGGCCTGGAACACGATCACCGCAGAGCTGGCAAATCCCACCAGCACTGTAATGAAGCCTGCCACCACGGCAGGGAAGGAGAGATCGCGCCACCAGGGCGAGTGCGGCGATGCAGCCGGTGCGGTGTGTTCGGTATCCATCCCTGCATACATAGCGTCAGTAGTGCGGTGTGCGCAACGCGAGCGCACTGCTGTCATCAGGATGAAAGAAAAGGGTTGACGAATCCTGCAGGATCTCTAGAATTCGCTCCCTTGCTGCAGCGCGCCACTTCTTCGGAAACGGCACGCGACCAGCAACGCCACCACCGCCGGACGAGATGATCGAACGAAGGTGTTGACGGACTGAAAAAGTCCGGCATAATAGGCGGCTCGCAACGACGAAAGGCCCTCGGGTCCAACGACGAAGCGGCATCGGCAACGACGTCCACCCCGGTGAGACGGCCTTGAAAAAAGGTGTTGACGAAGCGGAAAAGCCGGCTATAATGGGCGGCTCGCTACGAAGGAAACTTCGCAGCACACGGGAACGGCGCTGAGGCCACTCCCCAGGATCTTTGAAAGTATGCGCAGGTATCTTGTGAAGGCGCCTGCAGGAAGGATGATTGTCCATCTTGCAGACGTTTGATCAAGCAACTATTAATTGTTTTAAAGCAAGCGATACGTTGCCAGCATCAATCTGGTGAAATTAGCGCTGTGGAACCACCCGATCCCATCCCGAACTCGGAAGTGAAACGCAGCTGCGCCGATGGTAGTGTGGCTCAAGCCATGCGAGAGTAGGTCATCGCCAGGGTTTATACCCAAAACCCCGCTGCTCACGCAGCGGGGTTTTTTCTTTGCGCGAAACGAAGCGCCCGGTATAGCCACGCCATGCGTGGATGGAAAGCAGTGCCAACCAAGGTTGGCACCCACCAGGGCTGACCCCGGTATATCCACGCCATGCGTGGATGGAGTGCCAACCAAGGTTGGCACCCACCAGAGCTGACCCCGGTATATCCACGCCATGCGTGGATGGAGTGCCAACCAAGGTTGGCACCCACCAGAGCTGACCCTGGTAGATCCACGCCATGCGTGGATGGAAAGCAGTGCCAACCAAGGTTGGCACCCACCAAGGCTGACCCTGGTAGATCCACGCCATGCGTGGATGGAAAGCAGTGCCAACCAAGGTTGGCACCTACCGAGGGGCGCGCGCGGCGCGCCCCTCGGCCTTGCCTCAGTCAATCAACGCCGGTTCGCGATCGCGGTGGAACACCGCCACGGCGGCGGTCAATGCGCCGGCCTGGGCCTGCAGTTCGCGGGCCGCGGCCGTGGCTTCTTCCACCAGCGCGGCGTTCTGCTGCGTGGCCTGGTCCATCTGCACCACCGTCTGGTTGATCTGCTCGATGCCGCTGGACTGCTCCTGCGATGCACCGGAGATCTCCTGCATCAACTGGCTGACATCCTGCACGCCACTGACAATGCCCTGCATGCGCCGCCCGGCGTCGGCAACCAGTTGCGCACCTTCCCCTACCTCGCGGCCGGCTTCATCGATCAATCCCTTGATCTCGTGGGCGGCCGAGGCCGAGCGCTGTGCCAGCACGCGCACCTCGCTGGCGACAACGGCGAAGCCACGCCCCTGCTCGCCTGCGCGTGCGGCTTCCACGGCCGCGTTCAAGGCCAGGATGTTGGTCTGGAAGGCAATGCCGTCGATCACCCCCGTAATGTCGCCGATCCGCCGCGAAGCCGCTTCGATCGCCTGCATGGTGTCCACCACGCGTTGCATGGCGCGGTCCCCTTCGCTGGCCACGCCCTGGGTGGACGAGGCCAGTTCGCTGGCCTGCCGCGCGTGGCTGGCGTTCTGCCGCACCGTGGCGGTGAGTTCTTCCATGGACGCCGCCGTTTCCTGCAGATGCGCCGCCTGCCGTTCGCTGCGCTCGGACAGTGCGCCGTTACCGGCGGCAATCTCGCTGGCCGCGGTGCTGATGGCCGCGGCGCACTGCTGGATGTGGCCGACCATGGAGGAAAGCTGCTGCGCGGTGGCGTTGGCGTCGCGGGCGATGGCGGCGAACGCGCCCTGGTAGTCACCGTGCATGCGCCGGTCCAGATCACCCTGGGCCAGCGCCGCCAGCATCTGCCGCACCTCTTCGACCGTGCTGCCGACGGTTTCCAGCAACTGGTTGATGCCACCGGTCAGCCCGTCCAGGAAGCTGGCGCCTTCCGCAGGACGCAGACGCTGGTCGAGATCGCCGGCGGCCGCGGCGCTGACGATGTCGGCCACCGCGTTCTCAAGCAGCAGCTCGTGGGTGCGGTCGTGCCATTCCACCGCGAAGCCAAGGCGCGTGCCCTGCGCATCGAAGACGGGGGTGACGACCTGGGCGAAGTGCACGGGCCCGATGCGGACCTTGCCGTTGTGCGCCACCTGCAGGCCATTGAGGATGGCTCTAATGCGATCGGGGTTGGCGTGGAAGCGGTGAATGCTGGTGCCTACCAATCGTTCGGCGTCGAAATCCGGGAAGGCTTCGCGCAGCGTGGCCTGCTGGTTGCGCAGCAGGGCGACCACCGAGCGGTTCACGTAGCGGATCACGTGATCGTTGTCGGCGATCATCATCGACGTGCGCGAGGCGTCCAGTGCCTGGCGGATCTGCGCGTTCTCGGCGTGCAGGGCCGTGTCGCGGCTGCGCTGCGCCTGCACGTGGCGCGCGGTATCGGCCAGCGCATGAGCCAGGGTGCCGGGCAGGTAGTCCTGCGTGTTGGCATGCGCGGCAAGGTCGGCGCCGGTGGCGATGTCACGCGCCAGCGCCGCCAGGCGGCGTGGCCCGTGCCCCAGTGCCTCGGTCTGCTGGCGCAGGCGCTGTGCGGCCTGGCCCATCAGTGCGGCTGCTGCGGCGACCAGCGCGGCCTGCGGCAGTGCCGGGATCCATGCACCTGCCTGCAGTGCAGGCACCATCGCGCACAGCGTGCCCACCGCACCGGCCGACCACAGCGGGCCCCGGTCGCGGTAGGCCAGCAGGCACGCCAGCAGCACGCACTGCGGTAACGCCGGGGCTACACCGATGGATGCACACACGGCAGCCAGCTGCATGGATAGCAGCACCGCCAGCCCGTTGCGCGCGATCGGCTGGCCTGCAAAGCGGGTGGCCAACAGCAGCGACGGCAGCCACGCCGCCGCGATGATCGTGGCCAGCAACGGTGAACCGCGCCACGCCAGGGCCACGCCGGTCACGACCAGGGTGGCACTGAGCAGCAGCACGCGATGATCGGCGCGGCGCGCCAGCGCCTGCAGATATGGGGGGCGGGCGGTGTTATGACCGCGCTGGGGTGGGGGTACGGCAGACATCGGCAACTCCTGGTTCAACGAACAGCAACGACCCTGCCGCGCGGCACGCGTACATGCGTGGTCACGGCAGGGCAGGAAAGGGGGAGGCGGCGCCACAGGTGGCGCGGAACAGAAACACCGTGGCCACATCCTGTGGATGACGGTGCAGCAGTGCAGACATGCGTGCTTCCTTGCAGAACCCGGACAGGCCGCCGGCCCGGGTGGGTAGGCGGAGCGCGGGCGAGAAGGCCCGCAGCTGTTCTATCGGCCGCTGCTACGCGCAGTGAAGCGCAACGGCATGCAGCGGGTCAGCCGGCGTTGGGCTCGCCGAGGAAGGCGTTGATGACCGCGGCGATCTGCGCGGGGTGTTCCATGTGCAGGTGATGGTTGCCGGCGAATACGGCCAGGCGTCCGTCGCGCAGGTGCTGCAGGCGCTCGCTGCGCATCGGTTCGGGGTAGTACGACTGCGCCGGCGTGGCGTAGATCACCTGGGTGGGGCAGGCAATGGCCTGCAGCAGGTTGTCGATCTGCCCTTCGCTGAGGCGGATGGCGGTGGGCAGCATCAGGCGCGGATCGCTGCACCAGCGATAGCCGCCTTCCACTGCTTCCACGCCACGCTCCACCAGCAGGCGCGCGCAGCCCTCGCTGAGCTGGTTGGCCATCATGCGCGCACGCACCGGCGCAGCCAGGTCGGCGAACACCCGCAACTGCTTGCGCGCCAGCGCACGGCTGGCCCGCACATGGTCGCGCAGGCGTTCGGCGGTTTCTTCTTCCGGTCCGCGCAGTCCACCCAGCGCCTCGATGGCCACCAGGCGCTGCACGCGTTCGCTCACGGCTGCGGTCAGGCTGGCGATGCCGGCGCCCATGGAGTGGCCGATCAGGGTGAAGCGATCCCAGCCCAGCGCATCGGCCACGTCCAGCACGTGGGTGATGGTGGCCGGGGTGGTGTAGGGCGCGCCGGGCGGCAGGTGCGCACTGTGGCCGTGACCTGGCAGATCGATGGCCACCAGATCCAGCTGCGGCAGGTGTGCGGCCAGCGGGACGAAGCTGGCCGCATTGTCCAGCCAGCCATGCAGGGCCAGCACGCGGGGGCCGGGGCCTGCCTGGCGCAGGCCGGCCACGCGCGCGCCGGCCACGTGCAGTTCGAACGGTTGCAGGCTCATGCCAGCGCAGCCGTGGCCAGCCGGGCCAGGGCGCGGGCGTGGTCGACGCTGGCGTTCAGGCAGGGGATGTAGCGCATCTGCGCGCCACGCTCGGCCAGGGTTTCGGTAAAGCCCATGGCCACCTCTTCCAAGGTTTCCAGGCAATCGGTGGCGAACCCCGGGCAGACCACATCGATCTTCTTCACCCCGGCCTCGGCCAGTTCCCACAGGCGCGGTTCGGCGTAGGGCTGCAGCCAGCGTTCGCGACCGAAGCGCGACTGGTAGCCCAGCTGCCAGTCGTCCGCGCCTAGACCCAGGGCGGCGGCAATGGCGGCGGCGCTGGCTTCGCAGCGCTGCGGATACGGGTCGCCGGCGTCGGCCAGTCGCTGCGGAATGCCGTGGAAGGAAAACATCAGCATCTGCCCGCGGCCATGCGTGTCCCAGTAGGCGCGGATGGACGCGGCGACCGCGGCCACCCATTGCGGGTCGATGGCGTAGTCCTGCACCAGGCTGATATGCACGCCGGGGTTGCGGCGCTGCCAGTCGGCCACCCGGTCTTCCACCGAGGCGGTGGTGGTGGTCGAGTACTGCGGGTACAGCGGCAGCACCGCGATGCGGCGCACGCCCTCGCTGACCAGGCGGTCCAGTTCGCGGGCCAGCGCCGGTTCACCGTAGCGCATGGCGTGGCGCACGCGCAGCTGCGGCAGCTCGGCCTGCATGGCCTGCGCCAGCTGGCGGGTGTAGACCATCAGCGGGGAGCCCTCGGGCAGCCACACCTGGGCGTACTTGGCGGCCGAACGGCTGCTGCGCAGCGGCAGGATGAGCCCGCGCAGCAGCGGCTGCCACAGCAGCGCCGGAATGGAGACCACGCGGGGGTCGGACAGGAATTCAGCCAGGTAACGGCGTACGGCGGGGGCCGTCGGCGTCTCGGGCGTGCCTAGGTTGACCGCCAGCACGGCGGTATCGGGTGCGTCGAGCATGGGCACCATTGTCGCCGATCCGATGTGCCGCCGGCATCGCTTCTGCGCATCGTGCCGATTGCGACTGCCGATCACGGCGCGCGCTCATTGGCGATTCATCGCAACACTACTAATTTCAGTCACTTGCTATATCTTCCTATGGACTGACTTCTGGAGCCTGCCATGCGTCGCCCGATCCAAGCCCTGCTGATCGCCGCCAGCCTGCTTTCCAGCCAGGCCATGGCCGGACCGCAGGAAGACCAGCGCGCCCGCAACGCGGTGCGTGTGCTGGCTGAAATCCAGGAAATCCCCGAGCAGGGAATTCCGGACAAACTGCTGGACGAAGGCCGCGCGGTCATCGTCATTCCCGACACGATCAAGGCCGGTCTGGTCATCGGTGGCCGCCGCGGCCACGGCCTGATGTCGGTGCGCATGCCCAACGGCGCATGGTCGAACCCGGTATTCATCAAGCTGACCGGCGGCAGCATCGGCTTCCAGGCCGGTGTGCAGTCGTCCGACGTGGTGCTGGTGTTCCGCAACGACCGCAGCCTGGACAATCTGGTCAACGGCAAGTTCACCCTGGGCGCCGATGCCGGCGTGGCTGCGGGCCCGGTAGGGCGCAACGCGGCCGCCGCCACCGACGGCCAGCTGAAGGCGGAAATCTGGTCGTGGTCGCGCGCGCGCGGCCTGTTCGCCGGCGTGGCCCTGGATGGCGCGGTGCTGCAGATCGATGATGCCGCCAACCTGGATGCCTACGGCAGCAACACCACCCCGCGCATGATCTTCGAAGGGCGCGCGGTGGGCGCGCCGTCGATGGACGTGGTCGCCTTCCGCGACCGTCTGGAAGAGGCGACCTACGCCGCGCGCAACAACCGCAACGGCAATGGCGCCACTGCCAGCGCACCGCCGCCGCCGCAGAGCAGCCAGCCTGCGCCTGTTCAGGCGCCGCCGGCCGAAGCGACCACCGCGCCGCTGCAGAACGTGCCGCAGAACCCGCCGCCGCAGCAGCAGGGCTTCCAGCCGGTGGGCGACGGTGAAATCCGCACCGAGACGCTGGGCGGCAACTGACTTTCGTCACGCGCGCCGGCTTACGGCCGGTGCGCTATGCTCGACAGCCTGATCACTAACGTAACGAGCGACTTATGGGCAGTTTCAGCATCTGGCACTGGTTGGTCGTACTGGCCATCGTACTGCTGGTGTTCGGCACCAAGCGCCTGACCAGCGGCGCCAAGGATCTCGGCTCGGCGGTGAAGGAATTCAAGAAGGGCATGCGTGACGAGGACAAGCCCGCCGCGCAGCTGGGCGACGAATCGCGCAGCCAGGACGCCTCGCGCACCGCGCAGGACGAGCACGACCGCACCCCGCGTTGATCCGGAGCGGTCACGGTGTTTGATATTGGCTTCAGCGAACTGCTGGTGATTGCCGTGGTCGCCCTGGTGGTGCTCGGTCCCGAGCGCCTGCCCAAGGCGGCCCGCTTCGCCGGCCTGTGGGTGCGCCGTGCGCGCAATCAGTGGGATTCGGTGAAGCAGGAGCTGGAACGCGAACTGCACGCCGAGGAGATCAAGCGGCAGATGCAGGACGTGCGGCAGAGCATGCAGGACACCGAAAGCCAGTTGCGCGCCAGTGGTGAAGCGGTGCGCCGCGAAGCCACGCAGGCGCAGCAGCACGGCGATGCGCTGGCCGACGAAGTGCGGGCGCCGACACCGGCCGCAGCGCAGACCCCGCCGCATCTGCTGGATACGTCGGCAACCCCGGCCAATGCCACGCCCGCGACAGACGCCGCCGCGACGCCGGCCACACCGCCGGAGCGCCAGCCATGAGCGAACAGGACTTCGGCGAAAGCTCGCTGGTCGAGCATCTGGTTGAACTGCGCGCGCGCCTGGTGCGTGCGCTGCTGGGCCTGGGCGTGGTGCTGCTGGGCTTGTTGCCGTTTACCCAGAAGCTGTACACCGCGCTGGCGCATCCGCTGGTATCGCAGCTGCCGAACGGGCAGACGATGATCGCCACCAATCCGGCCGGTGCGTTCTTCGCGCCGTTGAAGCTGACCTTCTTCGTGGCCCTGTTCGTGGCCGTGCCCTGGCTGCTGTACCAGCTGTGGGCGTTCGTGGCGCCCGGCCTGTACGCCCGCGAAAAGCGCCTGGCGGTGCCGCTGCTGGTGTCGTCGGTGCTGCTGTTCTACACCGGCTGCGCGTTCGCCTACTTCCTGGTGCTGCCGGCGGTGTTCCACTTCCTGACCACCTTCAGCCCGGAAGTGATCGCGCTCACCCCCGATGCGAATGCCTACCTGGATTTCGTGCTGGCGATCTTCTTCGCCTTCGGCGGCAGCTTCGAACTGCCGGTGGCGATGGTGATCCTGGTGCTGCTGGGCTGGGTGACGCCGCAGCAGTTCAAGGAAGGCCGCGGCTACGCGATCGTCGGCATCTTCGTGGTGGCCGCCGTGCTGACCCCGCCGGACGTCGTGTCACAGCTGATGCTGGCCATTCCCATGTGCCTGCTGTACGAACTGGGCATTCACGCCGCACGCTGGCTGGTGCCGTCGTCGGTGGCGAAGAAACCGGCCGCCTGATGCGCGAACGCCGGGCATTGCCCGGCGCTCTTCATTGATCCGCTTCATCCACGCATGGCGTGGATCTACTGCGGTGCAGGTCAGGCGTGGAAGACGTCGTTGGCCGGCGGCGTGGCCGGGATCGGCGGTACCGCGCGGCTGCCACGGTGCACGAACATCTGCTTCCAGGCCGCGTACACGGCGCCTACGTACAGCGGCATCAGCACGGTGGTCAGCACCAGCTGGGCGATGAACGCGGCAGCCAGCGGGCCGCCGATCAGCATGGCCAGCTGGATGACGATGACGAAGGCGATGTAGCCGCAGAACAACGCGATCACGCCCAGCAGCGCGAACACCACCATCGCCCCCAGGTTTTCCACGCAGCCCTGCAGGCTCAGGCGCAGCGCGTGCATGCCGCTCTGCTTGTCGAACACCACCAGCGCCGGCTGGGTGAACATGGCCAGGGTCAGGCCGATGGCGGTGATGAACACCAGCAGCAGCCACAGCGCGATGCGCTTGGCCGGCAGGTTGGCCACCAGGGCGGCGGCATCATCGGGGCTGATCTGCTGCCCGCTCTGGCCGATCTCTTCCATCCGCTTCATGACCTCGCTGAAGGCGGCAAAGCCCTCGCGGCCGATCATCAGGTACAGCAGCACGCCCAGCAGCAGCACCGCCAGCACCTGGATCGCCAGCGGCACCAGCAGGTGGCTGACACGGTGGTCGCGGATCGGCTGCAGCAGGTGCGTGGCCAGGCCCGGGCGGCCTTCGTCGATCTCGCCCACGGCGTACAGCATGCCGCCGAACATAATGGGCGAGATGGCCAGGGTCATCAGCTGCACCGCCAGCCCCGCCGCGCCAGGAATGAGCGTGGACAGCAGGGTGACCACCCAGCTGACCAGCATCCAGGTCAGGCCGATCCGGGCCAGCTGCAGCGGCGCACGCCGGTACAGGGAGAACGTATCCAGCAACCACTGGGCGCCCGCCGAAGCCGGCAGCTTGCGAATCTCTTTCATGGACATCCGGGAAGGACAGTAAGGGGGCCGGGCCGGGGCCCGTGCCGCCGATTATCCCTGTTTTGCCACCGGCTGGGCTGAAGACAGCCGGGCCTGGCGCACGAAACGGCGCAGCAGCTGGCGCGCCAGCGGTGCCGCGCTGACCGCCCGTTCCACGCTGCGTGCGCAGCCGCCGTGGCGGCCGATGCAGTCGGCGCGGGCGCGCACGTAGCCACGCATGTGGTGGGTGGCGAATTCGGGATGGAACTGCACGCCCCAGGCCTGCCGGCCCCAGCGGAAGGCATGGCAGCCATCCAGCGGCGAGCGGGCCAGCACGGCGGCACCTTCCGGCGCACGCAGCACGGTCTGCAGGTGGGTGGCATGGGCGGCGAAATGGCGCGGCAGCCCACTGAACAACGGGTCCTCGGCGGCGGCCGGGTCCAGCTCCAGTTCGATCGTGCCCGATTCGCGCCCGGCCGGGTTGTAGGCCACTTCCCCGCCCAGTGCATGGGCCAGCAGCTGGTGGCCGTAGCAGATGCCGAACACCGGCACGCCATCATGCGCGGCCGCACGCAGCCAGGCCGCGCTGCGCTCGCTCCATTCGGCACGGTCGGTCACGTAGGCGGCCGAACCGCTGACCAGCACGCCGGCGAAGCCACGGGCATCGGGCAGGGCGGCGCCGTGTTCGACATCGACCACGACAGTCTGCTGTTCTTCCAGGCCGGCGGCCACGCGGATCCAGTGCGGAAAGCGCCCGTAACGGCGCAGGGTCGGCACCGGGCGGCCGGTTTCAAGGATCAGGAAGGGCGCTGGATTCATCCGGGGGCGGCAGGACTGACAGGACTTCCTCGATTGTAGTCAGCCCCTGCGCCACCTTTTCAAGCCCGGCCTGGCGCAGGGTTCGCAATCCTTCAGCACGCGCGGCCCGGCTGAAACCGGCCAGATCCATGTCCGCGCGGATCAGCCCGCGCAGCCGCGAACCCAATGGCAGCAACTCATACAGCCCGATGCGGCCGAGGAAACCGGTGCGCCGGCACTCCAGGCAACCGACCGGCCGACAGGGCGTGGCGGCATCTGGATATGCTGCATGGCTATCAGCCAGCACCGCCCAATCGGCCGGTCCCAGCGTGTGCGGCTGCTTGCAGTGCGGGCACAGCGTGCGCACCAGGCGCTGGGCCAGGATGCCGTTCACGGTGGAGGCCAGCAGGTAGTGCGGCACGCCGATGTCGAGCAGCCGGGTGATGGCCGAGGGCGCATCATTGGTGTGCAGGGTGGACAGCACCAGATGGCCGGTAAGCGAGGCCTGCACCGCCATCTGCGCGGTTTCCAGGTCGCGGATCTCGCCGATCATGATGATGTCCGGGTCCTGCCGCAGCAGGGTGCGCACGCCCGCGGCGAAATCCAGGTCGATGTTGGTCTGCACCTGCATCTGGTTGAACTCGGCGGCGATCATCTCGATCGGGTCTTCCACCGTGCACACGTTCACGTCAGGCGTGGCCAGCCGCTTCAGGGTGGAATACAGGGTGGTGGTCTTGCCCGAACCGGTCGGCCCGGTGACCAGCACGATGCCGTGCGGGCGCTCCACCAGCGCGTTCCAGCCGGCCGCTTCCTGCGGGCTGAAGCCGAGCTGGTCGATGCTCTTGAAGGCCGCATCGGGGTCGAAGATGCGCATCACGCACTTCTCGCCGAAGGCGGTGGGCATGGTCGACAGGCGCATTTCGACTTCGCGCCCGCCCGGCGAGCGGGTCTTGATGCGGCCGTCCTGCGGGCGCCGGCGCTCGGCCAGGTCCATGCGCCCCAGCACCTTGATGCGGCTGACCACGGCGGTCATCACCGCTGGCGGCACCTCGAACACCTTGTGCAGCACGCCGTCGATGCGGAAGCGCATGCGCCCCATCTCGCGGCGCGGTTCCAGATGGATGTCCGAAGCGCGCTGTTCGTAGGCGTACTGCAGCAGCCAATCGACGATGTGCACGATGTGCTGGTCGTCGGCGTTGACGTCGCCGGTGCGGCCCAGCTCCACCAGCTGTTCGAAGCTGGGCAGGGTGGCGTTGGCTTCACCGCGCACGTCGCCGCGGGCCCCGCGCACCGAGCGGGTCACGCCGAAGAACTCCATGGTGTAGCGGTGCAGGTCCAGCGGGTTGACCACCGCCAGCTCGATCTGGCGCCGGGTCAGGTGCTGCAGGTCGCGGCGCCATTCCTGCGCCAGCGGTTCGCTGGTGGCCACCAGCACCCGCTCGCTGTCCACCGCCAGTGGCAGGAAGCGATGGCGGCGCGCATAGGCGTGCGAGGCCACGGCGGTCACGCTGGCCACGTCCACCCGGGTCGGGTCGATGCGCAGGTAGCGGCAGCCGGTACGCTGGGCCAGCCATTCGGTCAGCCGTTCCAGACTCAGTTCACCGCCGCTGCTGGCTGCCAGTTTCAGGTTGGACAGCAGCACCAGCGGATGCACTTCGCTGGCATTGCGCGCGCCCTGTGCGGAAAAGCGCACGCGCTCGCGGTCCTGTGGCGCGACCAGGCCATCGGCCAGCACGGCGGCGGCCACCTGCTCGAACTGCAGCCGCCCTGGCGGCAGCGGTACCGCGGCGGAATCACCCGAACTCCCCACCGGCAGCCGGTGATCCATCTGCCTGCTCCTCCCGGGTACGGAATGCCCCGCAGGTCGGCCGTTATACTAGCGCACCCCTCAGCCGGCCAAGAATCGTCCGCATGTCCGCGACCCCGACCGTACCGATCACCTTCCAGGGCCTGATCCAGACCCTGAACCAGTTCTGGGCCCAGCAGGGCTGCGTGCTCATCCAGCCGCTCGACCTGGAGGTGGGCGCCGGTACGTTCCACCCGGCCACCTTCCTGCGTGCGATCGGCCCGGAAGGCTGGAACGCGGCCTACGTGCAGCCCTCGCGCCGCCCCACCGACGGCCGCTACGGCGAGAACCCCAACCGCCTGCAGCGCTACTACCAGTACCAGGTGGCGATGAAGCCGGCGCCGGACAACATCCAGCAGCTGTACCTGGATTCGCTGAAGGCGCTGGGCATCGACCCGCTGGTGCACGACCTGCGCTTCGTGGAAGACAACTGGGAATCGCCGACCCTGGGGGCCTGGGGCCTGGGCTGGGAAGTCTGGCTCAACGGCATGGAGGTGACCCAGTTCACCTACTTCCAGCAGGCCGGTGGCCTGGAATGCCGCCCGGTGCTGGGCGAGATCACCTATGGTCTCGAGCGCCTGTGCATGTACCTGCAGAACTGCGACAACGTCTACGACCTGGTCTGGACCTACGGCCCGGACGGCCAGCCGGTGACCTACGGCGACGTCTACCACCAGAACGAGGTGGAGCAGAGCACCTACAACTTCGAACACGCCGACGTGGAAGAACTGTTCCACCGCTTCGATGCGTGCGAGCGCGAGGCGCAGAAGCTGGTGGAAGTGAACCTGCCGCTGCCGGCCTACGAGCAGGTGATGAAGGCCAGCCACACCTTCAACCTGCTGGATGCGCGCCGCGCGATCAGCGTGACCGAACGCCAGCGCTACATCCTGCGCGTGCGCGCGCTGGCCCAGGCGGTGGCCAAGGCCTACTACGAGCAGCGCGAGAAGCTGGGCTTCCCGGGCGCGAAGAAGGCCTGAGGGCCGCGCTTTCCACTACTTCCGGGCGCCGGACGCGTTGCGCGCTGCGCCCCCACCACAGGATTGAAACGATGAGCCAACTGTCCCCCCTGCTGATCGAACTGGGCACCGAAGAGCTGCCCGTGAAGGCGCTGCCGGGCCTGGCCCAGGCCTTCTTCGATGGCGTTGTCGATGGCCTGCGCAAGCGCGGTGTCGAACTGGAGCTGGGCGATGCACGCCCGCTGTCCACCCCGCGCCGCCTGGCCGTGCTGCTGCCCGGCGTGGGCCTGGAACAGCCGGAACAGCGCAGTGAAGTGCTGGGCCCGTACCTGAACATCGCGCTGGATGCCGAAGGCCAGCCGACCAAGGCCCTGCAGGGCTTCGCGGCCAAGGCCGGTATCGACTGGACCGCGCTGGAAAAGACCACCGACAACAAGGGCGAACGCTTCGTGCACCGCGCCGTTAGCCCGGGTGCACGCACTGCCGCGCTGCTGCCGGAGGTGCTGCGCGAGGCGATTGCGGCCATGCCCATTCCCAAGCCGATGCGCTGGGGTGACCACGAGTGGGGCTTCGCTCGCCCGGCACACTGGCTGGTGCTGCTGCATGGTACCGATGTGGTCGAGGCCGAACTGTTCGGCCTGAAGGCCGACCGCATGAGCCGCGGCCATCGCTTCCACCACGACAAGACCGTGTGGCTGAGCCAGCCGCAGGATTACGTGGAATCGCTGCGCGCGGCCAAGGTGCTGGTCGACCCGGCCGAGCGCCGCGAGCGCATCGTGGCCGAGGTCGAGACCGCTGCGGGCACTGCCGGCGGCAGTGCGCGCATCACCGAAGACAACCTGGAGCAGGTGGTGAACCTGGTCGAGTGGCCGTCGGCCGTGCTGTGCAGCTTCGAGCGCGCGTTCCTGGCGGTGCCGCAGGAAGCGCTGATCGAGACCATGGAGATCAACCAGAAGTTCTTCCCGGTGCTGGATGACAGCGGCAAGCTGACCGAGAAGTTCATCGGCATCGCCAACATCGAATCGAAGGACGTGGCCGAAGTGGCCAAGGGCTACGAGCGCGTGATCCGCCCGCGCTTCGCCGATGCCAAGTTCTTCTTCGACGAGGACCTGAAGCAGGGCCTGGAAGCGATGGGCGAGGGCCTGAAGACGGTGACCTACCAGGCCAAGCTGGGCAGCGTCGCCGACAAGGTGGCACGCGTGGTGGCCCTGGCCGAGGTGATTGCGCCGCAGGTGGGCGCCGAGGCGCTGCTGGCCAAGCGCGCCGCGCAGCTGGCCAAGAACGACCTGCAGTCGCGCATGGTCAATGAATTCCCGGAACTGCAGGGCATTGCCGGCCGCCACTACGCGGTGGCCGGTGGCGAATCGCCGGAGGTGGCGCTGGCCATCGACGAGGCCTACCAGCCGCGCTTCGGTGGCGATGACATCGCGCTGTCGCCGCTGGGCAAGGTGCTGGCCATTGCCGAGCGCGTGGATACGCTGGCCGGCGGTTTCGCCGCAGGCCTGAAGCCGACCGGCAACAAGGACCCGTTCGCCCTGCGCCGCAACGCGCTGGGCCTGGCCCGCACCATCATCGAAAGCGGCTTCGAGCTGGACCTGCGCGCGCTGCTGGCCAGCGCCAACGCCGGCCTGGCCGCGCGCAACGTGCAGGCCGACGTGGGTGAGCTGTACGACTTCATCCTGGACCGCCTGAAGGGCTATTACAGCGACAAGGGCGTGCCGGCCACCCACTTCAACGCCGTGGCCGAACTGAAGCCGGCCTCGCTGTATGACTTCGACCGCCGCCTTGACGCAATCGGCACGTTTGCCGCGCTGCCGGAAGCCGAGGCGCTGGCCGCGGCCAACAAGCGCATCCGCAACATCCTCCGCAAGGCCGAAGGCGACATCCCGGGCCAGATCGACGCGTCGCTGCTGCAGGAAGACGCCGAGCGCGCGCTGGCCGAGGCCGTGACCGCGGCCATCGACGACACCAGCGCCAGCCTGCACCACAAGGATTACGTGGCCGTGCTGGCGCGCCTGGCCCGCCTGCGCCCGCAGGTCGATGCCTTCTTCGATGGCGTGATGGTCAATGCCGAAGACCCGGCCCTGCGTGGCAACCGCCTGGCGCTGCTGACCCTGCTGGGCGAGCGCCTGGGCAAGGTGGCGGCGATCGAGCATCTGTCGAGCTGACCGGGGCCGCCCCCCATCCACGCATGGCGTGGATCTACTGGAACAGGTAGCGCCGGGCCATGCCCGGCGTTGTCGTTATCGTGCCGATGATGCGCACAAAGGCGCGCATTTTGACTGCCACTTAACAACCGATCCCGATTCGCGCGCTGCATTTCGCATCGTCACGCGCGGTCGGTATGCTGTGCCGCATGCAGCCAAAGAACTACGCCCTGCCCCTGGTGCTCCTGTCCTTCGCCGTGGCCTCGTCCGCCCACGCGCGCGGCACCATCGACAAGGTGGAAATCAAGGGATTGGACAAGGGCGACGACGCCGAGATGATCGAGAACATCGAGGTCTCACTGTCGCTCTATGAAACCATCGGCAAGGAACAGGGCGAATCGCGCCTGGAATACCTGCTGTCGCAGGCCGAGCGGCAGACCCGCCAGGCACTGGAGCCCTTTGGTTACTACAACCCGGTGATCACCGTGGAGGCGCCACGCCAGGACGAACACCTGCGGGTGGTGATCCACGTGGAAAAGGGCCCGCCGGTAACCGTGCGCCGCGAGCACATCGACATCACCGGCCCGGCCACGTACGACCAGTACCTGCAGGATGACCTGGCCGCGTTCAAGCCGCGCAAGGGCCAGCGCTTCGAACATACCCAGTACGAAGCCAGCAAGATCACCGTGACCCGGCGCCTGGCCGAGCGCGGCTATTTCGATGCCGACTACACCCAGCGCCAGGTGCAGATCACCCGCGCCGAGAACGCCGCCGACATCGACCTGACCTGGGACAGCGGCCGCCGCTACAACATGGGCCCGGTGCGCTTCGAGCAGGATTACTTCGTCGACAAGCTGTTCGACCCGCTGGTGTACTGGGAACAGGGCAGCTATTTCCACGAAGGCAAGCTGGACCGCCTGCGCGAATCGCTGACCAAGCTGGACTACTTCAGCGTGATCGACATCCAGCCGCGGCCGGACCAGGCCGACGACAACGGCGAAGTGCCGATCGACGTGAAGCTGACCCGCGCCAAGCGCACCATCTACACCGCCGGTCTGAGCTACGGCAGTGAAAGTGGCGCCGGTGTGCGCGGCGGCGTGGAGCGGCGGTTCCTGAACAGCCGCGGCCACAAGATGAACACCCAGCTGGACTATGCGCAGAAGCGCAAGAGCCTGGTCAGCACCTACCGTGTGCCGGCGTTCAAGTGGCTGGATGGCTGGTATGGACTGACCGCCAGCGCCTATGACGAGCAGACCGACTACATCGATCTGCGCAACTTCAAGCTGATCGCCAGCCGCAGTGGCGAGATCAACGAACACTGGACGGCCATCGCCTCGATCAACGCGCTGCGCGAGCGCTGGCGCTACGCCTCGGGCACCGAGTTCACCGATGCGGTGTACAACACCTCCACGCTGGTCTACCCGCAGCTGGTGGCCGACTACGTGAACGTGGACGATGAACTGTTCCCGCGCAGCGGCGTGAGTGGCAGCGCCACCCTGCGCGGCGGCGTGGAGGGGGCCGGCTCGGACACCAGTTTCGTGCAGGCCAACCTGCTGCTGCGCTGGTACATCCCCATCGGCGAAAGCAACCGCTTGATCCTGCGCGGCGAAGGTGGCACCACCTGGACCAGCGACCTGGTGGCCATGCCGCCCAGCCTGCGCTTCTTCGCCGGTGGCGACCGCAGCATCCGCGGCTATGCGTTCCGCGAAGTCGGCCCGCGCACGCCGGCGCCGGACAAATACGCGCTGGGTGCGAAGAACCTGGTGATCGGCTCGGCCGAGTACGAGCACTATTTCAACGGCGGCCCGTGGGGTGCAGCGGTATTTGTCGACACCGGCAGTGCATTCGACAACACCATTGACCTGCACACCGGCGTCGGCTTCGGCGTGCGCTGGAAATCGCCGGTGGGCCCGGTGCGCGTGGATATCGCGCACGGCCTGAACAATCCGGATTCGCAGTTCCAGCTGTACCTGAACATCGGAGCGGACCTGTGAGCGCGCCCACGCCGAATCCACCTGCGGGCAGCCCGCCACCGCGCGTGCGTTTCTACCGTCGTCGCCGTTTCTGGGCCTGGTCGGGCGTGGGCGTGCTGGGCCTGGTGCTGCTGGCCTTGCTGGCGGTCTACTGGCTGCTGCAGACCGTGGCCGGCCGCGACGTGCTGCTGGCGCAGGTGGTCGCGCGGCTGCCGGTGGGCGCCAGCTTCACCTGGGACAAGGTGGATGGCCCGGTCGCCGGCCCGCTGACCCTGTACAACGTCGATTTCCGCTACGACGACATCCATTTCCACGCCGAGCGTGCGCACCTGGAACCGGACCTGCGCCCTCTGCTGGGCCGCAAGCTGCTGCTGGACCGGCTGGAGCTGACCAACGCGACCTTGAACCTGGCCAAGAGCGATGAGCCGTTCGAGATGCCGTCGTGGCCCGATTCGCTGCCGCAGATCGAAATGCCGCTGGCCATCCAGGCCGATGTGATCGCCATCGACGGCTTCCGCATCACCCAGGCCAATGAGCCGCTGATCGACATCGCCCGCGTGCGCGGCGGCATCGAGATCGCCAACGGCGAATTCCAGGCCCGGCAGCTGCTGGTGGACAGCGACATGGGCGATTTCACTGCCCAGGGGCGCTACATTCCGGCCAAGGATTACGACACCGACGTGACCGTGACCGCCGTGCTGCCGGCCCCGCGCGGTCGCACCGCCGCCACCCTGGGCCTGGTTGCACGCGGCAACCTGGCGCACATGGAAGTGGGCGTGGCCGGCCGCGCGCCCAAGCCGTTGCGGGCCATGCTGGTGTTCGATGGCCGCACCGATCCGACGTGGAGCGCCAGCGTGCGCAGCGATGAGCTGGATCTGGCACTGCTGTCGCCGGCGCTGGCCGCATCGGCCATCGCACCGCTGTCGCTGGATTTCACCGCCGCCGGCAAGGGCGGCCAGGCCAACCTGCACGGGAAGCTGAAGCAGGGGGCGCAGGAAGTGGAGCTGGCGCCGTCGGTGGTGTCGCTGCAAAACCAGGTGCTGAAGGTGTCGCCGCTGGTGCTGAAGGGCCTGGGCGGTGAAGCGCGCCTGCAGGGCACCGCCGATTTCAGCAACCCGGACCAGCAGACCCTGAATTTCTCGGTGATTGCGCGGAACCTGACCTGGGTGCCCGAGCCCGATCCGAACACCGCCGGCAGTGCGCCGGTGCCGGTCACCCTGCAGGAAGCGCGCTTCGGCCTGGCCGGTACGCTGAAGGCGTGGGCGGCCATTGGCCGTGCGCAGATCGAGCGCGAGCAGAAGCGTGCCGACCTGCGCTTCGATGTACGCGGCAACGACCAGTCCGCTTCGATCCGCGAACTGGTGGCGCAGACCCCCGGTGGCCAGTTGCAGGTGGAAGGCCAGGTGGCCTGGGCACCGCAGCTGGACTGGGATGCCAAGGCCAGCCTTAAGGATTTCGATCCGGGCTACTTCCTGCCGGGTTGGGATGGTCGGCTTTCGGGCAACCTTGCCTCGAAGGGCCGCCAGGTGCCGCCGCCGGCCAGCGCCGCCGCAGGTACGGCGCCCACTCTGGAAGCGACCGTCGATCTGCCAGCACTGAAGGGCACCCTGCGCCAGCGCAACGTCGATGCCAAGGGCAAGTTCGCGCTGCAGGGCGCGCAGGGCCAGGGTGAACTGGCGCTGGCGATCGGCAGCAGCCGGGTCACCGCCAAGGGCAAGGTGGGCGACCGCCTGGATATCGATGCGCGCTTCGAGCCGCTGCAGTTGAGCGATCTGCTGCCCGGCGCCGATGGCGGCCTGCGCGGCCAGGTGCAGGTGACCGGCCCGCGCGACGCGCCGGACATCCGTGCCGATCTGGTGGGCAACAACATCAACTGGGATGGCTACGGCGCGCAGAGCCTGAGCATCCAGGGCAACCTGCCGTGGCGCGGTGACGCCGGCCGCCTGTCGATCCAGGGCCAGCAGGTCAACGCCGGCATGCTGCTGGAACGCCTGGCCATCGACGCGCAGGGCAGCGTGTCCAACCTGCGCCTGAGCGCGCAGACCCACAACGAACTGGGCGCGATCGACCTGCAGGGCAGCGTGCGCCAGCAGGGCGAGCAATGGCGCGGTGAACTGTCCACCCTTCGCATTGCGCCGGTGAAGGGCGACGCCTGGGCGTTGCGTGCACCGGCCGCCTTCGCGGTGGACGGCGGCACCTACACCCTGGCCGACACCTGCCTGGCCGCGGCCACCGGCGGCGCCCTGTGCGCGCAGGCCAACTGGCCGCGCGAAGGGCTGGTGGTGCGGGGTGATGCCTTGCCGCTGTCGCTGGTGCAGCCGTGGCTGCCGCCGCAGTCGGGGCGCCGCATCTACCTGCGTGGCGAACTGACCCTGGATGCGCAGATCCGCCCGCGCGGCAATGCCTGGGAGGGCCACGTGGAAGTGCGTTCGCCGGAAGGCGGCGTGCGCCTGGGCGAGAACCGCAACACCGGCACCGGCGCCAATGCCAACCGCGGTGAACTGGCACGCTACGACCAGTTCTCGGTGAAGCTGGACATGACCCCGGCCAGCATCAAGGGCTACCTGGGCCTGGGCTTCCAGGGCAACGGCTTCGTCGATGCGAAATTCCAGACCGGCTGGGAAGCCAGCGCGCCGTTGAACGGCGAGCTGTACATGAACATGTCGCGGCTGTACTGGCTGGAGCTTTTCTCGCCGGACATCGTGCGCCCCACCGGCCTGATCGAAGGCCACGTGAGCCTGCGCGGCACGCGTGGCCAGCCATCGCTGGGCGGTGACGCGCAGCTGAGCAACTTCAAGGGTGAATTCCCGGCGCTGGGCCTGACCCTCGACCAGGGCAAGGGCAGCTTCGTCGCCCAGCCCGATGGCTCGGCCAAGATCACCGCGCAGGCCAATTCGGGGCAGGGCACCCTGTACGTGGACGGCGGTCTGTCCTGGTTCGGCGATGCGCAGCCGCTGCAGCTGAAGATCCATGGCGAAAACGTCCTGGTGTCCAACACCAGCGAACTGCGCATCATTGCCAACCCGAACCTCGATTTCACCCTGGCCAAGGCGGCGATGGAACTGCGCGGCACCGTGCACGTGCCCGAGGCCGACATCGACCTGGAACGCCTGGACCGCGGCACGTCGGTGTCCGAAGACGTGGTGGTGCTGGACCCGGCCGACCCGGAGGAATCGCGCACCTCGCCGCTGGACATGGACCTGACGGTCAGCCTGGGCGACAAGGTGAAGATGACCGGGTTCGGCCTGAAGGGCGCGCTGACCGGCAAGATGCAGGTGTGGGCGCGACCAGGCCGCGAGATGACCGCCAATGGCGGCCTGGAAGTCAGTGGCCGCTACAAGGCCTATGGCCAGGACCTGACCATCACCCGCGGCAACCTCAACTGGAACTACAACGCGGTGTCCGACCCGCGCATCAACATCCGCGCCGAGCGCCGCATTGGCGATGTCACCGCGGGCATCGATGTGACCGGGCGCGCCCAGCAACCCCGTGCCGATGTCTGGTCCGATCCGGCCATGTCGCAGTCCGAAGCCCTGGCCTATCTGGTGCTGGGCCGCAGCCTGACCAATGCCAGCAGCGACCAGACCCAGCAGGTCACCGCCGCCTCGGCCGCGCTGTCGGCCGGCAGCGGCCTGCTGGCCTCGCAGCTGGGCGCCAAGCTGGGCCTGGATGATGCCGGGGTCAGCCAGTCACGCGCGCTGGGCGGTTCGGTAATTGGTTTTGGCAAGTACATTTCGCCCAAGCTGTACGTGGGCTACGGCGTATCGATGGTCGGCAGCGGTTCGGTGCTGACGCTGAAATACCTGCTCAGCCGCGGCTTCGACGTGGAAGTGGAATCGAGCACGGTGGAAAACCGCGGCTCGCTGAACTGGCGCCGCGAGAAGTAGAGCCACGCCATGCCGGGGTCAGATCCCTTTCAACGAAAGGGCTCTGACCCCGGGTGCAACGCCGCCACCCAACCATCGGCCGTTGCCCCGGCCTGCCCCAGCGGCTATGGTCCCCGGCTGTTCTGTATTGCCGGAGTGCCGATGTCTGCCCGCAAAACCCTTCCTGCCGCCCTGGCCCTGGGCCTGACCCTGGCCGCCGGTGCCCACGCCGATGAAGGCATGTGGATGCCGACCCAGCTGCCCGACCTGGCCAAGCCGCTGCAGGCGGCCGGTTTCAAGGGCGATCCGGCCGACCTGGCCAACGTGACCGCGCCGCCGCTGAGCGCCGTGGTGCGCGCCGGCGGTGGCACCGGTTCGTTCGTGTCGGCCGATGGCCTGCTGCTGACCAACCACCACGTGGCGATGGGCGTGATCCAGTACAACAGCTCGCCCGAGCACAACCTGATCGACAACGGCTTCATCGCCCAGGGCCGTGCCGATGAGCGCCCGGCCAACCCGGATTTCCGCGTGCTGGTGACCGTCGGCTTCGACAAGGTGACCGACCAGGTGCTGGCCCAGGCCCGTGGCAAGACCGGCCGCGCGTACTACGACGCGGTGGACGCGGCCAGCAAGCAGATCGTGGCCGAGTGCGAGAAGACCGGCAACGTGCGCTGCTCGGTGGCCAACATGTACTACGGCACCGATTTCTACCGCATTGCCCAGCTGGAACTGAGCGACGTGCGCCTGGTGTACGCACCGCCGCGCGCGATCGGCAACTACGGCGATGAGATCGACAACTTCATGTGGCCGCGCCACACCGGCGATTTCACCCTGCTGCGTGCCTACGTGGGCAAGGACGGCAAGCCGGCCCCGTACAGCAAGGACAACGTGCCCTACCAGGCGCCGGCACACCTGCAGATGTCGCTGGAAGGCCCGAAGGAAGGCGACTACGCGATGCTGGCCGGCTACCCGGGCATCACCTACCGCCACCGCACGGCGGCCGAATTCGCTGGCCAGATCGACACCGTGCTGCCGCGCCGGGTATCGGTGTTCCAGCAGATGATCGACACGATCGAAGCGGCCACGGCCAAGGATGCGCAGGCGCGTACCCGCTACGCCTCGCAGCTGCAGTCGCTGAAGAACAACCGCAAGCGCGCCGCCGGCGAGCTGGAAGGCCTGCTGCGCAGCGACGCCAAGGCCCAGCGCGCCGCCGACGAGTCGGCCATGCTGGCCGCCACCGACCGCCGCTACCAGGGCGATATCAAGGCGCTGCTGACCAACCTGTCGCAGGGTGCGGCGGTGGGCGAGCGCGACCTGCTGCTGGACCAGATGGCCCTGCAGACCCAGCTGCTGCGTTCGGCACTGCTGCTGGAACGCCTGCGCATCGAATCGGCCAAGCCGGACGCGCAGCGCGAGACCGGCTTCCAGCAGCGCGACCAGGCGATGATCGAAGGCGTGCTCAAGCAGGTGCAGCGCCGCTATGCGCCGGAGGTCGAAAAGGCCCTGCTGGGCAGCCTGCTGACCCGCTACCAGCAGCTGCCGGACGCGCAGCGCGTGGCCGAGTTCGATGCCGCCTTCGGGCGCACCCCCGAACAGCTGGCCAAGGCCCTGGATACCCTGTATGCCAGCACCCAGCTGGGTGACGAGGCACAGCGCCTGAGCCGCTTCGCCGCCGCCCGCGAAGGCAAAGCCCTTGCCGCCGACCCGCTGATTGCCGTGGCCGGACCGCTGGTGGCCGCGCAGCTGCGCATCGAGAACGAAAGCAAGACCCGCGAGGGCGAACAGCTGCGCCTGCGCCCGGCCTACATGCAGGCGCTGTTCGCCTGGCGTGCCAAGCAGGGCCGCGCCGTCTACCCCGATGCCAACCGCACCCTGCGCATCAGCTACGGTAAGGTCGAGGCGCTGCACCCGCGTGATGGCGTGACCTATTCGCCGGTGACCACCGTGGCCGGCATCGTCGAAAAGAACACCAACGCCTATCCGTTCGACGCGCCCAAGCCGCTGCTGGCGGCCATCGCCAAGGGCGATTTCGGCAGCACCGCCGACCCGGCGCTGCAGACCCAGACGGTCAACTTCCTGACCAACCTGGACACCACCGGTGGCAATTCCGGCTCGCCGGTGCTCAACGCCAAGGGTGAACTGATCGGCCTGAACTTCGACAGCAACTGGGAATCGGTCAGCGCCAGCTGGTGGTTCGACCCGCGCTACAAGCGTGCGGTGCACGTGGACATGCGCTACCTGCGCTGGCTGCTGGCCAAGGTCTACCCGGCGCCGGAGCTGCTGAAGGAAATGGGCGTGCCGGCCCAGTAAGAAGCCGGCCACGACCAACGGTCGCGGCCCGCACCGCGTAGGCCCCCACCTTGGTGGGGGTGGTTGCCCCCAACGAGCCCGTACACCTGGCCACGCCTGGCCTACACTGCGGGTTCCTCTGACGGAAACGCACGCGTGGTCTCCAGCTGGATCCTGCTGCTGGTCTCGGTTGCCTATGCCGCGCTGCTGTTCGGCGTGGCGTGGTGGGGTGACCGACGGCCCATGTATCCCGACCGCCCGTGGCTGCGGCCGGTGGTCTACAGCCTGGCGCTGGCCGTCTACTGTTCGTCGTGGACCTTCTACGGTGCCGTGGGCACCGCCGTGCGCAACGGCGTGGGCTACCTGCCGATCTACATCGGCCCGTTGCTGCTGCTGCTGTTCGGCTGGCGCATCATCGAGCGGCTGGCGCTGATCGCACGCAGCCAGAACGTGGTGTCCATCGCCGATTTCATCTCCTCGCGCTTCGGCCGCTCGCGGCGGCTGGCCGCGCTGGTGGCGATCATCGCCCTGATCGGCATCGTTCCGTACCTGGCCCTGCAGTACAAGGCCGTGGCCATGAGCCTGCAGGTGCTGACCGGCAACAGCGGGCCCACCGGCTTCTTCACCGACCCGGCGCTGTACGTGGCGCTGTTGATGGCCCTGTTCGCCACCCTGTTCGGTACCCGCCAGGTCGATGCCACCGAGCACCATCACGGCATGATGCTGGCCATTGCCTTTGAATCGGTCATCAAGCTGTGCGCGATGCTGGCGGTGGGCGTGTTCGCCTACCTGTGGCTGAGTGATCGCAGCGAGGCGGTGGTCGCTTCGGTGCATACGCTGTTCACCGGGTTGCCGCCGGTGGGCTTCATTTCGCAGACCCTGCTCAGTTTCCTGGCCATCATCTGCCTGCCGCGCCAGTTCCATGTAGCGGTGGTGGAGTGCGGCGACGTGCGCGACGTGCGCCGTGCGCGCTGGATGTTCGGCGGCTACCTGGTGCTGATCTCGGCCATGGTGCTGCCGATCGCTACCGCCGGCGTCAGCCTGTTCGGCACCGGCGGCAGCGTGGCCGACGATGCCATGGTGCTGGCCCTGCCGCTGGCCGAAGGGCGCAATGCGCTGGCCCTGATCGCCTACGTCGGCGGTTTCTCGGCGGCCACCGGCATGGTCATCGTCTCGTCCATCGCGCTGGCCACCATGGTCAGCAACGACCTGGTGATGCCGGTGCTGCTGCGCCGCAGTGGCGACCACCAGGAAGCGGCCGACGTGGCCTCGCGCGTGCTGTGGATCCGCCGTTTGGCGATCCTGCTGCTGGCGTTGATGGCGTACAGCTACTACCGCAGCAGCAGCAACGACAGCACCCTGGCGTCCTACGGCCTGATGGCGTTCGCAGCGGTGGCGCAGTTCGCGCCGGGGTTGATTGGCGGTCTGTACTGGCGTGGCGCCAGCCGCCGTGGCGTGGAAGCCGGCATGCTGCTGGGCTTTGCCACCTGGCTGTACACCCTGCTGCTGCCGGCGATGACCTTGGCCGGCTGGGTGGATGCGGCGTGGGTGCAGCACGGCCCGTTCGGTATCGACTGGCTGCGCCCGCAGCAGTTGTTCGGCATGACCGGCTGGGACCCGCTCACCCACGGCACGTTCTGGTCGCTGCTGGTGAACGCGGCGACGATGATGCTGGTGTCCGCGCGCTGGCGCCCCGGCGTGGACGAGCGCCTGCGTGCGGCCCCCTTCCTGGACCCCTACGCGGAACGGCCGTCGGTCGCCGGTGGCTGGCCCGGCCACGTGCACGTGGGCGACCTGCTGGCGCTGGCCGCGCGGGTGGTGGGCGAGCGCCATGCGCAGCGCTCGTTCTTCGAACAGGCGCAGTCGCTGGGTCGCGAACTGCAGTCCTCGGCACCGGCCGACCGGCCGTGGGTGCAGTTCACCGAACGTCTGCTGGCTGCATCCATCGGTGCCGCCTCCGCACGCCTGCTGCTGACCAGCCTGCTGCGTGGTTCGGGCATGGACCTGGGCGAAGTGGTGGCGGTGCTGGATGAAGCCGGGCAGGAGCTGCGCTTCAACCGCGAGATCCTGTCCACCACGCTGGAAAACATCAGCGCCGGCGTCAGCGTGGTCGACCCGGACATGCGCCTGACCGCCTGGAACCGCCGTTACCAGGACATGTTCGGCTATCCCGACGGCATGCTCTACGTCGGCCGGCCGGTCGCCGACCTGATCCGCTACAACGCCGAACGCGGCGAGCTGGGCGAAGGCGATATCGAAGTGCAGATCAACCGCCGCATCGGCTACATGCGCGCCGGTTCGCCGCACGTGTTCGAGCGCACCCGCAGCGATGGCAAGGTGATCGAGATGCGTGGCCAGGCGCTGCCCGGCGGCGGTTACGTGACCAGCTACAACGACATCACCGATTACAAGCACGCGGAAAAGGCGCTGCTGGAAGCCAACGAAACGCTGGAACAGCGCGTGGCCGAGCGCTCGCATGAAGCCGAGGTGGCGCAGCAGTCGAAGACCCGCTTCCTGGCGGCGATCAGCCATGACGTGCTGCAGCCGCTGAACGCGGCGCGCCTGTTCGCCTCGGCGCTGCGTGACAGCGACCACGTGAGCGATGAGCAGAAGCACCTGGCCGAACGCGTGGATGCGTCGCTGCGCGCGGCCGAAGAACTGCTGGATGGCCTGCTGGACGTGTCGCGGCTGGATGCCGGTGGCCTGCACCCGGTCATCGGCGAGTTCGACGTGAGCGCGCTGATGCGCGAGCTGGCCGCGCAGTACACCCCGGTGGCTGCGGGCCGTGGCCTGCGCCTGGACCTGTTCGCGCGCACCACCTGGGTGCGCAGCGACCGTCGCCTGCTGCGGCGCGTGCTGCAGAACTTCCTGGCCAATGCGCTGCGCTACACCCGCCAGGGCCGCATCGTGCTGGCCGTGCGCCAGCGCGGCGACGAAGTGGAACTGCAGGTGTGGGATACCGGGCCAGGTATTCCCGAGCACCACATGCGGCAGATCTTCGATGAATTCCATCGCTACCAGCAGCCCTTCGACTGGGGTGAGCAGGGTCTAGGCCTGGGCCTGTCGATCTGCCAGCGCATCTCGCGCCTGCTGGACCACCGTTTGAACGCCCGCAGCCGGGTCGGCAGTGGCTCGATGTTCTCGATCATCCTGCCGCGGGTGGCACCGTTGCCGGGCTACACCGAGCCGGCCGCTGTCGTGGCTGCAGCCGCACCGGCGGTGCGCAGCGATTCGCTGGCCGGCCTGCGCGTGCTGTGCGTGGACAACGATGAGGAGATCCTGGACGGCATGCGCGCGCTGCTGGGTCGCTGGCAGGTGCAGGTGATCACCGCCTCCACCGTGGACCAGGCTCTGGAACGGATTGCCGAGCGACCGCAGGTGATGCTGGTGGATTACCACCTGCATGACCGCATGGATGGCCTGGATGCGCTGGTGGCGCTGCGCGAGGCCGCGGGCTACCCGCTGCCGGGCGCATTGCTGACCGCCGATGGTCGTGACGAATTGAAGCGGATGGCGCGCGAACGCGGCTACCGCGTGCTGACCAAGCCGATCAAGCCCGCCTCGCTGCGCGCCTTCCTGGGCGCGCTGCGCGACGCAGGAACGTCACCGTAGATCCACGCCATGCGTGGATCCGGTAGGTGCCAACCTTGGTTGGCACGATGCGGGATTGCATGCCCGGCGACCACGGTAACCAACGCGTTACGCGGCGCCGTGCAGGTGCTCGTACAGGATCGTCGAACCGATGATGATCAGGATTACGCCCCCGATGATCTCGGCGCGCTTGCCGACCATGCTGCCCAGCACACGGCCGAGCATGATGCCGGCGGTGACCATGGTCAGCGTGCACAGGCCGATCACGGCCGCCATCACGCCGATATGCACGTCCATGAAGGCCAGGCCGATGCCCACGGCCATCGCGTCGATGCTGGTGGCGAAACCGGTCAGTGCCAGCTTCCAGAAACCGTGATGCTGCGAGGGGTCTTCCTCTTCTTCACCGCTGTCCGGGCGCACGCCGTTGTAGATCATATGGATGCCGAGTGCGGCCAGCAGGCCGAACGCGATCCAGTGGTCGAAGGCTTCCACGTACTGCAGGGCGGCGCGGCCGAGCAGCCAGCCGATGATGGGCGTGATCGCCTCGATGACACCGAAGATGATGCCGGCGCGTAGTGCATCGCGGAACACCGGCTTGCGCATGGCCGCACCCTTGCCGATCGCCGCAGCGAAGGCATCGGTGGACATGGCAAAGCCGATCAGGAGGATCGAAACAGGAGACATGGGCGGCAACTGAAGGTCGGGCAAGGACGGACGCACGGCTCGCGTTCGCGCCCAACCTGAGATTGCGCACGCGGGCCGCTGGTCTCGCCAACCATCATGGTTGTCCACGCCACGGCGCACTGGCCGAGTATGTTGACGTGGACGATTCCTGCGAAGGAATCCGGCTACTCCCCAAGGGGACGCGAAGCTTAGCACCGCGATCCGCGCGTGGCGCATTTCCAGGCAAACGCGCAGGCAGGGCTGGTTTGTATAGCGAAGGCTATATCGAGGCGAAGCAGAAGCGTGCCAAGCAAGCTTGGCACCCACCAAGGTGGTCAAGGTAGCGCCGGGCCATGCCCGGCGAGGGTCAGTCTTCTTCCGGCGGCAGCACGATGGCGTCGTCGTCGATGGCCAGCTTGCCGGCCATCAGCACGGCCTGGGTGCGGTTGGTCACCCCCAGCTTGCGCAGGATCGCGGTCACGTGCGCCTTGATGGTCGCTTCGGAAACATTGAGGTCGTAGGCGATCTGCTTGTTCAAGCGACCGGCGCCGAGCATCTGCAGCACGCGGAACTGCTGCGGGGTCAGCTCGCGCAGGCGCTGGCCGACTTCGCGTTCCTCGCTGCCAGTGGGCGGCACGTTGTGCGCTTCCGGCGGCGCCCAGGTTTCGCCATCCAGGATGGTGCCCAGCGCATGGCCGATGGTGTCCGAGTCGGCCGACTTGGGAATGAAGCCCAGCGCGCCGTGGTCCAGCGCTCGGCGCATTACCGTGGCTTCTTCGCGCGCAGAGACCACCACCACCGGCAGGTGCGGGTGCAGCGACCGCATGTGTACGAGCGCATTGAAGCCCTGCGCACCGGGCATGTTCAGGTCCATCAGGACCAGGTCGGCATCGTTGTGCTGGTCGGCCAGCGCGTACAGCGCTTCCACGCTGTCGGCCTCGAACAACTGCACGCCGGGGATGACCCGCTGCACCGCCCCGCGCAGGGCTTCGCGGAACAGGGGGTGGTCATCGGCAATCAGAAGGGTGGTCATGGTCGGGGGGAACCGTGGGGGAAACTGTTCGGGGTCAGATCCCGTTCCGTCAGGGACGGGCTCTGACCCCGTGGAGGCCGGAATCTGCTGGGGTCAGAGCCCTTTCCTTGCGGAAAGGGATCCGACCCCGGGTGATGCATCAGCGCACCTTGCGCTCGTCCACCAGCGAGGCCACGACCGACGGATCGGCCAGGGTCGAGGTGTCGCCAAGCTGGTCAGGTGCATTCTCGGCGATCTTGCGCAGGATACGGCGCATGATCTTGCCCGAGCGCGTCTTCGGCAGGCCCGGCGCCCACTGCAGGTGGTCCGGCGTAGCGATGGGGCCGATTTCCTTGCGCACCCAGGCGACCAGCTCTTTCTGCAGCTCGTCGCTGGGGGCCTCTTCGGCCACCAGGGTCACATAGGCATAGATACCCTGGCCCTTCACGTCGTGCGGGAAGCCGACCACGGCCGCCTCGGCCACCTTCGGGTGCGAGACCAGCGCGCTTTCCACTTCGGCGGTGCCGATGCGATGGCCGGACACGTTGATCACATCGTCCACGCGGCCGGTGATCCAGTAGTAGCCGTCCTCGTCGCGGCGGCAGCCGTCGCCGGTGAAATAGCTGCCCGGATAGGTGCGGAAATACGTATCGATGAAGCGCTGGTGGTCGCCATACACCGTGCGCATCTGGCCCGGCCAGGAATCACGGATGATCAGGTTGCCCTCGGTCGGGCCGTCCTGGATCTCGCCATCGGCATTGACCAGCGCCGGCTGTACGCCGAAGAAGGGCAGGGTGGCCGAACCCGGCTTCAGATCCATCGCGCCGGCCAGCGGCGAAATCAGGATGCCGCCGGTTTCGGTCTGCCACCAGGTATCGACGATCGGGCAACGGCTGTCACCCACCACCTCGTAGTACCAGCGCCAGGCTTCCGGATTGATCGGTTCGCCAACACTGCCAAGCAGGCGCAGCGAGGCGCGCGAGGTCTTCTTCACCGGCTCCTCGCCCTCGCGCATCAGCGCACGGATGGCGGTGGGGGCGGTGTAGAAGATCGACACCTTGTGCTTGTCGATCACGTTCCAGAAGCGCGAGGTATCCGGGTAGTTCGGTACGCCTTCGAACATCAGCGAGGTCGCGCCGTTGGCCAGCGGGCCGTACACGATGTAGCTGTGGCCGGTGACCCAGCCGACGTCGGCGGTGCACCAGTAGATGTCGTCCTCGCGCAGGTCGAACACCGCTTCATGGGTGTAGGCCGCGTACAGCAGGTAGCCGCCGGTGGTGTGCAGCACGCCCTTCGGCTTGCCGGTGGAACCGGAGGTATAGAGGATGAACAGCGGGTCTTCCGCGTTCATGCGCTCGGGTTCGCAGGTGGACGGCTGGCTGTCCACCACGTCATGGAACCAGCGGTCGCGCGGGGCCTGCATGTCCACCGCACCGCCGGTGTGGCGCACCACCAGCACGGTTTCCACCGTGTTGGTGCCCGGCAGCTTCAGCGCGGCATCCACGTTGGCCTTCAGCGGTACCTTGCGGCCGCCGCGCAGGCCTTCGTCGGCGGTGATGATCAGCTTGCTCTGGCAATCGCTCACCCGGTCGGCAATCGAGTTCGGGGCGAAGCCACCGAACACCACCGAGTGGATCGCACCGATGCGCGCGCACGCCAGCATGGCCACCGCAGCATCGACGATCATCGGCAGGTAGATGGTGACCCGGTCACCCTTCTTGACGCCCAGGTTGCGCAGCGCATTGCCCAGGCGGCAGGTGCGCTCGTACAGCTCGCGATAGGTCACGTGCTGGGCCGGTGCATCCGGGCTGTCCGGCTCGAACAGCAACGCGGTCTTGTCGCCGCGCGTTTCGAGCTGGCGATCCAGGCAGTTCACGCTGGCGTTGAGCTCGCCATCTTCGAACCACTTGATGTGGAAATCCGCCAGGTCGTAGCTGACGTTGCGGATCTTGGTCGGCGCACGCATCCAGTCCAGCCGCTGCGCGGCCTTCCCCCAGAAGGCATCCGGATCGGACACCGACGCCTGGTACTGCTGTTCGTAGGACTTCTTGTCGATGCGTGCCTTGGCGGCGAACTGCGGATCGACGGGGTAGATATCAGCCATGGCACCCTCACTTGCACGTTGACTTTTCATGTGCGTCCGCAGCATCGCAGCGGCCGTTCCCCCTCAGTTTGCCCCATCCACCCCCGCCCGCGTTATCGCCGCGCTTAGACCTTGGTCGAAAGACCGGCCCGTAGCAGCCCGGCTTCGACCAATGGCGAATACCGCTATACATAAACCGCCCGCAGTCTCGGCTCGACCGTGCCCCACGCGCGGCATCACCTTGCCACTTGGGAGAGAGGGCAACATGAGCCACCGTACGTTGAAAGCCGTGCGCAAACCTTTGGCGGCCTGCTTGCTGGTTGCCCTGGTCGCACCGGGCATGGCGTTTGCAGAAACCGCCAAAGAGAAGGCACTGGAAGCGCGCGTTGCCGAGCTGGAACGCCAGGTCCAGGCGCTGCTGTCGTCGCAGCAGCAGCAACAGACCCAGATCGTGCAGACCCAGCAGGCGGTCACCGAAGTCCGCACCGTGCAGGCCGAGCAGAAGCCGGCCGTGCCGGCGGGCAAGCAGCCGATCCAGGTCACCACCATCACCCCCGGCGCGGCGCCGGGCACCACGGTCAAGATCGGCGGCTTCATCAAGGCCGACTTCCTGGCCACCCAGACCGGCGATGGCCAGTTGGCCGACGATGCCACCGGCCGCGCGCTGTACCTGCCGGGCCAGACCCCGGTGGCCGGCGCCGGCGGCAGCGGCAAGCGCTCGGACGTGGACTACAACGCCCACGCCAAGTTCTCGCGCTTCAACATCGGCATCGACAACGTCAGCGAATCGGGCAACAAGTCCGGCGCGCTGTTCGAGATGGATTTCTTCGGCAACTCGCTGGGCAACCAGACCGCCACCAACACCTACGGCGTGACCCTGCGCCATGCGTACATGTACTGGAACAACTGGCTGGCCGGCCAGACCTGGTCCAACTTCATGGACGCCGCAGCGCTGCCTGAAGCGGTCGATTTCGTCGGTCCCACCGACGGTGTGATCTTCGTGAGGCAGGCGCAGGTGCGTTACACCAACGGCGGCTTCAGCGTGGCGCTGGAAAACCCGGAAACCACCACCCTGACCGGCACCCGCAACCCGGTGACCGGGGCCTGGACCAACGCCAGCGCCAACTCCGACCGCGGCAGCCTGCCCGATCTGACCCTGCGCTATGGCTGGAAGGGCGACTGGGGCACCTTCGGCGTGGGTGGCATCGTGCGCCAGTTGAAGGTCGACAACCAGGCCACCGGGGCCAAGGCAGACAAGGTGGGCGGCGGCCTGACCGTGGGCGGCAAGTGGGTGATGGGCGGCAACGATTCGCTGCATTACCAGCTGACCGGTGGTGAAGGCATTGCCCGTTACATCGGTCTGGGTGTGACCGCCGATACCGCTTACGACGTGGCACGTGACGAACTGAACCCGACCGGCGTGCTTGCCGGCTACGTGGGCTGGCGGCATGCGTTCACCCCGAAGCTGCGCACCAACCTGATCTACGCGCGCAGTGACTACGACAACGATGGCAGCCTGGGCCCGCTGGTGACCAAGAGCGTGCAGAGCATCCGCGGCAACATCTTCTACACGCCGATGCCCAAGGTCGATATCGGTGCCGAGTACATGTACGGCGTGCGCGAGATCGAAGACGGGCGCAAGGGCGATATCAACCGCGTGCAGTTCACCACGAAATACAGCTTCTAACAGCGTGCCGACCAAGGTCGGCACCTACCGAGATTGGGGGCCGACCAAGGTCGGCACCTACCAGAAAACGGTGCCGACCTTGGTTGGCACGTACCGAGATTGAGTGCCGACCCTCGGTCGGCACCTACAAAGGGGAAAACGTCTCATGTCCAGTACACCCAGCACCGCGCATAACGCCGCGGGCAGCCTGACCAAAGGCCACAAGAAGGTCATCTTCGCATCGAGCCTCGGCACGGTCTTCGAGTGGTATGACTTCTTCCTGTACGGCTCCCTGGCCGCGATCATCGCCAAGCAGTTCTTCAGTGGTGTGAATGAAACCACCGGCATGATCTTCGCCCTGCTGGCCTTCGCCGCCGGCTTCTTCGTGCGACCGTTCGGCGCGGCCTTCTTCGGCAGCCTCGGCGACCGCATCGGCCGCAAGTACACCTTCCTGGTCACCATCCTGATCATGGGCATCTCGACCTTCCTGGTCGGCGTGCTGCCCAACTACGCCTCGATCGGCTTCGCCGCACCGGTGATCCTGATCATCCTGCGCCTGGCCCAGGGCCTGGCCATGGGCGGTGAATACGGCGGTGCCGCCACCTACGTGGCCGAGCACGCGCCGGACGACAAGCGCGGCCTGTACACCAGCTTCATCCAGTGCACCGCCACGCTGGGTCTGTTCATGTCGCTGCTGATCATCCTGGCCTGCCGCTACTTCCTGGGCAACGAAGCCTTCGAAGCCTGGGGCTGGCGCATTCCGTTCCTGGTGTCGATCCTGCTGCTGGGCGTTTCGGTGTGGATCCGCCTGCAGCTGAGCGAATCGCCGCTGTTCCAGCAGATGAAGTCCGAAGGCAAGGGTTCCAAGACCCCGTTCCGTGACAGCCTGAAGGGCGGCAACCTGAAGCTGATGCTGCTGGTGCTGCTGGGTGCCGCGGCCGGCCAGGCCGTGGTCTGGTACGGCGGCCAGTTCTACGCGCTGTTCTTCCTGAGCAGCATGCTGAAGGTCGATGCCACCACCTCTTACCTGCTGATTGCCGCCGCGCTGGCGCTGGGCGTGCCGTTCTTCATCTTCTTCGGCTGGCTGTCCGACCGTATCGGCCGCAAGAAGATCATCCTGGCCGGCTGCCTGCTGGCCGCCGTCACCTACATCCCGATCTTCAAGGGCCTGACCCACTTCGCCAACCCGGCCATCGAAGAAGCCCGCAGCAGCTCGCCGGCCCTGGTGGTTGCCGATCCCAACACCTGCTCGTTCCAGTTCGATCCGGTCGGCCTGCGCAAGTTCACCAGCTCCTGCGACGTGGCCACCGCCGCGCTGACCAAGGCGGGCGTGCCCTACGACGTGCAGCCCGCCGCAGCCGGTTCGCTGGCCATGGTGAACGTGGGCACGGCCAGCGTGACCTCGTATGAGGCCGCCGGCCTGACCAAGGAAGAAGGCAAGGCCAAGGCCGATGCCTTCGGTGCCGAACTGAAGGGCGCGCTGACCACCGCCGGCTACCCGGCCAAGGCCGATGGTTCGCGCATCAACTACGCCGGCACGATCTTCATGCTGTGGCTGCTGGTGCTGTACGTGACCATGGTCTACGGCCCGATCGCCGCCTACCTGGTCGAACTGTTCCCGACCCGCATCCGCTACACCTCGATGTCGCTGCCGTACCACATCGGCAACGGCTGGTTCGGTGGCTTCCTGCCGGCCATTTCGTTCGCACTGGTGGCCGGTACCGGCAACCTGTACTACGGCCTGTGGTACCCCATCATCATCGCGCTGATGTCGGTGGTGATCGGCGGCCTGTTCCTGCGGGAGACCAAGGACGTGGATATCACCAAGTAAGCATGATGTTCATCGGATGAAGGAAAGGCCGTGGTGCAGACCACGGCCTTTCTGTTTGTGGGAATGCGGCTGGGGTAGAGTCGACCGTTGGTCGACTGCTCTTGGCGGTACCGCTGAAAACCCCGCGCTGCGCGCGACAGTCGACTGACAGTCGACTCTACCCCCCATACAGCGCGTCTCTCTCCAAAGGCGTGACCTCAAATGTCCCTGCATCGATCAGCTTCCTGTAGTGGTGCCAGTTGCCTGGTCCTGGCGGGTCACAGCGAAGCAGATTGTCGAGGGAGCCATCCGGTGCATCCGAGGAACTCAGGCGGCCTGAGGCATAGTCCTCTGCGGTAGGGCGCCCATCCGCAAGGGTCAGGTCAGGAGGGGCAGGAGATACCCAGGCGCCAGCGTCATTGAATTGCCCTCCACAGAATTGCCCGGTCTGTCGCGCCAGCAGGCAGCCGCTTTGTGTGTCGATGAAACCGCAATACTGCCTTTCATGCAGAGAACCGCGCCCATCCGGCATGCCAACCTCTCCGGATTCCACATCAGAGACGAGCACATACCGGCCGTCAGGAGACGTCGCCGGATCGGGGTCGTACTCGAACAGGAAGTAAGAGCGCTCGCCCAGTGTCATGCGGCGCACCAGCTTGCCGTGCTTCATCACTGACACGTTCCGGTAGCGACCGTTCTGCTCACCGTCGTATCGGAGTGTGATGTTGCTGCCAGCGTTTACCGATTTTCCGCCGTCAGCCTTCGCATCCTCTGTTGAAGCCAGTGTTGCGAGCACTGCCAAGATCAAGCTCAACAAGTTCATTCTCCAGGAAACCGTCATTTGCAGGCGCGAGCATGCGATGGGTATCAGGGGTTTGTGATGGCCATTTCGGGGCACTCACCTTCCTCCGCCAGCTTTCGCCTCGAGAACTCCTTGAGGCAGAACAAGCGCTGTTCACTCCCATCGCCTGCCTGCCCGATCTCTCTACGCAACTGGTCGGCTCCTGGGCAGCGCGCAGCGCGAGCGACAACGAGGTTGCACACAGGAACAAACGGGAAGTGCCCGCCAGGGCGTGGCATGTCCAGTCTCACGTCCCAGGCCTCGAACGGGAATAGCACATGTAACAAGCCATCCACCGCCTCATCCTCGCTTGGTCGAGTGATGGCGACATCCGCCGCATCCTTGAGCAATGTCGCATAAGCGTCGAGGAAGCGACGGCCGTGCCGATCATGTTCCGCCGGTGTTTCTGCCTGCCGCAGGTCTGCGTAGTAGGGAAATATGCGCTCTACATCAGGTACGTTGCAGATGACTTCGCGTGGCTGCGACTGCGTAGTGTCTGGGCTTTCTGGCTTGCATGAGGTGCGATTCAGTCGCTGCTCTAACGTGGCCAGCACCCGCTTGATGGAGGCGCCGGAGGGGGACTCACCGTCCAACTCGCCCACAAGCGAAGCAAGGTTGTCGCCCACCATCGGGAAATACTCGCGCTCTGCATCCAGCGCGAAATGGGCATTGGGCGGCAGAGGTGCATTCGACGCTGAAGACAGAGACAGCACTGCGGCCATCGCTAGCGCCACCATCATCTCGCGAACTTCAGGTTGCTGGTCAAGTCGGATTGCATGCGCTGGAAGCCACTGTACAGATTGTGCAACGTTGAATGATTCCTGCGTTCCAAGAAAGATCGCGGAGCCAGCCAAAAATGCAGAAACCTGCACATCATCTCGATGACCATGGCAGGCGGGTGCTCACCTTGAGGGACGTAAAGCTGATCGGCAATGAAACAAGTACGAAGCTGCAGGCTTCCCTGTATGAGGCCGCGAGTTGACGCAATTGGCAAGGAGTACGAGGGAAATCCTGGTTGAATCCGACAATGCGTGGCGCGAACTGCCCTGGGCCGGACGAAGCGTCCACACGCCGAATAGTATGAAGAAGCGATCCCACCAGAGTAGATAATGTTCGGCTTTCTTCTAGTTGCGGTGTCCGTTGTGGTGGCGGACACACCCGCACCCCCCGCGAAGCGTGCAGAAGCCGATAGGGTGACTGGCGTGCGAGAAGGTATGGAGTACACACAGGTACGCAGGATGCTGCTTGATGCAGGATGGGTACCGCTGCACGCAGATGACCTTCGTCCTTGGCCGGCTTATCCGGACTATCCGGAGGTTGCTTGTGGCTCCGGGTGGCAAGCTACCTGCTCAGCATTCTATTTCCGCGGTGATTACTACTTTGGGGTGGGACTGAACCCCTTGGAGTCACGGCGTCATCTGCCCGTAGAGTGGACATGGAGGATGCAGGATCCGGCCGGATTAGCCAGCGACCGCCAGGTTGTGAAGGCGGTCATCAGCTCAAAGCGTCAGGGCAACGTTCAGATCGAAAAAAGATCACCCCTGATCAAAGCGGCGTGCGGAACGAACAAGGTCTGGCTGTCCTGGAACAACGCAGCACCAAACGTAACACTGGTAACCTGCGACTACGGCGGTACGGCGCATGACAATTGGGGTTGGTTGATCGAGACGGGACTGGAGGACGATGAGGCGCGGGTACGCCGCTTCTCTCTGGGCAAGGTGTCCAGCGTCGCGGAGTTCAAGCGGATTGGCGCACAGGTGCCGGATACTTTTACCTCGCATCCTTGGTGCTCAGGCGACAAGCCGAAGATGCCATTGAATGCGGTATTTGCAACGTTGGTGAAGATACCCAGTCACAGTGGAGATGCACCGTATTGCTTCATGCCCCATTTTTTCACGGGAAAAACGGGTACTCCTTTGCAGAGGATTCCGGCGGCGGACGAAGTATCGCCGGACGTTCCGTGGGCAGAGGCAGGTCCGATCGCGAGAGAGGTCGAGCTCCTGCGTGATTGGCGGCTGGAGTCTGTGCCTGAGTAGGGAACGAAGAAGAGTCCACGGTTCGAACCATCGCCTTTCTGCTTGAGGGAGTGGTAGAAGCGAAGCGGGGTAGAGTCGACTATCGTGCGTAGCGCGGGGGTAATCAGATATAGCGCCAGGAGCAGTCGACTAACAGTCGACTCTACCCAGTCGACCCGACCCCGTTGATTCCAGACCCCTGTCATGCGGCGATGACCGCCGTAGCTCGTATAGTCGGCCCATGACCACCAACGCCCCAGCCGACCTTCCCGCCATCCTGCATACCCTGCGCAGCGCCTGGCAGGCCCAGCGCCCTTCGCTTGACCAGCGCGACGCCGACCTGCGCCGCCTGCGCGAGGCGCTGCAGACCCGCATGGATGAAATGGCCCAGGCCATTGCCGAGGACTTCGGCCACCGCGCCCACGTTGAATCGAAACTGGCCGATGGCATGAGCGTGCTGTCGGCCATCAACCATCTGCGCCGGCACCTGCGGCGCTGGTCCAAGCCGCAGCGGGCATCGGCCGGCTGGAAGCTGTGGCCGGCGCGCGCACAGCTGCGGCCGACGCCGCTGGGCGTGGTCGGGGTGATTTCGCCCTGGAACTACCCGGTCACTCTGGCCTTGGTGCCGCTGGCCACGGCCATCGCGGCGGGCAACCACGTGCTGCTTAAACCGTCCGAACACACGCCGCGCACCAGCGCGTTCCTGGCCGATCTGCTGGCCAGCGTGTTTCCGCCCGATCGCGTGGCGGTGGTGCAGGGTGGTGCGGACGTGGCCGCGGCCGTCTCCTCGCTGGCGCTGGACCACCTGGTGTTCACCGGCTCAACGGCCGTCGGCCGCAAGGTGATGGCGGCGGCGGCCGAGCATCTGGTGCCGCTTACCCTGGAGTTGGGCGGAAAGTCGCCGGCCATTGTCTGCCGCGATTTCCCGCTTGAGAAAGCCGCCGCGCGGCTGGCCACCGGCAAGTGGTTCAATGCCGGGCAGACCTGTATCGCGCCCGATTACGTGCTGATTGATACCCTGCGCCAGCGCGAGTTCGTGCAGGCGCTGCAGCAGCAGGTGCGTGCGCGTTACGGGGATTTCGCCGATGCCGACGACTACACGCGCATCATCAACGAGGGGCAGTACCAGCGCCTGCAGGGCTATCTGGCGCAGGCCCGCGAACGCGGCGTGCCGGTCATTGCGTTGGCCCAGGTGGATGCCGCGCGCGCCGACCGCGAGCGCCTGCTGGTGCCCACGGTGGTGCTGGACCCGCCGGATGACTTGGACCTGATGCGCGAGGAGATCTTCGGCCCGATCCTGCCGGTGCGGGCCTACCCGGACCTGGATGCGGCGCTGGCCGACGTGGTGTCGCGTGACCGCCCGCTGGCGCTGTACCCCTTCAGCCAGGACCGCGCGACGGTGGAGCGCATCCTCGACCAGGTGGTGGCCGGCGGGGTGACGGTGAATGACACGCTGCTGCATTTCGCCGCCGACGGCCTGCCGTTTGGCGGGGTGGGGGCCAGCGGCATGGGCGCGTACCACGGCCGGGCCGGGTTCGATGCCATGAGCAAGCTGCTGCCGGTGCTGTGGCAGTCACGCTGGGCGGCCAGTGACCGGCTGCGGCCGCCGTATTCGAAGATTGCGGGGTTGTTGAAGGTGTTGTTGCGGTGAAGCCACGCATGGCGTGGCTCTACTGACGGGGCCGCGTTCCGGTAGGTGCCAACCTTGGTTGGCACGCGGGTTTGGCGCCTACCAAAGCAGGGCCGGGTAGAATGCCCCCATGAAAATCGCCTCGTGGAACGTCAATTCGCTCAATGTCCGCCTGCCGCACCTGGAGCAGTGGCTCAAGGATTTCGGCCCGGACATCGTCGGTATCCAGGAAACCAAGCTGGAGGACCACAGGTTCCCCGAAGCGGCGCTGATCGCCGCCGGCTACCGCAGCGTGTTCGCTGGCCAGAAGACCTACAACGGCGTGGCCCTGCTGTCGCGTGAGCCGGCGCAGGACGTGCAGATCGGCATTCCCGGCTTCGAGGACGAGCAGAAGCGCGTCATCGCCGGCACCTTCGGTGATCTGCGGGTGATCAACCTGTACGTGGTCAACGGCCAGGACATCGGCACCGACAAGTACGACTACAAGCTGCGCTGGCTGGAAGCCGTGCATGCCTGGATCGCGCAGGAGCTGCAGCGCCACCCGAAGCTGATCGTGATGGGCGACTTCAACATCGCCCCGGACGCGCGCGACGTGCACGACCCGGAGGTGTGGAACGAAAACCACATCCTCACCTCCACCGCCGAGCGCGGCGCGCTGAGCAAGCTGCTGCAGCTGGGCCTGCACGATGGCTTCCGCCTGCACAACGACGAGGCCGGTGTGTTCAGCTGGTGGGATTACCGTGCGGCCGGCTTCCGCCGCAACCTGGGCCTGCGCATCGACCTGACCCTGGTGTCCGATGCGCTGAAGGGCAGTGCGGTGGCCTCGGGCATCGACCGCGAGCCGCGTACCTGGGAACGCCCCAGCGACCATGCCCCGGCATGGGTGGAATTGGGTTGAAGCGGTAGCGCCGGGCCATGCCCGGCGAGCGAAGCGGCGGCAGGGAGACGCCGGGCATTGCCCGGCGCTACCCCTCGGATCACCGTATGCTCTTGCGGGTGAACAGGTTGACGATGGCCAGCAGGATCACCGCGCCGATCAGCGAGAACAGGAACGTGCGGATCGTAATCGCTTCGTTGATGCCGCCGCCGAACAACCAGCCGGCGATCAACGCGCCGACGATGCCGACCACGATGTTGAGGATGATGCCCTGCTGGGCGTCGCGTCGCATGATGATGCTGGCCAGCCAGCCCACCACGCCGCCCACGATCAACCAGATGATGATGCCCATGTACGTGACCTCCGGAAGGGAACGCAGCCAGTTGACGCGCAGCGCCGTGAACCCGTCGTGCAATCCCGTGACGGGGGCGTGCGGATGAGCCTGCCGGCCACCCTGGACGGCCCCTGGCGGTTCGGCCCGGTGACCGTCTGGCGGCGCCCGCATGTGCCCGGCCAGCGGGGCGAGCCGCAGGCGCGGCAGGTGCTGGCGCAGGCGCTGGGGGTCGAACCGGAGGCGTTGCCGCTGGTGCGCGATGACAAGGGTCGGCCCGAGCTGGCCGGTGCGCTGGCCCACTACGGCACCGGCTGGAGCCACAGCGGCGAGGTGCTGCTGGTGGCGCTGGGCGAGGGCGTGCGCCTGGGGGTGGACCTGGAACTGCTGCGCCCACGCCCGCGGCTGCTGGAAATCGTGCAGCGCTTCTTCCACCCCGACGAGGTGGCCTGGCTGGAAGGGTTGTCCGTGGCCGAGCGCGAACACTGGTTCTTCCGCGTCTGGTGCGCCAAGGAGGCGATCCTGAAGGCGCACGGGCAGGGCATTTCCTTCGGCCTGCACCGCCTGCGCCTGGCCCCCGGCCGCGATGGCGCGCTGCACCTGCTGGCCTGCGACGCCGAACTGGGCCAGGCCGAGCGCTGGCACCTGCACGAATGGCAGGCCAGCGGCCAGTTCCGCGCCGCATTGGCCTGGCATGCCGATTGATGCCGCGCACCGAAGCGGCGAACCGGCGGGCAAAACCGGCGATAATGGCGGCATGAGCGAACATGATCTTCCCGCCGGCGTGGTTGCCACGCTGGAACAGGGCCTGGCCAGCATGGGCCTGGCGGCCGACTTGGCGCCGCCGCTGCTGCGCTACCTGGCCCTGCTGCACCGCTGGAACGGCACCTACAACCTGACCGCCATCCGCGACCCGCAGGAGATGGTCACCCGCCACCTGCTCGATTCGCTGGCCATGCAGCCGTTCGTGGCCGATGGCAGCCTGGCCGACCTGGGCACCGGCCCCGGCCTGCCCGGCATCCCGCTGGCCATCGCCTGCCCGGGCCTGCAGGTCACCCTGGTGGAAAGCAACGGCAAGAAGGCGCGCTTCATGCGCGAAGCCGTGCGCCAGCTGGGCCTGGCCAATGCCCGCGTGGCCGAGTCGCGCGCCGAGGCGCTGGACGAGGCCGGCGCCTACGACCAGCTGACCGCGCGCGCCATGGACACCCTGGCCGGCATCGTCCGCGTGGGCGGGCACCTGCTGCGCCCCGGCGGCGTGCTGCTGGCCATGAAGGGGGTCTACCCGCATGACGAGATCGCCGCACTGCCGGCGGGCTGGCAGGTGCGCGAGGTGACCCCGCTGAGCGTGCCCGGCCTGGCCGGCGAACGCCATCTGGTCACCGTTACCGGCCCTTGAACCCGCTCGTCGACCCCTTGTGCAACAACGGGTTGGCGATCCACGATTTCCGCCCGGGGCCGGTTGTACGCATAATGACCGGTCCCAACCATCCGTCGACGAGGCACACCTGCATGGCCCGCATCATCGCCATCGCCAACCAGAAGGGTGGCGTCGGCAAGACCACGACCGCCGTCAACCTGGCCGCTTCCCTGGCCAACGCACCCAAGCGGGTGCTGCTGGTCGATCTCGATTCGCAGGGCAATGCGACCATGGGCAGCGGCGTGGACAAGCGCGAACTGGTCGCCTCCACCTACGATCTGCTGCTGGGTGAAGCCAACGCCGCCGATGTGCGCGTGGCCACCGCCGAAGGCTACGACCTGCTGCCGGGCAACATCGACCTGACCGCGGCCGAGATCCAGCTGATGGCACAGGAAGCGCGCGAGCAGCGCCTGAAGCGCGCGCTGGCGCCGATCCGCGATGAGTACGACTACATCCTGATCGACTGCCCGCCGGCGCTGTCGCTGCTCACGCTGAACGCACTGGCCGCCGCCGATTCGGTGATCGTGCCGATGCAGTGCGAGTACTACGCACTGGAAGGCCTGAGCGCGCTGGTGGAAACCATCGAAGCGCTGCGTGCCAACCTGAACCCGGCGCTGGAGATCGAAGGCGTGCTGCGCACCATGTTCGACGTGCGCAACAACTTGGCCAACGCGGTGTCGGCCGAACTGACCGAACACTTCGGTGATCGCGTGTTCCGCACCATCGTGCCGCGCAACGTGCGCCTGGCCGAAGCCCCCAGCCATGGCCAGAGCATCGTCGGCTACGACCGTGCCTCGCGCGGTGGCGTGGCCTACCTGGGCCTGGCCGGCGAGATCATCCGTCGCAACAACGAACGCAACAAGGCCGCCAAGGCCGTGGAGACCGCCTGATGACCAGCAAGCCTGCAGCCAAGAAGCGAGGCCTCGGCCGCGGCCTGGACGCCCTGCTGGGTCCGAAGGGCGCGGTCAGCCAGGTGCAGGCCACCACTGCTGTCATCGAGCCGCTGCCGGGTGAAGTGCTGCGCAAGCTGGCCGTGGGCCAGCTGCAGCCGGGCAAGTACCAGCCGCGCCGCGAGATGGACGAAGGCAAGCTCTCCGAGCTGGCCGATTCGATCAAGTCGCAGGGCGTGATCCAGCCGATCCTGGTGCGCCAGCTGCCGGCCGGCAACTACGAAATCGTGGCCGGCGAACGCCGCTGGCGCGCTTCGCAGCTGGCCGGGCTGGACGAAGTGCCGGTGGTGGTGCGCGAGCTGGAAGACCGCACCGTCATCGCGATGGCGCTGATCGAGAACATCCAGCGCGAAGACCTGAACCCGCTGGAAGAAGCCGAAGCGCTGCAGCGGCTCATCAGCGAATTCACCCTGACCCACGCCGAGGCCGCCGAAGCGGTGGGCCGCTCGCGCGCTGCGGTGTCCAACCTGCTGCGCCTGCTGGAACTGCCGGTGGCGATCCGCCTGCTGCTGGAAACCCGCCGTCTGGAAATGGGCCACGCCCGCGCGCTGCTGACCCTGGCCCCGGAACTGGCCGGCAAACTGGCCCAGGAAGCGGCCGACGAAGGTTGGTCGGTGCGCGAGGTCGAGCGCCGCGCGCAGGCCTTCGCCGCCGGCAAGGTGCCCAGCAACCGCCCGGTGGCCACGCCGAAGGTGCAGCAGGCCGATATCGCGTCGCTGGAAACCGAACTGTCCGAATCGCTGGGCACCAAGGTGGCCATCAACCATGGCCGCGGCGGCAAGGGCAAGCTGATCATCCACTACACCGACCTGGATACCCTGGACGGCGTGCTGGAAAAGCTGCGTACGCGCCAGGGCTGAGCCCGGCCGGGTTTCTGCCCCGCGCACGGCGCGCCTGCGCCGTGCCCCGGGGCCTGACAGGGAACCGTGCATGAGCAATGACTTCGACGATGTCAGCCCCGGTGGCAGCCGCATGCACCTGCACCGCCGCGACACCGTGCATTCGCCTGCACAGGGCCAACCGCACACGGCGCAGATCCGTGCCTATATCGAGCGCCACCTGGGGCCGGTCGCGGGCGCGTTCGACGATGCGCTGCCCGATACGGTGCGCGTGCTGGTGCATGTGGTGCCGCCCACCGCCGACCGTCCCTGGCTGCAGCTGGTCACCTCGGGCATGAGCGATCTGCCGATGAACCTGCCGCCGGGCGTGGATGTTCCGCATTTCGCCGAACTGATGCTGACCCTGCCGGCCCACTGGCCGCTGGATGCGCAATCGCTGCAGGACGAGCGTTTCTACTGGCCGGTGCGCCTGCTGCAGACGCTGGCACGCCTGCCGCATCTGTATGACACCTGGCTGGCACCCGGGCACACCGTGCCGCATGGCAATCCGGCCGAACCCTACGCGGCTGACGTGCGGTTCGACGGCGCCATGGTGGTGTATCCGGCTACGGTGCCGCCGGCCTTTGGCGAACTGCTGGACGATGATGGCCGCACGATCGCCTTCCGCGCGGTGCTGCCGCTGTACCCCGAAGAGATGGCGTTGAAGCTGCAGGAAGGGGCCGATGAACTGCTCGAACGCCTGCAGGCCAAGTGCATCGACGACCGCATCGACACCGGCCGCTTCAACGTGGCGCGGCCACGGCTGGGCCTGTCCTGAGCCAGGCGGGTAACATCTGTGCTGCATTCCTGCGCGTAGAGCCCCCGCCATGACCCTCCTGCTCACCGGCGCTGCCGGCTTCATCGGTGCCTACACCGCCCGCGCCCTGCTGGAGCAGGGCCAGGCCGTGGTCGGCCTGGACAACTTCAACGATTACTACGACCCGCAGATCAAGCGCGACCGCGTGGCCGCGCTGTGCCCCACGCTGGACCTGCGCACGCTGGACCTGACCGACCGCGAAGGCCTGGCCGCGCTGTTCGACGAAGTGCAGCCCAGTGCGGTGATCCACCTGGCCGCGCAGGCCGGCGTGCGCTATTCGCTGGAAAACCCGCACGCCTACGTCGACAGCAACCTGACCGGCTTCGTCAACATGCTGGAACTGTGCCGCCACCGGGGCGTGCAGCACCTGGTGTACGCCTCCAGCAGCTCGGTGTACGGTGATTCGGCCACGCCGCCGTTCTCCGAAGACCAGCGCGTGGACCAGCCGCGCTCGCTGTACGCGGCCACCAAGGCCGCCAACGAGCTGATGGCCTACACCTATGCCCAGCTGTATGGCCTGCATGCCACCGGCCTGCGCTTCTTCACCGTGTATGGCCCGTGGGGCCGCCCGGACATGGCGCCGCTGCTGTTCTCCCGCGCAGTGCTGGCCGGCCGCCCCATCGATGTGTTCAACGAAGGGCGCATGCAGCGCGACTTCACACATGTTTCCGACATCGTGGCCGGTATCCTCGGCGCCCTCGCGCACCCGTCCACCGAGCCGGTGCCGCACCGCGTGTTCAACCTGGGCAACCACACCCCGGTCGAGCTGGAGCGCTTCATCGGTGTGATCGAACAGGCGGCCGGGCGCCCGGCGCAGAAGGTCTACAAGCCCATGCAGCCCGGCGACATGGTGCGCACCATGGCCGACACCCGGCGCGCCCATGACGCATTCGGCTTCGACGCGGTCACCCCGATCGAACAGGGGCTGCCGCCGGTGGTGCAGTGGTGCCGCGAGTACTTTGGCGATCGCGCCTGAGGAAGGCTCCTCACGCAGCCGGGTTCATCTTCGGATAACCTCGGCTGCGGACAATGCGCGGTCTTTGTTTCCCTCTTGGCCGAGTGCCCCATGAGCCAACCTGAGCTTTCCGTTGTCGTTCCGGTGTTCAACGAGCGCGACAATGTCGCCCCGCTGGTGGCCGAGATCACCGCCGCCCTGCGCGGCCATCTGCCGTTCGAGATCGTCTACATCGACGACCATTCGCGCGACGACACCCTGGCCGTGCTGCAGGGTCTGAAGGCCACCACCCCGGAACTGCGGGTGCTGCACCATGTCAGCCAGAGCGGACAGAGCACCGCCGTGCGCACCGGGGTCAAGCACGCGCGCGCGCCGTGGATCGCCACCCTCGATGGTGATGGCCAGAACGATCCGGCCGATATTCCCAAGCTGCTGGCCGCCCGCGCCGCCGCCGATGCGCAGGTAAAGCTGTTCGCCGGCTGGCGGGTGAATCGCCAGGACAGCGGCAGCAAGCGCTGGGCCAGCCGCTGGGCCAATGCAATCCGTGCGCGCATGCTGCGCGACGACACCCCCGATACCGGCTGCGGCATCAAGCTGTTCGAACGCGCCGCCTTCCTCGACCTGCCGTATTTCGACCACATGCACCGCTACCTGCCGGCGCTGATGCAGCGGGCCGGCTGGAAGACCACCAGCGTGCCGGTGAACCATCGCCATCGCACCGCCGGGGTTTCCAAGTACAACAACCTGGGCCGCGCGCTGGTCGGCATCCGCGACCTGCGCGGCGTGGCGTGGCTGATCACCCGCAGCAAGCGCACTGCGGTGGAGGAGCGTTGATGGAGCTGCACTGGCTGGACCAACCGCTGACCTGGCTGTACTGGACCGGCCTGCACGTGACCGGCTGGAAGCTGATCGGCTACACCGGCGCGCTGATGTTCGGTGGCCGCTGGCTGGTGCAGTTCGTGGCCTCCAAGCGGGCGGGCAAGCCGGTCATCCCGCGCCTGTTCTGGTACATGAGCGTGGTCGGCAGCCTGATGACGCTCAGCTACTTCCTGTTTTCGGCCAAGCAGGATTCGGTGGGCGTGCTGCAGAACCTGTTCCCGGCGTTCACCGCGCTGTACAGCCTGCACCTGGACATCAAGCACCGCGGCTGGAAGCGCGACAAAGCCGGCCATTGAGGGCCGGGGGGCGCGCGCCTGCAGTGGGTAGAGTCGACTGTCAGTCGACTTTCGCGCGAAGCGCGGGCCTTGCCATCTGTGGCGGAGGGGTAGCCGACTAACAGTCGGCTCTACCCAGTCGGCTCTACCACGCGCCTTCGGCGCTCGGGCCCCAGCCTGCGGCCGGTGCCCAGGTCCTGCCTGCGTTGCAGGCAGGACCTTCGTCCCATGCCTGCACGGGGCTGGCGGTGCGATCATCGGGGTCTGCCTTCCCGGGAACCTGTGCTTGTGAAAACCCGTCTTGCCGTTGCCCTGCTGATCGCCCTGGCCTCGCCGGCCGTTGCCCTGGCCGCGCCGCCCGCTGGCGCTGCACCGGCCAGCATGGCCGCCGAATCGCCCGCCGACGCGGCGTTCCGCGCGATCTACGAGAAAGAATGGAAGTGGCGCCAGGACGGCGGTGGTGAAGCCAGCGAAGACGGCGATGCACCGGCCAATGCCACCCGCCTGCCCGATGTCGGCGCCGCCGCCCAGCAGGGCCGGCTGAAGGTCTGGGACCAGACCCTGGCCGACCTGAAAAAGATCGACCCGGCCACGCTCAGCGCGGCCAACCAGGTGAACTACGCGATCTATCGCGACCAGGTGTTCAACCTGGCCGAGGAAACCCGCCTGCGCGGCTACGAAATGCCGTTCAATTCCGATTCCTCGTTCTGGTCCAACCTGTCCTTCATGGCCCGGCGCGAGATGAAGACCGCGCAGGACTACCGCAACTACATTGCGCGCCTGAACGATGTGCCGCGCTACTTCGGCCAGCAGACCGACAACATGCGCGCCGGCCTGAAGCGCGGCTTCAGCGTGCCGCGCGCGGTGCTTGATGGCCGCGAAGTGTCCATCGCCACCGTGGCCGAACTGAAGGACCCGACCCAGTCGCCGCTGTACGCACCGTTCAAGAAACTGCCCAACAGCATTCCGGCCGCCGAACAGGCCGCGCTGCGCGAGCAGGCAGTGGCGGCGATCGGCGGCAAGGTGGTGCCGGCGTTCCAGCAGCTGCGCACCTTCTTCGTGAACGAATACGTGCCTCAGGCCCGCACCACCCTGGCCGCCGAAGCGATGCCGGGCGGCAAGGCGTACTACAAGCAGCAGATCCACGAGTACACCACGCTGGATCTGTCGCCCGACCAGATCCACCGGATCGGCCTGGAAGAAGTGGCCCGCATCCAGCAGGAAATGAACGCCATCATCAAGCAGGTGGAGTTCAAGGGCAGCTTCGCCGACTTCCTCACTTTCCTGCGCACCGACCCGCAGTTCTATGCCAAGACGCCGGAAGAGCTGCTGTCGCGCGCTGCGTGGATCTCCAAGCGTGCCGACGGCCAGATCGGCAAGTTCATGACCCTGCCGCGCGCCCGCTTCACCATCGTGCCGGTGCCGCCGGATATCGCTCCGTTCTGGACCGCGGGTCGCGGTGGCATGGGCACCTACTGGGTGAACACCTACGATCTGCCGTCGCGCCCGCTGTACAACCTGCCGGCGCTCACCCTGCACGAATCCGACCCGGGCCACGCCCTGCAGGGCGCGCTGGCGGCCGAGCAGGGCGAACAGCCCGAGTTCCGCCGCAGTGCCTACATCTCGGCCTACGGCGAAGGCTGGGCGCTGTACTGCGAGAAGCTGGGCGTGGAAATGGGCATCTACGAAACCCCCTACGAGGATTTCGGGCGCCTGACCTACGAAATGTGGCGCGCCGCGCGCCTGGTCATCGACACCGGCGTACACAGCAAGGGCTGGACGCGCGACCAGGCGCTGGCCTATCTGCGCGACCACACCGCGCTGAGCGAGCACGAAGTGACCACCGAAGTGGATCGCTACATTTCCTGGCCCGGCCAGGCGCTGAGCTACAAGCTGGGTGAGATCGCCATCGTGCGCCTGCGTGCCCAGGCCGAGAAGGAGCTGGGCGACAAGTTCGACATCAAGGGCTTCCACGATGCCGTGCTGAAGCAGGGTTCGGTGCCGCTGCCGGTGCTGGAACGGCAGATCCAGGCGTATATCGCCGAACGCCGGAAGGCCTGACCGGTCACGCCGCCGGGCCATGCCCGGCGAGCGGCTGCGATTGTGTAACGGCTGCAACGCCCGCTACCCTCCCGGCATGATCCGCTTCGTGCGCCGCCGCCCGTCGTTCCTGCTCCGCCTGCTGATGCTGGTGGTGGTGGCGATCGGCAGCGCGGGCGGCGCCACGGCGTCGGCACTGGGCGAGCTGCACGAGATGTCGCATCTGGACCATCCGGCGGCGCCGCACGATGCCGCCGGGCTCGATGCCGGGCACGACCCGGACGACACCAGCGCTCGCCTGCTGCACGCGCTGGTGCATTGCGGGCACTGTCACGGCCAGGGCGGCGTCTTGCCGTTCGCATTGGCCAGCTGGGAACTGCCACCGCCGCCGTCGGCGGTCGCGCCGACCACGATCGACACCGACGGCCGTGCCGCGCCGCTGGAATCGCTGCTGCGTCCTCCGATCCAGGCCTGATCCATCGCCCGCCGCGCGCGGGCTTCCGATCCTGTCCTGAGATTTCCGGAGTATTCCCATGTGGATCCGCCTGGCCGCTGTCGCGGCCCTGGCGATCGCGCCGTGCGTGCATGCGCAGGCGCCGTCGTCGCTTGACCCCCTGACCCTGGACGCGGCCGTCGACCGTGTCGCCCGTACCCATCCCGACCTGCGCCTGCCCACCCTGCAGCGCCAGGCCGCCGAAGCCCGCCTGGACGGCGCCGCCCTCACCCCCGCGCTGGTGCTCGGCGTGGAGCTGGAGAACGTGCTGGGCACCGGCAGCACCCGCGGCTTCGATGCCGCCGAAGCCACCGTCACCCTGGCCGGCGTGCTGGAACGCGGCGGCAAGCTGGACGCGCGTCGTGCCGTGGCCCAGGCCAACCTGGACGCGCTGGCCCCGCAGCGCGAGATCACCCGCCTGGATCTGCTGGCCGAAACCGCGCGCCGCTACCTGGCCATCAGCGCGGCCGAACAGCAGCGCCGCATCGCCGTGGACGATATCGAGCAGCGCCGTCGCGCGGTGGCCGCCGCACGTTTGCGCCTTCAGGCCGGTGCCTCGCCAGCATCCACGCTGCTGACCGCGCAGGCGGCACTGGCCCAGGCCGAACTGGACCGCGACCGCAGCCTGCAGGCGGCACGCGCCGCGCGCATGGCGCTGGCGGCGCTGTGGAACGCGCGCGAAGTGGATTTCGACGCCATCACCGGCGACCCCTTGCAGCTGCCCGCGCTGCAGGACTTCCAGCAACTGGCGCAGCTGCTGCAGCGCACGCCGGAACTGGCGGTGATCGCCACCGAAGCGCGCGTGCGCGAAGCGCAACTGCAGTTGGCGCGCAGCCAGCAGCGCAGTGATTTGTCCTGGCAGCTGGGCGTGCGCCACATGCGTGACAGCGGCGACAGCGCCTTGCTGGCCGGCTTCAGCATGGCGCTGGGCAGTGCGCGCCGTGCGGCGCCGGAGATCCGCGCCGCAGAAGCCGAACTGGCCCTGAGCGCAGTCGAGCGCGAGGCCCGCGCGTTGCAGCTGTACGCCACCCTGGCCGAGGCGCACGGCCGCTACGAAACCGCCCGGCTGGAGGTGCAGCGCATGCAGCGCGACGTGCTGCCGCAACTGCAGAAGGCCGAAAAGGCCGCCGAAACCGCATGGCGCGCCGGTGCCATCAGCTACCTGGAATGGGCCCAGCTGCAGGCCATGCGCATTGAAGCGCGGCAGCGCCAGTTGGATGCCGCGCTGTCGGCACAGTCCGCCCTGATCGAAATCCAGCGCCTGAGCGGACAACCGCTGCTGGCCGCCTCTGCTGAAGGAACCCTGCCATGAAGGCTGTCACCTCCCTGATCCGTCTGGCCACCGTGGCCGCGCTGCTGGCCGCGCTGAGCGCGTGTGGCAACGGCGGCCCGCAGGCCGCGTCGCCTGCGGACGATGACCACGATCACGCCGAAGGCGAAGCCGCGCATGCCGACGATGCGCCCGAGCGCACTACCATCACCGCCGCGCAGGCGGCCGAGGCGGGCATCGTCAGCGCCGCAGCGGGCCCCGGCACCATTGCCGACGAACACGACGTGCAGGGCCTGCTGGCCCCGGTCGACGGGCGCAGCGCACAGGTCACCGCACGCTTCCCGGGCCCGGTGCGCGCGCTGCGCGCGAACGTGGGCGACCGCGTGCGCGCCGGCCAGCCGCTGGCCAGCATCGACAGCAACCTCAGCCTGACCACCTACAGCGTGGCCGCGCCGATCAGCGGCGTGGTGCTGTCGCGGCAGGTGCAGGTGGGCGCCATGGCGGGCGAGGGCCAGGTGCTGTTCGAGATAGGCGATCTGTCGCAGCTGTGGGTGGACCTGCACATCTTCGGTGCCGATACCCAGCACATCACCGCCGGCGTACCGGTTACCGTCACCCGCATGACCGACGGCGTCAGCCAGATCACCACGCTGGAACGCGTGCTGCCCGGCACCGCCACCGCCAGCCAGAGCACCGTGGCGCGCGCCAGCGTGGACAATGCCGATGGCCTGTGGCGGCCAGGTGCGGCGGTGCGCGCGCGCATCGTGGTGGCCAGCACGCCGGCCGGTATCGTGGTGCCGCTCAGCGCGTTGCAGACCCTGGACGGCAAGGACGTGGTGTTCGTGCGCGAGGGCGACACCTATACCGCGCGACCGGTCACCCTGGGCGCACGCGATGCGCAGCAGGTGGCGGTCAGTGCCGGGCTGCGTGCCGGCGAGCAGGTGGTGGTGCAGCAGAGCTACACCGTGAAGGCCGACATCGGCAAGGCGGGTGCCAGCCATGAGCACTGACCCCAACGCCCGCCACGGGCTGCTGGAACGCATCATCGCCTCAGCCATCCAGCGCCGCTGGCTGATGCTGGGCCTGACCCTGGTGCTGGTGGCGGTCGGCATCTGGAGTTTCACCCGGCTGCCGATCGACGCCACCCCGGACATCACCAACGTGCAGGTGCAGGTGAACACCGCCGCGCCCGGCTATTCGCCGCTGGAAAGCGAACAGCGCATCACCTACGCGGTGGAAACGGCGATGGCCGGCCTGCCGAAGCTGGACCACGTGCGTTCGCTGTCGCGCTACGGCCTTTCGCAGGTCACCGTGGTGTTCAAGGACGGCACCGACCTGTATTTCGCCCGCCAGCAGGTGGCCGAACGCCTGCAGCAGGTGCGCTCGCAGATTCCGGCCGGGCTGGACCCGCAGCTGGGGCCGATTGCCACCGGCCTGGGCGAGATCTTCATGTACACCATCGACGCCGATCCCAAGGCACGCAAGCCCGACGGCACGGCCTACACCGCCACCGATCTGCGCACGCTGCAGGACTGGGTGATCCGCCCGCAGCTGCGCAACGTGCCGGGCGTGACCGAGGTCAACACCATCGGTGGTTTCCAGCGCCAGGTGCACATCACCCCGGATCCGGCGCGACTGCGCGCGCTGGGCTTCAGCCTGGACGACGTGGCCGAAGCCGTGCAGGCCAACAACCAGAACGTCGGTGCCGGCTACATCGAACGCAATGGCCAGCAGTTCCTGGTGCGCATTCCCGGCCAGGTGGCCGATCTGCAGGAGATCGGCAACATCGTGCTGGACCGCCGCGAAGGCGTGCCGATCCACGTGCACGACGTGGCCAGCGTGGCCGACGGCCCGGAACTGCGCAGCGGCGCGGCCACCCAGAATGGCCACGAAGTAGTGATGGGCACCGTGGTGATGCTGGTCGGTGCCAACAGTCGCGAGGTCGCGCAGGCCGCGGCCGCTCGCCTGCAGCAGGCGCAGGCCAGCCTGCCCGCGGGGGTGACCGTTACCGCCAGCTACGACCGCACCGCGCTGGTCGACCGCACCATCCAGACCGTGGCGCGCAACCTGCTGGAAGGTGCGCTGCTGGTGATCGTGGTGCTGTTTCTGCTGCTGGGCAACGTGCGTGCCGCGTTGATCACCGCGGCGGTCATTCCGCTGGCCATGCTGTTCACCCTCACCGGCATGGCCCGTGGCGGCGTGTCGGCCAACCTGATGAGCCTGGGCGCGCTCGACTTCGGCCTGATCGTCGATGGCGCGGTCATCATCATCGAGAACTGCCTGCGCCGCTTCGGCGAACGCCAGCACGCGCTGGGCCGCGACATGACCGTGGCCGAACGCTTTGCCGAAACCGCCAGCGCCACCGCCGAAGTGATCCGCCCCAGCCTGTTCGGCCTGGGCATCATCACCGCGGTGTACCTGCCGATCTTCGCGCTCACCGGCGTGGAAGGAAAAATGTTCCACCCGATGGCGATCACGGTGGTGCTGGCGCTGACCGGCGCCATGCTGCTGTGCTTGACCTTCGTGCCGGCCGCCATCGCGCTGTTCCTCGGTGGCCGCGTGCAGGAACAGGAGAACCGCCTGATGGCCTGGCTGCGGCGGCGCTACCAGCCGCTGTTGGCGTTCACCCTGCGCCGCGGCCGCTGGGTCGCCGTGGGCGCCCTGGTGCTGGTGCTGGTCTGCGGTGCCCTGGCCACGCGGCTGGGCAGCGAATTCGTGCCCAGCCTGGACGAAGGCGATGTGGCCATGCATGCCATGCGCATTCCCGGCACCAGCCTGGCGCAGTCGGTGCAGATGCAGGTGCAGATTGAACGCCGCCTGCTGCAGGTGCCGGAAGTGGCCAAGGTGTTTTCCAAGATCGGCACGCCGGAAGTGGCGTCCGACCCGATGCCGCCCTCGGTGGCCGACACCTTGATCATGATGAAGCCCCGCAGCCAGTGGCCCGACCCGCGCAAGTCGCGCGCCACGCTGCTGGCCGAGCTGGAACGCACGGTGGAATCGCTGCCCGGCAACAACTACGAGTTCACCCAGCCGATCCAGATGCGCATGAACGAGCTGATTTCCGGCGTGCGTGCCGATGTGGCGGTGATGCTGTACGGCGATGACCTGGACACCCTGCGCAACGTCGGCCAGCGCCTGCAGCGCGTGGTCGCAGCGGTAGCGGGTGCGGCCGATGTGCGGCTGGAAGAGACCACCGGCCTGCCGCTGCTGACCGTGCTGCCGGATCGGCAGCGGCTGGCCGGGTATGGCTTGAACCCGGGCCAGGTGCAGTCCACCGTGGCCACCGCCGTGGGTGGGCAGGTGGCCGGGCAGCTGTTCGAAGGTGACCGCCGCTTCGACATCGTGGTGCGCCTGCCCGAAGCCCTGCGCCAGGACCCGGCCGCCTTGGCCGACCTGCCCATTTCGCTGGAACCGGCGCTGGCCAGCGACAACGGCGATGAACTGAGCCGGGGCGTGGCCGCGGGCAGCGGTGCACCGCGCACCGTGCCGCTGCGTGAACTGGCCCGCATCGAAACCAGCGAAGGGCCGAACCAGATCAACCGCGACAACGGCAAGCGCCGCATCGTGGTCACCGCCAACGTGCGCGATCGTGACCTGGGCAGTTTCGTGGCGGACCTGCAGCAGGCGGTGCAGGGCAGGGTGGAACTGCCGGCCGGCTACTGGATCGACTACGGCGGCAGCTTCCAGCAGCTGATTTCGGCCAGCCAGCGCCTGGCCGTGGTGGTGCCGGTCACGCTGCTGCTGATCTTCGTGCTGCTGTTCTGGGCGTTCGGATCGGTGCGTGATGCGGCCATCGTGTTCAGCGGCGTGCCGCTGGCCCTGACCGGCGGCGTCCTGGCGCTGGCGTTGCGTGGCTTGCCGCTGTCGATCTCGGCCGGCGTGGGCTTCATTGCGTTGTCGGGTGTGGCGGTGCTCAACGGCCTGGTGATGATCAGCTTCGTGCGCCACCTGCGCGAACAGGGTCTGCCCCTGCTGGATGCGGTGCGCGAAGGCGCGCTGGGGCGTCTGCGCCCGGTGCTGATGACCGCCCTCGTCGCCTCGCTGGGCTTCGTGCCGATGGCCTTCAATGTCGGTGCGGGTTCGGAGGTGCAGCGGCCCCTGGCCACCGTGGTGATCGGCGGCATCGTCTCGTCCACGCTGCTGACCCTGCTGGTGCTGCCCGTGCTGTACCGCTGGCTGCACCGCCGCGAGCCCTGACCGGAGGGGTCAGATCCCTTCCGCAGGAAGGGCTCTGACCCCATCCCCTCCAGCGGCTTCCGCTGGCTGCCGACCCCTGCCGCAGGTAATTGCGCCGACACCACTGCCTGGTTGCGCCGCCGTGCACCATCGGTGAGGATCGGGAATCGCCACCAAGGATGGAACGATGACTGCACGCGCTGCCGCAGCCGGTCTGCTGCTGGTCCTGGCCAGTCCGGCTGCATTCGCCGCCGGGGATGTCTACGTGGAGTTGCTGTGGGCGCCGACGCCCGCAGATGCGATCGCACGGTCGGTGGCCTACCAGTTCGTTGCCGATGGCCAGCATGACCACCGCATCTGCGTTGCCGCCGGTGGAGAGGACGCCGATGTGGGCGGGCTGGAGCTCACCATTCGTGATGCCAAGGGCGTTCGCATCTCGCACGTAAGGCATGCCGGTTTCCGTGGCCGGAAGACGTGTTTCCCTGCGGACATCGGCACCGCAGGGGCAGCCGGCATGTGGACGGTGGATGCCACGCTTGGCGACGGCCGCACCGGCAGAGCAGACGTTCGCGTCGATCACCGCCTGGAGGACTCCCCGCTTTACCTTGGGCACGACGGACCCTACGTTGCGGGTCGCCCAAACTACGATCCGTCCGTTCCGGCGGCCGAATGGGTGGGCAAGTTGGTCTGGGCAACGGACGTGGATGCAGAAGGCAGAGTGACCCACGTTGAAGTTGAAATGGCCGAAGGTGTTGGCGAACGCCTGCGCGCGCGTGCATTGGCCGCGGGCTGGTTGAACCGGTTCGGCCCCGACCCGGCGCGTGCGACGAAACCTTTGCGTTGGCGCCGCACACTGGAATTTGCCGCAGAGTGATTCGTACTACTTGGGTGCGGGCAGCTTCGCAATCACCTTGATCTCGAACTGGAACCCGTACAGCCAAGTCACGCCGATGCCGGTCAGGGTCGGGTGCGGCGCCTGGCCCCAGTACTCGGGCACGATCGCCCAGGCCTTCTCGAAATTCCTCTCCGGATCGACCAGGAACACGGTTACGTCGATCACATCGTCGAACGTGCAGCCGGCGGCTGCCAGCACCGCATTGAGGTTGTCGAAGGCGCGGCGCACCTGGGTCTCGAAGTCCGGCTCGGGCGAGCCGTCTTCGCGGCTGCCGACCTGGCCGGAGACGAACAGGAAGCCATTGGACCGGATGGCCGGCGAGTAGCGGTTGCGCTCGTAGAGGGCCTGGCGACCGGCGGGGAACACGACATCACGCTGTGACATGGGGGCTATCCCGTGGGAGAGAGGGCCATCCTCCTCGCCAAGGCTGTCTGGATAAACCGCGATAATCGGCCTAGATTGATTGTCGATCCCAAACAATTGCGGGCCGCCCATGGACCGTTTCGAGGCAATGCGGGCCTTCGCCCGGGTGGTGGAAACCGGCAGCTTCACCCGCGCCGCGCACACCCTGCAGGTCAGCCGCACCACGGTCACCCAGCTGGTGCAGCAGCTGGAAGCGCACCTGCGCCTGCGCCTGCTCAACCGCACCACCCGGCGCGTCAGCACCACCGCCGACGGCGCGGCGTACTACCCGCGTATCGCCCGCCTGCTGGCCGAACTGGAGGCGGTGGAAGGCGGCTTGGGCGAGGCCGCCAGCCAGCCGCGCGGGCGCCTGCGCATCGATGTGCCCGGCCCCTATGCACGGCTGCGGCTGGTGCCGGCGCTGGCGGATTTCCATGCACGCTACCCGGAGATCCAGCTGGACATCGGGGTGAGCGATCGCGAAGTGGATGTCATCGCCGACAACGTGGACTGCGTGATACGCGGTGGCACGCCGGCCGACCCGGCGCTGGTTGCACGGCCGCTGGCCAGCCTGCCGCTCGGCTTCTACGCCAGCGCTGCCTACCTGCAACGCTTCGGCGCGCCCGACCACCCGCGCGCGCTGGAAGGACCGGACCATCACGTGGTCGGCTTCCTCAGCCCGCGCAGCGGTCGCGCGCGGGTGTTCAGCGCCCGCCGTGGCGATGAGCGCATCGAGGTGCAGGGCCGTTACACGGTGGGCTTCGATGATGGCAACGCCTACCTGGCGGCCGCTGTGGCCGGACTGGGCGTGGTCGCCCTGCCCAGCTACATGGCGCAGCCGCACGTGGCCCGCGGCGAACTGCAGCCGGTGCTGCAGGACTGGCAGCTGCCGGCCATGCCGATGCACGTGATGTTCCCGCCGAACCGGCACATGAGCCAGCGCCTGCGGGTGTTCATCGATTGGGTGGTGGAGGTGCTGGGGTAATGCCTTTGTAGCGTCGAGCGTTGCTCGACCGCTTCTGCTCGGCGCTACAGCCTCCCGACCGCAAAGTTTTGCAACTGTTCCTAGGTCGATGGCGTCAACGTTCGTGCGACCATTTCCGGCACGCCACAAAGGAAATGGATTGCCACATGAGTCGTATCGTTGCACTGGACACCGAAACCACCGGCCTGTCGCACAAGCAGGGCCATCGCATCATCGAAATCGGTGCGGTGGAAATGATCGACGGACGAATCACGGGTCGCCAGTTCCACACGTTCCTGCAGCCACAGCGTCGCGTGGACCCTTTCGCACAACGTGTGCACGGCATCAGCGACGCCATGCTGGTCGGCAAGCCGTTGTTCTCCAACAAGGCGGTCGAACTGCTTGAATTTCTACGTGGCAGTGAACTGGTGGCCCATAACGCCACGTTCGACGTCGGCTTCCTGGACCATGAACTTCGCCTGGCCGGCCACACGGTGGCCCTGGCCCACCATTGCCGCGTGACCTGCAGCCTGAAGATCGCCCAGCAGCGCTGGCCGGGGCAGCCCAACAAGCTGGATGACCTGCTGCAACGCCTGGGCATTCCCGGCGAGCGCGGCCTGCACGGCGCGCTGAAGGATGCACATCTGCTGGCCCAGGTGATTCCGCACCTGCGTTGAGTTGGCCTGCAGCAGGGGTCAGAGCCCGCGTCTGTCGAGGCGGGATCCAACCCCATCGGGAGGCCGTGACGACACCCGTGTGCCTGACGCTACGCCTCTGCAGGGCAGTGCAAGCACAAGTTGTCGTCATGCACGCGATTGAACCTGCAGACATGTTCTATGTGTTGCCGCGCCTCGGGTGAGAACCAGCCAAGCACTTCCACCAAGTGTCGGTGTCTATCACGCAGATCCTGATGGAAGGTGATGGGTTCATGGTGGAAAACGCGATTCCGCAGAGCGCGCGCGCCTTCGACCCGACGTTGAACCTTTGCTCTGGTTCTCCAGGATTTGGGAACGCCAGGTAGAACCGTGCCGAGGAGGGCAGGCCACGCTGCCCGTCCTCCATGTTCATAGGCGAAGTGAAACATCCCGCACCAGAAGCCGAACCCGAGTTCTGCAACGATTCGATCCGGATCATGGGGCTTGTTGCGCTTGGAGAGCGTTGCTTTTGCCTCCAGGACCATACGTGCATGGTTCGCATTGAGCCAGGCCTGCGCATACCAATCGCGCGCCCCGAAGTGGCGGCTGAAAGCGTTGTGAATGCTGTTGCGCATCACCACCTCCAGCATATGAAGCACTGGATACAGGGCCTCGCACAGAAGCATGTTTCTGGCGTGCCTTGCTACGGCCTCAATGCCCATATTTCCGTATGAGTGGGCTACCGATGCCACCTGCTGAGGCTGGGCGACAGTGGCGGATGCTTGGTGGATCTTCAGAGCGCCGGCCAGCGCCGAGCCCAGCGCGCCACCGGGTGCTTGGTTGACGGGATCGATCACAACTGCGGCGGCGGGCGCAGCTGGCAATCCGTAGGGTGCCAATCTGGTCGATGACACTGCTGCTACCAACCCGTCAGCGATCTTCACATCAATGAGCGATGCCCAATGCGGACTCTTGAACACGGTGTGATCTTCCCCTAGCATCGGCAGCGCATACCCCGGCAAGCTCCTCTCCTCACATGCTTCACGTGAGTGATGGGTCCGGGGTTTTTTTTGTCCGCCAGCTTTCCGTGTGCTGTGTTCACCCCGGCATTTCATAGGCTGGGCAAGGGGGCTGGCAGAGCCATTTCAACGTTCTACAGCAACGTCAGGCGGGGGGTAAGGTCGATTTCCGTCAATCGCGGCGACGGCGGTGGCCACGCCATCTTCGCTGGCCATCGCTGCACCCAGTGCAGCGGCACGTGCGCGCGTTTCCGGGTCTTCGGCGAACGCGATGGCCGTCGCCAGCGTGGCCGCATGCAAGCGCTTCGGCGACAGCGGTGCTGGCGCAACACCGAGCGCCTGCAGGCGCCGCGCCCAGAAGAACTGATCGGCAGCGAAGGGCATCACCAGTGAGGGAATACCCGCGCGGCAGGCCGAATGCGTGGTGCCACTGCCACCGTGATGGATGGCCAGCGCGCAGCGCGGGAACAACGCTTCATGCGGTGTCGGGCCAACGACGAACACGTTCGCCGGCAGGTCGCCTGCAGGCAGGCCCGCCCAGCCGGGAAACAGCAGCACGCGTCGCGGTGCCAACGCGTGCAGCAGCGCCGGCAACACACGCTCGCGGTCGAAGCCGGTCATGCTGCCGAAGCCCAGGTACACCGGTGGCGGACCGGCATCGAGGAAGGCCTGCAGGTCTGGCGGCGGCAACCACGGTTGCTCCGGCATCCGCCATTGCCCGCACACCACGTGGTCGGCCGGCCAGTCCGGCGGCGGCGGCAGCAGTTGCGGGGAAATGCCGTACAGCATTGGCAGGCCGGTCCACAGCGTGCGGCGCGGGGCTTGCCCCAGTGCGGCGCGCGCCACGTTGATCGGCTTGCGGAACGTGCGCCACACCGCCTGGTTGACCAGCCCGTAGCTGGCCCGGCGCAGGAACCCGGGCAGCGGCAGCGGCGGCAGGAAGGGGGATGCAAAGACCCGCGTCGGGGTGAGCGGAATCATGCCGGTGCCGATGGCTGGCAGGTCGTGCCGTTCGGCCACGCTCAAGCCCACCAGGGCGGCCAGACCCCCCGTCAGTATGGCGTCGCAGCCTGCGGCGGCCGCATCGGCCTGCGCCATCCAGGCCGGCACGTGGCGGCCGGACATCCGCCCCAGACCGCGCGAGGCGGCAGCCAGGTTGTTGCCGCGTGCCACCAGGGCCACCACCTCGTCGTGAATGTCGCCCTCCAGCGCCGCGTGCGGCACGCCCAGGTCGCGTGCGCTGCCCAGCGTGCCCTGTTCGGCCAGCAGCATCACCTCATGGCCCGCCTGGCGCAGCCCGTGGCACAGCATCACCAGCGGCCGGGTGTCGCCTTCGGTGCCATAGGTCAGGGCCAGCAGTCGCATGGAAGGGCTCGCGGGAGGGGCCGCCAGTATGGTCAGACCCGGCATGAACACGGCGTGCCACGTTCAGCCTTTGCCCTGTGGACAACTTGCGCAAGTGATTGAAAGCCTGCATAATGCGCGACTCGCTGTGTCCGGTTTCGTGCCGGGCGGCACCCCCGGGAGCACGTCCCCGGCCGCCCAACGCCAGCGTAACCCTTTGATTCTCTTGACGTGTGGTGGGCAACCACCGAGGCCGCCGTCTCCCGGGCTACGGGCTGACACAATTAACTATCGAGGTGCGCAATGTCCCGCGTATGCCAGGTTTCCGGCAAGCGAGTGCAGACGGGTAACAACGTCTCGCACGCCAACAACAAGACCCGTCGTCGTTTCCTGCCCAACCTGCACGAGCGCCGCTTCTGGGTTGCCAGCGAAAACCGCTGGGTGAAGCTTCGTGTTTCCGCGCATGCACTGCGCACCATCGACAAGAACGGCATCGATTCCGTTCTGGCTGAGCTGCGTGCGCGCGGCGAAAAGGTCTGAGGAGTAGACGATCATGGCAGGCAAGCGCGATAAGGTCCGTATGATTTCGACCGCCGGTACCGGTCACTTCTACACGACCGACAAGAACAAGAAGAACACCCCGGGGAAGATGGAATTCTCCAAGTACGATCCGGTCGTGCGCAAGCACGTCCCGTACAAGGAAGGCAAGATCAAGTAATCCGCAAGGGTTGCTGATCGCCTCCGGAAAAACCCGCCCTTGTGGCGGGTTTTTTCATGCCCGGCGCCCGGTGGGCGCGCACCCCGCCCGGTAGGTGCCAACCTTGGTTGGCACATGCTTCCATGCAGTCGAGCATGGCTCGACTCTACACACCCTGCTGGGCAGAATGGCTGCACACCTCCCGACGGGCGACGCGATGCTGTTCGAGTGGCTGCTGGGCTCCTACCTGCTGTTGATCGACTGGCTCATCCGCCTGGTCGCGCTGTGCTGGATTCCCACCCGCACCACGCCGGGGGCCGCACGCAGCTGGCTGCTGCTGGTCGGCTTCGTGCCCCTGCTGGGCCTGCCGTTGTACCTGCTGTTCGGCCACCCCTGGCTGTCGCGCGAACGCATCCGCCGCCAGGCCGAGGCATCGCTGGTCATCCGCGAAGAGCAGGCGCTGCAGCGGCGTCTGCGCTGGGTGCCGCAGCCCGACACCGCCACTGCCGAGATCGTGCCGCTGGTGCAGCGCCAGGGCGACTTCATGCCGGTGCATGGCAACGCCGTCGATCTGCTGACCGACTACGACGAATCGCTGCACAGCCTGATTGCCGATATCGACCAGGCCGAAGACCGCGTGCACCTGCTGTACTACCTGATGTTCGATGACGCCGTGGGCGAGGCCATCGTCGAAGCCCTGCAGCGAGCCGCCGCGCGTGGCGTGCAGTGCCGCGTGCTGCTTGATGCCGTCGGCGCCAAGCGCGGCCTGCGCGCCTACCGCAAGCGGCTGCAGGCACGCGATGTGGAAGTGCGCGCGATGCTGCCGGGCGGCCTGCGCTGGCGCCGCAGCGGCCGCATGGACCTGCGCAACCACCGCAAGATCGCGGTGATCGACAACGAAGTGGCCTACGTGGGTTCGCAGAACCTGGCCGGCCCGCAGTTCGTGCCCGGCCATCCCAACCGTGAACTGGTGGCGCGCGTGCGCGGTCCGGCGGTGGCCCATCTGGAAGCGGTGTTCGCCAGCGACTGGTACATGGAAACCGGGCAGCGCCTGGAGGTGATCGCCAACGTGCCGGTGTGCAGCGACGACATCGCCACCCAGCTGCTGCCCAGCGGCCCGGCCTACCCGTACAGCAATGCGCGCGATGCCGTGGCCGCGCTCATCCACCTGGCACGGCGGCGACTGGTGATGGTGACCCCGTACTTCGTGCCCGACGAGGCGACCCTGAGCGCGCTGCGCATCGCCGCGCTGTCGGGCGTGCAGGTGCAGTTGATCCTGTCGGCCAGCAACAACCAGCGGCTGACGTCCTGGGCGCAGGAGGCGTACTACGAAGAACTGCTGCGCTGTGGCGTGCAGATCGCGCTGTACGAGCCGCAGTTCCTGCATGCCAAGCACATGAGCGTGGACGAAGACATCGCGGTGCTGGGCTCGATCAACATGGATATCCGTTCGTTCGCGCTGAATGCCGAGATCGGCCTGATCTGCTACGACCGCCCGCTGGTGAAGCAACTGTGCGCGATCGAAGACGACTACCTGCGGCAGTCGACGCTGCTGGACCTGGAGCAGTGGCGGCAGCGGCCGGCGTGGCGGCGCAGCCGTGAAGGCATCGCACGGCTGGCCGATGCGCTGATGTAAACGGGCGCGTTGGCGCGGGTCACGCCAGCCATGGCCTACAATCCCCGCATGACTGATTCCGCGCGAACCGCTGAAGCGGACCTGGCGATCATCGGTGGCGGCGCCGCCGGCGTACTGGTGGCCCTCCACGTGCTGCAGCAGGCCCGGCAGCCGCTGTGCATCACGCTGTTCGAGCCGGCCTCGCAGCCGGCACAGGGCATTGCCTACTCCACACCGTGGCCGGAGCACCTGCTGAACGTGCCGGCGGCAAAGATGAGCGCATTCCCGGAACAGCCCGGCGATTTCCTCGATTACCTGGAAGCGGCCAACGCCTACCCGGGTGAAGCACGCGATGTGCTGGGCGAGCGCTATGTCTGCCGCCATTACTTCGCCAGCTACCTGCAGCATCGCCTGCAGCAGGCCGCTGCGGCCAGCCCGGCGCAGGTGCAGGTCATCGCCCAGCCGGTGCTGGCCCTGCGGGTGGACGCGCACGGCTGCCAGTTGCAGCTGGGCGATGGACAGGTGCTGCGCGCCGCGCAGGCGGTGCTGGCCACCGGCAACAGCATGCGCCCGCTGCCGGTGCCCGGCGCCGACGCATTGACGGCCGATGCGGTGGTCGAAGCCTGGGATTACGACGGCGTGCGGACCCTGGCCGGTACGCAGGCATTGGCCATCGTCGGCTCGGGCCTGAGCATGGCCGATACCGTGCTGGCCCTGGTGGCTGCCGGCCATAGCGGTCCGCTGCATGTCATTTCCCGTCATGGCCTGCTGCCGCTGCCGCACGACCATGGCGCGCTGCCGAGCTTCGATCCCGCCAGCCTGCTGCCGCTTACCCTGCGCCAGCGGCTGCGCGCACTGCGCCAGCACGCCGGTGAACTGCAGGCCGCCGGGCAGCCGTGGCAGGGCGTGATGGACCGCATCCGCGCCCACGGGCAGGCCCTGTGGTGCAGCCTGGATGCAGCCGACCAGCGTCGCTTCCTGCGCCATGTGGTGCGCTACTGGGACGTGCATCGTCATCGCATTGCCGAAGGCATCGATGCGCAGCTGCAGGCGCTGCAGGCCAGTGGCCAGCTGCAGATCCACCGCGCACGGTTGCAGCAGGTGCGCCAGCAGGACGACGCCCTGCTGCTGAGCGGGCGCAGCGCTGACGGTGGTGACCAGACCTGGGCGGTGGCCGGCATCATCAATGCCACCGGCGTGGAAACCCGTGCCAGCGCCCTGCGCAACCCGTTGCTGCAGCAGCTGCTGGCCGATGGCGTGGCACGGCCGGGACCGCATGGGCTGGGCCTGGACAGCGGCGTGCCCGGCGATCGCCTGCACGACGCGCAGGGCCGGCCGCAGCCGCGGCTGGGCGTGCTCGGCAGCCTGCGCATCGGCAGCCTGTGGGAAAGCCTGGCCGTGCCTGAACTCCGTCAGCAGGCACAGGCATTGGCCACGCAGGTGGTCGCAGGGCACGCGACCGCGATGCCGTAAAATGGGGGCATGGATGTCTCCCACCTGCTTGATGGCCTGAACCCGGCCCAGCGCGACGCCGTCTCTGCTCCCCCTGGCCACCACCTGGTGCTGGCCGGCGCCGGCTCGGGCAAGACCCGCGTGCTTACCCACCGCATCGCCTGGCTGCATGAAGTCTTCGGCGTGCCCACCCACGGCATTTTCGCGGTCACCTTCACCAACAAGGCGGCCGGTGAAATGCGCCACCGCATCGACGCGCAGCTGCCCAACGGCAGCCGCGGCATGTGGATCGGCACCTTCCACGGCCTGGCCAACCGCCTGCTGCGCCTGCACTGGCAGGACGCCAAGCTGCCCGAAGGCTTCCAGGTGATGGATTCGGACGACCAGCTGCGGCTGGTCAAGCGCGTGGTGCAGGCGCTGGAAATCGACGACAGCAAGCACCCGCCCAAGCAGATTGCGTGGTGGATCAACGAGCAGAAGGACGAGGGGCGCCGCCCGCAGCACATCCAGCCCGAGCCGCACGATGCGTGGCTGGAAACCATGCGCCAGGCCTACATCGAATACCAGGCGCGCTGCGACCGCGCCGGCCTGGTCGACTTCGCCGAACTACTGCTGCGCGCGCACGAACTGCTGCGCGACAACCCGGCCCTGCTGGCCCACTATCGCGCCCGCTTCCGCGAAATCCTGGTGGATGAGTTCCAGGATACCAATGCCATCCAGTACGCCTTCGTGCGCGTGCTGGCCGGCCACGAAGGCCACGTGTTCGTGGTCGGTGACGATGACCAGGCCATCTACGGCTGGCGTGGCGCCAAGGTCGAGAACGTGCAGGGCTTCCTGCGCGATTTCCCCGGCGCGCAGACCATCCGCCTGGAACAGAACTACCGTTCCACCGCCAACATCCTGGGCGCCGCCAACGCGGTGATCGCGCACAACCCGGACCGCATCGGCAAGGAACTGTGGACCGACAGTGGCGATGGCGAGCCGATCGATCTGTACGCCGCGTACAACGAAATGGACGAGGCGCGTTACATCGTCGAACGTGCCCGCCAGTGGGTGCGCGACGGCGGCAGCTACACCGAAGTGGCCGTGCTCTACCGCAGCAACGCGCAGTCGCGCGCGCTGGAAGAAGCGCTGCTGAGCGAACAGGTGCCGTACCGCGTGTACGGCGGCATGCGCTTCTTCGAGCGCGCCGAAATCAAGGACGCGCTGGCCTACCTGCGCCTGCTGTCCAACCGCAACGACGATGCCGCCTTCGAGCGCGCGGTGAACACGCCCACCCGTGGCATTGGCGAACGCACGCTGGACGAAGTGCGCCGCGAAGCGCGTGCGCAGGGCCTGTCGCTGTGGGAAGCCACCATGCTGGTCACCCAGGGCAGTGCGCTGGCCGCACGCGCACGCAACGCGCTGGCCGGCTTCCTGGTGCTGGTGAACGAGCTGCAGGCACAGACCCTGCACATGACCCTGGCCGAGCGCGTGGACCACATCCTGTCGCGCTCGCAGCTGCGCGAGCACTGGAGCAAGGAAAGCCGCAACTCGCTGGATTCGGAATCGCGCACCGACAACCTGGACGAACTGGTGTCGGTGGCCTCGCGCTTCGTGCGCCGTGCCGATGACATCGAGGAAGTGGGCGAGGAGATGGATGAGCTGGTCGCCTTCCTGGCCTACGCCGCGCTGGAGGCCGGTGAGGGCCAGGCGCAGGCGGGCGAGGAGGGCGTGCAGCTGATGACCCTGCACTCGGCCAAGGGCCTGGAATTCCCGCTGGTGTTCCTGGCCGGGATGGAAGACGGCCTGTTCCCGAGTGCGCGCTCACTGGAAGAAAGCGGGCGGCTGGAAGAAGAGCGCCGCCTGGCTTACGTGGGCATTACCCGTGCACGGCAGAAGCTGGTGCTGTGCTACGCCGAATCGCGGCGCATCCACGGCCAGGACAACTACAGCCTGCCCTCGCGCTTCCTGCGCGAAATCCCGCGCGAACTGCTGCACGAGGTGCGCCCGAAGGTGCAGGTCTCACGCCCGGCCTCGCTGGGCAGCAGCCGGGTGATGGGCCACGCCTCGATCGAGGCGCCGCCGCTGAAGCTGGGTGCCCTGGTCACCCATCCCAAGTTCGGCGAAGGCATGGTGACCGACTACGAAGGCAGCGGCGCGCACGCCCGCGTGCAGGTCGAATTCGCCGATGCCGGCAGCAAGTGGCTGGTGATGGCCTACGCCAACCTGACGGTGATCTGATTACCGTCGGGGTCAGATCCCTCCCGCGGGAGGGCTCTGACCCGGTCTTCGAGCTCCTGTAGAGTCGAGCTTGCTCGACTGCTCTGCGCGTTCAGTCGAGCAAGCTCGACTCTACAAAAAGCAGTCGAGCAAGCTCGACTCTACAACGGCAGAATCCCATGACCCGCAACGTGCTCTTCCTCTGCAGCCAGAACCGCCTGCGCAGCCCCACGGCCGAGCAGGTGTTCGCCGATTGGCCCGGCATCGAGACCGCCTCGGCGGGCTTGCTGGCCGACGCCGAGGAAGTGCTCAGCCCCGAGCTGCTGCAGTGGGCCGACCTGGTGTTCGTGATGGAAAAGGCGCACCGCAACCGGCTGTCCAGCCGCTACAAGGCATGGCTGAACGGCAAGCGGGTGATCTGCCTGGATATCCCCGACGACTACGACTACATGGACCCGGTGCTGGTGGAACTGCTGAAGCGCAAGGTGCCACAGTTCCTGCGCTGAGCGTGGGAACGTCCCGTAGAGTCGAGCTTGCTCGACTGCCCCTACGAAGAGCAGTCAAGCAAGCTCGACTCTACGGATCGGGGCCTCAGTCCTGCGCCTTTGAGCCCGTCGCGGCATCCTGCTCGGACATCGACTGCTGCAGGCTGCTGGTGAAGTTCTTCACCGCGCGCTCCAACGCGATCTCCCAGTTCTCGCGCGAGACGATCTGGAAAATGTTGGCGCCGTGGCCGGTGGCCGTGAAGGTTCGGGCCTGACCGTCCTTGCGGGCGGTCACATCGACCGCTATGTCGGCCAGCATCTGCTGGGTTGAAGATGCGGCACGCCAGAAGTTCATCGGCATCTTCACCGAGAAATCGGTCAAGGTTGCCTCCAGTTCCGTGCAGGTGCCCGTGCACTGGTCTGTCGTGCGGTAGCCCATGTTGCGCAGGGCCTGGATCATGATCTCGCGCGCCTTGTCCGGGGCGGTGGACGACTCAAGGGACACCAGCACGCCATTGTTGCCGCGGATGACGCCACCGATGCTCTGCGGGCGCTCCGCAGCCGCCACCTGCGGGAAGTACGTCGTGCGCCCATCGCGCACCGGCGCGACGACGACCACCGGGCCCTGCTCGGGATTGACCCGGATGTCAGGCACGTTCACGCGCACGACTTCAGTGCGGATGCCGCAGCCCGTGAGCACCAGCAGCAGTGTGGCTGCAATGATCGACTTCATGAATTCCCCCTGTTGGAATGATGTTTCTGTACCGCGCATTATCGCGTGGCCGACGGGTCCCGGGGGAGGCCTCGCCGAAGCAGCAGTCGAGCGAGCTCGACTCTACAATGGGCGGTGACATCTTCCAGGAACGCCGCCATGACCGAACCCACGCTGCACGTCACCGTGAGCTTGAACGCCAAGTTGCAGCCCGAACACCGCCACGAGCTGTTCGAGGACCCGCTGGATGCGCTGCTGCAGGCGGCCGCGATCGGTGAGATCACCGGCGGCGGCACCGCGATCTCCGACGAGGGGGAAGTGGAGTACGGCGATATCGAAATCGCGCTGAACGACGCGGCCGGCGTGCCCAAGCTGGTTGACCTGCTGGAACAGCTGGGCGCACCGAAGGGGTCCAAGGTGCAGGGCGCGGGTGAGGCCGATCGCAGCTTTGGCGTCACCGAGGGGCTGGGCATCTACCTGGACGGTCTGAACCTGCCGGACGAGGTGTACGAGCAGTGCGATTCGAACCATGTGTTCGAGCAGCTGTCCGAGCGCATCGATGGCCTGGGCGAAATCTGCAGCTGGTGGCAGGGCCCGACCGAAACCGCGCTGTACATGTATGGCCAGTCGTTTGCCGCGATGCAGGCAGCCATTGCCGAGTTCGTCGCCAGCTACCCGCTGTGCCAGAACGCGCGCATCGTGCAGATCGCCTGAGCGTAGACGTTTACCGGTAGGTGCCAACCTTGGTTGGCACGATGCTTCCGATCACAGAAAGCAGTCGAGCAAGCTCGACGCTACTGGCCCGCCGCCTGCTTGGCATTGTCGCGCAGGGCCAGTTCCTTGCCGACCTGATAGCCGCCGTAAAGCACGGCGAAAACGCCGATGACAACCCATACAAGTGTGCGTGGGACGGCGGCGGGTTCTGGTTTGCGTTCGTGCATGGCGATCTCCTTGAAAGCGATGGATGCTGCGCGGCCAGCATGTACCGGGGCCCTTCGTCGAGCAAGCTCGACGCTACGCAGAACCGGGGCTGCGCACCTGCTCCCAGTCCAGGCCGAACTTCGCCAGGTACTTGCGCAGGCGGTCGGCGTCGTTGGTACTGGCGCGCTGGGTGCGTGATACCGCGAACAGCTCGCGTCCAGCGGCAGAAAGCGACTTTGAGCGCGCGCAGACCCGCACCACTTCTTCCAGCTGCACGCGGTCGAAGCGGTCCAGCTGGTCCGCTGCCTCGCCCAGCAGTGCCTGCAGCGGTGAGGGCGCTTCGCCGCCGCGCCACTGCCGGCGCAGGCGGGCAATCTCCTCGTCCACGCCCTCGGTCTGGATACGCCCGGCCGTGGCCAGGGTGGCCAGGCGCATGATCGATGCGCCCAGGTCGCGGAAGTTGCCGCGCCAGGCCGCCTCGGCGCTGGTAGCGAAGGCCAGATAGCGCGCACGTGCTTCCACGTTGAAGCGCACCCGCGCGTGCTGCTGCTGTGACCAGCGCTCCAGCTCGAACTCGATGTTCGGCTCGATGTCCGCGCTGCGCTGGGCCAGGCCCGGCAGGTGGTAGGTCCACAGGTTCAGGCGTGCCAGCAGGTCTTCGCGGAAGCGGCCTTCCAGCACCGATTGCTGCAGGTCGCGGTTGGTGCCGGCAATCAGCTGGAACTCGCTTTCCACTTCGCGATCGCTGCCCACCGGCAGGAAGCGTTTCTCCTCCAGTGCACGCAGCAGCATGGCCTGTTCGTCCAGCCCCAGTTCGCCGATTTCATCCAGGAACAGCAGCCCCTGGTGCGCCGAACGCAGCAGGCCGGCGCGGTCCGACGATGCACCGGTGTAGGCGCCCTTGGTATGGCCGAACAGCGTGCTCATCGCACCGTCGCCGCGCAGCGTGGCGCAGTTCACTTCAACGAAGCGGCCGGGCAACTGGTGTTTGAGCTTCTTCAGTTCGAACACGCGCTTGGCCAGCTGGCTCTTGCCGGCACCGGTGGGGCCCATCAGCAGCATCGGTGCGCGCGAACGCGTGGCCACCGTTTCAATCTGCTCGATCATCGCGTTGAAGGCGGCGTTGCGGGTGGCGATGCCGCTCTTCAGCAGATCGCGATCCTGCAGTTGCTGCTGGGCGAAACGCTGGGCGATGTGGTCGTAGCGCGACAGGTCCAGGTCGATGACGGCGTAGCTGCCGGCCGCGCCATCCTGCTTGCGCGGCGGCGAGGTCTGCAGCAGGCGGCCGGGGAAATGCCGGCTCTCGGTGAGCAGGAACCAGCAGATCTGCGCCACGTGCGTGCCGGTGGTGATGTGGACGTAGTAGTCCTCCTCCTCCGGCTGGAACGGGTAGCCGGCCAGGAAGTCGTGCAGGGTGGCGTAGACCCCTTCGAACTCCCACGGATCGGCCAGGTAGGTGTCGTGCCGGCGCACCTGCAGGCCCGGTGCGGCCTGTGCCAGGTCGTCGCACACCACTCGCGCCAGCTTGGCGTAGCGACGCTCGTCCAGCAGCAGTTCGACCCGGTCCGGCAGGAAATCCTCGTGCATGCCCAGCGATACCGTCGGCCGCCATTTCTGCCACCGGCCCGGTCCTTCGCCCGCGTCGAGCTGGGTGCCGAGCATGCCGAAGACGACCTGTCGCCGTGTCATATCCATTCCTATAAAAGACGCGCTTCAACTATATACATTCTTCGAGCGCGACGCCGGAGATTCTTGCTTGAATCGAACAAAAACGCAGTAAAAACAACGTCTTGATCAAGTCGATCAAAAGTTGGCACGGCCATTGCTCTATTCCAGGCAAGACACGACGCGGGCAGTTCCCGCCGAGGACACCACCATGGCCAACCTGACGCTCTTCTCCAACATGCGTGCCCCGGCGCTGCCGCCGGCCACCACCGTCAATGAAGCCGGTGGCCTGGCCTACCGCCGCGACCCGCGTGCTGCGCTGGCCCTGTATGCGGCCACCGGCTGCCTCAACAACACCTTCTACAGCAACGCCGACGCGCAGCTGCGGCAGGTGCTGGCGCTGACCGCGCAGGTCGAGCCGAACTTCGTGGCGCGCACCGCGGTGTATGCCCGCCAGGTGGCGCATATGAAGGACATGCCGGCGCTGCTGCTGGCGGTGCTCAGCCTGCGCGATGCCGCGGTGTTCGCCCAGGTGTTCCCGCGGGTGATCGACAACGGTCGCCAGCTGCGCACCTTCGTGCAGATCATGCGCAGCGGCCAGGTCGGGCGCCGTTCGCTGGGCTCGCTGCCCAAGCGTCTGGTGCGTGAGTGGATCCAGCAGGCCCCGGTGGAAACGCTGGTGCGTGCAGCCATCGGCCAGCAGCCGTCGCTGGCGGATCTGATCCGCATGGTGCACCCGAAGCCGGTCGATGCCGAGCGCAAGGCGCTGTATGCCTGGGTTGTCGGTCGTCCGTATGACGCGGCGCAGCTGCCGGCGCTGGTGCAGGCCTACGAAGCGTTCAAGCGTGACCCGCAGGGACTGCCGCCGGCGCTGCCGTTCCAGTACTTCAGCACGCTGCCGCTGGATGCGGCGCAGTGGTCGGCGCTGGCGCGCAGCGCGTCGTGGCAGTCGATGCGGATGAACCTCAACACGTTCGCCCGCAACGGCGTGTTCGACGATGCGGCGATGGTGGACCTGATTGCCGCGCGGCTGCGTGACCCGCAGCAGGTACGTCGTTCGCGGGTGCTGCCGTACCAGTTGCTGATGGCGTTCCACGCCGGCAAGGGCCTGCCGTTGCCGATCCTGGATGCACTGCAGGATGCCATGGAGATCGCCACGGCATCGGTACCGGTGCTGCCGGGGCGGGTGGTGGTCGCGGTGGACGTGTCCGGGTCCATGCAGTGGCCGCTGACCGGCTACCGCAAGGGCGCCAGTACGTCGGTGCGCTGTGTGGACGTGGCGGCCTTGATCGCGGCTTGTGTGCTGCGCGGTCAGCCGCAGGCCACGGTGCTGCCGTTCGACACCCAGGTGCGGCCGGTGCGGTTGAACCCGCGCGACAGCGTGATGACCCTGGCCGCGCAGTTGGCGATCAACGGCGGCGGCACCTCGGTCAGCGCACCGCTGGAAGACCTCAACCGTCGCCGCGCGCAGGTCGACCTGGTGGTGCTGGTGTCGGACAACGAGAGCTGGCGCGACACCCGCCAGGGCGGTGCGACGGCCACGATGCGGGCGTGGGAGGTGCTGAAGCAGCGTTGCCCGCAGGCGCGCCTGGTCTGCATCGACCTGCAGCCGGTGGCCAGCAGCCAGACCGTGCAGCGCGAAGACGTGCTGCACATCGGCGGCTTCAGCGATGCCGTGTTCGATCTGCTGGGCCAGTACGCGCAGGCACCGGCCGATGGCAGTGGCTGGGTGCAGTGCATCCAGGACATGACGTTGTAAGGCGGCAAGGATGTCGCCAGGGACCGCCCGGCTGGCAATAGGGCCAGCCGGGCAGGGACCCGGAATTCGAGTTTTCGCGGTGAATGCTGGTGGAACTACATTGGTTGTCCCTTCGGGGTCGGGTTCAAATCCCGCCTTTCCTGCCGGGTGTGGGGAAAGAGATGTTCCACTCCTTTTGTCACCGCACCTGTTTCAACGCCGGCACTGCGAATGCCGGAGGAACTACAGCCTTCTAAGCTCCGGGTCGCGGGTTCGAGCCCCGCCCGCTGTGGCAACGCAGCGGTAGCTCAGTGGTAGAGCAGGATGTTCCTCCACCCCTCGTCGTGCTGCCGGCACCTTTGCTTTCGTTGCGCGGGGAATGCCGGCCGAACTACATCGGAAACCCTTCGGGGTCGGGTTCAAGTCCCGGCCACCTGCCACGGCAACGCGGCAGGTGGTGCGTTCGGCCACCTTTGTCACCGCACCTTCTTTGTTTTTGTATTGGATGAAAGGAAACATCACCATGACCACGATGAACCATGACGTGATCCAGCAGCCCGGCGCTGCACCCATCAAGCTGTGGACGCGCGGGGTGCCGCTGGAAGACCAGGCACGCGAACAGCTGCAGAACATCGCGCGCCTGCCGTTCATCCACAAGTGGATTGCGGTGATGCCCGACGTGCACCTTGGCAAGGGGGCAACCGTGGGTTCGGTGGTACCGACCGTGGGGGCTATCATTCCCGCCGCGGTGGGCGTGGATATCGGCTGCGGCATGATGGCCGTGCGCACCACGCTCGATGCCAGCGACCTGCCGGACAATCTGTCGGCCGTGCGCAGCGCGATCGAACGAGCGGTGCCGCATGGCCGCAGCGTGACCCGTGGTGGCCGTGACAAGGGCAGCTGGGATACGCCGCCGGAGCTGGCCATCGAAGGCTGGAAGCAGCTGGTGGATGACTTCGCGCTGATCTGCGAGCGCCACCCGCGCCTGAAGAACACCAACAACCTCAAGCACCTGGGCACCCTGGGTACCGGCAACCACTTCGTGGAAGTGTGCCTGGACCAGGACCAGCGCGTGTGGTTCATGCTGCACTCCGGCTCGCGTGGCGTCGGCAATGCCATCGGCACCTACTTCATCGAACTGGCCAAGCAGGAAATGCGCCGCTGGATGATCAACCTGCCCGACCAGGACCTGGCGTACCTGCCCGAGGGCAGCCAGCACTACGGCGACTACGTGTTCGCCGTGGAGTGGGCACAGCGTTTCGCACGCATGAACCGCGAGGTGATGATGCGCAACGTGGTGGCCGCCGTGCGCATGGTCATCAGCAAGCCGTTCGAGGCCCAGGCCGAAGCGGTGAACTGCCACCACAACTATGTGAACCGCGAGACCCACTTCGGCAAGGAGGTGATGCTGACCCGCAAGGGTGCGGTCAGTGCGCGCAAGGGCGAGCTGGGCATCATTCCCGGCAGCATGGGTGCCAAGAGCTTCATCGTGCGCGGGCTGGGCAACGAGGACAGCTTCCACAGCTGCAGCCACGGCGCCGGCCGCGTGATGAGCCGTACCCAGGCGCGCAAGCTGATTACCGTGGATGAACACGCCAAGGCCACCGCGCACGTGGAATGCCGCAAGGATGCGGAGGTGGTGGATGAATCGCCGGCGGCCTACAAGCCGATCGAGGCGGTGATGGAGGCCCAGCGCGATCTGGTCGAGATCGTGCATACGCTGCGCCAGGTGGTGTGCGTGAAGGGATGAAGCGGGCCGCGCGCGGCGTACACTGCGCCGCGCGCGGCAGGATGGAGGAACCTACACATGGATATGATTGAACTTGATGGCGGGCAGGGCGGCGGGCAGCTGCTGCGCTCGGCCCTGACCTTGAGCCTGTGCACCGGCATTGGCTTCACCCTGCAGAACATCCGCGCGATCCGGCGCAAGCCGGGCTTGATGCGCCAGCACCTGACTGCCGTAAATGCGGCCGCGCGGGTCGGAAACGCCTGCACGCACGGCGCTGCGCTGGGTGCCACCACCCTGCGCTTCGAGCCGGGCGTGGTGACCGCTGGCGACTACCACTTCGCAACCGGCAGTGCCGGTTCGGCCACGCTGGTGCTGCAGACCGTGCTGCCGGCGTTGTGGCGTGCGCAGCAGCCGTCGCGCCTGCGGCTGGAAGGTGGCACTCACAACCCGCTGGCGCCCAGCGCCGATTTCATCGCCGACAGCTACCTGCCGTCACTGGGTCGCATGGGCGTGCAGGCCGAAATGCAGTTGCTGCAGCATGGCTTCCACCCGGCCGGCGGCGGCGTGATTGAAGTGCAGGTGCAGCCGTGCGCCGCGTTGCAGGCACCGCAGCTGGAGCAGCGGCCGGCCCTGGAATCGATGCAGGCGCAGGTGCTGATGTCCGGCTTGTCCAGCAGCATCGGCCTGCGCGAGCTGCAAGTGCTGGCCGACACCCTGGGCGTCGATCCGCACCCGCGTCACGTGCAGTCGATCCGCCCGGCCTTGGGCCCGGGCAATGTCGCCCTGGTGCGCGTGCAGCATGGCAGCCACGTGGAAGTGTTCGATGGCCACGGCGAGCGCGGGGTGAGTGCCGAACAGGTGGGCGCTCGCCTGTCCGCACGCGTGCAGCAGTACCTGCAGGGCAACGCCTACGTGGGTGAATACCTGTCCGACCAGCTGCTGCTGCCGATGGCCCTGGCCGGCGGCGGCGCCTTCACCACCCACGTCATCAGCGATCACCTGGCCAGCAACGCCCGGCTGATCGAGAAGTTCCTGCCGGTGGAATTCGACTGGCAGCCGCACGAGGGGGCCTGGCGGGTGACCGTCGAGGCGTAGGCATCCTGGGGCTCGCCGGGCCATGCCCGGCGGGCGTCAACCCCGCGCATTGATCCTGCTCAAGGCACGGCGTGCACATCGGCTGTGTAATGGTGGTGTTCCCATTCGGCAGATCGCCACGGAGCCCCACCATGTACACGCGCATCCTGATCGCCACCGACGGTTCCGAGCTGGCCGACAAGGGCCTGGCCAAGGGCCTGGAGCTGGCCAAGGACCTCAACGCCGAGGTCGATATCGTGACGGTGTCCGAGCCGTGGGCGGTCGGCATGTACGACGCCATGGGCTGGAGCGTGGGCTACATGAACAGCCCCGAGTACAAGGCCGACCGCGAGGAAGGGGCCCAGAAGGTGCTGCAGCCGGCGCTGGCCAAGGCTGCCGAACAGGGCATCAAGGCCAACCCGGTGCATGTGCTGGACCGCTACGCGGCCGACGGCATCATCGAAACCGCCGCTGATCGCAACAGCGATCTGATCGTGATGACCTCGCACGGCCGCCGTGGGGTGACCCGCGTGCTGCTGGGCAGCCAGACCGCCGAAGTGCTGGCGCGCAGCTCGCTGCCGGTGCTGGTCATCCGCTGAATTCACGCGTTCCCGGGGAGGGGACCGACGCCGGTGCGCAGGATGCGTACCGGCGTCATCTTTTGTGGCGTTCGGGCGTGATGGGGTCAGAGCCCTTTCCTGCGGAAAGGGATCCGACCCCGCACTGCATCACCAGCTGTACAGCTTCCAATACACCGGCGACACGCCATCCTTGTCGTTGTCCATTCGGCCGTCGCCGTTCCGGTCATACATGTAGAACGGTGCGCCCCGCGACGGGGTGACCTTGACCATGCGCAGCTGGCCGGACACGCGGTACTCCTCGATGGTATCGCCGTTGTCCATGGTGCGGCTGGACACTTCGGCACCCTTCACGTCCACCGGGGGAGCGCCGGCACTGCCCATGCTGGCGCAGCCAGCAAGCAGGAGCACGGACGCCAGCATCAGGGTCTTCATCGGCAGGGCCTTTGCCTGGAACGGGTCTTGATTATGCCCCATCACCGTGTCGCCGCCGTGCAGGCGCGGGCGCGTAGAATCGCCGCATGAGCAGATTAGTCCTGATCGACGGGTCCAGTTACCTGTACCGCGCGTTCCACGCGCTGCCGCCCCTGTCCAATGCACAGGGTGAACCCACCGGCGCGCTGTTCGGCGTGGTCAACATGCTGCGGTCCACACTGAAGGAGCGCCCGGCCTACGTCGCCTTCGTGGTGGATGCGCCAGGCAAGACCTTCCGCGATGACCTGTACGACCAGTACAAGGCCAATCGCCCGCCCATGCCCGACGACCTGCGCAGCCAGGTGGAACCGATGTGCCGCATCGTCGAAGCGCTGGGCATCAGCATCCTGCGCATTCCCGGCGTGGAGGCCGACGATGTGATCGGCACGCTGGCCCTGCAGGGCGTGGCGCAGGACCTGAAGGTGACCATTTCCACCGGCGACAAGGATTTCGCCCAGCTGGTGCGCCCGGGCATCGAACTGGTGAACACCATGACCGGCAGCCGCATGGATTCAGATGCGGCCGTCATGGACAAGTTCGGCGTGCGTGCCGACCAGATCATCGACCTGCTGGCGCTGATGGGCGACACCGTGGACAACGTGCCGGGTGTGGAGAAGTGCGGCCCGAAGACCGCGGCCAAGTGGCTGGCCGAATACCAGACGCTGGACGGGGTGATGGCCGCTGCCCCGACCATGAAGGGCAAGATCGGCGAAAACCTGCGCGCGGCGCTGGACCGCCTGCCGCTGAACCGCGATCTGGTGACCATCCGCACCGACGTGGAGCTGGAGGCGAGCCCGTCCACGCTGGCGCTGCGCGAGCAGGACGTGCCGGTGCTGACCGAGCTCTACGCGCGCTACGGCTTCACCCAGGCGCTGAAGGAGCTGGGTGCGCCGCTGCCGGCCCCGACCGCCGCCAGCGAAGCCACCCCCAGCCTGCGCGGCACCGCCGCCGGTTTCGCCCGCGGCAGCGCCGAAGCGCCAGCGGCGGGTGAACTGGACCCGGCGCTGGCCGCACCGGGCGAGTACGAAACCGTGCTGACCGACGAACAGTTGCAGGCCTGGGTGCAGCGCCTGCAGCAGGCCGAGCTGATCAGCTTCGACACCGAAACCGATGCGCTGGACGCGATGCGTGCGCGCCTGGTCGGCATCAGCCTGGCGGTGGAGCCGGGCAAGGCCGCCTACATTCCGGTCGGCCACGACTACCCCGGGGCGCCGGCACAGCTGCCGCTGCAGCAGGTGCTGGATGCACTGCGCCCGCTGCTGCAGGACCCGGCGAAGAAGAAGCTGGGCCAGCACGGCAAGTACGACCTGCACGTGCTGCGCCGCCACGGCGTGGAGGTGCAGGGTTACCACGACGACAGCATGCTTGAGAGCTTCGTGCTCAATTCCACGGCCACCCGCCACGACATGGATTCGCTGGCCCTGCGCTACCTGGGCTACAACACCATCAAGTTCGAGGATGTGGCCGGCAAGGGCGCCAAGCAGATTCCGTTCTCGCAGGTGGGTATCGACGAAGCCAGCGGCTACGCGGCCGAGGACGCCGACATCACCTTGCGCCTGCACCACGCGCTGCGCCCGCAGCTGCTGGCCGAGCCGAGCCTGGACAGCGTGTACCGCAGCATCGAGATGCCGCTGGTGCCGGTGCTGACCACCATCGAAGCCAACGGCGTGCACATCGACACCGCCGAACTGCGCCGGCAGAGCCAGGACCTGTCCTCGCGCATGCTGGCCGCGCAGCAGAAGGCCACCGAACTGGCCGGCCGCAGCTTCAACCTGGATTCGCCCAAGCAGCTGCAGGCCGTGCTGTTCGACGAGCTGAAGCTGCCGGCGGTGGTGAAGACCCCCAAGGGCCAGCCCAGCACGAACGAGGAAGCACTGGAGGCCATTGCCGACCAGCACGAGCTGCCGCGGGTGATCCTGGAATACCGTGGCCTGGCCAAGCTGCGCAGCACCTACACCGACAAGCTGCCGGAGATGGTGAACCCGGACACCGGCCGCGTGCACACCAGCTACCACCAGTCCGGCGCCGCTACCGGCCGCCTGTCCTCGTCGGACCCGAACCTGCAGAACATTCCGATCCGCACCGACGATGGCCGCCGCATCCGCCGCGCCTTCGTCGCCCCGGACGGCTGCCAGCTGCTGGCCGCCGACTATTCGCAGATCGAGCTGCGGATCATGGCCCACCTGTCCGAAGACCCGGGCCTGGTGCGCGCCTTCGAGCAGGGCGCCGACGTGCACCGTGCCACCGCCGCCGAAGTGTTCGGCCGCACCCTGGACGAGGTGACGCCCAACGAGCGCCGCGCCGCCAAGGCCATCAACTTCGGCCTGATGTACGGCATGAGCGCGTTCGGCCTGGCCCGCAACCTGGGCATCGACCGCGGCCAGGCGCAGGACTACGTGGCGCTGTACTTCAGCCGCTACCCGGGCGTGCGCGACTTCATGGAGCGCATGCGCCAGCAGGCGCGCGAGCAGGGCTATGTGGAAACCCTGTTCGGCCGCCGCCTGTACCTGAACGACATCAACGCCCGCAACCAGGGCCTGCGCGCCGGCGCCGAACGGGCAGCCATCAACGCCCCCATGCAGGGCACGGCGGCGGACATCATCAAGCGGGCGATGGTGTCCGTGGACCAGTGGCTGCGCGACAGCGGGGCACCGGCGCGGATGATCCTGCAGGTGCACGATGAACTGGTCTTCGAAAGCGCGGCCGGTTTCACAGAGGAATTGCGTAAGCAGGTGGTCGAACACATGTCGCAAGCGGCACAGTTGCGGGTGCCGCTGGTGGTCGATACGGGCATTGGCAGCAACTGGGACGAAGCGCATTGAGTCGCATTTCGGGCCATTAACGACGTGAATTCATTCATTTCAGGGGATTTTCTGACTCGAAGATGAATGTTCCTGGGTAGGCGCACGATTAAATGGGCGCCCTTCACGAACCGTTAGTGTTCGGAGTGCTTCTATAACTCTCGACAGGCGCAACGCCTGTTGTGGATCTCTCCCATCCCCTGGAGCAGATCTCGGAACGGGGGCTCCTCCCCAAGCGCCCGTTCCCCGGCCCCGTTGACCTCCCCCTGGTCAGCGGGGCTTTTTATTTGTGCCCTGCTGAGCCACGCTGGGCCATCGCTCCGCAGGGGAACCGGCAATGCACGACCTGTTCGCACTGGCCATGCCGTGGTGGGAATTCATCCTGCGCGCGGTGGTGGTCTACACCGTGGTGCTGGGCATGGTGCGGCTGGGAGGCAAGCGCGCGCTGGGGCAGATCACCCCGTTCGACGTGCTGCTGATCGTGCTGCTGGGCAACGCTGTACAGAATGCCTTGCTGGGCAGTGATACGTCACTGGGCGGTGGCCTGCTGCTGGCGGCCACGCTGATCCTGCTGAACTACGCCGTGGGCTGGCTGACCACGCGCAGCCGGCGCATGGAGCGGGTGATCGAAGGCGAGCCGGTGGTGATCGGGCGCGATGGGCGCTGGTTCGACGGCGTGCTGCGCCGTGAACAGGTGACCCGCGCCGACGTGGAAGCCGCGCTGCGCCAGCAGGGCTGCCTGGGCGTGGAAGAAGTGGCCCTGGCGCTGCTGGAGAACAACGGCCACATCACCATCATTCCACGGCAGAAGACGGCCGCGTGATAGCCGCGCGATGTTGAACGCGCTCGACCCTGCGCCCCGCCCTCGCAACATCGCGCGTGCTCGACCATGGGGCCCGCGCCCGCAATGTCGAACGCACTCGACCGTGCGTCCCGCTCCGGTAGAGTCGAGCTTGCTCGACTGCGTTTGGCGCCATGCGAAAAGCAGTCGAGCAAGCTCGACGCTACGGGCATCGCGGCGTTGCGTTACACCCAGTCGCGCGGTCCCGACCGCAAGCTCCGCTCCGGTAGAGTCGAGCTTGCTCGACTGCGGTTGGCGCCATGCGAAAAGCAGTCGAGCAAGCTCGACTCTACGGGCATCGCGGCGTTGCGTTACACCCAGTCGCGCGGTCCCGACCGCAAGCTCCGCTCCGGTAGAGTCGAGCTTGCTCGACTGCGTTTGGCGCCATGCGAAAAGCAGTCGAGCAAGCTCGACTCTACGGGCATTGCGGCGTGGCGTTACACCCAGTCGCGCGGTCCCGACCGCAAGTCCTGCTCCGGTAGAGTCGAGCTTGCTCGACTGCGGTTGGCGCCATGCGAAAAGCAGTCGAGCAAGCTCGACTCTACGGGCATTGCGGCGTTGCGTTACACCCAGTCGCGGGGCACCAGGTAATCGGCCAGGCGCGCCTCGGCGCTGCCGGCTTCGGGGCTGAACCCGTATTCCCAGCGCACGCGCGGCGGCAGGCTCATCAGGATGCTTTCGCTGCGGCCGCCGCTCTGCAGCCCGAACAGGGTGCCGCGGTCGTAGACCAGGTTGAATTCCACATAGCGGCCGCGACGGTACAGCTGGAACTCGCGCTCCCGTTCACCGTAGGCGGCATCCTTGCGTCGCTGCACGATCGGCAGGTAAGCCTGCAGGAAGCCATCGCCCACCGCGCGCAGGTAGTCGAAATCGCGTTCGAAATCGCCGTGCAGGTCGTCGAAGAACAGCCCGCCCACGCCGCGCGTTTCGTTGCGGTGGCGCAGGAAGAAGTACTCGTCGCACCAGCGCTTGTGGGCGGCGTAGCGTTCTTCACCGAACGGCGCGCACAGGTCGCGGGCCACCCCATGCCAGTGCTGCACGTCCTCGTCCTGCGGATAGAACGGGGTCAGGTCGAAGCCGCCGCCGAACCAGCTGGCCACCACTTCTCCGTCGCGCTGTGCCTGGAAGAAGCGCACGTTGGCGTGGGTGGTGGGCACGTGCGGGTTCAGCGGATGGAACACCAGCGACACGCCCGTGGCGCGCCACGATGCGCCCGCCAGCTCCGGCCGGTTGGCCGACGCCGACGGCGGCAGGCGGCTGCCGCAGACATCGGAAAAGCCGATGCCGGCCTGTTCGAACACCGCACCGTCGCGCAGCACGCGGGTACGCCCGCCACCGCCCTCGGCGCGCTGCCACAGGTCTTCCTGGAAGCGCGCGCTGCCATCGGCGGCTTCAATGGCCGCACAGATGCGGTCCTGCAGGTCGGTCAGGTAGGCGCGTACGCGCTCGAATTCGTTCATGCCGCGTACTTTACCGCAGCGACCGCGCCGTTCAGCGGAACCGCGCGCGGATGTCCGGCCGCAGCAGGCGCCAGCCCAGCCAGCCCTGCAGGCCGGCGAACAGCACCGAGGTGCCCAGCAGCGTGAGCGTCATCAGCAGGCGCTGCACCTGCAGCTGCTGCTGCAGCTCGGCATCATTGGCGGCCAGCCCGATGAACTGCAGCATCACCACATCCAGCCACCAGGTGATGACGAAGTTGGCCAGTGCGCTCAGGCCCAGCGCCCACACGAAGGCCCACAGGCCCCAGCGGCGCTCGCGCCACAGGCCCCAGCTGGCCAGGGTGGAGCCCAGGCACAGCAGCGCAGCGATCAGCGACGTCGCCAGCGGGTGCGCGAGCATCCATAACAGGCTGCCGTCCAATTGGTTTTCCCAGGCCAGCTTCACCAGCGCCTGCCAAAGCGCGGTCGGCGCCAGCACGGCCGCCACCACGGCCTGGCCCAGGAAGTAGACCACCATCAGCAGGCAGAGCCAGAACGAGCCCTGCGCCAGCGGTTTCACCCACGTGTTGAGGGGGGCCGCGGCCGGCGAGGGAAGATCGGGAATGGAGGGAGACATCCGGTGTCCTTGCACTGCGATGGCGCCCGCCAGGTCAGCGGGCCGTCGCCAGGGCGGCGACCGCCGGCAGGATATGGTGTTCACTCAAGGGTGCCAAGGGCAGGCCGTGCGGCGGCTGCAGCGGCACCCAGGCCAGTTCGGCAATCTCCGCCTGCGCGCGGGGCGTGCCCGCCACCTTTACCCACCAGGCATCGGCCTGCACCCGGTGGCCGGGTTCGTTCACCGCCCACTCCTGGAAGCGGCCCAAGGCGATGGCCGAATCAGGCTGCAGCCGTACGCCCAGTTCCTCGTGCAGCTCGCGCGCCAGCGCGGTCAGCGCCGCTTCGCCGGGCTCGGGCTTGCCACCGGGCTGGATGAAGCGCTGGGCGCCGTGCTTGCGCACCACCAGCGCCCGGCCGCGGTCATCCAGGATGACCGCGGCCACGATCTGGATCGTGGCCGCGGCGTTGCTCACTTCAGGTTCTGCTCGAACAGCTTGAGGATGCGCTTGTACTGGTCCAGCCAGGAATCGGCACGGGTATAGCCGTGGCGCTCCAGCGGGTACGGCGCGATGGACCAGTTGTCCTTGTGCAGCTCGATCAGGCGCTGGGTCAGGTGCACCGAATCCTGGAAGAACACGTTGTCATCCATCATGCCGTGGGCGATCAGCAGGTTGTCCTGCAGGTTCTGCGCGTACTCGATGGGCGAGGACGTGCGGTACGCCTCCGGGTCGATGTCCGGGGTGTTCAGGATGTTGCTGGTGTAGGCGTGGTTGTAGTTGTTCCAGTCCACCACCGGGCGCAGTGCGGCGCCGGCCTTGAACGTGCCCGGCGAACGGAACAGCGCCATGAAGGTCATGAAACCGCCGTAGGAACCGCCGTAGATGCCGGCGTGGTCGCGGTCACCCTGCTGGGTGTCCACCAGCCAGTCCAGGCCGTCCTTGTAGTCTTCCAGTTCCGGGTGGCCCATGTTGCGGTAGATGGCCGTGCGCCAGTCGCGGCCGTAGCCCTCGCTGCCGCGGTAATCCATATCTAGCACGATGTAGCCCTTTTCCACCAGCAGGTTGTGGAACATCTGCTCGCGGAAATAGGCCGGGTAGCGCTGGTGCACGTTCTGCAGGTAGCCGGCGCCGTGCACGAACATCACGATCGGGTACTTCTTGCCCGGTTCCTTGTGCTCGGGTTCGTAGTACTTGGCCCAGACCACGCCGGCGCCGTGCTTGGACGGCACCGCCACCAGCTTCGGCTGCACCCACTCACGCGCCTTGTATTCGGCGGTGCGGGTGTCGGTCAGCACGCGGGCCTGGCCACCCGAGGACGGCAGCACCGCCAGCTGCGGCGGCAGGTAGGCGCCGGAATAGCGCACCAGCAGCTGCTGGCCGTCCGGCGACAGCGAGAAGTCTTCCACGCCGTTCAGGCTGGTCAGTTCGCGCACCTGGCGGCTGCCGGTGTCGACCGCGCAGACTTCGTAGTCGTGCGGGGCCTGCTGGTTGCACAGGAAGTAGAAGCCCTTGCCGTCGGCCGACAGCACCGGCGCGGAGGTTTCCCACTTGCCGCCGGTCAGCGCCTGCGGCTTGGCCGTGCCGGCCTGGGTATACAGGTGCGAGTAGCCCGATTCTTCCGAAAGCAGCCACAGCGTGCGGCCGTCGGCCATCCAGCCGAAATCGTTGAAGCCCCAGTTGATCCAGGCGTTGTCGGTCAGCCGGTGGCGGTTCTGCACGCGGCCATCGTTGCCCACGCTGACGATCCAGCGGTCCTTGTTGTCGTTGGCGCGCAGCATCACCGCGGCCTGCTGGCCATCGGCGCTCCAGCGCATGCCGCCGCCCATGAAGTCGCTCATCACCTGCACGCTGCGGTCGCCCTTCAGCGCGTCCTTGCCGGCCTTGCGGCGCAGCTCGGCCAGCGGGTCGGTGCCGATGCCCGGCAGGCCCGACAGCGACAGCTTCTGCGCCTTGCCGGTACGCACGTCCACGAACCACAGGGTGTGCGGTTCAAAGCCGTTGCGGCCGACTCGGGTACGGGTGTCTTCGGTTTCCTCGTAGCCCGATTCGGTCACGTACAGCGGCATCTTGCTGGTGCGGCCGTCATCGAAATCCTTGGCTTTGGTGGCCACGATCAGGTGGCCCAGGTCCGGCGACAGCAGGCTGTCGACGATCTCCACGTCGGCGCCCAGGTAGATCGGTGCGGCCGCGCGGGTCGGGTCGGCCTGGCGCCAGCGCTGGTCCTGGTCCTTTAGCGCTTCGCGCTGGTCACGGTCGCGGCGCAGGGTTTCCAGGGTGCGCAGCTGCTGGTCGCGCAGCAGGTCATCCTTGGGCTTGCTGGCCGGGTCCTTGTCGGCCTTCAGGCTGGCCACCTGCTGCACGCCGCTGGCGGCGGTCCAGTGGAACCAGTTCTGGCCCACGCGCCAGATCACGCCGTTGTCGGCGGCGAAGTTCACCCCGGTGGCACGCTCGTTGCTGCGGGTCAGCTGGGTCAGCGCGCCGCTGCGCAGGTCGCGCACGAACACATCGCCATTGCGCACGAAGGCGCTGCGGCTGCGGGTGCGGTCGTAGACCGGATCGGCCACGTCCAGGCTGCCGCGCTGGTCATCGGCCACCTGCGCGGCGGCGCCACCGGCCAGCGGCTGGCGGAAGGTGTCGCGCACCGGGCTGCCATTGCGCTTGAGCTGGTATTCCACCTGCTGGCTGTTCCACGACCACCAGGCCTTTTCCACCGGCGGACCGATCCAGTCCGGGTCGGCCATGGCCTGTTCGATGGTGATCGGCGTGGGCGCGGCATGCGCGGCCGGTGCGGCCAGGATGGCCGACAGCAGAAGGGACAGGGGCAGCACTCGGGACATGGGCGGACGGCACCAGAAGAGGAAACCGGGCAAGGGTAGCAGCCGCCCGCGCCGGGGGAGGGGGCCACAGGTCATGCAACCCGCTTGGGCAAAGGCCCGGCAGGGCATCGCGTGGCGCATGATGGGCGCCTGATCCGGACGGAACCGACCATGTACTCCTACGACTACCGCATTTCCCTGGGGGTGCAGCACCCCGTGCGCTCCAGCGCCGACATCTCCGCCCGGCTGGGGTTGGAACGGAGCTTCTTCCGCGATGTCGGCACAGACCTGCGTGGCGCCGATGGCAGGCTGATCCGCGTGCATGCACACACCTGGGTGCTGTTCGAGCTGGCCGAGGGCAAGGATGGCTGGTTGATGGACGCCTGGCCGCAGGTGGTCGGGATCCTGCAGGCACGGGTGGAGGTGATCCAGGCATTGAACCAGGAAGGCGCCGAGATTGGTCTGCGTATCGGCGTTTTTGGCAAACGCGCCTGGGCCGGGTTTGAACTGGACGACGCGCTGGTGCGACTGATGGCTGATCTCCGACTGGGCTTCCATCTGGAAACCTATTTTCCCGATTCGCCGGTCGACCCCGGGACCGACGACGAGGCCTGAAACATCCGCTGCAACCGGTCGCCGGTCCTGCGCATCCAATCTCCTGAACCCGCATCATCCACCGAACAGGAGCCCGACCATGCAGGAACTCATTCCGATCACCCTCTTCATCTGCATCGCCTATGCGATCCATGCCCTGGCCGATGCCCGCGCCCGCAGCAAGCTGGTTGCCCCCCACGTGCCGGAGGAGGTGATCCGTTCGCTGGCGGTGCTGGAAGAAGAGCGCCGCCGCCAGGGCGCGCTGCGCTGGGGCATCAGCCTGGTCAGCCTTGCCGTGGCCATGGGCCTGCTGGAGGCGATGGGGGCGCGCGAGCTGACCTTTGGCGCGGCTGCGGCGCTGGCCGGCAGTGCCGGGCTGGGCCAGCTGCTGGCCTGGCACTTCACCCGTCCTGCCCTGCGCAAGGGCTGAGGCCGGCATGCCACGGGCACAGGGGGCGCCCCGCGCATGAGCCTGCTGGGCGGAGCACTGGCTGCATTGCGGGGGCGTCGCCGCGACGTCCCCGCAGCGCCTCTACCGGAAGCTGACGACGACCGCGCGCTGGTGCGGGCGATCATCGATGGTTCGCAGCCGGCGTTCGCGCAGTTGGTGCAGGCCCACCAGCGCACCTGCGCGCACGTGATCGGACGCATGGTCGGCGACCGTGACCAGGTGGCCGACCTGCTGCAGGAAACTTTCCTGGCGGTGTTCCGCCAGCTGCACCGGTTCCGCTTCGAATCCTCGCTGCGCACCTGGGTTTCGCGGGTGGCCTATACGACGGCGCTGCAGCACCTGCGCCGCCGCCGGCTGGAAATGCAGTGGATGGTGGCGGTGGAGGTGCCCGAGGAACTGGGCATCGGCGACGAAGGGCCGGGCCCGGCCGAGCTGAGCGAGGCGCTTCAGGCCGGCCGCCAGCTGGGAGCCGCGCTGGATCGTCTCACCCCGCCGCAGCGCCTGATCATGGGCCTGCACTACCTGGAGGATTTCGACCTGGCCGAGATCGAGCAGGTAACCGGGTTGCCACGCGGTACCATCAAGAGCCATCTGTTCCGCGCACGGCAGACCCTGAAGCAGGAGCTGACCCGACGCGCCACCGCCGGAGAGCTGCTGTGAGCGAAGCCAACGACCCCCGCGATGCCGATGCGCGCGCGCTATCGCAGGCGCTGCGCGAGCAGGAAGCAGCGACGCCCGACGTGAGCGAGGCGCTGCAGCGGCGGCTGCAGGCGGAAACCCGCGACAGCGGCGTGGGCTACGTGGTGGTGCAGGTGCTGCTGGTGTGTGCGCTGCTGGCCGCCGGCGTTTGGTATTTCTGGCGGTGAAGCCCCCGCCGGCTGCAATCGCTTCTGGTAGCGGCCGACCTTGGTCGGCGATTTGGGGTGTGCCAACCAAGGTTGGCACCTACCAGGGCGGGGGAGTTGGCACCTACCAGGGCGGGTCGGTTGGCACCCACCAGAGCAGGGCGCCGGCGGCGTCTGCCCCCTGCGACACAGTGAAGCAGCGCGACACCGCGTCGCATCCCAGTACGGCGATATCTTCCTAAAGTGGTCCGGTATCCCACCCGTACCCGGCAGGAGGCGTCCCTTGGACGCGTTGTTGTTGTCGCGGATCCAGTTCGGATTCGTCATCAGTTTCCATGTGCTGTTCCCCGCCTTCACCATCGGCACCGCCAGCTGGCTGGCCTTCGTTGAATGGCGCTGGCTGCGCACGAAGTTGCCTATCTGGCGCGATCTCTACTTCTTCTGGCAGAAGATCTTCGCCGTGTCTTTCGGCATGGGCGTGGTCAGCGGCATCGTCATGGCCTTCCAATTCGGCACCAACTGGCCGCGACTGAGCGAAGTGGCCGGCACCGTGATCGGCCCGCTGCTGACCTATGAAGTGCTGACCGCCTTCTTCCTGGAAGCCAGCTTCCTGGGCGTGATGATGTTCGGCTGGGGCCGGGTCTCGCCGCGCCTGCACTTCCTGTCCACCTGCATGGTGGCGCTGGGCACGCTGTTCTCCACGTTCTGGATCCTGTCGTCCAACAGCTGGCTGCACACGCCGGCCGGCTACGAAATGATCAACGGCATCGTGCACCCGGTGGACTGGTGGCAGGTGGTGTTCAACCCGTCCTTCCCCTACCGCTTGGCGCACATGGCGCTGGGCTCGTTCATCACCACCTGTTTCGTGATTGGTGGGGTGGGCGCCTGGTACCTGCGCAAGGGTACGCACGTCGAAGCGGGCCGGCGCATGCTGATTGCTGCCGTGGCCTTCGCCGCGCTGACCGTGCCGGTGCAGATCTTCGTTGGCGACATGCATGGCCTGAACACGCTGAAGCACCAGCCGCTGAAGATCGCCGCGGTGGAAGCGCACTGGCATGGAAGCAAGGAAGGCGAGGGCGTGCCGCTGGTGGTGTTCGCCCTGCCCAACGAGAAAGAGCAGCGCAACGATTTCGAAGTGGCCATTCCCAAGCTGGGCAGCGTGATCCTGACCCATTCGCTGGACGGCACCTTCGATCCGCTGACTTCCGTGCCGGCCAGCGAGCGGCCGCCGGTGACGCCGGTGTTCTTTGCCTTCCGCATCATGGTCGGGCTGGGCACGCTGATGCTGCTGCTGGCCTGGGTGTCGACCGTGCAGCTGTGGCGGAAGAAGCTGCTGGATTCGCCGTGGCTGCTGCGCGGCTGGAACTGGATGCTGCCCAGCGGCTTCATCGCGCTGGTGTCCGGTTGGTTCGTGACCGAGATGGGCCGCCAGCCCTGGGTGGTGTATGGCGTGCTGCGCACCGCCGATGCAGTGGGACCGCAGAGCGCGTGGATGACCGCGTTGTCGCTGACGGTGTACGTGGTGGGCTACGCCTTCGTGTTCGGCTGGGGCATCTGGTACCTGGTGAAGATCCTGCGCCATGGCCCGCAGCCCCATGAGCACGGGCCGTCGCTGGACCATGGCAGCCACACCCCGGCGCGCCCGCTGTCGGCGGCCGATGAACCGCTGGAGGAGCGCTGAGATGGACCTGATGACCTGGCTGCCGGTGGCATGGTTCGCGGTGATCGGCTTCGGCGTGCTGATGTATGTGGTGCTGGATGGCTTCGTGCTCGGCATCGGCATCCTGGCCCCGTTCGCCGAGGATGAAGAGCAACTGGACCTGATGATGAACACCGCTGCGCCCATCTGGGACGGCAACGAGACCTGGCTGGTGCTGGGCGGTGCCGGCCTGCTGGCCGCGTTCCCCAAGGCCTATGCGTTGCTGCTGTCGGCGCTGTATCTGCCGGTGCTGCTGCTGGTGGTGGCGCTGGTGTTCCGTGGCGTGGCCTTCGAATTCCGCTTCAAGGCGCACCGTTCGCGGCGGCTGTGGAGCGTGGCCTTCGGCCTGGGCTCGCTGCTGGCGACCTTCGCCCAGGGCGTGATCCTGGGCACCCTGGTGCAGGGCATTCCGCTGCTGGAGGGTCGCTTCAGCGGTGGGGCGTTCGTCTGGTTCAGCCCGTTCGCGATGCTGACCGGTGCCGCGCTGGTGGCCGGCTACGCGCTGCTGGGCAGCACCTGGCTGATCCTGAAGACCGAAGGGCGCGTGCAGGCACTGGCGCGGCAGCTGACCCGGCCGCTGGTGGCCGCGGTGATCGTGGCGATGGGCCTGGTCAGCAGCTGGCTGCCGTTCCTGCACTCGCGGCTGATGGACCGCTGGTTCAGCGATGGCAACTTCTGGTGGCTGTCGCCCGTTCCGCTGCTGACCCTGGCGGTGGCGGCCGCGCTGTGGCGCAGTGCCACCCACCCGCGCCGCGACCTGCCGCCGTTCCTGCTCAGCCTGGGCCTGTTCGTGCTCGGCTTCGCCGGTCTGGTGCTGGGCATGTGGCCCTACCTGCTGCCGCCGTCGATGACCCTGTGGCAGGCCGCGGCCCCGGCCTCGTCGCTGGGCTTCAGCCTGGTCGGGCTGGTCATGCTGCTGCCGGTCATCCTGGGCTATACCGCATGGTCGTACCGGGTGTTCCGCGGCAAGGTGCACGCCGGCGCCGGTTACCACTGAGGCGTGACCCACGGCAGCGGACGGTGACCGCTGCCCGTTGGGGTTTGTGAAACATGTATTCCCTGCGCCGGACGTGCTAGCGTGCGCTCCTTTCCGGCCGCCAGGGGGGCTGCCGGCGACGTCCTGGACGGACGCACGGCTGCAGGAATGGGGGGCCGCCGCGCGTCGCCGTAAATGGCTCGTGCCTATTGTTTGCCCATCCAAACATCACCGGTAATGATTGAATTTTCCGTAGTCGACTGGGCTGCCTGGGCACCCGGGCTGACCGAACGCAGCCAATGGATGGACTGGGCCCGCACGCCGTTCCTGCCGCAGGGCGAGGGCACGCCTGCGCTGGCCGAAATTCCCGCCATGCAGCGGCGCCGCATCGAGCGCCTGGGCCGCATGGCCATCCAGACCGCCTGCTGGTGCGAAGACGGGCAGGGCGCCGACAGCCAGGTGCCGCTGGTGTTCGCCAGCCGCCATGGCGATGTGGCCCGTTCCATGGAACTGCTGGGCTCGCTGGCGGCCAACGAGCCGCTGTCGCCCACCGGCTTCGGGTTGTCGGTGCACAACGCCATCGCCGCGCTGTATTCCATCGCCCGCGGCCACCGCGGCAACTACCTGGCGCTGGCCGCCGGCCAGGCCACCGTGGAAGCGGCCTGCCTGGAAGCGGTGGGGCTGCTGGCTGATGGTGCGCCGGAAGTGCGCATCGTGGTCTACGAATCGCCGTTGCCCGACGTTTACGCGGAATTCGCCGACGAACCCGACCCGTTCTTCGCCTGGTGCTGGCGTCTGGCACCGGTCGACGCGGCCGATACCGGCCTGCGCCTGGCCTGGCAGGCGGCCGAAGATGAGCCGCAGACCGCCCCGGGCCTGCTGCCGCATGCGCTGGACCTGCACCGCTTCCTGCTCGGCCAGGACGCCGGCCTGGAGCACGTCAGCCAGGGCCAGCGCTGGTGCTGGAGCCGCCGTGTCTGAGGCGCTGCGCCGCCTCGATCACGCCTGGCGGGTGTTCGGCACCGGCCTGAGCTTTGCTGCCTTCGGCGTGGGCGGGCTGCTGCTGGGCGTGTTAGTGATGCCCCTGCTGCTGCTGATGCGCGACCCGGTGGCGCGGCGGCGGCGTGCGCGGCGGGTGGTGCAGGGCGCGTTTGCCAGCCATGTCTGGCTGATGTGCCGGCTGGGGGTGATGACCCTGCAGGTGGAAGGGCGCGAGCGCCTGCAGCGCGACGGCCTGCTGGTGCTGGCCAACCACCCCACGCTGATCGACGTGGTCTGCCTGATCGCGCTGCTGCCCAATGCCGACTGCGTGGTGAAGCGGGCCGTGGCCTGCAACCCGTTCATGCGCGGCCCGGTACGCGCCGCCGGCTACATCGCCAACGACGATGGCGCCGGGCTGGTGGATGACTGCGTGGCAGCCGTGCATGCCGGCGGCACCCTGGTCATCTTCCCCGAAGGCACCCGCACCGTGCAGGGCCAGCCGCTGCGCCTGCAGCGCGGCGCGGCCAACATCGCCGTGCGCGGCCGGCTGGACATCACCCCGGTGCGCATTACCTGCACCCCACCCACGCTGACCAAGGGCCAGAAGTGGTATCGTGTGCCCTCACGTCGTTTTCACGTTCAGCTGCAGATCGGCGAAGATATCGCGATCGCGCCGTTCCTGGCCGAAGATGACTCGCCGAGGGGGGATGCCTTGGCGGCCCGTCGCGTCACCGACCACCTCACTCGTTATTTCGACCTGTCTGGAGATCCGACCCGTGCAAGCACTTGAGCACGAGATCAAGGAATTGATCATTTCCTCGCTGTCACTGGAGGACATCACGCCGGAGGACATCGATCCGACCGCGCCGCTGTTCGTTGAAGGCCTGGGCCTCGATTCGATCGATGCGCTGGAACTGGGCCTGGCGCTGCAGAAGAAGTACGGTGTCAGCCTCTCGGCCGACTCTGAAGAAACCCGTCGCCATTTCTCCAGCGTGCGCGCGCTCGGCGAGTTCGTCGCCGCCCGCCAGTCGTAAGGCGCAGGAACAGCCATGACCAAGAATGAACTTTTCGAGCGCATCGTCCGCATCTTGACCGACAGCTTCGAGATCGAGCCGGCCCGGATCACCCCGGAGGCGCGCCTGTATGACGACCTGGACATCGACAGCATCGATGCGGTCGACCTGATCGTGCAGCTGAAGCCGCTGCTGGGTCGCAATCTTCAGCCGGAAGCCTTCAAGGCCGTGCGCACCGTGCAGGACATCGTTGATGTCGTGCATGGCCTGCTGCCTGGTCAGGCTGCCGCCTGACCGCAGCGCAGACGGCACGGCCATGGCTCGGGCACGCGTGGTCGTGGTGGCAGCGCTTTCGCTGGCCTACCCCGTGCTGGTGTACGCCGCGATGGGCCGCTTCGAGCCACGCTGGCTGTCGCTGCTGCTGTTCGGCCTGGCCCTGCTGCGCGCGCTGACCACCCGGCAACCGCTGTGGTGGGCCGCCGCCGCCGGTGCCGGCCTGCTGGCCGCGCTGGCCACCCTCCTCAACCAGGCGCTGCCGCTGAAGCTGTACCCGGCGCTGGTGAACGTGGTGATGCTGTGCGTGTTCGCCACCAGCCTGCGCTTCGGCCCGCCGCTGGTGGAGCGCCTGGCGCGCCTGCAGGAACCGGACCTGCCACCGTTCGCGGTGGTCTATACCCGTCGCGTCACCCAGGTGTGGTGCGGCTTTTTTGTTTTCAACGGAGGCCTGGCCCTGCTCACCGCGCTGTACGCGTCGGATCGGGTCTGGATGCTCTACAACGGACTGTTGGCGTACGTGATGATGGGCGTGTTGTTTGCAGGTGAATGGCTGGTGCGGCGGCGGGTGAAGGCGGCACATGCGCATGGCTGACTGGATCGCCCTGGACCGCCTGATGGTCACCGCGCAGCCGGGTCGCCCGGTCGGTCTGTGTGGCGAAGTGGCGCTGGACCACAGCGCGCTGCGCCAGCGCGTGGTGGCCTGGCGTGATGCCTTCGCCGCAGCCGATGGCCGCGACTGGGCGCTGTATTTCGACGATGCCATCGCCTTCGCCGCGGCCCTGTTCGGCGCATGGCATGCCGGCAAGCGCGTGTTCCTGGCCGCCGACAACCTGCCGGCCACCCTGCAGGCGCTGCAGCCGCAGGTCGCAGGCTTTGCCGGCGACGTCTCGGCCGATTACCGGCCGCTGGTTCCCGCTGCTCCCACCGATGGCGCGCTGCACGCGCTGGATGAGCGCGCCTGCGAGCTGTGCGTGTTCACCTCCGGCAGCACCGGCCAGCCCAGTGCGATCAGCAAGCGCATGGACCAGCTGGCGCGCGAGGTCGATGCGCTGCAGGCGGCCTTCGGTGCGCAGGTGGAGGGCGCACAGGTGCACGGCACCGTGTCCCACCAGCATATCTACGGCCTGCTGTTCCGCGTGCTATGGCCGCTGGCGGCGGGGCGGCCGGTGCAGCCGCGGCGGTTCTTCCATGAAGATCTGGTGGCGACCTTGGCCGCGGCCGACAGCGTGCTGGTGGCGACCCCGGCGCACCTCAAGCGCCTGCCCGAACAACTGGACTGGGCCAGCCTGCATGGGCGCCTGCGCGCAGTGTTTTCTTCCGGCGGCCCGCTGCCCGAAGACGCCGCACGACAGGTGCGCGGCTGGCTGGGCGTGGCACCCACCGAGGTGTATGGCAGCAGCGAGACCGGCGGCATCGCCTGGCGCCGCTGGGATACCGACATGCCGCCGTGGCAGCCGCTGCCGGGCGTGCAGTGGCGCATTGAAGAGGGTTGCCTGGCCGTGGCCTCGGCGCACCTGGAAAGCGCCGACTGGTGGCGGACCCAGGATCGGGTGGAAGCCCTGGCCGATGGCCGCTTCCGTCTGCTGGGGCGCGCCGACCGCATCGTCAAGATCGAAGAGCGCCGGGTTTCCCTGGACGCACTGGAACGCGCCCTGCGCGAAGACCCCGAAGTGGAGGACGCGCGCGTGCTGGTGCTGCAAGGGCACCGTGAACAACTGGCCGCCGTGGTGGTGCCCGCCGATCCGGCGCTGGCCGAGGCCGGTGATGCCGCACGTCGCGCGCTGGGCCAGCGGCTGGGCGCCCGCCTGGCGCAGGGCCATGATGCGGTGACCCGCCCGCGCCGCTGGCGGCTGGTGCAGGCACTGCCGATCAATGCCCAGGGCAAGGTGACCCAGGCCGCGCTGGCGGCATTGTTCCAGCCGTTGCTGCCGGTGCCGCAGTGGGACCAGCGCGGCGACGCCAGCGCGACCCTGCGCATGACCCTGGCCCCGGCGCTGCGCGCGTTCCAGGGCCACTTCCCGCAGGCGGCGATCCTGCCCGGCGTGGCCCAGCTGGATTGGGCGGTGCGCTTCGGCCGCCAGGCCTTCGATCTGCCAGGCGGCTTCGTGCGCATGGATGTGGTGAAGTTCCAGAAGGTGGCGCGGCCCGGCGATGAGCTGACCCTGCAGCTGGACTGGGATGCGCCGCGCGGCGTGCTGACTTTCCGCTACACCTCCCTGCACGGCGTGCATGCCAGCGGCAAGGTGATCCTGACCGATGCGCACTGAGCCGGCGCCGACCGGGGGCGCCTTCGCGCCGCTGGTGGTCATTCCCGTGTACGACCACGAACACGCCATCGGCGCCGTGGTGCAGGGCGTGCAGGCCGCGGGCCTGCCGTGCCTGCTGGTGGACGATGGATCATCGCCTGCGTGCGCGGCCGTGCTGCGCGCGTTGTCCACGCAGCCCGGCGTCGATCTGCTGCGGCTGGACCAGAACCAGGGCAAGGGCGGTGCCATGCTGGCCGGTTTTGCCGAAGCGGCCCGGCGCGGCTACAGCCATGTGCTGCAGATCGATGCCGACGGCCAGCATGACACCGGCGATCTGCCGCGCTTCATCGCCGCTGCCCGGGCCCGCCCGCAGGCGGTGATCTGCGGCATTCCCGCCTACGATGCCAGCGTGCCCAAGGCGCGCCTGTACGGTCGCTACGCCACCCATATCTGGGTCTGGATCAACACGCTGTCGCTGCACCTGCGCGACACCATGTGTGGCTTCCGGGTCTATCCGCTGCCACCGGTGCTGGCCTTGGTCGGCCAGGAAACCATCGGCCGGCGCATGGATTTCGATACGGAAATCATGGTCCGCCTGTACTGGCGGCAGGTGCCGGTAGAGCACCTGGCCACGCGCGTGACCTATCCGGCCGATGGCGTGTCGCACTTCGATGTGTGGCGCGACAACGTGCGCATCAGCCGCATGCACACACGCCTGTTCTTCGGCATGCTGCCGCGCGCGCCGCGCCTGCTGTGGCGCCGCCTGCGGGGCCAGGGCTGACATGGCGCGCACGCAGGACGCACCGCATTGGGCCGACATCGGCGAATCCACCTCGGTGGCCGGTGTGCTGTTCCTGTGCTGGGTGCACCGCTGGTTCGGGCGCTGGCCGTTCCACCTGTGCGTGTGGCCGGTGGTGGCCTGCCACTGGCTGGGCAACCGTGTCGGCCGCCAGGCGTCGATGCAGTACCTGCAGCGGCTGCAGGCGCACAGCGGCGCGCTGGGCCATGCGCCCACCTGGCGCGACAGCCTGCGCCACTTCTTCAGCTTCGCCGATACCCTGCTGGACAAGCTGCTGGGCCTGGGCGGGCGCTACCCGCCCGAACGCATCCACCTGCAGCGCGACCTGGTGCTGGGCAAGATCGCGCGCCGCGAAGGCGGCCTGATCCTGACCGCGCATATCGGCTGCCTGGAACTGTGCCAGGTGCTGGCCGAACAGGTGCCCGGCTTCCGCATTACCGTGCTGGTCCACACCGCCCATGCGCAGCGCTTCAACCGCCTGCTGCAGCGGCTGGACCCGCTGGCCGCGGTGGAGCTGGTGCAGGTGACCGAAATGGGCCCAGCCACGGCGATGCTGCTGGCCGACAAGGTCGCTTCCGGTGGCTTCGTGGCCATCGTCGGCGACCGCGTGCCGGTGCAGGGCGGGCGCAGCGTGATGGCCGATTTCCTGGGCCACCGCGCGCCGTTCCCGATCGGTGCCTATGTGCTGGCCTCTGCGCTGGCCTGCCCGGTCTACACCATGTCCTGCCTGCACGATGGCGATGGCTATCGCGTGGCGTTTGAACAGTTCGCCGAACGCGTGGTGCTGCCGCGCGGTTCGCGTGATGCCGCCCTGGCCGAACAGGCGCAGCGCTTCGCGCGCTGGCTGGAACTCCAGGTCATCCAGTCCCCGTTGGACTGGTTCAATTTCTTCCCCTTCTGGGATCAGGCCCCCCATGACGACTGACTCCGTACCCGTATGCCGTTTCGGTGATGCACCGCTGACCATTGAAGACGTGGTGGCGCTGGCCCAGCGCCAGTGCGAGGCCGCCCTGAGTGAGGCGCCCGCGTTCCGCGCGCACATCCAGCGCGGCGCCGATTTCCTCGACCGCCTGCTGCGCGAGGATGGGGTGATCTATGGCGTGACCACCGGCTACGGTGATTCGTGCACGGTGAACATTCCGCCGGCGCTGGTGGCCGAGCTGCCGCACCACCTGTACACCTACCACGGCTGCGGCCTGGGCCGTTACCTGGACCCGGCGGAAACGCGTGCCGTGCTGGCCGCGCGCCTGGCCTCGCTGGTGCGTGGCATGTCCGGCGTCAGCGTGCCGCTGCTGGAAGGCCTGGCCACCCTGCTGCAGCACGACGTGCTGCCGCTGATTCCGGCCGAAGGCTCGGTCGGCGCCAGTGGTGACCTGACCCCGCTGTCCTACGTGGCCGCCGTGCTGTGTGGCGAGCGCGAGGTGCTGTTCGAAGGCCAGGTACAGGCGGCCGGTCCGGTGCTGGCGAAGATCGGCATGACCCCGCTGAAGCTGCGCCCGAAGGAAGGCCTGGCGATCATGAACGGCACCGCGGTGATGACCGGCCTGGCCTGCCTGGCCTGGCAGCGCGCCGACTACCTGGCCCGCATGGCCACGCGCCTGACTGCCTTCAACGTGTTGTCCAGCGACGGCAACGCGCACCACTTCGATGAAACCCTGTTCGCCGCCAAGCCGCACCCCGGCCAGGGCCGCATTGCCGCGCGCCTGCGCAGCGACCTGCACAGCGAGCGCCCGCCGCGCAACGAACAGCGCCTGCAGGACCGCTATTCGCTGCGCTGCGCGCCGCACGTGATCGGTGTGCTGGAAGACAGCCTGCCGTTCCTGCGCCAGCTGATCGAAACCGAACTGAACAGCGCCAACGACAACCCGCTGATCGATGCCGACGGCGAGCGCATCCTGCATGGCGGTCATTTCTACGGCGGCCACATCGCGCTGGCGATGGATACGCTGAAGAACACCGTGGCCAACGTGGCCGACCTGCTGGACCGGCAGCTGGCGCTGGTGGTCGACGCCCGCTACAACCACGGCCTGCCGGCCAACCTGTCGGCGGCCACCGGCCCGCGCGCGGCCATCAACCATGGCCTGAAGGCGCTGCAGATCAGCGTGTCGGCGTGGACCGCCGAAGCCCTGAAGCAGACCATGCCGGCCAGCGTGTTCTCGCGTTCGACCGAATGCCACAACCAGGACAAGGTCAGCATGGGCACCATCGCCGCGCGCGACTGCCTGCGCGTGATCGAACTGACCGAGCAGGTGGTGGCCGCGATGCTGATCGCCGCCCGCCAGGGCCTGGCCTTGCGCGAACGGGTTGGCCTGAACGCGCAGCTGCATGGCAGTCTGGCCGACATGTATGCCGACCTGGGGCAGCGCCTCGCCCTGGTCGAAGAAGACCGCGCGCTGGATCGCGAACTGCGGGAACTGCTGGTGGAGATCCGCGCGCAACGCTGGGAACTGTATGCCGGTGAATGAACACACGGAACTGGTCGGGGAAATCACCCTGACCCCTGCCTTCCATGACTGCGATCCGATGAACGTGGTCTGGCACGGCAACTACTTTAAATATTTCGAGATCGCGCGCTGCGCGCTGCTCGGCCGCTACGACTACGACTACCCGCAGATGCTCGAATCGGGCTACCTGTGGCCGGTGGTCGATGCGCGGGTGAAGTACGTGCGCCCGCTGTTGTTCAACCAGCCGTTGCGCATCGTGGCGCGCATCGTGGAATGGGAGAACCGGCTGAAGATCGAGTACGAAATCTTCGATGCGGGCAGCGGCCAGCGCTTGACCCGTGCAATGACCATCCAGGTCGCGGTGGACGCGGCCAGCAAGGAAATGCTGTACCAGTGCCCGCCGGTGCTGTGGCAGCGCCTGGGAGTGCCTGCACCATGAAGACCCTGTTCACTGTTCCGCGCGCGCTGCTGTGCGCGCTGTTGCTGGCCGCCGCGCCGCTGGCCCAGGCCGCCGACCCGGCGGTGGATGCGATCACCCAGGCGGTGGCGCGGCCAGACGTACTGCGTGGCCAGTTCACCCAGGAAAAGCAGGTCAGCGGCTTCAAGAACCCGCTGCGTTCGCAGGGCCAGTTCGTGGTCGCGCGCCAGCACGGCGTCATCTGGACCACGCTCAAGCCCTTCCCCTCGGAAGTGGTGGTCACCGCCGACCGCATCCTCAGCCGCCAGCGCGACGGCAGCACCCGGGTCGAACTGGATGCGCGGCAGCAGCCGGCCATGCGCTCGGTGAACGCGATCATGTTCGCGCTGATGAGCGGTGACGTGCAGGCGCTGTCCAGCCAGTTCAACGTGCAGGCCAGCCGCGAAGGGCAGGGCTGGACGCTGAAGCTGACCCCGAAGTCGGCGATGCTGGCCAAGGCTTTCGAATCGCTGACCCTGCAGGGCGACCGCTACGTGCGCCAGGTGCAGATCGTGGAGGCCAACAAGGACCGCACGCAGATCCAGTTCAACGCGTTGAGCGAAGCACCGGCCACGCTGAATGCCGACGAGGCGCGCCGCTTTGACTGATCTGGGAAGCGCGAACGGAGCGGACCGCCTGCGCCGCTGGTGGCACTGGCTGGGCATTGCCTGGCTGCTGGTGCTGCTGGTGCTGGGCGTGCAGCAGTGGCGGCTGTGGAGCGAACAGTCGCGGATCGACACCGACATTCTGGCGCTGTTGCCGCAGGATGCACACGATCGCCTGTTGAGCGATGTCACCCGGCGCATTGCCGATGGCAGCTCGCGCCAGGTGGTGGTGCTGCTGGGCAGTACCGATGGCGCCGCCGCCAAGCGCGCGCAGGCCGCCTTCGCCAAGGCGATGGCCGGCGATGCCGACAGCGGGCTGCTGGTCCCCAGTGGCTCGATCGAAGGTTGGTTCGATGAGGCGCGCGCGTTCTACGCGCCGTACCGCGACCGCCTGCTGACCCCAGGCCAGCGCGAACAGTTGCAGCAGGCCGAACCGGGTGCGCTGGCAGAACAGGCCTTGGGCGCGCTGTACGGGCCGATGGGCGCACCGCGGCTGACCGATTGGCGGCAGGACCCGCTGTCGCTGTGGCCGCAGTGGTGGCAGCAGCAGGCACAGGGCTCGGGCCTGCGCCTGGGCGATGATGGCCTGCTGGAAGCCGAAGGCAAGCACTGGGCCGCGCTGCAGTTCGATACGCCGGGCTCGGCGTTCCAGCTCGATGGCGAACGTCATATCGATGGCCTGCTGGAACGTGCCGGCCAAGCCGCCAAGGCGGCTGCACCGGATCTGGAGATCCTGCATGCCGGCGTGCCGTTGCATGCCGAAGCCGCGGCCGTACAGGCCAACCAGGAAATCAACACCATCGGCTGGGGGTCGCTGGCCGCCGTGCTGCTGCTGGTCTGGCTGGCGTTCCGTTCGCTGCGCCCGATCCTGCTGGTGGCCGCCTCGCTGCTGATCGGCTGTGGCGTGGCGCTGGCGGTCACCGTGCTGGTGTTCGGCAAGGTACACGTGCTGACCCTGGTGTTCGGTGCATCGCTGGTGGGCGTGGCCGAGGACTACGGCATCCACTGGTTCGCCTCGCGCCAAGCCGAACCGGCGGACCGCCGCTGGAAGCTGCTGCGGCACCTGCTGCCCGGCCTGTGGCTGGCCCTGCTGACCAGCGCGCTGGCCTACCTGGCACTGGGCCTGGCCCCGTTCCCCGGCCTGCGGCAGATGGCGCTGTTCTCGGTGGTGGGCCTGGCCGCCGCGTTCCTGACGGTGATCTTCTGGTTCCCGTGGCTGGACGGCGGTGACATCCGCCAGACGCGTTTCTCGCAGTGGCTGGGCAACACCCTGGAGCGCTTCCCGCGCCTGCACGGTACGCGCCCGGTCACGCTGTTCATCGTGGCCGCACTGGCGCTGTCGGCCATCGGCATCGCGCGTCTGCAGAGCAACGACGATCTGCGCAGCCTGCAGTCGTCGCCGCCGGCGCTGATGGCCGAACAGATCCGCCTGAGCCAGTTGCTGGGCATGCCCAGCCCGGCGCAGTTCTACCTGGTGCAGGGCGAAGATGACGCACAGCTGCTGCAGCGCGAAGAAGCGCTGACCGAGCGCCTGCGCGTGCTGGCCCACGACAAGCGCATCGGTGGCTACCGTGCGATCAGCGATTGGCTGCCGTCGCCGGCGCGCCAGCAGGCCGATGCCGCGCTGACGGCGAAGGTCGAACCGGGCGTGTTGTCGGCGGTGGGCGAAGCGGTGGGCGAACCGCTGCCGCGCCCGGATTTCGCTGCCGGTCCGCTGACCGCGCAGGCATTCCTGGCATCGCCAGCATCCAAGCCGTTCCGCCACCTGTGGGTGGGCAGCGTGGGCGGGCAGAAGGTCAGCGTGGTGATGGTGGACGACCTGTCGCGTGCCGATGCGCTGGCCACCCTGCAGGGCGCGGCCGAAGGCCTGCCCGGCGTGCGCTGGGTCGATCGCACCGCCGATTTCTCCAAGCTGCTGGGCCACTACCGCAAGCTGATGGGCGGCCTGCTGCTGGTCGGCATCGCGCTGGTGTTCGGTGCGCTGTGGCTGCGCTACCGCCGCCAGGCGTGGCGGGTATTCGCACCCACGCTGATAGCCGGTGCGCTCACCCTGGGCCTGCTGGGCCTGTTCGGGCAGCCGCTGCAGCTGTTCAACGTGCTGGCGCTGATGCTGCTGCTGGGCATGGGCATCGACTACGGCATCTTCCTGATCGAGCATCGCGGCGATGCCAGTGCCTGGCTGGCGGTGTGCGTGGGCGCGGCCAGCACCTGGCTGTCGTTCGGCCTGCTCGGCCTGTCGCAGACCCCGGCGCTGCGCGCGTTCGGGCTCACCCTGCTGTTCGGCATCGGCCTGGTCTGGCTGATTTCGCCGCTGTTCCGGCCACCGCCGCACGACCTGCCGCCGGCATGACGCCGGCACCGCCGTATTCCCTTCTTCCCACCTGATCGAGCAACAAGGACGCACCGATGAACACTGCTGTGGATGCTGTCGAACGTACTGAAATCCTGATCATCGGTGCCGGTCCTGCCGGTTCGGTGGCCGCCGCGATGCTGCGCCAGCAGGGGCGCCAGGTGCTGATGCTGGAGCGTCAGCAGTTCCCGCGCTTCTCCATCGGCGAAAGCCTGCTGCCGCAGAGCATGGAATACATCGAAGCGGCTGGCCTGCTGCAGGACGTGGTGGAAGCGGGCTTCCAGTACAAGAACGGTGCGGCCTTCGTGCACGGCGAAGCGCGTACCGCCTTCGATTTCCGCCAGAAGTTCTCGCCGGGCTGGGGCACCACCTACCAGGTGCAGCGCGCCGACTTCGACAACGTGCTGGCGCGTGGCGCCGAGCGCATGGGCACCACGCTGCGCTTCGGCGATGAAGTGCTGGCGGTCGAGCCGGGCGAACAGCCGGTGGTCAGCGTGCGCCGTCCCGACGGCAGCGAGTACCGCATCCAGGCCGACTTCATCCTCGATGCCTCCGGCTTCGCACGCCTGCTGCCGCGCCTGCTGGACCTGGAATCGCCGTCGAACTTCCCGGTGCGCGGGGCGATCTTCTGCCACGTGCGCGACAACATTCCGGCCGAGGCCGATTTCGACCGCAACAAGATCCTGATCACCACCCACCCCGAGCACATCGACGTCTGGTACTGGACCATTCCGTTCTCCAACGGCTGCTGCTCGTTGGGCGTGGTGGCCGAACCGTCGTTCTTCGAACGCTATGAAGGCGACGATCTGCAGAAGCTGCAGGCCATCGTGGGCGAAGACCCGAACCTGACCCGCCTGCTGGCCAACGCCGAATGGGCGGTGCTGCCGGTGCGCCGCATCACCGGCTATTCGGCCAATGTCAGCTCGCTGTGGGGCCCGGGTTACGCGTTGCTGGGCAATGCCGGCGAGTTCCTCGATCCGGTGTTCTCCTCCGGCGTCACCATCGCCTTCAAGTCGGCGCAGCTGGCCAGCGAATGCCTGAAGCGCCGCTACGCCGGTGAAACCGTGGATTGGGAAGCAGAGTTCTCCATTCCGCTGCGCGCCGGCGTGAAGACCTTCCGCCGGTTCGTCGAAGCCTGGTACCAGGGCGGTTTCCAGAAAATCATCTACCACCCCGAGCAGCAGCCTGCCGTGCGCGACATGATCAGCTCCATCCTGGCCGGCTATGCGTGGGATACCAAGAACCCGTACGTGGCCGATGACAGCGGCCGCCGCATGCGTGTGCTGGAGGAATTGTGCAGCGCCTGATCGTCCGTTTCACGGCCGTGCTGCTGTGCGTGCTGCTGGCCGCCTGTGCCAGCCGCATGCCGCGGCCCCTGGTCGAACTGCCGCCGCTGCGCCTGCCGCCGGCCAGTCTGCCGGCCCCGCTGGCGCTGCAGCAGCAGTTGCATTTCCGTTTCGGCAGCCACGAGCGCGACCTGGACGCGCTGCTGGAAGCCGATGCCCAGCAGGTGCAGTTGGCGGTGCAGGCCATGGGCCAGACCGGCGTGCGCCTGCAGTGGGATGGCCAGCAGCTGACCCAGCAGCGCGCGCCGTGGCTGCCGCCGCAGGTGCGTGCCGAACGCGTGCTGGACGACCTGCAGTTCGCGCTGTGGCCGACCGCCGCGATTGCCGCGGCATTGCCGCCGGGTTGGCAGGTGGCCGACGACGGCCAGCAGCGCACGCTCTCACGCGACGGCACGGTGTGGCTGCAGCTGCAGCGCCGCGCTGATGGCAGCGTGGAACTGGACAACCGCGCCGAGGGCTACGCCCTGCGCATTGAATCGATCGACATGGCCGGGCAGCACGAATGACCGCACCGATTTTCCTGAACGACCTGGGCGTGGTCTGCGCGCTGGGCGCGGGCCGCGCCGAGGTGGCCGCCGCGCTGTTCGCCGACGCCCCCGGTGGGCTCAGCGACAACCACACGCTGCTGCCGGGGCAGACCCTGGCGCTGGGTGAAGTGCGCACGCCGCTGCCGGCGCTGGACGATCTGCCGGTCGCCCTGCGCGGCCGCAACAATACGCTGCTGGACGTCGCGCTGGCACAGATCGCGCCGTCGGTTGCCGCGGCCATTGCCCGCTATGGCGCATCGCGCGTGGCGGTGGTGCTGGGCACCAGCACCTCGGGCATCGGTGAATCCGAACAGGCGCTGCGCACCCGCGCCGAGCAGGGCCACTGGCCCGAAGGTTTCGATTACGCACAGCAGGAAATGGGCACCGCCGCCCAGTTCGTGCGCCAGCGCAGTGGCGCGCAGGGCCCGGCATGGACGCTGTCCACCGCCTGTTCGTCCAGCGCCAAGGCACTGATGTCGGCCGCACGCATGCTGCGCACCGGTGTTGTCGACGCCGTCATCGCCGGTGGCGCCGATTCGCTGTGCCGTTTCACCGTCGCGGGTTTCAGCGCACTGGAATCGGTATCGCCGCAGCGCTGCAATCCGTTCTCGCAGCACCGCAGTGGCATCAACATCGGCGAAGGCGCCGCACTGTTCCTGCTGACCCGCGAGCCGGGCGGCGTGCGGTTGGCCGGCTGGGGTGAATCGGCCGATGCGCACCACATGTCCGCACCCGATCCGCAGGGCCTGGGTGCCATCGACGCGCTGCAGCAGGCCTTGCAGCGTGCCGGCTGGGCCGCGCAGGAGGTGGACTACGTGAACCTGCACGGCACCGCCACCGGCCACAACGACGCCATGGAAAGCCAGGCGGTTGCGCAGGTGCTGGGCACCACCGTGCCGGCCAGTTCCACCAAGCCGCTGACCGGGCACACGCTGGGCGCGTCCGGCGCGATCGAAGCCGCGCTGTGCTGGATCGTGCTGGCCGACAACCCGCAGCAGCAGCTGCCGCCGCACTGGTGGGACGGCGTGGCCGACCCGGCGCTGCCGGCGCTGCCGCTGGTGGCACCCGGTACGCGCACGGCGCAGGCGCCGCGGCGCGCCCTCAGCAACTCATTCGCCTTCGGTGGCAGCAACGCCGTGCTGGCGCTGGAGCGCCTGTGAGCCGGCCGTTGTACGCCATTGAAGAGGTGGTGCCGCACCGCCAGGACATGTGCCTGCTGGAGCGCATCGTGCACTGGGACGATGACGGCATCGAGGCCGAGCTGGTCGTGCCCGAGACGGGCTTGTTCGTCGAAGACGGCGGCATTCCGGCCTGGGTGGGCATCGAATACATGGCCCAGGCCATTGCCGCGTGGGCGGGGTGCCGCGCACGCACCGCCGGGCGCCCGCCGCAGCTGGGCTTCCTGCTCGGCAGCCGCCGCTACAGCAGCCACCGCAGCAGCTTCCCCAGCGGCACCTGTCTGCGCGTACAGGCGCGCTGCGAGCTGTTGGGCGACAATGGGCTGGGAATGTTCGCCTGCTGCATCCTGGCGGGCGACGAAGAATGGGCAGTTGCCAACGTGTCGGTGTTCGAACCGGCCGACTCGATGGCCTATCTGGAGAGTGGACAGGCATGACAGGGAATCGGAGTGTGCTGGTGACCGGCGCCAGCCGGGGTATCGGCCGGGCCATCGCGCTGCGTATCGCGCGCGATGGCTTCGACGTGGTGGTGCATTGCCGCAGCCGCGTTGAAGAAGCGCAGGCCGTGGCTGCGGAAATCCAGGCGCTTGGCCAACAGGCCCGCGTGCTGGCCTTCGATGTGGCCGACCGGGCTGCCGCGCGTGCGGCGCTGGAAGCCGACGTGGAAGCGCACGGCGCCTACTACGGGGTGGTCTGCAATGCCGGCATCGCCCGTGACGGCGCCTTCCCGGCGCTGTCCGAAGACGATTGGGACCAGGTCATCCACACCAACCTGGACGGCTTCTACAACGTGCTGCACCCGCTGATCATGCCGATGGTGCGCCGTCGCAAGCCGGGCCGCATCGTCACCCTGTCGTCGGTATCCGGCGTGGCCGGCAACCGCGGCCAGGTCAACTACAGCGCGGCCAAGGCCGGCATCATCGGCGCCACCAAGGCACTGGCGCTGGAACTGGCCAGCCGCCAGATCACCGTGAACTGCGTGGCCCCGGGCCTGATCGAGACCGACATGCTGAATGAAGAAGTGGTCGAACACGCATTGAAGCTGATTCCCGCCGGCCGCGTCGGCCGCCCGGACGAAGTGGCCGCCACCGTGGCCTTCCTGCTGTCCGAGCCGGCCGGGTACATCACCCGCCAGGTCATTTCGGTGAACGGGGGCATGATCTGATGGCCGCCGATCGTCGCGTCGTGGTGACCGGTGCCGCCGCCATCAGCCCGCTTGGCCACGACTGGCCGACCATCCAGGCGCATCTGCGCAGCTGCCGCAATGCGGTGCGCAGCATGCCCGAATGGGATGTCTATGCCGGCCTGAACACCAAGCTGGCCGCGCCCGCGCAGGATTACGACCTGCCGCCGAACTACAACCGCAAGACCACCCGTTCGATGGGCAAGGTCGCCATCATGTCGGTGCGCGCCACCGAAGTGGCGCTGCGCGAAGCGGGTCTGTACGAGCACCCGGTGCTGCGCAGCGGCCGTGCCGGCGTGGCATACGGGTCGTCGTCGGGCAGCCATGAAGCCACCGGTGAATTCGGCCGCATGCTGCATGAATTCACCACCGATGGCATCAGTGCCACCACCTACCTGAAGATGATGAGCCACACCGCGCCGGTGAACATCGGCGTGTTCTTCGGCCTGTCCGGCCGCGTCTACACCACCTCCAGCGCCTGCACGTCGGGCAGCCAGGGCGTGGGCGCCGGCTACGAGGCGATCCGCAGTGGCAAGCAGACGGTGATGGTGGCCGGCGGTGCCGAACAGCTGGACGCCACCGCCGCGGCGGTGTTCGACACCCTGTTCGCCACCAGCACCCGCAACGATGCGCCGCAGACCACCCCGCGCCCGTTCGATGCCGGCCGCGATGGCCTGGTGCTGGGCGAGGGCGCCTGCACGCTCATCCTGGAAGACCTGGAGCACGCGCAGGCGCGCGGTGCCACCATCCTGGCCGAGATCGTGGGTTACGGCACCAACAGCGATGGCCAGCACGTCACCCAGCCCAGCGCCGACACCATGGCCCAGGCCATGCGCCTGGCCCTGGAAGACGCCGGCCTTGAGCCGTCGCAGATCGATTACGTGAATGCCCATGGCACCGCCACCGACCACGGCGACATCGCCGAAACCCAGGCCACCGCCCAGGTATTCGGCAACGCCGTGCCGATCAGCTCGCTGAAGAGCTACGTCGGCCACATGCTGGGCGCCTGCGGCGCGTTCGAGGCCTGGATGAGCATCGAGATGATGCGCGCCGGCTGGTTCGCGCCCACCCTGAACCTGGGCGAGGTCGATCCGCGCTGTGGCCAGCTCGATTTCATCACCGGCCAGGGCCGTGAACTGCAGGCCGAGTACGTAATGAGCAACAATTTCGCCTTCGGCGGCATCAACACCTCGCTGGTGTTCCGCCGCTGGAGCGAGTGACCCGCTGTACCCGCACCCCAACAAGGAGATGTTCCGATGCGCCGCACCCTGCTGATCGCCGCCGCCACCGCGCTGCTGGCCCTGTCCTCCACCGCCTCGGCCCGCGACACCCGCGTCGAGCAGTCCCTGCGTGACCTGGTCAATTCGCAGGCCGCCAAAGATGCCGGCATCGATGGCAGCGTCCGCTTCTACCTGGCCGGCCAGCCGGTCAGCGTGCAGCAGCGCCTGGGCGAGGACGTGACCAACAAGAAGACCAACGCCGCCAACAAGAGCGACGAAGAAGCCTGCCGCTGGGTGGCCCTGTCGGCGCTGCGCGCGCTGCAGGATGGCGCCAAGTCGCGCGGCGCCAACGCCGTGGTCGACATCGTCAGCTACTACAAGAAGAACGAGTTCAAGAGCGCCACCAACTACGAATGCTATGCCGGCACGATCCTGGCAGGCGTGGCGCTGAAGGGCACCTACGCGAAGGTCAAGTAAGGCCCGCGCAGCGCCCGGTGCTGGCTGAACGCCGCCGCCACATTGCTGAACCCCGGTGGGGAAACGCCGTCGATCGCGCCGCCATCGTCGCGTGACGGCTTTCCCCGCCCCCGGCTTTCCGACACAATCATGGCTCTTCCCGGGTTATCGTCCCGCGGACATGCACGCCTACGTCTATAAAAGCCAAAAAAAGCCGGACACCTACGTCTATCTCGCCCGTCGTGATGACTTCAGTGCGCTGCCTGCGCCGCTGGCAGCGTCGCTGGGCGCGCTCACCTTCGTGCTGGATATCGCGCTGGATGCTTCGCGTCGCCTGGCCCAGGCCGATCCGGCCAAGGTCCGCAGCGAACTGACCGAACGTGGTTTCTACCTGCAGGTGCCGCCGTCGGTGGCCAGCCTGATGCCGCGCCACTATGACTGAGCTGTCCCGTTCGCGCGCCCTGACGACGGCCTTCGGGCTGGGCGCCGTGCTGGCGCTGGGTTCGGCCCTGGGTGGCCTGCCGGGTGCGCTGCTGGCCGCCTTGGCGCAGCCGGCGTTCGCGCTGGGCGTGTCGTGGTGGCGGCGCAGTCGTGCCCTGCTGCCGCTGCAGCAGACCCTGCGCCAGGACGTGCCGGCGCTGCTGGCGCTGTGGTTCGCTGCGCCGCTGCTGCTGGCCCTGCTGTTGGCCTGGCCGTTGGCGGCGCTGCGCGACAGCGGCAGCCTGGCCGCCGTGCTCGGCCTGAGCGTACTGGTCAGCGCCGCGTTGCTGGCGGCCTGGCGTACCTGGCCGCTGTGGAACGATGTCGAACGTCTGGATGGTGGCCTGGGCCCGCATTGGCAGGCACTGGCCGGGCGCGATCTGAGCGCCTGGCGTGGCCTGGGCGTGGCCGCGATCGTGGTGGCGCTGGCCGCGCTGGTGGTGTTGCCGGCCTGGCCGGAGTTGTTGCCCGAAGGCGCACGCTGGCCGGCCGCGCTGGCCGTGCTGCTGCTGTCGCCGCCGCTGCACCTGCTGCTGCAGAAGGTGCAGCCGGCACCGCTGGTGGCACTGCGCAGCCGTGTGCTGGACACCGCCAGCGACGACGCGGCACCCCAGTTCACTGCCGTGGCCGACAGCACCCCGCTGGAAGCCATGGCGCCGCAGGAACTCACCCCGTCGCTGTTCGAAGCGGCCCGCCACGGCCGTGTCGACCGCGCGCTGCAGTTGCTGCAGGCCGGTGCCGACGCGCACGCGCTGCCCGATTCGAGCTGGCGCGACCAGCGCAGCCTGGCCGTGCTGGCGGCGGTGCTGCCGGACCTGCGCCTGCTGCGTGAACTGATCGGCCGCGGCGTCGACGTGAACGCTCCGCACCGCGGCATGACCCCGTTGCTGGCCGCCACCCGTGACAGTTGGCATGGCCGCCCCGAAGCGGTGATGACCCTGCTGGCCAACGGTGCCGATTCGCGCGCCACCGACAGCGATGGCAACACCCCGCTGCACCATGCCGCACGCAGTTCCGACCCCGGCGTGGCCGCGCTGCTGCGCGATGCCGCTGCCGAAGTGGACGCGCTGAACCATGAAGGCTGGTCGCCGCTGGCGGTGGCCTGCCAGGTCGGCAACTGGCGCCTTGCACGCTTCCTGCTGGAGCGCGGCGCGCGTACCGAACCGGCCGAGGGCACCCCGGTGCTGCTGGCCGCAGCGGCCACCGAAGATGATGACCCGGCCGGCGTGCAGCTGCTGCTGAAGCACAAGGCCCGTGCCGATGCGCGTGATCGCCAGCGCCGCAGTGCGCTGCACGACGCCGCGCTGGCCGGCCACGTGGACATCATCGGCGTGCTGCTGGGCGCCGGTGCCAACCTGGAAGCCCGCGACGCGCTGGGCCGCACCCCGTGGCTGGAAGCAGCCCGTGCCGGCCGCGCAGCGGTGATCGAACACCTGCTGCCGCACAAGCCCGACCTGACCGCCGTCGATGGCGAAGGCCGCAACGCGGTGCTGCTGGCCGCCATGGCCGACGATGTGTCGCCGCTGCTGGTCAAGCGTCTGGTGGACCTGGGCATCGCCGCCGATGCCAGCGATCCCTTGGGCCGGCGCGCCGTCGATTACGCCGCCGAAGCCGGGCGCTGGGCGATCGTGGCCCTGCTCGATCCCAGCTATCCGCTGCCAGCGGCCGTCAGCGATGGCCTGGCCGAACGTGGCGATGCCGCCACCGCCAGCGGCCTGCTGCCGGACCGCCCGCCGCTGACCCTGCTGCGCGAAGCGCTGGGCTTCGGCAATACCGATGGCATGGCCGCCCTGGCCAGGCTGTGCCAGCCCGAAGAACTGGGCAGCCTGCTGCTGGACCCGGAACTGGCCCTGGAACCGCGCGCAGTGGACTGGCTGCTGGGCCATGGCGCCGACCCGTACGTGCGCGATGCCTGCGCCGACACCCCGATGTTCGCCCTGCTGGCGCGTGGCATCGATGCCGTGCCGGCGCTGCAGGTGATGCTGCAGCGTGGCCTGTCCCCGGCCGGCCGGGGTGGCCTGGCGCGCTTCCTGGCCGCCTGCGCACAGCACGACCAGGCCGCCCGTGGCCTGGAACAGCTGTCGCTGGAACTGCTGGAACGCGGCGCCGATCCGTTCGCGCCTTCGCCTGCAGGTGATCCGCCGTTGTCGTTGGCCGTGCGCCTGGGCTGGCTGCGCCTGCAGCAGGCCCTGCTGAACACCGGCGTGGACCGCGAAGCGCGCGACAGCCACGGCATGACCGCCCTGCACCTGGCTACCGCCCTGGCCCGCGAAGGCGCATTGAAGCTGCTGGTGCAGCACGGTGCATCGCCCGAAGCGCGCGCCGCCGACGGCCAGACTCCGTTGGGCGTGGCGCTGTCGATCGGCCGTCGCGACCTGGCCGACTGGCTGGACTGGCGCGTGTGGCCGCTGCCGCGCCGCACGCTGCGCGAGAGCGATCTGCCGGCCGCCGCCATGGCCGGTGACGTCGACGCCGTGCGTCGTCTGAACGATCTGGGCTTTGCCATCGATGCGGTGGATGCACAGGGCTGCACGGCCCTGCTGCGCGCGGCCGGTGGCGGCCACTTGGCGGTGGTCGATCTGCTGCTGGCCCGTGGCGCCGATCCGCAGCATGGCGCGGCCAGTGGTGCCACGCCGTTGTCGGCGGCCGTCAGCATGCGCCAGGTGGATATCGTGTCGGCCCTGCTTGATGCCGGTGCGCAGCTGGAACACCGCCTGCCCGGCGGCGTAACCGTGTTGATGCTGGCCTCGGCGCTGGGCCTGCCGGACATCGTGGCGCGCCTGCTGACCGCCGGTGCCGACGTGCATGCCGGCGATGCCCAGCAGTTGGGTCCGCTGCACTGCGCAGCGCTGTACGGTTTCAGTGCGCGCGACCGCTCGCGCCTGCTGGCGCTGCTGGACACCCTGCTGCTGGCCGGTGCCGAGCCGGACCAGGCCGCTGCCGGTTCGGTCACGCCGTTGCTGCTGCTGCTGGGCGCGCGCGCCGAGCCGGGCACGGCCTGCGACGAACAGGTGGTGATGGCCGCGGTGGAGCGCCTGCTGGATGAAGAGGTGAGCCTGGACGTGCGCGATCCGCGTGGCTTCGGCCCGCTGCATCTGGCCGCTCTGCACGGCCTGCCGCTGCTGGTGCAGCGCCTGCTGCGCGCCGGCGCCGACCCGGAAGCCCGCGACAGCTTGAACCGCAGCCCGCGCGAGATCGCGGTCATGCGCGGCTTCATCGACGTGGCCGGCGAATTCGAACCGCGCGTCCCCGGCGTGTCCTCCATGGCCCGCTTCCTGCGCGACAACGGCTGAGGTGCGGGGTCGGATCCCTTTCCGCAGGAAAGGGCTCTGACCCCTGCACGGCGGCATGCATGCTCATCCACGCACGGCGTGGATCTACTTGTCGCGCTCGGCGTCGGCTTCGAACAGATGCATCAGGTCGTTGCGGGCATCGCGCGAGGTCTGGATCACCGCGGCTTCGTCGTCGTACACCAGGTACTGGTCACGCAGCAGCTGTTCGTCGTGCTCGCGGAAGCGCTGCACATGGCGCTCGGCCACATCGGGCGCCACACCCAGCGCGGTCAGCACGCGGCCGCTCATCTCCAGGCTGGTGCCGAACACTTCGCGGAACGGCTCGGCCGACATGTCCATCAAGCGCCACGCATGCTGGCGGTTGCGCGCACGCGCCAGCACCTTCGCTTCCGGATACAGGCGGCGCACCATGCGCACCGCGCGCAGGTTGGTTTCCGGGTCGTCCACGGTGATCACGAACACATCGATGCGCTCGCCACCGGCCGCGCGCAGCATTTCCGGCCGGGTCGGGTCGCCGTAGTACAGCTGGTTGCCGAAGCGGCGCAGGTCGGCCACAGTGTCCGGGTTCGCCTCCAGCGCCACGAACGGCACCTTCTGCGCAGTCAGCAGGCGCGCGATCACCTGGCCGAAGCGGCCCATGCCGGCAATCAGCACCTTGGGCTGGTTGCCCGGCGCCACCTTGTCGGCCGGCGCGGCATCACGCGGCGCCACGCGCTCGCGTCCCAGCAGCTTCAACAGCGCGATCATCAACAGCGGGGTGATGGCCATCGACAGGCCGACCACCGCCACCAGCCGGTCGTGGTTGGCATTGCCCAGCAGGTGCGCGCGCTGCGCCTCGTTGAACACCACGAAGGCGAACTCGCCGCCCAGCCACAGCACACTGCCCAGCAGCAGCGACTGCCGCGCTGTCAGTCGGGCAACCCGGCCGATCGCATACAGCACGCTGAACTTCACCAGCAGCAGCACGCCCACGCCGGTGGCGATCAGCCAGGGCTCGGCGGCAATGCGGTCCAGGTCGATGCCCATGCCCACGGCAATGAAGAACAACCCCAGCAGCAGGCCCTTGAACGGCTCGATCTGCGCTTCCAGTTCATGGCGGAATTCCGAATCGGACAGCAGTACGCCGGCCAGGAACGCGCCCAGGCTGGGGCTCAGCCCGGCTTCCTGCATGAACCAGGCGGTGCCCAGCACCACCAGCAGGGCGGTGGCGGTGAACACTTCGGGGCTGCGCGTGCGCGCGATGACGCCAAACACCCGCCGCAGCACCGGGCGCCCGCACAGGATCACCACCGCCAGCGCACCCAGCGCCACCGCCACATCTTCCCAGCGCAGGGTCTGGTTGCGCGCCCCGCCCAGCAGCGGAATGGCGGCCAGCAGCGGAATGGCGATCAGGTCCTGGAACAGCAGGATCGCAAACCCCAGCCGCCCATGGTCGCTGTTCAGCGCCTTGTGTTCGGACAGCAGCTGCAGGCCCACCGCCGTGGACGACAGGGCCAGCGCGATGCCCACCACCAGCGCGCTCTTCCACTGGAAATGGTCCAGCAGCAACAGCCCGCCCAGCAGCAGGCCGGACACCGCCACCTGGGCCGCACCGGCACCGAACACCGACCGCCGCATCACCTTCAGGCGCGAGGGTGACAGTTCCAGCCCGATCACGAACAGCAGCATCACCACGCCAATCTCGGCCGCGCCCAGGATCCGGTCGGCATCCTGCACGAAGCCCAGCCCGTCCGGGCCCAGCACCACGCCGGCAGCCAGGTAGCCCAGCACCGCGCCGAAGCCGAACTTCTTGAACACCGGCACGGCGATCACCGCGGCCAGCAGCAGCACCAGTGCCAGTTCCAGACCACCGCTATGCATGGGAATACCTGGTCATCGCAGTGGCCGGGGCGCGTCCGTTCGGTTGGGGGAAGGGCGGAGGAGTGCCCTGCGCGCATTATGCGCGCCTGCCCGTGCACGAACGACAACGGCACCGCAACCGGCAACCGGCCAGCGCCGGAACCGGGGTTGACCGCGGCAGTGGGCAGGTCCAGACTGCCCGCCGCTGCCGGTGTCTTGCGGCAGTACACCCATCCGGAGTCCCCAACCCATGTCCAGCGACAGTAGAAGTCGACCTCGTTCGACGCCAGCCATGGCAACCGCCTGACATCGGGACGGTCTGCCTGCGTTGGCGTTGCGCGAGGTCGCACCCACGAAAGGCAGATCCATGAACCAGAAGCAATTGCTGCGTCCGGTGGCCGATGCCGCCGCACTGGCCGCCCCCCTGGCCGACTACAACACCGCCGACGCGGTGGAATTCCTCAACACCCTGGAACTTGAGCGCGCCGCTGACACGCTGGCGGCACTGCCGCTGCCGCGCGCGGTGAAGATGCTGGAAGCACCGGAACTGCACCGCAGCGGTGAACTGGTGGCGGCGCTGCCGCCGGCGCGTGCAGCCGCGCTGCTGGGCCTGATGGCCGACGACCGTGCCACCGACATCGTGCACGAGCTGGACGAGGACGAGCGTGCCCGGCTGATTCCGCTGCTCGGCAGCGAAGCCCGCCAGGCCATCCAGACCCTGCTCAGCTACCCGCCGAACACGGCTGGCGCGCTGATGACCACCGAATTCGTGGCGGTGCCGGCCAGCTGGACCGTGGCCCAGACCCTGCAGCACATCCGCCAGGTCGAGCGCACCCGCGAAACCGTGTACGCCATCTACGTGCTGGACCCGGCCAGCCAGCAGCTGCAGCAGGTGGTGACCATGCGCCGGCTGATCACCGGCCTGCCGGAGGAATCGATCCTGGACGTAGCCCAGGTCAACCCGCCGGTCACCGTCGATGCCCTGCTGGACCAGGAAGAAGTAGCGCGGCTGATCCGCCGCCACGACCTGCTGGCCATTCCAGTGGTCGATGCGCAGCAGCACCTGCTGGGCATCGTCACCGTCGATGACGTGCTGGACGCCCTGATTGAAGAGTCGACCGAGGACGCGCACAAGTTCGGCGGCATGGAAGCGCTGGACAAGCCGTACATGCAGATCGGCTTCTTCGAGATGCTGCGCAAGCGCGCCGGCTGGCTCAGCGTGCTGTTCCTGGGCGAAATGCTGACCGCCAGCGCCATGCAGCATTACGAGGATGAACTGGCGCGCGCGGTGGTGCTGACCCTGTTCATTCCACTCATCATGAGTTCCGGTGGCAATTCCGGTTCCCAGGCCACCTCGCTGCTGATCCGCAGCCTGGCCCTGCGCGAACTGCGTCTGAGTGACTGGTGGAAGGTGGCCCTGCGCGAAGTGCCCACCGGCATGGTGCTGGGCGCGATCCTGGGCTGCCTGGCCATCGTGCGCATCGTCATCTGGCAGCTGGGTGGCCTGCACGACTACGGCGAGCACTGGGTGCTGCTGGCCATCACCATCGGTGCGGCGCTGGTGGGCATCGTCACCTTCGGTTCGCTGTCCGGTTCCATGCTGCCCTTCATCCTCAAGCGCCTGGGTTTCGACCCGGCCAGCGCCTCGGCCCCGTTCGTGGCCACCCTGGTGGATGTAACCGGCCTGGTCATCTACTTCAGCATCGCCGCGATGATCCTGCACGGCACCCTGCTGTAGGTGCTCTGGTAGGTGCCCACCTTGGTGGGCAAGCCACGGTCACGCCCGGGGTCAGAGCCCTTTCCTGCGGAAAGGGATCCGACCCCTTCACCAACGCGCGCCGCGTGCTCTGGTAGGTGCCCACCTTGGTGGGCACGCCACGGTCACGCGGGTGTCAGAGCCCTTTCCTGCGGAAAGGGATCCGACCCCCTTCATCAACGCGCGCCGCGTGCTCTGGTAGGTGCCCACCTTGGTGGGCACGCGCCACGGTCACGCGGGGGTCAGAGCCCTTTCCTGCGGAAAGGGATCCGACCCCTTCACCAACGCGCGCCGCGTGCTCTGGTAGGTGCCCACCTTGGTGGGCACGCCACGGTCACGCGGGGTCAGAGCCCTTTCCTGCGGAAAGGGATCCGACCCCTTCACCAACGCGCGCCGCGTGCTCTGGTAGGTGCCCACCTTGGTGGGCACGCAACGGTCACGCGGGGGGTCAGAGCCCCTTCCTGCGGAAAGGGATCCGACCCCCTTCACCAACGCGCGCCGCGTGCTCTGGTAGGTGCCCACCTTGGTGGGCACGCAACGGCCACGCCGGGGTCAGAGCCCTTTCCTGCGGAAAGGGATCCGACCCCTTCACCAACGCGCGCCGCGTGCTCTGGTAGGTGCCCACCTTGGTGGGCACGCCACGGTCACGCGGGTGTCAGAGCCCTTTCCTGCGGAAAGGGATCCGACCCCTTCACCACGGAATTTCGGTACCGTAGGCGCATGAGTACCTACCATCTGCAGTCCGTGTTCCGCCCGCAGTCGGTTGCGGTGATCGGCGGCAGCCCGCGCGAACGCTCGGCCGGCCGCGCGGTGATGCGCAACCTGCGTGGCACCGGCTTCCCCGGCAAGGTGGCGTGGATCAACCCGCGCCATGCCGAGATCGATGGCATCCGCACGGTGAAGCGGCTGAAGGACCTGGACTGGGTACCCGACCTGGTGGTGATCACCGCGCCGGCGGCCATCGTGCCGCAGGTGGTGCGCACCGCCGCCGAACGCGGCGTGCAGGCGGCCATCATCCTCACCGCGCACCTGGGCGAAGGCCCGGGCTCGCTGTCCGAACAGGTGGAAACGGTGGCGCGCAAGCATGGCCTGCGCATCCTCGGCCCGCACTGCCTGGGCGTGATCGCGCCGCACGCGCGGCTCAATGCCAGCATCGCCGCGCATTTCCCGCAGGCCGGCGACCTCGCGTTGATTTCCGAATCCTCGGCGATTGCCGCGGCGCTGGTGGAGTGGGGCGTCGCACGTTCGGTCGGCTTCTCCGCCGTGGTATCGCTGGGCGACACCCTGGACGTCGACTTCGGTGACCTGCTCGATTACTTCGCCACCGACTATCGCACCCGCGCCATCCTGCTGTACGTCGAACACATCAAGGACGCGCGCAAGTTCATGTCGGCCGCGCGTGCCGCCGCGCGCGCCAAGCCGGTGGTCGTGGTGAAGTCCGGCCGCGCCGAGCGCGTTCAGCCCGGCAGCGCCGATACCCATGTGCAGGCGCTCGCCCGCGCCGATGATGTCTACGGCGCCGCCTTCAACCGCGCCGGGCTGCTGCGCGTCAGTGCGCTGGACGAGCTGTTCACCGCCGCCGAAACCCTGGGCCGCCTCGGCACGTTCCCGGGCCGCCGACTGGCCGTGCTCAGCAACGGTGGCGGCGTCGGCCGGTTGGCCGTGGACCAGCTGGTCGCCCTGCGCGGCACCCTGGCACAGCTGTCCGACAGCACGGTCGAAACACTGGACAAGGTGCTGCCGCAGGGCTGGTCGCGCAGCAACCCGGTGGACATCGTGGTGGACGCCGATGGTGACCGCTACGCCGCCGCCATCGAGGCGCTGCTGGCCGACAGCGAAAACGATGCGGTGATGGTGGTCAACGTGCCCACCGCGTTCACCTCGTCGGCCGATGCGGCGCAGGCCCTCACCCGCACCCTTGGCCTGCGCCCGCGCCACCACCGCGACAAGCCGGTGTTCGCCGTCTGGCTGGGCAACGATGACCAGGCCACCGCCACGCTCAATGCCGCGCGCGTACCAACCTATCCGACCGAAGCCGAAGCCGTGCGCGGTTTCCAGCACCTGGTGCGCTACCGCGAGGCGCAGAACGCGCTGATGGAAACGCCACCCAGCCTGCCGCAGGATTTCAGCGTAGACACCGCGCGTGCGCGCGCGCTGGTCGAATCTGCACTGGGCAACGGCCAGCAGTGGCTCGATCCGCTGGCCACCCATGAGCTGCTGAAGGCCTACGGCATTCCGTCGGCGCCGGTGCTGCATGCGCGCGATGCGCACGAGGCGATGGACCTGGCCCAGCCGCTGCTGGAGCGCGGCGCCACGGTCGCATTGAAGATTCTGTCACCGGATATCCCGCACAAATCGGAAGTGGATGGCGTGCGCCTGAACCTGGCCACGCTGCCGGCGGTGCAGAGCGCGGCCAACGCGATTCTTGCCCGCGCGCGCCAGCTGCGCCCCGATGCGCGCATCGACGGTCTGCTGGTGCAGCCCACCATCGTGCGGCCGAAGGCGCGCGAGATCATCGTCGGCATTGCCGATGATGCAACCTTCGGGCCGGTGATCGTGGTCGGGCGCGGCGGCACCGCCGTGGAAGTGATCAACGACAAGGCGCTGGCGCTGCCACCGCTGGATCTGCGCCTGGCGCACGAACTGATCGGCCAGACCCGCGCGTCGCGCATCCTGAAGGCCTATGGCGATGTGCCTGCTGCCGACGAACGCGCGCTTGCGCTGGCCCTGGTGAAGCTGGCACAACTGGCCGCCGATATTCCCGAAGTGCGCACGCTGGACATCAACCCCCTGCTGGTGGACAGCAAGGGCATCCTCGCCCTCGATGCGCGCGTGGCCATCGCACCCTCGCGCATCCTGCACAAGGGCCGTGGCCATCCGCGCTTCTCGGTGTTCCCGTACCCGAAGGAGTGGGAGCGCACCATCGATCTGTCCGATGGTGGCCGCGCCTTCGTGCGCCCGGTGCGGCCGGAAGACGATGCGCTGTTCCGCGCGTTCTTCGCCCGGGTCAGCGATGAAGACCTGCGCCTGCGTTTCTTCCAGTCGGTGAAGCACTTCAGCCATGAATTCATCGCGCGCCTGACCCAGCTCGACTACGCGCGCTCGATCGCGCTGGTGGCCATCGACCCGCGCAGCGGCGACATGCTGGGCGCGGTGCGCCTGCACGCCGATGCCGATTACCACCGCGGCGAGTACGGCATCCTGATCCGCTCGGACCTGAAGGGCCACGGCATTGGCTGGCGCCTGATGGCGATCATGATCGACTACGCCAAATGGCTGGGCCTGGACGTGGTGGAAGGGCAGGTACTGCGCGAGAACAGCACCATGCTGGCGATGTGCCAGAGCCTGGGCTTCAAGGCAAAGCTGGACCCGGACGACCCTACCGTGATGGTGGTGACCCTGCCGGTGCAGCAGGTTGAGGTGCCCGCGGCGCCGGCATGACCGGCGCCTTGATAGCGCAATCCCGCGCTCCTTACTGGAAGCGCAACTCTTCAGTCACCTTGCTGCAGGATTGATCCAACTCCACATGGAACGATCTGCGTTCGGCCATGGACAGTGGATCGGCAAGGTCCTCCTCATGCAATACGTCAAAGGCACGACCATCTGCCACGGAGGACGACAGGGCTACAAAGTAGGTCGTGGCTTTCCAAGCCCGGGTACGCGAGACGTAGGCGTCCACAACACGCACGCAGTCGGGTTGCTCCCTGGCGGCCAGAATATTGGCGCGTGTCTTTTCAGGCAGTGTCTGCAGCGAAACCTTCCCGGAGGCTCCACACGCAACGGGTAGGCATGCCAGAACAAGGCACAGCGTGATCATCGACAATCTGGACATCACTCATCTCCCCGGACAAAGAGTAGAGTCGAGCTTGCTCGACTGCTCTGGATCTTCGTAGAGTCGAGCTTGCTCGACTGCTTTGCGCACCGCAGTCGAGCAAGCTCGACTCTACGCCAGGATCATCGCAACGGCTCCACCACCACCGCCGTGCCGTAGCACAGCACCTCGGTCAGTCCGGTCATCACATCGGTGGCGTCGTAGCGCATGCCGATGATCGCGTTGGCCCCCAGCTGCCGCGCATGCTTCACCATATCCCGGTAGGTCTCCTCGCGGGCCTGTTCGCACAGCTCGGTGTAGATGGTGATGTTGCCGCCAAAGATTGTCTGGATGCCACCAAGGAAATTGCCGACGATCGAGCGCGAGCGCACGGTGATGCCGCGCACCACACCCAGGTTGCGGGCCACCCGGTAGCCGGGCAGCTCGAAGGCGGTGGTGACCAGCGAATCCTCGAAGCGCAGGGCTGGAGGGGAAGGGATGCCGCTGTTGTAAGGGTCTGCCATGATCGCGTCCGTGTCGGTGCCTTTTGTAGAGTCGAGCCGTGCTCGACTGGCTGTGCTCGACTCTACCGTGCAATCGCCCGTTCCGGCATGGCCACGTCGCCCCGCCGGCGCGACAATACCCCCATGACCGAACGCATCCCCCTTCTGCTGTTGCCCGGCCTGCTCAACGATGCCGAGCTGTGGCGCGCGCAGCTGGCCGATCTGGCCGACATCGCCGACTGCACGGTGGGCGACCAGACCCGTGGTGAAACCCTGCAGGCTGTGGCCGAGGACGTGCTGGCGCAGGCGCCCGAGCGCTTCGCGCTGGCCGGTTTCTCCCTGGGCGGCTTCGTCGCCCAGCAGATCCTGCGCATCGCGCCCGAGCGCGTGCTGCGGCTGGCGCTGGTCGATACCTCGATCCATGCCGATTCGCCGGAGCGCGCCGAGCAGCGCCGCAGTCAGCGCGCCAGCGTGCGCCTGCCGGGCAAATTCCATGGGTTTGGCGATGCGCTGATGCGCAGCTACATTGATGCCTCGCGGCTGGACGACTACGTGCTGGTGCAGCGCGTACGTGATATGACCGCACGCCTGGGGGCGGAAGTTTTCATGCGCCAGAGTGGGCTGGAACGCCGCGATGGCCATGACGTGCTGGCCGCCTACCGCGATCCGCTGCTGATCGTCTGCGGGGCCAACGACCGCATCACGCCGTTGGCGGTAAGCGAGGAAATGCACGCGCTGGTGCCACAGTCGCAGCTGGTGGTGGTGCCCGATTGCGGGCACCTGGCACCGATGGAAAAGCCGGACGAAGTCAGTGCGGCAATGCGCGGCTGGCTGTTGCAGAGCAGGGGCTGAACCCCGCTTCTGGTAGGTGCCGACCTTGGTCGGCACAATGCACCGCTTCCGGTAGGTGCCGACCTTGGTCGGCACGGTGTTTCAACGATCGATCAGAGCCCAGTGCCGACCAAGGTCGGCACCTACCAATTCCAGCCGGTAACCGCAGCCGGGATCAATCCCAGGCCGGGGCAATGCCTTCCGGGTTGGCCAGGCGATGGCCGCGGTCCAGCTTGGCGATCTGCGCCATATCATCGTCGGTCAGGCGGATCGCGGCGGCTTCCAGGTTGCCGGCCAGGTTCTCGCGCTTGGTGGACGAGGGAATGACCGCAAAGCCCTGCTGCAGCGCCCAGGCCAGCGCAACCTGGGCCGGGGTGGCCTGGTGGCGGCCGGCAATGGCCTGGATTACGGGGTCCTTCAACACCTCGCCATAGGCCAGGCTCATGTAGGCGGTAATGCGGATGCCGTTGTCCTGCAGGAACTTCACCAGCAGGCGGTTCTGCAGGTACGGGTGGATCTCGATCTGGTTGGTGGCGATGGCATCGGCGCCCAGGATCTCGATCGCCTTGCGGGTCTGGGCGATGGTGAAGTTGGAAATGCCGATCTCGCGGGTCAGGCCCTGCGCCTTGGCCTCGGCCAGTGCCGGCAGGTATTCCTCCATCGGCACATCCACCTTGTCGTTCGGCGAAGGCCAGTGGATAAGTGCCAGATCCACATGGTCGGTGCGCAGCTTCTGCAGGCTGGTGCGCAGGCTGGCCAGCAGCGCGTCGTGCTTGAACTCGCTGATCCACACCTTGGTGGTCAGGTAGATATCCTCGCGCGGCACGCCGGATTCGGCGATCGCCTGGCCGACTTCGGCCTCGTTGTCATAGATCTGCGCGGTATCCACGGCGCGGTAGCCGACGTCCAGTGCGTTGCGCACCGAATCGATCACGGTCTGGTCTTTCAGGCGGAAGGTGCCAAGGCCAAAGGCGGGGACAGTCATGGGAAGCTCCAACGGGGGGAAAGGAGTGAACAGGAAGGGTAGGTCAGCGGCCGTATGCATGCCGGCAACGGTGCATTGCATGGCCGGTCAGTGTGCGGCGGCGGCAATGCCCTCGGCGCGGTGGTCCACGCCATCGCGGCGGTCCAGGCGGCCGCTGAGTGCGGTCAGTGCATAGGCGGCCAGGACCACCAGCGCACCCAGCCACGGCGTGTGCATCAGGCCGATATGCTCCACCACCAGGCCACCCAGCGAGGCGCCCAGGGCGATGCCGATGTTGAACGCGGCGATGTTCAGGCCCGAGGCCACGTCGGTCGCCTGCGGTGCATAGCGCTGCGCCTGCTTGACCACGTACACCTGCAGGCCCGGCACGTTGCCGAAGGCGACCGCGCCCAGCGCCAGCACGGTCAGCAGCATCAACCAGGTGTTGTGGGCGGTGAACGTGAGCACGAACAGCACCAGCGCCAGCAGGGCGAAGATGCGCTTCAGTGCGGGCACCGGGCCCAGCCGGTCGGCCAGGCGGCCGCCCCACAGGTTGCCGATCGCCACCGACACGCCGTACACCAGCAGCACCAGGCTGACCGCATTGGCCGAAAAGCCGGTCACGTCCTGCAGGATCGGCGCCAGGTAGGTGAAGGCCAGGAAGGTGCCGCCGTAGCCCAGCGCGGTCATCGCATAGACCAGCAGCAGGCGCGGCTGCGCCAGCACGCCCAGTTGCTGGCGGAAGCTGGCCGGCGCGCTCTGCGGCACCGTGCGCGGCACGAACAGCAGCGCGCCCAGCAGGGCGACCACGCCCAGCGCGGCCACGGCCAGGAAGGTGACACGCCAGCCCAGGTGCTGGCCGATGAAGGTGCCCAGCGGCACACCGGTCACCAGCGCCACGGTCAGGCCGGTGAACATGATGGCGATGGCACTGGCGGCCTTTTCCTTCGGCACCACCGCGGTGGCGATGATCGAGCCGATGGAGAAGAACACGCCGTGGGCCAGGCCAGTGAGGATGCGCGCGGCGATCAGCGAGGTATAGCCCGGTGCCATCCAGGCAATGATGTTGCCCAGGGTGAACAGCACCATCAGCGCCACCAGCAGCTGCTTGCGCGGTACGCGCCCGGTCAGCGCGGTCAGCACCGGCGCGCCGATGGCCACGCCCAGCGCGTACAGGGAAACCAGCAGGCCGGCCGAGGGCAGGCTGACGTGCAGGTCGGCGGCGATGGTCGGGATGAGGCCGACGATGACGAATTCGGTGGTGCCGATGGCGAACGCGCCGAGCGTCAGCGCCAGCAGGGCCAGGGGAATGCCACGGATCATGACAGGGTCCAGAGGAGGAGAAGGCGGGCAGTGTGCGCGGCCCACCTTTGCTGAAAAACCGGTCTTCACGCCAATCACTATTGCCTGCTGGTCAATAATGGCGGCATGAAGACCACCCTCGACGAAATGCAGGCCTTCCTGGCGGTGATCGACAGCGGTTCGATCAGTGCCGCCGCCGAGCAGCTGGGGCAGACCCCTTCGGGGGTCAGCCGCGCGCTGGGCCGGCTGGAAGAAAAGCTGGGTACCACCCTGCTGACCCGCACCACGCGCCGGCTGCACCTGACCGCCGAAGGCGAGGCCTACCTGCGCCACGCGCGGGCGATCATCGATGCGGTGGAATCGGCCGAGGAGCAGATGGCCGCTCGCCGCGAGTGCCCGGTCGGTCGACTGCGGGTGGATGCGGCGATGCCGTTCGTACTGCATGTGATCGCACCGCTGGTGGCCGGCTATCGTGCGCGCTATCCCGAAGTGCAGCTGGAGCTCAACAGTTCCGAGCGCTATATCGACCTGCTGGAGCGGCGTACCGACCTGGCCATCCGCATTGGCCCGCTGGCCGATTCAACCCTGCATGCGCGGCCGTTGGGCCGCTATCGGTTGCAGCTGGTGGCCAGCCCGGCCTACCTGGCCGCCCACGGCGAGCCGAGCAGCGTGGCGGCGCTGGGGCAGCACACACTGCTGAGCTTCAACGAACCGGAATCGCTGAATCGTTGGCCGCTGCCGGGCGATGCCGACGGGCAGTTGCTGGTGCGCCCGGACGTGGCCGTTTCCAGCGGTGAAACGCTGCGCCGGCTGGCGGTGGAAGGCGTGGGCATCACCTGCCTGTCCGACTTCGTGACCGCGCGCGACCGCGCCGCCGGCACGCTGGTGCCGGTGCTGTCCGCGCAGACGCTGGATGTGTACCAGCCAATCCACGCGGTGTACTACCGCAACACCGCCGTATCGGCACGCATCAGTTCGTTCCTGGATTACCTGGGCGAGGCGATGGCGCAGGGCCAGGACCCGCGCTGAGGTCGTCGCCCGACCAACGGTCGGGCGCTACCTATGCAACACCGTTACGCCGCGCGCGCCAACGCTTTCTTCGTCGCGGTGTCGCTCGACAGATCGAACACGTCCACCGCGTCGATCAAGCGGTCGGCCTGCTGTTCCAGGCTGCGTGCTGCGGCACTGGCTTCTTCCACCAGCGCAGCGTTCTGCTGGGTGGTGCCATCCATCTGGATCACCGTCTGGCTGACCTGTTCAATGCCCGCGCTCTGTTCCTGCGACGCGGCGGAAATCTCGGCCATGATGTCGGTCACCCGCTGCACCGACGCCACGATTTCGGCCATCGTGTTGCCGGCCTGGCGCACGTGCTGCGTGCCTTGGCCCACCTGTTCCACTGATGCTTCGATCAGCGCCTTGATCTCCTTGGCGGCGCCGGCCGAGCGCTGTGCCAACGTGCGCACTTCACTGGCCACCACCGCAAAACCACGGCCTTGGTCGCCCGCGCGCGCCGCTTCCACCGCTGCGTTCAGCGCCAGGATGTTGGTCTGGAACGCAATGCCGTCGATCACGCTGATGATCTCGGCGATCTGCCGCGACGACGCTTCAATCGCATCCATGGTCGCCACCACCTGGCCGACCACCGCGCCGCCCTGCGAGGCCACGCCATGTGCGCCGATCGCCAGTTGATTGGCCTGGCGTGCGTGCTCGGCGTTCTGCCGCACGGTCGAGGTCAGCTCTTCCATCGAAGCGGCGGTTTCTTCCAGGTTCGCCGCCTGCTGCTCGGTGCGCCGTGACAGATCGTTGTTACCCGCGGCAATTTCCGCCGCCGCACTGTGGATGCTGCCCGAGGTGTGCTTGATATCGGTGACGATGGTAGCCAGCTGGGCGGCAGTGGTATTGGCATCGCCGGCAATGCGGGCGAACACGCCCTGGAAATCGCCGTGCATGCGCGCGCCCAGGCGACCATCGGCGATGGCGCGCAGCATGCTGGAGACCTCGCCCAGGTTGTGCTCGGTGGTCTGCATCAGGCGGTTCAGGCCTTCCACCATGCTGCGGAAGTCGTGCTGGAAACGGCTGCTGTCGCCGCGCTGGCTGAAATCACCTGCCGCCGCGGCTTCGGCCAGACCGCGGATCTGCCCGTTGATCGCCCCCAGGTTCGCCTTCACTGCATCCAGCGCCTGGGTGATCACCGCCTTTTCGCCCGGCAGGCGTTCCATGTCCTGGCTCAGATCGCCAATGGCATAGCGGCCCATGATGGCGATCGCGCGCATCTTTACCTGGATGTGCGCGTCCACCAATGCGTTGGTGTCGGCCACCATGCGCCCGTAAGCGCCGGGGAAAGCGCTGGCATCCATGCGGTGGCTGATGGTGCCGGCCTCGTGCTGCTCGGCCATGCCGGCCTGTGCGGCCAGCACGCCACGCAGGGTGTTCTGTACGGCCTGCATGGCCTGCGCCAGGCGACCGATTTCGTCACGGCTGCGGACCTGCACGGTGTGGTCCAGATCGCCGGCGGCGACCGCGCGCGCGGCGGCTTCCACCGCCAGCACCGGCTGCACCACCGCGCGCCGCAGCCACCAGCCCAGGGCCAGCAGCAGAGCGATGGCAGCGCCTATCGTCAGCCCACCGCTGACCACCAGCATGTGCCGCGCCGCCTGCGACCGTGCGGCCACCGCGGCTTCGGCCACCTTCGCAGTGTGGTCACCCAGGGCATCCAGCGCGGCGGCGACCGGGCGGTCCTTGCCGCGCACCAGGGTGTCACCGGCGGCCGGGTCGTACTGGGCCTCGGCAAAAGCCTGCAGCGCACCGTGGTAGGCCTGCTGCAGCTGCGTGTGCTGCGCGCTGAAGGCCTGCGCCAGCTCGCGCGTGCGTGCATCGGGGCTGGCCGCCACACGCTGCGCGAGCTCGGCCACCACGCGGCCCTCGCTGTCGAAGGCATCCAGATGGCGCTGCCGCAGCGCGTCGTCGTGACCGCGCAGCAGCACGTTCTTCCACTCCTGCACCTGGCTGCGGAACTCGCGTTGCAGGCGCTCGGCATCGCGGCTGAGCGCGACCTCCGGCGGCACTTCGGTGGACAACTTCAGCCAGGCCGTGGCCAGACCGGCCAGGGCACACAGCAGTACGACAGCCAGACCAACAGAGACGGCACCGAGCAACTTGGACTGCAGTCGCGGCGCAGCGGACGACACGTTCATGGAAGGGGCTCACGGATGAATGGCGATGCGGTATCGACCGTTCTTGAGCCTCCTGAAGTGAGATTCAGATCACATTACCGTTCCGTTTAGGGAGGTGAAGGTTGTGTTTCATAGGACAGATGTGTCCAGACGAGACGAAAGCGGACAGTAGACGGGCGGTTTAAATGTAACTATTGTTGTTACATGAAATCCGCCAATCCACTGTCCGACGCGCTGCATGTCATGGCCCATCTGGTCGGCCAGCCGGGCCCGCGTACCTCCGAACAACTGGCCGCGTGCCTGCCCACCCACCCAGTGGTGATCCGCCGCCTGCTGGCGCAGCTGCACAAGGCGGGGCTGGTGCACAGCAGCCGCGGCCACGGCGGCGGCAGCCAACTGGCCCGCGATGCGGCCGCGATCACCCTGCACGACGTTTACGTGGCGGTGGGCTCACCGCCGCTGGTGCAGATCGGTACGCGTGACAGCGGCGGCGGCTGCCCGATCCAGCAGCTGGTCAACCAAGCGCTGCTGGACGGCGCGCGCGAGGCCCAGCGCCTGCTGGAAGCGCGCCTGCAGGCCAGCACGCTGGACCAGCTGGGCGCCGACTTCGCCCGTCACCTTGCCCATCACCGTTCCCTGGAAGGCTCCCATGAATCCTGATGTCATCATCGTCGGCGGCAGCTACGCCGGCATCGCCGCCGGCCTGATCCTGGCGCGCGCACGGCGCCCGATCACCGTCATCGACAGCGGCCTGCCGCGCAACCGCTTCGCCAGCCACTCGCACGGCGTGCCGGGGCAGGACGGCATCAGCGGTGCCGATCTGTTGAAGAACGCGCGCCAGCAGCTGCTGGATTACCCCACCGTACGCTGGCTGCACGGCGAAGCGGTGGATGCGCAGGCCGGCGCCGACGGCGTGCAGGTGCGCACCGCCGATGGACAGGTAGTGGCGGCGCGCAAGCTGCTGCTGGCCACCGGCATCGCCGACCAGGTGCCGGATCTGCCGGGCCTGGCCGAGCGCTGGGGCAGCACCGTGCTGCACTGCCCGTACTGCCATGGCTACGAGGTGGGCGGCGGCGCCATCGGCGTGCTGGGTGGCCACCCACTGTCGGCAGGCAAGGCGCCGCTGTTCGCCGAATGGGGCAATGTCACGTTCTACAGCCAGGGCCTGCCGATCAGCGAGGACGAGCGCGCGGCCATGCAGCAGCGCAACGTGCAGGTGGAAGACACGCCCGTGTTGGGCGTGCGCGGCGATCAGGACACGTGGCTGGAAGTGGAGCTGGCCGACGGCCGCCGCATCGCCCAGCGTGCGCTTTTCGTGGCCGCACCGCAGGCGATGGCGACCCCGCTGGTACAGCAGCTGGGCTGCGCGCTGGTGGAACACCCGCTGGGCGTGCTGGTGCAGGTGGATGCGATGAAGCAGACCAGCGTGGCGAACGTATATGCCGCCGGCGATGCGACCACGGTGGGCAACATCACCCTGGCGATGGCCGAAGGCGTGCGCGCCGGCATCGGCGTCCACCACGCCCTGGTGAGCGAAGACAGCAGCGGGGTCGGATCCGGGGTCGGATCCCTTTCGCAGAAAGGGCTCTGACCCCGCGATGTGTCGACCAAGGTCGACACCTACCGGAGCGGTGGGAACCCTCAGCCCTTCACGCACAGCACCTGGCGCAGCGTGTGCACCACTTCCACCAGGTCCCGCTGCGCGGCCATCACATCATCGATCGACTTGTACGCCGCCGGTGATTCATCCAGCACGCCGCTGTCCTTGCGGCACTCCACGTGCGCGGTGGCTTCGCGGTGCTGGGCCAGGGTGATCTGCTGGCGCGCCGCACCCCGGCTCATCACCCGGCCGGCACCGTGGCTGCAGCTGTGGAAGCTGTCCGCGTTGCCCTTGCCGCGCACGATGTAGCTGCGCGTGCCCATGCTGCCGGGAATGATGCCCAGTTCGCCGGCACGGGCGCTGACGGCACCCTTGCGCGTCACCAGCAGTTCCTGCCCGGCGTGCGATTCCTTCTGCACGTAGTTGTGGTGGCAGTTCACCGCCATCGCCGCCAGCTTGAACTTCGGCAGGCGCTGGCGCATCTCGGCCAGCACGCGCGCCATCATCGCTTCGCGGTTCTGCCGGGCGTAGTCCTGTGCCCACGACACCGCCTGCACGTAATCGTCGAACAGCGGTTCGCCTTCCATGAAGAACGCCAGGTCCCTGTCGGGCAGATGGAAGCCGAGCACGCGGCGTTCCAGTTCACGCCGCGCCTGCTCGATGAAGTAGGTGCCGATCAGGTTGCCGGTGCCGCGCGAGCCGCTGTGCAGCATCACCCACACTGCATCGGTTTCATCCAGGCAGAGTTCGATGAAATGGTTGCCACCGCCCAGCGTGCCCAGCTGGCAGTCCAGCTTGTCGGTACGGATCTTCCGGTGCTTTTCCTTGATGCGCTCCAGCCCCGCGGCCAGCCCCGACTGCACCAATCGGGTGCCGATGCTGTCGGGCAGCCGCTGGTGTTCGCCGCCACGGCCGTTGCCGACCGGCACACTGCGCTCGATGCCGCTGCGCAGTTGGCGCAGGTCATCGGGCAGGTCGTTGGCGCGCAGCGTGGTGCGTACCGCCGCCATGCCACAGCCGATGTCCACGCCCACCGCGGCGGGAATGATCGCGCCCCGGGTAGGGATGACCGAGCCGACCGTTGCGCCCTTGCCCAGGTGAACGTCGGGCATGACCGCCACCCACGGCCCGACGAACGGGATCGCGGCGATGTTGCGCAGCTGCGCGTGGGCCTCGGCTTCCAGCGGAACGCCGTCCACCCAGCCCTTGATCGGCGTGCTGCCTTCGGCATGCAGCCATTGATAATTGTGTTGAATGTCCATGTCGTGATGAATGTCCTGCACAGGCCCGCACCACGGCGCGGCCGTGGGCATTTTCCTGTGGTTGCAGTGCGGGCACGAAGGCGTGCGCGGCGCAATGCCGATACGTGTGACGACGCAAACGAAAACGCCCCCGGAACTGCATTCCGAGGGCGTCGCCAAGCCTCGGAGATCGGGGCGACCGATCTCCGCAGCGCGGGTATCAGGCCGTTGTCAGCGGGAATTCCTTCACCGACGCACGAATCGCCACGTCCATGCGCAGGCATGGCAGCAGGTTGGCGATGGCGACGGCGGGTGTGTTCAAGGAAGGAATCCGGTAGCTGTTGAAACGTGGCGCGCACCATAAACCACGAACCCGTGGTGCGCAACCACGCAATGCAGGGCGATTGATCCGTTGCCTCAGCCTTCCGCGCTGGCCGCATCCAGCTGCGCGATGTCCTGCACGCTCAGGCCAAGGTTGGCCGCGGCCAGCAGATCGTGCAGCTGTTCAACGCTGGTGGCGCTGACAATCGGCGCGGTGATCGACGGCCGTGCGATCTGCCAGGCCAGTGCAATCTGTGCGGCACTGGCGTTGTGCTTGCTTGCCACATCATCCAGCGCCTGCAGGATGCGCAGGCCGCGCGGGTTCAGATAGCGCTTGACCACCATCTCGCCACGCGCCGGGCTCTTGGCCGCATCGGCAGCGGTGCGGTACTTTCCGCTCAGGAAGCCGCTGGCCAGCGCGTAGTAGCCGATCACACCAATCTGTTCGCGCTGCACCAGCGGCTCCAGTTCGGTTTCATAGCCGGCGCGGTCGTACAGGTTGTACTCCGGCTGCAGGGTTTCGTAGCGCGGCAGCTTGTAATCGCTGGATACCTTCAGCGCATCGGCCAGGCGCGTGGCGCTGTAATTGGACGCGCCGATGGCGCGCACCTTGCCGGCCTCGATCAGCCGACCGAACGCGGCCAGAGTGGCCTCCAGCGGGGTGGACTCATCATCTTCGTGGGCCTGGTACAGATCGATCACATCGGTCTGCAGGCGGCGCAGCGAATCTTCCACCGCCGCGTTGATGTTGTCCGGGGTCAGGCCCGGGCGCTCGGCCCACTTGGCCACCTTGGTCGCCAGGATGACCTTGTCACGCTTGCCGCTGCGGGCGAACCACTTGCCGATCAGCGTTTCCGATTCACCGCCCTGGTTGCCCGGTACCCACGCCGAATACACATCGGCGGTATCGACCAGGTTGAACCCGGCATCGACGAAGGCATCGAGCAGGGCGAAGCTGGCCTTTTCATCGGCGCTCCAACCGAACACATTGCCGCCGAAGGCGAGCGGACGTACATGCAGGCCGGAACGGCCGAGTTCGCGGGTTGCCGTCATGGACACGGACTCCTTGGGGGAAGTCCTCCAGCATAGAGCGCCACCTGTGACCATGCTGCGGCGGTGACCACAAAACAGTGTTCCGCAGCGCGCACGCCGCTAACGTTTTGTGAACACCTGCGGCGCGGCGACTGCTAGTCTCGCCGCATCTTCCGCTGGAGTCGTCCCGATGAATGCTGTTTCGTCCCTGCGTGGTTGCCGCCTGCTGCTTGCTTCGGCGCTGCTGGTAGCGGTTCCCGCCATCGCCGCACCCGCTGCCGTCGTGGCGCCGGCCAAGATCCAGGTATCGCCGGCACTGGAAGCTGCGATCAAGGCGCCTACCCGCGATGCCAACAACGTAAAGCGTGACGGATACCGTCATCCTGCGCAGACGCTGGCGTTCTTCACCGTGGCACCGGAAAAGACCGTCATCGAGATCACCCCCGGCAACGGCTGGTACTCGGAAATCCTGGCGCCGTTGCTGCGCGACAAGGGCCATTACATTGCCGCGGTGGTCGATCCGCAGGCGGTGGCCGAAGGGCGTGGCCGCGATTACCAGCAGCGCAGCCGTGATGGCCTGGAAAAGAAGTTCGCCGGCGCCCCGGCGCAGTTCGACAAGACCGCCGTGGTGGCCTACGACCCGGCCAAGCCGGTGTTCGGCCCGGCCGCTTCGGCCGATGTGGTGCTGACCTTCCGCAACGTGCACAACTGGCGCAAGGCCGGCCAGGCGCAGGGCATGTTCCAGGGCTTCTTCAACGTGCTCAAGCCGGGCGGCGTGCTGGGCGTGGTCGAGCACCGTGCCAAGGCCGACGTGGCCGACGACGATGACACCGGCTATGTGGGCCAGCAGCAGGTGATCGCCATGGCCGAGGCCGCCGGCTTCAAGCTGGACGCGCGTACCGAAGTGAATGCGAACCCGCGCGATACCAAGGACCACCCCAATGGCGTGTGGACCCTGCCGCCGACCAACCAGCATGACAAGGCCGACGACGCCAAGTACCAGGCCATCGGTGAGAGCGACCGCATGACCCTGCGGTTCGTGAAGCCGTAAGAGGGTAGCGCCGGGCCACGCCCGGCGAGCGCGCAGCGCGGCGTGGGACAATAGCCCATCGCCGCCTGCCGCCCCCTGCAATGCTGATCGCCTTCAACAAGCCCTTCAACGTGCTCTGCCAGTTCACCGACCGCAGCGTGCCGCCGCGGCCGACCCTGGCCGGGTTCGGCCTGCCGCCGCGCGTGTATGCCGCCGGCCGCCTGGACCATGACAGCGAGGGCCTGCTGCTGCTGACCGACAACGGCACGCTGGCACACAAGCTCACCGACCCGCGGCACAAGGCCGACAAGACCTACTGGGTGCAGGTGGAAGGCACGCCCAGCGACGAGCAGCTGCAGCAGCTGCGCGATGGCGTGGTACTGAATGACGGGCCGACCCTGCCGGCGAAGATCGAGCGCCTCGATCCCGCGCCGGAGCTGTGGCTGCGCGATCCGCCGGTGCGGTTCCGCAAGACCGTGCCCGACAGCTGGCTGGCCATCACCATTCGCGAGGGCCGCAACCGCCAGGTGCGGCGCATGACGGCCGCGGTGAACCTGCCGACCCTGCGCCTGGTGCGCGTGGCGATGGGCCCGTACCGGCTGGACGACCTGCAGCCGGGGCAGTGGCGGCAGATCGGCTGAAACGAAAAGGGTCGGAGCCCTTCCTCGCGGAAGGGATCCGACCCTTGATCGGGGTCAGACCCCTTCCGCAGGAAGGGCTCTGACCCCTCTGATGGGGCTCAGGTATCGCTGCCGATATCGCTGTGCTCGTCCACCACGGTGTCGTTGCGGCGGTCACGCGCGTGGATGCGCTGCGCCTGGCCATTCACCACATGGCCGTTGGCCGCCTTCTTCTTCTGCTGCTTGCGGTACAGCGCGTAGCCCAGCAGGCCCACGCCCACCGCTGCGGCGGCAATGGTCACCGCCGGGTTGCGGCGGGCGAACTTGGTGGCCACCTTGCCCCCGGTCTTTACCGCACCCAGCGCAGCGCCGGTCTTGATCCAGTCGCTGGCCTGCGGGCCCAGGTGGCGCAGGCTGCCGCCGGCACTCTTCAGGCCATCGCCAGCGCTGTGGGCCAGGTCCAGGGCGCGCTCCAGGGCGCGGTCGGTGATTACGGTCAGCTTGCTCATGCGGGGGTCCTTTGCCTCGGGTCGAAGTCCAGTGTGTCGTGCTGCCTGTAAACGGTATGTCAGGCAGGCGGGCATGCGCCTTGACGCTACCGCAGCCGTTCAGCAACAGGAAGGGTGGGGTCGGATCCCTTTCCCGTGGGAAAGGGCTCTGACCCCGCTGCGCGCCCAGAGGGTCACAGCCCTTTGCTTTGCAAAGGGATCCGACCCCCATCACTCAGGTGCCGCGCGGTTTGGCGCGGTGGGTCGCGGTGGCCGTCCACGGGTCATCCGGCCAGGGGTGGCGCGGGTAGCGCCCCTTCATTTCCTTCTTCACCTCGGCATAGGTGTTTTCCCAGAAGTTGCGCAGGTCCTGGGTGACCTGCAGCGGCCGGCCGCCGGGCGACAGCAGGTGCAGGGTCAGCGGCACCCGGCCATCGGCAATGCGCGGGGTGTCGGCCAGGCCGAACAGCTCCTGCAGCTTCACCGCCAGCACCGGCGGCTGCGGCTCGCCGGTTTCACTGTCCAGGCCATAGGTGATCGCCCGCTCCAGTCCCGAAGGCACGCTGATGCGGGTGGGCGCATGGCGTTCCACCAGTTGCCGTTGCGCCCACTCCAGCGGCGATTTCAGCGCTTCGCCGAAACTGCTCTCGTCCAGCGCATCCAGCCGCGTCTTGCCGGCAAAGGCCGGTTGCAGCCACTGCGCGCGGCCGGCCAGCAGGGCCGCATCACTGCAGTCGGGCAGGCCCAGGTCGGGCATCCAGCGGCGCAGCGACTCCACCCGCGCCTGCCACTGGCGCAGGCCCTCGGTCCACGGCAATGCCTGCAGTCCCAGTTCGGCCACGGCATCGGTCAGCGCCTGCGCGGCGTGCTGCGGGTCCACCCGCCCGGCCGAACGGCTGTCCAGCACGATGCGGTCGAAGCGGGTCTCGCGCAGGGCCACCAGGGCGCGCCGTTCGCTGTCCCAGCGCACGGTGTCCTCGGTCACGAAGCGCTGCGGCCAGGTGGCACGCAGATAGCCTTCGTCCACCGGCGCGGCGCGCAGCAGCAGTGCATCGCGGGCCTCGAAGCGCAATTCGCTGGCCACCAGCCACGGTTCACCGCGCAGGTCGCTCAGCTCGTGCAGGCGCGCGCTGCGGCCGTTGGCCAGCAGGTAGCGCAGCGGGTCGGACGGATGCTGGAACGCGATGCGGTCGGGGAAGGCATGGGCCAGCAGATCGCCCAGTTCGTGCGCTTCGATGCTGGCCGGTGGCAGCGCATCGCATCGCAGGCGTCGGCGCCACTGCTTGGCCGCCGCATCGATCGCGGCCAGGCCGCTGCGGTTGGCATCGGCCGGTGCACGGCCATTGCGGAACGCGGCCAGTGCGCGCCAGCGCGCCGCCAGCGCATCGCCGCCCTGGCGCAGCGGATCGCGTGCTTCCAGCAGGGCGGCCAGATCGGCGGCCAGCGCCTGCGCGCGTGCATCCGCAGCGGCCAGCAGCATCGCCGCCAGCCGCGGGTGGGTGCCCAGCGCCAGCACGCGTCGGCCCAGCGCGGTAATCGCCCCGCTGCTGCTGAGTGCGCCCAGCCGTTGCAGCAGCTCGCGCGCGGCGGCCATCGGCCCGCTGGGCGGGGTATCGACGAAGCGCAGATCGCTGCTGCCCCAGGCGGCCAGCTCCAGCGCCAGCCCGGCCAGTTCCACCTGTTCGATTTCCGCACGCCGCTGTGGCTCCAGCCGTTGCGACTGCGGCCACAGCCGCCAGGCCACGCCTTCGGCCACGCGGCCGGCGCGGCCGGCACGCTGGTCGGCCGAGGCCTGCGCGATCGCCACCACGTCCAGCCGGGTGAAGCCGCTGTTGGGGTCGTAGCGCGGTTCGCGGGCCTGGCCACTGTCGATCACCACGCGCACGCCGGGCAGGGTCACCGACGATTCGGCCACGTTGGTGGCCAGCACCACGCGGCGTCGGCCATCGCTGGCCGCCTGCAGCACGCGCGCCTGCTGTTCCACCGGCAGTTCACCATGCAGGGCCAGCACCTCCACGCTGCTGTCCAGCGCGTCCTGCAGGCCGGCTTGTACGCGCGCGATCTCGCGCTGGCCGGGCAGGAACACCAGCGCGTCGCCGGGGTGTTCGGCCAGGGCCTGCTGCACCGCGCGGCGCACCTGCAGTTCCAGCGTCTCGTCGCGCCGGGCCGGGAAGTGGCTGATCGCCACCGGGTAGCTGCGGCCTTCGCTGCTCAGTCGTGGTGCATCCAGGAAGCGCGCCAGGCGCTCACCGTCCAGGGTGGCCGACATCACCAGCAGGCGCAGGTCCTCGCGCAGCTGCGCCTGCACGTCCAGCGCCAGTGCCAGCCCCAGGTCGCCGCTCAGATGGCGTTCGTGGAATTCATCGAACAGGATCGCGCCCACTGTCTCCAGCATCGGGTCGTCCTGCAGCATGCGGGTCAGGATGCCCTCGGTGACCACCTCGATGCGGGTGCGCGCCGAAACCTTGTTCTCGAAGCGGATGCGGTAGCCCACCGTGCCACCCACGTCCTCGCCCAGTTGCCGGGCCATGAACAGCGCCGCGCTGCGTGCGGCCACCCGGCGCGGTTCCAGCAGGATGATCCTGCGGCCCTGCAGCCACGGTGCATCCAGCAGGGCCAGCGGCACCTGGGTGGTCTTGCCGGCACCGGGCGGGGCTTCCAGCACCAGGCGCGGGTGGTCGGCCAGGTGCTGCTGGATCTGCGGCAGCAGCGGCGAAATCGGGAAGAGCGGGGCATTCATGTGCAAAGGATAAGGGGCGCAGCGCGGCGCAGGTACAATGCGCGGGTTTTCCTGTCTCTGCTGCCCCCATGCACCTGATCGATATCGGCGCCAACCTCACCCACGATTCCTTCGACCGCGACCGCGACGCCGTACTGGACCGCGCACGCCAGGCCGGGGTGGTGCAGATGGTGATCACCGGCGCCAGCCGCGAGCATTCGCCGCTGGCCCTGCAGCTGGCGCAGCAGCATCCGGGCTTCCTGTACGCCACCGCCGGCGTGCACCCGCACCACGCGGTGGAATACACCGACGAATGCGATGCGGAAATGCGCGCGCTGCATGCGCATGCCGAAGTGGTGGCCGTGGGCGAATGCGGGCTGGATTACTTCCGTGATTTCTCGCCGCGCCCGGCGCAGCACCGTGCGTTCGAGCGCCAGCTGCAGCTGGCGGCCGACAATGGGAAGCCGTTGTTCCTGCACCAGCGCGACGCGCACGCCGATTTCATGGCGCAGATGAAGAACTTCGACGGCCGCCTGGGCCCGGCAGTGGTGCACTGCTTCACCGGCGAGCGTGACGAACTGTTCGATTACCTGGACCAGGATTGGTACATCGGCATCACCGGCTGGTTGTGCGACGAACGCCGCGGCGCACACCTGCGCGAACTGGTGAAGAACATTCCGGCCAACCGCCTGATGATCGAGACCGACGCGCCGTACCTGCTGCCGCGCACCCTGAAGCCGATGCCGAAGGACCGCCGCAACGAACCGATGTTCCTGTCGCACATCGTGGAAGAGCTGGCTCGCGACCGTGGCGAAGACGTGGCGGTGACCGCAGCCAACGCCACCGCAGCCACGCGCACGTTCTTCCGGTTGCCCGACGCGGGTTGAGCGCGTGGGCGGCGTGGCGAAACGCCACGCGTCGCGATGTCGAACGGACCGACGTTACGCCGTGATGTCGAACGCATCGATCATACGCCGTGATGTCGAACGAACCGACATTGCGCCGCGATGTCGAACGAGCCGACCTTGCGCCGTAGAGTCGAGCTTGCTCGACTGCTGTTGGCAGAAGCAGTCGAGCAAGCTCGACTCTACGATGCCGGCCATCCGGCCATCCGGCCATCCGGCCATCCGGCCATCCGTCATCCGTCATCCGTCATCCGTCATCGCCCGGCGGTGCGGGCAATCCACGAGCGCCCGGATCAATCAACGCCGGCAGCAGGTAGCGCCGGGCCATGCCCGGCGAGCGCAGCGGCCAGATCTTCCAGCCCCTCGCTATACGTCGCAAACCGCGGCGCCCACCCCAGCGCTTCGCGCGTGCCACGGCTGTCGATGCGCTTGTTGCTGGCATAGAAGCGGCGCAGCGTCGGGCTCACCGCCGGGTCGTCCCAGGCCACTGCCGGGGGCAGGGTGAAGCCCCCCAGCTGCGCGGCATACGCCAGCACGTCCTGCGGTGGCGCCGGTTCGTCATCGGCGGGCAGGTACAACCCCCCCGGCGTGGGCCGTCGCATCGCCGCGATGACCACCGCGGCCAGATCCTCCACGTGCAGCCGGTTGAACACCAGCCCGGGCCGCAGCACGTGGCGGGCGCGGCCCTGCGCCAACTGCAGCAGCGCATTGCGGCCAGGGCCATACAGGCCCGGCAGGCGGAACACCGCCGAATCGATGCCGCGCTCCCTCGCCAGCGCCTGCCATTGCGCTTCCGCACGCAGACGCTGCACACCCGCCGCCTCGGTGCTGTCGGCCACGCTGTGTGCATCCACCCAGCCACCGTCGCGGTCGGCATACACCGAGGTGGACGACAGATAGCCTACCCAGCGCAGCGCCGGGCTGGCCAGCAACGCCGGCTGCAGCACGCGCAGCGCCGGATCTCCGTCGGCATCGGGCGGCACGCTGCACAGCACGGCCTGCGCCTGCGAAACGGCCTCCAGCAGGGCCGCTGGCGGCGCCGCATCGGCATGCAGTGCGAACCGCTGCAGTCCGTCAGCGGGCGCGGCGGTGGGGTCACGCACCGTGCCTGCCACTGGCACCCCCAACGCCTGCAGGCGGGCGGCAAGCACGCGGCCGCTCCAGCCCAGGCCCAGGATCAGCACCGGTGCGGGCAGCGCCGTGTTCACGCCGCGCGCTGTGCCTGGTAGGCCTGCAGGCTGCTGTAGGCCACCTGCAGCAGCAAGGCTTCCTGGCCGGCGGTGCGTGCACGGGCCAGCATGTCGCCCACGATCTGCGCGGCCTCGACCTGCTGGCCGGCCTCCAGATCGCGCAGCATCGAGGCCTTCAGCGCCGAACCGGCCTGGGTCAGGGTGCTGCGGGCAACGTCCTGTGCATCGTCGGGAATCGGTTCGCCGGCGGCCTCGGCCACGGCCAGGCATTCGTCGTACAGGCCGCGCACGATGGCCTGGCCATCGTCGGTGGCCACGATGGTGCCGATGTCCGCGCGCAGCAGGCAGGTTGCGGCGGCCAGCGCGGTCAGGAAGGTGTACTTGATCCACTGCTCCTGGCCAATCTGGCCGCTGGCCAGGTGGTCCACGCCGGCCTGTACGCAGGCGGCAGCGAAGGCCTGCACGCGCGGCGACAGGGCGCCGCCATCACGCTCGCCGAAGGTCAGCTTGGCCGGCCGGCCCAGGTGCAGCACCGCGCCGTCGGCGGCCTTGGTGGCGCTGATGAAGCACAGCCCACCCAGTACCGCCTCGCGGCCGAAGCGTGCATCCAGCGCGGCGTAGTGGTGCAGTCCATTGAGGATCGGCAGCACGGTGGTCGCCGGGCCCACGGCCGGGGCGATCGCGTCAATCGAACTGTCCAGGTCGTAGGCCTTGCAGCTCAGCATCACCAGGTCGAACGGCTGCGCGGCGGCCAGCGCGGGCAGGGCATCGGCGGTGACATGCTGCACCGGGAAGCGCGCATCGCCCAGCGGGCTCTGGATCACCAGCCCGTCGCGGTCGAGCTGGGCGGCGCGCGCGGGGCGCACCAGGAAGGTCACATCCACCCCGGACTGGGCCAGGCGGCCGCCGAAGTAACCGCCGGTGCCGCCGGCACCAAGAATCAGGATACGCATCACACCTTCACCGCAGTTGTGGGGTCACCTGCAGATTGTGCCGGAGATCGCAGTCCGTGGCGGTGCAGCTGGTGGCGGATCAGAACAAGGGGCGGGAAGACGTTCGCGCTGACGGTGTTGACCACTGCCACGCGCGGCGCAGCAGCAGAAAGAAAAGCCGGGCATGCGCCCGGCTCTTCAGCAGACGGTATCCACGCAGGGCATGGATGACCCGCCACGGTTCAATTGATCGCGGTGATGAAGGCCGGATCCTTGATGGTCTGTTCGATGTTGAGCTTGATGGTCTCGTTCAACGAACCAAAGATGTTCACGAACTTGGACGTGTTGCGCTGCACGTTCTTCACCTGGTCGTAGACCACCTGGCCCTGCGGGTCGGTCACCACGTAGCGCACGCGCAGGGTCCAGTCCACGCTGTAGCCCAGATCGTCGATCAGGAACTCTTCCACCTTGCCGCTCAGGACGTTGCCTTCCTTGTCCATCTTGATGCCGACCAGGCGCAGCTCGGAAAACACCGCATCGCGCATGATCGCATCCACGTTCTTCTCGAACAGGATGTTGCCCATGGCGGTGTTGCGCACCTGGTTGGGCTTGATCTCCCCGCCCTTGGCCGGCAGGTACTCGAACGCGGTCACATCCACCCGGCCTTCGGCGCTCAGCACCGAACTGGGGGCGTAGTTCAACGGAATGGGCCGGGAAGCGCAGCCGGCCAGAACGAGCAGGAACAGCGATGCAGCGACGAGCCGGGCAGGGCCGGCAGTACGACGGGTGAACATCTGGTTGGGTCCCCTGGTGCGTCCATGACATATGAAAAACCAGCCGGCCCGGGGGCCCGCTGGTCGGTCTGGTGAAGCGCACCGATTAGACGACCGAACCGGGCGCCAGGCAAGTGCCCTGGCGCCTCCGGAACCGGTCCCCCCACGCAGGGGGGGGGGATTACCTCAGCTGCGCATGCCCACGCCGCGGCGCAGCAGCCACAGCGCAAGTGCGGTCAGCACCACCACGAAACCGATCATCAGGGCATAGGCCACCCACACCGGCACGTCGCTGCTGCCCAGCAGGCCGTAGCGGAACGCGTTGACCATGTAGAAGATCGGGTTGGCATGGGTGGCCGCTTCGGCCCAGGTCGGCAGCAGCTTCACCGAATAGAACACGCCACCCAGGTAGGTCAGCGGGGTCAGGATGAAGGTCGGCACGATCGCCACGTCATCGAACTTCTTGGCGTACACCGCGTTGATGAAGCCGGCCAGCGAGAAGATCGTCGCGCCCAGGATCACCGTGCTCAGCGTCACCAGCGGGTGCGGAATGCGCACCGGGGTGAAGAACATGGCGATGATCAGCACGATCACGCCAACCATCAGGCCGCGCAGCACCGCACCGGCCACGTAGCCCCACAGGATCACCCAGTTCGGCATCGGGCTGACCAGCAGCTCTTCCACGTGGCGGCCGAACTTGGCGCCGAAGAACGAGGAACTGATGTTGCCGTAGCTGTTCTGGATCACGCTCATCATCACCAGGCCCGGCACGATGAACTCCATGTAGCTGTATTCGCCCATGTCGCCCACCCGCGAGCCGATCAGGCGGCCGAAGATGAGGAAGTACAGGGTCATGGTGATCGCCGGCGGCACCAGGGTCTGGCCCCAGATGCGCAGGATGCGCGCGACTTCCCGGCGCACGATGGTCATCAGCGCGATGCGGTTGCGCTGGCCGTCGGTCAGCTCGGTGGTGCTCATGCAGACGTCTCCTGGTTGCCGGTGAGGCGCACGAACAGCTCCTCCAGGCGGTTGCTCTTGGTGCGCATCGAACGTACGCGGATGCCGGCCTCGTTCAGCGTGGCGAACACGCGGTTGAGGTCCATGGCGCGCGGCATGTCGATGTCCAGCGTGTGCGCATCGGGTGCGGTCAGGGTCGCGCCCTCGATCACCGGCAGCTGCGCCGGCAGGTCACCGTCGATGTCCAGCAGGAAGCCTTCCACATCAAGCTTGGCCAGCAGGGTCCGCATCGGCCCCTGCTCCACGATCTGGCCGTGGTTGATGATGGCCAGGTTGCGGCACAGGTACTCGGCCTCTTCCAGGTAATGGGTGGTGAGGATGATCGTGGTGCCGGCGGCATTGATCTCCTTCAGCACCCGCCACATGTCGCGGCGGATCTCGATGTCCACGCCGGCGGTGGGTTCGTCCAGGATCAGCAGGCGCGGCCGGGTCATCATCGCGCGGGCGATCATCAGCCGGCGCTTCATGCCGCCGGACAGGGTGCGGCTCATCACCTGCGCCTTTTCCCACAGGTGGGCACGCTTCAGCTCTTCTTCGGCGCGCTGCTCGGCTTCCTCGCGGGCCACGCCGTAGAAACCGGCGTAGTTCACCAGGATGTCGAAGGGCTTCTCGAACAGGTTGAAGTTGATTTCCTGCGGCACCAGCCCGATCAGGCGCATGGTGGCGCTGCGGTGCTGCACCAGGTCGCTGCCGAACACTTCCACCTTGCCCTGGCTCAGGTTGACCAGGGAGCTGATGATGCCGATCAGGGTCGATTTGCCGGCGCCGTTGGGGCCCAGCAGGGCGAAGAAGTCGCCCGGGGCGACCTCCAGCGAGACCCCCTTCAGGGCCTGGGTGCCGTTGTCGTAGGTCTTGCGCAGGTCGCGCACGCGCAGGGCGGGCGCCGTTTCGTTCAGGGAAGCCAAGCTTGCAGCCTTCGCGCCCATGGGCTGGCGCAGGAGAGGGGCGGGGAGGGTCTATTATAGAAGACCCCGAGGGCTTGCCCCGGCTACACACTGTCCCGAAAAGTCGTGCCTGTCCAATTCCCCATCAAGCTGGTCGGCCGCCGCATGCTGGCGCCGACCATCGGCCACTACCAGTTCGTGCGTGATGACGGCCAGCCGCTGGATTTCCAGCCCGGCCAGTTCATCCAGGTCCATTTCGCCTACGCCGACGGCACCGAAACCAAGCGCAGCTACTCGCTGGCAACCATCCATGACCACGCCCTGGGCCCCGGCGAAGCGGTCGACATCGCCGTCAGCTTCGTGCCCGGCGGCGCCGCCACGGCGCTGTTCGAGGCCCTGGACATCGGCGGCCAGGTCAGCGCGTCCGGCCCCTACGGCCGCTTCTGCCTGCAGCCCGGCGACCACAATGCCCGCTACCTGCTGATCGCCACCGGCACCGGCGTCACCCCGTACCGGTCGATGCTGCCACTGCTGGCTACGGCCATGGCCGAGCGCGGCGTGCAGGTGGTGCTGCTGCAGGGCGCACGCAGCCCCGGCGAACTGCTGTACAGCGATGATTTCTACAGCTTCGCCGAAAAGCACCCGAACTTCCGCTATGTGCCGTGCCTGTCGCGCGAACTGCCGGCCGAGCCGCACCCGGACGTGCACCACGGCTACGTGCAGCAGGCCCTGGCCGGCATCCAGCCGGACCCGGTCACCGACATCGCCTACCTGTGCGGCAACCCGGACATGGTCGATGCCTGCGCCGAGGCGCTGAAGGCGGCCGGCCTGGGCAACCCGCAGGTGCGGCGCGAGAAGTACGTCAGCAGCAAGTAAGGCTGCTGGAGGGCGCCCGGTTTTTCGACCGGCGCCCATCGCCGCCAGCAGCGTGCCCGTGTAAGTTGTCCCCTGCAGTTGGTCACATCCGCCGCGACCGCGCGTCGTGGTCGACAGGAACGTCCTCCAGGGGAAACACGCACGATGCAAAAGCACCCACTTGTACTGGCCGGGGTACTGGCCAGCCTGCTTGCCGCCGGCTGCAGCGCGCCGCCTTCCGCCGGCACCGCCGATGGTGGCGACAGTCCCAGCCGTCGCTACGGCCAGATCGATTTCCGTCCCTGCACGCTGTCCACCGTGGGCGCCAGCGCCAACGTGGAAGCGCAGTGCGCCACCTTCAAGGTGCCCGAGGACCGCGCCAACCCGGCCGGCCGCAGCATCGACCTGCGCATTGCCCTGCTGGAAGCGGGCAACAGCGGTGCCGGTGCGCCGGACCCGGTGTTCTTCCTGGCCGGTGGGCCGGGCCAGGCCGCCAGCGAAGTGGCCGTCATTGTCGATACCGCCCTGCGCCAGGTGCGCAAGCAGCGCGACATCTTCCTGATCGACCAGCGCGGCACCGGCGGCTCCAACCCGCTCAGCTGCCTGGGTGCCGATGGCAAGGAACTGCAGCTGGACGAAGACGCTGCGCCCACCGAAGCGGTGATGCGCGACTTTGCCACGCAGTGCCTGGCCTCGCTGAAGGGCCGTGCCGACCCGCGCTTCTACACCACCACCGAAGCCATTGCCGATCTGGACGCCGTGCGCCAGGCGCTGGGCGCGGAAAAGCTGAACCTGGTGGGCGGCTCGTATGGCACGCGCGTGGCCCAGCGCTATGCCATGGCCTACCCGCAGCACACCCGCAGCATCGTCATTGACGGCGTGGTACCCAACGACCTGGTGGTCGGCGGCGAGTTCGCCAAGACCTTCGACAACGCCATCACCCTGCAGTCGGCGCAGTGCCGCAAGGATGCCGCCTGCAGCAAGCGCTTCCCGGTGGATACCCGCGAACAGCTGCGCAGCGTGGCCGACACCCTGCGCCGTGCGCCGGTCACCGTGGATTACCGCGACCCCGGCACCAATGCGCCGCGCCAGGACGTGTTGTCGCCGGACAGCGTGGTCGGCCTGGCGTTCGCTTTCTCCTACGTGCCGGAATATTCATCGCTGCTGCCGCTGGTGCTGGATGAAGCGGCGCAGGGCCGTTACGCGCCGCTGGCCTCGCTGGTACGCGGTGCCACCCGCAGCATGGATTTCCAGATCAACCGTGGCATGCAGTGGTCGGTCATCTGCAGCGAAGACGCGCCGCGCTTCCAGGCGCCGCCGGAAAGCGATGACGCCCTGTTCGGTGCCGAGGCGGCACGCGCGTTCTTCGCCGCCTGCCCGGTGTGGCCGCACCAGCCGGCACCGGCAGCGACCACCGCCGCGCTGAAGGGCGACCTTCCGGTGCTGCTGCTGTCCGGCGAGCTGGACCCGGTCACCCCACCGCGTTACGCCGACCAGGTGGTCAAGGGCCTGCCCAACGGGCGCGCCCTGGTCGCCCGCGGCCAGGGCCACGGCACGCTCAGCGCCGGCTGCATGCCGCGCCTGCTCGGCCAGTTCATCGACACCACCGACGCCAAGGCACTGGATGCCAGCTGCCTGGACACGCTGAGCTACGTGCCGGCATTCACCTCGTTCAACGGATGGGCCCCATGATCGTCGCCGAGAACCTGCACAAGGGTTTCGACACCCGCACCGGCCGCATCCAGGCCGTGGCCAACGTCGGCTTCACTGCTGCTGATGGCCGCATCACCGGCCTGCTGGGCCCCAACGGCGCCGGCAAGACCACCACCATGCGCATGCTGTACACGCTGATGACCCCCGACCAGGGCAGCATCACCGTCGATGGCATCGACGCGGCGCGCGATCCGGTGGAAGTGCGCCGCCACCTGGGCGTACTGCCCGACGCCCGTGGCGTCTACAAGCGGCTGACCGCGCGCGAGAACATCGCCTACTTCGGCGAACTGCACGGCCTGTCGGCGCAGCAGATCCGCGAACGCACCGAGGTGCTGTCGCATGCGCTGGACATGGGCGACATCCTGGACCGGCAGACCGATGGCTTCTCGCAGGGCCAGCGGACCAAGACCGCCATCGCGCGTGCGCTGGTGCACGACCCGCGCAACGTCATCCTGGACGAACCCACCAACGGCCTGGACGTGATGACCACCCGCGCACTGCGCCGGTTCCTGCTGGGCCTGCGCGAAGAAGGGCGCTGCGTGATCCTGTCCAGCCACATCATGCAGGAAGTGGGCGCGCTGTGTGACCACATCGTCATCATCGCCAAGGGCACCGTGATGGCCGCCGGCAGCAGCGATGAACTGCGTGCACAGGCGGGCGAAACCAATCTGGAAGATGCGTTCGTGAAACTGATCGGCAGCGAAGAGGGCCTGCACGCATGAGCATGATGTCGACCCTGATGACGGTGATGCGCAAGGAACTGCGCGATCTGTCGCGTGACCGCCGCACGCTGGCGCTGACCCTGCTGTTCGGGCCGCTGCTGTACCCGCTGCTGATCCTGGGCATGGGCAAGCTGTCGGAAAGCCGGGTGCGCACGCAGATTGAACAGCCGCTGCAGATTCCCACCATCGGCGCCGAACACGCGCCCAACCTGGTGCGCTTCCTGGCCGCACAGGGCCTGAATGCCACCACCGCACCGGCCGATCTGGCCGAGGCCATCCGTTCGCAGGACATCGATGTTGCCCTGCGCATCAGTGCCGATTTCGGCAAGGACTGGGCCGACGGCAAGCCGGCGCTGGTGGAAGTGATCCGTGACAGCACCCGGCGTGCCGCCGAAGTGCCCAGTGCGCGGTTGCAGGCGGCGCTGGCCACCTACAACGGCCAGGTGGGGGCACTGCGGTTGATGGCACGTGGCGTGGATGCGCAGGTGGCACGCCCGCTGGATGTGGCCCAGCAGGACATGGCCAGCGCCGAAGCCAAGCGCGGCATGATGCTGTCCATGCTGCTGCCGGTGCTGCTCACGCTCACCTCGTTCATTGGTGGCGCCTACCTGGTGATGGATTCCACCGCCGGCGAGCGTGAGCGGCAGTCGCTGGAGCCGCTGCTGGCCACGCCGGGTTCGCGCAGTGCGATTGTCAGCGGCAAGATCGCCGCGGCCTGCGTGGTTGGCTTTGCCTCGCTGCTGCTCACGCTGGTGGCATTCAAACTGAGCGCGCAGATCGCCCCCGGCAATGTCGGCCGGCAGTTGAACATGAACATCGTGTCCATGCTGCAGATGCTGCTGGTCATGCTGCCCATGCTGCTGATCGGCACCTCGCTGCTGACCTACCTGTCGGCGGCCGCCAAGAGCATGAAGGAAGCGCAGAGCCACATGACCTGGCTGGTGCTGCTGCCCATGCTGCCGGGCTACGCGCTGATGGCCTACCCGGTGAAGAGCGAGCTGTGGCAGTACGCGGTGCCGTTCCTGTCGCAGAACCAGATGCTGTTGAAGGTGATCCGCCACGAAGCGATCTCGCCGACGGTGTGGGGCATCTATCTGGGTGCCAGCCTGGGCCTGGCCGCGGTGCTGTGGTTCGCTGCCGTGCGCCGCTACCACAACGAGCGCCTGGCTATTTCCGGCTGAGCCGGGGCGCGCGCAGGGTGACCGCCACCCCGAGGGCAGGCGGTCGCCGTGCCAGAGCCTCGATCGCGATGGCATCGGCATGCGCGGTGCCATCGCACAGGAAGGCGGCGTAGCGCAGGGCACGCTCCTGCGCATCTGCGCCCAGCGCCAGGTACTGCGGGTGCGCTGTCAGCAGCGCATCTTCGCGCAGCCCGAGGTTGCCGTGGATGCTGGACCAGGCGTGCTGTTCGGGGTGTTCCACCACACGCGCATGCACCGGTCCCCGTTCCACATGGCGGTGCGCCCCCAGCAGATACGCCGGGTCCTGCACGGGCAGGCACTGCAGCCCGGTCTGCCACTGCGGCGCGGGGCGCCCATGCCGTTGGCTGAAGGCCCGGCTGTAGGCGGCGCAGCACGCGCGCAGCGCACGCACCACCCCATCGCCTGTGCGCGGTGTAGCCAGCAGATGCAGATGGTCATCCATCACCACGTAGGCATGCAGCAGCAGCCCGTGCTTCAGCAGCGCGCTGTGCAGCAGGGCCAGCAGCTGGCGACGATCGTCGTCGTCGACGAACAAGGTGGCCGGGTGGCGCGCGCGCTGCCGCACCAGGCAGGGCGGGTAGGGGGACAGTGGCGGATGGTGCATCGCGCGTGCCTGGCGCAGGGAATCCCCCAGCCTGCACGGCCCGCAACGGCGGCGCGAGCGGGCAACACGCCAGCAAGGCCCGCAGCGTGTCGGCGGCAGCCCCCTCGCAGCCAGACGCGACAGGTTCCCCGCACAGGGCCCAATACCCACAACGCAACAGGGCCCGGATCGCTCCGGGCCCTGCAGGCAGTTCGCAGTCGTGGCGGGTGGATCAACCGCCCGGCGCGAACACCAGCGTGCGGCGGGTGGTGACCGGTGCCCCCACCGGCTCGAAGCGCCAGCGCTTCACCGCGTTCAGTGCCTCGCGGTCGAACACGCGCGACGGTGTGGCGCGCAGCACGCGTGCATTGGTCACCGAACCGTCGGTGCCCACGGTGATCTCCACCAGCACTTCGCCGGACGTACCCGAGCGCAGCGCCTCAGACGGATAGCGCGGCGCCGGCGTGCTGACCGGGCGCAGGCTCGGTGCCGCGGTGGCAGCGGCCTGGCGTGCGGCCGTCGCGGCCTGGGCGGCCGCCTGCTGCTGCTTCTGCTCGGCCTCGCGGCGTGCGGCGGCCTGGCGTTCGGCATCCTGGCGCTCGCTGTCGCGGCGGGCCGCGTCCTGCTGGGCGGCAATCTGCTTGGCGGCCTCGGCTTCCTTCACCCGCTGGTCGGCCAGGCGCTGCTGTTCCACCAGCTGCTTGGCGCGGTCTTCGGCGTCCTTCTTGACCTTGGCGGTCTCGTCTTCGGTGCGCTTGGCAGCCACCTGCACGCCCTTGGTCATGCCTTCCTTCAGGCGCGGCAGGGCCGGGGCGGACGGGTCCACCTTCTCGATCAGCGCGACCAGGCGCTGGGCTTCGCTGAAGTCCTCGCGGCCCAGGTGCTGTTCGGCGGCAATAAGCGTGTACGGCAGCAGGTCGGTCAGCGCGCTCTTCACCGAGGCGTCGTCCGGGGTCTTGTCACGCAGGGCCAGGTAGTACTCGATGGCGTTGTCGCCGGCCGGCGCGTACATGCGGTTCTCGCGCAGGGCCTGGCTGGCGGCCTCGCGCAGTTGTTCGGTGCCCATCGACTGCACCTTGGCGGCGACCGCCGGTGCGGCGGCATCGGCCGGGGCCGTTGCGGCGGGCGCGGCGGCCCCGGGTGCGGCAGCGGCGGGTGTTTCTTCCTTGCCCGAGCAGGCCGCCAGGGCCAGCACCAGGGCAACCGGCATCCACCGGCGCGCGGCAGCGATCGTAGAGACGTGCGACATCCTGCTCCCCTTTAGAAGACGACGTTACGTAGTGCGTGTGGCTGCAGCGCCGGGATCGGGATCCGGGCGTGGCCGCCGGCGTTTCCCGACGCCGGCGCCGACTGCGGCGAGGGTGCAATCTAGCATCCCCGCCGCCATTGCGTACAAGGGCAGTGGCCGTGGCCGGCAGCAGCACGGGGCGGCTGCCGGCCCGCAGGGCTCAGTGCGCGCCGCCCTTGCCGTGGCCCTCGGCCTTCTCATGGCCGTTGGACATCAGCTTGTCGGTCCAGGCAATGCCGATGGCCGACAGGATGAACACGCAGTGGATGATGGTCTGCCACAGCACGCCATCGGCGGTCAGCATGGCGCAGCGGGCCGCACCGATGTTGGCGGCGGCCACGGCCATCTGTTCCGGGGTGCACAGCGGAATGCCGCCCAGCGCGCCGGTGGCGATGAAGGTCTTCAGCAGGTGGATGGAGGAGATGCCGATGATCGCCATCGCCAGCTTCACCTTCAGCACGCTGGCGTTCACGTGGCTCAGCCATTCCGGCTGGTCCGGGTGGCCTTCCAGGCGCAGGCGCGACACGAAGGTTTCATAGCCACCCACGATCACCATCACCAGCAGGTTGGAAATCATCACCACGTCGATCAGGCCCAGCACGATCAGCATGATCTGCTGCTCGCCCATCGAGGCCGAGTGGGAAATCAGGTGCCACAGCTCCTTGCCGAACAGGAACACGTAGACGCACTGCGCCACGATCAGGCCCAGGTACAGCGGCAGCTGCAGCCAGCGCGAGGCGAAGATCAGCGAGGACAGCGGGGACAGGGGGCGTTGGGGGCTCATGCAGGACAGTGCGTTGCGGGGAAGCGGCGAGGTTACCGGCCCACCATGACGGTGCCAAGCCAACCAAGGCACTAGACTGGCACTTTCCTGAACGACGCCGAGCCGACGCCATGATCGACCTGTATTACTGGCCCACCCCGAACGGCCACAAAGTGACCCTGCTGCTGGAAGAAACCGGACTGGATTACCGCGTGCACCCGGTCAACATCGGCGCCGGCGACCAGTTCAAGCCGGATTTCCTGGCCATTTCGCCCAACAACAAGATGCCGGCCATCGTCGACCATGCCCCGGCCGACGGCGGCGCCGCGCAGAGCGTGTTCGAATCCGGCGCGATCCTGCTGTACCTGGCCGAAAAGACCGGCCAGTTCCTGCCCACCAACCCGCGTGGGCGCATCGCCACCCTGGAATGGCTGTTCTGGCAGATGGCCGGGCTGGGCCCGATGAGCGGGCAGATGGGCCATTTCAACGTGTATGCGCCGGAAAAGATCGGCTATGCCATCGAGCGCTACGACAACGAAGTGCGCCGCCTGCACGGGGTGATGGACAAGCGCCTGGCCGAGCACGCCTACCTGGGCGGTGCCGAGTACAGCATTGCCGACATGGCCAGCTACCCGTGGATCGGCGCCTACGACAAGATTCCGGTCGACTTTGCCGCGTTCCCGAACCTGAAGCGCTGGCACGAAGCCATCGCCGCACGCCCGGCCACCCAGCGCGCCTACGCCCTGCGCGACAAGGTGAACCCCAACGCCGGCAAGCCGCTGAGCGACGAAGAGCGCAAGCAGCTGTTCGGCCAGCGCTGACGCTTGGCGAAACCGGGGTCAGATCCCTTTGCGCCGCAAAGGGCTCTGCCCCCCGCTGGCCATGGGCAGAAGGTCATGCTGCCTTCGCGCACCGGCTTGGTTAGGATGGACACTGACGTTGCCCGGGATGTCCCATGCGCCACCTGTTCGCCTCGCTTGCCCTCATGATCGCCACCAGCACTGTTGCCCACGCCGAAAAACTCACCCTGGAAGCCATCACCGGCCCGCTGCCGCTGTCCGGCCCCACGCTGATGAAGCCCAAGGTGGCCCCGGACGGCTCGCGCGTCACCTTCCTGCGTGGCAAGGACACCGACCGCAACCAGCTGGACCTGTGGAGCTACGACATCGGCAGCGGCCAGACCCGCCTGCTGGTGGATTCGAAGGTGGTGCTGCCCGGCACCGAAACCCTGAGCGATGAAGAAAAGGCGCGCCGCGAGCGCCAGCGCATCGCCGCCATGACCGGCATCGTCGATTACCAGTGGGCACCGGACGCGCAGCGCCTGCTGTTCCCGCTGGGCGGCGAACTGTATCTGTACGACCTGAAGCAGCAGGGTGCCGCGGCCGTGCGCCAGCTCACCCACGGCGAAGGCTTCGCCACCGACGCCAAGCTGTCGCCCAAGGGCGGTTTCGTCAGCTTCATCCGCGGCCGCAACCTGTGGGTGATCGAGCTGGCCAGCGGCAAGGCCGTGCAGCTCACCCACGATGGCAGCGCGACCATCGGCAATGGCGTGGCCGAATTCGTGGCCGACGAGGAAATGGACCGCCATACCGGCTACTGGTGGGCGCCGGATGATTCGGCCATCGCCTTCGCCCGCATCGATGAAAGCCCGGTGCCGGTGCAGAAGCGCTACGAGGTCTACGCCGACCGCACCGATGTGATCGAGCAGCGCTACCCGGCCGCCGGCGATGCCAACGTGACCGTGAAACTGGGTGTGATCGCGCCGGCCGCCGCTGCCGCGCCGCGCTGGATCGACCTGGGCAAGGAACAGGACATCTACCTGGCGCGCGTGGATTGGCGCGATGGCCAGCGCCTGACCTACCAGCGCCAGTCGCGCGACCAGAAGCAGCTGGACCTGGTGGAAGTGGACCTGGCCGGCAAGGGCACGCGCACGCTGGCCCATGAAACCAGCCCGACCTGGGTGCCGCTGCACAACAGCCTGCGCTTCCTGCAGGACGGCAGCCTGCTGTGGTCGTCCGAACGCAGCGGTTTCCAGCACCTGTACCGCATTGGCAACGACGGCAAGACCACCGCACTCACCCACGGCAACTGGCCGGTGGACGAACTGCTGGCCGTGGACGAAGCGGCGGGCAAGGTCTATTTCCGCGCCGGCATCGACTCGGCACGCGAAAGCCAGATCTACGCCGTGTCGCTGCAGGGTGGCGCGCCGCAGCGTCTGTCGCAGGCCCCGGGCATGCACAGCGCCAGCTTCGCCCGCAACGCCAGCGTGTACGTGGACACCTGGTCCAACAGCAACACCCCGCCGCAGATCGAGCTGTACCGCGCCAATGGCGAGAAGATCGCCACCCTGCTGCAGAACGATCTGGCCGACCCCAAGCACCCCTACGCGCGCTACCGCGATGCGCAGCGGCCGATCGAGTTCGGCACGCTCACCGCCGCCGACGGCAAGACCGCGCTGAACTACAGCATCATCAAGCCGACCGGCTTCGACCCGTCCAAGCGCTACCCGGTGGCGGTGTACGTGTATGGCGGCCCGGCCAGCCAGACCGTCACCGACAGCTGGCCCGGCCGTGGCGACCATCTGTTCAACCAGTACTTGGCCCAGCAGGGTTACGTGGTGTTTTCGCTGGACAACCGCGGTACCCCGCGTCGCGGCCGTGATTTCGGCGGCGCGCTGTACGGCAAGCAGGGCACGGTGGAAGTGGCCGACCAGCTGCGCGGCGTGGCCTGGCTGAAGCAGCAGCCCTGGGTGGACCCGGCGCGCATTGGCGTGCAGGGCTGGTCCAACGGCGGCTACATGACCCTGATGCTGCTGGCCAAGGCGTCGGACAGCTATGCCTGCGGCGTGGCCGGCGCACCGGTCACCGACTGGGGCCTGTACGACAGCCACTACACCGAACGCTACATGGACTTGCCCAAGCGCAACGACGCCGGCTACCGCGAAGCGCGCGTGCTCACCCATATCGACGGCCTGCGCTCGCCGCTGCTGCTGATCCACGGCATGGCCGACGACAACGTGCTGTTCACCAATTCCACCAGCCTGATGAGCGCGCTGCAGAAGCGTGGCCAGCCGTTCGAACTGATGACCTACCCGGGCGCCAAGCACGGCCTGTCCGGCGCCGACGCGCTGCACCGCTACCGCGTGGCCGAAGCCTTCCTGGAGCGCTGCCTGAAGCCCTGATCGCGACTGGGAAGGAGCCCGCCGATGCCGCTGCCACCGCCCGTTCCCGCACATGCCGCCCCCGCCACCGGCTGGTGGCGGCGCCACTGGCGCTGGGCCATGCCGCTGGCCGTGGTGCTGCTGCTGGCCACCCTGGGCGGCGCTACCGGGTGGAGCCTGCTGCGCTGGAGCGATGCCGCGCGCGACAGCGCACCCATGCGCGAGGCCATGCGCCGCGCTGGGTGCAGCATTGAACTGGTGCAGGCCTTCGGCGAACCGCTGCAGGCCGACGCGATGCCGGTGGGCAGCATGCAGACCGCAATCGACGGCCAGCGCAACGTTGGCCTGATCGTCGGCCTGCAGGGACCAGATGCACGCGGGCGCCTGTTCGTGCAGGGCAGCCGTCGTGATGACGTCTGGGATTACCCGGTGATGTACGTGCTGGGCGAAGACGAACAGACCTTCGACCTGAGCGCGCTGGACGATTCGGAAGCCGCAGAGGAGTGTGCGCTGCGGGAGTGCCGTGCGCGGGGCGGCTGTGGGGTGGGGTTGGCGTTGTGACCGCAGCGCGATAGGCCCGCAGGCTTCGCCTCTGGCCGGTGATCGGGTGGCTCGTGTCGTTTAGGAATAATCCGAAATTCGACCGACAGCACAGTTCATGCCTTGAACGTGCCGGTTATTTCGGAGATAACTTCGCCCATGCGGCCCAGCCGCGTTACCGGAACAGGGACGGTCCGACGTACAGCGCGCCATGGCGATGCTGGCGTGTGGGTGTTCCTCCTCCGGTGCGACCCCCGCCCAGGAGTGGAGAACAGGGATGTTCAAGCGAATCAAAGCCGAATGGCTGCTGGCACTGTCGTTGGCCCTTCCGGGTCTCGCCGTGGGTGCCAGCGCATACGCACAGGAAGTTGGCAAGGAATGGACGGCTTTCCCGTATCTGCCAGGCCAGAAATTTCCTTTTGAGCGCGCCGCGCGCCAATCCATCGAGGCGATATTCGCCGGCGACCAGGTGGATGTCCCCTTCCAGTGGTATGTGCACAGCCAAGCGGTCAGCCCTCGTGAGACAACCACCGACTATCGCTTTCAGCCCCTGGCGCTGATCAAGGCGGATTGGACCTACACGTACGCCTCGCAGCCCTACGCAAGCGAAGAGCTATTCATGCAGGCGATCCGCACGCAGAACGCGTCCGACCCGCAGTGCCCGGCCCTGCAGTTGGACCCCATCCAGTGGGTGGAAGGCTCTGACAAAGGACCCGATGGCAGCAGCCGACGCGATACGGCAACGCTGTCGGGAACACGCTACCTTGATTTCGGTGGGGGCTCGTGCCTGGGCGCCTTCGTGCGCGGTGTGCTGGAGCGCAAACGCCGCGTGGACTGCCCCAACAAGTCCAGCACCCAATGGAACGCGGCCAGCGGCATGTGCGAGATGCGCACTGCCGGCATGATGACCTACAAGGGCCCGCCGCAACCCAAGCAGTGTCCGATGCGCGGCAACCCCTGCAATCCCGCCACCGGTGACAAGAGCCAGCCAGAGCCTGACTTCGACCTGGGCTGGGTCAGTGTCCAGCGGCACTATCACTCCCTGACTAGCACTGCTGGCGAGTCGATGGGGATCGGCTGGACCCATTCCCACAACATACGCCTTGCCACCGGCAACGACCCTACCGTGTTCCCGCCGGCATTGTCGGTCGGCCTGATCGATCCTGATGGAAACCAGATCGCCTTTGTCAAAGTCGGCACCCAGTACGAGGCCAACGACGGCAGCGGCGACCGCGCGGTCCAGCAGACATCGGGATGGCAGGTGTCGCGTGCAACGGAGCGCCTGTACTTCAATAACGAAGGCCGCATGCAGCACCGCGACTTCGAAGACGGAACATGGCTGGCCTATGCCTACGACGCGCGCGGGCGCTTGCTGTCGGTCACCCATTCCAGCGGGCGCCAGTTGACGCTTCACTACGCAGTGCCGGGCAATGCGTTGCGGATCTCATCCATTTCATTGGCCGGGCAGGCGTTGGTTTCGTACGCTTATTCCAGCAGCGAGAATCTGCTCAGCGCCACGTACGCAGATGGAAGCGTGCGCAGCTACCACTATGAGGATGCGCGTTACCCGAATTACCTCACCGGTGTTACCGCCGAGGACAACCGCCGTTTCAGCTGGTTCGGGTATGACGACAAGGGGCGCGTGATCTACAGCCGTCACTCCCCTGGTCCAGGCACGGCGGGTGCAGGAATCGATGGGATTGACCTCGCGTACCTGCCGGCCGGTGACACCGTCGTGACCGACGCCTTGGGAAAGACGTCCACCTACCAACTGACCGCAGGTGGCCCAGGCACGCTCCCGCGCATGGTCACGGGTTCAACTGATGCCGCGGGTACCACCACAACTGTGCTGCTGCCCGAGAGTACGGATTTCCGCAGGCGTGTTGCATCCAGCACGGATCGACGCGGCACGGTAACCCAATATGCCTACGCCGAGGGGACCGACCCGCTGGCAGGCGCCGTGCGGGTCACGACTACGACGGAAGCTGCGGGAACCCCGCAGGAGCGGGTGAGTGAAACGCGCGTTGCGATAGACAGCAACCGGGTTGTCCTGCAGACCGTGGGTACGCAGGAAACCCGCATTGCCCGCAATGCACGCCTGCAGCCCACGGTCATCACCGTGCGTGATACGGCCACGGATGAGACCCGTGTCACCACACTGACCTACTGCGAGGCCGAAGGTCCTGACTGTGCCCAAGTGGGTGCCCTGCGGTCGACCGATGGCCCCCGTACTGACGTGAGCGATATTACGACCCGTGCGTGGTACACCGCGGACGATGCGGGCTGTGCAAGCGGTGGCACCTGCAGTTTCCGCAAGGGCGACCTGCGCAGCATCAGCAATGCGCTGGGCCACACCACGGAGACGCTTTCTTACGATACCTTCGGGCGCCCGTTGTCCGTGCGTGATGGCAATGGCGTGGTAACCGATTATGGCTACCACCCGCGCGGTTGGCCGACATCGATCACGGTGCGCGGCGCGACCACGGCTGACGACCGCTCTACCCAGATCAGCTACTGGCCCACTGGCCAGGTGCAACAGGTCACCGAGCCTGACGGCAGCAGCGTCACCTACGTGTACGACGCGGCCCAGCGCCTGACCGATATCGCAGACAGTGCCGGGAACACCATCCACTACACGCTGGACGATGCCGGCAACCGCCTCAACGAGGACACCGTTGATGCGGGTGGCACCCTGCGGCGCACACTGGCGCGGACCTACAACATCCTTGGCCAGTTGACCGCGCTGAAAGATGCGGGCAACCATGCCACCGGCTTCACTTACGACGCCAACGGCAACCCGCAGACGGTGACCGATGCGCTTCAGCGTGTGACCAGCCAGCAGCACGATCCGCTGAACCGTCTGGCCAAGACCCTGCAGGATGTGGGCGGCGTGGCGGCGGAGATCCGCAGCCAGTACAACGCGCTGGATCAGGTCACCCAGGTGACTGATCCCAAGGGGTTGCACACTACCTATGCCTACAATGGATTCGGCGACCTGACCGGCCAGGTCAGTCCCGACAGCGGCACCAGCAGCTTCACCGTGGATGCGGCGGGTAATCGCAAGACCCGCACCGATGCACGCGGTGTTACGGCCACCTACAGCTATGACGCGCTCAACCGCCTGATCGGTGTTGCGTACCCAGATCCGAATCTGGATATCGGCTACAGCTACGATGTGGCGCCGGCCGCCTGTGCCGCCGATGAGCGCTTCGCCAAGGGGCGCCTGGGCCAGGTACTGCATGCCGATGGCAGCACACAGTACTGCCACGACCGCTTCGGCCAGATCACCCGCAAGGTGCAGACGATCAACGGTGTGGCCAGCACCTTGCGCTATGCCTACAGCAAGGCGGGCCGCCTGACCGCGCTGACCTATCCCGATGGCAGTGTGGCTGACTATGTGCGCGATCCCCTGGGGCGCATCAGCCAGGTTGGCTTGACCCGCCCGGGGCAAGCGCGGCAGGTGGTGGTCGACAACGTGACCTACGCCGCCTTCGGCCCCGCGACGGGATGGAGCTATGGCAATGGGCGCCAACTGCAGCGTCCGCTGGATCTGGATTACCGCCCGCAGGCGGTACACGACCCGGCCGCCGGCGGCCTGTCGCTGAGCTACGGCTATGACCCGGTGGGCTCAATCACCGAATTGAAGAATGGTGCGGGCTCAACCGTGTTGGCCACGTATGCCTACGACACGCTGGGTCGCCTGACCCAGACCCAGGACGGTACGACGGGCACGCCGATTGAGACGTATGCGTACGATGCCACCGGCAACCGCACCGCATTGACCACCGCGGCCGGTGTGGCCGGCTACACCTATCCCGCCAGCAGCCATCGCTTGACCGCGGTGGACGGCGAAGCCCGCGGCCATGATGCGGCGGGCAATACCACCAGCATTGGCAGCAAGGCGTTCACCTACAACGACGCCAACCGCATGAATGCGGTGAAGCAGGGCAGCGCAGTGCTGGAAAGCTATGCCTACAACCATCGTGGTGAACGCGTGCTGCGCACCCCGACGGGCGGCACTGCGCAGATCACCTTGTACGACGAGGCAGGGCAATGGCTGGGCAACTACAGCGCCAGTGGTGAGGCGCAGCAGCAGGCCATCTGGCTGGACAATTACCCGGTCGCGCTGATCAATGTGCCCGCTGCGGGCGTGCCGGAGCTGGCCTACATCCAGCCCGATCACCTGGGTACCCCGCGCGTGGTGATCGACCCAGTGCGGGATGTGGCGATCTGGGAGTGGAGCAACAAGAGCGAAGTGTTTGGGAACCAGATCCCGAGTGCCGACCCGGACGGTGATGGTGTGGCGTTCGAACTGGCGCTGCGCTTCCCGGGCCAGCAGGCGACGGATGCGAGTGGGATGTTCTACAACTACCAGCGGGAGTATGACCCGGCGGTGGGGCGGTACTCGCAGAGTGACCCGATTGGTTTGGTGGGTGGAATAAGCACCTTCTCATACGCCCTGTCACGACCGATTAGCGATCTCGATACGCTAGGCCTCCAATCTGCAGCGGCCCGCCAAGCAGCAATACAGCGCGCTCATTCGACGGGTTTCCCATCCTCGAGTGGAGGCTACTACCACCCTGATCTTGGATACGTACCTACGGATCAAGGGCCGATGCTATACCCCAGTGACTTCATAGCGCCCGGGTACCTTGCGCTTGAGACGATGTTCCCCATCCTGCCCGCCTCAATCAACATTGTGACGAATCAGCGGCATGGGAGTAAAAAAGACGGTTCTCGAACAAAGCCGAGTGATTGTCCAAGTGGGACGCTACCCATCAGCGAGGCAAAGAAGCGATTCGGGCTGGATCACGAAACAGTTGAAGCCCTGAAGGACGGCGTGGGCGCTGATGCGCCTACCTGGACAGGCGTTGCTCCCAATGGCGATATATGGGTAGGTACACGGGATGGAAAGGGCAGGAAAGAGGGCAATATCAGCGACTATGAGTACTAGCGAAAAACTATGACTATTCAGCGCACAAATATATCTCTGCGGGTCTGGCATCCGTCCATGCCAGCGAGCAAGATTGCATTGGAACTTGGTTTGGTGCCGAGGTTCTCTTGGACTGCGGGGGATGTGCGCCCGCCGTCCTCGGACGGAGGCGTCTACGAAAAAACCTATGTTTCCATGCCTCTCGTACGTGGAGCTGATGTTGAGTTGGATGAGGAGTTACTAAGGTTGTGCAGTATTTTGAGTTGTAAGGCTTCATTTCTTTCCGAAATTGTTGAGGGTGGCGGAAAGGCGGAGTTCTATGTGAGTATCTTCATGTCGGAGGGGATGGGGAACTTTGAGCTTGATTATGAGGCTTTGAGGGAGATTATCGGTCTCAGGCTTGGTGTTTCGGTTGAAACATATTGCCCGGAAGCTGAGTGACGAGGCTGATCGCCTGGGTTATTGTGATTGACCTTAAGCTCAGCCCTGGGGCTTTGCGTTGGAACATCGAATAGTCTGCGTGCAAATCACCTTGTATGACGAGGCAGGGCAATGGCTGGGCAATTACAGCGCCAGTGGTGACGCGCAGCAGCAGGCCATCTGGCTGGACAATTACCCGGTCGCGCTGATCAATGTGCCCGCTGCGGGCGTGCCGGAGCTGGCCTACATCCAGCCCGATCACCTGGGTACCCCGCGCGTGGTGATCGACCCCGTGCGGGATGTGGCGATCTGGGAGTGGAGCAACAAGAGCGAAGTGTTCGGCAACCAGATCCCGAGTGCCGACCCGGACGGTGATGGTGTGGCGTTCGAACTGGCGCTGCGCTTCCCGGGCCAGCAGGCGACGGATGCGAGTGGGATGTTCTACAACTACCAGCGGGAGTATGACCCGGCGGTGGGGCGGTACTCGCAGAGTGACCCGATTGGGTTGGCGGGTGGGATATCGAGCTACTCCTACGTCAGCGGAGCACCCATTGGGTCGAGTGACCCTTCCGGGCTGCGGGAGCTTCAGCGAGTGCTTCAGAATCAAGGCGATGGCTATCCCGGGCAATCCGGTGATGGTATGGCAGGCCCGATTGGTGCTGCGGGTTTAACGTTCCAGTTCATGGATCCGGGCGCATGGTTGGACCCGACCAGCGGCAACGCGGCCACGCTTTCCGCGGTCATGAATGCAGCTTGGCTTACTGACGACGCGCGCAGAAGTGCTGAGTATAAAAAGTACAAAGAAATTCAGCAGAAGGGGTATCAACGGGACGACGATCCCTGTAAAAATTTGCGGAATAGAATCGAATTCCTCAAAGATGTTTCGTTGCGCCGACATGCCTGGGGCATGAAATGGATGGCGCCAAAGTGTCCCGGTGGAAGGCATCTTGCGCAAAATTTTCAGGATTGGGCTCGGCTCAAAATTCTTGAAGAGCAGTTCCGTAAGGAGTGTCCAAATGAATGCGAATGATGAAAAGCTCAAGGGGATTTTGGCCAAGTTTGCGGAAGAGTACACATTTGAAGGATACGATCTCGTCAGTCCAGAAACTCATGGTGTCTGCGATGACACCCCCCTTCACTCAGCGGCAGCTGGTAATGAAGTGGAACTTCTCAGGGATTTAATGCCCTACGTAACCAACATTGATGTCATTGGCGATATTGGCCTGACGCCATTGGCGGCTGCGGCCTTGCATGGAAATGTAGATGCAGTTGAGTATCTTCTTTCCTGTGGTGCCGACCCATTCATAAAATCCGAAGATGGACGCTCAGCCTTGGATTTCATGAGAGAGAATCCCGGGTTTGAGCGGCTTGTAGCGGTTGTCGAGGCTCGCGTGAGCCCCAGGCGCTGATTTCTTAGCGCCAGTTGATAATGGTCGAGAGCTTGCTTGTCTGCGCATGAGGATATGATGCGGAGGCTGGGTTCGATGCGTGGTCGCCGCGATCAATACCCATACGCATTATTCGAATACTTCGCGCCCGTTGCTGTCTCATCCCGAGGCAGGTCTTCTTGATCTGATTGAACTTCTTCTGGTTGCACTAATGAACTGGCGGTCGCGGAGGTGATTTGATGATGCTCCGAGCATTTGGAACTCTGGTGGGGATCGTTACGATCGCCTTTGGAGTGGCCGTAATTTCCGGGGCATTGATTGGGGCAGGGCCATGTAGAGTCAACTGTGATCTGTACATGTCGATCATCCGATTGGTTGGGCAGGCGCACTACAACAGATTGATTGGGGGGGGCTGTGGGTCATTGGCGGATCCATGCTTGTTGTTGCCTCGATGTTGATCGGAAGGAGGGAAAACCCGCTTCGTCGAGGAAATAAGGGGCGCGGTCCTGGTTGATTGCAGTTCACGGGAGCTGGTGTTGTCCGATGCGCATCAATCGGATGCATTGCCGATGTTGGGTCGGAGTCAACCTGTGCCATCAATATTCGATGAAGGTTTTCGGTAGATGATCGTTCCTGGAGAAGCCATGAACTTGGCTGTTTCCCGAAGAATGGACAAGGTTGATGGCACAGAAATCAAAGAGAAAAAATCCGGATTTACGAGTCGATGCCAGGGCGGACCTCGCACGCAAGAGGCGTGCTATTCGGGAGAAGTACTCAGCGAGCGTCGCATCGAGCAGGCGCCAAAAGATGGCTCAAATGCTGAAGGCCGTCTTTTACGTTCTGGGCGGGCCTCTGGTATGGATTCTGAAATCAGGAAGAAGCAGGTGATCCTAAAGAGGGGCGTCGCTTGTGATGGGGTGCCTAGGATTCCAATTGCGCGATCAACGAACTGAAGAAGTCGGAGGCTCAATTGTGTTGGCCACCTGTGCCTACGAAAGCTGGGCCGCCTGACCCAGACCGGGAGTGGTACGACGGACACGCCGATTGAGACGTATGCGTACGTTGCCATTGGCAACCGCACTGCATTGACCAGTGCGGCCGGTGTGGCCGATTGCACCTATCCCGCTAGCAGCCATCGCTTGACCGCGGTGGACGGCGAAGCACGTGGCCATCATGCAGCGAGCAGCCAATGGTCGACGATTCGGCCCTATTCAAGCGTCTTGGAGTACGGCGGGACGACTCTTAGGGCGTAAGGCTGCGGTAGCGGTTGTTTCGGAGAGGTTCTGGGATATCGGATCCATGGTCTATTGTGGCTGTCGCGCAGTCGGCGAATAGGGGCCTTAAGTGATGAGCGAACCGGAAGAGAGAGACGAACTATCTGCACCTGATTTCTATGCACAGTACTATCTAGACAGCGGGTTCGAGCAGGAGACCGTGATCGAGTTGCTCAGGCACGTTGCAGACGAGCTTCGACTCCCTGCAGGGAAACTTCGGTCAACAGATCGCTTCTCGAAGGAGCTATCGCCCGGACAACTGCATGCGTGGGACGCGGGGTACGGCGTATTGATTGTCGAAGTTCAGTCATTGGCAAGAAAGCGTGGCGTCGCGATCGATAAGAGGGTCGCCTCTCTGGATGATTACATCCGCATTATGGCTAGCATCTACTGACGAGCAGAGATGGCGATGCTCCGAGGGAATTGTTAGGCGGTCTGCTGGGCTATGAAAAGAAGGTCGCCATGCTGGGAGATAGGCCATGAAGGCGTTCCTATCTACGGTCATGGCCCTCTGGCGCGCCGCGGAGTCGAGCTTGTTCAACTGAACCCCGATACCTCATCACCACTACCGATCTCGCTCCACCAACGCCCACAACACCGAACGGACGGCCCGGTACCAGTCCATCAACCGGCCGCCAGATGGCAACGCACACCGCTCATCCTTCGGCACCGCAGGCCCAGCCCGCCACCACGGTCGGGCCCGCCCATCGGGAATGCTGACACCCTCAATCTGGTTGAACGCCATCAACTGTTGCAGATCCAGATACAGCGCCTCAGATTCCGGCGCACGCTGCAGGGCGTCCGCCGGCAGTCGAAGCACGACCGTCGCTTTTGTGCGCTCCACCCTCAGCACGGGAAAGCCCTTGCAGCGGACCTGGAAAGAGGGCGCAACGGCATCCGCCGGGTAGATCGTGAAGCCGGTTGCTCGGCGCGTGGAAACAAAGCCGTGCGCACTGCCATAGAGCTTCTCGAATTCCGCGAATCCTGTCTTCGGGTAGACCCACGTCTCTTCGGCTGCGCTTTGCGGCCATGGCAACAAGGCAATAGCGGCCAGCGCACCGATGACCATCAGGCCAGATGCCAGGAACGACCTCACTCACGCCCCCGCGCCGAGCGGCCGCACGCGTTCCTGGATGAAGACATTGAGTGCGAGGCAGGCCATTGCCAAGCCTTCCATCACGCGGTCGCCGACGTTCTGGTCAGGGTCTCCATTCTGGCGCGCGCGCTCGGCGGCCAGCAGCAGCTCCTGCACCACGCGCTGGCCAGCCAGGGCGCAATCGGCATCAGCCAAGGCAATCTGCCGACTGCGAAGTGGATGGCGTTCCGGCCAGGGCTGGCCGTCGGCGGCGGCGCCGGCGCCGATACTGCGCAGCAGGTGGGTGAGCGTGTTGGGGTCTGGCGCGGGATCGCCTGCCGGCGGTTCCTGGATGGAATGCGGGGCAGGGGAGTAGGGTGCGGTCATGGCGGGCTCCTTGCGTGCAGGCAGAAGCCGCCACCGATAAAGGTGGCGGACGATGCGTGGTTCGAAACCCCGTGTGTGGATATACGGGCAGGCGCTAGGCCTCCACGCACCGCCCGCCGTAGCCGGCAGACGGATTGCCAGCCGACACCACGCGATGGTGGTGCCGACTGGCAAGCGCAAACAACATCCACACAAACGGGGTTTCGAATCCCGGCCACCGATGCACGGTGGCATCGGAAGGAATACGCCCGGTCATACGCGATGCCAAGGCAGTAGGGCCGATGCCGTCACTGCATTCAACATTTTCAGAATCGTTGCAAATTTCTCCGTGTGGTCGAGGCCTTGGTATGCAAGGCTTTCACCGGTATCGGCAGCTCAGGCGCGTTTGCAATTGCAAAGGTGCCTGGGGCGCCAAGGGAAGGGCAGATGCGACATCCCGATGCCCCTCAGCAGACATCAGTGGCCCTGCATCGCGACCCTGATCTGTTCAAGCCGGAGGGAAGTGTGGCTGCGCGCGTGGCGCGACCAGTGCTTGGCATCGTCCAGGTTGCTATCGAACAAGCTGCGGCGCAGGGGAGTAGGGTGCGGTCATGGCGGGCTCCTTGCGTGAAGGCAGTAGCCGCCACCGATAAAGGTGGCGGACGATGCGTGGTTCGAAACCCGGTGTTCGCGAAACCGGCAGGCACAAGGCCTCCACGCACCGCCCGCCATAGCCGGCCGACGGATTGCCAGCCGACACCACGCGAAAGTGGTGCCGACTGGCAAGCGGAAACAGCATCCACACAAACGGGGTTTCGAATCTCGGTCGCCGATGCACGGTGGCATCGAGAGGAAAACGACCGGTCATGCGCGATGCCAAGGGAGTAGGGCCGACGTCGTCACTACATGCAACGTTCTCAGAATCGTTGTAAGTTTCGCCGTGTGCCAAGCGCCTTGGCATGCAAGGCGTTCACCGGTATCGGCAGCTCAGGCGCGTTGGCAATTGCAGCGGTGCCTGAGGCGCCAAGGGCAGCGCAGATGCGACATCTCGATGCCCCGCCAGTAGACGCTAGTGGCCCCTCATCGCGAGCTTGGTCCGATCAAGCCAGACGGCATTGTGGCTGCGCGCGTGGCGCGACCAATGCTTGGCATCGTCCCGGATGCTTGCGAACAAGCGGCGGCCCTGCCGTGCGTTGTTGCATGTGGCATTGCCGTATCAGCCCCATGCTAGGCTCGGCGAAGTGCCCGGCAGACGATGCCAATCGTGGAGAGGATCCACCCTGATGCGCCTGGTGACCTTCACCTGCCCACTCTGTGGCGCGCACCGGCAACGCTTCCCCATGCGTACGGCTTGGAAGAGTCGGGCGCAGGTCCCCTGCCGGGACTGTGGCATCGTTGTGTGCTCGAACCCTCCACGGGGCACGCACCTGCTGTACCTGCTGTACGCCGAGGTCATCACCCTGCTGGCGTCATTGGCGCTGGTCGTGGCGTATGTCCTCAACGCATGGGCATGGCTGGGCGCAATCTGGCTGGTGGCAATGGTGCTGTGTTGGTTTCCCGGAGCGATCAGGCACGCACGAAGCCCGATCGTCCGTGCCGTGCGGGATCCCAACTACAGCTACGCGCGCAGGCCGAACGCGTGAGTGGCCCGCACACTGCCATGTATCCGGGATCTTCATGAGACGCAGACTTTTCATGATGTTTGGTACAGCGTCAACCCTGGCGGCCTGCAACGGTGGTGATCGACTGGGCGAGCTGCAGACCAAGCCCATTTCCGCACTCATGAGCAGGGCTTACTACGGGGGAATGTGCGAGGGCTCGGCCACCGCCGACGAGCAGATCGCAGATATTCGCGTCATGAAAATCCATACCAGTGCCGGTGATTGCCGGGTGCTCTATCTGGATGGCGTGGACCGGGCCGGCGAGCTTCTGATCTACGCCGAAAAGCCTGGTGACCGTGTGGCGTGCGACGGGTTGCTTCAACGGTTGAAGGAAAGGAATGCCAGCGCGGCCGTCATTGCCAAGGCCGCCGAGCGCTGCAGCTGATCGATAGCCCTTGCCTTGGTAGAGGCCAGCCTTGGTTGGCCCCTTGGAGCCGCCCACCAAGGTGAGCGTCTACCAGAGCGGGCCGTGACCTCCAGCCGATTGTCGCCATCGCCCCAACCGCGTAAGTTGCGGGCAACCCTTTGCTGGAGTGTCCCATGAAGCCCATCGCGTTGGCCGTTGCCCTGGCCCTGAGTGCCGCCCCGTTGCTGTCCGCACCGTCGGCCCTGGCCGCACCCGCCGCCAAGGCGGCAACCCCGGCCAGCCCGGCCTGGGTGGCGCGCAGCAACGCGCTGGCGCAGATCCTGCTGGACGCGCAGGGCCCGTTCCAGCCCGAGGAAACCGGCTTCTTCGGCGTGCCCGGCTATGACGACAAAGTGGCCGACCTGGGCCCGGACAACGGCCAGCGCTACCGCGCCGCCATGGCCAAGGCCCGCGACGAACTGAAGGCCAAGCTGGCCAGCGAAAAGGACCCCAACGTCCGCCAGGACCTGGAGATCATGATCGCCGCGGCCAACCAGAACATCGAAGGCAGCGAACTGAACGACAAGTACCTGCTGCCCTGGCGCGATGCGCCGCAGACGGTGTTCAGTGGCCTGAACCTGCTGCTGTCCGACCAGGTGCCGGCCGAGCGCCGCGGCAAGGCGCTGGATCGCCTGAAGGCCTATGCCGGCCTGCAGCCGGGCAGCACCGCCTTCACCACCCTGGCCCGCCAGCGCTACGAAGAGCGGCTGAAGGACAGCAGCCTGCTGCAGCCAACCACGATTGAAGTGCAGCAGTCGCTGGACAACGTGCAGACCTACATCACCGGCATCGAGTCGCTGCTGAAGAAGTACCAGATTGCCGGTGCCGATGAAGCCATGCAGGCGCTGGCCGGGCAGATGAAGGACTACGCCGAATGGACCCGCAAGGAAGTGCTGCCCAAGGCCCGCACCGACGCGCGCCTGCCGGCGCCGCTGTATGCCTACCAGCTCAAGCAGGTGGGCATTGATATCGACCCGAAGCTGCTGATGCAGCGCGCCCAGTTGGAATTCATGGAAACCCGCTCGGCGATGCAGCAGCTCGCGCCGCTGGTGGCCAAGGAAAAGGGCCTGAAGGTGGCCGACCCGAGCGACCCGGTGGCGGTCATCCGCGCACTGAAGGCCAACAAGATTGCCAATGACCAGTTGGAAGGCCACTACCGCAAGGTGATCGACGCCATCGATCCGCTCATCCGCGAGCACGCCATTGTCGATGTGCCCAAGCGCGCCATGCAGATGCGACTGGGCTCGGCGGCGGAAAGCGCGGCCAGCCCGGCCCCGCACTTCCTGCCGGCGCCGCTGGTGAACAACACCGGGCAGCAGGGCACCTTCGTGCTGCCGCTGGGCAACCCGGCCGCGGGTGAAGGCGCGCAGTACGATGATTTCAACTTCGGCTCGGCCGCATGGACCCTGAGCGCGCATGAAGGCCGCCCCGGCCACGAGCTGCAGTTCACCGCCATGGTCGAGCGCGGTGTGTCGCTGGCACGCACCATGTTCGCGTTCAATTCGGTGAACGTGGAAGGCTGGGCGCTGTACGCCGAGGCCGAGATGGTGCCGTACGAGCCGCTGGACGGGCAGATGATCGCCCTGCAGTTCCGCCTGCTGCGCGCGGCGCGCGCGATGCTCGACCCGATGCTCAACCTGGGCCTGACCGACCGTGCCACCGGCGAGCGCGTACTGATCGATCAGGTGGGTCTGTCCAAGGCCATGGCCACGCAGGAGCTGGACCGTTACATGGTGCGCATGCCCGGCCAGGCCGGCAGCTACTTCTACGGTTACACCCGCATCCTGGAACTGCGCATGCAGACCGAACTGGCGCTGGGCGCGAAGTTTGACCGCCTGGCGTTCAACAACTTCCTGCTCGACCAGGGCCTGCTGCCGCCGGACCAGCTGGCCGAAGCCGTGCAGCAGCAGTTCGTGCCGAAGTACCGGTAACGCCAGACCCGGGGTCGGATCCCTTTCCGCAGGAAAGGGCTCTGACCCCAGCGGTTATCGGCAAAGCCCATCCACGCGTGGCGTGGATCTACCAGCCACCCGACCGGTAGCGCCGGGCCATGCCCGGCGAGCGCAGGAGCAACGCCGCCGGGCATGGCCCGGCGCTACCGTGGTATCAGCGCTGCGGTTCCGGCGTAATGGTCTGCGTCGGCAGGCGTGCCGGCGGTTCGGGGTTGGGCACCCAGATCGCCACGCCGGCCGCGCGCTTCTGCGTGGTGGGAATGCCAATGCCCACGCCGCCGCCCACGTGCGAGCCGTAGCTGCCGGCGCCCACCGACATGCCCACCGGCGAACCGCTGCTGCCCACGCCCATCAGGATCACGCCGTTGGCGCCCAGCGCGGCGGCTTCGCGCTTCAGCCGCGCCACGGCCGCATCGGTCTGGCCCTGAGTCCCGAAGCCCACCGCCGAAGAGGATTCCAGCTGGGCGATTTCCAGCGAACCGGCCGGCGGGGTGGAATAGATCTGCACCAGAGCGGGGTCGATCGGCGCCCGCGCCCGGCCCAGCATGACTTTGGAGGTGCTGGCGCACCCGGCAGCGGCCAGCAGCATGGCCGCCAATGCGACCCAACGGATGTTCATGGCGTATACCCCTGTGGATTGCCTCGGATCATCGGACCGGCACTCTGAATAAGCGCCAACACCGGCATGCTGGCCCTGGCCGCATGCTGGCACGGCGGCGGTGATGCTGTCGCCAACACCGGTAGGCGGCCGCCCCGGGAACGGCTATGGTGGCGGCAACCAAGCACGGAGCGTGGCATGGGCGTTATCAGTCTGTTGTGGGGTGTGGTGGCGCTGCTGTGGATGATCCTGGCGCTGATCCCCCTTCTGGGGTGGGGCAACTGGTTCCTCATTCCCTTTGCGGCCGTCGGCGCGATCATCGCCGCCATCGGCATCCTGTTCACCCACCCCAGCAAGCGCGGCCGCGCCTGGGCCGGCCTGGTGCTGAACGGCATCGTGGTGGTGGTGGGCATCTTCCGCCTGGGCCTGGGCGGCGGGGTGATCTGAACACCCCCGGCGGGTGCGACCGGGCGTCGCAGGTGCGCGGTCGCGGCGCGGGCAGGGGCGTAGAATGGGCGGCTGCGCGAGCCCCCCGCGTGCCTGCAGGACCGCGTCCGCCGCGGTAGCCCCGATGATCATTCGCCCCCGGCCGCACGGCTGGCAATTGCTGTACATCCTGCGCGGTTCCATCGTTCCGGCGGTGGCGCCCAAGGTGCTGGCCATCCTGGTGCTGGCCATCGCCGTTGCCGCGGTGGTGGAACTGGCCCAGCCGCCCGGCATCGAGCGCATTTCGGCCGCACCGTTCACCCTGCTGGGCCTGGTGCTGTCGATCTTCCTCAGCTTCCGCAACAGCGCCTGCTACGACCGCTGGTGGGAAGGCCGCAAGCTGTGGGGCCAACTGGTCTACGAATCGCGCTCGCTGGCGCGCCAGCTGCACCTGCTGCTGGCCGACGATGCGCCGCGCCGGCAGCGCGTCAGCTACCTCACCATTGCCTTCGCCGCCGCCCTGGCCGCGCGCCTGCGCCGCCGTGAGGTGGCCCTGGCGGCCGTGCCGTGGCTGGACGATGACCAGCGCGCGCAGCTGGCCCAGCGCGAGAACGTGCCCGATGCGCTGCTGGCGATGATCGCCGCCGAACTGGCCCAGGCCCTGCGCGCCGGCACCCTCGATTCGATCCTGTACACGCAGCTGGAAGAGCGCCTGCACGCCATGTCGTCCATCCAGGCCGGCTGCGAGCGCATTCTCACCACGCCGCTGCCGTTCGCCTACACCCTGCTGCTGCACCGCTGCGCCTGGATGTTCTGCGTGCTGCTGCCGTTCGGCCTGGCCAGCTCGCTGGGCTGGGCTACGCCGGTGCTGTCGGCGGTGCTGGCCTATGCGTTCTTCGGCTTGGACCAGTTGGGCGAAGAGATGGAAGACCCGTTCGGCCTGGAGCCGAACGATCTGCCGCTGGATGCCCTGGTGCGCACCATCGAGATCGACCAGTTGGATGCGCTGGGCGAACGCCCCCTGCCCGAACCCCTGCTGCCGCAGGGCTACCTGTTGCAATAGCCACTCCTCGGAGACTGCCATGCCTCACCCCCATTACCGCCCGCGTCGCATGCGCCATGACGAATTCTCGCGCCGCCTGATGCGCGAGAACACGCTGACCACCGACGACCTGATCTACCCGGTGTTCGTGCACGAGCCGGCCGGTCGCGTGGCCGTGCCGTCGATGCCGGGCGTGGAGCGGCTGTCGATCGAAGAACTGCTGAAGGTGGCCGAAGAAGCGCTGGAGCTGGGCATTCCGGTCATCGACCTGTTCCCGGTCATCGATGCCTCGCAGAAGACGCTGGACGCTTCGGCGGCCTGGGCCGAGGACGGCCTGGCACAGCGGGCGATCCGTGCGCTGAAGACCCGCTTCCCGGAGCTGGGGGTGATGACCGACGTGGCGCTGGACCCGTACACCACCCACGGCCAGGACGGGATCATCGACGACAAGGGCTACGTGCTCAACGACATCACCGTGGAAGCGCTGGTGAAGCAGTCGCTGTCGCACGCCGAGGCCGGCGCCGACATCATCTCGCCGTCGGACATGATGGACGGCCGCATCGGCGCCATCCGCCGTGCGCTGGATGCCGACCACCACGTCAACGTGCGCATCATGGCCTACTCGGCCAAGTACGCCTCGGCCTTCTACGGCCCGTTCCGTGATGCGGTGGGCAGCGCCGGCAACCTTGGCAAGGCCGACAAGAAGACCTACCAGATGGACCCGGCCAACGGTGACGAGGCGCTGCGCGAGATCGCGCTGGATCTGGAAGAAGGCGCCGACATGGTGATGGTCAAGCCGGGCATGCCCTACCTGGACCTGGTGCGCCGGGTGAAGGAGAAGTTCGGCGTGCCGACCTTTGCTTACCAGGTCAGCGGCGAGTACGCGATGATGAAGGCCGCCTTCGCCAACGGCTGGCTGGACGAACGCGCCTGCGTGCTGGAATCGCTGCTGGGCTTCAAGCGCGCCGGCGCCGATGGCGTGCTGACCTATTTCGCCCCGCAGGTAGCGCGCTGGCTGTGCGAGCGCTGACAATAGCGCCCACGAACGCGTTCACGAACTAGGGAGACACAGGCGATGGCACCGGAACTGGGATGGATGCAGTGGTTGATCTGGATCGTGGGCACCACGATCTTCGGCGCCATCATCGTGTTCGTGTTCCTGGCCGCCCGCCGTGCCGCCCGGCGCGCGCCGGAACAGCCGTCCGCCGCGCGCCATGTGGCCCGCAGCCAGGCCCTGCCGGATGCGGTGGAAGCCGAGCTGGCCGCGTTGAACCAGCGCAAGGACAGCGGCCAGATCAGCGAAGCCGAGTACGAACAGCAGCGGGCCAAGGTGTTGGCGCGCTGAACTTCGCGACCCGGGGTCGGATCCCTTTCCGCAGGAAAGGGCTCTGACCCCTTCGCGGGTGTGCCAACCAAGGTTGGCACCTACCGTGACGTTAATCCACGCATGGCGTGGATCTACTGTACGCACCCGGCCACGGCCGCGATCTTCGGCACTGCCAACCGGTAAACATCCACGCCACCGGCGCGCGGCGCGCGTGCGGCACTGCTGGCCACCAGCATTTCGCCGGGCTTGGCGTTGTCGATCACCGGTGCCGCGGTCCAGCCGCCGTTCTGGTTGAACGACAGCCCCAAAGGCTGCAGCGCCGCCCCGGTCCACGCGCAGCCGCTGGTCATCACCTGCGCCGCGGTGGCGCCCACGCGGCTGAACACCACCGCGCCGTCCTGGCCCAGCCAGTCACCATCGGTCTCGTCGCCCGCGCTGTTCAGCGCGTCCAGTGCCACCGCCGCGCCACGCACGCCCTGCGCATCCAGCGGTGCCACGAACAGATCCCAGCCCGTCCCCCGGCCCTGGTGGCGCGCGAACAGCAGCCGGCGGCCATCGGCGCTCAGCGCCGGGCCACGCTCGGGGCGGCTCTTGCCAATGCCGGCCAGCGCCTGCGCAGGGCCCAGGCTGCCATCGGCCGCCAGCGGCGCGCGGTACAGCGCCAGCGCGTCCTCGCGGCCGGCGGCAAACAGCAGCCAGCGCCCATCGCGGCTGAAGTACGGATCGACCACCTCGCCGGGCACCTCCACCGGCAGGGCTTGCGCCTGCTGCCAGCGCCCGTCCACCACCCGTGCCTGCCACAGCCCCCAGCCCGCTTCGCCGCGGCGGGCGAAGACGATGCGCTGGCCATCGGCACTGATCGTCGCGCGCCCTTCATCGGCCCGGGTCGATACCACCCCCATGCCTTCAATGCCGTACTCGTTCAACGCCATCGCCACGGGGGCAGAGAGTAGACTGGCGGCGAGCACCAGCAGGGTCGGGGTGATGCGCATCATCCAGGTCCGTGCACGAAAGAGCATCAGTCTAGCCAGCTTGAGGATTCCATGACCGACCGTTACGCCGTCTTCGGACACCCCGTCGCCCACTCGAAGTCGCCGCAGATCCACGCGACGTTTGGTCGCCAGGAAGGCATCAGCGTGGACTACCGCGCCATCGACCTGGCCCCGGACGCTTTCCTGGCCGGGCTGGAAGCCTTCGCTGCCGAAGGCGGCGTGGGTGCCAATGTCACCTCGCCGCACAAGGAAGCCGCGTTTTCCGTGTGCACCACCCTGACCGCACGTGCGCGCCGCGCCGGCTCGGTCAACACGCTGCTGCGCAAGGGCGACCGCTGGCACGGCGACACCACCGATGGCATCGGCCTGGTGCGTGACCTGACCGACCGCCACAGCCTGGACCTGCGCGGCCGCCGCGTGCTGCTGATCGGCGCCGGTGGTTCGGCGCGCAGCGTGGCACCGGCACTGCTGGATGCCGGTATCACCGAACTGGTGGTGGTGAACCGCACGCCGGAACGTGCCGACGAACTGATCGACGCGATGGGTGAACCCGGCCGCGCCATCAGCCGCTACTGGGAAGACCTGCGCGAGCTGGGCGATTTCGAACTGATCCTCAACGCCACCTCGGCCGGTCGCGACCGCGATGTCGAGTTCAAGCTGCCGCTGTCGCTGGTCAATTCGATGACCACCGCGGTGGACCTGAACTACGGCGAGGCCGCCATCGCCTTCCTGGCCTGGGCGCGTTCGGCCAACTGCCGCAACACCGTCGATGGCCTGGGCATGCTGGTCGAACAGGCGGCCGAAAGCTTCCTGCAGTGGCATGGCGTGCGCCCGCAGACCGACGAGGTCTACCAGCAGCTGCGCGCCGGTGCCGGCACCTTCGCCGGGCAGGACTGAACCATGGATGCATCGGCCATGCTGATGAGCGTGCTCAGCCTGCTGGGCGTGCGCCTGCCGGTGCTGATCGCACTGTGCGTGGGCCTGGTGTGGGTGCTGGGCGCGCCGCGTGATGCGGCCCGCAGCGGCGCGCTGGCCGGCCTGCTGCTGTTGCTGGCCGCCAACCTGGGCAGCCTGGGTGCCAGCGTGGTGCCGCTGTGGCTGGTCAGCAGCGGCGATTTCAGCGCCGTTTCGGCGATGAGCGCGGTGCTGGGCGGGGTGCACTTCGTGCTGGCCCTGCTGGATGCCTTCGGCATCGTGCTGCTGGTCTGGGCGCTGGTGCGGCTGCTGCGCGCCCGCCCGGCGGCGTCGGCGCCGTAACGCGGGGCCACGCCTGCTGTTGGTAGTGGCCGACCTTGGTCGGCGCTGTTGGGGTGTGCCAACCAAGGTTGGCACCTACCAGAGCGGTGTGCCGGTAGCGCCGGGCGGCGCCTGCTGTTGGTAGCCGCCGACCTTGGTCGGCGCGGTGGGGGTGTGCCAACCAAGGTTGGCACCTACCAGGCGGTGTGCGGGTGGCGCCATCTGCCTTGGCTACGGCGCTGCGCCCGGCCCATGGCCGCCAACGGCCGTCGCCGCTGACTCCGTTCAGCGCCGCCGCGCCGGTCCCGTCGGCCGGCCATGCGACAATGACCGGCCTGATCCAGCCACGGTAACTTCCGGCGTGACCGAAACTGTCGCCGCCCCCCGCAAACTCGATGACGCCTTGAAGGACGCGATCCGCAAGGCCTATACGACGCTGCAGGCCAACACCCCCGGCTTCTCCACCCGCCGCTCGCAGAGCCAGATGATCGGCGTGGTGTCGCGCGCGCTGTCCACCAGCGGCGGCGTGGGCGTGGTCGAAGCGCCCACCGGCGTCGGCAAGAGTCTGGGCTACCTGACCGCAGGCGTGCCGATCGCGCTGGCCAGCAAGAAGAAGCTGGTCATCAGCACCGGTACCGTGGCGCTGCAGTCGCAGCTGGTCGAGCGCGACATTCCCAATTTCCTCAAGGCCACCGGCCTGGAAGCGACCGTGGCGCTGGCCAAGGGCCGCACCCGCTACCTGTGCACGCGCAACGCCGCCGAAGCGCAGGGCGAGGGCGCCCAGGGCGGCATGTTCGAAGACGAGGCGCCGCTGTACGACCGGCCGCTGGCGCCCATCGAAATGGATATCGCCAAGCGCCTGTCCGATGCCTTCACCAGCGGCAGCTGGGACGGCGACATCGACAACGCGCCGGAAACCATCAGCCCCGGCCTGCGCAGCCGCATCACCACCCCGGCCTCGGCCTGTGCCGGTCGTCGCTGTGCGTACTCGGCGCAGTGCGCGGTGCTGCGCTCACGCAACACCGTGCGCGATGCGCAGATCGTGGTGACCAACCACGCGCTGCTGCTGTCGGCTCTGTCCATTGGTGACAGCGACAACGGCCAGCCGATGATCGCCGCGCCGTCGGACATGCTGCTGGTGCTGGACGAAGGCCACCACATCGGCAACGTGGCCATCGACCAGGGCGCGGCCAGCCTGGCCCTGGACGACATGGCCAAGCGCGTCGGTCGCCTGCAGATCCTGATTGCCGGTGCGTACCGCGCGGTCGACAAGGACCGCCTGGGCAACCTGCTGCCGAACGAGGCCATTGACGTGGCCAGTAACGTGGCCAAGCAGCTGCGCGCCTTCCGTGACCACGTGGAAGCGGTGTGGATGCCGGCGCCGGCCGACGAAGAGCCGATGTGGCGCGCGGCCAACGGGCGCCTGCCCGAGGCCTGGCGCGAACCCATCGAAGCGCTGGCCGACGACACCCGCAGCCTCTACAACTGGGCCCACGCCGCCACCGCACAGGTGGCCAAGGGCAAGCCGGACGACGCTGCGCGCGAGCGCCTGCAGCGCAACCTGGGCATGGCCCTGGAAATGATCGAGCAGCAGTACAACCTGTGGCAGGCCTGGCGCCGCGAGGACAAGGATGGCGCGCCGCCCACCGCGCGCTGGGTCACCGCCACCCGCGATGGCGACCTGGTGCTGCACGGCTCGCCGGTGTCGGCCGCGCACGTGCTGCGCAAGTTGCTGTGGGATGAAGTGGATTCGGTGGTGATGACCTCGGCCACCTTGACCGGCGGCGGTGATTTCCAGTCGCTGGCCATCGACAACGGCATTCCGCCGGAAGCGGAAATGGTCTCGCTGGCCTCGCCGTTCGACCTGCCCAACCAGGCCGAGTTGATCGTGCCGAAGTTCCCGGTCACCCCCGACGACCGCGACGGCCACCCGCGCGAAGTGGCGCGTTACCTGGATACCGAACTGGACTGGGCCAAGGGCTCGATGGTGCTGTTCACTTCGCGCTGGAAGATGGAAAAAGTGGCCGGCCTGATGTCGGCCGCGCGCCGCAAGCAGGTGCTGGTGCAGGGCGAAATGTCCAAGACCCGGCTGATTGACGAACACCTGCGCCGCGTGGCCGCCGGCGAAGGCTCGGTGCTGTTCGGTCTGAACTCGTTCGGCGAAGGCCTGGACCTGCCCGGCGAAGCCTGCACCACGGTGGTCATCACCCAGGTGCCGTTCGCCGTGCCCACCGACCCGCAGACCGCCACCCTGAGCGAATGGGTGGAAGCGCGGGGCATGAACGCCTTCAACCTGATCGCCATCCCGCACGCGCTGCGCACGCTCACCCAGTTTGCCGGCCGCCTGATCCGCACCTCCACCGACACCGGCCGGGTGATCATTCTCGACTCGCGCCTGCTGACCCGCCGCTACGGCAAGCGCATCATCGACGCATTGCCGCCGTTCAAGCGCGTGATCGGCTGAGGCACGTCGGCGGGCGATCTGGGGTCAGAGCCCTTTCTGCGAAAGGGATCCGACCCCTGCCGCGATCCGGGGTCAGATCCCTTCCGCAGGAAGGGCTCTGACCCCCGCAAGCACGCCCACCCTCAACCGCCTTCCGGCTTCCGGCACACGGTTCCATACGCTTCCAGATAGGGCTTGCCGAAGCAGCGCAGCAAGCCGTCAAGCACATCGAGGTTCGGTGGCCAGGCGACATCGACCTTCTGCCCGCCGGCGGTGGTGAAGTGGAAACGACCGTCCTTGATGTTCTGCGCCATTTCCGGCGGCGACGGCAGTGCGACCAACCGCGCACGCGCTTCTTCCAGACCGCGACGGTCCTGGCGCAGGAACGCGACCATCCCATCCACGTAGGCATTCCAGTAGCCGGGGTCACCCTGGCCAGCAGGCTTGCGGCTGCGCTCCATCAGCGCAATCGCCTGTTCGATCTGGCCCAGCTCCGCACGCATCTGGCCTTCGTGCCAGGTAATGGTGGTTCTGCCTGCGGCCTTGGGCTGCGCCGCATACGCCGCCAGCAGGTCGGCGGCCTCGCGCTGGCAGCCGCGGTCGGCCAGCGGGCGCCAGCCACCTTCCAGGTCCTGGTCGAACGCATCCGGCTCCATCGCCAGCATGGCATCGCGGTCGTAGCTGCAGTCCGGCGCCTTCGGCGGTTCCGGTGCCGCGCCCAGCGCAGCGGCAAGAGCAATGGAAAGCAAGGTCATCACAACCTCCGTGTGGATGTTTTGTCCTACCTTACCGCTGTTGGCTGGAATCGGGGTCAGATCCCTTCCGCAGGAAGGGCTCTGACCCTATCGGACAGGGACGAAGCAGACACATGAAGGTCGAGCTGATTGCCGAGTACTACGACGGTTTGATCCAGGGCGTGCTGTCTGACGACGGCCACCTGTTCTACGCTTTCTGCATCCACGCCGATTTCCCGGATGTCGGGCAGGACCGCGCCTACTGGGTGACCTCGATTGATGATGAGGAGGAACGGCAGTTGCGCGCCTGCCTGAGCCGGGGCACGAAGGCATTCGATGCGCTGCTACGCGCACGGTTTCTGCACCGCGATGGAGTAGTGTTGAAGGGTGAGCCGGCGTCGTGGAGCGGCCGGGATCTGTGCTGCGGATCGCGCGGCGACGCACATGCACGGTTCCTCCGATTTCCCGCAGTAGATGTGCTGGCAGGCATGAGCTCGCTACACGCACCCCCTACATCCACAAGCGAGTGAGGTCACATGCACGACTGGACAATCATCGCGATCCACTGTGACTGGATCGCCGCCACGTTCGACCTCGTCCTCCGCGATGCGGACCAGGCAGAGCGCCGCTTGCAGTTCGAAGCGGTGGAGCACGTGATGCTGGATAGAAGCGAACCGTGGGGTCCGAGTGCGTCGATCAACGAGGTGATGGCGCATGAAGATCGCGCCGAAGGCGTCGCGCGCTTTGCGTTCGAACTGCAGTCCGGTGGCGCCATCCACATTACGGCGGGCGCGGTTCGCCTGGATGGCGCGCCGTTCGCGTTCTAAGGCCTGAGCCGGGGTCAGAGCCCTTTCTGCGAAAGGGATCCGACCCCCCTGCCGCGATCCGCGGTCAGATCCCTTCCGCAGGAAGGGCTCTGACCCCGGGGCCTCTCAATCGCCCAGCAGGGCGGTGTTGCGCACGGCGCCCTTGTCGGCGCTGGTGGCCAGCAGGGCATAGGCCTTCAAGGCGCTGGTGACCTTGCGCGGGCGTGCTTCGCGCGGCTTCCAGCCACGCGCGTTGGCCTCGCTGCGGCGCTGGGCCAGGGTGGCCTCGTCCAGCAGCAGGTCGATGCGGCGGGCCGGAATGTCGATGCGGATGCGGTCGCCGTCTTCCACCAGACCAATCGTGCCGCCGCTGGCCGCTTCCGGTGAAACGTGGCCGATCGACAGGCCCGAGGTACCGCCGGAGAAACGGCCATCGGTCAGCAGCGCGCACTGCTTGCCCAGCCCCTTCGATTTCAGATAGCTGGTCGGGTACAGCATTTCCTGCATGCCGGGGCCGCCCTTCGGGCCTTCGTAGCGGATCACCACCACGTCGCCCGGCTTCACTTCATCGGCCAGGATGCCGGCCACGGCCGCGTCCTGGCTCTCGAACACGCGCGCCGTACCTTCGAACACGTGGATTGACTCATCCACGCCGGCGGTCTTCACCACGCAGCCATCAATGGCCAGATTGCCGCGCAGCACGGCCAGGCCGCCTTCGGCCGAGTAGGCGTGCTCGACGCTGCGGATGCAGCCTTCGGCGCGGTCCACGTCCAGCGTGGGCCAGCGCGTGGCCTGGCTGAAAGCCACCTGGGTGGGAATGCCGGCCGGGCCCGCGCGGAAGAAGTCGTGCACGGTTGATTCGCCGCTGACCGCCACGTCCCAGCGTTCGATGGCGTCGGCCAGGGTGCGGCTGTGCACGGTCGGCACCGTGGTGTCGAGCAGGCCGCCGCGCGCCAGTTCGCCCAGGATGCCGTACACGCCGCCGGCGCGGTGTACGTCTTCCATGTGGTACTTGGGCGTGTTCGGCGCCACCTTGCACAGCTGCGGCACGCGCCGCGACAGCGCATCGATGTGGGTCAGGTCGAAGTCCACCTCGGCTTCCTGCGCGGCCGCCAGCAGGTGCAGGATGGTGTTGGTGGAACCGCCCATGGCGATATCGAGGGTCATTGCATTGGCGAATGCGGCCTGGGTGGCGATGCCCCGCGGCAGCGCGCTTGCTTCCTCGCCGCCGTACCAGCGATGGCACAGTTCGACGATCAGGCGGCCGGCGCGCAGGAACAGCTGCTCGCGGTCGGCGTGGGTGGCCAGGGTGGAGCCGTTGCCGGGCAGCGACAGGCCCAGCGCTTCGGTCAGGCAGTTCATCGAATTGGCGGTGAACATGCCCGAACAGGAACCGCAGGTGGGGCAGGCGCTGCGCTCGAACTCGGCGACCTTTTCATCGCTGGCGCTTTCGTCGGCGGCAATGACCATCGCATCGACCAGGTCCAGCTTGTGCTCGGACAGCCTGGTCTTGCCGGCTTCCATCGGCCCGCCGGACACGAACACCACCGGGATGTTGAGGCGCAGCGCGGCCATCAGCATGCCGGGGGTGATCTTGTCGCAGTTGGAAATGCACACCAGCGCGTCGGCGCAGTGCGCGTTGACCATGTATTCGACCGAGTCGGCGATGATCTCGCGGCTGGGCAGCGAGTACAGCATGCCGTCGTGGCCCATGGCGATGCCGTCGTCCACGGCGATGGTGTTGAATTCCTTGGCGACGCCGCCGACCTTTTCGATCTCGCGCGCGACCAGCTGTCCGAGGTCCTTCAGGTGCACGTGGCCGGGCACGAACTGGGTGAAGGAGTTGGCGATGGCGATGATCGGCTTGTGGAAGTCGCCGTCCTTCATGCCGGTGGCGCGCCACAGGGCGCGGGCGCCGGCCATGTTGCGACCGGCGGTGGAGGTGCGGGAGCGGTATTCAGGCATGGCTGGCGGAACGGGCGGGCCGTACAACGTGGGGGTTGCCCGATCATGGCGGAGTTTTTCGGTTGCTGCTGCAACCACCGAAGGTGGTCCGGCCGGGCTGCGCCCGGCACCCGCAGAGGCAACGTCCACGTCAACGTCAAAAGCGTGCATTCCGTGGGAGGGCGGGGTGGGTCCGGTGGCGGGGGACGCCGCAAGTACGTCCCTGTAGGCTTGGCCGCGGCATCCATGCCGCGGACACCCCCGCCACCGGACCCACCCCGCCTTCGACAGTTGGCCGGGGGCCAGTAGATCCACGCCATGCGTGAATGGAGGTCAGACGGAAAGGCGAAAATGAAAACCCGTTCATCTTTCGCACTTTGCCGATTCCGGTTGTTGGTGTGAATTTGGCATCATTGGGGCATTGATCCGATTCCGAGGCATGACGCCATGAAGCGTTCCCGCACCACCGCGCTGCTGTTGATGAGCGCTGCACCCCTGCTGTTCACCGCTTGCCAGAAGGATGAACAGGTGCAGGTGCAGGAAGGCCTGTACACCTCGGTGGAGGCCTGCACCGAGGCCACCGGTGACCCGTCGTCGTGCCGCAACGCCTTTGCCGAAGCGCAGCAGAAGGCGGCCGATGCGGCGCCCAAGTACGCCAGCAAGGAAGCCTGCGAGCAGGACTACAAGCCGGAACAGTGCGTGCAGCAGCACACCTCGGCCGGTACGTCGTTCATCGGCCCGATGATGATGGGCTTCTTCATGTCGCAGATGCTGAGCAACCGCGGCGGCCTGGCCCCGCAGGCGCCGGCGTCGGCACCGGCCTACCAGGACAAGAACGCGGGCTGGGCGCGCCCGGCACCGGGCGGCACCGGTGGCATGAACACCGCCAGCGGCATCGGCGCCGGCAAGGCCGGCCTGGCCCCGGTGACCAGCGAACCGAACCGCGCCGTGACCGCCAGCCGCAGTGGCTTTGGCAGCACCAGCGCGCGCCGCAGCGGCAGCAGCTTCGGCGGCTGATCGATCCATGCAGCGTATCCAGATTGCCGAGCGCGCCCATTGGCGGGCGCGCGCGGAGGAAGCCGGTTTCCGCTTCCACACCATCGACGGCCAGCCGTACTGGGACGAGCGCGCGTACTACGCCTTCACCCTGCGCCAGATCGAACAGGACATCGAAGACCCCAGCGCCGAGCTGCACCAGATGGCGCTGGACCTCGTGGGCGATGTGATCGCCAGCGAGCGCCTGATGGACCAGTTGGCCATTCCGGCGCACTACCGCGACTGGATTGCCGAGAGCTGGCGCCAGCGCCAGCCGCACCTGTACGGGCGCCTGGACCTGGCCTACGACGGCACCGGCCCGGCCAAGCTGTACGAACTGAACTACGACACACCCACCTCGCTGTTCGAGGCCAGCTTCTTCCAGTGGCAGTGGCTGGAAGACCAGCGCAATGCCGGCCGCCTGCCGCAGCACGCCGACCAATTCAATGGCATGCACGAGGCACTGGTCGAGCGCTTCGGCGAACTGGCCGGGCAGTTGCCGCCGCCGTTGTTCTTCAGCGCGGTGGGCAGTTCCGAAGAAGACCGCGGCACGGTCGATTACCTGCGCGATTGCGCGTCGCAGGCCGGCCTGCATGGCCAGGCCATCGCCATCGAGGATATCGGCCTGTCCGAGGACGGTCGCTTCACCGCGCTGGATGACACGGTGATCGGCACGCTGTTCAAGCTGTACCCGCTGGAAGACCTGATGGCCGAGGAATTCGGTCGCGCGCTGCCCGGTTCGGGCATCCAGCTGCTGGAACCGGCGTGGAAGGCGGTGCTGAGCAACAAGGGCATCCTGCCGCTGCTGTGGCAGCGCAACGTGGGCCACCCGAACCTGCTGGAAGCGCATTTCGACGACGGCAGCGCGCTGGCCTCGGGCTGGGTACGCAAGCCGCTGTTCTCGCGCGAAGGCGCCAACATCGAAATGCACCTGGCCGATGGCAGCACCCAGCGCAGCGACGGTCCGTACGAAGGGCCGGCGATCATCCAGCGCGCGCATCCGCTTACCCGTTTCGACGGCGGTTACCCGCTGATCGGCAGCTGGGTGATCGGCGACCACGCCTGCGGCATCGGCATCCGCGAGGATGACAGCGCGATTACCCGCGACAGTGCGCGCTTCGTGCCGCACGCGATCGTGGACGAGGCGCCGACGCGGATCTACGTCTGATGGCGGTGCGGCGCAACCGCGATCTGCGGCCGGCGCCGCTGCCCGGTCGCCACCTGGACGATGGCCATGGCCTGTGGCGGTATGCAGACCGCGTGGCCGTGCGCTGCCATCGTTGCGATACCCCGGGCTGGGTGGTGGGGCGGTCTGCAGCAGCGCGTTTCCGCTGTCTGGGCTGCAGCCTGGCGCTGGACGGTGGCAGCGGCAACGCCGGTGCCTGCACCTGTGGTCGTTGCAGCGCGGGCGATTGGGTTGGGCCGGTTCGCTACAGCGGGCATCGCGCCTGCGGCCACTGTGGGCACAAGTGGGTGAGCGCCGCGTTGTATCGCGCCCGTGCTGCGGCGCCGGTGCGCACCTTGATGGGGGATTGCGGCCAGTGTGGGCGCAGCAGTGAAGTGCCGGTGACCTTGTCGCGGGTGCGTGCGCACGAGGCTATCGACCCGCATCTGGGGCTGCCGCTGCGGCTGGTGGAAAAGACGGCTGCCGGGGTGCTGTGGGCGTACAACGAAGCCCACCTGCAGGCCTTGCATGCATTTGCCGTGGCGCCGCTGCGCGAGCGCGCGGGCGTGGCCAATGCCTCGATGTTTTCACGCCTTCCGCAGTGGATGAAGCTGGCCCGTAACCGCGTGCTGCTGCAGCGTGCGGTGAAGCGGTTGCAACGGCGATTGCTGCAGGGGTGATGCCAAGCTTGGTCGGCGCTGTGGGTTGTGTGCCAACCAAGGTTGGCACCTACCAGAGCGGTGTGGCGGTCACAGCAGGCCTTCGCGCTTCACCGACAGGTAGCGTTCCACCAGGGCGGCGGGCAGGGCGTCGGCGGTGACGTCCAGCACCATCACTTTTTCGGCACGCAGGGCGTCGTGGGCCTGCGCGCGCTGTTGCAGGTACAGCGCGGTGGCGCCGGCCTGGGCGGCTTCTTCCAGCGTGTTCACTTCGCCGTCCAGCACCGCTTCCAGCTCGCGTTCGCGCAGGCTGGCCACGCACACCAGGTGGCGGCGCTGCAGCAGGCGCACGGCGGCCAGCAGGTCTTCGATATCTTCATCGCGCACGTTGCTGACCAGCATCACCAGTGCGCGCCGCTGCTGGCGCAGCGATACCTCGGTGGCGGCGGCCAGGTAGTCGGTGGCCACCGGCTGCGGCTGCAGGTCGTAGCTGGCGCGCAGCAGGTGCTGCACCGTGCCCATGCCACGCTGCGGGGCCACCCAGCGGCGCTCGCCGCCAGCGGCGAACAGGCCCACCGCATCGCCCTGGCGCAGGGCCAGGTAGGCCACCACCAGCGATGCATTCAAGGCATGGTCGAAGTGCGAAAGCCCGCCCTCGCTGGCCAGCATGCGCCGGCCACTGTCCAGCATCAGCAGCAGCTGCTGGTTCTTCTCGTCCTGGTACTCGCGCGAGATCAGCTTGCGCGCGCGTGCGGTGGCCTTCCAGTCCAGCTGGCGCAGGCTGTCGCCGGTGCGGTACTCGCGCATCTGGTGGAAGTCGGTGCCTTCGCCACGGCGGCGTTTCACGTGTGCGCCCACCAGGCGCGATGCCTGGTCGGCACTGAACAGGGCGAAGCGGGTGAGCGGCACGAAGTTCGGGTAGACCCGCACCTCCAGCGCCGGCGGCAGCGTGCGCTGCTGCCACCACAGCCGCCACGGCGAACGCAGGCGCAGGTGCACGCCATCGAAGCGGTAGCGCCCGCGCTGCGGCGGCTGCACGTGGTAGTGCAGGGTGCTGGCATGCCCAGCGCGAAGCTGCAGCCGCTGCGGCAGGTCTTCCACCGGCCAGCCGCCAGGCGCCAGGTCGAACACCTGCACGTACTGCGCGCGCGCGGCCTGCAGGCGCAGGCCCACCTGGCGGCGCACGCCCAGGGCCAGCGCTTCGGGCACCTGCCGTTGCACCTGCGGCGACGGCTGCCGGGCCACCCGCCAGGCATCCAGCAGGGCCAGCAGCAACACCGCCAGCCCCATCGCCGCCCAGCTCCAGCGCGGCAGCAGGCCGCCCAGCACCGTGCCGCCCAGCGCAGCCCAGGCCAGCAGCACAGCCAGCAGCAGCGGCGCAGGCCTCATCGGCGCGGTGCTTCCACCTTGGCCAGCAGGGCGCCCAGCACGTCGTCCGGGCCCTGGCCTTCAATCTGCAGTTCCGGAGCCAGCGCAATGCGATGGCGCAGGGCAGGGCGTGCGATGTCGCGCACATCGTCGGGGGTGACGAAATCGCGCCCGGCCAGCACCGCCTGCGCGCGTGCGGCACGTACCAGGGCAATGCTGCCGCGCGGGCCGGCGCCAACCGCGATACCCGGCCAGGACCGGCTGGCGGCGACGATGCGCACGGCGTAATCAATCACTTCATCGTCCACGGTGATCGCCGCCGTGGCCTGCTGCAGCGCCAGCAGTTCGCCGGCGCCGAGCACGCGCGGCACCTGGCTCAGGTCGAAATCGCTGGCGGCACGGCCGTGGGTGATCGCCGCCACCATGCGCTTCTCATCGTCCAGCTGCGGGTAGTCGATCAGCACCTTCAGCAGGAAACGGTCCAGCTGCGCTTCCGGCAGCGGGTAGGTGCCTTCCTGTTCCAGCGGGTTCTGCGTGGCCAGCGCCATGAACGGCGGCGCCAGGGTGAACGCCTTGCCTTCGATGGTCACCTGGCCTTCCTGCATCACCTCCAGCAGGGCCGACTGGGTCTTGGCCGGCGCACGATTGATTTCGTCGGCCAGCAGCAGGTTGGTGAACACCGGGCCGCGACGGATCCGGAAGCTTTCGCTCTTCGGGTCGTACACCGCGTGGCCGCTCACATCGCTGGGCATCAGGTCCGGGGTGAACTGCACGCGCCCGTAATCCAGTTCCAGCGCCTGTGCCAAGGCGCGCACCAGCAGGGTCTTGCCCAGCCCGGGCACGCCTTCGATCAGCACATGGCCGCCGGCCAGCAGGGCCACCAGGATCTGGTCCAACACATCGCTCTGGCCGATGAAGGCACGGCCTACCGCTTCGCGGATGGCATCGACGCGTTCAATCAGGCGGGCGGCAGCGGCGGACGGAAGCTCAGGGGCATCGGTCATAGCAGGGATCTCATCTGGAGCAGCAAGCGGATGCGCTCGCGCAGGGCGGAGGAATCGTTGGCGGCAGGCACGGTCATCGCGCTGGCCACGCGTGTAACCGGCCAGCGCAGCAGTTCGGCAATGGCATGGTCGCGCGCGCTGCCGTCCAGCGCGGCGGCCACCGGCGCGCGCAGGCGCAGCCGGTGCAGGAACAGCGCCTGCACCGCGCGGTACAGATGTGGCCCCTGGCCGAAGCGCAGCAGCAGTTCGCCGCTGGCGCGCACGTGTTCCAGCAGCGAGCGGCGTGCCACCACCGGCGAAGGTTGCGCACTGCCCAGGCGCTGCGAGCGCGCCCACAGCCAGCCCAGGATCGCCAGCAGCAGCGGCAGCCACACCGGCCAGCCCTGCAGCACGATACGCGCGAACAGCGTGGGCGGGCGCTTGCCGTAGACCAGCCAGACCGTGCCACGGCCATAGTTCGGGTCCAGCAGGTAGCGGGTCAGGTCGCGATGGGACAGGTCATGCAGGCCATCGCGCAGGCGTTCGCCGGCATTCAACACGCGACGTTCCGTGTTGGTACCTGCGCCGGTGCCGCGCATGAATTCCATGTCGGCCAGCACATCGATGCGGCCTTTGCCGTGGCGCAGTCGCGCGAACACCAGGTCGCCGTCGTTGCCCCAGCGCCGTTCGGCAGTGGCGGCGGCGCGGAAGCCCAGCGAGAAACGGCGGCCTTTGCAGAACTCCACGTGGTCGGGATCATCGGCCACGTGGAAGCGCTGGCATCGGCTGTCGTGGAACAGGCTGTCCACGCCGATGCGGTCCAGCAGCGGACCTTGCGTGGTGCTGGTGGTGTCCTTGCGCCGGGCGGTGGCCGGTGGTGGCGTGCGCAGCAGCAGATGACCACCTTCGCCCACCCAGTCCAGCAGGGCCTGCGCGGTATGCGGCGCCAGATCGCGGGTGTCCTGCAGCAGCACCAGGGTATCGCGCGGGGCCAGCGCCATGTCGCGCAACTGCAGCTGCTGCCGTGTCTGCACCTGCAGGCCGTCGGCACGCAGCGCCTGGCCCAGCACGTACAGCGGGTTGAAGCTGGCCTCGCCCTGCGGCGGCAGCACCAGGGTCTGGCTGACCTTTTCGTGGGTGCGCAGGAACAGGATCGTCAGCGGCACGCCGAGCACGATCAGCGCGCCGAGCAGCAGCGACCAGAACAGGCGCGGCTTCATGCCTGCCACCGGAACTGCTGCTGCAGCGCAGCCGACAGTGCGTCGAAATCACTGCGGGCGGGCAGGCGACCGCCGTAGGCGGCGAACTGCCACATGCGCACGATGCGCGCGAACAGCTCGCGGTCACTGGCTTCGGGCATGCGCCGCGAGGCGCGCAGGCACTGCGCTTCGGTGGCGCCAGGCGGCAGCACCACGCCGCTGCGGTCCACCACGGTGCCCACGCTGGCGCGATACAGCAGGGCCAGCGCCTGGCGCGGGCGGCCGTCGTCCCACAGCCGTGCGGCCTGGGTGGCCACGTCCGGCGGCAGGATGTCAGGCAGCACGATGCTGTCTTCGCGGATGGCCGGTGCCGTTCCACCCTTGCGCCGACCGCTGCCGCGCAGCCACGGCAGCCACAGCCGCGCGGTCAGCAGCAGCACCAGCACCAGCAATCCCAGGCCACCCCACAGGCCCCACTCGGCCACGCGTGCCACCCAGCGGCGTGCATCCTGGCGGGCCTTGCGCGCGCGCTCAGCGTCGGTGTCCGGCTGCAGTTCCTTCTTTTCCTTCTTTTCCGCGTCGTCGCGGTCGATCGGTTGCCACTGGCTGACCTCGCGCAGCGGCCGCTGCAGCGGATCTTCGTAGGCACGGTTCACCGCCTGGCGGAAGCCGGCGGTGTCCACCGGCGCATCGCCGAAGATCACCTCCGGGGTGTTGGCCGGATCCTGCGCGGCGCTGGGGCGCTTGCGGGTGGGCTTGTCGCTCTGCTCCGTCGCGGCCGTGGCCGGGCGGGCATCGCCGTCCTGCGCGTGCGCCGGTGCCAGCGGCAACGCCAGGCACAGCAGCAGCACCAGCGACGACGCGGCCGGCAGCAGCCGCTCACGCAGCCGGCGCAAGGCCATTTCCACGTCCCAGGCTTCCATTTCCGTGCGCCGGTTCAGATACAGCCCGAAGCCAGCGCCGACGTACAGCGGGCCGATCAGCGCCGACGCCAGCCAGCACAGCAGGTTGAACACCAACAGCGCCCACGGCGGTGGCGCCACGCGCAGCATGTCCCACGCCGCACGCCACGAGTCGGGCAGCAGATCCAGCGGAATGAACAGGAACGCCGAGGCGATCGCGCCCAGCACCAGCACCAGTTCGAAGCCCAGGCACAGGCAGCACAGGATCAGGGCCGCGCCGCCCGCGCCGGACACCACCGCGCGCCGCCGTGGCCCGCGCTGCTCCGGTGCATTGCCTTCCAGCAGGTTCACCGGCAGGCACAGGCTGCGCAGCCCACTGAAGCGGCGCCAGCCCAGGTAACCCCAGAAGCCGCTGTTGCCCCACTGCCGCTGCGCACGCAGCGCCGCACGTGGCGCCACCTGTTCGCCGAAGATGCCGCGCGAGAGCACATACAGCGGCGCGCGCTCGAACAGCGGCTTGCACCACCACATCAGCAGCCAGGCCCAGCCGAACGCATCCAGCCACCAGGCCAGCGCATTGAACAGCACGAACAGCGGTGCGCTGGCCAGCAGCCAGCTGCCCCACACGCTGCGTGCGTGGCGGCGGGCCAAGGCCATGCCCAGCTCCATCGCCTCCCAACTGCTGCGGGCGCGCAGCGCGACGTTCAGATGTTCAATCCGCACGACTGCCCCCACGCCCACCGCGCCACAGCCACAGCAGCACGCCGGCCCACAACACGCCGGCCACGCTGAACTTCAGCCAGGCCGGAATATCGGCAATGGACGACCAGAAGGCTTCCACGAAGGCGGCCAGCAGCAGCATGAAGGCCACGCCCAGGCACAGGCGTGCGCCGATGCGACCGCCTTCCACCAGCGCGTCCACGCGGCGCTGCCGGCCCGGTGCGAGCAGGCGCATGCCCAACTGCAGGCCCGCACCGCCGGCAATCACGATGGCAGTCAGTTCGAAGGCGGCATGCCCGACCACGAAGCGCCAGAACGGATCGCCGTGGCCGATCTGCTGCAGGTGGCCGGCCACCGCACCGATGGTGACCCCGTTGAACAGCAGCACCAGCAGCGTACCCAGCCCGGCCAGCAGGCCGCTGGCGAAGGTGCGCAAGGCAATGCCGATGTTGTTCAGGATGTAGTAGCCGAACATCATCCAGTCGGTACCGCTGTCGCGGCCCAGGCGGTCGGCCGAGGGGTCGTACATGCGTTCCATGCTGGCAATCTGCGCGTTGTCCATCAGCAGGTACACGCTGTCCGGGTGCCACTGCACCAGCACGAAGCAGGCGATGGCCGGCACCGCGAACATGGCCAGCGCCGCCCACATGCTGCGCGCCTGGCTGCGCACCAGCAGCGGGAAATCGGCCACCAGGAATTCCAGCGCACGCCGCCAGCGCGTGGGCGGCGTGCGGTACAGCACGTCGTGGCCCTGTTGCATCAGGCCTTGCAGGCGCTGCACCAGCTGCGGGCTGTAGCCGCGCTCGCGGGCCAGGGCCAGTTGCTGGCACAGCCGCCGGTAGCGCTGGGCAAAGGCGGTATCGCCGGGGTCTGCACTGCCCACGGCAGCGCGGCGCCGGCGCAGCAGACCCGCGCGCTGCTGCAGCCACTGTTCCAGCGCATGCCATTCCTGCTGGTGGCGGGCGACGAACTGTTCCTGCTTCATCGCCGGCCCAGCAGCCAGTTGGCCATGGCGTACAGGCGCAGCACACCCACCTGGCCGTTGGCGCCGGTAAGCGGCTGGGCCAACCCGGCCAGTTCCTGCTGGCGTGCCGGCGACAGCCGCGGCGCGCGTTCGGCGAAGGCCATCACGGCGGTCTGTTCTTCCGGCCGCAGCGGCTGCGCCGGGGCCAGCACGCTGTCGATGGTGACCGGCGGCGGCAGGTAGAACGGCGGCGCGTGCACCACCACGGTGCCGGCCACCAGATCACCCAAGCGCCGCCCATGCGGATCGAACAGGCAGCTGACCAGGCCCAGCGCGTAGGCGAAGGGCAGCATGTCCACGGTGCGCAGCAGGTTGCGGGTGACCGCGCCGGCCCAGCCCAGCGGCGCGCCATCGCGCATCACCACGCGCAGGCCCAGCGCACGCTTGCCGGGGGTGCGGCCCCACAGCGCTTCGCAGACGATGGGGTAGGCCCACATCAGCAGGAACATGATGGCCAGATAGATGCCGCGGCCGAACTCTTCCAGCAGCGCCAGCGGAATGGCCAGCACGAAGCCGGTGCCCACGCGGATGCCCAGGTCGATCAGCCAGGCCAGCGCACGCGGCATCGGCCCGGCGGCCGGCAACTGCAGCAGCACGCCTTCGGGCGTGACCACCTCGCGGTAGGTATCGAGCATGGACGCGGCCATCAGGGCGACGGTCGCGGGTGTGGGCGCTGGAGTCCTCTCCGGCGTGCTGCCACGGGCATGGGCGGGGTCTCGACGGTTCCTGGTCGGGCCCCGACTTTAGCAGAGCGTGGTGGCCGGCGAGAGGCTCAGCCCAAGTATTCGTTTTTCAGGCGTACGTAGTGGTCGGCCGAGTAGTGCAGCGATTCGATTTCCTTGTCGCTGAGCGTGCGTGCCGGCCGCGCCGGGTTGCCCACCCACAGTTCGCCTTCGCCCACCACCTTGCCCGGGCCGACCACCGCGCCGGCGCCGACGAAGGCGTGGCGGGCGATCTGCGCGCCGTCCAGGATGCAGGCACCCATGCCGATCAGGCTGTAATCGCCAATGCTGCAGGCGTGGATGATGCAGCCGTGGCCGACGGTCACGCCTTCGCCGACCAGGGTGGGGTAGCCGGCCTTGTTGTAGGGGCTGTGGTGGCTGACGTGGATGATGGTGCCGTCCTGCACATTGGTGCGTGCGCCGATGCGCACGTAGTTCACGTCACCACGGATCACCGTGCCCGGCCAGATCGACACGTCGTCGGCCAGTTCCACATCACCGATGACGGTGCATGCCGGGTCGATGTACACGCGTTCGCCGAGTACGGGCATCTTGTCGCGGAAAGGGCGCAGCGGGTTCATCGGTGTCTCCAGCATTCGGGGGCATTCGCGACGATGATACGCGCGCTACCGCCTATGCCGGCGCGTGTGAGGCCAGCATCTGCCGGAACAGATCATCCAGCCACGCCGCATCCCCATGCCCTGCGGGCAGTCGTGGGCCTTCGGCGCGCGCAGCCAGTTCCGTATCGATGTAATCACTGATGGCGGCAATGCGCGGCCCGGCGGCGACTTCGGCACTGGCACGCTTCACTACCAGCAGCGCATCGATGGCCTCACGCACCGGGCCGTGCGGCAGCAGCCGGTCCAGCAGGTCCTCGAAGGCCATCGGCGGCGGCGTCTGCTCGTGTTCGATCCATTGGCAGGCCAGCAGCGGGCGCAGTACGTACAGGTACTTCTTGGTGCGCACCGTGTCGCCACGCAGGTAGCCGCGATGGTTGGAACGGGCCATGTTGAAGTAGTGCCACCAGGTGCCCAGCGGCGAGTAGAAGCGTTCGGCGGCCTGCCACAGCTGGGCCACGGCAGCGTCGTCCTGCTGGTAGATGATCGGCGAGCGCAGCCATTCGATCAGGGTCGGGTTGGACTTGGACACCAGCCGCAATGCCTTGCGCAGGTCCCAGCCGCTCACGTCCAGCTCGTCGTCGATGGGCAGCTCGATCACATCGCGCTGCGCCTGGCCGGGGCCAGTGGCTTCATTGACGCTGAGGTACCACGGCTGGCGGTGCACGTAGATGAAGCGCGCATCGTAGTCGCTGTCCGGCGACGAGAAGCCCCAGCCGCGGCTACCCGATTCGCAGGCCAGCAGCACGCGCACGCCATGCGTGCGTTCGATGTCGGCCAGGGTGGAAAGGATGGCGACGCGCTTGTCCGGCGCGATGGGGTGGATGTCGTCCATGCAGAGCAGATTCGTAGAGTCGAGCTTGCTCGACTGTAACGCACGCGTGGCGCACGCATGCGTGTCGACCAAGGTCGACACCTACCAACCGGTTCCGGTAGGTGTCGACCTTGGTCGACACGCAGGCAGGGGGGATTACGCCACGCGGCCGCGGCGGGCGCGTTCCAGGTGCACCAGCAGCAGCGAGATCGCTGCCGGGGTCATGCCCGGAATACGCTGGGCCTGGCCGATGGTCTGCGGACGCACGCGTTCGAGCTTCTGCAGTGCTTCGGCCGACAGGCCGCGCACGATCGCATAGTCGAAATCCTGGGCGATCGGCGTGGCTTCATGCCGCTGCTGGCGCTCGATCTCCTCGCGCTGCCGGTCCAGGTAGCCGGCGTACTTCACGCCGATCTCCACCTGTTCGGCCACCTTGCCATCGGCCACGGCCGGGCCCAGCGACGGCACCTGCATCAACTGCGCGTAATCCAGCTCCGGGCGCTTGATCAGGTCCAGCACGTTGGTTTCGCGGCTGACCGCCACGCCCAGCGTTTCCTGCACCTCGCGGCCCAGCGCATTGGCCGGGGTGGCCCACAGCGCGCCCAGTCGCGCGCGCTCGGCGGTGACGGCGGCCTGCTTGGTTTCAAACGCGCTCCAGCGGCGGTCGTCGACCAGGCCCATCTCGCGGCCGACCGGGGTAAGTCGCTGGTCGGCGTTGTCTTCGCGCAGCTGCAGGCGGTATTCGGCGCGGCTGGTGAACATGCGGTACGGCTCGTTGGTGCCGTGGGTGATCAGGTCATCCACCAGCACGCCCAGGTAGGCCTCGTCGCGGCGCGGGCACCAGCCCTCCAGCCCGCGCACCTGGCGCGCGGCGTTCAGGCCGGCCAGCAGACCCTGCGCGGCGGCTTCTTCATAACCGGTGGTGCCGTTGATCTGGCCGGCGAAGAACAGGCCGTTCACCAGCTTGGTTTCCAGCGAGGCCTTCAAGCCGCGCGGGTCGAAGAAGTCGTATTCGATGGCGTAGCCGGGGCGGGTGATGTGCGCGTTCTGGAAGCCGACGATGCTGCGCACCATCTCCAGCTGCACGTCGAACGGCAGCGAGGTGGAAATGCCGTTGGGGTAGATCTCGACGATGCCCAGGCCTTCGGGTTCCACGAAGATCTGGTGGCTGGCCTTTTCGGCGAATCGCACCACCTTGTCTTCGATGGACGGGCAGTAGCGCGGGCCGATGCCTTCGATCTGGCCGCTGTACAGCGGCGAGCGGTGCAGCGCGTCGCGGATGATCTGGTGGGTCTGCTCGGTGGTGTGGGTGATCCAGCAGCTGACCTGCTGCGGGTGCTCATCCACCGAGCCGAGGAAGGACATGACCGGCCGCGGCGTGTCGCCGGGCTGTTCGTCCATCACGCTGTAATCGAGCGAACGGCCATCGATGCGCGGCGGCGTGCCGGTCTTCAGGCGGTCCACCTGGAACGGGCGTTCGCGCAGGCGCGCGGCCAGCGTGGTGGCCGGCGGGTCGCCCATGCGGCCGGCGGCGTACTGCGTGGGGCCGACGTGGATCTTGCCGGCCAGGAAGGTGCCGGCGGTCAGCACCACGGCCTCGGCGTCGAAGCGCAGGCCGGTCTGGGTGATCACCCCGCGCACGGCATCGCCTTCGATGACCAGGTCATCCACGGCGGCCTGGAACACGGTCAGGTTCGCCTGGCCTTCCACGATGGCGCGGATCGCCATGCGGTACAGGTTGCGGTCGGCCTGGCAGCGGGTGGCGCGCACGGCCGGGCCCTTGGAGGCGTTCAGGGTGCGCCACTGGATGCCGGCACGGTCGGCGGCGTGGGCCATGGCCCCGCCCAGCGCGTCGATCTCCTTTACCAGGTGGCCCTTGCCGATGCCGCCGATGGCCGGGTTGCAGCTCATCGCGCCCACCGTTTCGATGTTGTGGGTCAGCAGCAGGGTGCGCACGCCGGTACGGGCCGCGGCCAGCGCGGCCTCGGTGCCGGCGTGGCCGCCGCCAATGACGATGACGTCGTAACGATGGAAGGACGGGTTCATAGGGGGCAGGTCAGCAAAGGGAGCGGGCGCGCCGAAGGCGGCCAGGGTGGCGATTTTAGCGCCATTCGGCGGGGGGCGACGGGGGGCGCCCGCACGCTTGGGTGAAATCAGCCCTAAAGTTGGCAGGAAAGTTGCAGATAACCCGATAGCACCCATCGTGGCTGGCGCTCATGGCGTTGGTGACCGGATTGGAACAGGGGCCGGTACAGGCGCACGATGGGGAAGCAGGGGGCCGGTGGTCGGGGGACTGCCGGCCCCGTTTTTTTTCGGCCGAGGGTGGCGCTAGCCACGCAAGGCGTGGATCTACCGGCAGCATCAAAAACGAACGGCCCCGCAGTGCGGGGCCGTTTGTCTTGCAGAGGTGCCGACATCCGACAGGGCCGGAACAGGGGGGATCCAGATGTTCCTGTCGGATATCGACGTAGAGCGTTTGGTCACGGCCCTAACGTTTTTGTCACATTGTGACGCGGGCCGTCACCACCTGCGTAGAGTGAGGCTTGAACCGGGGGAAATGCAAGATGGTTCAGGGCTCAACTGTGCGCTGCGTCCCACGATCGAGATTGCGCCAAGGGGAACCGTTCATCCTGGGTGCGGCCGGACGCGGCGGCGGGCCGGCCGGACGCGCCGGGCGGGCTGCTGGTGCCGGACGCTGGACCGCCTGCGGCGGGCGCTGCATCGAATCCAGGTTGCGCCAGGGCGAGCCGCCGTTGTTCTCGCGGGGCGGCCGCGGCGGACGGTTCTCACCGCCATTGCCCGGGCGCGGCGGCGGGCGATGGTTGTGCGGCGGGCGGTAGATCGGCCGCGAGTAGTACGGGTTGCCATAGCCGTAATAGCCATAGCCGCCATAGCCGCCGTAGTACGGGTAGCCCGAATCGTAGGGATAGCCGTAGGGGTAGCGGTACTCCGTCGAGGGCGCACCGTGGTAGTAGCCGCCACCGCGGCCACCGCCAACGTAATCGTAGGTAGCGCAGCCGGTCAGGGCCAACATCAGGCCACCGGCAAGCAACAGGCGCAGTTTCATGTGGAGTCCCCCCAAGGACGGGTGTAGTGCCAGCTTCGGGCGCGCGCGTTGAATCGCCCCTTAATCCCGCCGGCCAGAATGAATGGCGGTGAAGGGCTGCATGCTGGCACGGCAGCCGGCATTGCCGCCAGCGCGGGGGCTTACGTTAACCTTGCGTCATGAGCGATTCACTGTTGCCGACCCCCGCAGATGTACTGGCCGCCGCAGCGCGCATTGCGCCGCATGCCCATGTGACACCGGTGCTGCGTTCGCACGCGCTGGATGCGCTGGCCGGGGCGTCGTTGGCGTTCAAGGCCGAGCACCTGCAGCGCGGCGGTGCCTTCAAGTTCCGTGGGGCATGCAATGCGGTGTGGTCGCTGCCGGAAGACCGGGCGGCGGCGGGGGTGGTGACCCATTCGTCGGGCAACCACGGCGCCGCGCTGGCGCTGGCGGCGCGCACCCGCGGCATTCCCTGCCACGTGGTGGTGCCCGAGGGCGCGGTGGCGGCCAAGCTGGCCAACATCGCCCGCCACGGCGCCACGTTGTGGCGCTGCCCGCCCACCATTGCCGACCGCGAGGCCACCTGCGCGCAGGTGCAGGCCGACACCGGCGCGACCCTGGTGCACCCGTATGCCGACCCAGCCGTGATGGCCGGGCAGGGCACAGCGACGCTGGAACTGCTGCACAGCGATGGCCCGTTCGATGTGCTGGTGGTGCCGGTGGGCGGCGGTGGCCTGGCCTGCGGCACCGCGCTGGCCCTGCAGCACGCCAGCCCGCACACCCGCCTGGTGCTGGCCGAACCGGCCGGGGCCGACGACACCGCGCGCTCGCTGGCCGCCGGTACCCGCCAGGGCCCCTTCACCCCGGACACGTTCTGCGACGGCCTGCGCACCCTGGTCGGGGTGCCCAACTTCGCCCTGCTGCAGGCCGCCGGCGCCGAGGTGATCGTGGTGGATGATGCCGCCACGCTGGCCGCCATGCGCCTGCTGTGGGAGGTGCTGAAGCAGGTGGTCGAACCGTCTTCGGCCACGGTGCTGGCCGCGGTGTTGGCGCAGCCGCAGCGGTTTGCCGGCCTGCGCGTGGGCCTGGTGCTGTCCGGTGGCAACGTGGATCTGCCGGCACTGCGCTGGGAGGCGGCGTGAGCCGCGGTCGGCACCGTGCCCGCACCGGCCTGCTGGGCTGGCTGTGGCGGCTGTTCGTGCTGGTGGTGGTGTGGTTGCTGGGCGTGACGGCGTGGATCGTCTGGGTGGGCGAGCGCGACCAGGCGGCCAAGGCCGACGCGATCATCGTGCTGGGTGCTGCGGCGTACGACGCCAAGCCGTCGCCGGTGTTCGAAGAGCGCATCCGCCATGGCCTGGATCTGTACCAGGCCGGCTATGCGCCGTTGCTGATCTTCACCGGTGGCTATGGTGGCAGCGGCGCGCGCTTTTCCGAATCACAGGTGGCGCGCCGTTATGCACTGAAGCATGGCGTGCCCGATGACGCGATCCTGATTGAAACCGCCTCGCGCAATACCGTGCAGAACCTGGTGGAAGCCAAGCGCCTGATGGAGCAGCGGCACCTGCAGCGGGTCATCATTGTCAGCGACCCGCTGCACATGGCCCGCGCGCTGCGCCTGAGCCAGGCGATGGGGATTGAAGCGCTGGCCTCGTCCACGCCCAGTACGCGCTTCCGCAGCTTCCATACCAGCTGGCGTTTCCTGCTGCAGGAAATCTACTTCTTCCACCGCGACCTGGTGCGCCCGCCGTTGAGTTCGCCGGGTAATACCTGAGCGGTTGCCGCCCGCTTCTGGTAGGTGCCGACCTTGGTCGGCACGATGTTGGCCGCAGCGCGATCTGATGGGTTGTGCCAACCAAGGTTGGCACCTACCAGAGCGGGCTACGGGTTGCCGCGGCGCGCGCCGGCCGATATCTGCATTTGGTAGGTGCCGACCTTGGTCGGCACGATGTTGGCCGCACTGCGATCTGACCGGTTGTGCCAACCAAGGTTGGCACCTACCAGAGCGGGCGGCAGGTTGCCGCGGCGCGCGCCGGCCGCTATCTGCATTTGGTAGGTGCCGACCTTGGTCGGCACGATGTTGGCCGCAGCGCGATCTGATGGGTTGTGCCAACCAAGGTTGGCACCTACCAGAGCAGGCTGCGGGCGGGCATCAGGGCTGCTTGCGGCGGATGGGGATGGCCGACACCGGTACCGAGGCGATGTCGTGGCCGCCTTCGCGGATCGGTGCGCCGGGGTCCGGTGCCCAGGCGTGGGCGTAGATCACTTCCCAGCTGCTGGGTAGCTTGCCATCGTCGCGGCGCAGGGGTTCGTAGGCCGCCGCAGCGGCGGCGAAGCGGCCGCGCCCGGTCAGGGTATGGCGACGGTCCACGCGGGCGTTGGTGGCGCCCATTGCGCGCAGCTCGCGCATCAGCGCGGGCAGGTCGTCGTAGGTCAGGGTGAACAGATCGCGGTCCAGCACCGGGTCGCGGAAGCCGGCCATCATCAGTGCATCGCCGAACTGGGCGATCTGCGCGAAGCGACTCACGTGCGGGCGGTCATCGGCGGCGGCGAACGCTTCGTTGAGCTCGATCAGCGTTTCCGGGCCGAAGGTGGAACACAGCAGCAGACCACCCGGCTTGAGCACGCGGCGGAAACCGGCAAACACCGCCGGCAGGTCGTCCAGCCACTGCAGGCAAAGGTTGCTGAAGATCACATCGACGCTGTTGTCGGCCAGCGGCAGCGCGGCGGCATCACCGCACAGGCGCTGGAACGGTTTCCACCAGCCGGCCTGGCGCTTGGCCTGGCCCAGCATTGGCAGGGCCACGTCCAAAGCGATCACCTGCGCCTTCGGCCAGCGCTTCTTCATCAGCGCGCTGGCGTGGCCGGTGCCCGAACCAATGTCCAGCACCACCGCCGGCGTGCGTGCTTCCAGGTAATCCAGCGATTCGATCAGCCGCGACTGCACTTCGCGCTGCAGGGCAGCGGCGGCGTCGTAACTGCTGGCGGCGCGGCCGAAGGCGCGGCGGACGTGGCGGGCATCGAAGTGGGACGGCATTGCGGAAGTCTCTTAGAACGTACCGGGGTAGGCGCCGCCGTCGATCAGCAGGTTCTGCCCGGTGAGGTAACCGGCCTGTGCGCTGCACAGGAAGGCGCAGGCCGCGCCGAATTCGTCCGGCGTGCCGAAGCGGCCGGCGGGGATCTGCTGGCGGCGGCGCTCGGCCACCGCCTGGGCGTCGCCATCCTGGCCCGCTGCATGGGCGAAGTTGGCGCGCAGGCGGTCGGTGTCGAACTGGCCGGGCAGCAGGTTGTTGAGGGTGACGTTGTGGCCGACCGTGCGCCGGGCCAGGCCGGCGACGAAGCCGGTCAGGCCACTGCGCGCGCCGTTGGACAACGCCAGCGTGTCGATCGGTGCCTTCACCGATGAAGAGGTGATGTTGACGATGCGGCCGAAGCCGCGCGCGATCATCGCGTCCACCGTGGCGCGGATCAGCGCGATCGGCGCCAGCATGTTGGCGTCCAGCGCGGCGATCCAGTCGTTGCGTTCAAACGTGCGGAAATCGCCGGGCGGCGGGCCACCGGCGTTGGTCACCAGAATGTCCACCTGTGGGCAGGCGGCCAGCGCCTGGGCACGGCCGGCGTCGGTGGTCACATCGGCAGCCACCGCGCGCACTTCACCCGCACCGGGCAGGGCGCGCAGTTCGTGGGCGGCGGTCTGCAGGGCGGCTTCGCCACGGGCCACGATCACCACGTTCACGCCCTCGGCCACCAGCGCACGGGCGCAGCCCAGGCCCAGCCCCTTGCTTGCGCCACATACCAGTGCCCAGCGGCCGGAAATACCCAGATCCATACGTCAGCCCTGCATCGTTCGGAAGGCGCTCATTGTCCGCCATCGGCCGGTGACAGGCCGGCAACGAAGTGTTGCAGGGCAGCGGCCACCTGATCGGCGTGGCCCAGGAACGGCGCATGGCCGCCGTGGGCGATGGTCAGTGCCTGCGCACCCGGCGCGAGTGCCGCGGCGGCCTGCATGGCGGCCGGTGACACCAGGCGGTCGCGCTGGCCGGCGATCCAGAGGCTGGGTCTGCCCAGCGCCGGCAGGGCGCCGCGCAGGTCGGTGCTTTCCAGCAGGCGCAGGCCTTCCAGCAGGGCGCGCGCGGTCGGCGCGCCACGTTCCACCAGGCGCTGGCGCAGGGTGCGCAGTTCCTCGCGGGCGTGCGCCGAGCCCATCACGTCCAGGGCCAGGAAGCGCTCCAGGGTGCCGGCGAAATCGGTCGCCAGGTCGCGCCCGAACTGCTCGAACACCGCCGGTTCCACGGCATGCGGCCAGTGATCGCCGCGTACGAAACGCGGAGTGGCCGCGATCATCGCCAGCCCGCGCACCTTGGGCAGCGTCGCCGCGGCATGCAGGGCGAACAGCCCGCCCAGTGACCAGCCGCACCACACCGCCGGCGGGGTAGCCGCGGCAATCGCGTTCACCACGTAGGGCAGGCGCAGCGGCGTGGCGTCGTCGCGGCTGTGGCCGTGGCCGGGCAGGTCCACCACGTGCAGGGTGAAGTGGTCGGCCAGGCGTTCCAGCAGCGGCGCGAACACGCCGCCCTGCAGGGCCCAGCCATGGATCAGCACCAGGTCCGGCCCGCGGCCGGTGACATCGATATGCATGCGGGGCCCTGCGTGTTTCAGGCGATGGCGCGGTCGAACGGCAGCGACGGCGGCAGCGGATCGGGGGCGCGGGCGGCGCGGCCGACCTGGTCGCGCGCGCTGGCAATGGCGTCCACCAGACCGCGCACCTGTTCGGGCGTGTGCAGCGCCGACAGGGTGACGCGCAGCCGCGCCTTGCCTTCAGGCACGGTGGGCGGGCGGATGGCGCCGACCAGCCAGCCGGCCAGTTCCAGCGCCTGCGACATCGCTACGGCGGTGTGATCGTCGCCGCACAGCAGCGGCTGGATCGGCGTTTCCGAGGCCATCACGTCCAGCCCGTGGCGGCGTGCTTCGCCGCGGAACAGGGCAATCAGATCGGTCAGGCGCTCACGCCGCCAGTGGTCGCGGCGGGCCAGGCGCACCGCTTCCAGCGCGGCGGCGGCCAGGGCCGGCGGCAGCGCCGTGGTGTAGATGTAGGGGCGTGCGGTTTCGGCCAGGTGTTCAATCAGGTCGTCGCGGCCCAGCACCAGCGCGCCGGCACCGCCCAGCGCCTTGCCCAACGTGACCAGCTGCAACGGCACATCGTCCACGCCCAGCCCGGCGCTGGCCACGGCACCACGGCCGTCGCCCAGCACGCCCACGCCGTGCGCATCGTCCACGTAGAACAGCGCCTGCTGCAGGCGCGCCACCAGGGACAGCGCACGCAGCGGCGCGATATCGCCATCCATGCTGAAGACACCATCGGTGGCCAGCATGGCCGCGCCATCGGGCGCGTGCTTGAGCTGGCGCATGGCGCCTTCCGGGTCCAGGTGCGGGTAGCGGCGCAGGCGTGCGCCGGCCAGCCGGGTGGCATCGAGCAGGCTGGCGTGGTTCAACTTGTCCTGCACGCAGACATCGTTCTCTTCGCTCAGCAGCGCCTGCTGCACGGCCAGGTTGGCGGCGAAGCCACTGCCGAACAGCAGGGCGCGCGGGTAACCCAGCCAGTCGGCCACTTCGCGTTCCAGTGCGTCGTGCAGCGCGTGGTGGCCACAGACCAGGTGCGAGGCACCGGCACCGGCGCCTTCGCGCGCGGCGGCGTCCTGCAGGGCGTTGACCACGCTGAACTGCTGGGCCAGGCCAAGGTAATCGTTGCTGCAGAAGCCGGTCAGCCAGCGCCCGTCAACTTCCAGGCGCACGCCATCGCGGCGCGACACCGTGCGCCGGGGGCGGCGACGGCCTTGGGCATCGCGCAACGCGCGCTGGGCTTGAAGGCGGGCGGACAGGTCGGGGCGGGCCATGGTGGCTACGGGCGACGACGGGGCGGCTAGGGTAGCGCGTTGCCGCGGCGGCCGCTTGTGCCCCGCATCACGCGGCGCCGGCAGGGGCACAGGCGGCGATATCGGCGTGCACGGTGCCGCCGTGGTCGTGGCCCGCGGCGTCCACCTGCACCGGCATCGGCTGCAGGCCCAGGCGCGCGAACAGGACCAGGTCGCGTTCGCTTTCCGGGTTGCCGGTGGTCAGCAGTTTTTCCCCGTAGAAGATCGAGTTGGCGCCGGCCAGGAAACACAGCGCCTGCAGTTCATCGCTCATGGCTTCGCGGCCGGCCGACAGCCGCACCATCGAACGCGGCATGACGATGCGGGCTACGGCAATCATGCGCACGAACTCGAACGGGTCCAGTTCGGCGCTGCCATGCAGCGGTGTACCGGGCACCTGCACCAGCTGATTGATGGGTACCGAATCGGGGTGGGCCGGCAACGTGGCCAGCGCCAACAGCAAGCCGATGCGCTGCGCGCGCGTTTCGCCCATGCCGACGATGCCGCCACAGCAGGTTTTCAGTCCCGCATCGCGCACGTGGCCCAGGGTATCCAGGCGGTCCTGGTACTGGCGGGTATGGATGATCGAATCGTAGTAATCCGGCGCGGTGTCCAGATTGTGGTTGTAGTAGTCCAGGCCGGCCGCTTTCAGGGCACGTGCCTGTTCGCCGCTGAGCATGCCCAGGGTGGCGCAGGTTTCCAGGCCGAGCGCCTTCACCCCGGCAATCATCGCGGCCACCTTCGGAATGTCGCGGTCCTTCGGCGAACGCCATGCGGCGCCCATGCAGAAGCGCGATGCACCGGCGGCCCTGGCCTGGCACGCCTTGGCCAGCACCGCTTCGGTGTCCATCAGCTTCTGCGCGTTCACGCCGGTGTTGTAGCGCTGCGCCTGCGGGCAGTACGCGCAGTCTTCCGGGCAGCCGCCGGTCTTTACCGACAGCAGGGTGGACACCTGCACCTGCGCTGGATCGAAATGCGCGCGATGCACGCAGGCGGCGCGGAACAGCAGTTCCGGCAGGGGCAGGTCGAACAGCGCCTGCAGTTCGTCGTGCTGCCAGTCGTGGCGGATGGCGTAGGCCATGGCGGGACCTTGGAAGGGGTGGAACGAGGGCGGCAGTGTGGGTGGGTCGGTGAAGGCTGTCAACTTAAGGTTTTGTATCGCGGTTTACAGTCGAGGGTGCAGCACGCCGCCGCCGCGGTGTAAGTTCAGGGCTGCATAGGGAGTCGCGAGCATCTGCCATGGACAGTTCCCAGACCTACCCGATCCGCCGCGATGCGGTGCTGTGCAGCCTGGCCGAACTGCCGGACGGCGGCCTGCGCGTGGTCTTGGATGATCTGCGCCAGACCGATCCGCCTGGGCACTGGAAGCACCACGTGCTGGTGACCTTCAAGGACTACCCGGCGGGGCAGCTCGATCCGTCGGCGCTGTCGAACGAGGAACTGCAGGCATTCGGCCATTACGTGCTGGTTCGCCTGCTGGCCATCAACGGTTGCCTGCCTGCCGAGGAAAGTGCTGCCGAACGCGATGCGCCGCTTGCCGGCCCGTAGCGGCCGCAGGCACGACCGCGCCGCTACACTGGGCCGCCCAGCAACGGACCTGCCATGGAACTGCCGCACTTCGCCTACCATCCCGATCCCCTTGCCACCGGCAGCGTGATCGCCGCCGATACCCCCTGCGTGTGCTGTGGGCAGGTACGCGGTTACGTCTATGCCGGGCCGGTCTACGCCGAAGACGAATACGAACAGGCGATCTGCCCCTGGTGCATTGCCGATGGGTCGGCGCATGCGCAGCTTGGCGCTACCTTCACCGATGAAGAAGGCGTGGGCGGTGGCGGTGAATGGGACGAGGTGGACGAGACGATCATCGATGAAGTGGCGCAGCGAACGCCTGGCTTCAACGGCTGGCAGCAGGAGCAATGGTGGACACACTGCGGCGATGCCGCCCAGTTCATCGGCCGCGCCGGTCGCGCCGAGATGGAAGCGCAGGGCCCGGCCGCGCTGGCCGCGATCCAGGACAGCACCGGATTGGACGATGGCCCGCAGTGGCAGCACTTCCTGGCGGCGCTGGACAAAGACGGATCACCCACGGCCTACCTGTTCCGCTGCCGGCACTGCGGCGAACTGGGCGGCTACCAGGACTGCGACTGACAGGAGCCACGCCTACATGCAGGCACGTCGATACGCTCGTGTTTCCAGATGTGCCATTGCGGTGGCAAGCGCGCTGGCCTGCCTGCTTCCGCTGCAGGGTGGGGCGCAGCAAGCGGCGACCACCGACATTCCCTACGCCACGCCCGACGCGGCCTTGATTGCCCTGCGTTCGCTGCCGCAGGTGCGCGAGCGCCAGGATAACGACTGGGTGGTGCTGCACGACCTGCAGGGCCAGGTGTTCTGGTCGGTCACCCTGCCGGGCAATGGCTGGCATCCGTCGATCGTCCGCCGGCAACTGCGCGAGCAGCAGGGCGAAGTCCGTGTCGACATGCAGGTGCGCTGCGGCGCTGCCGAGGATGACTGCGACCGCTTGGTGCAGGTGTTTCAGGCCAGCAACGAGAACCTGCGCACGGCGGCCAGGGCGATGGCCGAATCGCCGGACAAGGACTGAGCCCGACATGTGCGAAGGGCAGCCCAATCGCCTGGGGCTGTAAGCCACTACAGCCCCGGCGTGCAGCGCAGTGGCGTCAGGCCGCCTTTGCCTGCTGGCGGGCGCGTGCGCGGCGCTCGATACTGGCGGCGAACAGCGGGGTTTCGCGGCCATTGTGATTGCCGCCGTCGCGCTGGCGTGCTTCGGCCGCTTCTTCGAACGGGGTGCCGTGCTCGGCGATGAAATCCAGGAATTCCTGGGTGGGGTGGGCGACCACGCTGTTGGTGTACTCGCAGGTGTTTTCGTCGATCTTCTTCACGCTCAGCGTCCAGATCACCTGCACGCGGGTGCGCCCGTTCGGGGTGAAGGCATCGGACGTGGACACCATGCGGCACAGGCTGGGCGTGGCCACTTCGGCCACGTAGTGCTGCACCATCAGGGTCTTGCCGATCATTTCCACGTTGATGGACATGCGCGTGCCATCGTCGGTGGTGGTGCTGCCGGCGGAAATATGGTCGGGCGGGCAGCAGCGCTGGTACTCGGCTTCGGGCAGGTTGAACAGCCACTCGGCGATGTCCACCTGTTCGATCGGCAGGTTGATGATGGCGCTGTAGGCCGAGGAAGACAGCTGCTTGTCGCTGATGATGATGTCGGACATGTGCGGGCTCCGCAGTGGTGGGGGGTGTGACCACTATCGGTTGCCGCTGCGCGCAGGGCAGCCACCTGTTGGCATGGTGGCGTGCATCCATGCGGGCAGCGGCGCCATACCTAGGTATGGCGCGTGCAGCAGATTGCCCGCTTACACCTGGGCCATGCCACCGTCGACGAACAGCTCGACACCGTTGATGAAGCTGGCCGCGTCCGAAGACAGGAAGGCCACGGCATTGGCCACCTCCTGCGGCTCGCCCAGGCGTGCCAGCGGCACCTGCGCGGCCAGGTGGTCGAACAGACCCTGGCGGGCTTCATCGGGCACCAGGTCACCCAGGCCAGGGGTGCGGATCGGGCCCGGGCTGACCACGTTCACGCGGATCCTGCGGTCCTTCAGGTCCAGCGACCACGAGCGGGCAAAGTTGCGTACCGCTGCCTTGCTGGCGCTGTACACGCTGAAGTTGGCGGTGCCCTGGATCGACACGGTCGAACCGGTCAGTACGATCGAGGCGCCATCGACCAGCAGTGGCAGCGCCTTCTGCACGGTGAACAGCACGCCGCGCACGTTGGTGGCGAAGATGCGGTCGAAGTGTTCTTCGGTGATTGCCCCCAGCGGCAGCATGTCACCGCCGCCGGCATTGGCGAACAGGATGTCCAGGCGGCCGGCCTGGCGGGCAATCTGCGCGTAGACCGCGTCCAGGTCACTCGGCTGCGAGGCGTCGGCACGGATGCCAGTGGACTGCGCACCGATGCTGGCCACGGCCGCATCCAGTTCCGGCTGGCGGCGGCCGGTGATGTAGACCGTTGCGCCCAGGCGGGCCAAGTGCTGGGCGGTGGCCAGGCCGATGCCGGTGGTGCCGCCGGTGACCAGGGCGATCTTGCCGTTGAAATCAGTGTTCATGGTGTTCTCCTGTAAGGGCCGCCGGGGAGGGATGTGGCAGCGGGTGGGAGAATGATGGGTGGCCCCCGTTGTGCGATAAATAATGCGCAATGACAATGACTGTGCATGTGCGTGCATAATCAGCCGCATGAACCAGCTCAACGCCATCCATGCCTTCGCCCGCGTGGTCGAGACCGGCAGCTTCACCCGCGCCGCCGATTCACTGGACATGCCCACCACCTCGCTGAGCAAACTGGTGCGCGAACTGGAGGCGCACCTGGGCGTGCGGCTGCTGCAGCGGACCACGCGCCGGGTGGCGGTGACCGCCGAAGGCCAGACGTACTACGAGAAGGCCGGCCGCCTGCTGCGCGACCTGCAGGATGTCGATGCTTCGTTCAGTGCGGCACGCGGGACGCCGCGCGGCATGTTGCGCGTGGACATCGGCGGTTCCACCGCGCGTGACGTGCTGATTCCGCTGCTGCCGGCGTTCATGGCGCGCTACCCGGACATCCGCATCGAGCTGGGCGTGTCCGACCGCACGGTGAACCTGATCGGCGAGAACGTGGATTGTGTGATCCGCGGCGGTGCGCTGGATGACTCATCGCTGGTCGCACGCCATCTGGGCGACGCGCGCCTGATCACCTGCGCCAGCCCGGCCTATCTGAAGGCGCATGGGGTGCCGGCGTATCCGGAAGAACTGCGCAATGGCCACCGCTTGATCAGCTATCTGCTGCCGTCGAACGGGCGCGCCGTGCCGTTCCGGTTCCGTGGCCCCGACGGTGCCTTCGAGATCAAGGCCGAGCACCGCCTGGGCATCAACGAAAGCAATGGCCATCTGGCCGCCGCGGTGGCGGGGCTGGGCCTGGTGCAGACCTTCGGTTATGCCGCAGCTTCCGCGCTGCAGAGCAAGGCGCTGGTGGAGGTGCTGCAGCCGTGGCGGCCGGCGGCCTACCCCTTCCATGTGGTGTACCCCGATAACCGCCATGTCAGTCCGCGGCTGCGGGTGTTCATCGATTGGCTGGTGGAGGTGATGCCGCCGTTGCTGGGGGTCTAGCGACCCGCCATACCGGCAGCGCAGCGTCAGCTGCGTCGCGGCCGCACGGACACGTGGGGGTGGTCGGGAACATGCCAGCGCCACGGGAAGTCCACGGCGCGGCTGATGCCGATGCGCGGTCCCACCACGGGCGATGCCGGCGGTGGCGTGCCGTCGGAGGCGATGACGATGCCGCGGTCGGCGCCGACCAGGTCCGCACCATCCAGATCGCGGGTAATGCCGAATGCCTGGGAAAGCTTGCCGGGGCCGCTGGCCAGATCGCGCTCGCGCCTGGCCGCAGGCCGCGCCGCGTGCATGGCCGCCACACCGGCCACGGGTTCGGCCGCCCTCAGCAGTACGCCGACGCCTTCGCCGACTTCCCCACACACCGCGTTGCTGCCCCAGTGCATGCCATAGGTGAAGTACACATAGAGATGACCGGCCTCGCCGAACATCGTGGCGTTGCGCGCGGTCTGCCCTCGATACGAGTGTGCGGCCGGGTCTTCGCTGCCGGCATAGGCTTCGACTTCCACGATGCGCGCGGCGCGCCCGTCATCACGCACGAGCAGCTTGTTCAACAACTGCGGCGCAACCAGGGTGGGATGGCGCCGATAGAAATCGCGCGGCAGCACGTTCCAATGGGAAGGAAGCCAATGGGGGGGTGTGCCCGGCATCTGTGTTGGTGCTGACATGTCATTGCATAGGCTGCGCGATGGCCATCACGCTAATCCGTCGTATGTGCAGTGCACGTGTCGGCTTGCGTGCGGCGCAGCGGTCAATCCTTACCGAACGGTGCAGCAGCGACTGATAGCGGCCTGACGGCGCTGCGAGCATGTTCAAGCGCATGCACCTACGACGATTCCACAACGTCCTTACCCGCGTTGCACGACAGACACTGCAGCTGCTGCTTCCGCTGCGTTGCCTGGTCTGCAGCGAGCCCGGCCACGATGGCTTGGATCTGTGCGCCGCCTGCCTTGACGATATCCCCTGGTCAGGCCGCGCCTGCCACCGCTGCGCGCTGCCGCTGCCCGATACCGCGCTGCCGGTGTGCGGTACCTGCCGCGACGAACCGCCGCCGCAGACGGCCACGCACGCCAGCCTGTTGTACCTGCCGCCGGTGGATCAGTTGCTGCTGCGCTTCAAGTTCCACCACGACCTGGCGGCCGGGCGACTGCTGGCCCAGCTTATGCTGCGCCATCCACCGGCGTGGACCTGTCCGCCGCTGGCACCGGTGCCGCTGCATCGCCGCCGCCTGCGCCAGCGCGGCTACAACCAGGCCGGGGAGCTGTGCAGGTTTCTGCAGCAGCCAGTGTGGCGCGGGCTGTACCGCCGCCGCCATACCGCGCCGCAGTCAGAGCGCAGTGCCGAACAGCGCAGGGACAACCTGTTCGATGCGTTCGACGTGCGCGGGCCGGTGCCGGCGCGGGTGACGCTGGTGGATGACGTGATGACCACCGGCAGCACGATGCTTGAGATTGCCGAAACGCTGAAGCTGGTGGGCGTGGGCGAAGTGCGCGCGTGGGTCTGCGCGCGGGTGCCGTGAGCGTGCCCACAGTGATGGATGCCGGTAGAGTCGACTGTCAGTCGACTATCGCGCGCAGCGCGGGGTTTTTCGGGAAGTCGACCAACGGTCGACTCTACCCAGCAGGTCTGTGCGCGGATGCCATGACGGTGTCGTCATCGGTTCTGGCGCTAGGATGCAGGCTGGATCCTGATCGAAGGAGTGGTCATGCTGTCTCCGGACTCGTCCCGCCCGTCGCTGGTGTCGGCCATTGGCCGCAGCTGGCCGATCCTGTTGCTGTACGGCGTGGTTGCGCTGGGGTTCGGCATCACTGCGGTGGGCTGGCCGCTGTCGGCGGCCACTGCGCTGGCCTGGGTGCTGGGCGTGATGGCCATTGCCGAAGGGGTGATCAGTCTACTGGCGCTGATCACTGGCGGCAGTGGCGCACCGCGCGGCTGGCTGCTGCTTTACGCGCTGGCGTCGCTTGGTTTTGGCGTACTGGCAATCATCAATCCGCTGGCCACGGCCAGCGTGCTGGTGCTGCTGCTGGCCGTGTGGCTGCTGGTGGCCGGGCTGTACCGCATCGTGTTCGCCATTCGTGTGCGCAAGCAGATCCAGGGCGAGTGGCTGCTGATACTCAGTGGCGTGCTGGCCGTGGTGCTGGGCGTGCTGCTGGCCGCCAATCCGGTGACAGGCCTGGCGGTCACCACACTGTGGATCGGCATTGGCAGCCTGGTGTATGGGGTGTTGCAGATCGTGGTGGCATTGAAGCTGCGCAAGCTGACGTAGCGTCGAGCTTGCTCGACGGCTGTTGGAGGGTCGACCAAGGTCGACCGCTACCAGGCAAAGCGGATCCCGGTAGAGTCGAGCTTGCTCGACTGCAGTTCGCGGCAAGCCCGCGCGGCGCGCGATGGTCGACCAAGGTCGACCGCTACCAAGCAAAGCGGTGCCCGGTAGAGTCGAGCTTGCTCGACTGCAGTTCGCGGCAAGCCCGCGCGGCGCGCGATGGTCGACCAAGGTCGACCGCTACCAAGCAAAGCGGTGCCCGGTAGAGTCGAGGTTGCTCGACTGCAGT
>NZ_CP025996.1:3706450-4168966 GCF_003086875.1 Stenotrophomonas sp. ZAC14D2_NAIMI4_6 | reverse complement strand
TTGCTCGACTGCAGTTCGCGGCAAGCCCGCGCGGCGCGCGATGGTCGACCAAGGTCGGCCGCTACCAGGCAAAGCGGATCCCGGTAGAGTCGAGCTTGCTCGACTGCAGTTCGCGGCAAGCCCGCGCGGCGCGCGATGGTCGACCAAGGTCGACCGCTACCAAGCAAAGCGGTGCCCGGTAGAGTCGAGCTTGCTCGACTGCAGTTCGCGGCAAGCCCGCGCGGCGCGCGATGGTCGACCAAGGTCGACCGCTACCAAGCAAAGCGGTGCCCGGTAGAGTCGAGCTTGCTCGACTGCAGTTCGCGGCAAGCCCGCGCTGCGCGCGACGGTCGACCAAGGTCGACCGCTACCAAGCGAAGCGGGGCCCGGTAGAGTCGAGCTTGCTCGACTGCAGTTCGCGGCAAGCCCGCGCGGCGCGCGATGGTCGACCAAGGTCGACCGCTACCAAGCAAAGCGGTGCCCGGTAGAGTCGAGCTTGCTCGACTGCAGTTCGCGGCAAGCCCGCGCGGCGCGCGATGGTCGACCAAGGTCGACCGCTACCAGGCAAAGCGTCCAACCGTTTACCGGAAGTGCGCTTCGATCTCTTCCAGCGATTTGCCCTTGGTTTCCGGCAGCCACAGCGCGGCCACCAGGAAGAACACGAGCGTGCAGCCGGCCCAGAACAGGAACATGCTGGCGTAGCCATAGTGGCCCACGGTAGGCAGGAACAGCGCCGCAATCGTGGTCGACACGAACTGGTTGATCAGCAGGGCGATGCTCATGCCGTTGGAGCGGATGCGGTTGGGCATCAGCTCGGACAGCGCCAGCCACACGCACACACCGGGGCCAACGGCGAAGAAGGCGACGAACACCAGGATGCAGGCGGCCACGGCCCAGCCATGGGTCGGCGGCGGCACCGGGCCGATGCGTGCCTGTTCGATGCGCAGCGGTGCCTGCGCCGCGCTGGCCGGGTCGGCGAAGGGATTCAGGTGCAGGCGGCGGAAGAACGTACCGATCACGCTGTCCGGCTGCACGGTGCCGGCACGCTCGATGCGCAGCACGCGGTCGCCCGGGTTGTCGCTGCGCAACGCGCGCACGTTGGTGAAATCGCCATAGGCGTAGGACACGGTCAGTTGCAGCGGCCGCCCTTCGCGGTCGATGCCCGCGCCCAATTGCTGCCACTGTGCGTCATCCAGTACCAGGCGCAGGCCATCGCCCTGTACCGCTGCGTGCAACTGCGGCTGCACATCGGCACGGCCGCGCTCGGCCTGGAAGAACAGCGTGGCGGCCGCCAGCAGGGCCACGCAGATGCCACCACTGCCCAGCATCAGCAGGAACTTGCGGCCCTTGCGATCGACCAGCAGCAGCGCAGCCACGGTCATCAGCGCATTGAGCAGCTTGATGGCCACGTCGGCACCGTTGGCCACCGAACCGGACAGGCCGGCCTGGTTGAGGATGTTCACCGCATAGGCGAGCACCGAGTTGATGCCGGTGGCTTGGGTGCAGGCCAGCACCACGCAGGCCAGCAGGAAGGGCTTCACGTAGCGGCGGCTGAGCAACGGCTCGCGCTTGCCGTCGGCACTGCGGGTATCCGGTGCCTGGATCTGCGCCAGCGTGGCCTCCACCTGGTCGGGCGCCAGTACACGCTGCAGGCTGCGCCGCGCGTCGTCCACGCGCCCACGCCTTACCAGCCAGCGCGGCGATTCAGACAGCCAGAACAGACCCACGCAGAACACGATGCCCGGGGTCAGGCAGCTCCAGAAAATGGTGCGCCAGGCATGGTCCTTGGCCGCGAACAGTGCCTGCGCCTGCTGTGCGTCGGGCAGGCGCCGCGCCGCTTCGGTGGCCGCATCCACCGCATGGGCCTGGTACAGACCGATCAACGCGGCCAGCACCAGGCCAATGGTCAGCAGCAACTGGAACATGGCCGCGCCACGGCCGCGCCGTTCCGGGCTGAGTACTTCGGCCAGGTACAGCGGCACCACCACGCCGATCAGGCCGCCGCTGATGCCCTGCAACAGGCGCCCCAGCAGCAGCGGCGTGTAGCCCGAAGCGAGTGCCATGATCGGAATCGAGGCGGTGAACAACACACCGGCCAGCAGCATGGCGCCACGGCGGCCGATCAGGTCGGCCACCAGCCCGGCGAACAGCGAAGACAGCACGCTGCCCAGCAGCACCGCCGCCACCACGAAGCCGAGCTGCTGGCTGCTCAGGTGCCAGGCCTGGCTGGCGGTGGCTTCCAGGTAGGGCAGGGCGCCGGCAATGATGCCGATGTCGATGCCGTACAGCAGGCCCCCCAGGCCGCCAATGAACAGCAGATAGCGAACGGGCCAGCGCGGAGCGGTACGTGCAGTCATCGACAGGTTTCCTGTGCGGCGTTTCGGTGCGGATTGCTTCTGTAGAGTCGAGCCATGCTCGACTGCGCTTCGTTCCTGTATCGCGCACGATCAGTCGAGCATGGCTCGACTCTACAAAGGCGTGGTGCGTCAGGCTGGTGCAGCGTTGAGCTCAACCACGTGCCCACCCACCACCACCTGCTGCAGGCGCAGGCTGGCGTCGAGCACCACCAGGTCGGCCAGCGTGTCGGGCGCAATGCGGCCGCGATCGTGCAGGCCCAGGTAATCGGCCGGGAAGGTGGATACGCGCTGTGCGGCGTCGGCCAGGTCCAGGCCCACCTGCACCAGGTTGCGCAGGGCCTGGTCCATGGTCAGCGCGCTGCCGGCCAGCGAACCGCTGGCCAGGCGCACGCAGCCGCCGCACTTGTGTACGCGCTGTTCGCCCAGCGCGTACTCGCCATCGGGCATGCCGGTGGCAGCGGTCGCATCGGTCACCGCGTACAGGCGCGGAATCGCGCGCGCGGCCAGGCGGATCACGCCGGGGTGGATGTGCTGCAGATCAGGAATGATTTCCGCGTATTGCGCATGCGCCAGCGCGGCGGCGGCTATGCCGGGGCGGTAGTGGTCCACGCCGGTCATGCCGTTGAACAGATGGGTGAACCCCGAGGCGCCGGCCTGCAGTGCGGCCACGCCTTCTTCGTAGGTGCCGGCACTGTGGCCCAGCTGCACGCGGATGCCCATGGCGGCCAGCGCGGGAATCAGCGCGGTGTGCTCGCCGATTTCCGGTGCCAGCGTCATCACCCGGATCGGCGCGAGCGCATGCAGCTGCTGCACCAGCGCCAGGGTGGCCTCGATGGTGCGGTTGGGCTGCGCGCCCAAGCGCTGCGGGCTGATGAAGGGCCCTTCAAGATGCACGCCGGCAATGCGGGCGGCATCGGCCTGCGGCGCGGCCTGGGCCGCGGCGACGCCACGCAGGGCGTGTTCGATCTCGTCCAGCCCGGCGGTCATGGTGGTGGCCAGCAGGGTGGTGGTGCCGAACCGGGTATGGGTGCGGGCGATGGTGCGCGCCACGTCGTCGCCCTGCATCAGATCCACGCCCGCCGCACCGTGCACGTGCAGGTCGATGAAGCCGGGCAGGATCACCGGCAGCTGCAGATCATCCGCACCGCTGTGGTCATCCACCTGCAGCTGGCGCACGTGTGAATCGAAGTGGACATGGCCGCGCCGCCAGCCTAGCGGGGTCAGGATGCGGCCGTACAGGGAGCGTGTCGGGTTCATGGCGGTGTCTCGGCGATGATCACTTCGATGCCTAGCCGCTGCAGCCCCTCGCGGGTGGCCTCGTCGATGCCGGGGTCGGTGATGACGGCGTGGATCTGGTCCAGGCGGGCGATGCGGTGCAGGCTGACGCGACCGAACTTGGACGCATCGGTGAGCACCACGATGCGCCGCGCGCGTTCCACCATGCGGTGGTTGAGGCGCGCTTCGGCTTCGTCGTGGGTGGTCAGGCCGAACTGCAGGTCCAGGCCATCCACGCCCAGGAACAGGGTGTCGAAGCTGTAGGAGTTGAGGCTGGCCTCGGCCTGGCTACCTTGCAGCGACAGCGACTGCTGGCGCAGCAGGCCGCCGGTCAGCAGCACGTTGATGCCCGGCGCGTTGGCCAGTTCCCAGGCGATGTTCAGGCCGTTGGTCATCACCGTTACATCGCGGTGGCCGCGCAGGTGACGGGCCAGGGTCATGGTGGTGGAGCCGGAGTCGATGATGATGTTGTCACCGCCCTGCACCAGCCGCGCGGCGCGCGCGCCGATCGATTCCTTCAGCGGCAGGTTCAGCGCATCCTTTTCATGGATGTCCTGTTCCTGCGGCGGTGTGCGCACCAGGGTGGCACCGCCGTGGGTGCGGTTGGCCAGGCCCTGCGCCTCGAAGTGGGTCAGGTCGGCGCGGATGGTCACCGCCGAAACGCCATAGCGCTCCACCAGATCAGCCACCTGCACGGTGCCGTGTTCGATCAGGCGCTGCAGGATCTGTTGGCGACGGGAGCGGGTGTTGCGCATGGCCATCTCTCGGTTTCGTGTGAAAGGTAGAGATTAGCCGTTCGCAAGAACGCTGGCAGCAGAACTTGCGTTCTGCTTGCGGGAGCCGGCTTGGTTGCCGCTGCACGCACGCGCGTATTCGCCCAGGCACTGGCCGACCCGGTGCTGCACCAGCGCGGCCGGCGTGTTGGCCAGCGTGCCGTCGCGCACCGCGCGGTACTGCTCGGGCAGGTACTGGCTGAGCAGCACCAGCGGCGGCGCGTGCTGTTCCAGGTTGGCAAACAGGGTCTGCACGGCCTGCACCAGCGCCGGTTCGCCCCAGTAGTAGCGGCAGCGGTCGCTGAAGGAGAACGCGCGCAGCAGGCGCAGCGTGGCCTCGTCACCCTGGTAGTACGACTGCCAGTACTTCGGCTGCGCCACCATCACCGCGTCCAGCACCTGCGGCAGGCGCGAGCACTGTGCCGCCGGCAGCAGCTCGGCCTCGATCGCGGCCAGTGCGAACAGCGCTTCGCGATAGGCGAAGGTCGCCGCCGGGCCCACCTTGAGGATGGCGAAGTGATCGCGCACCAGCGCGTGCAGGCCGCTTTCGCGCTGGTAATCGGTGGAATGTGCTTCGAAGACGATGCGCGGCTGCTGTTCCAGGAAGTCGGCCAGTGCGCTGGCCGCGGCCGGGTCGTATTCGTGCACGCTGCTGTGGTCGAAGTCCACGCCCGGCTGCACCACCATGGCGATCACCCGCTGCCAGGCATCGCGCAGCTGCGGCGTATCGAAGGCGTGCTGGTGGATGGCCAGCGTCTGTGCGGCGGCGGCCGGCGTGGTCACCTGCAGGCCTTCGGCCAGCGAGGCTTCGCCACCGGGAATCGGCACTTCGGTACCGATCACGTAGACCGGTGGCGGCAGGCCGTGCTCGGCGGCGGTGCGTTCGGCGATCTCGGCCAGCTCGGCCGAACGCGCGGCCACGATGGCATCGGGCAGCGGCACCGGGTCGTCGGCGCAGGACATGCTGCAGTCCAGGTGGATCTTGTGGAAACCGGCGGCCACGTAGGCTTCGATCAGCACGCGTGCATGGGTCATCGCTTCGGCGGCCGGGCGCTTCTGCCAGGCATTGGGCCCCAGGTGATCACCGCCCAGTATCAAGCGCTCGCGCGGGAAGCCTTCTTCATCGGCCAGCGCGCCCACGTAGTCGCGGTACTGCGGCGGCGTCATGCCGGTGTAGCCGCCGAACTGGTCCACCTGGTTGGAGGTGGCTTCGATCAGCAGCACCGTGCCAGGCGCCAGCGCCACGTGCATGGCCGCGCGCAGCACCTGTTCGTTGCTGCAGCAGACGCTGTACAGGCCAACGTTGGCACCGGCACGGTGGGAAGCAAGCAGGGTCTGCAGCGGGGACATGGTCAGGCTCCGGTCGATCAGGAAAGCGAGGGATGGCAGGCCAGCAGGGCGGCGCCGCGTGCGCCACCGGCATCGCCGAAGCGTGGCGGCACGATGGGCGGCACCTGCACGCCGTTGAACAGATGCGCGGCGACGGCGGCGGGCAGCTGCTGGTACAGCGGCGCGTACTGCGACAGGCCACCGCCGAGCACGATCACGTGCGGGTCCAGCGCCAGCACCAGGGCGGCCAGGCTGTGGCCCAGCAGGTCGCGGTGGATATCCAGCGCCTGCCGTGCACGCGCATCGCCTGCTTCGGCGTTGGCGATCACGGCGCTGGCATCGGCAGCGCTACCGCCCAGGTGGCGCTCGATCATCGCCAGGCCGCTGCCGGACACGTAGCGCTCCACGCAGCCCTGCAGGCCACAGGCGCAGGCGATCAGCGGCAGGCCGTGGCGCTGCAGCAGGTGGCCGGGCACGCTCCAGTGGCCCCATTCGCCCGCCAGGCCGTTGAAGCCGGACAGCAGGCGACCGTGCAGGCAGAAACCACCGCCGGCACCGGTGCCGAGGATTGCGCCGAACATGCTGGGGTAGCCTTCGGCAGCGCCGCCGTGTGCTTCCGAAAGTGCGAAACACTGCAGGTCGTTGCCGAAATGCAGCGGGCGCTGCAGGCGCGCCTGCAGATCGGCAGCCACGGTCTGCCCGGTCAGTGCCGGCACGTTCGCACTCAGTTGCCGGCCACTGCGCCGGTCACGCACGCCGGGCAGGGCAATGCCGATGGCTGCGGCGGGGCTGCCGAGCGCGGCATCGGCCTCGGCCACCAGGGCCGCCACCGCCTGCAGGAAACCGGCATAGTCGCCCTGCGGCGTGGCCACGCGGCGGCGCCAGCTGACCTGCAAGGCCGTATCGCAGGCCACCAGTTCAATCTTGGTGCCGCCGATATCGATGCCGTAGCAGGCGTGGGCGATCAGCTCAGCCATGGTGGATGGTGACGCCCTGCACGACGCGGTTGACGGTGCCGTCGGGGAACGGGTTGTCCGGGGTCAGGCCCAGCGCGGCCGAGCGCTGCAGTGCGTACAGCTGGGCAAAACCCAGCCACACCGGCGCCAGCCACGGATCATCCAGGGCTGGCACGCTGAGGGTGTAGTCATCATCGGCACCGATATCGGCGTGCGGGCCGATGGCCAGCACCTGGCCGGCCACGCCGTCGCGGCGCAGCTCTTCCAGCAGATCCTGTTCGTAGCGGCGGGCCAGCGCCTGGCCGCTGCGCAGCACCACCACCAGGGTCTGTGCGTCGAGCGTCGACTTCGGGCCATGGCGGAAACCCAGCGGCGTGTTGGCCAGCGCCAGCACGCGGCCGGCGGTCAGCTCCAGCACCTTCAGCGCGCTTTCGCGGGCCAGTGCTTCCAACGGGCCACTGGCCAGGTAAATCACCCGGTTGAAGGGGCGCTGCGCCAGTGCCGCCACCGGTGCATCCCAGGCGGCCAGGCCTTCGCGGCCCAGCGCGGCAATCTGCTTCAGGCGCGCGACGCGGGCATCCCACGGCGCGCGGTCAAACACGGTCAGCGCGGCCAGCAGCATGCAGGTCAGGCTGCTGGTCATCGCAAACGCGCGGTCGCAGCTGGCCGAGGGCATCAGCAGGGTGCAGGTATCGGCACGACCGGCGCCACGCCGGGCCAGTTCGCCATCGGCATTGCAGGTGATGTCCAGGAAGCGCGCCTGCGCCACGTCGCTGCGCACGCGGTCCACCGCGGCCACGCTTTCCGGGCTGGAACCGCTGCGCCCGAACGACACCAGCAGGGTGGGGCGGTCGCGCTGCAGGTACAGCGCCGGGTGGGTCAGCAGGCTGGTGGTGTGTACCACGCGCACCTCGGCCGGCCACTGCGCATTGATCGCATCGGCCACCATTTCGGCAATGAAGCCGGAGCTGCCGGCGCCGGTGAACAGCACGCGCTGGTTCGGATCGTTGAGGCTGTCGCCAAGGAAGGCCTGCAGGCGGTCGCGGGCACGCGACAGGTCCTGCGCCAGGGTTTCCCACAGCGCCGGCTGCTGGGCGATCTCGGCAGCGGTGTCGGCTCCGCCAAGGCGCTGCCAGGCGGACACATCGGAAAGCAGGGTGACGTCCATTCAGAGGTTCCAGTTGGGCCAGCGCACCATCTGCGTTTTCTTTCGAAATGTCAAATATCGAAAGCAAAAGAAAAGAAAATGGCGAGACGGGTTTGCCCTGCCAGTACGTGGCATGCAGGCGAAAGAAACGGCGGAATGCCGTATCGCACAACGCTTAATAGGCGCCTGCAAGCGCTTACACAAAGTATTGCGTCGCATCATCTTTCGTTTCGTGGAAATAAATCTTCCTTTTTGCTTTCAATTTATTGACATCTTTCGAATCGCTGCCCTAGAGTCGGCCCAACCGCTTTCGAAACGCCCGGTGAACGGGTTGGGAGTCTGTGTGGAGAACTGCGTTCGTCGCTCGCCGCTGCTGCTGGCGCTGCTGCCGGCCTTGATGCTGGCAGCGACATCGGCCCGCGCCGAACCCGTGGGCAACCTGCGTTCGATCACCGCCAGCGACGGCCGCGAGGGCCTGCGCGCGTGGGACCTGCAGACCGACAACGGCACCCGCCTGCGCATTGAACTGCCGGCCGCCGACATCATCCGCGTGCAGGCCGGCCGCAAGGGCACGCTCACCGGCGCCGGCGACAAGGCCGCGCCGATCGTGCTGCCGCAGCCCAAGGCGAACGTGCAGGCGCAGCTGGAAGAAGACGCGCAGGAAATCCGTGTGCGCACCGATGCACTGGTACTGCATGTGCAGCGCCAACCGCTGCGCCTGCGCCTGGAACGGCTGGACAACGGCCAGCCCACCGCGCTCTGGCAGGAACTGCAGCCGCTGGACCTGGATGCCACGCAGAGCGTGCAGGTGCTGTCATCGCAGGCCGATGAAGGCTATTACGGGGGCGGCCAGCAGAACGGCCGCTACCAGTTCAAGGGCCGCGAGCTGGAAGTGTCCTATTCCGGTGGCTGGGAAGAGGGCGACCGCCCCAGCCCGGCGCCGATGCTGTTGAGCAGCCGCGGCTGGGGCATGCTGCGCAACACCTGGAGCGATGGCAGCTACGACCTGCGCCAGGCCGACCAGGCCACGCTGTTGCATCGCGAAGACCGTTTCGATGCCTACTACTTCGTCGGCGCCGATCTGCCCCGGCTGATCGAGCGCTACACCCAGCTGACCGGCCGCCCGAACCTGGTGGCGCGCTGGGCGCTGTCCTACGGCGATGCCGATTGCTACAACGATGGCGACAACAGCAAGAAGCCCGGCACCGTGCCCGAAGGCTGGAGCGACGGCCCCACCGGCACCACGCCGGATGTGATCGACAGCGTAGCGAAGCAGTACCGCGACCATGACATGCCCGGCGGCTGGATCCTGCCCAACGATGGCTACGGCTGCGGCTACAAGCAGTTGCCGGAAACGGTGAAGGGGCTTGCCGGCTACGGTTTCCGCACCGGTCTGTGGACCGAGAACGGCGTGGACAAGATCGCCTGGGAAGTGGGCAAGGCCGGCAGCCGCGTGCAGAAGCTGGACGTGGCCTGGACCGGCAAGGGCTACCAGTTCGCGATGGACGCCAACCGCCAGGCCTTCAACGGCATCCTCGACAATTCCGATTCGCGCCCGTTCCTGTGGACGGTGATGGGTTGGGCTGGCATCCAGCGCTATGCGGTGGCCTGGACCGGCGACCAGAGCAGCAGTTGGGACTACATCCGCTGGCACGTGCCGACCCTGGTGGGGTCGGGGCTGTCCGGCATGGCCTACGCCAGCGGCGACGTCGATGCGATCTTCGGTGGCAGCGCCGAAACCTTCACCCGCGACCTGCAGTGGAAAGCGTTCACCCCGGTGCTGATGGGCATGAGCGGCTGGTCGTCCAACGCCCGCAAGCACCCGTGGTGGTATGACGAACCGTACCGCAGCATCAACCGCGACTACCTGAAGCTGAAAATGCGCCTGACCCCGTACATGTACGGGCTGGTGCACGAGGCTGCGCAGACCGGCGCACCGCCGGTACGCGGCCTGATGTGGGACAACCCGCGCGATCCGCACGCGCAGGATGAAACCTACAAGTACCAGTTCCTGCTCGGCCGCGATCTGCTGGTGGCGCCGGTGTACCGCAGCCAGGCCGCCAGCCGTGGCTGGCGTCGTGACATCCACCTGCCGGCCGGCGGCTGGATCGACTACTGGGATGGCCGCCGCGTGCAGGCCGGTGCCGAGGGCCGCCAGCTTGACCGCCAGGTGGACCTGGCCACGCTGCCGGTGTTCGTGCGTGCCGGCGCGATCCTGCCGATGTACCCGTCCATGCTGTTCGACGGCGAGAAGCCGCTCGATGAAGTGACCTTCGACCTGTATCCGCAGGGCGATGCGCAGTACACGCTGTACGAAGACGATGGCACCACCCGCCGCTACCAGCAGGGTGAATCGAGCACGCAGCTGGTGCGCGTGCAGGCGCCGGCGCAGGGCAGTGGCCCGGTGCAGGTGCAGATCGATGCAGTGCAGGGCCAGTACAACGGCCAGCTGGCACAGCGCCGCTACGGCCTGCGCGTGCTCAGCCGACAGGCGCCGCGCGCGGTGCAGGCTGCGGGCCGCACGCTGCCCGCGCTGGCCGATGCGGCTGCGTTCAAGGGTGCAGCCGAAGGCTGGTACTTCGATGCCAACGAGCGCCGTGGCACCGTGCACGTGCGCACCGCCGCGCAGGACATCCGCCAGCCGCTGCAGCTGCAGCTGGACTTCGCCGTAGCGGCGGCGCCCGCCGACGATGCCTTCCCGGCGGCACCGGTGCTGGGCCGCGAACTGCCGGCCGACAGCCTGCTGGTGGTCAACCGTCCGGCCGAAGAACCCGGCCATGCACTGGAAAATGCCTTCGATGATGATCCGGGTACCTGGTTCCGCAGCGTGCGCAACCAGGCCGTGCGCACCGGTGCCCACGAGTGGGTGATCGGCTTCGGCGAGCGGAAGATGATCGATGGCATCGATATCGCGCCTCGCAACGACAAGAACTGGAAGCACGGCCAGGTGCGCGACTACGAGGTCTACCTGGGCGACAGCAACGGCGAGTGGGGTGAGCCGATTGCCCGTGGCCGCCTGCAGCTGAAGGAAGGCGTGCAGCGCATCGACTTCCCCGCCCACGCCGGCCGCCTGCTGCGCTTCCGCGTGCTGAGCGTGCAGAACCCGGAAGGCGACGGCGCCAGCAGCACCGATCCGATGGTCACCGCTGCACAGGGCAGCGCCCGCGCCTTCGATGCATTGCAGCCGCGCGATGTGGGCCCAATCGCCCTGTCCACCTTCCATATCCTTGAACACCCGACACCAGAACGGCCGGCCCAGCAGCGCTTTCTCTCGGAACTGCCGGTGCCGGCCGCGCTGGCCCAGCAGGTGCGCGCCGACCACGCCTTCCGTGGCGACGCGGGCATGCGCATGAACGGCCTGCAGTTCCGCCGTGGCCTGGGCGTGGCTGCCAACAGCCGTATCGACCTGCGCCTGCAGGGTGGCTGGCAGCTGCTGCGCGCCGACCTGGGCATCGACGATGCCTGCCGCAGCGCCGGTGGCCTGCAGTTCCAGGTCTGGGGTGACAACCACCTGCTGTATGACAGCGGCCTGGTGAAGGCGCCCGGCGTGGTCAAGCCGGAACTGGATATCCGTGGTCTTTCCACCCTGAGCCTGCGCACGCTGGGTGCGCAGGGCAGCCAACCCACCCAGGTCTGTGCGAACTGGGCCAACGCCGTGCTGATCGGCCAGGAGGGCGACTCGGCCAGCATCGTCGCCCCATGACCCCCACGTAACACCGCTCCTCCCCCGCCCATTCCGACTACGGCTTCCGAGCCGTGGCCCGGGAGCGTTTTGCCCGCCAATCGCTTTCGCGCCGCCCACCCGCCGCGCACCCCTGCCAGGAGAGAACCCCGATGTTGCCCGCCCGCCATGCTCGTCCGCCCTGTCGTTCGCTCGCCCCGTTGTCGCTGGCCATTGCCGGCGTGCTGCTGTCCATCGCCCTGCCTGCTGCCGCCCAGGACAGCAAAGACGCCGCCACGGACCTGGCCCGCATCGAAGTCACCGGCTCCAACATCCGCCGCACCGACGTGGAGACCGCCTCGCCGGTGCAGGTGATCAGCAAGCAGGACATCCAGAACATGGGCGCGCGCACCCTGCTGCAGGTGCTGGACAACCTGCCCGCCGCTCGCCCGGCGCAGCAGGATTCGCGCTCGCTGTTCACCGGCTCCGATGGCGCATCGCAGGCGAACCTGCGTGGCCTGGGCGCGCAGGGCACGCTGGTACTGCTGAACGGCCGTCGCCTGTCGTACTACGGCGCGCCGGCGGGCTTCCAGACCCAGTTCGTCAACATCGACGCCATTCCCGCCGCCGCCATCGAACGCATGGAAGTGCTGACCGACGGCGCCTCGGCGGTGTACGGCACCGACGCGGTGGCCGGCGTCATCAACGTGATCACCAAGCGCAATTTCCAGGGCGCGGAGATCACCTTCAGCAACGACACCTCCTCGCGCATCGACTCTTATGGCGAACGCCAGGCCAGCATCACCGCCGGCTTCGGCGACCTGACCGAAAACCGCTTCAATGTGTACGGCGCAGTGAACATGTACCGCCGCGATGCGATTCCGCTGGCCGATTTCTATGACAAGCGGCCGGACCAGTTCTACGTCAACAACCCCAACTACCTGACCAACCTGCGCCTGGGCGTGGGCAGCAAGCCGGGTCAGTTCAACCCGGGTACCTATTTCGCCTTCGATCCGGTGACCGGCCGCCGCGTGCAGGAAGCTGCACCGGGCTGCCAGAACGTGCTGCAGGGGCAGGCAGCGGGCCCCAGCTGCGTCTGGGAAACCTGGATGAACAACGAGATCGATGCCGGCGCCAAATCCGAGCGCAACACCGCCTACCTCAACGGCACCTTCCTGGTCGGCGACAACACTGAAATCTTCGCCGAAGCCACCTATACCGATATCGACCTGCGCGCCAACGGTGGCACCCCGCGCGCCTACGGCACCACCACCGGCAACCCCAGCAGCTGGTTCTCGCGCGATACCGGCACCACCGTGAACCAGTTCCTGTACCCCTACCTGGGCCCGAACAACGAATACAACCACGCCAGCCCGGAACTGAAGGCGCTGATGGGCGGCGTGGTGGGTCTGAACTACCTGCTGCAGGACGCCGGCCCGAACTACTTCGGCCAGCGCAACACCGACCAGAGCTACCGCGTACTGACCGGCGCGCGTGGCAACGTGGGTGACTGGAACTGGGAAACCGCGTTCGCCACCGCCGGTACGCACTCGGTCACCTACCAGACCATCAACGTGAACCTGAAGGGCTTCGAGAAAGCCTTCGGCCCGTACTCGGTGGACCCGGGCACCGGCCGGGTGATCATTTCCGACCACCCTGCCTACAAGTTCGGTGAAATCAGCGAGGCCAACGCGGCACTCATCCGCGAAGCTTTCCCGACCTTCGACATCCAATCGTGGACGCGCCTGCATACCCTGGACGGCAAGATCGAAGGCCCGCTGGCGCAGCTGCCGGCCGGTGAAATGCGCGCGGCGTTCGGCTTCAACGCCAGCCGCGAAACCTTCTACACCCCCGGCAACCCGGATGCCGCTGCCGGCCTGATCACCCAGCAAGGCGGCTCGTGGTTCGATGGCGCGCGCAATACCTATGCGCTGTTCGCCGAAACGGTGGCGCCGATCACCGACAAGTTGGAACTGGACGCCGCGCTGCGCGTGGACAAGTACCCGAACTTCAAGGCCAACGTGGCGCCGAAGATCGGTTTCAAGTACCAGGCGTTCGACCAGCTGATGCTGCGCGGTACCTATTCCACCGGCTTCCGCGCACCCAGCCTGGCCGAATCGGGCAGTGGCGGCGTGTTCGCCCAGCTGGGCGGCTACCGTGACGATGTGCGCTGCGACGAAACCAACGCGATCGCCAACCTACTGCTGAAATCGCAGCGCCCCGGCGATGTCGACCTGGGCAAGGGCCTGCTGAACGTGGATTGCAGCCGCACCGTGGCCCGCATGACCCAGCCCAACCAGGACCTGAAGCCGGAAAAGGCGAAGATCGCCACCCTGGGCTTCGTCTACGAGCCGGCCAGCTGGCTGTCGGTGTCGGCCGACTACTGGTTCATCTACCGCGACAACGAAATCGTCGCGCCGGATTTCACCAAGGACACCGACATCATCGCTTCCACCCGCTCGCCGATCACCGACGCTGACCGCGCCAACGTGGCCCAGCTGGCCGCGATGTGTGCCGACCCGGCCAGCGGCGTGGCCTGCCCTGGCGTGCTGCCCGGCTACAGCGTAGGCAACGTGGCCAGCGTGGTGGGCCAGTACAAGAACCGCGGCAAGACCCTGGTCGACGGCTTCGACGTGGATGCGCGCAGCCGCTTCTCGCTGGGCGAATGGGGTGGGCTGAACATCGGCCTGGCCGCGACCATCGCCAACCGCAACCGCTACTACATGGATGAAGAGAGCGGCTGGTACTACGGCGATGTGGTGGGCTACTACAACAACCCGCGCCTGCGTGCCACGCTCAATGCCGACTGGACCTACAAGCAGGTGACCACCAGCATGTTCGTGAACTACGTGGGCGGCACCAAGTGGGCACGCGACCGGGTGGACGAAGTGGACAACAATGCGCAGACCTGCACCGCCGGCTTCCTGGCCCTGGAAAAGAGCAAGTGTGACGGCGCACCGTCGTGGTGGACCGCCAACCTGAGCGTGACCTGGCGCCCGGACGATGCCTGGAACCTCAGCTTCACCGTCAAGAACCTGTTCGACCGCCTGCCGTTCTACGACCCGAACAGCTTCCTGGGCGATTCCAGCGATTACGCCACCATCTTCGGCCGCGGCTACAGTGTCACCGTGGGCTACAAGTTCCAGTAAACCGATCGTGTGACCCGGCGCGCCGGCTGCGGCTGGCGCGCCTTCAAGAGGAGAGTAAGAGCCATGCAACGTAGGGAATTCATTGCGGCCGGTGCCGCCATCGCCGCCAGCAGCCTGCTGCCGCAGACCCCCGCCTGGGCACGCGGGCGCAAGGTGCGCCTGGCCCTGATCGGCACCGGCATGCGTGGCCTGGTGCTGCTGAAAGAGCTGGTGCGCCGCGATGACGTGGAGGTCGTCGCCTTGTGCGACATCGAACCGATCATGCTGGGCCGCGCCATGGACATGGTGGCCAAGGCCGGCAAGCCCGCGCCGAAGACCTACGGCCAGGACCGCGACAGCAACGCGTGGAAGCGCCTGCTGGAACAGAAGGGCATCGATGGCGTGATCATCGCCACGCCCTGGGAATACCACGCGCCGATGGCGATTGCCGCCATGCAGGCCGGCGTGGCCGTGGGCTGCGAAGTGGTGGCCGGCATCACCCTGCAGGACCACTGGGATGTGCTGAAGACCCAGCTGAGCACCGGCACCCCGTACATGTTGCTGGAAAACGTCTGCTACCGCCGCGACGTGATGGCCGCGCTGCAGATGGTGCGGCAGGGCCTGTTCGGCGAACTGGTGCACCTGCAGGCCGGCTACCAGCACGACCTGCGCGGGGTGAAGTTCAATTCCGGCGATCCCAACCAGCCCTACGACAGCGGCGTGGAGTTCGGCCCCAAGGGCTGGAGCGAAGCACGCTGGCGCACCGAACATTCGGTGCAGCGCAATGGCGAGCTCTACCCCAGTCACGGCATCGGCCCGTGCGCCATGTATACCGGCATCAACCGCGGCAACCGCTTCACCCACATCAACGCGTTCGCGACCAAGGCCCGCGGCCTGCACGACTACACCGTGGCCAAGAGTGGTGGCAACACCCATCCCAGCACGAAGGTGAAATTCAAGCTGGGTGACATCGTGACTACCACGCTGGCCTGCGAGAACGGCGAAACCATCCTGCTGCAGCACGACACCTCGCTGCCGCGCCCGTATTCGATGGGTTTCCGCGTGCAGGGCACCAAGGGCCTGTGGATGGATGTGAACCATTCGATCCACATCGAAGGCCGCAGCCCGCCGCACCAGTGGGAAGAGTTCAAGAAGTACCAGGACCAGTACGAACACCCGCTATGGAAGCAGAATGCCGATACTGCCGCCAGCGCCGGCCACGGTGGCATGGACTGGTTCGTCATCCACGCCTTCGTGGAAGCGCTGAAAGCCAAGGCGCCGATGCCGATCGACATCTATGACGCAGTGACCTGGAGCGCGATCACCCCGCTGAGCGAGCAGTCCATCGCCAACGGCTTCCAGACCCTGGAATTCCCCGACTTCACCGCCGGCACCTGGAAGCAGCGCAAGCCGATCTTCGCCTTCGACGGCACCTACTGACCGGTACACCAACGGCCACGTCGGGCCACGCCCGGCGTCCGCGCGGTCTTTTGTAGAGTCGAGCCATGCTCGACTGCTCTGCTCTGCACGCAGAAGTTCAGGCAGCCGAGCCAGCAATTGTAGAGTCGAGCTTGCTCGACTGCTTTGAACCCAACGCCGGGCCATGCCCGGTGTTGCTGCCGGCGCCTGCGCTACTCTGCACGCAGAAGTTCAGACAGCCGAGCCAGCAGTCCGCAGGAAACGGAGGAAGGTCATGGAAGACACAGTGGTGGAACTGCAGGCCGATAGCGTGGTGTTCTTCTCTCCATGCGACGAGGCGCATTTCTTTGCGTGGTTGGATCAGATGGCATGCGTCGTTGAAGTGGTGGGACGGGGCCGCATCATCTACATCAAGGTCGACCGGCGCCGGGTCGACGCTGACGCGCTGTGTGACATCCTTGCCTTCTTCCAACGGTATGGCATTGCGATGGCACAGCTCAGGGCGTTCGATTCGGAAGCGTTCTCGTCCTGGTTTCGGCGCAGTGACACCTATTGGTACCACCGTGTATTTGGTTCCCGCACAAGCCAGGGCGTTGGTACGTGAGGCGCGAAGGTAGGCTGGCCAGCACTGTTGTACGAGCGGCGGGACTGTCTGCATTACTCGCTGCAACGCTTTGTGGCTGCACGTACCGCTCTGAGCATTACGATAGCGTTGAAGAAGCCAGAGCCAATAATTTGTTTGAGAAAGGCTGGTTGCCTGATGTGCTGCCACCGTCCGCGCATGACCTGAACGTGTTCACTGCAGTAGAGACATCATCGGGCTACGGACGATTTCGTTTTGATCCAAAGGAATACCGGGCCTTCTCAGCCAGGTTGTCGGCGGCAGACGGTCCGATGCCCGAGAGTGATCGCGACAGACGGGCAGCCAGAAAACTGTTGGACGAAGGCTACGAGGCCCGGCGCTACGCGTCCGTTTCGACCCGCTGGCTGTTCCTCTGCAACGCGAACGGAGCGGTGTGCGAGTTCTTTGTCTGGCAATGAGTGCGGCAGAGCCCGTACCCAGCCCCCTGACACTACACTTGACCACTCCCTGGCGCAGGACCCCTCACCCCCATGGCATGGCAGAAGATCAGCGACCTTCCTGACCAACGATTCGTAGGCCCCTACGGCATCGAATACTGGCGAATCGACCAAGGCCAGGTCTTCCACCAGGGCCGCTTGCTGCGCAAGGCCGATGCGGCCACCTTCGAGTTCATTCCCGCCCACTACTTCATCGCGCGTGACGCGCACGCCGTCTACCACGCTTGGACTCGGCTGCCCGCCATCGACCGCGACAGTTTCCGCCAGTGCGGCGATTACTGGCTGGACAACCGCCATGTGTACTTCGAGTACGAAACATCGCTGAAAGCGCTGGCAGAAGCCGACTGCGCCACCTTCCGCAGTCTGGGCGGTGTCTACGGCGCCGATGACAACGGCGCCTGGTACGGCGGCCGGCGCATGAAGCAGTGCCTGCGGGGTGACCGGCTGCAGCTTTCAGCGCTTGACCCGCTGTTCGCGCTGGACGACACCCATGTCTACTGCGACGGGAAGCCGCTGCCCGGCGTGGATCGCGCACGCTGGCGGCTGCTGAACGATGGATTCTCCCGCGACGACAGCCGCATCTACTACCTGGAACGGAAACTGCCGCGCGTGGATGCGGCATCGTGGCGGCCGTTGCAGGGAAGTTGGTCGCGGGACCACAAACACCTGTTCCATATGTTCATGATCGAGACCGACCCGGCGCTGCGTGCGCAGCATGGTTTCAGCGATGACGCGGGGTGACGCTGCAGGCGGTTACCGCGACACCTTGATCTGCGTCAGGCGCCCCCCGGAGGCCCTGGCGTGCGGTACGCGGAACATCGCGCCGGGTTGCACGAGTTCGGCCTGCTGCATCATCTTCGGCCACCACTCCAGAAGCCGCGCTGCGCGCTCGTAGTGGTTGAACGTGCTCCATCCCTTGGCCAGCACGAACACGGTCAGACCGAGGCGTGCGATGGCCTCGCGTTCTGCAGGCTTGCGATGGTGATGATCCTGGGTGACGTGTACGCGGATGCCGCGCTGGGTGGCCGCGTCGAACAGCTCCAGGTCGGTCGTGCCAGGTTTCACGAACTGCCTTACGTGGAAGACTTCGTGCTCGTCCGCACCTGCAATGGCGTCGATGGCCCGGGCCAGCGCGGGCGGAAGATTCTCATCGATCTGCGCCTTCAAGGCGCGGCTCGATTCTCGAACTGCAGTGCTTTCTTCACTGCAGCCAGAGGCAGGTCATACAGTCGTGCCACGCGACGCTCGTCGCCACCTTCGGCCTGCATTGCCTCGACAATGGCGACGGTGGGAACGCCCGATTCGGAAAGGATGGGCTGACCAAAACTGCGCTGGGGATCAAACACCACCGCGCGGGAGCCCTTCAGTGGGAACCATCGTTCGGCACGATCATCGATGCCCAGCTCAATGCCCTCACGCAGTGACGGTGCGATGACTTTGCGCATCACGTCCTGGCGCTTCACCACATCCACCAGTGCGGCATCGCCGCTGTCGCCCACCAGTTCCATGAAAATGCGGCGCCCGTCGGTCTTGAAGCTGGTGCTGGTGAAGGGATACTCCTTACCGAGCCGTTCGTTCAGTTCGACAATGGTTCGCCGCACCAGGTTGAGTGGCACGCCACAGGCGACGAACGTGCGGACGAAGCGCAGTTCGATCAGATCGCGGAAGCCAATGCCGTCGATCTCTGAATCGGCCCATTGCGACTTCCACAGGGGAGGGTGGACCTCAGGATTTCCGTGCTTCCGGCCCTGGTAGCCCTTCAGCCACCGGCGCAGCTCCGACGAGCTGCCGCCAATGAAGCGCGCGGCATCGGCGTAGGAATAGAGGCCGACGCCGAGGCTTTCCTGTGCTGGCAAGGCGATACCCATGGCAGCGAGTCTACTCAATGCGAAGGGAGCAGGAGTGCAGAGCCACATTCTGCGCCCTGCCGGACGCATGAACTGAGACGGGAGACATGCGGAGGACGAATCTGCCCGCTGCTTGGCAGGCCGTAGCCGACACGAAGATGGCGCGCCCGGAGGGATTCGAACCCCCGACCAATGGCTTCGGAAGCCACTACTCTATCCGGCTGAGCTACGGGCGCGTTGTAGAACCGCCACACCGTCGGCCAGTGCCGGGGCGGGCATCGCAGCGCCATGAAGACGGTGCGGGAGGGGCATTCTATCCAGTTTCGCCGCACAAATCTCCCCCCGGCTGCAAAGTCGGCCGCAGGGCACAGGAGTATCCTAGTGCGATGGCTGATACCCCCCTTTCCGCGCCGCATCCGGCGCCGACGCCGCGCTGGCGTCATTACTGGTCCCTGATGCGCGCTGATCGCCCGATCGGCACGCTGCTGCTGCTGTGGCCCACCTGGTGGGCGTTGTGGCTGGCCGCTGGTGGCCTGCCGCCGCTGTGGACCCTGTTCGTGTTCACCGCCGGCGTGTGGCTGACCCGCTCGGCCGGGTGTGTCATCAACGACTACGCCGACCGCTGGCTCGACCCGCACGTGGAACGCACCAAAGCCCGTCCGCTGGCCACCGGGGCGATCAGCGGCCGCGCGGCGCTGGTGCTGTTCGCGGTGCTGATGCTGGTGGCGTTCGCGCTGGTACTGACCCTGAACGGCCTGACCATCGGCCTGAGCTTCATCGGCGTGTTCCTGGCCGCCAGCTACCCCTACCTGAAGCGCTACACCCATTTGCCGCAGGTGTACCTGGGCATGTCTTTCGGCTGGGGCATCCCCATGGCCTTCGCCGCGGTGCAGGGCGAAGTGCCCACGCTGGCGTGGCTGCTGTACGCCGGCAACATCCTGTGGTCCACCGCCTATGACACCTGGTACGCCATGGTCGACCGCGAGGACGACCTGAAAATGGGCTCGCATTCCACCGCGATCCTGTTCGGCGAACTGGACCTGGTCATCCAGGGCGTGCTGTATGCACTGTTCCTGGCCACGATGGCGCTGGTGGGCGTGCGCGGCGGCCTGGGCGGGTACTACCTGGCCGGCGTGGCGGTGGCCGCGGTGCTGGTGGTGTATGAATTCTGGATCTGCCGCAACCGCGAGCGCGGGCCGTGCTTCAAGGCCTTCCTGCACAACAACTGGGTGGGCGCGGCCTTGTTTGCGGGTATCGCCGCCGATCTGGCGCTGCGTTGATGCCGCCCGCCGGGCATGGCCCGGCGCTAACGGTGTGGGTTTGCGCGGATGGCGCACGGCGCCGGCTTTCGTAGAGTCGAGCTTGCTCGACTGCTCTTCGCGGTCAATCGAGGGCAGTCGAGCAAGCTCGACTCTACGACCAGACCCCCCGCATCCCGGTAGAGTCGAGCTTGCTCGACTGCTCTTCGCGGCCAACCCAGGGCAGTCGAGCAAGCTCGACTCTACGACCAATAGGTGGCTGACAGCCCGCACCCCACCGCCCAGAATCGGGCCATCGAACCTGGGAGGGTAGGCGATGGCCTCGACGGCAGCAGTACAGGACGGCTGGATGGCGCGCGCAGCGCTGCGCTCGGCCGCCTGGGCGGAAAAGTGGTTCCCCGATGCGTACGTGTTCGCGGTGCTGGGCGTGGTCATCGTCGCGCTGGCGGCACTGGGCTTCGGCTCGACCCCGCAGGCCACCGCCAGCGCCTTCGGCGATGGCTTCTGGAGCCTGATCCCCTTCACCATGCAGATGGCCTTCGTGGTCATCGGCGGCTATGCGGTGGCCACTGCCCCGGTCGTCGCCCGCTTCATCGATTTCCTGGCCCGGGTGCCGCGCACCGGCCGTGGTGCGGTGGTGTACGTGGGCCTGGTCAGCATGCTGGCCTCGCTGCTCAGCTGGGGCTTCTCGCTGGTGTTCGGCGGCCTGCTGGTGCGTGCGCTGGCCCGCCGCAGCGAACTGCGCATGGATTACCGCGCCGCAGGTGCGTCGGCCTACCTGGGCCTGGGCGCGGTGTGGGCGATGGGCCTCAGCTCGTCGGCGGCGCAGCTGCAGGCCAACCCGGCCAGCATGCCGCCGGGGCTGGTGGAAATCACCGGCGTGCTGCCGTTCACCGAAACCATCTTCCTGTGGCAGTCGATCGCGCTGACGGCGGTGCTCATCCTGGTTTCGCTGCTGATCGCCTGGCTGACCGCACCGGCTGCCGGCAGTGCACGTACCGCCGAAGATTTCCCCGGCGCCGCGCAGGCCGAGCCGGAACCGCCGCAGCAGCGCACGCGCCCCGGTGAATGGCTGGAGTACAGCCCGCTGCTGACCGTGCTGCTTTCGCTGCTGGCCTTCGGCTGGCTGTTCAACGAATTCGCCAGCAAGCCGGTGGTCACCGCCATCGCCAACCTCAACACCTACAACTTCCTGTTCATTTCGCTGGGCCTGCTGCTGCACTGGCGGCCGCGCAGCTTCCTCAACGCGGTGGCCAAGGCGGTGCCCAGCACCACCGGCGTGCTGATCCAGTTCCCGCTGTACGGCGGCATCGCGATGATCCTCACCCATGCCGCCGGCGGTGATGGGCAGACGCTGGCGCATCGCCTGTCCAGCCTGTTCGTGCACGTGGCCAGCACCGATACCTTCGCCCTGGTGATGGGCGTGTACTCGGCGGTGCTGGGCTTCTTCGTGCCCTCCGGTGGCGGCAAGTGGATCATCGAGGCGCCGTATGTCATGCAGGCGGCCAACGAACTGAAGGCGCACCTGGGCTGGGCGGTGCAGGTCTACAACGCCGCCGAAGCGCTGCCGAACCTGATCAACCCGTTCTGGATGCTGCCGCTGCTGGGCGTGCTGGGGCTGAAGGCGCGCGATATCGTGGGCTTCACCTTCATCCAGCTGCTGGTGCACATCCCGCTGGTGCTGGGCCTGCTGTGGCTGCTGGGCATGACCCTGACCTACGTGCCGCCGGTGATGCCGTAGCAAGCCCGGGGTCAGATCCCTGCCGCAGGCGGGGCTCTGACCCCAACAACCCCCCGTAGAGTCGAGCTTGCTCGACTGCTTTGCGATCCTGCCCTTGTAGAGTCGAGCTTGCTCGACTGCTTTGCGCGACCAAGCCACAGCAGTCGAGCAAGCTCGACTCTACGACCGCGCGGCTGCGCCAGAGCAGTCGAGCAAGCTCGACTCTACGACCGCGCGGCTGCGCCAGAGCAGTCGAGCAAGCTCGACTCTACGACTCCGCCGCTTGCTTCTCGATCTCTGCCTTGCGCAGCAGGAAGCGCTGCACCTTGCCACTGGGTGTCTTCGGTACCTGCGCCACGAACTCCACCTGGCGCGGGTAGGCGTGGGCAGACAGGCGCGAACGCACGTGCTGCTGCAGTTCTGTGGCCAGCGCGTCATCGCCAGTGTGGCCATCGCGCAGGATCACGAAGGCTTTCACGATTTCGGTGCGCTCCGGATCGGGCACGCCGATCACCGCGGCCTCGGCCACCGCGGCGTGTTCCATCAGCACGCTCTCCACGTCGAACGGCCCGATGCGGTAGCCCGACGAGGTGATCAGATCATCAGAGCGGCCGATGAAACTGATCGAACCATCATCCTCCCACTCCACCGAATCGCCCGTGCGGTACCAGCCATCGCGCAGCGCGGGCGTCTCGGCGCCGTAGTAGCCGGTGAACCAGAGAATGGGCGACTGCTGCACATCCACCGCCAGGATGCCCGGCGTGCGCGGCGGCAGTACGTTGTCGTGCTCATCCAGCACCGCCACCCGGTAGCCGGGCATGGCAAAGCCGGACGACCCGGGCCGCACCGCGTGGGCCAGCGCGTGGTGGTTGTTCACCACCATGCCGGTTTCGGTCTGCCCGTAGTGGTCCAGCACCGTGGTGCCCAGGTGTTCGCGGAACCAGCGGGCGATTTCCGGATTCAGCGGCTCGCCCGCGCTGCTGACCACCCGCAGCTGCCCCTTGATGCCGGCGCTGGCCGCAGGGCCGGCACCGATGATCTGCCGGTAGGCGGTGGGCGAGCCCGCCAGGTTGGTTACTCCCAACTGCTGGATGATCTGGTTCAGCCCGGCCACGCTGAAGCCGGCTTCGCTGAAGGTGGTGGCATGGCCCAGCAGCAGCGGGCCGGTGACCCCGTAGTACAGACCATAGGCCCAACCGGGATCCGCAATGTTCCAGAACACATCGTCGGCGCGCAGATCCACCGCCAGTTCCATGTAACTGGCAAAGGCCAGCAAGGCGCGCAGCGGCACCGGCACGCCCTTGGGGCTGCCGGTGGTGCCCGACGTGGACAGCAGGGCCATCAGTTCGTCACCGCGCAGCATCACCGGGGCCCGCTCGGCCGGTGCCTGGTACGTGCGCGCCCGCCAGTCGATATCGCCGTCGGCCACGCGCAGCCCGGTGCCGGCGATGGTGGCTACGGTAGGGCAGCCGCTCACCCCGTCCAGCTTGCTGCGGTTGGCCAGGTCGGTCACCACCAGCCCAGTGCGCCCGGTGGCCAGCCGCGTTTCAATGGCCTTGGGCCCGAACGCGGTGAACAGCGGCTGGTAGATTGCGCCCAACCGCCAGGTGCCCAGGATCACCGCCAGCAGATCGGGCGTGCGCGGCAGCAGGCCGGCCACCACATCGCCACGGGCAATGCCAGCATCGGCCAGTACGTTCGCGGCGCGCGCAGCGGCTTCGCGCAGGTGTTCGAAGGTGTAGGTGTGCAGGTGCCCCTGCGCATCCACCCAGCGCAGCGCGGTGGCATTGCGCCCGCAGTGGCGGTCGCAGCATTCCACGCAGGCATTCACACCGGTCTGCAGATCGCCCTGCAAGCGCGCTTCCCACTGCGCCAGATCGAAGTCGGCCAGGGCCTGGTCGTAGGAAGGCCGTGCTGTGCTGTCGGGGGCCATGCGTGTCTCCGCCAAGTGTCTGCCCGACGATAGGCGCGGCCGGGGGCGGCTGCAAATCGGACCAAAGGCGTAGGCGGTCAGCCGGCGTCGTCCTCGCCGAAGCGCACGCCGTTGAAGGTATGCGTGCAGCAGGTGCACGACGGCACCATGTCCTTCGCCGTCAGCGCCGGCGCCACCCGCTGCAGCAGACCGGCCTCATCCACGTACAGCCCGCTGAAGTACGAGGCCTCGCCCACGCGCACCTGGTCGCGGCGCGGGGCATTGTCGGTGGCCACGATCCAGGTGATGGGTTCGGGCGTATCCAGCCGCGCGCAGGCTTCCGAATGCACCTGCACCCAGGGCTGGCCCACCTTGGACAGCAGGAAGCGGAACAGCGGTGTGTAGTCGCGCCCGTGGCGGTGCCCGCCATGCATCGAACCGCGCGTGGCCTCGCTGGCCAGCGTGCCCTTGCGATGGCGCTCGTTGCGGTACTCGCCGCCGTGCTCGCCGTGGCGGCTGTTGCGTGCCCGTGCGTTTACCCGGCGGAACAGCGGGGCGGAACGGTCCATCGTTCACTCGGTGTAGAGAAGGGCATCGATTGTCGGGCGGCCCCGCGCAGCCAGCAAGCGCCCGGCCGCCTTAATGGGCGCGGCACGAGGGCCGGCATAAGCACATGCGCAACCCGCATGAACCCTTCATGCGCTTGCGGCACAAGGGCCCGCGCGTGTTCATTCACCGTCGTGCACGCGCCCGTAGCCGCGCTGCAACGCGTGGTTAACCTTCGGCTGCAGACCATGCGCACGTCCACCGCATTCCGCGCGTGGCATTTGGAGATCGGACATGGCACAGCAGAACCAGAACCCGAACCAGAAGCAGCAGGGCCAGCAGAACCAGCAGGATCAGCAGCAGGGGCGTGGCCGCGACCAGCAGCAGCAACAGCAGCAGGAACAGCAGCAGCGCAACCAGCGCAACCAGCAGCAGGGCGGCCATGACGAAGAAGAATGACCCGCGTGCAGCCCACGCGTGAACGATGAAGCCCCGCCTGGTGCGGGGCTTCGTCTGTTATGGCAAGCGTGATTACAACAGGCGTGTTTACAGCAGGCCCACCCGCTGCAGCGCGGGGGTGGCCGCCATGTCGTTGGGGTTGGTGCCGGGAAGATCCTGCGGCACCGCCATGCCCATGCCGGCATACAGATCCACCCAGTGCTGGGAAATCTTGCCGGTCTGCGGATTGCGGAAGTTCATCGGCTGCAGCGCGAACACATGGTGGGTGCGGAACGCGCGCTCAATGAAATCCGAACAGTAGTAGCTGTCCTCGTTCAACACATAGGCCGTGTTGTACGGCTTGCCCAACAGGGTGCGCGCCGTGGCGATGGCATCGGCCAGCACCTGCGGCGGCGCCGCGCGCAGGCGGTACACCACGATCTGCCGCTGCTTGTCCCGCGCATCCTGGCGGAATTCCGCCAGCGTCTGCTGCCGCGAGCCCTTTTCATCGGCGTGCAGCACCTGCAGTTCACCCGGCCCATCGGCCACCAGGGCCACGTGGTCGAAGCGGGTGCCGCCTTCGCGCGCGGTGGCATCATCAATGGCGGCGCTCAGGCCGGTCTGGCCGGCGCTGACGAACAGCAGATCGCCGGGCCGCGCTTCCACGGCCAGCGCAACGGCCGGCCACAGCGCGGGCAGCAACAGGCCAATCAACAGAAACAGGGCGCGCATGGCAGGGCCGGGCTCGGGAAAAACGCGATTGTACGGCGCAGGGTAGGATGGTGCGACCGAACCGGAATCAGGATGATCCCATGCGCTGCCGTCGTTCCCTTGTGCTGCTGGCCCCTGTCTTCAGCCTTGCCCTGGCCGCCTGCACCCAGGCCCCGCAGGCTTCGCAGCCGCAGCCGGCAGAAGCGCCGGCCCCTGCTGCGCAGGCCGCCGCAGCCGCACCCGCTACGCCCGCCGCACCGGCCTGCCCGCACGAGCAATTCGATACCTTCCTGAAGCACTTCGGCAATCAGATTGCGCTGCAGGAAACAGCCACCGCCGATCCGCTGCGCGACAGCTACGTCGATGCCGGTGCCGAGCCCGAGCCGAAGACCGTGGAAAAGCAGCTGCCGCTGGCCGAGGTGGAATGGCCGGTGATGCCGGATCCGGCCACGCTGGCCGGCCGTGGCCGCGAAATGACCATCACTGCGCAGGCCGATGGCCAGATGCAGGTGCTGATGCGCACCCCCGATACCAGCGACCAGCAGGTCTACACCTTCGCCCGCACCCCGTGCTGGACGCTGGTGAGCCGGGCTGATGAATCGATCTGAACAACGCCGGCCTCGCGGCCCCGGTAGAGTCGAGCTTGCTCGACTGCTGTTGGCGTAATGCGAAAGGCAGTCGAGCAAGCTCGACGCTACAAGGACATGCCATGAACACCCGCAGGATGCAAACCTTCGCCCACGTCGCCGCGCTGTTGCTTGCCACTGGAACCGCCAGCGCGCAGACCGTGCACGCCGATGACCGCGCGTATTTCGCCAGCGCCGGCGCCGAGCAGACCGCGCGCTCGGTTCTGGCCGAGAAGACGGCGGCGCTGCAGGCGGCGACCGGGGGCGATCCCGCCGTGCGCTTCCGGCAGGCCGAGCAGCTGCAGGCGCAATGCCTGCGCCACTATGCCTACCTGCACCTGCAGGCCGGCCGCGATGCCCGCGATCGTCGCCCGGCGCAGGCGTTGGACCAGGTAATGGGCTTGTGCGGCAGCATTGCCCGCGCCGGCAGGGCGGCCCTGCATGCGGCGCCGGCCGATGCCGGCTGGGCCAACGCCTACCCGTTCCTGCGCGAGCGTGCGCAGCAGGAGGCCGCGCTGCCCAGTAACGCCGCGCTGGATGACGCGGTGGATGCGTTGGCCGGCCCGGCCATGGACAGCTTCGCGCGGCTGCGCCGACAGATCATGCGCACGGCCGTCTATCCGCAACTGCAGCACGACGGGCGCCAATGGGACACCGGCGCCGATCGGCTGGCGCTGGCCCAGCAGCCCGACCGCGCGCTGCGCGAGGCAGGTTGGAAGGGATACTGGCAGGGCCTGCAGTCGCGGCGCGATCCGATGGCGTCGGTGCTGCTGGGGCTGGTGCAGGTGAACGACAGCGCCTCGCAGCTTCAGGACCACGCCTCGGCTACCGAGCGTGGCTATCGCCACATGGGGCTGGACGCTGCCACCGTGCAGACCACGCTGGCCGCGGTGGAACGCCATGCCCCGCAGCGTGATGCCTACCAGCAGCAGCTGCTGCGGCACGCAGAAAACAACGGCGTGTCGAACCCGCAGCCCTGGGATACCACGGTGCCCGATGCCGGCTACGTGCCGCCCGTGCTGACCCTGCAACAGCTGCGCGATACCGCCGCCGATGCCATGCAGCACTTGGGTCCGGCCTACGTGGAAGAGCTGCGCGCGCTGCTGGACCCTGCCAGCCAGCGCATGGATCTGGACACCGCGCGCGGCCAGCGCAGCCAGGATGCATTCCCGGTGTTTGCACCCGATGCACCCGCGCTGTTGTTCGTGGGCCAGCGTAGTGGTGATCTGGAAAGTGACGTGGAGATCGTCCACGAAGCCGGGCACAGCCTGCACGGGCAGTGGATGCAGCGGAACCATGCATCGCCGCTGCAGCTCAATGGCAGCGCGTGGCTGACCGAAGCGTTTGCGATCTACAACGAACTGCGCTTCCGCGAACGCCTGTACCAGCAGGCGCAGGACCCGCGTGCCAAGGCGTACTACCTCAAGTCGCTGCTGGACGACATGGTGCTGCAGGTGTTCACGTCGGCAGAAGAGGCGCAGCTGGAGCGATCGATCTACCAGGGCGTGGCCAACAATACCCTGGGCACCGCCGATGATCTGGACCAGCTTACCGGGCAGGTGCTGGCGCGCTATGGCCAACAGCCGCAGCGCTACCCGGAACTGCGCAACGCCTGGATCGGCAAGCGCTTGATGTATGAAGACCCGAACTACCTGGTCAACTACCTCTACGCCGGGCTGCTGGCCGTGCAGTTGTACGCGCTGGACCAGCAGGACCCGGAAGGCTTCCGCGTGCGTTACCTGCAGGTGCTGGGCGAAGGCTTTGATCGCGCACCCCAGCAGCAGGTGGCGCAGCTGTTGGGGTATGCGCCCGACTGGCCCGCGCTGGTCGATGCGGACATGCAGTTGTTCGAAGACAACGTCGCCCAGCTGCGCGCGCTGCATGCGCAGATCGACAGCGAGCGGCATCGGTGAAGCAGGCGCTGGGCCGCCTTGCGTCGTGGCCGGCGCTGCTGCTCCTGCTGCTATGGCCCGTGCTGGCCTGGGCGCAGGTGCAGGTGCCGCCGCTGGATGGCCCGGTGGTCGACCCGGCCGGTGCACTGCGCCCGGCCACACGTGCCACGTTGGAAGAGCAGGCGCGCGCGCTGCAGGCCCGCAAGGGCGGCGCGCAACTGCAGGTGCTGCTGGTGGGCAGTACAGGCCAGGAAAGCATCGAGGCTTACGCGCAACGGGTGTTCGACCAGTGGCAGCTGGGTCGCAAGGGCGTGGATGACGGCGTGCTGCTGCTGGTGGCCGTGCAGGACCGGCACGTGCGTATCCAGCCCGGCTATGGGCTGGAAGGCGCCATTCCCGATGCCTACGCCAAGCGCATCATCGAAGAAGCCATCCTGCCGCGCTTCCGCGAGGGCGATCTGGACCAGGGCGTGCTGGACGGCAGCGCGTTGCTGGCAGGGCTGGTGGACGGCGAGCCGTTGCCACCGCCACGCAGCAACCATCTGCTGGATCTGGACTGGCAGGGCATGGATACGATCCTGCTGCTGGCGTTGATGGCCGGGTTCGCGCTGGGCCGCTGGCAGGGGCGCGGGGCAGCCGTGCCGGTGCGACGGTGGTGGTACCGCCCGCTGCACTGGCTGGCGCTGATCGCGCTGGCCGGGCTGGCGACCGCGGCGTGGGCGCCGCGGCAGATCGTGCCGATGCTGTTCTTGCTGGCAATGGCCGTACCACTGGCGTGGGTTTGCGGGCACCGGTGGCGGCGCAGCACGTCGCTGCGGCGCACGCTGTGGGGCCTGCTGGTCGCCAGCATCGGTATCAGCGTGGTCGTGCTCGCCACGCGCGGGGTGTTCCCTGGACTGTTCGTGCATGTGGCCCTGTACTTCCTGGCAGGCATCGCCGCAGTGGTGCTGTGGTTCCCGCTGACCCTGGGTCGCGACCGCTGGCAGGAAAGCCGGCGTGGTTTCGCCCTGCGTGTGCTGCTGCTTGGCACTGTGATGGGCGGTGGCCTGGTGTGGGCACTGCTGCAGCCGGACCGGCTGGATACCGAAGCGCTGCTGCTGGTGTTCGGCGCCGTGGGCTACATGGGCTGGGCCGTGGCCATGCTGGTGGGCACCGGCACACGCAGCGACGACGATGACGACGACCGCCGCGGTGGCTGGGGCAGCTCGTCGTCCAGCTCGTCCTCGTCCAGCGACTGGAGCGGTGGGGGTGGGCGCAGCGGCGGCGGTGGCGCCTCGGGTAGCTGGTAGATCAGGCGGTGTGCACGCGCCATCCGCGCGCGTCGTCGTGCAGCTCGCCCCTGCCGGCCACCCCACCGATCTGCAGCCCCAGGCCCTGCGCATTGGGCAGGTCTATCTGTTCGGGGAACCAGCGGCGGTCGGCGGCCACCACGATCAGCAGGCCCTCGTCGTCGCCCATCGGCGCGAACTGCGCCGACGGCGGACTGATCGGTTGAAGGCCGAAGCGCGCACTGACGTCGGCGCGTACCGCATCCACATCATCGCTGGGCAGGCCTACCTCGCTCAGGCACTGCAGTTCACTGCCGTGGAAGGCACCGGTATGCGTATCGGCCGGCAAGCGCTTGCGCCCGATCAGTTCCAGGATCAGGCCGTCGGGCCCGGTGAAATACACCGACTGCGACTGCCAGTTGCTTTCCAGTGCGAAGTAATCGACGCCCTCTGGATTGCGCTGCAGCGGCGTACGTTCGCGCAGCCACGCCATCGCTTCGGCGAAGCGGTTGTCGGGCACGTTGAAGGCCAGGTGCACGCCACCGGTGGCGTGGGTACCCGCCGGTTGCAGGTCGATCGTGCTCCAGCCGATGTGAACATGGTGGCCGACCACACGCTGCTGCAGCACATCGCGGAAATAGCCGGCAACGGTTTCGACGTTCGAGACCGGCAGGGTGAGATGCAGCAGGCGCATGCGTGATCCTCCATCAAGCACTGGTGCGAGTGTAGCGCTGCGCACCTTTCGCCAGCGTCATCGCCCGCGCAACGAATCGTTACGGCATGCCCTGGTAGGTGCCAACCTTGGCTGGCACACTCCGTCCACAACCGCAACAATGCACCCTTCAAGGACGACTACAGGAGAAGCGCATGCAGGGTCTTATGGCAGAACACCGCGCCGCGGGTGAAACCGCATGGCCATGATCCTGGCGCTGGTGCTGCTGGCACCGCTGCTGCCACTGGCCCTGCTGGTGCTGATGTGGCGGCGTGCGCCGCGCTGGCAGGGCAACCCGTGGCTGTATCGGGCGGGCTTCGCCTTCCTGGCTGCGCTGCTGTCGCCCACGCTGCTGATGGCCGGCCACGGTGGCCTGCCGTGCCCCACCTTCGGTGGCCTGATACTGGTGTTCACGCGGCTGGAATGGATTGGCGATCTGCAGTTGAACCTGATCGCGTTTGGCAGCAAGGACGCCGCGATCCTGTCCGCACCGTTTCTGGTGGTGTTCGCCGCCGCCCTGTTCATTCCGCTGCGCACCGCCCGCCGCGCCAGCCTCACGTTCGATTGATCGCGCCCCCATCGGGCGCCCATTAGCCTGGTAGGTGCCAACCTTGGTTGGCACGAACCGTCCGCTACTCCTACACCCTGCGTCGGGTCCATGTTCCCTGATCAGGCGCGATCGTAGAGTCGAGCTTGCTCGACTGCTCTTTGCTACGGCAGTCGAGCAAGCTCGACTCTACCAATGCAAAGCGGTCACGCAGCGCCCGGCATTCAAAGCCAAGCAGCGACACAGCGCCCGGCATTCCAAGGCAAAGCAGCCACGCACCACCCGGCTCGGCCCATCCACGCATGGCGTGGATCTACCGGTGTCCGCCGGGCCTGTCCCGGCACATCCATCCAAGCCCGGCCGTGGCCCCAGCCGCCATCATCGCGTTGCCTCCCGGCCGCTTGTGCTACTACGGCCCGTGCAGTCCTTCCCCCTTCGGAGCACGACCATGGTCAACCCCGTCGCCCAGGCCCATCGCGGCCCAGGCACCACGCTTTTCAGCCTGCTGAATCCCATACCGTTCGGCTTCTTCGTCGCCGCGCTGGTCTTCGACATCCTCTACCTCAACACCGCCGAGGTGATGTGGGGCAAGTCCGCCGCCTGGCTGATCACCTTCGGCCTGCTGATCGCCATCATTCCGCGCCTGATCAACCTGTTCGCGGTGTGGCGCCGCAACGGCACCGCCACCGGCGTGGACCGTGTGGATTTCGTACTGAACCTGCTGGCCATCGTGTTGGCCATCTGGAACGCCTTCGTGCACAGCCGCGACGCCTATGCGGTGGCCGTGCCGGGCACCGTACTGTCCGCGCTGACCGTGGCCCTGATCGCGATCGGCTACATCCTGCTGTCACTGCAGGCCCCGGTGCTGCAGGGAGGTCGTCATGGCTGAGCGCATCCTGCCCACGCTGGGCATCCTTTCCCTGGCGGTCATGCTCGCCGCCTGCGCCGGCAAGGCCGAATACCACCCGGCCGACCAGTCTGGTCCGCAGCCGCCGCTGCCCAAGCCGGCCAACTTCCTCATGCCGCCCATGCAGGTGCCCAAGGGCGTGGGCTGGGCCGAAGGCCAGGCGCCGGCCGTGGCCGAAGGCCTGAAGATCGAGCGCATTGCCGCCAACCTGCAGCACCCGCGTCGCCTGCTGACCCTGCCCAATGGCGATGTGCTGGTGGTGGAGGGCAATGGCCCGGGCGAAGAACCGGTCACCACGCCCAAGCAGTGGATTGCCGGCAAGGTGAAGGCGCGCTCGGGCAAGGCCGGCAAGGGCGGCAACCGGGTCACCCTGCTGCGGCGCACGCCGGGCACCGATACCTGGACCCAGCACGTCTACATCGAAGGCCTGCATTCGCCGTTCGGCATCCAGCTGATCGGCAACATGCTGTACGTGGCCAACACCGGCAACATCATGCAGTACCAGTACGTGCCCGGTGCCACCCGCATGGCCGACAAGGGCCGTGAGTTCACCGATCTGCCCAGCACCATCAACCACCACTGGACCAAGGAACTGCTGGCCAGCCGCGATGGCAGCAAGCTGTACGTGGGCGTGGGTTCCAACAGCAACATCACCGAAAATGGCCTGGCCGTGGAATACCGCCGCGCCGTGGTGCTGGAAGTGGACGTTGCCACCCGTGGCAGCCGCATCTACGCATCGGGCATCCGCAACCCCACCGGCCTGGACTGGGAACCGAGCACCGGCGCGCTGTGGGCGGTGGCCAACGAGCGCGATGAGATCGGTGCTGACCTGGTACCCGATTACCTCACCTCGGTGAAGGAAGATGGCTTCTACGGCTGGCCCTACAGCTACTACGGCCAGCACGTGGACGAACGCGTGCAACCGCAGCGGCCCGATCTGGTGGCCAAGGCGTTCAAGCCCGACTACGCCATCGGCTCGCACGTGGCGCCGCTGGGCCTGCTGTTCTACACCGGCCAGTCGCTGCCCGCGAAGTACCACGGCGGCGCCTTCATCGGCGAACACGGCAGCTGGGATCGTTCACCGCTGAGCGGTTACGAAGTGGTGTACGTACCGTTCAAGGACGGCAAGCCGACGGGCCGCCCGCAATCGGTGGTGACCGGGTTTGCATCGAAGGATGAAAAGACCCTGATGGGCGCCCCGGTGGGCATGGCGATGGACGCCGACGGCGCGCTGCTGGTGGCTGACGACGTAGGCGACGTCGTCTGGCGGGTCTCGGCGAAGTAGCGGAATTGTAGAGTCGAGCCATGCTCGACTGCTTTGGCCGTGGCTCTGGCATTGGCTCTGGCCTTGGCCTTGGCCTTGGCCTTGGCCTTGGCTTTGGCTTTGGCTTTGGCTCTGGCCGTGGCCGTGGCTCTGGCTCTGGCCTTTGTAGAGTCGAGCTTGCTCGACTGCTTCTGCCAACAGCAGTCGAGCAAGCTCGACTCTACGAAAGGCGAAGAGCAGTCGAGCAAGCTCGACTCTACAAAAGCGAAGCGCAGCCAAGCATGGCTTGGCTCTACAGTTCGGCGGTGCTTCCGCGCAATCCGCTGAACACCGATTCGGCGGCAAACCCTACGCCGCCCAGCAGTATGCCGAAGTACACCATCGTGGCCACCACGAAGGCATAGCCCGCCGCCACCGCAGCGCCATCGCGCTGGATGAAGCCGATGGCAAACGACATCAGCGCCAGCGCGGGCAGCGTATTGCTGAAGGGAATCGGCCCGGCCGGGGCCATCAGCAGCAGCGTGGCCACCACCAGCGCCAGGTTGTTCAAGCGCATCATCTTCTTCGAGCGCACCATTACCGCCAGCCGCATCGGCTGCGACAGGCGTTCCATGCGGTGCACCCACTTCAGTGCCCGGCCCAGATTGGCGCGCAGCTTGTCGGTGGCCACCTCGCGCTCGGCCAGGCGCTGCGGCACCCACAGCGGCCGGTCGCGCACGCGGCTCAGGCCAATCAACAGGATGGACGCACCAAACACCGTGCTCAGGCCGGGAATGGACACCGGGATCAGGAAAATTGCCGACAGCAGGATCACGATCAACATCAGCCCCTCATCGCCCAGGGCCTGCAGCAGGGTGCCCACGCGGATGTGCTGGCCGGGCAGGCCGTCAATCAGGTCTTCAATCTGCTGTGCCAGCGGGGCGGTGTCGGTGGCCTCGGGGGCGCGGTAGGTCATGCGTCTGGATCTCCAGGGTAGGGCGGTCAGGGGGCCGTCCTGCGGTGGGGCGCACAGGCTTGCCGAGTATGGCCGCCAACGGCTGCGCGCGGCTGAACCGCACATGAGAACGGCAGCCGCCGTCGGCCTGGCCTAAAATGGAGGGCCCCGCGCTGGAAATGAAACTGATGGACATGGGCCGCAGGCAATCGACCATCCAACTGGTCGCCATCGATATGGATGGCACCCTGCTGGACCCGGCGCACAAGCTGACCGCGCGCGCCAAGCAGGCCATTGCGCAGGCGCGCGCGCTGGGCGTGCATATCGTGCTGACCAGCGGCCGCCCGGTGTCCGGGCTGGCACCGTTCCTGCAGGAACTGGGCATCACCGGCAATGACGATTACTGCATTGCCTGCAACGGCGGCCTGGTCCAGCGCATCGGCACGCGCGAAACAGTGGTGGAATTCCCGCTCAGCTTCGATGACTTCGTGTACTGCGAACAGGTTTCGCGGCAGCTGGGCGTGCACTTCCAGGCACTGGACGGCCACCGCCTGTACACCACCAACCAGGACATCAGCCGCTACACCGTCATCGATTCGCACCTGTCCCACGTGCCGCTGTCGTACCGCCGCGTGCAGGACATGGAGCCGTCAATGTCCTTCATCAAACTGATGATGATCGACGAACCCGACGTGCTGGATGCAGCCATCACCCGCCTGCCGGCCGAACTGACCGAACGCTTCGCCGTGTTGAAGAGCGCGCCGTTCTTCCTGGAAGTATTCGACCACCGCGCCGGCAAGGGGCCCAGCCTGCAGCGCCTGGCCGAACACCTGGGCATCGACCGCGCCAACGTAATGGCTATTGGCGATCAGGAAAACGACCTGACCATGCTGCAGTTCGCCGGCACCAGCGTGGCCATGGGCAACGCCATCGACGCAGTGAAGGCGGTGGCGCGCTTTGAAACCACACCGAACACGGACGAAGGCGTGGCCCGCGCGATCGAGCGCTTCGTGCTGCAGTAACCACGCGCCCCGGCTCTGGTAGGTGCCAACCTTGGTTGGCACATGGCCCACGGGCAATGTTCCCGGTACCTAAAAGCATGCCAACCAAGGTTGGCATCTACCAGATCGCGGGGCCGGCAGTAGATCCACGCCATGCGTGGATGAGTAACCCCCAACCACGCCGCTATCCCCGCGTATAGCGCCGCCATACCCATCGCCATCGCCGCTGTACCACGGCGCGATGGCAACCGCGGGCCACCGATGCAAGAATTTCGCACGTCGAAATCACGCCCTTGAACCCCGCCGCAGATGATCGTCCTTCTCTGCAGCTGACAGGCGCGCACAGCGACTGAACCCCCCAACGCAACCGCACCGCCAGCCAGGTCGCCGCCCGTCGCGCCGCACCGTGCTGGGCGTGCGCCTGCGCCATTTTCCCAACGCAGCTGGATTCGCCCATGAACACGCCACCCACGCAGCGCCTTGCGCTGGCCATCGCCCTGTCCATTGCTTCGTCGGCCCATGCCATCGAAGCCCACGACACCACCCACGACACCCCGGTCACCCTCAATGCTCTGCAGGTGATCGCCACGCCCCGCGGCGCCGCCACTGCACCCACGCAGGTGGTCGGCCCCAACCGCTACATCATCAACGCCACCGACCTCGATGCCATGGTCACCGGAAACAATGGCCTGGCCATGCTCAAGCAGGTGCCCGGTGCCAGCTACACCGCCACCGACGGCCTGGGCCTGGATATTTCCGCCACCAGCCTGTTCGTGCGCGGCTTCCGCATGAATGAAATGGGCATCACCTTCGAAGGCGTGCCACTGAACGACAGCGGCTTCCTCTCGCTTACCGGCACCAGTGTGGTGAACGTAGGCGTGCCCGATGGCATCGGCGCCATCACCGTCAGCCCAGGTGGTGCGCCGGTGCACGTGTTTTCCAGCAGCGCCAACGGCGGCAGCCTGGAATACCGCCTGCGCGATCTGCAGGACAGCCCCAGCCTGCGGCTGAAGCAGGGCGTGGGCAGCAACCGCACCTTCGTTACCACGGTTTCCGCGCAGAGCGGGCAACTGGGCGAACACGGCCCCAAGCTGATGGTGGACCTGCAGCGTGTGTCGGCCGACAAGTACCAGGGCGCCGGCACGCAGGATTTCCTGCGCGGCAATCTGAAGGCACAGCAGGACGTCGCCTGGGGTGACGTCACCCTGTTCGTGTCAGACAGCAGGGCCAAGGTCTGGGGCTACAACAACATTTCCTTCGACATGATCCGCAAGCTGGGCTGGAAGGCCGACAGCTCCTACCCCGATTACGCCTGGGCGTACCACGTGGCCTCGCCGGAAAACGCGGAAGCATCCTGCGGCGCCTATACCTGCGGCGAACTGTCCGAACTGATCCCCTATGACACCGGCCAGATCACCCGCGACCGCATTGCGTCCATCAACCACCGTTTCCAGATCACGCCTACGCTCAGTGGCAACGTGCAGCTGTACAACGCCAACAGCCATACCCAGGCCACCCTGGCCGACCCCACCGTGCCTTCGCCCAATGGCGCGCCGTTCTCCGAACAGGTGCAGACCCCGCGAGTAAACCGTCTGGGCGGCATGGCCAATCTGCAGCTTGAAGCCGGCGCGCACACGTTCACCGCCGGCATCTGGCAGGAACAGAGCAAGGCCGCGGCCCGCACAGACTGGTACCAGCAGCCGCTGCTGGGGCAGGGCGCACCGCTGAAGGCGACCGGCCCGTTCGATGTCTACGGCCCCGCGTTCCAGACCGACAACGCCTCGCGCTGGGTCACGCGCTCGCGGCAGCTCTACCTGCACGATGACATCGCGCTGCGCGACACCCTGAAGCTGGGCGTGGGATTCAAGGCCGTGGATTTCCGCACCGAAGGCGGTGGACTCAGCGATGCGGCGGACCGGCCGGTATATGGCGCGCTGCGCGCCAAGAGCAACTTCCTGCCGCATGTCTCGCTGTTCTGGAGCCCCAGCGCATCCACCGACGCGTTCATCGATCTGGCCAGCGGCATGAACGGCTACCGCGTGGCCCAGCGCGGCAACATCGGTTACACCGCTTCGGCATGGACCGTGACCGATCAGGAAGAATTCGACCGCATTGCCGGCAGCCTGCGGCCGGAAAAGAACTGGAACCTGACCGTGGGCGCCACCCATCGCTTCGACCGGCTCACGCTCACCGGCGATGTGTTCTACAGCGATATCCGCAACCGGCTGCTGTCTGCGGCCGTCGGCACCCAGTTCGCGCAGATCAACACCGTGCGGCTGATGCCGAAGATGCATGTGATCGGCGCGGACCTGGGCATCACCGCCGATCTGGGCGACCACCTGCAGTTCTACCAGGGTGTGGCCGTGGCCCGTTCGTACTACGACAGCGATTTCGTAGTGGGCGATACCGTGTACCCGATCAAGGGCAACGCGCAGCCCGGTTACCCGCAGGTCTCGCTGGTAAGCGATCTGTCCGCGCACTTTGGTGACTGGCGCGTGGGTGCCACCAGCACCTCGTACCTGCGCCAGCCTTTCACGTACCAGAACGATATCCGCGTGCCAACGTTCTGGCAGGTGAACACCTATGCCGCCTACACGCTGGGGCAGGGCAGCGTGCTGCCCGGTCTGGAACTGCGCGTGGATATCAGCAACCTGTTCAACCGCAACAATATCGGCACCGCCACCATCGCCGGCTCGTCGTTCTCGGGCGATTACCTGACCCTGCAGCGCAGCGCCCCCCGGCAGGTGATGTTCAGCACCGCCATCGCGTTCTGACCGGACGGGGTCAGATCCCTCCGCAGGAAGGGCTCTGACCCCACGCGCAATGTTCCCGGCACCGAAAAATCATGCCAACCAAGGTTGGCATCTACCAGATTGCGGGGCCGGCAGTAGATCCACGCCACGCGTGGATGCTCTTCGCAACTGGGGTCGTCCGGGGTCAGAGCCCTTTGCTCCGCAAAGGGATCCGACCCCTCACGCGATCGGCCGCACCCACGCAAGGTTCCCACAATGTTGCCGGCGCATGCTGTCCCCATGGCCCAGCCCGACCCCGTGTTCCTGCCCACCCGCCCGCGCGCCCACGGACGCCCGCGCCCGGTGCCCTATGCGGCCCCGCAGGTCGATCTGCAGACCGAATACCAGTTCTGGCAGGCCTACGAACGCCTGGTGCGGCCCTTGCCGGGCGGCGGCCTGCGCCTGGCCTGGCTGGTGTTCCAGCAGGTCTACCGCGCCCGCCAGCGCCACCCCCACGACAGCCACGCCAGCGCCCTGGGCCGCGTGCTGTTCGGCAGCAACATGACCGCCGAACGCGCCGCCGAACTGCAGGACCTATACGGCCTGGTCAGCCGTCGCCTGGCCGCCCTCGCCAGCCGGGGCGCCACCCGGGGTCAGATCCCTTTTCGCAGAAAAGGGCTCTGACCCCGAAGCCCCGACATCCACCCCAAACACACACCGCGCATCATCCGGCATCCCTCGCTGCATACGCAGAATCCGCGCCTGCACCCACGACGGCTCGCCAGCCCCCACCACCTCACCCGGCGCAATCCCCAGCCATCGTTGGAAACGCCGATGCAGCTGCGCGATATCCGGCGCCCGCCACAGCGCATCGGCAGGCATGCGAATCAGCACCAGCGGCGGGGCGTTCTGCACATCCATCACCACCACGCCCTTGCAGCGCACCTGGAAAGCCGCAGCGCCACCATCCTCGGTATGGAAGTCGAACCCCTGCCGGCCCTTTGCCGCGGCCAGGCCACGTGCATCGCCTTCCAGCAGCGAGTAATCGAAGTCCTGCAAGGTGGTGTAGGCGTGCACCTGGTCCTCGGGTGGGGCGGGCCACTGCCACCACACCGTGGCCGCCACCACGCCGCACGCGGCCACCGCAGCAAGCAGGCGCGCCCTCATTGCGGCCGCACCCGGTCCTGGATGAAGCTGTTCAACGCCAGCGCTGCCATCGCCAGACCTTCCATCACGCGGTCGCCCACGTATTGGTCAGGATCTCCGTTCTGGCGTGCGCGCTCGGCGGCCAACAGCAGTTGCTGCACCACGCGTTGCCCGGCCAAGGCGCAGTCGGCGTCGCACAGGGCGATCTGCCGGCTGCGCAGCGGGTGGCGCTCCGGCCATGGCTGGCCGTCAGCGGCAACGCCGCCGTCCACGCTGCGCAGGATGGCCAGCAGGCTGGTGGGGTCCGGGGCGGGTTCGGCCGCTTCCTGGATGGGGCGCGGGGGAGGGCAGTGCGGTGTGGTCATGGCAGGCTCCGTGCAAGCAGGCAGAAGCCGCCACCGATAAAGGTGGCGGACGATGCGTGGCTCGAAAACCGGCGTGTGATGATCCCCGGCGGGCACGAAGCCCCCACGCACCGCCCGCCATAGTCGGCAGACGGATTACCAGCCGGCACCGCGCGAAGCAGTGCCGGCTGGTAAGCGTAAACATCATCACAACGGCGGGTTTTCGAGGCCCGGCCACCAAGGAGCGGTGGCGTAACCACGATTACCTGCCGTCATGTGGAATGCCAAGGGCTGCGGGCCAAACCCGCCAATGCCAGAGACGTTTTCAGAATTGTTGCATAGTGCGATTGCACGGTGAGGCGTTTGGGGCGCAAGGCTTTCAGCGGTTCATCGGGAAACTGGAGCGCTTCACGATTTGAACGTTCTTGCTGTGGCATTCGCGACATTGTCTCGCAAGCGCCTAACGATCTAGGCGCTGCCTCGCAATGATCGGTCTATCGACGACACCAACTTTCAGCAGTGTTGCCGGGGAGGCACGAAGTGCGAGCCAAGTCACAGCGGGTATTTGAACCCACAGACATCATCTGGGGCATGCAAATGCCGTGCTAGATTCGGGAGACGTTGGACTTGTGCCCGACGCACTTTCATGGATACATGGCTCGAGAAGTGCTCTGTTAATTAACGGGCGGAACTATGAATCACATCTGGACCGCAGCGGGTCGCTGCTACTTCGTGGCTTCATCGGTCGTGGCATTGGCAGCCTGCTCAACCGGCATGACTCCGGCCTCAACGGATCATCCGAATCAATGGCAATGTGTCGAATCAAGGAGTGAATTGGGAATGGATCGATTCAAGCACGACATCGAGCGGTTGTCTGCCACACGCCTTGACGATTTCGAGGCGTTGGGCAAGCAGCTTCAAACGAAGCTGGGAGATGTGAGGCGTGAGGGTCTAAGGGATGAGCGAACAGCAGAGCGTGGAGCGCTGGGCGCGCTCGAAATCCGGAACATCTCACTGCGAAGCGCAACTGATGAACCTGGCCATGCGAACCTCACGTTCGACGTCGCGCTGCCGAGCATTGTCCTGGATGGCCCCCTGTGGGATGGCTTCACAATGTATCCGGCCCGCCCTGATGCGCCCGATTCGCGACCCTATTGGTCAGCAAATGTGAGTGGTGCGAAGGTAGTTCTTGGTCTCGCGTCCGACCATAAGACGGTGACCTATGTGTCGGTCAGCAGGCGCTGAACCACTTTCTTCCATGGCGAAGGAATCGCAGCATGAATCGTAGTGAAGAATTTGGACTGCCGCAGCAGCAGGAAGACGGTCGCCCTGAAGCCGCATCCCGCCCGGCATCTCCTCTCGCTGATCCCTCGTTGGTGTCGCTACTGGCCAGATCAGCGACCCTTAGAGAAGGTCTCGCGCAGGTCGAACGCGACGGTTTGGAAGTCGTTTGGGGGCGATCTGGTGGCGGTACCTACTTGGTGCCTGGTGAGAAGATTGTCATTGATGAGGATGCAATTGGACAGGGCAACAGAATTGCCCGCTCTCTTTCTCATGAAGTCGGACACCATAACTTTTCCGAGCATCTCGATCCAACTTCCAAGCAGGCCTACGTGAATACCCTGTTGCGGGGCGAGGCTGCTGCAACTCTCAGCAATGTGCAAGTTCAGCAGGAGATTGTCGCAGCCGGCGGCGCCGACATTGGTGTGTCGGGCACCGGAGATCGACCTCGGCAGTACGGGGCCATCGCCGCGGAGCTGCAGGCTGGGCGGATCAATCGAAACGAAGCGCTCGATCAGATCGCGCAGGTGTTCAAGACCGAGGTGCCATCTGTGGGCCCTCATGCGAACTATGAGCTTTACTACGGTGCGCACTATGATCAACACGTGGCGCCAAGGCAGCGTCGCAGACCGGAGCCGGAGCCTGACATCGGACGTGGTGAAGTCGCGGAAGGAGCTGGCACTGTCACCGAGGGAATCGGTTCACGCCAACAGGGAATTGCTTCTGTGAAGGAACTTGGGTCCGCGGATAGAGCTCTGTATCTGCAGATCAAAGAGGGTGTGGAACGCCTGGATGCAGAACATGGAAAACCATGGGACGAGTCGAGTCAGCGAATGTCAGCGAGTCTTCTAGTGCTCGCTAAGGAAGAGGGTCTTTCTCGGGTTGACCATGTCGCGCTGAACAACCCAACAGAAAGCATGGCTCGCGGCGAGCGGGTGTTCGTAGTGGAAGGCACAATGAATGATCCCTCCCATCGTCGCGCCGGAATGAGTACGTTGGATGCGCTTCGCGCACCTGAAGCTGAGTCGCTTCTTCGGGTTGATGGGTTAAGTCAATCTCAATCTACGCGAATCGAACAACAGCCGGAGCGACAGGTTCAGGGGCAAGACGGGCCATCGCTCTCTCGATAGTTCCTACCTAGGGTCCAACTCGTCCGTCAAGCAAGCGCTGCAATGCAGTTTGGAGACGCTCCCGAACCAGGCCGCAGCTGATTCAGCCCCAATGACCGAACTCACATTCCGCGTGCTCGTCCTGCTGACTCTGGTTGCCACAGTGGGCGGCATCGTGTTTGATGAAATTGGTGCCAGAACGCTACCGAAGCTGTTGCAGGAAGAACGGCTCAGAATCAAGAATCGAGTGGTTGCGTACAGCAAGGCGCATCCCATATGTGGGTTCCTGCGTATCCTGCTGGTTATTGGCTACCTGGCCTCTCTCATCGCGATTGCATTCTTTGTGCCGTTCGCCCCTTGGTTGTTTCTGGTATTCACGGTGGGATGGAGCGCACTCACGGTCATCGATGCGCCCCATGTCATTTCGCGCCCGGCATCGCTGTTCTACGAGGCATCGCTGGTTCTGAACGGCGTCATCTTGGCGCTTTGCTTCTTCTCGTCCCTGTCGGGCAGATTCAGCTCGGGCTTTGCTGGCTGAAGGCAGGACCATCGTCCAGGGCAATGCTGTTTCGTTACGAATCAATGACGCAGCCGGCTCGCTTGCCGGTACAACCCCAGCATCATAGGATCATCGCTCTCGTGTACATGGATGGTGCCGATGCCACGCATGGCTTTTCTGTTTCTGGCAGTGATCTTCAGTGCTTCCGCGCAGGGCGAAACCGCGTGGAAGGGGACCAGCGTACAGTCGGTGGTCGATGGCGCTGGCGACGTCCTGGATAAGGACGGCGCTGCGATTGAGCTGTCTGCCGAATCCACCGGCGAGGCGAGTTTCGTTGGTGCGATCACATCCCTGGATGCCAGTTCGTTCAGGGGCAGGAACGTGCGGCTTGCCGGGCGGCTGCGCGTGGATGACGGGGCCGGCGCCGGCGCGCTCTGGCTTCGTGCTGATGGCCCGAAGGGACGGCTCGCCTTTGCCAGCTCCGGCGGTGAGCCTGTGCGTGCCGGTGAGGGGCCAGGTGAGCGCGAACTGCTGCTGTATGTTCCGGAAGCCAGCACCAGCATCAAGTTCGGGGTCACCTTGGGCAGTGCAGGCACCCTCCAGGCCGAGCAGCTCACGCTGACGTCGGCGGCGGTGGAGGCGACCGGCGTATCCGCTCACGCCATGCTGGCACACGCGCTGCCACTCATTCGCGCGAAGGCATTGAACGCGGGCAACGTAGACTGGCCTGCCGAAGAGGCGGCGCTACTCACGGACGATCAGAAGCAGCTTCCCGCGCAGGAGGCATATGCAGGGTTGCGCAGGGTGCTGGATGCGCTTGCTGACCGCCATAGCCTGCTTCAAACACCGAACGAGGCCTCGACACATCGCGCGCAGGCAGTTCGCAGCCGACCGATGGAATCCCGTTCCATTGAGGGCATCGGCTACATACTGGTGCCGGGGCTGCGCGGTATAGGCAAGGACGACAGGGGTGCGTTCACTGCGGAACTCTGCAAACGTATCGCCACCTTGGCACCGACCTCAACCAAGGGCTGGATCGTTGATCTCCGCCAGGACAACGGTGGCAACATGTGGCCCATGCTCAATGGGCTGCACTCCCTGCTGGGCGATCGCGATGCAGGCGGCTTCCGCGATCGGCAGGGAAAGACCAGGACATGGCGCTCACGCGCCAGCCCGGAATGCCAGGCTGATCTGTCCAACAGCCGCGTCGCGGTGCTGGTGGGGCCGAGGACCGCGAGTTCCGGTGAGGCCGTGGCCGTTGCATTCAGGGCGCGACCCGGAACCCGGTTCTTCGGACGGCCAACCGCAGGGCTTGCGACGGCCAACACCATCTTCCCGCTTCCCGATGGCGGCGCGCTGTTGCTGACGACTGCGGCAATGGCTGACCGGGACGGTGCTGAGTACCCCAAGGGGATCGTGCCGGAAAGCATTGTGAGCGGGGATCAGGATGCCATCGAAATGGCTGCGGATTGGCTTCGTTCGGCGCCGTAGGCTTCTTGTTGGTTCGTGATTCGCTGCTCGGACGTGGCCTGAAACGGATAGCCTCAGGAGACGCGGGAGAGTCTGCTTCGCAATGATTCCAGACATTCGCTATTGCTCTTCAGCCTCCCAGCCACAGGCCTCTGGCTGGCTCTTAGTGGTCTGGTCAAACAGAAATGTAGCTATGGGCGCTAACAGATAAATATGCCCGGCAGTATTGGTAACATGAAGTCACTTTCTTGGGCGTCCGTAGCCGCTTAGTGGTGGCGCCTTGCCATGGTCCAGTCAAAAGGTGCCTCAATGACAGATGCGGGTCCAGCCATTCCGGTCTCCGGAGAAATCACACTTCGATTTCTGGAGCTTTGCCAGTTTCGGCGCCTGGGAAAGGTTCAAGTGGACGTCGACAAGAAGACCACTATTCTGGTCGGAGCGAACAATAGCGGGAAGACTTCCGTACTTGCAGCTCTTCGCCACTTCCTTGCGGACGGGTCCCCTTTCGGTTCATTTGACATCAGCCTCTCGCAATGGCCAAAACTGCGAGCTCTTGGAAAAGGATGGGATGCCCTGGCGGAAGATCCCCTGACCGTGTCAGGGGACGAGGAGAACTGGAGGCAACAACTCCAGACCCTTCTTTCGACCATGCCAACGTTGGATCTCTGGTTCGATGCGGAGGCCGGCATGTACCACTACGTGGCACCATTCCTTTCAAAGTTCAGTTGGAAGGGCGGTGCCGTCGGCATCCGGTTACGCCTGGAACCGGCGTCGACCGTTGAGGAGCTAAAGCAACTTGCCTGGGCATATCGCACGGCTCGCGAACCCGTGATGGAAATGGGCGCTGACTCGTTGGCATGGCCCATAGACCTTCTGGACTTCTGGCTCCGTGAGCCTTCGAAACTTGGGCAGGTTCGCGCGTACAAGCTCGATGCAGATAATAATCCGATAGCTGGCTTCAGGACCTACGTCAGTCAGACGCTTGCTGCAAACGCCAGTCAGATCGATCGGAGGCATCTCTCCAAGGTGATGCGGGTGGACTTTGTTGCCGCTCAGCGCGGGCTGGGCAGCGAAGAAGCTGAGTCTCGGTCCACCTCCGGCCCACATCGCGTCGGAATGTTCTCCAACCAGCTCCTCAAATTTGCGCGTCAGCACTTGAACGTTGCCAGCACTGGGCATGGTCACCGAGCCGACCTCATCAAAGCGGTGGCGGAGGCGCAGAGAGACCTTGACGAGAAGATTCACGAAGCTATCGCCGATTCGGTTGAGGAGGTGAAGGAGCTCGGCTATCCAGGCTTGCATGATCCTCAAGAAATTCGCTTTCGCACGCGCATTCAGACGGCTGATCTGCTAGATCATGGCACGGCGGTCCAGTACAGCATGGAGAAGGACTCGCTCGAAGAACTTCTTCCTGAGCACTCTATCGGACTCGGCTACCAAAACCTTCAGTCCCTCAGCTACCAGCTTGTCTCGTTCAAGGCGGCCCGGTTAAAGCCAGAAAAGGGGTCTCCTGCGCCGGTTCACCTTGTGATGATTGAAGAGCCTGAAGCGCATCTACACGTCCAGGTACAGCGCATCTTTCCCGACAAGGCGCATAAACTCATAAGCCCGACTGGGAAAGACGCTTCGGCGCTCAAGAGCCAGCTGCTCATCAGTACCCACTCGAGTCATCTCGCGCACGCCGAAGATTTTGACCGTCTTCGGTATGTCAGGCGTATCGGCAGGAGCACGGCGAGCCCAATGCCAGCAACCGAAGTGGTCAATCTTGGTCACGTTTTTGGCGATGACAAAAAGACTCGTCAATTCGCAGAGCGGTACTTTCGCGTCCAACACACCGACCTCTTATTCGCCAATGCGGCCGTCTTTGTGGAAGGCGTCGCGGAGCGCATGCTCGTTCCATTCTTCATTGAGCGGGATTTCAAGGAGCTTAACAGTCGTTATATATCCTTTCTGGACATCGGAGGAAGCCATGCTCACCGACTTAGGCCATTAGTCGAGAAGCTCAGGATTCCGACCGTGATCATCACCGACGTCGACCCTTGCGAGGAGCAGGACGGCAAGCCTAGGAAGAACGGAGAGCCAACCAAGAAGCTGGTCGCAGTTGCAAACACTGGGCAACCTGGACTCCACTGCGGCAACCCTACACTCCGTGGCTGGCACCCCAAGCTCCAGAAGCTCGATGACTTCAGGAACCCGACCGATTCTCAATTGGTATGGAGTGAGATCACAGACTGCCTCGTGCGATTTGCCTGGCAGCTGCCTGTTGCTGAAGCTGAAGGCAGCTGGCCAAGCTCATTTGAAGACTCTCTCGTTCTTACGAACATGCATTGGTTCAAGCGCCTCATGGACGAGAAGCTGGACGATGATGGCTTGGAGGTTGAGCCGCCAACCGGTGCGCTTGGTTCTGTGGCAAAAGCAGCGGCCGGCGCTGGGAACGTTGGTGAGATGGTCGCAGCGCTCCACAAGGTAATGCACGCCTCGCTCAACAAAGGTGAGTTTGCTGCAAGCATCTTCGAGAAGATGTCCTCTGATGAGCCAGTGGCCTGTCCGAAGTACATCGCGGATGCCTTGGCTTGGTTACAGACACAGCTTGAGCCAAGTAAGGAGCCATTGGCATGAATGCGGTCCCTAGCTGTGCCAACAACGACCGCGATGCCGGGGTTGTCGAGGCAATCTGCGGCTATCTCACTGAGGAGCCGCCGCGCAGCTACTTCTTGTTTGCCGGTGCGGGGTCGGGGAAGACGCGTACTTTGGTTGAAGTTCTGCGTCGATTGACGGGCATTGTGCAGCACGAAGAGGGCGGGCAGCTCGCTCGACGACTGCGAATGTATGGTCGCTCTATAAGAGTGGTCACATACACGAAGAATGCTGTCGCCGTTATTAATGGTCGCCTTGGAGAGAATGACCTAGTGGGCGTCTCCACAATCCACGCGTTCTGCTGGGAACTCATCAGAGGATTCAACGATGACATCCGAGAGGCTCTTATCGCTGTAAAGCAAGCCCAGCTCGAAAAGGAAACGACAGAAGCGGCCGCCAAGCCGAGGGGAATCACCCCAGCGAAACAACGGGACCTGGACGAAATCAAGGCAGATATCGAGGCATTCAAGCTGACCGAGCTGTTCATTTACAACCCGGATCGAGACACGCATGGTGCAGGGGCGCTCGCGCACAAGCACGTGCTGGATGCAACAGCTTGGCTGTTGCGGAACAGACCGACGCTACGGACCGTTCTGAGAGACCGCCACCCCATAGTGCTCATCGACGAGTCCCAAGACACCATGAGAGGCATGCTGGACGCCTTGATGAGCTTCGCAGAGCCGAGGGGTGCTGGGATTACCCTCGGATTACTGGGCGACCATCGGCAGCGCATCTACACCGATGGTCACTCGGATCTTCCTAGCCTAGTTCCGGAAAGCTGGGCGACTCCTGAGCTGCAAATGAATCATCGCAGTCAACGTCGAATCGTCGCGCTCATCAACAAAATATGGGAATCGGAGCTTGACGGCCGGACGCAGCCTGCAAACGGCGCCCAACAGCACCCGCGGACTGAGAAGGCCGGTGGGCTGGTCAGAATATTTGTCGGCGACACTTCGCTCTCGCCGGAGGCAAAGGTCGCTGGCGAGCGTTGGTGCGCGGACCAAATGCGGCAGGTGACAGGGGCTGATTCCTGGGGCCAGGATCGGTTTCAACTACTAGCTCTGGAGCACAAGCTCGTCGCGACCCGTGGTTCGTTTCTCGACGCGTACAGTGCGATGGTTCTTATCGACCCAAACTCGGCTGCGCCAACGGGGAGTGGTGAGAACAAGGGGCCGACCGCTGTGCAGGTCCTCTTGAACGAGCTCGCGCAATTGGAGACCTGTGTTGGTGCCGATGGTGTCATAGATGAGGTCAAGGCCACCGAAGTCTTTAGCTCCTTCGGTCGTCTCGAAAGCATGCCAGAGGATGGGGTCGAGCGCGCGCGGCGGTGCGATGAAATGCTCCAAGCCATTTCCGCCTTCGTTGCTGCGATTGAGAGTCCTGGAGCTACAGTTGAAGAGGTTCTCACGCCCGTCTTGAGCGCAAACCTTTTTGAGGTTGACGATCGCCTATCAGAGGCCTTTGCCGACAAGTCCCCTGCGCCACCAGTTCCGGGCAGAGGCGAGGAGGAGTCAAAAAAGGACCGCATGCGTCGGGGTTGGTGTGCGCTCTTCGCCACCCCGTGGAATCAACTGCAGAAGTACCGCACATACCTCGCGGGAAATTCAGTTCTTGCCACTCACCAGGTGGTTAAAGGATCTGAGTTCCTTCACGTCATGGTTGTCATGGATGACAAGGTGGCGGGCGGCAATCAGATTTCGTACGACAAGATTTTCGGGGGTGTCCGGCTCAGTAAATCTGACTTGGATAATGTGGAGAAAGGTAAAGAAACGACCATTGACCGGACATTGCGCCTCCTCTATGTCACGTGCAGTCGGGCTCAGGAATCGCTGGCCCTCGTTCTCTGGTCCTCTGATCCCACGGCTGCGCTAGAACGAATTAGGGGCTCCGATTGGTTCTCGGATGACGAGATTGCAGCGATTCAGCAGCCCGTTGCCAGGTCGGCTCAGTCATCAGACAACCTCAAAGCCCTGTAGAGTCGTTCAACCAAGGGTGGGATTCTGGTGTCGATCGAAAGCGAACTTTGAGCGAAGTTGGCGTCGGATCAGTGAGCCTAATGAGACTTCGACTTGTTAGACGAGGTCATGGTGCTTAAAATTGCGGCGGATGGTGTTGAAAGTGAGTGGCGGGTTGGCGGTACAGCCAGTTTCCTAGCACTGACTATAAGGTAGCTAACTATAGGGGGGGTGTATGCGCTGTGGAGTAATCAAGCTCACTCAGGGCAACATTGACAATCATCATTTGTACTTGGCGACCATAATGGATCTCTTCCCCGCTGCTGCTGTCGGTGGTAGCTCGGAAACGGATCGGGCGTCACAACTGTTGGAGGTCCAGTCAGGTGTAGGCATGGCGGTGTTCACCGACATTGCGGGTGACAAGAAGATCTTTCGCCGACGAGCGTGGGTTGGTGAGTTCTTCGCCATGCATGAGCTAAAAGCGGGTGATTCGGTAGTAGTTGAGCGAACTGGAATTCATCGTTACCACGTTTACCCAAGACGTTGAGCAGCTTCATGACAGCTCGTTCGCGCCGAACGCGGTTCGCCGCTCGGCTTAGTTGGGCCCTGAAAGTCCGCATCTAGCCGAAAGCCACCTTTAGCTCTCGTCCGCCCTAGGGAAATCGGATGCGCGAGTATGTGCGCGCCTTGAAGGAATTCTGAGCGCAGCGCTTCTCCAGACAACTATAGCTAGAGCTCACGGTCGCTGACAATTGTTCGCGGGGATCAGGATCCCATCGAGATGGCTGCGGACTAGGTCCGTTCGGCGCCGTGGGTTTGGTGTTGCTTCGTGATGCGAAGTCAGCTTTGGACCGCAGGGTGTCACGCGACCCAAAGTGAACATCCGCAGTTCTACCGGAGCTACCTAACGGTGGCCATTGAGTCCTTTGCTCGGTCCTGTCTTGTGCTGACTTGTCCGCTGGAGCCAGCGGCCGTAATATCGAGCTGTATAAAGGTAAATCGCGCAATTCGGTGCTTTTTGGTAAGCCGCATAACCGGTCCCACGAGCTCGTTTCTTAGGTGTTTACGCATCAGGGGGGGGGTATGAATTTTCTTTTCAATAGCGATGGCCAGCACATCGCAAATTTGGTCAATGGCAAGCTGCACTCTCCGAATGGCCCAAACATCGGGCATTTTCTGGAGCAGCACGGAATTTTCATAGACATGTACGGCAGGTATCTTGGCGAGATCATCTACAGTGATCGCCTCATGTACAACTGAGCCTCTCCCCATCGCTCGGTCAACTATGGAAGTTATGGCAACTACGGGAGTGCCGGAAGCTACGGCAGTCCAGGAAACTCCGGATCTATCGGCTCTGTAGGTGGGTATGAAGACATTCCCCTTGAGAGGCTTGTTTAAGGGGCCTAGCAATTCATTCAAGTCGAGACCCATTCACCGTCTCGGATGTGACCGGGCCGCATCGCGCGGGTCGGCTGAATTCAACGTTTAGGTGCCAGGAAGATTTATGGCAATCCGCAGGCGAAAGTTGCAGCCTCCTGATTTATCGGGAACTCCGATTCTGAGTCGCTTGGAGGAGCGAGTTCTTAGGCAGATCATTGAATGGGCCGATTCCTATATGACCGCCAAGGATGCCGGTCAGCGAAGCGCAAGTCAGTATGTGCCCACGACCGAAAGGTGCAGCTCCCATTTCAACTGCAAACACTCTGAAATGCTCGCTCTGCTTAACCAGTTCGAAGGTTGGGGGCTAGTCGAGAAGCGTCGTAGGATATCGGCTGGTATCTCCGGCAATGGCTATGACGGTTCGCTACACTCTGAGGTCATGCCAACGGAACGCGGCCGCAAGGTGCTGCTTCAGAATGCCCATGGTTAGGAACTGCATGCTTATGCCTAGCAGTTCATTCAAGCCTGCGCCGCTTTGCGACGCGGCTTGATTAACGGGTTTCAAACGTCCGCTTCTGGCCGATAGCAGCCATGCCGTTGTCGAGAGGTGTATGAGCCCATATGCCCGAAGAACTCCTCACCCTGACCGAGTCGCAAGCACCACACTTCTGCACCCAACTCTGGCTCGAACTCACAATCGCCGGCAGAAGCATCTGGTCCGATCCCGACCTCCCATCCGCAATCCAACTCAATTGCCTGAAGTGGTTGAACGAAATCCAGCACCGCGTCTGGACCACCCACTCCCAGCTCTCTGCCGAACGCTTGGCCGTCCTCCTCGATCAGATCACCGCTGCCTGCGAACAAGCCCCACAACTAGCCCCATCGGTCAACTTCGCCCTTCAACAAGCAACAACAGCCGCCCAAGCCCACCATCACCCCATCGAAGCCGACGGCGCACACCCCATAACCCGCCGGTACGCCGCCGAAAATTTGCTCGCATTCGCATACCCCACCGACTGCGCCACCCGCATCACACTCACCCCACGCTCCAGCTCACCCCGCGCCCAATGCATGCGCCGGTGCACCAGGAACTGATACGGCGACATCCCCGCCGCCGCCTGCAGCCCACGGCTCAATCGCGTGTCATCTACCCCAATCGCATCGGCCATCATCGGCACGGTCAGGCGCACGTCGCGCGCCGCATCGATGTACTCGGTCAGCCGCTTCATCTGCGCCGCCGACAATACCCGCGCACCCGCAGAAAGCGCGGCGGGCTGCTGCGCCATCTGCACCAGCCGATCCAGCACCGCGTTGCCGCAGGCGTGCAGCAGTTCATCGGACAGTACGCCCGAACGCGATGCCGCCCATAGCGCATGCAGCAGCGCGCTCACCGTGGCGTCGCGGTGCAGCGCGCCGGTCAGCGGCGCCAGGGTCGGTAGGCTGACTGCCGTTGCGCCCAGCGCAGGCCAATCGATTGCCAGCCCCAGCACTTCCACCTCCGGGCTGCTGTAAGTACCGGTCTGCCCGGGCAGCACCACGTTGAACTGGCCGATGTGCCAGTGCGCGTCCAGCGCGGCGCGCCGTGGACAGATCTGCTGCAGCCGGCCGCCGCCCTTGATCACCAGCGCCAGCCGCAGTTGCGTGGGGTGGCCCATCGCGCCGGCGCTGGCGGGGAAGTGGTGATGGATGAAGGCCAGGTTGCCTGCACCGTTCGACCCGAGCACCGGCGTGGTGGCCGCCAGTTGCTGGGCCATCGTCACCTTGCTGCCGGAAATGGAGCGGTGCGCAGGCATACGGAGTAGCGCTGTTATGGAATTGTTACATCATAACATTGATGGCCCCTGCGGCCGCTGTCTCCGTTCAAGAGGTTCCCGTGCGTTCCCCCACTCCCTTGGCCGCTGCGATCGCGGCCCTTCTGCTTGCCCCATCGTTGCCCGCGCTCGCTCAGGATGCCGTCAGCCCCACCACGCTGGACGGGGTGCGGGTAACGGGCTCCAAGCGCGATACCCCGTACCTGAAGAGCGATCTGTCGGTCACCGTGCTCAACCGCGAGGCACTGAAAGAGGCCGGCGTGGTCAAATTCCGCGATCTGGACAAGCTGGCCCCCAACGTGAAATTCAACGCGATGGGCCAGCTCAGCGACATGTACATCTCCATCCGCGGCATCGAATCCAACCCGTTCCTGGTCAACCGCGCGTCGGTCTACATCGATGGCATTCCGTTCAAGGAACTCAGCAACGCGGTGCTGAACCAGGTGGAATCGGTGGAGGTGCTGCGCGGCCCGCAGGGCACGCTGTACGGTGCCAACAGTGAATCGGGTCTGGTGCTGGTCAAGACCAAGGGCCCTACCGATGCCATGGAAGGCGAGGTGAACCTGCGCAGCACGTGGTTCAGCAACGGCAATGGCAACAGCCTGGATGGCTTCGTGTCCGGGCCGCTGGGCAAGCGCGGCAACCTCTCCGGTTCGGTGGCCTTCATGGCGTCGGACGAGGACAGCTTCCTGCGCAACCTTACGCCCTTCAATGGCACCGAAGGCAAGGTGCGCGAGCAGTACCTGCAGGGCAAGCTGCGCTGGCAGCCCAGCGATTTCGTTACCGTGAATGCCTTGGCCTACCACCTGCGCACGCGCGCGCCGGGCATGTTCGAGTACGAATACCTGCCGCTGGATGTGGGCCTGTACAACCGCACCTACGGCACGCGCCTCAACGGCGGGCGCCAGGCCGGTGACTTCACCTATATCAACGATGCGCCCAAGCGCACCGAGAAAGATGAGACGGTGGCCGGCCTGAGTGCGCAGTGGCAGTTGGAAGCCGGTACGTTCGATGTGGCCGCGTCCTACCGCACCCACGAGGACGTTTCGGCGGGCTACGACTTCGACATGACCGAGAGCCCGGCACTGGCCGGGCGCACCTACGACAAGCAGGACGCCTGGAATGCCGAGGCGCGCTTCAGCTCGCCAGATGACCTGGCGTTGACCTGGATGGCCGGTGTGTCCACCTACCGCACCGACAAGGATTCGATCCTGGGCACCTTCGTCGGGCCGATCACCCGCGGCTTGAACAGCTACAACCTGGCCCCCCGGCAGACCGCCAAGGGCCAGGACTACAGCGTGTTCGCAACGGCCAGCTATTCCTTCCCCGCCGTGCCGAAGCTGACCGCCAGCCTGGGCCTGCGCCACGAGCAGGCGCGCCGTTCCACCGAACAGCGTGCCGGTTCGCTGGACCTGGCCGAAGGTGGGCTGGTGCTGTACCGCGACGCCGCGCTGGAACACACCTTCCATGCCACCCTGCCGCGCGTGTCACTGCGCTACGACGCCAGCGACAACCTCTCGTTCTACGCGGCCTCGGCCAAGGGCTATATCCCCGGCGGTTTCAATCTGGCCGCCGCGCAGAGCGATGTAGTGAATGACAAGGTGCTGCGCTACGAATCGGAAATGATGTGGAGCCACGAGCTGGGATTCAAGATGAACGTCGGCGGCGGCCGCGGCCATATCGGCGGCGCGCTGTTCCACATCACCTCGGACAACTGGCAGGAAATCCAGGTGGCGACCGATGCCAACGGGCGCCCGGTCTCGTCGGATTACGTGGGCTCGGATGCATCGATCCGCTCGCGCGGTGCCGAACTGGAAGGCGCCTATGAGCTGGCGCCGGGCTTCACCCTGACCGCCAACGTGGGCTATGTGGATGCGAAGTACACCAAGCTCTGGGCCACGGTAGACGAAAACCTGGCCGGCAACCGGGTGAAGCTGACGCCGCATTACACGGGTTATCTGGCGGCACGCTACCAGCACCCGTCCGGCGTCTTCGGGCGGGTGGAATCGGCGTTTACCGGTTCCAGCGCGCTGGATGAGCGCAACCGTGCCTACCAGCCGGCCGTGGCCATCATCGGGCTGCAGGTGGGCTACGAACAGGGCCCATGGACCGGCCGCCTGTTCGTGCAGAACCTGACCAACAAGCGGCGTGTGAACGGGTTGATCTTCGACAACCTGGCCTTCGGGCGCGACGGTAATTACTACGGGCCGATTGATAGCCCGCGCATTGTGGGCGCCGAAGTGAGCATGAGCTTCTAGTGTCCAGCAGAAAGGGGCGGTGCGCCGTAGAACGTGCGCCGCCCCGTCGTCCATCGAACCAACGTCTCAACGCGCTGGTGACGTGCGCCAACCGCGCGTGGCCAGCGCATCGAGCACGCCGACCAGCAGCAGCGTTGCGCCCACCAAGGGGAACAGCAGCCCGCCGATGCACAGCAGCGCGAACACGACGGCCACGCTGCGGCCCTGCCGGGGCAGGGGCGGAACACCCAAGCCACCCTGCGGCCGGCGCTTCCACCACATCACCGCGCCGCTGGCACACAGCACGAAGATGGCCACGCAGGCGGCGAGCAGGAACAGGCGGTTGGCCGTGCCGTATTCCTGCCCCAGGTGCACGTTGATGCCCCATTCCAGGCTTCTTCCAAGCAGGCCGTAGTCGGCGTAGGTCATGTCCAGCAGTACCTTGCCGCTGTACTGGTCCAGGTGCACCACGCGCTGCTGGTCCAGCGTCTCGGGATAGACCGAGGCGGTATATACGCCCATGGCTCCACGCGGCAGGCTGATGCTGTAGCCCGGTGCCAGACCCAGGCAAGCGAAGATCTGCACGGCGGCATCGATGCCGATGGCGCCGGCCTGCGGTGCCAGATCCCCCCGCATGCTTCCGCCATGTCCCTCATGGCCTTCATGACCTTCATGGTTGGACGGCGCAGCGTGCTGGGCGGGCGCACGTGCAGACAGAGGCAGTTGGGCCTGCTGCATCGACCAGGTAGGGGTTGTGGTGTCAGCCAGGCGCTGGTGCGACATCGGCACATCCACGCGCACGCCAGAGGGATAGCCGTAGTCGTGTCCGTTGGCCCAGGCATTGACCTGGTTGCCCCAGACCACCGACCACTGCATGCCGGTCACCGCCAGGAACAGCAGCACCAGCCCTACCCAGACGCCGGTGACCGCATGCAGGTCGCGCCAGAACAGGCGCTGGCCCGGCCGCCCGCGCACCGTGATCACGCCGCCCTTCTGGCCACGTGGCCACCACAGATATACGCCGGTGACCACCAGCAGGATCGCCCAGCCTGCGGCGATCTCGATCAGCGCGCTGGCGTAGCGGCCCAACAAGTCCAGGCTGTGCAGGCGCCGCACGACGCCGGAAAACGTACCTTTCTCCGGCAGGTGACCGAGCACGCGCGAGGTGCCGGGGTCCACGTAGTAGACCTGTCGGCGCCCATCCTTTTCGATCACGCCGATTTCCACGCTGCCGTCGGCGCGCTCTGGCATGGTGTAGCGGAAGACATCGCCTGCGGTTGCGGCCTGCACGGCGGCGATGTTCGCGCTGGGTAGCATGGCGGCTGTACCGGTGGGTTCCACCACCTTCAGACCTGCATGTACCCAGCGGTCGATGGGCTTCTGATAAAGGTAGACGGCACCGGTCAACGCCAGCCACGCGATGAAGGGCAGGACGAACAGCCCGGCATAGAAATGCCATCGCCATACGGCGCGGTAGAAGCGCAGGGGCTCGACGACAGGCGCTGTGCTGCTGGATTGCATCTCAGAGCTCCCGGGTCCAGGTCAGGTAGAGCGCGCGGCCATCGCCGGGCGAATAGCCCGACGATCCGCTGTCATACCACGCGTACAGATAGGCGCGATCGGTCGCGTTCTTCAGCTGCAGCATCAGCTGGTTGCGCGGGTTCAGCCGGTAGGCGGCACTCACATTGAGCAGGGTATAGCCGCCGTAGCGGCCCAGGGTGTTGGTGCGTTCCACGTAGTAGTCGCCCTGGCCATTGCCCCAGGCACTGAAGGTCCAGTCCGGCACGGGGCTGAACTCCACACCTGCGCTGGCCAGCCAGTTCGGCACGTTCTCGATCTGCCGACCCCGCGTGGCCGGTGCGCTCGGATCGGGGACCTCGATCGTAGCCTTCTGCCGCGAATACGATGCCCATGCGCGCCAGCGTGCATCGGGTTGCCAGTTAGCCTGCAGGTCCCAGCCACGTCGCCGGGTCTTGCCCACGTTGCCCACCTCGTTGCTGCCGACCGTACCGTTCACGCCCAGGATCGTGGCCACCTCATCCGACGCGGTCTGTTCCCAGACGGCAACGCGCGTCTGCAGGCCCGCCGCCGGGGACCATTTCAGCCCGGCTTCCCAGCCCTCGTTGATCGACGGCGCTAGATCCTGCGCCTGCGTGCGGTAGGCACCATTGCCACTGCCGATCTGGAAAGTGCGCCCCCAGTTGGCATAGGCCACCACGGCGTCGGTGATGGAATAGGAGGCACTGAACTTGGGCTGCTTGATCAGCCCGTAGTGGTACACCGGTGCCGTGCTGCCCGATGACACATCGGTGAAGTCACCGTAGATGCGATCCACGCGGTAGGCCGGTACCAGCTTCAGCCGGTCGATCGGTCGGATCACCGCCTGCACGTAGGCACCGCGCGTATCCAGGTTGAAATCCCAGTCACGCAGGGTGGCCTGGCGCTGGCGTTGCACGGTGCGGAAGCGCTGGGCGATGTTGTCCTGCCACTGCCCATCCACACCGGCATCGACCACCAGTTCGGCCAACGCGGTAGCCGGCCGCCAGCTGGCATTGAACATCAGCCCGCGCTGGCGTTCATCGTTGAAGCGTTCCTGCTGCGCACCGCCTTCGGTGAAGGTGACCCAGCGCTGGTTGCGGTAGTCATTCTGGTAGGCCTTGGCCGTCCAGTGCCAGTCGCTGCCGATGCGTCCGTCCACATGCAGTGCGGTCTGCCGAGTCTCGCGTTCGCTGCGGTCATCCCTGGCGTAGTCGGGGGACTGGGTGGGGTCTGCCTGCAGTTGCGGGTAGCTCAGGTAGCCCGCTTCCAAGGCCGCGTTCCTGTAGTAGCGGGTGGTCAGGCCGCCGCGCCAGGTGCCGTCAGGGTCGGTGTAGAACCACTTGCCGGCGAAGCTGCGCTGGGTGGCATCGGCATGGTCGCGCTCGCCCGCCGACTGGCGCCAGCCGATGAAGTAGTTCTGCGACCATGGCCCACGCTCGAAGCCTTTCGCCAGCTGCAGGTCCTGCGTACCGAAGCTGCCTGCGGTCATGCTCAGTTGGCCGTCGTTGCCGCCTTGGCGGGTGACCACGTTGACGTCGCCGGCGATGGCATTCAGGCCGTAGCGCGCGTCGTTGGTGCCGCGCACGATCTCCATGGCGGTGATATCCAGCGGCCAGACTGCATCCAGGTAGGGCATGCCCCCGGCGTTGTCGTTGCTGGGAATGCCGTCGATCAGCAGCTTCACCGCATTGATGCGGCCTTCGCCATTGAAGCCGCGGAATGAGAAACGCCCCGCATCGGTACCCATCTTGAACTGGGTCACCTGCACGCCGGGGGCGTTCATCAGCAGCTCCCAGCTGTGTTCAACGCGCTGCGACTGCAGCACGTCGCCGCCGATGACGTCGACCGAGCTGAAGACCGCGCGGGCGCTGCGGTCCCAGGCGTCGGTGGCCGTGGCCTGGACGGTGCCCAGGGTGAGTGCGGTACCGTCCTGCGCGGAAGCGGTGGATGGCAACAGGCACAGGCAGCCCAGCGCAATGGCCAGGCTGAGCGACAGGGGAGTGCGGGTAGGGTTCGGGGTCATGGTCACAGCACGCGGCACCACCGGCCAGCAGACCGGTAGTGCAGAAGTCAGGAAACGCCGCTACGCCCGCGCAGACAGGCGCAGGCGTTGGGAGCATTGGCAGGTATGCCGCGCGTCAGGCGCGGATGATCAGGCCCGCTGCGGGGGCCCGCGGGCGCCCAGGTGTCCGGCGGCGATGCTGGCGCCCCACTGCAGCGCCCAGGTGCGTGCGAACTGCGGCGGTCGCCAGCCGATCAGTGCGATCAGCAGCGCTACCAGCAGGCTGACCATGCGCGCGGCAATCAGGCAGTAGTCGCAGTCCACGCCCATGTCATGGTTGGCGTGGGGGTCGCTCTTGCCTGCCGTAGTGTCGGCATGCGCGGTCATGGCCACAGTGCTTTCGCTGCCGTGGTGGTGGTGCGCGCTGCTGGGGTGTTCATGTGGCGCCGGGCCGCCCTGTTCAGCCGCGTGCAGGGTGTGCGCGTGCGGTGCTTCTGGACTGTGGGCGATCCACCGGCTCAGCAGTGGCGCAGCCACGATGAGCAGCATGGCGATGGCCGCCATCAGGGTCAGGCTGCGGTGGAAGGGAACGGCGCGCACGCCGGCATTGTAGGCCAAGGCTGGACGCTGGACCGGCAGACGGGAAAGGGGTGCGACACGCGGTCGCACCCGCTGGATTCGCCCTCAACGAATTCCCGCAAGCTCCTCGCGCACGATCTGCGCGCCCGCACTCAGCGCCCGCAGCTTGCCGCGCGCCACCTCACGCGGCAGCGGCGCCATGCCGCAGTTGGTGCAGGGGTACAGCTTGTCGGCATCCACGAACTGCAGCGCCTTGCGCAGGGTGTTGGCCACTTCTTCCGGCGTTTCCACCGTGCTGGACGCCACATCGATCGCGCCCACCATCACCTTCTTGCCGCGCACCAGTTCAATCAGGTCGATCGGAACATGCGAGTTGTGGCATTCCAGCGAGATCAGATCGATGCTGGATTTCTGCAGTTTGGGGAACGACTCTTCGTACTGCCGCCATTCCGAACCCAGCGTCTGCTTCCAATCGGTGTTGGCCTTGATGCCGTAGCCGTAGCAGATGTGCACGGCGGTCTGGCACTTCAGGCCCTCGATGGCACGCTCCAACGTGGCCACGCCCCAGTCGTTCACCTCGTCGAAGAACACGTTGAAGGCCGGTTCGTCGAACTGGATGATGTCCACGCCGGCCGCTTCCAGTTCCTTCGCTTCCTCGTTGAGGATCTTCGCGAATTCCCAGGCCAGCTTTTCGCGGCTCTTGTAGTGCGCGTCGTACAGCGTGTCGATCATGGTCATCGGGCCGGGCAGGGCCCACTTGATCGGTTGTGCGGTCTGCCGGCGCAGGAACTTCGCATCTTCCACGAACACCGCCTTCGGCCGGCTGACCGCGCCCACCACGGTGGGCACGCTGGCGTCGTAGCGGTTGCGGATGCGCACGGTTTCGCGCTTGTCGAAATCTACGCCGTCCAGGTGTTCGATGAAGGTGGTGACGAAGTGCTGCCGGGTCTGCTCGCCGTCGCTCACGATATCGATGCCGGCGTGCTGCTGTTCCTGCAGGGACAGGCGCAGCGCGTCCTGCTTGCCCTCGGTCAGCGCGTCATCCTGCAGTTTCCAGGGCGACCAGAGCTTTTCAGGCTCGGCAAGCCACGACGGCTTGGGCAGGCTTCCGGCGGTAGAGGTCGGCAGTAGTTTCTTCATCGGTATCGGGGTCTTGTGTCCTGGGGAGGGAAATCGAGTGAACAGCGGTCAGCGCGCAGCCCACTGCTCAAGCACGCTGCGGTAGGGCTTGATGAAGTGTTCTTCGGTGAAGCGGCCCTGCTTCACGGCCAGTTGGCTGCGCTCTTCGCGGTCGTAGACGATGCGGGTGGATGAATAGTCCTGGTGCTTCAGGCTGGGCTGGTAGACCTTGCCGGCCACCGAATTGGCGTTGTAGATCTCCGGGCGGTAGATCTTCTGGAAGGCCTCCATCACGCTGATGGTGCCGATCAGTTCCAGGTTCGAGTAATCGCCCAGCAGGTCGCCCTGGAAATAGAACGCCAGCGGCGCAACGCTGCCCGGCGGCATGAAGTAGCGCACCTGCAGGCCCATCTTGTCGAAGTACTGGTCGGTGGGCGAGAACTCACCCTGGCGGTATTCCACGCCCAGGATGGGGTGGTGGTTCTCGGTGCGGTGGTAGGTCTTGCTGCTGGAAACGCTGATGCAGATGACCGGCGCCTTGCTGAACTGCGCGCGGTAGGCGTCGGACTGCAGGAAGTGCTTGAACAGCTTGCCGTGCAGATCGCCGAAGTCTTCGGGAATGGCAAAGCTGTCCTTGCCCTCGTTGCTGGCCGGCAGCACTACGCTGAAATCGTAGTCACGCACGTACGAGGAGAAATTGTTGCCGACGATGCCTTCGGTGCGCGCGCCGGTGTGCGTATCCACCAGGGTGGGGCGCAGCACTTCGATCAGCGGGAACGGGTCGCTGCCATCGCTGCCGTCGATGTGCATTTCCACCGAAATGATGTCCAGCTCCACCACGTAGCGATCGGCGTTGGGGTTGTCCCAGTGCGCCAGGTCGTTGCAGCGGTTGTTGATCATGCTCAGCGTGTTGCGCAGGTTCTGCTGCCGCGCCGCGCCGCGTGCCAGGTTGGCGAAGTTGGTGGTGATGCGGGTGCCGTCGGCCGGCTGGTAATCCTCGTTGAACGGGATGCGCGTGATGCTGAAGGTAAAGGTGTCTGTGCTCATGGGCGGCATTCCGGTTCAGAGGGTTGCAAGGGTGGCGGCGGGCTGCGGCAAGGGGCGGTGGGACAGCGCCAGCAGCGGCAGGGCGCGCTGCACGGCCAGTTCGGCGCGCTGCAGCAGGGCCGGGTCGTGTACGCGGCCGTCGGCGAAGTCCTTGTCGGTGGCGTACACCCCCAGCGGCAGGGTGCGGGCCTGGAAGAAGCTGAAAAGCGGCCGCAACTGGTGGTCGATCATCAGCGCGTGGCGCTCGCTGCCGCCGGTGGCGGCCAGCAGGATGGGGGTGTCGACCAGCGCGTCCTGCTGGATGAAATCGAAGAAGTGCTTGAACAGACCGGTGTACGAGCCGCGGTAGACCGGCGTGGCGACTACCAGCACATCGGCCTGTTCAACCGCAGCCAGTGCCTGTTCGGCGCTGTCGGGCAACTGCGAACGCCACAGCGCGCCAGCCAATTGCGGGGCCAGTTCGCCCAGTTCAATCAGCTGCGGCTGGCTGGGCAGATGGTCGCCCAGCAGGTCCAGCAGGTGTTTGCACAGGGTGGCCGCCCGCGAGGGGCGCTGCAGGCCGCCGGATACGGCGACGATTCGGAGGGGGCGGTGGGGAGAAAGCATGACCCGATGCTAGTCAGGGCGTTCCATGACGTAAAATGGTTTTACTTCACACATCCATGAGCGGGGCTCATAGACATGCTGGAACGTATCCACCTCAGCATCGTCCAGCAGGTTGAACTGCAGGGCTCGCTCACCGCCGCCGCCGGCGTGCTGAACCTGACCCAGTCGGCGCTGAGCCACAGCATGAAGAAGCTGGAACAACAGCTGGGCACCGATGTCTGGCTGCGCGAGGGCCGCAACCTGCGCCTGACCCAGGCCGGCCAGTACCTGTTGGCCGTGGCCAACCGCGTGCTGCCCCAGCTGGACCTGGCCGAAGAGCGGCTGGGCCAGTTCGCCCAGGGCGAGCGCGGCTCGCTGCGCATCGGCATGGAATGCCACCCCTGCTACCAGTGGCTGCTGAAGATCGTGTCGCCCTATCTGGCCGCCTGGCCCGACGTAGATGTGGACGTGAAGCAGAAGTTCCAGTTCGGCGGCATCGGCGCCCTGTTCGGTTACGAGATCGACCTGCTGGTGACCCCCGACCCGCTGCTGAAGCCGGGCCTGACCTTCGTACCGGTGTTCGATTACGAGCAGGTGCTGGTGGTGGCCAGCAACCATCCGCTGGCCAAGGTGGACCATGTAAAGCCGCGCCAGCTGACCCAGGAAGTGCTGATCAGCTACCCGGTGCCGTTCGAGCGGCTGGACATCTACAACCAGTTCCTGCTGCCGGCGGGGGTGACCCCGCGCCGCCACAAGGCGATTGAAACCACCGACATCATGATGCAGATGGTGGCCAGCGGCCGCGGCGTGGCGGCCATGCCGCGCTGGCTGGTGGAAGAGTACGCCGCGCGCATGGACGTGGTGCCGGTGCGCCTGGGCGCGAAGGGCATTCCCAAGCAGATCTACCTGGGCGCGCGCGAATCGGATACCGCCATCGATTATCTGCGGGCCTTCGTGGATCTGGCACGCGGCAGTTCGGCGGTCGCGCGCGCGCACGGGGTTGGCTGATGTCCATGGAAAGCGGGGCGCGGGCGCGGGCCTTCCTGGATGCGTGTTCGTGGGAAGTGAGCGCCAAGGCCGTGCAGGCCCTGCGCGCCGAGGCCGCACGCATCGCGCCGGGCACCACCATCTCCATTCCCTACCTGGCCAGCGAAGATGACGAGGCGCGGCTGGCGGCGGCACGGGCCATACGCGAGCTGGGCTTCCAGCCGATGCCGCACCTGTCGGCACGCCGCATCGGCACGCAGGCCGCGCTGGAACGTTTCATCCAGCGGGCCGTGGGCGAGGCCGGCGTGGAGCGCTGCCTGGTGATTGCCGGCGATCTGGCGGCGCCGGCCGGGCCCTTCGCCGACAGCACGGCGATCATCGAAACCGGTCTGCTGGAACGCGCCGGCATCAAGGTGGTGGCCGTGGGCGGGCACCCGGAAACCCACCCGGTCATGACCGCCGCGCAGCGCTGGCAGGTGCTGGAAAACAAGTGCCAGCGCATTGAAGCGCACGGCATGGCGCCGTGGATCATCACCCAGTTCGCCTTCGATGCCGAAATAGTGCTGGCCTGGTTGAATGCACTGCGCGCACGCGGCGTGGCGCACCCGGTGCTGGTGGGCATTCCCGGGCCGGCCAGCGTGACGCGGCTGGTGCGCTATGCGGCCATGTGCGGGGTCGGCGCGAGCACGGCCATGCTGGCCCGCTACGGCATTTCCCTGGGCCGCCTGCTGGGCTCGGCCGGGCCGGACCGGTTCGTGGACAAGCTGCTGGCCGGACTGGGCGACGAGCTTGGCCCGGTCAGCCCGCACTTGTTTCCCTTCGGCGGCATCGCGCCTTCGCTGGACTGGGTGCAGCAGTACCGGCGCAACGCCCGGTCAGGGTAAGCGGCTGACACCTGTCACTTGTGGCGGTTTCGTGCAGGACCATAATCGAGGCGTCAGATAACCGCAGCACGCCCTCAACCTGCCGACAAGGAATGCCCCGCAATGATCATGCAGATCCTCTCGCACACCCCGCTCTGGGTCTGGGCCCTGCTGGCCTTCCTGGTGTACCGCGGCATCGCCGCCATGAAGCCGGGGGAAAGTTCGCTGGTGCGGCTGGCGATCGTGCCGGCCCTGTTCCTAGTCTGGGGCGCATGGTCCATCAGCCATCGCTACGGTGGCTCGCTGCAGGCCTGGGGTGAATGGCTGGTCGGCATCGCTGCCGGCGCGGCCAACGGCTGGCTGCTGCTGCGCCGCGCGACGCTGGCGCTGAACCCGGCCACCGGCAAGCTGCGCCGCAGCCCGGACTACAGCCTGCTGCCGCTGCTGCTGGTCACCTTCCTGGTGAAGTATGGGTTTGAGGTGGCATTCGCGGTGTCGCCGGCACTGGCGGGCCATGCCGGGTTCACTGCCGCGTACCTGCTGATCTCGGGTGGCTTTGCCGGCATCTTCCTGGGCAAGTTCTGCCGGTACGTGGTGGCAGTGCGCCGGGGTGCGGGTGGTGGCGCGCTGGGTGTGGCCGGTTGATTCAAATACCGAACAACCCTTGCACACGGATGTGAGACGTAGGATGTCCAAACCGACCTGCAACGTTGCCCAGTACTGGAATGGCCTGTTCGACGCGGGAATTCCCGTTCCGACGGTGGATGCATTCCGGCTGGCCATCAACCCGCAGCTTGCCGAGCAGCGGCGGGCCATGATCCTGGTGACCACCGACGGCGCTACGCGCGCTGCCGTATCCGAGCGCGTTGCCTCTGCGCTGCGGTTTGCACCGGGTGGCCCGGCGGTATCGTTGCAAGGGCTGCGCAAGGCGCTGCAGAGCGCTGGCATCGAGATGCACGCGCCGGATGTCATCTACCACGTTGGCGAACAGGGAGTGCCTGTCGCGCGCGACAGCAGCGCGATCGAGGTGCGCCAGCTCATACCTGACGATGCTGCGCTTTTTGAAGGATTCATGGCACAGACCCCGGTGGCCGACCAGGATGATGCGTCAGTCGAGCTGGGGCACTGGGCGACCTTCGGGGCGTTCATTGAATCCGAGCTTCTGGCGGTCTCCAGCCTTTACCCTTGGGGTGGGGAGGAAATCGCGGACATGGGGGTGCTGACCATGCCCCGTGCACGCGGCAAGGGGCTGGCAGCCGCCCTGGTGCAGACCATGATCGAATACGCCGGCACGCGTGGTTACGATGCGCAGTACCGCTGCCAGCATGACAACGTCGCCTCCAACCGGCTTGCGCAGTCGCTTGGCCTGAAAGCCTATGGACAGTGGGAGGTGGCGTGCACGCCGTAAGCGTGCCAAGGCGCCCCGCGCATGGCAGGATGCTCGCAGAATCGGAAGCGCCCAACGTACACGCATGTTGAAACTCATCGACTCCTCGCCGCTGGTGGATGACGCGACCCTCGCGCGTTTCAATGCCTACTTCGGCAACAAGCTTCCCCCGGCCATGCTCGCCTTCTACCGCAGCGCCAACGGTGGCTACCTGCGGGGCGAAGACGAGGATACAGACCCTACCGGCGTGGCTTCCTTGATTGCCGTGGGTGATGGCCGCACCTGCATCGAAAACCTGCACCGGGATTACATCCAAGGGTTTCCCCATCTGGCCGAGTACGTGCCATTCGCCGAAGACAATTTCGGGAACTGCTACGTGCTTTCACTGCGCGATGAGGATTACGGGCACATCTATCTTCACCTGCTGGAAGACGATGAGCTGATGCTGATTGAAGACTCGTTCGAGGAACTGATGGAAGGCATCGAGCGGCGGCAGCAGGAAGCGCGCTAGCCGGCCGCGGCCGCTTGCGGGAAAACGCCCTGGGCCTGACGCCTATTCCGGCTGCCGAAGAGCATCATTCCGCTCGCCCGAACCATCCCCCATCACCCGCGCAACGGCACGGCTCAACAGTGCATGCAGGGCGTCCGGCTGCAGATCCGGGTCGCGCACGGCGCGCATCGCCAGGCCTTCCACCAGCAGGCGCAGCAGCAGCGTACGCTGCTCGATCGCGTCTTCCTCAACCGCCACGCCACGGGCGCGATCATGCTCGCGCAGCCAGGCATGGATGGCTTCGGTGGTCTGCTTGTCGTGCCGGCGCAGCACCTCGGCCACTACGGGGTCGCGGTGCGCTTCGGCGTTGATTTCCGAATAAAGCGCAACGCTGGCGATGGCATTGGCATGGGTGTCCAGCACCTCGCCGCGTGCCCAGTGCTGGTAGCAGGCCAGCAGCCCGTCGGCCAGGTCGGCCGAGGCGGGCATGTGCCGGATCGACGCCTGGTCGTGGGCAAGTTGTCGCTCGATCAGCGCCAGGATCAGCGCACGCTTGTTGTCGAAATAGCGGTACATCAGCCCTTGGCTGATCTCCGCTGCGGCAGCGATCTCGCTGATCGAACCGGCGTGGAAACCGCGGGTGATGAAGCAGCGTTGCGCCGCATCCAGGATCTTCCGGCGCTGGGCGTAGGCATGGGCGGTGGCGGTGTCGTCAGCGCTGGCAAGCGGGGTGTCGGTCGGCGTCATTGCGTGATCTGAAAGCGTCCAATGGCCCGATCTTACGTTATCGAATGTGTGAATGAACGGTCATTCACCTGTCATTTCACGCACCCAGACTGCGGCCGCCTCCTCCCTTCCGCGACCGACATCGATGCGCTACCCCACGTTGCCCCGTCAGTTGTTGACCCTCGCTATTGCCGCCACGCTCGCCGGCGTGGCCCAGGCCGAAGACCTTCCCACCACCGAAGCCAACGCGGCGGCCAGCGCCGGCGTCAACCACGATGTGGTGGCCCTGGACCAGGTGGTGGTGACCGCGCAGAAGCGCGCTACCAACCTGCAGGAAACGCCCATCTCGGTGTCGGTGGTCGATGCCGAGGCGCTGAAGGATCGCAGCGCGATTTCGCTGGGCAGCCTGTCCGATGGCTCCATTCCCTCGCTGCGGGTCACCCCGTTTGCCACGCGCAGTTCGGCGCTGAACATCGGCATTCGTGGCATCGGCGCCTCCGGGGATGCGAACCAGCCGGCGCGCGATGCCGGCGTGGGTATCTACGTGGACGGCGTGTTCATGGGCCGCGCGCAGGGCCTGGGCAGCATGCTGTACGACGTGGAGCGCATCGAAGTGCTGAAGGGCCCCCAGGGCACGCTGTTCGGGCGCAATACCGAAGGCGGTGCGGTCAGTATCGTGACCAAGGCGCCCATCGGCGAGTTCGGCGGCAGCGTCAGTGCGGGCGTGTCCAATTTCAGCGGCTATAACAGCGCGCTGCACCTGGACCTGCCCAAGGTGGGCGACGTCAGCTTCAAGATCGATGCCGTGCAGGCCCGCCGTGGCGGCACCACCGATAACCCGATGCGCGGTGAGCGCGATTTCAACAGCTACGACAAGCGCGGTGCGCGCCTGAGTGCGCTGTGGCAGCCCAGCGATGATTTCTCCGCGCTGTATGCTTTCGACCGTTCTTACGACGCCACCACGCCGTACCACACCCAGGTGCTGGTGCCGGGCGCGTACCTCAGCCCGCTGCAGATTGCCGGTGCCAGCCAGGACCGGCGTGACAGCGCGATCCTGGGCGGACCGCAGGAAGACAACGTGGGCCGCACCAGTGGCCACCTGCTCAACCTGTCATGGACGCTGAGTGATGCGCTGGAACTGAAATCGATCAGCTCGTACCGCGAACTGACCCAGGGCCAGTTCGACATGGGCCTGGTCGATGCGATTTCCGCATACGGCGGTGCCGGCACGGCCTTCGGTCGCTACAGCCTGGCGCAGGTCTACCAGCACCAGTACAGCCAGGAATTCCAGCTGATCGGCAACACCTCGCAGGTGCAGTTCCTGGGCGGCGCGTTCTATTACCACGAGACCGCCGGTGACAACGCGCAGACCCCGAACATGCTGGTGTGGGGCCCGGGTGGCAACAGCTACACGGTGAACCCGGCCACCAATCCGCTGGACCTTTCCAAGGTGCGTATCGACCGCGCCAGCAAAGCGTGGACCGACAGCCTGGGTGTGTTCGGCCAGGCCACCTGGACGCCCGCTGCGCTGGAGCGCCTGCACCTGACCGCCGGTGGCCGCTACACGCGCGACGACAAGAAGGGCAGCCTGTACATCGTCAATGGCGCCGCCACCCAGCTGGCATTCAACGATTCCTGGAGCCGCTTCGACCCGATGGTCAACATCGCCTATGACATCGGCGAGCAGGCCATGGTCTATGCCAAATACAGCACCGGCTTCAAGGCAGGCGGCGCCAACTCGCGGTCCACCACCTACACCGCCTTCGCGCCGGAAGAAGTGACTGCCTACGAACTGGGTTTCAAATCGCAGTTCTGGGATAACCGCGCACGCCTGAACCTGGCGCTGTTCGATTCTAAGATCGCGCACAAGCAGATGGATTTCTCGCTGCCGTTCGATCCCAACAGCGGCGAAACCCGCACCACCATGGTGACAACCAACGCGCTGAGCGATGGCAAGTCACGCGGCGCCGAGCTGGAATTCAGCGTGATGCCGATCGAGAACCTGACGGTCGGCTTGAACTACGCCTACACGAAGATCGACGCGCAGACGGCGGTCGACCCGTTCGGCGCTGGCGTGGCAGTTACCGTGCAGCCGCTGCTGGCACCGGAGAATGCCGGCAGCCTGTCGCTGGATTACTTGGTGCCGTTCGCCAACTTCGCCGCACTGAAGTTCCATCTGGACGGGAACTGGTCCGACGGTTTCTACACCAGCGAATACGACCAGATGCTGACCGACAGCTCGTTCGTGGTGAACGCACGCGTGGCGTTGGTGGATGTGCCGCTGAACGACACCGGCACCACCATGTCGTTCTCGCTGTGGGCGCGCAACCTGCTGGATGAAGAACACCTGTTCTACAAGCTCAACAGCCCCGCGCTGGGCCAGACCGGCATCTTCAACGATCCGCGCACCTTCGGCCTGGACGTGGCCGTCAACTTCTGAATTCACTGGAGACCGACATGAACCGCAGCACCGAACTGACCCTGGCCCTGATGCTGGCCCTGCCGCTGGCCGCGCCCGCCTTCGCCGCCGATGCCTCGCGCCCCGCGACCGCCAGCGCCGCGGCAGCCACCGCCAATGTGGCGCCCACCGCTGACGACGCGCAGCGCGTCATTCCGCTGCAGGGCGCATGGAACGTACGCAGCTTTGCCGGCCTGCAGGGCCGCAACGGCCCGATTCCGGCCACGGCCTTTGTGCGTACCGCCGATCTGGGCCGCCTGACCGCCGCCGACCGCGACGCGCTGGCTGCCGCCGGGGTGACGCTGGACATCGACCTGCGTACCGCCGACGAACAGAGCCAGTCGCCGGACCTGCTGGCCGATGACGCGCGCTTCGCCTACCAGCGCATTTCGCTGATGGGCACCGAGAAGATGGATCTGCAGAAGATGATGACCACCTTCCCCGATTCGCTGGGTGAAGCGTATGTGCAGTGGCTGGGCCACAGCCAGCCGCAGTTCAAGCAGGTGTTCCAGCGCATTGCCGCGCAGCAGGACGGCACCGTGCTGTTCCACTGCACGGCGGGCAAGGACCGTACCGGCATCATCGCCGGCCTGCTGCTGGACCTGGCCGGTGTGCCGAAGGCGCAGATCGTGCACAACTACGCCATTTCCGCGCACTACCTGGAAGGGCAGCCGAAGGACAGCGCGATGAACGCGCAGATCAAGGCGATGCTGGAGCAGCACCCGGAGATCGCACGCAAGATGGCCGGCATGTCCGGCACGGCGCCGCAGAACATGGAGCAGTTCCTGGCCGCGTTGCACAGCCAGTACGGCGGCGCCGAGGGCTATCTGAAGTCGATTGGCGTGAGCGCGCAGGAAATCCAGCAGTTGAAGGTGCGCTTGGGCCAGGCGGGCTGAGTGGGGTGGCGGGCGCCTTTGATTCAGCGCACATACTCCTGTGGAATGCCATGAGGTGCGCGCGGTTGGCCTGAGCCGGTGCCGGTCACACTGGCAATGGGCGCCAGATCGTCGCTGATGTGGCGCCCAGTTCCGATGCTGCGGTGCACTTCAGGGATGGCCCGTCTTGCGAGGACGGGCCCTTCCGGTCAATGGGCAAAGCGCTCGCGGCAGTAGACCTGCGCGATCCCGCGCTACTAAAGCAAGCGCAGCCCGTAAGGCGCAATTCTTCCTATCGGCATGACCACCATCATTGCGCAGGAACCCGCAAGCGGGCCGTCACTCAGCGCCGCTTTGGCCAAGCCGTAGGCGTTGTATCCATTGAACACCGGACCCCCACTATCGCCGTAGTCGCATGCCAGATCAGGTCCCTCGATACGGATCCACGTGCCCGATGGGCATGTCGCTTGATCGGAGTTCGAACACGGCCCCTGAAACACATAGGAAAGCGTGGTCACTTTGCCGCAGCTTCTTCCAGTAGTACGCCCCATGTGACACACGGTGCCGCCCACTGAAGGAGAACCACCGTAAATGACCACATTGGAGCAGCTGTTGAACGAAGTGCAGTAAGCGGAAGTGACGGGTTGTCCGGGCGGGAAGGAGTGCCACTGAAAGTCCACGGTGCCCCCCCAGGCTTCCATGACCATTGTTGTGGGCAGGATCACGGTGGGCAGAATAGCGGGCGGTACCGGATAGTTCGTGTAGGTGGCATCGTTGAAGCAATGGCCCGCAGTCAGAACGCCCTTGACGCCCGAGATACTATCCTTCACTGCAAAGCCTGCCGTGCAGAACTGTCCGGCTCCGCCAGATAGCTGCCTCCCACCACCAACGTTTGGCAGCGCCTGCTTTGCCTGCTCAGCCGGAAGGGCAGGTCTTGCATTCGATGGCGGAGTGCCTAGGTCGGTGGGACGGGGCGAGAACCGGAACTCTACCGGGAATCCCATTGCCTTTTCGATGGCTCCACGCTCCGCATCGAAAGATCGCGTTGACGCTTCAGGAGCGGCAACATCCAGCACGATCGTGCCAGTGGTTTCATCAACCCATGCACCGCTGAGCTCAGGAATGGCCTTCCGAAGTTTGGGGCCGGCGGCTTGCAGGCTGGCCTCCAGCGCGGCTGCGGTAAATGCTGCGCCTGTGACAAACGTGACCGGCACAACGCCAGCATCCGTTTGAATGTTCCGGTCCGCGACCTGGCGATTGCCAGTGAGTCGAACAACAATACGCTGGGTGGGCGAACGCGCCCAGAAAAGCCCGGCGAGTCGATCTGCAAACTCGGTCCTCAACTCACTGATCCGAGACGCGGCCAGTTCCTCCCTCGCCAATGCCAGGCGAGCCTCTTCAAGCCCGATCCCTGCTTCGCGTGCATAGGTCTTCACTGGTGCTGAATCGATCGCATTCTCCGATTCAAGATATTCAGATTTGCGCTCCTGACTGGATGCTGCCGCAGTTGCCAATGAAAGTGAAACGCATAGCAGTAGGCGCGAACCGAATCTCATTATTCATCCTTGTAGTCTGGGCTTTTCCGTTCAATCGACGGCCGGTCAGTCGCCGAAACTCCAATGGCGTGCGCCTTTCAGCGCAGCACGACTCCGCACGTATCGATGCCATCATGATCATGCAGTCCAAATTGATGAAGGTCGAGTGCCGCCAAGGTGATAGAAGTCACTATTTGGGAGATTCAGATTCGTTCCGTGATCCCGGGGAAATCGACGTGCAGCCTCGATCCAACTGCCGATACCCAATCGCTTCCGCAAGATGGGTCGTTCCAATCTCCACGCGCGCCTCCAAATCCGCAATCGTCCTGGCGACGCGCAGAATGCGGTGCATCGCCCGCGCTGATAGCTGCAGCCGTTCGATCGCCTGTTCCAGCAGATCCTGGTCGGCTTCGCTGAGCCGCGTGCAGGTGCGCAGCGTGCCGGGCGGCAGATGGGCGTTCAGCCCGCCACGTGCACGTTGCCGGGCATGTGCTGCTTCCACCCGTGCGCGTACCGTGGCGCTGGGTTCGCCCAGTGGCGTGCTCTCGCGAAGTTCCACCGCATCCAGCCGTGACACGCTGATATGCAGGTCGATGCGATCCAGCAGCGGGCCCGACACCCGCGCGCGATAGCGGGTGATGCGTTCATCGCTGCACAGGCAGCGATTGCTGCGGTCGCCGGCCCAGCCGCACGGGCAGGGGTTCATCGCGGCCACTAGCTGGAATCGCGCGGGGTACTGCACGCTGCGCGCCGCACGTGCGATGCGGATATGGCCCGACTCCAGCGGTTCGCGTAGGGTTTCCAAAGCGCTGCGGTTCCACTCGGGCAGTTCGTCCAGGAACAGCACGCCGTGATGGGCCAAGGAAATCTCGCCGGGGCAGGGTGGATTGCCGCCACCGACCAGCGCGGCGGCGCTGGCGCTGTGGTGCGGGGCTCGAAACGGCCGCTGCCGCCAACGTCGGGGGTCCAGGCCTTCGCCACTGACCGAGGCAATGGCAGCCAACTGCAGCGCCTCGGCCTCGTCGGTATCGGGCAGCAGGCTGGGCAGGCGCGAGGCCAGCAGGGTCTTGCCGCAGCCGGGGCTGCCGATCAGCAGCAGATGATGACCGCCAGCGGCTGCCACTTCCAACGCCCGCCGTGCATGCGCCTGCCCACGCACATCGGCCAGATCGGGCAGCGGCAGCGGCGTGGTGTCCACGCGCTGCACCGGTGGCAGCAGGCGCGGGTTGCTCAGGCCCGCACAGCATTCCAGCAGGGTGCGGGCCACGCGCACATCGGCGTGCTCGGCCAGCGCGGCCTCGGCGGCGTTGCCGGGCGGCACCACCAGGATGCGGCCCACCTCGGCGGCGGCAATCGCGGCAGGCAGCGCGCCGCTGACCGGACGCAGCTCACCGGTCAGGCCCAGTTCGCCAAGGAACTCGTACTGCAGCAGCGCTTGCGGATCGACCTGACCGCTGGCGGCCAGGATGCCCAGGGCGATCGCCAGATCGTAGCGGCCGCCTTCCTTGGGCAGATCGGCCGGGGCCAGGTTCAAGGTGATGCGCCGCTGCGGAAAGTCGAACCGTGCGCAGAGCAGGGCCGCACGCACGCGCTCGCGCGACTCGCGCACGCTGGCCTCGGCCAGGCCGACAATCTGGGTGACCGGTAGGCCGCCAGACAGATGCACTTCCACCCGCACCAGCGGCGCATCGACCCCGGCGCGGGCGCGGCTGTGGACCAGTGCCAGGCTCATGTGTGGTTTCCTGCGGGGGAGCGCTTGATGGTGGGGGAAGCGCTGGGTGGGAAACCATCAGGGATTGCGGGTGCAGGGGATAGGGGGATTCTGGGTGTCGACGGTACGGGTACCGATCGCTCTGTCTCATTGCACCATGCCAGTGGGGTGGCTAGTCCCCTTTTCCTACAGAGCCTTGAGACAGATCGCATGCCTCGCCCAAACCGAACGGAGGCCTACACACCTGTGCCGATGTGATAGTGAAGTCGGGAGCCGCTGGTCTGACTGCAGCGGAAACTCGCAACTACTACAAGCATCTGCATCGAGGAACTATTCTTTACCGTATTCTGGAAAGGTGAGTGCCTTGGCATGAAATCCATAGCACTTTGGAGGATGAAGCGCCAGGCGAAGAGCAGTGGTCTGCGCGTCGTTGGCAACTTCTTGATCGCATTTCATACGCCGGATGTCATCTCAGGCTTCGCGCTGGATCCTGCTCCATCCTCCACCTACATATGGACCTTTGTAGTTCCGACCTATGATGATTTGTCCTTCCTGCACATGTCTCTAGGTCAGCGAATTGCAAGCGCGGAAGTGGATAAAGATTTCTTCTGCGGGATGCATAAGGCGCACGCCAGTAACCTTGAGGTGGTGAGGACGGCGGCAGATCTGTTGGTCTATGTCGACGGCCTTGACTTCACCAGCGACTACTCGGAGTGGATAAGATACATATCCGCCATCCGGCTTGGCGATTTCGCTGCGGCAGATGCCACGCTGAAGCGACTTTTGAATTCGCCAATCTCCGATCTGGTTCAGCGTAAATTGGATGCAGTTCTTTCTTCTTTGAGGGATGGTGGCGAGTCCGGCGCACAGCATCTCCTGGAAAGTTGGTCTCGTCAGACGGCGCGCTTGGTGGGCTTTGGCGACCGTTAGGATCAAATGGCAATGAATGGATTCGATGCGATTGGTTTGCTGGGGTGTCTCCGAGGCGACAAATGCCGCGGGCAAGGCGCCGGCTTCCTTTTCCTGAGCCGGGCTGCGTTCCTGGAATGATAGCCGTGGGGCTTTCATGGGAAGGCAAGTCATGTAGACGGCTCCGGGGAAGCACCTTCTCTTGGAAGGTGTTTGCGTGGACCGCGGGATCCAGTTGACCGTCAATAGCTCATAAAGGGAATTTCCCTGATGCCCGGAAGTATTCTGAAAGCTCTCTGTCTCCCACCCACACAGTCTTTGATGCAGCAAGGAACATCAATGATTCTCGCGCCGCGGCCTGTTCAACAGCCAGAGGATCGCCGCTGGCTTCGGCCACTTCGGTTTCCTTGCCTGCGTCCAGAGCAAACCTCTCGAGCGCATCCTCCAGCGCCCAGATTGCCTGCTCGATTACGGGTATGCCCGTAGACGGATTTTCGGCTACGTGGTTCAACGCGGCCTGCAATTTTTGAATATGCTCCGGGTAGTCCTTGAGCATCTCGCGCAGTCGCTGGGGAACGGGAGGTGGTGTGGCGTGCCGCATGGCAGCTCTCTTGTGTGTTCAGGCGTTTCCGTTCAGCGAAACGGACTGCTTGGTTGTTGGGCTGAGTATGCACGAGTGCTGAACTCCTGCCGCGACGCTGGTCACGTCGTTTGACAGGCTCACTCCGGCAGTGACGCCTCTGGAGCCGGCCCCGTTACCACGTGGGTAGGCTGTGGGTGAGGCATGTCCCCTTCGGGCTTGGTGCCGAGCTGCGGCCGGAATGTTGGCCGATTGCGACAGCATGGCGGGCGATGCAACTGTCCCCATCACCCCGCCAAGCCTCTGCGCCGCTGGTTGGCAAGGTGCTCAAATTGGCGGGCTTTCTGCTCGCCGAGAGGGCTGGCCGACATGGTGTGACTGGTCATGGGCATTGACTGGCACGCACCTAACCAGCCTCCAAATGCCTCCCAACCAGACAACGCTCACTCTCAGCCACCGCCCCACCCGGCTCCATCCGCCGCTCGATCCATGACGGCCCCGCGCGCTCCATCAGCAGCCAGCTGTCGTTCTGATAGATGGTCATCCAACGCACGAAACTGGCGCGCAGGTTCTCGATATCCGGCGCGCGCAGCTGCGCATCACCGGGCATGCGGATCACCACGCGCGCGGCCGTGTTCTCCACGTCCAGCACCTGCACGCCTCTGCACAGGATCTCGAATGACACCGGGCCCGCACCATCATCGCGCGCGCGCAGCTCAAACCCCTGTCGCCTCTTCACCGTAACGAAGGCGAGCGCATTGCTGTGCAGTTGGCGGTAATCCACCGGCTGCAGCTTCTGGTACGACCACACCTGTTCGCTGGCCGGCGCGGGCCAGGCGGCCCACACGGTGCCGAACAGCGCGATGCAGGCCGCAACTGCGGTAAACACGTTCCTCTTCATGCGCTTACTCCCGTGGCCGCAGGCGTTCGTGGATGAATGCTGTCAGCGCGACATCGGCCATTACCAGGCCCTCCATCACGCGGTCGCCCACGTACTGATCGGGCTCGCCGTTCTGGCGTGTGCGCTCGGCGGCCAGCAGCAGTTCCTGCACGATGCGCTGGCCGGTCAGGGCGCAGTCGGCGTCGGCCAGGGCGATCTGCCGGCTGCGCAGCGGATGGCGTTCGGGCCAGGGTTGGCCGTCGGCGGCAGCACCGGCGCCGATGCTGTGCAGCGCGGCGATCAGGCTGTTGGGGTCACGCGCCGGGGTGGGTGAGGGCGCTTCCTGGATGGGGCGCGGTGGCGGGGAGTGTGGCGTGGTCATGGCTGGCTCCGTGCATGCAGGCAGAAGCCGCCACCGATAAAGGTGGCGGACGATGCGTGGCTCGAAAACCGGTTGCTGTTGAGGCCGGCGGGTACAAGACCCCCACGCACCGCCCGCCATAGCCGGCAGACGGATTGCCAGCCGGCACCACGCGCGGTGGTGCCGGCTGACAAGCGTAAACAACAACAGCAAACCGGGTTTTCGACGCCCGACCACCCGTTTTCGGTGGCCCTACCAGAGTTGCCAGATGTTGTTGGAGATGCCAAGGGGATGGGGTCAAAGACGCCAAAGCCCTGGTCGCTTTCGGCATTGTGGCACAGCGTGGAACGGCGTCGAGAGCCTTGCAGGCCAGCGCTTCTGCAAGGATTGGACGTTATGTGTCGGACTTTCCACTATGAGGCATCTGACTGTGGCAAATGCGACATCGACCGCGCCGCTACGGGCGGTAGCTATGGCCCAAAGTAACGGCGGCATTGCACCGCCGCCTCGTTTACTCCGCGCTGCCGCGCCCTTCCAGTTCGCGCACCGTGGCTTCCAGCGCATCCAGCTTTTCGCGGGTCTTCAACAGCACCGCACGCTGCACTTCAAACTCCTCGCGGGTGACGAGGTCCAGCTTGGCCAGGCCGGCCTGCAGCGCGCTCTTGAAGGTGGCCTGCAGTTCCTCGCGCGATTCGCGCAGGCCCGGCGGCACCAGGTCGCTCAGGCGGCGGGCAAGGTCATCCAGTTGGTTCAGGTCGATCATGGGGGTACTCCGGGGTGCGGGCGGGCCGTGCAGGCCACAAGGATACTGCCGGGCCGGTCGCCCGCACAGGCGTGGGCGGTTTCGCACCGGGCGCGTTCAGGCGCTATCCTCCACGCCGGAATACAGGAGATTGGCGATGAAGATGGTCATGGCGGTAATCAAGCCGTTCAAGCTCGACGACGTGCGCGAAGCGCTGGCCGAGCGCGGGGTGACCGGCATTACGGTAACCGAGGTGAAGGGCTTTGGTCGGCAGAAGGGCCATACCGAGCTGTACCGCGGCGCCGAGTACGTGGTCGATTTCCTGCCGAAGGTGAAGCTGGAAGTGGCGGTGACCGACGACCAGGTGGAGGCCGTGGTGGAATCGATCGTGAAGGCGGCGGGCACCGGCAAGATCGGCGACGGTAAGGTGTTTGTGTACGACTTGGGCAGCGTGGTGCGTATTCGTACGGGTGAACTGGACGCTGACGCGCTGTAAGTGGGGGGCGTGTGGGCGGCGGGGTGTCGAACCGCGACGGGGTGCGGGAACGCGACGGGGTAGAGTCGACTGTTAGTTGTGTAAACCCACTACGTTGTTCAGCGGCACTCTGGAGATAGGTGGCTGGCCGCCGATCCCCATATGGGGACGGTGCCAGTTGTAGTGGTGCAGCCATTGGGTCAGCCTTTAAACGGGCATTTTTATGGTTGTTCATCCGGGCTCTTTGGGATCTGGAGAGGTGTGGTAACCACCATTTTCCAGAGATGTCCCGGATGAACAACGTACAGAGAGATCACAGTTAGTCGACTGCTCTTCCCGTCCGTGACCGAAATGCCCGCGCTGCGCGCGATAGTCGACTGACAGTCGACTCTACGGGGCGGTGCGCATCACGCGGTCGATCCAGTCGGCATAGCGCGAAATGCGCACGTTGTGCACCACTTGCCCGTAATAGCCGGCTTCAAGCGCATGCTCCGGCACTGCGGTGATCCACGAACCCAGGCCGATCAGCTGCCAGCCCTGAGCGTCGCGGATCATCAATGGCCCGCCGCTGTCACCGCTGCCGATCACGCCTTCCAGCGGCAGGCCGCCGCCGGGGCCGTCGAATCGATACCAGAAATAACGATCATTGCCGCCGGTCACCGCGTTTTCCGCGCGGCGCAGTACCCCGCGGTGCGATCCACCCGGCGCCAGCCCGGTCATGCCGGTGCCGGTGGCCCCCTTGCCGACCAGGGTAGCGATCTTTCCCGCTTCGTCCTGGCCGCGATAGAGGCGAACCGGCGCAACGTCGCTGACCGGTGCGGCCAGCTGGATCAGGGCGATGTCATCGGAGGCGGCGAGGAAGGCATGGATGGGGCCTGGGTTGCCTGACGCCAGCGCCGCCTGACCAAGCGCATCGGGCATGCGCCGGTAACCGGGATGCACGACCACGCGCTCGACACGGTACGGGTGACCGTTGATCTGCACTTCGGCGTCCATGCCTTCCATGGGCGCGGCGTGTGCGGCGGTCACTACCCAGCGCGGCGCGATCAGGACGCCGTGGCCCTCGCCGGGCAGGTCGGCCAGGGCCGGGAATTCGGAGGCCGGTACGCGGTAGGCGCTGTCATCCACATCGCTGCGGATGACGATGGCGCCGGCGGTGAAGGGCAGGGTAGCCAGGGCGAGTAGGAGCCAGCGGCGCATGGTTCGGTGCAGTCCTGTGCGTGGAAGGCGATGACCCTAGCCGGGATTGGCTGGCGCGAACACCCGTGTGCGACGAACTGCCCTCCCGGTGCGATCAACCCGGCGGAATGAAGGGTGACGACTGCCACTCCGGTAGACCGACCGCGCGGCGGGTGCGCGGCGCCTACAGCGGTGGCGCGCTTTCAATTCGGGCGCAGCACCGCGTCAAACGTGTCCGGGTTGCCATCGTTGGCGGCCGCCGGCACGTTCAACAGCCGCGCCAGCAGTGGGTAGACGTCCACGTTGTCGAAGCCTTCAACGGTTCTGCCCGCCGCAAACGAAGGCCCCGTAGCCACGAACACCGCGCGCATGGAGGGCAGGGTGTTGTTGTAGCCGTGCGTGCCGCGGTAGGCGTGCGCATGGCGCGCCAGCATGTCGGGTGTCAGCGCATCCCAGCCTTCGTCCATCTCGCAGACGATGGACGGCGTGCGCGGGTGCTGGCCATACTGCCAGCGCGGCGGCAGCTCGGCGCGCTTCCAGCACTGGTAATGGTCGTGTCGGCCCAACAGGGCCTGCTCGGCTTCGCGCTCGCGCCCAGGCGTGGCCTGGAACCCCACAGGCTGGCCCACGCTGGTGGCCACGGCAACGGCCGGGTCGACCATGCGTTCGGTATTGAGCACCTGGCCTTCCGGCAGCGCGGCCATGCCGTGGTCGGACACCAGCACGATGTTGGTGCCTGCGGCCAGGCCTTGTGCATCCAAGCCGTCCAACACCTGGCCGATGATGGCATCGGCACGCTGGATCGCCTGCCGGTACTCGGCAGAATCCGGGCCATGCATGTGGCCGGCCTTGTCGACGTTTTCCATGTACAGCGTTGCCAGCCGCGGTGCCTGCGGGCCGGTCTGCGCCAGCCAGCCCAGCACGGTATGTACGCGGTCTTCCAGCGCGATGTTGCGGTCGTACACCTGCCACTGGCTGGGGCGGATGCCTTCGATGGCGGCCTCGCTGCCGGGCCACGACCAGGTGGCCGTGCGCACGCCGGCCTTCTCGGCGCTCACCCAGATGGGTTCGCCGCCCCACCAGCGCGCATCGGTGACGGCGGCCGGGTTGCTGATTTCGAACCCACCCAGCTGCGGGTCCTGCATGCTGTTGTGGATGATGCCGTGGTGGCCGGGGCGCAGACCCGTGACCAGCGTGTAGTGGTTGGGGAATGTAAGTGACGGGTAGGAAGGCGTCATCCAGCGTGCGCGCACGCCGCCGTCGATCATCCGCTGGATGTTGGGGGTCAGGCCGCGATCCAGCGCATCGGCACGCAGGCCGTCGATGGAGACCAGCAGCAGGCGCGGCGACGACGGTGCAGCGGCCTGGCGGTGGGCGGGCGACGTGCTGCAGGCCACCAGGGACAGTGCAGCGAAGGAACAGAACAGGAGGCGCAGGGTCATGGCCCATCCTAGCCCGGTGTGATGACAGGGCTTGGACGGATGTGGCGGGAGCGACGGGATGCCGGAATGCCGGAACGCGACAGGGTGCCGGAACGCGACGGGGTGTCGGACCGGGACGGGATGCTGGAACGCGACGGGATGCTGGAACGCGACGGGATGCTGGAACGCGACGGGATGCCGGAACGCGACGGGGTGTCGTAACGCGACGGGATGTCGGAATGCGATGGGATGTCGAAATGGGACGGGATGTCGGAACGGGACGGGGGTAGAGTCGACTGTTAGTCGACTAACGCGCGCAGCGCGGGCATTTCGGTCACGGACGGGAAGAGCAGTCGACTAACAGTCGACTCTACCCCGCCAGGCGCTCCATCCCGTCAGGCATTCCATGCCCATCAGGGATTCCATGCCCGTCAGGCATTCAATGCCGCCAGGCCATGCACCCACCCGGCTGCCAAAGCGCTTAACGCTGCTTGGCCCACTTATAGAACCGCTTCCAGCTCTGGCGCACGGCGGACACCCAGCCCGGGTCGGCCACCAGCGCAGCCTGGGCGGCGCTCGGGGCCTGGCCGGTCACGCGCTGGCGCATCTTCAGCAGGTTCTTCATGTCGCTGCGGCTGAGCTGGCGGCTGAGCGGGTTGCGGCGCAGCCAGCGCGGTACGCGCCAGGCCGAGGTGAAGTCCAGCAGCACCGGCACGCCGGCGCTCACAACTACATTCGTGCCGTGCAGGTCGTTGTGGGTGATGCCGGCGGCGTGCAGGCGGCTGAGGGCGTGCTGCAGCTGTTCGAATACGTCGTTGCCCACGGCCTGGGCGGTGCTCAGGGTCTGGCCGGGAATGAATTCCATGCCCAGCGCCAGGCCGCCCAAGGTGCCCAGCAGGGCCGGGGCGTGCTTCCAGCCACCCAGGCGCTGCAGCATGCGCGCTTCGCGGCGCACCATCAGGCGCGCGATCAGCGAAAACGGCGTGCCACGGTAGCGGGAATAGTCCTTCACCACGGCCGGGCGGCCGTCCATGCAGGTGCGATAGACATCCGGGGCCAGGAAACGATCGCCGCGCTTGAGTAGCAGCGGGGCCACGGCGTCATCGCCGCAGGACGGGGAGGGGGAGGCAGAGAGAGTCATGTGCGGGGTCTCGGACGACCCGGTGGGCGGCGCTGAGCGTCAAGCGAACCGGTACGACTGGGGGGATTAGCTAAACTTTCGTTAAGTGCAATTTTAGTACCGCCGAGTTCGCTATTCCACGGTTTGTCGTAGAAATGTCGGGGTCGTGGCTGGAACAGTTCGTCGCGCAGGCTCGGACAATTCTGTCTCAGTTATCCAATATGCCTTTACCTATCAATACGTTGCAGGAACGGCAACAGCGCATCGCGCAGCTGGTCCAGCCCCGGTTGTTCCACCGGGAAGTGGCCGCAGCCGTCCAACAGCACGCGCTGCTTGGGCGCGGCCAGTCGCTGGTAGAAGCGGTCGCTGATGGCCACGGGGGTCCAGTCGTCGCAGGCCGGGTGCAGCATCAGCACGCGGCAGCGCTGGAATTGTTCGGGTTCCAGTGCCGGGGCGGTGCCGAACAGCGAGGCCAGCAGGCCGACCGGCACCCGGTTGCCGCCGCCCAGCGGATCGGCGCAGACCAGGGCCGTCAGGGCGGGATCGCGTGACATGCGCTGCATATGGGTGAACCAGCGCACCGGCACCCGCAGCCCACGGGTCAGCCGGCTCAGCGGTCGCAGCGTCGGCAGCAGGGCGCGCATCCACGGCTGCCGCACCAGCGCGGCCTGCACCACCGGGTCGCGCGGGTCGGCCAGAGTGGTGGCGGCAATACCGCGCACCCACCGCGATTCGGCCGCCACCAGATACGCCAGATAGCCGCCGATGCTGGCGCCCAGCAGTACGATCGGGCGCGCGCGCTGGGTGTGCTCGGCGTCGATCAGCGCCAGCAGGGCGCGCTTCCAGGCCGCGTAGTCCACCTGTGCCCAGTGCGCCGGGCTCAAGCCATAGCCGGGCAGATCCGGCGCCAACACTTCATGGCCGGCGTCGGCCAGTGCGGCGGCCAGCGGCGCGAACATGCGGCCATAGCCGCCGGCGCCATGTACCAGCACCACCGTCAGCGGCGCCTGGCGCGGGCCGTGGCGGTCCAGGCGCAGCGTGCCACCGGCCCAGCGGAAGGCTTCACTGCGCGGTGTGGCAGTCGGCTGGCCGGGGAAGAAATCCGCGTAGCGGGCACTCAGGGCGGGGTAATCGGGGGGCGCAACGGCAGGCATGCGGGAAGTGTAGGCCAGCCGTTCAGCCACGTGATGCTGAACCGGACGCACGGGCAACTTGACCACGGCCCACCGGCTGCCGACCATAAGCTGTTAATCCGCGACATCGGCGGCCGCTCCCACCCGGCACGTCACCGTCCCCTGCCGCGTCCCCAACCTGGTGCAGGCCGCGCGGCCGCATCGTTCGTTTCCCTGTCCGGCACCCGCTGGAGGAAAGTGTTTTGATCATCAAGATTGTCCTGGCAGCGCTGTTCGTGGCCTGCGTGCTGTACATCCATTTCCGCGGCAAGGTCCGCGCGCGCTGGTCGCGCCAGTTGCTGGACCATTCCAGCTTCATGGCCCCGATCAACGTGATCATGTACCTGTTCTCGAAGGTGCCGACCACGCCGTTCCTGGACCCGGGCAAGGAGCTGCCGCAGCTGGAACCGCTGCGCCAGAACTGGCAGGTGATCCGCGATGAGGCGCTGGCGCTGCGCGATGCGCAGAAGATCGCCGCCTCCAGCAGCTACAACGATGCCGGCTTCAATTCGTTCTTCCGCCGCGGCTGGAAGCGCTTCTACCTGAAGTGGTACGGCCCGTCGCACCCGTCGGCCAAGGCCATGTGCCCGAAGACCGTGGCGCTGATCGAATCGATTCCCGATGTGCGTGCGGCGATGTTCGCGCAGCTGCCGCCGGGCAGTGAACTGCGCCCGCACCGCGACCCGTTCGCCGGTTCGCTGCGCCTGCACCTGGGCCTGAGCACGCCCAACGACGATGGCTGCTACATCGTGGTGGACGGGGTGAAGAAGAGCTGGCGCGATGGCGAGTGGATGATGTTCGACGAGACCTATATCCACCATGCGCACAACGAGACCGACCAGGACCGCGTGATTCTGTTCTGCGATATCGCCCGCCCGCTGCGCTTCGGCCTGCCGGGCCTGTTCAACCGCGCCGTGGCGGCCACGCTGCTTGCCGGCGGTGCATCGCCGAACCTGCCCGGTGACCCGACCGGTGGCGTGAACAAGGCCTTCGGTGGCCTGTACAAGGTGCGCCTGAAGGCCAAGGCACTGCGCGAACGCAGCGTGGTGGCCTACCAGGTGATCAAGTGGGGCCTGGTGGTGGCCGTGATTGCCGGTATCTGGGCGATCTGATCACGCTTTTGTAGCGTCGAGCCATGCTCGACTGCATTTCGATCAGATCGCGGTAGCCCCGCAGAAGAGCAGTCGAGCATGGCTCGACTCTACAGACAGCAAAAAACCCGCGCTGTCGCCAGCGCGGGTTTTTGTTTGGATCAACCCTTCAGTGCAGCCTGCACGAACGGCGGGGTCACCAGCACGCCGGTGTGCAGCGCGGCGGTGTAGTACAGGGTGTTGAAGGTCTTGGCGGCCGAATCGGCCTGGCGGAAGTCGAAGCCGCTCTCGCCCTTGCGGGCCATGGTCACGCTCCACCAGCCGGTGGGGTAGCACGGCTGCGGGAACGGCAGGGTCTTGAACGAGCCGAAGCCGGCCTTGCCCATTTCCGTGCGCATTTCGTTGATCAGCTCCAGCTGCATCAGCGGCGATTCGGACTGCTGCACCAGGATGCCGTCGTCCTTCAGGGCCTTGAAGCAGCTTTCGTAGAAGGCCTTGTTGAACAGACCTTCGCCCGGGCCCACCGGGTCGGTGGAATCGACGATCACCACGTCCACGCTGCCGGCCGGGCAGTTGGCCATGTAGGCCACGCCGTCGTCGAACAGCAGTTCGGCGCGGGCGTCATCGTTGGAATCGCACAGTTCCGGGAAGTGCTTGCGCGCCATCACGGTGACCTGCTCGTCGATATCGCACTGGGTCACGCTCTCCACGCCGCGGTGCTTGAGCACTTCGCGCAGGGTGCCGCAGTCGCCGCCACCGATGATGACCACGCGCTTGGGCGCGGCGTGGGTGAACAGCACCGGGTGGCTGATCATCTCGTGGTAGAAGAAGTTGTCCTTGCTGGTCAGCATGATGGCCCCGTCGATGGTCATCAGGTTGCCCCAGTCGGTGGTCTGGAAGATTTCGATCTTCTGGAACGGCGACTGCACTTCGTCCAGCTTGCCGGTGATGCGGTAGCCGATGGCCGAGCCAGTGCGTTCGAAGTGTTCGATGTACCAGTTGCTGCTGTCAGTCATGGAGATACGGTCCTGTTCGGAGGGGATGGAGCCGGGCTGACGGCGGGGTGCCTCGCTTCCGGACGGATCGGCCCGTTCAGGTTCAGACCTGCCACGGGCGCGGGCGCGCATGATAACGAACCTGTGGGCATATAGGCGTTATCATGCCCCCCCTTTTATTGCCAACAAGGCCGACTGCAATGACCGATTGGTCCCTCGACCAAGCCCGCAAGACCTACTCGATCCCGCATTGGGCGGATGGTTACTTCGATGTGGATCAGGCCGGGCACATGGTGGTGAGACCGACCGGGGCGGACGGCCCGGTGGTATCGCTGCCCAAGGTGGTGGACGCCGCGCGTGAAGGCGGCGCCAAGCTGCCGCTGCTGGTGCGCTTCCCGGACATCCTGGGCCAGCGCCTGGGCAAGCTGCAGGCGGCCTTCGCCCAGGCCCAGCAGGACTGGGACTACACCGGCGGCTACACCGCCGTGTACCCGATCAAGGTGAACCAGCACCGCGGCGTGGCCGGCACCCTGGCCAGCCACCACGGTGAAGGCTTCGGCCTGGAAGCGGGCAGCAAGCCCGAGCTGATGGCCGTGCTGGCGCTGTCGCGCCCGGGTGGCCTGATCGTCTGCAATGGCTACAAGGACCGCGAATACATCCGCCTGGCCCTGATCGGCCGCAAGCTGGGCCTGCAGACCTTCATCGTCATCGAGAAGCCCTCCGAGCTGAAGCTGGTGCTGGAAGAATCCAAGGCGCTGGACGTGAAGCCGGGCCTCGGCGTGCGCATGCGCCTGGCCTCGCTGGGCGCCGGCAAGTGGCAGAACAGCGGTGGCGACAAGGCCAAGTTCGGCCTGTCCCCGCGCCAGCTGCTGGACCTGTGGAAGTCGCTGCGCGATACCGAGTACGCCGACTGCCTGAGCCTGCTGCACTTCCACATGGGCTCGCAGATTTCCAACGTGCGCGACATCGCCAACGGCATGCGCGAAGCCACCCGCTATTTCGTCGAGCTGTCACAGCTGGGCGCGAAGATCACCCATGTGGACGTGGGCGGCGGCCTGGGCGTGGATTACGAAGGCACCCGTTCGCGCAGCTTCTGCTCGATCAATTACGGGCTCAATTCGTACGCCAGCAACATCGTGCAGCCGCTGGCCAATGCCTGCGAAGAACATGGCCTGGCCCCGCCGCGCATCGTCACCGAGTGCGGCCGCGCGATGACCGCGCACCACGCGGTGCTGATCGCCAACGTCTCTGAAGTGGAGCAGGCGCAGGAAGGCCGCGTGCCCGACCAGCACGACGATGAGCCGGCCTCGATCCGCCACCTGCGCGAGATCCACGAGGAACTGGATACGCGCCCGGCGGTGGAACTGTTCCAGGAAGCGCAGCATTTCCACGCCGAAGGCCTGGCCAGCTACGCGCTGGGCCAGATCGACCTGCCGCAGCGTGCGCGCATCGACGATCTGTTCTACGCCATCGCCCACGGCGTACGTGCGCGTCTGAGCTACGACGAAAAGAGCCACCGCCCGGCGCTGGATGAACTGAACGAGCGCCTGGTCGACAAGTATTTCGTCAACTTCAGTGTGTTCGAATCGATTCCCGATGCGTGGGCGATCGACCAGGTGTTCCCGATCGTGCCGATCGAACGCCTGAACGAGACCCCGGACCGCCGCGGCATCATCGCCGACATGACCTGCGATTCGGACGGCATGGTCAAGACCTATGTCGAGAACGAGAGCCTGGACACGTCGCTGCCGCTGCACGCGATCAAGCACGGCGAAAGCTACCGCATCGGTTTCTTCATGGTCGGTGCCTACCAGGAAATCCTGGGCGACATCCACAACCTGTTCGGCGATACCGACGCGGTGGAAGTGGTGGCCGATGCCGATGGCTACGCGATCACCCAGCAGCGCCGCGGTGATACCACCGACGTGATGCTGGACTACGTGGGCTACAAGCTGGACGACCTGCGTGCGGCCTACGCCCAGCGCGTGGCGGCGGCCGATCTGTCGCCGGAGCGTGCGCAGGAACTGTCCGAAGCGCTGGAAGCGGGCCTGACCGGCTACACCTACCTGTCCGACGAACCGCTGGTCTGATGTTCACGGGAACGCCGGGCCTGGCCCGGCGCTACCTGCCCTGATGAGCGCGCGCGCGATCTTCCATCTGTTCCTGCATGCCGCCGTGCCAGCCCTGCTGGCATGGCTGTTCTGGCGCAAGCGCTTCGCCTCGGCGTGGTTGTTGATGCTGCTGGGCTGGATCATCGATCTGGACCATCTGCTGGCCGACCCGATCTACGCGCCCAATCGCTGCAGCATCGGTTTCCACCCGCTGCACACTGCACCGGCCATTGCGGTGTATGCCGGCCTGTGCGTGCCGAAGAAAACCCGGCTGGTGGGCATCGGGCTGATGATCCACATCGTGCTGGACGCCATTGATTGCTGGTGGATGCACCACCGCTGACGGCGGACGCGGTTGCCTGCGTTGGCGGGACCGTTGCATTGCCTTGGTAGATGCCGACCTTGGTCGGCATGGCGTGGCCGGGACCGTTGGATTGCTTTGGTAGATGCCGACCTTGGTCGGCATGGCGTGTCGACCAAGGTCGACACCTACCGGTCGTGGCGGGGCCGTTGCGCTGCTTTGGTAGATGCCGACCTTGGTCGGCATGGTGTGTCGACCAAGGTCGACACCTACCGATCGTGGCGGGGCCGTTGCGCTGCTTTGGTAGATGCCGACCTTGGTCGGCATGGCGTGGCCGGGACCGTTGGATTGCTTTGGTAGATGCCGACCTCGGTCGGCATGGTGTGTCGACCAAGGTCGACACCTACCGGGCGTGGGCGGGGCGAGCGCAGCGGCAGGTCACCCCACCGGCAACCACAACGTTGCCCGCAGCCCCGGCTGTGCGTTCTGCAGCGCCAAACGCCCGCCATAACTGGCGGCAATATCGCCCACGATCGCCAGCCCCAGGCCGCTGCTGCCGGCGCGCTCATCCAGGCGCACGCCGCGCTCGGTCACCCGCGCCAGCGCCTCGGCGGCCAAGCCCGGGCCGTCGTCGCGTACGTCGATGCGCAGCTGCCCGTCTTCGGCCACTGCGGTAACGCGCACCTGCTGCGTGGCCCACTTGCCCGCGTTGTCCAGCAGGTTGCCCAGCATTTCTTCCAGGTCTTCGCCCGCACCTGCGAAGCGCAGTGCCGGTGCCATCGCCTCTGCAACGAAGGTCACCCCACGTTCGCCGTGTACGCGCGCCATCAGGCCGCATAGCGCCTGCGCCACCGGTTCCACCTCGGTGCGTTGGCGGTGGTCGGCACTGATGCCCGCGGCCAGGTAGCGGTCCACGCTGGCCTGCATGCGTGTGCCCTGTTCGCGCAGGGTACGGCGCCAGTCGTGGCCGTCGCCGTCCGCTTCGGCCGCCAGCACGCTCAGCGGCGTCTTCAGTGCGTGCGCCAGATCCTGCGCGCTGGTGCGTGCGCGCGCCACCATGCGCTGCTGGTGGTCCAGCAGGGTGTTCAGTTCTTCGCCCAGCGGCGCGATCTCCGCACCCAGGCCGGTGCTATCGATCTGCTGCGCCTCGCCGCGGCGCACGCGCTCCAGTTGCGCGCCCAGCCGCTGCAGCGGGCGCAGGCCGAAGTGCACCTGGCTGGCCAGCACCGCCAGCCACGCCGCCACCAGGATGGCCAGTGCGATGGCCGTGCGCTGGCGGAAGGTCGCCACGTCGGCGTCCAGCGCACTGCGATCGGTGGCCACCACGGCCAGGTACGGGCCACTGGCGCGCGGCAGGCGCACCTGCTGCACGCGTGCGCGCAGCGACTGCTGCAACGGCCCGGGCAGGTCGCGTGTTGCCGGGCCGTTGCCGGTAACCGGCAGCGTTTCGTCCCACAGCGAGCGCGACTGCAGCAGCACCGTGCCGGCTTCATCGGCCACCTGCCAGTAGGCGCCGGAAAACACCCGCTGGAAGCGCGCATCGTTGGGTTCCTGGCGCAGGTGCAGTTGGCCATCGGCGCCGATTTCTGCCTGCGCCAGCAGGGTCAGCATGTCCTGCTGCAGTTCCTGGTCCAGCCGATCGCGCGCGCTGCGCTGGTACAGCTCGCCCAGCAGCGCGCTGGCCAGCACCGACACCAGCAGCAGGCCCACGCCGCCGGCCAGCAGCAGGCGGCGCCGCAGCGAAGGCTGCCCGCTCACGGCGGGGCCAGCCGCCAGCCCTGGCCGCGCACGGTCTGGATCAGATCCACCCCCAGCTTGCGCCGCACCCGGCCCAGCAGCACGTCCAGCGCGTTGGAATCGGGGTCCAGCCCGCCATCGAACACGTGTTCGCCCAGGCGGTCGCGGCCGATCACCTGGCCGCTGTGGTGGATGAAGCAGCTCAGCAGGCGGAATTCCTGCGGGCTCAGCGCCAGCGCCTCACCGTCCAGCTCGAAGCGCCCGGCGTTCACGTCCAGCTGCAGGGGGCCGCATTGCAGGCGCGGGCTGGCGTGGCCGTGACTGCGGCGGATCAGTGCCCGCAGGCGCAGGACCAGTTCGTCGGCCTGGAAGGGTTTGGTCAGGTAGTCGTCGGCACCGGCATCGAAACCGGCCAGCTTGTCGTGCCAGCGCCCGCGCGCGGTCAGCACCAGTACTGGGAACGTGCGGGCGTTGCTGCGCCACCGTTCGATCACGCTCAGGCCGTCCAGGCCGGGCAGGCCCAGATCGACGATGGCGGCCTGGATGTCGTCCACCTGTCCGATTTCTTCGGCCTGGCGGCCATCGGCCACCACCTGGACTACGTAGCCGGCCTGTTCCAGCAGTGGCTGCAGGCGAAGTGCCAGGGCCTCGTCGTCCTCGGCCAGCAGGATGCGCATCAGTCGTCCAGCTCCGTCTTCAGCAGCTTGCCGGTGCGCGCATCATAGTCCAGCTCCACCACCACGCCGTCGGCACGCAGGATCTCGACTTCGTACACGCCGTCGTCCAGCTCCACTTCCAGCAGTTGGCCGGCGTGGCGTTTCAGTGCATCACGCACCACGCTCTCCAGCGGCACATAGCGGCCCTGCTGCACCGCGCGGCGCGCCACCTGCTGTTCCGGGTCCTGGCTGGGCCCGGCGGCCACGGGGGCGCTGGCCAGGGCCAGCAGCAGGGACAGGGCAGGGAAGACGTTCACGGCGTGATGCGATGGATGGAGAGCGGGAATTGGCGCGAGTGTGCCAGCGCTGGCTAACCATCGACTAACAGGCGCGGCTAAGGGCCTGTTAGGCGGAGTGGGCAAGCTGGTGTTGCCGGGCTGGTCCGGCCCCAACAGGAGAACCCCCATGCTGAAGTCCCTCGCCCTGGCCACCGTGGCCGCACTCGCCCTGGCCCCCGCCGCCCAGGCCGCCCCGCTGGGCATCGCCCAGGTGGAACAGACCCTGCGCAAGGCCGGCTACACCCAGATTCACGAGATCGAGCGCGATGACGGCCTGTGGGAGGCCGACGTCAGCCGCGCCGATGGCCGTTTCAGCGAGGTCTACGTGGACCCCAAGACCGGTGAGATCTTCGATGAGCACAACGGCCGCGCGCTGCTGGGCACCGAACAGGTGCTGGCCAAGGCGCAGGCGCAGGGCCTGCGCGAGATCCATTCGCTGGAACGTGATGGCGCGACCTGGTCGCTGGAAGCGCGCAATGCCCGCAACCAGAAGGTGGAGGTGCGCCTGAGCGGCTACGAGGGCCGCATCCTGCACAGCGAGCGCGACGGCTGGCTGGATTGACCGGGCGTTGGTAGCTGCCGACCTTGGTCGGCAGAGCGTGTCGACCCGGGTCGACACCTACCGGGCAATCGGCTTTGGTAGCTGCCGACCTTGGTCGGTAGAGCGTGTCGACCCAGGTCGACACCTACCGGGCAATCGGCTTTGGTAGCTGCCGATCTTGGTCGGCAGAGCGTGTCGACCCAGGTCGACACCTACCGGGCAATCGGCTTTGGTAGCTGCCGACCTTGGTCGGCAGAGCGTGTCGACCAAGGTCGACACCTACCGGGTCTTCGGCTTACCAGCCGTACGGCGGCGGGTAATCCCAATACCCCGGGCCACCACCGTAGTAACCGCCGCCATAGGGCCCGAAGTACCCCGGGCCCTTGCCTTCGCTCACATGGATGTTGACGTTGACCCCGCGGGTCTTGCCTTCATCGGTGGTGTAGTTCTTGCTCAGGTTCAGGGTGGCGGCGTTGTAGTGGCTGTTGCCGGTGTTCTTCGAATAGCCGATGCCGGTGGTGAAGCTGCCGGAGACCTTCAGCTTGTCGTCCTGCACGTTGGCGATCTTTGCATCGTCATGCACGCGCGGGCCGCTCTTGTCACCGTAGTAGGTGCCGGGCGGGTCCTGCGGCAGGGACGGGTCGTTCAGGTAGCGCATCGGCGCCTGCGGCACCGACAGGTCCAGGCCCGAGGCCTGCGGCGCGGTGGCACCGGCGGCGGACTGGGCAAGCGCGGCGCCCGGTAGGGCGGCCAGGCACAGCAGCAGGGACAGGGGGCGGATCATCACGACGCTCCAACGCAAGGGGCCGCGCAACACGCGGCGGTACAGGCCGACGCTAGCAGGCGTTGCTTGAATGATGCCTGTAGCCGGCCGGTAGAGTCGAGCTTGCTCGACTGCCGCTCTGCCGCCCTTGTAGAGTCGAGCCATGCTCGACTGCCGTTGGCAGAACCAGTCGAGCAAGCTCGACTCTACGCAAGGCGGGCGTCACGCCCGCCGTTCAAACCCGAACAGGCCCTGCAGCGGGTGCCGCCGCCGCTCCAGCCCGGCGCGCAGCAACCCGGCGCCGATCATCGAATACGTAATGCCGTTACCACCGTAGGCCATGGCGAAGTGCACCCGTGGCCCCCACTGCGCGTGCGGGCCGAAGAACGGCAGGCCGTCGGCGGTCTCGGCGAACGTGCCCGCCCACGAGAACGCCGGGGTCGGCTGCAACTGCGGGAACCAGTGCAGCAGCTGCTTCATCAGCTGCCTGGCCTTGCCCTGCACGCGACGGTCGCGGCGCGCAGGCACGTCGATGGCATCGTCCAGCCCGCCCACCAGCAGGCGCCCTTCGTCGGTGGCACGCAGGTACAGGTACGGCCGCGCGCTTTCCCACACCATGGTCTGCTGCAGGGGACCCAGCACCTGCGCATCGATGGGGTCGGTGATGAAGGCGTAGCTGCTGCGGTTGCGGGCCACACGTGGCTTCAGCCAGTGCTGGGTGGCGTAGCCCATGGCCAGCACCACATGACGCGCCTTGATGACCGCGCCGGCGGCGGTGCGTGCGGTCACGCCGCGTGGGCCGGGCTGCAGGGCCTCCAGCACGGTGCGGTCGTACACACCGCAGCCGCGCCGCTGCAGCCGCTGCAGCAGCCCATAGGTCAGCGCGTAGGGGTCCACGCGCGCGGCCTGCCGGGTCAGCAGGGCGCCGCCGGCATCCACGCCGAAGTGTTCGCGCAGGCGCTGTGGGGTCTGCCAGCGGGCATCCAGGCCGGCGCGGCGGCGTGCATCGCCCTCGGCCATCAGGCGCGGCACGTCGCGGCTGCGGCTGGCCAGGTACAGGCTGTCCATGCGCTGGAAATCCACGCCACGCAGGCCGCGGGCGGCATCGCGCAGCGCCGGCAGGGCCTCGGCGCAGGCCCGGTAGGCCACGGTGGCCGCGTCCGCACCGTACTGCTTGGCCAGTTCCAGCAGATGGGTATCGATCTCGTACTGCAGCAGCGCGGTGCTGGCCGAGGTGCTGCCCCAGCCGATGTCGCGCTGTTCGATCATGGCCACATCGTGGCCATGGCCGCACAGTTCATCGGCGATCAGCGCACCGGTCACACCGCCGCCCACCACCAGCACGTCGCACTGCAGGTCCTGCTGCAGCGGCGGGAACGCATGCATCAGCCCGTTGCGCACCGCCCACCACGGGTAGCCACTTTTCAGGTCCATGGGGGCAGGGGCTCAGGCGGTGGGGTGGCCGGTGTGCGGGGTGTGGATCAGTTCGGACAGATCGAAGCCCTGCTGCTGCGCGGTGGCCAGATAATGGTCGCGCACGGTGGCATCGAGCTGCGGCTGGCGGGACAACAGCCACAGGTAGCTGCGGTCGGGGCTGCCGACCAGGGCCACGCTGTAGTCCGGGGCGACCTGGATGACCCAGTAGTCGCCCTTGGCGAACGGCAGCCAGCGCAGGCCCTTGGGCAGGAAGCTGACTTCCAGGCGCGCGCTGTCGTTGTCCACGGCGCTGGCTTCACCGGTGGCCTCTTCCACTTCGCCGTCCATGCGGCAGCGGTTGGTCACCCCCACGTTGCCGTTGTCCAGCAGGCGGTAGTGCGCCGACACGTCGGTGCAGCCGTCCGGCTCGTGGCGCATTGGCAGGCGGGCGATCTCGTACCAGGTGCCCAGGTAGCGGGGCAGCTTGAGGTCGGTGACGGTCTTCAGCGTCGGCAGGTCGGTCATGATCATGCGGGGTTGCGGTCGGTTCCCCACCTTGCCCACGCCGCTGCCATGGCCGGGTGAAGCCCGGGCGAGGGTGGTGTCCAGAACATTGCGTCGCCGTGGCGGTGCAGGTGCGGTGCCGGTGGCGGCGGTATGCTGCGGCCAGCGCCGGGTTTTTCCGATTCCAAGGCAGTGGAGGTGCCGATGTACCAGGTGATTCTGTTGAAGAGTGAAACCGCGTTCGCGCGCGAGCAGTGGCCGCAGGTCGATGATCTGGTGGACTACCAGGGCGTGAGCTACAGCCTGCGCGCGGGCCCACGACAGCCGCTGCCCACCGACCACCCCTGGCACCCGATCGCGGTGTACGCGCCGGATGAGATTACCGAGGAAGAATTCCAGGACTGGTACGCCGCGCAGCAGCCGCAGGTGGAAGAGTTGCGGTTGAAGTACTGAACGCGCGGGCGGCCGGCGTGGGGCGATGATTGCGCCAGTCGAGCAAGCTCGACTCTACGAAGGGGCGGTAGAGTCGAGCTTGCTCGACTGCTTTTCTCGACTCTACGCGGGCGTTACCCCCTGTGCCGTATAGTCGCGCGCAGGCGCGGTGGTCCGCGTGAACCGGTGTGGCTGGCTTGCTTTCCTTCTTCCGAACGATCCTGAAACGTGGCCCGTCGCTGGCGCTGCTGTTGTGTGGTGCGCTGCTGCTGGCCGCGCCGGTGCTGGCCCAGGATGACGATCCCACGCCGAAGCAGCAGCTGGCCAGCATCGAGGCCAGCCTGAAGGATGTGGAGCGCAAGCGCGACGCCGCCGACGCCATCGAAACGCTGGCGATGCTGTCCGAAACCGCTTCGCAGGCGCGCCGCGATGCCGAGGCGCTGGACAAGAGTCTGCAGCCGCAGCTGGATCAGTTGAACGAGCAGCTGAGCCAGCTTGGCCCGGCGCCCGACGGCAGCACCGAGCTGCCCGAACTGGCGGCACAGCGCCGTAACCTGACCCGCCAGCGCGATGCGCTTGCCGCGTCCATCGCCCAGGCCAAGGCCAGCGCCGTGCGCGCCGGCCAGTTGGCCACCGATATCGACAAGCAGCGCACCGCCCAGCGCACCGAGGAGCTGGGCCAGAAGGTGGATTCGCCGTTGTCGCCCTCGCTGTGGCGCAAGGTCGCCAAGCAGCTACCGATCGACGTTGCCCGGGTGATGCCGTTGGCCGAGCAGGGCCGCGATGCCTTGGCTGCTGCGCTGCGCAAGGAAGGCTGGAGCACGCCGCTGCTGGGCCTGCTGGCCGCGCTGGTGATGATGTTCCCGCTGCGCCTGTGGCTGCGCTCGCTGGGCCGGCGTTTCGCCGCGTCCGAGCGCGCCCCGGACGGGCGCCTGCGCCGTTCCGGCCTGGCCATGTGGTTGCTGCTGGTGGGCACCCTGTTGCCGGGCTACGCGGTGGTGGTGTTCATCGCTTCGTTGAATGCCATCGGCGCCATCGCCCCGCGCCTGCAGACCGTGGCCGAAGGCGTGCAGCAGGCCACCTTCGCCGCCGCTTTCATTGCCGCGCTCAGTGCCTGCCTGCTGGTGCCCACGCGGCCCTCGTGGCGCCTGTTGAACCTGGATGACACCGCGGCGCTGAAGCTGCGCAAGTACGCCTGGGGCGCGGCAGCGCTGGCCTGGCTGAGCACGGTGCTGGTGGCCATCGACCGCGCCACGCGCACCAGCGATGTCACCACGGTGGCGCTGGATGGTGTGATCGCGCTGACCTACCTGGGCCTGATCATGGCCATGCTTGTGACCCTGGCGCGCCTGCACCGCCGGCAGACCGCCGAGGCCGAAGCCAAGCTGGAAGCGCAGGCCGACGGCCAGACCGTGGCGACCCCGGTGCGGCGTGGCAGCTGGCTGGTGCTGGCCCGCGTGGCCGGCAACGCAGCGGTGGTGGCGGCGATCATCGCCACCCTGCTGGGCTACGTGAACTTCGCCAAGTTCGTGAACCAGCAACTGATCGGCGGCACCATCGTGGTGATGGCCGCCATGCTGCTGTTCAAGTTCGTCGATGACTTCTGCACCTGGCTGCTGAACGCCGACAGCAAGGTGGGCCAGACCATCCTGCTCAGCACCGGCCTGAGCGTGTCGCGGCTGGAGCAGGCCGGCGTGCTGCTGTCGGCGATGCTGCGTACCCTGGTGGTGCTGATCGCACTGCTGGCGCTGGCAGCGCCGTTCGGCAACATCGGCACGATCGTCGAGCGCATCGGCTCGCTGGCCAACGGCATCGTGATCAACAAGGACCTGACGCTGCAGCCGGGCCGCATCGTCACCGGTGTGCTGGTGCTGCTGGTGGGCATCGGCCTGACCCAGCTGATGCAGCGCTGGCTGACCGACACCTACCTGCCCAAGACCGAGCTGGACCTGGGCGCGCGCAACTCGATCAGCACGATTGCCGGCTACGTGGGCATCATCCTGGTGGGCCTGTGGGCGCTGACCGCGATGGGCCTGAACCTGAAGAACCTGGCGCTGCTGGTCAGCGCGCTGTCGGTGGGTATCGGTTTCGGCCTGCAGGCGATCATCCAGAACTTCGTTTCCGGTCTGATCCTGCTGGCCGAGCGGCCGGTGAAGATTGGCGACTGGGTGAAGCTGGGGGACCAGGAAGGTGACATCCGCCGCATCAACGTGCGTTCGACCGAGATCCAGGTGGGTGACAAGTCCACGCTGATCGTGCCGAATTCGGAGTTGATCACCAAGACGATCCGCAACATGACGATGGGCAACAACCAGGGCCGGATCCAGATCCAGTTCGCGGTGCCCACCAGTACCGATGTGGCGGGGCTGCGGCAGGCGCTGCTGGATGCCTATGGTGCGCACACGTCGGTGCTGCAGCAGCCGGCGCCGTCGGTGTATATCGACAGCATTGCCGGTGGCCAGATCACGTTCAACAGCTTCGCTTACGTGGCCAGCCCGCGGCAGGTGTACGGCACGCGCAGCGATCTATATTTCAGCCTGCTGCAGATCCTGGCCGAACGGGATATTCCGCTGTCCACCCCGACCGACATCCACCTGGTACGCGACACCCCAGCGGAGTAAGGGAGCTTTTGTCTGCAGGGCTTGCAGCCCTGCACCCGCTGTAGAGTCGAGCCATGCTCGACTGAAGCAACGTCAAAGGCGGGTGGGCTGAGGGTTGGCGGGGTGGGTCCGGTTGCGGGGGACGCCGCAACCGGACCCACCCCGCCTTCGACAGTTGGCCGCGATCTGTGGGGAATGCGCTTGGGGTCAGATCCGTTTTCCGTAGGAAAACGGATCTGACCCCAGAAGCAACTCGATATCTGACAGATGTGTCGACCAAGGTCGACACCGCCCCACCATCCCACGTAATGCACGCTTCTGCCGTTGCCGTTGCCGTTGCCGTTGCATTGAGCAGGTGCAGGGCGCAGCCCTGCCGCACCCCCCTTTACCCCCGCGGTCTGCCGCGCGAGGGCACCAGGGCGAAGGTATCCACGGCCAGCTTCTCGGCATGGTTCAACCACGCGCGGATTTCCAGATCGTCCACTTCGTGGTCCAGACCGAACGAGACGTTGATCTTGCCGTCGGCATCCGGCTGCACCCACTGCTGGGCCAGCACCACCTTGCGCTGCGACGACACCGCTTCGATCCAGAAGCCACGGTCCGGGCGCGTGCTGGCCACCAGCTGCAGCATGTACTGGCCGGCGCGGGTGCGGCGGCCCTTCTGGGTGATCATGTGCGCCTGGCGCACGCTGGGGCGCGGCCCCTGGAAGGCTTCCAGCGGCGCGTCCACGGCAATGCCACCGCGCAGATCGTCGTCGCGGTACAGCTTGATGCCGTTGTCGCGGTTCACCAGCAGCGCGCACCAGTCGCCGTCGGCCGAACCGTCCTCGAATGCCGTGCAGCGGTCCACGTAGGCCAGCGTATTGTCCGGGTCAGCATCGTCGAACTGGCGCGAGGTGTTTTCCAGGTACACCGACTTCAGCGCCCAATCCTTGTCGTACTCCAGCAGCACCGGCGGCTGCACCTGCTGCAGGCCCACCACCACCTGGTCATCGCCATCGATCTTCAGTTCGCGGGTCGGCTCGCCCAGCCACAGCGAACGGGCGAAGGCCAGGTACTGCGGGTAATCGCGGCCGCCATCGCGGCGGGTGGCCACGCTGGCGCTGGGCGCGCGCTCGGTGTCGATCAGCGAACGGCCAAAGCCCATGGTCTTCAGGTTCGGGTCCAGCAGGCTGAGCAGGGTGGCGCCCGAATCCAGCGTGGTGCCGGCCTCGGTGGCCAGCTGGCGCGGAGCAATGCCATCGCCCAGGAACAGCAGCAGGTTCTCGCGCTTCTGCCGGGTCAGGATGTGGCTCAGGTCGTTGGGCATGGCCAGGTGATCGGAGGCGATCACGATCAGCGTGTCCTTGCCGTATGGGCTGGCCTGGATGCGCTGCACCAGCTGCGAGATCAACCGGTCGCTGCACTTGAGCGCATTGAGCATGTTGATGTTGCCGTACTGGCTCTGGTAGCGCTGGCCCTTGCAGGCCACCGGCAGGTGCCCGGCCGGGTGGTGGGTATCCATGGTCAGCGTGGTCAGCATGAACGGCTCGCCCTTGCGCGAGAGCTGTTCGAACCGCTGGTAGGCGGTATCCAGCAGCACGTCGTCATGCACGCCCCACGGCGAGTAATGCACGCGGCCGATCTTCTTCTGCTGCTTGAACCAGTCCAGATCGTGTACTTCGTCGAAGCCGTGGCTGGCCAGGAACTGGCCCTTGCCAGCGAAGCGGCCGTTGGCACCGCCCAGGTAGTGGTTGGTGTAGCCCTGCTGCTTCAGGTAATCGCCCAGGCACACGGCCTTGGGCAGGAAGCTGCCCATGCGGTCCATGCTGTTCTCATCACCGGGCGAGGTGGTCAGCGGCACGCCGCACATCGACGACACCAGGCCGGCAATGGTCCAGCCGCTGCCTTCGGCCGAAGCGAGGCCGCGCACATCCAGCGACTGGCTGGCAAGGCGATTGATGTTGGGCATCAGCCCCGGGAACACGTTCTCATCCAGGTAGGTGCGTTCCAGGCTCTCGCCGTAGATCCACACCACGTTGCGCGGGCGCTGCAGCGGCTGCGTGGGCACCTGGTACTCGGGGGCGATGCGCGCGAAGTCGACCGGGCGCAGCTGCTGGTACAGACGCTGGCCATCGCGCGCCAGCGGGCTGATGAATATCGTGGCCATCCACACCACGGCAAAGCCTGCGAACCAGGCTGCGCCACGGCCGGGGCGGCGCCAGCGCTTCACCCGGGTGGCGAACAGCGGCAGCAGCGACACCAGTGCCAGCACCACGAAGCCAGCGATATAGCCCTTGAAGTCGGCTACGCCGGCGCCTTCCATGTCGGCACCCAGGTGGTACAGGGTGGCCGCATTCAGGCCATCGCCGGAGAGCTTGTCGATCAGCCACCAGGCACTGAGCGACAGCAGCAGCAGCGAGAACAAGGCAGCCTTCCACCACACCCACTTATCGGACGCGAGGAACAACCAGGCCAGCAGCAACAGCGACAGCAGCAGAATCCAGAGCATAGGCAGCTTCGGCAGTGACGGGGTGGTGGTGATGGACGTCGTACCGACGCGTGTCCATTCGACCGACGCTGCCGCAAGCACACACACATGACAGGTCGATGACCCGATCATGCCTGCGCGAACCTGACTGAAATGTTTGTTCGTTACATGATGTGAAATCGCGCCGTATTGGTAAAACCAGCGTGAAAACAGCTACGCGATTTCATTAAGACGGTGCACGCACTGCCTGCTTCAGCGATGCCCGCGTTCTTCGCGTGCGCGTGCACGGCGATCAAACAGCAGTGCGCTGGTAACGATGCCCAAGCCCAATACCACGCCGATCAGCATCAACAGCAGCGCGATGGCGGGGTAGCCGAACACATGCCAGCCAGTCTCCAGCTTCATCATCAGAGACGCGGCCATGATCAGTGCCGCACTGATGATGCCCGCCGCCACGCGGTTGGCGATCTTCTGCAGGTTTTCCATCAGCCGCGATTCTTCCAGCCCGGTCACCTTCATCTGCAGGCGGTTCTCGGCGAGCAGCGCCATGATGTCCGACAACTTGCGCGGCCCGTCGCGCAGCAGCTGCTGCAGCTCCATCGCTTCGCTGGCCAGGTTGGCAGCCGAAAGCGACTTCTTCAGGCGCGCACGCATCACGTGCTGGAGCTGGCGTTCGACGATGCGTCGGGTATCCAGATCCGGCGCCAGCAGGCGGCACACCGTTTCCAGGTTCAGCAGCGCCTTGCCCAGCAGGCTCAGTTCCGGCGGTGTGCGCAACCCGCATGAGGTGGCGATGCGCACCATGTCCAGCACCACGCGGCCTTCGGAGAAATTGCCGTTGGCCGCGTAGCGCGCGATCAACTGGCCGGTTTCGCGCAGGTAGCGCTCCTCGTCGAAGGCTTCCAGCCGCGTGCTGATGCTGATCAGATCGTCGGCCACTTCTTCGCCGCGGCCATCGACGGCGGCGAACAGGATCTTCAGCAGGCGCTCGCGCAGCCGCGGTGGCATGTGCGCCACCATGCCCAGGTCGAAGATGGCCAGGCGCCCGTCCGGGGTGACGCGCAGGTTGCCCGGGTGCGGATCGGCGTGGATTTCGCCATGCACGAAGATCTGGTCCAGGTAGCCGCGGATCAGCGCGGCGGCCAGCGGGTCCATCGCCTGTTCGGTGCGGCGCACACCGGGAATCGCGTCCACGCGCACGCCAGTGGCCAGTTCCATGGTCAGCACGCGCTGGCTGCTGAAATCCCACAGCGGCTGCGGCACCCACAGGCGACGGAACGGCTTCAGGTGACGACCGAAGCGCGCCAGGTTCTCGGCCTCGGCGTGGTAATCCAGTTCCTGCATCAGGGTCTTGGCGAACTCGTTCAACCAGTCGCGCAGGCGCACACGGCGGCCCACCTGGGTCAGGTGGTCGGCGGCCAGGGCGAAGCTGCGCAGCGCTTCCAGGTCCGAGCGCAGTTGCGCGGCCACTTCTGGCTTCTGCACCTTCACCGCCACCTGGCGCCCGTCGCGCAGCACGGCGCGATGCACCTGCGCAATGGAGGCGCAGCCCAGTGGTTCCGGGTCGAACGAGGCGAACAGCTTGTTCACCGGCGCGCCCAGTTCCTGCTCCACGATGGCGTGGATGCGCTGCACCGGAATGGCGGCCACCTTTTCCTGCATGCGCTCCAGCGCGGTGGCGAATTCCACCGGCACCATGTCCGGGCGGGTGGACAGCATCTGCCCCAGCTTCACGAACGTGGGCCCCAGCGCTTCCAGGTCGCTGACGAACTGTTCGGGATTGCCGTCGGGCGGCACGTCGGTATGGCTGCCCGCCGCATCCAGGTTCATGCCGGAAAACACGCCGGAATGGCGATAGCGCATCAGCAGGCGCAGGATCTGGCTGCGCCGGTTCATACCCTTGACCAGCGGGGGATTGCCCGGGGCGGTGGACGGCTTGCTCAAACGACACTCCTTGAAAGCGACGGCACCCTGTTGGTAGCGCCGGGCCACGCCCGGCGGACACCCTGTGCGGGTAGCGCCGGGCCATGCCCGGCGGATTTGGCAACGCGCCCAGTGTCCCCGCAGTGCGGTAGGCGCGCGGTGAACCCGCTACCGCCGTTGCCCCTGATCGGTCAGAATCCGTCCATTCCCTCTCTGGAAGTGCCATGGCCGGTGCCAGTCTGTTTGCCCTGCTCGACGATATCGCCACCCTGCTGGACGACGTCTCGATCCTCACCAAGGTTGCCGCGAAGAAGACCGCCGGCGTACTGGGCGACGATCTGGCCCTGAACGCGCAGCAGGTGACCGGCGTGAACGCCAACCGCGAACTGCCGGTGGTGTGGGCCGTGGCCAAGGGCTCGCTGGTGAACAAGGTGATCCTGGTGCCGGCGGCGCTGGCGATCAGCGCGCTGGAAGCTTGGCTGCACAGCCGTGGCTGGAACGTGCCGCTGATCGTGCCGCTGATGATGATCGGCGGCGCCTTCCTGTGCTTTGAAGGCGTGGAAAAGCTGGCGCACCGCTTCCTGCATTCCGCCGACGAGGACGCCGAGCACCAGGCCGAACGCCGCAAGGCGCTGGCTGATGAACAGGTGGACATGGTGGCGTGGGAAAAGGACAAGGTGAAGGGCGCGGTCCGCACCGACTTCATCCTGTCCGCCGAGATCATCGTGCTGACCCTGGGCGTGGTGGCCGTGGCCTCGTTCACCCAGCAGGTGCTGACCCTGACCGTGGTGGCGCTGGCGATGACGGTGTTCGTCTACGGCCTGGTGGCCGGCATCGTGAAGCTGGACGACGTGGGCCTGTACCTGTCGCGCAAGGGCGGGGCGGTGGCCGCGTTCGGCCGGGGCCTGGTGCGCTCGGCGCCGTGGCTGATGAAGTTCCTGTCGGTGGCCGGCACCATCGCCATGTTCCTGGTGGGCGGCGGCATCCTGGTGCACAACATCCCGGCGCTGCACCACGCGGTGCAGGCGATGGGCGGGGAAGGGCAGTGGGGCTGGCTGATCAGCGCGGCGGCGAACATGGTGGTGGGTATCGTGGCCGGCGCCATCGTGCTGGCCGCCGTGACTGGCTTCCAGAAGCTGCGCGGGCGGTAGCAGCGGCTGCTCATGCCAACCAAGGTTGGCATCTACCAAAGCAGGGTTTTCCGCAAGACGCTGCTGCTCTGGTAGTGGCCGACCTTGGTCGGCCCCGTGAACCCCTGCATGCCAACCAAGGTTGGCATCTACCAAAGCAGGTCTTCTTCCAGCTGCTCTGGTAGTGGCCGACCTTGGTCGGCCCCGTGAACCCCTGCATGCCAACCAAGGTTGGCATCTACCAAAGCAGGTCTTCTTCCCGCTGATCTGGCGGTGGCCGACCTTGGTCGGCGCCGTTGCCAAGGCAGGTTTTCCGTGCGAATCGGCCCGGCGGATCGCATCATCCCGCCTGCACGCGGTTCTTTCCGTGGCGCTTGGCCTCGTACAGCGCATCATCGGCACGCCGCAGCAGGCTCTGTGCATCGTCGCCGGGTTGCCACTGCGCCAAGCCAGCGCTGAAATGCACCGGCACGCGCTGGTCGCGCACGGTCAGCACACGATGGGCCAGTGAACGCTGCAGACGCTGGACCGTGGCCATGCTGTCTGCGCCCTGTGCATCGGGCAGCACCAGCACGAATTCATCGCCGCCCAGGCGGGCCACGCCATCGGTGGCCCGCAGCAGCAGCCGGCACACCGACACCAGGTGCTGCAGCAGCGCATCGCCACCGGCGTGCCCGTGGGCCTCGTTGGTCTGGTGGAAGTCGTCCAGATCGATCACCGCCAGCCCCAGCGGCGTGTTGTTGCGTGCCGCACGGGCCAGCTCGCGCTGCAGCAGTTCGTCCAGGCCGCGGCGGTTCAGGGCCTGGGTCAGCGGATCGATGCGGGCCAGGTCTCCGGCCTCGCGCAGTTCCTGTTCCAGCTCGGTGATGCGCTGTTCGGCGCGTTCCACTTCGGCGCGCGCGCTGGCCAGATGGTCGCGTGCCTGCGCCGCCTGCTGCTGAACCTTGCCCGTGTCATGCATCACTTCCTGCAGCAGCTGGTTCAGATCGGCGATGCTGCGTGCTTCGCGCAGCTGCAGCGCATAGCTGCCGATACGGTCGTGGTATTCGCCCGTGCTGGTGGCCATGCCATCCATGCGTTCGATGAACTCGCCCATCAGCCCGCGCATGGCAGCCTTGGATTCATCGATGCCCTGGCGCAGCAGCCCCTGCTTGTAGATCACTTCGCGCAGTTCGGCGCGGGTGCGTTCCACCGCTTCGGTGTCCAACGGGCCGGTCAGCAGCTGCTGCACGGCGGTGATCTGGCCCTGCAGCCAGCTGCGGTCGTCCAGCAGCTCGCTTACGTTTTCCAGCAGCAGGGCGAACAGTTCCAGCAGCAGGGCTTGCTGTTCCTGCCAGCTTTCCGCGCGCACCCCCACCTGGTGGCCGAGTTCGCGCACGCCCTGTTCGATGGGTTCCAGTGCCACGCCGGGCTGCCACTGGCGCAGGCGCGTTGCCAGCGCCTGGGCCTGCTCGCGCAGGTCGGGGTCGTGCTGCAGCAGGGCCACCACCGCACCGCCCAGCAGCAGCCGCAACTGTTCGGACAGGCGCAGGCTTTCGGGCTGGCCATCGGGGGAGTGCTGTTCGATGGTGCGGATGTACTTGTCGATCAGCTGGCGCATGGCCCGGCCATAGCGCGGCCAATCGGCGCTGGCCTGGGCCGACTGCAGGCGGTCGCCCATGTCGCCCAGCTCGCCGGGCAGGGTGGCCATGCCGTTGGCGAAGGCGGCCAGCAGCGGCTCGGGCGCATCGGCGCCGGCGAACAGCTGCTGCAGGGCCACGCCGCCGCCGCCCTGCAGCACCACCCGGTCGGCCCGGCCATCGTCCACCACCGCGCGGACGCGCGCCGGCGGCCCAAGGGCGGTGCCGGGGGCAGGGCGGTGGTCTGGCTGGTCCGTCATGGAGCGAATCCCGGGGGTGGCAGGGGCTGGTTCCAGCATATCGGCGCGGCCGCGCACGGCTTGAACGGATAGCATGGGGCCACAGAATGCAGCAGTGGGGGTGGGTATGCGTGTGATGTTGCTGGGGGCGACCGGGCTGGTCGGTGGTCTGGCGCTGCCGATGCTGCTGGACGACCCGCGCTGCCGTGCCGTGGTGGCACCCACGCGACGGCCGCTGGACTGGCGTGATGCCAAGCTGCACGCGCCCGTGCTGTCCTTTGACGCAGTGCCCGAGGCGCCGGACTGGGCGCAGGTGGACGCGGTCATCTGCGCCCTGGGCAGCACCATGGCCCAGGCCGGCAGCCGCGAGGCGTTCTACCGGATCGACCACGACTACCCGCTGGCCTTCGCCCATGCGGCCCGCACCCAGGGCGCCCGCGCCTTCGTGCTGAATTCCGCGGCCGGGGCCAACCCGCGTTCGGCAGTGTTCTACAGCCGGGTGAAAGGCGAGCTGGAGCGCGACCTGCGGGCGCTGGAGTTCGCCTCGCTCACCCTGGTGCGGCCCGGCTTGATTGGCGGCCATCGCCAGCAGGTGCGCCGTGGCGAAGCGTTCGCGCTGAAGGTGCTGGGCGCGCTGGACCCGGTGCTGCCCCGGGCCTGGCGGATCAACCCGGCCGAGCGTATTGCCAAAGCACTGGTGGATGCCGCACTGGCCCCGGCACCGGGCGAGCACATCGTGCCATCGCGGGATCTGGTGGGCTGATGTCGCGTGCGCTGCGCCTGACCCAACTGCTGCAACGGCTGCGCCGATATCGGCGCCCGGTATCTGGGCGGGTACTGGCCGACGCATTGGGCATCAGCCTGCGTACGCTCTATCGCGATATTGAAACCCTGCGTGCGCAGGGCGCCGACCTGCGCGGGGAGGCGGGTGTCGGCTACCAGCTGGTTCCCGGCGATGTCCTGCCGCCCCTGACCCTGCCTCCCGCCGAGATCGATGCGCTGGTGCTCGGGCTGCGCTGGGTAGCCGCGCGCACCGAACCGGCATTGGCCGAGGCGGCACGCGATGCTCTGGCACGCATTGCCTACGTGCTGCCGGCCGCACGCCGCGAAGCGCTGCGTGACAACGGACTACGTGTGGGACCATCGCGCACGAGCGCCAACGTCCCGCCGGCGCGGCTGCAAGCGGTGCGCGAGGCGGTGGGGGCGCAGCAGCGGCTGCAGTTCAGCTATCAGGATGCTCGCGGCCAACGCACTGAGCGCATCGTGTGGCCTTTCGCACTGGGGTACTTCGATGAAGTGGTGGTGCTGGCGGCATGGTGCGAGGAGCGCGAGGACTTCCGCCACTTCCGCCTGGACCGCATCTGCCAGCCATGCGTATCTGGAGCAGGCTATCCGGTGCCACGCGCCACCCTGCTGCGGCGTTGGCAGAAGGCGCAGGGCATCGCGCCGGACTGGCTGGATCTTTCGTCTTCGTAGAGTCGAGCTTGCTCGACTGTTCCTGATCTTTGCGCAGAGCAGTCGAGCAAGCTCGACTCTACAAGGCAGCGGCACGGTACATAACCGTCCAGCAAGCTCGGCGCTACTGACAGGAACTGTCAGCAGGGTTGGACCACGATGAACGCTCCCAACAACGGAGCTTCTCCATGTTCAAGCCCACCACTCTGCTGCAGTATGTGCGCGATGTCGCCACCAGCGTCAGCTTCTACCGTGGCGTTCTCGGCACGGCGCCTGTCGAGCAGTCGCCTGGCTTCGCGCTGTTCCTGCTCGGCGACGGCGCCGCGCTGGGCCTGTGGCAGCGGGACGATGTGCAGCCGCAGGTGTCCGCGCAGCCCGGCGCCGCCGAACTGGCGATGGTGGTCGCCAATCCAAGTGAAGTGCAGCAGCTGCATGACGCGTGGCGCGCACTCGGGGTGCAGATCACCCAGACACCGGTGACCCTGGAATTCGGCCACACCTTCGTGGGTGTCGACCCCGATGGCCACCGCCTGCGCGTGTACAGCCGTGCCGAGGGCCTGGTCGCGCGCGATTGACCGGAGGGGGAGCCGGCGGCGGCCGGCTCCTACCGCCGTTCTGCTACTACGCTGGCGAAGGGCTCATCGCCGTCGGCGTTCCATTCAATGGCAAGTTCGCCAAGTTCATGAATGACATCCCGCTGTGGGTTCTTGCGCCGGATCTCTCCAAGAAGCTGCCGTATCTGCCGTTTCTTCAGCGCACACCCCGGATAGTCAAGAAGGTCGAGGGCGAATCGAGGGGCGACATCCAGCAGCTGCGACACGGTGATCGCGTAGGTGGCCGCATACTGCAGGAATGGAACCTCCCCCAGGAAATTCTCCGCTGCGCAGAGCAGTGAACGGTCGTGCGGTGGATGCCTGAGAAACTCACGGAAAACAGCCGCGACCACGTCATCGGTGGGATTGCCAACCATCGGTACGTAGAAATGGTTTGCGTAGGCGACGCTGCCTTCGTGATCCTGCACAGCGGAAGAGACCATCTCGAGGCGTGAGATCCACGCCTCGGGCGTCATCTGCGCAATGACGTTGGTGGATTCTTCGGAATTCCTTTGGAACTCTGAATCGGACGGATTGGGCTTCTGCAATGATGATTCTCCGCCCTTCCAGGAAGCGAATCGGGCATCCAGAAGCGTCCACATCTCGTTCTCCCCAACCCACGCGTTGTCCTGCGATGGCAGGGGGGCATACAGAAAAATCGAGGAAAAATCAGAGAGGTAGATCGCCTGCGGGCTGAAGTACTCGACCGTAAAGTTCAGAGCACCCTCGCGGAGCGCATGGCCAGGGATCGCCTCATGAAACGTCGCCCGCAGGTCTGTGGCGAGTTCCAGAGGGGAGTCCGAGTGAGCGATTGTCGACCCAATGGAATGATCGATGAAGGCATCCCAGGAGGCCAACCAGCGCAGATAGATCAGCGTCGGAATCGGGAGCTGGTCCAGTGGTTCGTCCAGGGATGGCAATGGACCGAATGGCCGCTCGCGAAACAGCAGGGCGCCCTGGGCCAGGAACGCGTCAATGATCGCGGTTGAATTCGGCATGGGATATTGCGCAGGGCAAGAGCCTCGATGTTACGGAGCTTGGCCTGGGATTCCATGCAACCAATCCGAAATGCGTTGCACAACGGGTTCTGATTTTCGCTCTTCGCCTTTCGCCTTTCGTAGAGTCGAGCTTGCTCGACTGCCTTTGCCTTTCGCGAACAGCAGTCGAGCAAGCTCGACTCTACCAAGGCAAATGCCAAGGCAGTCTAACGGGTTCTGATTTTCGCTCTTTGCTCTTCGCTCTTCGCTTTTCGTAGAGTCGAGCTTGCTCGACTGCCTTTGCTTTTCGCGAACAGCAGTCGAGCAAGCTCGACTCTACCAAGGCAAATGCCAAGGCAGCTCATCGCCACATTTCGCCCACAAAAAACGCCGGGCAGTGCCCGGCGTTTTTCAGTCAACACCCACCCATCAATGGGTCGATCAGCTGGCCAGTGCCAGGTCGTCCATCATCGCGCGCAGGAAGCGGGCCGCTTCGCCGCCGGTCGCCGCGCGGTGGTCGAAGGTGACCGACAGCGGGATGACCTTGTGCGCTTCCACGCCGCCCATCACCGGGGTCATCTGGTGGCGGGCACGGCCGGCACCGACGATGGCCACGCACGGCGGCACGACCACCGGGGTGGCGTAGCGGCCGGCGAACATGCCGAAGTTGGACAGCGAGATGGTGTAGCCACTCAGTTCCGAGGCGGCGATGGAACGCGATTCCACCTGCTCGCGCAGACGGTTCACGCCTTCGCGGATGCCGCGGGCGTCGAGCATGTCGGCATTGCGCAGGGCCGGCACGAACAGGCCGTCGTCGGTGTCCACGGCAATGCCGATGTCCACCTGCGCGTGCAGGGTGCGGGTCAGTGCCTCACCGTCGAACCAGGCGTTCATGGCCGGCACCTTCTGCGCGGCCACCACGATCGAACGCACCAGGCGCGCGGTCACGTCGTTGCCCGGCAGCCAGGCGTGGATGTCGGCGTCGTCGTTCAGCGTGGTCGGCACGACCTTGCTGTGCGCGTCGGCCATCACCCGCGCCATGTTGCGGCGCACGCCCTTCAGCGGTTCCGGCTGGCCCTTGGCGACCACGCCCGGCGGCTGGGTACGCATGGGCTTGCCGGCGGCGGACAGCGGGGTGCGGGCTTCGCTCTGCACCGGGGCCGACACCTGCGCCGGGGCCGGCGCGGCATACGCAGCGGCAGCCACCGGTGCCGGGGCGGCACCCAGCTTGGCGGTGCCGTTGGCAGCGGCCTGCTTCACGTCGGCCATGGTCACCGCGCCATCGGCGCCGGTGGCACGCACGCGCGACAGGTCCACGCCCAGCTTGCGCGCGGTGGCACGCACGGCCGGCACGGCCTTGACGCCACCGACGGCCAGCGCCTGTTCGGTATGCACGGCGTTGGAGCTCTGCATGGCGCCGACCACGGTGCCGGCGTCATCGCGCTCGGCCTTGGCTTCTTCGGCCACGGCCGGGGCTGCCGTCGGGGCGGCCGTCGGAATGGGCGGCGGGGTGGGTGCGGCAGCAGCCGGTGCCGGGGCATGGCCGTGGCTGTGGCCGGTGTCCTGGCCATCGGCGCGCTGCGGCAGGTTCGGGTCGATCTCGAAGCTGGCCAGCACCGAACCGGTGGGAATGATGTCGCCGGCCGCGCCGGACAGCTTCAGCACCTTGCCGGACACCGGCGAGGGCACTTCCACCACGGCCTTGGCCGTTTCCATCGACACCAGCGGTTCGTCCAGCTTGATCACATCGCCTTCCTTCACGAACCATTCCACGATGGTTGCGTCCGGCAGGCCTTCGCCCAGGTCGGGCAGGTTGAAGTTCTTGGTCTGGCTCATGTGCAGTTCTCTTCCAGCAGTTCCAGTTCGCGGGCCGGCAGCCAGCCCGTCGCGCCGTTGGCGCGCTCGGACCACCACCACCCACCATGTTCGTGATGCAGCTTCACCATCTCGCCGCTTTCCACATCCAGCTCGCGGGCGTCGTAGTCGCGCAGGGCTTCGGCGCGACCTTCGTCCAGCGGCTGCAGCCAGGCGACGGGCGCCCAACCGGCGCGCCCATCGTTGCTGCGTACCCAGGCAAACGCCGGCCATTCTTCGTCACGTACACCCACTTCGACGATCTGGCCGGTGCGGAACCGGAGCGGATTGGAATATTGGCTGCGGTAAGCCCCCAGCAGGCGGGCCCGCATGTCAGCCCGCCGCCACCGCGCGCTTGGCCGCGGTCACGATCCGGTCCACGCTGGGCAGGTACTTCATTTCCAGGCGGAACAGCGGAATGTGGGTGTCGTAGCCGGTAACGCGCTCGACCGGGGCCAGCAGGTCATACAGCGATTCTTCGGCCAGGCGGGCGGCAATCTCGGCACCGAAACCAGCGGTCTTCGGCGCTTCCTGCACGACCACGCAGCGGCCGGTCTTGGCCACCGATTCGGCGATGGTGGCAAAGTCCAGCGGGCGCAGGGTGGCAACGTCGATCACCTCTGCGCTGATGCCTTCGCCGGCCAGCTTGTCGGCCGCTTCCAGCGCTTCCTTCACCTGTGCGCCCCAGGCAACCAGGGTCACGTCGGTGCCGTCGCGCAGCACGAAGCAGACGTCCAGCGGCAGCGCTTCGCCGTCGTTGACGACCACTTCCTTGTACTGGCGGTAGATGCGCTTTGGTTCCATGTAGATCACCGGATCGGGATCGCGCATGGCGGCCAGCAGCAGGCCATAGGCACGCTGCGGGCTGGACGGCAGCACCACGCGCAGGCCCGGCACGTTGGTGAAGATCGATTCGTTGGCTTCGCTGTGGTGTTCCGGCGCGCGGATGCCGCCGCCCCACGGCACGCGCAGCACCATCGGGCAGTGCAGGCGGCCACGGGTACGGGTACGCAGGCGCGCGGCGTGGCAGATGATGTGGTCCACCATCGGGTAGACGAAGCCGTCGAACTGGGCTTCGGCCACCGGCTTCATGCCCTGTGCGGCCAGGCCGACGGTCAGGCCGGCAATGGTGGTTTCATCCAGCGGGGTGTCGAGGATGCGCTGCGAACCGAAGCGCTGCTGCAGGCCGGCGGTGGCGCGGAACACGCCGCCGTTCACGCCCACGTCCTCGCCCAGCACCAGCACCGACGGGTCGTGTTCCAGCTCCCAGGCAAGGGCCTGGGTGATGGCTTCGATCAGGGTGATGGGGGTAGCGGTCATTGCGATGTCTCCACCGGCGACAGCGGCGCTGTCGGCGGCATTGGCCTGGGAAGCGGAAGCGCCGTGCTTGATCTCATCCATGGCGCTGCTCCAGGGCAATGGCAGCCGCGCGCTGGGCCAGCAGGTCCGCCGGCGGGTCGGCATACAGGTAGTCGAACATGGCCTCGACCGGCTGCACCGGGGTGTTGAGGTACTGGTTCACTTCCTCGTCCACCTTGGCCGCGCACTGCTCGACCCAGGTCTTTTCTTCTGCTTCGCTCCACACGCCCTGGGCGACCAGGTACTTGCGCAGGCGCAGCATCGGCTCGCGGGTCCAGGCGTCCTTCACTTCGGCGTCGTCGCGGTAGCGGCGGGCGTCGTCGGCGGTGGTGTGGTCGGACAGGCGGTAGGTCATCAGTTCCAGCACCGTGCCGCCTTCGCCGGCCAGGCCGCGTTCGCGCGCCTGTTCCATCGCGGCCAGCACCGCAATCAGGTCGTTGCCGTCCACCTGCAGGCAGTGCAGGCCGCCGGCCAGACCCTTCTGCGCCAGCGTTTCGGCACCGGTCTGGGCCGAGCGCGGCACCGAGATGGCCCAACCGTTGTTGACGATGCACAGGATCAGCGGCAGCTTGTAGGCACCGGCCGAATTGAGTGCAGCGTAGAAGTCGGTCTTGGAACTGCCGCCATCGCCGCACACCGCCACCGCGATCTGCGCTTCGTTGTTCAACTTGAACTTCAGCGCAGCGCCGGCGGCATGCAGGCACTGGGTGGAAATCGGCACGCAGAACGGGAAGTCCTTCACCGCGTTGCCGGTGTAGTCGTTGCCGCGCTCGTCGCCGCCCCAGTACATCAGCACGTCGTACGGGCGCACGCCACGCATGAACATGGCGCCGTACTCGCGGTAGCTTGGGGCGAACACGTCACCCTGCTTCATCGCGGCGCCAATGCCCACGTGCGCGGCCTCGTGGCCCAGGCAGGCGGCATAGGTGCCCAGCTTGCCGGTGCGCTGCAGCGCGATGGATTTGCTGTCGAACGTGCGCACGTACAGCATCTGCTTGAACAGCGGCACCAGGACAGCCGGATCCTTCAGGGATTCGGGCAGGTCGTTGCGGACGAGCGTGCCGTCCGCGTCCAGGTACTGCAGGTATTCGATCTTGAACTCGGCGGCTACCGTCATTGCGTACTGCACCTTCGACAGAGAAGTTACAAATGATATGAATCGCCATGTTAAGGAAGGCGTACGAAATAGCCTTCCTGCGGCGCAACACGGCGATTCCCCGTTGTACCCCTGCCGACGGGTGGGGGGCCAATAACAACAACGTATTCAGTCGTTGCTGCAAAGCATCAGAATACGCCTTTGGCTGACTGCTGGCGCAACGGCGCAAACGGTTCCACGCGCAGCCGGGGGCTCGCGGCTGGCTCCACGGGCCACCGCACGCCCCGGTACGGTAGGCGCCGCTGCCAGCGCGGCGGCAACGCGTTACCCTTGCCGCCCCTGATCTGGTCCCGCCCATGTCCGTCGACAACAACCAACGCGATCTCGAAGCTGGTATCCACACCGATCTGCAGGGGCGCCTGACCTACGGCGGCTACCTGCGGCTGGACCAGCTGCTGAGCGCGCAGCAGCCGCTGTCCAACCCGCCGCACCACGACGAGATGCTGTTCATCATCCAGCACCAGACCTCGGAGCTGTGGCTGAAGCTGCTGGGCCACGAGCTGCGTGCGGCGATCGGCTTCCTGCAGCGCGACGAGGTCTGGCAGTGCCGCAAGGTGCTGGCCCGCAGCAAGCAGGTGCTGCGCCAGCTGACCGAACAGTGGTCGGTGCTGGAAACCCTGACCCCGTCCGAGTACATGGGCTTCCGCGATGTGCTGGGCCCGTCCTCGGGCTTCCAGTCGCTGCAGTACCGCTACATCGAGTTCCTGCTGGGCAACAAGAACGCGCAGATGCTGCAGGTGTTCGAGCACGACCCGGCCGGCCAGGCGCAGCTGCGCACCGTGCTGGAAGCGCCCAGCCTGTACGAGGAATTCCTGAAGTACCTGGCCCGCTTCGGCCACGCCGTGCCGGCGCTGTACGACAGCCACGACTGGACCCAGCCGCACGTGGCCGACGATGCCCTGCAGCCGGTGTTCGAACGCATCTACCAGGACACCGACCGCTACTGGCGCGAGTATTCGCTGTGCGAGGACCTGGTGGACCTGGAAACCGCGTTCCAGCTCTGGCGCTTCCGCCACATGCGCACGGTGATGCGGGTGATCGGCTTCAAGCGCGGCACCGGTGGCTCGTCCGGCGTGGGCTTCCTGCGACAGGCGCTGGAGCTGACCTTCTTCCCCGAACTGTTCCAGGTGCGCAGCACCCTGCAGGCCGGGCCCCCGGCAGATCAGGCCTGATCCCCATTCAGCTTGACCTGCCGCGACCGGCTGGATCGTTTCAGATGCAAGTTCAGCGAGCAGGTCGTGACCTGCCTCAAACGGCGTGTATTTGACGTGAACGCCACAAGTCGGTGATCCTCGCGCGTTGCTCCAGCGCACAGCGGATGTGCCGTCCATCCACCGAACCAGGAAACCCGCATGAGCCTAGACGCCACTGCGAACACCCCAGAACCGGCGCTGCCGGACTTCAAGACCACGCTGGGCCACCCGCGCCCGCTGTGGATGCTGTTCATGACCGAATTCTGGGAACGCTTTGCGTTCTACGGCATCCGCTGGGCCTTGGTCCTGTACATCGTCTCGCAGTTCTACAGCGGCAATGCCGCCGGTGAAGGCGATGCCAGCCGCATCTACGGCGCCTACCTGGCGCTGGTCTACGCCGCGGCCATCTTCGGTGGCTACGTGGCCGACCGGGTGCTGGGCTACCAGCGCTCGATCCTGACCGGCGCGGTCATCATGGCCGCCGGCCTGTTCATGATCTCGCTGCCGCAGGAGCACATCTTCAAGCTCGGCCTGGCCACGATCATCGTCGGCAACGGGCTGTTCAAGCCGAACATCTCCACCATGGTGGGCAAGCTGTACGGCCTGAAGGACGAACGCCGCGACTCCGGCTTCACCATCTTCTACATGGGCATCAACATCGGCGCGATGATCGCCCCGGTGCTGACCGAATGGCTGGCGCGCAAGGTGTTCGGCACCTCGGAAATGCCGTCGTACAAGGTCGTGTTCATCGCCTCGGGCGTGGGCATGCTGATCTCGCTGGTGTGGTTCTACGTCGGCCGTGCCGGCCTGAAGGGCATTGGCGCACCGCCGGCCGGTGCCGAAGGCTTCGGTCGCATCGTGATGGTGCTGGCCGGCGCCGTGGTCGCCATTCCGGTGGCCTACTTCCTGCTGGCCACCGGCGCCACCGCGCTGGCCTGGATCCTGGGCGCCATGTTCACCGCCCTGGCCATCCTGCTGCTGGTGGAAGGCATCCGCGAGGGCAAGGTGCAGCGCGACCGCGTGATCGCCATGCTGATCATCTTCGCCTTCAACGTGATGTTCTGGATGTTCTTCGAACAGGCCGGCAGCTCGTTCACCTTCCTGGCCGAAAACATCGTCAACCGCCAGTTCGGTGACTGGACCTTCCCGACCGCGTGGTTCCAGTCGGTGAACTCGGTGGCCATCATCACCCTGGCCCCGATCATTGCCTGGATCTGGGTGGCCATGGGCCGCGCCAATCCGTCCATCCCGCGCAAGTTCGGCCTGGGCCTGCTGTTCAACGGCGCCGCGTTCGCGCTGCTGATGTTCGCCCTGTCGCAGATGGTCGTGGACGGCAAGATCCCGTTCTGGACCCTGTTCATGGTCTACGTCATCCAGTCGGTGGGTGAGCTGTGCCTGTCGCCGATCGGCCTGTCGATGGTGACCAAGCTGGCCCCGGTGCGCCTAGTCGGCTTCGGCATGGGTGGCTGGTTCCTGTCCACCGGCATCGGCAACAACCTGTCGGGCATCTTCGCCGGTGCGGTCAGCGGTGAAGGCGGCATGACGATCGAATCGGCCCTGAAGGGGTATACCTTCGGGTTCTGGGCGTTGATCGGTTCGGGCGTGGTCCTGTTCCTGATCGCGCCGCTGATCAACAAGCTGATGCACGGCGTCAAGTAATCGCGAGGGCAGTGGGCATGGGTACAACGTTCGGCAGGGCCGTGGTGGCCGTGATGTGTGCAGCGCTGATCAGCGCCTGTTCCCAGCAACCGCCGCCGGCACCGGCCGAACCCACCCAGCCCCTGGATACCCGCCCCACCGAGCCACCGGCCGCTGACCCCAGCGTGCCGGTGGCCTCGGGCAACACCCCGGCGGCGGCCGATATCGCCGCCATCGCCGGCCTCAACGCCAGCTTCGACCCGGCCCGCGACCCGCAGGCCGATCTGGAAACGGCCAAGGTGGAAGCGCAGCGCGGCAACAAGCGCATCATCCTGGACGTGGGCGGCGAGTGGTGCTCGTGGTGCCACCTGATGGACACGTTCATCGAGGGCGATGCCGAAGTGCGCCGCCTGCGCGATGCGAACTTCGTCTGGATGAAGGTGAACTACAGCGAAGACAACGAGAACACCGCCTTCCTGTCGCAGTACCCGCAGGTGAAGGGCTACCCGCACCTGTTCGTGCTGGACGCCGACGGCACCCTGCTGCAGTCGCAGTTCACCGGCGAACTGGAAAAGCCCAAGGGCGAAGGCAAGGGCTACCAGCGCGCCCGCTTCATCGCTTTCCTGGAAAAGTGGGCGCCCCCGCGCTGACCCCGCCCCCCCCGTAGAGTCGAGCCATGCTCGACTGCTCTGCTGCTCTGCTTGCTCGACTTCCAAGCGGTTACAGAAATCCCCCCCATGGCCGCTAACGGCAAGGACCTCAGTCGATTCGACTGCGGCCCCCACCCGCAGGAGCGCCCATGCACAGCGACCACGCCGACCGATCGCCCGACCCCGCCAGCACACCGGCCGACGGCGCGGGCCCCGAAGGCGTAGGCCTGCCCGCGCAGGAAACCCTGCTGGACGATGCCGGTACCGGCGAAGACACGCTGGAACTTGCGCCGCCGCGCTACCGGCTGCCGCAGATCGCGCTGCCCGACAACGTGGTGCTGAAGGGCGCCGTGCAGAAACTGGTCGAGCAGAAGGCCCGCCTGGACCGGCTGGCCGCCGAAGGCCAGTTGACCGGCCTGCTACCCGCCGAATGGCAGGGCAGTGGCCTGCGTGCCATCGATCTGTCCAGTTTCATCCAGGGCGTGCTGCCGTTCCTGCAGACCGGTGAACGCGGTGAGACCGCACCGGCCCGCCTGCCGGTGCGCCACGTGCTGGGCGATGACAGCCGTTGGGGCGTGCAGGACGTGGCCGAACCGAAATCGCTGGCGTGGTACCTGGCCAGCGACGAGCGCGCCAGCGCCGGCAGCAAGGACGTGGCCGAAGCCTGGCTGGTCGGCGCGCTGGGCCTGGCCTGGATGCAGGAAGGGCGCAGCCGCCCCGGCTTCCTGCGCGCCATGGACCAGGACAGCCTGGCCGCGCGGGTGACCATGCTGGGCTATCCGCCGCCGGGCGAACTGGCGCTGTACAGCGTGACCGCCCATGGCCAGCCGCAGATCTGGTGTGTGCATGGCCGGCGCAAACTGCGGCCGTTGTTGGCACCGTGGCTGAGCGTGCCGTTGCTGACCGCCTACGGCGTGGCGGCGCCGGCGGCGTGGCCAAGCAGTTTCCCGCCGGTGGACGCGGTGGCCGACGCCATTGCCGCGGCCCGCCCCGGCAAGCTGGTGCCGGAAGTGGACCTGGCCAAGGTGGTGGCGAAGATTGCCGAAAACACCGCCGGCGACGCCTGGCAGCCGGTCAGCTTGTTGCAGCTCAACACCTGGTCGCCGCGCTGGACCTTCTTCCTGGGCACCTTCGTCGGCCTGCCTTCGCTGCTGCTGGTCACCGCTGCGCTGGCCCTGCCGGGCGCGGTGGAAGCGGCCACCGTGGCCGCCTCGCTGGGGTTCGCTGGCGGCGCCATTGCCGCCCTGGCCGTGCCGTGGATCCATGCCCGGCGCAAGCACCTGAGCTGAACCCGCTCGGGGTCGGATCCCTTTCCGCAGGAAAGGGCTCTGACCCGGGTACCGCACCGGCGTGTCGACCAAGGTCGACACCTACCCACCGAAGCCTTGGGGTCGGATCCCTTTCCGCAGGAAAGGGCTCTGACCCCGGAACAACGCCAGGGTAGGCGCGGTTACACCCCTTCGCCCATCCGCTCCAGGCCATCGCCGGCCAGCCGCAGGATCAGCTTTTCCAGCAGCTGCTCCTCTTCCTCGCTCAGCACCGACATCAGCTTGCGGGTGATCTCGATCACCAGCGGGGCAATGGTTTCGTACACCTCGAAGCCGGCCGCCGACAGTGCCAGCACCGAGCGGCGGCGGTCGTCGCCATGGGTCTCGCGCTTGATGAAGCCGCGCTCCAGCAGCCGCGCCACGGCCCGGCTGACGGCCACCTTGTCCATGGCCGTGCGGTCGGATACCTCACTGGCCGACGAGCCCGGGTACAGCGCCAGGATGGTGATCACCCGCCACTCGGGAATGGCCAGGCCATAGCGGTCGCCGTACAGCTTGGCGATGTTGCCGCTGACCCGGTTGGACAGCACGCTCAGCCGGTAAGGCAGGAACTGTTCCAGGTCGAGCAGGACGTGCGAGGCGCGCACGCGGGTAGAGGCGGGATCGGCTGGGTTCATGCTGCGGTGCACCTTGCTGGTGGTTTCAGTTGTAACTATAAAGGTTGGGTCCGTACCCTGCATTCTCGCCGGGTCCAACCCCGCCCGCACCTGGTTTGTGCCGATGCGGCACCGATTCGGAGCCACGCCATGAATACCGCCGTCCCGACCGCCTCGCACCCGAACCCCGGCATGCAGGTCACCACCTTCGAAAACCCGATGGGCATCGATGGTTTCGAGTTCGTCGAATTCGCCGCCCCGGCCGGCCGTGGCCAGGAACTGCACGACTACTTCCGCAAGATGGGCTTCAGCGCGGTGCTCAAGCACAAGCAGCGCCCGATTACCGTCTATCGCCAGGGCGACGTCAACTTCCTGGTCAACGAAGACCCCGACTCGTTCGCCGCCGACTTTGCTGAAAAGCACGGCCCCTGTGCCTGCGGCTTCGCCATCCGCTTCCAGAAGCCGGGCGCTGAGGTCTACCAGACCGCGCTGGGCAACGGCGCCGAAGCGGTGGCCTTCAAGCCGGACAGCAAGGCCGTCAACGCACCGGTCATCAAGGGCATCGGCGATTGCATGCTGTACCTGGTGGACCGCTACGGCGCCGCCGGCAGCATCTTCGATGGCGACTACGAAGCCGTGCCCGGTGCCGACCTGCACCCGTTCGGCTTCGGCCTGACCTTCATCGACCACCTGACCCACAACCTGTACTTCGGCAACATGCAGCAGTGGTCGGATTACTACGAGCGCCTGTTCAACTTCCGCGAGATCCGCTACTTCGACATCAAGGGCCTGAAGACCGGCCTGGTGTCCAAGGCGATGACCGCACCGGACGGCATCGTGCGCATTCCGCTGAACGAATCGTCCGATCCGAAGAGCCAGATCAACGAATACCTGGACGCCTACAAGGGCGAGGGCATCCAGCACATCGCCTGCTTCACCGACAACATCTATGAAACCGTCGAAGCCATGCGCGCGCAGGGCGTGGATTTCCTGGATACGCCGGACACCTATTTCGATGTGATCGACCAGCGCGTGCCCAACCACGGTGAAGACGTGGCGCGCCTGGCCAGGAACAAGATCCTGATCGACGCCGACCCGGAAACCCACCAGCGCAAGCTGCTGCAGATCTTCACCCAGAACTGCATCGGCCCGATCTTCTTCGAGATCATCCAGCGCAAGGGCAACGAAGGCTTCGGCGAAGGCAACTTCACCGCGCTGTTCGAAAGCATCGAGCGCGACCAGATCCGCCGCGGCGTGCTGTAAGGTCACCGCACGCACCCCCCTCGGTAGCGCCGGGCCATGCCCGGCGTATGCTCACCTGTAGAGCCGAGCCATGCTCGGCTGCTTCCCGTTCCGGCCGCGCAGATACCAGGAGCTCCCCATGTCCACCGCCCTCACCGCCCGCGGCTACCAGTCCGGCTTCGGCAACGAATTCGCCACCGAGGCCGTGCCCGGCGCACTGCCGGTCGGGCAGAACTCGCCGCAGAAGGTGGCCCATGGCCTCTACGCCGAACAGCTGTCGGGTACCGCGTTCACCGCGCCGCGCGGCAGCAACCGCCGCAGCTGGCTGTACCGCATCCGCCCGGCGGTGACCCACGGCGAGTTCACCCCGTTCGCGCAATCGCGGCTGCAGTGCGATTACAACGCGCAGCCGGCATCGCCGAACCAGCTGCGCTGGAGCCCGCTGCCGCTGCCGGAACTGCCGACCGATTTCGTCGAAGGCCTGTACACGATGGGCGGCAACGGTTCGCCCGATGCACACGCCGGCGTCGGCATCCACCTGTATGCCGCCAACCGGGACATGGTCGGCCGCTACTTCTACAGCGCCGACGGCGAACTGCTGATCGTGCCGCAGCTGGGTGCGCTGCGCCTGCTGACGGAACTGGGCGTGGTCGAGATCGAGCCGCAGCAGATCGCGGTGATCCCGCGCGGCGTGCGCTTCCGCGTCGAGCTGCCCGACGGTCCCAGCCGCGGCTATGTGTGCGAAAACCATGGCGCACTGCTGAAGCTGCCCGACCTGGGCCCGATCGGTGCCAACGGCCTGGCCAACCCGCGCGACTTCGAAACCCCGCATGCCGCCTTCGAAGACATCGACGGCGACTTCGAGCTGATCGCCAAGTTCGACGGCCGGCTGTGGCGCGCGCCCATCGACCATTCACCGCTGGACGTGGTGGCCTGGCACGGCAACTACGCGCCGTACCGCTACGACCTGCGCCGCTTCAACACCATCGGCTCGATCAGCTACGACCACCCGGACCCGTCCATCTTCCTGGTGCTGCATTCGCCCAGCGACACGCCCGGCACCAGCAACATGGATTTCGCCATCTTCCCGCCGCGCTGGCTGGTGGCGCAGAACACGTTCCGCCCGCCGTGGTTCCACCGCAACATCGCCAGCGAATTCATGGGCCTGGTGCACGGCGCCTACGACGCCAAGGCAGAAGGTTTCGTGCCCGGCGGTGCGTCGCTGCACAACTGCATGAGTGGGCATGGCCCCGATGCGCCGACCTTCGACAAGGCGTCCAACGCCGACCTGTCCAAGGCCGATGTCATCAAGGACACCATGGCCTTCATGTTCGAAACCCGCGCGGTGATTCGCCCCAGCGCACAGGCGCTGGCTGCAGCGCATCGCCAAGGCGATTACCAGCAGTGCTGGAACGGCTTGCGCAACAATTTCCGTTCGGCGTAGGGGCCGGCAGGGCAGGCGGGGTAGAGTCGACCGTTGGTCGACTAACGCGCGCAGCGCGGGATTTGCAGGCAAGAGCAGTCGACCAACGGTCGACTCTACCCGGTCGCTGCTACGCCGTGACCGCAAACCCGTCGCAATGCTCCAACGGCAACGCCTCCAACAACCGCTGCCGCACCCGCTGGCAATAGCCTTCCGAGGTCATGCCGGGTAGCACGCCCAGCGCCGCACGCAGCACGGCCAGCACCTGGTCTTCCGCGCGCGCCTGCTGCAGGTCGCGGAACAACGCCGCGGCTTGTGCATTGCGCTGCATTTCCAGAATGCCCAGCAGGTAGATGCGTGCGGCCGCCAACGAGCGGCGGCGCTCGACCCCGGCCGGGACCGGCGCAGGGTTCTGCGCGCCTGGTACCGCCGGAGGCGCAACGACTGTCGCTTCCGGCCCGGTCTGCAGATAGCCGCCCTGGATCAGCTGGATCACCATCGCCGGTGCCTCCTGGCCGATCAGGCCGGTCAGATCGGCAATGCTGCGCTGGCCATCGCACAGGATCAGCAGCCGGCGCTGGCGCATGTCCAGCGGTGCGCGGTGGGCCTGCAGCGCGGTTCGGGCGAGGTCGGTCTTGCGCGGTTGCATGGAAGGACAGCCAAGTCGGTGCACGCCGAGCCTGAACGGGCGGCATGAAACGGCGATGACAATGCAGCGCCTGCACGCGCGCTGCGCTAGCGTGCCTGCACACCGTGCCCAGGAAACCCCCCATGAATCACCTGCCCCTGGCTGGCCTGCTGCTGTTGTCGCTGGCCGCCTGCAACCGCACCCCAGAACCGACCGCACCGGCCGAACCTGCCGCCACTGCCCCGGCCAAGGATGCCTCGGTGCCCGCCGATGCCGACCTGGCCACGGCTTCGCCGGTGGACCCGCGCAGTGACAGCCCGGCGCGGCTGGACGGCTTTGGCGGCGTGATGCTGGGCGCCGGCATTGCCGAGGTGCGCAGCGGCTATGGCAGCCCCCTGCAGGGGCTGGGCACCGATGCCGCCGGCAAGCCACTGCCGGCCGATGACAGCAATGACGGCTGCTACTTCCTGCGCCCGCAGGATGCCGAAGACCCGCGCCTGATGATCGAAGGCCGCAAGCTGGTGCGCTACGACGTGCGCAGCAGCGCCATCGTGGCCCCCGGCGGTGGCCGGGTGGGCATGACCCTGGGCGAGCTGCAGACCCTGTACCCGGATCGCGGCGACGTGGTGCCGGACAAATACGACGACAAGGCTCAGCACCTGCGGGTGCGCCCGGCGCAGGAGGGCGGGGCGGTGATCGACTTCGCGCTGGGCGCCGACGGCAAGGTGGGCGGCTGGCGGGTGGGCAAGACGCCGCAGGTGGATTACGCCGAAGGCTGCGGCTGAACCTTGATCCGCGGCGCCCCGGCAGCGGGGCGCCGCGCGTAGAATCGCGCCACGACCGCTGGGGAGTGCTTGATGATCGTCATAGCCATTGCCTGGTTCCTGCTTGGCCTGCTGCTGCTGGCCCTGGGTGGGGACTCCATCGTCAAGGCCGTAGCCGGCCTGGCCCAGCGCTTCGGCGCCAGTGCCTTCAGCGCCGGCCTGCTGTTGTTGGGCGTGGCCACCTCGCTGCCGGAGCTGGCGGTCAACGCGCGCGCGTTGCTGGTCGGCCAGCCCGAACTGGCGCTGGGCAACGCGATGGGCAGCAGCATCGCCAACCTGGGCCTGACCCTGGCCGTGGCCGCCATTACCGCGCCGTTGCTGCTGCGCGCGCGCCTGCAGACCGTGCTGTGGTGGTCATTGCTGGCCGCGGCGCTGCTGCTGATGGTGTTCGGCCTGGATGGCCGCCTGCAGCGCTGGGAGGCCGGTGTTCTGGTGGCCGGCTTCGTCGTCGTGCAGGCCGTGCTGCTGCGCCGTGGGCGCTCGGAAGGCCCTGAGGTGCAGGCGGTCATCGCCGAGTCGGCGCTCAGCCGTACCAGTCTGCCGTTGAACGTGCTGCGGGTGCTGATCGCCGCGCTGACACTGTACTGGGGCGCGCGCCTGGTGGTCGGTGCGGCGGCGGACTTCGGCACCGCCCTGGGCTGGTCCCCGTTGCTGGTGGGCCTGCTGCCGGTGGCAATCGGCACCGCACTGCCGGAGGTGGCCGCAGCCATCGCCGCCGCGCGTCGTGGCCACGGCGACATGGTGCTGGGCCACGTGCTGGGTTCCAGCGTGGTGAACCTGCTGCTGGTGATCGGCGCGATGGGGCTGCTGCAGCCGCTGGCACTGCCGGCCTCGTTCGTGCGCCTGGAATTGCCGGCGCTGCTGGCCTTCGCGCTGGTGCTGTACCCGATGCTGCGCGGCGACCTGAAGATCAGCCGCGTGGAAGGTGCGATCCTGCTGGGCGCGTTCGTGGCGTGGGTGGGCCTGGAAATCGCCTTGACCAGTGCCTGATTGAATGCCGGCACGGACGCACAGCGCCGCGGTTTCGTAGAGTCGAGCTTGCTCGACTGCTCCTCGCGCTTCAGTCGAGCAAGCTCGACTCTACCCACGTGCCGACCAACGGTCGGCACCTACCATCGAACCGTGCCGACCACGGGTCGGCACCTACCGCACCCACCCTCAACGCGCGGGGGTTTCCATCAGCCGCGACAGCGCGGCCTTGGCCATCAGGTGCGCGCTGATTGGCGCGGTGATGAACAGCACACCGATTTGTAGAGTCGAGCTTGCTCGACTGATCTTCGCGCTTCAGTCGAGCAAGCTCGACTCTACCCACGTGCCGACCAACGGTCGGCACCTACCATCGAACCGTGCCGACCACGGGTCGGCACCTACCGCACCCACCCTCAACGCGCGCTGGTTTCCTCTTCCCGCTCCGGTTCCGGCGGCGGCAACTGCTCTTCGGCGGCGCGTTCGTTGCCCGGCAGGCTGGGCCGGGTTTCCATCAGCAGCGACAGCGCGGCCTTGGCCATCAGGTGCGCGCTGATCGGCGCGGTGATGAACAGGAACACGGTAATCAGCAGCTCGCGCGGCTGCGGGTCCTGGCCCAGGAAGATGTGGTAGCACACCGAACACACCAGCACGCAGCCCACGCCCAGCGTGCTGGCCTTGGTCGGCGCATGCAGGCGCTTGAAGAAGGTGGACAGCTTCACCAGCCCCAGCGCGCCCACCAGGATGAAGAAGCAGCCGAACAGCAGCAGCACCGACAGCGCGATCTGGATGAAGGTGATCATTCGACGATGTCCCGCCGCAGCACGAACTTGCTCAGCACCACCGTGCTGCCGAAGCCCAGCATGGCGATCACCAGCGCCGCTTCGAAGTAGATGGCCGAGTTCAGGTACATGCCGAACAGCATCAGTTCTGCGATGGCGGTCACCGACAGGGTGTCCAGCGCCAGGATGCGGTCGGGCACGGTGGGCCCGCGCAGCAGGCGCCAGGTAGCCAGCAGCATGGCCAGGCCGACCACGTGCATGCACACCACCAGGGTGGTCTGGATGATCTGGAATCCAGTCATGGGAAGATCTCCATCAACGGGGCTTCGTAACGGCGCTTGATCGTGTCGATCAGCTCCTGCGGGTCGTCCAGGTGCAGCACGTGCACCAGCAGGAAACGGCGGTCGTCGCTCAACGCAGCCGACACCGTGCCGGGGGTCAGGGTGATCATGCTGGTCAGCGCGGCGATGCCGTGGATGTTGGCGATGTCCAGCGGCAACCAGATGAAACCGGGGTGGATGTTCTTTTCCGGCCCCAGCACCTGGATCGCCACCCGGATGTTGGACACCAGGATGTCCCACAGGGTGACGAACAGCAGCTTGGGCACCGGCCGCAGCGTGCCGATGCGGGCGAATTCGCGGTCCAGGCGCGCGGCGAACAGCGGTACCACCACGCCCAGCACCAGGCCCAGCACGATCTGGCCCAGGGTGAAGCTGTCGGACATCAGCACCCAGAACGCCACCACCATGATGCTCAGGGCGGGCGAGGGGATGATGCGGCGGAACAACGAGCGCTGTGCGTTCATGGCTGGCGGATCTCCGGCGTGGTCGCACGCAGTTGCTGCACGTACTCGCCCGGTTGCAGCAGCTGCGCGGCGATGGCATCGGTGTGGCGCATCAGCGGGGCAGCGCCCAGGGTCATGCCGATGCCATAGGCCAGCAGCAGGCAGGCGGCATACAGCTCGACGCGGCGCAGCGGCGCTTTGCGCGGCGGCGGCAGCGCAGGATCGGGTGCCGGCACGCGCCAGAACAGGCGGATGCCACCGCGGGTCAGGCCCATGATGACCAGCAGGCTGCTGACCAGCACCGCCGTCCACACCACGCCGGTGTACTGCGCCGGCATGCCGGCCAGCAGTGCGGCCTTGGCCAGGAAGCCGGACAGCGGCGGCAGGCCGGCCACCGACACCGCGCCGATCAGGAACAGCACCGCCGGCGTTTCCTTGCCCGGCATCGGCGCCACCACTTCCTTGCGATCGCTGGCACCGCCGCGGCGGCGCCGGATCAGATCGGCCACCAGGAACAGTGCCGCGGCCACGAAGCTGCTGTGCGGCAGGTAGTACAGGCCGGCGGACAGCACCCGCGGCGTGCCCACCGCGAAGGCAATGAACAAGGTGGCCGCCGAGACGATCACCAGGTAGGAAATCAGCACGCGCAGGCGGGTGGCGGCCAGTGCGCCCAGGCCGCCCAGCACCAGGGTGGCCACGCCGGCCCACAGCAGCCAGTCGCGGCCGTAGCCGGCCATCGCCCCGGCATCCTCACCGAACCACAGCATCTGGATGCGCAGCACCGCGTACAGGCCGACCTTGGTCATGATCGCAAACAGTGCGGCCACCGCTGCCGGCGCGCGCGAATAGGCCTCGGGCAGCCACAGGTACAGCGGCATCAGCGCGGCCTTGGCGCAGAACACCAGCAGCAACAGGCCCATGGTGGCCTTCACCAGGGTCAGCTGCGCCGGCGGTACCTGCGCGATGCGCTGCGACAGCTCGGCCATGTTCAGCGAGCCCAGCGAGGCGTACAGCAGGCCCAGGGCAATCAGGAACAGGGTGGAAGCGGTGACGTTGAACACCACGTAATGCAGGCCGATGCGCATGCGCAGGCCGCGGCCGCCGCTCAGCAGCAGGCCGTAGGAGGCGATCAGCATCACCTCGAAGAACACGAACAGATTGAAGATGTCGCCGGTCAGGAACGCACCGTTCAGGCCCACCAGCTGGAACTGGAACAGCGCATGGAAGTGCGGTGCGCGCCGGTCCCAGCCCGAACACGCATGCAGCAGGCAGGGAATGGCCAGCAGCAGGGTGGTCAGCAGCATCCACGCCGACAGGCGGTCGGCCACCAGGGCAATGCCCAGCCGCGCCGGCCAGTCGCCCAGCAGATAGACCTGGATATCACCGCCGGCGGTGGCGGCAAACAGCAGGCCCACCACCAGCGCCAGCGCGCCCAGTGCAGTCCACGCCACCGCGCGCTGCACCTTCGGGCCATAGCGGCGGTGTTCGACGAACAGCGACAGCGCAGCGCCCAGCAGCGGAACCAGGATCGGCAGGATCACCAGATGGTTCATGCCTGGTCCTCGCCCCGGCGCGGCGGTGCGTCGTCGTCCGGTTCGTGGGCGTCCACATGGTCACTGTGGTTGTCGCTGCGGCTGCGCATGGCCAGCACGATGCTGACCGCGGTCATCGCAAAGGCGATCACGATGGCGGTCAGCACCAGCGCCTGTGGCAGCGGGTCGGTGTAGTTGCCCAGGTGGCTGTCCATGCCTTCCTGCAGCACCGGCGCCTTGCCCTGCACCACGCGACCACCGGCGAAGATCAGCAGGTTGGTGGCGTAGGACAGGAAGGTCATGCCCAGGATCACATCGAAGCTGCGCGCGCGCAGCAGCAGGTAGATGCCGATGGCGGTCAGTACGCCGATCGCGGTGGCCAGGGCCAGTTCCATCAGTGCATCTCCCCGGTCAGGGCCGAACGGCGTTGCAGATCGATCTCGCCCTTGCGCGCGCTGCGGGTGCGCGAGGGTTTGATCGTGCCCATCATCGACAGCATCAGCATGGCGCCGCCGAACACCACCAGGTACACGCCGATATCGAAACCAATCGCGCTGGCCAGCGGCACCTCGCCAATCAGCGGTAGGTGCAGGTCGACATGGCCGCTGGTCAGGAACGGCACGCCGAACAGCATCGAGGCGCAGCCGCTGAGCAGGGCGATCAGCAGGCCGGCGCCGATGCAGCGGATGTAGTCGAAGCCGAAGCGCGATTCCACCGACGCCGAGCCCTGGATCACGTACTGGATCAGCAGCGGCACCGCCAGCACCAGGCCGGCGATGAAGCCGCCGCCGGGCGCGTTGTGGCCGCGCAGGAACAGGAAGATCGACACCGTCAGGGTGAGCGGGAACATGATCTGGGCCAGGTCGGCCGGCACCGGCAGCTTGATCGGCGGGCCGGGCATGATCTGTTCCGGCGCCATGCGGGTACGCCGCAGCAGGGCGTGCACCACCAGCGCGGCGATGCCGAACACGGTGATCTCCCCGAAGGTATCGAAGCCGCGGAAGTCCACCAGGATCACGTTCACCACATTCTGGCCGTAGGCCTCGGGCAGCGAGCGCGCCAGCATTTCGCCGGCCATGGTGTTCGGCGGCAGGGTCATGGCGGTGTAGGCCAGCGCACCCAGGCCGGCACCGGCGATGATGGCGATCACCGCATCGCGGCGCTTGCGCCAGCGCGGCCGCTCGGGGCCGGATTGTGCAGGCAGGTAGTTCATGCCCAGCAGCATCAGCACCAGGGTCACCATCTCCACCAGCAGCTGGGTCAGGGCCAGGTCCGGTGCGGACAGGAACACGAAGGTCAGGGCGACCATCAGGCCCACGCCGCCCACCAGCAGTACCGCCAGCAGGCGCTGCTTGTAGATGCGCAGGGTGGCCACCGCGCAGCCCATCATCACCAGCCACAGCGCCCAGCCCAGCAGCGGAATGGGCTGCGGCTTGGTCCAGTTGGGCGAGCCCGGGTTGGCCACGAACGGCGCCGCGCCCACCACCACCGCCACCAGCACCAGGCCCAGCAGCATGCGCTGCAGGCTGCCGTTGGCAATGCCGTTGGTCAGGCGCATGGCCAGCGCGGAAAGCGCATCCAGCTGCGCATGGAAGACGTTGCGGCCGGTGGCGGTGTTCTGCACGCCGTGCAGGTTGATCAGCCTGCGCAGGCCGAAGTACAGCGCCACGCCGCCCACCACGCCCACCGCGCTCATCGCCAGCGGCAGGTTGAACCCATGCCAGACCGACAGGCTGTACTCGGGCATGGCACTGCCCAGGATCGCCGCCGCACCGGCGTGCAGCACCGGGGCGATGGTCAGCGCCGGGGCAATGCCCACCGCCACGCAGATCACCACCAGGATCTCCACCGGCACCTTCATCCAGCGCGGCGGCTCATGCGGCACGTGGTCCAGGTCGTGCGGGCCATCGCCGAAGAAGGTGTCGTGCACGAAGCGCAGGCTGTAGGCCACGCCGAACACGCCGGCCAGCAGCGCGGCGATCGACACCGCCATGCGCATGGTGCCCGGGCCACCGGCGGTGAGTGCCTCGGCAAACAGCATTTCCTTGGACAGGAAGCCATTGAGCAGCGGAATGCCGGCCATCGCCAGCGAGGCGATGATGGCCAGCGCACTGGTGAACGGCATCAACCTGCGCAGGCCGCCCAGGCGGCGCATGTCGCGGGTGCCGGTCTCGTGGTCGATGATGCCGGCGGCCATGAACAACGACGCTTTGAACGTGGCGTGGTTCAGGATATGGAACACGCCGGCCACCACCGCCATCGGCGTGGACAGGCCGAACAGCAGGGTGATCAGGCCCAGGTGGGAAATGGTCGAATAGGCCAGCAGGCCCTTCAGGTCGTGCTGGAAGATCGCGTTCCAGGCGCCGATCAGCAGGGTGAGCGCACCAATGCCACTGACCGTGTAGAAGAACAGGTCGCTGCCGGCCAGCGCCGGGTGCAGGCGCGCCAGCAGGAACACGCCGGCCTTCACCATGGTGGCCGAATGCAGGTAGGCCGACACCGGGGTGGGGGCGGCCATCGCGTGCGGCAGCCAGAAATGGAACGGGAACTGCGCGCTCTTGGTGAAGATGCCGGCCAGCACCAGGAACAGCGCATACGGGTACAGCGCACTGGCGCGGATCTGCTCGCCGGCGGCCAGCACCACGTCCAGGTCGAAGCTGCCGACGATGCGGCCGATCAGCAGCACGCCACCGAGCAGGGCCAGGCCACCGCCACCGGTGATCACCAGCGCCATGCGCGCGCCCTCGCGGGCGTCCTGCCGGTGTGACCAGAAACCGATCAGCAGGAACGAGCTGATGCTGGTCATTTCCCAGAAGATCATCAGCAACAGCAGGTTGCCGGAGATCACCATGCCCAGCATGGCGCCCATGAACAGCAGCAGGTAGCAGTAGAAGCGGTGGGCGTTGTCCTGGCTGCTCAGGTAATAGCGCGCATACAGCACCACCAGCGCGCCGATGCCCAGCACCATGCCGGCGAACATCCAGGCCAGCCCATCCAGGCGCAGGGCGAAGTCCAGCCCGATCTGCGGCAGCCAGGGCACCACGCTGCGCACCACCTGGCCATCCATCACCGCTGGGGTCAGCCAGCCAAGAATGGCCAGCCCGCCCAACGGCGCCAGCGCCGCCAGCCAGGCAGCAGTGGTGCGCGAACTACGGGGGAAGGCGGCAACGGCCGCTGCCATCAGGAACGGCAGGGCCAGCAGCAGGGGCAGGCTGGGGAGCATGCAGGGAATCCATGATTCACGAGCAGGTCAGTGAGTCTAACAGTCAGTCAAATGTCGCCGAAACCCATGTAACGGCGACAAACAGCATGTAACGTGCGGTATTCATGTTTTTTGCGGTGCAATAGGGGGCGTTTGCGGCCTTGCCGGGTACGTGTGGCGGCTTTGCCGAATCGGCCCCTACGCCCGCGCACGGAAGGGCGCAGGCCCTGCACCACAGGGGCTGAGGGTTCACGTGGGTCGGCAACGGATGGGTTCAGCCACGGCCTGGCCGGCAGCGTGGCAGGCACGGCGTACAGCCACAGTGAGCGCGCGGCCCCGTTCAGGAAAGCCGCCCGGCGCTCAGTAGCGCCAGTCCAGCTTGCGGTACAGCTTGGCCATTACCCATGCCGGGCCGATCAGCAGGTAGGTCAGATCGGTCAGGAAGCTGGGCTTGCGGCCCTCGAACTTGTGGCCGATGAACTGGGCGATCCAGGCCACCACGAACACGCCTATCGCCAGCCAGCGCAACGCATGCAGGCCGATTTCGGCTTCCAGCAGGCGGCACAGGCAGCCGAACACGAAGAACTGGATGAGCATGCCGATGCCCAGCGGGCGCGACAGCTTGTTGTAGAAGCACCAGGCGCTGAACATCGCAAACGCCGCCCAGATGCCGTACTGGAACCAGGTGATCAGCGGCGGCACGCACCACAGCAGGGCCACCACCGACCACAGGATGGCCGGCACCGCCACCACGTGGATGGCCTGGTTGATCGGGTTCTGGTGGTCGTCGGAATAGCTGGCGAAGTAGCGATCGACGGGGCGTGCAAGCTGGGTGGTGGTCTGCATGCGGCCAGCATACTCCCGCAGCGCCGCGCGGTGATGGGGGGCGTCGAATGGTGGGGGCGACCGGGTGGGGCCGACTGTGTGGAAACGACGGGGTAGAGTCGACCGTTGGTCGACTATCGCGCGCAGCGCGGCGATTTTCTCGATCTGAACGGAGAGCAGTCGACCAACGGTCGACTCTACCGGGTCCAATTCATCGACCGCATTCCACGCCCCCAGCCGCGCGGGCCGGGGGCGCAGGGGCATCAGTCGACGCTGATGCCGGCCAGGCGCTGCAGCGCCTCGGCGTACTTTGCGCGGGTGCGCTCGATGATCTCGGCCGGGATGGTCGGGCCCGGGGCGGTCTTGCCCCAGTCCAGCGTCTCCAGGTAATCGCGCACGAACTGCTTGTCGTAGCTCGGCGGGCTGGTGCCCACTTCGTACTCGTCCGCCGGCCAGTAACGCGACGAATCCGGGGTCAGCATCTCGTCCATGATGTACAGACGGCCATCGGCATCGGTACCGAACTCGAACTTGGTATCGGCCAGGATGATGCCGCGCTCGCGGGCGTAATCGGCGGCGAACTTGTAGATGCGCAGGGTGGCATCGCGCACGCGCTCGGCCAGGTCCGCACCCACCTGCTTGACCATCGCATCGAAATCGATGTTCTCGTCATGGTCGCCCACGGCGGCCTTGGTCGAGGGGGTGAAGATCGGTTCGGGCAGCTGCTCGGCCTGGCGCAGGCCGTCGGGCAGGTCGATGCCGCTCACCTTGCCGGTGCGCTGGTAGTCCTTCCAGCCGCTGCCGATCAGGTAGCCGCGGGCGATCGCTTCCACCGGCACCGGCTTCAGCTTGCGGGTCACCACCGCGCGCTTGGCATACAGGGCCGGGTCCACGCCCTCGGGCAGCACGCTGGCCACATCGATGCCGGTCAGGTGGTTGGGCATCAGGTGGGCGGTCTTGGCGAACCAGAAATTGGACACCTGGCAGAGCATCTCGCCCTTGCCCGGAATCGGGTCGGGCAGCACCACGTCGAACGCCGACAGGCGATCGGTGGCCACCATCAGCAGGTAATCGCCCGGCGGGGTCCCTGCCGGCAGCCGCTCGCGCGGAATATCGAACACATCACGCACCTTGCCGCGATGGCGCAAGGGCAGGCCGGGGAGATCGGATTGCAACAGCGTGGTCGGCACGGGCACTCCTGGGGCTTTGTCGATACGGCTGCCCAACGGACCCGGCGGGCCCGCTGACCAGCGGGCGGCCTAGTGTAAAGCGGTCCGGGCCCGCTGTGACGTAAAATGATCGTCCATTTCGTCGGTCACCCCCGGAACGCCATGCGCTGGTACGGAAAACTGCTCGGATTCATCGCCGGGGCCCTGCTGTTCCGGCCCAATCCGCTGTTCGGGGCGGTGGTGGGCCTGCTGCTGGGCCACGCCTTCGACAGCGACTGGTTCCGCCTGAACAAGGAAAACCCGTACCGGGAGCTGGGGCTGACCTCCGAGGCCACCGACGCCGAGATCGAGCGCGCCTACCGCAAGCTGATTTCCCAGTACCACCCCGACAAGCTGGGTGGCGCCGCCCCCGAGCTGCAGCAGCAGGCTGAACAGAAGTCGCGGCGCATCAATGCCGCCTACGACCGCATCAAGACCCTGCGCAAGCGCTGAACCCCTTTCCCCTCGTGCCCAAGGCCCCGGCCATGTCCAACTGCCTCATCGCCCCGTCCATCCTGTCCGCCGATTTCGCCCGCCTGGGCGAGGAAGTGGACAACGTCCTGGCCGCCGGTGCGGACTGGGTCCATTTCGATGTGATGGACAACCACTACGTGCCGAACCTGACCATCGGCCCGATGGTCTGCCAGGCGCTGCGCAAGCACGGCGTCACCGCGCCGATCGACGTGCACCTGATGGTCGAGCCGGTGGACCGCATCATTCCCGATTTCGCCGAGGCCGGTGCCACCTACATCAGCTTCCACCCGGAAGCGAGCCGGCACGTGCACCGCACCATCCAGCTGATCCGCTCGCTGGGCTGCAAGCCGGGCATCGTGCTGAACCCCGCTACCCCGGTGGACATCCTGGACTGGGTGCTGGATGACCTGGACCTGGTGCTGCTGATGTCGGTCAACCCGGGCTTCGGCGGCCAGGCCTTCATTCCCTCGGCGCTGGACAAGCTGCGCGTGGTGCGCCAGAAGATCGATGCCAGCGGCAAGGACATCCGCCTGGAGATCGACGGTGGCGTGAAGGCCGACAACATCGGTGCGATCGCCGCTGCCGGTGCGGACACCTTCGTTGCCGGTTCGGCCATCTTCAACGCCAAGACCAGCTACCAGGACGTGATCGCGCAGATGCGCGCCAACGTCGCTGCAGCGCGGGGCTGAACCATGGGCACGGCGGCCGTGTTGAACATCCGCGCGGCCACCGTGGCCGATGCCGGCCTGATCCTGCGTTTCATCCGCGAACTGGCCATCTACGAGAAGGCCGAGCACGCGGTGCAGACCGATGAGATCGGCATTGCCGAGAGCCTGTTCGGCGCCGATGCCAGCGCCCGCGCGCTGATCTGCGAAGCCGACGGCGAAGCCATTGGCTATGCGGTGTACTTCTACAACTATTCCACCTGGCTGGGCCGCAAGGGCATCTACCTGGAAGACCTGTACATCAGCCCGGAAAAGCGCGGTGGCGGTGCCGGCAAGGCACTGCTGAAGTACATCGCGCGCCAGGCCGTGGCCGAAGGCTGCGGTCGTTTCGAATGGTCGGTGCTGGACTGGAACACCCCGGCCATCGCGTTCTACACCGCCGCCGGCGCAAAGCCGCAGAACGAATGGACCGTGTACCGGCTGCAGGGCCAGGCCCTGCACGATTTCGCCAACGGTTGAGGCTTCAGGTAGGTGCGAACCTCGGTTCGCACGAAATCCAACCCGGTAGGTGCGACCCGCCACCCGGTGGGTGCGAACCGCAACCCGGTAGGTGCGACCCGCCACCCGGAGGGTGCGAACCGCAACCCGGTAGGTGCGAACCTTGGTTCGCACTGCCCTTGCAAAAAAAAGCCGCGCCAATCCCCGGCGCGGCTTCGCTGCATGCGTGGGAGGCTGATCCTGCCTCCATCCATCATCCCTGCTATGGCCTTCCATTCTCCGGGCCATCCATGACACCTGAATGACATTCACCGCGGGCAAACGCGGCGTTGCTAGCCTGTGCCACCCCACTCCCGGAAGCACTGCATGACCACCCCGCGCTGGCGCCTGATCCTCAACGGCAAATCCGCAGGCGACGACGACCTGCGCAGTGCCGTCGGCCATTGGCGGCAGCAGGGCGTACAGCTGGAAGTGCGGGTGACCTGGGAAGAGGGTGACGCCGAGCGTTACGTGGCCGAAGCCATCGACCATGGCGTGGACGTGATCGTGGCCGCCGGCGGCGATGGCACGCTCAGCGCCGTGGCCGAAACCCTGGCCCACCGCGATGAACCGGCCGAGGCGCTGCCCTCGCTGGCGCTGGTGCCGATGGGCACGGCCAATGATTTCGCCACTTCCGCCGGCATTCCCACCGAACCCCAGCAGGCCTTTGCATTGATCGGGCAGGCCGTCGCGCGCGCTGTGGACCTGCTGCGCGTGGACGCCGACGGGCGGACCTGGTGGTGCGCCAACCTGGCCAGCGGCGGCTTCGGCACCCAGGTGACCGTGGAAACCGATGCAGGCCTGAAAAAAATGCTGGGCGGGCTGGCCTACGTCATCACCGGCATCGCCAAACTGGGCCGCATCGAGCCGATCACCGCGCGCCTGTCCGGCCCGGATTTCGCATGGGAAGGCGGCTTCATCGCCCTGGGCATCGGCAACGGCCGCCAGGCCGGTGGCGGCCAGCAGCTGTGCCCGCAGGCACTGATCGATGATGGCCTGCTGGACGTGACCGTGGTGCCCGAACTGGAAGGCGAGGTGGCCGCCACGATTGGCCAGATGCTGACCGGTGGCAAGGAAGCCGCGCTGGAGCGCGTGGCAACGCGCGCGCAGTTGCCGTGGTTGCAGATCGAGGCCCCGCAGGCGCTGACCTTGAACCTGGACGGCGAGCCGGTGCAGGCCCGCCGTTTCCGTATCGACTGCGTGCCGGGCCGGGTGCGCATGCACCTGCCGACTGGCTGCGAGCTGCTTTCCGGGGCTTGAGCTACGGGCTACAGCAGCGGGATGTCTTCTTCCCGGCTGGGGAACTTGAAGGCCTCCCGCTTTCTGCGAATGTGCTCGGGCATCGGCGGGCGTGGGATGTTGCGGTCAGCCAACCATTGCTGGCACTTCTTCTGCCACGGCAGGTTGTCGGGCGTGGTGATTTCCCAGTAGATGTCTTCGACCATCAGCTGACGGGCAGTCTTGCCCGATCCTTCCTGTACAGGTTGGGAGATGGTGGGATCTGCACCGTGCTCCAGCAGCCAGTAGGCATAGTCGAATCCACCTCTTCCTGTGTACCAGCTCAGGACGGTGTCGTCGCCCAAGCTGCGGCGATTGGATTCATTTACATCTGCGCCGTTTTTCACCAGCGTCTGGACATTCTTCCATTGATTTCCGCTGATGAACGCCTGGTAGAGAAGCGTCTCATTGTTGACGTTGCGCGTATCGGGATTTCCGCCATGCTTAAGCAGAAGATCCAGATAGCGCGCGTCGTCCATCTTCGCAGCGTAGACCATCGCGTTGTCGAAGTTGATCAACTGCCCGTTCATCTGCTTGGACTCGCGGGCGTTGGGGTCTGCACCGACATCGAGCAGGGCTTTCAGTCCCTCGATGCTGCGGGCTCGCAGCGGCCACGCGATCAGGGGAATTCCGTCGCGCGATGAAAACGTTCTGTCCGGGTCGACGCCCTCGTCTTCGACAAGGTGACGTATGGCATCGGAGTCGCCGCCTTCGGCGGCAATCGCCAGCTGTAAAGCCTTGCCATCAAAGTAGCCCTCAGCGCCATGCATCGACTGGGGCGAGCACCCCGGGAGCATCGCGAGTGCTGCGGCCAAGATCAGGAGTGAAACGGTGAGGCGGAGCAGGTGACAGTCCATGTCCGATCTCCCTACAGGAGCGGAATATCTTCTTCCTTGCTCGGGAACTTGAAGGCCTCGCGCTTCCTGCGGATGTGCTCTGGCATTGGAGGGCGCGGGATGTTGCGCTCAGCCAACCATTGCTGGCACTTCTTCTGCCACGGCAGGTTGTCGGGCGTGGTGATTTCCCAGTAGATGTCCTCGACCATCACCTGTCGGGGCGATTGGGTGGTTCCTTCGATGGGGGGCAGGGAAATTGTCGGGTCCGCTCCATGTTCCAGCAACCAGTAGGCGTAATCAAACCCGCCTCTGCCTGTGTAGAGGCTAAGAACGGTGTCGTTCTTGCCTAGGTTTGGTTCGTTGACGCGAGCCCCGTTCTCAACCAGAAGCTGGATATTCTTCCATTGATTGCCGCTGATGAATGCCTGATACATCAGCGTTTCATGGTTGGAGTTGCGCGTATTCGGATCTCCTCCGTGCTTGAGCAAAGCCTCGAGGAAGCGGGGGTCGTCCATCTTTGCCGCATACACCAGAGCGTTGTTGAAATGGATCTCTTGCCCATTCATCTTTCTGACGACGCGTGCGTTTGGATCTGCACCATTCTCCAGGAGCAGCTGAAGACCCTGCAGATTCTTTGCGCGGAGCGGCCATGCAATCAGTGGAATCCCGTCGCGTGACGAAAACGTGTGGTCCGGATCGACCCCTTCGTCCTTGATGAGGCGCCGTATCGTCTCTGCATCGCCCTGCTCGGACGCGATCGCCAACTGCAGTGGCTGTCCTTCAAAGAACTCATCAGCACCGTGTGTGGATGAAACGGCGCATCCAGTGATGAGTAAAAGTGTGACAAGAGTCGCGCTTGTTAGCGCTCTAGCCATCATATTGTGAAGTCGGACGCGCATCGTCGCTCTGAAATATTTGGCCGTGATGGCGTGACACTATCAGATGCGCCCATGCTGGATAAGCAACGTTGGCTCTGCGTTGAGCCCGCGAAAGCGCAATGGAGTTTGCCATGAATGATTCCGACATCGAGTCGCGTGCTCGCCAAGTTCAACAGCAGAATATGCTGGTCAAGCAGTTGCGCGACAGTGGTCACGAAGAAGAGGCAGATCGCCTCAAGGAGACTTACCACTCCCGGGAAATGTCCGGCTTGGCAGCCGATGTCTATCGGGCAGCCAAGCACGACGGTGAGCCGCCGGCAGGGTGGACGCGCGCGAGCACAGACCCTGCGGCACTTCGGGCTGCGGGAATCAACATGACGGACGACGAGTTGCAGCGTCATCTCCAACCCACACAGTCAGGCTTTCGCGCAGAGATCTATCTGCCAGACAAGAGGGTGCTGGGGCAGGATGCAAAGCCTGTACTTGTCTACAAGGGTTCAACCGGCGAGATCATCGATCCCTCGGTGCCAGCGGGTCACAGGGAGTCTCTAGGCGAGGACTTCCTGAACAATGGAATGCAGGGCATCGGAATGCGCAGCGATTACTACGATCGAGCGATGACGCTTGCATCGTTGGTCAATAGTCGAAGCTCCGGCGGCTTCGAAATAGCCGGCCACTCTCTCGGCGGTGGCATGGCCTCCGCCGCTTCCGCCGTCACCGGCGCGCGCGCTACGACCTTCAACGCCGCTGGCCTGCATCCGGCAACCGCATCGCGTTACGCCAAGGATAACGGCCTGCCGACGTTCGACACCGGGCAGACCGTGCACACCTACCAGACCACGGGTGAGGTGCTGAACGATGTGCAGAACGGCATGCACCGCCTGAGCGAGCATCAGCGCCGCGGCTATGGTGTGCTCGCCAACGAGCTGGGCATGGTGCTGAAGGACCCGGTCATGCAGAAGGTTGTCGGTGAGCAGCTGCGCGAGAGTCTGCCGCCGGGCGCGCAGACCGCCGCTGCACAGTTCATCGAACAGCTGGCGACCCAGCCAGGTCAGCAGGCGCTGCGTGATATTCCGCTTGCGGCGGGGCGTCTTGAACTGCTGCTGGAGCCAAAGACGCGCGATGCGCAGGGCGCGCTGATTGATCGACCGCAGGTGGCCGCGCCCAGCCAGGTGGCGGAACTGGCGGGCCCGCTGTCCACCGTGCTGCACGCCACGGCACATGGTATGCGCAACGGTCGCTTGATCGGCGAGCAGGTGGAAAGGGCCGGCGCTGCCACTGCCCATGTGCTGGACAGAACCGGTGATGGCGTCGAGCGTGTGCTGAAGACCGAAGGCATGGCCATCGGCCAGGTGGTGAACATGGGCTCGGCCAGCCTGCAGGTGGGGACGCGCGCGGCAAGCACGGTGATTGCTTCCGGGCGTGAACTGACCGGCAGCATCGAAGCCACGGTGCATCGCGTGCAGTCGCAGGCCGGCGCCCGTGGGCTGTCCGCGTTGTCGTGGGTAGCGGGCAGCGTGGGCATGGACAACGTGGCCGACAAACTGGCCCGGCAGGGCGACGCCGTTCGTGATCTCGGCGAGCAACGTGCGCAGCACGCGACCACGCAGGCCCATGCCGACGCTGCGGGCGCTCGCGCGACGGGCGAGCGCGTGGCCACCGCCATCAACCACGATGGGCAATGGGTGGCGGGCAAGCTGCAGAACGGCTTTGCCACGGCCGGTGCCCATGTCGAACGTGGCTACGATCTTGTGGCATCCCACGTGAAGGGCATTACCGCGACCGCACCGGTCGCCCTCGCCACGGTGGGCGGGGCAAAAGCTGGCCTTGAGGCGGCCGCCGCCACGCATCTGCCCAGCGGAAACCTGCCAATGGTCGCGGTGAAGCTGCACAACCTGGACCAGTCCGCTCGCGTGGTCCGTGGCATCGGGGCAGCCTTCGGCGAGGCGACCGCCCGCCATGGCATGGACCCGACCGTGATCCCCAGCCTGGATTCCGCGCTGAGCACGCAGGAGGCCGCCGCGCGCAAGCTGATCGAGCAACAGCCCGGCATCGTGCCTGCCGCAGGTGGCCGGGCCACGGGACCCAGCACGCAGGCGATCAGCATCGATCATCCCTCCCATGTGGCCAATCCGCTGTTCCTCGGCGCCCAGTCCGGCGTCCACGCCCTGGACCGGGCCCACAACCGCGTGCCCGACCTGCACAGCGACCAGCTGGCCGGCGCGCTGGCGGCCCAGGCCAAGCGCGAAGGGCTCGAGACCATTTCCCATGTGGTCCTCAGCGACGACCGCGCCCGAGCCTTCGCCGTCGATACCGCCGACCTCAATGCCCCGCACCGACGCCATGCCCATGTGGAGGTAGCCCAGGGCATGGCCCAGCCCCTCAGCGTCAGCACGGCCCAGGTGGATGCCGTCACGGCCAGCCGGTCCGCGTCTGTGGAGGCCGGTCTGGCCCAGCAGCAGGTGCAGGAGTCGCAGGAGCATGCGCGACGCATGGGCTAGGGCCGCAGGGTTTCCCTGCCGCCGAACCTGCGTTACAGTCAACGGGTGTCCAGCCTGACGACCCCGCATACCCTTTCTTCCGCACGCCGTTGGTGGCGATGGTGGCCCGTTGCCGTCGTCCGCCCCCATAACGCTGTGTCCCGGAAGGAAAGTCGTCTTGAACTCGCACGCTCAGTTTCAGCAGCAGGCCGCTGAAGGCCACACCCATATCCCCGTTGTCCGCGAAGTGCTGTCCGACCTGGACACGCCGCTTTCGGTCTATCTGAAGCTCGCCGACGGCCCCAATACCTACCTGTTTGAATCCGTCGAAGGCGGCGAGCGCTTTGGTCGTTACTCGATCATCGGCCTGCCGGCACGCCGCGTGTACGCCTTCCACGGCCACACCCTGACCGTGCGCGAGGATGGCCAGGTGGTGGATACCCGCGAGGTGGCCGACCCCTTCGCCGAGGTCGAGGCGCTGCGCAGCGCCCACTCGGTGCCCAAGCTGGACGGCCTGCCGGGCTTCACCGGTGGTCTGGTCGGCTGGTTCGGCTTCGAGTGCATCGGCTACATCGAACCGCGCCTGGCCCCGCCGGCCGGCCGTGATGAGCTGGGCACGCCGGACATCCTGCTGCTGGATTCCAACGAACTGGCGGTGTTCGACAACCTGAAGGGCCGGCTGTACCTGATCGTGCACGCCGACCCGCGGGTCGACGGCGCGTTCGAGCAGGCGCAGGCGCGCCTGGATGCGCTGACCGCCAAGCTGCGCGCACCGGGCGCGGGCTATCCGGCACCGCTGAACAGCGATGTGCTGGACGAATCCGATTTCGTTTCCGGTTTCACCCGCGAAGGCTTCGTCGATGCGGTCCAGCGCAGCAAGGAATATATCCGCGCCGGTGACATCTTCCAGGTGGTGCTGAGCCAGCGCCTGAGCGTGCCGTTCAAGGCGCGCCCGGTGGATGTGTACCGCGCGCTGCGTGCGCTGAACCCGTCGCCGTACATGTATTTCCTGGATGTGGGCGACCTGCAGGTGGTCGGTTCGTCGCCGGAAATCCTGGTGCGCCTGCAGGATGGCGAAGTGACCGTGCGCCCGATCGCCGGCACCCGCCCGCGCGGCGCCACCGTCGAACAGGACCTGGCGTTGGAAGCCGAGCTGCTGGCTGATCCGAAGGAGCGCGCCGAGCACCTGATGCTGATCGACCTGGGCCGCAATGATGCCGGTCGCGTGTCCAAGGCCGGCACCGTGGAAGTAGGCGAGCAGTTCGTGATCGAGCGCTACAGCCACGTCATGCACATCGTCAGCGAAGTGACCGGCCAGCTGCAGCCGGGCCTGAGCTACGCCGACGTGCTGCGTGCCACCTTCCCGGCCGGTACGGTCAGCGGCGCGCCGAAGATCCGCGCGCTGGAAGTGATCCGCGAACTGGAACCGATCAAGCGCAACGTCTACGCCGGCAGCATCGGCTACATCGGCTGGCACGGCGATGCCGATACCGCGATCGCAATCCGCACTGCGGTCATCAAGGATGGCCGCCTGTACGTGCAGGCCGGCGCCGGCATCGTCTACGACTCGGACCCGGACAAGGAATGGGACGAGACGATGAACAAGGGCCGTGCGCTGTTCCGCGCCGTCGCCCAGGCCGCCAAGGGCCTGTGAGTTTCCCCGTGCCGTGGCCTGCGCCGCGGCACCTTCCGCTGTTCCCACCCAAGACAAGGAGTACCGCATGAAGCTGCTGAGCGCATTGCTGTGGTCGTCGCTGCTGGCCACGATGGCCCCGTCCGCGTGGGCGCAGGCCAACACCATTCCCTCGCAGCCGCATCTGCTGGTGAAGGGGCAGGGCACCCGCACGGTGATGCCCGACCGCTTCGGCCTGCAGTTGAACATCGAAGAGACCGATATGGACGCCGATGCGGCGCGCCGCCGCGTGCAGGACAACGTGGCGCGCGCGCTGGCGCTGTTCAAGCAGCACAAGGCGGTGGACGGAAGCGTGCGCGCGGACAACCTGCGCATCGGCCCCGCCACGCGCTATGAGGACAGCCGGCAGGTGTTCATTGGTACCCGCGTTTCGCGCCAGCTGCGTGCCAGCTTTGCCAGCGTGAAGCAGATGCAGGACGTGCTGGCCGCGCTGAAAGCGAATGAGCATGTGCAGGTCAGCAGCGTCGCCCCGACCTACTCCGGTGAGGTCGCACTGCGCCGCGAGCTGAAGACTGAAGCGGCGGCCCAGACCCGTGAATCGGCGCAGGGCCTGGCCAAGGCCTATGGAACGTCGCTGCGCGGCCTGTACAGCATTTCCGATGTGGCACCGGATTTCGCCTATGGCATCCAGGCCGGGCAGTGGCCCCAGCTGGACGAGGATGGCCAGAACCTGGACCGGATCTCGGTAACCGGCAGTCACGGCTACGCCGCAGCGCCTGAGCCTGGTACGCGCGAATCCATCGAAGCCGGCCCCATCACCTACACCGAAAACGTGTACGCCATTTTCCTGATAAGCGACGGAACCTGACCATGTTGTGGATGATCGACAACTACGACAGCTTCACCTACAACCTCGTGCAGTACCTGCAGACGCTGGGTGCCGAAGTGAAGGTGGTGCGCAACGATGCGATGAGCGTGGACGAGATCGCCGCGCAGAAACCCGAGCGCATCGTCATTTCGCCCGGCCCGTGCACGCCCAATGAAGCAGGCGTGTCGCTGGAGCTGATCCAGCGGCTGGGCCCGACCACGCCGATCCTCGGTGTGTGCCTGGGCCACCAGAGCATCGGCCAGGTCTACGGCGGCACGGTCATCCGCGCCGGCAACATCATGCACGGCAAGACCTCGCCCATCCGCCATGAAGGCAAGGGCGTGTTCGCCGGCCTGCCGGACCGCTACCAGGCCACCCGCTACCACTCGCTGGTGGTGGACAAGACCAGCCTGCCCGACGCGCTGGAAGTAACCGCCTGGACCGAGAACGAGGACGGCTCGATCGAAGAGATCATGGGCCTGCGCCATCGCCAGTTCCCGGTGGAAGGCGTGCAGTTCCACCCCGAATCCATCCTCACCGAACACGGCCACGCCCTGCTGCGCAATTTCCTGCAGCGCCCGGCGGCCTGATCCAAGGAGCATTCCGATGAGCTTCTCCCCCCAGGAAGCCCTGCAACGCACCATCGAACACCGCGAGATCTTCTTCGACGAAATGGTCGACCTGATGCGGCAGATCATGCGCGGCGATGTTTCGCCGATGATGACCGCCGCCATCCTCACCGGCCTGCGGGTGAAGAAGGAAACCATCGACGAGATCGCTGCGGCCGCCACGGTCATGCGCGAATTCGCGCTGGCGGTGCCGGTGGCCGATACCACCCACCTGGTCGACATCGTCGGCACCGGTGGCGATGGTTCTCACACCTTCAACATTTCCACCTGCGCGATGTTCGTGGCGGCCGCCGCCGGCGCGCGCGTGGCCAAGCACGGCAACCGCAGCGTGTCGTCCAAATCCGGCAGCGCCGATGCGGTGGAAGCGCTGGGCGCGGCCATCGAACTGCAGCCGGCACAGGTGGCCGCGGCGATCGAGCAGACCGGCATCGGCTTCATGTTCGCGCCGATCCATCACCCGTCGATGAAGGTGGTCGCGCCGGTCCGCCGCGAGATGGGCGTGCGCACCATCTTCAACATCCTCGGCCCGCTGACCAACCCGGCCAGCGCACCGTCGGTGCTGATGGGCGTGTTCCATCCCGATCTGGTGGGTATCCAGGCGCGCGTGCTGCGCGAGCTGGGCACCGAGCGCGCCATGGTGGTCTGGGGCCGCGACAACATGGACGAGATCTCGCTGGGCGCCGGCACCCTGGTGGGCGAGCTGCGCGACGGCAAGGTGCGCGAATACGAGATCCACCCCGAAGACTTCGGCATTGCCATGTCGGCCAGCCGCAACCTGCGCGTGGACAGCCCGGAGCAGTCGATCCAGATGCTGCGCGCGGTGCTGGACAACCAGGCCGGCCCGGCGCTGGACATCGTCGCGCTCAATGCCGGCGCAGCGCTGTACGTGGCCGGCGTGGCCAGCGACATCGGCGACGGCCTGGCCCGTGCCCGTGCCGCCATCGCCGACGGCAGTGCCCGCCAGCGCCTGCAGCAGTACGTTGACACCACCCGCGCGCTGGTTGCCTGAGCGCGCGGTTCAGCCTGACCCACCCGATGGCCGATAATGGCCGTCCTCACCGCCCCAGTACCGAAGCGACGACGATGAGCGACATCCTGCAGACGATCCTGGCCCGCAAGGCCGAAGAAGTGGCCCAGCGCCGCGCCCAGCGCCCGCTGGAGGCGCTGCAGGCGGCCGTGGCCAGTGCCCCCCCGGTGCGCGGCTTCGTGCGCGCGCTGCAGGCGGCGGTGGCCAACGGCGACCCGGCGGTGATTGCCGAGGTGAAGAAGGCCAGCCCGTCCAAGGGCGTGATCCGCCCCGACTTCCGCCCGGCCGATATCGCCGTCAGCTACGAGTTCGGCGGCGCCAGCTGCCTGTCGGTGCTGACCGACGTGGACTTCTTCCAGGGCGCCGATGCCTACCTGCAGCAGGCCCGCGAAGCCTGCACGCTGCCGGTGCTGCGCAAGGACTTCGTGATCGACGCCTACCAGGTGTACGAGGCCCGCGTGCTGGGCGCCGACTGCATCCTGCTGATCGTGGCCGCGCTGGACGACACCCAGCTGGCCACCCTGTCCGAACTGGCGCTGTCGCTGGGCATGGACGTGCTGGTGGAAGTGCATGACATTGACGAGCTGGAGCGCGCGCTGCAGGTGCCGGCGCCGATGATCGGCATCAACAACCGCAACCTGCGCACCTTCGAGGTCTCGCTGCAGACCACCCTGGACATGCAGAAGGCGGTGCCGCGCGACCGCCTGCTGGTGACCGAGAGCGGCATCCTGGGCCCGCAGGACGTGGCCCTGATGCGCGACGCCGGCATCCATGCGTTCCTGGTGGGCGAGGCCTTCATGCGCGTGGAAGAACCGGGTGAGGGTCTGCGTCAGCTATTCTTCGGGGCATGACAACGCACTATCCAACGCCGCGCGAGGATGCGCCGCTGGTCGTTTTCGACTTCGACCACACTCTCTACGACGGTGATTCGGGCACCCACCTGTTCGCCTCGCTGATCAAGCGCAATCCGCTGCGCATGCTGGCCGCGCTGCTGGTCACGCCGATCGCCGGGCCGCTGGTGGCGATGCTGCCGACCCGCCGTACCGGCATTTCGGTCTACGTGTGGATCGGCAGCTTCGGCCTGCACCGGGCGCGCGAGTTCAACCGGGTGATCGACGCCTACGTGATCCGCAACGAGCAGCAGATGCGCGCCAAGCTGCTGCCGCAGGCGCTGGAAGTATTCGCCGCGCACCGCGCCAAGGGCGACCGGGTGGTGGTGGCCACCGGCGCACCGCCGGAGCTGGCCCGTGCCATTCTGGCCTTCGTGGCCCACCAGGATGTGCCGGTGATCGGCACTGAAGTGGGCCCGCGCCTGGGCGGGGTCGGCCCGACCCGACACTGCCACAACGAAGAGAAGATGCGCATGCTGCGCGAGCGCGGCTATGGCGACATCGACATCGCCTATTCGGACAGCACCGCCGACCTGCCGCTGCTGCTGGCCGCCAAGGCGCCGGTGGTGGTGAACCCGAAGCGCTCCAAGGTCGACTTCTTCCGCAGCGTGCTTCCGGCCGGTACCCGCATCCTCAACTGGGGCTGCGTCGACCGCGGCGGCGACAAGGCCTGACCGGCGTCTGTTGTAGAGTCGAGCCATGCTCGACTGCTTTTCACGAAGAGCCGCCGGGCATGGCCCGGCGCTACCGGAACAGGCGCGGGCCGTCAGCGCCCCAGATAACCGCCCAGCGCGTGGCCGATCTGGAACAGGCTGATGCCCAGCACCAGCACGCCCACCGCCACCAGCACCCAGCGTTCCTTCACCCGCTTGACCAGGATCGCCGCCACCGGCGCGGCCATCATGCCGCCGATCAACAGGCCGGCGACGATCTGCAGGTGCTGCAGGCCCATCGACAGCAGGAAGGTGGCCGAAATGGTCACCGTCACCACGAACTCGGCGGCGTTGACCGTGCCGATGGTGGTGCGCGCCTGGCCGCCGCGGGCCAGCAGGGTGGAGGTGGCCACCGGGCCCCAGCCACCGCCGCCGCTGGCGTCCAGCAAGCCGGCGAAGAAGCCCAGCACCGGAACCCGGCGGATCTCGCCGTTGGGCATCCAGCGCCCGGCCGCACGTGCCAGGATGAGGATGGCCAGCACCAGCAGGTACAGGTAGATGAGCGGGCGGATGATGTCGCCCGGCAGCTGGGTCAGCACATAGGCGCCCACCGCGCCGCCCAGGGCACCGGGCAGGGCCAGGCGGAAGAACAGGCGTTTATCGACATTGCCTGCGACCAGATGCGACACACCGGACGCGCCGGTGGTGAACACTTCCGCGGTATGGATGGCCGCGCTGGCCTGCGCCGGCGGGATGCCCATGGCCAGCAGCACCGACGACGACACCAGGCCAAACGCCATGCCCAGCGCGCCATCGACCAGCTGTGCGCCCAGGCCGATGAGGATGAACCACCAGAATTCGCTGCTCAGTTCCATGGACCGAGCCTAGCGGATGCACATGTGCGGGGCGTGCGATGGTGTGCGGACCAAGGTCCGCACCCACCGGGCGTGCTCAACGGGTGCCGTACAGCACCACGGTCTTGCCGCGGGCATGAAGCAACCCGTCGGTCTGCAGCTTCTTCAGTACGCGGCCGGCCATTTCACGCGAGCAGCCGACCAGGCGGGCCAGTTCCTGGCGCGAAACGCGCAGCTGGCTGCCCTGCGGGTGGCTCATCGCTTCCGGTTCCTGGGCCAGATCGTGCAGGGTGCGCACGATGCGGTCGGTCACGTCCAGGAAGGCCAGGCGGCTGGCCTTGCGGCTGGTGTCGAGCAGGCGCTTGGAGATCTGCTGGCCCAGCGCGTACAGCAGGCGCGGGGCGTCGGCCGACAGCGGGCCCAGGAACAGCTGGTGCAGGCGTTCGTAGCTGATCTCGGCCAGTTCACAGGCCGTGCGGGTGCGCAGGATCACCTCGCGGCGGTCCGATTCCACGAACAGGCCCATTTCGCCCACGAACTCGCCGGCACCGAAGTAGCCCAGCACCAGTTCGCGGTCGTCATCCTCCTCGGCCATGATCGAGACGGAGCCGCTGATGACGTAATACAGCGTTCCCGCCGGGTCCCCGGGGCGGAAAACGTCGGTACGGGTGGGGTAACGCCGCCGATGGCTGTGCGCCAAGAAGCGATCGATGGTGGCGATATCCAAGGCCAATGGGCTGCTAGCTAGGCGCACGGTTGACACGATAGGGGCGCTCCCTCTGCGCATGAACGGATTCACGGGTTCGATGGCGGAGCTTAACCAGCGCACCTGTTAAGGGCAAATAGTGTGCCAGATGCGTGAGCCCTTCACGTTCCCCCGGCGGGCAGTTTGCCCCATAATTCCCCCTTTCCCATCTCACACAGGAATCGACCGCCGTGGTCAAGCCGTTGCCTCGCCTGAGGTTGCAGGGTTTCAACAACCTCACCAAGGCGCTGAGCTTCAACATCTATGACGTGTGTTACGCGCGCACCGAAGAGGAGCGTCAGCGTTACATTGAATACATCGATGAAGAGTACAACGCCGACAGGCTGACTCAAATCTTGACCGATGTCGCCGAGATCATCGGCGCGAACATCCTGAACGTGGCCCGCCAGGACTACGATCCGCAGGGTGCCTCGGTGACCATCCTGATCTCCGAAGAACCGGTGATCGACAAGAAGCAGGCCGGCAAGGAGCTGATCTCCGATGCCGTGGTCGCGCACATGGACAAGTCGCACATCACCGTGCACACCTATCCGGAAACGCACCCGCAGGAAGGCATCGCCACCTTCCGCGCCGACATCGACGTGGCTACCTGTGGCGTCATTTCGCCGCTGAAGGCGTTGAACTACCTGATCGAGAGCCTGGAATCGGACATCGTGATCATGGACTACCGCGTCCGTGGCTTCACCCGCGATGTGAAGGGCAAGAAGCACTACATCGATCACAAGATCAACTCGATCCAGAACTTCCTGGCCAAGAACATCAAGTCGCGTTACGAGATGTTCGACGTCAACGTCTACCAGGAAAACATCTTCCACACGAAGATGCACCTGAAGGACTTCGACCTGGACCAGTACCTGTTCGAGGAAAAGGCCAAGAACCTGTCGTTCAAGGAACGCATGAAGATCGAAGCGCTGCTCAAGCGCGAGATCGAAGAGCTGTTCCACGGCCGCAATCTGTCCGAGTAACACCCGTGCGCGGTGCCCGATGGCACCGCCCACCCAGGCGGGACGACCCGCCCCGTGGAACCGAATGCTGCGCAATCAGTGGTTCCACGGCGATGTACCGACCTACGGCCCGGTGTGCAGACACCGGGCCGTTTCGTTTTTGTTCAACAAGGTAAGGACCCCACCCATGCCCTGGATCTATCTGCTGCTGGCCGGCCTGTTCGAAATCGGCTTCGCCATTGGAATGAAGTACTCCGAAGGCTTCAGCAAGCCCCTGCCCACCGCCGCCACCGTCGTCTCGGCGCTGATCAGCCTGTACCTGATGAGCCAGGCGATGAAGAGCATTCCGGTGGGCACGGCCTACGCCATCTGGACCGGTATCGGCGCGCTGGGTGTGGCGGTGCTGGGCATCTTCCTGTTCAACGACAGCGCCTCGCCGGCGCGGCTGGGCTGCGTGGCCCTGATCGTGGCCGGCGTGATCGGCCTGAAGCTGGTGTCGCCCAATTGATTGACGGGGTCGGATCCCTTTTCCACGGGAAAAGAGCTCTGACCCCATCATGGATCACGGACCGTCAGGGGTCAGAGCCCTTTCCCTTGGGAAAGGGATCCGACCCCGGCGGGTTCCCTACAGCCGGTAGGCGATGGTCTTCATCACCTTCGATGCCAGCGCCATCGCGCCTGGAATCGGGAACGGCAGGCGGCGGGCGCCGGCCTGTTCGGCGTGCTCGGCGTGCCGGGCTTCGTCTTCCTTCATCACCTGGATGACCGCGCGGCTGCGCAGGTCGCCCGGCGGCAGGTCCACCAGGTGCTCGTCCAGGTGGGCTTCCACCTGGCGCTCGGTTTCCACCACGAAGCCCAGGTTCCAGCCATCACCGCGCAACCCGGCCAGGGTGCCGATGGTGTAGCTGCCGGCGTACCACAGCGGGTTGAACAGGCTGGGCCGGCTGTCCAGCTCGCCCAGGCGGGTGGCGCACCAGGCCAAGTGGTCGGTTTCTTCCTGCGCCGCTTCCAGCAGGTGTTCGCGGGTGGCCGGATCGCGGGCCACGGCAGCCTGGCCGAAGTACAGGCCCTGCGCGCAGACCTCGCCCACGTGGTTGATGCGCATCAGGCCGGCGGCATGGCGCCGCTGCGCGCGGTCCATGCCCGGTTCGTCGGTGTCCGCGGCCGGGTAGGGGCGGGCGGCCGGCGGGTTGCCGAACACCGTGTCCAGGGCGCGCTGCGCCTCGGTCAGCAGGTGGTCCAGCGGGGTGGTCTGGCGGAGCGCGGTCATGGCAGCACGGGTGGGGCAGGGAGACCTGCGATTCTCGCCCGGCGCCCGGGCCCTGCCAACCCAGGGCAGGGGGCGCTTGCACCGGGCAGGCCGGGTGCGTACAATCCCGCCTCTTACGCTTCACCTTTTCACAACGCGTGGCAGAGTTCCGGCGAGCCTTTCGCCGCAATGAGCCCGACCTAACCTAGAGTTCTTCATGAGCACTTTCACTGCCAAGAACGAGACCGTCCAGCGCGACTGGTACCTCGTCGACGCCGAGGGCAAGACCCTGGGCCGTCTCGCCACCGAGCTGGCCCGCCGTCTGCGCGGCAAGCACAAGCCGGTCTACACCCCCCACGTTGATACCGGCGACTACCTGGTCGTCATCAATGCAGAAAAGATTGCCGTCACCGGCAAGAAGCTGCAGGACAAGATGTATCACCGTTTCACCGGCTACATCGGCAACCTGAAGACCGAATCCCTGGCACAGGCGCTGGAGCGCCACCCGGAGCGCGTGATCGAGATCGCCGTGAAGGGCATGCTGCCGAAGGGCCCGCTGGGTCGCCAGATGTACCGCAAGCTCAAGGTCTACGCCGGCACTGAGCATCCGCACGCCGCACAGCAGCCGCAGGTTCTGGATATCTAATCATGGCTATCACTCAAAACTACGGCACTGGCCGCCGCAAGTCCTCCACCGCTCGCGTGTTCCTGCGCAAGGGTTCGGGCAACATCACCGTCAATGGCCGTCCGCTGGACGAGTTCTTCGGTCGTGAGACCGCGCGCATGATCGTGCGCCAGCCGCTCGAGCTGACCAAGAACACCGAAAGCTTCGACATCCTGGTCACCGCCGCTGGCGGCGGCACCACCGGCCAGGCCGGTGCGATCCGTCTGGGCATCGCCCGTGCACTGGTCGAGTACGACGAAACCCTGAAGTCCGAGCTGCGCAAGGCTGGCTTCATGACCCGTGACGCCCGTGAAGTCGAGCGTAAGAAGGTCGGTCTGCACAAGGCCCGTCGCGCCACCCAGTTCTCCAAGCGCTGATCCACTGCGCCTGGTTGGGCTCCTTCGGGAGCCCGCTGGTTGGAAACGCAAAAGCCCGGCTTCGGCCGGGCTTTTGTCGTTCTGGGGATTGGGGGTCGGATCCTTTTCCGCAGGAAAAGGCGCTGCCCCCCCAGTGATGCGCGCGCAAAAGAAAAGGCCTGATCTTTCGATCAGGCCTTTTCTTTTCTAATTTGGCTGCCCCGGATGGATTCGAACCACCGAATGCCTGAGTCAGAGTCAGGTGCCTTACCGCTTGGCGACGGGGCAATGTCGCGAACTGCTATTCTCACATTTTTCACATTGAAAAACAACTTCAATGTGGTGGCTATGGGTGGACTCGAACCACCGACCCCAGCATTATGAGTGCTGTGCTCTAACCGGCTGAGCTACATAGCCTTGGTGAGCCCGCTATTCTGCGCATGTGTACTGGGCCTGTCAACACCTTTGTAACGTGCTTGTGGCCTGACAGGCGTCATGGGATAGTCCCAGCCAGTAGATTTTCTTAGGAGTCCGCATCGTGATCGATCCGGACGGCTATCGACCGAACGTCGGCATTGTGCTGATGCGGCAGGACGGGCAGGTATTCTGGGCACGACGTGTGCGCCGGGATGGCTGGCAGTTCCCGCAGGGCGGAATGAACACCGACGAGACCCCCGTCGAAGCCATGTATCGTGAACTGCAGGAAGAAACCGGACTGCTGCCCGAGCACGTGGAAGTGCTGGGCGCGACACCGGGCTGGCTGCGCTACAAACTGCCGGCGCGGGCCATCCGCCGCAATGAACGGCAGGTCTGCATTGGTCAGAAGCAGGTCTGGTTCCTGCTGCGCCTGACTGGCGATGAATCGCACGTGCGGCTGGACCACACCGACTCGCCGGAGTTCGACCACTGGCGCTGGGTCGATTTCTGGTACCCGGTGGAACACGTGGTCATGTTCAAGCGTGGCGTCTACGCCCGTGCCCTGCGCCATCTGGCGCCGCTGGCACGCGGGGTGGCGGGGCAGGGGGTCACTTCCATGCCCAAGAGCGCGGCCGAGGCCTGGATGCCCGGCCAGGCCGCCGGCCATGACCGCCCACGCAAGCGCCCGCGCAGCCGCGGGTACTGGCCGAAGAAGGCCCAGGGCGACGGTCCGGCCACCTAGTGGCCTGAACGGTAGCGAGAATGGTTCAGGTCATTGATTGACAACCATTCTCGTTTGCATTGGAATAGCCACCAGGCCGCTTCCGGCCTGTCAGCCTGGTTCCTGCCCGTGTACGTCTGCATCTGCAATGGTGTTACCGACCACCAGATCCGTGAAGCCGCCTCGCAGGGCGTCACGTCGGTGGGCGAGCTGACCATGCGTACCGGTTGCGGCGCTACCTGCGGTTCCTGCCTGGACATGGCCGGCGACCTGCTGGCCAAGGCGCTGGCCACGCACGACCTGCCGCTGCCCGTGCTGGGCCTGCAGGCGGCCTGATCCGCCTTCGCGCGGCGTTGACGCCGCGCCCCCTTCTGACTCGCTGCTGGCTGCACTGGCCAATGCGCACGATTCGCGTTCCTTCACGCTCGCGCGCAAGGGGTTACAGTGCCCGCGTTTTCAGCGTGCAGGAGCATCCCCATGAAGGGCGACACCAAGGTCATCGAATTCCTCAACAAGGTCCTCTACAACGAGCTGACCGCGATCAACCAGTACTTCCTGCACGCCAAGATGCTCAAGAACTGGGGCATCAAGGAACTGGCCGAGCACGAGTACAAGGAATCGATCGACGAGATGAAGCATGCCGACATGCTCGCCGACCGCATCCTGTTCCTGGAAGGTCTGCCGAACTTCCAGGCGCTTGGCAAGCTGCGCATCGGCGAAAACCCGACCGAGATCCTGCAGTGCGACCTGTCGCTGGAACGCGACGGCGTGGTCACCCTGCGCGACGCCGTGGCCTATGCCGATTCGGTCGGTGACTACGTCAGCCGCCAGCTGTTCGTGAAGATCCTGGATTCGGAAGAAGAGCACATCGACTGGCTGGAAACCCAGCTGGACCTGATCGAGCGCATCGGCGAGCCGAAGTACCTGCTGAGCAAGCTGGAAGAGTGATGGAACCCGCAGCGTAGAGTCGAGCTTGCTCGACTGCTCTACCCGCGGTTTGTAGAGTCGAGCTTGCTCGACTGCTCCACCGACCGTTTGTAGAGTCGAGCCATGCTCGACTGTTTTTGCTCGACTCTACCAAGGGGCCAAGGCAGTCGAGCAAGCTCGACGCTACCGGTTACCGGTGCTGGCCCAGGTAGCCGGTCAGCGCCACGCGCGCACGGGCGAATTCGGCCACCAGCAGCGCCACCGCCACGGCGGGGCGCTGCAGCGTGCCGCCGCGGGCTTCTCGCTCGATGCGCGTGGCCACGGCCGACAGAGACAGCGCACCGACATTGGCGCTGGATGATTTGAGGCTGTGCGACAGCGCCTGCAGGCGCTCGATGTCTTCGCCCTGCGCGGCCTGCTGCAACTGCTGCACCAGCAGCGGCGCATCTTCCAGGAATACGGCCACGATCTGCAGCGCGGCCGGACCGATCACGCTCTGCAGTTCTTCCAGCACGCTGCGGTCGAGCACCGGCTGCGGCGATGCGCTTGGCGCCTCGATCGGTAGCGTCGAGCTTGCTCGACTATCGCCCTGTTGATCGTCATGTTGATCGCAGTCGAGCAAGCTCGACTCTACGCGTGCGGGTGTGCCGCCCCAGCGCTGCAGCAGCGCGTGCAGGGCTTCGCGGTCGATCGGCTTGGACAGGTAATCATCCATGCCCGCCTGCAGGCAGCGCTCGCGATCGCCGGCCATGGCGTTGGCGGTCATCGCGATGATCGGCAGGCGGGCCTGGCCGGTCTGCGCTTCTTCGTGCCGCCAGTGGCGGGTGGCGCTGTAGCCGTCCAGCACCGGCATCTGGCAATCCATCAGCACCACGTCGATGCCACCGGCGCGCATGGCCGCCAGCGCCTGTTCGCCGTCGGCCGCATTGCGTACCTGGCACTGGAAGACCTTCAGCAGCTGCTCGGCCACCATGCGGTTCACCGCGTTGTCTTCCACCAGCAGTACCTGCAGCCCCAGCGCAGGCAGCGTGGGCAGCGGCACGCCGGCGTCGGCCGCCAGCAGCGGGGCGGGCCGCGCACTGGCCATGGGCGCGCCCAGCAGGGTGTGCAGGGCGGCGTCGGTGAAGGCGGCGGGCAGCTGCTGCTGGCGCGGCCGCGCGGGCGCGGCGTCATCCTGCAGCCACAGCACCTGCATCGCGTCGTCGTCGCCGCGCTCGGCCAGGGCGCGTTGCAGCGTGGCCTCGCCCTGGCGGCGCTGGCGTGCATCCACCAGCAGCCATGCCGGCGCCGGCTGGCCGGGCCGCGGCGCACTGCGCAGGCGCTGCACCAGCGCCTCCAGATCGGACAGCGCCTGCGCCTGCAGGCCGTGGTGCACGGCAATGCGTTCCACCCGCGCCTGCAGCAGCGGGTCGGCGCTGTACAGCAGCAGCGCGGCCGGGCCGCGGGCCGATGCCGGCAGGTCGCCGGGCACCTTCAACAGCGGAATCTCGAACCAGAACGTGGCGCCATGGCCGGGCGTGGACTGCACGCCGATCTGGCCGTGCATCAGGTCGATGATGCGCTTGCAGATGGCCAGGCCCAGGCCGGTGCCGCCATACAGGCGGGTGGTCGATGCATCGGCCTGGCTGAAGGACTGGAACAGACGCGCCTGCAGGGCCTGGTCGATGCCGATGCCGGTATCGATCACTTCAAACCGCAGCTGGTGCTGCGCCGGGCCTTCGCCCAGCCGCTGCACGCGCAGCTGCACGTGGCCGCGCGCGGTGAACTTGATGGCATTGGCCAGCAGGTTGCTGAGCACCTGGCGCAGCCGCACCGGATCGCCACGCACCGACAGGCGCACCGCGGGGTCCAGCTGCAGGCTTACCGAAAGCCCCTTCGATTCGGCGGCGCGCTGCATCAGCTGCACCACGCCATCGAGCAGTTCGCGCAGATTGAACGTGGTGATTTCCAGTTCCAGCGCCTGCGCTTCCAGCCGCGAGTAATCCAGGATGTCATCGACGATGCGCAGCAGCTGCTGCGAACTGGCCGATGCGGTGGCCAGCATCTGCCGCTGGTCCTCGCCCAGCGGCCCACGCGCGATCAGTTCCAGCATCGGCAGGATGCCGTTGAGCGGGGTGCGGATTTCGTGGCTCATGGTGGCCAGGAATTCGCCCTTGGCCAGCACGGCGGCTTCGGCGGCCTGCTTGGCCTGCAGCAGCTGGTGTTCCAGCTGCCCCTGGCGTTCGGTGGTGCGCCGCAGCTGGTCGCGTTCGCTGGCCAGCACGGTGCGTTCGCGCTGGCTGGCGGCCAGTTGCCGGCCGCGCGCCCGCAGGCGCAGGCCCAGCACTGCCAGAGCCACGGCGGCCAGGCACAGCGCCGCCAGCAGCGCGACCGTCAGCGGCACTCAGAGCACCGCGTTCTGGAAGTCGAAGTTCAGGTCGCTGCCGGCCGATTGCACCATGTTGCCCTGGATGTAATCGACGCCGCCCACCCACATGGCCGCCGCGGCCTGCGGGTCTTCGATCTGCTGGCCGATGATCTGCAGGCCAGCGGCATGCGCCTGTTCGATCGCACGGCGCAGTTCCTCGCGCGTGCCCGGGTTGGAATGGCTGCTGGAAAAACGCGCGGCCATGCGCACGAAGGCCAGCGGCAGCTGGGTCAGCAGGGCATCGGCTTCGCTGCCGGGTTCGAACTGGCTCAGGCAGAAGCGCACGCCGGCGCTGGCCATGCGCTGGCAGAACTGCTGCAGCGGCACGGTATGGATGAGCGCATCGGGCAGGCGCACGTCGATCACCAGCGCACTGCCCGGCAGGTCGCGCTGCTGCAGCGATTCCAGCAGCCAATCGGCGAAGGCATCGCGCTGCAGGGTACGCAGCGACTGCGAGACGAACAGGTTCAGCGGGTGGGTGGCGTGGCGGTACAGATCCAGCAGGCCCATGGCATGTTCCAGCACCTGCTGGTCCAGGTCGGCAATGCGCCCGGCCGCTTCGGCAGCGGGAATCACCTGGCCGGCGGTCAGCACGGTGCCGTCTTCCTGACGCAGGCGCAGCAGCAGCTGGTACTGCGCACTGCCGCCACCGGCCACCGCCACGATCGGCTGGTAGGCCAGTTCCAGCTGGCCTTCCAGCAGGGCCAGGTGCTCTTCCTCGTTCACCGTGGGGCGGTGCACGTGGCCGGCCACGCCGGAGCTGAGCAGTCGTGCCTGCAGGGTGGTGCGTTCCACCGCTTCCAGTGCGCTGGTGGCATCGTCGAAGCCGGGCGACAGCGGCGCATAGCCGACCACGCCGCGCAGGTGCACCGATTCGTCGTCGCGGATCACGAAGGCGCGCGCGGACAGCTGTTCGCGCAGGTTGGCGGCCAGGGTTTCCAGGTGGTCTTCGTGGGCATCGCGGGCCAGCAGCAGGAAGCTGTTGTCGTTCAGGCGCGCCAGCAGGTGCGGATGGCCCGCTTCGGCCAGACGCTGCCCGGCCTGCACCATCAGCCGTTCGAATGCGGCGTAGCCGTAGCGTTCGCGCAGGCCCAGCGCGCTGGAAATCTCGATGAAGAACACGCCGCCATGGCCGTGGTGGGCCAGGCTGGCGCTCAGCTGCTGCAGCACGTGGTGGCGGGTGGGCAGGCCGGTTTCCGGGTTGCTGGTGGCTGGTGCACCGTTGGCGCCGGGCAGGGTGGCGGCCTGCGCACGGGCGCGGCGGATGCGGTTGGCCACGGCGGCAATCAGGTGGCGCGGCCGGATCGGCTTGCTCAGGTAATCGTCGGCGCCGCAGTCCAGCACTTCGAACTGGCGCTCCGGGTCCGGATCGCCGCTGAGGAATACGATCGGCAGCAGCTGCATGCCCGGCTGCTGGCGGATCATCGCGGTCAGCCGCATGCCATCCACGCCCGGCAGGTGCAGGTCCATCAGGATCAGGTCGGGGCGCTGTTCGCGGATGGCCTGCGGCACGGCATCCGGGTCGCCCAGCACCACCGCCTGCATGCCCGCGCCGTGCAGCACGCTCTGTGCGAACAGGGCCTGCGCGCGGTCGTCTTCGACGATCAGTACGCGGTACGGCGAATCGGCCGGGGGCGGTGCGGCGTCGCTGTTGCCGGCTTCGCCCTGCGGCGGCGGGAACGGCAGCGGCGGCGGTGCCGGCAGCTCGCTGCCAGCGGCGTGTTCGGTAGTGGCCTGCACCAGGCCCAGGGGCGCCGGAGCGGCCACCGCCACGGCAGGCGCGGCGTCGGGCGTGGCCCAGCGCTGCCAGTGGTCGGCAGGTGGGGTTTCAGCGCGTCCTTGGCGGGCGCCCGCGGGAAATTCATTTGCGGCCATGGGGGCTCCTGATGTTCACGGCCATTATGCGGCAAGGCCAGCCGTCATCCTGCGCGGGCGGGCCCGCTGCCGGCGCTGCCGCCAGCACGGGCAAGCCAGCGCACGCCCTTCCACAGCGTGCGCCACACCAGCCACACCAGCAGGGCACCGGCCAGGCTGCAGGCCAGCACCACGATCAACGCGATCCACGGGTGGGCCAGGGCAAGGGCGAGACCGCCGATCACCACGGTGTCTTCGGCGGCCGAGGCAATCCAGTTGCTGGCCGGTTCCGGCGAGGTGTTCAACAGGGCGCGGGTGCCGGCCTTCAGGCCATGGCTGGCCAGGGCGACGCCGGCGCCGGCCACCAGCGCACCGGTGCCCAGATCGCCGTCGGGCGACAGCGTGGCGGCGGCCAGGAAGGCGCCCGCGGGCACACGGGCCAGGGTCTGCAGCAGGTCCCAGATCGAATCGACGCCGGGGATCTTGTCGGCGACGAATTCGGCCGCGGCCAGCGCCGCCGAGGTGCCCAGCACCCACCACGATTCGGTGGCCTGCAGGGCCGGGGGCAGGTCCACCCAGCCCAGCAGGCCGGCCAGGCCAACGCCAAACACGGTGAGGTAGACGCGGATGCCGGCCAGCCAGGCCAGCAGGATGCCGATCACGAACAGGTGGGCTTCGGTCATGGCGGACTCCGGCGGCGGAACTGTGCGGGGTGCCACACTATCGGCGATGGCGTGCCTGAACACCACTGGCCGCTGGCGGCCGCCCCAGAGGAATCCCGCCGTTCCTGACTTACACTAGCCCGTCGTTTGCCACAGGGGCCGTGACGGTGTTGCCAATGCGATGCCCCGGAGACTACCCATGAACAACCGCCCTCCCATGCGTGTGCAGGTTCGCCTGCCGGGTGCATCACAACCGCCGCTCGATCGCCGTCGCCTGCTGATACTGGCCGGTATCTGGCTGCTGAGCCTGGTGCTGGCCGTGCTGGGGGGCTGCTGGCTGGGCGCGCCGCGCGATGCCCAGGGCCAGCGCCTGCAGGCCGCCGAAAAGCGCGCCGAGACCCTGCAGGCCCAGTTGACCGAGGTGCGCCAGAAGCAGGCCACCCTGGAAGCGTCGGACCGGATCAGCCGCGCGGCCAACACCGAGGTGCAGTCGTCGCTGGCCGAGCGCGATGAAGAGATCGCCGGGCTGCGCGCCGACGTGGCGTTCTACGAGCGCCTGGTGGGTTCCACCAGCCAGCGCAAGGGCCTGAACACCCATTCCATCGAGTTCAGCCCGGAATCGGCCGGCACCTGGCAGTACACCGCCGTGCTGACCCAGAACCTCAACCGTGGCGCGATCAGCCAGGGGCAGATGCGCTTCACGGTGGAAGGTGTGAAGAACGGCAAGCTGGCCACGATCAGCTGGGATGAGCTGCACCAGCGCAACAAGGTACCGGGGCAGGATTACTCGTTCCGGTACTTCCAGCAGCTCACCGGCAGCGTCATGCTGCCGACAGACTTCACCCCGCAACGCGTGCGGGTGACATTGGGTGGGGGTGCGGGGGGCACGACCCAGGTATTTGACTGGAAACAGGCCGGTGCACCGGCCAGCAATGGGGAGTAGGCAGATGTTCGGAAACAGCAAGTCGAGCCGTGATGGCCAGCTGGTGGTGGATGCCCTGATCGGCAACCAGGTGGTGATTCGTGGCGATGTGGAATTCAGTGGGGGCCTGTATGTGGAAGGCCGCATCCACGGCAAGGTGATCGCCCAGGAAGGCGCCAGCGGTGCCACCCTGACGGTGGCCGAGCATGGCGTGATCGAAGGGGAGATCCGCGCCCAGGTGGTGGTCATCAGCGGCCGCATGGATGGCGACGTGCATGCCACCGAGAAGGTGGAGCTGACCCCCAGCGCCCGGGTGAACGGCAACGTGCATTACCAGGTGGTGGAAATGAATGCCGGCGCGCAGCTGAACGGCCGCCTGATCCATGCCAGCAGCCCGGTTGCCGCGCTGCCCGCCCCGGAAGGCGAGGAGACCGCTGGCAAGGGCAAGGGCGGCGATGCCGCGCGTCGCAAGCTGGCCGAGGCCACGGCTTGAAAGCCGCGTTCGGCGCCCCCATGCTGGGGCCATGAGCACGCTAGTTTCCCTGCCCGGCGCCACGCCGGCCGCCGCTCCCGACTACCAGTCGCTGGAGCGGCCGCTGAACTTCACCGAATCCGCTGCGGCCAAGGTGAAGGAACTGATCCAGGACGAGGGCAACCCCGACCTGGCCCTGCGCGTGTACATCGAAGGCGGTGGCTGTTCCGGCTTCCAGTACGGTTTCGAGTTCGACGAGAACCGCGCCGAGGATGATCTGGCGGTACAGACCAGCGGGGTGACCCTGCTGGTCGATCCGCTCAGCCTGCAATACCTGATGGGCGCCGAGGTGGATTACACCGAGAGCCTGACCGGTGCGCAGTTCGTGATCCGCAACCCGAACGCGAAGACCACCTGCGGCTGCGGCAGCAGCTTCAGCATGTAAGCACCGGCACGCGCGGCGGGCAACGCCGACCTTGCCACCTGCTGCGAATGGCGGCAGGCTTGTGGAATGCTTACGACTCCTTCGCCGCTTTCCGGTTTCGCCTTCGTGGACGAACCGCTGGAGCGCGCCGATGCCCTGCGCGCCGATGCCGATGCACTGGCGCGCCTGTGGCCGGATGCGCGCATTCTTGTGCTGGACCAGGACGGCACGGCCTTCACCGATGAGGATGACCAGCCGCTGGCGTTGACCGGTGCCGCACTGGGTGGTGGCCCGGGCGCTGCGATCTTCCTGGGGTTGCGGGATGGCCAGGCATGGTTCGGCGTGGATGCCGCGCAGGTCAGCGTGACCGCGCCGCGACGGCTGGACCTGCGGCAGGCGGCGTTGCTGTGGACGGTGGCCGATGCCACGGCCTTCAGCTATGCGCGCGGCATGTCGTACTGGCAGTCGCGCACGCGCTTCTGCGGTGTCTGCGGCAGTGCCGTGGCCTTCGCCCGCGGCGGCTTCGTCGGCCGCTGCCCGCAGTGCGCCACCGAACACTACCCGCGGGTGGACCCGGCGGTGATCGTGGCCGTGGAAAACCAGGGGCGGCTGCTGCTGGGGCGGCAGGCCAACTGGGCGCCGCGCCGCTATTCGGTGCTGGCCGGGTTCGTCGAGCCGGGCGAAACCTTTGAACAGACCGTGGCCCGTGAAGTGCACGAGGAGAGCAAGGTGCGGGTGATCGCCGCGCAGTACCTGGGCTCGCAGCCGTGGCCGTTCCCCGGCGCGCTGATGGTTGGCTTCCGCGCGCAGGCGCACGACGATGTGCCCACCGTGGATGGCGAGCTGGAAGATGCGCGCTGGTTCACCGTCGATGAAGTGGGCGCGGCACTGGCGCGCGACGTGGAAGACGACGGCCAGGGCATCCGTCTGTCGCCGCCGATCTCGATCTCGCGTGGCCTGATCGAACACTGGTACCGGCAGCAGCGCGGCTGAGCATTGCCGCCACCTGAACACGCGGCGGGTTACAGTGGAATCCGTCGCTGAAGGCGCGGCTGCGGCAGGTAAGGTAGCGGCGCCGAACGCTTGTTCATCGGGAGACCCGCCATGTTCACCACCCTGGTTGCCGTGCTGGTGGCGCTGGCCCTGGGCCATGTTGCCCCGGCCGCTGCCGCTTCACTGCGCCGTTTCGAGGGTTTCCGGCGCTGGCTGGGCTGGTTGGACGCGCATGGCGGGCGGGCCTGGCAGGGGCCGGCGGGTGTGCTGGTGGCACTGCTGCCGCCGCTGCTGCTGATGGGGCTGCTGGTGTGGCTGCTGAGCGGGGTGCTGTTCGGGCTGCCCGCGCTGCTGCTGGGCGTGGCGGTGCTGGCCTGGTGCTGGGGCCCGCGCGATCTGGATCGCGATGTTGAAGGGGTGATCGACGCCGACGAGGCCAGTGCCCGCCAGGCGGCGGTGCGGCACCTGCAGGCCGCCGGTGGCAGCCTGCGCGAGGATGTTCCGTCGCTGGTGGAAGCGACCGTGTTGAATGCACTGCGGCGCTGGTTCGCGGTGCTGTTCTGGTTCCTGTTGCTGGGCCCGGTCGGGGCGCTGGCCTACCGCCTGTTGGCGCTGATGGCCGAGAGCCCGATGCGGGCGCGGGTGCCGGTGGAACCGCTGGCCTTGGCGCAGCGCGTGCTGTCGTGGATTGAATGGCCGGTGGCCCAGCTGATGGCGTTTTCGATGGCGCTGGTGGGCAACTTCGATACCGCGTGGAAGGCCTGGCGGCAGGCCCATGGCGAACGGCTGGCCGGCGGCATCGGTTTCCTGGGCGCGGTGGCGCGTGCCAGCGTCAACGCGGAGCTGCGCGAGGACGCGCACGATTACACCGAAGCGGGGCTGTTGCCGGTGTGGCAGCGGCTGCCGGACCTGCGCGATGCGATGAGCCTGGTGTGGCGCATGCTGCTGCTGTGGCTGGCGGTGCTGGCCCTGCTGGTGATTGCCGGCTGGGTAACGTAGGTGTTCGGGCAGGGCTTGCAGCCCTGCACCCGCTAACGGCAACGGCAACGTCAACGTCAAAAGCGGGATTTCTGAGGGATGGCGGGGCGGTGTGGGTGGGCAGGACACGCCGTAAACCCGTCCATGGGGACTCGTAGGCGCCTTGCTCGCGCGCGCAATCCTGCGCGCCCGGCAAGACCGGGGTTGGGCGTCCTGCCCAACCCGCCCGAGGCATGCCTCGGGCCCATGGCGCCTGCGGTCCTGTCCACCCACACCGCCCCACCTCTGACAGTTCCCCGCGGCTGTGGGGAACTGCGATTGTTCGAATGCCCGGCTGTTGGTAGGTGTCGACCTTGGTCGACACAGTAGCAACTGTCTTGTCAGGGGCTGCCGAGGGCCACCTCGGCGTCCCGCTTGCGGGCATTGAGGATCACCAGCATTTTGCGCATGACCGCAACGAGGGCCACCTTGCTCGCCTTACCCTTGGCTTTGTGTAAACCCACTACGTTGTTCAGCGGCACTCTGGAGATAGGTGGCTGGCCGCCGATCCCCATATGGGGACGGTGCCAGTTGTAGTGGTGCAGCCATTGGGTCAGCACGGAATTGCGTTGGTCCGAAGAGGCGTACTCGCAAGCGTAGGCCCACTCGCGCAAGCTGGTCTGGATGAAGCGCTCCGCCTTGCCGTTGGTGCGGGGTGTGTAGGGCTTGGTCCGGATGTGCTTGATTCCAAGGGATTTGAGCAGCTTGGCAAAGGCGGTGGAGCGATAGCAGGCGCCGTTGTCGGTCAGGATCCGCTTGAAGGTGATTCCCAAGCTGGCGTAGTACTCCAGAGCGCTCAGCAGCGCTTGGCAGGCCGTTTCTCCCTGTTCGTTGGGGTGAACGCTGCTGTAGGCGAGCCGGGAATGATCGTCGATGGCCACGTGGACGTACCCCCAGCCGCCGCCGGCAGCGTTTCCCCGGCGTTTGGCATCGGTTCTGTGCCCAGGCCTCTGGAAGTTGCCCAGTTTCTTGATATCCAGGTGCAGCAGTCCTCCGGGCTGATCGTATTCGTATCGGATGACCGCTTTGGGCGGATCCAGCCGGCACAGCCGGTTGAGGCCGTGAACACGCATCAACCGGGAAATGGTGCTGTGGCCGATCCCCAAGGCCTTGGAAATGGTCAGGTAGGTGTGCCGTTTACGGCGGCGCTCCTTGATCTGCTCGACGACCGACGCAGGCGTGGCATGCGGCGTCTGGTGCGGGCGAGAGCTGCGGTTTTCCAGCCCCGACGCCCCGAACTCCCGGAATCGGGCCAGCCACTTGTAGGCCGTACGCACACTTACGCCACACGCTTGTGCTGCCTCCTCCGGCCGCAGGCCCTCGTGGAGGATGCGACGGACAAGAAGTTCTCGACTAAACGGCGTTAAACGGGCATTTTTATGGTTGTTCATCCGGGCTCTTTGGGATCTGGAGAGGTGTGGTAACCACCATTTTCCAGAGATGTCCCGGATGAACAACGTACAGAGAGATCACAGTAGCAACTGTCTTGTCAGGGGCTGCCGAGGGCCACCTCGGCGTCCCGCTTGCGGGCATTGAGGATCACCAGCATTTTGCGCATGACCGCAACGAGGGCCACCTTGCTCGCCTTACCCTTGGCTTTCAGCCCCGCATAGAAATCGCGGAGTTTCGGCTCGTACCGGATGGCCGTCAGGGCCGCCATGTAAAGGGCTTCGCGTACTACCGCGCGCCCGCCACTGATGCGCCGCTGGCCATGCCAGGTGCCGCTTTCACGGTTCATTGGGGCCACCCCCACCAGTGATGCAATGGCTTTGCCCCCCAAGCTGCCGAGCTCGGGCAACTCGCAGGCAAGGGTACTGACAAGAATTGGTCCGACGCCCTTGAGTGAGCCGATCTCTCTCCAGCCCGGCTGTCCTTCAAGCTGCTCAGCGATAGCTCTATCCAATTGCTTCAGGTCTTCAGATAACTGAGCTATATGGCGTTGCTTTATTGCGATCAGAGCAGGATCAACCAAACGCCGCAAGCGCTGCGTTTCACTGACCCTCATCTGCACAAGATGCCTACGGCACTGCGCAAATTCAGCCAAACGCTGTTGCCAAGGTGCAGGTGGCACATAGCGAGTCAGTTTCAACAAATGGGCCATCTCGGCCAGCACCGTGGCATCGAGCCGATCGGTTTTTGCAGCCCGGCCGGTGCCTTGGGCAAACCGTCGTGCCCGAGCTGGGTTGATGCGCACCATGGGCAGACCGGCAGCGTGCAAAGCATCCAGGACGGCATGCTCGTAACCCCCGCTGGCCTCAAGAACAACCTGCTTGATGGGCCACTTCTTCAGCCACCGAATCAGACTGACAAAGCCACGCTTGTCGTTGCTGAATTGGCGAAATTGCTCTTCATGGACAGCCACATCCAGCGTGGCTTTGCTGACATCGATCCCGATCCCAAACATGGCAGAACTCCGCTAGGCTGACAGGGTCGAGAGCTCCCCCCGCTTGCCCAGTCTTATCAGTTCGAGCGCCAACTCAACCAACTGTTCGGGCGGTTCAGGGAGAATCCGGCGTGGGGACCCAAGCTACTTCACGGTCGCAAGACCTGGATCCACACGGTCGCCCACGCCGGGCTCTCGGCACCCAAGGTGCCAGATCGGCAAGAGATAAGATCCACGCCATGCGTGGATACGGAGCGCAGCGACCCGCTTTGGCTTTTGATCTTCTCTTCTTTTCCGTGGTGGACGCGCACGGAAACTGTCCGTGGCCGGTCGCGGTGGGCTGCGCAGGGGCGTGAGCCGCATGGATGCGGCGACCGAGCTTACATGGACGTACTTGCAGCGTCCCCTGCGCAGCCCATCGCGACCGGCCAATCCCATGATCGAGAAGCAACGCCCCACCACGAGGGGCTGCGCCGTTGGCTGGAACCCTAGACCGGGGCCAGGGCGGTGAAGGGGGCCCAGGGCAGGTTGCGCAGCAGCGCGTAGCCGGGCAGCAGCCACAGCCAGAACATCGGGTTGGCCAGCACCCGCATCAGCGGATCGAGCACGCGCGGGCGGATGCCGGCGCTGTTGAGCAGCATCAGCAACAGGAACGGTAGGCTGATGACCAGCAGCGGATTCATCGCCATCGCGCCGGGCAGGTCGAAGTGGACCAGCGAGTACAGGCAGCGCGTGCTGCCGCAGCCGGGGCAGTACAGCCCGGTCAGTGCGTACAGCGGGCAGCCGGGCAGCGGATTGCCCGAGACATAGGGATTGACGTGGCGCAGCACCACGGCGGCACCCGCGGCCAGGCCGGAAGCGGCCAGCAGTGGGGCCCAGCGGGCCAGTCGGGAACGTGCGGGAAGGACGGACATGCGACAACGGGATCCGGCGCGGTGCCGGATCCCGCAGGGTGCATCAGTAGCTGCTGCCGCCGCCCATCACGCCGACCACGGCGATCAGGATGCCGTACAGGATGCCGACCACGACCGCGGCGATGGCCGACCAGATGGCCCACTTCTTGGCCTTTTCCGACGACTCACGGGCACCGGCGATGTCGCCAGCGGCCAGCTTGCCGTTGACCTGGGCGGCGTAGACGATCGACACGATGCCGGCCGGCAGGCAGCAGAACAGGGTCGACAGGATGGCCCAGACCAGATTGTTGGGGACCTGCGGGGTGGTGGTGTTCATGGTTCAAGCTCCTCGATGGGTGGTGGTGTGAATCAAAGGTCGGAAAGAGCGCCCAGCGCGGCCAAGCCGCCGAACAGCCCGAACCACAACAGCAACAGGACCGGCAGTGCGACGGCCGAAGCCACCGCCCACCAGCCCGCCTTGCGCGACGCACTGAAGGCCCCCGGCAGATCACCGGCCGCGCGGCGGCCGTCCACCTGGGACGCATAGACAATCGACACCACCCCCAGCGGCAGGCAGCAGAACAGCGTGGTCACGATCGCCCAGACCAGATGGTTGGGGATGTACACCGGACGCTCGATAGGTGGCGGTTGATTCAAAGCAAGACTCCATTCCTTGGCGGTCGGTCTGTCGCGGACAAGCCGAACCTCCCCCCTGTGGGTGCGTAATCTACCGCAACGCGCGCCTCATGTATGCGTTTACATGCCCGCGGAGGGGGGCTCGGCGCGTGTCCAGGCGGGGTAGCGGGGCGCGCCGCGCCCCGTGTCCGATGCGTCAGGCGTTGTAGCCGCGCAGGCTTCGCACCTGCGTTTCCAGCGCGGCCGCATCGGTACGCTGGCCGTCCACGGCGGGTGAGGCGACCACTTCCACGGTGGCGCGGAAGCGGCGCGGAACGCGCATGCGGCCCAGGCGGGTATCGCGCCGGCTCCACATGCTCGACCACATGCCGCGCAGGGCCATGGGCACCACCGGCACCGGCCTGCGCTCCAGGATCTTTTCCACGCCCGATTTGAACGGCGCCATCTCGCCATCGCGGGTCAGTGCGCCTTCGGGGAAGATGCAGACCAGTTCGCCCTCGGCCAACGCCGCATCCACTTCGTCGAACGCGCGCTGCATCAAGGCCGGGTCTTCGCGTGCGCCGGCAATCGGAATCGCCTTGGCGGTGCGGAAGATCCAACGCATCACCGGGATGTTGAAGATGCGGTAGTACATGACGAAGCGCACCGGGCGCGGAATCGTCGCCGACAGGATCAATGCATCCATGTAGCTGACATGGTTGCAGACCAGCAGCGCGGCGCCTTCGTCGGGCACGTTGGCTTCAATGCCGTGCGGGCGCAGCCGGTACAGCGTGCGCACCATCACCCAGCTGAGGAAGCGCATCAGGAATTCGGGGACGATGGTGAAGATGTAGATCGCCACCACGGCATTGGCGATGGCCAGTGCCAGGAACAGCTGCGGGATGGTCCAGTGCAGCCACTCGCGCGCGGCAAGCGAAATCAGGGCGGCGCCGACGATGAAGCCGGAATTCTGGATGTTCAGTGCGGCGAACACGCGCGACATCTGCGCCTTCGGGGTGCGGCTCTGGATGAGCGCGAACAGCGGCACCACGAACACGCCGGTGAACAGGCCGATACCGACAAGATCGACGACGATGCGCACGCTGCCGGCCTGCTGCAGGAAGGCCAGGATGCCCATGCCGTGCACCGAGGCCTCGCCCGGGCGGGCGAAGTACAGATCGAGCAGGAAGGCGGTCATGCCGAAGGCGCCCAGCGGCACCAGGCCGATTTCAACGGTGCGCGCGGACAGCTTTTCGCACAGCAGCGAGCCGACGCCGGTGCCGACCGAGAACAGAGCCAGCGCGAACAGGTACAGCTTCGGTTCGCCGCCCAGGTTGGCCAGTGCGTAGTTGGGCAGCTGCGAGGTCAGCACGGTGCCGACGAACCAGAACCAGGACACGCCCAGGATCGCGTTGCGCACCGCCTTCTGCTGCCGTGCCATGCGCAGCACGACCAGCGATTCCGGCAACGGGTTCCAGTTGATCTTCAGGTCCGGGTCGCCGGCATCGACCTTGGGGATCATGCGTGCGGCGATGTTGCCGCATACCGCCAGCGCGATGACCGCCGTGGCCGCCACGATCGGACCCTGGCTGCCGGCCAGCAGGAACACCGCGCCGCCCAGGATCATGCCCGACAGGATCGAGATGGAGGTGCCCATCTCCACCAGGCCGTTGCCGCCGGTCAGCTCTTCGGGCTTCAGCACGGCTGGCAGCACCGAGTACTTCACCGGGCCGAACAGGGTGGACTGCATGCCGGTGCAGAACAGCGCCACCAGCAGGAACGGCAGGCTTTCGGTCAGGAAGCCGACGGCCGCCATCGACATGATCACGATCTCCATGGTGGTGGTGATCACGATCAGGCGCGATTTCTCCAGTTTGTCGGCGATCTGGCCGGCAAGGGCTGAAAACAGGAAGTAGGGCAGGATGAAGATGGCCGGCGCCAGCGTGGTGTAGAGCGAACGCTGCTCTTCCGATACGCCCAGGTAGAACAGCAGGCCGATGATCGCTTGCCGGTAGACGTTGTCGTTGAAGGCACCGAGCGCCTGCACGATGAAGAACGGCAGGAAGCGGCGCTGGCGCAGCAGGGCAAACTGGTTGTGGCCGGACATGGAACCTCCTTGGACCGCCGCAGCCTAGCATTCCTGCCTGCACGGCGGGTGCGGGGCGGCGGGACACGCATCGGTGGCGTTCCATGCGAACGATGCCGGGCACCGGGCTGCACGGTGGCGCGATGCTGCCGCGATGGCGGACCGAATGATGTTGTGATGCTGTCGGGATGCCCGGGTCGCACGATGCCGCGATGCTGCGCGATGCCCGGGCCGAACGATGCCGCGATGCTGCGCGGTGCCCGGGCCGAACGATGTCGCGATGCTGTCCGTCGTAGAGTCGAGCTTGCTCGACTGCTGTTGGCAGAGCAGTCGAGCAAGCTCGACTCTACCGTCGCCGTCGCCGTCGCCGTCGCCGTCGCCGTCGCCGTCGCCGTCGCCGTCGCCGCCACCGTCATCGTCATCGGCACCGTCATCGGCACCGTCACCGCCACCGCCACCGGCAACGGCAACGGCAACGGCAACGGAACCAGCCCCGTCACCGTCACCACCTCCACCCATGCAGGCGGGATCAGGTCAGGCCACGCACCGCTTCGTTGGCCGCCGCGCGCATTTTCGGCAGCATGCGCAGCACCAGTGCCATCTGCGTGCGGATCAGCTGCAGCTTCGGCGCCATGCTGTCGTCGGTCTGTTCCAGTTCGGCGGCCACGGCGCGGTCGGCGTCGTTGTCGTCTTCGCTGACCGGCTGCCTCGCGCCCAGCGCGCTGCCCAGCTGTTCCAGTGCCTTGCGCACGCGTTCGCCGGCGGCCAGGGCCAGCGGGTCGGCGGCGAAGCTGTCCACCTGGTCGCGGTGCGCGCCCAGTGCGGAAAGGTGGCCCAGCAGGGTGTTGGACAGTGCCAGGAAACGGAAGCCGGCATCCAGGTTGCGGCGCACGTGGCCGGGTTCGCGCAGCATGTTCGACAAGGCCGTGGACAGCGCCGCGTCGGCGTTGTGCATGTCGCGGCGGGCAATGCGGTAGGCCAGGTCATCACGCATGCCGCTGCGGTACTGGCCCAGCACCGATTCCAGATAGCGCGCGGCGGTGTCCAGCACCCGCGCCAGCACCTTGTGCAGCTGCCGCCCCTGCCAGTCGGGCAGGATCAGGAAGGCCGCCGCGGCGGCGATGGCGCAGCCCAGCAGGGTGTCGACCATGCGCGGCACGATCAGCACGAAGCCATCGCCGATCAGGTTGAAGCAGGTCAGCGCCATCACCGTGATCGCCGCCGAGGCCACCAGGTAGCGGTCGGTGCGGGTGAAGAAGAACAGCAGGGCAGACAGCAGCGCGATCAGCAACTGCACGTGCAGCTGCGGGAACAGCTGCAGCAGCGCCCAGGTCAGCACCAGGCCGGCCAAGGTGCCGACGATGCGCTGGGCCAGGCGCTGGCGGGTGGCGCCGAAGTTGGGGCGGCACACGAAGACGATGGTCAGCAGCACCCACGAGCCGTTCTGTGCATTGAACAGGCGGATGGCCAGGAAGCCGGCGATCAGCGCCAGCGCCATGCGCAGGCCGTGGCGGAACAGCACCGAACCGGGCGTGAGCTGCTGGCGGATGCGCACGCCCATCTCGCGCAGGGTGTGTGGGTTGCTGTCGCGCAGGCGGGTATCGACGTTGTCCAGGCTGGCTTCGGAGCGTTCGGCGTCCAGCAGGCGGCGTTCGATGCTGCGCAGGTTGTGCACCAGCAGGTCCAGCGAACCCAGCAGGCGCTGCCATTGCGGGCGCTGCTGGTCGCGCAGGTAGGCCAGGGCATCGGCCAGGTCGCGCCCGGCCTGCTGGTTGCTTTCCCCATACACGAACGGCCGGCGCAGTCGGATCGCCTCGCCGAGCCGTGCGCAGGCCTGGCCCTGCAGGTCCAGCAGGCGCTGGCAGCGGTACAGCACGTCGCTGTGGAAGAACGCATCGACCAGGGCGCCGTAGGGGTAGTGCGAGGAGCTGGCACGCTCATGGAAATCCTGGGCCATGTAGTACAGGCGCAGGTACAAGCCGGAATTCACCCCGGGGCGGCCGGAGCGACCGAAGCGCGCCATGATCGCGGCCTTGGCTTCATTGAGTGCGCCCACCACCCTGCGGTTCTGCTCGGCCAGGTCCAGCTGGCGACGGTGCAGGTCCGCTTCACGCACCGGCTCGAACAGCGCGGCCTTCAGCTGCAGGTAGCGGCCCAGTTCCTGGTAGAGGCGGGCCACGCGTTCGCGTACCGGCCGGTTGGCGAACAGGGCGGTCCAGACAATGGACAACAGGCCATACCAGACCGCACCGGCCAGCAGGTGGCTGACCGCATGCAGGGCGCGTGGCAGATCGCCGGCGCCGCCGTGCTGCTCCAGCCCGATCATGGTGTAGATGGCCAGGGTGACCGTGGCCTGGGCGATGGAGGCGTAGCGTTCGCCCAGCGCGCCCAGCAGGGTCAGGCCGAAGGTGGACAGCGCCAGCGCGGCGATGAACAGCCACGGCCACGGGAACAGCCAGATGACCGACGCGGCGGCAATGCAGAAGCACAGCAGCGACAGCAGCACCGCCTTGGTGCGGCCCCACCAGTTGTCATCGGTTTCGGCGATGGCGCTGGCGATGATGCCCAGGAACACACCGGGCAGGGCCGGCAGTGCGTCCATGTGCCAGCACACGCCCAGCGCGGTGGTCAGGGCAATGAAGACGCGCAGGCCGTAGCTGGCTTTTTCATGGGCCCACAGGCGGCTGAGGCGGGAATGGGGCGCGGACATGCAGGCTCGGGGGGCGGAGTGCCCCCATTATGGCGGTGCGCGCGTGTGTAGGGTGTTGGAAGTGCGGACCAACGGTCCGCACCCACCGAAACCGCATCACATCTCCCAGCGCACGCTCACGGCGAAGGTGCGCGGCAGGCCGATGCCGGCGTTCGACCAGTACTTTCGGTTGCCCAGGTTTTCCACGCTGGCGCGCAGGGTGACCGGGTGCCCGCTGGCCATCAGGCGGTAGCCCACGCCGGCATTGACCAGGGTGTAATCGGGCAGCTTCAGGGTGTTGTCGGCGTCGTACCAGACATCGCCGTAGTAACGCACGGCGGCGTAGGTTTCCAGGCCATCCACCCACGGCAGCTGGTAGCTGGCATGCAGCACGCCGCTCCAGCGGGCGGCACCGACGGTGCGGTTGCCTTCCTGCGCGGCGCTGTCCGGCGACAGCTTGTCGTAGGTCGGGTCCAGCCAGGTCACGCCGCCACCCACGGTCAGCGCGTCGGTCAGGTGCAGGTCGGCGCTGGCTTCCACGCCTTCGTACAGGGTGATGCCATCCTGCACCAGGCGCAGGCCGGTGTCGGTCTGCTGGTCGATGTTGGCGCCACGTTCCAGCCGGAACGCGGCCACGTTCGCATTCCAGCGCGAGGCTTCCACCTTGGCGCCGATTTCATACTGCTTGCTGATGGTCGGGTCCAGCACATCGCCGGCGTTGATGTAGGTGTTGCCCACGCGGCTGCCGGCTTCCAGCGATTCGATGTAGCTGGCGTACAGGGTCACTGCCTCGCTGGGCTTGAACATGACCGCATAGGTCGGGGTGACCGGGTAGGTGTGGTAACGGCCCTTGGTCTCGAAGTCGTTGTAGCGCCAGCCAGCCAGCACCGACCAGCCGCCGCCGAAGTCGACGGTATCGCTGGCGAACACCGCCTGCTGCACGGTTTCATCGCCACGGGTCAGCACCCGCGAACCCACCGCGTCGTGGCGGATGGCAGAACGCTGGTACAGGTTGGCGCGACCGATGGTGTTCCACTCGTAAGGGCGGTCCCAGCCCAGCCCGGTCTGGTGGCTGACGCCGGCCACCAGCTGGTGCTGCAGCGGACCGGTGCGGAAGCTGCCCTGCACCAGCGCCTGCGCGAGCTTCCATTCGCTCTTGCCGCCCAGCTCGTACACGTTCACGTTGTAGTCGCCGTTCGGATCGTCGATGTAGGCGAAGATCTTGTTGACGTCGTTCCACGAGGTGGTGACGCCGTAGCTCAGGCTGGCCTTCCAGTCGCTGTTGATCTGCCAGTTCAACGCGGTCGACAGCAGGCTGGAACGGGTGTCGTAGTAGGTGCCCGGCACGCTGTTGTCGACGTCGCCGGCAATCGGCCGCGGCAGCGAGGTCAGGCCGATGAAGTAGTACTGCGGCGATTCTTCGCTCAGGTCGCGCGACTGGAACACGCCGTCGAAGGTCCAGGTGAGCGCATCGCTCAGGCGCGCGTCCAGCGACAGTGCGCCGACCTTGCGGTCGACATGGCCGCCGTTGAAGGTTTCGCCCTTCTCCTGGTACGCGTTGAAGCGGTAGCCGAACATCTCTTCGTTGCCGAAGCGCCCGCCGGCATCGACACCGCCGCTGACGATGCCCTGTTCGCGCCAGCCCAGCTGCGCGGAGAACGTCGGGGTGTCGGTCGGCTTCTTGGTGATGTAGTTGACGATGCCGCCGGGTGCGCCGAAGCCGTACAGGAAGCCACCGGGGCCCTTCAGCAGGTCTACCTGTTCCATCACTTCCAGCGGCCATTCGGTGCCCCACGAAGACACCTGCAGGCCGTTCACGCGGTAGCTGTCGTAGTTCAGATCGATGCCGCGGTTGCGGATGGGCGAGCTCCAGCCACTGGCGTAGGCGCTTACCTGGGTGGTGACCGAGGGGTCGAACAGGAAGGCTTCGCCCAGCGAGACGACCTGGCGCTGCTCCAGCTGTTCGCGGCAAACGGCGGTGATGGCGAACGGGGTGTCACGCAGGGCACGGTCGCCCAGCGCACCGGCTTCGGTGTGGGTGCGTCCGCCGACCACCTTGATGGCGTCCAGGTCGGTGGCGCTGCGGGTGTCGGCCGGGGCTTCTGCATGGGCCACGCAGGCGGCGGACAGGGCGGCGGCCAGCAGGGCCACGCGCGGGGTGCGGAACGAAGGCATCGATCAGGTTCCTCGGCGGACGGCCACGGGCCATCCACCCATGGTTGGGGGAAGGGGCAGTGGCTGGGATCACGCAGGCTGACCGGGAACCGGGAGCGGGGCGCCGCAGGGGCGCAGGACCATGGCTGGATGCGAATTGTTCTCTTTTCGTTACAGCGCGTCAAACCCAAGGGGGCGTGCGGACCAACGGTCCGCACCCACCCGGTAGCGCCGGGCCATGCCCGGCGGATCCTTCACGCGCGCTGCGCGCGCTTGAGCAGCTTCGCTTCGCGCTTGCGCGCGCGGCGTGCCCGCCAGCGATCGGCCAGGCACGAGAAGATCACGTACAGCGCCGGCGTGCTCAGCAGGGTCAGGCTCTGCGAGAACAGCAGGCCGCCGATCATCGCGATGCCCAGCGGGCGCCGTAGCTCGGAGCCTTCGCCCAGGCCGATCGCCAGCGGCACCGCCGCCAGGATCGCCACCATCGTGGTCATCATGATCGGGCGGAAGCGCACGATGCTGGCCTCGCGTGCGGCCTCGCGCGGGGCCAGGCCGTGCTCGCGCTGCGCCACCAGGGCGAAGTCGATCATCATGATCGCGTTCTTCTTCACTATGCCGATCAGCAGCACCAGCGCGATCATCGAGATCACCGACAGTTCGGTGTTGGTGCCGAACAGCGCCAGCAGCGCGCCCACGCCCGCCGCCGGCAGGGTGGACAGGATCGTGACCGGGTGGATCAGGCTCTCGTACAGCATGCCCAGCACCAGGTACACGGTCAGGATGGCCGCGAACACCAGGATCAGCATGTCGCTGGGGTCTGAGTTGAAACCGAAGCCGGCGTCGTCGGCCAGGCGGATGTCGCCGGGCATGCGCATGCCGGCCACGGTGGCATCGATGATCGCCTTCGCCTCGCCCATGCTCACCCCGGGAGCCAGGTTGTAGCTCAGGTCCATCGTGGTGTACTGGTTTTCATGGGTGATCTGCGAAGGCGCCAGACCGGGCACCTGGCTGGCCACCGCGGTGATCGGCACCATCTGCCCATTGCTGGCCTTCACGTACACCTCGTCCAGCGCCGCCGGGGTGGCGGTCTGCGAGGGCAGGGCGTTCACCACCACGCTGTACTGGTTGATGTCCGAATAGATGGTGGAAATCTGCCGCTGGCCGAACGCACCGTACAGCGCACCGTCGATGGCACCGACCGAGACACCCAGGCGCGCGGCCTTGGCGCGATCGATTTCGATGTTCTGGCGCAGGCCGGCGTTGTCCACGTCGGTGCCCACGTCACGCAGTTTGGGGTTCTTCTTCAGCTCGGCCTGCAGCTTGGGCAGCCATTCCTGCAGTGCGGCCAGGTCGTTGCCCTGCAGGGAAATGCGGTACTGCGCACCCTGGCTGTTGCCGCCGCCATCATTGCTGGGCAGATCCTGGATCGCGCGCAGGCGCAGCTGCAGGTCGGGGTAGCGGTCGGCCTTGGCACTCAGGCGGGCCAGCGCGTGGGCGGTGGTCTCGCGACGCCCTTCCTTGCGCGATTTCAGTTCCACGTTGAACTGCGCGCTGGAGCCCTGGCGGCCACTGCCCAGGCGCACGCCCACGGTCTTCACCGCCGGGTCGGCCATCAGCATGTCGGTGATGCGGCGCTGGCGGCTGACCATGTCTTCGAAGGACACGGTGGCGCTGGAATTGGCGCGGCCCCAGATCAGGCCGGTGTCCTGCGGCGGGAACGCACCCTTCTTCACTGCACCGAACAGGAAGATGGTGACGCCGATCAGGATGAGCGGGGTGAGCGAGAGCAGCAGCGCGTGGCGCAGCGAGAAATCCAGGAACACGGTGTAGATGCGCAGCATGCGCTCGTGCCCGGCATCGAGCCAACGGCCGAAGCGCGACGGTGCGGCGTTGTGGTCGTGCGCGCTCAGGAAGCGGCTGCACAGTGCTGGGGTGAGCGTCAGCGAGACGATCATCGACACCACGATGGCCGCCACCAGGGTGACGGTGAACTCGCGGAAGAAGGCGCCCATCATGCCGCTGGCGAACAGCAGCGGAATGAACACCGCCACCAGCGAGGCGGTGATCGAGACGATGGTGAAGCCGATCTCGCGCGCACCGGTGAAGGCCGCCTGAAGGCGCGGCATGCCTTCGTCCAGGTGGCGCATGATGTTCTCGATGACCACGATCGCATCGTCCACCACGAAGCCGATCGCGATCACCAGCGCCAGCAGGCTCAGGTTGTTCAGGGTGAAGCCCAGCGCGTACATCACCAGCGCCGCACCGGCCAGCGACAGCGGCACGGTAACCGCAGCGATCAAGGTAGGGGCCAGGCGGCGCAGGAACAGCGCCATGGTCAGCACCACCATGGCCAGGCTGATCAGCAACGTGATCTGTACTTCATGCAGCGACGAGCGGATGGTCGGCGTCCGGTCGAAGTACGGGGTCATGGTGGTGCCGGGCTGCAGGTAGTCGCGCAGCGCGGGAATCTGCGCCTTCACCCGGTCCACGGTTTCCACGATGTTGGCGCCGGCGCGGGTGAACACGTACATCACCACGGCGGGTTTGTGGTCGAACCACGCGGCCTGGTAGGCATCCTGCTGGCCGTCGTAGACGTTGGCGATGTCCTTCAGGCGGATCACCCGGCCATCGCCCTGGGTCTTCACCACCAGATTGGCGAAGTCGGCCGCGCGCGCGACCGAATCGTTGGCGATGATCGCAGTGGTGGTGTTGCCGTCGCTGAGGAAACCGGTGGGCGAGGTGACGTTGGCCGCGCGCACCGCGTTGCGCAGGTCATCGGCGGTCAGGCCCAGGGCGTTCATCAGGCGCAGGTTGACGTCCACGCGCACGGCCGGCGTGGAAGCACCGGCGATATCCACCGATGCCACGCCGCCGATCTGGCGGATGCGCTGGGCCAGCAGCGAGTCGGCCACGTTGTACAGCTCGTCGGCCGACTGCGTCTGTGAGGTCAGCGCGATGGCGATCACAGGGTCGTCGTTCGGGTTCGCCTTCTGGTACATCGGCGAGCCCATACCCGAAGGCAGGTCGGCCTGCGCCGAGTTGATCGCGGTCTGCACGTCCAGCGCCGCCGAATCGATATCGCGGTCGGTCTGGAAGATCATGAACACCAGCGAGCTGCCTTCCGAACTGGAAGAGCGCATGCGGTCGATGCCGGGCAGCTGGCCCAGGTGGCGTTCCAGCGGCGCGGTGACCGTGGAGGCCATGGTCGCTGCATCGGCGCCGGACTGGCTGGCGTGCACGAAGATGACCGGAATCTGGATGTTCGGCAGCGCCGACACGCCCAGCTTCAGGTAGCAGATCAGGCCGATGATGAACAGGCCGATGGCCAGCAGCGCGGTGCCGATCGGGCGGCGGATGAAGGGACCGGACAGGTTCATCGTGCGGCCCCCCGCAGGTGCGGGGCCTGGATCATGCCTGCGGCTCCTGCAGCGAACCGTCGCGCAACGCGCGCTGCTCGCGGCGGCGGGCCAGCCATTCCGAGAACCGTTCCATGTACAGGTAGATCACCGGCGTGGTGTACAGCGTTACCAGCTGCGACAGCAGCAGGCCGCCGACGATGGCGATGCCCAGCGGGCGGCGCAGTTCCGAGCCGATGCCGGTGCCCAGTGCCAGCGGCAATGCGCCCAGCATCGCCGCGGCGGTGGTCATCATGATCGGGCGGAAGCGCAGCAGGCAGGCGCGGCGGATCGCTTCGTGGGCGTTGGCGCCGGCACGGCGGGCTTCGATGGCGAAGTCCACCATCATGATGCCGTTCTTCTTCACGATGCCGATCAGCAGCACGATGCCGACGATGCCATCCACCGACAGGCTCAGGCCGCACACCATCAGCGCGAGCAGCGCGCCCACGCCGGCCGGCGGCAGGGTGGAAATGATGGTGATGGGGTGGATGTAGCTTTCGTACAGCACGCCCAGCACGATGTAGATCACCACCAGCGAGGCCAGCAGCAGCCACACCACGTCGGTCTGGCTGCCGGTGAACTCGGCGGCCTTGCCGATGAACTCGGCATGCAGGTGGGCCGGCATGTCCAGGCTGGCCTTGGTCTCTTCAATGGCCTTGACCGCATCGGACAGCGAATAGCCCGGCGCCACGTTGAACGAGACGGTCACCGCCGGCAGCTGCTGCTGGTGGCTGACCACCAGCGGCGCGCTGGTCACCTTGCCCTCGGCCAGCGCCGACAGCGGAATGATGTTGCCCGCGCCCACGGTGATGCCGGTGTTCTGCGCGCCGATGCCGGTGGCGGTGGACGAGTTGGACGAGGTGACCTGGCCGAAACTGGTGGCATTGGTGCCGGTCAGCGCGCCGGCACCGTTGGATGCCACGGCCAGCTGTTCCATCAGCGCGGTGCTGGTGCGGAATTCAGGGGCCACTTCCAGCACCACGCGGTACTGGTTGAGTTCGGTGAAGATGGTGGAGATCTGGCGCTGGCCGAAGGCATCGTAGAGCGTGTCATCGATGGTCTGCATCGGCACGCCCAGCACGCTGGCCTTGTCGCGGTCGATGTTCAGTTCCAGCGCACGGCCCTGGTTGGACAGATTGTTGTCCACGTCCGCCAGTTCCGGGCGCTGGCGCAGCGCCTCGGTCAGGCGCGTGGCCTGGGTGGCCACGGTGGCCGAATCAACATCGGACAGCGAGTACTGGTACTCGGTGGCGGCCACGCGCGTATCCAGGGTCACGTCCTGCACCGGCTTCAGGTACAGCGCCACGCCGGGAATGCCGGCCACGGCTTTCTGCAGGCGCGGCAGGATCTCGTCCAGGCCATCGCGCTGGCCGCGCTCCTTCAGCACGATCGACAGTTGGCCCTGGTTGAGCGTGGGGTTCATGCTGCCGGCACCGATGAAGGCCGACACGCCGGTCACATCCGGGTCCTGGCGCAGGGCTTCGGCCACCTGCTTGGTGCGCTGCTCCATCTGCGGGAAGGCGATGTTCTGGTCGGCCTGCACCACGCCGGTGATCAGGCCGGTGTCCTGTTCGGGCAGCAGGCCCTTGGGAATCAGCACGTACAGCAGCACGGTCAGCACCAGCGCGGCGGCGGCCACGACCAGGGTGGCGCGCTGGTGGTCCAGCACCCAGTCCAGGCTGCGTTCGTACAGGCCCACGGTGCGCGTCCACAGGTTCTGCTTGCCGGCGGCGGCTGCGCGCTCATGCGCGTCTTCACCCTCGGGCAGCGCGTCGGGCTTGAGCAGGTAGGCGCACATCATCGGGGTGAGCGTCAGCGAGATCAGCATCGACAGCACTACGGCGATGCTGAGCACCCAGGCGAATTCGTGGAACAGGCGGCCGGTGACGCCCGGCATCAGCAGCAGCGGCAGGAACACGGCCACCAGCGAGACGGTCAGCGACAGCACGGTGAAGCCGATCTGGCGTGCGCCGATCTCGGCCGCTTCGCGGCCACTCTTGCCCTGTTCGATGTAGCGCACGATGTTCTCGATCATCACGATCGCATCGTCCACCACGAAGCCGGTGGCCACCACCAGCGCCATCAGCGAAAGGTTGTCCAGCGACATGCCGGTGAAGGCCATCACCGCGAATGTGCCGGCCAGCGACAGCGGCACCGCCACCGAGGGAATGATGGTGGCCCACAGCCGGCGCAGGAACACGAAGATGACCGCCACCACCAGGCCGATGGTGAGGATCAGGGTGAACTGCACTTCATGCACCGACGCACGGATGGTTTCGGTGCGGTCGTTGAAGACTTCCAGGTGCACGTCGGCCGGCAGCACGCCCTGCAGCTGCGGCAGGATGGCGCGGATGCGTTCGACGGTCTGCACGATGTTGGCGCCCGGCTGGCGGCGCACTTCCAGCAGCACCGCCGGCTTGCCGTCGGCCCAGGCGGCCAGCTGGTCGTTTTCCACGCCGTCCACCACCTGGGCCACGTCGGACAGCCGCACCGGGCGGCCGTTCTTGTAGCTGATGATGGTGTCGCGGTACTCGGCGGCACTGGCCAGCTGGTCGTTGGTACCGATGCTGTAGGACTGGGTCTTGCCGTTCAACGAGCCCTTGGGCGCGTTGACGTTGGCCTGGGTGAGTGCGCTGCGCAGCTCTTCCATGGTCAGGCCCATGTTCGACAGCTGCGCCGGATTGACCTGGATGCGCACGGCCGGGCGCACGTTGCCGGCGATCGACACCAGGCCCACGCCCTGCACCTGCGACAGGCGCTGGGCGAGGATCGAATCGGCGTAGTTGTTGACCTCGCGCAGCGGCCGCGTGTCAGAGGTCAGCTTCAGGGTGACGATGGCCGCGTCGGCCGGGTTTACCCGGTTGTAGACCGGCTGGTAGGGCAGCGACGAGGGCAGGGTGGCTTGGCGGATCGCCGCCTGCACGTCCTGCGCGGCGATATCGATGTCGCGGTCCATCGAGAACTGCAGGATGATCGTGGACAACCCGGCCGACGAATCGGAGGTCATCAGTTCCAGCCCGGAAATCTGCCCGAACTGGCGTTCCAGCGGGGTGGTGACCAGCGACGCCATGGTGGTGGCGTTGGCACCCGGGTACTGGGTGGTGACCACCAGGCTGGGGGCATCGATTTCCGGCAGCGCCGACACCGGCAGCTTGCGGTAACCCAGGATGCCCAGCAGCAACAAACCCGCCATCAACAGCGAGGTAGCAATGGGACGGCGGATGAAGATCGTCGAAAAGCCCACGGACGGATCCTTGCTGGTGCTTCAATGGTTGCGCCGGCATCGAGGCCGGCGCGGAAGGAAAGGGTGGCCTGCGCTCAGCGCGGGCCACCACCGGGACGGCCGCGGCCGCCACTCTTCTGTTCGGCGGCCTTCAGTTCGGCCTCGGTGGGCGCCGCGGGGGTTTCGCCCGGCTTCAGCGCGGTCACCTTGCTGCCCGGCTTCAGGCGGAACTGGCCTTCGCTGACCACCCGCTCGCCACCCTTCAGGCCTTCGGTGATCTGCACGTGGCTGTCGCCTACTTCCACGCCACTGCGCACGGTCTGCATCTTGACCGTGTTGTCGCCCTGCACCAGATAGACGTACTCGCCATCGGGCCCGCGCAGCACGGCCTGGGTGGGAATGACCACGCCCCCGGCAATGGTGCGCAGCTGCATGCGCACGTTCACGAACTGGCCCGGCCACAGGCCGTTGTCGGTGTTTTCGAAGATCGCGCGGGCCTTGAAGGTGCCGCTGTCGGCGCTGATCAGGTTGTCCACCACGTCCAGCGAACCGTCACCGGACAGCACGTGCGAATCGGCGCGGTCCAGCGCCGCCACCGGCACCTTGCCGGCCGTCTGCGCCTGGCGCACGTCGCCCAGCTGGCGCTCGGGCAGGTTGAACAGCACGTGGATCGGGTGGATCTGGGTGAGGGTGACCAGCGCGGTACCGGCATTCACCACGTTGCCTGCATCCACTGCACGGATACCGGCAATGCCGGAAATCGGCGCGGTGATGCGGGTGTACTGCAGCTGCACCTGCGCGGCGCGCGCGCTGGCCTCGTTGGCGGCCACCGCGCTTTCGTACTGTGACACCTGGTTTCGTTGTGTATCCAGATCGGTCTTGGCGACGAACTGGCGGTATTCCGGCGCGTTGGAGCGCTGGAAGTTGGAACGGGCGGTGGCCAGCAGCGCCTCGTTCTGGCGCTTGGCGGCCACGGCCTGGTCATAGCTGGCCTGCGCGCTGCGGGGGTCGATCTGCGCCAACAGGTCGCCCTGCTTTACTTCCTGGCCTTCGCGGAAGTTGAGGCTCATCAGCTGGCCGCCCACCTGAGGGCTGACCGTGACGGTGTTCATGGCCGTGACCGTACCCAGGGCGCTGGCATACACCGGCACATCCTGGCGGATGGCATCGACCACGGTGACCGGCACCGGGCCGGCATCGGGATCTTCGCCACCCTGGCGCGCGGCGGCGCCCGGGCCTGCCGCCTTGTCCTTGCCGCCGCCCAGTACCCGCACGCCGACAAACGCCAGCACCAGCACTACCACGACCAGCAGCACGATCTTCCAAACACGTGACATTCAAGGACTCCAAGAAGGCTGGATGGGGCAGCGCCCCGATTGGCAATGCACAAAGCATACCTGTGACCCATGCCTTTTCCTGCATGACGGATGGGACGGGCGCTCAGACCCGGCGCGGCGAAGGAGGTTCCCGTAGCGGCGGCCTTGCCCTACATTCAGGTGCAGACCCCTTCCCTGGAGCCCGTGATGCGCCGTTCCCTGCTGCTGTCCGCCCTGTTGCTGGCTGTGCCGGCCCTTGCCCATGCCGACGTGGCCGAGCGCCCGGAGGTGACCGCTGCCGCGCAGCGCCTGCAGGCGCAGGTGGTGGAATGGCGTCGTGACTTCCATCAGCACCCGGAGCTGTCCAACCGCGAAGCACGCACCTCGGCCGAAGTGGCCAAGCGCCTGCGCGCAATGGGCCTGAAGCCGAAGACCGGCATTGCCCACCACGGCGTGGTGGCGATCATCGAAGGCGGCAAGCCGGGCCCGAAGATCGCCCTGCGCGCGGACATGGACGCGTTGCCGGTAACCGAACAGACCGGCCTGCCGTTCGCCTCCAAGGCTACGGCGCAGTACCGAGGGCAGACGGTGGGGGTGATGCACGCCTGTGGCCATGATGCGCACACCGCCACCCTGCTGGGCGTGGCCGAGGCACTGGTGGCGATGAAGAAGGACCTGCCGGGCCAGGTGATGCTGATCTTCCAGCCGTCCGAAGAAGGTGCGCCGCCGCCGGAAGAGGGCGGTGCCGCGCTGATGCTGAAGGAAGGCCTGTTCGCCGACTTCAAGCCTGAGGCCGTGTTTGGTCTGCACGTATTCTCCAGCGTGCAGGCCGGGCAGATCGCGGTGCGTGGTGGCCCGCTGATGGCGGCGTCCGATCGCTTCGGGATCAAGGTGATCGGTCGACAGACGCATGGTTCGGCGCCGTGGAACGGGGTGGACCCGATCGTGGCCACCGCCGATCTGGTCGGCACTGCGCAGACCATCGTCAGCCGCCGCACCAATCTGTCCAAGCAGCCGGCGGTACTGACCTTCGGGGCGATCAACGGCGGTATCCGCTACAACATCATTCCCGACGAAGTGGAGATGGTCGGCACCATCCGCACCTTCGATGAGGGCATGCGCCAGCAGATCTTCGCTGATCTGCGCAACGTGGCCGAGCACACGGCCGCGGCGCACGGGGCCAAGGCGGTGACCGAGATCTACGAGGCCGAGGGCAACCCGGCCACGGTGAACGACCCGGCGCTGACCGCGAAGATGCTGCCGAGCCTGCAGGCGGTGGTGGGCAAGGACAATGTCTACGAGCCGCCGCTGCAGATGGGCGCGGAGGATTTCTCGCTGTACGCCAAGGAAGTGCCGGGCATGTTCTTCTTCGTCGGTTCCACCAGCGTGGGCATCGACCCGGCGACGGCGCCGGCGAACCATTCGCCGAAGTTCCTGTTGGATGAGAAGGCGCTGGATGTGGGCCTGCGCGCGTTGCTGCAGGTCAGCCTGGATTACCTGCACGGCGCCGGCACCCCGGCGGGGTGAGGGTTACCGGCAGGGCTTGCAGCCCTGCACCCGCTGCAATCAAAGGCAACATCAACGTCAACGTCAAAAGCTGGGCTGGTTTTCTGTGGGTTGGGCGGGGCGGTGTGGGTTTGCAGGACACGCCGTGAACCCCCAGTCCGGCCCAGCCGCTGGCGGCTGTGCGTTCGGGCGCTTGCGAAGCAGTGCTTCGCAAGCAAAGCGCCCTCACCCATGGGGGCTCGTAGGCGCCATCCATGGCGCCTGCGGTCCTGCAAGCCCACACCACCCCGCCCCCGACAGTTTCCTGCGATCTGTCGGAACGGCACGGGGTCGGATCCCGTTGTTTCGCAACGGGCTCTGACCCCATTCCTGCTCTGGTAGGTGTCGACCTTGGTCGACACGGCGGACGTCATGAACGTCTGAACGACCGGCTTCTGCTTTTGAATTTGATTTTCCTGATCTTTCCCGTGGTGGCGCGGGAAACTGTCCGTGGCCGGGAGGGTGGGTTGGCTGGGGGCGTGAGCCGCATGGATGCGGCGACCGAGCTTACATGGACGTACTTGCAGCGTCCCCCAGCCAACCCACCCTCCCGGCCAACCCCGAGATCCTGCTCTTAACCACCACGGAGGGGCTCCGCCGTTGGCCGATCCGGCCGAAGGCCCGCCCTGCGCGCGATACAATGACGCCCATGAACACCCCCCAGGACTCCAGCCTCGGTCGCGAGGTCAGTTACCCGTCGCAGTACGATCCCGGCCTGCTGTTTCCCATCCCGCGCACCGGCGCCCGTTCGGAAATCGGCCTCGATGATGCCGCGCTGCCGTTCGTCGGCCATGACCGCTGGCACGCCTTCGAACTGAGCTGGCTCGACCCGCGTGGCAAGCCGCAGGTGGCCGTGGCCACCGTGCAGGTGCCGTGCACCTCGCCGCGGCTGATCGAATCGAAGTCGTTCAAGCTGTACCTGAACTCTCTCAACAGCACCCGTATCGACAGTGCCGAAGCTCTGCGCGAGCGCCTGGTTGCGGACCTGTCGGCCTGTGCCGGTGCGCCGGTGCAGGTGGAATTCGGCCTGCCGGAACTGCGCGAAGCGCCGCTGGGTGAGTCCATCGACGGGCTGGAGGTGGAGATCGACTGCTATGGCCCGCCGCAGGCCAATTATCTGGCCGCCGACGCGGGCAACGTCGTGGAAGAGACCCTGGTGTCGGCCTTGCTGAAATCCAACTGCCCGGTAACCGGCCAGCCGGACTGGGCCACGGTCAGCCTGCGCTACCGCGGCCCGAAGATCGATCGTGCCGGCCTGCTGCGCTATCTGGTCAGCTACCGCGAGCACGCCGAGTTCCACGAGCAGTGCGTCGAGCGCATCTTCAGCGAGGTGTCCGCACGCTGCCAGCCGCAGTGGCTGGAAGTGGAAGCGCGCTACACCCGCCGCGGTGGCCTGGACATCAATCCCTGGCGTGCCAGTCCCGGCATCGCAGCCCCCGCTGCGACCTACCGCGAGCTGCGCCAATAAGCGCCGCCGGGCATGGCCCGGCGCTACCACCGCAGGGGATGGCCGGCGCCTACGGGTAGCGACGGGCCACGCCTGGCGAGCGCAGCGGCCATCGGCCACCCCGATTGTTCAGCCGCCCCGGGGGGCGGCTTCACATCTGCACCATCCCCATTTAACAACCGCCATGTCACCGTGCATACCACGTAGTCATGCAGACGGGAGTGTGTGGATGAGTACCGAGAAGAAGGCCGATTTCTCCGGCGTAAGCGCCAGCGCCGACAGTACCGCGCAACAGGTTCCCAAGGCGGACTTTTCCGGCGTGAGCGCATCGGTGGACAGCACCGCTGAGGTTGTCAGTGGCGGCACTTACACCGTGCAGAAGGGAGATTCGCTGTCGAAGATCGCCAAGCAGCACCTGGGCGATGCCAATGCCTGGAAGAAGATCTTCGAGGCCAACCGCGATGTGCTGGACGACCCGGACAAGATCTTCCCGGGCCAGACCCTGAAGCTGCCGCCGAAGTAAGCCGGACCCGCAACCGGCCCACGATCACTATCCGAACATGCCTGGGAGAAACCACGAATGATCAAGACCACGCCGCTTCAGAATGCCCTGCTGGCCGCCCTGCTGGGCAGTGTTGCCCTGGTGGGCTGCAAGAAGAAGGAAGAATCCACCGATACCAATGCCGCCCCGGCCGCCACTGCCCCGGCCGAGCCGGCACCGGCGCCGATGACCGGCGCGCCGCCGCCGATGGCCGCGGCAAGCGCGGTGGCCGTGTCCTCGGTCACCGTGGGCAAGAGCGCGGCTGCGGACAAGTCCGTCGCCACGGCCGCCCTGTTTGCACCGAAGGATGATGTCGTCGTTTCGGTGAAGACCGATGGCGCGGCCAGCAACGTCAACGTCGGCGCCAAGCTGACCTTCCAGGACGGCCAGGTGGCCGGTGAACAGAGCGCCACGCTGAACACCAGCGGCGCCGAGACCACCAACATCACGTTCAAGAATGCCAATGGCTGGCCGGCCGGCAAGTACCGCGCCGAAGTCATGGTTGATGGTAAGGCGGCCGGAACGCCGCAGGAGTTCGAGGTCAAGTAAGTCCCGCCGACTCTCTCCCGGTTGGACTCACGATGGACGCAGCCGCGAGGCTGCGTCTTTTTTGTTGGGCGGTTGCACGCTGGGCCGCATCCACGCATGGCGTGGATCTACCCGAACGGCCGCCGCGCAGGGTGTAGGCCACGCCACGCGTGGGCGCGCGGCGATGGTTGCAACCGATACCACGGCAATGGATCACTGCGTTGCCGCAGCGCAGTACCTTGGCGTATGGCATGGCTTTGCCCCGCGCGGCTGAAAACGCGACAATGCAGGGGTTTCCCCGCCGCGCGCCCACCCTGACGGCGACGAGGGAAAGTGACACGGTTGCACGTGGCCCGGCGCTGGCGCCGGCCTTCCCCTGAGAACTGCTACAGAGTCCAAGTCCCCCATGTCCAAGATCCTCTATACGCTGACCGACGAAGCACCGTTCCTGGCGACCCAGTCGCTGCTGCCGATCATCGACGCCTATACCGCCACCGCTGGCATCGTGGTGGAAACCCGTGACATCTCGCTGTCCGGCCGCATCCTGTCGCAGTTCCCCGAACTGCTGAGCGATGCGCAGAAGGTCAGCGACGACCTGGCCGAGCTGGGCCAGCTGGCGACCACCCCGGACGCCAACATCATCAAGCTGCCGAACATCTCCGCCTCGGTGCCGCAGCTGAAGGCGGCCATCAAGGAACTGCAGGACCAGGGCTATCCGCTGCCGGATTACCCGGAAACCCCGGCCGATGACCAGCAGCGCGACTACAAGGCGCGCTACGACAAGGTCAAGGGCAGTGCGGTGAACCCGGTGCTGCGCGAAGGCAACTCCGACCGCCGCGCGCCGCTGTCGGTGAAGAACTACGCCCGCAAGCACCCGCACCGCATGGGCGCCTGGGCGTCGGATTCGAAGTCGCACGTTTCGCACATGGCCGCCGGTGATTTCTACGGCAGCGAAAAGTCGGCCACGCTGGCCAACGCCGGTGCGCTGAAGATCACCTTCCACGGCAAGGACGGCAGCGCCGTCGTGCTGAAGGAAAAGACCGCGGTCAAGGCCGGCGAGATCGTCGATGCCGCGGTGATGAGCCGCAAGGCGCTGGCCAGCTTCATCGCCGCGCAGATCGAAGATGCCAAGGCGCAGGGCGTGCTGTTCTCGCTGCACCTGAAGGCCACCATGATGAAGGTCTCCGACCCGATCATGTTCGGCGTGGTGGTCAACGAGTTCTACAAGGACGTGCTGGCCAAGCACGCCGACGTGCTGAAGCAGGCCGGTTTCGATGCCAACAACGGCATTGGCGACCTGGCCGCGCGCCTGCCGTCGCTGCCGGAAGCCACCCGCGCCGCGATCGAAGCCGACCTGGCTGCCGAATACGCACAGCGCCCGGGCGTGGCCATGGTCAACTCGGACAAGGGCATCACCAACCTGCACGTGCCGAGCGATGTGATCGTCGACGCCTCGATGCCGGCGATGATCCGCGACTCGGGCAAGATGTGGAATGCCGAAGGCAAGCTGCAGGACACCAAGGCCATCATCCCCGATCGCTGCTACGCGGGCGTGTACCAGGCGGTCATCGACGACTGCAAGGCCCACGGTGCGTTCAACCCGGCCACCATGGGTTCGGTGCCGAACGTCGGCCTGATGGCGCAGAAGGCCGAAGAATACGGCTCGCACGACAAGACCTTCCAGATCGCCGCCGACGGCGTGGTCAAGGTCACCGACGATGCCGGCAACGTGGTCTTCGAACACGCCGTGGAAGCCGGTGACATCTGGCGCATGTGCCAGACCAAGGACGCGCCGATCCAGGACTGGGTGAAGCTGGCCGTCGAACGCGCCCGCCTGAGCAGCACCCCGGCCGTGTTCTGGCTCGATGCCGCCCGCGCCCACGACGCGCAGGTCATCGCCAAGGTCGAGCAGTACCTGAAGGACCACGACACCAACGGCCTGGACATCCGCATCCTGCCGCCGGTGGAAGCGACCGCGTTCTCGCTGGATCGCATCCGCAAGGGCGAGGACACCATTTCGGTGACCGGCAACGTGTTGCGCGATTACCTGACCGACCTGTTCCCGATCATGGAACTGGGCACCAGCGCCAAGATGCTGTCGATCGTGCCGCTGATGGCCGGTGGTGGTCTGTTCGAGACCGGCGCCGGTGGTTCGGCCCCCAAGCACGTGCAGCAGTTCGTGGAAGAGGACTACCTGCGCTGGGATTCGCTGGGTGAATTCCTGGCCCTGGCCGCGTCGCTGGAACACCTGGGCAACCGTTACGACAACGCCGCCGCCCGTGTGCTGGCCAAGGCGCTGGACGAAGCCAACGGCCAGTTCCTGGACAACGACAAGTCGCCGTCGCGCAAGCTGGGTGGCATCGACAACCGTGGCAGCCACTTCTACATCGCCCTGTACTGGGCGCAGGCGCTGGCTGCGCAGAACGACGATGCCGCACTGAAGGCGCGCTTCGCACCGCTGGCCAAGGCGCTGAGCGACAACGAACAGAAGATCGTTGACGAGCTGATCGCGGTGCAGGGTAAGGCCGTGGATATCGGTGGCTACTACCGTCCGGACGTGGCCAAGGCCAGCCAGGCCATGCGCGCCAGCGCGACCCTGAACGCCGCCCTGGAACAGCTGCGCGGCTGATCCACCGCCGCCTGGTTGTGAAGAAGAAACCCGCGCTTCGGCGCGGGTTTCTTTTTGCTGGAGCCAGGGGTCGGTGCCCGGGGTCGGATCCCGCTGCGAAGCAGAGGGCTCCGACCCCATGCCCCAATGCCGTCAAAACGGCATGAAACTTGCCCCCGATGGCCGTCTCAGAACCGCTGTGTGCCCCTTCACCACCCGCTGCAATCTGAGCAGTGGGTCACGGCCCGCCGTGTCTCACTTGTCCTAGCCTTGGCCTGCGAAACCGCCGGGGAGGCGGTTGCCCGGGGAACTCGGATGGCACGCGTGCTGGTGGTGGGAACCGATATCCAGGGCGAGCAGGCACTGCTGCAGCGCCTGCGTGTGGCCTCGGCATTGCCCGACGGGCAGATCCGCCGCAGCCAGGATCTGGATGACTGCGATCTGCTGGTGATCCGCGATACGCCGGCCCTGCGCAATGCGGCACTGCGCATGCGCCAGCAGCGGCCCCGCCTGCAGTGCTGGATAGAAGACATCGGCGGGCAGCTGCGCCGCGGCGATGGTGGCCACGATGTGCTGGACGACGGCGCCATCGGCCATGCATTGCGCGGCATGCAGGCCGCACCGCCGTCCACACCGGTACGCCTGGCCGACGGCGCCCATGCCATCACCCGCCTGCTGCGCGAGCGTTTGCCGTTGCGCCAGGGCCAGTTGCTGCTGGCCCTGGATGGACAGCCGCTGCTGCTGATGGATATCGAACAGGACCAGGCCGTGCTGCTGCAGGAGCCGGCCGCGCTGCTGGTGGAGCGCCTGGCCGACGGATTCGAACACCTGCAGCTGGACGCGCTCACGGCCGCGCAGCTGCAGGCGCTGGCCGGTACGCGGGCGCGCCAGCCGCTGCGCCCGCTGCTGTGGCAATGGGCGCAGCGCAGCCGCCACTGGCAGGCACTGGACGAGCGCCTGCGCGGGGCCACGGTGAAGCTGCTGCGCTGGCCGGATTTCCGCGTGCTGGGCCACGATCACGATGCCTTCCGTCTGTGCTCGCTGCTGCTCAAGCGCGCCAGCACGGTGGATGAGTGCGCGATGCTGCTGGAGCTTCCCGCCGCGGCCGTGCGTGACTTCGTGCATGCGGCCTACCTGTGCGGCTACGCCCAGTTGCAGGGTTCGGTCACATCCACGGCCACGCCGCTGCGCAGCGGCACGCCCGACCATGGCCTGCTGGCCCGTCTGTGGCGCAGCCTGCGCGGGAACGAACGCCATGCGTGAGCACAAGGTGGTGGTGCTGGGCGGCATGGGCAGCGGCAAATCGACGCTGGTGCGCAGCATCGCGGCCGGGGCGGTGATCGATACCGATGTGGCCAACAGTGATCGCGCCGGTGCCGACAAAGCCTCGACCACGGTGGCCCTGGACTACGCCGACATCGACCTGCCCAACGGCGAGCGCCTGCGCCTGTACGGCACGCCGGGCCAGCAGCGCTTCGACTTCCTGTGGCCGATCCTGCTGCAGGGCGCGCGTGGCGCGGTGCTGCTGCTGGACGCGCGCCGCAGTGGCCTGGCCACCGAACTGGACACCTACCTGCAGGCCCTGCAGCCCTTCGCCGGTTCGCTGGCGCTGGTGGTGGCGGTCACCCACCTGGACCTGGCACCTGCAGCGGTACTGGACGACTGGGCGGCACGCGCCGTGCTGGACGGACAACCGCTGCCGCTGCTGCCACTGGATGCCCGCGATCGTGAGCAGGGACTGCTGCTGATGGATGTACTGATGAGCGAAATGGAAGCGCACGCCCTGGTGGCCGCGCATGGCTGACGGACAGCCGGCCCTGCTGCCGGACGAACGACAACGCGCGCGCCTGCAACCGCTGTTGCACGACCTGCGCCAGCGCGTGGAGGGCGTGCGTGCGGTGGTGCTGGCCAGCGTGGATGGCTTTGCGGTGGTCAGTGCCGGTGCCGAAGGGCGCGGTGAACGGCTGGCGGCCATGACCAGCGCCATGCTGGCGCTGGCCGGCGCGGTGGGCCGCGAACTGGTGCTGGGAGAGCTGCAGACGCTGATGCTGGAGGCCGCCGGCGGCAAGGTGCTGATGCTGGCCATTACCGCCGAAGGGCGCGCACCGCTGCTGCTGATGGCCGCGTGCGACCAGCGCAGCGTGATCGGCCAGGTGCTGTGGCAGAGCAGGGAATGTGGCCGGGAGATCCTGGCCGAACTCGGCGGAACGTGAGCCCGGCCGCAGGGGAACCAGGGGCTCGAACCAACAAGATGAAGGGGAGCGCACGTGGCTGGACTGACTGAATCGCTGAATGCACTGATGGGTATCGACGGCGCGCAGGCCGTGGCCCTGGTCGATTACGAGAGCGGCATGCTGCTGGGCGAGGCCGGCGCGGGCATGGACATGGAGGTGGCGGCCGCCGGCAACACCGAGGTGATCCGCGCCAAGATGAAGACCGCCGCCTCGCTGAACCTCAACGACAGCATTGAAGACATCCTGATTTCGCTGGGCAAGGCGTATCACATCATGCGTCCGGTGGCGCGCAAGAAGGGCCTGTTCTTCTACATCGTGCTGGACCGGACCAAGAGCAACCTGGCCCTGGCCCGGCGCAAGGTGCAGGACGTGGAAGCCGAACTGGCGATCTGACCGCCCGCCTGACCGCCTTTCGTAGAGTCGAGCTTGCTCGACTGCTTTGCTCCGGCCCTTCGTAGAGTCGAGCTTGCTCGACTGCTTCTACCCAAGGCAGTCGAGCAAGCTCGACTCTACGGAAAGGCAGTCGAGCAAGCTCGACTCTACGGAAAGGCAGTCGAGCAAGCTCGACTCTACGGAAAGGCAGTCGAGCAAGCTCGACTCTACACAAGCCACCCCACGGCGGCGTATGGTTTACCCATGGCCGCCCTCGACTTTCCGCCGGAACTGCCCCTGCGCCTTGCCCAGGCCATCGCGGCTGGCTTCGAGGATTACCACGCGCGCTTTGCCGCCATCACGGCGCGCGCGCGTGGCCGCTTCGAGCAGCGCGACTGGGCCGGCGCACGCCAGGACGCGGTCGAGCGCATCGCCCTGTACGACCTGTGCATTGCCGAACGCATGGATGCCCTGCGGCGGTTGGCCGGCGAGGCCGTCGGCGAGCGCGCGCTGTGGCTGCAGGTGCATGCGCACTTCACCATCCTGCTGCAGGGGCTGATCGACGCCGAGCTGTACAAGACCTTCTACAACACGCTGTCACGGCGTTTGTTCGGCACCCGCGGCGTGGATCCGGCGGTGGAATTCATCGCCTTCGACATCGAGCCCTCCGATGCGATCACCCACCCGGTGGCCCGCCACACCTACTCGGTCTCGGCCACCCGGCCAGTGGACGCCCTGCAGCGGGTGCTGGCCGACTATCGCTTCGATGTGCCGTATGCCCACCAGTTGCGCTGCGCTGCGGCCATCGCGGTGCGCCTGCAGGACGATCTTGCCCACTGGGGCGATACGCCGGTGCGCAGCATCGAACTGCTCGATACGGTGTTCTACCGCGAGCGCCGCGCGTACCTGGTGGGGCGTGTATTTGGCGAACACCGTTTCTCGCCCTGCGTGATTGCCCTGGTGAACGACGCCGGCGGCCTGCGCGCCGACGCCGTGCTGACCCGCCGTCGCGATGTCGCCCACCTGTTCGGAGTATCGCGCAGCTACTTCCAGGCCGACCTGGCCACGGTGGGCGATGCGGTGGTGTTCCTGCGCAGCCTGCTGCCGGGCAAGCCCATCGATGAGCTGTACACCGTGCTGGGCCGCGCCAAGCAGGGCAAGACCGAGCGCTACCGCACGTTCTTCCGCCATTTCGGCGACCATCCCAACGAGCAACTGGTGCATGCCGAAGGCACGCCGGGCATGGTCATGGCGGTGTTTACCCTGCCCAGCTATCCGCTGGTGTTCAAGCTGATACGCGACCGTTTCGCCTGGCCCAAGGCCATGTCGCGGCAGCAGGTGGAAGAGAAATACGCGCTGGTGTTCAACCTGGACCGGGTGGGGCGCCTGCTGGACGCGCAGCCGTACCGGCACCTGCGTTTCCCGCGTGCGCGGTTTGCTCCGGCGCTGCTGGACGAGCTGCTGCAGCAGTGCGCGCAGAGCGTGCGCGAAGATGGCGATGAGATCGAGATCGCGCTGTGCTACGTGCAGCGCCGATTCCGTCCGTTGAATCTGTACCTGCGCGAACAGAGCGGCGACGCCGTGCGTGCAGCGGTGCTGGACTACGCGCAGGCGATCACCGACATGGCGCGCAACAACATCTTTCCGGGCGACATGCTGCCGAAGAACTTCGGTGTATCGCGGCACGGGCGCGCGGTGTTCTACGACTATGACGAACTGTGCCTGGTCAGCGAGTGCGTGTTCCGCGCCTGGCCGCAGCCGCGCACACCGGAAGAGGCCATGGCCGACGAACCCTGGTTCCATGTCGGCCCGCGTGACGTTTTCCCCGAGCACTTCGGCCCATTCATGGGGCTGCCCGCGCAGGAACTGGCGGCGGTGCGCGAGCACTATCGCCATCTGTTCGATCCGCTGTGGTGGCAGGGGCTGCAGGCGCGTTTCGCGGCCGGCGACTACCCCGATACGCCCCCTTATGCGGGGGCGCACCGGCTGGCCTGAGCCTTGGATGCCCTGGCCGTGATGGGGTAGCCTGTGGCCTTCATGCACAAGGAGTGGCTGTGATGCGTACATCTCTTTTCCTGGCCGTGGCCCTGGCAGTGGGTGCCGGCGCAGTGACCTTCGACAGCGCGCAGGCGCAGACCGCGCGGGAAGTGCGCAAGCAGGCCGAGGCCAGCCTGACCCTCACGGGCGTCATCGATATCGGCCGCGAAGGACAGGTGGAAGGCTTCCGTCTGGACAAGCGCGACAAGGTAGGCGAGGGCGTTGCCGCACTGGTGGAAAGCACCGTGGGCCAGTGGCGTTTTGAACCGGTGAAGGTGGACGGCACTGCCGTGCCGGCACGCACGGCGGTGCGGCTGCGCCTGCTGGCTGACAACATGTCCGAGGAAAGCATGCAGGTGCGGGTGGCCGACGCCAACTTTGGCCCGGCCAATGCCAGCAAGGGGGCCAGTACCGATGAGGTGAAGGGCCTGCGCCTGACACGACCGGAATACCCGCAGCGTGCGTGGGCCATGCGCGGGCAGGGCATGGTGCTGCTGCTGGTGAAGGTCGCCCGGGACGGTACCGTGGCCGATGTCGTGGCCGAGCAGACCAACCTGACGTCGGTGGGCCCGGCGCGCACCATGGACCTGCTGCGCAAGACCCTGGCCGATGCCAGCGTCAGGACCGCAAAGGGCTGGACCTTCACCCCGCCCACCACCGGCAAGTACAAGGACAGCGAGTTCTGGACCGTGCGCGTGCCCGTGCATTACGACATCGACAACCGCGAGGAACGCTACGGCCGCTGGTCGGCCTATATTCCGGGCCCGCGCCAGAAGGCGCCGTGGATTACCGGTGAGGATGCGCAGGCCACCGGCACCGATCTGCTGCCCGCAGGTGGCGTGTACATGGTCGGCACGCAGGACGGCCCGCGCCTGTTGACCCCACTGGGCTGAGGCGGGACCGCCATGCCCGCACGCTCAATCGGCGTGCGGGTACACCACCACCTGGTTGCGGCCCTGTTCCTTGGCCAGGTACAGGGCCTTGTCGGCCAGCCGCAGCGCCTGCTCCACGTCGGCATGGAAGCTGGGGAAGTGGGCCACGCCCAGCGACACGGTGATCGTGCCGACCGGGGCGAAGGCTTCGTCGGCGATGTGCCGGCGCAGCCGTTCGGCGGCCTGGCGTGCGGCATCGGTGCCGACGCCCGGCAACAGCAGCAGGAATTCCTCGCCGCCCGCGCGGCACAGCACGTCGGTTTCGCGCGAATGCCGGCGCATCTGCTCGGCAATATGCACGATGGCGGCATCGCCCACGTCATGGCCATGGGTGTCGTTGATCGACTTGAAGCGGTCGATGTCCAGCGCCACGATCGCGAACGGTACGCCCTGCGCCTGCAGCAGCTCCAGTGCGTGCTGCAGGCCACGGCGGTTCAGCAGCCCGGTCAGAGGGTCGGTGCGGCTGGCCCGGTTCAGCGAGCCGATGCGGTCCTGCAGGGCATTGAAGCTGTACAGCACTGCCTGCTTCAACTGCGCCACTTCGAAATACCAGGCGCGGATGCCGGTCACGTGGTTGATGGCGTTGCCGGTGTCTTCGCCTTCCTGCACGTTGCGCGCCAGCTGCCACAGCGGCAGCGAGATGCGCCGTGCGAACCACCAGGTGATCAGCAGCGACAGCACGCCCAGCGGAATGGCATTCCAGATGACCGAGCTCATCAGGCGCGACAGCGGCTGCAGGGTCGCTTCGGTGGGGCGCTGGGCGATGATGCCCCAGCCGGTGGCCGGCACCGGCGCGTAGCCGGACAGCTGGGCCACGCCATGGTTGTTGACCAGCTGCTGGCTGCCGGAACGGCCGCGCATCAGCGCCTTCACCGCCGGGTTGTCCAGCGCGTAGGTGCCCACTTCCTTCGCATCGTTGTGGTAGATGATGCGGCCGTTGTGGTCCACCACGTACAGGTACGAACCATCGCGGTAATAGTGCTTGCCCAGCAGGGTATGCAGGGCGCTGCGCTGGCGCAGGTACAGGGTGCCGCTGACGTAGCCCAGGTAGTTGCCCTGGCGGTCGAAGATGGGGTGCGACAGCGAGATCAGCAGTTTGCCGGTGGCCGACTGGTACGGATCGCTGATCAATGGCTGGCGCCGTGCCAGGGCCAGCTGGCTGCCCACGCTCTTGAGCACTTCACCCTGCAGCTGCAGGGTCTGCGGTGAGGTCGCGATGACCAGGCCATCCACGTTCACCACAAGCGAGGAATTGAAGCTGCTGGACTGCAGCTGCAGGCGGCTGGCCTCGCGCTGCGCCTGTTCCGGTTCCAGGCCGGTTTCACCCAGCCGGGTCGCGGCGTAGGCCAGCTGCTGCTGCGCCGACAACAGGAAGTTCTGCGTGGTCTCGGCCAGTTTGCTGGCGTAGACCCGGTTGGCCTCCAGGGTGTTGCCCACCAGCTGGTCGCGCTGCACGCGGTAGCTGGCCAGCAGGGTGTTGGCCAACGCAATGAGCGTACTCAGCAGGGCCAGCGCAAGAATCAGCTTGCCCAGGTTCAGGCGGTTGGAGATCGGTGGCATGCGGCAGCGGAGCGCGGCGCGAACAATCGCAGCCTGCGCAGACGGTGGGGGAACCGCCATTATGGGCACATTCGCGCGCGGCGGGGTTAACTCCGGTGCCCCGGTGTCATCGTTGCAGGCGGCGCCGCAGCGTATCGCGCACGCGTTCGGCACCGGCCGCCTCCAGCGGTGCAAGCACGCCACGCGCGTCCTGCGGCACATGCGCGGCCGTATGTTCGCCCGCCTCGAACACATAGTGGTCGAGCATCGTGCGCCAGTGTGCGCGTTGTTCCGGCGGCAGGTCGCGCAGTGCAAGGATGGCCAGCATCAGCGCGTTCATCGGTGAATCCATCCACGCCGGCACCGGTCGCCACCAGCTGTTGACCAGCACGTTGAACGCTTCCAGCCCTTCCATGTGGTGCCACCACAGCGACGGAATGAACACCGCATCGCCGGGCGCCAGCTCGGCCATCTGGGCCTGCGCCCACGCTTGGGCGAAGCGCGGGAAGCGCTGCAGGTCCGGGGCATGGAAATCGACCAGGCTGATTGCCTGCCCGGCCGGGGTGAAATCCAGCGGCCCCACGTACAGGTTGTCGATCTGCTCCGGTGCGAACAGGGTGACGCGGCGGCGGCCGGCCGCCACGCAGGCCAGGTTGTCCGGCACGTCCTGGTGGGCGGCGATGCGCGAGCGGTTGCCGATCCAGATGCTGGCCAGCGGGTCGGCCACGCCGAGGTGCAGTGGATTGGTTTGGCTGAAACCGGGCAGGAAGCTGTCCAGCGTGGTCGACGCCACATAGATGGACGGCGGCGCGGGATCACTGGCGTACTTCAGCAACGTGGCCAGCACTACCTTCAGCGGAATCTGTTCGCGGCGGAAATTGAAGCCGCTCATGTCTTCGTTGTAGAACAACCGGCCGCGGGTCTCGGGCGCGGCGGTGGTCGCCGTTACCGGCATCTGCCCATGGTCGAAGCCGGCCAGGTGGGCCACCGCTTCGGCCGCGGAGCGGCGCGCTGCGGCCACCAGTGGCCAGTGCGCCACCAGCCCACGGATCACCTTCGGCGTCGTCCAGGTAGGCAGCTGCACGTGCAGCTGTGCCGGGTCCAGGCCGTGGATCTCTTCGATGGGGCGGGGCGGTGAAAGCATGCGCGGGTATCCGGGGCAGTGTGGAGCCGGGCCTGGGCTCGGCCCCACACTACTGCAGCCGGTCAGAACTTGTAACGCACGCCGAACATGTAGCGCGGGCCGGTCTGGGTGGCGTAGCGCAGCATGTTGGTGTGGCGCGAATAGGTACGCATGGTCTCGTCGGTCAGGTTGATCGCTTCCAGGCTCAGGCTCAGTTGCTCGCTCACCGCGTAGCTGATATTCAGATCCAACTGGCCGTAGGCGGCGGTGTAGTTCGGGTTCGGGCCCTGGCCACCGATGCCGTTGAGGAACTTGTCGCGCCAGTTGTAAGCGGCACGGATCTGCCAGGCGTTCTTGTCGTAGAACGCAACCACGTTCGCCGAGTCGCTCAGGCCGATCATCGGGTACTGGTCACCCAGGCTGAGATTGTTGAAGGTCAGCCCGGACTTCACCTTGGTGTAGTTGGCGGCCACGCCGAAACCGGACTGGCCGAACAGGTGCTGCACCGCCACTTCCCAGCCATCGAGGTGGTCCGAATGCTGGTTGGCCGGCACGGTGATGTCGAAGCCGGCAATCGGGTCGGTCGGCACGCCTTCGATGGTGCCGGTCAGCTGGCCGGCCGAATTGACCCCGGTGAAGTTCACGCCCGGGTCGCCGGCGTGGTTGGTGAAGATGTAATCGCGGATGCACGGCATGTCGGTGCCGCCGCACGAGGCCAGCGCCTCGTTCCAGTACGCACCACCGACCGGCGTGTGCAGACTGCCGGCGTTCTCGCGCACCACGGTGTCGCTGATGAAGTTCTTGATGTTCTTGCGGAAGAAACCGGCCGAGGCGTAGCTGCCTTCGCCGTAGTACCACTCCAGCGACAGATCGAAGTTGTCCGAGATCAGCGGCTCCAGCCCCGGGTTGCCGCGGTTGCCGCTGCCGCCCTGGGTGCGCACGATGTCGGCCAGTGACTGGCCGCTCTGGATCTGCGTCCAGCTCGGCCGGCCCAGCGTGCGGCTGTAGCTGCCGCGCAGTGCCAGCGTCTCGCTCAGATCCAGCTTCAGGTCGACATTGGGCAGCACATAGTCGTACTTGCCGCGGCCACCGACGAAGCTGCTTTCCGGTGCGTACACGATGTTCAGTTCATTGGCCGAGCCCCAGCTGATGCCCGTGGGCACGCGCACCATCGCGCTGGATTCCACTTCGGTCTGCTCGTAACGCACGCCGGCCGCCACGTGCAGCGGCATCGACCAGTCGATGGTGGTGCGGTACTGCAGGAAGGCGCTGCGGGTCTTTTCGGTGGTACGGATGTCTTCGGAGTACTCGGTGGGCGCGTAGTAGCAGGTCGGGCAGGCCGGATCGGCGTCGGTGCCGACCTGCGCGGCGCGGTCGATCAGGCGGTCGAAATCGAACACCAGGAACTGGCCGGTCAGGCGCGGATCGCTGTGCCCGGAGAAGGCCTTGAAGTACTTGGCCATGTTGTCCGCATACCAGATGTCATCGGCATAGTCGGACGGCGAACCCAGGCCGCCCCAGGTATTGCGCTGCATGATGGCCGAGGCCGAGCGGTTTTCCACCTGGGTGTGGCCGATGCCGAAATCCAGTGCCGAGTAGTCGGCGAAGCGGAACGTGCCGCGGCCCTGGTACTGCTGCACCTTGGATTTGTTGTAGCTGTTCTGGAACACCGAGCCGGTGACCAGTGCATCGGACGCCTGTACGCCCCCCGGCGGCAGGGCGATGTTGATGATCGGCAGGTCACCGCTGTAGTCGACGGTGGTCTTGCCGCGTACGAAGGCGGCCACGCCGAGCACGCCGGCCGAGCCGTAGGGGCTGTCCGGCTGCGATTCGGCCTGGGAACTCTGTGCGTCGAACGACAGGTCCAGCGCGTCGTTCACTTCCCAGTCCACGTTGAAGCCGAGCGAGTGCATGTCGGTCTTGGTCGCCAGGCGCGCACCGCCCATCGACACGTCCGAGTTGGTCATGTCCTCGCTGTAGATGATCGGCGCCGCCACCGGGCCATTGGTCCAGGTGCTGTCGCCCGGGCCGTAGTTGAACCACACCGACAGCTCGCTGCGCTGCTGCTGCACCTTGTTCTCGACATAGGTGTAGTCCAGCGTGGTCGTGACATTGTCGGCCGGCTTCCACTGGAAGGTGGCCTGCGCGTTGGTGCGCTGGCGCTGCACGCCGTTGACGTTGTACGCGGTGTTCTGCGGCCGCCCATACACATCGTTCGGACCCGGCCGGTTGGTGATGCGGTCCGAGTAGCCCTGGCCCGGCTGCGGCAGGGCACGCCAGTCGGTGGTGTTGTTGCCGTAGAGCGTGGCCCAACCCTCGGCCACGGTGGCCTGGTTGAAGCCGGAATCACGCTCCTGGTGGCTGGCACTGAGCGACACGCCGAAGCGGTCGTCGGCATAGCGCTGGCTGAAGATGCCCGACAGTTCGCCGGTCACGTTGGAACCCTGCAGCGTGCGCGGCAGGTTGTCGTTGGACGAATCGTTGACCGCCTTCAGGCCGAGGCTGATCACCGGCTCTGATTCGAGCGGGCGCAGTGTCTTGATGTTGATGGTGGCACCGATGCCGCCGGCCGGATTGTCGGCGCGGCTGGTCTTGTAGACCTCCACCGCCGAAATCGATTCCGAGGCGAGATTGGCGAAGTCGAACGAGCGCGACCCGTTCAGGCCACCACCGCCGTTGCCGAGATTGGACGCCGGCATCTGCCGGCCGTTCAACAGCACCAGGTTGTAGTCGGGGCCGATGCCGCGCACGGTCACCTTCGAGCCTTCGCCACTGGACGTGCGGTCGATCGATACACCGCTGATGCGCTGCAGTGATTCGGCCAGGTTGGTATCGGGGAACTTGCCGATGTCCTCGGCAACGATGCCATCGACCACGCCCTGGCTGTCCCGCTTGAGGTTCATGGAAGACTGCAGGCTGCCGCGGATACCGGTGACCTGCACCGTATCGAGCGTGGCCGGGTCGGGAGCTTCGCCGGCAGGTGCGTCCTGCGCCCAGGCCGGTGCAGCGAGCGCTGCCAGCAGCGCGGAAGTGAGCATCTTCTTGCGAGGTACTGCCTTGTACGTCTTCATGGAAGCTCCCTCCCCAGGGAATTCGGTGGTGTCGTTGCGGCGTCTTCTCGATGGCGGGTTACTGCACGTGGCCGGATTGGAGCGACGGTTGACAGCGTTGTCAACAAACTGCCATCAAGTGCGCCTCGGCAACGTGCGCGCAGGCCGCGATGTAACCGTTGCCATGAACGCGCTCATGCTGATGAATTGCCTTTGGTTGCAGCATTTGCAGCGGTTTTCCAGCCATGACAGCGCTGCCAATGGATCGGTGGAATCGTGTTGTGCGGTGCAGAACGGAACTGCGCGGATGCAGGTGCAGCGAGCTGGGGACGAGGGTGTTGGTGCGATTGACAGCGCTGGACAAACGCAATGCCCGGAGGATGTCGTGCATGTCCTCTGGATGGCGTGAATCAATGACCGATAGGACAGGTTCTGGACACGACAACGACGACGGACGGACAACGCCTGCAGCTCAGTGTGCGCGTGCAGGCTTGTCATCGCGCACGGCAAAGCCGCCGCCGCTCGCGTGCATGCACGTGTGTGGGAACCGGCAACGGACGCGCAGGTCCGCTGCGGCGGGGAGCGTCAGCGTCGGCGCGGTGCGGCGGTCGATTCGCGGTCCAGCACCGCGTGTTCGACCGTGATCATGCGTCCGGCCGTCTCGGTGCGGATGTGCTCGATCAGCTGCTCGGTGGCCAGCCGGCCCATATGCGCGGTCGGCTGGCGCACCGTGGTCAACGCCGGGTAGATGTGGCCCGCGATGGGGGTGTCGTCGAAGCCGCACACCGACAGGTCGCGCGGCACGCGCAGGCCACGCTCGCCCGCCACGCGGTACACCGCGGCGGCCATGTCGTCGTTGGCGGCGAAGATCGCCGTCGGCGGATCATCCAGGTCAAGCAGGAGGTTGGCCGCGTCCACGCCGGACTCGAAAGAGAACTGGCCGCTGACCACCAGTGCCGGGTCGTAGGCGATGCCTGCGTCGCGCAGCGCTTGGCGGTAACCGGCGTGGCGCCACTGGCAGGCACCGTGCGCGCGCGGGCCCTTGATGTGGCCGATGCGGCGATGGCCCTGCGCGACCAGGTGGCCGATCAGTTCAACCACGGCAGTGGTTTCATCCATGCGCACGCCGATGCGGCCTTCCGGGTGGCGTGGCGCGATGCAGGCGAAGGGGATGTCCTGCTCTTCCAGATAGGACAGCACCACCTCATCGTCGGTCAGGGGCGGGATCAGCACCACGCCATCCGGGCGCGAGTTCTCGAACAGCGCGGCCAGGTCGGGCAGGGTGCGGCGGCCGATGCCGACCGGGCCCAGGATCAGGTTGTAGTGCTGGGCATGACACGCTTCCAGCATGCCGCTCTGGATTTCCATCAGGTAGTTGCGCGACGGATTGTTGTAGACCAGCGCCAGTGCATACGAGCGCTGGCCGGCCAGGCTGCGCGCCGACAGGTTCGGCTTGTAGCCCAGCCGCGCCACCGCCGCCAGCACGCGTTCACGGGTCTGCTCGCGCACGTTCGGCTCATGGTTGAGCACGCGGGACACGGTCTTGATCGACACTCCGGCAACGGCGGCGACATCCTCGATTCGACTGCGCATGGTGCGATGGTTCCTCCTGGAAGGCGGCGGGCACGCGGCGATGGTAGTGCGTGCCGGCCCGGTCGATGTTGCCGAAGCAGGCGGATGTTGCCACGACACGAGGGGCGCTGGCACCTCCCGATTTCGTGTCGCGTTGCAGCACCCACGCCGGCCGGCAGCACGCAGTGGGCGCGCCGGAGCCCGCTGTTGCTGGACACGCGCCCGGTTGCACACGAACAACGATTGACAGCAGCGGGGACGCCTTATATGACAGCGCTGTCAGGAGCGGTGCGCAGGCGCCCATGCCGACGTGTTGCCGCAGCCGAACACGCCAGGAACTTCATCCACGGAGGTAGAGCCCAGTGAATCGCCCCACCCAGACCCTTCTTGCCAGCTGCCTGCTGGCCGCCCTTGCCGCGCCCGTGGGTGCCGCACCGGCCAGCGGCGAACGCCTGCAGGACTGGCCGCGCGTGCACAGCGCGATCGCCGCCGATGCGCAGATCGAAAGCCGCGTGCAGCAGATCCTTTCGCAGATGACGCTGGCGCAGAAGATCGGGCAGATGACCCAGGCCGAGATCAAGACGATCACGCCCGAGCAGGTGCGCCGCTACTACATCGGTTCGGTGCTCAACGGCGGCGGCTCGTGGCCGGGCATGGACAAGCACGCCACCGTGCAGGACTGGCTGAAGCTGGCTGACGCCTACCACGCTGCCTCGCTGGCCACCGATGCGAAGACGCCGGTGCCGGTGATCTGGGGCACCGACGCAGTGCATGGCCACAACAACGTGCTGGGTGCCACCCTGTTCCCGCACAACATCGGCCTGGGCGCGGCCGGCGATCCGGAACTGATCGAGCGTATCGGCGAGGCAACCGCGCGGTCGGTGCGCGCCACCGGCATCGGCTGGGTGTTCGCGCCCACCCTGGCGGTGGCCCACGACCCGCGCTGGGGCCGCACCTACGAAAGCTATTCGTCCGACCCGGCGGTGATCCGCAGTTTCGCCCATGCCTACGTCAAGGGCGCGCAGGGCGCGTTCAAGGATGACGGCAACGTGGTCACCACCGCCAAGCACTACCTTGGCGATGGCGCCACCGACAGCGGCCGCGACCAGGGCGAGGCGCTGGTCGACAAGGCGACGATGATCAACGTGCATGCGCAGGGCTACTACGGCGCGCTGGCCGAAGGCGCGCAGACGGTGATGGCCTCGTTCAACAGCTGGAATGATCGTGCCGCCGGCGTCGACTACGGCAAGATGCACGGCAGCAAGGCGCTGCTGACCGACGCGCTGAAGGACAAGATGGGCTTCGACGGCTTCGTCGTCTCCGACTGGAACGGCATCGCCCAGGTGCCGGGCTGCCGCAACGACAGCTGCGCGCAGGCGATCAACGCTGGCATCGACATGGTGATGGTGCCCGACGACTGGAAGGCTTTCATCGACAACACCACCGCGCAGGTGCAGAAGGGCGAGATCCCGATGGCGCGCATCGACGATGCGGTGACGCGCATCCTGCGGGTGAAGCTGCGCGCAGGCCTGTTCGAGCACAAGCCGTCCGACAGCCGCTATGCCGGTGATGCCAGCGCCGTGCAGCACCGCGAGCTGGCGCGCCGTGCGGTGCGCGAATCGCTGGTGCTGCTGAAGAACGACGACAAGGTGCTGCCGTTGCGCCGCGATGCGCGCGTGCTGGTGGTCGGCAAGGGCGCCGACAACATCGGTGACCAGTCCGGTGGCTGGTCGCTGACCTGGCAGGGTACCGAGAACAAGAACGCCGATTTCCCCAACGCCGATTCGGTGCTGGGCGCGCTGCGCGCCGAACTTGGCGCGGACAAGGTCAGCTTCAGTGCCGATGGCCAGGGCGTCGACCCGAAGGCCTTCGACGTGGTGCTGGCGGTGATCGGGGAGACGCCGTATGCGGAAACCAACGGCGACATCCTCGGCTCCGACACCGTGAGCCACAGCCGTGCCTACCCGCAGGACCTGGCCGCGCTGAAGGCCGCGGCTGCAACCGGCAAGCCGGTGGTGACGGTCTACCTGTCCGGTCGCCCGATGTACACCAATGACCTGCTCAACCTGTCCAGCGCCTTCGTCGCGGCCTGGCTGCCGGGCACCGAAGGCAAGGGCGTGACCGACGTGCTGGTGGCCGGCAAGGGCGGCAAGCCCGCGCACGACTTCCGCGGCCGCCTCAGCTTCCCGTGGCCGGGCGTGCCCTGCCCGGCACCGATCGACCAGCCCGATGCGAAGAAGCCGTCGCTGTTCGCGCTCGGCTATGGCCTCACCTACGCCAAGGGCGGCAGGGTTGCCCGGCTCGACGAAGCCGACCCGGACAGCTGCGGCGAAGTGACGGTGCTGCCGATCTTCAACCGCGCCGACACGCCGCCGTTCGCGCTGCACGTGGCGGCCGCAGGCGCGACCCAGCCGCTGGGCAATGATCTCAATGCCACCCTGCGCTGGCCGACCGCCACGCCGGTGGTGCAGGTGCGCACCGTGCAGGTGAACACCCAGCAGGATGCCAAGGAAGTGACCTGGTTGGCCCCCGCGCAGCTGATCGCACGCAGCACCTCGCGGCGCAACCTGGGCGCCCTGGCGCGCAGCAACGGCGCGTTGCAGTTCGACGTGCAGCTGGTGAAGCGCCCGGCCTCGCCGGTGAAGGTGACCATGCAGTGCGGCAGTGGCTGCGAGGGCGGGGTGGATATCGCCCCGCTGCTGGGCAGACTCTCGCCGGGCCAGAAGCAGACGGTGACCGTGCCGCTGGCGTGCTTCGCCAAGCAGGGTGTGGCACTGGGCGCGGTGGAGGCTCCTTTCGTGGTGACCGCGGACAAGCCGTTTGCGGCGGCATTCACCCAGGTCAAGCTTACCGCCAACACGGCAAACGCCGAGGGCGCGGTGGCCTGCCCGTAAGCCGCGCGCCCGTGCGGGCGCACGCCGGTCCGCGCGGCAAAACGGGATGCTGTTCCGTCCGTTGATCCTGGTGCGCCGTTACACTGGCGCGCCAGGAAACGATCCGCGCATGGCGTGGATTCACACACAAGGACGATCATGCGGCGTTTGTTCCAGAGCGTGCGGCTGCTGCCGTACGCCTCCACCGTGAATGTCAGGCTTGTCGGCGAAGCGCAGGCCCTGCTGCAGCAGGTGCGCGAGGGCGCCTACGCGTCTGCCTCGGCCACCATGGCCGGGGTACATGAAGGCGACCAGGTGAACTTCTATGCCTGTCTGGGTGAGCTGAAGGACGCCATGGCGATTGCTGCGCAGTGGCTCGCCGCCGAACCCGACTCCGCCGATGCTGCGTTGCTGCTGGCCTTCGCCGAACTGGGGGAAGCGTGGCGCGTACGCGGCGAGGACTACTATGACGACATTCCCGCTGCGCGCAGGCGCGCGTATCCGCTGAAGTTCCAGGCCGCGCAGACGCGGTTCAAGGAACTGGCCGCGCGCATCAATCCGCCGCCGTTGGCGTTCTATGGGCTGCTGCATTGCGATGTGGTGTGTGACATCGAACGTGATGCGCGCAGCCAGCGCTTCGCACAGGTAATGGCGATGGTCCCCTTCCACGCGCCGTCGGTGCACATGCTGGCCAAGGCCAGCATGGGCAAATGGGACGGCAGCGATGAGCAGATGTGGGCGTACCTGCGCTGGATCAGCGAGCACGCACCGCGTGGCCGCGATGCGCATGCGGTGATCGCCTGGCACGTGGTGGAATGGGCCGAGACGTGGGTGGACGAGTGCAATGCACCGCTGGAAATCGTCGGCGTGGTGCGCGCGGGCAGGGTGTCCGGGCTGGCGGATCTGGTGCGCAAGGCGCTGCTGGACTGGCTGGATGTGCAACCCGCCGGGCTGGCACACGCACTGGCCGGGCGTACGTCCCTGCGCGAACGCCGTCACCTGAGCCAGTTCGCATTGGCGCTGTACTTCAGCGGTGCGTGGGAAGAAGCGCGCGTGGTGATGCAGGCGCAGGGCGGCAAGGTGCCGGTGGAGCCGTGGTGCTATCTGGCCTACCGCGGCAGCAGCATCCTCAGTGAAATGCTGGGCGGCACCCTGCGCTGCGCCGGCCTGGCCCATGACCGCATCTGCCGTGACCTCGGCCTGGACCCGCGCGAGGTCTGCGCGTAAACCCATGCCGCCGGGCATGGCCCGGCGCTACCGGTAGATCCACGCCATGCGTGGATGGGGCCGTCCCGAAAGCAAAAAAAGCCCCGCACTGCGGGGCTTCTTTCTTATCGCTTCATGGAACCGAAGAACTCGTCGTTGGACTTGGTGTTCTTCATCTTGTCCAGCAGGAATTCCATCGCGGCCATTTCATCCATCGGATGCAGCAGCTTGCGCAGGATCCAGATCTTCTGCAGCAGTTCCGGTTCGATCAGCAGGTCTTCGCGGCGGGTGCCCGAACGGTTGATGTCGATGGCCGGGAACACACGCTTTTCAGCGATGCGACGGCTCAGGTGCACTTCGCTGTTGCCGGTGCCCTTGAACTCTTCGTAGATCACCTCGTCCATCTTCGAGCCGGTGTCGACCAGCGCGGTGGCGATGATGGTCAGGCTGCCGCCTTCTTCCACGTTGCGCGCAGCACCGAAGAAGCGCTTCGGGCGGTGCAGGGCGTTGGCGTCCACACCACCGGTCAGCACCTTGCCCGAGCTCGGCACCACGTTGTTGTAGGCGCGGGCCAGGCGGGTGATCGAGTCCAGCAGGATCACCACGTCCTTCTTGTGTTCGACCAGGCGCTTGGCGCGCTCGATCACCATTTCGGCCACCTGCACGTGGCGTGCGGCCGGTTCGTCGAAGGTCGAGCTGATGACTTCGCCGCGCACGGTGCGCTGCATTTCGGTCACTTCTTCCGGGCGCTCGTCGATCAGCAGCACGATCAGGTGCACGTCCGGGTGGTTGGTGGTGATGGCCGTGGCCACCTGCTGCATCATCATCGTCTTACCGGCCTTCGGCTGGGAAACGATGAGCGAACGCTGGCCCTTGCCCTGCGGCGCCATCAGGTCGAGGATGCGGCCGGTGATGTCTTCGGACGAGCCGTTGCCGCGCTCCAGGGTGAAGCGGCGACGCGGGAACAGCGGGGTCAGGTTCTCGAACAGCACCTTGTTCTTCGACGCTTCGATCGGCTCACCATTGATGGTGTCGACGATGTTCAGTGCGAAGTAGCGCTCGCCGTCCTTCGGGAAGCGGATGCGGCCGGAGATGTGGTCGCCGGTGCGCAGGTTGAAGCGGCGGATCTGGCTGGGCGAGATATAGGTATCGTCCGGGCCGGCCAGGTAGCTGGCTTCGGCCGCGCGCAGGAAGCCGAAGCCGTCCGGCAGGATTTCCAGCACGCCGTCGGCGGCGACGCCGTCACCGTGGCGGGTCAGCACCTTCAGCAGGGCGAAGATCACGTCCTGCTTGCGGGCGCGGGCGACGCCTTCGGAGATCTGCAGCTGCTCGGCGATTTCCAGCAGCTTCTGCGCCGGCATGCGCTTGAGGTCGCTCAGCGAATAGACCGGGAAACCTTCCGGCACGTTGGCGTGCGGGCGCGGCACGAAGGGCTGCTGCTCGCCGCCGTCCTGCGGCATGCCGTCATCGCGGCCACCGCGGTTGCGGTCACGGTCGCGACGGTTGCGGAAGCGGTCGCGGCGGTTGCCCTGGCCCTGCTGGCCGTTCTGGTTGTACGGGTTGTTGTTCTGGCCCTGGTTCTGGCCGCCACCCTGACCACCCTGGTGGTTCTGCTGGCGCGGCTGGCCGGATTCGCGGCCTTCGCCGGCATCACCGCCGCCGGAGGCGGGGGCTTCAGCGGCGGGCGCGCTCGGCGCGGGGGCGGCTGCGGCCGGTGCCGGCGCTTCGGGCGCGGCTGCCAGCGGCAGGGTCGGCTGCGCGGGGGCAGCGCTGGTTTCGGCGGCTGCCGGAGCGGCGGCCTTGCTCACGCGGGGCTTGCGCACGCGCTTTTCGGCGGGCGCATCGGCGCTGCCGGTTTCGGAAGTGTGATCGGACAAGAGCGTTATTCCTCGCTTGAAGGTGCGAGCGCCCGGCTGGGGCGGCGAACGTTGGGAATGGGTCTGGAAGAAACTGCGTCCAGAGGGTGCGGCACGCGAACGCGGCCGGATATGCCGACACTATCATCGGCCCGCGGCGCCTTGCAAGGGTCACCGGGAATGGCATTCATGCGGGCGCGGGGCGCCCAGCGGCAGCCGCGGTCAGCGGCTGCCGTGGAACAGCAGGATCAGGCCAGGGCCTTGTCCAGCAGGCCGGCCAGCTGGGCCTTGCCCACCGCACCGATCTGCTCGCCCACCTTTTCGCCGTCCTTGAAGACGACCAGGTAGGGGATGGAACGCACGTGGTACTTGGCGGCCAGCGCACGGTTGTTGTCGACATTGACCTTGGCGATCTTGGCGCGGCCCTGGTAGGCGTCGGCCAGTTCGTCCAGCGCCGGGGCGATCATCTTGCACGGGCCACACCACTCGGCCCAGAAATCGACCAGCACCGGTTCCTTGGAATTCAGCACTGCGCTATCGAAGTCGGCATCGCCGACGTGTACAACCTTGTCGCTCATCTTGGTTTCTCGTCTTGGATTGCACCCGGCCAGGCCGGAGGTGGGTGAACTGGGCCATGCCCGGTGGCGCGACCCTCGTCGTTGCCTCGTGGCGGTATGCCACGGTGCGTTCGGCGGGATGCCTGGACGCTCACGGCCGGCAGTGTACCCCTATCGCAGCGCGGGGACAGAGGCTGGCTGGAACCCAGCGTATCGTGACCGTGTCCGACGACGGTATGTGTCGGATTTCACTGTCTTCCCGGAATATGGGGGCATCTGGCGGCCGGCCCAGCCCCTGTCGGCGGGGGGCGTTCAAGTGCGGTGTGGCTGGGTGAAGAGCGGGGTGCAGGGTTCGTCTCTAGGCGGGTTGAGACGGCTGCGCGGGATTGCCGGCCCGGTTGCGGTAAACTGAGGCATTGTGCGGCGTGCGGACCCGGTGGTCCCAGCCTGCCAACCCGCCGCAGGGGCCGCAGTTTGCGACGGTGCCCCTAGACGATGAAGTGCCAGCCGCCCCACGGGCCGGCGGCCATACCAAGACGGACTCATGAGCGACAAACCGCTGACCGATTTGACCTTCTCCTCCTTCGAGCTGCACCCGGCCCTGCAGGCGGGCCTTGAAGGAGCCGGATTCACCCGCTGCACCCCCATCCAGGCGCTGACCCTGCCGGTCGCGCTGCCCGGTGGCGATGTCGCCGGCCAGGCCCAGACCGGCACCGGCAAGACGCTGGCCTTCCTGGTCGCTGTCGTAAACCGCCTGTTGACGCGCCCGGCGCTGGCCGATCGCAAGCCGGAAGATCCGCGCGCACTGATCCTGGCGCCGACCCGCGAACTGGCCATCCAGATCCACAAGGATGCGGTGAAGTTCGGTTCCGACCTGGGCCTGCGTTTCGCCCTGGTCTACGGCGGCGTGGATTACGACAAGCAGCGCGAGCTGCTGCAGCAGGGCGTGGACGTGATCATCGCCACCCCGGGCCGCCTGATCGACTACGTGAAGCAGCACAAGGTGGTTTCGCTGCACGCCTGCGAAATCTGCGTGCTGGACGAAGCCGACCGCATGTTCGACCTGGGCTTCATCAAGGACATCCGCTTCCTGCTGCGCCGCATGCCCGAGCGCACCACCCGGCAGACCCTGCTGTTCAGCGCCACCCTCAGCCACCGCGTGCTGGAGCTGGCCTACGAACACATGAACGAGCCGCAGAAGCTGGTGGTCGAAGCCGAGACCATCACCGCTGCGCGCGTGCGCCAGCGCATCTACTTCCCGGCCGACGACGAGAAGATCCCGCTGCTGCTGGGCCTGCTGTCGCGCAGCGAAGGCGCGCGCACCATGGTCTTCGTCAACACCAAGGTGTTCGTCGAGCGCGTGGCGCGTTCGCTGGAAAAGGCCGGCTACCGCGTGGGCGTGCTGTCCGGCGACGTGCCGCAGAAGAAGCGTGAGAGCCTGCTCAACCGCTTCCAGAAGGGCCAGCTGGAAATCCTGGTGGCCACCGACGTGGCCGCCCGCGGCCTGCACATCGACGGCATCAAGTACGTCTACAACTACGATCTGCCGTTCGATGCCGAAGACTACGTGCACCGCATCGGCCGTACCGCGCGCCTGGGCGAAGAGGGTGATGCCATCAGCTTCGCCTGCGAGCGCTACGCGATGGGCCTGCCGGACATCGAGGCTTACATCGAGCAGAAGATTCCGTCCGAGCCGGTTACCAAGGAACTGCTGACCCCGCTGCCGCGCCCGGAACGTCCGGCCCCGGCTGCGGGCGAGGAAGGCGAGGAGAACGAGAGCGTCGGCCAGATCTTCCGTGAAGCGCGCGAAGCCCGCGCTGCCGAGGAAGAGCGCCGTGGCGGTGGCCGCAGTGGTGGCCGCTCCGGCGGTGGCCGTGGCGAGCGCCGTGACGGTGAACGCAGTGGCGAGCGTCGCCCGCGTGGCCCGCGCAAGCCGCGCGTTGAAGGCGAGCAGACGGCCGCCGCGCCGGTCGAGGGTGCCGAGGCCGCCGTGGCCCAGGCCCCGCGCCCGCCGCGCCCGCCGCGCGCCGAAGGTGCAGTGGAAGGCGCCGCTGAGGGCGAGCGCAAGCCGCGCAAGCGCCGTCGTCGTCGTCACGGCCGTCCGGTGGAAGGCGCCGAAGGCGTGCAGACCTCGTCGGGCAACGGCGCCAACCCGGTCACCCCGGTGCAGGTGGTGGCCAAGCCGGTGCGCACCGCCGCCGATACCGGTGATTCGTTCCTGACCCGCATCGGCCGCAAGATCCGCCGGATGCTGTCGGGCAGCTGATCGGCGCCCACCCAGCAGGACCGGTAGCACCCGACCGTTGGTCGGGTGGCTTTAGCGGCGTGCCGACCCACGGTCGGCACCCACCACCCACGGTCGGCACCCACAGGCATGGCCTGGCGCTACCAAGGCGTCGCGTCGGTCCTGCATAATCGGGGCATGAGTGTCCTGCGCTTTGACAATGTCAGCAAACAGTACGCCGGTGGCCATGAGGCGCTGATCGATGTCAGCTTCGAAGTGGCCCCCGGCGAAATGCTGTTCGTCACCGGCCATTCCGGGGCGGGCAAGAGCACCCTGCTGCGGCTTATCCACCTGGACGAACGGCCCAGCCGCGGCGCGGTGGTGTTCGACGATCGCAACCTGCTGAAGGTGCGCGGCGGCGATGTGCCGCGCCACCGTCGCGCGGTCGGCGCGGTCTACCAGGACCATCGCCTGCTGATGGACCGGTCCATCGCCGAGAACGTAGCCCTGCCGCTGATCCTGCGCGGCACGCGCCGCGCCGATATCGGCAAGCGCGTGCGCTCGGTGCTGGAACGCATGGGCCTGGGCCACCGCGAAAAGGCACTGCCGTCGCAGCTGTCGGCCGGTGAGCAGCAGCGCGTCGGCATTGCCCGCGCCATCGTCGGCGAACCCAAGCTGCTGGTGGCCGACGAGCCGACCGGCAACCTCGACCCGACCCTGGCCGCCGAAATCATGGCCCTGTTCGCCGAACTGCCTTCGCGCGGCACCAGCGTGCTGGTGGTCAGCCACGACCTGCCGCTGCTGCGCCGCATGCGCAAGCGCGTACTGATCCTGGACCACGGCCGGCTGGTGGATGACATCTCGCCGCAGGATCTGGCGGAGTAACCGATGGCCAAGAACGAAAACGCCGAAGCCGCCGCACCCTCGCGCCTGGGCGTGTGGATCCAGCACCACGTGCACAGCGTGGTGTTCAGCCTGGGCCGCGCCTGCCGCAAGCCGTGGGCCACCCTGCTGACCGTGATGGTCATGGCGCTGGCCCTGGCGCTGCCGCTGGGGCTGTCCATCGCGCTGGACAACCTGAAGCAGTTCGCTGGCAGCGTGCAGCAGTCGCGCGATATCAACGTGTTCCTGAAGGCCGATGTGGACGGTCCCGGCGCACTGCGCCTGGCCGGCGAACTGCGCGACCGCCAGGATGTGGCCAACGTGGCCGTGCGCACGCCCGAACAGGGCCTGGAGGAACTGCGCCAGGCCGGCCTGGGCGAGGCCATCGACGCCCTCAACGACAACCCGCTGCCCTCGCTGCTGGTGGTGACCCCGGCGCAGGGCCAGGATGACGCGCGTCTGGCGCGCGCGCTGGAAAGCCTGCCCGGTGCCGACCTGGTGCAGCACGATGCGTTGTGGCGCAAGCGACTGGATGCCTGGCTGGCGTTCGGCGCGCGGCTGGTGCAGGTGCTGTCGGTGCTGCTGGGCGTGGGCGCCGCGCTGGTGGTAGGCAACACCGTGCGCCTGGATATCCAGGCCCGCCGCGAGGAAATCGGCGTGCTGCAGCTGCTGGGCGCCAGCGATGGCTTCATCCGCCGCCCGTTCCTGTACCTGGGCGCGTGGTATGGCCTGGGCGCCGGTGCCGTGGCGCTCGCGCTGATCGGCGTGGCCGGTGCCGCATTGCGCGCACCGCTGGCCGACCTTTCGCGTAGCTACGGCAGCCCGTTCGTACTGCACGGGCTGGACCTGCTGCACGGCAGCCTGGTGCTGCTGGGTACGCTGCTGCTGGGCTGGCTGGGGGCCTGGCTGGTCACCGGCCACTTCCTGCGCCAGACCCGCCCCACCGACACCTGAGACCTGCATGCAACCGCAAGCGCTGAAGCATATTGAAGGGCCCGCGACGCGGGTGATGGTGGTCGATGGGTCCAAGCTGGTCCGCAAGCTGATTGCCGACGTGCTGCAGCGCGACCTGCCCGGCGTCGAGGTGATCGGCTGCGACAGCATTGAAGAGGCGCAGCAGGTGCTGGCGCAGGGGCCGGTGGATCTGGTCACCACCTCGCTCACCCTGCGCGATGGCGACGGCCTGGACCTGGCCCGCAAGGTGCGCGAGGCCGCCGGCCAGGCCTACGTGCCGGTGATCGTGGTGTCTGGCGATGCGCAGCAGCACCTGGAACAGCGTCGCTTCACCGAATTCGTCACCGACTATTTCGACAAGGCGCTGGGCCACGAAGCCCTGGCGACGTTCATCCGTGGCTACGTGCAGCCGCAGACCATTCCGGGCGCCACCATTCTGTACGTGGAAGACAGCCGGGTCGTGGCCGAGGCCACCAAGCGCATGCTGGAACGGCAGCAGTTGAACGTGCTGCACGTGGTCAGTGCCGAAGAAGCCTTCACCCTGCTCACCGCCGAATCGCTGGGCCGCAGCCGCCACCGCATCGACCTGGTGCTGACCGACGTGACCCTGAAGGGGGAACTGAGCGGGCGTGACGTGGTGCAGCGCGTGCGCGTGGATTTCGGTTACGGCAAGCGCCGCCTGCCGGTGCTGGTGATGACCGGCGACGGCAATCCGCACAACCAGACCGGCCTGCTGCAGGCCGGTGCCAACGATCTGGTGCTCAAGCCGATCGAAGAACGCCTGCTGGTGACCAAGGTGCTGTTCCAGCTGCGCCTGGCCCGCTTGAACGATGGACCTGTATTGAAATGATCGACGAAGTAGTGGGAACCCCGGCGATCCAGCTGGAGCCGAGCTGGAAACAGCGCGTGGGCGATTACCTGCTGCAGCCGCAGATGCGCGAGCTGTCCGCGTTCCTGCGCCAGCGCAAGGACAGCGGCGCGGCGGTGTTCCCGCCGGGGCCGCAGATCTTCGCCGCGTTCGACGCCACCCCGTTCGAGCAGGTAAAGGTGGTGGTGCTGGGCCAGGACCCCTACCACGGCCAGGGCCAGGCCCATGGGCTGAGCTTCTCGGTGCAGCCCGGCGTGCCGGTGCCGCCCTCGCTGCTGAACATCTACAAAGAGATCGAAGGCGACCTGGGCATTGCCCGGCCCGATCACGGCTGCCTGCTGCCGTGGGCGCAGCGCGGCGTGCTGCTGTTGAACGCGGTGCTGACGGTGGAGGAAGGCAGTGCCGGCGCCCACCAGGGCCGTGGCTGGGAAGGCTTCACCGACCACGTGGTGGACGTGCTGAACCGCGAACGCGACGGCCTGGTGTTCATGCTCTGGGGCGCGTACGCGCAGAAGAAGGGCAAGGTGATCGACACCGGCCGCCACCGCGTGCTGAAGGCGCCGCATCCCTCGCCGTTGTCGGCACATCGCGGTTTCCTGGGCTGCCGCCATTTCTCGATGGCCAACGACTACCTGCAGCGCCAGGGCCAGGCGCCGATCGACTGGTCGCTGCCGCCGCGCGCCCGCCTGTAACCCGGCAGGCACGCCGCAGCGTCACACGCCCAGCATCTCGATGATGTCGTGCGCCACCTGGCGCTTGCGCGGCGGCAGCCGCCGTACCAGCGACAGAATGTTGCCCTCCAGGTCATTGCGCGCGTAATCGGCGCTGGGCGGCGCCGCCCCCAGTTCCTCATCGTCCGGCTTGCCGCAGCCGCGGCCGGTGGCCAGCCATTCAAAGCGGACCTCGGTCACCACCGCGATCCGGGCCAGATGCGACACGCTGGGATGGGTGCCGCCGCGCCGCTCCCATTGCGCCACCGCACTGCGCTTCACCCCGGTTTCCTGCGCCAGCTGTGTCTGTGAAAGTCCAGCCGCCGCGCGTGCACCGCGGATTCGATCAGCCATGGACAACATCGGTATTCCCCCTTTCCCTGTCCCTAGTTGATGGGTGGTTATCGATACTTACCGGGCAGCGATTCTTTTACGTGCCTGTACAGAATGACTGTCTGCCCTTGCCGCACCTGGGTTTCCCATCGTCTCCTCCCTGGCGACAGTGCTGCTTACTACGGTCTTCACGCCGTCTTGTTTGACCCCTGCGCGCGCAAACGTAATTAATCGCTCAACCGGCCACGCAGCGCCGGAAAACATCAGAAACATCGAAGCCAGTGTGCGTCACATGCCTCATCACCGGCAATGTCCGGGCGGTGCTGGGCGCGTGCAGCCGCGGCGCAGGGGATGGGCGATGGATAAGGCTTCAGTCGTGAAGCGGGTGTCAGTGTTACTCACCAAAGTAAATGTCCTGCTATTTAGTGTGATCCTGTGCACATTAATAATGGTCGTGCCGACGGCCCGCGCCCAGGATGCCTGTACCGCCAATGGCGCCTGTGTCTCGGCTGGACCGCGTCTGGTTTCGGTCGATTCCACCCAGAGCCCGGTGTTGAATCTGTTGTTCAGCACGCTGCTGCCCGGCACCAGCGTCCAGCTCACCGCGTTGGACTGGAACAACCTGGCCGGCGCCGACATCAATCTCAACGCGCTGCTGACCCAGCTCAACGGCGGCGTGGTGGTCAGCGATCCCAGCCAGGTGTTGAACGCCAACATCACCCTGGCCCAGCTGCAGGCGGCGATGGTGTCGGTGCTGCAGGCCGACGGCAAGACCGCCGCGGCCAGCGCGCTGGGTCTGCTCAGCCCGTCCATCGGCGGGCTGACCGGCAACATCCGCCTGGCCGATCTGCTGCAGGTCAGCCTGCCGCCCGGCTCGCTGGCCACGGTGAACCTGGACGTGCTGGACCTGATCACCGGCGGGGTGCAGCTGTACAACTTCCGCAACGTGGTCACCACGCCCACGCCGATCACCCTGACTACTGCGCAGCTGGCACCGTTGGGACTGGGCGGGCTCGCCAACGTGCGTGTGTGGGCGCAGGTGGTCGAACCGCCGGTGTTCAACTGCGGCCCGGTCGGTACCAGCTTCCACAGCGCGGCGATCCGCCTCAAGCTGGATTTCGACATCGTGCAGGGCCTGAACGTGGCGCCGCTGATTTCGGCGGTCAATGGCCTCAACGTGGGCGGCCTGGTCTCGCTGTCGGGTACGAGCATCAATGCCTCGCTGGTGCATCTGTCGGTCTACGCGGACGTGGCGCGCGCCGAAGGCACCATCAGCGCGGTCAGCCTGGCCAGCAACGCGGTCACCCTGCAGGCGCGGCCGGGCCTGGTGAACCTGTATGTGGGCACGATCAGCGACGCGGTGTTCTTCAACCGCAGCGCCGTGCTTACGCCGGCCAGCGTGACCCCCATCAATGCCACCACGTTGAACGTGACCGTGGCGGTCAGCTTGTTGGCCGGTGCCGTGAAAGTGGCCGACGTGGATGTGCCGTTGACCGTGTCGGTGCGCGCCGTCGCCACGGCTACGCCCGGCCTGCAGTCGGTAGTGGTACCCGGCGCATTTCCACAGACACGCACGCTCACCGCGGGCACGGTCAGCGCCAGCACCATGGTCACCTCGCTGATCAATTCGCTGGACGTGACCATCACCAGCGGTACGCCGGTGGTGCGTCTGGTCAACGCGCTGGTTACCCTGCCACTGCCGGTGAACACCATCGTCAACGCGCTGGTATCCACCCTGCTGCCACCGCTGCGCACCGTGGTGAATGCACTGGTGGGACCGGTGCTGACGGCGGTGCTGGGCGGGGTGGTCGACAACCTGCTGGCCTTGCTGGGCATCCGCATCGGCCAGGCGGTGTTCACCGTGGAAAGCATTTCGCAGAGCTGCGCTGCCACGGTGCAGCTGGTGAAGACGCTGGCGCCGACCACCGATACCGGTGTGTTCAACCTGAGCGTGGCACAGGGGGCCACGGTGCTGGCCAGCGTGGCCAACGTGGGTAACAACGGTGCCACCACGGCAGTGGTTACGACACCGGGCACGGTCTACACGCTGGCCGAAACCGCAGGCACCGCCACGGTCCTGGCGCGCTACGCCAGCAGCTGGGAGTGCAAGGACCAGGGCGGCACCACGCTCAGCAGCGGCACCGGCCAGAGCTTCAACTTCACCGCGCCGGCGCTGGCGGCGCAGCCGCTCACCGTGGTCTGCCGCATCACCAACCGCACGCGCCAGGCCGATCTGTCTATCAGCAAGAGCGATGGCAGTACCACCTACACACCCGGCGGCAGCGCCAGCTATGTGCTGACGGTCAGCAACGCCGGCCCCGATGCGGTGACCGCCGCGCAGGTCAGCGACACGCTGCCGGCGGGCGCCACCTTGAGCGCGCCGTGGACCTGCAGTGCCTCGGCCGGCAGCACCTGCAGCGCCGCCAGTGGCGGTGCGGCCGGCGGCACCAGCGTCAGCCTGGGGGTGAACCTGATCAACGGGGGGCAGGCCACGATCACCGTGCCTGTCAGCTTCAGCGCCGATCCGGGCGCGTACTAGCCGTATCCACCCGGGCCGCTGCGCTGTGCGCGGCCCGGCAGCAACGACGCTTCTTGTGACGCGCAGGTGGGGAACGCCAGAGCCTGCGCGGTGCTTTCGAGGATGACAGCATGCACACCGCCCGCGCCCGTCGCTTGAACTGCCTGCCAGACCACGCCTGCCTGCGCGTGCGCGCGCTGCAACTGGGCACCGCGCTGCTGGCCACGCTGGCCATGGCGGGCGCGCAGGCACAGGCGTACCGCAACCCGCTGGTGAACACCGCCACGGTGACCGCGCCGGCCGACGTGTCCGATCCCACCCCGGGCAACAACAGCAGCAGCGACAGCAATGCACTGGCCGCCAGCGCGCAGCTGAGCATCGTCAAGACCATCACCACGCCGGTGCCGGTCGCGGCCGGTGGGGCGGTGCAGTACCGCATTGAAGTGCGCAACACCGGCCCGTCGCAGGCGGTGGGCGCCACCCTTACCGATTCGGTGCCCGCGCAGCTGAGCGGGGTCACCTGGACCTGCGCAACGGTGTCGGCGGCCACCTCCTGCTCGGCGGCGTCGGGCACCGGCAGCCTGAACGTCGGCGTCAACGTGGGCGTGGGCGACGTGCTGGTGGTGCTGGTGAACGGCACCGCGCCCACCGTCACCCCGGCGACGATTTCCGCCAACGCGGCCACCATCACCCCGCCGCCGGGTACCACCGATCCGACGCCGGGCGACAACACCGCCACCACGCCCACCATCGCCGTGCAGGCGGCCGCCATCGTCGCCACCAACGACGACTACAGTGCCACGCCATTCCCGCCGGGCGGCGGCGGCAGCACGCCGCGCGTGTTCACCAACGACACCCTGGGTGGCGCGGCGTTCGCCGATGCCGCCGTGGTCGCGACGCTGACCAACGCACCGTCCGGCTATGCCATCGCGGCCAACGGCACCATCAGCGTGCCGGCCACCGCTGCCGCAGGTCCGGTCAGCCTGACCTACCAGATCTGCGAAGCGGCTTCGCCCAGCAACTGCGCCAGCGCCACGGTCAGCCTGCTGGTCAGCCCCGATGCGCTGGATGACAGCGTGGCCGTGCAGGCCGGGCAGGCGGTGAACGGCAACGTTGCCAGCAACGACAACTTCTTTACTGGTTCCACTTTCGTGCAGACCGGCGCGGCACCCAGCCAGGGCAGCGTGGTGCTGCAGGCCAGCGGCGCGTTCACCTACACCGCCAACGCGGGCGCCACCGGCACCGATACCTTCGGCTACCAGGTGTGCCTGCCGGCACCGAATGCGGCGGTGTGTGACACCGCAACGGTCACCGTGAACCTGACCGCCAACACCATCGATGCGGTGAACGATGATTTCAGCGCCGCGCCGATTGCCGCGGCCAGCGGCGGCACCACCGCCAGCGTGCTGGGCAATGACACCTTCAATGGCGCCGTGGTGGTGCCGGCCAACCTGACCACCACGCTCATCACCGCACCGGCGGGGTATCTGATCAACGCCGCTGGCGTGGTCACGGTGCCGGCCAACGCCGTGGCCGGCCCGGTCACCCTGGGCTACCGCATCTGCCTGACCGCGGCGCCGACGCTGTGCGACACCGCCAACGTGCAGCTGGTCATCGCTCCCGATGCGGTGGACGATGCGATCGCCACGCCGGGTGCGGGGCAGCCGGTGTCCGCCAACGTCGGCAGCAACGACAACACCCCGGCCGGCTCCACCTTCAGCCTCGGTACCGCCGCCAGCAAGGGCGTGGTGACCGTGAACAGCGACGGCAGCTATACCTACACGCCCAATGCCGGAGTCACCGGCAGCGATACCTTCGGTTATCAGGTCTGCCTGCCCGCACCGAATGCTGCAGTGTGCGATACCGCGACCGTCACCGTCACCCTCGGCGCCAATGCACTGGTGGCCAACGATGATCTGTTCGCCACCCCGGTGCCCGGCCTTGCCGGAGGCAGCACCCCCAGCGTGCTCGGCAATGACACCCTCAATGGCGTGGTGGTCGCCGCCGGGGCGGTTACCGCCACGCTGCAGGCGCCGGTGGCGGGCTTCAGCCTGGATGCCAGCAGCGGCGTGATCACCGTGGCCGCAGGCACCACGCCGGGTGCCACGACGCTGGCCTACCAGTTGTGCGAAGTGGCAGCCCCGGCCAACTGCGATATCGCCAGCGTGCAGGTGCTGGTCGCGCCGACGGCCGTGGCCGACAACGTGCCCGTGCAGTCGGGCCAGGCCGTGACCGGTTCGGTGGCCAGCAATGACAGCACCGGTACCGGTGCGGAGTTCAGCGTGCTGGTCGCCCCCACCCAGGGCACGCTGGTACTGGCCGCCGATGGCGGCTTCACCTACACCTCGGCCGCTGGCAGCAGTGGCACTGACAGCGCCAGCTACCAGGTCTGCCTGCCCGCGCCGAACAGTGCGGTGTGCTCGACGGCGACGGCCACCTTTGTCATCACCGCCAACACGGTCGATGCGGTGGACGATGCCTTCGGCGCGCCGGCCATCTCGCCGGTGACCGGCGGCAGCACGCCCAGCGTGCTGGGCAACGATCTGTTCAACGGCGCGGCGGTGACCGCCGCGCAGGTGAGCGTGAGCCTGGTCAACGCACCGCCGCCGGGCTACACCTTCACCAGCGCCGGGGTGATCAACGTGCCGGCCGGCGCCGCCGCCGGCGCGCAGACCCTGACCTATGAACTGTGCGAGGCCGGTACCGCCAACTGCGACACCGCCCAGGTCGCGCTGGTGGTGGCGCCCGCTGCCACCGACGACAGCTACAGCACCTCGGCCGGGCAGCCCCTGGTGGGCGATGTCAGCCTGAATGACAACGCGCCTGCAGCGGCGACCTACAGCCTGGTCACGCCGCCGGCCGCGGGCACGTTCACCCTGCAGGGCAACGGCAGCTTCAGCTATGCACCGGCCGCGGCCGGGCCGCAGACCGCGCAGTATCAGGTCTGCCTGCCGGCGCCCGATGCGGCCGTCTGTGCCACCGGCACGGTCACGATCACGGTGGTGGCCAACACCGTTGATGCGGTGGATGACAACTTCCGCAGCCCCGTGTTCGCGCCCGGTGCCGGCGGCACCACGCCCACGGTGTTTGCCAACGACAGCTTCAACGGCGCGCCGGTGAATCCGCTGCAGGTCACGGCCAATCTGGTGGCCGCGCCCACCGGTTTCAGCATTGATGCCAACGGCATCATCACCGTGGCCAGCTACGCGCCGGCCGGTGCCACCACGCTCACCTACTCGCTGTGCGAGCAGGGCGGCAGCACCTGCGATACCGCCGCCGTGCAGGTAGTGGTTGCGCCCGATGCCGTCGATGACAGCGGCAGCGTGACCGGCACCCAGCCGGGCACCTTCGACCTGGCCGCCAACGACAACGTGCCTGCCGGTGCCACGTATACCGTGGTTACCCCGCCCACCCTGGGCAGCGCGGTGCTGTCGACCAGCGGCAGCCTGCAGTACACCGCCAACGCGGGCGCCAGCGGTGCCGATACGTTGACCTACCAGGTGTGCCTGCCGGCACCGGACGGCGCTGTCTGCGATACCGCCCAGGTGGCGCTGACCCTGGCGGCCGCTGCACTGGTGGCGGTGAATGATGATTTCAGCGCCAGCGCGGTCCCGCCGAGCGGTGGCAGTACCGCCAGCGTACTGCTCAACGACACCTTCAACGGTGCGGCCATCGTGCCGGGTACCACCCCGGTTACCACCAGCCTGACCACCCTGGTGTCCGGCTACAGCATGGCCGCCAATGGTGTCATCAGCGTCGCGGCCGGTACCTTGCCGGGCTCGGTCGCGCTGGGTTACCAGGTCTGCGAAACCGCTGCGCCGACCAACTGTGCCACCGCCACGGCGGTGGTGGTGATGAGCCCGGATGCAGTGAACGATGCACTGCCGGCCGCGGCCGGTGCGACCACCGTACTGAATGTCCTGGCCAACGACGTGGCACCGGCCACGCCGGTGGTGACCGTCAGCGTGGCGCCGGTGAATGGCAGCGCCGTGGTCAACGCCGACGGCAGCATCAGCTACACCCCCACCGGCAGTTTCAGCGGGCCGGATTCCTTCACCTACCAGCTGTGCCTGCCGGCGCCCCATGGCAGCGTGTGTGATACCGCCACGGTGGCGGTGACGGTCAGCACGACCTCGCTGGTCGCGGTGAATGACAGCTTCCTGGCCACGCCCATCGATCCGGCTGCTGGCGGCAGCACTACCAGCGTGCTGCTCAACGACACCTTCAGCGGCAGTGCGATCGTGCCGGGCACCACGCCGGTCACCGCATCGCTGGTGACGCCGGTGACCGGCTACAGCCTGTCGGCCGACGGTGTGGTGAGCGTGGCCGCGGGCACGCGCCCGGCCGCGACCACCCTGAGCTACCAGGTGTGCGAGAACGCGGTGCCGACCAACTGCGCCGCCGCCACCGCACTGGTGGCGGTCAGCCCCGAAGCAGTGGCTGACAGCCTGCCGGCCACCGCCGGCACCACCACGGTATTGAACGTGCTGGCCAATGACGCCGCGCCGCTGAACCCGGTGGTCACCGTCAGTGCCGGCCCGAGCCAGGGCACGGCCGTGGCCAATGGCGATGGCACCATCAGCTACACGCCGACCGCCGGCTTCACCGGCACCGATACCTTCACCTACCAGCTGTGCCTGCCCGCACCGGGCGGCACGGTCTGCGATTCGGCCACAGTGACGGTCACTGTCAGTGCCACCTCGCTGGTGGCCAGCAACGATGATTTCAGCGCCAGCCCGATTGCACCGGCCACCGGTGGCAGCACCAGCAGCGTGCTGCTGAACGATACCTTCAGCGGTGCGCCTATCGTGCCGGGCACCACCCCGGTCACCGCCACGCTGATTGCCGCGCCGGCCGGTTACACGATCTCGGCCAGCGGCGTGATCACCGTTGCTGCGGGAACCACGCCGGCTGCGGCGACCCTGAACTACCAGGTCTGCGAGAACGCGGTGCCGGGCAACTGTGCCGCAGCCACCGCGCTGGTGGCGGTCAGCCCGGACGCCGTGGCCGATGCACTGCCGGCGGCCGCCGGCGCCACCACCGTGCTCAACGTGCTGGCCAACGATGCCGCGCCGTTGAACCCGCTGGTGACCGTATCGGTGGCTGCGGGCAACGGCACGACCGTCGTCAATGGCGACGGCACCATCAGTTACACGCCCAGCGCCGGCTTCACCGGCACCGATACCTTCAGCTACCAGGTCTGCCTGCCGGCGCCAGCGGCGGCGGTCTGCGATTCCGCGGCGGTCACCGTCACCGTGGCGGCCACGACGTTGACCGCGGCCAACGATGATTTCAGCAGCAGCCCGATCGCCCCTGCGGCCGGCGGCAGCACCACCAGCGTGTTGTTGAACGACACCTTCAATGGCGTGGCCATCGTGCCGGGCACCACGGCGGTAACCGCTTCGCTGCTGACCACGGTGCCGGGCTACAGCATGGCAGCCGACGGCGTGATCACCGTGGCCGCAGGATCGCCGCCGGCGGCAACGACGCTCAACTACCAGGTCTGCGAAAACGCGGTGCCGGGCAACTGCGCGTCGGCCTCGGCCGTGGTCGCGGTCAGCCCGGTGGCGGTGGCCGACACCCTGCCGGCCACCGCCGGTACCACGACCGTGCTGAACGTGCTGGCCAACGACACCGCACCGCAGGACCCGGTGGTGACCGTGTCGGTGGCGCCGACCAACGGCACCACCACGGTCAATGCCGACGGCAGCATCAGCTACACGCCGACGGCCGGCTACACCGGTGCCGACAGCTTCACCTACCAGCTGTGCCTGCCCGCGCCGGCGGCAACGGTCTGCGCCACTGCAACCGTATCGCTTGCGGTCAGCAACACGTCGCTGGTGGCGACTAACGATGACTTCACCGCGGCGCCGATCGCGCCGGCCACCGGCGGCAGCACCACCAGCGTGCTGCTCAACGATACGTTCAATGGCGCGGCCATCGTGCCGGGCACCACCGCTGTGACGGCGTCGCTGCTGGCGCCGCCCAGCGGCTACAGCATGTCGGCCAACGGGGTGATCAGCGTTGCGGCGGGCACCACGCCGGCGGCAACCACGCTGAACTACCAGGTCTGCGAGAACGCGGCGCCGACCAACTGTGCGGCAGCCACCGTCGTGGTCGCGGTCAGCCCGGAGGCGGTGGCCGACGCGCTGCCCGCTGCCGCTGGCGCCACCACCGTACTGAACGTGCTGGCCAACGATCGCGCACCGGCCAACCCGACGGTGACGGTGTCGGTCGCACCGACCAATGGCAGCACCACGGTGAATGCCGACGGCAGCATCAGCTACACCCCGACGGCGGGCTTCACCGGCACCGACAGCTTCACCTACCAGGTCTGCCTGCCGGCCCCCGGCGCCACGGTCTGCGATTCGGCGACGGTGACGGTCACCGTCAGCAACACCACGCTCAGCGCCTTGGGCGATGACTTCACTGCGGCGCCGATCGCCCCGGCGGCCGGTGGCACGACCGCCAGCGTGCTGCTGAACGACACCTTCAATGGCGCGGCCATCGTGCCGGGCACCACGCCGGTCAGCGCCTCGCTGGTGACGCCGGTGAACGGCTACAGCATGAACCCGGCCGGCGTGATCACGGTGGCACCGGGTACCACGCCAGCCGCAGTGACGTTGAACTACCAGGTCTGCGAAAACGCGGTGCCGACCAACTGCGCCGGTGCCTCGGCCATCGTGGCGGTCAGCCCGGATGCCGTGGCGGACACCCTGGCCGCAACGGCGGGGACCACCACCTTGCTCAACGTGCTGGCCAACGACACCGCTCCGCTGAACCCGGTGGTGACCGTGTCGGCGGCACCGGCCAACGGGACTGCCACGGTCAATCCAGATGGCAGCATCAACTACACCCCGACGCCCGGCTTCACCGGCGCGGACAGCTTCACCTACCAGTTGTGCCTGCCGGCGCCGGGCAGTGCGGTCTGCGATACCGCCACGGTCAGCCTGACGGTGGGTGCCAATGGCATCAGCGCGCTCGCCGATGACTTCAGCGGCACGCCCATCGCACCCGCCACCGGTGGCAGCACCGCCAGCGTGCTGTTGAACGATACGTTCAACGGTGCGGCCATCGTGCCTGGTACCACCCCGGTTGCTGCCTCGCTGGTGACGCCGGTGGCCGGCTACAGCATGAGCGCAACGGGCGTCATCAGCGTTGCGGCCGGCACCACGCCTGCGGCGGTCACGCTGAACTACCAGGTCTGCGAAACCGCCGTGCCCACCAACTGCGCGCAGGCAACGGCGCTGGTGGCGGTCAGCCCGGATGCGGTGGCCGACACCCTGCTGGCCGCCGCCGGTACCAGCACCATCCTGAACGTGCTGGCCAACGACACCGCGCCTTCGAACCCGGTGGTGACCGTGACGGTTGCGCCGACCAACGGCCTGGCCACGGTGCTGGCAGACGGCACGATCCGCTATTCGCCCTCGGAAGGCTTCACCGGCAGCGACAGCTTCACCTACCGGCTGTGCCTGCCGGCACCGGCCGCCGGCGTCTGCGACACCGCCACGGTCAGCCTCACCGTTGCGGCCACCACCCTGGTCGCCACCGCCGATGATTTCACCGCCGCGCCGATCGCACCGGCCAGCGGCGGTACCACGGCCAGCGTGCTGCTCAACGACACCTTCAACGGCGCTGCGATCGTGCCGGGCACCACGGCGGTCACCGCAACGCTGATCACCCCGCCTGCGGGCTACACGATGGCTGCCAACGGGCAGATCACGGTGGCACCGGGCACGCCGCCGGCTGCGGCAACGCTGACCTACCAGGTCTGCGAAAACGCGGTGCCGACCAACTGCGCGCAGTCCACCGCGGTGGTCGCGGTCAGTCCTGCTGCGGCCAACGACACGCTGACGGCAACGGCCGGCACCACCACGGTGCTCAATGTCACCGCCAACGACACCCTGCCGTCCAACCCCACGCTGACCGTGCTGGTGGCACCGGGCAATGGTGCCGCAGTCGTCAACGCCGACAACACCATCAGCTACACGCCTGCGGCGGGCTTCACCGGCGCTGACACCTTCACCTACCAGGTCTGCCTGCCCGCGCCGGCAGCAGGGGTGTGCTCCACCGCCACCGTCACCGTCAACGTGGGCACGACCAGCGTGAGCGCGCTGAACGATGACTTCAGCGCGACGCCCATTGTGCCGGCCACAGGCGGCACCACCACCAGCGTGCTGCTGAATGACAGCTTCAACGGTGCCCTGATCGTGCCGGGTACCACGCCGGTAACCGCCACGCTGATCACGGCGCCCACCGGCTACAGCATGAGCCCGAGCGGCGTCATCACCGTCGCTGCGGGTCTGGTTCCGGTCGCCACCACGCTGAACTACCAGGTCTGCGAAAACGCGGTGCCGACCAACTGCGCACAGGCCACTGCACTGGTGGCGGTGCGCCCGAACGCGGCCGATGACACGCTGTCGGCCGGCACCGGCACCACCGTGCTGAACGTTGCTGCCAACGACACGCTGCCGTTGAACCCGGTGTTCACGGTGATCGTCGCGCCGCTGAACGGCACCGCCGTGGTGAACGGGGACAACACCATCAGCTACACCCCGAACCCGGGCTTTACCGGCACCGATACCTTCACCTACCAGGTTTGCCTCCCGGCACCGAACCTCAACGTCTGCGACACCGGGTCGGTCAGCGTGACCGTGAGCGCCACGACCCTGCAGGCAGTGAGCGACAACTTCAGTGGCACGCCCACCCTGCCTGGCGCGGGCGGATCCACGCCATCGGTGCTGGGCAATGACCTGATCAACGGCGTGCCGGTGCAGCCGGCGCAGGTCACGGTGTCGCTGATCGCACCGCCGGCAGGCGTCAGCATCGATGCCAACGGCATCATCAACATTGCCGGCAGTGCCGCGGCCGGTGCGCTCAACCTGACCTATCAGATCTGCGAAGCCAGCAACACGGGCAACTGCGCGCAGGCCACGGCGCTGGTGCTGGTGCGTCCGGATGCGGTGAACGATGTGGCCACCACACCGGCCGGGCAGGCGCTGAGCGGCAGCGTGGCTGGCAATGACAATGCCGGCGGCGGTTCGGTGTTCTCGCTGGTGACCGCACCGGCGCAGGGCACGGTGGTGCTCAACGCGAACGGCAGCTACACCTACACGCCCAACACGGGCTTCAGCGGCAGCGATTCCTTCATCTACCAGCTGTGCCTGCCCGCGCCGTATGCCGGCGTGTGCGATACCGCTACGCTGACCATCACGGTCAGCGCCGCGGGTGGCACCCTGGTCGCGGTGGATGATGCGATTGCCGATGTGCCGGCCACCGGCGCCACCGCAGTGTTGAACGTGCTGGTGAACGACACGTTCAACGGCGCCGCGCTGGACCCGACCACGGTGCAGCTGACCCCCACCAACACCACGGCCATCACCATCCAGGCCAATGGCAGCGTGGACGTGGCCGCCGGTGTGGCCGGTGCCACCTACACCACCACCTACCAGATCTGCCTGGTCAGCCAGCCCAGCGTCTGCGACATCGGTACGGTCACCGTGACCCTGGCCAACCCGCCGGCGGGCAGCACCGTGCAGCCGGCCGACGATACCGCTACGACGCCGCAGGACAGCCCGGTGGTGGTGGCGGTGCTGGCCAACGACCTGGTTGCCGGCAGCCCGGTGGTGCCGGCGTCGGTGGCGGTGACCATCAGCACCGCGCCCACCTCGGGCACCGCCGAGGTACTGGCCGATGGCAGCGTGCGCTACACGCCGGCGGCCACGTTCAGCGGCAGCGACACCTTCGCCTACACCGTCTGCACGCAGGCCGCGCCGGTGCAGTGCGGCACCGCCAGCGTGACCGTGCAGGTACAGGCCAACGCGATTGAAGTGGTGGATGAGACCGTGACCACGCCCGATGGTGAACCGGTCACGATCTCGCTGCTGGACAACATCAGCACCAGCGGCGCGCCGATCAACCCGCGTTCGCTGCGCGTGCTGGCCGCGCCGCGCTACGGCCGCCTGGGCTGCACCGACGGCGTCTGCATCTACACCGCCTTCGTCGGCTACAGCGGCCAGGATGCCTTCACCTACAACATCTGCGACGTCTCCATTCCCACCCCGGTGTGCGCCGATGGCCGGGTGAGCATCACCGTGACCGCCAGCGGCGCCGTGCTGCGCCTGACCAAGCAGGCAGCGCAGCGCACGGTGAAGGTGGGCGAGCTGGTGCGCTACGTGGTGACCGTGGAAAACCTGGGCGAAGTGGATGCGCTGGGGGTGAACGTGGTCGATACGCTGCCGGCCGGCTTCACCTTCGTGCAGGAGGGCTTCGAGGCCCGCGACCTGGACAACGCCGCGTTCGTGAGCGCGCGTTCGCCGCTGCGGGTGGAACAGGTGGATATCGCCGCCGGCGGCCGCGCCACGCTGGTGTACTACCTGCGCGTGGGCGCCGGCGTGGGCCAGGGCATCCACACCAACCGGGTGACCGCGGTGGATGCGGTCAACGCCAGCATCGGCAACGTGGCATCTGCCGATGTAGAGGTGGTGGGCGATCCATTGCTGGACGAGAGCCTGATCCTGGGCAGCGTGTTCGAAGACCGCAACGGCAACGGTATCCAGGATGACGGTGAGCGCGGCATTCCCGGCGTGCGCGTGGCATCGGTGGAAGGCCTGGTGATGGAAACCGATGCGTTCGGCCGCTATCACCTGGTCGGCATCAACGGCGGCCAGGCACGTGGGCGCAACTTCATCCTGAAGGTGGACCCGACCACGCTGCCGGCCGACGCGCGCTTCACCACGCGCAACCCGCTGCTGCGGCGGATCACCCCGGGGCTGCCGGTGCGCTTCGACTTCGGCGTGCAGCTGCCCGATGCACGGTTCGACAGCGGTCGTCCGGCCCTGCGGCTGGAGTTCGGTCCTGCACTGTTCGTACCGGGCCGCGCCGAACTGGCACCTGGCAACGAGGCGGTACTGGTACAGGCGGCCAGCGCGTTGCAGGCACGCCAGGGTGGGGTGCTGCAGGTGCGTGCAGAGGCGGGCCAGGAAGCGTTGGCGGCAGACCGCGGCCGCGTGCTGCAGCAGGCCGTGCTGGCGCGGTTGCCAGACGGGTGGGCCGACCGGGTGCAGGTGCAGGTACTGCCTGCACCGGCCACCGTTGACCGCGCGGACCGCTGAGGAGAGGGCCATGATCAAGACGACCGCACTCATCACCCTGGCCACCGCGCTGCTGCTGCCTTCGGCCTGGGCGCAGACCGCAGCGCCCGCGCCGGAAGTGCCGCAGACCCTGTGCGGTACCGAAGGCTGCCGCCGCGGCAACGACCTGCTGCTGCAGGTGCATGGCGACCCGACCCCGCAGACCGTGCCAACGCCCGCCGACGCGCGCGCGGTCGCACCGGGTGGGCAGTTCGTGACCGAGCTGCCTGACGGCGCGGTGGTGTGGGCCACCGAAGATCCGTCGCTGTCGGCGCCGGTGCTGAACGTGCAGACCGGTTCCATGGCGCCGTTCGAGAACGGGCGCCTGACCAAGCCGCTGCGCTTCCATGGCTACAACAACTACGCCTCGTTCATCGAACGCATCGAGATCACGCTGTATCGCGGTTCCGATACCGATCTGGTCACGCCGCTGGCGCGCATTCCCATGCCGGTGGACTACGTGGGCAACACCGAATGGGATGGGCAGCTGCCGGCCGGGCTGAACCTGCGCGAGGGCGACGAACTGCAGTACATCGCCCGCGCCTACGGCCACGATGGCGCGTTCGACGAAACCAGCGCGCAGCGCTTCCAGCTGGTGCTGCCCACCGACTACGAACGGGGCACCCAGCAGGTGCGCGACAACGTGCAGAAGACCCTGGGCAAGGTGCTGAACGGCGAGGAGGCACGCGACCAGCAGCTGACCAATGACATCTATGGACAGAACGCGCTGCGCCAGCAGAACATCGCCATCTACGGCTCGCGCGTGCGCATCTACGGCCGCGGCCTGGCACCCAACGCGCGCGTGCTGATCAACGGGCAGAGCTTCCCGGTGGATCTGGAGCAGAAGTTCGCCGCCGAATTCCTGGAGCCGATCGGCCAGCACCGCTACCAGGTGGAAGTGGAAGCGCAGGACGCGCCGCCCCTGCAGCGCACGCTGGACGTGGAGGTGACCGGCAGCTACCGCTTCCTGGTGGCGCTGGCGGATGTAACCCTGTCCAAGAACAGCGCCAGTGGCAACCTGGACCCACTGGTGGCCGACCAGGACCGTGATGACAGCTTCCTCAGCGAAGGCCGCCTGGCGTTCTACCTGAAGAGCAAGCTGCGCGGGAAGTACCTGGTGACCGCGCAGGCCGACACCTACGACCGCGAGTTGAAGCGTCTGTTCAGCGGCTTCCTGGATGCCGATGCGCGTGATGTGTTCCGTCGCCTGGACCCGGACCAGTACTACCCGGTGTACGGCGATGATTCGACCACGTACCGCGATGTGGATACCCAGGGCAAGCTTTACGTGCGCGTGGACTGGGACCAGAACCAGGCGCTGTGGGGCAACTTCGCCACCGGCTTCACCGGCACCGAATACGGCCAGTACGTGCGCTCGCTGTATGGCGCGGCGCTGAGCTGGCGATCGCGCGCGACCACGCCATTGGGCGATCCGCGTTCCTACCTGAAAGCATTCGGCTCGGAGGCGCAGTCGGCGCTGGGCCACAGCGAATTCCTGGGCACCGGCGGCAGCCTGTACTACCTGCGCCACACCGATCTGCTGCCGGGCTCGGAACAGGTGGTGCTGGAAGTGCGCGACCGCACCACCGGCCGTACCGAGGTGCGCAGCACCCTGCAGCGCGGCGTGGATTACGAAGTGAACGAGATCCAGGGCCGCATCCTGCTGACCCGTGCGCTATCGCAGATCACCCGCGAGAACGTGCGCACGCTCACCCGCGACACGCCGCTGGACGGCTACGACCAGGTGCTGCTGGTCGATTACGAGTACGTGCCGGTGGGCTTCAGCACCGACGATGTCAGTGCCGGCCTGCGTGGCAAGCAATGGTTCGGTGACCACGTGGCGGTGGGCGGCACCTACGTGGACGAAAACCGCAGCGGCGACGACTACAGCCTGATGGGTGCCGACCTGACCCTGCAGGCTGGGCGCGGTACCTACCTGAAGCTGGAACAGACCCGCAGCGAAGCCACCGCCGCGCCGATCTTCTATTCGGACAACGGCGGCCTGAGCTTCATCCAGCGCAACCCGGTGAACGCGGCGCGCAAGGGCGATGCGCGCGCGGTGGAAGCACGGGCCAACCTGCGTGAGCTGGGCTGGACCACGCAGGACTGGAGCTTCGGCGCCTGGTGGCGCGACGTGGATGCCGGCTTCTCGGTATCGCGCATGGATACCGGGGTGGCACTGGAAGAGTACGGCGCCGAGTTCCTCGGCTACTTCACCGACAACCTGAGCCTGTATGGCCGCCAGAGCCGCGCCGAACGCGGCGACGTGGCGCTGGAACAGTCGCAGCTGACGCTGGACTGGCGGCTGGGCAACAACGGCCAGCTGGGGGCGGAGCTGCGCCGGGTGCGCGAAGAGAATGCAGGCGTGGACGTGGATGGCACCCTGGCCGCATTGAGCTACCGGCAGCGCTTCGGCGCCAAGTGGGAGCTGTACGGCACCGGCCAGCTGACCGTGGATGATGATGGCGGCGCATACGAGGACAACAACCTGTTGACCCTGGGCACGCGCTATCTGTTCGGTGATCGTTCCAGCGTGGGCGCCGAAGTGAGCAGCGGCAGCCGCGGCGACGGCGCCAAGCTGGAAGCCGAGTACTGGATGACCCCCGAACACAGCTTCTACGGCAACTACAGCTACAGCACCGACCGCACCACCACCGACCCGCTGTACGACACCGGCCTGCAGTCGGGCTGGACGCTGGGCCAGCGTTGGCGCCTGAGCAACCAGGTGAACGTGTTCAACGAAAGCCAGTACCTGAAGGACCGGCGCGAGGACACCGCGGGCCTGGTCAACACCTTCGGCATGGATTTCTACCCGGCGCAGGGCTGGAACCTGGGCTTCAGCGTGATGGACGGCAAGCTGGACGCCACCACCGGCCGCGTCGATCGCCGCGCCTACAGTGTCAGCGGTGGCCGTACCGACGCCAACACGCAGTGGACCAGCAAGCTGGAATACCGCCGCGACCAGGGCGCCGAACAGCGCGAGCAGTGGGTGACCACCAACCGCCTGCTGTACAAGATCAACGAGGACTGGCGCATCGCGCTGCGCGCCAACTACGCCGATACCCAGGACAGGATCAATGCACTGGCCGATGCCAAGCTGGTGGAATCCAACCTGGGCTTCGCCTGGCGCCCGCACGACAACACGCGCTGGGCCGCGTTCGGCAAATACACCTATCTGTACGACGTGGCGTCGCTGGGCCAGGAAGGCGGCAACGTGTACGACCAGAAGTCGCAGATCATCTCGCTGGAGGGTGTGCGGCAGATCGGCGAGCGCTGGGAAGTGGCGGCCAAGCTGGCCGCGCGCTGGGGCGACTACCGCACCGGCCGCGGCGAAGGTCCCTGGCTGGACAGCCGGGTGAACTTCTCGGCCCTGCAGTTGCGCTACCGGCTGTGGTCGCAGTGGGAAGGCCTGGCCGAGTACCGCTGGCTGGATGTGCGCGACGGCGGCGACAAGAAGGGCTGGCTGCTGGGCGTGGACCGGCAGGTCGGGCAGAACTTCAAGATCGGTGCCGGCTACAACTTCACCGAGTTCAGCGACGACCTGACCGAGCTGCGCTACGAGAGCAAGGGCTTCTTCCTGAACCTGTCCGGCTATTACTGAGCGCTTTGGCCGCGGCCTGGGTTGCCGGGCCTGGTCCGGCACTACCGGGCTGGGGCCGCCTGGGCCTGAATGACCGGCAACATTGCCGGGCTGAATGGGGCGGGTTGGTGGGATTTTGCGGCCCAAAAGCACAATTCATCCACCGGTTTGTACGTAAGTGATTGTTTTGGAATGGTTTGATGCGTTCTGGGGCGTGCTCGCCATTGTCATCAATTCGCGATAGGGTAGGGATGTTGAACGGCCCATTGTTTCGCCTGCGGAACACTGGAACTTCCTACCGCTTTAGCAGTCCAAAACCCGGACTGCTAAGATGAGCCCTATGAGCCAGAACACCTCTACTGCCCTTGTGGCAAACAATCTCCCGATTCCCAGTGCGCTCGGTTCGCTGGACGCCTACATCGGTGCCGTGCACCAGATCCCGGTGCTGTCGGTCGATGACGAACAGGACCTGGCCCGTCGTTTCCGCGACGGTGACGATCTGGACGCCGCACGTGAGCTGGTGCATTCGCACCTGCGCTTCGTGGTGCACGTGGCCCGCGGTTACAACGGCTACGGCCTTGCGCTGGGCGACCTCATCCAGGAAGGCAACATCGGCCTGATGAAGGCGGTCAAGCGCTTCGACCCGGATATGGGCGTGCGCCTGGTGTCCTTCGCCGTGCATTGGATCCGTGCCGAGATGCACGAGTTCATCCTGAAGAACTGGCGCATCGTGAAGGTCGCCACCACCAAGGCGCAGCGCAAGCTGTTCTTCAACCTGCGCAAGTCGAAGACGCGCCTGGGCTGGATGAACGCGGCCGAAGTGAGCGCGGTGGCCAAGGACCTGAACGTGTCCGAGCGCGAAGTGATGGAAATGGAATCGCGCCTGTCCGGTCGCGATATCGGTTTCGATGCGCCCAGCGATGAGGACAACGAACACGCCCCGCCGTCGCCGGCCGCGTTCCTGGTTGCCAACGACGAAGACCCGTCGATGGCCTACGAGCGTGCCGACAGCGAAGACAACCAGCTGCAGCTGCTGCGCGAAGGCCTGGCCGAGCTGGATGCCCGTTCGCGCGACATCATCCGCCGCCGCTGGCTGGACGCCGACAGCAAGGTGACGCTGCAGGAACTGGCCGATGAGTACGGCGTTTCCGCCGAGCGCATCCGCCAGGTCGAAGCGAACGCGCTGAAGAAGATGAAGGCGCTGTTCAACGCGTAACGCGGTGCAGCGTTGCAAAGACGAAAGGCCCGGCAATGCCGGGCCTTTTTTGTTTGGTGGGGCTCATCCACGCATGGCGTGGATCTACTGATCCCGCCTCATGGCATCGGCTTTCCCGTCGTCTCCGTCAGGGCCCAGACCGGGATCGATGCGTGTTGCCGGAAGTCGATCGTGTTGAAGGTCGCCAGGCCGGCCAGCACCTGCAGGTCCCCGCTGAGTGCCGTGCGCTGAATGGCCAATGTAGGCGTGGCAAAGCGCACGTAGCCGCCCCGGTTCCAGTCGTACACATGGATGCCGCGCGAAGCCATGGCCACACCGTCATCGTCACGTGGAACCTTCATGTGCATGACGGCCCTGCCAACCACCGGCAGCTCCATCAACATCATTTCGATATCGAAGATGTCCACTGCGGCTTGGTGCAGAAGCGCGGTAGGGATGTGTCCGTCGCCTGCGGTAACGAATGCCGCCACTGCGCCAGTCTGGTCCACGCCCAGCCAAACGCAATCAAAGCCATCCGGATACTCCTGATGTTGTCGCATTCTGCTTACTCCCGTCCCTGAAGCCGAGGCCTGGCGTTGCCGGGCCGCTTCTGTTCCTTCCTGCCGCCATACCGACGATCAGGTGCTCACAATCCCCACGTATGCAGGAGGCTGACGCTGATTTTCACGCCGTACCACTCGGTGGCACGGTATGATCATGGCAGGTGTCTTCCGCACCCGAAGCTTCAACCGCAGCACACGAAAGTCAACATTGTCCGACTCGGCATTGTGCCGCGCGGTGAGCGAAATGCGTCATGGGCTTATTGATGCCGATCTGGGTGGGGGTCTCATCAAGAAACGCGTCGCGCTGCAGGGCCGCGGAAAGCGCGGTAGCGCCCGCACCATCGTGGCGACCCAGTTGGGGCGCTACTGGTTCTTTCTCTTCTGCTATGAAAAGAACGAGCGCGCGAACCTCACCAGGGCGGAACGGGATGCGCTTGAGTTATATGCGTCTGAGTTCTTGAAGATGAGCCCTGCACAGTTGGACAGGGCAGTGATGTGCGGCGATCTGCAGGAGATATGCCATGACCAAGCGTGTTGAACGTAGACGTGCAAAGAGCCCAATCCTTGATGCGGTGCATGAAGGCGCTGCAGGCCTGTATGCCAGCGGCTTCATCGACAAGCGACGAATGGGCATGTACGAGGCCCTGTGTCTGGAGCCCGTACCCGAATACAGCAGTGCCCAGATCCGCGCACTGCGCGCGTCGCTGCAACTCAGCCAGCCCGTATTCGCCGGTGTGCTCAATACCAGCGTTTCGACAATCCGCAGCTGGGAGCAGGGCGAAAAGAAGCCGAGCGGGCCCTCGCTGAAGCTTCTGAACCTGATCGACCGCAAGGGTCTGGACGCTGTCCTCTAAAGCAAAGGCCCGGCATTGCCGGGCCTTTGCGTGTCTGCAGGGTTCATCCATGCATGGCGTGGATCTACTGCGATCAACCCGGGTAGAGCCACGCCATGCGTGGCTGCACCCCGCACCTCACCCCTCGCGTGCGATCGCGCGCCAGCCGATGTCGGTGCGGTGGAACTCGTTGGCCCAGCTCACCTTGGCCACGCCGGCGTAGGCATTGGCCTGCGCGTCGCGCACGCTGTCGCCCAGCGCGGCCACGCACAGCACGCGGCCGCCAGCGCTCAGCACGTGGCCCTGCGCGTCCAGCGCGGTGCCGGCATGGAATACCTTGGCGCTGGCCGGCACATCGGCCAGGCCGGAAATCACATCACCGGTGATCGGCGATTCCGGGTACGGCCTGGCGGCCAGCACCACGCCCAGCGACGGGCGCGGGTCCCACTGCGCCTCCACCTGGTCCAGGCGACCGTCGATGGCCGCTTCCACCAGGTCGACCAGGTCGGACTGCAGGCGCAGCATCACCGGCTGGGTTTCCGGATCGCCGAAGCGCACGTTGAACTCGATCACCTTCGGTGCGCCGCTGGCATCGATCATCAGCCCGGCATACAGGAAGCCGGTGAACGGAATGCCGTCGGCAATCATGCCCTGCACGGTCGGGTTCACCACCTCGCGCATCACCCGCGCATGCACTTCCGCGGTGACCACCGGGGCCGGCGAATAGGCGCCCATGCCGCCGGTGTTCGGGCCGGTATCGCCGTCGCCCACGCGCTTGTGGTCCTGCGAGGTGGCCATCGGCAGCGCATGCACGCCATCGACCATGGAAATGAAGCTGGCTTCTTCGCCATCGAGGAACTCCTCGATCACCACGCGCGCACCGGCATCGCCGAAGGCATTGCCCGACAGCATGTCGCGCACGGCGTCTTCGGCCTCGGCCAGGGTCATCGCCACGATCACGCCCTTGCCGGCGGCCAGGCCGTCGGCCTTGACCACGATCGGGGCGCCCTTGTCGCGGATGTAAGCCAGCGCCGCGTCAACTTCGGTGTGCACGGCGTAGAACGCGGTGGGAATGTTGTGGCGGGCCAGGAAATCCTTGGCGTAGGCCTTGCTGCCTTCCAGCTGCGCAGCGGCGGCGGTCGGCCCGAAGATGCGCAGGCCGGCGGCGCGGAAGCGGTCGACGACGCCGGCCACCAGCGGCACTTCCGGGCCCACCACGGTCAGCGCCACGCCTTCGGCCTGGGCCAGCGCCAGCAGGCCGTCGATGTCGGTCACCTTCACCGCCACGTTGCGGCACTTGTCCTCGGTGGCGGTGCCGGCATTGCCGGGCGCCACGAGCACTTCACTGACCTGGGGGGATTGGGCCAGCTTCCATGCCAGGGCGTGTTCGCGGCCGCCAGAGCCGATGACGAGGATTTTCATTGAGGGGGGATCCTGGGGGCAGAAGTGAAAGGGATCGGGGGAATCAATCAGCTGTTTTTCTTGATCGAAGCCAGGCGTCTTGCCTCAGCCGTGAGGTCCGCAAGATCAAGCACGGCGTCGCGCTCGGACGCGATCATTGCGGAAGCGCGTCGTGCAGCGTCAAATTCGGCGTAGCGCTCTGTGATGATCGCTTCCATCTGTTGATTGGACACACGGCCGGGGCCATCGAGAATGGCGCGCTCGTTGAAATCAAGGAAGCGATCGGTCTGCTTGATCCAGTCCACCATACGGGTTTCGATTCGTCGCTCGGCGCGATCTTCAGCGAAATCAAGGAACATGGAGACCAGACGGTTGAGCTGTTCGAGCTCTTGCTGGAGCAGGTAATTCTTGGAAACCACTGCGTCGCACTTGCGGGGTCTGTCGCCGGTCCAGTTGGTCAGGCCCATGTGAGGGGCGTTGGAGTCGGCGCGTTCCACGATCAGCTGTGCGGCAGTGCGGCCGGTGACAGCGTAGACCAGCTTGTTCTGGATGGTGGCAAAGAAGGTTTTGGCGGTCGCTGCGCTACCGTCGTAGTCGCTGCTGCTGGCTTTGAACAGATCGCGTAGGGTCTGGTAGAAGCGCTTCTCCGAACTGCGGATATCGCGGATGCGACTCAGCAGTTCCTTGAAGTAATCCGCGCGCTCGGCATCCTTGAGTCGCTCGTCGTCCAGAAGGAAACCCTTGACCAGATACTCTGACAGGGTATCGCTGGCCCATCGACGGAACTGGCTTCCCCGGGGGGAGCGGACGCGGAACCCGACCGCCAGAATCATCTCCAATCGATAGAGCTGAACCGAGCGATTGACCGTGCGCGTGCCCTCGGTTTGAACTGTCAAGTAATCCTTGACGGTTCCCTCGGCCCTCAGCTCGTTGTCCTGCAGGATGTTACGGATGTGAAGGCTGACGTTCTGCTTGGTCGTGTCGAACAGCTCGGCCATCTCGCCCTGGGTCATCCACACCGTCCCTTCCGCAGCGCGCAGATGCACCTCCGTCCGGCCATCGTCGGTACGGTAGAGGATCAGTTCGCCGAGGGGGCTGTTCATGGCCGGTCGCGGTGCCTCACTCGCAGCCCTCGCGCAGCAGCGCGGCGGGGAAGGAATAGGTCCACGTCTTCGGGTCCAGGGTGAAGCGGTGCTGCTGGCGCACGGCGGTGCCACCGCAGGTGCTGCCGGTTTCCTCCACCAGCAGCGGCCAGACGCGCGCGCTGCGGTCGCTGTCGTCGAAGCGCTGGTTGAAGTCGATGTTGAATACCTTGCTGCGGCAGTCTTCGGCCGCATCGGCGTCGTCGCAATCGTAGGCGGCGCCATTGTCGATATGGCTGCGCATGCTGCCGGTGTCGACCAGGCCCTTCGGGCCAGGCAGCACCAGCGATTGAGAGATCAGCGAATAGCCCTGGCCGAACCAGCCGTCTTGCACGCGGAAGCCGTAGAAATCGCTGCCCGCGCGCACGATCTGTACCGTGCCGGGCTGGCCGCTGCTGCCGTAGGTGCCACCGGTGAGCTCGGCGGCCACGTCGAAGCCGCTGGCGGTGGGCCGCAGCACGTAGAAGTCGATGGTGCCCGGTTCCGGGTGGCCGGCTTCGACCAGCGCGCCGCAGACGGCCAGCAGCTGCTGCCAGCTATCGCCGCTCACCACCGGCTGCTCGGCGCAGACCTGCCAGCTGACCGGGCGTGTTTCGCCGTCCTGGCTCCAGCTGCCGCGCCAGTCACCCGACAGCGCGGCGCCCTGGCCGTAACGCTGGGCCAGGAAGGCCTGCAGGCGGGCGGTGCGGCTGAGCGTGGAAGCCGGTTCGGCGGCCGCCGTCGTGGCGGCCGGCGCTGCAGGGGCAGCGGCCGGCGCGGGATCGGCGGCCGGCGTGCAGCCGGCCAGCAGGGCCGTGCCGGCGAAGGCGAGCACGGTGAGCGGTTTCAAAGAGACTGCAGACATCCGTGTCGCTCCCTGTATCAGTGGCGGAAGTGGCGAACGCCGGTGAACACCATGGCCAGGCCATGTTCGTCGGCGGCGGCGATCACTTCCGCATCGCGCATCGAACCACCCGGCTGGATCACCGCCTTGATACCGGCAGCGGCCGCGGCATCGATACCGTCGCGGAACGGGAAGAACGCGTCGGATGCCATCACCGAACCTTCGACCACCAGGTTGGCGTCGGCGGCCTTGATGCCGGCGATGCGTGCCGAGTACACGCGGCTCATCTGCCCGGCGCCCACGCCAATGGTGCGGTTGTCCTTGGCGTAGACGATCGCGTTGGACTTCACGAACTTGGCCACCTTCCAGGCGAACAGCAGATCGGTGAACTGCTTGTCGGTCGGCGCCAGCTTGCTGACCACCTTCAGTTCGTCGCGGGTCATGCCGCGGTTGTCCGACGACTGCAGCAGCAGGCCCGAGCCCACGCGCTTGCTGTCGAAGTTGTTCAGGCCATCACCGTGCGGGATGCGCAGCACGCGCACGTTGGCCTTCTTCTGCGCGTATTCCAGCGCGGCCGGCTCGTAGTCGGGGGCGATCAGCACTTCCACGAACTGGCGGTCCAGGATCACCTTGGCGGTGGCGGCGTCCAGCGGCTTGTTGAAGGCGATGATGCCGCCGAAGGCGCTGGTCGGGTCGGTGGCGTAGGCCAGTTCATAGGCATCGCCGTTGCCGGCACCCACGGCCACGCCGCACGGGTTGGCGTGCTTGACGATCACGCAGGCCGGCGCGTCGAACTGGCGCACGCATTCCCACGCCGCATCGGCATCGGCCAGGTTGTTGTAGCTCAGTTCCTTGCCCTGCAGCTGCTGGAAGGTGGCCAGCGTGCCCGGCACCGGGTACAGGTCGCGGTAGAACGCGCCGCTCTGGTGCGGGTTTTCGCCATAGCGCAGGTCCATCACCTTCACGAAGGTGGAATTCATCTGCGCCGGGTATTCGGCACGCACCGGCACGGCGGCGTCGGTGGCGGTGACCGCCGACAGGTAGTTGCTGATGGCCGCATCGTACTGGGCCACGCGGTTGAACGCGGCCACCGAGAACGCGAAGCGGGTGGCGGCGCTCAGCTGGCCGTCGTTGGCATCCAGCGAGGCCAGCAGTTCGGCGTACTGCGACGGGTCGGTGGCCACCGCCACGCGGGCGAAGTTCTTGGCCGCCGAGCGCAGCATGGCCGGGCCGCCGATATCGATGTTTTCCACCGCGTCGGCCAGGCTGCAGTCGGCCTTGGCGGTGACCGCTTCGAACGGATACAGGTTCAGCACCAGCAGGTCGATGGCGCCGATGCCGTGCTCGGCCATCACCGCATCGTCCAGGCCCGAACGGCCCAGCAGGCCGCCATGCACCATCGGGTGCAGGGTCTTGACCCGGCCGTCCATCATTTCCGGGAAGCCGGTGACATCGGCCACGTCCTTCACGGCCAGGCCGGCATCGCGGATGGCCTTGGCGGTACCGCCGGTGGACAGCAGCTCCACGCCGCGCGCGGCCAGCGCAGTGGCCAGCTCGACCAGGCCGGTCTTGTCGGAAACGGAAAGGAGGGCCCGGCGGACGGGCAACAGATCAGCAGTCATGGGGACAGGGCAATCGGCAGCGGAGCGGGGCCGATATTGTAGTTCGTGGGGGCCGGTGGCGGGCGCTGCGCGGGGCGGTTTCCTGCCCCCGGTGCGTACAAACGCCCGTATCGGCATGCTGGGCCGGGCACGCCATGGGGTAGGCTATGCCGGAACTGCCAGGGATCAGCGGGTTCAGATCGTGTCGATCTATGCATTGAAAGGACGTTTCCAGGACCTGTTGCGTCCGGCCGTGCGCGGTCTGTACCGCCTCGGCATCACCGCCAACACGGTGACCGTGGCCGCCGCCGTGGTCTCGCTGCTGGTGGCCGCCGCCGTGTGGTGCTGCGCCCCGGCGCAACCACTGCTGTACCTGCTGCTGCCGCTGTGGATGCTGCTGCGCATGGCGCTCAACGCCGTGGACGGCATGCTGGCCCGCGAGTTCGGCCAGCAGTCGCGGCTGGGTGCCTATCTGAACGAATTGTGCGATGTGATTGCCGACGCCGCGCTGTACCTGAGCCTGCTCAGCGTGCCGGGCGTGAACCCGGTGGCGCTGTGGCTGCTGGCCTGGGCGGCGGCAGTGAGCGAATACGCCGGCGTACTGGGCCTGATGGTCGGCGCCAGCCGGCGCTACGATGGGCCCATGGGCAAGAGCGACCGCGCCTTCGTGATCGGTGTGCTGGGCCTGCTGCTGGCCTTCGGCTGGGTGGGGGCCGCCACGGTGACGTGGGTGGCGGGCGTGGCCGCACTGCTGTGCGCGGTGACGCTGTTCAACCGGGTGCGCCGGGGCCTGCAGGAATCGGCGGTTACACCGCAGTAAACACCACGACAATACGGAGATTGCATGCGTCAGGCGCAGGAACGGGAATTCCACAGCTTCGACCAGGTACCGCTGTTTTACCGGTACTGGGCGAGCACCACGGGCACCACGCCCAGCAAGGCCGTGGTGCTGCTGCATCGCGGCCACGAACATTCCGGCCGGGTCACCCACCTGGTCGATGAGCTGGACCTGCCCGATACCGCCTTCTTCGCGTGGGATGCGCGTGGCAATGGCCGTTCGCCCGGTGCGCGCGGCGATGCCCCCGGTTTCCCGGCGCTGGTCCGCGACCTGGACAGCTTCATTGCCCATATCGGCGCCGAGCACGGCATTGCGGTGGAAGACATCGTGGTGATCGCGCAGAGCGTGGGCGCGGTGGTGGCCGCCACCTGGGTGCACGACTACGCGCCGCGCCTGCGCGCGCTGGTGATGGCCTCGCCGGCGTTCAAGGTGAAGCTGTACGTGCCGTTCGCGCGGGCGGGGCTGGCGCTGATGCAGAAGCTGCGCGGCAACTTCTTCGTCAACAGCTACGTGAAGCCGCAGTGGCTGACCCACGACCCGGCGCGGGTGGAAAGCTACCGCACCGATTCGCTGATCACCCGGCCGATTTCGGTGCGCGTGCTGCTGGGCCTGTACGAGGCGGCCGACCGCATCGTGGCCGACGCGCAGGCGATCAGCGTGCCGGTGCAGCTGCTGGTCTCCGGTTCGGATTTCGTCGTGCACCGGGGCCCGCAGGACCGCTTCTACGAACGCCTGTCCAGCCCGATCAAGGAGCGCGTGCACCTGCCGGGCTTCTTCCACGACACCCTGGGCGAGCGCGACCGCGCGCCGGCGCTGGCACGCATCCGCAGCTTCATCCAGGCACGGTTCGCCGAACCACTGCGCGAACTGTCGCGCCGCGATGCACACCGCCACGGTCCGACCTTCGAAGAATCGGAGATTCTGTCGTGGCCGCCCGAACGCAACAGCCTGGCCGACCTGCGTTGGCGCTTCGTGCGTGGTGGCCTGCGTTTCGGCGGCACGCTGTCCGAGGGCATTGCCCTGGGCCTGCAGACCGGCTTCGATTCGGGCAGCACGCTCGATTACATCTACCGCGACCAGGCGCGGGGCAAGGGCCCGCTGGGGCGCATGGTCGACCGCAATTATCTGGATGCGATCGGCTGGCGCGGTATCCGCGTGCGCGGCCAGCACCTGCAGGAACTGCTGCGCGAGGCCGCCCAGCGCCTGCGCGGGCAGGGCACGCCGGTACGCGTGCTGGACGTGGCCGCAGGCCATGGGCGCTACGTGCTGGAAGCGCTGGGGCAGGGTGAACAGCGCGCTGAACGCATCGTGCTGCGCGATTTCAGCGAATTGAACGTGACCCAGGGCCAGGCCTTGATTGAACGCCTGGGGGCGGCCGATATCGCGCGCTTCGAACAGGGCGATGCGTTCGACCCGGCGCAGCTGGCGAAGGTGGACCCGGCGCCGACGCTGGCGGTGGTGTCGGGCTTGTACGAACTGTTCCCCGACAACGATGCGGTGCTGCGCTCGCTGCAGGGCATTGCCGCGGCCGTACCGGTGGGCGGTTACCTGGCCTATACCGGCCAGCCGTGGCATCCGCAGCTCGAGTTCATCGCGCGTGCGCTCACCAGCCACCGCGGTGGCGCGGCGTGGGTGATGCGCCGCCGCACCCAGCAGGAGATGGACGAGCTGGTGCGCCTGGCCGGGTTCCAGAAGGTGGCCCAGCGCATCGATGCGTTCGGCATCTTCACCGTGTCGCTGGCGCGCCGGGTCGGTTGATGTCTGCCGTCACTGCCGCCCCGGTGGCCCCTACGGCGCGCCCCTGGCGGCGCGCCCTGTTGTGGCTGGTGCTGCTGGGGCCGTTCTTCTTCGCCAGTTACGGCTTTGCCAACTGGATGGCCGGTCGCCAGACCGACGTGCCGGTGCTCGCCTTCGCCTGGGAAGCCCACGTTCCGTTCGTGGCCTGGACCATCGTGCCGTACTGGTCCATCGATCTGTTCTATGCCATTTCGCTGTTCCTGTGCCGGCAGCGGCTGGAACTGGACCGGCACGCGCTGCGCTTGTTCAGTGCGCAGCTGATCGCGGTGAGCTGCTTCCTGCTGTGGCCATTACGCTTCAGTTTCCAGCGGCCGGAGATCGACGGCGTCTTCGGCTGGCTGTTCGATGTGCTGCTGGGTTTCGACAAGCCGTTCAACCAGGCGCCATCGCTGCACATCGTGCTGCTGATCGTGCTGTGGGTGAAGTTCGCCCAGTACCTGCACGGCGCGTGGCGCTGGGTGCTGCATGGGTGGGCGCTGCTGATCGGCATTTCGGTGCTGACCACCTTCCAGCACCACTTCATCGATGTACCCACCGGGCTGCTGGTGGGCTGGCTGTGCGTGTGGCTGTGGCCCGACCAGGGTGTGCCACCGCTGCGCGCATGGCGCACCGCGCGCGACCCGAAGCGCTGGCGCCTGGCGCTGCTGTACCTGCTGGGGGCGGCCGTGGTGTTGCTGCCGGTGCTGCAGTGGCGCGGCACGGCGCTGTGGCTGCTGTGGCCGGTGCTGTCGCTGCTGCTGGTGGCGCTGGCGTATGCGGGGTTGGGCACGGCGGTGTTCCAGAAGCGCGCCGATGGCCGGCTGACCATGGCCGCACGCTGGCTGCTGGCGCCGTACCTGGCCGCTGCATGGATCAATTCGCGGCTGTGGACACGGCGTGCGCCGCAGCCGGTGCAGGTGGCCGACGGTGTATGGCTGGGGCGCCTGCCCAGCGGCCGCTTGCCGGCGCCGCTGCAGGGCGTGGTTGATACCTGTGCCGAGCTGTCCTGCCGCGCCCCGGGCGCGGTCTATGCCGGCGTGCCGATGCTGGACCTGGTGGTGCCCAGCGCTGCGCAGCTGCGCGCCGCCGCCGCCGCGATCGAGCGCCTGCACGCGCAGGGGCCGCTGCTGGTGTGCTGCGCGCTGGGTTATTCGCGCAGTGCCGCCAGCGTGGCGACCTGGCTGCTGTGCAGCGGCCGCGAGGCCGATGCCGCACAGGCAGTGGCGCGGGTGCGCCAGGCACGGCCGTCCATCGTGCTGCACGACGTTCACCTGTTGGCGATCGCGGCCGCTGCCGCACAGGAGACTACGGAATGAGCCAGGCCCCGGACCTGCCGATGATGCACCTGCTGCTGCGCCAGGGCCGCTGGCCCGCCGTGCTGTCGCTGGGACTGATGCTGGTGGGCCTGCTGCTGCTGGGTATCGAGCCGGGGCTGGCGATGATCGCCGCCGGCCTGGTGCTGCTGAGCGCGGCGCTGGGCCTGGTGCAGGCGTACTTCGCGGTGCGCGTGCAGTTGGATGCCAGCCTGCTGCAGTTGCTGCTGCAGGAAGGTCTGCAGGGCGAGGCGGCAGCACACCGGGTCGACCAGGCCCTGCACGTGGCCGGGCTGCGCCGGCTGCCGGCCGATGCGCCGCTGCGTGGCTGGGACGCGCGCTGGGCGGGCATGCGCGGCCTGCTGCTGCGCCAGTATCTGTTCACCGCGCTGCAGTTCGTGGCAGTGCTGCTGGCCGTGTTGTGGCCGCAGACCTGAGGGGAAGGTGATGTTCGCAAGAGTGATTGCCCGCGCCTGCAGTGGCGCCATCCATGTGCTGACCGGTGCGCGCGCGCTGTGGATCGGCTGCGCGCCCTCCAGCGACCACCGCGTGTACTACGGCAACCATGCCAGCCACGGCGACTTCGTGCTGATCTGGTCGTCGATGCCGCCGGCATTGCGCCGCCAGGTGCGGCCGGTGGCCGCAGCCGAGTACTGGCAGCGCGATGGCCTGCGCCGCTACCTGATCGATGCGGTGTTCAACGGCGTGCTGGTGGAACGCGAGGCGGCGCGCCGCCAGCAGGACCCCCTGCAGGTGCTGCGCGATGCGGTGGATGAAGGCTGTTCGCTGATCCTGTTCCCGGAAGGCACGCGCAACACCGGCGAGGAGCCGCTGCTGCCGTTCAAGAGTGGCATCTACCATCTGGCGCGGCAGCGCCCGGAACTGGAATTCGTACCGGTGTGGATCGACAACCTGAAGCGGGTGATGCCCAAGGGCCGCTTCCTGCCGCTGCCGTTGCTGTGCACGGCAACCTTCGGCGCACCGCTGCGGCTGCAGGCCGAGGAGGACAAGGCGGCGTTCCTGGCGCGCAGCCGGCAGGCGCTGCTTGACCTGGCACCGAACGGGGGCCGCGCATGAGCTTCTTGATCGATGTGTCCGGCGATCTGGCCACGCAGAGCGTGGGCCAGCAGACCGGTCTGCTGTTCGGCGGCATCGGCGCGGTACTGGTGCTGGCCACGGTGGTGGCCGAGACCCTGCGCTGGCGCCAGCGCGGCCAGCCCAGCGCGGTCATCGCCAACCTGGTCTCGCGCATCCGCGCGTGGTGGGTGATGGCGATCGTGGTGGGTGGCGCGCTGTTGTTCGGCCGCGCCGGGGTGATCGTGCTGTTCGCGACCATTTCGCTGTTCGCGCTGCGCGAATTCATCACCCTGGCGCCTACCCGGTCTGGCGATTACTACGCATTGCTGGCGGCGTTCTACATCGTGCTGCCGTGGCAGTACTACCTGGTGTGGATCGACTGGTACGGCATGTACACCCTGCTGATTCCGGTCTACGCGTTCCTGTTCCTGCCGATCCTGTCGACCATCGGCGGCGATACCACCCACTACCTCGAGCGCACGGCCAAGGTGCAGTGGGGGCTGATGATCTGCGTGTTCTGCATTTCGCACGTGCCGCTGCTGTTGAACCTGCAGGTGCCCGGCCATGACCCGGCGCGCAACGTGCTGCTGTTTGCCTTCCTGGTGATCGTGGTGCAGTCGTCCGATGTGCTGCAGTACATCTGGGGCAAGCTGCTGGGCCGGCACCTGATTGCCCCGAAGCTGTCGCCGTCGAAGACGGTGGAAGGGTTCGTGGGCGGGGTGCTGAGCGCCAGCGCGCTGGGTGCGGCGCTGTGGTGGATCACCCCGTTCACGCCGCTGCAGGCGTTCGGGCTGTCCCTGCTGATCAACCTGATGGGGTTCTGGGGCGGCCTGGTGATGTCGGCCATCAAGCGCGACCGCGGCATCAAGGACTGGGGGCACATGATCGAAGGCCATGGCGGCATGCTCGATCGGCTGGATTCAGTGTGCTTCGCCGCGCCGGTGTTCTTCCATGTGGTGCGGTATTACTGGAAGGCGGGCGGGGGCTGAGGGGTTCATCCACGCATGGCGTGGATCTACTGGGTAGAGTCGAGCCATGCTCGACTGCTCTTCGCGGATTGCCTCGCACAGGAGCAGTCGAGCATGGCTCGACTCTACACACCGGTGCGCTTACGCGCTGATGCCGTATTCCTTCAGCTTCTTGCGAAGGGTGGCGCGGTGGATGCCCAGCATGGCCGCGGCGCGGCTCTGGTTGCCTTCGCAGTGGTTGAGCACTTCCACGAACAGCGGAATCTCCATCTCGCGCAGCACGATCTCATACACATCGTCCGCATCGCAGCCATCAAGGTCGCGCAGGTAGCGGCGCACGGACTGGGCTACGTGTTCGCGCAGCGGTGGCCGGGCAGCGCCACGACTGGTGTCAGGACGAGTGAGGACAGCGTTCAAGGGGGTTCCCGATCTGGAGGCCGGTGCGCGCGGTGCGCGCAGGCGGACGTGTGATTGGCCGTCAGTCTAGCGCGAGCGTGCCCGAGCTGCCACGGCCTGACGCCTCGACCTTGGTCAGAGGAACTCGAAGGTGAATGCGACGGTAGAGGCCGCCGGCTCCTGCACGCGGAACGCGACCCGCGCGCTCTGCCCGGGCTCCAGCGTGGCCGCCGGGGCCTCGCCCAGGTACTGCGCAGGGGTGAACACCCCGCTGCCGATCAGGCGGCCATCGGCATCGGACAACGACAGGCGAAGGTCCGGCCAGGCCTGTGCCCAGCGTGCGTCGTTGCGGATGCTGGCCTGCACCTGCAGCACGCCTGCCTGCCCCGGCAGGGGGCGGATCTCGCGGCTGGTCATGGTGAACGCCGTGGGTTCGCGCCAGGCCGGCAGGCTGCAGCGAAGCACGCCGCACAGTGCGCTGATCCAGGGTCGATGGCCGGCATCGGCGGCCAGGCGCGCGCGGTCGGCCAGCACACTCTGCAGCACCAGCAGCAGGGCCAGGCCTGCAACCAGCGCCCAGTGCCAGCGCGGTGACGGTCGCGCGCGCGGACGCATGCCCAGGAAGCTGGGCGCCTCGCTGGCTACAGTCGCATCCACCGTGTCGCTTTCGGCACGATCGGCATCGGCATCGGCATCGGCGCGTGCGACGGGTTCCTCGTGCGGCGCGAGCGGGGCCGCGGTGTCCTGATCGTCGTCTGCTGCCTCGCCCTCCTGCAGCAGCTGCGGGGCGGCGTGACCGGTGGCGTCGGCAGGTGCTGCGTCGGCTCCCGGCGCAGTGCGCAGGAAGGTGGCCAGCGGGCGACGCGGCGGGTTCGGCTCGGACATCGTCAGGGCACCGGCTCGGATCCAGCGCTCATTCAACCACGATCAGGCGCGGCGTACGCCGGTGATGCGCATCCAATCGCCATCCTGGGTGGCCTGCAGTTCGTCGAACCACGCGGCATAGCGCTGCAGCAGTTCGCCTTCCTGGCCATGCAGGATGCCCGACAGGGCGATGCGGCCACCGGCAGCAACGCGTGCGGCCAGCAGTTCGGCCAGCGCATCCAGCGCCGAGGCGAGGATGTTGGCGACCACGATCGGGTAGGTGGCCACCGGTTCGTCCTGCGGCAGATAGACGTGCATGCGCGCCTGCTCGCCATTGCGCTCGGCGTTGTCGGCGGTGGCCACCAGCGCCTGCGGGTCGTTGTCCACGCCGATCGCTTCGGCCGCGCCCAGCTTCAGCGCCGCCAGGGCCAGGATGCCCGAGCCACAGCCGAAGTCGAGCACGCGCTGGCCCTGCAGCTGGCCGTCCACGGCCAGCTGGTCCAGCCAGCGCAGGCACAGCGCGGTGGTCGGGTGGGTGCCCGAGCCGAAGGCCAGGCCCGGGTCCAGGCGCACGACGGCGGCATCGGCGGCCTGCGCGGCCTGCGGCAGGTCGTGGTTCCACGGCACGATCCAGGTGCGGCTGCCGAAATCCATCGGCTGGAACTGGTCCAGCCAGGCGCGTTCCCAGTCTTCGTCTTCCACGGCGCGGAAGCTGCCGCCGCTCCAGTCCAAGTCCGGGTCGAAGGCTTCCAGCGCTGCCAGCAGCAACAGCGCATTGCTGTCGGCCGGGAACAGGGCGCTCAGTACCAGGGTGTCCCACAGCGGGGTTTCGCCCACGCCCGGTTCGAGGATGGCCTGCTCGTTGCTGGTGTCGGCTTCGGCATCAAGCAGGGTGACGGCCAGCGCGCCTACGTCCTCCAGCGCGTTTTCATAGCGGGGCTGGGTGGCTTCGGTGCAGCGCAGGGTCAGTTCCAGGAACGGCATGGCGGTGGGGGCAATTGCGGGAAAGGGGGCCATGCTAGACCATCCGGCCGTCTCCGTATGCCCTGAGATGAACCGCAGCGGTTCAGACAGCGCTTCGGGGGCTTGCTAAAATGCCGGCTTTGCTGTGTCCCGCGTCCACTTCTGTCGCTCATGGCCTTCGCTCCCACCCTGAAAACCTGGTTGCTCGTGCTGCCCGCCGTGGCGGTGCTTGGCGTGGCCGGTTACCGGGCCAGCGGCCATGGCCACGCGCTGCAGGATGGCGTGGCGGTACCGATGGACGTGTCCGCCTCGTCGGTGGGCGATGCGTTGGTGCCGGTGGTGCCCGAAGCGTTGGCCCGGCGTCTGTCGGGCGTCGAGCGCAGCACCGCGCTGCCGTCCGGCCTGCCGCTGGATATCCGCGCGGATATCGAAGGCGAGACCGATCTGTTCGCCTATGCGCAGCGCCTGCGCGTGCAGGCCGACAACGGCAACCATGAAGCGCGCTGGATGTTGAGCCGGGTCTACGACTACTGCGCGCAGTACGCGGTGGACCCGGGCGGCTACCGCCTGGACAACAACGTGCTGGCCGGGTTGGGGCTGAGCGCGGCGCCGGCCATGGTGCAGGCGCGCGAACGCGTGGCCCAGCGCTGCGGTGGCTTCGTGCCGGGCGACAAGCTGGGGCCGGCGCTGGTGATCGGCGAGCGCCGGCGCGCGGCGCAGGAAGGCAACCTGGCGGCGGAAGCATCGCTGCTGGCCGAAGGTGAGCCGCTGCAGGACAGCGAGCAGTACCGCCGCGAGCTGGTGCAGCGCGTGCAGGCATCGCGCGATCCAGAGGCCTACATGGCGCTGGCACCGGCCATGGGCCTGCGTGCGGCCGGCGACAAGGCGATGACCGGCATGATTGCCGGCGAACAGTTGAGCGAGCTGGCCTGGCGCGTTGCCGCCTGCGAGCTGGGGCTGCCGTGCGGCGCCGACAGCGTGCTGGTGAACAGTTATTGCGCGAACGGAGGGATCTGTTCGCAGGGTGGAACGCAGGATTTCCGGGATTTCGTGTATGACGCCGCGGTTTCGCGGCAAGGTGCGGGGAAGATGAAAGAGTGGATCAAGCGATTGATTGGTACGGGAGCAGGGCGATGAACTACCGTCGTTTACTACATGGCGCCAAGTTCTGGTTCTGGGTGGTGTTGTTCGTGGCTTACTCGGCCGGTGCGGTCGGCTTGTTGATGATCGACACCTACGAAGATCGCTACCGGCACCTGTCGAAGGTGGAATTGACCACGGTGAAGGCGCAGGAAGCAGTGCGCCGCGCCGGTGCCAGCCAGGTCGCTGCGGTGTACCGCGCGCAGAGTGGGGTGCCGTTCGCTTCGTTGCCGGCCGGCAGCACCTTCCAGGTGGTCTGGCCCGATGGTTCCACCGAAACCATGGTGATCGTCGATCCGACCTCGCCCAATGGCGTGCGCCCGCTGGCCAATTCGCAGATTCCCGCCGAAGTGGCCGACAAGCGCTGACCCGCGCCCGGTAGCGCCGGGCCATGCCCGGCGGCGTTGCGCATCGTCGCCGCGCGCAACAGAAAAGGGCGGGGAAATCCCCGCCCTTTTCGTGTCCAGCGTTGGCTGCGCGATCAGGTCAATGCGATCGGCTTGTTCTTGCGTTCGGCCAGGCGCTTTTCCAGGTAGTGGATGTTCTGCCCACCGGCCTGGAAGCCCTTGTCACGCATGATGCGCTGCTGCAGCGCCACGTTGGTCTTGATACCGTCCACCACCATTTCGCTCAGCGCCACCCGCATGCGGGCGATGGCGGTTTCGCGGTCCGGGCCGTGCACGATCAGCTTGCCGATCATCGAGTCGTAGTTCGACGGCACGCGGTAGCCACTATAGATGTGGGTGTCCACGCGTACGCCGGGGCCGCCCGGCGGATGGAAGCCGGTGATGGTGCCCGGGCTCGGCACGAAGGTTTCAGCATCTTCGGCGTTGATGCGGCATTCGATGGCGTGGCCGGTCAGCACCACGTCGCTCTGCTTGATCGACAGCTTCTGGCCAGCGGCGATCTTCAGCTGCTCGGCCACCAGGTCGATGCCGGTCACCATTTCGGTCACCGGATGTTCCACCTGGATGCGGGTGTTCATTTCGATGAAGTAGAAGCGGCCGTCCTCGTACAGGAACTCGAACGTGCCGGCGCCGCGGTAGCCGATGCGGATGCAGGCTTCCACGCACACCTTGCCGATCTGCTCGCGCTGCTCGGCGGTGATGCCCGGTGCCGGGGCTTCTTCCACCACCTTCTGGTGGCGGCGCTGCATCGAGCAGTCGCGCTCACCCAGGTGGATGGCGTTGCCCTGGCCGTCGGCCAGTACCTGGATTTCCACGTGGCGCGGATTCTCCAGGAACTTCTCCATGTAGACCTCGCCATTGCCGAACGCGGCCTTGGCCTCGCTCTTGGTGGTTTCGATCGAAGTCTTCAGCGAGGCTTCGGCGTGCACCACGCGCATGCCGCGGCCACCGCCGCCACCGGCCGCCTTGATGATGACCGGGTAGCCGATCTCGCGGGCGATCTTGGTGTTGGCCACGATGTCTTCGCCAAGCGGGCCGCCCGAACCGGGCACGCACGGCACGCCGGCGGACTTCATCGCGCGGATGGCTTCGACCTTGTCGCCCATCATGCGGATGGTGTCGGCCTTGGGGCCGATGAAGATGAAGCCGGACTCCTCCACGCGCTCGGCGAAGTCGGCATTCTCCGACAGGAAGCCGTAGCCCGGATGGATGGCCTGGGCATCGGTGACTTCAGCGGCGGCGATCAGTGCCGGAATGTTGAGGTAGCTCTGCGGCGACGGCGCCGGGCCGATGCAGACCGACTCGTCGGCCATGGCCACGTGCTTGAGGTTGCGGTCGACCGTGGAATGCACGGCCACCGTGCGGATGCCCAGGGTGTGGCACGCGCGCAGGATGCGCAGCGCGATCTCCCCTCGGTTGGCAATGACGACTTTGTCGAGCATGGCGTGCCCCTCAGCCGATCACGAACAGCGGCTGGTCGAATTCCACCGGCTGGCCGTTCTCGCCCAGGATGGCGACGATGGTGCCGGACTTGTCGGCTTCAATCGGGTTGAACATCTTCATCGCTTCGATGATGGCCAGGGTTTCGCCTTCCTTGACCTGCTGGCCAACGGTGACGAAGGCCGGCTTGTCCGGAGCGGCCGAAGCATAGAAGGTGCCGACCATCGGCGAGCGCAGCACGTGGCCTTCCGGCAGGGCCGGGCCCGGCTTGGCGGTGCCGCCGGTGGAGGCTTCGGTGGGCGACTGCATCGGCATGGCCGGGGCCGCCGGGGCGGCCGGCGCGGCGTACACCGGGGCCGCGACCGGCGCGGCGTAGCCGGCCACCGGGGCGCGCGACAGGCGCACGGATTCTTCGCCTTCCTTGATTTCGATTTCAGCCAGGTTCGACTCTTCCAGCAGGTCGATCAGCTTCTTGATTTTGCGCAGATCCATGAGGGCCTCTTTGGTTTCTATCTAGGTGAGGAGGGCGCCATGGGCGCCCGGTTCGACAATCAGGTGGCCGACAGCCGCAGCAGGGCCGCGTCCATCGCGTAGCGGTAGCTGTCGGCGCCGAAGCCGCACACCACGCCCACCGCCTTGTCGCTGAAATAGCTGTGCTGGCGGAACGGTTCGCGGGTATGCGGGTTGGACAGGTGGATTTCGATGAACGGCACCGCCACCGCCGCCAGCGCATCGCGCAGGGCGACCGAGGTGTGGGTGAAGGCGGCCGGGTTGATCAGGATGAAAGCGGTTCCGTCGGCGCGTGCGGACTGTACGCGGTCCACCAGCACGTGCTCGGCGTTGGATTGCAGGCTGTCCACGGCGTGGCCGGCGGCGCCCGCCTGGGCAGCCAGGGCCTGGTCGATGTCGGCCAGCGTGGTGTGCCCGTAGACCTCCGGCTCGCGCGTGCCGAGCAGGTTGAGGTTGGGGCCGTGCAGGACCAGCAGCTTCGCCATGGAATCCGATCAACGGGAAAGGGCGGCAGTCTGGCGGAACCTGAGGATGGTGTCCAGTTCGGCGAAGTTTGCGGCGTTTCAATCGTTTGTTTGAAATTCGCCAAGGCCCTTGCGGCCGTATGTGGCAGGGCGGATCAAGGCTGGCTGAACGTTGTCATCGGCGGCGATGGCAGCACGTACGCCGACAATGGCCCCGGAGGGGTAGATCCGCGCCATGCGGGGATGAATGTACCGCGCTCAGGTCTCCAGCGGCACCGTGGGCACCACGTTGGGAAAGACTTCTTCCAGCGCTTCGGTTCCGCCCGGTGGTGGCGCGGGCCAGTTGTAGGCGTTCACCGGCTGCGCCCGGTTGACCCACAGCGCGTAGTGCAGATGGTCGGCACGGCCATCGCCGGTGTTGGGGTGGATGAGGATGGTCAGGCCCAGGCTGTTCAGCTGCAGCCACGGCACCAGCACCGGCAGCAGGTCGTTGCGGAAACCGAAGTAGAACGAGGGCGTTACGTGCGGGCCGCGCGGCTGCAGGTTCCAGTTGCCCAGTTCCACCGGAAAGCGCTCGACCACCCAGCGCCGCAGCAGTGCCGCCTTCTGGTAGCTGTCTTCGTCGAAATAGATATGCGCGTGGTAGCTCTTGATCTCGGTATAGGCGCGTGGCCGGTCGGGCAGTGGCGTTTCGCCCGGGCGGACGCTGGCCGGTCGCGGTGTGGCTTCGCTCACCGTGTCCTGGCCCCAGGGGCTGTGCCCCTGCGCGGGCGGCGGCACGATCGGGCGGAAGCCGGGGCGGCCCGGCTCGGTGGTGTTGGGCGCGGCGCTGGCAGCGCCGCCGGCACTGGCGCTGGCCAGCCCGCCCACCGCCACTCCGGCGGACGCCAGCAGGCGCCGGCGCACCGGTGAGCCCAGGTCAGCCCGCTGCGCATCGTGATCATCGCCAGTGGGCAGCTGCGTGCCAGCATCGATGGGCATGTCCGGACTCCTGAAGGGGGGCTGCCACGGTTGCGCAGCGCCTGGCGCCGGTCCAATAAGCAGGCAGCATCACCTCATGAGAGCCACGCCATGTGGCGTTGAGTTGCGTGGGCCAGCGGGCTAGGGTGGCGCTGTCGCCACTCCGCCTGTCTGCCATGACCGCTACAGACGCCCAGACCCAGCGCAAGCGTGCCGCCTTCCGCCAGCTGCATGCGCAGGGTTGCTTCGTGCTGCCCAACCCGTGGGACGTGGGCAGTGCGCGCTATCTGCAGCGGCAGGGGTTCCAGGCCCTGGCCAGCACCAGTGCCGGCTGTGCGTGGAGCGAAGGCCGGCCCGACGGCGCGGTCTCGCTGCAGGCCACACTGGACCATCTGCGCTTGATGGCTGCGGCCACTGATCTGCCCTTGAACGCCGACTTCGGCGATGGTTTCGGCGCAACCCCCGATGACGTGGGCCAGGCGGTGACCGCAGCGCTGGACACCGGCATTGCCGCACTGTCGATCGAAGACGCCAGCGGTCTGGCCGATGCACCGTTGCGCCCGCTGGATGAGGCCGTGCAACGCCTGCGCGCCGCACGTGCGGCCATTGATCGCGCCGCCGCCGATGTGCTGCTGGTGGGGCGCGCAGAGAACTTCTTCGTGGGCGTGCCGGATCTGGACGATACGCTGCGGCGCCTGCGTGCCTACGCGGCCGCCGGTGCCGACGTGCTGTACGCACCGGGCATCACCACGGTCGAACAGATCCAGGCAGTGGTGGCCGCCGCGGACGGCACGCCGGTGAACCTGCTGGTGGGTGGGCCGACGGCGCTTACGTTGCGGGACATCGCGGCGCTGGGCGTGCGCCGGGTCAGCCTGGGCGGCGCGCTGGCCCGCGCGGCGTGGGGAGGATTGATGCAGGCCACCGACTCACTCGTGCGCGAGGGCCGCTTCGATGGGCTGCAGCAGGCCGCTGCCGGCGCCGCTCTGAACGACCTGTTCCGGTCGTAGCGGTCTATGCGAGGGACGCGGTAGATCCACGCCATGCGTCGATGGGGGCGCGCGCTGGGGTCGGAGCCCTTCGCTGCGCGAAGGAATCCGACCCCAGGGTCAGATCCCGTTGCCCCGCAACGGGCTCTGACCCCACGGTTTGATCAGAACCGCGCGGTGGCGCCGACGAAGAAGGTGCGTGCGCCGCCGTCGTAGTTGTTGCCTTCGTCGATGGTGGACACATCACCCACGTTCAGCACGCCGGCACGCAGGGTCAGGTTCTCGTTCACGTCGAAGCCGGTGACCAGGTCCCACGTGGTGTAGGCCTTGGCGAAGGTTGCGCTGGTGGCCGACACCAGCTGCTTGCCGATGTGCTGCGCACTGGCATTGAGCGACCAGGCATCGGTCACCTGCCACTCCAGCGAGGTGTTGGCGGTCAGTTCCGGTACCACCAGCAGGGTGGCGCCGGTGGTGCGGTTCTTCGATTCGAGCATGCGCGTGGCATTGGTGGTCCAGCTCAGGCGCTCATGCAGCGGCACGGTCACGCTGGCTTCCACGCCGCGGGTGCGCGCCTTCTGGATGTTCTGCGCCACCGTCCACCAGTAGCCGTTGACGAAGCTGGTGGTCTGGCCGGGAATCTGGCTCAGCGGCACCTGCTCGATCTTGTCGTCGAAGTTGGTCAGGAAGTAGGTGGCCGACGCCGACCAGCCGCCCTGGTCGTAGCCCAGGCCCAGCTCGTGGTTGGTGCTGGTTTCCGGTTCCAGGTTCGGATTGCCGGCCATGTAGCAGCCGCGCGTGCCATCGGCATTCACCGAGGTGCTGCTCCAGCCTTCCACGGTCAACGCGCGGCAGCCGTTGCCACCGGACTGGGTGGCCGCGCCGGCGGTGCCCTGCTTCAGGTTGGGCGCGCGGAAGCCCTTGGAAATGCCACCACGCACAGTCCACGCATCGGCCGGGTGCCACACGCCGTAGATGCGCGGGCTCAGGTTGTCGTCGTAGTTTTCAGTGTTGTCCCAGCGCAGGCCCAGGGTCAGCACGAAGCGCTCGTGCAGCGTGATGTGGTCTTCGGCGAACAGCGCCCACGAATCGGCCTCGCTGGTGGGGCTGATGCGGCCGCTGCCGGTCCAGGTCACCGGCACGGTGCCGATCGTGTCGCTGTTTTCCAGCTCCTCGCGCTTCCATTGCCCGCCCACGTTCAGGCTGTGCTCGAAGCCCCAGTGGAAGCCGGTGGTGAAGGCAGTATCGAAGACGGTTTCCTTCGAATGGTTGCCCACCGTGCTGCCCTTGTCTTCGTAATCGTTCTGCACCAGCGTGGTCTTGGACGTGCTGGCATCGCCGTACTTGCCGTCATGGCTGAGCACGTAGCCGGTCTGCACCAGCTTGGACAGGCCCCAGCTGCTGACCGCACCGGCGCCGCTGTTGCGCTGCGTGCCGCGCGAGGCTTCCACGCCCACGCTGTGGCTGTCGTTCACCCGCCAATCGAACTGCACGTTGGCATTTTCCGCCTTGTTGCCGGGCGTCTGCCGCGCGCCGCGGTCCGATTCGCGGTCGGTCACGTTGGCACCCACGCGCACGCCCAGGTTCTGGGTGAGCGGGCCACTGAACAGCGCGCCCATCTGCGTGGTGTTGCCGCGCGTATCCGAATCGGGCTTGCTGTAGTTGAAGGTGGCCGAGCCGCCCCAGTGGTCGGCGATCTTGCGGGTGATGATGTTGATCACACCGCCCATCGCGTCCGAACCATACAGCGAGGACATCGGTCCGCGCACCACTTCAATGCGTTCGATCATGTCCGGCGACAGCCAGTTCAGATCCTGCGGGCCCAGGTCATCGCGGTAGTTCACGCCGGCCGAGCTGCCCTGGCGGCGGCCGTCGATCAGGATCAGCGTGTACTGCTCGGGCAGGCCGCGCAGGCGGATCTTCGACTGCGCACCGGACAGCGCATAGCCGCCGGTCACGCCGGGCACGGTGCTCAGCAGCTGGCCGATGCTGCTGACCGGCTTGCGCTCGATCTCCTCGCGGGTGATCACGCTGATGCTTGCAGGGGCATCCTTGATCCACTGCTGGGCACCGGTGGCGGTGACCACCACGGTGTCCAGCTGGCGCGCCGAGGAGGCATCGGCGCTGGCATCAGCATGGGCATGGGCGGCCAGCGCCAGACCGATCGCGGCGGTCAGGGTGGCAATGGAACGGCGGCAGTTCGGTGAGGCGTGCGACATCGCGCAGGTGCTCCTGTAAGAGGGTCCACTGGCGATGGCTGGGACGTCCGTGTGTGAGGGTTTCAGTATTCCTTAACAATCGTATCACGAATCATTCGCATTTGATGCGGGGCGATACGCAAGGCCACGATCGGCCCTGTGGGGTGTCAATCCAGCTGAAATCAGCGTCCTGCCATGAGCACTGGTGGAAACATGGGCATTAGTTACTATCGGTAACTTATTCCGTGTTCGAGTGTCTTTCATGCACAGCCTTATCGTCGTTGCTCACCCTGAGCCCCACTCGCTTACCCACGCGGTGGCCGCACGCATCAGCGATGCGATTGCGAGCACTGACGCCCGCAACAGCGTGACCGTGGCTGATCTTGCCAGCGAGGGATTTGATCCCCGTTTCAACGCCGATGACATGGCCCTGTTCCGGCAGAGTGGGGCAGTGCCCGCTGACGTCGCTGCCGAGCACGCACGACTGGATGCCGCCGATACGCTGGTGCTGGTCTACCCGCTGTACTGGTGGTCGTTCCCGGCCCTGCTGAAGGGTTGGATCGACCGTGTGTTCACCCAACGCTGGGCGTATGCCGACGGTGCCGATGGCAAGGTGGAAAAGAAACTGCAGCGCCTGCAGGTGCATCTGGTCGGCCTGGGGGGCGCCGGCGCGGAGATGATCGAACGCCGCGGCTATGGGGCGGCCATGAAGACACAGATTGATATGGGCATCTTCGACTACTGCGGTGCCACGGTGCGTTCTTCCAACCTGCTGCTCGATGCAGACAGCGGCCAGGGCCAGGCACATCTGCAGACCGCTGCGGCCATCGGCCGTACCATAGGCACACCCACGCCGTGATGCAGAGCCGCTGCATGTCCACCGCCGCCACACCCACCCGCCGCCGGATGTCACGTGAACAGCGCGGCCGCCAGTTGCTGGATGTGGCCTGGGCATTGGTGGGCAGCGAGGGCACCGATGCACTCAGCCTGGGGCGGCTGGCCGAAGCGGCGGGCGTGACCAAGCCGGTCGCGTACGATCATTTCATCACCCGCAATGGCCTGCTGGCTGCACTGTATGCCGACTACGATCAGCGGCAGACGGCGGTGTTCGAGGCGCGCATCGGCGCGGCGCCCGCGCGGCTGGCCGAGCGGGCGCGGGCCATTGCATCGGGCTACATCGACTGTGTGCTCTCGCAGGGCAGCGATATCCAGGCGATTCTTGCCGCGTTGGCTGGCTCGCCCGAACTGCGCGACGTTCGCCATCGTTACCAGCAGGACTTCGTCGACCAGTGCGCGCAGTGGTTGGGTCCGTTTGTAGTCAATGGCAAGGTGCCCGTGGCTGGGCGCTGGGCGATCCTGGGTGCTGCCGAGGCGCTGTCCGAGGCCGTGGCCGGCGCCGCACTGCCGCAAGCGGACGCAGAATCCGAACTGCAACGGCTGATCGTGGACATCGTCACGCGCGCATCGTAGCGCCGCGCCTGCGCCTCGCTCTTCGTAGAGTCGAGCTTGCTCGACTGCTCTCCTTCACCCGCAGTCGAGCAAGCTCGACTCTACCTGGCTTGCCGTCGAGCACGCTCGACGCTACCCAATCTGCAACATTGCACGGGTATAACGACCTGCTGTTGGCGGCATCGCCGCCGCTCGCACTGCAGGAACCCTCATGACCCAATCTCCCTCGCGACGTTGGCTGCGCCCGTCGCTGCTGGCCATGGTGGCCGCTCTGGCCGCATGCCAGCCCGTCGCGCGCGGCGACGCGCCGCTGGCCGGGACCACCCGGCCGCACAACGTGATCGTGATGATCAACGATGGCGCCGGCTGGGGCACCTGGGATGCTGCCGCTTACTGGCAGTACGGCAGTCGCGAGGGCGCGCCCTACGCGCAGTTCCCGCAGCGCCTGGGCGTGACCACGTTCCCGTTGAATGCCAGCAGCCAGCCCACCCGCGATGCCGCGCAGACCATCGGCTACGACGCATCGCGCGCCTGGAGTGCCACCGCCGTACCCGCCACCGACCTGCCGTTCGAGGGATACCAGTACCTGGCCGCCGTGGCCACCGACAGTGCAGCGGCAGGCACCGCATTGTCTTCCGGGGTGAAGACGTACAACAGCGCGATCAACTTCAGCAACGACGGCATGCCGGTGGACTTCAACACGCTGCGCGCCAAGCGCCTGGGCATGGCCACCGGCGTGGTCACTTCGGTGCCGTTCGCGCATGCCACGCCCGCGGCGTTCGCGGCGCAGAACGAATCGCGCAACAGCTACCACGCCATTGCCCACCAGATGCTTGCGCAGGGCCACATGGATCTGGTGATGGGCACCGGCGGCCCCGGCTACAGCGTGGACGGCAGGCCCTGCGTGGACGGCCTGGATGCGGTCGCCGCCGAGGGCTGCCAGAACCCCTGGGAATGGGTGTCGCAGCAGGATTGGCAGCAGCTGCAAGCGGGCACGCCGATTGCCGGCAATCCGGCGGGTGCGTGGCGACTGATCCGCAGCAAGGATGAATTCGCCGCCTTGGCCGCCGGCCGCCTGCCCAGTGATCGCCCGCTGATCGGCGTGCCGCAGGTCGCCAACACGCTGCAGCAGGCGCGGCAGCTGGCCGTGGTCGGGCGCGATGCGGCTACACCTTCCGGGGTGAAGAAGATCGACAGCGTGCCCGACCTGGCCACCATGACCCGGGGTGCGTTGCAGTTCCTGCAGCAGCGCTCGCCGAAGGGCCTATTCCTGATGGTGGAAGGTGGGGCCACCGACTGGGCTGCCCATACCAGCGCCTGCGGCACCGAATGGCATTACGGCGCCTGCACCGACCAGCCGCAGTTTGGCCGCCTGATCGAGGAAACGGTGGAGTTCAACGATGCGGTCGCCGCCGTGGTCGACTGGATTGAACGCAATGGCGGTTGGGAGCGCAACCTGCTGATCATCACCACCGACCACGACAACAGCATGCCGATGGGCCCGGATGCGCAGCAGGTGGCGTTCCAGCCAGTACGCAACAACGGCCGCGGGCAGCTGCCGGGCATGAGTTTCCGCCCCACCGGCAACCATTCCAATGGGCTGGTGCCGCTGTGGGCCAAGGGCAACGGCGCCGAAGGCCTGGCCCGGCGCGTGCGCGGCGTCGATGCCGGCTACCGCCAGCACGTGGGCTGGAATGACGGCAGCTACATCGACAACACCGACGTAGCGTTGGCCGTGCAGGAAGCCCTGAGCCGCTGACTTCGCTCTTCGTAGAGTCGAGCTTGCTCGACTGCTTTTCGCTTCTTGTAGAGTCGAGCTTGCTCGACTGCTCTTCGCGCTTTGTAGAGTCGAGCTTGCTCGACTGGACTGCCAAAAGCAGTCGAGCATGGCTCGACTCTACAAAGCACGGCAGTCGAGCAAGCTCGACTCTACGGAAGTCCTGCGCCCAGCAGGTGCGGCGCTACCGGATCAGCGCCAAGTACGCAGTCACGCTCAGCAGTGACAGCACGGTCGTCCCCAGCACCGTCGCCGCGGTCGTCGCGGCCTCGCGCCGATGGAACTCGGCCAGCATGAATGGCCCGGTGCCGGTGGGCAGCGCGGCCAGCAACACCGCTGCATGTACCAGCGGTGTGGGCAGCGCAAACACCTGGGTGGCCAGCAGCCACACCAGCAGCGGCTGCAGCAGCAACTTGGCAGCCCCCAGGCCCAGTGCGCTGTGTGCGGCCCCGGCGGCAACATTGCGGCGCTCTCCCAGGAACAGGCCCAGTGCGATCAAGGCGCAGGGCGCTGCGGCGCTGCCCAGCAGCTTCAGGAAGGCGTCCACTGGCCCGGGCACGGCCAGACCAGTTGCCATCGGCACGATACCCAGCGCCGGTGCCAGCAGCAGCGGGTTGCGCGCCAGCGATCGACTGACCTTCCACAACAGATGGTGCAGGCGCTGTTCCCGCTGCAGGCCCGCTTCGATCAGGATGATGGCCACGGCGAACAGTACGCAGACCGTCAGCAGGGTGGCGACCAGGGTTGGTGCCAATGCGTCCGGTCCCAGCACCGCTGACGCCAGTGGAAAGCCCATGAAACCGGTGTTGGCGTAAGCGGCATTCAGGCCATCGATGCTGGCATCGGCCAGGGCATGGCCGCCGCGTCGGCGCAGCAGCACCGTGGCCGCGAACACCAGCGCCGTGCCGATGCCGAAGCTGAGTAGGAAGCCGGGGTGCCAGAGGTCGCGCCAGTGCGCGTGGGCCACCACGTCGAACAGCAGCGCAGGCAGGGCAAGGTAGACGACGAACCGGTTCAGTTCACTGGTGGAATGCGGGCCCAGGGCGCCGCTGCGGCGCGCCACCCAACCCGCGAACACCAGGGCGAAGATGGGAAGCACGATCGCCAGGACAGACCACATGGCGGCTTGAAAGAGGGGAGGGGCTACAAGGCTACGCAGCGCCATCCATACCTTCCAATGCTTTCTTTGGCATTCGGCGATACCCTTTGTGCATGATCGACATCCGCCCGTTGCGCTATTTCCTGGCCGTGGCCGATACCCTGCACTTTGGCCGTGCGGCCGAGCGCCTGCACGTCACACAGCCCCCGCTCAGCCGGCAGATCGCGGCGCTGGAACGCTCGCTGGGCGTGGCACTGTTCGAGCGCGATTCGCGCCATGTGCGGCTGACCCCGGCCGGCCAGCGCTTCCGCGATGATGCGCGTGCCGTGCTGGCGTCACTGCAGCAGGCCTGCCACACGGCGCGGCAGATCGACGCCGGTGAACAGGGCGAACTGCAGGTCGGTTTCATGATGCACGCCGCCCACAGTTCGGTGCCGCCCTTGGCGCGCCGGTTCATGGCAGCCTGCCCGCAGGTTCAGCTACGCCTGCGCGAGGCACTGCCGTTCCCGCTGCTGGACGGGGTGCTCAGTGGCGAGCTGGATGCAGGCATCGGGTTCGCGCCCGCAGCAATGCGCGGTCTGCAGATGCAGCCATTGCTGCAGGAGCCGTTGTGCGTGGTGGTGCCGCAGGACCACCGCTTGGCGCGGCGGCGTCAGGTGGCCGTGGCTGCGCTGGCCGATGAAGGCCTGATCACCGCGCCCGCCGAGGTGGTGCCGACGCTGCGCGAAGCGATCGACGCGTGCTTCCGCGCCGCAGGGCTGGAACCGCGGATACGTCTGGAAGTGCAGTTGCAGCAGAGCATCGTCAGCCTGGTGGCGGAAGGGTTGGGCATCGCGCTGGTGCCGGCGTCGCTGCGCCGGCTGGGGGTGCCTGGCGTTGCATTCGTGGGGCTGAAGGATGCCCCGCAGGTGCAGCAGGTCCTGTTCTGGCGTGATGGCAACCGCAATCCTGCATTGGCGCGTCTGCTGGCGTGCATCACCGCCACGTAGCGTCGAGCTTCGCTGTCTGTAGAGTCGAGCCATGCTCGACTGCTCTTCGCTCTATGTAGAGTCGAGCCATGCTCGACTGGACCGCCAGAAGCAGTCGAGCATGGCTCGACTCTACAACTCACGGCAGTCGAGCAAGCTCGACTCTACTGGTCCCTACCGCAGCAGGGTGACTTGCTGCCCGGCGCGGTCGAATGCTTCGACCAGCAGCGATGTCTGGCGGATCGCATCCACTTCGGCAAACAACGCCTGCAGCGCCGCTACCGGGCGCGCGGTCGGTGCCGCCACGGCCTGGGCGATGGAAGTGAACCGGTCAGCCAGCACGCGGTGGCCGGGATGCTGCGCTGCCCAGGCCTGCAATGGCTGGCGCACGCCTGCAGCCGCGTCCAGGCGCTGCTGGGCGAACAAGGCAATGGCGGCGGCGGATGTGTCGGCACGCTCGATGCGTGCATGCTGCAACGCACGGCTGAGAAACAGATCGTAGGCGGCGCCGCGGCCCACCGCGACGCGCATGCCATGGCGATCAAGATCGGCCACCTGCTGCGCGGGGCTGTCATCCCGCACCAGGTAGGTGCCTTCAATTTCCACATAGGGCGCGCTGAAGGCGATGCGATCGGCGCGCGCTGGATCGACCGCCAGGAAGGCCAGGTCCCAGTCATCAGCAGCAGCGGCCGCCACGACCGACGCGGCGGCGTCATGGCAAGTGAAATGCGGCGCGACCGCCAGCCGTTGCGCCAGCGCCGTGGCCAGTTCCACCGAGGGGCCACGCGGCGCCGATGCGTCGCCTTGGGCCAGCACCGGGTTGCCCAGGTTGATGGCGACTCGCAGATGGCCACGCGGTGCCAACGCTTCACGGTAGTCGATCAGGGGCATGGGCAGTTCCGCAGTGAATCGGAGTGCCAGCATGACAGCAAGGCCGTGCGTCCGGTGTGCTCAACCACGTGCAGCAAAGGTCCCGTGGAAGCCCAACGGCACCGCGTATGGCAGCCAGGCCTGCGCCAGTGGCCCATCGCCAACGTGGCGCGCATCCAGTACGGCAATGCCGCTGCGCTGCTGTACCGGGTCCAGCAGGGTGCCGACCAGCCAGCCATCATCGGCACTGCGGCTGCCCGGGCGCGGCACGAAGACGTGTTCTTCGGCCAGGATATCGGTGCCGTAGCGCCACAGTTGGCGCCGGCCACGGTCCACGTCGAACGCGGCCACCGCATTGAAGTACGGCGCGGTGGCTTCACCGGCAATGGTGGGTGCATACAGACGGGCGCCGCGGGTGCTGGGCGTACGCGCATCGAACAGCGGGAACTCTACCGTGCTGATGCCGGTGTCCTGCCAGCGCGCCTGCGTGCGGCGCAGGTCCAGGTGCAGCTCGACCAGGGTGGTATGGCCATTCACTGCGTGCGCGCCATCGCCGGCCATGGCTTCCTTCATGGGTGAACGCGCCTCGTTGATGTCGTCGCGGCGCACGGCGCGCACCACGATGCCGCCGTCACGGGCGTAGGCATCACCGAAGTGGTAGATGGCTGCGAACGGCGCCTCGAACCACTGCGCCTTGTCAGGGCTGTTCTTGTCCACCACGGCAATGCGCGCTGCACGCTGCGGGGCGAAGGCCATGCGCTCGAAGAAGCTGCCGCCGCTCTGCTTGAAGTCGAACGGGGCCAGTACGAACACCAGGTGCTGGTCGGTCATGGTGAACGCGTGCAGGTAGCCGTATTCGGGCGTCTGGATCACGTTGGCGCTGCACAGCTGGCCGTCCTTGCCCAGGTGCCACACCAGCAGTGCAGAACCGCCTACCAGACTGATCGAGCCGAAGTTCCACAGACTGCCGTCGCGGTCGTGCAGGGGGTGGGCCGAAAAAGGCATGGCTGCCAGATCGGGGCGCCAGGTGACCGGTCCGATCGTGTCCAGGGTGTCCGGGTGTACTTCGAAGGCCGAACCGGCCTCGCACAGCGCGAACAGCCGCCCGTTCAATGTCACCACCGAGGTGTTGGCGGTGTTGGCGTCATCGTTGTTGCGTACCGGCTGGGTGTCCGGAACGCTGGTGCCTGCGGCCGGGTACAGGAAGCGACCGGCCTTCTGTTCACGGGTGAACTTGGGCGTGGCCACCATCCGCGCGTGATGGGTCAGGCTGCCATCGCCATTGAAGCGCCAACCGTGCACCATGCCGTCGCCGTCGAACCAATGGTCGTAGCGCAGGCCATTGCGCTCGGTCCATGCCGGACCATTGCGGTACAGCGTGCCTGCCAGGCCTGCCGGCAGGCGGCCCTGCAGGTCGACCGTGGCCGGGCCCAGGGTTTCGCTGCTGACCCCCCGCCATCCAAGCAGCCAGGGGTGGTCATGCAGTCCCTGCGCGAACTGCGCCGGGTCGTTGGCGAAGGCCGGTGCGCTGCGCAGGGCAGTGGCACCCACGGCCAGGCCGGCAGCACTGCTGAGCAGGGTACGGAGGAAGCGACGACGGTCCATGGCGATTCTCGGGCGGGGGTCAGCGCAGGGTGATGTCGATCGCAGTGCCGGTGGCCGGCACCGTGAAGCGGGCCTCGTCGAAGGTCGGCTTGCGCATCACGTTGGGGTTGTTGCTGAAGCCGTAGCCTTCCACCGGCATGCCGACCAGGTTGGTGTCCAGCTTGCCGTTGTCGTTCTCGTCGTGGGTCAGCAACACGGCGTAGCTGCCCGCCGGCAGGTCCTTGAAGGTGAACTGCAGGTGGTCGCCGCTCGGCCTGGCCTGCGCCGCTTTCAGCGGGGCCGCCTTGCCGTCCCAACCGTCGGCACTGTTCACCAGGGCTGCCCGCACGGTGCCGGTCTGGGCGCGGATGCCCTGCACGTTCAAGGTCAGGTCGGCAGCCGATGCGCTGGCGGCCAGGGTCAGGCAGGCGAGGGTGGTGCCGAGCAGTGCGGTGCGGATCATGGCGGTAGGCTCCAGGGGCGGTAGGTCTGCAGTCTGGGCGCGGGCCGGGCCAGGGTTCAGGGCCAGTGGTCATCGATTCGACGTGCCAGAAGTCACTTTCTGCGCCTACCCCATTGCCGGCATACCCTGCCGACCGGCAGCATGCGGCCATGCCTGCATTCTTCCGCCACCTGTTGCGTCCCCTCAGCCTGGCGGGTCTGCTGACCATCGTCGTGGTCGGTCTGACCCTGGACATCCACGGTGCCGGTGCCGGCGCGCGCTGGTGCGCGCTGGGCCTGTTCCTGCTGCTGTTCGCGCTGCATTCGCAGCTGCCCACCCGGCATGGCGTGCGCCTGCTGGCGGCGGTGCTGCAGACCGGGCTGGCCGTGGCCATGGTGGCGCTGGAGCCGCGTACCGGCACCGCGCCCATTCTGCTGGTGGCGCTGGTGGCGCAACTAGGCGAACACTGGCCGCCGCGCGTGGTGCTTGCCCTGGCCCTGCCGGCCAACCTGGCCATGTATCTGGTGTTGAAGCACGCCGGGTTCTCGCAGCCGTTCATGGTGGTGCTGCTGTACAGCGGCTTCCAGGCCTTCGCCGCACTTACCGCCCACTACGCGCGCAGCAGTGCGCTGGCGCGCGACGCGCTGGCCCGGGTCAACGCAGACCTGTTGGCCACGCGCGCGCTGTTGGCCGACAGTGCGCGCGATGCCGAACGGCTGCGCCTGGCCCGGGAACTGCACGACGTGGCGGGGCACAAGCTGACGGCCATGCGCCTGAACCTGCGCGCGCTTGCCGCCGACGAGCGGGTGGCGGGGCTGGAGGGGCTGCGCATGGCCGAGCAGTTGTCCGGCGAGCTGCTGGCTGACATCCGCCAAGTGGTGCAGTCCATGCGTGATGATCGCGGGCTGGACCTGGCCACGGCGTTGCATGCGCTGGCCGCACCGTTCCCGCGTCCGCGCCTGCAGGTGCAGATCGCCGAAGGCCTGCGCGTGACCGATCCGCAGGTGGCCGAAGCGGTGCTGCGGCTGGTGCAGGAAGCACTGACCAATGCCGCGCGCCATGGCGATGCAGCCACTGTCTGGTTGCAGGTGAGTGAGGAGGATGCGCAGTTGCAGATCGATATCCGTGATGATGGCCAGCGTGCCGAACGCATCCGCGAAGGCAACGGCATTGCCGGCATGCGCGAGCGCCTGGCCGAAGTTGGTGGGCGCCTGCAGCTGGCACGTACCGAGAGCGGCGGCATGCACCTGCTCGCGCGGTTGCCGGCATGACGGCTCTGGCGGTGCGGGTGGCGCTGGCCGACGATCAGGCGCTGGTACGTGCAGGTCTGCGGGCGCTGCTGCAGGGCTTGGGGGTGCAGGTGGTGCTGGAAGCAGAAGACGGCCAGGCGCTGCTGGATGCCTTGGCCGTGCAGCCGGTCGATGTGGTGCTGAGCGATATCCGCATGCCGGGCCTGGACGGGATTGAAGCCTTGCGGCAACTGCGCGCGCGTGGCGACGCAACCCCCTGCCTGCTGCTGACCACCTTCGATGAAAGCGATCTGCTGCTGCGTGCCAGCGAGGCGGGTGCGCAGGGCTTTCTGTTGAAGGATGCCGCTCCGGCCGATCTGCGCGATGCCATCGAGCGCGTCGCCGCAGGTGAGACCCTGCTGCTGCCGGTCAGTACCGAGCCGGTGCGGGCGCGCTACCGGTTCCATGACCAGGCACCGCCCAACGATACGTTCGGCGAGCGCGAGGTCGCGATCCTGCGCCTGCTGGCCGGTGGCTACAGCAACAAGGAAATCGCGCGCAGCCTGTTCCTGGCCGAAGGCACGGTGAAGAATTACGTGTCCACCATCCTGGACAAGCTGGGGACCCGCGACCGTACCCGCGCGGTGCTGAAGGCGATTACCCTGCGCATCATCTGAAGCGAACTGACGTAGCGATGAACCCTGTCATGCATGTCGAGATTCCGGTGGCCGACCTGGCCCGTGCCATCGCGTTCTACCAGCGCTGGCTGCAGGTGGTGATCGATGCCCCGGTGCCGGTGCATGACTGCATGATGGCCTACCTGCCGTTCGACGATGACGCCGGCGGCGCCAGCCTGGCCCTGGTGCAGGGAGCGGACTATCGGCCCGCGGAGCAGGGGGCGCGCATCTACATCGGTGCCGATGACCTGGACGCCAGCCTGGCCCGTGCGCTGCAGGCGGGCGCCACGCTACGGTTCGGCCCCGCCCAGGCCGGTGGGTGGCACGTGGCGGAGATCGCCGACAGCGAAGGCAACCGTATTGCCGTGCAGGCCCCGGCAGCCTGACGCCCGGTTACGAGGCAGCGGACTGCCATCGCTGCAACCACCCTGCAATGGCGGGGTCCAGTCGCGCATCGTCGGGAAGCCGCACCCCGAAGCGATCCTGCAGGACCTGCCGCACATCGGCCACATCGCGCAGCGCCCGCTTCTGCGGCGTCTGGCCGTGGCGGTACTCGGTGTAGTTGCCGCTGCCGATGGTGCGGCGCCAGTTCGGGCCGGTCAGCGAAGCACGCAGCTCGCCCGGGAAACTGGAGTGCGGGTGCGTGCACACGTACCAGTTGCCCACTTCGTTGTCGGCCGCCGCCGGTGAGGCCAGGTCGAAGCGATACAGCGAACGCCAGTCATCGCCGCTGCTGGCGGCCAGCAGGAAATCGCCATTGTCCAGCCGCTGCAGCCGATAGCGCTCGTGCGGCGTGTCCTGCACGGCGGTCTCGCGCAGGCGCAGCGGTACGGTCGGGGTCAGGCTGCCAAAGCCGGTATCCACCAGCCAGTCCTCGTCATCCAGGCGTACCCGGATCAACAAATGGGTACGCGGGGTCAGTTCGCCGTCGCCGGCCGACAGCAGCACGCGCGCGCTCAGCGGGTGGGCATCGAAACCCAGCGCTTGCAGCAGCGCCAGGAAGGCGCCGTTGAGCTCGAAGCAGTAACCGCCGCGCTGGGCGTGCAGCAGCTTGCGCTGCACGCTGTCCAGATCGATCGGCACCGCATCGCGCAGCAGGCAGGTCAGCGTCTCGAAGGGTACGTGGGCGTTGTGGCGCTGCTGCAGCTCGGCCAGCCCAGCAAGGGTGGCCGACGGCGTGGCCTGCAGCTGCAGGCGTTGCAGGTAGTGGGGGACATCGAGCGTGGTCATCACGGCACCGGGTGGGGCACAGAACCCTACTGTGCAACCGCAACCGGGGTTGAGGTCAAGCGGCAGGGCCGTGTCATTCCCCCGTCGTCTGTGGCCGGTACAAAGACCGCGACCGCCGGTGCCGCGATGGCCGCCGAAACAAGGGCTAAAGTCCCGACGATCCGGGCCGATACAGGTGCGTCCTTCTGCCTGGAGTCTGTCATGTTGATCGCGGTGCCCCGCCTCCGATCCCTGCGCACCCGCCTGGATGGTCTGCGCTCGGCGTTTCCTGGCGTGCTGCGCTGGCTGCAGCCGCATCGGCTCAGCGTCGCCAACAAGCTGAAAGCCACCCTGTGGGTCTGCGGCCTGGGCCTGGTGGCCATCGCTGGGGTGTATGCCTGGACCGGCCACGCCAGCGCACAGGCCGCACGCACGCAGGCCAGCTACCAGCGTGGCAGCGACCTGGCCGCAGCGCTGGCCACCCGTGTGGCCGAGGCGCGTCGCCTGCAGACACAGTATGCACGCAGTTTCGACGATGCCGACCGCAGCCAATTGCTGGTCACGCAGCAGTCGCTGCAACGCGACCTGCAGGCGCTGCGTGCGCAACCCATGGACGCTGGCCGGCGCAAGGCACTGCAGTCTCTGGCGGAGGCCGTGGACGGCTTCTCCGACGGCATCACGGCGCTGTTCGCGCGTGTTGACGAGATGGGACGGGGCGAGGCGGGCTTGGCCGCGCAGCTGCAGCAGGCTGCCGATACGCTGCAGGCGGCGGTGGCGGCGCAGCAGCGTCCCGCGCTGGAGCTGCATGTCCAGAAGATGCGCCGGCAGGAAGCGCTGCTGCTGCTCGATGGCGACTCCACCCATGCAGACCGCGCAAGCGAAGAGAAACTACCTTTCGACCTCGCCTTGGTCGGGTTGCCGGCCGATGCCCAGGAACGTCTGCGCAGCGCCATGGATGCCTATCAGGCCACGTTGCTGGGCTATACCGCCGCGCGGGTCGGCCTGGACGTGGAAGCGCAGTCCCTGCTGGATACCGCCGCCGCCGTGGCGCCGGCAGTGGCCACGTTCCAGGAAGCACAGCGGGCCGCACTGGCGCAGGTACAGTCCCGCCAGCAACGGGGCGCACGCACCATGGGCGCGTTGTTCGCGTTCACCCTCGTGCTGGTTGCGGGCGTGCTGATCACCAGCCTGGTGCTGGTCCTGCGCGCCGTACGCCGCCCGATCCAGGACACGCTGCGCTTCGCCAGCGACATCGCCGACGACCGCCTGGATACCACGCTGCGCGTGCACAACGACAGCGATGAGATCGGCCAGCTGGCACAGCGGCTGATCCACATGCAGCAGCGGCTGCGCGCACGGATCGAAGACGAGCGTTCGGTCGCGCGTGGCAATACCCGGGTGCGCCAGGCGCTGGACAGTGCACAGACCGGTTTGATGGTGATCGACGCCGAGGGCCGCGTGGCCTACGCCAACCCGGCGCTGCTGCAGCTGCTGGCGCTGCAGATCGACACCCTGGTGGGCAGTGATGCCGCGCGCCTGCATCCGGCGATGGTCGGCCTGGCCCGCGCACGCCGCCGCGAGGAGCACGAGATCGCGCATGCGGGCGTGCGCTATCAGCTGATCGCCAACGCCATTGTCGACGACGGGCACTTCCTTGGGGTGGCGGTGGAATGGCGCAGCCGTGCGCTGGAAACTCTGCTGGAAACCGAGGTGGCGGCACTGGTCGATGCCGCTGCGCACGGCGACCTGCACGGCCGCATTGCACTGGAAGGCAAGCAGGGTTTCGTACGGACCCTGTCCACCAGCATCAACCATCTTCTGGCCACCTTTGAGACCAACCTTGCCGACCTGCAGGCGCTGCTGGCGGCATTGGCGCGCGGCGACCTGAGCGTGCGCATGGAAGGCGAACTGCAAGGCGTTTTCGCACGCATGCGCGACGATGCCAATGCCACCGTTGGCCAGCTTGGGCGCATCGTCACCCGCATCCAGCAGGCCACCGCACAGCTGGATCTGGGCGTTGGCGAAATCGTCTCCGGCCACCACGATCTATCGCAACGGACTGAACAGCAGGCGGCCAACCTGGAAGAGACCGCCGCCTCCCTGCATGAGCTGACAGACACCGTTGGCCGCAACGCCGATGCCGCCGGCCGCGCCGACGCGCTGGTGCAGAGCGCGGCAGCCGTGGCGGCGCGCGGCGGCCAGGCAGTCGGTCAGGTGGTGGCAACCATGCACGGCATCAGCGCAGCCTCGCGCCGTATCGGCGACATCACCCAGTTGATCGACGGCATCGCCTTCCAGACCAACATCCTGGCACTGAACGCCGCAGTTGAAGCCGCGCGTGCTGGCGAGCAGGGCCGCAGCTTCGCAGTGGTGGCCTCGGAGGTGCGCCTGCTGGCCCAGCGCAGTGCAGAGGCGGCCAAGCAGATCAAAGCGCTGATCGAAGATTCGGTCACCCGCGTTGGCCGGGGCAATGCGTTGGCTGAGCAGGCCGGCACCACGATGGGCGATATCGTCGGCAGCGTGCAGCAGCTGGCTGAACTGCTCGCCGCCATCCGCAGCGCATCGCAGGAACAGCACGCCGGCATCGCGCAGGTGAACCAGACCATCGTGCAGATGGAATCGAGTACGCAGCGTAATGCCACTCTGGTGGAAGAGGCGGGCGCCTCCACGGCGCAGATGCAGGCACAGGTACAGGCCCTGGCCGAAGCGGTATCGGCGTTCCGCCTGCAGCCGCAGCGGCGCCCACGCGCGGCCGCTTGATCGCCTTCGCCGGGCAAGGCCCGGCGTTACCGGGAAGCGCCGGGCCATGCCCGGCCGATCGACTCAGTACACGTCGCGGCGGTAGCGCCCGTTCTCCAGCAGCGTTTCCACGGCATCGTCGCCCAGCGCGGCACGCAGCACCTGGTCCACGCCTTCGGCCATGCCCTGCAGCGAACCGCAGACGTGGATCACCGCACCGCGTGCCAGCCACGCTTGCAGTTCGCCGGTTGCCGCCTGCAGCCGGTGCTGCACGTAGCCGCCACCGTCGGCATCGCGCGAGAATGCCAAGTCTACCCGTGCAAGATGGCCGTCGGCCTGCCAGTGCGCAAGCTCGTCGGCGAACAGCAGGTCGTGCGCACACTGGCGCTCGCCGAACAGCAGCCAGTGCCCGTGCTCGCCGTCGGCAGCGGCTTCGCGCAGCAGGCTGCGCAGGCCGGCGATGCCGGTACCGTTGCCGATCAGCACCATCGGGGTTCCGGCCACGCGCTGGAAACCGGGGTTGTGGTGTACGCGCGCGGCAATGCTTTCGCCGGGCGCCGCATGCACGGCCAGCCAGCCGGAGCCCAGACCGGGACGGCCGGCGCTGTCGTGGGTCAGGCGTACCACCAGTTCCACCGCGCCATCGGCGGCACAGGAGGCGATCGAGTACTCACGACCAGGCAGCAGCGGCAGCCCGGACAGCCACAGGCAGCCGTCCTGCACCGGCACGGCCGGCCGGCCATCGGGCAGCACGCGTTCGCTGGCCAGTTGCAGCAGGGTGCGGGTCTGTCCATCCACGCGGGTCGGCTGCAGCGGGTCCAGCCCGTGCGCCTGCAGCACGGCGCGCGCGTGCGCGGCGGCGTTGCGCGGTGCGATGTGCAGGATGTCGCCGGCCTTCCAGTGCTGGTTCGCCGGCGGGGCCAGGCGGATGCGCCAGATCTGCCCGCCCATGCTGCCGGGATTCAACAGCGTACGCTCCAGCAGCTGCCAGTCATGCAGCACGGTGGTCGGCGGCAGCACGCTGTCATCCGTGTGGATGCCGGTCAACGCACCCAGCTGCAGCTGCCATTGGCGCAGCGACGCCACCGCGGCCGCATCCACGTCGATGCGGTCGAACAACGGCTGCGCGCCGTTGCGTGCCAACCAGTCATCCACCTGCACGCCGAAGGCGCAGTAGTGCGGGTACTGGCGATCGCCCAGTGCCAGCAGGCCATAGCGCAGACCGGAAAGATCGGCCGACTGCGCGAGCAGCTGGCGGGCCGCGCGGCGCGTGTTGTCCGGGGGCTCGCCATCGCCGAAGGTGCTGAGCACGAACAGCACCTGTGGCGTGTCCTGCAGCTGTTGCAGGCTGAGCCGCGCAAGCGGCAGCACCTGCACCGGGTGCCCGGCCGCCTGCAGTTGGGCCGCTGCGCGCCAGGCCAGCTGTTCGGCCAGGCCGCTCTGGCTGGCGTGTACCACCCGCCACGGCGTGCCTTCCTGGGCGAGGCTGGTGCCGCTGTCCGGCAGCGACTTGCGCAACGCGCGCGCGGCGCGTTGGCTGCGGCGACGGTCCAGGTACAGCATCCAACCGGTGATGAAGAACAGGGTCATGCACAGGCTGGACAGCATGACGATCACGCGACCGGGCAGGCCGAAGAAGCTGCCCGAGTGCAGCGCGAACATGCTGGTCATGACCTTGCCGCCCGCATCCAGCTGGCCGTAAGGGCGGTGTTCCAGCACGGCGCCGGTGCCCGGGTCGATCTGCAGGCTGTCCTGGGCACGGTCATGGCCGCCACCGCGCAGGGCGGGATCACCGGCCATCACCCGGGCGGTGATCGGCTGGCCCGGTTTGCCGGGCAGGCGCAGGTCGATGTAGCCGCTGCGCACGCCGGGCAGGGCGTACAGGCTTTCCTGCACCCGCGTCATGTCCAGCGGGCCGGGCTGCACGTGGGCACGGGTGGCACTGCGGCCATCGCCCAGCAGGCGGGTCACGCCATCGCGGTACCAGTCGAACGACCACCACAGGCCAGTCAGCACGATGACCAGGTAGACCAGCAGCACCCAGGTGCCGACCACCGAGTGCAGGCTCCACAGGAAGCTGCGGCCACTGCGCTTCCATTCCACGGCCAGCCAGGTGCGAGGGCGCCACCACTGTCGTGGCCAGCGCAGGTAGAGACCGGAAAGCACGAAGAACAACAGGATGATCGCGCAGCTGCCGGTCAGCAGCTTGCCGCGCTCGCCCGCGGCCAGGTGCCGGTGCAGGTCTTCGACGAAGTCGAAGAAGGCCTGGCCGCGCAGCGTGCTGAAGCGCTCACCGCTGTACGGGTCGAAGTAGACCCAGTGTTCCTTGCCGCCTTCGAAGCGCGCCACCGAAGGACGCTGGCCGGTGGCATCCACGCGCAGGCGTTGCAGGGGCCGGTCGCTGCCGGCCTGCAGCATCGGCACCAGTTCGTCCAGGCTCAGCGGCGGCTGGCCGTCGGCGTGATGTTCGGCAATCCCGGCCAGGCCGGGGTTGGCGGCGCGCAGCAGCTCGTCCTCGAACGACAGCGCCGCGCCACTCAGGCCCATGATGGCCAGGATGGTGCCGGCGGTGATGCCGAGGAACCAGTGCAGCTGGAACAGGACGTTCTTGAACATCGGGAAGGGGGCCGTAGGTCTGCCGCGGCATCCCTGCGCAACAGTAAATGAGAATTAATCTCGGAATTCTCCCGGTCACGACCGGCCCTGGTCAAGGAGGGTGTTCCGGCAGGGCTGCGCCCTGCACCCGCCGAAGCAACGTCAACGTCCACGTCAAAGGCCAAAGCGGGCATTCCGTGGGATGGCGGGGTGGGTCCGGTCGAGGGGGACGCTGCAAGTACGTCCATGTAAGCTCGGTCGCCGCATCCATGCGGCTCACGCCCCCTCGACCGGACCCACCCCGCCTTCGACAGTTTTCCGCGCGCTGTTGGAACGGCACGGGGTCGGATCCCGTTGCTGCGCAACGGGCTCCGACCCCAGATCGTTCTGGATATCTGACAGATGTGTCGACCAAGGTCGACACCTACCAACAGCCGAGCGTTCGAACAGTCGCCGTTACCCACAGCCGCGGCCAACTGTCAGAGGCGGAGCGGTGTGGGTGGGCAGGACCGCAGGCGCCATGGATGGCGCCTACGAGCCTACAGGGACGTACTTGCGGCGTGTCCTGCGCACCCACACCGCCCCGCCATCCCACGGATACCCAGCTTTTGACGTGGACGTTGCTTCGGCAGGTGCAGGGCGCAGCCCTGCAAAACCCCTATTTCACCCAGCCGGCAATCTCGCCGTGCGCGAACGGGCCCAGCTTGGCCTTGACCATGCGCCCGTCCGCATCGAACAGCACGCTGTAGGGCAGCAGGCCCTGCGCGTTGCCCAACTGCACGCTGGCATCGCGTGGGCCCGGCGTGTCCAGCACGATGGGGTAGTGCACCGGCACCCGCTGCAGGAAATCGGCCACGCCCTCGGGGGTATCCAGCGCCAGCCCCAGCACCTGCACACCGGCGCTCCCCTGTGCCTGGGCGAAACGCTGCAGTTCGGGCATTTCTTCCACGCAGGGGCCGCACCAGCTGGCCCAGACATTCACCAGCAATGGGCGACCGGCGAAGCGCTGGCGGATGTCCAGCGGCTGGCCCGATGGGTCGGGCAGTACCAGTGCGGGCAGGGCATCACCGGGTCGCAACGTGGGAGCGCTTGCCACAGCAGCATCGGAAGGCGCGCGCGGCGCCGTCGGTGCCGGTGTCAGCCGGTGCCCGGCCCACAGGCCCAGGCCGGCGGCCAGCACCGCTGTCCACAGCAGTGCGGGCCGCTGCCACTTCACCGCGCGGTGCGCAGCAGGGCTTCTTCCACCACTGCCTGGGTCAGCAGGGTGGGCAGCACGGTGGGCGGCGCGCCGGGGCCGTACACCACGTACAGCGGCACGCCCACGGCCTTGTGCTCTTCCAGGAAATCGGTGATCCGCGGATCGACGTTGGTGTAGTCACCGCGCATGTACACCGCATTGGTGCGGCGGAGCAGGTCCTTGAACTCCGGACGGGACAGCACCGCACGTTCGTTGGCCTTGCAGCTCACGCACCAGTCGGCGGTCATGTTCACGAACACCACGCGGTTGTCGGCGCGCAGGCGGTCCAGCAACTGCGGCGAATACTCCACCACGTTGTCGGTGCTGGCTTGGGCGGCGCGCGCCGGCAGTGCCAGCTGGGTCACGCCCCAGACCGGCACCAGCGCGGTCAGCACCAGCAGCACGCCCAGCAGGATGCCACCGCGCTTGCTGCGCCAGCGGCTGGTTTCGAACAGCCACAGGCCGCCGGTCAGCAGCAGCAGGCCACCCAGCGCCAACGCCATGCCATCCACGCCGCGCTGCTTGCCCAGCACCCACAGCAGCCACAACGCGGCGGCATACATCGGGAAGGCCAGCACGTGCTTCAGGGTTTCCATCCACGGGCCGGGCTTGGGCAGGCGCCGTGCCAGCGCCGGCACGAAGCCGATCAGCAGGAACGGCAGGGCCAGGCCCAGGCCCAGGAACAGGAACACCAGCATGGCCGCCACCGGCGGTGCCACGAAGGCGTAGGCCACGGCCGGGCCGAAGAACGGACCCACGCAGGCACTGCCGACCACGCAGGCCAGCACGCCGGTGAAGAAGTCGCCGGCCGGGCCACTGCGGCTGGCCAGCGACTGGCCGAAGTTGCCCACGCCACCGCCCATGGTGAACACCCCGGACAGGCTCAGGCCGACGGCGAACATCACGTAGGCCAGCGCGGCCACCACGGCCGGGTGCTGCAGCTGGAAGCCGATGCCCACCGCGTTGCCCAGCATGCGCAGGCCCACCATCGAGGCGCCGATCACCGCGAAGGCCACCAGCACGCCCAGCGTGTACCACATGGCATGGCTGCGGGCGCGCTCGGCGCTTTCACCGCTCTGCGCCAGGCTCAGGACCTTCAGCGACAGGATCGGCAGCACGCACGGCATCAGGTTCAGCACCAGGCCGCCGCCCAGCGCCAGCAGCAGCACCCACAACAGCGAACTGTCGGTCTTCGGCACGGTGCCTGGCGGCTTGGTGCGCAGCGCGTTGTCCGGGCGCGCATCGGCGGCGAACGCGGTCGTGCCGGGCGCGGTGTCTGCCGCGCTCGGCGCCGGATCGTTCGGCACGGTCGGCAGCAGGCGGCGCAGCGCGCCGTCGCCGCCTTCGCGTGCGGCATCGGCCGCAGAGCCGGGCAGCGGCTGGATCACTTCGCTGCGTGCAGCAGTGGCCGACGCACTGGCGTTGACCTTGCCGGCAGGAATCGCCAGCTTCACCCGGCGGGTCATCGGCGGGTAGCAGATGCCGTCGGTCTGGCAGCCCTGGAAGGTGACTACCAGGGTGCCGTCCACCGCATCGGCGCGACTGCGGCGCAGCGGCAGCGGCACTTCCACCTGGTTGAAGTACACCGAGACATCGCCGAAGTGCTCATCGCGGTGCGACTGCGCCTTCGGCCAGCGCGGGGTATCGGCCAGCACACCGCTGCTGCCTTCCAGCTTCAGCGACGTGCGGTCGCGGTACAGGTAATAGCCCGGCGCCGGGCTGAAGCGCAGCAGCAGGGTGTTGCCGTCGCTGGCGATGGCATCGAAGGCGAACGCCTGTTCCGACGGCAGCGGCAGGGCCTGGGCCGTGCTGGCGCCGGGCAGCTGCAGGCCGCGCGCGGTGCCGGCCCCGGCCAGCGGGTTGTTGAAGGCAGGCGTGGTGCCGCTGCGCGCGGCCGGCGCTGCCGCCGCATCGCCACCGGGCAGGGTGACCTGCACCACGCGCTTCTGCGGCGGATAACACACGCCGGCATCGGCGCAGCCCTGGTAGCGCACTTCCAGGCTGATCGTGCCGGCGCCATCGGTAGGCGCGCCGGGCAGGGTCGCCACCAGGCGCTGGCGGTAGGTTTCCACCTCACCGAAGAAATCGTCGTGGTGCTTGTCACCGGCCGGCATCTGCAGCGCGCCGGCATTGAAGGCGGTGTCGGCCTTCACGCTGGTGCGGTGGCGGTACAGGTAGTAGCCGGGGGCGATCTTGAACTGCAGTTGGATCTGCCCCCGTTCGGGCGCGGTGGCGGTCAGCGCGAACGCCTGGTCCACCGGCAGCAGGTCCTTCTCGTCCAGGGCGAAGGCCGGCAGGGAAAGCCACAACAGGGCGCACAGGGCGGCGCCACGCGCAAACAGAGTCTTCAAACGGTGTCCTCCCGGGTCTGCGCCCGGATCCAGTCCAGATACGCCGGCAAGCCGGCCCGGCTTTCGACCGCAATGCACTCCGGGAGTTCATACGGATGCAGGGCGACGATCCGGGCGATGGCGGCATCGACCCGGCTGGCCGTGGTCTTCACCAGCAGCTGCAGTTCGGTATCGGTGGTCACCTGGCCTTGCCAGCGGTAGGTCGAACGCGCGCCGTCCAGGCGGGTCACGCAGGCGGCCAGCTGTTCGCCCACCAGTGCGTGGGCGATGCGTTCGGCACTGTCCGCGTCGGGACAGGTGGTGAACAGCAGCAGGACGGGATCGGCGATCGACATGACCGCCGAGTATAGGGCCCCTGTCCGGCCGGGTCAGGGCCGGACAGGGGATTTGCAACTTTCTTCAACGCAGATCAGTTGGCCAGCTGGCAGGTGGCCGGCTTGGCCGAGGTGAACAGGGCCGGGGTGGCCCACTCGGGGTGGTCGATGAACGGGTTGCGGTTGCCCTGGAAGCTGTAGATCACGTCATTGCGGGCGCGCTCGGCGTCGCTCGGCGGATCGGCCAGGTGCCAGTCGATCAGGGTGGACAGCAGGCCCATGTAGGCCGGCGAGCTGCTGGTCTTGACGATCTTGCTGCGGTCGTCGGTCAGTTCCAGGTCCGGCTCGGACTGGCCGGTGGCCGCATCCTTGCCGCCCTCATAGCGGATCGCCATGTACATCACCGCACGCGCCATGTCGCCCTTGCGCTGGCCCCAGACCTCGAAGGTGCCGGTGTTGCCGTCCGGGGTGCGCACCCAGTTGGAATTGCCCGGGTAGCCGCCGCTGCCGCCGCCCTGGCCGTTGTTGGCCTCGGTGGCGCGTTCGCCGCAGTTGCTGTCGCACTTGCCGAAGGGCTTGTTGCCGCGGTCGGCATTCCACTGTGCGTCGGTCAGGTACAGCATGTGGGTATCGGTGTACGGGGCGTACGGCAGGCCCTTGTCGCCGGTGGTGCTGGCAAAGCCCAGCGAGTTCGGCCAGGTGTGTTCGCGGTTGTACTTCAGGCCGCTGCCACTGCCGGCACGTTCGGTCACCTTGGTGTAGCTGCGGTTGCGGTAGGCATCCAGGATCTTGCCGCTGTTGTTCGGATCTTCGTCGGCGATTTCCAGGATGGTCCAGGTGCTGGTGCCCGAGCCGCTGTACGGGTAGGCGGTGTGGCCCTTGATGGTTTCATGCAGCGAGCAGCGCAGCTGGCTGGGGCTGCTGGTGTTCACCTTGGAGTAGTAGCCCTCCGGGGTGCCGGGGTTGCCGGGGTTGCCGGGGTTGCCCGGGTCCGGGTTGCCGGTGGTGCTGGCCACGGTGAAGGCGATGCGGCTGTCGGCGGCCGGGTGTGCGCCCTGGCTGTCGGTGATGCGCGCGGCGCGGATGTCGAAGCGGCAGGCTTCGCCGGCCACCAGGGCGGTGTTGGTGGACAGCTTCACGGTGCGGCCGCTGGTTGGCCAGGTCAGCGGCACGCTGCCCGAACTGCCGCAGCTCAGGCTGAAGGCGCCGCTGGCCAGGGTCACCGTTTCGCTGAACACCACTTCCAGATCGGCCGCGGCCGGGAAGGTGCTGCTGCCCTGCGCCGGGGTGGTGGTGCTGACCGACGGCGGGGTGTTCGGGCCCGGGGTGCCGCCACCGCCGGTGAAGGTCTGGCTGGTGTTGCAGCGGCCGAAGGTCTGGCCGGCCGATTCGGCCCAGGTGAAGTGCGCGTACTGGCTGCCGCTGCCGGTCAGCTGCAGCGAGGTGCCCGGTGCGGTGCTGTTGGTTTCGGCCACCGGAATGTTCTGGCTGGTCATGCCGGCCGCCGGGCCACCGGCCGCGGTGATCGCGCCCTCATAGCTCAGGAACTGCACGACCTTGCCGCTGGCGTCGACCAGGGCGATGCCGTCGTTCGGCCCGTTCTGCAGGCCATTGGTCGGGTAACTGACCACCGCGATGGTGGCGCTGCCGCAGCTGGCCGCGGTGCCGGCCGGCACCGGGTTGTTGGCGTAGACCGCCGCGGCCGACGGGTTGCTGCCGTTGTACAGGTACAGGCGGTAGCCGGACAGGTCCTCACCGGCGGTGGCGACCACTTCGATGGCCTCGCCCACGTCGCCGGCAGCGGTGCTGTCGTCATAGTGCAGTTCGTTGATGAAGACCTCGGCCTGGGCCGGCGCGGCGGCCAGCGCCAGCAGGCAGGCGGCGGCGAGCGGGGACAGCAATCGCATCGACTACTCCTTGTGATTGGGAATGCCGGGCGAGACTAAGGCCGATCACGTGACACTTTGCCGTAACTGAACGCCAGATATCTGACACTGCGACGCCCGTCACCAAAAAACCGGGAACTTCGCCGGATCTGCGCCGCAGCGCACCGTCGAAAAATTTTGCCGCGATGGCCTTGAAAGGCCCCCGGCGGGCTCCATCTCTGTCCTGCTCCCGACCTGTCGGGCTTTTTCACGCGCAATGCTGGCAGTCACCCTGGGTGAGTGCTAACATCGCCAGACTTTTTCAGACCAATCAATAACTTAAGAGGTCTCTCATGAGCATCAAGCCGCTGCACGACCGCGTTGTGGTCAAGCCGATCGAAGCCGACGAAATCTCCGCCGGTGGCATCGTCATTCCGGATTCGGCCAAGGAAAAGTCCACCAAGGGTGAAGTCGTGGCCGTCGGCCCGGGCAAGCCGCTGGACAACGGCAGCGTGCGCGCGCCGTCGCTGAAGGTCGGCGACAAGGTCATCTACGGCCAGTACGCCGGCAGCTCGTACAAGAGCGAAGGCGTCGAGTACAAGGTCCTGCGCGAAGACGACGTGCTCGCCGTCATCGGCTGAGCCCCGCCGCGACCTGCTGCATCCCCTGATTCCAAACACCCAGCCGCCGGGCATGGCCCGGCGCTACCAATGAGGTAACTGCAATGGCTGCCAAGGATATTCGTTTCGGTGAAGACGCCCGTTCGCGCATGGTGCGCGGCGTCAACGTTCTCGCCAATGCCGTCAAGGCCACCCTGGGCCCGAAGGGCCGCAACGTCGTGCTGGAAAAGAGCTTCGGCGCCCCGACCATCACCAAGGACGGCGTCTCCGTCGCCAAGGAAATCGAACTGGCTGACAAGTTCGAGAACATGGGCGCGCAGATGGTGAAGGAAGTCGCTTCGCGCACCAACGACGACGCCGGCGACGGCACCACCACCGCCACCGTGCTGGCCCAGGCCCTGATCCGCGAAGGCGCCAAGGCTGTTGCCGCCGGCATGAACCCGATGGACCTGAAGCGTGGTATCGACAAGGCCGTCGTGGCCGCCGTTGCCGAGCTGAAGAACATCTCCAAGCCCACCGCTGACGACAAGGCCATCGCCCAGGTCGGCACCATCTCGGCCAACTCGGACGAGTCGATCGGCCAGATCATCGCTGATGCGATGAAGGAAGTCGGCAAGGAAGGCGTGATCACCGTTGAAGAAGGCTCGGGCCTGGACAACGAGCTGGACGTGGTCAAGGGCATGCAGTTCGACCGCGGCTACCTGTCCCCGTACTTCATCAACAACCAGCAGTCGCAGACCGCTGACCTGGATGACCCGTTCATCCTGCTGCACGACAAGAAGATCTCCAACGTCCGTGACCTGCTGCCGGTGCTGGAAGGCGTCGCCAAGGCCGGCAAGCCGCTGCTGATCGTGGCCGAAGAAGTCGAAGGCGAAGCGCTGGCCACCCTGGTGGTCAACACCATCCGTGGCATCGTCAAGGTCGTGGCCGTGAAGGCCCCGGGCTTCGGCGACCGTCGCAAGGCGATGCTGGAAGACATGGCCGTGCTGACCGGCGGCACCGTGATTTCCGAAGAAGTGGGCCTGTCGCTGGAAAAGGCCACCATCAAGGACCTGGGTCGCGCCAAGAAGGTGCAGGTTTCCAAGGAAAACACCACCATCATCGACGGCGTGGGCGACAAGGCCAACGTTGATGCACGCGTGGGCCAGATCAAGACCCAGATCCAGGACACCTCCTCCGATTACGATCGCGAGAAGCTGCAGGAACGCGTGGCCAAGCTGGCCGGCGGCGTTGCCGTGATCAAGGTCGGTGCTTCGACCGAAATCGAAATGAAGGAAAAGAAGGATCGCGTCGACGACGCCCTGCACGCTACCCGTGCAGCCGTTGAAGAAGGCGTGGTTCCGGGCGGCGGCGTGGCCCTGGTCCGTGCGGTCACCGCGCTGGCTGGCCTGAAGGGTGCCAACGAAGACCAGAACCACGGCATCCAGATCGCCCTGCGCGCGATGGAAGCCCCGCTGCGCGAAATCGTCTCCAACGCCGGTGAAGAGCCGTCGGTCATCATCAACAAGGTGAAGGAAGGCAGCGGCAGCTTCGGCTACAACGCCGCCACCGGCGAGTTCGGCGACATGCTGCAGTTCGGCATCCTGGACCCGACCAAGGTGACCCGTTCGGCGCTGCAGAACGCTGCTTCGATCGCTGGCCTGATGATCACCACCGAAGCCATGGTTGCCGAAGCTCCGAAGAAGGACGAGCCGGCCATGGGCGGCGCCGGTGGCATGGGCGGCATGGGTGGCATGGGCGGCATGGACTTCTAAGTCCACGCCTTCCCGATGCAATGAAAAACCCCGCCGCAAGGCGGGGTTTTTTTGTGGGTCCACGGCCTGCGTGGATGCGCGCGCGCAAGCAGGTTCGCGCCGGCCGGTTTCATGCTGCAGGCTGCCTTGCCGCCGCAATCTGCCGTCACTAGCCTCCGCGCATGCCTACTTCGTTCCTCGTCGTCGACGACTTTCTTTCCCCGGCCGATGCGCAGGGCCTGCGCCGTGCCGGCCTGGGCCTGGATTACCCCGAGCAGGATGGCGCATTCCCGGGCCGCAATTCGCTGCAGCGCCTGGAAATGCAGGGGCTGGCCGGTGCCGCCTCGCGCCTGTTGAACGAGCCGCTGCGGCCGGTGCAGCCACTGCAGTCGCATGGGAAATTCCGCCTGACCCTGGCCAACGACGTGGGTCGGGCGCGGGTGCATACCGACCATTCGCACTGGTCGGGCATCCTCTACCTGAGCGCGCCCGAACATTGCCAGGGGGGCACTGAATTCTTCCGCCACCGCCGCACCAACACCGACCGCCTGGCACTGAACCCGGCCGAGCTGGCCGCACTGGGCTACGCCGATGGCGCGGCCATGCACCGCGACATCATCGAACGCGACAGCAACGACGAAAGCGCCTGGGAACCGACCATGACTATTCCCATGCGTTTCAACCGTCTGGTGCTGCTGCGCCCGTGGTTCTGGCACACGGCTGGGCCTGCCTTCGGCGACTGCGCGGAGAACGGGCGTCTGGTCTACCTGATGTTCTTCGAACAGGCCGGTTGAGGCAGCGGGCGCCGATCTACTTCACGAACGCCTTCGACGCACCGTACTCCCACTGCCAGGGCACGCCGGTGTCGCCCAGTACGAATGCCACCAATGCAGGGAAGGTGGCTTCGGCACGTACATCGTTGCCCAGGATCACCACGCAGCGCTGGCGCTGTTCGAGGCAGACCAGCGTATTGCCGACGGCATCATCGTGGCCGCCCTTGTAGAAGCCCGGCCCCTGCGGGCCCCGGAAGGTCACCACGCCCAGGCCGGCCGCCAGATCGCTGCGCTGCTGCGCTGCGGGCAGCTCCGGCTGCAGAGTGGGGAACTGGCTGGCGGTGGTGATCGGCAGCTGCGGGCGCACCAGCTCCCTGCGCATCGCCGTCGACAGACCCTCGCCGCGCACGTAGCCGGCTGCGAAATGGGCCATGTCGTTGATGGTGGTGTCCATCGACCCGGCCGCACGCACGCGGCTGCGCTCATCGTGCGGTTCGGCGCTGCCCTGCTGGGTCCAGCCATCGGCCAGGTTGCCGGCAAAATCATTGCGCCACATCATGCTGGTGCGTGGCATGCCGAAGCGATCGAACACGCGCTGCTGCATCAGCGTGCCCACGTCCAGGCCCGGGCGCCCGCGCTCGAGCGCGAACTGCAGCAGGATCAACCCCTCGCCGGAATAGCCATAGCGGCTGCCGGGATCGAAGTGGAACTTCAAGCGGCCGTCAGGTTCAAGGAAAGCGAAGTTGGCAAATCCGCTGGCATGGTTCAGCAGCAGACGCGGTGTCAGCTGGCGCCAGCGGGGGTCGTCGGCCAACACGGTGTAGTCGGCGTACTTCCGTGGTTCGGCAGGGTAGTCCGGCAGCGGCTTGTCCAATGCCGTGGCAATGCTGGCATCCAGATCGATCACCTTCTGTTGCGCCAACTGAGCCACCAGATGGCCGAAGGCCATCTTGGTCAGCGATGCCGCATACATCACGGTGTCGGTGCGCAGCGGCTCTCCGGCGGCGTTGCGTTCGCCATAGGCGGCCACGTGCACCACCTTGCCGCCATCAATGACCGCCACGGCCATGCCGCGTGCATGCGCGGCCCGCATCAGGCGCTGGGCTTCGGCGTCGATGCGCTCCGGCGTTGGAACCGGCAGAGCGGGCGCGGCCAGTCCGGCCAGTGGCAGCAGCGTCAGCAACAGCAGGAAAACACGGCACATGCGCGGAACTCCTGATGGGACCGGGCGATCCTACCCCCGCCCGGCGCCGACGTCATCGCCAACGGTCATCCCTGCGGCGGCCGCCGCAGGCAGATCCGCTCGGCACCTGCGCTGATATCCACCTGGCCGCCCTGCATCACGTCCGCGCCCAGGATCACCGCCGGGCGCTGGTCCAGGCCGATGGCGCGGAACACGGGCAGTTCGCTGATGCGCACCTCCACCGCGGGGTGCTGCCAGCCTGCACTGGCCAGCGCAGGCAGGGTGTACAGCCACGTGGGCGTGGGCTTGCCGCCCAGCCCTTCGCTGCCCTTGCTGCGCGCCCGCACGCGCGTATCGCGGCCATCGGTGTGCAGGCCCAGGGCGCTGGCCGCCGCGTTGTTGAGGATGGTCTGCGCGGCACCGGTGTCGACCACGCCGATGGCCTCCACGCCATCATCGCCCAGGCGCAGGGTGACGAAGCCGAAGCCCTTCAGCACGCCGCTGCGGTCGGGCAGGGCGTTGTCCTGGCAGAACGCATCGGGAGTCGGCAGCGACCGGGCCGGCCACAGCAGCAGGCGCGACTGGGCGAAATCCCAACGCGTATCGAAGGCTGCAGTTATGTCCTGGCCGATGATGCCGTGCAGCGGCGCGCCGCCGGTAGGCGACAGACCGGCTAGCTCGGCCTGCAGTGCGGTCACCTGCAGCTGCAGGCTGCCCAGCGCCATCGCCACGCGGCGCGTGCTGCGCAGGGCCAGGCCGCCGGCACTGGCGCCCTGCGCATCATGTTCGCGCGCGTTCGCGTCCTGCAGCCCGAAGCGCTGCACCACGGCGGCATCCAGCAAGGTCGCGCTGGCGGCGCTGTCCACCACCAGGTGCAGCGGCTCGTCGCGGCCGTCCAGCGTGCCCAGCACGGTGGGGTGGCTGGCCTGCATCGTCATCGGCAGGCTGTGCAGGGCAGGGGGCTCGGCCAGGGCAGGCAGGGCGGTGAGCAGTAGTGGGAGCAGGGCCAGGCGCATCGGTGTATTCCTCGGGAACGAGTGGCCATTTCGCCGCAGGCGCGTGTTGCCGGTATGTCGCTGCTGATACCGGGCCGATACACAGCGCCGTCATACTGGCTGCATGAATGCTACCGCCACCCTTTTCGTCGTGGATGACGATGCCAGCATCCGCGATGCCATCGCCGACCATCTGCTGCTGCACGGTTACCGCGTGCGCGTGGCGGCCGATGCCGCGGCCATGGACGTGATGCTGCAGGTCGAGCGCCCCGACGCCATCATCCTGGACTGGATGATGCCCGGCGAAGACGGCCTGTCGGTGTGCCGCCGGCTGCAGTCGCGGGCCATTCCGATCCTGATGCTGTCGGCCATGGGCAGTGCGCCCGACCGCGTGATCGGGCTGGAAATGGGCGCCGATGATTACCTGGGCAAACCGTTCGACCCACGCGAACTGCTGGCGCGGGTGCGCGCACTGCTGCGCCGGCAGGAAAAACTGCACGCACAGACCCCCATCGAGCTGCGCTTTGCTGGCTGGCGCCTGCTGCCCGAGCAGCGCCGCCTGCTGGCACCAGACGGCGCCGAGGTCGTGCTCAGCCGCGGCGAATTTTCCTTGCTGCAGGCGCTGGCCGAGCGGCCCGGCCGGGTGCTGGACCGCGAGCAACTGATGCAGCTGACCCGTGGTGATGACAGCGACAGCGTTGACCGCGCCGTCGATCTGGCCATCAGCCGCCTGCGCCGCAAACTGGCCCAGGCCGCCGGCGATGCCGAAGGATTGGTGCAGACCCTGCGCGGTGAGGGCTATCGCTTCGGTGCGACGGTGCAACGGCTGTGAGGCCGCGATGGAGCACCGCGCGCTGGATCGCCCTGCTGGCGCTCAGCAGCCTGCTGCTGGCCACTGCAGTCAGCATGGCGGTGGTCGGCTGGTTGCCGCGCCCGGCGGCGCCACAGATGCGGCTGGACCAAGCCATGCAGGTGCTGCGCGGCGAGCGTGCGGCCGACAGCGTAGGCCTGCGCGTGGACGTGCGCGCGCAGGCCCCATCCGGTACCGGCCATGCGCGCCTGCAGGCGCTGGCAATGGACGGCCTGCAGCAGCCCGCGCAGCAGGTGCGCCTGGTCTGGGCGGGCAACAACCGGCCGCCGGATGTCCATGTGGTGGCCGCCGGCGGCGAGCAGGGGCGCGATGGCGATGCCGCCGTGCTGCGGGCCGCGCAGCAGGTGCTGGCCAGTCTGCCCTGGCCGCCGTTCGAACTGGCCGTGCAGCAGGCCGATGGGCGCTGGCGCGTGGTCAGCAGCGCCTACAGCGATCTGGCTGCGTGGCGCAGGCAGGTACTGCTGGCCCTGCTCGGCGGCACCGTGCTGCTGGCACCGCTGGCCGCCTGGGCGGCGGTGCGGCTGGGCCGTCCGCTGCGTCGGCTGGCCGAGGCCAGCGCCACGCTGGACCTGCACGCGCAGACGCCGCTGCCCGACGATGGGCCGCGCGAAGTGCAGATGCTGGCCATCGCGCTGGATGCAGGGCGCACCCGCCTGCGTGAGCAGGCGCAGCAGATGACCCGCATGCTGGCCGCCGTGGCACACGACCTGCGCACGCCGCTGACCGGCCTGCGCCTGCGCGCGGACTTCGCACCGCCCGCACAGGCCGAACGCATGGTGGCCGACATCGAGCGCATGAACGCCATGATCGAGCAGGTACTGGACTACGCCCGCGGCGAGTTGCAGCCATCGCAGCTGCAGCTGATGGACATCGCGCCGCTGCTGGACGACTGCGTGCAGGCGGCGCGGCTGCGCGGTGTCGACCTGACGGCAGTGCTGCCCGCGATCCTGCCGTGCCGTGCCGACGCCCTGCTGCTGCGGCGCGCGCTGGACAACCTGATCGACAATGCCAGCCGCTACGCGGGCGCGGTGGAACTGCGTGCCGTGCCGTGCGACCAAACGCTGCAACTGGACGTGATGGATCGCGGCCCCGGCATTCCCACCGCAGATCGTCAGCGCCTGCTGCAGCCCTTCCAGCGCAGCGAAACCTCGCGCAGCCGCGCCACCGGAGGCACCGGCCTGGGCCTGGCCGTGGCCGCCAATGCCGCCCGCCACCACGGCGGTTCCCTGCAGCTGCTGGACCGCGAAGGCGGCGGCCTGATTGCCCGCCTGCACCTGCCCCGGTAGCGTCGACTGCTTCTGCTCCTGCCGTTCGTAGAGTCGAGCTTGCTCGACTGCTGTTTGCTCCCGCTGTTCGTAGAGTCGAGCTTGCTCGACTGCTGTTTGCTTCAGTCGAGCAAGCTCGACTCTACCGCCAGGTCTTGCATCACCCGCTCTTTCATCAATATAATTAGCCGCCTAATCACATGGGCGAGCAGAGTGCTGGAAGCCAAACACATCGCGCTGATAGAAGAAGCCACCCGCCGCGGCCACGCCAACCTGGCCCAGCTGCGCCTGTGCTTCCAGCTGCTCTCCGTATCGGCCGCGATCGACCGCGACTGCGCCACGCGGCTGGCCCCGCATGGGCTCAGCGAAGGACGTTTCATCGTGCTGTTTCTGCTGCACGGCGCCGGCGGCACGTTGCCGCCGCATGAACTGGCCGAACGCGCCGGGGTCAGCCGCGCCACCATCAGTGGTCTGTTGGACGGGTTGCAGCGCGAGGGGCTGCTGCAGCGACGCAGCGACGCCGAAGACGGGCGCCGCCTGCAGATCGTGCTGACCGAGCGCGGCAAGCGCCTGGCCGACGATCTGTTCAACCAGCACACGCAATGGATAGGCGGTCTGTTCGATGGCCTGGATGGCGCGGAGCAGGTGCAGCTTTCGCGGTTGCTGGCCAAGGCCTGGCAGCACACCGACAGCGGCCGTTCGTCCCAGCCATGAGCACGGTGATCAGCCCCACGCGGCAACGTGAGCTGGATAGCGGCGCCAGGGCCAGTACGCACCTGGCCGAATGCCTTGCGGTGGATTTCGCAGCACTGCTGCGTGCCGTTGCGGATGTTCCCGAATACGCGCTGCAGCGCATGCACGATGCCGCCAGCAAGGGCATCACCCAGCGCATGGCGCTGGCCGCAGTGCTGCTGCGCGAAGCCGGGCAGGGCGCAGCCGCGCAATGGCAGTCGCATCCCTCGGACACCGTGCGTGGCTGGGCCTGCTACCTGATTGGCAGTGATCACACGCTCACCTTGCCCGACAAGCTGCAGGCCATGCGCCCGCTGGCCGACGACGCGCATTTTGGGGTGCGCGAATGGGCATGGCTGGCGGTGCGTGCCGATCTGGTCGCGGCCCCGCTGCAGGCGCTGCAGCTGTTGCTGCCCTGGACCCGGGAGGCCTCGCCCTGCCTGCGCCGCTATGCCTGCGAAGCACTGCGCCCACGCGGGGTGTGGGCCACGCACATCGCCGTGTTCAAGCAACAGCCAGAGCACGCGCTGCCGTTGCTGGAAGCACTGGCCAACGACCCCGAACGCTACGTGCAGGACTCGGTAGGCAACTGGCTGAACGATGCCGGCAAGACCCAGCCGCACTGGCTGCGCGAACTGTGCGACCGCTGGCAGCGCGAGCACGCCAGCAGCGCCAATGCGTACATCCGCACCCGCGCCCAACGCTCGCTCACGAAGTTGTAGAGTCGAGCTTGCTCGACTGCTGTCCGCTTCTGCTTTTCGTAGAGTCGAGCTTGCTCGACTGCTGTCTGTGTCAGTCGAGCAAGCTCGACTCTACCCAGCCCCAACCCGCCCGGACCATCGCGGCACATGCGCATGTCATCAATTCGGGGTAAACATGGCGACTGCCCATGTCCACCCGCAGGGAAGTCGATCATGCAGAGCAAGCTCCAGGTCACGCTGTACGGAACCCTTGGCGACAGCCCGGCATTGCAGTTGCCGGGCGTGGAGGGTCCGTCGGTGGCCATCCTGGAATCGACCCTGCGCCGGCTGGTGTCCGATCTCTACACCGCACGCTCCCTGCTCAACCCCGAACAACTGGACGAAGCCCGGTTGGAGCTGGACCGCGTGGTGGAGCGCTGGGTGGATATCCACGAAGGCCTGCTGCTGGACCTGGAGGTACACGGCAAGCGATAGTGCCAGCGCGGCTGAACCGCAGCCCCAGTTGCGAATGAAACAGTTGGCACCCGCCAAAACCCTGTGTTATCAATACATCCCATGAACGCAGCCCACGCCAACTTTTATTGGTATTACTTTCCGAAGCCCCCGGCGGAGGAAGGACTGCGCTCACCCTGAAGAAACCTTCAGACGCATTCCCGAAAGCCGCCAGCGAACCTGGCGGCTTTTTTCTTGTCGCCACGCTGCGGACCCCCACCTTCCGTAGAGACCCCCCGCCATGCCCCCGCACACCGACGACCTGCGTATCCGCACCATCGAACCGCTCACACCGCCTGCCCAGCTGCTGGCCATGCTGCCCTGCGACGATGAAGCGTCCGACACCGTCAGCGCCTCGCGCGCGGCCCTGCACCAGATCCTGCACGGCCGTGACGACCGCCTGGCCGTGGTGGTTGGCCCGTGCTCGATCCACGATCCGCACGCAGCCATCGAGTACGCCCAGCGCCTGAAGCCCCTGCGCGATGCGCTGGCCGGCGAACTGGAAATCGTCATGCGCGTGTACTTCGAGAAGCCGCGCACCACCGTGGGCTGGAAGGGCCTGATCAACGACCCGGACCTGGATGGCAGCTTCAAGATCGACAAGGGCCTGCGCATCGCCCGCGGCCTGCTGCGCGACATCAACAAGCTGGGCCTGCCGGCCGGCGTCGAGTTCCTCGATGTGATCTCGCCGCAGTACATTGCCGATCTGGTCGCCTGGGGCGCCATCGGCGCACGCACCACCGAAAGCCAGGTGCACCGCGAACTGGCCTCGGGGCTGTCGTGCCCGGTGGGCTTCAAGAACGGTACCGACGGCAACGTGAAGATTGCCGCCGATGCGGTGGGCGCGGCTTCGAATCCGCATCACTTCCTGTCGGTCACCAAGCAGGGCGGCACGGCCATTGTGTCCACCACCGGCAACCCGGATTGCCATGTGATCCTGCGTGGCGGCAAGCAGCCGAACTACGATGCGGCCAGCGTGGGCGAGGCCTGCCAGGCGCTGGCCAAGGCCAAGCTGCCGACCCGTCTGATGATCGATGCCAGCCACGCCAACAGCCTGAAGAATCCGGACAACCAGCCGAAGGTGATCGAGGACATCGCCACCCAGTTGGAAGACGGCGAGCAGCGCATTGTCGGCGTGATGGTGGAAAGCCACCTGGTCGGCGGCCGCCAGGAACTGGTGGAAGGCCAGCCGCTGGTCTACGGCCAGAGCATCACCGATGGCTGTATTGATTGGGACACCACCGTGCAGGTGCTGGAGCGCTTGGCCGCTGCCGTGCGCGCCCGCCGTGAAGTGAAGGTGTCCGAAGCCGCTTGAGTGCGGCACGTGTGTGGATGGCGGCCAGCGCCTGCGGGGGTGCGGCCGCGATCAGGGTCGGTCGGAGTTGGAGACCGACCCGTCCGCACCGGCGATGCGCCTGGCGCTGCGTAAGTGCGACAGCGCCAGGTACATCGCCGGGGTGGTGATATCGCTCTTCTGTAGCGTCGAGCCATGCTCGACTGTTGTTGATCCATCGCGAAAGGCAGTCGAGCAAGCTCGACGCTACGCAGCCGGGCGGGCCGCGGTAGATCCACGCCATGCGTGGATGATTTGCCCGACCGCGTTCACCGCCCGCCGCGAATCCTCGCCAACGCCAGATACATCGCCGGCGTCGTGTACAGCGTCAGCCACTGGCTGACCAGCAACCCGCCCACGATCGCGATGCCCAGCGGCTGCCGCAGTTCCCAGCCCTCGCCATTGGTCAGCATCAGCGGCAGCGTGCCCAGCAGTGCCGCCAGCGAGGTCATCAGGATCGGCCGCAGGCGCAGTCGTGCCGCCTCCATCACCGCATCCTGCGCGCTCAGACCGCGCCGCTCGCCCGCAAGCGCGAAGTCCACCAGCAGGATCGTGTTCTTCATCACCACGCCCACCAGCAGGAACAGCCCGAGCAAGGCGATCAGGTTCAGTTCGTTGCCGAACAGCCACAGCGCCAGCAGCGCACCGATGCCGGCCGATGGCAGCGTGGACAGGATCACCAGCGGTTGCAGGAAACTCTCGTACAGCACGCCCAGCACCAGGTAGACCGCCAGCGTGGCGCCCAGCACCAGCCACAACTGGCGCGAACGCAGGCTGTCCAGGCCGCCCGCTTCGCCGGACAGCTTGGCCTGCACCGAACGCGGCAGCATCAACTGCGCCATGGCCGTGTTGATGGCCTGCGTGGCCTGTTCCAGTCCAACCCCCGGTGCCAGCGCGAATTCGATCCAGATCGAGGCGAACTGTTCGCTGTGGTAGATGCGGTCCGGTGCCATGCCGTAACGCCAGCTGGCGATGCTGGAAAGTGGAATGCGCTGGCCGTTGCCGTCGATCACCTGCAGGCGCGCCAGCGTGCCCGGGTCCTGGGTGTGCTTCGGATCCAGTTCCATCACCACCCGGTACTGGTTCAGGCTGTCATACAGGGTGGCGACCTGGCGCTGGCTGAAGGAGTTGTTGAGCATGTTGGCCACGGTGCGAAGGTCCACGCCGTGGCGTGCGGCCGCTTCCCGGTCGATATCCAGCACCACCTGGCGCATGCCGGCTTCGCCCTGCGCTTCCACGTCCACCAGCTCGGGCAGGGCGCGCAGTACTGCGGCTACCTTCGGTGCCCACTCGCGCAGCGGCGCCATGTCGGCCGACAGCAGCTGGAATTCGTACTGGCCGCTGCTGCCACCGCCTTCCAGGCGGATGTCCTGGTCTACCCACAGGTACAGGTTGCCGCCGGGAAGCTGCGGCAGGCGCGCACGCAGGCGGTCGATCACGTCCTGGCTGGACACCTTGCGCTCGGCCAGCGGCTTCATCTTGATCATGATGAAGGCGTTGTTGACCCCGTTGCTGCCACCGATATAGCCGATGATGTCCTCGATGGCCGGGTCGGACAGCAGCAGCGCGCGGTAGGCATCGATCTTCGGCTGCATGGCCTGGAACGAAAGGCCGTCATCGCCGCGCGCGAAGCCGCGCAGCTGTGCGGTGTCCTGCTTGGGCACAACGCCCTTGGGCACCTGCTGGAACAGCCACGCATTGAGCGCGATGACCACCACGAACGCCAGCAGGGGCCAGCGCAGCTGCCGCAGGCTGGCCTGCAGGGTGCGCAGGTAGGCCGTGCGCACGCGTTCAAACAGCGCATTGCTGCCGTGCTGCCAGCGCGAGGTGTGCTGCGCATCGTCCACGAACAGGCGCGCGCACAGCATCGGCACCAGGCTCAGGGCCACCACTACCGACACGCCCATTGCCGCCACCAGGGTGAGCGAGAATTCGCGGAACAGCCGTTCCACGAAGTCATCCAGGAACAGGATGGAGACGAATACCACGGCCAGCGCCAGGTTCATCGACAGCAGGGTGGCACCCACTTCCGAGGCGCCGCGCACGGCGGCCTGCCAGCGGTCGGCGCCCAGCTCGCGGTGGCGGGCGATGTTTTCCAGCACCACGATGGCATCGTCCACCACCAGCACCGCGGCCACGATCAGCGCCATCAGCGAAAGCGTGTTGAGCGAGAACCCCATCAGCGCAATCAGCGCCAGGGTACCGAACAGCACCACCGGAATGGCCACGCTGGGCACCAGCGCGGCACGCCAGTGGCCCAGGAAGGCCAGCACCACCAGCACCACCAGCACGATGGCCAGCACCAGGGTCAGCTCGGCTTCGTGCAGGGTGGCGCGGATCACCGGCGAGCGGTCCATCACCAGGCGCATGTCCACACTGGTGGGCAGCAGTGCATGCAGTTGCGGCAGCTGCGCCTGGATGGCATCGACGGTGGCGATGATGTTGGCGCCGGGCTGGCGGCTGACGATCAGCAGCACGGCCGGGCGTTCATTGTGGAAACCGCTGGCGTAGCGGTCTTCCACCCCATCGGCAACCACCGCCACATCGCCCAGCCGCAGCGTGCGGTCATCGCTGACCTTCAGCGCCAGTTGCTGGTACTGCGCGGCCTGGCGCAGCTGCAGCGGCGCTTCCAGCTGCCACTGCTGGCGGTCATCGCCCACCGCGCCCAGCGGGCGCACGGCATTGGCACGTGCGATGGCCTGGGCCACGTCCTCCAGCGCCAGGCCGGCATGGTTCAGTGCGTTCGGGTCCAGCGATACGCGCACCGCGGGCAATGCGCTGCCGCCCACCTGCACTTCGCCCACGCCCGGTACCTGGGACAGTTTCTGCGCCAGCACGGTGGAGGCCAGGTCGTAGAGCTGGCCCGGCGGCAGCGTGTCCGAGGTCAGCGCCAGCGCCAGGATCGGCGCCTGCGAGGGATTCACCTTGCGGTACTGCGGCATGCCCGGCATGCCACTGGGCAACTGCCCGCGCGCCAGGTTGATCGCCGCCTGCACTTCGCGCGCGGCTTCGTCGATATCGCGGCCGAGCACGAACTTCAGCTCCACCGAGGTCTGCCCCTGGGTGCTGGCCGAATCGATGCGCGAGATGCCGGGCAGGCTGCCCAGCGCACGTTCCAGTGGCGTGGCCACGGTGGCGGCCATCGATTCGGGCGAGGCGCCGGGCAGGCTGGCGCTCACTTCAATGGCCGGGTAATCCACCTGCGGCAGCGGTGCTACCGGCAGCAAGCGCAGCGCCAGCAGACCGGCCAGCACCAGCGCCACGGCCAGCAGGATCGTGGCCACCGGTCGTTGCACGCAGGCCTGGGCCAGGCGCGCGATGGGGCTCATGCGCGCGCCTCGGCAGCGCCGGTGGCGGCCGCCGAGCGACCGCGTTGCAGGCGGTCGAAGGCCAGGTAGATCACCGGCGTGGTGAACAGGGTCAGCACCTGGCTGACCAGCAGGCCGCCCACCATCACCCACCCCAGCGGCTGCCGCAGTTCTGCGCCCGAACCGGTGGCCAGCATCAGCGGTACCGCACCGAACAGTGCCGCCAAGGTGGTCATCAGGATCGGACGGAAACGCAGCAGCGCGGCCTGGTGGATCGCCTCGCGCGGGGTCATGCCACGCGTGCGCTGCGCGTCCAGTGCGAAGTCGATCATCATGATCGCGTTCTTCTTCACCAGGCCGATCAGCAGCACGATGCCGATGACGGCGATCAGGTCCAGGCTGCGGCCGCTCACCCACAGCGCGGCCAATGCACCGACCGTGGCCGAGGGCAGGGTGGACAGGATGGTGATCGGGTGCACGAAGCTCTCGTAGAGCACGCCCAGCACGATGTACATCACCACCACCGCAGCCAGGATCAGCCACAGCGTGGACGACAGTGAACTGCTGAACGCCGCCGCGGCGCCCTGCAGGCGCAGTTCGATGCTGGCCGGCAGCGCGATGGCCGCACGTGCGGCCTGCACCGCGGCAACGCCTTCGCCCAGCGAGGCGCCCGGCGCCAGGTTGAACGACAGCGTGGCCGCCGGGAACTGGCCCACGTGGTTGCGCAGCAGGGCGGCGGGCCCCAGTTCCACCCGCGCCACCGCGCCCAGCGGTACGGTCTGGCCGGCGCTGTTGCGCACGCGCAGGCCGCTGATCGCCTCGGGGCCGGGCTGTCGTGCCGGATCGGCCTCCAGCACCACGCGGTACTGGCTGGCCTGGGTGAAGATGGTGGAAATCTGCCGCTGCCCGTAGGCGTCGTACAGCGCATCGGCCACCGCTTCCACGCTTACGCCCAGGCGTGCGGCGGCATCGCGGTCGATGTTCACCCGCGCCTGCCGGCCCTGCATCTGCAGGTCGCTGGCCACATCGCGCAGCGCCGGCTGCTGGCGCAGGGCCTGCAGCAGCCGCGGCGTCCAGATTTCCAGCGTCTGCTGTTCCGGCGTGGTCAGGGTGAACTGGTACTGGGTGCGGCTGATGCGGTCTTCGATGCCCAGTTCCTGCACCGGTTGCAGGTACAGGGTGATGCCGGGAATCTTCGCCACGCGCTGCTGCAGGCGCGCCATCACCACGTCGGCGGCATCGCGGTCGCCGTGTGGCTTCAGTTCGATCAGCAGGCGGCCGGTGTTGAGCGTGGCATTGTTGCCGTCCACGCCGATGTACGAAGACAGGCTGGCCACCGCTGGATCGGCCTCGATGGCCTCGGCCAGTGCCAGTTGCCGCTCGCGCATGGCCTGGAACGAGATCGCCTGAGGCGCTTCGCTGATGCCCTGCACCAGGCCGGCGTCCTGCACCGGGAAGAAACCCTTGGGCACGGCGAAGTACAGCGCCACGGTCAGCGCCAGCGTGGCCACGGTGGCCAGCAGCATCAGCGGCTGGCGCTGCAGCACCCAATGCAGCTGGCGGTCGTAGATGGCGATGATGCGGTCGAACACATCGCGCTTCGGCGGGGATGGGGTCGGAGCCCCACGGGGATCCGACCCCTCAGCCACCGGGGTCAGATCCCCCTGGGACTCTGACCCCTTCGCATGCGGCCTCAGGAACCGCGCACACAGCATCGGTGTCAGCGTCAGCGACACCAGCAGCGAAATGCCGATCGCCACCGCCAGCGTCACCGCGAACTCATGGAACAGCGCGCCCACCAGGTCGGCCATGAACAGCAGTGGGATCAGTACTGCGATCAGCGACACGGTCAGCGACACCAGGGTGAAGCCGATCTCGGCGGCGCCCTTCAGCGCCGCTTCCTGCGGGCTTTCGCCTTCTTCCAGGTGGCGGGCGATGTTCTCCAGCATCACGATGGCATCGTCCACCACGAAGCCGGTGGCGATGGTCAGCGCCATCAGCGTGAGGTTGTTGAGCGAGTAGCCGGCCAGCAGCATCACCGCGAAGGTGCCGATCAGCGACAGCGGCACCGCCACGCTGGGAATGAGCGTGGCCGGCAGGTTGCGCAGGAACACCCAGGTGACCAGCACCACCAGACCGATGGCCAGCACCAGTTCCTTCTGCACGCCGCGCACGGAGGCGCGGATCGATTCGGTGCGGTCGCTCAGCACGTTCATCTGCACGCCGGCCGGCAGCGTGGCCTGCAGCTGCGGCAGCAGCGTGCGCACCTGCTCGACCACGGCAATCACGTTCGCACCGGGCTGGCGCTGGATGTTCACCAGCACCGCCGGCGTGGTGCCGCTCCAGGCGGCCAGCTGGCGGTTCTCGGCGCCATCGGTGATGGTCGCCACGTCGCCCAGGCGCAGCGGCGCGCCCTCGCGCCAGGCCAGCACCAGCGCGCGGTACTCATCGACGCTGCGCATCTGGTCGTTGGCATCGAGCATCACCGCGCGGATCGGGCCATCGAAACTGCCCTTGGGCAGGTTGACGTTGGCTGCGGCGATCGCGGTGCGGATGTGGTCCATGCCCAGGTTGTTGGCGGCCAGCGCAGCCGGGTTCACCTGGATGCGCACCGCAGGCCGCTGGCCACCGGCCAGGCTGACCAGGCCGACGCCGGGCAGCTGCGCCAGGCGCTGGGCGATGCGGGTGTCGACCAGGTCATGCACCTGCGGCAGCGACAGGCCCTGCGAGGTCACCGCCAGGGTGATGATGGGCGTGTCGGCCGGGTTCACCTTGCGGTACACCGGCGGCACCGGCAGATCGTCCGGCAGGAAGCTGCCGGCGGCGTTGATGGCCGCCTGCACGTCCTGCTCGGCCACCCCCAGCGACACGTCCAGGCCGAACTGCAGGGTGATGACCGAGGCCCCGCCGGAGCTGGTGGACGACAGCTGTTTCAGGCCGGGAATCTGCCCGAGCTGGCGCTCCAGCGGCGCGGTGATGGTGCGCGTGGTCAGTTCCGGGCTGGCGCCCGGATACAGCGTGGTGATCTGGATGATCGGGTAGTCCACCTGCGGCAACGCGGCCACCGGCAGCAGCCGGTAGGCCAGCACGCCGGACAGCAGCAGCGCCACCATCAGCAGCGTGGTGGCGACCGGGCGCAGGATGAAGGGGCGCGACAGGTTCATGCGCCAGCCTTGGCCGCCTTCGCCTGCGCGGCGGGTTCGGCCACGATCTCCACCGCGGTGCCATCTTCCAGGCCGTCGATGCCTTCGATCACCACCTGGTCGCCGGCCTGCAGCCCCGAGCGCACGGCCACGCGGCCATCATCGGCCGGGCCCAGCACCACGGTGCGGCGTTGCGCCTTGTTGTCCTTGTCGACGATGTGCACGTAGTTGCCCTGGCTGCCGAACTGCACGGCGGCATCGGGAATCAGCAGCGCCGGGTGTTCGCCCAGCTGCAGGCGCACGTTGACGAACTGGTTCGGGAACAGGGCCTGGTCTGCGTTGTCGAACTGCGCGCGCAGCTTCAACGTGCCGGTGGCGGTGTCGATGCGGTTGTCCACGCTGGACAGCGCGCCGTGCGCCAGCTGCGTGCGTTCTTCGCGGTTCCAGGCTTCCACGGCCAGCGCCGGCTGTGCCTGTACCGCATCCAGCAGCGCCGGCAGTTCCGGTTCGGGCACGGTGAACAGCACGCTGATCGGCGCGGTCTGGGCCAGGGTGACCAGGCCTTCGGCATCGCTGGCCTGCACCAGGTTGCCCACGTCCAGACGGCGCAGGCCCACGCGGCCGCTTACCGGGGCGATGATGCGGGTGTACTGCAGCTGCAGGCGCGCTTCGTCCACGGAGGCCTGGTCGCTGATGCGTCGGCCCTGCAGCTGGCGCACCTTGCTCTGCTGGTCGCTCAGTTCCTGTGCCGAGACGAAGTGCTGGCGCTGCAGTTCGCGATAGCGCTGCAACTGGCGTTCGGCGTTTTCCAGTTCCGCCAGGTTCTGCTGCTGGGTGCCCTGTGCCTGCGCCAGCTTCACTTCGTACGGGCGCGGGTCGATCTGCGCCAGCAGATCGCCGGCCTTCACCTGCTGGCCTTCCTGGAAGTGCAGGCGCATCAGCTCGCCGTCCACGCGGCTGCGCACCACCACGCTGTGCAGCGGAGTGACCGTGCCCACCGCTTTCAGGCGCAGTACCAGCGGCTCGGCGCTGGCCCGCGCCACGCGCACCGGTACCGTCTTGCCCGGGCTGCTGGCGGCTGTGCTCGCATCGGTCCGCGGCCAGGCCCACCAGGCCAGCGCGGCGGCGGCCACGAGCAAGGCGGCGATCAGCCACGCGCGACGGAAACGGGGCGGGGTGCTACGGGGCGACTCGACAGCGGACATGGGGCATCCTGCGCCCTGCGCACGCGCAGGGACATGTACGCCCGCTCGCGCATCGTGCGCCGCGGGCAGCGGGGGAGGGGAGTTGTCTGGCGGGGCCGCAGCGCGGCGTGGCTGGATGCCGTCGCGCGTGCGACGGGGCGCCCATGGTAGCCAATCAGCCTGCCGATTGCCGCATGACCAAGGTCATGGCGTGGGCGTGCGGGTGTGCGCCGCATGCGGTGATGCCTGGCGGGGCCTGGATGTGTGCGGTGTGCGGTGATGCCTGGCGGGGCCTGGATGTGTGGGGTGTGCGGGGCTGCTTGGCGGGGCTTGGATGCGTGGGGTGTGCGGGGATGCTTGATGTGGCCTGGATTCGTAGAGTCGAGCTTGCTCGACTGCTTTTGCCGGGAGCAGTCGAGCAAGCTCGACTCTACGAAGCACAGCAGTCGAGCAAGCTCGACTCTACGAAGCACGGCAGTCGAGCATGGCTCGACTCTACGAACTGCTCAATGCACTTCGTCGTGGTACACGAACTTGGGCATTTCCCACCGGTAATGGATCGCCAGCAGGCGCAGCGCGAAGCCACCGCCCAGGCAGCACAGGATCGCGGTGGCGTCGGCCACGCCCCAGTGCAGCAACAGCAGATACACCGCACCGGTCAGCAGCGAAATGATCGCGTACAGCTCCTTCTGGAAGATCAGCGGCACTTCGTTGCAGAGGATGTCGCGCAGCACGCCACCGAAGGCGCCGGTCAGCATGCCGGCGATCAGCACGATCGGCATCGCGTGGCCGGCCTCGCGCGCGATCGAGCAGCCGATCAGCGTGAACGCGATCAGACCCAGGCCATCAAGCACCAGGAAGGTGCGGCGGAAGTGGTGCATCCAGCGCGCCACCCAGGTGGCGATCAGCGCCGCACACACGGTGAAGGCCAGGTACTCCGGATGCTTCACCCAGCCCAGCGGGTAATGCCCCAGCAGGATGTCGCGCAGCGAACCACCGCCGAGGGCGGTTACACAGGCAATCATGACCACGCCGAACAGATCCATGCGGCGGCGGCCTGCAGACAGGGCGCCGGTCATGGCTTCGGCGGAAATGGCGATCAGGTAGATGATGGACAGCAGCATGGGTCAGGCTCCGGGCGCGGTGGGGCCGGCCATGCGCGTATACCGCCACTGCCTGCGCAATGACGGAATGACGATGACCGGTGCCGCTCCCGCTGTCCTTTTGCCTGAGAGTTCAGCGGGATGAACCGCGTGCCCCTTCGGCGGATCGCGGCGGGCGTGCCCGGCGACCTCTCTCCAGCTCGGCGTGTCGAATGCATGGTTGGTGGGATTCCAGCCCACCGGCCTGAGCGATCATGGGAGCCTGCGCCTTCGGCGGGCGCCAGCGCGGCGCCTCTCTCCTGCATTCGGGCGCCAGTATATCCGCTGCAGTGCAGCACGGCATAATCGAGCCCATGGCCCCGTCCCCCCGCCCGTGGTTCCTGTACCTGCTTGAATGCCGCGACGGCAGTTACTACGCCGGCATCAGCACCGACGTGGCGGCCCGGTTCGCCGCCCACCAGGCCGGGAAGGGGGCGCGCTATACCCGGGCGCGTCCGCCGCTGCAGATCCTGGCCGTGCGCGAGTACCCCGACCGCGCGGCCGCCTCGCGCGCCGAATGGCAGCTCAAGCAGCAGCCGCGCGAACGCAAGCTGGCGTGGCTGCAGGCCGCGATCCTGTAGATCCACGCCATGCGTGGATGGGGCGTCCCAACCATGCCACCATCGCCACACGCCCAGCGCTGGAGACACCCATGTCCACCGTTGCCCTGTTGTTCGCTGTCGCTGCAGCCACCAGCCCTACCGCCGACCCCGCCACCCTCGCGGCCATCGAAGCGACCTGCCATGACTACGTGGACGGGCAACTGGAGGGCGACCCGCAGCGTGTCGCCCGCGCGCTGCATCCGGACCTGGCCAAGCGCGCCGTGCTGGGCGATACGCCCGACGAACGCCTGGGCCTGCGCCGGATGTCGAAGGAAGAACTGGTTTCGCTGACTCGGCAGGGCGCACTGAAGACGCCGAAGGAGCAGTGGGACCGCCGCTGCACGGTGCTCGATGTGACCGGCAATGCGGCCGCGGTGCGGTTGGAAACCCCGTGGTTCGTCGACTACTTCCACATGGGCCGTTTCGACCAGCGCTGGGTCATCGTCAACGCGCTGTGGTATCCCAAGCCGAAGGCAGAGTAGAGCCACGCCATGCGTGGATGGGGTCAGAGCCCTTTCCTGCGGAAAGGGATCCGACCCCGCTTTCTTGCACGTTATTTCGGGCGCCGGTCGTCCTGATCATCACCGAAGATGATGCGCGCGCTGCGCTGGTAGCTCCAATACGCCACGGCCCAGTTCAACAGCACCACGATGCGGTTGCGGAAGCCAATCAGGAAGAACACGTGCGCGGCCAGCCAGAACCACCAGGCCAGGATGCCTGACAGCTGCAGCTTGCCCAGGTGCACGATCGCGGCCATGCGGCCGATGGTGGCCAGGTTGCCGTAGTCGGCGTACTTGAACGCTCCCGGCTCGGTCTTGCCGTGCAGGCGCGCGCGGATGGTTTCGGCCACGTGCTTGCCCATCTGCTTGGCGGCCGGTGCCACGCCGGGCACGGGGCGGCCATCGGCCTGGCTGACGGCGGCCAGATCGCCGGCCACGAACAGTTCGGGGTGGCCGGGCAGGGTCAGGTCCGGCTGCACCTGCACCCGGCCGGCGCGATCCAGCGGTACGTCCAGGGTCTTTGCCAGCGGTGAGGCGGCCACGCCAGCGGCCCACACCACCGTGCGCGCGGGCACGAACTGGTCGCCCAGCTTGAACCCCTGGCTGTCGATATCACTGACCGGGGTGCCGGTCAGCACTTCCACGCCCAGCTTTTCCAGCTGCCGGCGTGCCTTCAGCGAAAGCACTTCCGGGAACGAGGACAGCACGCGCGGGCCGGCTTCCACCAGCCGCACCTTGGCGCTGGCCGGATCGATATGGCGGAACTCGTTTCGCAGGGTGTGGCGGGCGATCTCGGCCAGCGTACCGGCCAGTTCCACACCGGTGGGGCCACCACCCACCACGGCGAAGCTCAGCCAGGCGGCTTTTTTCTCCGGGTCTGGCTCGGCTTCGGCACGCTCGAAGGCCAGCAGCAGCTTGCGGCGCAGGGCGATCGCATCGTCCAGCGTCTTCAGGCCCGGCGCATCGGCGGCCCACTGGTCATTGCCGAAGTAGGCATGGGTGGCGCCGGTGGCCAGCAACAGGCTGTCATAGCCCAGCGTGCTGCCATCGGCCAGGGTGATCTGGCGGGCCTGTTTTTCGATGCCCACCACTTCGCCCAGGCGCACTTCCACGTTGCGCTGGTGGCCCAGGATATGCCGCAGCGGCGCGGCGATATCGGGTGCGGACAGGCCCGCGGTGGCGACCTGGTACAGCAGGGGTTGGAACAGGTGGTGGTTGCGGCGGTCGACCAGGGTGATCCTGATCCGTTCGCGCGCCAGGGCACGGGTGGCCCAGAGGCCCGCGAAACCGCCGCCGATGATGACCAGGTGGGGGACTGGTTCGCGGCTCATCGACGTACTCCGGAGGGGATGGATGTCGCCCGGCATCATCGCACGTCACATGCCTGCGCAACGGGATCGGCGATACTCGGTTCAGGCCGCAGCCCCTTCGCCGAGGAACCCATGTCCGAACCGGAAAAGCGCATTGCCCTGCTGATCGACGCCGACAACGCGCCAGCATCGAAGATTGATGAAGTGCTGGCCGAAGTGGCCCGCCATGGCGTGGCCAACGTGCGCCGCGCCTACGGCAACTGGAAGAGCCCGCGCTTGAAGGGCTGGGAGGCCGTGCTGCACGAGTACGCCATCCGCCCCATCCAGCAGTTCGCCTACAGCAAGGGCAAGAACGCATCGGACATGGCCATGGTGATCGATGCCATGGACCTGCTGTACGCACGCAACCTGGATGGCTTCGCCATCGTGTCCAGCGATGCCGACTTCACGCCCATGGTCATGCGCCTGCTGACCGACGGGGTGAAGGTGTATGGCTTCGGCGAAAAGAAGACGCCCGAGCCGTTCGTCAACGCCTGTTCCAAGTTCACCTATCTGGAAGCCCTGGGCCAAGCCCATGCCAGCGTGCCCGATGCCGACGCGCCCGACGTGGAGCGGGCCGCCAGCGAACAGATCGCCAGCGATGAAGCCCGCCCGCGCAAGAGCGGCGCCGAAATGCGCAGTGATACCCGCCTGGTGAAGATGCTGCGCCGCGCGGTGTCGTCGGCCGAAGGCGAAGACGGTTGGTCCCACCTGGGCCCAGTAGGCAGCCAGATCGGCAACCAGGCTTCGTTCGACCCGCGCAACTATGGTTACGGAAAGCTCAGCGATCTGCTGGCGGCGATCGGTCTGTTCGAGCTGAAGAAAGACGGAAAATCGTCCTATGTGCGCGCGTTGCCGAAGAAGAACCGGTAGCGCAGCAGGGTGCGTTTGATCGGCGTATCGTAGCGGCTCCGCGCCAGCGTGGCGCACCGCTGCAGGCAAGGAACAAACGCATGTTGAAGATCTGGGGCCGCCGCAATTCCAGCAACGTCCGCAAGGTGCTGTGGTGTGCCGAGGAAATCGGGCTGCCGTATGAATCCATTGAAGTGGGCGGCAGCCACGGCGGCACGCAGTCGGCCGAGTACCTGGCAATGAACCCCAACAGCCTGGTGCCGGTGATCGAAGACCACGGCCTGCCGCTGTGGGAATCGAACACCATCGTGCGTTACCTGAGCGCGCGCTACGCGCTGGGCACGCTGTATGCCGAAGATGCGATGGAACGTGCCCAGGCCGAGAAGTGGATGGACTGGAGCACCTCGCGCATGGCGCCGCTGTACTCCGAACTGATCTGGGGCATCATGCGCACCGCCCCGGCCGACCGCGACGAAGCGCGCATCAACGCGGCCATCGTGCGTGCCGGCGAATACCTGGCCATGGCCGATGCCACCCTGGCCAAGCAGCCGTGGCTGTCCGGCGACCGCTTCGCGATGGGCGACATCCCGCTGGGATCGCTGGTCTACGCCTGGTTCGAACTGCCGATCCAGCGCCCGGACCTGCCGCACGTGGCGCAGTGGTACGCGCGACTGCGCGAGCGCCCGGCGTACCAGCGCGGCGTGATGTCGCCGCTGACCTGAGCGCGCGTTGCCCGGGGTCGGATCCCACCCGACGGGTGGGATCCGACCCCCGCTGCGCGCGGGGGTAGAGTCGAGCTTGCTCGACTGCGCTTGGCGCTGGACCAACAGCAGTCGAGCAAGCTCGACTCTACCAACGGCGGTAAGCGCGCGATGATTGGGCTCCGACCCTACACCGGCGGGCACCGCGGTAGCGCCGGGCCATGCCCGGCGGAGGCACCCCGCAACCCTCAATAAAGATCCGTCGGGTCCACATCCAGCGACCAGCGCACCTTACGTGCTTCCGGCAGCGCGTACAGCTGCGGCACCAGCTGCGCCAGCACCCCATGCAGGGGCGGCCGCTGCGGCGCCGACAGCAGCAGCTGCGTGCGCTGGTAACCGGCACGGCGCGGCATCGGCGCCGGCATCGGCCCATAGGCTTCCACCACGTTCTGTTCGCCCAGCAGGTGCCGCGCGGCCAGCAGGAAGGCGTTGGCATGCTCGACCTGCTGCGCTTCGGCACGCATCAGTGCCAGGTGCGCGAAGGGCGGGAAGCCGGCGGCCTGGCGCTGGTTCAGTTCGGCCTGCGCGAAGGGGTGGTAGCCACCGTTCACCAGGGTTTCCAGCAGCGGGTGGCCCGGGTGATGGGTCTGCAGCCAGACCTCGCCGGGATCGCGCGCGCGGCCGGCGCGCCCAGCCACCTGGATCAACTGCTGGGCCAGCTTCTCGCTGGCGCGGAAATCGGCGGAGAACAGCCCTTCGTCGATGCCCACCACCACCACCAGGGTCAGCTTGGGCAGGTCGTGGCCCTTGGCCAGGATCTGCGTGCCGACCAGGATGCCGGGCTGGTCCCCCAGTTTCGCCAACTGCTGTTCCAGCGCATCGCGGCGTGAGGTGGTGCCGCGGTCGATGCGCACCACGGGGTAGTCGGCGAAGGCGCTGACCAGATGTTCTTCCAGTCGCTCGGTACCGATGCCCTGCGGCTGCAGGGCCAGGCTGGCACAGGCCGGGCAGGCCAGCGGCGCCGGCTGACGCGCACCGCAGTGATGGCACTGCAGGCGGCGCCCGCCGCCATGCACGGTCATCGGCGCATCGCAGCGTTGGCACGGTGCGGTCCAGCCGCAGTCGTGGCACAGCAGCACCGGCGCGTAGCCGCGGCGGTTCTTGAACACCAGCACCTGCTGGCCGCGCTGCAGGTGTTCGCCGATGCCGGCCAGCACTTCGTCGCTCAAGCCATCGCGCAGCGGCCGCTTGCGCACATCCAGGATGCGCACCCGCGGTGGCCGTGCATCGCCGGCGCGCTGCTTCAGGCGCAGGTGCGCGTAGCGGCCGGCGTAGGTGTTGTGCAGGGTTTCCAGTGACGGCGTGGCGCTGCCCAGCAGCACTGGAATGCCCAGGGCCTTGGCCCGCACCAGGGCGAAGTCGCGCGCGTGGTAGCGGATGCCGTCCTGCTGCTTGTAGCTGCCGTCGTGCTCCTCGTCCACGATCAACAGACCGGCCTGCGGCAGCGGCGTGAACACAGCCGAACGGGTGCCGACGATCACCCGTGCTTCGCCGCGCGATGCAGCCGCCCACACGCGTGCGCGTTCGTTGTCGTTCAGCCCCGAATGCAGCGCGTGCACCGGAATGCCCAGGCGGCCACGGAAGCGCGCCAGGGTCTGCGGGGTCAGGCCGATTTCCGGCACCAGTACCAGCGCCTGCCGGCCCTGCGCCAGGCAATGGATGATGGCCTGCAGGTAGACCTCGGTCTTGCCGCTGCCGGTCACCCCATCCAGCAGGAACGGCTGGAAGCCATCGGCTGCGGTGATCGCAGCCACGGCCTCGGCCTGGTCGGGGTTCAATGTCGGGCCTGGCAGCGGGTGCGCGTGGCGCGGGGCCACGGCCAGCGCCACCCGCTCGGCCAGGCCGCGCTTGGCCAGGCTGCGGGCCGCCGTGCGCCAATCGGGCATGCGGGCGCCCAGCACGTCTTCGTCCACCACGGCCTCGGCCAGGTGTTCGGCCAGTTGCCGCGGCCGGCTGCCGGCGCGAAGTTTGTCGCGCTGGGTGCGGCCGTCGTCGGTCAGCTGCCAGCCCCAGTGATGGGTGTCGGGCAGCGGCTCGCCGTGCCGCAGCGGGCCGGGCAGGGCGGTGCTGACCACTTCGCCCAAGGGGGCGTGGGTGTAGCGGGCCAGCCATTGCAGGCTGTGCCACAGCTCGCCCTGCAGCAGGGGTTGCGGGTCCACCCAGGCCAGCGCCTGGCGCAGCCCCTGCGTGTCCTCTGTCTGGCCCAGGCCAGCCACCATGCCCACCAGTTCACGGTTGCCGAAGGGCACCTTCAACCGGCAGCCCAGCGCATCGGCCGGCGCCTGGCCGTCAGGGGCCAGGTAGTCGAACAGGCGGGGCAGGGGAACGGGCAGCGCGACCTGCAGGGTCGGAATCAGTACGGGCATGGACGCAGTTTAACGGCCCATGCGCGCCCGCATGGCAGGTTGCCGCGCTGCCGCGACGCGTCGTGGCATTCATAAATGTCACCTAAATACAGGCGGCTATTAGAGATTCAGTCTTATCCACATCTTCTGTGGATAAGTTTGTGCGTTACCCGTCGGCGATGACCCGGGAAGCCGATGGCGACGGCCTCACGGTTGCGTTGGTCAAAAAATAGCCACATAAAAAAGTTCTTGAATATCAACAACATCGATGTGAAACATTGCTGAAACACGCTGAATTCACGCCTCCATGCCGGTCGTCCCAAGTCAGGTCTTGATGCTGTGCACAACCTGCAGCACGAAGTGCCCACGGGCGCAAGCCCTGCCGGCGGCCAAGGGCCTGCCGCTATCATGCTGGCAGACCTTTGGAGTGACCGATGACGGCTGTGCCCGCCCCTGTTTCCTCGACCGCGGCCGGCGCGCTGTCGGCGTTCCTGCGTGGCGTCGAGCGCCGCGCGCTGGTGGTTGCCGAGCTGCAGTGCGGCGACCCCGCCCGTGCCGAGCAGACCCTGGTGGCGGTCATGCGTGCCTTCGCCGCCGTGGCCAGCGACCTGCCCATGGCGCAGTGGCCCACCCGATTCTGGACCCTGCTGGGCCAGCGCCAGGCCCTGCGTGAGCCGTCCGCCGGGCAGTGGCCGCCGTCGCTGGCCGCACTGGGCGACATGGCCCCCGTGCCGCGCCTGGCCCTGCTGCTGCGGGTGGGCGGCAGCCTGGACGAAGGCATTGCTACGCGGGTGCTGGACACCGACGAGAACGGCTACCAGCAACTGCTGGCCGCGGCCTGCCCCCGCGATGCCAACGGCCAGCCCGATGCCGCCGCCTGGCGCGGCCTGGCCGAGCAGGTGCAGCTGCGCATCCGCGACCTGCCGGCCAAGCGCCTGCAGCAGTTGCAGCAGCCGGCCGCACCGGGCAGCAGCACGCAGCCCCCTACCCCCGGCTGGCGCGCGCCCGAACGCGACGACCGCACGCCGGCGGCCGGCAAGCGCCGCCGCCCGAATGCGCGCCCGCGCTGGCGCGGCCCGCTGATCCTGCTGGCCACCGTTGCCATGCTGTTGGCGGCCGCGTTGGGCTGGAGGCACTGGCAGGGCCTGCGCACGGCCAGCGATGCCCCGCTGCCGGAAGGCGTGGTGGGCGAGGCGGGCCCGGTAACGGTGGAATCGCTGCCGCCGTCCGACGTGCAGGCATCGGCTGCGGTCGACAGCCACGCCGCCGAAGATGCCGCGATGCTGGCCGACCGTGACTACCCGCTGGTGGCCGACGCCGATCTGTATGCCTGGAGTGCCGCCGGTGGTCCGCTGCCGGTGGATGAATCCGAACCCAAACCGACCCACCCCGAGCCGGTGGGTGCCGCGCTGGAAACCTCTGCTGCCGATGAATAAGTTCCTGCTGGCCGGCCTGCTGCTGGCCCTGCCGCTGTGCGCCGCCGCCGCGCCGAATGCCCTGGACCTGCCACCACCCACGGCGGTGCCGGCCAGCGCGGTCGATGCTGCATCGCCGGCCGGCTTCGCCCATCTGGATGTGGCCGCCCAGCGCCAACGCCGGGCCGATTACGCGGCCTGGCGCGCGCTGCCGGAAGGTGAGCGTGAGCGCATCCGCGTGGCCGCCTCGCGCTTTGCCGCCTTGCCGGCCGCCCAGCAACAGCAGCTGCGCGAACAGTTCCAGGCGCAGGACCAGGCCTTCCGCGAGGGCTGGCGGCTGGGCCCGCAGCTCGGCCAGCAGTTCCCCAAGCTGCACGGCCTGTTCGGCTTCGTGCCGCCGGACCAGCGCGAGGCCGCGTTGGCGGTGCTGCGCCAGCTCAGCCCTGCACAATTGTCGCAATTGACCTTGGTGGCGCAGCGCACGCCGCCGCAGGAACGCGATGCGGTGCGCAGCGCGTTCCTGGCCCTGCCGGCGGCCGAGCGTGACAGCTGGCTGAAGCGCCAGGCCGGGCAGTAGCGTCGGGGGATTCGCCTCGGAATCGGCGGGGATCTGATGGGGAATGGGCGGGGGGCGCGCGGCCCGAATCAAGAGCAGTCGACCAACGGTCGACTCTACCCCGTCGCCCGCACCCATTCGCCCGTACCCCGCCGACGTTCGCGCCCATGCAGGGTCGTTTGGCCGTAAGATGGCGGCCCGCAACCCGGTGCCTGTGCCCTTCGCGCGCAACCGTAGTTGGCGTTCTGTACTTCCATGTCTACCGCAACCTCCACGCCGCGCTTCAGCAAGGAAGTCGGCGCGACCGGTCTGCTTGCCCTGCCGTTGGTGCTGGGCCATGTCTCCACCGGCCTGATCTCCTTCGTCGACAACGTCATTGCCGGCCACCACGCCACCGCCACGCTGGCGGCGGTCACCATCGGCACCGCGCTGCTGTGGCTGCCCATGCTGATTCCGATCGGCACCCTGATCTCACTCACCGCCTCGGTGTCGCAGCTGCATGGCGCCGGCCGCGAGCGCGAGATCGGCCCGCTGTTCCGCCAGGCCCTGTGGCTGGCGCTGGGCCTGGGGCTGATCATGTTCGCCTTCCTGACGCTGGTGCCGCCGCTGCTGCCGGCCTTCGGCATCGCGCCGGACATCGTGCCGGGGGCCACCGCCTTCCTGCACGCGGTGCGCTGGGGCGGGCCCGCGCTCACCCTGTACTTCTGCATGCGCTATCTCAGCGAAGGCATGCACTGGACCCTGCCGACCATGCTGCTCGGCTTCGGCGGCCTGCTGGTGCTGGCGCCGATGGGCTACGTGCTGGCCAACGGCAAGCTGGGCTTTCCGGAAATGGGCGCCGAAGGGCTGGGCATCGCCTCGGCGGTGATGATGTGGCTGCAGGCCATCGCCTTCGCCACCTACCTGTGGTTCACCAAGCGCTTTGCCCACCTGCAGCTGTTCTCGCACTTCGAAGGCCCGCGCCTGGCGGCGATCTGGGACCTGCTGCGCACCGGCCTGCCGATCGGCATCACCGTGCTGATGGAAGGCGGTCTGTTCATCGTCACCGCCCTGCTGATCGGTCGCCTGGGCGCCAATGAGGCAGCCGCGCACCAGATCGCGATCAACGTGGCGCAGCTGTGCTTCATGATCCCGATGGGCGTGGCCGAAGCGACCACCGTGCGTGTCGGCCATGCGGTCGGCCGCGGCGATGGCTTCGGCGTGCGCCGCGCGGCCTGGGCCGGCTACGCCATCATCATGGGTACCCAGACCCTGTCGGCGGCGGTGCTGCTGTTCGGCCACGATGCCATCGTGGGGGTCTATACCAACGATCTGGCGGTGGCCGGGCTGGCGTCCACGCTGCTGTTGTACGCGGCCACCTTCCAGTTCCCCGATGGCATCCAGGTGCTGTCGGCCGGCGCGCTGCGCGGCCTGAAGGACACCCGCGTGCCGATGTTCATCGCCATGTTCGCGTACTGGGGCCTGGGCATGCCGCTCGGCGCCGGGCTCGGCCTGGGCCTGGGCATGGGCCCGCAGGGCATGTGGATCGGCCTGATCGTCGGCCTGACCGCTGCGGCCATCCTGATGGGCTGGCGGCTGCGCCGCAGCAGCCTGCGCATTGGCCAGTCGGCCCTGGAATGATCCCCGCGCCCGTCACCGCAGACCGTGACGGGCGATCCCCTGACTTGTGTCCGATGCCGCCTCACACGGCACCGGCTATGCTGTTACCACGGCAAGAAGCCATCCGGAGCGCTCCATGAACCAAACCGTGCCCCCGCTGCCCCCGGCACGTCGCAACCCCGTCGCCAGTTTCTTCATCGGGCTGTGGGACGTGATGAATTTCACCCGCCGGCTGATCCTGAACCTGCTGTTCTTCGGCCTGTTGCTGCTGTTCGTGGTGATGTTCATCGTCGCCGCCGGCATGGGCGCCGGTGCCAGCAAATCGCTGCAGGACCGCACCACCCTGGTGATCGCGCCGGAAGGCCGGCTGGTCGAGCAGTTCAGCGCCGATCCGGTCAGCCGCGCGCTGGCCAAGGCCGTGGGCGACAACAGCGCCGAGGAAGTGCAGCTGCGCGACCTGATCCGGGCCATTGAAGCGGCCAAGGACGACAAGAAGATCGAACGCGTGGTGCTGGAACTGGACAAGCTGCAGCCGTCCGGCTTCGCCTCGCTGCGTGAAGTGGCCGCCGCGCTGCAGGACCTGCGCGCGTCGGGCAAGCAGGTGGTGGCCTTCAGCCAGAGCATGGGGCAGTCGCAGTACCTGCTGGCCGCGCAGGCCGACGAGGTCTACCTGGACCCGATGGGTTCGGTCGTGCTGGAAGGCCTGGGCCGCTACCGCCAGTATTTCCGCACCGGCCTGCAGGACAAGCTGGGCGTGGACGTGCACCTGTTCAAGGTGGGCGAATACAAGTCGGCCGCCGAACCCTACGTGCTGGATGCCGCATCGCCGGCGTCCAAGGAAGCCGACCTGTTCTGGATGAACGATGTCTGGCAGCGCTACCTGGGCGACATCGCCAAGGCACGCCGCCTGGACCCGGCGCAGCTGGCGGCCGGCATCGATACCCTGCCTGAAGGCGTGGCCGCCGCCGGTGGCGACCTGGCCAAGTTCGCCCTGCAGCAGAAGCTGGTGACCGCGCTGAAGACCCGCGAAGAATTCGAGGATCTGATGATCGACCGCGGCGTGGCCGATGAAGATGCCGACGGTGGCTTCCGCAGCATCGACTTCGGCGGTTACCTGACCCAGCTCGATGCGCGCCGCAACCCGGTGGACAGCCGTCCGCAGGTGGCCGTGGTGGTGGCCTCGGGCGAGATCAGTGGCGGCGACCTGCCGGCCGGCCGCATCGGTGGCGAATCGACCTCGGCGCTGCTGCGCGCCGCGCGCGACGACGAGCACGTGAAGGCCGTGGTGCTGCGCGTGGATTCGCCCGGCGGTGAAGTGTTCGCCTCCGAGCAGATCCGCCGCGAAGTGGTGGCCCTGCAGGCCGCCGGCAAGCCGGTGGTGGTGTCGATGGGCGACCTGGCGGCGTCGGGTGGTTACTGGATCAGCATGAATGCCGACCGCATCTATGCCGACCCGTCCACCATCACCGGGTCGATCGGCATCTTCGGCATGATCCCGAACTTCAGCCGCGCGCTGGACAAGATCGGCGTGCACACCGACGGCGTGGGCACCACCCGCTTCGCCGGCGCGTTCGATGTCACCCGCGAAATGGACCCGGCCGTGGGCCAGGTCATCCAGTCGGTCATCAACAAGGACTATGCCGAATTCACCGGCCGTGTGGCCGAAGCGCGCAAGAAGCCGGTGGAAGCTATCGATGAAGTGGCCCGTGGCCGCGTGTGGAGCGGTGCCCAGGCCAAGGAACGCGGTCTGGTCGATGCGTTCGGCGGCCTGAAGGATGCGGTGGCCGATGCCGCCGGCCGCGCCAAGCTTGGCAACGCCGACAAGTATCGCGTGCGCTACATCGAAAAGGCCGCCACGCCGTTCGCGCAGTTCGTCAGCGGTTTCGCTGGCAGCCGCGCTGGCGCCTGGATGCTGTCCGATTCGGGCATGGCGCGCATGATGCTGGCACGCACGATGCCGGAAGTGGACACGCAGCTGCGCTTCGTCGAAAACGCCGCCCGCGAGAAGGGCAACGGCGCCCCGGTGAAGGCACTGGCGTACTGCTTCTGCGGATTCTAAGCAGACCGGGGTCAGATCCCTTTGCGCAGCAAAGGGCTCTGACCCCACCCATTACCGCGTCGCGTCAGCCTCGGCCTGGCGCTCGCGTTCGGCGCCCTCGTCTACCGTCTGCTGCACGCCCTTGGCGCGGTCCAGCGGCTGGTTGATCGCCTTGGCCAGCGCCTGCGGCTCCGGCGGTTTTTCAGGGTTGGGTGGGGCAGGGCGCTGGCAACCGGCCAGCAGCGCAGCCGACAGGCACAGTGGAATCAGCAGACGCATCGCGGCTCTCCAGGGTAGGCGATGGCGCAGTGTCGCACCGTCGGCAGGCGCGTGCTGTGACGCGTATCCTTTGCGCATCGAAATACAGCGGCTGCGGCCCGGAGGACACATGACCCAGCAACGATGGCGCCTGGACGGGCAGACCGCGCTCATCACCGGCGCCAGCGCCGGTATCGGCCTGGCAATCGCCCATGAACTGGCCGGTTTCGGCGCCGACCTGATGATCGTGGGCCGCGACATCGACATGCTGGAAACCGCCCGCGACGAACTGCTGGATGTGCACCCGCAGATGCAGGTGCATGCGCTGGCGGCCGATGTGTCCGACGACGAAGACCGCCGGCAGATCCTGGACTGGGTGGAAGACCACAGCGATGGCCTGCACATCCTGGTGAACAACGCCGGCGGCAACATCACCAAGGCGGCCACCGAGTATTCCGAAGACGAGTGGCGCGGCATCTTCGAAACCAACCTGTTTTCCGCCTTCGAACTGTCGCGCTATGCACATCCGCTGCTGGCGCGGCATGCGGCGTCGTCCATCGTCAACGTGGGCAGCGTTTCCGGCCTTACCCATGTGCGCAGTGGCGTGGTCTATGGCATGACCAAGGCGGCCATGCACCAGATGACCCGCAACCTGGCGGTGGAGTGGGCCGAAGACGGCATCCGGGTGAACGCGGTGGCGCCGTGGTACATCCGCACGCGCCGCACGTCCGGGCCGCTGTCCGACCCCGATTACTACGACGAAGTGATCGCGCGCACGCCCATGGGCCGCATTGGCGAACCGGAGGAAGTGGCCGCCGCAGTGGGCTTCCTGTGCCTGCCGGCATCGAGCTATGTCACCGGCGAATGCATCGCCGTGGATGGCGGCTTCCTGCGCTACGGGTTCTGATGGATTCGCCGGGGTCGGATCCCTTTCCAACGGAAAGGGCTCTGACCCCATCAGCGGCTCACTCAGGCACGGCGCAATCACTCGCCGCCAGCACGGCCTGCAGCCGCTCGCGTTCGCCGCGTGCGGAATCGCGGTTGTCCGGCGTGGCGAAGCGCTCGCGACCGCGTGCGTTGCGGAAGCGCTGCTGCCAACTGCCGCAGCGCTGCGCTTCACTGACTTCGCTGCAGCGGTCGGTCACCACTTCACAGCTGGCCGCATTGGCCGGGGTGACCCCGCCCAGCCCCTGCACCTGCAGTAGTTCGCAACGGCCCGGTGCGGCCTCGTACTCGTGCAGGTAACCGCCGCCCTGGGCATCGGTGCACTGGAAGATGGGCGGCAGCGGCGGCTTCGGCGGCGCATTGCCGTCGGCTTGCGCCTGCGCGTTTGCCTGGCGCAGCTGCGCGCTGTCCAGGATCAGGTTGTCATCGGGGCGCTCGACCATGCGCGCTTCGCTGATGATGCGTTCTTCGCCGGCCTGCGCCGGTTCCGCCGCGGGTGTGGCTGTGGTGGCAGGCTCGGCCGCAGGCGGTGCGCTGGGCAGCGTCGGCGAGGGTGGTGGCTCGGCTGGCGGTGTGGGCGCCGCCGGCGTGGAGCCGGGAAGACGCACGATTTCCTGCCGCAGACCGTCCGCGCAGGGCACGCGCTGCACGGTTGGAACGTCGCTGCTGCCGGTGCAGCGATAGATCACCTGTGCCTCGGCCGCGGCTGCGGTGGGCAGCAGGCACAGGGCCAGCCAGAACAGTTTCTTCATGCGAGCAGCGTACAGCGACTGCCCACCAAGGTGGGCACCTACCAGAGCAGGGCCCCGGTAGTGGCCAACCTTGGTTGGCCGCAGGGCATGTCGTTGTCGCAGCAGCGCCCCCGGTAGTGGCCAACCTTGGTTGGCCGCATGGCATGTCGTTGTCGCAGCAGCGCCCCCGGTAGTGGCCAACCTTGGTTGGCCGCATGGCGCCGGCGCGGGGCGTTTCAGCCGCCGCAGTCGCGGCCCAGGCGCGCATCAATGCCGCGCTGTTCGGTGGTGATCGCCGTGCGTTCGCTCTGCAGCGCGCTGTTGTAGCGGCGGTCCAGCTCCCAGCGCCGATCGCGCAGGCGCGAACAGACTTCCTGCGCGGGCAACGGCGTGCAGGTATCGCGCACCAGCACGTTGCCGGCCGGCAGGCTGAAGCCGACTGGTGGCGGGCGCCGGTCGGGCACGGTGCCGCCGATCGGTGGGCCGATGCTGTTGCCGGCGGCCGGGCGCGGGCCAGGGTGCGGGCTGTAGCCGGGGCCGGGCCGGCCGCGCGGATACCAGACGTTGCCCCACACCGTCACCCAGCGCGGGTTGCCCTCGTTGCTGTCGCTGGTATAGCGGCTGCCATCCTCGGCCACGCATTCGTACATCGGCTGCGGCGGCTGCACGTACACATGGCGTACTTCGCGCTCACGCAGCGCGGGGGTATCGGTGCGCTCCAGCGGCGCGGCGTCGGTGCTGACCACGCGCGCGGGCGGGTCCTTGGGGCGCTGCATGTCGCGCACTTCCTGGCGGCCACTGCTGCACGGCTTGTCCTGCAGAGCGACAGCGCCGTTACTGCCCACGCAGCGATAGATGCGCACGTCATCGGCTGCCAGCGCGCTCAGCGGCAGCAGCAGGGCCAGGCACAGGGTGGATCGCAGCAGGTGCATGTGCGCAGCGTGCGCCAAGCCGGGCGCCGCTGCAATCATCGGCTCAGGAGCGCAGCACGTTGCCACTGAGTGCGTCCCGGATCGGGGTGGGCTGGGCCAGCCCGCCGGTTTCGCCGTCCAGCACGCCGTCCAGCAGGCGCAACAGGCGCGGGTCCAGCTCCTGGCGGGTACGCGCGGGCGGTTCGCCGGCCAGGTTGGCGCTGGTGGACACCAGCGGGCCACCCCACGCCTGGCACAGCGCGGCCACCAGCGGGTGCGCACTGATGCGCACGGCAATGCCACTGTGTTCACCGGTAATCCACGGCTGGGCACGCGCCCCGGCCGGCAGGATCCACGTGTTGGCGCCGGGCCAGCTGGCCAGCACCGCGCGCTGCCGTGCGTCGGGCAGGGCGTCCAGCCGTACCCAGCCCTGCAGCTGGGCCAGATCGGCGGCGACCAGGATCATGCCTTTCTCGATCGGGCGCTGCTTCAGGCGCAGCACCATGTGTACGGCGGCCTCGTGCGCCGGGTCGCAGCCCAGCCCCCAGACCGCTTCGGTGGGGTAGGCAATCACGCCGCCGGCACGCAGGGTGGCGACAGCGGAGTCCAGAGTGAGTTCTTTCATGGCGGCAACCGGGCCGGCGTGGGGGTTCATTATCCCCCCGCTGCGTGCAGATGGGGTGGAACCTGCCACCCCTCTGCACATCATCCACGCATGGCGTGGATCTACTTTGCGGCTTTTTTCACTGCTTTCTTGGTGGCCTTCTTGGCCGCCTTCTTGGCCGGGGCCTTCTTCGCAGCGGCCTTCTTCGGTGCGGCTTGCTTCTTCACCGCCGCCTTCTTGGCCGGGGCTTTCTTGGCCGCCGCCTTCTTGGCGCCGAAGCCCTTGCGCACCGGCTTGCCGGTTTCTTCCATCAGCTGCTGTACTTCGGCCAGGGTCAGCGATGCCGGCTCGCGATCCTTGGGGATCTTGCCGTTCATCTTGCCGTCGCTGATATACGGGCCGAAGCGGCCGTTCAGCACCTGGATGTCGCTGCCCTCGAATTCCTTGATGATCCGGTTGCGCGCGATCTCTTCCTTTTCTTCCACCAGGAACACGGCGCGGGCCAGGTCGATGGTGTACGGGTCGTCTTCCTTCTTCAGCGAGGCATAGGTGCTGCCGCGCTTGGCGAACGGCCCGAAGCGGCCGATGCCGACGCTGACCGGTTCGCCCTTGTCCTCACCCAGCGCGCGCGGCATCAGGAACAGTTCCAGCGCGTCTTCCAGGGAAATGGTGTGCATCGACTGGCCGGGGCGCAGCGAGGCGAACTTGGGCTTCTCCTCGGCGTCCTCGGCGGTGCTGCCGATGGCCGCATACGGCCCGAAACGGCCCAGGCGCACGCTCACCGGCTTGCCGGTCTTGGGGTCGGTGCCGAGCTCGCGCGCGCCACTGGCCTCGGCGCGGTCGACCGATTCCTTCTTGTCTTCCACCAGTTCCTTGAAGGGCTCCCAGAAGCGGGCCATCAGCGGAATCCATTCTTCCTCGCCGCGCGAGACGGCGTCGAGCTCGTCCTCAAGCTTGGCGGTGAAGTCGTAGTCCACGTACTGGGTGAAGTGGCTGGACAGGAACTTTGACACCGCACGGCCGACGTCGGACGGGCGGAAGCTGCGGCCTTCCATTTCCACGTACTTGCGGAACAGCAGGGTCTGGATGATCGAGGCGTAGGTCGAGGGACGGCCGATGCCGTACTCTTCCAGCGCCTTCACCAGCGCCGCTTCGGTGTAGCGCGGCGGCGGCTGGGTGAAATGCTGTTCGGCCAGGATGCGTTCCAGCGGGATACGGTCGCCGGGCTTCATCGCCGGCAGCTTGCGGCCTTCGTCCTCGTCCTCGGCGCTCTTGTTGTCCTTGCCTTCCTCGTACACGGCCAGGAAGCCGGGCACCACCACGGTGGTGCCGCTGGCGCGGAACACGTGCTCGCTGCCGGCGGACAGGTCCACGCTGACGGTGTTGAGCGTGGCCGGAATCATCTGGCAGGCCACCGCACGCTTCCAGATCAGCTCGTACAGCTTGCGCTCGTCGTCGGTCAGGAAACGCGACACCTGGGCCGGCGTGCGCAGGGCCGAGGTCGGGCGCACCGCTTCGTGCGCTTCCTGGGCGTTCTTCGACTTGGTCTGGTAGGTGTTGGGCTGGTCGGGCAGCGAGGCGATGCCGTAATCCCGGGCGATCACGTCGCGGATCTCGGCCAGCGCATCCTGCGACAGGTTCACCGAGTCGGTACGCATGTAGGAAATCAGGCCGACGGTGCCTTCGTCGCCAATGGCCACGCCTTCATACAGCTTCTGCGCCACCTGCATGGTCTTGCGGGTGGTGAAGCCGAGCTTGCGCGAGGCTTCCTGCTGCAGGGTGGAGGTGGTGAACGGCGGGGCCGGGCGGCGCTTGCGCTCCTTGCTGGCCACGTCGGTCACGTGCAGCGCACCCTGCGCGGCCTGCTGGATGCGCAGGCGCGCGGCCTCGGCGGTGTCGCCGTCGGTCACGGTGAACTGTTCAAACTTCTGCCCGTCCAGCTTGATCAGCTTGGCGTTGAAGTGCTGCGACGGGTGCGCGCACTCGGCGCCGATGGACCAGTATTCGCGGGCGATGAACGCTTCGATTTCTTCTTCGCGCTCGACGATCATGCGCAGCGCCGGGCTCTGCACGCGGCCGGCGGACAGGCCGCGCTGCACCTTGCGCCACAGCACCGGCGACAGGTTGAAACCGACCAGGTAATCCAGCGCGCGGCGCGCCTGCTGCGCATCCACCAGGTCACTGGCGATGGCGCGCGGCTGGTTGATCGCTTCCTTGATGGCGCGCGGCGTGATCTCGGTGAACACCACGCGCTGCATCGGCTTGTCCTTGACCAGCCCGCGTTCCTTCAGGATCTCGGCAATATGCCAGCTGATCGCCTCACCTTCGCGATCCGGGTCGGTCGCCAGCAGGATGTCATCGGCGCCCTTGGCAGCCTTGGCGATGGCATCGACGTGCTTTTCGTTCTTGTCGATCACGTCGTAGTGCATGGCGAACCCGTTGTCCGGGTCGACCGCGCCTTCCTTCGGAATCAGGTCGCGCACATGCCCATACGAGGCCAGGACGGTGTAATCCTTGCCGAGGTATTTGTTGATCGTCTTGGCCTTGGCCGGCGATTCGACGATGAGCAGGTGCTTGGGCATGTCGGGATAGGTCTGTGGGCGGACCGGGGGAAGGGGCCGCTAGGGTGGAGCAAACGGCCGCATTAGTGAAGCGGCCACGGGAAATTCCATAAACTGAACGCCCGGTAGTGTGCCGGGCGTTCAGGTTTCCTTATTAGAGGAATCATGTCCGGGCCGCCGGTGTCAAGCAGCACGGCGTGATGACCGTTGCCTGCAGGCCGCCCGGGCAGGGCCGGTCAGCCAGCCATCTTGGCGATCATGCCAATGGCGAAGATCATCACCGCAAAGCCGGCCAGCATCAGCAGGCCGCCGATCACCAGCACCACCACGGTCACCGTGCCCAGCTCGTGGCGCTGCAGGTGCGGCTGGTCGCTGAAGGCCCAGCGGTCCACCACCACGGTGTCGCAGATCAGGTCGTGCAGGGCCTGCTTGCGGTCGGTGAAGGCGGCCATCAGGTAGCCGATCATCAGGGTCAGGCTGCTGAGGATGGTGGCGAAGTAGCGGCCGATACTGCGGCCCAGGGTCAGGCGTTCGCCGTTGCCGCGTACCACCTTGATGCCGATGGCCATCTTGCCCAGGGTGGCGCCGCCGCGCGAAGCGTGGAACCAGCCGTAGTAGGCCAGGGAAATGACCAGGCCGGCCAGGCCGCTGACCAGCTGCGCGGTCACTTCGGCCGCCGTGCCGCCGCTGCCGGCCGCGCCCATGCCGGCGCCGATGCCCACGCCCAGGATCGCGCCGACAATCCAGCTGGGGATCAGCAGCACGAAGTAGTCGATCAGGTAGGCGGCAAAGCGCTTCCAGAAGCCGGCATAGACGATTTCGCCGCCCTGTACCGGCTGGCTGTAGTCGCCACCGCCCGCGCCGGGGGCGGCATAGGGCGAGCTGCTGAGCACGCCGGTGCCGGGCAGCGGCGCGGTGCCGTTGTCGATGGCCGCGTAGTCGCTACGCAGGTCGAAACCGCCACTGGCGGTGGCCGTACTGGCATCGGCCAGGGTCTGCAGGCCCAGCTCATCCACCACCTGGCGCAGGGCGGCCCATTGGCCCATGCCCTCGCGCCAGACCAGGGTGTCCAGGGTCAGCTGGCCGCGCTGGAAGCGCTGGCGGATCTCGGCTACCGGCAGCGGCCCCTGCCGCTGCTGTCCTTCTGCGTAGTACCACTCGGTCATTGCATGTCCCCTGTTGGGTCGTCCTTGGTTGTGGAGGCCTGTGCCGTTCAGCCGCGGCAGGCGACGGGCAGGTACTTGTCGTCGCTTTCGCCGCTGCATTCCCAACGGCCGCTGTCGCGGTCGTATTCCTGCCACAGCAGATCGCCGTCGATGGTCTTGCCCGGCACCGACAACGTGGCTTCAATGCCGCAGTGGCCATTGTTGAAGCGGCCGATATGCACGGCCGACAGGCCCTGCGCGGCGAAATCGCCTGCGCCCGGGAAGCCGGCATCATTGGCGCCGGGGCAGCGGCCCTCGTCATCGGCGAAGTGCTGTACCTGGTCCTTCAGCGGCTGCAGTGCGGTGATCGCACCGGCCACCTTGGCCTTGATCGTGTAGTCGTTGTAGGCCGGCAGTGCGATCGCGGCCAGGATGGCGCAGATCGGCACCAGGATCAGCAGCAGGCCGCCGCCGATGATGGCGGTGATGGCGCAGCCGGAAAGACCCTTCTTCGGCGGCGGTGCGGCCATGGCCGGGGCGGCTGCGTAGGGCGTGGCCGGTGGCAGGGTAGGCGGCAGCGGGACTTCGGGCGGTGCTGGCGGTGCCGGCGGCGGCGGTTCGATCGATGCCGGTGCATCCATCGCCGGCACGATCAGGCCCAGCTCATCGACCACGCTGCGCATCGGCTGCCATTGCGGCAAGCCGTCGCGCCACACCAGGGTGTCCAGGTTGATCTGGTTGCTGCGGAACAGCGCGATCAACTGTTCCGCAGGCAACGGGCCTTGCTGGCGATTGCCTTCTGCATGGAACCACTCACTCACGGGGGACGCTCCTGAATGCGCACGGCCCCCAAGTGTACGGTCAGTGCAGCGGTTCTGGCTCGTCCACGAACATCTGGGTTTCCATCCAGGCGTAGGCCGCCTCGGCGCCGGGCTGGTTGAACAGCACCATCAGCACCACCCATTTCAGGTCATCCAGGTCCAGTTCGTCCTGGTCCAGGGCCATGGCACGGTCCAGCACCAGCTCGCGCTGGTCGGCATCGAGAATGCCGTGCTGTTCCAGATAAAGCAGGAAACCGCGACATTCCACGTCCAGTTTGTCCAGCTCGGGGCCGTGGTAGATGCGCACGGGGCCATCGACCCGGGCCTGCGCCACGCTGGGCCGCTGGGCGGCCAACGCGTCGAGCCAGTCGAACGCCTTGTTGATCTCGGTAGGGCTGAAACCGGCCTGTATCAGGCCATTCTGCAGCGAGTCGCGATCACGGATCAGGTCAGCATCTTCGCTGAAATAGTGTTCAAACAGGTACAGCAGTACGTCCAGGATGCTCTCTTTCATTGCCCCTCGGCCTGCGTCGGGCGACGCTGTGGAGGTGAAGAAACTAGGGAGTTCGACAGTAGCGGCCGTGTACGCACACCACGATTCCCGCCAGTTCCATGGCCAGCAGCATGGAGGACACCTCCGGCGCCGTCAATCCACAGCGCGTGATCAATGAATCCATACTGATTGGGTCGTGGTCCAGCGCGCGCCACAAGGTCTGGTAGTTGCGGTCACCGGCCCAGTGCGCCGGCAAGGCTGTCGAGACTGCCTGTTCAGTGGGGGCCGCCAGCCGGCTTTGCAAGTCCGGCAGCTGCTGGCGCAGGGCCGGGGCCAGCAGCTCCAGCACCTCCTCGGGGCGCTCGACCAGGGCGGCGCCGTCGCGGATCAGCCGGTGGCAGCCGGTCGCGCGCGGGTTCAGCACCGAACCGGGCACCGCGCAGACCTCCCGCCCGGCCTCGGCCGCCAGCCGCGCGGTGATCAGCGCCCCGGAGCGTTGCGCCGCCTCGACCACCACCGTGGCCAGGGCCAGCCCAGCCACCAGCCGGTTGCGCGCCGGGAACTGCCCGGGCCGGGCCGACATGCCGGGTGGGTATTCGCTCAGGACCACGCCTTCGGCGGCAATGCGGGCCTGCAGCCGGGCGTTGCCGGGCGGATAGGCCAGGTCCGGCCCGGTGGCGATCACCGCCACGGTGCAGCCGCCGGCGTCCAGCGCCGCGGTGTGGGCGGCCGCGTCGATGCCCGCCGCCAGGCCGCTGCTGACGGCCAGCCCGGCTTCGGCGAAACAGCGGGCGAACCGCGCGGCCAGTGCGCGCCCGCCGGGCGTGGGCGAGCGGCTGCCGACCACCGCCACCGAAGGCCGCCAGGCCAGGCTGGGGTCACCGGCCACGAACAGCGCCAGTGGCGGGTTCGGCAGATCCTGCAGCAACGGCGGCAGGGCCGGGTCGGTGCAGGCTAGCAGTTGGTGGTCGGGCGCCTGCAGCCAGTGCTGGGCGGTGGCCAGCGAACGCGCATCCGGGCCCTGCAGCGAGGCGCACTGGGCGGGCGTGCAGCCATGGGCGCGCCAGCCGGCAACGCCCAGCGCCAGTGCGGCACGGGCCGTTCCGGCGCTGCGCAGCAACGCGCGGCGCGGTGCCAGCGGCCCTTCGGCCAGCACCAGGGTCAACAACGCGAGGGTTTCATCCATCGGCCGACTATCGGCCACATACAGCAACGGCGCCCTAGGGCGCCGTCGCATGTGCGTGTCAGGGGATGCCGGGCGTGCCCGGCACGTCCTTACTTCGCGTCCGGGTGCAGTGCGCTGTAGCCGACCTTCACCGGCTTCACGCCCTGCATCACCAGCGCATAGCTGACGTTGTCGAAGGTGCGGAACACCATGGCATGGGCGGCGTACTCGTCCGGCAGGGTGACCCGGCCAGCGCCGGTGCTGCGCGAATCGTCCATGCGCGAGGAGTTCGGGTACTTCATGCGGTGGGCCACATGGCTGCCCTGGCGCCACAGCGAGAACACCGTGCCGTTGTCCACGCCCTGTGCCTTGCCGGCGGAAATGGCGATGACATCGCGCGGGCCGCCGGCATCGAACATGTCGGTGACCGCCAGCACGCGCACGTCCACGCCTTCCACGCTGGCCGCCGGCACGTGCGGGAAGAACTGCAGGTCGTACGGCTGCGCTTCCACCGGTACCAGGCGGTCGCCGGCTCGCACTTCGCGGCCGTTGGCGTTGCTGTCCAGCACCAGGGTGGAGGCTTCGGTCTTCTCGCCGGCCACCTGGGTGATGGTGCCCAGGCCAACCTGGGCCAGTTCGTAACCCAGCACGCCGCGGCGGTGGTTGGGCGCGTTGAAGGCCTTCCACAGGTTGCCGCTGCCCGGGGTCACGTCGCCGTTGGCGGTCAGGTCCTCGGTGGGCTTGGGCTGGGCGTAGCGCACGGTCGGGCGGACCACGGCCCAGCGCTGGCCCGGCTGGGCGTCGGCCAGGCGGACATAGGCGGTCTGGCCGCCGGTGGCACGCAGGCGGTTGTCTTCCAGGCCGACCACGTAGGGCAGGCCCTCAATGCTGTCCACCACGCTGAGCTGCTTCAGGAACGGCTCGACCTGGGCCAGCGGTACGCCGGTCACGGGCGCTTCCTGGCGCGGGCCGGGCTTGGCCGTCACGCGGTCCAGGTAGGCCAGGCTGAGCACGTCACCCGGATAGATCAGGTGCGGGTTGGCGATCTGCGGATTGGCTTGCCAGATCTCGGGCCAGAGCCAGGGCTTCTGCAGGAATTTGCCTGCAATGTCCCACAGCGTGTCCCCTTTGCGGACCACATAGGTGTCCGGGTGCCCGCCATTCACTTCAACGGCGGTAGCATAGGCAGCCACGGTCAGCATCGCCGCGGCGACGACCGTACGAAAACGAAGCAACATAGGTGCGAAGCCCTGATTCCCCAACAGGTTGGCGCACTATAGTCCAGAAACCGGGGCGCAAGGCAAGCGTTGCAGATAGAATCTGCGACGTATGCCGGCGTTGCCCCGGCCCCCAACCCGGAAACTGCCATGGCTCTGCTCCCCATTCTTGAGTTCCCCGACCCTCGCCTGCGCACCAAGGCGGCCTTGATCGAGGCCACCGAGGTCACCACGCCGGCCTTCCAGGAACTGATCGACAACATGTTCCAGACCATGTACGAAGCCCCCGGCATCGGCCTGGCCGCCAGCCAGGTGGACGTGCACAAGCGCTTCATGGTCATCGACGTGAGCGAAGAGAAGAACGAACCGCGGGTGTTCATCAACCCGGAAATCGTCGCCAAGGACGGGGGCCAGGTGTACCAGGAAGGCTGCCTGTCGGTGCCGGGCATCTTCGCCGACGTCACCCGTGCCGACTCCATCACCGTGAAGTTCCTGGACCGCCAGGGCCAGCCGCAGGAGCTGACCACCGACGGCCTGCTGGCGGTCTGCGTGCAGCACGAGATGGACCACCTGGACGGCAAGCTGTTCATCGACTATCTGTCGCCGCTGAAGCGCGAGATGGTGCGCAAGAAGCTGGCCAAGCAGCGCAAGCACGTGGCGTGATCGCCACGCCGGGCCGGCCGCTGCGCCGGCCCGCGCCTGCGCACTGCGCGCGGGCCGCACGGCGCCGGATATGGGCGCCGTTCTTTTTTCTGCATGAAATCATCCTGCAAGTGGGGTCGCCATGAGGATTGTCTTTGCCGGTACGCCGGAATTCGCAGTGTCGTCGCTGCGCGCCGCTGCCCGCCACCATGAAGTCGTGGCGGTCTACACCCAGCCGGACCGCCCGGCCGGCCGCGGCCGCGGCCTGGCACCGTCGCCGGTGAAGCTGGAAGCGGTGGCCCGTGGCATTCCGGTGTACCAGCCGGAAACCCTGAAGGATGAGGCGGCCCAGCAGCAGCTGCGCGATCTGCAGCCGGACCTGATGGTGGTGGTGGCCTATGGCCTGATCCTGCCCAAGGCGGTGCTGACCATTCCGACGCACGGCTGCTGGAACGTGCATGCCTCGCTGCTGCCGCGCTGGCGCGGCGCCGCGCCGATCCAGCGCGCGATCCAGGCCGGCGATGCCAGCACCGGCGTGTGCCTGATGCAGATGGAAGCCGGCCTGGATACCGGCCCGGTGCTGCTGCACCAGGAACTGCCGATCACCGCCACCGATACCGGCGGCCAGCTGCACGACAAGCTGGCCGAACTGGGCGCACAGGTGCTGTCCGACGGTCTGGGCCTGCTGCGTGCCGGCATCAAGCCGGTGGCGCGGCCGCAGCCGGAACAGGGCGTGACCTACGCGCACAAGCTGGACAAGGCCGAGGCCAAGCTGGACTGGGCGCAGCCGGCCGACGTGCTGGCGCGTACCGTGCGGGCCTTCAACCCGTGGCCGATTGCCGAGGCCACGCTGGCCGGTGAGCGCGTGCGCATCCACGGCGCGGTGGCGCTGGACCTGGCCCATGGCCAGGCCCCCGGCACCGTGCTGGCGGCAGGCCGTGAAGGTATCGACATCGCCTGCGGCCAGGGCGCGCTGCGCCTGCGCGTACTGCAGCGCGAGGGCGGCAAGGCGATCACCGCCGCCGATTACCTCAACGCGCGCCGCGATCTGCGCGCAGGGGTGTAACGGGTGGGCAAGCAGAACGATTTTTCGGTGGCCAAGGCCGCCCCGGGCGCGGCCACCCGCATGCTGGCGGCGCGGGTGCTGGCCCAGGTGTTCACCCGCGGCCGTTCGCTGAAGGCCGAGCTGGCCTGGGCGCTGCCCAAGCTGGCCGACACCCGCGACCGCGCCCTGCTGGAAGCCCTGTGCTTTGCCGTGCTGCGCCGTCGCAGCACCTACGATGCCGCGCTGCAGGGCTGGATGCAGAAGCCGCTGTCGGCACGCGATGCCGACCTGCGCACGCTGCTGATGGTGGGCTTTGCCCAGCTGGACGTGCTGGAACTGCCGGCCCATGCCGCACTGTCGGCCACGGTGGACGCCGCGCGCGCACTGGGCCGCGAGCGCCAGGCCGGGCTGGTCAACGCCATCCTGCGCCGTGCCCAGCGCGAGGGCTTCCCGCAGCAGCCGGCCCGCGATGCGTTCCCGGACTGGCTGGCCCAGGCCATCGAGCGCGACTGGCCGGAACAGGCCGGCGCCATCTTCGATGCCAGCCTGCAGCCGGCGCCGCTGTGGCTGCGCGCCAACCGCCAGCAGGGCGGGCGTGACAAGGCACTGGCCGCGCTGGCCGAGGCCGGCATTGCCGCCGAACCCAGCGCCCTGTGCAGTGATGCCCTGCGCCTGGCCGCGCCGGTGCCGGTGAACCAGCTGCCGGGGTTTGCCGACGGTGCGCTGTCGGTGCAGGACCTGTCGGCGCAATGCGCCGCCGACGCACTGGCGCCGCCGCCGGGGGCACGGGTGCTCGACGCCTGCGCGGCGCCGGGTGGCAAGTCCGCCCACCTGCTGGAACGCGACCCCAGCCTGCGCCTGCTGGCGCTGGACATCGATGCCCGGCGCCTGGCGCGCGCGCGCGATACCTACGCCCGCACCGGGGTAGGCGAGGGCGCGCAGACCCAGGTGGCCGACGCCAGCGATACCGCCGCCTGGTGGGATGGCACGCTGTTCGACGCCATCCTGTTGGATGCCCCGTGCTCGGCCACCGGTGTGATCCGCCGCCAGCCGGACGTGATGTTCCACCGCCGGGCCGAGGACATCGAGGCGCTGGTGGGGGTGCAGGCCCGTCTGCTGGAAGCCTGCTGGTCGATGCTGCGCCCCGGCGGCGTGCTGCTGTACGCCACCTGCTCGATCCTGCGGGCCGAGAACGTGGACCAGGTGCGGGCCTTCCTGAAGTGGCATCCGGACGCGCAGGCCGCGCCGCTGGGTGACGCTTTCGGGCTGGATTGTGAGGGCATCGCCCGCCAGCGACTGCCCGGCAGCGATGATGCTGACGGATTTTTCTACGCGCGTCTGCTAAAAACAGCCTGACCTTTTCAACCGCCGAGTTCCCATGCTGAAAACCCGCGCATCACGCGAGACGTGGCTGTTCGTAGTGATGGCCCTGCTGGTGCTGGGCGCCGGCCTGGGCCTGCGCGACCCGTGGCCTTCGGACGAACCGCGCTTTGCCCTGGTGGCCAAGCAGATGGTGGAAAGCGGCGACTGGCTGTTCCCGCACCGGGGCCTGGAGCTGTATTCGGACAAGCCGCCCATGCTGATGTGGTGGCAGGCCACCCTGTACAGCGTGATCGGCAACTGGCGGGTGGCGTTCCTGCTGCCCTCGCTGATCGCCGCGCTGGGCACGCTGTGGTGCGTGGTCGACCTGGGCCGCCGGCTGTGGACGCGGCGCGTGGGCCTGTACGCCGGCTGGGCGCTGCTGTTCGCGCTGCAGTTCACCTTCCAGTCGAAGAAGGCGCAGATCGATCCGCTGGTGGTGCTGTTCATCACCCTGGCCAACTACGGCCTGCTGCGCCACCTGCTGCTGGGCCCGGCCTGGCGCTGGTGGTGGCTGGGCTGGTTCTTCGCCGGCATCGGGGTGATCACCAAGGGCGTGGGGGTGATCGCCCTGCTGATGATCGTGCCGGCGGCCATCGCCTCGGCGCTGCACTGGCCGCGGGTGCGCCTGCATGTGCGCGATGTGCGGTTCTGGCTGGCGCCGCTGGCGTTCCTGCTTGCGGTGGCGTTGTGGCTGCTGCCGATGGTGCTGACCGCGCTGGCCACGAAGTCGGGCGAGTACCAGGCGTACATGAACGACATTCTGTTCCGGCAGACGGCCAAGCGTTACGCGCAGTCCTGGGACCACCACCAGCCCTGGTGGTACTTCCTGGGCACCATGCCATCGATGTGGATCCCGGCGTTCCTGCTGGTGCCGTGGGCCATTCCGGCGTGGCGCCGGCGCCTGCAGCGGCGCGATGCGCGGTACCTGCTGCTGCTGGGCTGGTGGGCGCTGATCGTGCTGTTCTTCTCCATCCCCAACGGCAAGCGCGATGTCTACATCCTGCCGTCGCTGCCGATGTTCTGCCTGGCGCTGGCGCCGCTGCTGCCCGGGCTGCTGCGCCGGCGCGACGTGCAGTGGCTGCTGGGCGCTTTCACCCTGCTGCTGGCCGTGGCCACCTTGGGCGGCGGCCTGGCCGCGCTGATGGGCGAGCCCGGTTTCGAAGTGCGCCTGCAGCAGGCGCGCGGCATGGCGCCGGGGGTGATGGACCAGTTGGCCTGGGCCGCACTGGCCATGGGCGGCTGGGCCGTGGCGAGCCTGCTGCTGTTCGGCCGCCGCCGCTGGCACATGGCGCTGGTCTCCACGCTCACCGTGATCTGGGTGCTGTACAGCCTGGTCGGCTACCCGCTGTTGAACGACTCCAGTTCGGCGCGGGGCCTGATGCAGGCCGCCGGCCAGCGCATCGGCCCGAAGGCCGAGCTGGGCCTGGTGGCGTGGAAGGAACAGAACCTGCTGATGGCCGACCGCCCGGCAGCGACGTTCGGCTTCAAGGTGCACTGGGATGAACAGCTGGTGGCCGGCGTGCGCTGGCAGCAGCTGGCGCCGGAACGACGCTGGCTGCTGGTGCTGGAAGACGCCCTGCTGCCCTGCATCGACCGCAACCAGGCTGAATTGGCCGGTATCGCCAACCGTCGGCGTTGGTGGTTGGTGCCGGCATCGGCCGTGCAGGGGCGCTGTGTGTCCAATGCCGCCGAGCGCGAACGTGAACGGCAGATGCAGGACGATGAGTAGGCGTTCGCAGTCTGCTTTGTCCAGACTGCCCAGCAGGCTGCAAACACAGTAAAAGATGAGGGCGGGGGTGGCCTGGCCACGCCTCTGGAAATTCCGCAGGAACGCAGTGATCGCTCTGAACGTGGCAGCTTCACCAGACAACAAGGATGCGCGGGCCGGCACCGTGCTGGCGGCTCCCTCCGGGGGGCGCCATGGCGTGGCCCATTGGCTGGCCCAGGTCGGTCTGTTCTGCATGCCGGCGCTGGTGCTCACCCTGCCCAGCAACCTGCTGGGCTATGGCGTGCTGCTGCTGGTCAGCACCCTGCTGGCGCCGGAACTGCTGTGGCGGGCCCGGCGCATCGAACCGACCACGCTGAAGGTGATGACTGCGCTGATGCTGGCGGTGGTGGCGCTGGGCGTGTTCTCGATCCTGTTGTTCCAGCAGGGCCTGCGCGATGTCGACAACCGTTCGCGCTTCCTGGTCATTCCCTGGCTGGTGCTGTGGGTGTGTGCACTGCGGCCGGACATGCGCTGGCTGTGGCGCGGCGCCCTGGCCGGATTGCTGGGCACCTTCGTGCTGGCCCTGGTGCAGGTGCTGCAGGGCGCGCCCCGCGCCGAGCTGTCCACCAATGCCATCGTGCTGGCCGATATCGTGGCCATGCTGATGGTGCTGCTGGTGTTCTGCCGCCCCTCACGGCGCTGGTCGCTGGTGATCGTGGGCATGGCGGCCGGCTGCGGCACCATCGTGCTGACCGGGAGCCGCGGGGTGTTTGCCGCGCTGCTGGCGCTGCTGGTGGTGCTGGCACTGAGCCTGCGCTGGCGTACCGGTGTGGCGCGCTTGTCGGTGCTGGGGGTGATGCTGGCGCTGGGCGCCACGCTGATGCTGTCGGTACCCGAACTGCGCCATCAGTTGCGCCTGACCGAACTGCACAGCGACGTGCAGCGGCTGGAGCAGGGCGATGCCGATTCGTCGGCCGGCGCCCGCGTGGAACGGCTGCAGGTGGCCTGGGAAACCTTCAAGGACCACCCGTTCACCGGGGTAGGCATCGGCCAGTTCGATACCGCCATGCAGCGCCTGCCGGTCTGCCGCACCGATCCGGGCGAACTGCGCTGCCACCTGGGCCATGCCCATAACGACCTGGCCGAGTGGACCGCGACCCAGGGGCTGCCGGGCCTGTTGCTGCTGCTGGCGGTGTACGGCATGCCGCTGTGGGTGTTCGTGCGCCTGCACCGGCGCAGTGGCCGCGCCACGTTCCGCGGGCCGGCGGCGGCCGGCATCATGATCGTAGTCGCCTACGTGCTGTGCGGGCTGACCCAGTCGATGTTCGCCCACCAGATGACGGCCAGCTTCTACGTGACCATCGTCGGCCTGCTGGCCGGCCTTTCCATGGTGGAAGGCGCGCGGCACCGGGCGGCCATCGGACGGTAGCGCCGGGCCACGCCCGGCGGGTCAATCGGTCGGCGGGTCGGCCACGGCCTGGCCGTTGCCCAGCATCCACAGCATGATGGTCTTCTGCCGCACATAGTTGGCGCGCACGTAGGCGTAGACCAGGCCATGCCAGCCATCGCGGAAGCCGCCGCGGAACACGAAGCCCCGCCAGAACCGCCAGGCCGGCGCCAGCACCAGCTTGCCCAGGGTGGCCCGCTTGCCGCGCGCGAACTCGTGCTCGGCCATCATCCGCGCGTACTTTTCGGTCTTGGCCAACTGCTGCTGCAGGGACCGGTACGGGTAATGGATCAGGTCGCCACGCAGGGTGCCGACGGCACCATCGACGCTGGCCGCCTCATGGATCTCGCGCTTGCCGCGCCAGCCACCGTGGCGGCGATCGAACAGGCGCAGCACCCGGTCCGGGTAGGCATTGCCGTGGCGCAGGAACTTCCCGAAATACTCGGAAAGCCGCGCGAAGCGGTAGCCCGCGTGGCCACTGAAGCCGCCCTCGCGGGCCGCTTCGATGGCCGTGCGCAGTTCCGGGCTGATGCGCTCGTCGGCGTCCAGGCACAGCACCCAGTCGTGCTGCGCCTGCGCCACGCAGAAGGCCTTCTGGCTGCGGAAGCCGTCGAACGGCCGCTGCAGCACGCGGGCGCCGGCGGCCTCGGCGATGGCCACGGTGGTATCGGTCGAATACGAGTCCACCACCACGATCTCATCGCAGAAGGCCAGCGAGGCCAGGCAGTCGCCGATGCGGCCGGCCTCGTTGAACGCGATAATGCACGCCGAGATGCGAGGCCGTTCGATGGGAGCGGTCGTGGAGGACATGATGGCCGGGTACCTGTTGTTTGCGACGGAGCGCTATGCGCTGCCTATTCTCGCCCCGTTGGCGCAGGCGTTGCACGCCTCGGGCCAGCAGGTCAGTGCCTGGTTCGAGGGGGGCGCCGCTGGCAGCCAGCTTCCCGGGGTGCCCACGGTCGGCCTGAAGCAGGCCCTGGCGCTGCGCCCGCGCGCGGTGTTCAGCGCGGCCAACTGGGTGCCGACCTTCCTGTCCGGGGCCAAGGTACAGCTGTTCCATGGCTTCAACGTGGAAAAGCGCGACAGTGCGCGCGGCCACTTCCGGGTGCGCGGCATGTTCGATCTGTACTGCACCCAGGGCCCGGCCACCACCGCACCGTTCCGGCAGATTGCCGAACAGCAGGGGCATTTCGCGGTGGCCGAGACCGGCTGGCCGAAGCTGGACCCGCTGTTCCGCGACGATGGCGGTGAAAGCGCGGCGCTGCGGGCGCCGGCGGACGGACGCCCGGTGGTGCTGTTTGGTTCCACCTTCACCGAGCGCCTGAGTGCGGCCCCGCACCTGCATGCGCAGATCGCGGCCGACATCGCCGCCGGGGATCGCTACTGGCTGCTGACCCTGCACCCCAAGTGCCCGCCGGAACTGTTCGAGCAGTACCGTGCGCTGGCCGGTGCCAATGCGCGCTTCATCGAGCCCGAGCAGGTGATGGCCGCGCAGCGTGCCGCCGACGTGCTGGTGTCGGACACCTCGTCGATCGTTTCGGAGTTCATCGTGCAGCACAAGCCGGTGGTGACCTTCCGCAACCGGGTGCCGAAGCCGCACATGATCGACTTCGATGCGCCCGAGCAGCTGCCGGCCATGCTGCAGCGCGCGCTGCATCCCGATGCGGCGCTGACGGCGGAAATCGTGCGCTATGCCGATGCGATCCACCCGTACCGCGATGGCCGTTCCAGCGAGCGGGTGATCGCCGCCACCGAGGATTTCCTGGCCGGCGAGATGGGCGCGCTGCGGCGCAAGCCGCTCGGCACCTGGCTGCGCGATCTGCAGATCCGCAAGGACCTGGGCTACTGGGGCCCGGCGCAGCGCTGACAGGGGGCGGTCGGCGGCACCTGTCGGCACCCCGCGAATACTCCGCACCGGTCGGCTGGGTAGAGTCGACCGTTGGTCGACTGCTCTTCATGAATTGCGCGAAACCCCCGCGCTGCGCGCGATAGTCGACCAACGGTCGACTCTACCGTCGAGTTTCCACGACCCCGCCCAGCCTGGCGTCACCAGCGCAGCTTGCGCCGGGCCAGGGCGTGGGCCAGTTGTTCCATCAACTGCTGCGCGCGCGCCTGCGGCAGGTAGTTCAGGGTCAGCGCCACATCGCCGTGTGCGCCGGCCGTATCCAGTTGCAGACTGGCGGTACCCAGCAGTTTGTCCAACGGCGTGCGGCGCAGGCGCAGGGCCTGCACCTTGTCCAGTTCAGCCCAGCGCCACCAGCGCTTCCACCAGCCGCCGCGCACGGCCACGAAGTGGTCGTCCAGGTACCAGCCGATGCGCGCCATCTGCCGGTGCGCGGCCAACAGGGCCACCGGCAGCCAGGCCAGCACGGCCAGCCCGAACGTGCCCCAGCGCCAGTACGCCGCGGCCGCCAGCAGCGGCACCAGCAGCAGGCTGCCCAGCGCCAGCCGCCACCAGCCGCGCTGGCGCACCGGCTGCCACTGTGGCGGTGGCCACTGCAGCTGCGGCAACAGATGCTGTACCAGGCCGTCGCAGGTTGCTGCCGGCGCCAGCGGCGCCAGTTCGCGCAGGGCGCGGTCGTCGTCGCGCGAGGGCCCGCCCGCTGCGCTGTCGATGCGCAGTTGGCGCAGCCCGAACCAGCGGTGCAGGGTGCTTTCGCGCAGGGTCCAGGCCTGGATGCGGCGCCGCGCTACGCTGCTGCGGGTGCGGCTGAGCAGGCCGGTGGCCACGGTCAGGCGGCGCTCGCGCTCGCTCAGGGTGAAGCCGTGGTAACGCAGCAGGGTCAGCGCCACCGACAGCACGCGCACCGCCAGCCAGCCCAGCAGCAACACGCTGGCGGCCAGCAGCAACGCACCGGTGGTGCCCGGGTGCAGGTGGCTGACGAAGCCGAAGGCCTGGCGGCCACCGCGCTGGATCGCATCGTCCATCACCGGCCGTGGCACGGTCTGGAACAGCAGGCCGAAGGCGGCCACCGCCAGCGCCCAGCCGCGGTTGGACAGCAGGCCCATGCGCAGCACGTCCCAGCTGGACAGGCGCAGCAGCACGTGGTCCTGCGCATCGTCCGGTGCGACCGCCTGCGGTTGATCATCGGCCACGGCCTGTGGCGCCTGGCCGCGCTGGCGCACCAGTTGTTCCAGCGCCAGCGCCTGGTCCAGCCGCAGCACGCGCATTTCCGCTTCCGGGCGTACGCCGCCGGCCGATTCCAGGCGCAGTTCGGCCACCCCGAACAGACGGTGCAGCGGGTTCTGCCGCACTTCCACGTTGTGGATGCGGGCGAAGGGAATTTCGCGCCGGTTGCGCGCGAGCAGGCCGCTGCGCACGGTGATCGCATCGGCGCCGATCTGGTAGCGGTAGCTGAGGTATTGCAGCACCGACACCAGCACCAGCGCGACGATGGCACCCAGCGGAATCAGCTGCGCCCACATCGGGTCGCGGTCGCCGCGCTGGCCGAACACCAGCAGCGCCACCAGCGGCAGGAAGTAATGGCGCAGCTGCATCAGCAGCACGAACAGCCACGACCAGGGGTGCAGGCGCTGGTCCTGGCCGCCGGTGGGCAGCGCTGCGGGCAGGGGCGGTGGCTGGCTCACAGGGCGTCGGCGTCCTGGTCCAGCTGGTGGGCCAGGGTGTCGCGCAGCCGTTCGGCGTCGGCCTGGTCCAGGCCGTTCACGGTCACCGCGCTCATGCGGGTGCCGGCGGTGTGCACGATCAGCGTGGCCAACCCCGCGCGGCGCTCCAGCGGGCCACGGCGCAGATCCAGGTGCTGCACGCGCGACACCGGCACGCGTGTTTCCAGCTGCCACATCAGGTCGCGGCGCAGGCCCAGGCCCTGTGCGTCCAGGCGCCAGCGCGTGCGCCGGGTGCGGCGGTGGCCGATCCACGCGCCGAACAGCACACCGGCCAGCAGGGCCGCGCCGGCACTCCACAAGCCGCCGGGGGCGTCGAAGAACCAGCAGGCCGCGGCCAGCGGAGCGCCGGGAATGAACACGCCGCCAAACGCGCCTTCCAATGCGGCCAGTACTGCCGCGCGCGCGGGCAGCGGCTGCCAGTGGTCCAGGGGCGGCGCAGGGTCGGCAATCGGCAGGTCGGTCACGCAGGCATCCGTCGGGCAGCAGGGCGGGCGGTGGCGGCCGCAGCCGCACCGCGCTGACGGTAGCAAATCGGCCGCGTTACTGGGCGGCCTGGATCAACGCATCCACATCCAGCAGGTGGCCGGCGCGGTCGGCCTTGGTGCGCAGGTACTGCTCGTTTTCGGCAGTGATCTCGCCGGTGACCGGAATGCAGTCCAGCACTTCAATGCCGGCATTGCGCAGGCGCTGCGCCTTGGTCGGGTTGTTGCTGAGCAGGGCCACGCGGGTGATGCCCAGGCCGTGCAGCATGGCCACCGCGCTGCCATAGCGGCGCTCGTCGGCACCGAAGCCCAGCTGCGCATCGGCATCGATGGTGTCCAGGCCGTCGTGCTGGTAGCCATAGGCGCGCATCTTGGCGGCAATGCCGGTGCCGCGGCCTTCCTGGTCCAGGTACAGCAGCACTCCGCCGCCCAGTTCCTTCAGCTTGCGCAGGCCGCGCCGCAGCTGGTCGCCACAGTCGCACTTGAGCGAACCGAACAGGTCGCCGGTCAGGCACGAGGAATGCACGCGCACCGGCACCACGGCCGACAGATCGGGTTCGCCGACGATGATCGCCACCTGGTCGCGCTGGGCCACGCCGCCGCGGAACACGGCGAAGGTGGTCATGCCCACATCGCGCAGCGGTACCGGCGAACGCGCCACCAGTTCGTAATCGTGGGCCGCATGGGCGGCGCCTTCGGCCAGATCGCACAGGGCCACTTCCGCTGCGCCATCGAAGGTACGGTCATCGGCGGCCAGGCGCACCGCCACCATGGCCGGCAGCAGCAGGCCCAGGCGGGCCAGTTCCACCGCACCGGCGTCGAAGGCATCGCCTGCGCTCCAGCCATCGGGCATCGGGCCGGGTTCGCGCAGGTAGCCCAGCGACGGCAGCGCATCGAAGGCGATGCCGGCCAGCGGCAGGCGCGCGCCGTGCGCGGCCTCCACGCCCAGCACGCGGGCGCGGGTGGCGGTCAGGAACAGGTAATGGCGTTGCTGCGCGGCGTTGGCGAAGGCGGCGAAGCTGCTGGCGGTGGCGCTGTCCAGCGCGATCACCGCCAGGCGCTGGCCCTGGCCGTCGTGCAGCAGGACCGGGCGACCGGCACGCAGTTCGGCCACCGCGCGTTCGCAGCGGATCGCGGCAGGGTCGCCGAACAGGGAAGAAGCAGGCATGGCAGGACCGGGGGAGGCGGACATCGCAGTCTCTATGGGGGCGCCGGCGTCGTATTCAACATAGCGCGATCGCCGGCGTCCGGCCGTCAGTGCGGGTGCTTTTCGGTGGCGTAGGGATCGTCTTCACCGCTGCCCGGCGGCCGCAGCGTGTAGCGCTTGTAGGTCCACTGGTACTGCGAAGGGTCGCGCCGGGCAATGCGTTCGATGCCCGCATTGAGGGCGGCCACGGCCACCTGCGGGTCCGGGTCGGCCACGGCCGGGTCGGTCGGTTCGATGTGCAGGGCGAATTCCATGTCAGGACCGATGCGTTCGCACCAGCCGTACAGCACGGTGGCGCCGGTGCGCTCGGCCAGCCGGTTGACCAGGGTCATGGTCAACGCCTGCACGCCGAAGAACGGCACGAACACGCCGTCGCCGGCCTTGGGCTGCTGGTCGGGCAGGATGCCGGTGGCACCGCCGTCCTTCAGCACCTTGAACAGCTGGCGCACCGCCGGGCCTTCGGCACGCACCTGCTGCACGTTCTGGCCGCCGCGCACCAGCTGCAGGAAGGCATCGCCGGCCTCGTCTTCCGGTGGCTTGTAGACGATGGCGATCTGCCCGCGCGAGGCCAGCCACTGGTTCAACAGCTCCCAGTTGCCGAAGTGCGGGGCGGCCACGATCACGCCCTTGCCGCTGGCCAGGGCGGCGTCGTACAGGGCCTGGCCGTGGCGCTCCTTCAGGTGCAGGCGCAGGTTGTCGGCCGGGCTCTGGCTCCACAGGCGCAGGGTTTCGATGGCCTGCAGCGCGGTCGAGCGCAGCACCTGGCGATGCAGGGCGGTGCGCGTGGTCGCGTCCAGTTCCGGGTAGGCCAGTTCCAGGTTGCGGCGGGTCACCCGGCTTTCGCGGGCGTCCAGGCGGATCCACGCCCAGGCCAGGGCGTGCGCGAACCCCCGCAGCAGCGGCCAGGGCAGGCGGGCGAACAGGGTGGTGGCGCGGTAGACCAGCCGGGCTTTGCGTTGCGGATTCATCGCCCCCAGTTTAGCCAAGGGCGCTGCTATCGTGGCCGGCCGTGTTCAAAGGAAGCCCCCGCATGCTCGTCCTGATCCAGCGCGTCAGCCAGGCCGCCGTCCACGTAGAGGGCGACGCGGTGGGGCAGATCGGCCCGGGCCTGCTGGCCCTGGTGGGCATGGAACCGGGCGACACCGAGGCGCAGCTGCAGCGCATGGCCGAACGCCTGCTTGGTTACCGTGTATTCGCAGATGAGGCCGGGCGCATGAACCGCTCGCTGCGCGACACCGGCGGCGGCCTGCTGCTGGTCAGCCAGTTCACCCTGGCTGCGGACACCCGTTCGGGCATGCGGCCCAGCTTCACCAGTGCCGCCCCGCCGGACGAGGCTGAACGCGGGTTCAATCGATTTGTCGATATCTGCCGTGAAAATCATGCCCCGGGGGTGGAAACGGGCCGATTTGGTGCCCATATGGTCGTCAGCCTGGTCAACGACGGTCCCGTGACCTTCCTCCTCAGGCCCTAGGCCGCCGGGACCACCGCCCGGCAGGCCGGGCCCCGGGCTGGTATAATGCTACGTTCCCTATTTCTCCCTAGCCGGTGGCGCGAGCACTACATGGCCAACGAACGTCCTGCCCAATCCGAAATCAAGCAACTGATCAGCAAGGGCCTGGAACAGGGCTACCTGACCTACGCCGAAGTCAATGACCATCTGCCGGACGACATGGTCGACCCGGAACAGATCGAAGACATCATCGGCATGATCAACGGCATGGGCATTGATGTCCATGAAGTTGCGCCGGATGTGGAAACCCTGCTTCTGAACGACGGCAACACGGGCAACCGCGAGGTCGACGACACCGCGGCCGAAGAAGCCGCCGCAGCGCTGAGCGCGCTGGACACCGAAGGTGGCCGCACCACCGACCCGGTGCGCATGTACATGCGCGAAATGGGCACCGTCGAGCTGCTGACCCGCGAAGGCGAAATCGCCATTGCCAAGCGCATCGAGGAAGGCCTTTCGCAGGTGCAGGCCGCGCTGGGCCAGTTCCCGGTGTCGGTCGAATCGCTGTTGAACGATTACGAAGCGCACAAGGAAGGCAAGAAGCGCCTGGCCGAAGTGATCGTCGGCTTCAACGACCTGGCCGACGAAGAGCCGGCGCCGCCGGCTGCCGCCGCCTCCGATGACAGCGACGACGCTGACGCCGATGGCGACGAGGACGAGGACGATGATGTCGACGGTGGCGATGAAGAAGCCGCACCGACCGGTCCGGACCCGGAAGAAGTCGCTGCGCGCATGCAGGCGCTGAGCGATGCCTTCAACGCCTTCAAGAAGGCTGCCGGCAAGAACGACAAGAAGAACCTGCCGCGCCTGCGCGAAGAAATGTCGGCCGTGTTCGTCACCCTGAAGCTGCCGCTGCCGCTGACCGACGTGCTGACCAAGCAGCTGCGCGACACCATGGCCAGCATCAAGGGCCACGAGCGCCGCGTGCTGAACCTGGCTACCGTCACGGCCCGCATGCCGCGCAAGGACTTCATCCGTTCCTGGGAAGGCAACCAGACCAACCTGGAATGGGTGGAAGACGCACTGAAGCGCAAGCAGAAGTGGTCCTCGGCCCTGCGTGAAGTGAAGGACCAGATCATTGCCGAACAGCAGGCGACGATCGACATCGAGACGCTGACCCAGCTGGACCTGGAAGAGCTGAAGGAAATCAGCCGTGCCATGGCCTACGGCGAAGCCAAGGCACGCAAGGCCAAGAAGGAAATGGTCGAGGCCAACCTGCGCCTGGTCATCTCCATTGCCAAGAAGTACACCAACCGTGGCCTGCAGTTCCTCGACCTGATCCAGGAAGGCAACATCGGCCTGATGAAGGCCGTGGACAAGTTCGAGTACCGCCGCGGTTACAAGTTCTCGACCTACGCCACCTGGTGGATCCGCCAGGCGATCACCCGCTCGATTGCCGACCAGGCACGCACCATCCGTATTCCGGTGCACATGATCGAGACGATCAACAAGTTGAACCGCATTTCCCGCCAGATGCTCCAGCAGTACGGCCGCGAGGCTACGCCGGAAGAGCTGGCCAAGGAAATGGACATGCCGGAAGACAAGATCCGCAAGGTGATGAAGATCGCCAAGGAGCCGATCTCGATGGAAACCCCGATCGGCGACGACGAGGATTCCCATCTGGGCGACTTCATCGAGGACACCAACGTGGAGTCCCCGATCGAGAACACCACCAACATCAACTTGTCTGAAACCGTGCGCGACGTGCTGGCCGGCCTCACCCCGAGGGAAGCCAAGGTGCTGCGCATGCGCTTCGGCATCGACATGAACACCGATCACACGCTGGAAGAAGTCGGCAAGCAGTTCGACGTGACCCGCGAGCGCATCCGCCAGATCGAAGCGAAGGCCTTGCGTAAGCTGCGCCACCCGAGCCGTTCGGAACAGCTGCGCAGCTTCCTGGATATCGACTGATTTCCGGGTTGCGCTAATGTGTTGAAAAAACCCCGCTTCGGCGGGGTTTTTTTTGGTTGGCGCCGCGCGATTACTTGTGGATTCGTATCTCTCTTCGTACTGTTTACGTAACATTATTCGAGCATCTGCCTGCCGTGGCCTTCGAGTAATTCCTTGTAAAACAAAGAATTGTGAATAATTGGTTGCTTGCGGCGCCTGATCATTTGCGCTAAATACGTAACACTATTCCGTCAGCAACCCCTGCCATGGCCCGCCCGCCACTGCTTCAGCCTCAGGACCTGATCGCCCAGCTTCCCCCCGGCCAGCCAATGTCGGCAGCGGTCCTGGCCGAGCGGCTGGGCGTGAACCGCATGACCCTGAGCCGTCTGGTTGCCGCCAGTGGCGACCAGGTTGTGCGGCTGGGCCAGACCCGTGCGACCGCCTACGCGCTGCGGCAACCCTCGCGCGTGGGCAGCGAATGGCCGCTGTACCGGCTGCGCGAAGACGCCACGCTGGAAGAGCTGGGCCGGCTGGTCGCGCTCAGTGGCGACACCTTCCATGTGGACGCCAGCCGCGCGCGATCAAACCTGCTGCGTGCGCCCGAGGGCGACCTGGCCGGGTTCTTCCCCGGTCTGCCGTGGTACCTGGACGACCTGCGCCCGCAGGGATTCCTGGGCCGCAGCTTCGCCCATGGCCGCGGCCGCGCGCTTGGCCTGCCGACCGACCTCAACCGATGGCAGCGCGATGACGTGCTGACCGCGCTGGTGCAGGGCGGTGGCACCGAAATCGGCGACCTGCTGCTGGGCGGCGACGCCGTGCAGGCCGCCCTGGCTGCACTGGACGCACCCCCGGACCGAGTGGACGCCGCCGACCGCACGCGCCAGTACCCCGAGCGCGCGCGTGCTGCGCTGGCCGGCGAAGACGTGGGCTCATCACCGGGTGGCGAGCAGCCCAAGTTCACCGCCACCGTGGAAAGCGCGGGCGGCCGACGCGCGGTGATCGTGAAGTTTGCCCAACCCGAGGGAGGCGACGCTGCACAGCGCTGGGCCGACCTGCTGGTCTGCGAACACCTGGCCCTGCAGACCCTGCGCGGCGCCGGCATGACTGCCGCCCACAGCGAGCTGCTGCAGACGCCCACGCATACGTTCCTGGAACTGGAGCGGTTCGACCGCACAGCCGATCTGCTGGGGCGGCGTGGCTTCGTCTCGCTGCTGGCGCTGTCGGCCGCGTTCACCGGCGAAGCAACGCTGGACTGGCCATCTGCCGGTGCGCAACTGCAGGCGATGGGCTGGTTGTCGGCGCGCACCGTGCAGACCATGGCGCGGCTGCATGCGTTCGGTCGCCTGATCGGCAACAGCGACATGCACCAGGGCAACGTGGGCTTCCACTTCGTGGATCGTGGCGCGCTGCCCTTGGCGCCGGCGTACGACATGCTGCCGATGTCGCTGGCGCCATCGCGGCTGGGCGTGCTGCGGCAGGATGCGCCGCTGGAAGCCGTGGCGCCGCGTGGCAGTGGCGAGCTGGAACACCTGCGCTGGGCGGTGCCGCTGGCGGCGGAGTTCTGGGAGCGCGTGGCGGGGGAGGCGCGCGTGGGATCGGCCGGGCTGCGTGCGTTGGCTGCGGTGAATGCCGAGCGCGTGCGGGCGATGGGCGCGCGGTTTGGGTGAACTTGCCCGGTAGCGCCGGGCCATGCCCGGCGGATTGTTTCGGTGTCGCGTCTGCGCCGATCGCGCGCAGTGCGGCCTAGCCCAGGCCGCCGATGGCGGCGCGGAATGTCGTGTCTGCCTTGAGGATTGTTTGAAGCTGCGCTCGCGGAGCGTGACGCGAGTGGCGCCTGATTCGTCGGATCTCCAGTCCGCTCAATGCATTGGCTGTTTCGGGCGTAGGTCGCGTTGCCCGAGCCTGTCGCAATTAGCAATTGAGCCGCCTACGCTTCATTTCCCACAGTCCTCCGCAGGTGCTCAACACACCTTCGTAGGCAGATGGCATGCCGCAATAGCAGGCTGTCCAAGGTCAAATCGCATCACTCGCCATCCCGGTGAGCTGGAAGGTTTCTGGCCGGGTGGCGCGCAGCCATAGAAGACCCCGAAAGGGGGAAAGCTGCGGGCGGCCCTACGACCGTGTTGAAGCGCCCGGTCGCCTCTCTCAACAGGAGGCGGAAAAGGTTCGACGAATCGTAGGAGAGTGGAGATGGCCAAGAAAGAAACGCCCGTTGAAGGGGCTGGGCGGGGTATCGGTCAGGTGGCGTGCGACTTCCCGCCGCTGCTGGACTGGCAGGATGTGATGCGGGACGAGCTTGAGGATCGCTGGGGCTTTGCCCGGCGGGCGACGTTCGCGTTGCTGACGCAGTCTGGGGCGGGATTGATTGAGGGATTTGGTGGGGAGAATCGGCCGGGGTTGGACGGCGCTGGAAGCGCCGTGGCCCTGTTCCGCGAGCATCTACGGCAGATGCAAAGGTACGCGGAGGCTGCTGAAGATCGGCTGCGGCAGGTGGCAAAGGTGCTTGCCGTTGATGACTGAGTAGCGAGGTAAGGGCGGGCTCCACTACACTGTGGCGCTGCGCAGGGCCTATAGCTCAACGGTTAGAGCAGGGGACTCATAATCCCTTGGTTCCAGGTTCGAATCCTGGTGGGCCCACCATCGAATCAGGCACTTAGGATCAACCCCAGTGCCTTTGCCGTCAAGCCAGCACCCACCGGTGACCGCTCGGTGACCGATTGAGTGCTTGACCGCAGCCGGCTCGCCTTCCGTGATTGAACAAGATTCGACCAAAGTCGAACATCCGTAGCGATAGCCAAGCTGGCACTGGTAGCACTGTCCGGTGCTATGTTCTCGCTTCCTAAGGAGAGTCATGGCATGGAACACATCAGCATTCCGGAAATCCTTGATCAAGTAGCTAGGGGCCAGATTCGCGTTCCCGCATTTCAGCGCGGGTATGTGTGGGAGGCAGATAGAGTCGCCTACTTGATGGATTCAATCTACAAGAAGTATCCATTCGGCACCCTCTTGTTCTGGCGAACCAAAGAAAAGCTGACAGTGGAGCGCGATCTTGGGCCTTTCAAATTGCCAGAGCCGAAAGAAGATTATCCTGTTGATTACGTGCTCGATGGTCAACAAAGAATAACCTCGATCTTTGGGACCTTTCAGACCAGCCTGCCGCCAGGCAGCAGTCCAACGTGGACTGACATCTACTTCGACACCGAGGCCGTTGATAGCGCTCAGGACACACTTTTTGTTGCACTCTCACCTGCAGAAGCCGCGGGCACTCGATACTTCCCAATTCGTACCCTTTTCGATCCCGGTGCTTTCAGAAAGGCCACCAGCACCCTGCCAGATGACAAGGTGAGCAGGATCGATCTTGTCTATACGGTTTTCCAGCAGACACAGATCCCAGTTCAGGTTTCAAAGACGGAAGATAAGGCAACTGTTGCAATCATATTTGAGCGAGTGAATAGACAGGGTGTCGAGCTAGACACTTTGCAACTTTTGTCCGCGTGGACGTGGAGCGAGGATTTCCAACTTCAGGAATCTTTTAAGGATCTAGCTGAGGAACTTGCGCCATTTGGCTTCGAGGGGGTGGGTGGAGACAGTAATCTACTTTTGCGATGCTGTTCCGCTGTGTTGACTGGAGATGCCTCGCCAGAGGCTTTGATGAAACTTAACGGAAATAAAGTTCGTCAAGATTTCCAGACGGTTATGAACGGCGTCCGCTATGCGGTTGACTACGTGCGGTCAAACTTCTCCGCTGAAAGCATCGCCAACCTCCCATTCACCACAGCCCTCGTTCCCTTGTCTGTGTTCTTTGCTGTGCCTGGAAATAGTGAGGCAAGTGTTACTGATGCACAGCGAAAGCAAATCAATCAATGGTTCTGGCGTTCTGCTTTTACAAAGCGCTACAGTTCCGGTGTTCTACGTAGCCTCAATGCTGACATCGAAGAGATGCGACTTCTGAGGGAAAATGGTTCAAGTAATCTTGGGAACTTCACTGCAGATGTGAAGAAAGATTTCTTCCTCGAGAATGCGTTCGGGATGGGTAATGTTAATACAAAAACATTTATCTTGATGCTTGCAAGTAAGAGGCCGCTGTCGTTTAAATCAGGTGTATCTGTAGATCTATCAAAGACGCTAAAGGCTGCTAATCGTGCTGAATTTCATCACTTGATGCCGAAGGCATTTCTTCGTTCGACTAAGCAGGATTCTTACAGTGAAGGAGTGCTGGCAAACTACGCCTTCCTGTCTAGGGCTGACAATCGTGACTTAGGGGGGGCAGCGCCATCGGTGTATAGGGCTAAGATGCCAAAGGAGCATTCTGCGATTCTGGAAAGGGCTCTGGTGCCGTCAAGCCTTTTCGACGACGACTACGCAAATTTCATCGTTCGACGGGCTCAGTTGCTTACGGACTATGCCCGAGACTTGTGCAATTTGCTTCCCTTCCCGCCCGCCGCCGCGATACCTGCCCCTTTGATCTAAACAGTCAAGACATTGCGTTAGGGCCGGCGGTCGTAAGATGGCCGGCTATGAGCATAATGCAATTCGTTGCTATTTTAAGGTCCTTTGATCGAAATCTGATATTGATTCGAACTCTGAACTTCAATTGTGGTGGCGTTTTGATGCTATCCATTTCTGAATATCGCTTTGATGCCAGCGAGATCCACTGCCGATTTTGTACCTGCAAGAGAACGCTCCCTTTTCCATCTCGCGATAGATGTAGATCTTCTTCATTCCAGTCTGTGCTTCGACTTGTTCGAGTTTCAGCAGGACTTCGGGGATGTTTTCAGCTGCGCCCGTGACTGGTCTCCGTTGCTTGGCGCTCTCAAGAAACAAGCGCAACACGTGATCTGAACTCGGCGATCTCTTTGTCCATCATTTCGGCGGGCGTTCTCCAGTCCAGCGTCTGTCGCGGACGCGTGTTCATGAGCATCGCAACGTGAATTCGGTGCTCCTGGCTCGCCCTCGACAGATCAATGCCCTTGGGCAGGAACTGCCGAAGCAGTCCGTTGGTGTTCTCATTGCTGCCGCGCTGCCACGACGCGTGTGGGTCAGCAAACCACACGCCGATGTCCAAGCGGTCCATCAGCTCTGGGTAGCACGTCAGCTCCGTGCATCGATCGTAAGTCAAACTCGTGCGCATGGATTCAGGCAGCTTTTTCAGCTGCCGACTGAAGCCCTCCAGTGCCGCTTCCGCTGTGCAGCCGTCCATCTTGCAGAGGATCACAAAGCGCGTCTTTCGTTCGACCAGCGTCCGAACGCAGGAGTGGTTGAAAGCACCGTTGATCAGGTCGCCTTCCCAGTGAACCGGAATCAGTCGCCTCTGCACTTCTTCCGGGCGATGCACAATGCGCAGCTGCTCAGGAACCCATGTCCGCTTGGCTGTCGTCGTGCGGCGTAGCCTTCGCGTCGGCTTACTCTGCCGAAGGGCTTCCACCAGCTCTTTCTTCAGCCCTCCACGCGGCTGGGCATGGATGCTGGCGCAAATAGTCTCGTGGCTTACGCGCTGGCTGGAATCGTCTGGGTGCATGGCGCGAAGCTTGGCAGCAATCTGCTGGGGCGACCAGCGATACAGCACCAAGTGATCACGGACGAACTGAAAGCGCTCGCTGCCCTCGATCAGTCGGCGGCGCCGAACAGAGCGTAGTCGACGGACACGATAGTCTCTGCCGGCCTCGGTGGCGCTGTACGCTCCAGCTTCTTGCCGGCCAACTCGCGGCTCAGGGTCGAAGGGCTCCGCCCCAAGCGCCTGGCGATGGGGCGCATGCTCTAGCCATCCTAGATATCGATCTGGACAACAGCGCGTTCTTTCGCGCTCAAATGCTTGTAATGCCTGCACATGCTGACAGCCTACTCGTTAGTGGGTGTTGCACTTGGAGATTGAGTCTAAGCGGCGTTCGCCCTTGATTAATCTGAGGGACCAAGGTAACGTCGGACCCATGGCGCACCTCACCAGGTGTTTAACTTCCGCCTACTGATTGAGACGGAATTTCAAGGTTAGCTAATGCCGCTGTGCGCACGTTACGTTATTCGCGATGTCGCACGTTGTAAGGGTGAAAACGGTGAGGTGCGTCATATATGGATATCGGCAGCCTGCGTTGTGCTTATGATTACGACAAGTTGGGGACCTTGTTTGGTGTCCCAGGTGCTGCACTCAAGAAAAATCTGTATAGCTCTCGTGGCTATACTGATTTCACTATTCCTAAAAAGTCTGGTGGAGTTCGTCTCATTTCTGCGCCGGGGCGACTAAGGAAGCAACTCCAGCGCAAGTTGCTGCCCGTTTTGGATGATGTTTATAAAATGGGCCCCGCTGTGCACGGCTTTGCTAAAGGTCGGAGCGTTAGAACTAATGCTCTGCCTCATGAATCCAAGGGTTTGGTGATCAATTTTGATCTAAAAGATTTTTTTCCATCCATCAGTTTTCAGCGCATACGCGGTGTCTTTTTGGGGCATCCATTTCGACTTGACTGGACAGTTGCTAACATCCTCGCGCAGATGTGTTCTCTTGATGGAGTGATGCCTGCTGGCGCTCCGACCTCCCCAGTTCTTTCAAATATCATTTGCGCGAAGCTGGATAAGAGGCTCTCAGCCCTGGCGGCTCGGCTCGGTGGGACGTATACCCGCTATGCCGATGACCTGACATTCTCGTTTGATAGGCCTCTAGCGAAGCTTAGCAGTATTGCTATGATCGATGAGGAGGGTAAGCCTGCTGTAGGGGCGTCAGTATCAGAGATTGTCACGTCCGAGGGATTTGCGATAAATGTGGAGAAGTTCCGTATTGCTGCCAAGGGGAGTCGTAAGGCTGTTACGGGACTGGTCGTCAATGAACGTGTGAATGTGAAGCGGTCGTGGTATTTGAAGCTTGAATCAGCCATTTACGCTGTCGAGAAGTTTGGACTCAATCCTGTTGCGGCGAAGATGTTTCCTCAGGAAGAGGTGCCTGGTGTCGCTCCCGCCAGGCTTCTTCGCCAGCTTCATGGAAAAATCTCGTATCTCAGGATGATCCGCGGCAAAGGCGATTGGCTTGCTGCTGAAATGGCTCATCGCTTCAACACGCTTCATGGAAATGTTCGATTGAGAGTTCCAAGCGTAGAGATGATCAGTAATCCGAATCGCCAAGTCCGTGGCGTCCACATCGTGGTCGCATATGCTGCTGCTGTTCCAGTGTTCGATCCGACTGAGGAACAGGGCACTGCTTTCACTACTCCGTCCGGACTCTTGGTAACAGCTGCACATGTCCTAGAGCATGAGGACACGAAGACGTTGCTACCGTTTGTGTACGTGATGAACGAGCGGAAGCTCTCTTTGGTTGCCTGTGATGTACTGGCTGTTGATTGGGACAGAGATATCGCCATTCTCCGCGTGCGAGATGACAAGAATCGTGTCAGTGCAGAACGTTCTCGCTATGGACTTGGCCAAGATCCTCACCAGGGGGAGACCCTCATCAGTATTGGTTATCCGGACTACGCGCGGGGGCAGCATGGCTCCGCTTTTGAAACGCCAGTTACAAAACTTTTCAAGATAAAAGTACCTGGTGGGCAAGAAATTCTAAAGGCGAGAGTGGGTGGTCCAATCCAAGGCGGTATGAGCGGAGGGCCAGCAATCGATTCAAACTTTGATGTTCGAGGAGTGATACTCAAAGGGGTGGCCAACCCTGGTGGTGTACCTGAGATTATTGCCATCAGTGAGGTCCGCAGGGTCGCTCAAGCGAACGGGCTTAACCTTTGAGAAGTCTTTTTAGCAATTCCCGGATCTACTTGCTTCTGCACATCTCTGATGCACATATATAGTTGTCAAGCGGCGTCCCAAAGCGCGTCGTTCCTACGTTAACCAAGATTACCGCAGTCGCCGCGAACCTTGCCGCATTCGCCCGACTGCGGTAAGGAACCTTACCGCAGTTGCAGCGGGAACCAGACTTAGGCCACAGTAGCTACCGTGGGCGAGGTTCCAACCAACCCGCACTCAACGGCCGCAGGCCTGGACTCGGGAGGTCCAGTGACCTGCGGTTCGTGGTTCTTGGGGGTCAGAAGCCCAACCATTGAACAGAGCGACGCCCCGATGCCTGCCAGCACCGGGGCGCCGCCGCAGTACACGCGTTTCAGTCGCGTGCCATTGGCATAAGCCCTGCCGCTCTCCGAAGCGCGCGGGCAGTTTTCTTAACGAATGTCGCAACAGCTGAGACTTGACCACAAAGATCCTATTCCCTTGGCCGGTCCAAACAGAGCCAGCTTCCAGGCAACAATGCTCTTGCATTCGAGTGCCAGAACCACCTTTCGCCAGCGATTGAGTCCAGTTGGGGCCTCACTGCCGCTGTCGAGCGCGCGAATAGCGTGCCGCGCGACAGATTGTCGGCAGCTGCAGCAGAGGCAGTTCTTTCAGTGCCACTCGGCTTCTGCACCTGTGCGGAAGCTTGGGCGGCAATTGAGCCGGACGGAATTGTCAACGCAAGCAACCGTGCCTTCGCGTGGAAATACTGAGCCAGAAAGCTCGCAGAGGCAGCGACCGAGCCCGACGACATTAGCTTTCTGTCTTCGTTGATTCTAGACGACACGGTTCGAGGTACACACACCGCTGCAAGGCGTGCTCTCCGGGTCATCGATGCCACAAAGTTCGGTCCCTCAATGCCGCTGAGCACTTAGACCATCGTATATTTCGTTGACAGTACAGAAGTGCGCCTAAGCGCTCGTTCCCACCCAAAGACGTTGAGCACTTGTCGTGCTGCTAAGTGCCTCTTCGTCTAGCGGAAGCTTGAAATACCCGTAGGCATAGAAGTAGGCAGCAAGGCGATGATTTCCATCTAGCACCTGGAGGCCATCGTGCCCTGAAAGCAGCACAGGGGGAGCTGGTAGGCTGCCATGTCTGCGTAGGTGAGCCAGGATACTGTTGAAGCGGTCAGACAGATCTGGGATCGAAACACTGTACAAATTCGTTTGCTTCGCAACTGCGGCAAGAGTCATCTCTACTGAGATATCCCTATAGTCAGGGCGGAGCTCGTGGATCGAGATGTGTCGATGCTCTTCCTGCCAACTGATCTCGCGCAGCTCAGCTATCGTGCGAAGTCCCAACAGGTATCGCCAGCGACCGGCTGGAGCGCTATCGATGTGGTCAGCGGGCGGCCAACCCTCCGACTTTGCGTACGGCATCAGCCAGTCGCCCAGGATTTCGTCTGGGAAGTTTGGAAGCCAGGCCTTCAGATCCTCCACTTCTATCTCGTTCATATGCTCTTGTGCCCTTGCGCCCAAAGTCATTTGGATTCCTGTCTCTAGTGTAAAGCCCACATCGGCGCAGATCTGGGAGGCCAGGTTCGTGCGGCAGCATCTTGCTATGACCTGTGAGGGCAATCTCGTGGCGACGCGCATCCGCTGGAGTACAGCGAGGACTTTACGAACAACCAAAGAACATCTTTTGGCGGTAGCTTTAGCGGTAACAGTATGGTGGCGATATCATATTGATGTGTGTATTCAAAGGCTTGGATTCGCAATGTGGCTCCTGGTGGGCCCACCAACGCCTTCATCGCCAGCCAGACTTCAATACTACGCTCACATCCCCAGCGCCACGCTCAGGCCTCTGCAAGGAGGCTCCCCGTGGCACCCACCATCCGCATCGCGTCCTCTTCCGACCTCCCGCAGGTCGCTGCGCTCTTCAACGACTACCGGCAGTTCTACGAACAGCCTGCCGACCTTGAACTGGCCACGACTTTCATGCGCGAGCGGTTGCAGGCCGGCGATTCACTGGTGCTGGTAATCGAATCCGAAGAACACGGAATCGTTGGGTTTACCCAGCTGTACCCGCTGTTCGATTCAGTAAGCGCGCAGCGCAGTTTCATTCTGTACGACCTGTATATCGCGCAGTCGGCACGTCGCCAGGGTTTGGCCCGTGCGTTGATGATCGCGGCAACCGACGAGGCACGTCGGCGTGGCGCGGGGCGCCTGGAACTGCAGACCGGCCGCAGCAACCTGCCTGCGCAGCGGCTGTATGAAGGCCTGGGGTGGCAGCGTGACGACGCCTTCTTCGTCTACGCCATTCACCCATAGGGCGCGCCGGGCGTCGGGTGTCCTGTAAACCCAGCTTGACACCCACCCCGCCACAGTAGACCTTTCCCCCCCATGACTATCGATATCGAATCGCTCAGCCTGCGCGAGCTGGGCGCCCTGGTGGCTGCGGCTGAACAGCGCAAGGCCCTGATCACCTCCCGTCGCCCGGCCGCCGCCGTGCGCCGCCTGCTGAAGGCCGCTGCTGCCGAAGCCGGTTACACCATCGAAGAGCTGTTCGGTGACGATGCAGACGCCGCGCCCGCGCCGGCCCGCAAGACCACCCGCCGCAAGTCCGGCAAGGTGGCGCCCAAATACCGCGATCCCGAATACAAGCGCCTGACCTGGACCGGCCGCGGGCGCATGCCGCGCTGGCTGGCGGCCAAGGTGTCCAAGGGCCATAAGGTCACCGATTTCCTGATTCCCGGGCTGGCCAAGCCGACGGCGGGCAAGACCAGCACCATCGGCAAGCGCACCGTCATCAAGAAGGCCTGAGGCCGGCGTCCCACTCCCGCATGCGGAGTGGGACCGCCTTCGCATTCCTTAACTGGATCGATCTAATATGCTCCATCCATCCAGCACGGGAGCGCACGGCATGGCGTTGGGGAAGTGGATGATGGCCGCCTGCATGGCGGTGGCACTGGCGTCGGGCGCGCAGGCCGCGCCACCGGCCACCTCGGGTAATCCGATCCTGCAGGGCTGGTATGCCGACCCGGAAGCGGCCGTGTTCGGCAGCCGCTACTGGATCTTTCCGACCACCTCGGCCGTGTACGAAGCGCAGACCACCTTCGATGCGTTCTCGTCGCCCGATCTGCTGCACTGGACCAAGCATGCCGACGTCCTGAACGCCAAGGCGGTGCCGTGGGCCACGCGCGCCATGTGGGCGCCGTCGGTGGTGGAAAACAATGGCAAGTACTACTTCTTCTTCGCTGCCAACGACATCAAGACCGATAGCGAGCTGGGTGGCATTGGCGTGGCCGTGGCTGACCGCCCGGAAGGTCCCTACAAGGATCTGCTGGGCAAGCCGCTGGTGGGCGCGTTCCATAATGGCGCCCAGCCCATCGACCAGTTCGTGTTCAAGGATGACGATGGCGCCTGGTACATGATCTACGGCGGCTGGAAGCACGCCAATATCGTGCGCCTGAAGGACGATTTCACCGGCGTGCTGCCGCTGGCCGATGGCACGGTGTTCAAGGAAATCACCCCGGCTCCGGAATACGTGGAGGGCCCGCTGATGTTCAAGCGCGGCGGCCGCTATTACTTCATGTGGTCCGAAGGCGGCTGGGGCAGCCCGGATTATTCGGTGTCCTATGCCATTGCCGATGCGCCGACGGGGCCGTTCAAGCGCGTCGGCAAGATCCTGCAGCAGGATGAAGCCATCGCCACCAGCGCTGGCCACAACTCGGTGATCCAGGTGCCGGGCACCGACCGCTGGTACATCGTCTACCACCGTCGCCCCCACGGTGACAGCGCCCGCGACCACCGGGTGACCGCCATCGAGCGCATGCAATTCGATGCGCAGGGCCACATCCTGCCGGTGAAGATCACCCATGAGGGCGTGGCGGCCGATCCACTGCGCTGAGGCGGGCCGAGCGGCAGGCCATCAGGCGTTCTGGAACACTGCCAGCTGCGCGGCGAACGCGCGCTGGTAGGCCGGTCGTGCCGTCGCACGCGCCACGTAGGCGGCCAGCAACGGGAATTCATCGACGATGCCGCTGCGCTTCAGGCGCAGCAGCACCGACACCATCAACAGATCGGCGGCGCTGAAGCTGCCCTCCAGCCAGGGGCCATCGCCCAGCCGTGCCGACAGCTCGCCCAGTCGCCGCCGCACGCGCTCATCCAGCATCACCAGCCGCTGCGCATACCAGGGTTGTTCGCGTTCCAACACCCAGGCCAGCGAGCGCTCGACAATCGGCGGCTCCACCGTATTCAACGCGGCGAACATCCACATGATCGCGCGCATGCGTGCGTTGCCATCGGGCGGCAGCAGGCCGGGATATAGTTCGGCCAGGTGCAGGATGATCGCGCCGGATTCGAACAGCACCAGGTCGCCGTCTTCATAGGTGGGAATCTGCCCGAACGGATGGCGCGCGCGATGCGCCGGTTCCTTCATTTCAGCGAAGCTCAGCAGGCGTACGTCGTAGGCCTGGCCTAGTTCTTCCAGTGCCCAGCGCACGCGCATGTCGCGGGCCAGGCCCTGGCCACGGTCGGGGGAGGTGGCAAAGGCGGTGATGGTCGGTTGCATGCTGCTGCTCCTGCAGGGAAACGGGCTGCGTTACCTGTTCCGACGAACGACGGGGCCGACATTCGACAGGCCGGCCCCATCGGCTGGATGTGTTTCGGCAGCAACTGCTTCCGCGCAGGCAACATGGCGTCCCCGCCGACGGGTCTACTGGCGCATCCATGGGTTTTCTACGCTGGTTTCGCACGGCTACCTGCCGTGTTGCGCGCCAGCTCGCTGCTGTTGCCCGCCCGCCAACTCTGTGGAGATCCGCTCATGTTCAGTCTGGAAAATACTGCCGCCCCCATCGCTCCCGCACTCGATGAACTGGTGCCCTCGCGCTACGCCCTGAACGTGGGCGATGTCGAAGTGCTGGTGATCAGCGATGGCGTCCTGCCGCTGCCCACGCAGATGCTGGGCCACAACGCGCCTGCAGCGGACCGCGACGAATGGTTCGACGAGATGTACCTGCCGCACGATGCCTTCGATTGGGCGTTGAACGTGATGGTGGTGCACAGCGGGGATCGCACCATCCTGATCGACGCCGGCCTAGGCATGGACCCGGACTTGCAGTTGCCGCGTGCCGGCCAGTTGATCCGCCGCCTGGCTGCGGCGGGTATCGATCTGGGCGGGATTACCGATGTGGTGATCACCCACATGCACATGGACCACATCGGCGGCCTGCTGGTGGACGGAGTGAAAGAACAGCTTCGCCCGGACCTGAAGATCCACATTGCAGCGGCCGAAGTGGAATTCTGGAAGTCGCCGGACTTTGCCCGCACCAACATGCCGCAGGGCTTCCCCGATGCACTGCGGGCCACGGCCAAGCAGTTCTGGGCCGAGTACAGCGGCCTGGTGCACACCTTCCAGGACGAGCAGCAGATCGCGCCGGGTGTGGTGGCGCGCCGCACCGGCGGGCACACGCCCGGGCATTGCGTGGTGCGCGTGGCATCGGCTGGCCAGGCGCTGACCTTCGCCGGCGATGCAGTGTTTGCAGTGGGCTTCGATCAGCCGAACTGGCACAACGGCTTCGAGCACGATCCGGAAGAATCGGCGCGCGTGCGCATTGCCCTGCTGGACCAGTTGGCCGGCAGTGGCGAAATGCTGGTGGCCACCCACCTGCCGTTCCCGTCGGTGGGCCGGGTTTCACGCGATGGCCAGGCCTACCGCTGGGTGCCGGTGTTCTGGGATTTCTGAGCGGCCACGGCAGCACATCGATCCAATACGGTCGATCAAGTTTTACGGACCATTCGTCACCGATGCGCCCGGTTCCGGGCGCACAGTAGCGCCTGTCCAACCACCCAAGACGAGGTTCCCCCATGAAATTTGCTACCCGTACCCTGGCCGCCGCCGTGCTGGCCCTGTCCGTGCAGGCCGGCGTGTCCGCCCAGGCGGCCGAGCCGGCCAAGCCGGCCGCGGTCACCAGCATTGCCCGCACCGCCAGCTACATCACCACCGCCGATGGCGTGCAGCTGTACTACAAGGATTGGGGCCCGAAGGACGGCCCGGTCGTCACCTTCAGCCACGGCTGGCCGCTGAACTCGGACAGCTGGGAATCGCAGATGATCTTCCTGGCCAACCACGGTTACCGCGTGATCGCGCACGACCGTCGTGGCCACGGCCGTTCCAGCCAGCCCTGGGATGGCAACGACATGGATCATTACGCCGATGACCTGGCCACGGTGATCAACACCCTGGACCTGCACGACGTGACCCTGGTGGGCTTCTCCACCGGCGGCGGCGAAGTGGCGCGCTACATCGGCCGCCATGGCACCGGGCGGGTGAAGAAGGCCGTGCTGATCAGCTCGGTGCCGCCGTTCATGCTGAAGACCGCCGACAACCCCAACGGTCTGCCGATCGAAGTGTTCGACGGTATCCGCAAGGCGCAGATGGAAAACCGCGCGCAGCTGTACAAGGACATTCCGTCGGGCCCGTTCTACGGCTTCAACCGCCCGGGCGCGAAGGTTTCCCAGGGCCTGATCGACGCCTGGTGGGCGCAGGGCATGCAGGGTGGTCACAAGAACACCTACGATTCGATCGCTGCATTCTCGGCCACCGACTTCCGCGCCGACCTGAAGAAGTTCGATGTGCCGACCCTGGTCATCCACGGTGATGACGACCAGATCGTGCCGATCGACATCTCCGGTCGCCAGTCGGCCAAGCTGATCAAGGGCGCCAAGCTGATCGTGTACCCGGGTGCGCCGCACGGCCTGACCGACACCCACAAGGACAAGGTCAACCAGGACCTGCTGGCCTTCCTGCAGCAGAAGTAAGTGCGAAGACGAAGGCCCCGGCAATGCCGGGGCCTTCTGCGTGGCGGCTACTGGATGGCCAGCTGGCGGTCCAGATGCTGCAGTTTGTGCGGATTGCGCTGCACCAGGATCTGGATGATCTGCTCGCCATCGGTATCGAAGGCCATGGCCGATTCCAGCACGCCGTCGAAGTAGCGCAGCAGGCCCAGCCGTCCATTGATCATCGTCGGCACCGTGCGCAGCTGGTCCTTGCGGCGCAGGTGCGGTGCGTACAGCAGCTGGGCGATCCGCGCGCCCCCCACCATCGGCTTGGGGAAACTGGTGACGATGCCGCCGCCGTCGCCGATCAGTTCGGCCGACTCGGCCATCAGTGCCTTCATGCTGGCGAAATCGCCGCTGGAAACTGCATCGGCAAAGCGTTGCATCAGCTTCTGGTGGACATGCTGCGGCACGTTGTAGCGGGGCCGCGCCTGGCGCAGCTGCAGGCGTGCACGGTGCACGATCTGCCGGCACGCCGCTTCGGTCTTGTCCAGGGTGCGGGCGACCACGGCGTAGTCCTGTTCGAACACATCGTGCAGCAGGAACGCGGCGCGCGCGTCCGGTGCCAGCCGCTCAAGCACGTTCAGGAAGGCCACGGACAGATCGCTGGCGGTTTCCATCACGTGTTCCGGGGTGGTCGATTCGTCGGTCAGCAGCGGCTCGGGCAGCCACATGCCCACGTAGTGCTCGCGACGGTGCCGGGCCAGGCGCAGGCCATCGATGGCGCGGCGCGTGGTAGTGGCCACCAGCCAGGCCTCGGCATTGTCGATCTGCGCTCTGTCGGCACCATGCCAGCGCAGCCAGACATCCTGTACCACGTCCTCGGCTTCATGCGCCGAGCCGAGCATGCGGTAGGCCACGCCGAACAGGCGCGGGCGAAGCTGGGTGAAAAGGGCGGTCGAGTCGTCCATGCCAGCGCAGACGGGACAGTTCCCCGGATTGTGACACCCGGGGAGCTGTGCAGGGGGCTGGTTGGACGGGCGCGCTCAGTGCGGCGGCAGTACCGCCGGGGTGCCGATGTCCTTCAGCAGGAAGACCACGAACCTGGCTGGCTCGGTCTTGCTGGCGTTGCGGCCCACGGTGTGCAGGTCCTGCGGACCTTCATGGAAGGCCTCGCCGGGGCCGAGGGTGACTTCGCGGCCGCCGGCAACGCCCATCACGATGCGTCCCTGCAGCACGTAGACGAAGCCGTGGGCATCGTGCCGGTGCACCGGGTCGGCGCCGCCGGGCGGGTATTCCACGGTCAGGATCAGCGCCTCCTTGCCGGGGTAGTCGGGCAGGGGTTGGGTCATGACCTCGCGCACGACAGGTTCCGGCGCGGCCTTCTGGGCGGTGGGCGTGGCGGGGGCCGCCTGTGCCGAGGCCATCGACAGCAGGCCGCACAGTGCCAGGACAATAGGGGTTCGCATGGGATGTCTCCTGGGAAGGAAGTGGCGCCGTGCCGGAGCGCGGCGCAGCCGGATCAGGCCAGTCCGGCCCGGGACAGGCCGAAGGCCTGGTCCAGGACACCCGGCACGGTGCCGAATGCCACGTTGGCGCGGTTCCAGGCGTTGATCGCCATCACCGCGTAGGTCAGGTCCACCAGCTCCTGTTCGGACAGCTGCCCGCGAACCTGGTCGTACAGCGCATCGGCCACGCCCTGGGCAGGTAGATGGGTCAGGGCATCGGTCCATGCCAGGCAGGCGCGCTCGCGCGGGCTGAACAGGTTCGATTCGCGCCATGCCGCGACGTGATGCAGCCGCAGCGGGCGCTCGCCACGGATGGTGGCTTCCTTCACATGCATGTCCAGGCAGAACCCACAGCCATTGAGCTGCGATGCGCGGATGTTGACCAGGTCGATGATGGCCGGTTCGATGCTGGCGTGATGGGCGGCATGCGAGAACGTGCCGAGCTTCTTGAACAGTTCGGGGGACAGTGCGGCGTAGTCCAGACGATGGGTCATGGCAGGGGGCCTGTAGGCAGGGGAACGTGCTGCGCAGGCTACGAACGCGGCGGCGGTGGCGGTAGGCCGCGCCGGGGATGCATCGCGTTGCACGAAAAACACCAATGGCCTGTCACAGCGGCAGGCGCCCGCACGTCTGCCGGGCATGGACACCCCGAACGCCCATGCCTTGCGCCCTGCCAGCGAACGTATCTGGCAGTCCTTCCTTGCCGCGCTGGCGCAGCTTCCTGCCGATACCCGCGCCGTGCTGTTGCTGCATGACGTGCTGGGCGCCGACGTGGACGACATCGTGCCGCTGCTGGGCCTGAGCGCCGCAGCGTGCCACCAGCGCCTGCTGCAGGCGCGTGCCCACCTGCACCAGCACCCCAACGCTGTGGAGCCCCCGACCCCATGAATGCATCGTCCCCTGCGACCGCCGCCACGGCCGCGCGTGATCCGCTCAATGCCTCGTTTTCCACCAGCTACGCGGGCGTGCTGGCGTTCATCGCCGTGGCCAGCGAGGGCAGCTTCGCCCGCGCCGGTGACCGCCTGGGCATCGGCAGATCGGCGGTCAGCCGCAGCGTGCAGAAGCTGGAAACCCAGCTGGGCGTGCGCCTGTTCCTGCGCACCACGCGATCCACCTCGCTCACCCGCGAGGGTGAGCTGTTCCTTGAGGGTTGCAGCCCTGGCGTGGAGTGCATCCTGCAGGCGCTGGATGAAATGCAGGACCTGCGCGAAGGACCGCCGCGCGGTCATCTGCGCATCAGCGCCACGCACGGTTTCGGCCGCCGCGTGATCGCGCCGTTGCTGGCCGCCTTCCGCAGGGAACATCCGCAGGTGACCGTGGAGCTGCTGCTGGACGAACAGGCGCCGGACCTGGCCGGCGATCGCATCGATATCGCCTTCCGTGAAGGCGTGCTGGAAGACAGCCAGGTCATCGCCAAGCAACTGGTGCCGATGCAACTGGTGGCCTGCGTGTCGCCGGCCTATGTGCAGGCCCATGGTGCGCCGCAGAGTGTGGACGCGCTGGCCACCCATGCCTGCATTGGCCGCCGGCTGCCTGCCGGGCGCATGCAACGCTGGGAGTTCCGGGTGGACGGCCAGGAGATGCACCCGCAGCCCACCGCGGCGCTGGTGTTCAACGATGCCGAGCTCGTGCTGCAGGCCGTGGTCGATGGCCTGGGCATCGCGCAACTGCCCAGCTACCAGGTGCGCGATGCGCTGCGCGCCGGCAGCGTGGTGACCTGCCTGGACCGCTATGCGCCGCACGACCGCGGCCACTACCTGTGCTACCTCAGCCGTCGGCAACTGCCCAAGCGTATCCGCGCGTTCATCGACTTCAGCACCCAGCGTGTGCGCGCGCTGGACCTGGACGCCATTTCGCACTGGGAAGCACGCCAGCAGGCCGCCGTGGCCGCGACCGCCGATGCGCCGGCATGGGCCTGAGCGATTGGTGCACGGCAGGCAACAACGTGGGGCCGCCGCCGGATCTACTGCCGGCCCAGCGGTGTTCCTAGCATGGCAGCGAACCGGCTATTCCCCTTCCGCATTCCTGGAGACAGCACATGAAGATTCTCGTCATTGGCGGCACCGGCCGCATCGGCAGCAAGGTGGTGGACCGTTTGCGGGCCGCCGGGCATGAGGCCGTGGTTGCAGCACCGTCCACGGGCATCGATGTGTTGACCGGACAGGGCCTGGACGCGGCCATGGCCGGCACCGAGGTGGTGCTGGACCTAGCCAACTCGCCTTCGTTCGAAGACGCCGCCGTGCTGTCGTTCTTCGTTACGGCCGGGCACACGATCCTGGCTGCGGCCGCGCGCGCGGGCGTACGCCACCATGTGGCGCTGTCGGTGGTGGGCACCGATCAGCTGGCCGCTAGCGGCTACTTCCGCGGCAAGATCGCGCAGGAGCAGTTGATCCGTGATTCGGGCCTGCCGTTCACCATCATCCACTCCACCCAGTTCTTCGAATTCCTGCCGGGCATCGTGCAGTCGGCCGGGCAGGGCCCGACCCTGCGCCTGCCCAGTGCCGATGTGCAGCCGATTGCCGCCGACGATGTGGCCGATGCGGTGGCGCGCATCGCACTGCAGCCGCCGGTGAACGGCGTGGTAGACATTGCCGGGCCGCAGCGCGAATCGATGGCGGCGCTGGCACAGCGTTTCCTGCAGGCCAACGGGGATACGCGCGAGGTGGTGGCCGACCCGGACGCGCCTTATTTTGGCGCGGTACTGCAGCAGGGCACGCTGGTGCCGCAGGGCGAGGCGTGGACGGGCCGCATCGACTTCGCCCAGTGGCTGCAGCAGTCCACGCCGGCAGCGGGGCCGCGGGCATGACGCGGCCGTCCACGCTGCTGGATATCCAGGTCTGCCGATGAATGGCCTGAAGCCGCCGCCGTCCAGTGTGCTCGATCGCTATCACGGCGATGAGGTGCGCCCCCTCTACACCGGCCGCGTGCGGGTTCAGGGCGGCCAGGCCGGGCACGGTCGCGCCTCGGGCGTGGTGCGTTCGGATGATGGTGCGCTGGCCGTCGATCTGCGCCTGCCCCCTGAACTGGGCGGCCCCGGCGGTGGCACCAATCCCGAACAGTTGCTGGCGGCCGGTTACGCCGGCTGCTTCCACGGCGCCATGGTGCTGGTTGCCGCGCGGGCCGGCCTGGTGCTGGACCAGCCCAGCGTCGAGGTGGGGGTGACCTTTGCCCGCGACCCGGTGGATGGCCTGTATCTGCTGTCCGCCGAGATCGTGGTGTGCCTGCCGGGCATGGACGCCACGCTGGCGGCGGAACTGGTACGCAATACCGAACGCGTGTGTCCGTACGCCAAGATGTTCCATCGCGGCATCAGTCACGTGGTGCGGGTCAGCGTGGGATGAACGCTGCGCCCTGCCATGGTTGCCTGGTGATCAGGCTCGCGGCTGCGATAATGGGCCATGCACACCACGTCCCTCACCGTCACCCTGGAAGCTGCGTTCCTGGGACTACGCGCGCTGCCATGGTTTGCGCTGGCGCACAACAGCCTGAACCCGCGCCTGATCCTGCACGCGGACCGTGTGGAATACCGCGTGCTGCGCCGCCGTGCGCAACCCTACAGCGCGATTGCCGAAGTGGACTACCGGAACTGGCGCAGTACGCAGAACATCGTGCTGGCGTTTGAAGGAAGCGCATTCACCTTCATTGCCAATACCGGAGTTCTGGGCCGCACGCGGGGGGCCATTGCGCGATTGCAGGCGCAGGGATGCGTGTTGTCACCGCGTGCGCAAGAGTTGCTTGGAAGCGCGATTCAACGGCCATGAAGTGCCCAGATCTCAGTTGCAATTGAGCTCTGGTCAAAATGGCCGCACACCGACAGTGTTGCGTTTCCTTCGTGGATTCCGGGAGACAGCCCACCGGTAGAGCAGACCACCCCGCGTGAGACCCACAGCCATTTGTTAACGGACACCGATTCGCCGACATTGCAACCCGGGATGAAACTGGCCAGCCATGACACGACCTGACTGCTGACAGTTTCAAACTCCGCGTCGGCGTGAACGGCGTATCCGCCAGGATCCCCGCGGTACACAGAGCCGGGGCCATCCATGACGATGCTGCTTGTTGCCCCACATGAGTTCCGCTTCGTAGACGGTGCTATGGTCTCGGCCTTTGTTTGATCGGGCTTGCCTGGCCGCGGCGCGGTTCCCACACAGGACAGCAGCGTCTGGGTCTGCGGTGAAAACACGGACACGCCGTCCCTCGAAACCGTTCCGCCTATGCGGGCACAATAGCGATCCAGTGCATCCAGCGTCGAAGGTGACTGCTGGATCGCATCCAGCTCCAGCAGGCCATCGGTCTGTTCGGTATGGACCAGCTCTATAGTTTCACCCGTCCCAAGCCGATAAACGCGTCGCAGCTGCGATGGCGCCGCCCTGGCTGACGATTCGTAGGGTCTGGATTCTTCGATCAAGGTGAAGTCATCCATCCGTGGAGCATCTGTACTGCCGTCTGCCGCTCGTGCTGGACCGGTCGCACCGAGTAGAAGGAAGAGCAGGCATGCCGAAGTGACAAGAGTGTTCATTGTGGAAACGCCTTTTCCAGATGGCAGCACGAGACTGTGCGTAGGCTGAATCTAGGCTTGGGCCCATACCCATTGGAAGAGGCAAGAGCGTCACCAATTGCTGCAATCACGTGAAGCAGCTGCAAGGCCGCGTGAAGCAGTCAGCGCCGGTTCTACAGCGTGATTTCCGCATCAATCGCTGCTCACCTGCACCGCACACGCGTTCGATCACTGTGGCTGCGCACGGCAACGGTGATGCACCGCTGCCCCTTCCCGAAGATCCGAAAAGGAGCCACGCCATGAGCACCCAGTCCACCATCGAAAGCCGTCTGAACGACCTGATCGAAATCGCTCGCGACGGCAAATCCTTCTATGAAGAAGCGGCCACCAAGGTGAAGGATGCCGAGCTGTCGGCACTGTTCACCCGCATCGCCGGCGTCAAGGCGCGCATCGTGACCTCGCTGAGCGGCGCGGTGGCGGCCACCGGCGGCAAGCCGGCCGAGCACGGCACCCTGGTCGGCTCCATGCAGCAGTTCTACGGCAAGGTGCGCGCCGCCTTCGGCGATACCAACTACGGCTACGTAGCCGAGCTGGAAGAGTCGGAAGACCGCCTGCTGGGGGCGTTCAAGGACGTGCTGAAGGAAAACGACCTGCCGCCGGCCGTGCGCCAGGAAGTGACCCAGTGGCTGCCGGACGTGCAGGAATGCCACGCCGTGATGCGCACCCGCAAGCACGCAATGAAGGCCGCTTGATCGCCTGATCGTTTCTGGCTGACCCCCACCAGCCAACCCGGGCCCCGCCACATGGCGGGGCCTTTCTGTGCGTGCGCGCACAACTGCAATGCGCTGCTCTCGCCGTGGTCGCACGGGCTGCCTAGAATCGCTTCATCCCGGTACGTTCCGGGCGCTGTCGAGTGAATGGATTCCATGAAGATTCTGCTGACCGGAAGCTCCGGCCGCATCGGCCGCGCGATCTTTGGTGCGCTGGCGGCGCAGCACGAGGTGATCGGGCTGGACCGCAGCCCGTTCGCCACCACGCGCATCGTGGCCGACGTGACTGACCGCACGGCACTGCAGCGCGCCCTGGACGGCGTGGATGCGGTGATCCATACCGCCGCCCTGCACGCGCCGCATGTGGGCCTGGTGGACGAAGCGGTGTTCCAGACGGTGAACGTGGACGCGACCGCGCAGCTGCTGCAGCTGGCGCGGCAGGCGGGTGTGCGGCGGTTCGTACTGACCAGCACGACGGCGCTGTATGGCCACGCGGTGGTGCCTGGCGGCTGCCGCTGGATCGACGAAGACACCCACCCGCAGCCGCGCACCATCTACCACCGCAGTAAGCTGCAGGCCGAAGCACTGGCCGAGCAGGCCGCATCGGCAAGCTTCAGCGTGCGGGTGCTGCGCATGGGCCGTTGTTTCCCGGAACCGCCCGAGCGCATGGCGCTGTTCCGCCTGCATCGGGGCATCGACGCGCGCGATGTGGCCAGCGCGCATGCGGCGCTGCTGCTGGACGAAGGTGGCGCGTTCCAGCGCTACATCGCCTGCGGGGCCAGTCCATTCCAGCGCGAGGATTGCCTGCAGCTGGCCGTTGATACTCGCCAGGTGCTGGCGCGCCGCGCGCCGCAGCTGCTGGCTGAGTTCGACCGCCGTGGCTGGTCGCTACCGCCGTCGATCGACCGGGTATACGACAGCCGCCGGCTGCAGCAGCAGCTGGGCTGGCAGCCGCGCCATGGGCCGGATGAAGTGCTGCAGCAGTACGCCGCCGGCAGCATTGAAGTGTTGCCGCGCGCGATGGCCCGGCCGTAGCCCGTAGCGTCGAGCTTGCTCGACGGCCATGAACGCCGGCGGCACCGCGCCAGTCGAGCAAGCTCGACTCTACGAACGGGCGCGCTCCGGCGGCACCGGCATCCCCCGTAGCGTCGAGCTTGCTCGACGGCCATGAACGCCGGCGGCACCGCGTCAGTCGAGCAAGCTCGACTCTACGAACGGGCGCGCGCCGGCGGCACCGGCATTCCCCGTAGCGTCGAGCTTGCTCGACGGCCGTGAAGGTCGGCGGCACCGCGCCAGTCGAGCAAGCTCGACTCTACGAACGGGCGCGCTCCGGCGGCACCGGCATCCCCCGTAGCGTCGAGCTTGCTCGACGGCCATGAACGCCGGCGGCACCGCGCCAGTCGAGCAAGCTCGACTCTACGAACGGGCGCGCGCCGGCGGCACCGGCATTCCCCGTAGCGTCGAGCTTGCTCGACGGCCATAAATTCCGGCGGCGCCGCGCCAGTCGAGCAAGCTCGACTCTACGAACGGGCGCGAGCCGGCGGGCACCCGGGTTCCCCGTAGCGCCGAGCTTGCTCGACGGACATGAAGCCCCGCGCGCGCCGGGCACCTGGCCAGCCCACGAGACTGAGCGCGTTCAGCTTCGGCGCCCGGTTCGGCTCAACCTGTGCGGCGCGCGGCCGTTAACCCGGTGCGCGCCTTCTTCTGGAAGGTGGCCCGCGCGAGGGATCGCGCATCTGCGCGGTGCCCCCACCGGTGCCGGTTGTCCTGAATCACCTGCGGATCCTTCCATGTCGCCTTCCCGTTCTACGGCTGCCCGTCGCCCCGGCAGCATTGCCCACAAGCTGATGCTGGGTACCGCGCTGATCGCACTGCTGTGCTTCGGCCTGACCGCCTTCCTGATCTACCGCCAGGCCAGCAGCAGCCTGATCAACGCCTCGCGCCAGACCATGGCCAGCGAAGCCAATGCCGAGGCACGCAAGGTCGCCGCCGACCTGGGCACTGCCTTTGCCAGCAACGACGCCATGGCCGAGGCCGTCCTGGCCCAGCGCGCACGCGGCGATGTGCCCGACCGCGCCAGCCTGGCCGCCATCATCGGCGAGCAGCTGCACGCGCACCCGGAATGGCTGGGCAAGAGCACCATGTGGGAAGCCGATGCCTTCGATGGCAAGGACGCCGAATTCGTGAACACCGAGGCGCACGACGCCACCGGTCGCTACATGAGCTACTGGGCCTGGCAGGACGGCAAGCCGACCCAGTCGCCCATGACCGACTACACCGACAGCGCCAGTGGCTCTGCCGACTGGTACGTGGGCCCCAGCCGCGACAAGCTGCCCAAGGTCAGCGAACCCTACGCCTACGACATCGGCGGCCAGCAGGTGCTGATGAGCACGCTGAGCACGCCGATCGTGGAGAACGGCACGTTCCTGGGTGTGTTCACCGTTGATTTCTCGCTGGCCGCCCTGCAGAAGCACCTGGCCACGCTGGCACCGATGGGCGCCGGCCGGGTCGAGCTGCTGTCGCCCAAGGGCGTGGTGCTGGCCGCGGCCAACCCGGCCGAGATCGGCAAGCCGCGCAGCGATGCCGGCACCCGCGCCATGCTGCAGCAGATTGCCGCCGACAAGACCGTGGAAGCCTTCGAGCCGGACGATGCCGGCAACGTGCGCCTGTACGTGCCGCTGAAGATCGGCAACGCACCGCAGCGATTTGCCTTGGGCGTGGTGGTGCCGCATGCAGTGATCGTGGCCGAAGCGCGCCAGCTGCTGTGGCTGACCCTGCTGGTGGGCGTGGTGGCCGCGCTGACCCTGAGTGCCGGCGTGTACGTGCTGCTGCGCCGCCTGGCGATCCGTCCGCTGGCCGAAGCCGTGCGCATCGCTGGCGATGTGGCCGCCGGCAAGCTGGATTCGGCCATGCCCGCGCGAAGCAACGATGAAGTGGGCCGGTTGCTGGAGGCGATGCAGAGCATGCGTGGCCAGCTGCAGGCGGTCATGGCCGCCCAGGCCGAGATGGCGCAGCGCCACGATGCCGGGCAGATCAGCTACCGCATGGATGCTTCGGCATTCCCGGGCGAGTACGGCCGCATGGTGGCCGACAGCAACCAGCTGGTGGCGTCCAGCAATGCGGTCACCCAGCGCCTGGTGGAAGTGATGCAGCGCTACGCCGTGGGCGACCTGAGCGTGGACATGGAAGCGCTGCCGGGCGAAAAGGCGGTGTTCACCGCGGCCATGGCCACCACCAAGAACAACCTGGGCGCGATCAACGATCAGATCCAGCAGTTGGCCGCCGCTGCCGCTGCCGGTGATTTCGCCGTGCGCGGCGATGCCCAGCGCTTCGAGCATGATTTCCGCCGCATGGTGGAAACCCTGAACACCATGATGCAGGTGAGCGACCACAACCTGGCCGCGCTGTCCACGCTGCTGCGCGCAATCGCCGCCGGCGACCTCAGCACGCGCATGCAGGGTGATTTCCACGGTGTGTTCGCGGTGATGCGCGACGATGCCAACAGCACCGTGCAGCAGCTGACCCAGATCGTCGGCCAGATCCAGCAGTCGGCCGCCAGCATCCGTCTGGCCGCCGGCGAGATTGCATCGGGCAACAACGATCTGTCGCGCCGTACCGAAACGCAGGCGGCCAACCTGGAAGAAACCGCCGCGTCGATGGAAGAGCTGACCTCCACCGTGCGCCAGAACGCCGAACACGCCCAGCAGGCCAACAGCCTGGCGGCGTCGGCGGCCGGCGTGGCCAGCGAAGGCGGGCAGGTGGTCGGCCAGGTGGTGCAGACCATGGAACAGATCGAAAGCTCGTCGCAGCGTATTGCCGAAATCATTTCGGTCATCGACGGCATCGCGTTCCAGACCAACATCCTGGCGTTGAACGCGGCGGTGGAAGCGGCGCGTGCCGGTGAGCAGGGCCGCGGTTTCGCGGTGGTGGCCAGCGAAGTGCGCGCGCTGGCACAGCGCTCGGCGGGAGCAGCCAAGGAAATCAAGGAACTGATCGATGCCTCGGTGGCCCATGTGGGCGCCGGTGCGCAGCTGGTGCACGGTGCCGGCCGCACCATGCAGGACATCGTGGGCCAGGTGGGCCGGGTGAACGAGATCATGGCCGAGATCTCGGCCGCCTCGCGCGAGCAGTCCGCCGGCATCGAGCAGGTGAACCAGACCGTGGTGCAGATGGACGAAACCACCCAGCAGAACGCCGCACTGGTGGAAGAAGCCACGGCCGCTGCGCGGGCCATGGAAGAGCAGGCCGAACAGCTGGCGGTGGCGGTGTCGCGCTTCCGTCTGCAGGCCGATGCCACGGCGGCGAAGGTGCTGCGCGCCGCCTGAAGGCTGGAAATGAAGACGCCCGGCGGGGGCCGGGCGTCGTTTGCATCCTTGCCGCGCGTCCGTGCGCAGGTCTGATTCGCTCAGAACATTCCTTCAAACGGGTTCCAGCTGGTGCTGCCCTTCACCTGTTCCAGGTAGTAGGCGTAGTTGGTGCTGGAGGCCACCAGGAAATTGGTGGCGATGAACAGGGCGCGGGCGACGATTTCCGGCAGTACGAAGGCCAGCGCCATCAGCACGATGTTGATGCCGATCACCACGATCGCCTTGCGCCACATGCCCAGGATGAACAGGTAGATGGCGCCGAAGAAGAAGGCGAAGAAGTTCAGGTTGATCTTCAGCCGGTCGCCGAAGGACAGGGCCTTCCAGGCCTGCTTGAAGCCAGGCTCCTTGGGGGCGCCGTGCTGCTGGTAGAAGGCAAAGCGGAACTGCCACTTCGGACTGAAGCGGGAGAGGTCTACGGCATTCATTGAGTAGGGACATCCCTGTAAGAAAACGTTTTCATGATAAATGGCGGCGCATTCAGGTGGTACAGGGTCGCGTCAAAAATGTGACGCCTTGCTCAGGAATTCGCCGCGTCGGGCGGTCGCACCGTCACCCACCCGCCTTGTTTTTAGGATAGGGTGCGCAGTTCCGCTGGCGCCCCGGCTTCATCCAGGCGTTGGCGGAATGTCCATGGAGGTTGCATGACCACAGCTGCTACACCGGAAAACGCACCGGGACCGGTGCTTCTGCCGACACCTGAAGTGGTGCAGGCACAACAACTGCTCGCCCGCCAGCAACTGGCGGTGGCGATGGAGCGCGCGCGCGCGGCGGCCAGTGGTGCCGCCAACACACCGGCACTGGCCGACGAGTGATACCCGCCGGGGCCGGGATCGCGTTGGCTGACCAGCGCGACCGGCCCACCCCAGCGCCTGTTCATGAGAGTTGTTCTCATTTGTCACGATCCAGCCCGGCGCTCGCCTGCTGATCGCTGAATGGGGACATTTCCCGGCGCAAACCTTCGCACTGGGCTTACATTTGCCCGCCTAGACTGGGCCGCATTTTTTCGATTCCGCCCCGTTGGAGATCGTGTGGGTTCCGGTAGTGACAGACATCGACTGCGCGGCGTGAAGCCCCCGCAGAGTGGACAAGTGCGGGCGCCGGGAAGGCGCGCCGGGAACCTTGGTGCATGCAGCCCGGCCGGGATGGCAGGGCGCGGCGCCTGGGCGGAATAGGCCTGCATGGAAGTTCAAACCCACATTCCGAGCACGGGCAACCCGGAACTGGATGCCGGCTGGGCCCTGCTGCCTGCCGAATCGCCGCTGGTCATGCCCGAGCAGAGCCTGGGCGAGGGCGCGCTGAAGGTGCGCCGCCACCGCACCTCGCCGCGCCTGATCGGCCTGCGCCGCCTGTACATCCTGGGCGGCACGGCCGTGATGACCGCCGCCGCCACCCGCATGATGTGGCGGGTGCTGTCGGGCAATGGCATCAGCGTGCTGGAAGCCTGCCTGCTGGTGCTGTTCGTCGGCCTGTTCGCCTGGATCGCGCTGTCCTTCGCCAGTGCCGTGGCCGGCTTCCTGACCGCGGTGTTCGACCGTGGCTACCGCCTGGGCATCGACCCGGACAAGCCGCTGCCGGTGGTGCACAGCCGGACCGCGCTGCTGATGCCCACCTACAACGAAGATCCGCGCCGCCTGCTGGCCGGCCTGCGTGCCATCTATGAATCGGTGGCGGCCACCGGCCAGTTGCAGCGCTTCGATTTCTTCGTGCTCAGCGACACCCGCCGCGAGGACATCGCCCGCGCCGAAGAGGTGGTGTTCAACGAACTGCGCGAGCTGGTGCCCGACGGCCAGGTGCGCTTGTTCTACCGCCGCCGCAGCGACAACAGCGGCCGCAAGGCCGGCAACATCGCCGATTGGGTGCGCCGCTTCGGCGGTGCCTACCCGCAGATGCTGATCCTGGACGCCGACAGCCTGATGACCGGCGACAGCATCGTGCGCCTGGTGGCCGGCATGGAACACAACGCCGACGTCGGCCTGATCCAGACCCTGCCGTCGGTGATCGGCGGTCGTACGTTGTTCGCCCGCATGCAGCAGTTCGGCGGCCGCGTGTACGGCCCGGTCATCGCCCGCGGCGTGGCCTGGTGGCACGGTGCCGAGAGCAATTACTGGGGCCACAACGCAATCATCCGCACCCGCGCCTTCGCCGACCACGCCGGGCTGCCGGCGCTGCCGGGGCGCAAGCCCTTCGGCGGCCACGTGCTCAGCCACGATTTCGTGGAAGCCGCGCTGATGCGCCGCGGTGGCTGGGCCGCGCACATGGTGCCGTACCTGGGCGGCAGCTATGAGGAAGGCCCGCCCACCCTGACCGATCTGCTGGTGCGCGACCGCCGCTGGTGCCAGGGCAACCTGCAGCACGGCAAGGTAGTGGGCAGCCGTGGCCTGCACTGGATCAGCCGGGTGCACATGCTGATCGGCATCGGCCATTACTTCACCGCGCCGATGTGGGGCATGCTGATGCTGATCGGCATCGCCATCCCGCTGTTCCAGGAAGGCATCGATTTCAATGCCGTGCTGCATCTGTCGCCCAGCGTCTACTGGCGTGCGCAGGATGAGGTGCAGGTGGTGCGGCTGTTCGGCGCCACCATGGCCGTGCTGCTGATGCCCAAGGTGCTGGGCTACCTGGCCATGCTGCTGGACCCGGTGGATCGCCGCGGCTGTGGTGGTGCGATCCGTGCGTTCGTGTCGATGCTGGTGGAAACCGTGCTGGCCGCCCTGATGGCGCCGGTGGTGATGTACGTGCAGTCGCGCGGCGTGGCCGAAGTGCTGTCCGGGCGCGATTCGGGCTGGGATGCGCAGCAGCGCGACGACGGCGGCATTTCCTGGTGGGCGCTGGTACGCGGCTACGGCGGGCTGGGCCTGTTCGGCGCGTTCATGGGCCTGCTGGCGTGGGCCGTGTCGCCGTCACTGGCGGCCTGGATGGCGCCGGTGGTGATCGGCATGGTGCTGGCCATTCCGGTGGTGGCGCTGACCTCTTCGCGTGCGCCCGGTGCCTTCCTGCATCGCCTGGGCCTGCTGGATATTCCCGAAGAGAATCTGCCGCCGCCGGTACTGGTGCGCGCCGCGCAGCTGCGCCGCGAGGCTGCCGAACAGCCGCCGCTGTACTGATCCCCGCGTGGCACCGGCATAATGCGGCTCGAACGTACAGGAGCCGCAACATGCTGCAAACGGTGGAACAGGAAACCGGCGCTTCGCCGCAGTGGTCGGTCATCTGGCTGCACGGCCTGGGCGCCGACGGCCACGACTTCGCACCCATCGTGCCGGAACTGGTACGCCCGCACTGGCCAGCGCTGCGCTTCGTGTTCCCGCATGCGCCGGTGCGGCCGATCACCATCAACAATGGTGTGCCGATGCGCGGTTGGTACGACATCGTCGGCATGGACTTCCGTTCGCGCGCCGACATGGCCGGCGTGCGTGAATCGATGGCGCAGCTGGACGCGCTGATCGCCCGCGAGATCGAGCGCGGCATCGCCGCCGACCACATCTTCCTGGCGGGCTTCTCGCAGGGTGGGGCGGTGATCCTGAGCGCCGCGCTGGCGCGCACCGCACCGCTGGCCGGCCTGATCGCGCTTTCCACCTACCTGCCCGACGCGCAGAGCGCCACCCGTGTGGAAGGCGCCGTGGATGTGCCGGTGTTCATGGCCCACGGCACTGGCGATCCGGTCATTCCGCTGCCGGTGGCCGAGCACAGCGCGCAGGTGCTGCGCGATCTGGGGCTGCAGCCGCAGTGGCACAGCTACCCGATGGCCCACCAGGTCTGCGCCGAGGAAATCGACGCGCTGGGCGATTGGCTGCAGCAACGGCTGGGCGTGGCCTGAGCCATGGCCGCTGCCAGCGCCGCCCCATGGATGCCGGAACTGTGCCGCCTGCCGCGGCTGGCGGCCATGCTGGGCCTGGCCGAGCTGGTGGTGGTGGTGCTGGCGCTGGCGCCCGATGGCAGCCGGCACTGGACGCTGGGCGAGCTGGCTTCGGCCAGCGGCTTCGCCCTGTGGCTGGCGCTGGCCGTCAGCATCAGCCTGTGTGCGCTGCGGCGGCCGTTGTCACGCCTGCCCGAATCGCTGGGCGCGGTCGCCGCCGTGGCCCTGGCGGCGCTGATCGCCGTGGCCTGCGCGGCCATCATCCATGCGCTGTATGCCGTCCTGGGTGACAACTTCACGCGTGGCATCAGCTTCCTGCGCTTCACCCTGGGCAGTGCCGCCACCACCGCGCTGATCACCGCGCTGGCGCTGCGCTATTTCTATGTGAGTGATCGCTGGGCCGCGCAGCTGCGGGCCAATGCACGCGCACAGGCCGATGCGCTGCAGGCGCGCATCCGCCCGCACTTCCTGTTCAACAGCATGAACCTGATCGCCAGCCTGCTGCACCGTGACCCGGCCGTGGCCGAGCGCGCGGTGCTGGATCTGTCCGATCTGTTCCGTGCGGCGCTGGGCGCGGGCGAGGGCGATGCCACCCTGCGCGAAGAATGTGAACTGGCCGAGCGCTACCTGTCCATTGAGTCGCTGCGGTTGGGTGATCGCCTGCAGGTGCGCTGGCAACGCGACGAACCGCTGCCGTGGGAGCTGCCGATGCCGCGCCTGGTGCTGCAGCCGCTGGTGGAAAACGCGGTGCTGCACGGCATTTCGCGGTTGCCGGAAGGTGGCACGATTGAACTGCACCTCGCTCGGCAGGGCGATGAACTGCAGATCACCGTGCGCAATCCCGCACCTGACCCGCAGGCGCCGGGGCTGGCGCTGGCACGTGGCGCGGGCCATGCCCAGCACAGCATCGGTCATCGCCTGGCCTGGCGCTTTGGCCGCGGTGCGCGGATGACGGCAGGCTGGAGCGAAGGCTACTATGCCTGCCAGGTGACAGTGCCGATCCAATGAAGGAGCGACCGTGAGGGTGGTCATCGCCGATGACGAACCGCTGGCCCGTGAACGCCTGCGCAGCCTGCTGGCCGCGCAGGAGGGCATCGAGGTAGTGGCCGAAGCCGGCAACGGTGAGCAGGCGCTGCACGCCTGTGCGGAACTGCAACCGGACCTGGTGCTGCTGGACATCGCCATGCCGGGGCTGGATGGCCTGGAAGCGGCCCGCCACCTGGCCAGTTTCGAACCGCGCCCGGCGGTGGTGTTCTGCACGGCCTACGATGCACATGCGCTGTCGGCGTTCGAAGCGGCCGCCATCGACTACCTGATGAAGCCGGTACGCGCCGAGCGGCTGGCCGCGGCGATCGCCCGCGCGCGGACGTTCCTGGCCGGTCGTGATGGCCAGCCGCAGCACAACGGTGGCCAGGCCCGCAGCATGCTGTGCGCGCGCCTGCGCGGCAGCCTGCGCTTGATTCCGCTGGACGACATCCACTACCTGCAGGCCGAAGAGAAGTACGTGGTGGTGCACCACGCACGCGGCGAAGACCTGATCGAGGAATCGCTGAAGTCGCTGGAGGAGGAGTTCGCCAGCCGCTTCGTACGCATTCATCGCAACTGCCTGGTGGCGCGCCACGAGCTGGTGGAACTGCGGCGTGGCACGGGCGGGCAGGTGCAGGCGGTGCTGCGGCATGGCAAGCAGCCGCTGGAAGTCAGCCGCCGCTGCGTGGCGACGCTGAAGCAGGAAGTACGGCATCTGTAGGGGTGCCGCGCGGCCTGCGGCCGCGACCGCTTACGAGCAACATCTGAAGCAACAGCAACAGCAACAGCAACAGCGGGTCATGGCTCGTTGTTTCTACGTGCTGGGTCGGGCCGGGGTGGGGGCGCGGGACACGCCGTTAACCCATCCATGGGGGCTCGTAGGCGCCTTGCTCGCGCGCGCAATCCTGCGCGCCCGGCAAGAGCCGAGTTGTTGTCGGGTGGGGAAAGAAATGTAGAGTCGAGCCACGCTCGACTCAGAGCGAAGCGACCCGCTTTTGCTCTTTTCTTCTGATCTTCCGTGGCGGCGGCGCACGGAAACTGTCAGAGGCCGGGGCGGTGGGGTCAGGCGGGGTGTCCGCGGCATGGATGCCGCGGCCAAGCCCCCATGGATGGGTTAACGGCGTCCCCGCCTGACCCCACCGCCCCGGCCACGCGCGATACATCCAACCAGCCGACGCCACGAGGGGCTCCGCCGTTGGCCGTATCCGCGCCGGAGGCGCGATAATGTGCTGATGGAAACCGTCCGCATCGCCACCCGCAAGAGCCCGCTCGCCCTCTGGCAGAGCGAACACGTCGCCGACCGCCTGCGCCAGGCCCACCCGGGCCTGCACGTGGAACTGGTACCGATGAGCACCCGCGGCGATGAGGTACTGGACCGCTCGCTGGCCGCCATCGGTGGCAAGGGCCTGTTCCTGAAGGAACTGGAGCTGGCCATGCTGCGCGGTGAGGCCGATTGCGCGGTGCATTCGTTGAAGGACGTGCCGATGGAACTGGATGCGCCCTTTGCGCTGCCGGCCATGCTCACCCGGCACGACCCGGCCGATGGCTTCGTGTCCAACCTCTATGCCTCGCTGGATGCGCTGCCGATCGGTGCCCGCGTGGGTACGTCCTCGCTGCGCCGCCAGGCCCAGTTGCGCGCACTGCGCCCCGACCTGCAACTGCTGGATCTGCGCGGCAACGTGAACACGCGACTGGCCAAGCTGGACAACGGCGGCTACGACGCCATCGTGCTGGCGGTGGCTGGGCTGGAGCGTTTGGGGCTGGGCCACCGCATCGTGGCGCGCCTGCAGCCGCCGCAGTGGCTGCCCGCACCGGCGCAGGGCGCGGTGGCGGTGGAGTGTGATGGCGGCAATGCGCGCCTGATGGCCCTGTTTGCCGGCCTGGACGATGCGGGCACGCGTGCCTGCGTGGAAGCCGAGCGGGCGATGAACCGCGCGCTGCATGGCAGTTGCCATGTGCCGGTGGCGGCCATCGCGCAATGGCAGGGCGATGATCTGCACCTGCAGGGCTTGGTGGGCAGTGCCAGCGATGGCCGCGCGGTGCGCGCCGAAGCGGTCGGGCCGGGCAGCGATCCGGACACGCTGGGCCAGCAGGTAGCGAAGATGCTGCTCGATGCCGGCGCCGGCGAACTGCTGAACGTCTGACCGAACGCGATTTCCGTAGAGTCGAGCTTGCTCGACTGCTTCTTCTGTAGCGTCGAGCCATGCTCGACTGCTGTTGGCCAAGCAGTCGAGCATGGCTCGACTCTACAAAACCGTTTCTTATTTGAACTTGTAGACCACGTTCATCGTGGTCAGCGTATCGGTCTTGCGCTTGTCGTCGGCCACGTCGCTGTTGTAACGCGCCTGCCAGCCTGCCTTCAGTGCCAGGTGCTCGTTCATGCTCACCGACACGCCGAAGTCGTTCTGGCCGAAGGTGTTGTACGAGCCCGATTCCACCAGCAGGTTGTTGATCAGGTCGGTGTTGTCGGTCAGCGAATACTTCAGCTCGAACTGGCCCTGGCCGATCAGGCCGGTACGGGTGCGGTCGTCTTCGGTGCTGTGGGTGCGGCTGACACCGGGGCCGATCAGCGCGTCGAAGTAGAAGCGCTCGGTGTTCCACAGGCGGGTACCGTAGCCCAGACCCAGCGAGCTGCGGCGGTCGTAGGTGGCGAAGTCATCGCGCTCGAAACGCACCTTGGCCGACAGCTGGCGGTGCTCGCCCAGCTGCAGCGCGCTGCCGGCGCTGCCGGTGTAACGGTTGGCCGTGGTGTTGGTGCGGCGCGTGGTGGTGCCGTCATCGTTGGTTTCGGTCACCTTGGAACTGGAGCGCAGGCCGAACAGATCCATGGTGTGCACCCAGTCATCGTCGGTGTAGCGCAGGCGCAGGCTGCCGTTGAAGCTTTCGGTGCTGCTGTTGCCGCGTGCCGACGCGAAGCCCAGCTCGCCGCCGCTGCCACTCCATGGCGAGGTCATCGCCGCCAGCTCGGATGCGTCCTGCGCGTAGGCCAGCGGCGCGCACAGCAGCAGGGGGACCAGCAGGGACAAACGCAGGGACATCAAGGCTTCTCCGAAGCGGTTAACAACCGGTGATGATACTGGATGGTCGACGACAGGCCGACCCATCGCGGCGCGCGCTTCAGCAGGCGTTGCCGCCACTGCCCCATTCAGGGCAGATCGACGCGCAGCGCAGGGTCGTTGAAGCGCGAATAGCGTAGCCGCAGCTGGTAGGGGCCGTCCTGGGCGGTGCCGCTGCGCATGATCTGCCGCGGCAGGCCCTGGTCGTCCACCCAGTAATCCAGGTGTTCGCCGGGGCCGCTGCGCAGCCGGTAGTGGCGCGTGGCCACGCCGTCCAGCGATTGCTGGCCCAGGTCTTCCACCTGCAGGGCCGCCGGGTCGGCGTCGGCTGGCAGCGGGCTGCGCCACTGTTCCAGCGCGCCCGCCGGCAGCGGCACCTGGCGGATCGCGCCTTCGGCCTGCAGGAACAGCGTGTCGCCGATGATGATCTGCGCCCCGGCCGGGGTTTCCACCCGGAAGCGGTCCGGTGCCACGAAGTCCATCGCGCTGCGCACCGGGCGCGGGCCGCCGCGCACGTCCAGCTCGGCGTGGAAGCTGCGCAGGGCGGCAAAGCGCTGGCTGGCCGCCAGCACCGCCTGGGCCGCATCGGCAGCGGGAACCGGGGTGGCCGCCGTGGCTGGCGCGGGCGCGCGATCGCAGCTGGCCAGCAGCAGGCAGGCCAGCAGGGGCAGGGCGGGCAACCGGCGCATCGGGCATGTCCATGGGGCGGGGGGCGCCCACGATAGCCCAAAGCCCCCACACAACGCCCGCGACTCGGACATAATCGGGGGTATGGACCGATACGAACGCATCACCGCCCTGCATCGTCTGCTCAAGTCCGCTCGCTACCCGGTGACGGTGGCGACGCTGCAGGACAAGCTTGCCTGTTCCCGCGCCACCGTCTACCGCGACCTGGCCTTCCTGCGCGATGCGCTGATGGCGCCGATCGAGGGCGATGGCGAGGCCGGCTTCCGCTACCAGGCCGATGAAAGCGATCGTTTCGAGCTGCCGGGCCTGTGGCTCAGCTCGGAAGAACTGCATGCCCTGCTGGCATCGCAGCACCTGCTGGCGCGCACCGGCGGCGGCGTGCTGTCGTCGGTGCTGGCGCCGCTGCAGCAGCGTATCGAGGGCCTGCTGGCGGCCCAGGCCGGCGTGTCCAGTTGGCCGGTGGACCGGGTGCGGGTCATTCCGCACCGCGGCCGCAAGTTCGACGAAGCCAGCTTCCGCACCGTGGCGTCGGCGGTGCTGGAGCGCAAGCAGCTGGCATTTGAATACCGCGCCCGCTCCACCGACGAGCCGACCCGGCGCACGGTGTCACCGCAGCGCCTGACCCACTACCGCGACAACTGGTACCTGGATGCCTGGGACCATGACCGCGAAGCCCTGCGCAGTTTCGCCGTGGATCGCGTGTACAAGGCGCGGGTGGTGGACGAGGGCGCCAGGGACGTGGCCGACACCGAACTGGACGAGCAGCTGGGCGCAAGCTACGGCATCTTCTCCGGCGCGCCCAAGGGCTGGGCGACCATCCTGTTCAGCGCCAAGGCGGCGCGCTGGGTGGCCGATGAGCACTGGCATTCCAAGCAGCAGGGGCGTTTCCTGCCCGACGGCCGCTACGAACTGAAAGTGCCCTACAGTGTCTCGCGCGAACTGCTGATGGACGTGCTGCACTACGGCTCCGACGCCGAGATCGTCGAACCGGTGATGCTGCGCGAGCAGGCCAAGGCGCTGCTTGACCTGGCCCTGAGCAACTACGAAAAATCCTGACCCTCCCCCCGAGAGACCCCCTGCACCCATGAAGAAGACCCTGTTGCTGCCCCTGTTCGCCGCTGCGCTGGCCCTGACCGCCTGCGGCAAGTCCGGTGAGCCCTCGCAGAAACTGGTGGTGGCCGCCACGGCGGTGCCGCACGCGGAGATCCTGGAGGTGGTCAAGCCGATCCTGAAGCAGGAAGGCGTGGAACTGGACGTGCGTGTGTTCAATGACTACGTGCAGCCCAACGACCAGCTGGTGCAGAAGCAGGTGGACGCCAATTACTTCCAGACCGAGCCGTACCTGGATGCCTACAACCGTGATCGCAAGACCGACCTGACCAAGGTGATCGGCGTGCACATCGAGCCCTTCGGTGCGTACTCGCGCAAGGTGAAGTCGCTGGCCGAGCTGCGCGAAGGTGCCGACGTGGTCATTCCCAACGATCCCAGCAACAACAGCCGCGCGCTGATCCTGCTGCACAAGGCCGGGGTTATCGAGCTGAAGGACCCGACCAACGCGCTTTCCACCCAGCGCGACATCGTGTCCAACCCGAAGAAGTTGAAGTTCCGTGAGCTGGATTCGGCCATGCTGCCGCGCGTGCTGGACCAGGTGGACCTGGCCCTGATCAACACCAACTACGCGCTGGATGCCGGCCTGAACCCGACCCAGGATGCACTGGCGATCGAGAGCAAGGATTCGCCGTACGTGAACTTCCTGGTGGCGCGCCCGGACAACAAGGACGATGCGCGCGTGCAGAAGCTGGCCAAGGCGCTCACCAGCCCGCAGGTGAAGACCTTCATTGAAACCAAGTACAAGGGCTCGGTGCTGCCGGCGTTCTGATGTTGGGGTAGCGCCGGGCCATGCCCGGCGTATCCGGGATTCGCCGGGCATGGCCCGGCGCTACCTATCTCAATCGACGTGGAAGGCCAGGGTTGCGGCCACGGCCTGCTGCCAGCCGGCGTACAGTTTTTCCCGGCGGGCCGCCTCCATCTGCGGCTCGAAGCGCCGGTCCAGGCCCCACTGCGCGGCAATCTGCTCGCGGCTTTCCCAGAACCCCACCGCCAGCCCGGCCAGATAGGCCGCGCCCAGCGCGGTGGTTTCGGTCAACCGCGGCCGCAGCAACGGCACGCCCAGGATGTCGGCCTGGAACCCGGCCAGGAAATCATTGGCGATCGCGCCGCCATCGGCGCGCAGCTCGCTCAGCGCGATGCCGGCGTCGGACTGCATGGCATCCAGCACGTCGCGGGTCTGGTAGGCCATGGCCTCCAGCGCGGCCCGTGCGAAATGCGCCTTGCTGGTGCCACGCGACAGGCCGAACATCGCCCCGCGCACGTCACTGCGCCAATAGGGCGCGCCCAGGCCCACGAAGGCCGGCACCAGGTACACGCCGCCACTGTCGGGCACCTGCGCAGCCAGCGCCTGGCTCTGGCTGGCATGGTCGATCATGCGCAGGCCGTCGCGCAGCCACTGCACCACCGAACCGGCCACGAAGATCGAGCCCTCCAGGGCGTATTCCACCTTGCCGTGCAGGCCCCAGGCGATGGTGGTCAGCAGGCCGTTGCGTGAACGCACGGCCTGGTCACCGGTGTGCATCAACATGAAGCAGCCGGTGCCATAGGTGTTCTTCACCCGGCCCGGGCTGAAGCAGGCCTGGCCGAACAGCGCTGCCTGCTGGTCGCCGGCGATGCCGGCAATGGGAATGGGGTGGTCGAAGAAGAACTGCGGCCGCGTATGCGCATACACCGCACTGGAATCGCGCACCTGCGGCAGCATGGCGCGCGGGATGTCCAGCAGTGCCAGCAGGTCATCGTCCCAGTCCAGCGTGTGGATGTTGAACAGCAGCGTGCGTGCGGCGTTGCTGTAGTCGGTCACGTGGGCCTGGCCGCCGCTCAGGTTCCACACCAGCCAGCTGTCGATGGTGCCGAACAGCAGTTCGCCGCGCTCGGCGCGCTGCTGCGCACCGGGCACATGGTCCAGGATCCAGCGCACCTTGGTGGCCGAAAAATAGGCGTCGATCAGCAGCCCGGTGCGCTCGCGCACCAGCGCCTCGTGGCCGTCCGCGCGCAGGCGCTCGCAGATGGCCTGGCTTTGCCGCGACTGCCAGACAATGGCGTTGTGGATCGGCTGGCCGGTGGCGCGGTCCCACACCACGGTGGTCTCGCGCTGGTTGGTGATGCCCAGCGCGGCGATCTGGCGCGGATCGATCTGTTCGCGGCTGAGCAGTTCGGTCAGCGTGGCATAGACGCTGGTGAGGATCTCGCGTGGGTCATGTTCGACCCAGCCGGGCTGCGGAAAGATCTGCGCGAACTCGCGCTGCGCGCTGCCGACGATATCGCCGGCGTGATCGAACAGGATGGCGCGTGAACTGGTGGTTCCCTGGTCGATGGCCAGCACGTAGCGGGGCGTCATGGGGCGTCTCCGGTGGCGATGGGGAAATCCTACGGCATCGCGATGGAAGGGGCGGTGTGCGGGATTGCCTGAGAATCGAATCGACGGCGTGGCGTGGGATTGCCGCGGAGCCGTAGAGTCGAGCTTGCTCGACTGCTTTCCACGGCAGTCGAGCAAGCTCGACTCTACGAAGCAGGCAGTCGAGCAAGCTCGACTCTACGAAGCGGGAAGTCGAGCAAGCTCGACTCTACCGGCCCTGCATCCGGGTCTGCAGGTGCGCTGCCTGCGCTGCATCCAGGCGCAGGCCGAGCTTGCTCCTGCGCCACAGCACATCTTCTGCAGTGCGTGCCCATTCGTGTTCGCGCAGGAACGCCACTTCGCGTGCATGCAGGCCGGCATCGAAGTCTTCGCCCAGCGCAGGCAGGTCACGCGCATCGCCCAGCAGTTCGGCGCTGCGGCTGCCGTAGGCGTGGGCCCAACGGTGCGCCAGGTCGGCGGGCAGCCATGGGGCGCGCTGCTGCAGCTGCGCCGTGGCATCTGCGGCGTCACCCCAGTCGCTGCCGGGCAGGGCGGGGCCGTGCGCGGTCCAGGCCGGGCCCATCTGCGGCAGCGCGCCGCGCAGCAGCTCCAGCGTCTGTTCGGCCAGCACGCGGTAGGTGGTCAGCTTGCCGCCCAGCACGTGCAGCGCGGGCGCGCCGTCGTCCTGCAGCTGCAGCCGGTAGTCGCGGCTCAGGCGTGCTGCGCGCGGGTCCGGGTCGGCCAGCAGAGGGCGCACGCCGGCGAACTGCCAGACCACCTGCGATGGCGTGACCGCATCGCGCAGGTAGCGGCTGGCTGCAGCGCACAGGTAGTCGATTTCTTCAGGCAGCACCATGCAGCGTGCCGGGTCGCCGCGATAGTCGGTATCGGTGGTGCCGACCAGCAGATGGTCGCTGGCAAAGGGCAGCAGGAACACCACGCGGCCATCGGGCTGCTGCAGCAGGCAGGCGCTGTGGCTGGGCCAGGGCCGGCGCAGCACGATGTGGCTGCCCTGCACCAGGCGCAGCGCTGGGGCGCCACTGTCCCCGTGCATCTGCTGCAGCAGGCTGCCCGCCCACGGGCCGGCGGCGTTCACCACCGCCCGGGCGTGCACGGCGAAGGGCGGTTCGGCGGCGGTCTGCAGCTGCGCCTGCCAATGCGTGCCGTGCTGCTGCACCTGCAGGCAGCGGGTGCCGGTCAGGATGCGTGCGCCGCGGCCGGCGGCATCGAGTGCATTGAGCAGCACCAGGCGCGCATCATCCACCTGTGCGTCGGCGTAGCTGAAACCGTGGTGCAGATGCGGTTGCAGCAGGGCGCCGATCGGGTCGGCCTGCAGGTCCACTGCGGTGGCGGCGGGAAAGGACGGGCTGCGCTGGCCCAGATGGTCGTACAGCCACAGGCCCAGCCGCAGCATCCAGCGCGGCCGCAGGTGCGGTTCCCACGGCAGCACGAAGCGCAGTGGCTGCACCAGGAAAGGGGCCTGCCGGCGGACGATCTCGCGTTCGCTCAAGGCCTTGCGCACCAGCGCGAATTCGCCCTGTTCCAGGTAGCGCAGGCCACCGTGGATCAGCTTGCTGCTGGCGCTGGAAGTGTGCGCGGCCAGATCGTGCTGTTCGCACAGCAGCACGCGCAGGCCACGGCCGCTGGCATCACGGGCGATGCCGGCACCGTTGATGCCGCCGCCGATTACCAGCAGGTCTACCTCGTGCATGGGGCTCCCGTGTGTCCAGGTAGAGTCGAGCTTGCTCGACTGACTCCCGCGTAGAGTCGAGCTTGCTCGACTGCTGGAGAAACAGTCGAGCAAGCTCGACTCTACCGAACAGGGCAGTCGAGCAAGCTCGACTCTACCGAATGCGGGTGACGGAAACGACGACGGGCCCCGCAGGGCCCGTCGCGTTACTGCAGTGAAGCGGGTACGTGCTTAGAAGCGGGCACCGATACCGAAGCCCACGGTCCACGGGTCGATCTTGGCTTCACCCACCTTCACGCCATCGATCTTCACGTCCGGGCGCGAGCGCATGTAGCGCGCGTCGGCACGGGCGAACCAGGTGGAATTGATGTTCATGTCCACGCCGACGGTACCGATCACGCCCTTGGCATCCTTCAGGCGGATGTCCGAGGTGCTGCCATCGGACAGCGATTCATTGCTGAATGCCGACTGGAAGTAGCCCACGCCCACGAACGGACGGAACACGTTGTCAGCCTGGCCGAAGTGGTACTGGCCGCTCAGTGCGACCGGCTGCTGCTCGACGCTGCCCAGGCGGGCATTGCCCGGACCCTTCACGCGGTGGTCGAACTTGTCGGCAGCGCCCCACAGTTCAACGGCCCAGTTGTCGTTGACGTAGTAGCTGAAGCTGACGGTCGGCGCCGGGCCACCATCGACCTTCTTCACGCCTTCGATCGGATCGTTCTTCGGCTGCAGCAGCGTCACCCCGCCAACCACGGCAAAATGCTTGCCCGAGGCGGTGTCGGTGCTGCTGCTGTCCTGGGCGAAAGCGGCCGGCGCAAAGGCGGCGGAAGTCAGCAGGGCGAGGCTCAGAATACGGATGGAGCGCATGGGGGAATCTCCTGATGTTTCTTGTTTTGGGCCCCCGGTTGCGGGGCGAGCACACCGTAGTCGCCCCAACATGAATCGAATCCGACGCGCGTTAAAAAATGGTTGTCCTTGTTCAGCGAGCAGCGCGAAAGCGCTGTTTCAAAGGGGTTTTTGATGCAGCGTGATGTTCATGCTGTTGTAGATGATGTGAGTGTCGAACACCTGTGCATCGGCTTTCCTGCGCAGGTGAACGACGACTGTCGCGTGTTGTTGCTGGGTTCGATGCCGGGCGTGGCATCGCTGCAGGAACAGCAGTACTACGCGCATCCGCGCAATCGCTTCTGGCCGCTGTTGGGCGCGCTGTGCGGTTTCGATGCGGACCTGCCCTACGCGCAGCGCCTGCACGCGCTGGCCGCTGCGCGGGTGGGGCTGTGGGATGTGATCGGCCAATGCCAGCGGCGCGGCAGCCTGGATGCGGACATCGTGCGTGGCAGCGAAGTGCCCAATGCGCTGCCCGCGTTGATTGCCGGCCTGCCGTCGCTGGTGCTGATCGGCTGTAACGGTGCCGCCGCCGCGCAGGCCTTCCGGCGCTGGGTGCTGCCGCAGCTGGTGGCGCCGCCGCCGGTGCTGGCCTTGCCTTCCACCAGCCCGGCCAATGCCGCCTGGTCCTTGCCCCGCCTGCGTCAGGCCTGGCAGCCGGTGGCCGACGCACGGGCGACATGAAGCGGACATCGACGGGACAATACGCTACCCACTGGAAGGCCGCGCAGGCCCGTGGCAACAGCGTGTCCCGGTGGCGTGCGTACTGAAAACACCTGTAACGGTTGGCGCTGGCCCCCGCTGGCCGCACAATAGACGTTTCCCTACACCAGATTGCCGGAGTTATCCCCATGGCCGAAATCAAGGAAGCACTTGTCCCCGATATCGGTGACTACAGCGATATCCCGGTAATCGAGGTGCTTGTCGCCGTCGGCGATACGGTCAAGAAGGACCAGGGCCTGGTCACGCTGGAAAGCGACAAGGCCACGATGGAAGTCCCGTCCTCGGTCGCCGGTGTGGTCAAGGAAATCAAGGTCAAGGTCGGCGACAACCTGTCCGAGGGCAAGGTCGTGGCGCTGATCGAAGTGGCCGAAGGCGAAGCCGCCAAGCCCGCCGCTGCTGCGCCGGCTCCGGCCAAGGCCGCTGCCCCGGCTGCCGCCACCCAGAGCGCGCCGGCCCCGGCCGCGGCTGCCCCGGCCGCCAGTGGCGGTGCGGTGGAAGCCCTGGTGCCGGACATCGGCGATTACACCGACATCCCGGTCATTGAAGTGCTGGTCGCCGTGGGCGACACGGTGAAGAAGGACCAGGGCCTGGTCACGCTGGAAAGCGACAAGGCCACCATGGAAGTGCCGTCCTCGGTGGCGGGCGTGGTCAAGGAACTGAAGGTCAAGGTCGGCGACACCCTGTCGCAGGGTGCCGTGGTTGCCATCATCGAAGCAGAAGGTGCCGCCGCTGCTGCCCCGGCCCCGGTGGCTGCCGCGCCGGCCGCCGCCCCGGCCCCGGCCCAGGTCAGCGCCCCGGCGCCGGCCGCCGCCGCCCCGTCTGCGGGCGCGCCGTCCAGCCCGCCGGTGCAGTTCAACGCCGATGGCGTGCTGCCAGCCAAGGTGCCCTATGCCACCCCGGCCGTGCGTGTGTTCGCCCGCGAACTGGGCGTGGACCTGCTGCAGATCAGCGGCACCGAAAAGGGTGGCCGCATCACCAAGGGTGACGTGCAGAAGTTCGTCAAGGCCGCGCTCAGTGGTGGCGTGCCGGCTGCCGGCGGTGCTGCCGTGGCCGCCGGTGGTGGCCTGAACCTGCTGCCGTGGCCGAAGGTCGACTTCAGCAAGTTCGGCGAAACCGAAGTGCAGCCGCTGTCGCGCATCAAGAAGATCTCCGGCGCGAACCTGGCCCGCAACTGGGCCATGATCCCGCACGTCACCCAGTTCGAACAGGCCGACATCACCGACCTGGAAGGCCTGCGCGTGGCGCTGAACAAGGAAAACGAGAAGGCCGGCATCAAGCTGACCATGCTCGCCTTCCTGATCAAGGCCAGCGCCGCGGCACTGAAGAAGTTCCCGGAATTCAACGCTTCGCTCGATGCCAGCGGTGAAAACCTGACCCTGAAGAAGTACTTCCACATCGGCTTTGCCGCCGATACGCCGAACGGCCTGGTCGTGCCGGTCATCCGCGACGTGGACAAGAAGGGCGTGGTGCAGATCGCGCAGGAAACCGGCGAACTGGCCAAGAAGGCGCGCGACGGCAAGCTGGGCCCGGCCGACATGAGTGGCGGCTGCTTCTCGATCAGCTCGCTGGGCGGCATCGGTGGCACCGCGTTCACCCCGATCGTCAATGCACCGGAAGTGGCCATCCTGGGCGTGTCCAAGTCCTCCATCCAGCCGGTCTGGAATGGCAAGGAATTCGCGCCGAAGCTGATGCTGCCGCTGTCGCTGAGCTACGACCACCGCGTCATCGATGGCGCCCTGGCCGCACGCTTCACCACGTACCTGTCGCAGGTACTGGCCGACATGCGCCGCGTGCTGCTGTAAGGCCGCGCTTCGCCCCCACCGTGCGGCCGCTGCCCCTGGCGCGGCCGCGTGAACAGATGCAGTGACAGCCCGCCGGCCCGCCCGGCCGGGCACGAGGAAAACCACCATGGCCACGATTGAAGTCAAGGTTCCCGACATCGGCGATTACAGCGATGTGCCGGTGATCGAAGTGTTGGTCGCCGTCGGCGACACGGTGAAGAAGGACCAGGGCCTGGTGACCCTGGAATCGGACAAGGCCACCCTGGAAGTGCCGTCGTCGGCCGCCGGTGTGGTCAAGGAAATCAAGGTCAAGCTGGGCGACACGCTGTCCGAAGGCGCCGTGGTCGTGCTGCTGGACGCTGAAGGCGCCGCCCAAGCCCCGGCCAAGGCCGCCGCGCCGGCCCCGGCTGCGGCCGCCCCGGCCAGCAAGCCGCCGGTGACCCCGTCGCACCGCGCCCCGGCCGAGCCGGCGGCACCGAAGCCGGCGCTGTCCAGCGGCAAGCCGGCCGACATCGAATGCGAAATGGTCGTGCTGGGCTCGGGCCCGGGCGGCTACACCGCCGCCTTCCGCGCCGCCGACGTCGGCCTGGACACGGTGCTGGTGGAGCGTTACGCCAGCCTCGGCGGCGTCTGCCTCAACGTGGGCTGCATTCCGTCCAAGGCGCTGCTGCACGCCGCTGCGGTCATCGACGAAGTGGCCCATGCCGGTGATTTCGGCGTCGAGTTCGGCAAGCCGACCATCACTCTGGACAAGCTGCGCCAGTACAAGGAAAAGGTCGTCAACCAGCTGACCAAGGGCCTGGCCGGCATGGCCAAGCAGCGCAAGGTCCGCAGCGTGCAGGGCGTGGGTAAGTTCGTTTCCGCCAACGAGCTGGAAATCACCGCCGCTGACGGCAGCACCCAGCTGCTGCGCTTCCAGAAGTGCATCATCGCCGCCGGTTCGCAGGCGGTGAAGCTGCCGAACTTCCCGTGGGACGACAAGCGCGTGATGGATTCCACCGACGCGCTGGAGCTGGCCGAAGTGCCGGGCTCGCTGCTGGTTGTCGGCGGCGGCATCATCGGCCTGGAAATGGCCACCGTGTATGGCGCGCTGGGCAGCAAGGTCACCGTGGTCGAGTTCATGGACCAGCTGATGCCGGGCGCCGACAAGGACCTGGTCAAGCCGCTGGCCGACCGCCTGAAGAAGCAGGGCATTGAAGTGCACCTGAAGACCAAGGCGTCCGGCGTCACCGCCGATGCCAAGGGCATCACCGTCACCTTCGAGGCCGCCGAGGAAGGCCAGGCGCCGGCATTGGCGCAGGGCACCTTCGACCGCGTGCTGGTGGCCGTGGGCCGCTCGCCGAACGGCAAGAAGATCGATGCTGAAAAGGCCGGCGTGCAGGTCACCGATCGCGGCTTCATTCCGGTCGACCGGCAGATGCGCACCAACGTGCCGCACATCTTTGCCATCGGCGATATCGTCGGCAACCCGATGCTGGCCCACAAGGCCACGCACGAGGGCAAGCTGGCCGCCGAAGTGGCTGCCGGCCACAAGAAGGAATGGGTTGCCCGGGTGATCCCGTCGGTGGCCTACACCAACCCGGAAATTGCCTGGGTGGGCGTGACCGAGACCGAAGCCAAGGCAAAGGGCCTGAAGGTTGGCGTGGCCAAGTTCCCGTGGGCCGCCAGCGGCCGCGCGATCGGCATCGGCCGTACCGAAGGCTTCACCAAACTGATCTTCGACGAAGAGACCCACCGCATCATCGGTGGTGCCATCGTCGGCGTGCATGCCGGTGACCTGCTGGCCGAAATCGGCCTGGCCATCGAAATGGGTGCCGAAGCCGAAGACATCGGCCACACCATCCACGCGCACCCGACGCTGAGCGAATCGGTGGCAATGGCCTCGGAAATCTACGACGGCACCATCACCGATCTGTACATGCCGAAGAAGAAGTAACGCGCTCGCGCGCTGTAAACAAAAACCCGGCGAAAGCCGGGTTTTTTGTTGCCTGAAGCATGCGTGGGGCTTCGGTTGCTGCTGTGGCGAGGGTCGGGGCCGCGCCGCGGGTGGCAGGCATTCCGGCAAATGTCCCCCGGCCGCCGCCTGGCGGCGCCAGCCTCCTCCTTGAACTTGCCCGAATGCCTGCCACCCGCGACGCGGCTCGGCTTTCGGCGGACAGAAAGCCGCGCCCTCCACAGCCCGCGCCCGACACACCATCAGCCACGCGTTCTACACGGGAACACAAAAAAACGCGGCGCCTGGTTGCCCGGGTGCCGCGTTGGAGAGAGAGAGCGCGGTAACGCTTAGAAGCTGACGCTGATGCCGGCCACCGGGCCCTTGAATTCCTGCTTCAGGCCGATGGTGCCGTCGCTGCCCTTCTGGTCCACGTCCAGCTTGAACCAGTCGTAGCCGGCGAACACGCCGAAGTTGTCGGTGAAGCGGTAATCAACGATGGCATTGGCGCGGCTCAGGTCGCCCTTGTAGTCGTCGAAGCTGCCCCAGCGGGTGTTCAGGTACTGGCCCTGCAGGGTGATCATCCACTTTTCCGACGGGGTGAAGCTCAGTCGCGCACCGACCACCGGCGCCACACCGTCGGCCTTCTCGTCCAGGAACTGGCCTTCATACACGGTGCCCAGATCGGCATAGCCCTTGGTGCTGACCTTGGCGTACTCGGCACCCAGCTGCAGGCCCAGGTCGAACTTCTCGGTGTCCACCACCGAGTAGTCGTACACCAGGCTGGCCACCTGGTACTTCAGTTCGGCCTTGACGAAGCTGTCGGCCGGCACGTTGACGTCACCGAAGGTGATGTCCTGGCCCAGCGTCTCGCGGCGGTCCTTGTCGTACTTGAAGTAGTTGAACAGCAGGCGCTGGCGGTCGCTGATGCGGAACATGCCGTCGATGCGCGGTTCCCATTCCTTGCCGCCCAGCTTGAAGTCCTCGGAGAAGCCGATGTCCTGGCCGGCCACGTTGGTCTGGCCACGCAGCGTGTTGTCCGAATCGATGTTCATCGCACCCAGGCGCAGGGCGAAGCGGTCATCGCCTTCCGCAGCTTGGGCGGACGAAGCGAAGGAAGCGCCAGCGGCGAGCAGCGAGAGGGCGAGCAGGGTGGGTACGGAGCGCATCAGAGAGTCCTTGCGGTGGTTCATTCGGGATGAAAGCCACTGTGCCGGACGCGCGCGTCCACCCTACGTGAACGTATGGTCCACGTTGCGTGGACGGTTCAGCGCGGTCATGACGTTGCAAAGAAGATGGCCCCGGAGCGCGCTTCGGGGCCATCCTGGGACCTGCTGGGCGGAGCATCGACGAGGAAGTGCAGCAGGCAGGTCGAAAGGTCAGACTGCAGGCGTGCGGGAAAGTTCCCGGCCGTGCGACCAAAGTTCAATGCGCTGCGCTGCAGCATGCGGCGGACGCCATTGTCCCCCTGCTGGGCCGTAAAAAACCTGCCGTTCCCGCAACTTGCGGCTTCCGGGATGAACAGGCAGCGGTTGTCTCGCAAATTGTCCCATTGCTATAATTTGGCGGCTCGATGAGGCACCCCCTGTTTTCGCGGCCTCAGCCATTCACTTGTAACCACGTGGGACGTCCTGTGCTGAACTCCGTTGAAGCGGGTCGGCGACTGATGCTGCGCGCCGCGGTCTACCCGCTGGCTGCAGTCGCTGTGCTGGCTCTGGCCTTCCTCCTGGTAGGGCCGAAGTACGCCCTTGGCGCCCTGGCGTCCGGGGTGGCGATCTCGGCCGGTGGCTGGGTCGCGGCACGGATGGCGCTCAGTGGTGGGGCGGTGGCTGCGGGTTCGGCGATGGCGCGGCTGATTGTCGCGATTGTCGCCAAGTGGGTCGTGGTTTTCGGCGTCCTGCTGGTGGGGTTCCTGGTCTTCAAGCTGCCTGCATTGGCGCTGCTGGCCGGTATCGCCGTCGGTTTGATGTTCCAGGTCCTGGCCATGGCCAGGCGTTGACAAAAAATTCAATTAACGAAGGTTCCGGACACATGGCGGGCGAGGCTCTAACCCCTACCAGCTACATCCAGCATCACCTGCAGAACCTGACCGCCCCGGTCGGTAACGGCGAAGGGATGTTCTGGCACATCCACGTCGATACGTTCCTCACCGCGGTCCTGATGGGCCTGGTGATCGTGGTCGCGTTCTGGCTGGGCACCCGCAAGGCCACCGCCGGCGTGCCGGGCAAGTGGCAGGCCTTCGTGGAAATCTGCCTGGAGTTCGTCGACCGCCAGGCCAAGGACACCTACCACGGCAAGAGCAAGCTGGTCACGCCGATCGCCATCACCATCTTCTTCTGGATTCTGCTGATGAATCTGCTGAAGATGATCCCGGCCGATTTCATCGCCAAGCCGCTGGAAATGGCCGGTATCCACTACTGGAAGCCGGTGCCGACCGCTGACGTCAACGCCACCCTGGGCATGGCCTTCAGCGTGTTCTTCCTGATGCTGTTCTTCGCCCTGCGTGCGAAGGGCCTGGGCGGTTTCATCAAGGAATTCCTGACGGCGCCGTTCGGCAAGTGGATGATGCCGTTCAACCTGATCCTCAACATCGTCGAGTGGCTGAGCAAGCCGATCTCGCTGGCGATGCGACTGTTCGGCAACATGTTCGGCGGCGAAATCGTGTTCCTGCTGATCTGGGTGCTGGGTGGTGCCGGTTTCTTCGGTGCCATTGCCGGTGGTGCGTTCGGCCTTGGCTGGATGCTGTTCCACCTGCTGGTGATCCCGCTGCAGGCCTTCATCTTCATGATGCTGTCGATCGTGTACCTGAGCCTGTCGGAAGACGCTCACTAAAGTTCCAAGCTTCAACGCGTTTCAACCTTCATCCGTTTCATCACCCTTAGCAACTTAGTTCCTGGAGATAACCATGTACTTCGCCGTCCTGACCAACTTCGCGCAGATTCAGAGCTCCACCGCCCTTGCCGTCGGCATCATGATCGGCCTGGCCGCGCTGGGCGCCGGTCTGGGTCTGGCCATCATGGCTGGTAAGTTCCTGGAGTCGGCCGCCCGCCAGCCGGAACTGATCCCGGTCCTGCAGGTCCGCATGTTCATCACCGCCGGCCTGATCGACGCCGCGTTCATCATCTCGGTCGCCGTCGGCCTGCTGCTGGCCTTCGCCAACCCGCTGTCGGCCGCCTTCGCTGGCGCCGTCACCAAGGCTCTGGCCGGCTGATACAGCGGTTTGAGACGACCGGGTGCTGATGCACCCGGTTTCGGATGAAGGTCCGGGTGCGCCGCTCCGGCGGCGCATCCACCCCGAAACCAGCGATCGAGCTAACCATGAATATCAATTTCACCCTTCTTGCGCAGGCGCTCGCCTTCGCTGGTCTGATCTGGATCATCGCGACCAAGATCTGGCCGCCGCTGATGAACGCGATCGAAGAGCGCCAGCAGAAGATTGCTGAAGGCCTCGCCGCTGCCGACCGCAGCCAGAAAGATCTGGCCCAGGCGCAGGAAAAGGTCAACGAAGCACTGAAGGACGCACGCACCAAGGCCAACGAGATCATCGACCAGGCCCACGCGCGCGCCAACCAAATCGTCGACGCTGCCCGTACCGAAGCGATCACCGAAGCCACCCGTCAGAAGGAACTGGCCCAGGCTGAAATCGACGCCGCCGCCAACCGTGCCCGTGAAGATCTGCGCAAGCAGGTGTCCGCGCTGGCCGTGACCGGTGCCGAAAAGCTGCTCAAGCGCGAAATCGACGCCAACGCCCACAAGGCGCTGCTCGACGAGCTGGCCTCGGAGATCTAAGGATGAGCCAGGCCCTCACGCTTGCCCGCCCGTACGCCCGCGCCGCCTTCGCGACCGCGCGCGACGAAGGCACGTTCGCGCCGTGGTCGGACGCCCTCGCGTTCTCCGCCCACGTCGCCGCCGACCCGCGCGTGGCGGCCCTGCTCGCCAACCCGGAGCTGGGTCGTGACGACGCCGTCGCCCTGCTGGCGCCGGTGAACCACGGCGAAAGCTACTCGCGTTTCCTGGCCATCCTGGCCGAATCGCATCGTCTGCCGCTGCTGCCGGAAATCGCCGGCATGTACGACGCCCTGCGCGCCGAAGCCGAACAGGTGGTCAAGGCCACCGTGACCTCGGCCGCCGAACTGTCGGCCGGCGAGCTGGACGCGATCAAGGTCGCGCTGCGCAAGCGCTTCAACCGCGAGGTCGATGTGACCACCGCGGTGGATGCCTCGCTGATCGGCGGCGCCGTGATCGATGCCGGCGACGTGGTCATCGATGGTTCGCTGAAGGGCAAGCTGGCCCGTCTGCAGACCGCGCTCGCTAACTGAATTCATTTAACGTCCGGCCCCGCTGCCGGCACTAGGACTTGACGATGGCAACCACGCTCAACCCCTCCGAAATCAGCGAACTGATCAAGAACCGCATCGAGAAGGTCAAGCTGGCCGCGGAATCGCGCAACGAAGGCACCGTGACCAGCGTGTCCGACGGCATCGTGCGCATCTTCGGTCTGGCCGACGTGATGCAGGGCGAAATGATCGAACTGCCGAACAACACCTTCGCCCTGGCCCTGAACCTGGAGCGCGACTCGGTCGGCGCCGTGGTCCTGGGTGACTACGAGAACCTGCGCGAAGGCGACGTCGCCAAGACCACCGGTCGCATCCTGGAAGTGCCGGTCGGTCCGGAACTGCTGGGCCGCGTGGTGAACGCCCTGGGCGAACCGATCGACGGCAAGGGCCCGCTGGGCACCGACGTCACCGCCCCGGTGGAGCGCGTTGCTCCGGGCGTGATCTGGCGCAAGTCGGTCGACCAGCCGGTGCAGACCGGTTACAAGTCGGTCGACTCGATGATCCCGATCGGCCGTGGCCAGCGCGAGCTGATCATCGGCGACCGCCAGACCGGCAAGACCGCCATGGCCATCGATGCGGTGATCAACCAGAAGGGCACCGGCATCAAGTGCGTGTACGTTGCGATCGGCCAGAAGGCTTCGACCATCGCCAACATCGTGCGCAAGCTGGAAGAGAACGGCGCGCTGGCCCACACCATCGTGGTTGCCGCTACCGCTTCCGAATCGGCTGCCATGCAGTACATCAGCGCCTACTCGGGCTGCACCATGGGTGAGTACTTCATGGACCGCGGCGAAGACGCGCTGATCGTGTACGACGATCTGTCCAAGCAGGCCGTGGCCTACCGCCAGATCTCGCTGCTGCTGAAGCGCCCGCCGGGCCGTGAAGCCTACCCGGGTGACGTGTTCTACCTGCACTCGCGCCTGCTGGAACGCGCTGCCCGCGTGTCCGAGGAATACGTCGAGAAGTTCACCGAAGGCAAGGTCACCGGCAAGACCGGTTCGCTGACCGCGCTGCCGATCATCGAAACCCAGGCCGGCGACGTGTCCGCCTTCGTTCCGACCAACGTGATCTCGATCACCGACGGCCAGATCTTCCTGGAAACCGACCTGTTCAACGCCGGCATCCGCCCGGCCGTGAACGCCGGTATCTCGGTGTCGCGCGTCGGTGGCTCGGCCCAGACCAAGATCATCAAGAAGCTGTCGGGCGGCATCCGTATCTCGCTGGCCCAGTACCGTGAACTGGCTGCGTTCGCGCAGTTCGCCTCGGACCTGGACGAAGCGACCCGCAAGCAGCTGGAGCGCGGCCAGCGCGTGACCGAGCTGATGAAGCAGAAGCAGTACGCGCCGATGTCCATCGCCAACCAGGCGCTGTCGATCTACGCCGTCAACGAGGGCTACCTGGACGACGTGCCGGTCAACAAGCTGCTGGCGTTCGAAGAAGGCCTGCACGCCCACTTCGCCAACACCCAGGGCGAACTGGTCAGCAAGGTCAACGCCACCGGCGGCTGGGACAACGACATCGAAGGTGCCTTCAAGAAGGGCATCGCCGAGTTCAAGACCACCGGCAGCTGGTAATCGCGGTCCTGTAGAGCGGAGCCATGCTCCGCTGGACCAGATGACAAACGGTTGAACAACGCGGGGCAGCAGCCCCGCGCCACGGGAAACAAGAGATGGCAAGCGGACGCGAAATCAAAACCAAGATCAAGAGCGTGCAGAACACCCGCAAGGTGACGCGCGCCCTGGAAATGGTCTCGGCCTCCAAGATCCGCAAGGCGCAGGATCGGATGAAGACCTCGCGTCCGTACGCGCAGGCGATGAAGCAGGTGATCGGCCACCTGGCCCAGGCCAGCACCGATTACCAGCATCCGTTCCTGGTCGAGCGTGAGCAGGTCAAGCGGGTCGGGTTCATCGTGATCTCCTCCGATCGCGGCCTGGCTGGCGGCCTGAACAACAACCTGTTCCGCAAGATGCTGGGCGAAGCCAAGGCATGGCAGGACAAGGGTGCCGAAGTGGACCTGGTGACCATCGGCCAGAAGGCATCGACCTTCTTCCGCCGCGTGAAGGTCAACATGGTCGGCAGCGTGACCCACATCGGCGACGTGCCGAAGCTGGAATCGCTGATCGGTGTGATCAAGGTCATGCTCGACGCCTTCACCGAAGGCAAGGTCGACCGCGTGTACCTGGTCTACAACCGCTTCGTGAACACCATGACGCAGAAGGCCAGCTTCGATCAGCTGCTGCCGCTGCCGCCGGCTGAAAAGCAGGTCGCTCACCACGACTGGGACTACCTGTACGAACCCGATGCCGCGACCGTGCTGGAGCACGTGATGACGCGTTACATCGAATCGCTGGTGTACCAGGCACTGCTGGAAAACGTCGCCTCCGAACATGCCGCACGCATGGTCGCGATGAAGGCGGCGAGCGACAACGCCAACAAGCTGATCGGCGAACTGCAGCTCGTCTACAACAAGGCGCGCCAGGCAGCGATCACCCAGGAAATCTCCGAAATCGTCGGCGGCGCGGCAGCAGTCTGACCGCGTTCGTTCAAAGCACACATTTAGAGGATGCAGCAATGAGTCAGGGCAAGATCGTTCAGATCATCGGCGCGGTCGTCGACGTCGAATTCCCGCGTGAGTCGGTGCCGAAGGTGTATGACGCACTGAAGGTCGACAACACCGAAATCACCCTCGAAGTCCAGCAGCAGCTGGGCGACGGCGTGGTGCGTACCATCGCCCTCGGTTCCACCGATGGCCTGAAGCGCAACCTGGTGGCCACCAACACCGACCGCGGCATCTCCGTGCCGGTCGGCGCTGGCACCCTGGGCCGCATCATGGACGTGCTGGGCCGTCCGATCGACGAAGCCGGCCCGGTGGCCGCCAGCGACAGCTGGGAAATCCACCGTGCAGCCCCGTCGTACGAAGACCAGAGCCCGGCCACCGAACTGCTGGAAACCGGCATCAAGGTCATCGACCTGATGTGCCCGTTCGCCAAGGGCGGCAAGGTCGGCCTGTTCGGCGGCGCCGGCGTCGGCAAGACCGTCAACATGATGGAACTGATCAACAACATCGCCAAGGCGCACAGCGGTCTGTCCGTGTTCGCCGGCGTGGGTGAGCGTACCCGTGAGGGCAACGACTTCTACCACGAAATGAAGGACTCCAACGTCCTGGACAAGGTGGCGATGGTGTACGGCCAGATGAACGAGCCGCCGGGCAACCGTCTGCGCGTCGCCCTGACCGGCCTGACCATGGCCGAGTACTTCCGCGACGAGAAGGACGAAAACGGCAAGGGTAAGGACGTCCTGCTGTTCGTCGACAACATCTACCGCTACACCCTGGCCGGTACCGAAGTGTCGGCACTGCTGGGTCGTATGCCGTCCGCCGTGGGTTACCAGCCGACCCTGGCCGAGGAAATGGGCGTTCTGCAGGAACGCATCACCTCGACCAAGAACGGTTCGATCACCTCGATCCAGGCCGTCTACGTGCCCGCCGATGACTTGACCGACCCGTCGCCGGCGACCACCTTCGCCCACCTGGACTCGACCGTCACCCTGTCGCGTTCGATCGCCTCGCTGGGTATCTACCCGGCCGTCGATCCGCTGGATTCCACCAGCCGCCAGATGGACCCGCTGGTCATCGGCCACGAGCACTACGACACCGCCCAGCGCGTCCAGCAGACCCTGCAGAAGTACAAGGAACTGAAGGACATCATCGCCATCCTGGGCATGGACGAACTGTCCGAAGAAGACAAGCAGGCCGTGTCGCGCGCCCGCAAGATCGAGCGCTTCTTCAGCCAGCCGTTCCACGTGGCCGAAGTGTTCACCGGTTCGCCGGGCAAGTACGTGCCGCTGAAGGACACCATCCGTGGCTTCAAGGCCATCGTCGATGGCGAATACGACCACCTGCCGGAGCAGGCGTTCTACATGGTCGGCGGCATTGAAGAAGCGGTCGAGAAGGCCAAGAAGATGGCTGAGAAGGCCTGATCATGAGCACCATTCGTTGCGACATCGTCAGCGCTGAACAGGAAATCTTCCGTGGCGAAGCGACCCTGGTCGTGGCGACCGGTGAGCTGGGCGAGCTGGGCATTGCGCCCAAGCACGCCCCGCTGATCACCCGACTCAAGCCCGGCAAGGTCGTGGTCACCACGCCGAACGGCGAGCAGCTGGATTTCGCCATTTCCGGCGGCATCCTGGAAGTGCAGCCGCAGGTAGTGACCGTGCTGGCCGACACGGCCATCCGCGCCCAGGACATCGACGAAGCCTCGGTCCGCAAGGCCAAGGAAGAAGCCGAGCGCATCCTGGCCAACCGTGGTGAAGCGATGGAAGTGGCCGAAGCCCAGCAGAAGCTGGCCGAAGCCGTGGTCCAGCTGCAGGCCCTGGAACGTCTGCGCAAGAACCTGAAGCACTGAGGTTCACCCGCAGCACCCACGAAAACGCCGGCCCAGTGCCGGCGTTTTTGTTTGTGCGGATAATGGGCCGAGGCGCGTAGAGTCGACCGTTGGTCGACTATCGCGCGCACCGCCTCAGCGGTAGACCACATACCGCATCAGCAGGAACGACACGCACGCCAGGCCGCCTTCCACCAGCGGCTTGGCCAGCCATGCGTACTGCAGGCCCAGCGCATGGTCGGCGGCGGCCACCAGCAGGGTGCTGGCGATCGTCACCAGCGTCCACAGCGGCAGGAAGCGCGCGAACCGGCGCCACCCCAGCCGCTGGCGGCCCTGGCCATCGGCGAAGGTGTAGCGCCCGTTGAGCCAGAACCCCAGCAGCATGCCGCCCACGCGCCCGGCCACGTTGGCCGGCACCACCGGCATGCCCGCCGCCGTGCAGGCGACGAACAGCAGCCAGTCCAGCAGCAGCTGGGCCAGGCCGACAACAAGGTAGGAACGTCCCTGGCGGAACAGGCTCATGGCGGACGGCAATGGCAATGGATGCCCATGTTAACGGCCTGCGTTCTAGAATCGTCGGCAACGACCTACGGATAGCCGCCCATGACCCAACCCCTGCACGTGATCATCCTGGCCGCCGGCGCCGGCAAGCGCATGAAGTCGGTGCTGCCCAAGGTGCTGCAGCCGATCGCCGGGCAGCCGATGCTGGCGCATGTGATCGCCACCGCGCGCGAACTGCAGCCGGCGGCGATCCACGTGGTCTACGGTCATGGTGGCGATGCGGTCCGCCAGCGCTTCGCCGGCCAGCCGGACCTGCTGTGGGCCGAACAGGCGCAGCAGCTGGGCACCGGCCACGCCGTGGCCCAGGCCATGCCCGAAGTGCCCGACGCCGCGCAGGTGCTGGTGCTGTACGGCGATGTGCCGCTGATCCGCGCGCAGACCCTGCGTGACCTGCTGGCGCAGCCGGGCCGCCTGGCGGTGCTGGTGGCCGAGATGGACGACCCGACCGGCTACGGCCGCATCCTGCGCGATGCCGAGGGCAAGGTCGGCGCCATCGTCGAACAGAAGGATGCCGATGACGAGCAGCGCCGCATCCGCATCATCAACACCGGCATCATCACCGCCGAATCGACCGCGCTGCGGCGCTGGCTGTCGCAGCTGTCCAACCGCAACGCGCAGGGCGAGTACTACCTGACCGATGTGTTCGCCTTCGCCGCCCATGAGTTCACCCCGGCGGAGATGGCCCTGGTGGCCGACGCCCAGGAAGCCGAAGGCGCGAACGATCCCTGGCAGCTTTCGCAGCTGGAACGTGCGTGGCAGCGCCGCGCGGTGCGCGCCCTGTGCACCCAGGGCGCGCGCGTGCTCGACCCGGCGCGCGTGGATGTACGCGGCCAGGTGACCGTGGGCAGCGACGTGCAGATCGACGTGGACGTGATCCTGGAAGGCACCGTGGTGCTGGCCGATGGCGTAAGCATCGGGCCGTTCACCCGCTTGAAGGACGTGACGCTTGGGCCGGGCACCGAAGTGCGCGCGCACTGCGATCTGGAAGGCGTGGTGAGCGAAGGCGCCGCACAGATCGGCCCGTTCGCGCGGCTGCGCCCGGGCACGGTGCTGGCCGACGGCGTGCACGTGGGCAACTTCGTGGAAACCAAGAAAGTCACCCTGGGCGTGGGCAGCAAGGCCAACCACCTGACCTACCTGGGCGATGCGGTGATCGGCAGCAAGGTGAACATCGGCGCCGGCACCATCACCTGCAACTATGACGGGGTGAACAAGTCGACCACGACCATCGGCGACAACGCCTTCATCGGTTCCAACAGTGCGCTGGTGGCGCCGGTGCTGATCGGCGAGGGCGCCACCATTGCGGCGGGCTCGGTCATCACCCGCACCGCACCCGATGGCAAGCTGACCCTGGCGCGCGCACGACAGGAAACCATCGATGGCTGGAAGCGCCCGATCAAGAAGTCCTGAGCCACGTGTGCCGCACGCCGATGAGCTCGGCGTGCTGCCAGGCATCGAACAGCGCGCCGGCGAGCTGCTGAAGGGCCATGATGCCTATCAGGTGTTTGCCGGGCATGGCCTGGATCTGCCTGCGCTACACGAAGGTCTGCGGCGCCGGCAGGTGTGGGTGGTGGATGCGGCCGACGGCGGAATCGCCGGTTACCTGCTGGCCGGTGAACTGGCAGGTGAGTTCCATGTGCTGCAGATGGATGTAGATCCCGCGCACGCGCGCCGGGGCCATGGACGTGCGCTGTTGCGCCACGCATTGGCGATGGCCAGGGCAGACGGCTATCCGGCAGCGGTACTGACCACGTTGAGCGATGTGCCGTGGAACGCGGCCTTCTACGCCAGCGAAGGATTCGTCACGGTGCCGGAAGCGGAATGGGGCGCCGGCCTGCAGGCCGTGATGGCCGAAGAGGCTGCGTTGGCGTTTCCGATGCATCTGCGGGTCGCGATGCGTCGGGTGCTGTAGCGGCCGACCTTGATCGGCCTATCCACGCATGGCGTGGATCTACTGCCGCCGGCCATGGTCCTATCCCCGGTAGATCCACGCCATGCGTGGATACGGCCCCCCGTTCACCCCACCGGCAACAGGATCGACACGCACAGCCCGCCCTCGCCGCGGTTCTGCAATGACACCCGCCCGCCGTGCGCTTCCACGATTTCCCGGGTCAGCGCCAGGCCCAGCCCGGTGCCGTTGCGCTTGGTGGAATAGAACGGCATCAGCGCGTTCTGCAGCACCTGCTCGTTCATGCCCTTGCCGCGGTCCAGCACATCCAGCCGCAGCCACTGCGGCAGACGGGTCAGCTGCACCTGCACATCGTCGTTGGGCGGGTCGGCTTCGGCGCAGGCTTCATGCGCGTTCTTCAGCAGGTTCAACAGCGCCTGGCCGAACTGGGCGATGTCGATGCGGCTGCTCAGGTCTTCGCTGGGCGGGTGGTCCATGGTGAACGGAATCTGCTGGCCCAGGCTCGCCAGGAACGGCGCCCAGTGCACGGTCTGCAGCTGCGGCTGCGGCAGCTTGGCAAAGCGCGCGTAGCCGCGGATGAAGCCTTCCAGGTGGCGTGCGCGGTCTTCGATGGTGCTGAAGATCTCGGGCAGGCGGTCGAAACGCTCGCGCTTCACCAGCTCGCCGCCGGAATGGGCCAGCGAGGCGATCGGCGCCAGCGAGTTGTTCAACTCATGGCTGATCACCCGGATCACCTTCTTCCAGGTCTGCACTTCCTGCCGCCGCAGTTCGGCGGTCAGCAGCCGCACCAGCAGCAGATCGTGCGGGCGGCCGTTCAGATGGAACGCGCGCCGCGACAGGTGGTAGACCTGTTCGTCGTCCTCGTCCACTTCGGTACCGTCGTCCACGTCCGGGCGCACTGCGAACAGGCTGTCGCCGCCGCGCTCGATGGCATCGCGCAGCTCCACCGGCATCTGCTCCAGCACATCCTGCAGCCGTTGGCCCTCCAGCTTCCAGCCGCCGTGCAGCAGCTTGCGTGCAGCCAGGTTGGAAAACACCACGCGCGCAATGCCATCGCCACCGGCGGCGATCAGCAGCATGGCCACCGGCGTGTTCTGCACCATGGTGTCCAGCAGCAGCTCGCGCTGCACCAGGCCCTGGCGCTGTTCGCGCAGCACATCGCCCAGTTCGCGGTGGGCCTGCACCAGGTCACCCAGCTCGTCGTTGCCTGGCCAATGCACGCTGAAGTTGTATTCGCCGTCGCGGTAGCTGCTGGTGGTGCCGGCCAATGCCCGCATCAGCGATCGCACCGGTGCGGTGGCACGGCGCAGCGCCCACCACATCAGCGCCAGCAGCAGCACGGTGGACACCAGGGTGACCGCCCAGCCGTGGTCCAGCCAGTAGGCCAGCAACCACGGCAATGCCGCAGCCAGCGCCAGCACCGGCAGCAGGCGCAGGAACAGGCGGAAGGTGAACGAGCGCCGCTTCATTCGCGCGGAATGCCGTGGCGATCCATGCGGCGATACAACGCCTGCCGGCTCAACCCCAGTTCGGCGGCCGCCTGCGCAATCACCCCGTGGTTGCGTGCCAGCACCTCTTCAATACGCGCGCGGTCCGGGTCATTGCCGGCACTGGGCGCCGGGCGTGCTGCGGCCGGCGCGCGCGGCAGGTTCAGATCGGTCACCTCGATGCGCGGGCCACTGGCCAGCAGTTCGGCGCGCTGGATCACATTGCGCAGTTCGCGCACGTTGCCCGGCCACGGGTGGCGCTGCAGCGCGGCCGCGGCGGCGCTGGACAGCGGCTTGCCGGCGGCCAGGAAGCGCTCGGCCAGCGGCAGGATGTCACCGGGACGCTCGGCCAGCGGCGGCAGTGCCAGCTCCACGGTGTTCAAGCGGTAATACAGATCTTCGCGGAAGCTGCCGTCGCGGATCATCGCCGGCAGGTCCGCATTGGTCGCGCTGACCACGCGCACCTTCACCTGTCGCTCGCGGTTGGAGCCCAGGCGCTCGAAGCGGCCGGTTTCCAGTACGCGCAGCAGTTTCATCTGCCCGCCCAGGGACAGGTTGCCGATCTCATCCAGGAACAGCGTGCCACCGTCGGCCGCTTCGAACTTGCCCTCGCGTGCCTTGTTGGCACCGGTATAGGCACCGGCCTCGGCGCCGAACAGTTCGGCTTCGATCAGTTCCGAGGGCAGCGCGCCGCAGTTCACCGCCACGAACGGGCCCTTGGCCGCCAGTGAATTGGCCTGGATGATCTGCGCGATCTTTTCCTTGCCGGCGCCATTGGGGCCGGTGATCAGCACCGGCAGTTCCGAGCGTGCCACCTGGCAGGCCAGGGCGATGATGCGCTCGCTGGCTGGATCGGCGAACACCGCATCACACAGCTCGTACTTGGTTTCCAGCGCCGTGCGCTGGCGCTGTTCGCGGGCGCGGCGCTGGTCCAGCTCGCGGCGCGCCTCGGACAGCTCCAGCAGGTTGTTCACCGTGGTCAGCAGCTTGCGGTCATCCCACGGCTTGGCCAGGTAGTCGGCGGCACCGGCCTTCACCAGGTCCACCGCACTGCTCAGGTGGGTCCAGGCGGTCAGCAGGATGACCGGCAGATCGGGGTGGCGCGCGCGGATCTGCGCGAACAGTGCTTCGCCTTCCTCACCGGAGGTGGTGTCTTCGGTGAAGTTCATGTCCTGGATCACCAGATCCACCGGCTGCGATTCCAGCAGGGCCAGCCCATCGGCCGGGCTCTGCGCCTGCAGGGTGTCGATGTCATGCAGGGAAAACAGCACGTCCAACGCGGTAGCTACGCTGGCGTTGTCGTCGATGATCAGGATCGCAGGCATGGACGCATTCTGGAGAAGGGATGGGTGGCGCCAAGAGAGCCGTGACCGGCGCCACCCATCAAGCATAGCCAAACCCGTGGCCGCGCAGGGCCCGGGGGTACGTCTCAGGCCCCGCGGGTGGCCACCGCCGGCGGTACCGCGGCGGCGCGCCGGGCCGGGCCGAACACCGCGATCTGGCCCAGCACCCACAGCAGCAGGGCGCCCAGCGGCAGGTACAGCAGCGGCATGCGCGGCAGCTCGTACATGTTCATCAGGGCCAGGTTGATGGCGTAGGCCGCCAGCATGCCCAGCACGATGCCCAGGGTGGCCAGCAGGAAGTTCTCGGTCTGGAAGTAGCGCAGGATCTGCCCGCGGGTGGCACCCAGCGCACGGCGGATGCCGATCTGCTTGCTGCGCTGCTGCACCCAGAAGCTGGCCAGGCCGACGATGCCCAGGGCCGTGACCACCAGCAGCGCCACGCACACCGTCACCAGCAGGCCGACCATGGCGCGGTCGTTGCTGAAGTACTTCTGGCGCTGTTCTTCATAGGTCATCTTTTCGCGCATCAGGCGGTTGGGATCGTTGCGTTCCAGTGCAGCCACCGCGGCCTTCAGCACCTCGTCGCGGCGCTCCGGTGCGGTGCGCAGCATGTAGGTGCCGCCTTCGTCGAAGCCACGGCGCAGCGGCATCAGCATCGATTCGGACCAGTTGTTGGCCCAGCCGGTGGGGGTGGTGAGCGTATCGACGATGCCGATCACATGCAGCGGCTGCTTGCCCATGTAGTAGGTCTTGCCCAGCGCATTGCCGTTGGGTTCCATCTTCGCGGCGGTGGCCTGGGTGAAGATCACCGGGATCGCCTTGTCCTGCGAACCGGCCTTGCTGACCACTTCATAGTCCCGGTATTCGTCGGGCTGGAAGTCACGCCCGGCGATCACGTTGATGCCCATGGTGCGGATGCCGTCTTCGGACATCGTGTACATCGATGCTTCCGTGGTCGGCTGTTCCTGGTCCTGCTGGCGCTGGATGCTGCTGCTTGAAGAACCGCCGCGGAAGGGGACCTGGTTGATGATGGTGGCGCTGGTGACGCCGGGAATGGCGCGCAGCGAGGCCAGGTCTTCGCGGGTGCGGGCCAGGCCGTTGGTCTGCTTGCCGATGCCGCTCACGCGCACCATCACCAGTTCGTTCTCGGCAATGCCGCTGGGCATGCTGATCTTTTCCACGCGCTGGCTGACCAGGAACAGCGCATTGCAGACGATGGCGCAGGTCAGGGCGACTTCCAGCACGATCAGGGCGGCAGCGGTCTTGTGCCGGCGCAGGGTGCTGAGGATGGGGCGGATGTCCATGGGAGTCCTCGTTCGGGTGCTTACTGCGACTTGAGCTGGATGGCCGGGGTGACCTGCATCGCGCGCCAGGCGGGCAGGAAGCCGGCTGCAAGGCTGGCAAACAGGGTCAGGCCGATGGCCAGCAGCAGCATGCTGCCGTCCAGGTGGGCCAGCTTGGCGTAGTCCACCGGCTGCTGGCGCACCGCGAACAGACCGAGCAGGGCCACGCCGATGCCGAGCACGCCGCCGACCACGCCCACCGCACCGGCTTCCACCAGGCACTGCAGGAAGATCTGGCCGCGGCTGGCGCCCAGCGCACGGCGCACGCCGATTTCACCGCTGCGGCGCAGGAACTTGGCCAGCAGCAGGCCCACCGTGTTGACCAGGCACACGCCCAGGAAGCCCAGCGCCAGCCACAGCTGCAGGCGCACATCGCTGGGCACCGCGCCGTTGAAATCCAGCCACTCCATCACGTTGCGCAGGCGCACATTCGGCGGGCGCTCGAAGCGGCCGGCCTCACGCTGCTGGCTGGAGTAGTTTTCCAGGTAGCGGCGGTAGTCGTCGGCCTTTTCCGGCGGCACTTCGGCCCAGTACTGGAGCCAGGTGCAGGGCGCGTTCAACGAATAGCTGTTGCCGTCCGGGTTCTCGCCGAAGCAGTTCATGTTGCCGCTGCTGCCCAGCTTCATGTCGAAGGAGGTGGTGACCGGCAGCAGCAGATCCTCATCCTTGCCGTAGCTGCCGGTGGTCAGGTCGAAGAACTGCGGTTCGGGATTCCATTCCTTCATCACGCCCACGATGCGGAAGCTCTGGCCATCCATGCGGATGTCCTTGCCCACGCTGTTGCCGCCCTGGTACAGCTTGTCGTTCAGCGCCTTGGAGATGACCACCACGCGCGCGCGGCCCTCATCGTCCTGGCGGGTCCAGGGGCGGCCGTACTGCATGGGCACGTTGAACATCGGGAAGAAGTCGGCCGAGGTCCAGCGCGTATCGATCGTGAACGGCTGCAGGGTGCTGCTGTCCGGTTCGATGGTACCGCCGCCGGCGCTCATCAAGGCCTGGCGTTCGGCCTTGGCTTCGCGCAGCAGCGCCTCGCCGTCGAAGCGGGTCATCTGCGAATTGGGCTCTTCGCCGGGCACGTAGCCACCGCGCGGGCCCGGGTCCAGCTGCACGTAGAACAGGCGATCGCTCTTGTCCGGAATCGGATCGCCGGAGAGCACATGGAAGACGGTCAGGGTGGTCATCGAGGCACCGATGCCCAGCGCGATGGCCACCACCATCAGCGCGGTCAGCACCTTGTTGCGGCGGAAGCTGCGCGCCGCCAGGCGGGCGTAGTAGGCGAACATGGTCAGGCCCTCACTCGTTCACGGCAACGATGCGGCGCGGCGTGGCCAGCACCGGCTCACGCACCAGGTCGGTCACCTGGCCGTCGACAATGTGTACGTTGCGCTGCGCGCGCGCGGCCAGTTCCGGATCATGGGTGACCATGACGATGGTGGTGCCGGCGGCGTTGATCTCTTCCAGCAGCTCCATCACCCCGCGTGCCATCTGCGTGTCCAGGTTGCCGGTCGGTTCGTCGGCCAGCAGCAGGCGCGGGCTGCCAGCCAGGGCACGGGCAATCGCCGCGCGCTGCTGCTGGCCGCCGGACAGTTCGTTGGGGTAGTGCTTCATGCGCGAGCCCAGGCCGACCTGGGTCAGCGCCTTTTCAATGCGCTCGCGGCGCTCGTTGGCGCTCATCTTGCGGTAGCGCAGCGGCACATCCACGTTGTCGAACAGGTTCAGGTCGGGAATCAGGTTGAAGCCCTGGAAGATGAAGCCGATCTTCTGGTTGCGCAGGCGGCTGCGCGCATCATCGCCCAGCGTGCTCACGTCCTGGCCGTCCAGCAGATAGGTGCCGCTGGTGAAGGTTTCCAGCAGGCCGGCAATGTTGAGGAAGGTGGTCTTGCCGGAGCCGGACGGGCCGGTGACGGCCATGAATTCGCCTTCCTTCACCTGCAGTTCCAGTGAGCGCAGTGCGTGGGTTTCCACCTGTTCGGTGCGGAAGACCTTGGCGACCGAACGCATTTCGAGCATGTACATGGGGTGTCCTCTCTCCAGGATGTGTCAGTTGACGGAGACGCGTTCGGCGTCCTTGAACAGGTCGCTGCCGGAGACCACGATGCGGTCGCCCGGCTGCACACCCGACTTGATTTCCACTTCGCCCAGGCTGCTGACGCCCAGCTCCACCGGTCGGCGCACCGCAGTGCGGCCGTCCATTACATAGGCCACGCCGTTGCCCTGTTCCACGAACGGGCCACGCTCGACCTTCATTACGTTCCGGCGCGTATCCAGCAGCACGCGCACCGACATGCGCTGGCTCTGGCGCAAACCTTCGGGCTGTGCGGCGGCAAAGCGCACGCGGGCGTTCACTTCACCGTTCACCACCTCCGGCGAGACGGCGCTGATCTCGCCGGCGAACGGCTTGCCGTTGCCGCCAGTCAGCTGCGCCGGCATGCCGATGGCCAGGTCGCGGGCGAAGCTTTCCGGCACCTTGATCTCCACTTCGAACTTGGACAGGTCCACCACGCCCAGCACCGGCGCGTTGGCCGCCAGGTTGGTGGCCTGGGTGGCCTGCACCTGGCCCACCTGGCCATCGAACGGGGCGCGCAGGGTCAGTGCGTCCACCTGGCGCTGCACTTCGGCCACCACGGCCTTCTGGCGGTCGGCCAGCAGGCGCTTGTTGCGCGCATCCAGGTCGGCGCCCTGGCTCTGCAGGCGGGCGTCGGTGGTGGCGTTGGCCAGGGTGATGTCGGCCTTCTTCAGGCTGTCCTGCGCCTTGGCCAGATCGATCTGCGGCACCGCGCCGCCGTCGTAGCCGCGCTGGTAGCGCTGCAGGTCGCGGTCGGCGGCCTGCCTTTCGATGCTGGCCTGGTCGGTTTCCTTGCGCGACTTGGCGCGGGCCAGGGTGGCGTCCAGCGCGGCGCGGCTGGCTTCGGCTTCCAGGCCGGCCAGGGTGGCCTGTTCCTGGGCCAGCTTGCTGCGCAGTTCCGGGCTGTCGATGATCGCCAGCTCCTGGCCCTTCTTCACCACGTCACCGGCCACCACCTTCAGGTCCACGGTGCCGGCCGAGATGGCGTACAGGGTGGGGCTGTTGGCGGCGATCACGCGGCCGTCGGCGGCGATGTCGCGCACCAGGTCGCCGCGCTGCACTTCGGCAATGCGCACCCGGCTGCTGTCGAAGGAGCGGCTGGCATTGGACCAGGCATGCACCGCCCAGCCGATGGCGGCCAGCAGGGCAAGCCCGCCCAGCACCGGCCAACGGTAACGGCGCAGGGCGGCGCCCGAGCGGGAGGTGCCGGCCGGGGCGGAGGAAACGATCTGGTCCTGGGCAGAGGTGTCGCGGATCATCGGGTGCGTGCCTGTCGGTGGTAGCCCATACCAAGCACGTCGCGTGCCAACTTTTTGGTGTTATGAATCAGTGGTTTAGCGGGCCGTGATCGGTGTCCGGGTGTCCGCGGACACTGCAGCGGACACTTTCATTAAGCGGACAGGCGGGGGAGGGCGGACACCCACGCTAGAATGCCGACACCGTCTTCAAGGAAACGCGACATGTGTGGAATCGTAGGTGCGATCGCTGATCGCGATGTGGTGCCGGTACTGATCGAAGGACTGAAACGACTGGAATACCGCGGCTACGATTCTTCCGGTATTGCGGTGATCGACCAGGGCGAGCGCCCGGACGTGCGCCGCGTGCGCCGCACCGGCCGTGTTTCGGAAATGGCCACCGCCGCCGAGGCCGAGGGCTTCAACGCCAGCCTGGGCATCGGCCACACCCGCTGGGCCACCCATGGCGGGGTGACCGAGGCCAATGCGCACCCGCACATCAGCCACGGCGTGGCGCTGGTGCACAACGGCATCATCGAAAACCACGAAGAGCAGCGCGAGAAGCTGCGCGCGCTGGGCTACACCTTCGAGTCGCAGACCGACACCGAAGTGATCGCGCACCTGATGCACCACCACCTGAAGGGCGGCGACAGCCTGCTGGGCGCGCTGCAGCGCACGGTGAAGGAACTGACCGGCGCCTACGCCCTGGCCGTGGTCAGCCGCGCCGAGCCGGACCACTTCGTCTGCGCGCGCATGGGCTGCCCGCTGCTGGTGGGCCTGGGCGAGGGCGAGAACTTCGTCGCGTCCGATGTATCGGCCGTGATCTCGGCCACGCGCAAGGTCATCTTCCTGGAAGAGGGCGACACCGCCGATATCCGCCGTGATGGCGTGCAGGTGTTCGACGAACACGACCAGCCGGTGCAGCGCGATACCCATCTTTCCGATGTGTCGCTGGCCTCGCTGGAACTGGGCCCGTACCGCCACTTCATGCAGAAGGAAATCCACGAGCAGCCGCGCGCGCTGGGTGACACCATCGAAGCGGCGATCGACGCCGGTGGTTTCCCGGCTGAGCTGTTCGGCAAGAATGCCGAAGCCGTGCTGGCCGGCATTGAAGGCGTGCAGATCCTGGCCTGCGGTACCAGCTACTACTCGGGCCTGACCGCGCGTTACTGGATCGAATCCATCGCCGGCCTGCCGTGCAGTGTGGAAATCGCCAGCGAGTACCGCTACCGCGCCGCGTATGCCAATCCCAAGCATCTGATCGTGACCATTTCCCAGTCCGGCGAAACGCTGGATACGATGGAAGCGTTGAAGTACGCCAAGTCGCTGGGCCACACCCACACGCTGTCGATCTGCAACGTGCCGGAAAGTGCGATTCCGCGCGCCAGCGAACTGGTCTGCTACACCCGTGCCGGTGCCGAGATCGGCGTGGCCTCCACCAAGGCCTTCACCACCCAGCTGGCCGCGCTGTTCCAGCTGACCGTGGTGCTGGGCAAGCTGCACGGCCGGGTGGATGCAGCGCAGGAAGCGGAGTACCTGGAACAGCTGCGTTTCCTGCCGGGCAGCGTGCAGCACGCCCTGAACATGGAACCGCAGATCGCCGCCTGGGCCGAGCGCTTCGCGCGCAAGAGCAGCGCGCTGTTCCTGGGCCGTGGCCTGCATTACCCGATTGCACTGGAAGGCGCGCTCAAACTGAAGGAAATCACCTATATCCACGCCGAGGCCTATCCGGCCGGTGAGCTGAAGCACGGCCCGCTGGCGCTGGTGGACGAAGACATGCCGGTGGTGGTGATCGCGCCCAACGACAGCCTGCTGGAAAAGGTGAAATCGAACATGCAGGAAGTGCGCGCGCGTGGCGGCGAACTGTTCGTGTTCGCCGACCAGGACAGCAACTTCAACGAGTCCGAAGGCGTGCACGTGATCCGCACCCCACGCCATGCCGGCGTGCTCAGCCCGGTGGTGCACACCATTCCGGTGCAGCTGCTGGCCTACCACACCGCGCTGGCACGCGGCACCGACGTGGACAAGCCGCGCAACCTGGCCAAGAGCGTTACGGTGGAATAAGCCGGAAGGGCCTGTGGCCGCCGGGCACGGCGGCCCGGCGACCATCGGTAGCGCCGGGCCATGCCCGGCGGGGAGCGATATTCCGGCGCGACGGTTTCGGCCTGAACTCTAGCCTTTGCTTAGGGGCTTCCCGTCATCTGGTGTGGCGGATTCATGAATGATTAAACGTTGGGCTCACCCCTGAAACCCTGTGAGGGCGAGGCGGCGCTGCGTGCCTTGGCCTGCCCACGTCATTGCACCCGCTGGGTTCAACCGATGGTGGCACTTGTTCGACCTGGACGCAGGCACTAAGCTGATCCCAACACACCCGCCACGCCTCTGACGCGCACCGTCGCGACATGCTCAAATTGGCGGGTTTTTTTTTGGCCGTTCTTTTGTGCGTCAGGATGACCCAATACGTAAAGCAGCCTCTTTCGATTGACGAACAGCTGGATCAACTGTCTGCGAGAGGCTTGGGAATTGGCGACCCTCACCGCGCCCACTTTTATCTGCAGCGAGTGGGCTACTACCGCCTGATGGGCTACCTGTACCCTCAGCGGAAGACCAATAGCGATAGCTTCCAGGCGGGCGCGATCTTTGACGATGCCGTCAGCCTGTACGAATTTGACCGCGCTCTGCGGGATCTGGTGATGGAGGCCATTGGCCACATCGAGATCGCAGTGCGCACTTCAGTCACCTACCATTTCTCGCATGCTTATGGAGCATTCGGGCATTTGGATTCTGTGCACTTTGCGACCAGCGCGTCTCAGCACGCTGACTGGATTGAAGGAATCTTCAAAGAGATCCAACGATCCAAAGAGGTCTTCATCCGCCACTATCAGAGCAAATACACCAGCCCTGCATTCCCCAAAGTCCCCATCTGGATGGCGACAGAGATCATGTCCTTGGGCTCGCTGTCGCGATTCTACGGAGCGCTGCGAGGACGCGAGCAGAAGTTGATCGCACATGATGCAGGTGTCGCAGCACCCGTACTTCAAAACTGGCTGCATGTGACCAGCGTTGCGCGCAACGTGGTTGCCCACCACGGTCGCCTTTGGAACAAGGAATTGGGTGTGAGCGCTACGCGTCCGCGCTCGGTCGGCTGGTCTGAACGCGAAGCGCGATTTCCTGTGAAGCGGGCGTTCTTTCTGCTTCTGATTCTTCGAAAGTTGCTCGTCGCCACTGCCGCTGATGAAGCGAGCTGGCGAGATAGGGTGGACGCGCACCTTAAGGGTGGACTGAGCAGCCACGCGCGGGTGCAGGCCTTCGGGGCCGACACTGGCTGGGATACGCATGCCTTGTGGTGCCCCTGACGGACAGGTATGCGACAACGAGGCCGTACCGCCCGCCATAGCTTCGCAGGTAGAAGAAGCAGCACTACGCGGCCACCATCGGTAGCGCCGGGCCATGCCCGGCGGCATGCCTCAGGCCGCGTGCACCTGCAAATCCACATACTCAGCCAGGCCACGGCACGCCAGCAGCAGGCCTTCGCGCACATCGTTGCCGATCTGCTGCGCTTCGTCGCCATCCACGCGTACGCGCTCGCTGGCGTGCAGCAGTTCCAGCAGCAGCGTCAGCCCGGCGTTGGCGCGATTGATGCGCGCCAGTGCCATGCACTGGCCGGTGCTGCGCCCCTTGCGCTGCAGCGGCTGGCCATCGGCGGCATCTACCTGGCGGATGCGCTGCAGGCTGCCCAGCAGGGTGATGCCCGCATCGGTCTGCTGGGCGGCAAGCGTGGTTTCCAGCGGTTGGGCAAGCTCATCGGGCAGGGTGTTGGCGGCCTCGCCCAGGGTGGCGAACAGGTACGGGTATCGCGAGGTGCTCATGGCGGCTTCCTTCTGCATGCGGCAAAGAAGCCACCCCGCTTAACAGCAAGGGTGGCGGACGGTGCGTGGTTGCAATACCGGGGAGCTTCTGCAAAAGCCGGCGGGCACGAGGCCCCCACGCACCGCCCGCCATAGGCGCGCGGACAGAGTGCCTGCCGACGCCACCCACAGGGAATGGGCGACGCCGACAGGCAAGCGTAACCAGCAGAAACTACCCACGGGATTGCAAGCCCGTGCCACCCGTTTTCGGTGGCCACCCATATTTCGCATGGGTCGCCTTGCCCGCCAATGAGGAAAGTTGGAAAGATCGAAAATGTTGCAATACGCCGATGCGCGGCACACGCACGCGGCGGCGCGCCGATTGCGACACCGATTCCCGACCGTTCGTCGAGCATGGCTCGACGCTACAGATCCGCCAGACGCGGCTCAGGTCCCCACGTGGAAGCGGTTGCTGTCTTCGGCCAGCCCCAGGTGTTCCAGCGCTATCTCCAGCCCCAACGCATAGCTCTGCGCACCGTAACCACTGGCCACCGCCAGCCGGCGCCCCGCACCGGCGGGAATGCAGGTCTCGCGCTGCGCGCCATCGTCGTGCACTTCCACATAGGCGTTATGCAGGTGCGGCAGCAGGCGCTGCAGGCGGGTGCTGTCGGCGCACGCACCGGGGTCGAGCAGGGTGATCTCGCCGCGGCTGTGGTCAGCCACGCGCAGTGCGTCCAGCAGTTCCTGTTCGGAACCGCACGCGCGGATGGCGATGGTGGTGCCGGCATCGATCGCGCGTTCCACCAGCGCTTTCAATACCGGGCTGGGCAGCGGTGCGGCCGTGCGGATCAGACGGCCACTGGCTTCCGGACCACGTATGATGAAGATCGACATGGCTCAGGCCTCCATGGCCAGACGGTGGCGGATGATGCCCAGCGAGAGCGGGTAGCCGCCCTGCGCGTTGCGATGGTCGACCACCACGGCGGCCGGTGCATGCTGCAGGCGCAGCCGCGACTGCAGATCCAGTTCGCAGGTGGCCTGGACTTCAATGTACTGCGCCGGCAACTGGTCCAGCGCGTGGCCCAGCGCGGCGGCCTGTTCGCACCATTGCTGCTCGTCCACGGCACCCAGTTCCAGCACCACCCAGTCGCGGGGCTGGGCGTCGATCTGGCACAGACACTGGCGAATCTCTTCCACGCCACTGCAGTCTTTGCAGACCACGGGATGGTTGCCCACGTGCGCAGGCAGGCTCGGCGGCACACTGCTGGGGGTTGCGTGGCGAATCACGATCACGGTCATGGCGGTTCTGGTTTCACACCCTGCGGTGCGGTGATGCCATGGTCGCGGTGGGCTACGTAAAATCGCCAGCCGTGTTCTGCCTCCCCTGCATAAAATCAACGTAACGGCCGGCGCGGCGCGCTGCATCGTCGCCAGCGGGGCGTGAAATTTTATGAAGATTTTACGCGGCGTATCAACGCGGGAATGGGCTTTTTACAGGCATCGATTCGACAATTTTCGCATCGGCTGAACAGCCATCCTGTGAGTTGTCATTCCATGTCTCTGCACCTCTTCCCGGGCCAGCGCGTCAGCGCCCAGGTCATTGCCATCCGTAGCCTGGCCGGCCTTGTCCTGTTCGCCGGCACCGCGCTCAGCAGCCATGCGGCCACCGTGTCCGGCTCGGCCGCCATTGCCAATGATTATGTGTGGCGCGGTTCCAGCCAGACCCAGGGCGATGCGGCCGCGCAGGCCGGCTTCAAGGCCAGCGCCGAATCGGGCTGGTACGCGTCGGTCTGGGGTTCCAATGTCGAATTCGCGCCGGAGACCCATGCCAGCAGCGAGCTGGATTTCATTGCCGGCTGGTCCGGTGGCCTGTCCGACGATTGGGCGCTGGACGTCAACCTGACCCACTACCGGTACCCGTCCACCACGGTGGATCTGAACTGGACCGAGTTGAACAGCACCGTGACCTGGAAGCAGAACTACTGGCTGCAGGTGGCGTACTCGCCCGATGCACTGGCCACCGACGAGCGCGGCGTGTACGCGCAGCTGGGCGCGCGACTGCCGGTCAGCGACAGCGTGCGCTTCGAGGCCGCCGTGGGCCATTACTGGCTGGAAGACGCCTACAACGACAGCTACACGCACGGCCAACTGAGCGGCATCTGGGCCTTCAAGGCGCCGTTCGAACTGCGCGTGACCGCGCACGCCACCGATTCGGCGGCCAAGCGCATCTTCCCCGATCTGGCGGGTTCGCGCGTCGAAGCCGCGCTGCAGGCGTCGTTCTGAACTGAGTCCGGCATCGCTGGCAGGCGCCCCCGCGCGCACGGCGATCCAACCACAACAAGGTGGGACATCCCATGTTCGAGTTCCTTTCCGTAATTGCGCTGGCCCTGTTGCTGGGCTGGCCCATTGGCCGCTATCTGGCGGCGGTGATGCGTGGCAACCCCATGTGGGGTGACCGCGTGTTTGGCCTGATCGAACGGCCGCTCTATCGCATCCTGGGCGTTGCGCCTGGCCAGGGTATGGGCTGGAAGCAGTACGTTACGGCGTTCCTGGTCAGCAACCTGGTACTGGCCGTGCTGACCCTGGCCATCTTCATGACCCAGGCCTGGTTGCCGCTGAACCCCAACAACGCGCCGAACATGCGCTGGGACCTGGCGCTGCACACCATGGTCTCGTTCCTGACCAACACCAACCAGCAGCATTATTCCGGCCAGGCGCAGTTGTCCTACTTCGCGCAGATGACCGGCATCGTTGGCCTGCAGGTGATCACCCCGATGATGGGCCTGGCCCTGGTGGTGGCAACCCTGCGCGGCCTGTTCGGCGGGCGCAGGCGCGATGTGCTGGCCGCTACGGGCAAGGATCGCGCGCCGTCGGTCGTTGCAAGCGATGGCGAACCCGACCTGGGCAACTACTGGGCCGATGTCATCCGCCCGGCCGTGCGCCTGATGCTGCCGCTGTGCCTGCTGTGGTCGCTGCTGCTGACCTGGCAGGGCGTGCCGTCCACGTTGAACGGCGGCCCGGTGGCCACGCCCATCGACGCGTCTGCGGGCATGGCCGAGCAGAAGATTCCGTTGGGGCCGGTGGCCTCGATGGTGGCGGCCAAGCAGCTGGGTACCAATGGCGGTGGCTGGTATGGCCCCAACAGTGCCGTGCCGCTGGAAAACCCGACCGCGCTTTCCAACCTGCTGGAAACCCTGGCCCTTATCCTGATTCCGGTCAGCATCGCCTTCATGGTCAGCGCCTTCACCGGGCGCCGCCGCTTCACCGCGCTGGTGGTCGGCACCATGCTGGCCATGTCGCTGGTTTCCACCGGTGTGGCCCTGTGGTCTGAATCGCTGTCGTCCACCAGTACGGACATTGCACTGATGGAGGGCAAGGAAGTGCGCTTCGGCGCCGACGCATCGGCGCTGTGGGCGGCGTTGACCACGCAGACCTCCAACGGCTCGGTCAACGCCATGCACGATTCGCTGGCGCCGCTGACCGGCCTGGTCACGATCGGCAACATGCTGGTCAACTCCATCTGGGGTGGCATCGGCTGCGGCCTGCAGCAGTTCCTGGTCTATCTGTTGCTGAGCGTGTTCCTGGCCGGCCTGATGACCGGCCGCACCCCGGAACTGTTCGGCCGCAAGATCGAAGCGCCGGAAGTGAAACTGCTGGCCGTGCTGGTGCTGCTGCAGCCGCTGGTTCTGCTGTCCCTCACCGCCATCACCCTGGCCGTGCCCAGCCTGACCGGCAATTCCAACCCGTCCTTCCACGGCATCAGCCAGGTGTTCTATGAATTCACTTCGGCCTTTGCCAACAACGGCTCCGGCTTCGAAGGTCTGGGCGATGCCACCTACTGGTGGAACCTGACCTGTGCGGTGGTTTTGGCGCTGGGTCGCTACCCGGCACTGATCATCCCGCTGGTCATTTCGGCGATGTTGGCGCGCAAGCGTGCCGTTCCGGAAAGCCCGGGCACGCTGCACGTGGAAACGCCCACCTTCGCACTCACCCTGATCGCGGTGGTCGTCATCCTGACGCTGCTTCAATTCATGCCGGTTCTGGTACTGGGCCCCATCGCCGATCACCTGGCGCTCAAGGCCTTCTGAGGATTTCCCAATGACTGATACTTCCATGCACACCGGGCATCGCCCCGGTCGCCCGGCGCTGCTGGATGCCGCCGGGTTCAAGGCCGCTGTCATTGCGTCCTTCGCCAAGCTGTCGCCTGGCCATGCCTTCCGCAACCCGGTGATGGCCGTGGTGTGGCTGGGCACCCTGCTCACGGCGGGCCTGACCATCGCCGGCAAGGCCGCCACCGGTACCGGCTGGGCGGTTACCGCACTGCTGCTGGTCACCGTGCTGTTCGCCAACTTCGCCGAGGCCGTGGCCGAAGCGCGCGGTCGCGGCCAGGCCGCCTCGCTGCGCCGTGCACGCAAGGATCTGGTAGCACGCAGGATCAGCGACGCGGCCATGCCGGCCAGCGCGGTCTCGGTGCCGGCCGCCGAGCTGCGCCCGGACGATCTGGTGGTGGTGTCGGCGGGCGAGATCGTGCCCGCCGACGGCGAGATCATCCGTGGTTTGGCCACCATCAACGAATCGGCGGTGACCGGCGAATCGGCACCGGTGCTGCGTGAGGCCGGTACCGACCGCTCCGGCGTGATCGGTGGCACCAAGGTGCTGTCCGACGAGATCGTGGTGCGGGTGACCGCCGAACCGGGCAACAGTTTCCTGGACCGCATGATTTCGCTGGTGGAAGGCGCCAACCGGCAGAAGACCCCCAACGAGATCGCGCTGGGCCTGCTGCTGGTCACCATGACGCTGACCTTCCTGATCGTGGTGCTGACCCTGCCGTCCATCGCCGGTTTCGTGGGCATTTCGCTGGACCCGCTGCTGCTGGTCGCGTTGCTGGTCTGCCTGATCCCGACCACCATCGGTGGCCTGCTGCCGGCCATTGGCATCGCCGGCATGAACCGCGCGCTGTCGTCCAACGTGCTGGCCAAGTCGGGCAAGGCGGTGGAAGTGGCCGGTGACGTGGACGTGCTGCTGCTGGACAAGACCGGCACCATCACCCACGGCGATCGCCAGGCCACGGCGTTCCATCCGCTGGCGGGCGTGGACATGCAGCGCCTGCGCGAAGCAGCGCTGCTGTCCTCGCTGGCCGACCCGACCCCGGAAGGCAAGTCGATCGTCAAGCTGGCCCGCCAGCCGAACACGCCCATCGAAGAGCCGACCAACGCGCACTTCGTGCCGTTCAGTGCGCACACCCGCATGTCCGGTGTCGATCTGAATCTGGCCGATGGCCAGGTGCGTGCCATCCGCAAGGGCGCCATCGACGCCATGGTGAAGTACGCGCAGTCGCTGGGCTCGGAACCGTCGCCGGAACTGTCGGCGCGCGTGGAGCAGGTAGCCCGCAATGGTGCGACGCCACTGGTGGTGGCCGATGGTCGCCACCTGCTGGGGGTGATCGAACTGTCCGACGTGGTCAAGCACGGCATCAAGGAAAAGTTCGCGCAGCTGCGTGCGATGGGCATCAAGACGGTGATGATCACCGGCGACAACCCGCTGACCGCCGCGGCCATCGCTGCCGAAGCGGGCGTGGATGACTACATCGCCGAGGCACGCCCGGAAGACAAGCTGGCCCGTATCCGCCAGGAACAGGCCTCGGGGCGCCTGGTGGCGATGGTGGGCGACGGCACCAACGATGCGCCGGCGCTGGCGCAGGCCGACGTCGGCCTGGCGATGAATTCGGGCACGCAGGCAGCCAAGGAAGCCGGCAACATGGTCGACCTGGATTCGGATCCGGCCAAGCTGCTGCAGGTGGTGGAAGTGGGCAAGCAGCAGTTGATCACCCGCGGCGCGCTGACCACGTTCTCGCTGGCCAATGACGTGTCCAAGTACTTCGCCATCCTGCCGGCGATGTTCGCCGCCGTTCCCTCGATGGCCGCGCTGAACGTGATGCACCTGTCCAGCCCGACCAATGCGGTGGTGGCCGCGCTGATCTTCAACGCGATCATCATTCCGATCCTGATTCCGCTGGCCCTGCGCGGTGTGCGCTTCCGTGCCGCCAGCGCCACCGCGCTGCTGCGCCGCAATGTACTGGTGTACGGCCTGGGCGGCGTGCTGCTGCCGTTCCCGGCCATCAAATTGATCGACATGGCGCTGGCCGCCGTGTTCGGTGCCTGAGGACCTGCCATGAACAACATCATTGAACACGCTTCGTCGCACTCCGCTCCCACCCGCAGTGGCGTCTGGCGCGCATCCATCGGCCTGGCGATCACCTCGCTGCTGGGCTTTGGTTTCGTCTACTCGCTGGCGGCCACGAACCTGGGGAAACTGATGTTCCCCGCGGCCGCCAGTGGCAGCCTGATCGAGCGCGACGGCAAGGTGGTCGGCTCGGCGCTGGTGGCACAGCCGTTTGCCGATGACCGCTACTTCCAGTCGCGCCCGTCGGCCGCGTCGTACGACGTGATGGCGCTGGCCGGCAGCAACCAGGCCCGCACCAACCCGGACCTGCGCAAGCGGGTGGACGAGGCCCGCGCGGCCGTGGCGGCGCGCGACGGCGTGGCCCCGGAAGCGGTGCCCAGCGATCTGGTGACCCAGTCTGGTGGCGGCATCGATCCGCATATCTCGCCGCAGGCCGCGCAGATCCAGGTGCAGCGCGTGGCCAAGGCACGCGGCATGCAGGCTGCCGATGTGCAGGCCTTGCTGGCCAGGCACACCGAAGGCATGCGCTTTGGCCTCTATGGTGCGCCGCACGTGAACGTGCTGGAGCTGAACCTGGCGCTGGACCAGGTGGCACCGGCCCCGACCCGGAACTGAGCGCGGCACGCTCGGATCGAGCCGCCCCTGTGTACGCACAAGGGCCTGCGCACACCTGATGGAACCTGCCCATGAACGATGACCGCAATGCCAAGGCCGATGCGCTGGCGGGCGAACTGCGCCGTCAGAACAGCGGCCACCTGACCGTCTTCCTGGGCGCCGCACCGGGCGTGGGCAAGACCTACGCCATGTTGTCGCGCGCACGCGAGCTGCGCCGCCAGGGCATCGACCTGGTGGTGGGGATCGTCGAAACCCACGGCCGCTCCGAAACCGCCGCGCTGGTGGACGGGTTGGAGCTGATTCCGCGCAGGCGCATTGAATACCAGGGGCGCAAGCTGCAGGAACTGGATGTCGATGCGATCCTGGCGCGCCGCCCGCAGGTGGCGTTGATCGATGAGCTGGCCCATCGCAACGTACCGGGCAGCCGCCATGAACGGCGCTGGCAGGATGTGATCGATCTGCTGGATGCGGGCATCGATGTCTACACCACGATCAACATCCAGCACCTGGAAAGCCTGAACGACGTCGTCCATCGCATCACCGGCATCCGCGTCAGCGAAACCGTGCCCGATGCGGTGTTCGACCGCCTGCGCGACATCCGCCTGGTCGACCTTCCCGCGCGCGAACTGATTGAACGCCTGAACCAGGGCAAGGTCTACCTGCCCGAGCAGGCGACCCACGCCTTGCAGGCGTTCTTTTCGCCGTCCAACCTGGCGGCGCTGCGCGAACTGGCCATGCAGACGGCGGCCGACCACGTGGAAGAAGACCTGCGCGAATCGCAGATCGCACGCGGCCTGCCCGGCATTGCGCTGCGCAACCGGGTGCTGATCGCCATCGATGGCATGGGCGCATCGGAATACATGGTGCGCGCGGGGCGCAGGATCGCCCAGCGCCGTGATGCGCCCTGGACGGTGGTGACGGTGCAGTCGGGCAAGCCGGTGGAGGCCACGCGCCAGGCCGAGCTGGACCGGGCCTTTGCACTGGCACGCAGCCTGGGTGCGGACGCCGAAGTGGTGCATGGCACCCACGTGGCCGATGCGTTGCTGGACCACGCCGAACGCTGCGGTGCATCCACGCTGATCGTGGGCCGCACCCGCGAGCGGCCGCTGGCCCGCATGATCAACCGCACGCTGACCCAGCAACTGCTGCAGCGCGGTGCGCATTACGAACTGGTCATCATCAGCTCGCCCGAAGCACGTGCGCGTGCGCGCCGCCGCCTGCGCATTCCCGACCGTTCGCTGCTGCGGCACGATCTGACCGCCGCCGTGCTGGCCACGTTGGGGGCGATCGTGGCTGCGTGGATGGCGCAGCGGTGGCTCGGAATCGACGACATGTCGATGGTCTTCATCGTGGCGGTGATCCTGGTGGCCACCCGCACCAGCATGCTGGGCGTGGTTGGCACCGCGGCGCTGTGCTTCTTCAGCTACAACTTCTTCTTCATCGAACCCACCTTCACCTTCAGCATCAGCGCCAACCGCGGCGTGGCCACGGTGGTCATCTTCCTGGTGGCCGCACTGGTCTGTGGCAGCCTGGCCACCCGGCTGCGCGCGCAGATCCTGGCGCTGCGTGCGGTCAATGCGCAGGCCACGATGATGGAACGGCTGGGGCGCGGCCTGAGCAGCGCGGCCGACCTGGGCCAGGTGCTGCATGTGGGGCGCATTGCGATGGAACGCAGCCTGGGGGTTGCGGTGTGGATCCAGTCCGCCGATCGCACCGAGCAGTCGCCCGGTACGCTGCTGCAGGGCACCGATCGGGCGGCGGCGGACTGGTCATTGGCGCACCGCCAGCAGGCCGGGCGCTTCACCGATACGCTGGCCGCCTCGCCGTGGTGGTTCGTTCCGCTGCTGGCCAACCGCACCGTGGTGGGGGTGATGGGGCTGCGCTGGGGCGAGGACACCGCGCGCCTGGCGCCCGAGCAGCGCCGCCTTGCCGAAGCGATGATCGACGATGTGACCCAGGCCATCATGCGCACCCGGCTGGTGGCCGATCTGGAGGGCGCGCGGGTGAGCAATGAAACCGAGCGCCTGCGCTCGGCGCTGCTGTCGTCGGTGTCGCATGACCTGCGCTCGCCGCTGGCGTCGATGATTGGTTCGGCCAGCAGCCTGGTGAGCTATCCCGATGCGCTGTCGGCCGAGGACAAGGCGAACCTGCTGGACACCATCCTGGAGGAGGGCGATCGGCTGGACCGCTACATCCAGAACCTGCTGGACATGACCCGGCTGGGCCACGATGGGCTGACGTTGAACCGGGACTGGGTGGGCGTGGATGAGCTGATCGGATCGGCCGCCGGGCGTCTGCGCCGGTACCAGCCGGGGGTCACGCTGGATGTGGCCATCGCCGCGGACGTGCCGCCCATCTGGGTGCATCCGGCGCTGGTCGAACAGGGGCTGTTCAATGTGCTGGAGAACGCCGCGAAGTTCTCACCACCGGGCGCGGCGGTGGATGTGTCCGCTCGCCTGCTTGGCGGCAACCTGCAGATCGACGTGCGCGATCGTGGCCCCGGCATTCCCGAAGACGAGCGCAAGCGCATCTTCGACATGTTCTACAGCGTCGAGCGTGGCGACAGGAACCGCAAGGGCACCGGGCTGGGCCTGACGATCGCGCAGGGCATGATCGGCGCGCATGGCGGATCGGTTGAAGCGTTTGCCGGGCCGGATGGCGTGGGCACGGTCATCCGCATCACCCTGCCGATGCTGCGGCCCACGGCGGCATGAGGAACCCGATGTGACGCAGATTGCCGCCGTGGAATCGGGCATCAACGTGCTGGTCATCGATGATGAGCCGCATATCCGTCGCTTCCTGCAGATCAGCCTGCGTGCGCAGGGCTATACGGTGCTGCTGGCCGAGAACGGGCAGGGCGGGCTGGACGTGGCCCGCAGCTGCAGCGTGGATATCGTGGTGCTGGATGTCGGCCTGCCCGACATGGACGGGCACGCGGTGCTGGCCCAGTTGCGGGCGTTTTCGCCGGCGCCGGTGATCATGCTGACGGCCCGCGCCGGTGAGCGCGAGAAAGTGGCCGCGCTCGATGGCGGTGCACATGACTACGTCACCAAGCCGTTCGGCATCGATGAACTGATGGCGCGAATCCGGGTGCTGCTGCGCTCGGCCAGCCGCAGCGGCGATGAGCCGTTCCGCTTCGACGACGGTTGCCTGTGCATCGACGACCAGACCCACGTGGTCACCTTCCAGGGCAGCCCCCTTGCGCTGTCGCGCAAGGAGTACGCGCTGCTTCTGCTGCTGGCCCGCAACGCCGGGCGGGTGGTGACCCAGCCGGTCATCCTGACCGGCATATGGGGCCCCACCCACAACCGCGATGCGCACTACATCCGCATCCTGCTGGCACGCCTGCGGCCGAAGATCGGCGACAGCGCCGCCGCACCGCGTTACATCCAGACGCTGCCCGGGGTGGGGCTGCAGTTCCACGGCAGCGGCTGACAACGGCGCCGGTGCTGCGCCGTTACTGCGCGGCGCCCTTGCCGGGGCCGCGGTAGCGCGACAGCCAGTAGGCGTAGGGCGGCGGCAGCACGCCGGCCGGGTTCTGTTCGCCCAGTGCCAGCGCCAGCTGGTACGGGTAGTGCGGGTTGGCCAGGTGCGCACGGGCGATCAGCACCAGATCCATGCTGCCCTCACCCACGGCCTTTTCGGCCATGTGCGGATCGTCGATGCACCAGCTCGCGGCCACCGGCATCTGCACATCGCGCTTCAGGCGTGCGGCCACCGGAACGAAGAAGCCCGGGCCCCACGGTGCGCGACTGGCGGCGGTGGAAAAGCCGATGCTGGCGTCGATCAGGTCCAGCCCGCCATCGCGCATATTCCGCACCAGCTGCGCGGCTTCGTCGTAGAAGCTTTCGTCGTTGCCGTCGTATTCCACGACGCCGAAGCGCGCGGTCAGCGGCAGGTGTTCGGGCCACACGCGGCGCACGGCGGCCAGGGTTTCGCGCAGGAAGCGGCCGCGGTTTTCAGCGCTGCCGCCGTAGGCATCGGTACGCTGGTTGGCCACCGGCGAGAAGAAGCTCTGCGCCAGATAGCCATGGGCGAAGTGCAGTTCCAGCCACTGGAAGCCGGCGGCAAGCGCGCGTTGGGCGGCGGCCACGAAATCGGCCTGCACGCGCGCAATGTCATCCAGCGTCATCGCCTGCGGCACCTTGCCCAGCCCGCCGCCGAAGGCCAGCGCGGACGGCGCCAGCGTCGGCCAGCCGCGGCGGTCGCCCTCGGCAATGTGGTCGTCGCCTTCCCACGGCAGGTTGGCGCTGGCCTTGCGCCCGGCGTGGCCGATCTGGATGCCCGGCACGGCGCCAGCGGCCTTGATTGCCGCGGCAACCTGCGCCATGCCTTCGATCTGGCCGTCTTCCCACAGCCCGGCACAGCCGGGGGTGATGCGGCCTTCAGCGGAAACGGCGGTGGCTTCAACGATGACCAGACCGGCGCCACCCCGCGCCATGCCGGCGTAATGGGTGGTGTGCCACGGGCTGAGATAGCCCTCGTGCGCCGAGTACTGGCACATGGGCGGAATGGCGATGCGGTTGCGGAGCGTGATGCCCTTCAGGGTGAAGGGACTGAACAGAGCGGTCATGAAGATCTCGGTAGCGGGGGGAGCAGCGAACGGGCGGGCAGGGATGGATCAGCGCCGCGGAAGGGCGCGGGCAGCGCCGACCAGACCGTCCAGCCAGTCCTGGTGGCCGTTGATCATCGGGTTGGGCTTGGCCGCCTGCAGGGCCTTGGCCGGTGCGCCGTTCTGGGTTTCCTGGGTGAGGATGCGCACGCGGCCACCGTCCAGGTCTTCCACCAGCCAGGCATGGTGGACATCCAGCCGATCGGCGGCGCCTTCGTCGCCGGCCCAGCCGTGCCACGCCACCCGGCCCGGCGTGCCGGCGGTGGGCGCAACGTATTCGGTGCAGCGCGCTTCGACCGGGAAGCCGAAGGTTTCGAACTGGAAGCGGTCGCCGGCTGCCAGCACCGGCCCGCTGTCATCGTGGAAGCGCACGTTGGCCGAGTTGGCGTAGTAGGTCGGCCAATGCGCCGGGGTGGCCAGCAGCGGCCAGATGTCTGCCGCGGTCAGGCCGGCAACGATCACTTCGTTGGAGACAAAGTTGTCGGTCAGGCCCGGCAGGTAGCCGTCGGGCCAGTGGATGGCGTTCATTTTCATGGGGGAGCGGAACAGGGCAGGGAAAGAGGGCCTTACAAGCGTAGGTGGCCCCTGCCCATAGGTGGTCTAATGGCGACTTATCCCGTGGATAAAACCTGCTTATGCATAATCCGCAGTGGCTGCGCTCGTTCGCGGCCGTGGTCGCCCACGGCGGCTTCACCCGTGCGGCGCAGCAGCTCGGCCTGACCCAGGCCGCGGTGAGCCAGCACGTACGCCACCTGGAAGACGAACTGGGGCCGCTGTTGATCCGCCGGCCGCGGCAGGTCGAGCTGACCCCGGCGGGCACCGCCTTGCTGGCCTTCATCCAGGACATGGAGCGCGCGCAGGGGCGCTTGCGGGCGAGCCTGTCGCAGACGGTTTCAGACCAGGGTGAGGTCAGCCTGATCAGCCCCGGCAGCGTGGGCCTGGCGCTGTATCCCATCCTGCTGGACTACCAGCGCAATCACCCGGGGCTGGTGATCCGCCACCGCTTCGCGCCCGACCCGGAAGCGCTGCAGGCGGTGGTGAACAAACAGTACGAACTGGGCCTGGTGACGCTGAAGCCGGACGACCCGCGCGTGGCCGCCTCGGCCTTCACCGAGGAAGTGCTGGAACTGGTGGTGCCTGCCGGTGCGCAGGCCGAAGACTGGGCGGATCTGCAGCGGCTGGGCTTCATCGACCACCCCGATGGACGAGCGATGGCTACCCGCCTGTTGTCGCGGCGCTTCCCGGGCAACCCCGGGGTGGGCACGCTGCCGGTGCACGGCTTCACCAACCAGGTCGCGCTGATCCTGGAGCCGGTGTCGCGCGGCCTGGGCTTCACTGTCATTCCGCGCCACGCACGCGAATCGTTCGCACAGCCGGCGTTGATCGACACGGTGGAATGTGGCGATCCGGTGCGCGATACGCTGTGGCTGATCCACCGTGCGGAGTGGCCGTTGTCGGGCGCGGCGCAGTGGCTGGTGGAGCGCCTGCGCGGGCTGCCGCGCTTCCGCCGCGACCGCGCCACGTAGCGCCTGAACAGGGTTCTATTGCGGCGCAACATCGAAGGCGTACAATCCGCTTCGGCCAGTCGGCTGCTGTAACCCGCCTCCCGCCGTTTTCCCCTGCAACGCACAGTGCCGGGGCATTCCGGGGACGTCGCTACGGACCAGCGTACTTCCCAGGACTCACCTGTCCCTCTGTCCTGCCTGCCCCGTTGTCGGGGCCGGGCGCAGGCGGGCGCGTGCCTTTCAACCGAACTGCCCTTGTTGTCGTCGCCCCCATGTACGGCTTCCGCGCGCTGCGCGCTTCTGCGTCCCCCCATCTTCCTACCCTGATCGGCGCCAGTGCCGTGCTGCTGTGGAGCCCCACGCTGGGCATGCTGCGCACGATCAGCGAGATCTTCGGTGCCACCGGTGGCGCCGCACTGATCTTTACCGCTGCCGCGTTCTTTTCCGCGTTGATGCTGGGCATGCCGCGGCCTTCGCAGCTGCCGCGCCGCTACCTGCTGCTGGGCGGTGCGTTGTTCATCGGTACCGAGGCGTCGTTGTCGCTGTCCATCGGTCTGGCCCACCACCGTGGGCAGGCGCTGGAACTGGTGATGATCAATTACCTGTGGCCGTGCCTGACCGTGCTGCTGACGGTGCTGACCCGCATGCAGCGCGGCAACTGGCTGCTGCTGCCGGCCACGGTGCTGTGCCTGCTGGGCGTGGTGATGGTGGTGACCGGCGAGGGCGCGTGGTCGCCGGCGGTGCTGTGGGGCAACCTGCGCAGCAACCCGCTGGCCTATGCGCTGGCACTGGGCGCGGCCTGCATGTGGGCTACCTATTCGCTGGTGACCAAGCGCATCGGCGGCACCCGCAATGCGGTACCGCTGTTCATGGCCGCCACCGCGGTGGTGCTGTGGCTGAAGTACCTGCTGGGCGATGCGCCGCCGCTGCACCTGCACTGGGGTGGGCTGGCCCAGGTGGCGGTGTTCGGCCTGCTGACCGCCACCGCCTATGGCTGCTGGAACCACGGCCTGCAGCACGGCAACGTCACCTTGATGGCGATCTTTTCCTACTTCGCGCCGGTGCTGTCGGTGCTGTGGAGCAGCCTGTGGCTGTCGCTGCAGCCGGGCATGGGCTTCGTGCGTGGGGTGGCCTGCGTGACCGCCGGTTCCCTGCTGTGCTGGTGGGCCACCCGCCCGCCGCGCGCGCTGCCACCGCCGGCGCCGCCGGCCGCACATACCGCCTGATATCCCCTGGCTGCGTGTGGCGCCGTGTTGCGCCGCACGATGTTTCAGCCGGATGACACTGTTACGTTGCCTGTCCCCCGGTGTCATCAACTGATGCGCACCTACGACCGCCAGTAGCAGTGATTGCAAGGGATTTTCATGACGCACAGGCTGAATCGCAAAAAGACACCGGTTACCTTCGTCGCCAGCGCGCTGGCCAGCGCCGTGCTGCTGGCCCTGGCTGGCCCGGCCGCCGCGCAGGACAGCGGCGCCAACCCCACCGACCTGGATGCGGTGACCGTGACCGGCTACCGCGCCAGCGTGGAAAAGGCGCTGGACATCAAGCGCTCTGAAAAGGGCATGGTCGATGCGATCGTCGCCGAGGACATCGCCAACTTCCCCGATCTGAACCTGGCCGAATCGCTGCAGCGCATTCCCGGGGTGACCATCACCCGCGACGCCGGCGAAGGCCGCAATATTTCCGTGCGCGGGCTGGGCCCGGATTTCACCCGCGTGCGTATCAATGGCCTGGAAGCGCTGACCACCGTGGGTGGCTCGGACCAGTCCGGCGGCACCAACCGCAGCCGCGGCTTCGACTTCAACGTGTTCGCCTCGGACCTGTTCTCGCAGCTGATCGTGCGCAAGACCGCCTCGGCCGACGTGGAAGAGGGTTCGCTGGGCGCCACGGTGGACCTGCGCACCGCACGTCCGTTCGACTACGACGGCTTTACCTTCGCTGCCAGCGGGCAGGGCAGCTTCAACGATCTGTCGAACAAGGCCAGCCCGCGCGCGGCCGCGCTGATTGCCGATACCTGGGCCGATGGCCGCTTCGGTGGCCTGCTGTCGGTGGCCTATTCCGAGCGCCAGGTGCGCGAAGAAGGCAGCAACACCGGGCGCTGGTACAGCGCCAGCAGCAATGGCGGCTTCAATCCGGCATCGCCGTTCACCGCCGGCCTGGCCGATGGCGTGTGGCACCCGTATTTCCCGCGCTACACGCTGTTGGAACACGACCAGAAGCGCCTGGGCGTGACCGCCGCGCTGCAGTGGAAGCCGACCGACAACACCGAATTCGCGCTGGACGCGCTGTATTCGAAGATCGACACCGTGCGCAGCGAGAAGTACATCGAGGCGATCTCGTTCGCCTATTCGGCGCAGAAGCAGAACATGCTGCTGCGCGATGGCTACATCGATCCGACCTCCGGCGCGCTGCTGTACGGCGTGTTCGATGGCGCCGGCGTGCGCTCGGAACAGCGCCGCGACGAATGGAGCACCGAGTTCAAGCAGGTCTCGCTGAGCGGTGAACACCGCTTCAGCGATGCGTTCAAGATCAACCTGCTGGCCGGGCATTCCAGTTCCAAGCACGCCAACCCGGTGCAGACCACGTTGATCATGGACAAGGCCAACGTGGCCGGCTACAGCTACGATTTCCGCGACAGCGTCACCCACCCGACCTTCAACTACGGCATCGATCCCACCGACGCCACGGGCTGGACCCTGGCCGAAGTGCGCCTGCGCCCGCAGTACGCCACCAATACCTTCGACACCGCCGCGCTGGATTTCAGCTGGAACTTCGGGCCGTCGTTCACCCTGAAGGGCGGTCTGCTGGCCAAGGACTACCAGTTCGACACCAGCGAATACCGCCGAAGGAGCGAGACGGTGGTGCCGGCCTTCGCCGATGGCAGCTACACCGTGCCGGCAGCGATGGTGGACATCGCGCGCCTGGGTGGCGTGGCCGGTGCGCCTGATGCCTGGGCGGTGCCGGATCTGGCCGCGCTGTCGCAGCTGCTGGGCATCTACAGCGGGCAGGGCATCTACCAGCTGTACGAACGCAACGCCACGCGGCGCAGCGTGGAAGAGCGCGACCGCGGTGCCTGGCTGATGGGTGAGTTCGGCTTCGATATCGGCAGCGTGCCGGTGTCGGGCAACGTGGGCGTGCGCCGGGTGAAGACCACCCAGTCGTCCACCGGCTATTCCACCGTGGATGGTGCGATGGTGCTGACCCATGTCTCGCGCGACTACACCGACACGCTGCCCTCGCTGAACCTGGTGGCCGAGCTGGGCCCCGACGTGATGCTGCGCTTCGGTGCGGCCAAGGTGATGGCACGGCCGGGGCTGTCATCGCTCACGCCGGGCACCACCCTCAGCCTGTCCAGCGGCCACCGCTACGTGAACGGCGGCAACCCCAACCTGGACCCGATCCGCGCACGCACGCTGGACCTGGGTGTGGAATGGTACTTCCAGGAAGGCGGCCTGCTGGGGCTGGCGCTGTTCCACAAGGACATCGAAAGCTTCGTGCAGGGTACCAGCACGGTGATGCCGTTCACCGCCAGCGGCCTGCCGACCAGTCTGCTCGACGGCACCGGCGTATCGCCCAACGAGGACTTCACCTTCACCCGCCCGCTGAACACCCCGGGCGGTGACCTGAAGGGCGCCGAGTTCAACTATGTGCAGCCTTTCAGCTTCCTGCCCGGGCGCTGGAGCAACCTGGGCCTGCAGTTGAACTACACCTGGGTGGATTCGCAGATCCAGTACCTCACTTCCACCGGTGCGGCATCGCTGAAGACCGATCTGACCGGGCTGTCGAAGAATGCGTACAACAGCACGCTGTTCTACGAAGGCGAGAAGCTGGGCGCGCGCGTGTCCTACACCCATCGCGACGGCTACTACACGCAGGTGCCGGCCAGCGTGCAGGGCTTCAGCTTCCACGGCATGGATGCGGTGGACACGGTGGATGCCTCGATCAGCTGGAAGATCGACGACCAGCTGGAAATCAGCCTGGAAGCGATCAACCTGACCAACGAAACCAGCAACGAATGGGTGGGCACGACGGCGTGGAAGCTGCCGCTGACCTACACCCAGACCGGGCGCGAATACCTGGTCGGCCTGCGCTACAAGTTCTGACCGTTGCCACGTCCAGCTGGAGCCAACATGCGTATTCCATGCCGTCGTTTCCTTCCCTTGGCGGTACTGCTGCTGTGTGCCAGCGTGCCGGCCACTGCCCGTGACTGGGTGGTGGCCGCCGATGGCAGTGGCGACTACCGCAGCGTGCAGGCCGCCATCGATGCCGTGCCCGATGGTAACCGCACGCGCCAGGTGATCGTGCTGCGCGAAGGCCTGTACCGCGGGGTAGTGAAAGTGCCCAAGGAAAAGAGCCGGGTGACACTGCGCGGCGCGGGTGCGGGCGCCTCGATCATCAGCTGGAACAATTACGCCGACCTGGTTGACCCGGCCACCGGCAAGGCGATGCGCACCAGTGGCTCGGCCACGGTCTATGTGTATGGCGATGAGTTCATCGCCGAAGACCTGACCATCGAGAATACGGCCGGCAATGTCGGCCAGGCGCTGGCGCTGTACGCGGCGCCGCCACGGGGTGGCTTCCGCAACGTGCGCCTGCTTGGCAACCAGGACACGCTGTACACCCACGAAGGCAGCGTGCTGCACTTCAAGGACTGCTATATCGAAGGCACGGTGGACTTCATCTTCGGCGCGGCCACCGCGTTGTTCGATGACTGCACGATCGTGTCCAAGGGCCGGCTGGGCTGGGTGACTGCCGCGTCCACGCCGGAAGGCCAGCGCTTCGGTTATGTGTTCCGGCGTGCGCTGCTGCGTGGCGAAGGCGCCGGCACCACCTACCTGGGCCGGCCGTGGCGGCCGTTCGCGCGCACGGTGTTCCTGCAGTCCAACCTGGGCCCGCACATCGTGCAGGCCGGCTGGCATAACTGGGACAAGCCCGATGCCGAACGTACCACTTACTACGGCGAATTCGGCAGCACCGGGCCCGGTGCCTCGCCGGAGGAACGCGTGCCGTGGTCGCACCATCTGTCGGGCGATGAGGCGGCGCAGTACAGCACCGAGGCGGTGCTGGGCAGCTGGCGCCCGTTCCCCTGACTTTGCAGGGTCGGGCGGCTGCACGTGCGTCGGCCGGCGCGGCGCGAACTTTAGTGCTGGCGGGCGGCTGTATTCAGCGCCGGTTTCAGCGCGGGTGCGATTCTCGGAATCGTCGACAGGTTCCACGACGAACTGTCCCACCGGTGCCGGTAGTGGCCGCACAGGGCAGTCGTAGAATCGAATCGACCGGGGCCTTCGCTGCTGCTGCAGCATTGGGTTTCGATCGCGTTGCAGCACGCCACCTGCCCATTGTTTTCACCGGCAGGGAGCATGCGCCAGACGTGCGCTGAAAGGTCTGTTCCCGGGGAGGGGGCGATTCGGAAGAGCACACTTTTTTGACTTCAGTGACCTGCACCAGGAAACAAGAATGAACGTCCGCGAACTCCTGCAATCGAAGAAAGAAGCTGTCATCACCATCGACGCCGAAGACACGATCGGTGCCGCCGCGCACAAGATGAGCGCGAACCGTATCGCCGCGTTGGTCGTGGTCAAGGACGGTGCCCCGGTGGGCATCATTTCCGAAAAGGACATCGTGCGCGTGCTGGCCGATGACGGCCCGCAGGCCGGCCGCCGGGTCATTTCCACGCTGCCTTCCACCGGCCTGGAAGGCATTGCGCCGGACGCCACGCTGAAGCAGGCCATGTCGCTGATGACGTACTCGCGCCGCCGCCACCTGATGGTGACCGAGGGCAACACGCTGGTCGGCATCCTCAGCCTGGGCGATATCGTGAAGAACCTGCTGGGCGAGCTGGAGCTGGAAAAGGCCGTGCTGCAGGACATCTACATGGCGGCACACTGAGTGCCGTGTGCGCGCCGGGGTCGGCCCCGGCGCGCAGCAGGTATTCGTACAGCGGAAAAGCTGCAACAACGCAGACGTTGTGATTTTCCGGTGCGCCGGGCATGGCCCGGCGCTACCGGTACGCACGATGACAAGTGCAACGGGCGTCTAGCCTGCGATCTGCGCCTTACGGATGTGCGTCGAACCAGGCCAGTACGCGCGCCGGTGAACTGGCGAACCATTCATGCCCGCCCAGTGGTTCGGTGTACAGCGCCGTTTCCAGGCCCTGGTCCTGCAGGCGGTTGAAGTAGCGGTTGGTGGTCCACCACGGCACCACCGTGTCGACGAATCCCTGCAGGAACAAGGTGGGCGGATGGTCGGACGGCAGCACCGCCGGTACATCGCACAGCGGCCCGCTGCAGGTGGCGTACGAGCCGGACTGGATGGCCAGCGCACGGAATTCACCCGGGAATGAAACCGCCATGCGGCTGGTGTTGTAGCCGCCGCTGGAAATACCGGTGGCATAGCGCCGCAGCGGGTCGAGCGGTCCGAACTGGCCAGCGGCAATCGCATCGAAGACGTTGCTGAGGAAATCGTAATCGGTGCCCAGCTCGTAGGCCGCACTCAGGCCCGGCACATTGGTCTGCCAGAACAGATCGGCCGGCGCGGCCGGTGCCACCACCGCATAACCGTGGTCGAGCAGGGTCTGGATCAGCTTGCCTTCGTAATAGCCGCCAAACGGCTGGTTGCTGCGGTAATCGAAATTCTGCAGCGGGAAGAACGAGCCCTGGTAGACCAGTACCACCGGCCAGCCATGTGCCGGCGGTGTGCCCAGCGGCAACTGGTAGGTCACCCGGCGCTGACCGACCACGCCCGAATCGATCCACGCGGTCTGGTGCGTGCAGGTCACCCGCGCCGGAGTCAGCAGACCGCGTGGCGTTTCGGTGCAGCGCGATTGCGCAGCGGCGTTCTGGCCCAGCAGGGCCCACAGCAACAGGCACGACAACCACATCCTCATTGCACGCTCCTTGCAGACAGGGACGGCGGGGATCAACTCGCTTCCGTCCCACTGAGGTAGAGCGACGCGATCCCCTTCGTCGCTGGGTTCAGAAGGTGACTTTCACCGAGTCGGCGCTGTAGCGGGCAGGGCCGTGGTAGACCACTTCGATGTTGTTGCCATCGGGGTCGAGTACGAAGGCGCCGTAGTAGCCGGGGTGGTAGGGGCGCTCGCCGGGGGCGCCGTTGTCGGTGCCGCCAGCGGCCAGGGCGGCGCGGTGGAAGGCATCGACGGTGGCCGCATCACGGGCCTGGAACGCCAGATGGTGGCGGCCGGTCAGTTGGCCGGCGGCGGCCCCGCTGCTGGCGGTGGAAATGAACAGTTCGTCGGCCCAGAAATAGTCCGGGCCTTCGCCGGCCACCGGAATGCCGATCGTGTCGAACACCGCCTGGTAGAAGCGGCGGCTGGCGGCCAGGTCGCGCACCACCAGCTGCAGGTGGTCGATCAGGCGGCCGCGGTGCAGCTCCATCGTTTCCATACGCACCTCATCACGGGGGAACGGAGGGGATCAAGACGCTTGCGGTCCGATAGTGCCAGACCGCCCCCTCCGCTTCCGTGATCGGGTTGTCGATCAGGTATTGGCGATGATCTCGACCCAGTAGCCGTCCGGGTCCTTGATGAATGCGATGTTCTTCATGCGACCGTCGGTCAGGCGCTTCTGGAACGGTACGCCCAGATCCTCGAAGCGCTGGCAGGCCGCTTCCAGGGCCGGCACCGACACGCACAGGTGGCCGAAGCCGCGCGGGTCGCTGTTGCCATCGTGGTAGACCGGGCCGTCCTGGCTTTCCGTGCCGTGGTTGTGGGTCAGTTCCAGCACGCCCGGCAGGCCGGCCATCCACACCCGGCGGGTGGCATCGTCTTCCGGCACGGTCACGCCGGCCGGCACGTAGGCCAGGAAGTACAGGCTGAACTGGGCTTCGGCGAAATCGCGCTTGTCGATCAGCTGGTAACCCAGCACGCGGGTGTAGAAGTCCAGCGAGGCGGTGATGTCCTTCACCCGCAGCATGGTGTGGTTGAACACGAAGCCGTGGGTTTCGGCCGGGGCCTGGGCAGCCACGCCGGGAACGTCGCGCAGGGCGGCAAGGGTCATGGGGGAAGTCCTTCAGACAGGGCCGGGAACGGCCGGATGGACCATTCTAACGGGCGCCCACCGTGCTGATTGCGACATACAATGGACGGATCGCACCGTTCCGTCCTGACAACGACTCTCCGCCATGTCGCAGCGTGAATGGGTGGCTGCCGCCATCCGCAAGATCGAAGCCGATTTCAATCGCTCCGCCGATACCCATCTGATCCCGCTGGCGCTGCCCGGGTTTGCGGGGATCGATGTCTATCTGAAGGACGAGTCGAGCCACCCCACCGGCAGCCTGAAACACCGGCTGGCGCGCTCGCTGTTCCTGTATGCGCTGGCCAACGGCTGGCTGCGTGAAGGGCGGCCGGTGATCGAGGCCTCCAGTGGCTCCACCGCGGTGTCCGAAGCGTATTTCGCACGCCTGCTGGGGCTGCCGTTCGTGGCGGTCATTCCGGCCAGCACCTCGCCGGAAAAGATCGCGGCCATCGAATTCCATGGCGGGCGCTGCCACCTGGTGGAACGTGCCTGCGACCTGAACTGCGAATCCGAACGCCTGGCCCGCGAAACCGGCGGCCACTTCATGGACCAGTTCACCTACGCCGAGCGCGCCACCGACTGGCGTGCGAACAACAACATCGCCGAATCCATCTTCAAGCAGATGGCCGAAGAGCCCAGCCCGGTGCCGGACTGGATCGTGTGCAGCCCGGGCACCGGCGGCACCGCCGCCACCCTGGGCCGTTATGTCAGCTACCGCCGCCACGACACGCGCATCCTGTGCGCCGACCCGGAAGTCTCGGTGTTCTACGCCGGCTACCAGGCGGCCGTGGCCGGTGAACAGGACTGGCGTGGGCTGACCTGCAGCGGCGGTTCGCGGGTGGAAGGCATTGGCCGGCCGCGGGTGGAACCGAGCTTCATTCCCACCAGCGTGGATGCGATGGTGAAGGTGCCCGACGCGCTGAGCCTGGCCGCCATGCGCCATGTCAGCCGCCAGCTGGGGCGTCGCGTGGGCGGTTCCACCGGCACCAATTTCATCGGCGTGCTGCAGGCCGCGCAGTGGATGCGCGCGGCCGGGCGCAGCGGCAGCATCGTCAGCATCCTGTGCGATGCCGGCGAGCGCTACGCGCACAGCTATTACAACCCCGAGTGGTACCTGAAGCAGGGCATCGACGTGGACGGCGCCGATGCACAGCTGGCCGCCGCCGTGGCCGGGCAGGGGCTGCCCGAGCTGGCGTGCTGCAGCCTGGAAGCGCTGTAAACGGGCCGACATCGTGCTGGGCACGCCGTTGTAGAGTCGAGCCATGCTCGACTGCTTCTGGCGGTCAATACCCCGCCGCCATGAACGCATCCAGCACCGCATCGCGCAGTGCATCGGGCAGCGCCTCGATATCCATCGCGCGGTCATCCAGGTGCAGATGCGGGTCCAGGCTGCTGGCCCGGCCCTGGGCCAGTGCCTGCAGCCATAGCAGCACGCAGATCACGAACTCGCGCTCATGCCCGGGATGCAGATGGCTGGCGCCGCGTTCGATCACCTCGAACGGATACCACTCCTGGGTCTCATTCAATCGACCGCCCTGCTGCTGCACGGCCTGCAACTGGGCAAGATGGCGCGGAGCATCGTCGCCGGCGTCGCACAACCCGGCGATCCAGGCCAGTTCGTTTGCACTGGCCGTCAGGGCCATCGACCGGCCCGGTGCTGCGGTTGGGGCTGGAGCCAGACCTTCCATGTGGGGCCTCGTCGGTACGTACCGCTGCGGTCTCCCCCGCGTCGCCAGCTTCGGCGCGGTGCCGTAAGGCCGGTGTGAATGCCCGGTGCGCCGCCCCCTTGTCTGCTGCCGCTGCCAGCGCCATATCGACGGTGATGCCCGCGCGCCGGGCCTGTCCCCCTGGAGATCTGCCGTGACCGAAGCCAACCCCCTGCTCGATTTTTCCGGCCTGCCGCGCTTCGAGGCGATCCGCCCCGAGCACGTGGCACCGGCGCTGGATGCGCTGCTGGCCCAGGCCGAGGCGGCGGTCAGCGCGGCCGAGCAGGTGCAGCCGGTCACCTGGCAGACCTTCGTAACCCCGCTGGACGACGCCACCGAGCGCCTGTGGCGCGCCTGGGGCCTGGTCAGCCATCTGCAGGGCGTGGTGAACACCCCTGAGCTGCGCGAGGCCTACAACAGCAACCTGCCGCGGGTGACCCGCTTCGCCAGTGCGCTGGGCCAGAACCTGGCGCTGTTCCGCCAGTACCAGGCCCTGGCCGCCAGCGCCGAAGCGGCGCACTTCGATGCGGCCCAACGCAAGGTGCTGGACAACACCCTGCGTGATTTCCGCCTGGGCGGTGCCGAACTGGAGCCGGCCGCGCAGCAGCGCTTCGCCGCGATCAAGGAGGAGCTGTCGGCACTGTCGGCGAAGTTCTCACAGAACGTGCTCGATGCCACCGACGCCTGGTCGCTGGTGGTGGACGACGAAGCGCGCCTGGCCGGTGTGCCCGACGACGTGAAGGCCGCCGCGCGTGTGGCCGCGCAGAAGGACGGCCACGAGGGCTGGAAGCTGACCCTGCAGATGCCGTGCTACCTGCCGGTGCAGACCTGGGGCGAAGACCGCGACCTGCGCGAGATCCTGTACCGCGCCAGCGCGCAGCGCGCCTCGGAATTCGGCGACGACGCGCTGGACAACAGCGGCAACATCGACCGCATCCTGGCCCTGCGTGGCGAGCTGGCGGCGCTGCTGGGCTTCGCCTCCTACGGCGACTACTCGGTGGCCACCAAGATGGCGCAGGACCCGGCCGAAGTGCTGGGCTTCCTGCGTGACCTGGCCGTGCGTGCCAAGCCGTTCGCCGCACAGGATCGCGCTGAACTGGAACAGTTCGCCAGCGAACAGCTGGGCATCGCACCGCTGCAGGCCTGGGACCTGGCCTTCGCCGCCGACCGCCTGAAGCAGGCGCGCTACAGCTATTCCGAGCAGCAGGTGAAGCAGTACTTCACCGAACCGAAGGTGCTGGCCGGCCTGTTCGCGGTGATCGAGCAGCTGTACGGCCTGCGCGTGCAGCCCGACAGCGCACCGGTCTGGCATGACGACGTGCGCTTCTTCCGGCTGGTGGATGCGCAGGGCGCGCTGGTGGGCCAGTTCTACCTGGACCTGTACGCGCGCGAAGGCAAGCGCGGTGGCGCGTGGATGGACGACTGCCGCAACCGCCGCGTACGCGCCGATGGCAGCGTGCAGACGCCGCTGGTCTACCTGGTGTGCAACTTCGGCCGCGGTGCCGACGGCAAGCCGGCCACCTTCAGCCACAACGAAGTCACCACCCTGTTCCATGAAATGGGCCATGGCCTGCACCAGCTGCTGACCCGCATCGGCGAACTGGGCGTGGCCGGCATCAACGGCGTTGAATGGGACGCGGTCGAGCTGCCCAGCCAGTTCATGGAGAACTTCTGCTGGGAATGGGACCACCTGCAGGCGATGACCGCGCACGTGGACAGTGGCGAGCCGCTGCCGCGCGCGCTGTACGAGCGCATGCTGGCCGCGCGTAACTTCCATAGCGGCATGGCGACCGTGCGCCAGCTTGAATTCGGGCTGTTCGACATGCTGCTGCACAGCCAGTTCGAACCGGCGCAGGACAGCGTGCTGGCGTTGCTGGATCGCGTGCGCGCGGAAGTGGCGGTGAACCATCCGCCGGTGTGGAATCGCTTCCCGCACCAGTTCAGCCATATCTTCGCCGGTGGCTATGCGGCGGGCTATTACAGCTACAAGTGGGCCGAAGTGTTGAGTGCCGATGCGTATGCGGCCTTCGAAGAAGCGCCGCAAGCGCTGGCTGAAACCGGTGCGCGTTTCCGCGACGAGATTCTTTCGCGCGGCGGCAGCCGTGCCGCAGCGGATAACTTCAAGGCCTTCCGCGGCCGCGCACCGCAGATCGACGCGCTGCTGCGGCATTCGGGCATGGCGTAACGCGGTGCCGTTGCGGTAGGTGCCAACCTTGAAGCGGTGGTGCTGTGGTAGGTGCCAACCTTGGTTGGCACTTTCTGGCATTTGTGCGGACCAAGGTCCGCACCTACCGAGCCGCGGTGCCGCCTGGCATTTGTGCGGACCAAGGTCCGCACCTACCGAGCCGCGGTGCCGCCTGGCAATCGTGCGGACCAAGGTCCGCACCTACCGGCAGCGGTGCTCTACTCGGCGTAGATCATCTTTCGGGTCATGCCGCCGTCCACGATGAAATCCTGGCCGGTGCTGAAGCCGGACAGCGAGGACAGCAGGTACACCGCCAGGGCGCCGATATCTTCGGGCTGGCCCACGCGGCCCACCGGGTGTTGGGCGTGGTCGCTGGCCGAATAGTCCGGCGCGTGGCGGCGCGACGGCGCCTGCCAGGCACTGGTGCCGATCCAGCCCGGGCTGATGCTGTTCACCCGCACCGCCGGGCCGGCGCTGATGGCCAGTGCATGCGTGAAGGCCACCAGCCCACCCTTGGCGGCGGCGTAGGCCTCGCTGTGCGCTTCGGACTGCCAGGCGCGGGTGGAGGCGATGTTGATCACCGCGCCTGCGCCACTGGCGGTCAGTGCCGGCAGCGCGTGCTTGCAGCACAGGAACGCGCCATGCAGCGACGACAGCCGCCGCTGCCATTCGTCCCACGCCATGTTTTCCAGGGTGGTGCCATGCGGGCCGGCAATGCCGGCGTTGTTCACCAGGCCATCGATGCGGCCGAAGCGCTGCTGCGCCACGGCGATGAAGTCGCGCACGCTGCCTTCGTCGGCAATGTCCAGGCGCTGGAACGCGGCATCATCGCCGCGCTGCCATTCGTCCAGGCAGGCCTGGCCCGCCTCGGTGTCCAGATCGCCGATCAGCACGCGGCCGCCGGCGCCCAGCACCGCCTGGGCGATGCCGCGGCCAATGCCATTGGCACCGCCGGTGACCAGCACCACCTTGCCCTGCAGGGGCACCGCAGGCCACGTGGCGATCGGCGGTGCCGCGCTCACGACAGGTCTTCCCCGCGCAGGCGGCGGTACCAGCCATCCACGCCAATGCGGTCCAGGGTCTGGATGTTGCGCTCCACGATCACGTCCGGGTCCGGAAAGGCGTCCACCGCGCGCGCCACGCTGTCTTCGCGCAGCAGGTGCAGGGTGGGGAAGGGGGCACGGTTGGTGTAGTTGCTGGCATCGTCAGCGGCCACGCCGTCGAACTGGTAATCCGGGTGGAAGCTGGCCACCTGCAGGATGCCCTGCAGGTCCAGTGCCTCGATCGCCGCGTCGGCGTTGTCCAGGAAATCGTTGTAGTCCAGGAAATCCACCAGCACCTGCGGATGCACGATCAGCGTGGTGTCGATCTGTTCGGCCGGGGTGTCGCGCAGCAGCACCAGTTCTTCGGCCAACTGCTCCACCAGCGCTTCCGGCGTGGTGGCATCGCTCAGCACGAAACGCACCTGGTCCTTCACGTACACGGCCTTGGCGAAGGGGCACAGGTTCAGGCCGATCACGATGCGCTCCAGCCACAGGCGGGTGGCGGCAATCGGATCGTCGGTGGGCAGGGCGGTATCGGTCATGGCGGGCACATCGGCTGGCGGGGCCGCCATTGTAGGCGCGCGGTCACCGCCGCGCTGTTCACTGTCCACGAACTGGACAGCGGCGATGCTGGAAAGCCTTGTGCATTCAATCACCTGGCCGCGCACAGCCAATGGCCGATTGCCGCCCCGGCAGTGAAAGGCGTGCAATGGCCCTACGTAACTGGAGGACCCAACATGACTGCATCTTCCCCGTGGCTGCCGGCCGATCTCTGGTCCGGTGCTTTTTTCGATGGCCAGTGGCGCGCCGCCGCGCAGCAGCAGCCGGTGCTTGAACCGGCCACCGGCCAGACGCTGGGCCAGGTGGGCCTGGCCGATGCCGCGCAGGTGGCACGTTCGGCCGCGGCGGCCGCGCAGGCACAGCGCGCCTGGGCCGCCGCGCCCTACGAACAGCGCGCGCAGGTGCTGCGCCAGGCCGCACGCTTGGCCGAAGACAACATCGACACGCTGGTGGACTGGCTGGTGCGCGAAAGCGGCTCGACCCGCCTGAAGGCCGGTTTCGAGGCCAAGGTGACCATCAAGGCGCTGCACGAAGCGGCGGCGCTGCCCTCGCGCAGCACCGGCGAAATCCTGCCCTCCGAACCGGGCCGGCTGAACCTGGCGCGGCGCCGCCCGCTGGGCGTGGTCGGGGTCATTTCGCCGTTCAACTTCCCGCTGTACCTGGCCATGCGCGCGGTGGCACCGGCCATCGCGCTGGGCAATGCGGTGGTGCTCAAGCCCGATCCGCGCACGGCGGTCTGCGGTGGCGCGGTCATCGCCCGCCTGTTCGAACAGGCCGGGCTGCCCGCCGGCGTGCTGCACATGTTGCCCGGTGATGGCGCCGCCGGTGCCGCGCTGACCAGCGACCCGCACGTGGCGATGATCCAGTTCACCGGTTCCACCGCGGCCGGCCGCAAGGTGGGCGAAGCGGCCGGCAAGCACCTGAAGAAGGTGTCGCTGGAACTGGGCGGCAAGAATTCGCTGATCATCCTGGACGATGCCGATCTGGATCTGGCCGTGGCCAACACCGCCTGGGGCGTGTACCTGCACCAGGGCCAGATCTGCATGGCCACCGGCCGCGTGCTGGTACATCGGAAAATCCACGCTGCCTTCCTGGAAAAACTGGTGGCCAAGGCGAAGTCGCTGAAGGTGGGTGACCCGGCACGCGAAGACGTGGCCATCGGGCCGCTGATCAACGCCACCCAGCGCGACCATGCCGCGCGCGTAGTGGCCGATGCGGTGCAGGCCGGTGCCACGTTGGAAGCCGGTGGTACCCACCAGGACCTGTTCTTCGCCCCCACCGTGCTGGGCAACGTGGCTGCCGACAACCCCGCGTTCAACGAAGAAATCTTCGCGCCGGTGGCGGTGGTGGTGCCGTTCGACGATGACGACCATGCAGTGCAGCTGGCCAACGACAGCGAGTACGGCCTGTCGATGGCCATCGTGTCCAGCAACGTGGGCCGCGCGCTGAAGCTGGGCGAGCGCCTGCGCACCGGCCTGCTGCACATCAACGACCAGACGGTGAATGACGAAGTGATCAATCCCTTCGGCGGCGTGGGTGCGTCCGGCAACGGCACCAGCATCGGCGGCCCGGCCAACTGGGAAGAATTCACCCAGTGGCAGTGGATGACCGTCAAGGGCGAAGCGCCCGCCTACCCGATCTGATCCAGGAGGAACATCGCGATGAGCAACACTACTGCAGGCCGTGACATCACCGCGGCCGTCGTGCGCGGCAAAGAACAACCGTTCGTGATCGAGCAGGCGCACCTGCGCGGTCCGCAGGACGACGAAGTGCTGGTGAAGGTGGTGGCCACCGGTCTGTGCCACACCGACCTGATCGTGCGCGACCAGTACTACCCGGTGCCGTTGCCGGCGGTGCTGGGCCATGAAGGCGCGGGCATCGTCGAAGCCGTGGGCCCGAACGTGCGTGACCTGAAGGTGGGCGACCACGTGGTGCTGACCTACGGCGCCTGCGGCCACTGCAACCCGTGCCGCGGCGGCCATGGCGCCTACTGCAGGGATTTCTTCGGGCTCAACTTCGGTGGCGACGATGGCCACGGCCATACCGCCATCACCGATGCGCAGGGGCAGCCGCTGCACGATCACTTCTTTGCGCAGTCCTCGTTCGCCACCTTTGCCATCGCGCGCGAGATCAATGCCATCAAGGTGCCCGACGATGCGCCGCTGGAACTGCTGGGCCCGCTGGGGTGCGGCATCCAGACCGGTGCCGGTGCGGTGCTCAATTCGCTGCAGGTGCGTTCGGGCAGCAGCTTCGCCAGCTATGGCGCCGGTGCGGTGGGCCTGAGTGCGGTAATGGCGGCCAAGGTGGCCGGCGCGACCACCATCATCGCCATTGATGTGGTGCCGTCGCGGTTGGAACTGGCGCTGGAACTGGGCGCCACCCACGTGGTGAACAGTCGCGAGACCGATGTGATCGAGGCGGTGCGTGCGATCACCGGCGGTGGTGCGGATTACGCGCTGGAATCCACCGGTCGCCCGGAAGTGCTGTCGGCCGGCATCGAGGCGCTGGGCGGGCTGGGCATGATGGGCGTGGTGGGCGCGCCGAAGCTGGGCACCACGGCCAGTTTCGATGTGAACAACCTGCTGCTGGGCGGGCGCAGCATCCGCGGCATCGTGGAAGGTGACAGCGTGCCGCAGGTGTTCATTCCGCAGCTGGTGACGCTGTACCAGCAGGGCCGGTTCCCGTTCGACAAGCTGGTGAAGTTCTATCCGCTTGAGCAGATCAACCAGGCGGCCGAGGACAGCACCAAGGGCATTACGTTGAAGCCGATCCTGCGTATTGCGGCGTAAGGGTGGGGTGGTTTGCAGGGCTGCGCCCTGCACCTGCCGAATCAACGTCAACGTCAAATGCGGGCTATCCGTGGGATGGCGGGGTGGGTCCGGTTGCGGGGGACGAGCGTCGGGTCGGATCCGTTTTCCAGAGGAAAACGGCTCTGACCCCGCAAACGACCACATAACGCGGGCATGGCACGGGTGGGTGTACGCTGTTGCGATGATGGCCACGACAGTCGGGCAACAACAGTTGGTGGCGGCGCGCGATGCGTTCGTCGAGGGCGATATGGCGTCGCTGGCCGGGCTGCCGTTGCCCCTGCAGCAGTCCTGGCAGCGCTCGCGGGCGGCCGGGGTGCTGCCCGGGCAGGAACCGTACTACCCGCCGCTGCAGGGCGATGGCCGGCGCCTGCGCGATGCCGACGACCGTCGCCTGGCGCGCTGCGTGCAGCCGGAACTGGAACAGCTGTGGGCGGCCTTCGGTGGGCGTGGCTGGACGATGTTCTGTGCCAACCGCCACGGCATGGTGATCGCGCAGCAGGCCCACGGCCTGGAAGATGCCGCCTTGCTGCGGCCGATCCAGGTCGGGCGGCAGCTGGGTGAAGCGGAGATCGGCACCACCGCGCCGGCGGTCAGCCTGGCCGACGACATGCCCGCCCTGGTGCGCGGCAACGAGCATTACCTGCAGCGCTTCGCGCCGGTGTTCTGCCTGAGTGAGCCGCTGCACGATCTGGACGGCCAGGTCTGTGGGGCGATCGACATCACCGGGCTGGGCGAGCGTGATCCGGCGCTGCTGCAGGGCTATTTCCGGCAGGCCGCGCTGGCCAGTGAGAACCGCCTGTTCCAGACCTTGGCCGATGTGCACCTGCTCGCCGTGCAGCATGATCCGCGCTGGCTGGCAACGCCGTTGCAGGGGCTGCTGGCGGTGCAGGAGGACGGGCAACTGCGCGCAGCCAACCGCGTGGCGCGGCGCCTGCTGGGGCTGCCGCGGCGGGGGCCTTTACCGCTGCTGTCGATGGAAACCGTGTTTGCTGGCGCCAGCGCGGCGCAGCGGCGCCATCTGCTGCAGCCTGGCCCTGCGCACCGGGTGCGGCTGGGCGAGGGCACTGCGGTCTATCTGCAGCACCTGCGGGCCCCACGGGCACCGCGTACACGTACGGCGGCGCCTGCAGCGGTGGCTGCTGCGCCACTGCGCGAGCAGCAGCGCGAAGCGGCGCGTCGTGCGGCACATGCCGCCGATGGCAACCTGAGCCTGGCCGCACGTCAGCTGGGCGTCTCGCGCACCACGCTGTACAAGCTGCTGCGCGATTAGTCGCGCAGTCCGCCGGGCATGGCCCGGCGCTACCGCTGAGGCGCGGGTAGCGCCGGGCCATGCCCGGCGAAAGAATCAATCGCGGAAGTTGTTGAACTGCAGCGGCAGTTCGAACTTGCCGGCCTTCAGCACCGCAATCGCATCCTGCAGGTCGTCGCGCTTCTTGCCCTGCACGCGCAGCTTGTCGCCGTTGATCTGGCTTTCCACCTTCAGCTTGGCTTCCTTCAGCGCTGCGGCGATCTTCTTGGCGATCTTCTGCTCGATGCCCTGCTTGACGGTGATCTTCTGCCGGGCCTGGGCCAGGTTGGTTTCGATATCGCCAAATTCCAGGCTCAGCACGTCGATGCCGCGGGCGGCCAGGCGCGCGCGCAGGATGTCGTTCATCTGCTTGAGCTGGAATTCGGTCGGTGCGGTCTGGTTGATCACATCGCCATCGCGCTCGAACTTCGCGTCCACGCCCTTGAAATCGAAGCGGGTGGCAAGTTCGCGGTTGGCCTGGTCGATGGCGTTGGTCAGTTCGTGGGTGTCGACTTCAGACACGACGTCGAAGGAAGGCATGGGCTTGGCTCCGCGGAATTCAGTGGCGGCCATTCTATCGCGTGGGCCCCGCGGTGTTTGTAGAGTCGAGCTTGCTCGACTGCCGCGTGAAAGCCAGTCGAGCATGGCTCGACTCTACCGGGGGTGCCAGTCGAGCAAGCTTGACTCTACCGGGGATGCCAGTCGAGCAAGCTCGACTCTACAGACGGCGGTTGCCGGGCGATAATGGGCCATGAACCTGCAACGCTCCCCTTCGCGCGCGGTGGCCTGGATGGTCGCGGCGGTGGCCTGTTTCTCGCTGATGGACGCCGGCATGAAGCAGCTGTCGGCCAGTTATCCCTCGCTGGAAGTCACCTTCCTGCGCGGTGCGGCCTCGCTGCCCTTCGTGCTGGTCTGGGTGCTGGCCAGCGCCGGCCCGCGCTCGCTCATTCCACGTCGCTGGGGCCTGCATCTGTTGCGCGGTGGGCTGGGCATGGCAATGATCGGCTGCTTCGTGTTCGCCCTGCGTGACCTGCCGCTGTCCACCGCCTACAGCATCTATTTCGTCGCCCCGCTGCTGATTGCCGCGCTGTCGGTGCCGTTGCTGGGCGAGCGGGTGGGGCCGCGCCGCTGGGTGGCCATCGGCGTCGGCCTGCTGGGGGTGATCGTGGTGCTGCGGCCGGGCGTGGACGGCTTCATTTCCATCCCCGGCCTGATGGTGCTGGCTGCGGCCACGGCCTACGCCATCGCCGCCATCACCGTCAGCCTGCTCACCCGCACCGATACCTCGCAGTCGATGGTGGTCTGGTTCCTGGTCATCATGGCCATCGGCGCCGGCCTGCTGGCGCTGCCCGACTGGGTGCCGCTGCAGTTGGCCCACGCGCCGTTGATCGCCGGCATGGGCCTGGCCGGCGCACTGGGCCAGATTGCCCTGACCCGGGCCTTCCAGCTGGGCGAGGCCTCGATGATCGCGCCGCTGGAGTACAGCGGCCTGGTCTGGGTGATCGGCTGGGACCTGGCGTTCTGGGGCCAGCTGCCGGACGCCTACACTTGGGTGGGCGCGGCCATCATCGTCGCCTCGGGCCTGTACCTGCTGCACCGGGAACGCCTGAACCGGGTGCAGCCGCCGAAGCCGCTGGACCACCCGTAATCGTGGCGGGTTGGGGGTCGGAGCCCCTGCGGGGATCCGACCCCGGGGTCAGACCCCCGCAGGGGCTCTGACCCCCGCCGTCATCCCCGGTACACGCGGCTTAGAACCAAAAGGAATAACATTCTGGCCCAAGGCGCAGGCGCGGAACCGCCGGCGCTGGTAGGCTGCACGCCCCTTCTTCCGCCCCGCCGGTGAGCCACGCCCGTGATCGAGTTCCAGCGCCTGCACAAATCCTATGCCGTTGCCGGCCGCCAAGTGAGCGCGCTGCAACCGCTGGACCTGACCATCGAGGCCGGCGAAGTGTTCGGCATCATCGGCCATTCCGGCGCGGGCAAGTCCACCCTCATCCGCATGATCAACCGCCTGGAAGAACCCAGCGGTGGCAAGCTGCTGATCGGTGGTGAAGACATCACGGCGCTGGATGCCGATGGCCTGCGCGCGCTGCGCCGTCGCATCGGCATGATCTTCCAGCACTTCAACCTGCTGTCTTCGCGCACGGTGGCCGGCAACGTGGCCTTCCCGCTGGAACTGGCCGGCACGCCGAAGGCGGAGATCGACGCGCGCGTGGCCGAGCTGTTGCAGACCGTTGGCCTGCAGGACCACGCGACGAAGTACCCGGCGCAGTTGTCCGGTGGGCAGAAGCAGCGCGTGGGTATTGCCCGCGCGCTGGCCACCCGCCCGCAGATCCTGCTGTGCGACGAAGCCACCAGCGCGCTGGATCCGCAGACCACCGCGTCGGTGCTGGCGCTGCTGTCGAAGATCAACCGCGAGCTGGGCCTGACCATCGTGCTGATCACCCACGAAATGGATGTGATCCGTCGCGTCTGTGATCGCGTGGCCGTGCTCGACGGCGGCCACCTGGTGGAAACCGGTCCGGTCACCCAGGTCTTCCTGCACCCGCAGCATGCCACCACGCGGCGCTTCGTCAGCGAATCCGAACATGTGGACGAAGGCGTGCTGCACCGCGATTTCGACGTGGTGGGCGGGCGCATCGTGCGCCTGACCTTCCTCGGCGGTGACACCTATGAGCCGTTGCTGGGCCGCGTGGCCCGCGAAACCGGCATCGACTACAACATCCTGTCCGGCCGCATCGACCGGATCAAGGACACCCCGTATGGCCAGCTGGTGGTCGCCCTGGTGGGCGGCGACCAGTCCGCCGCGCAGGCCGCGTTCGTGGCTGCCGGCGTGCACGTTGAGGAACTGCGCCGATGATCGTCGCCACTGCTGAAGGTTTCTTCCGCCACCTGGATGCCAACAAATGGGTGGATATCGGCAAGGCCACCATCGAGACGTTGCTGATGATGGCCGGCTCGCTGCCGCTCACCCTGGCCATCGGTCTGCCGATGGGCGTGCTGCTGTATGTGTTCGGTGCGCCGCAGATGAAGCGCCGGCCGCTGGCTTACGGCGTGCTGGCGATCGTGGTGAACCTGCTGCGCTCGGTGCCCTTCATCATCCTGATGGTGGTGCTGATTCCGGTGTCGCTGTGGCTGATGGGCCAGTCGATCGGCGTGCTCGGCACGCTGCCGGCGCTGGTGATCGGCGCGGCGCCGTTCTATGCGCGCCTGGTCGAAACCGCCCTGCGCGAAGTGGACCGTGGCGTGGTCGAGGCGGCGCAGTCGATGGGCGCCACCACCTGGCAGCTGGTCACCCGGGTGCTGCTGCCTGAAGCCCGGCCGGGCCTGATCGCGGCCGCTACCGTCACCACGGTGGCCCTGGTCGGCTTCACCGCCATGGGCGGTGCGATCGGTTCCGGTGGCCTGGGCGACCTGGCGCTGCGCGAAGGCTACCAGCGCAACCGCACCGACGTGGCCCTGGTCACCGTGGTGGTGCTGCTGATCCTGGTGCAGCTGCTGCAGATGCTCGGCGACCGCCTGGTCGCGCATTACACCCGCAAATAGCACGATGCCGGGCATCGCCCGGCATCGTTCGGGTAGCGCCGGGCCATGCCCGGCGGATGTCCCGCGCTGCTACGCAGCCCTTGGCTGCACGCGGCGCTCGATCTCGCCCAGGGTCGGCAACGTCTTCAGATCGTAGGTTGCCTGCATTGCAAGCCACGATGCCGCATCGCCCCCGAAATGCCGTGCCAAGCGGGCCGCCGTATCGGCCGTGATCGCGCGTTCACCATGCACGATGGCATGCAGGCGCGTGGCGGGAACATCCAATGCCCTCGCCAGCGCATTCACGCTCAGGGCCAGCGGCGCGAGGAACTCTTCGCGAAGGATCTCACCGGGATGGATGGCCCGCATGCGGTTGGTGGATGGCTTCATGGCCAGAACCTCAGTGGTAGTCAACGATTTCCACGGCCTCCGGACCGGTTTCGGTCCAGATGAAACACAGCCGCCACTGATCGTTGATGCGCAGGCTGTGCTGCCCTTTGCGGTCACCCGTGAGCGCCTCCAGCCGGTTGCCAGGCGGACTGCGCAGAAACGACAGCGTCTGTGCCGAGTCCAGCATCTGCAGCTTCCGCTCGGCCACCCGGCGGATTGACTGCCAGGGACGATGGCACTGACCTTCGAACAGGGCACGGGTGTGTTTGCAACGGAAGGATCGAATCATTCCGCAAAACGTATTACGTAAAACGGAATATACCAAGGGACTGGATGTGAGGCCAGTCCCGCTTCGGCGATTCAAGGTTTCGATGGACGGATCGCGTCATGCTGACGCCGCCGGGCATGGCCCGGCGCTACCGTAGCCGCGCGATCATCGCGGTAGCGCCGGGCCATGCCCGGCGAACGCTATCTCAGCGCACGTTCGGTACTTCGTAACCCAGCTTGCCCACCTGTTCGGGGTGCTGCGGCACGCGCTTGAGCTTGTCGGTGTTCACGCCGTACTCGTCACGCAGGCGCTCGGCCAGTTCCTTGTACAGCGCTTTGTCCATGTCCGGCTGGCGGGCGAAGATCCAGGCCATTTCACGGCCGGGATAGCCGATCAGCGCCCACGAATAGTCCGGCGCCACTTCCAGCACGCGCGAATGGGTCGGTACCACCCGGTAGAACCAGGTGCGCCACGCGTGGTTGCCACTGTCCGCATCGACGCTGGCGCGCGCCCGCACTTCCTGCAGCGGCTGGCCGAAGCCATCGCGGTAACGGTAGGTGATGGCGACCTTGTGGTCGTCGCGCAGTTCGTACTGGTTGACGCTGGCCACGTGGCCACGTTCGATGAAGTTCGGCACGCGGCCGATCACATACCAGGTGCCCATGAAGCGCTGCAGGTCGACCGGGGCATCCGGATCAATGGCCGTACGGTCAGGCAGCGCGCTGCGCGATGCCGGCGGATCTTCGGCAGCCAGCGCGGCGCCTCCCAGTGACAGGGCCAACACCATGGCGCAGAACGGGCGGATCGGGGACATGCGGGAGCGGGCTCCAAAAGGCTTGCCCGCGCATGGTCACTGGGTGCAGCCGATCCGTCAATGGTGTCGCAGCCAGTGAGAAGCGTTGCCGCCACGCTGTGCACCATCGACCACGGGAGACCGACCATGAACGCACGCACCGCACATCGCCCCTCAGCTGAACGCCTCAGGCAGCGCCCCGATCCGCGCGTGCTGCGCCTGGTGCAGCAGCTGGCCCTGGCGGGCGTGGCGCTGGTGCTGGTGTGGCCGGCCGCGCGTGGCCACCACGCCTGGCTGGGCTGGGCGCCGCTGTGGCTGGTGGGCATGCCGCTGGTGGCGTGGTGGGCCCTGCTGGGCTGTCCGTTGCCGCTGCGGGCGGCCCTGCGGCGGCTGCGCGGGCCGCAGCAGCAGGCGCGTCGGCGTCCGGCCCGCAGGCCGCGGCGCGCGCGGGGGCAGGCGGCCACAGCCTGACCTTCGACACGGGGGCGGCCCGTCCGAACCGTGCTAGCGTTCCACGGCTAATGACTGCCTGGAGCTGCAATGTCGCGATTCGCTTCCGCCTGCCTGTTGGCCGGCATGATGACCGGCGCCTCGGTGGGGACCGCCGTGGCCGCTGAAGACACCGACCGTTACGCCTGGCTGGAGGACGTGACCGGCGACAAGCCGCTGTCCTGGGTGAAGGAACAGAACGCCAAGTCCGAGGCGCGCCTGGCGCAGACGCCGGCGTTCAAGCAGATGGAAACGAGCATCCGCGAGGTGCTCGATTCGGACGCCAAGATTCCCGGCGTGCAGAAGATCGGCGAGTACTACTACAACTTCTGGAAGGACAAGCAGCACGAACGCGGCCTGTGGCGCCGCACCACCCTGGCCGAGTACCGCAAGGCCTCGCCGCAGTGGGAAACCGTGCTGGACCTGGACGCGCTGAACAAGGCCGAAGGTGAGAACTGGGTCTGGCACGGCGCCGACTGCCTGCGCCCGGATTACAGCCGCTGCCTGATCGCGCTGTCGCGCGGCGGCGCCGACGCCGATGTCACCCGCGAATTCGACCTGGCCAGCAAGACCTGGATCAAGGACGGCTTCTTCCGCCCCGAATCGAAGGGCGGGCTGAACTGGATCGACCGCGACACGGTGTTCGTCTACACCGATTTCGGTGCCGGTTCGATGACCACCTCCGGTTACCCGCGCATTGCCAAGCTGTGGAAGCGTGGCACGCCGATGGCCTCGGCCAGCGTGGTCTACGAAGGCAAGCCGGAGGACATGTACATCGCGGCCATGCACGATGACACCCCCGGCTTCGAGCGCAACCTGGTCAGCCGCACGCTGGCCTTCTACAACAACGAACTGTACCTGCGCGCCGACGACGGCACGCTGAGCAAGATCGATGCGCCCAATTCGGCAGAAAAGGGCCTGCACAAGCAGTGGCTGACCCTGGAACTGCGCGATGCCTGGACCGTGGGTGGCAAGACCTACGCCTCCGGTTCACTGCTGGCGACCAAGCTGGACGATTTCCAGGCCGGCAAGCGCGATTTCGAAGTGCTGTTCACGCCCACCGCCACCACCTCGCTGGCCGGCACCGCCTGGACCCGCAACCATCTGGTGCTGAACGTACTGGATGACGTGAAGAATCGTCTGTCGGTGCTCACCCCGGGCGCCAAGGGCTGGCAGAAGAGCGAGTTCGTCGGTGCGCCGTCGTTCGGCACGCTGGCCGTGGGCGCGGTCGACAGCAATGACAGCGACGCGGTCTGGCTGACCGCCACCGATTACCTGACCCCGACCACCCTGGCCCTGGCCGAGATCGGCAAGGCACCGGAGACGCTGAAGACCATGCCGGCCTTCTTCGATGCCGACGGCAAGGTGATCGAACAGCACTTCGCCACCAGCAAGGACGGCACCCGCGTGCCGTACTTCGTGGTGCACGACAAGGCGATGAAGCTGGACGGCTCCAACCCGACCCTGCTGTACGGCTACGGCGGTTTCGAGATCTCGCTCACCCCGAACTATTCCGGCGGCATGGGCCGCGCGTGGCTGGAGAAGGGCGGCGTGTACGTGGTCGCCAACATCCGCGGCGGTGGCGAGTACGGCCCGCGCTGGCACCAGGCGGCGCTGAAGCAGAACCGTCACAAGGCCTATGAAGACATGGCCGCCGTTGCCCAGGACCTGGTCACCCGCAAGATCACCAGCGCCAAGCACCTGGGTGTGCAGGGCGGCAGCAACGGTGGCCTGCTGACCGGCAACATGCTCACCCAGTACCCGGAACTGTTCGGTGCGGTGGTGGTGCAGGTGCCGCTGCTGGACATGAAGCGCTACAGCCACCTGCTGGCCGGTGCCTCGTGGATGGCCGAGTACGGCAACCCGGACACCAGCGACTGGGAGTTCATCAAGACCTTCTCGCCGTACCACCTGTTCGACGCGAAGAAGAACTACCCGCCGGTGCTGTTCACCACCTCCACCCGCGATGATCGCGTGCATCCGGGCCACGCCCGCAAGATGGCGGCCAAGATGATCGACGCCGGCAAGGATGTGACCTACTACGAGAACATCGAAGGCGGTCACGGCGGTGCAGCCAACAATGCGCAGGCCGCGCATATGTCTGCGCTGGCCTACAGCTTCCTGTGGGAGCGCTTGGGCGGCAAGTGATGGAATGAAAAACGCCGCCCTCGGCGGCGTTTTTCGTTGGGGGCCACGTATCCACGCATGGCGTGGATCTACCGGTGCGCGGTGCGCTCGCCGGGCATGGCCCGGCGCTACCGGAACCGCTGCAACCCGCGCGCGATGCGCGCCACCGCTTCCTGCAACCGCGGCACTTCCTGCGTGTACGCCAACCGCACGTGCTGGTTGGCGCGGTGGAAGCCGAAGTCCAGGCCGGGCGTAAACGCCACGTGCTCGGTTTCCAGGAAGTGCGCGCAGAACGCCTGCGCGTCGTCGGTGAACGCGCTGACATCGGCGTACAGGTAGAACGCGCCCTGCGGTTCCACCTCGATACGGAAACCCAGTTCGCGCAGCGCCGGCAGCAGGAAATCACGGCGCTGCTGGAACGCCTGCCGGCGCTGCTCGAAGATCGCCATCGCTTCCTCGCTGAAGCACGCCAGCGCGGCATGCTGGGCGATGCTCGAGGCGCTGATGTACAGGTTCTGTGCCAGCTTCTCCAGCTCGGGTACCGCGGCCGGCGGCGCCACCAGCCAACCCAGGCGCCAGCCGGTCATGCCGAAGTACTTGGAGAAGCTGTTCAGCACGAACGCGCTGTCATCCACCTGCAGCACGCTGGGCGCATCCAGGCCATAGGTGAGGCCGTGGTAGATCTCGTCCACCACCAGGTGGCCGCCGCGCGCATGCAGCGACGTCGACAGGGCGGCCAGTTCATCGGCCGACAGCACGGTGCCGGTCGGGTTGGCCGGCGAGGCCACCAGCGCGCCGACGCTGCCGCTGTTCCAGTGCTGTTCCACCAGCGACGGAGTCAACTGGTAGGCGGTGTCCGGGCCGACCGGCACCAGCTGCGCGCCGCCTTCCACCAGGCGCAGGAAGTGGCGGTTGCACGGATAGCCCGGATCGGCCAGCAGCCAGTGCCGGCCCGGATCGACCAGCAGGCTGCTGGCCAGCAGCAGCGCGCCCGAACCGCCCGGGGTGACCAGGATGCGCTCGGGATCAATGTCCAGCCCGTAATGGCGGGCATAGAAACCGCTGATCGCCTGGCGCAGCGCCGGCAGCCCGCGCGCAGCGGTGTAGCGGGTATGGCCGGCGGCCAGTGCGGCCTGGCCGGCGCGCACGATGGGTTCGGCGGTGGTGAAGTCCGGCTCGCCGATCTCCAGGTGGATCACATCGTGGCCGGCCTGTTCCAGCGCCTGTGCGCGGGCCAGCAGGGACATCACGTGGAACGGGGCGATTTCATGGCTGCGCCGGCTGTAGCCCGGCGTGTGGGGCAGGGTGCTCATGCGCCCATGGTACGCCGCAGGCCGGGGGGACGCTGCGGCGGTGGTAGAGTCGAGTTTGCTCGACTGCTGTTGCGGTCAGCCGAGCAAGCCCGACCCGACCTACGCCACGGACGCCATTGCGTAACCGCACCAGGACCCTTATTTCATGAAACCCACCCTCTGCCTGTTGCTTGCCAGCCTGATGACCAGCACCGCTACCGCCGCCACCCCGCCCGTTCCGCCGGATGCCCAGAAGCGTCCGCACGAGGTCAAGGCGCCGTTCGGCGCGACCCGCAACGATGACTATTACTGGCTGCGCGACGACACGCGCGAAAACAAGGACATGCTGGCCTACCTGCAGGCCGAGAATGCCTACGCCGACCAGCTGCTGGCGCCGCTGAAGCCGCTGGAAGACACCCTCTACAAGGAAATCGTCGGCCGCATCAAGCAGGACGATGCCAGCGTGCCGGCGCGCGAGCGCGGCTACTGGTACTACAGCCGCTTCGAGACCGGCCAGGACTATCCCATCCATGCGCGCCGCAAGGGCAGCATGGAAGCGCCGGAAGAAGTGCTGCTGGACGTGAACACGATGGCCGCCGGCAAGGGCTACTTCAACGTCGGTTCGATGGACGTAAGCCAGGACAACCAGCTGCTGGCCTGGGCCGACGATGACGTGGGCCGCCGCCAGTACACCATCCGCTTCAAGGACCTGCGCACCGGCAAGGTGCTGCCCGATGTGATCACCGGCAGTTCCGGCGATCTGGTCTGGGCCGATGACAACCGCACCGTGCTGTACGTGGAAAACGACCCGGAAACCCTTCTGACCGTGCGGGTGAAGAAGCACGTGCTGGGCACCCCGGCCAGCGCCGATACCGTGGTCTACGAAGAAGAGGATGACAGCTTCTACATGGGCATCGGCCGCACCCGCGACGATCGCTTCATCACCATCGGCGTGCACAGCACCGTGTCTTCGGAAGAGCGCTACGCCCCGGCCAGCGACCCGACCACCTTCACCGTGCTGGCCCCGCGCCAGCGCGACGTGGAATACGACGCCGACCACTACGATGGCCGCTGGGTGATCCGCACCAACGATGGCGCGAAGAACTTCAAGCTGGTCACCGCGCCCACCGATGCCACCTCGCGCGCGCAGTGGAAGGACTGGATCGCCCACGACGAAGCGGTGTTCATCGAAGGCTTCGAGCTGTTCGACAGCTACACCGCCATTGCCGAGCGTTCCGAAGGCCTGGAGCGCGTGCGCCTGCTGTTCAAGGACGGTCGCACCGATTACGTGAAGGCCGACGAGCCGGCGTACTCGATGGGCCTGGGCGACAACACCGAGGCCGATACGCCGTGGCTGCGCTACGTCTATACCTCGATGACGACCCCGACCACGGTGTTCGAACTGAATACCGCCACCGGTGAGCGCCGCCAGCTGAAGGTGCAGCCGGTGATCGGCTACGACGCCAGCAAGTATGAAACCGACCGTGTGTGGGTGACCGCGCGCGACGGCGTGAAGGTGCCGGTGTCGCTGGTGTATCGCAAGGGCTACCAGAAGGATGGCAAGGGCGCGCTGTTCCAGTACGCCTACGGCAGCTACGGCATGTCGATGGACCCGTACTTCAACCAGACGGCAGTCAGCCTGCTCGACCGGGGCGTGGTGTATGCCATCGCGCACATCCGCGGTGGCCAGGAAATGGGCCGCGACTGGTACGAGAACGGCAAGCTGCTGCACAAGCAGAACACCTTCAACGACTTCATCGACGTGACCCGCGCGCTGGTGGCGCAGGGCTGGGCGGCGAAGGACCGCGTGGCCGCTTCCGGTGGCAGTGCCGGTGGCCTGCTGATGGGCGCAGTGGCCAACCAGGCGCCGCAGGATTACCGGGTGATGGTGGCGCAGGTGCCGTTCGTGGACGTGGTCACCACCATGCTCGACCCGACCATTCCGCTGACCACCAACGAGTACGACGAGTGGGGCAACCCGGAACAGAAGCCGTACTACGACTACATGCTGTCCTACTCGCCCTACGACAACGTAAAGAAGCAGGCCTACCCGGCGCTGTTCGTGGGTACCGGCCTGTGGGATTCGCAGGTGCAGTACTGGGAACCGGCCAAGTGGGTGGCCAAGCTGCGCGATGACAACACCGGGTCGTTGCCGATCCTGTTCCGCACCAACATGGAAGCCGGCCACGGCGGCAAGTCCGGGCGCTTCCAGCGCTACCGCGAACTGTCCGAGTCGTACGCGTTCGTGCTGCAGCAGCTGGGCATCGCCCAGCCGTAAGCGGGGTGGGGTGCCGGGCACTGCCTGGCACCCTGAGCCGGTATTCTTGCCGCCATGACCCTGCCCGAACCGCCCCCGGCCCGCGATCCCGCTCCGCCCCCGCGCGTGGTGCGTTTCCGCTGGGCCTGGTGGCTGCTGGCCTATGTCAGCCTGGGCACCGGCATCGTCGGCATCTTCGTGCCGGGCCTGCCCACCACCGTATTCATCCTGATTTCCGCCTGGGCCGCCTCGCGTGGTTCCGAGCGCCTGCACACCTGGCTGCTGCAGCATCCGCGCTTCGGCCCGGCCATCGCCAACTGGCAGGCCCACGGCGCGGTCAGCCGCTACGGCAAGTGGATGGCCACGATCACCATGGCCGTGTGCGCCGGCATCATGCTGTGGTGCGTGCCCATTGCCTGGGTGAAGTGGTTTTCCATCGGCAGCATGACCGTGGTGGCGATCTGGTTGTGGACGCGGCCGCTGCCGCCGCCGGAAGGCTGAACATGGCCTGCTGTGGGCGGCCCGTGGCGGGTGGTCACGGGTAGAGTCGACTGTTAGTCGACTGCTCTTGCAACGGCCGTGAAAATCCCGCGCTGCGCGCGATAGTCGACCAACGGTCGACTCTACCTACCGCTCAGCCACCAATGGCTATACTCGGGGCCATGAAGATCCCCCATCGCAATGCCATTCTGATTCCGTTGGCAGCGGCCTCGCTGCTGTTCCTGTCCGCCTGCGGCAACAAGGGCCCGCTGGTACTGCCGCAGAAGCCGGTGCCGGTGGAAGAAGTGGTTGAGCCGGCCGCCGATGCCGAGGCCACGCCGCCGGCCACCCAGCCGACCAGCGACGGCAGTCCGTCCACCACCCCCGACCCGATCAAGCCGGTGGACGACGGGAATGAGTAAGGCTGGCAACAACGCGCTGCGCTTCAGCAAGATGCACGGCGCAGGCAACGATTTCGTGGTGATCGACCTGCGCGACGGCACCCCGCCGCCGTCGCCGGAACTGGCCGCGCGCCTGGCCGACCGCCATACCGGCGTGGGCTGCGACCAGATCCTGACCATCGAGCCGCCGCGTGCGGAAGGCTCGGTGGCCTCGTACCGCATCTGGAACGCCGACGGTTCCAATTCCGAGCAGTGTGGCAATGGCGCGCGCTGCATCGCCGCTTGGCTGGTGCGCGAGGGCAGTGCGCAGGGCGCGCAGTTCGTCATCGACAGCCCGCTGGCCAGCCATGCCGTGCAGGTGCTGGGCGATGGCCGGTTCTCGGTGGCCATGGGCGTGCCGGCGTTCGAACCGGCGCAGGTGCCGCTGGTGGGCTTTGCCCACCCGCGTGAGGAATACCTGCTGCCGCTGCAGGGCGAGAGCGTGCGCTTCGCCGCCGTGTCGATGGGCAACCCGCATGCGGTGATCGAAGTGGGCCTGGTCGATGCCGCGCCGGTGGAGCGCGTGGGCGGCCTGCTGCAGCAGCACGCCTCGTTCCCCAATTCGGTGAACGTGGGCTTTGCCCAGGTGATGGCGCCGGACCATGCGCGCCTGCGCGTGTTCGAACGCGGCGTGGGCGAGACCCTGGCCTGCGGCAGCGGTGCCTGTGCCGCAGCGGTCACCCTGATGCAGCGCGGCCGCCTGCAGCGCGATGCCCGCATCAGCCTGCCCGGCGGTGAACTGCGCATCCAGTGGCCCGGTGAAGGCCAGCCGGTGGTGATGGCCGGCCCGACCGCATTCGTCTTCGAAGGGGAGTGGAGTGCATGACTGAGACCGCCGACAAGCTCGGGGCCCACGAAGTCGCCAGTTGGCTGCGGCGGCATCCCGGCTTCCTCAAGCAGTTTCCCGACCTGGCCCTGACCCTGGTGGTGCCACGCGACGACGGCCCCACCGCGTCGCTGGCCAGCTACCAGCTGGAAGTGCTGCGCGAGAAGAACCGCGAGCTGGCGCGGCGGCTGGCCGACCTGGGTGCCACCGCCCAGGTGAACGAGCGGCTGGCGGTGCGTACCCACCAGCTGACCCTGGCCCTGATGAAGCAGGACAACGCCGCCGATACCCTGCGCGCGATGGCCGCCTCGCTGCAGGAAGACTTCGCCGGCGATCTGGTGCGGCTGGTGGTGCATGCACCGGTGGCCGGGCTGGAACAGGCCGACTGGCTGCAGGTGATCGCCGCCGATGACCCGCAGCTGGGCCCGTTCCGCGACTGCCTGAAGGATGGCGAGCCGATCTGCGGCCGCCTGCAGGCCGACAAGAACGCCGTGCTGTACGGCGTGCGCAGCGAGGAAGTGCAGACCACCGCCCTGCTGCCGCTGCCGGGTGTCGGCCTGATTGCCGTGGGCAGCCACGACCCGAATCGTTTCTACCCTGGCATGGGCACGCTGTTCCTGCGCATGATGGGCGATGCACTGGCCACGGGCCTGAAGCGATTCCACGACTGAACGGAGCGCTGCCTCGATGAGCGCGGTACAGCAGTTCCTGCAGCACCTGCAGGTGGAACGGCGGATGTCGGCGCACACGCTCGACGCCTACCGCCGCGACCTGGATGCGCTGTCGGTCTGGGCCGAACCGCGCGGTGTGGCGGTAGAGGCGCTGGACGTGGACGCCGTGCGCCAGTTCGTGGCCGACGAGCACCGCCGCGGGCTGTCGGCCAAGAGCCTGCAGCGCCGCCTGTCGGCCTGCCGCAGTTTCTATGCCTGGCTGCTGCGCCATGGCCGCATCGAGGCCAGCCCGGCGGCCACCCTGAAGGCACCGCGCGCGCCGCGGCGCTTGCCGCAGGTGCTGGATGCCGATGAAGCGGTGCAGCTGGTCGAGCTGGAACCGGAAGGCGAGCTGGGCCGCCGCGACCGCGCGCTGCTGGAACTGTTCTATTCGTCGGGCCTGCGCCTGAGCGAAGTCTGCGCGCTGACCTGGCGCGACCTGGATTTCGCCAGCGGCCTGGTGAACGTGATGGGCAAGGGCAACCGCCAGCGCCGGGTGCCGTTCGGGCGGCCGGCACGCGAGGCGTTGCTGGCCTGGCGCAGTGAAAGTGGCGGACTGCCGGCCTTGCCGGTGTTTCCCGGCCGCAACGGGCCGATCAGCCAGCGCGCGGTGCAGGTACGCATCCGCCAGCTGGCGCAGCGCCAGGGCCTGTTCAAGCATGTGCACCCCCACATGCTGCGGCACAGCTTCGCCAGCCACATCCTGGAATCGTCGGGCGATCTGCGCGGCGTGCAGGAGCTGCTGGGCCATGCCGACATCGCCACCACCCAGATCTACACCCATCTGGATTTCCAGCATCTGGCCAAGGTCTACGACGCGTCCCACCCGCGCGCCAAGCGCAAACCGACGGGGTAGCGCCGGGCCATGCCCGGTGAGCGCATTGCTGCCGCTGAACGGCAGCCATCCACGCAGGCTTGATCACCCCCGCTGCTGTCCCCATGTCCGGTGAACAGCTATCGGAGGCCGCATGGACCCCAGTCAGAATCCCAACGTTTTCCACGCCACCACCATCGTCTGCGTCCGCCGCGGCGAGCACGTGGCCATTGCCGGTGATGGCCAGGTCACGCTGGGCCACACGGTGATGAAGGGCAATGCACGCAAGGTCCGCCGGCTCGGCCGCGACGGCCAGGTGCTGGCCGGTTTCGCCGGCGCCGCCGCCGATGCCTTCACCCTGTTCGAACTGTTCGAAGCCAAGCTGGAAAAGCATGGCCAGCTGCAGCGTGCCGCCGTCGAGCTGGCCAAGGATTGGCGCACCGAGCGCCGCCTGGGCAAGCTGGAGGCCCTGCTGGCCGTGGCCGACAAGGAAACCTCGCTGATCATCAGCGGCACCGGCGATGTGATTGAGCCGGAGGACGGCATCATCGCCATCGGTTCCGGCGGTTCCTATGCCCTGTCGGCCGCCCGCGCGCTGATGGCGCACACCGAACTGGATGCACGCACGATTGCCAGCGAAGCCATCGGCATTGCCGGCGACATCTGCATCTACACCAACCGCAACGTGGTGGTCGAGGAGCTGTAAGGCTCCCCGATCCGCCGGGCAGGGCCCGGCGCTACCGGCCGGAGCCGTTCGGTTCCGGCGTCATCGACAACGCATTCGTGAGCACATCCATGTCGAAGATCGAAGTTTCCTCTGCCACCATGACCCCGCGCGAGATCGTGCAGGAACTGGACCGGCATATCGTGGGCCAGCACGACGCCAAGCGCGCGGTGGCCATCGCCCTGCGCAACCGCTGGCGCCGCATGCAGCTGCCTGCCGAGCTGCGCAACGAAGTGATGCCGAAGAACATCCTGATGATCGGCCCCACCGGCGTGGGCAAGACCGAGATCGCACGCCGCCTGGCCACCCTGGCCAACGCACCGTTCGTGAAGGTCGAAGCGACCCGCTTCACCGAAGTGGGCTACGTCGGCAAGGACGTGGAGCAGATCATCCGTGACCTGGCCGACACCGCGGTCAAGCTCTACCGCGAGCAGGCCAAGGTGCGCGTGCGCACGCAGGCCGAAGAGCGCGCCGAAGACCGCATCCTGGATGCGCTGCTGCCGCGTCGCAGTGGCGGTATCGGTTTCGATCCGGAAGCCGCACGCAACGAACCGTCGGCGCAGGACAACGAAACCCGCATCAAGTTCCGCAAGATGCTGCGCAGCGGCGAGCTGGACGAGCGCGAGATCGAACTGGATCTGGCTGCCAACGTCAGCATGGACATCATGACCCCGCCGGGCATGGAAGAAATGGGCCAGCAGTTGAAGTCGATGTTCGCCAATCTGGGCGGTGGCGCCAAGGCACACAAGCGCACGCTGACCATCAAGGCCGCGCGCCCGCTGCTGGTGGAAGAAGAGGCCGGCAAGCTGGTCAACGAAGACGATATCCGCACCGCGGCGATCGAAGCCTGCGAACAGCACGGCATCGTCTTCATCGACGAGATCGACAAGGTCGCCAAGCGTGGCGATAACGTGGGTGGTGGCGATGTGTCGCGCGAAGGCGTACAGCGCGACCTGCTGCCGCTGGTGGAAGGTTCCAACGTGTCCACCAAGTACGGCACGATCAAGACCGACCACATCCTGTTCATCGCCTCCGGTGCGTTCCACCTGGCCAAGCCCAGCGACCTGATTCCGGAGCTGCAGGGTCGTTTCCCGATCCGCGTGGAACTGGGCGCGCTCAGCAAGAACGATTTCGTGCGCATCCTGACCGAGCCCAAGGCCGCGCTGACCAAGCAGTACGAAGCGCTGCTGGCCACCGAAGGCGTCAAGGTCAGCTTCACCGCCGATGCCATCGACCGCCTGGCCGAGATCGCCTTCCAGGTGAACGAGCGCCAGGAGAACATCGGTGCGCGGCGTCTGCACACCGTGCTGGAACGCCTGCTGGATTCGCTCAGCTACGAAGCGCCGGACCGCGACGGTGAAACCCTGGCCATCGACAGCGCCTACGTCGATGCCCACCTGGGTGAACTGGTGCAGGACCCGGACCTGAGCCGCTACATCCTGTAATGCCAGGCGGGGTCGGATCCCTCGCGCCAGCGAGGGCTCTGCCCCCCCGACCCATAACGCATGAGGCCGCCGAAAGGCGGCCTTTTTCGTGGGGTCGGATCCCTCGCATCGCGAGGGCTCCGACCCCCGGATATCTGCGCAGGGTCAGAGCCCTCTCCTGCGGAGAGGGGTCTGACCCTACGGCAGCGGCTCGGGAATCGATCCCGGCACGAACACGCCGTCCTTCACGTAGGCGGCCAGGGTCATGTCCAGCGCCAGCATGCCGTCGCGCTTGAGGTCCATCAGCTCCGGTTCCACCATCGCCCCGTGCAGCACGCCCAGCACGGTGGCGTGCAGCATGCGCGCGGCAATCTTCGGGTCGGCACCGGCGCGCAGTTGGCCCAGGTCCTGCGCCCGGCGCAGCGCACGTTCCATCCGGTCCAGCGCATCGCGGAAACCGGACTGCTGCAGTTCGGCCAGCGCCCGGCTTTCCGACGAGGCATCGCTGCGCAGCATGATCTCCATGGTCTTGCGCAGGCGCTCGTCCTCGGACAGTTCGATGAACGAGTAGATCATCACCGCGCGCAGGTCGTGGATCGGCGTCTGCCGCTCATCGCTGGACGTGCGTTCCAGCTCCTGCATGAAGGGCAGGTGCACCCGCTGGATGATCGCGGCCAGCACCTCGGTCTTGTTCTTGAAGTGCCAGTACACCGCGCCGCGGGTATAGCCGGCGCGCGCGCCGATCATCTCCAGCGTGGTGCGGGCCACCCCGTGTTCATGGAAACAGGCCTCGGCCGCATCAAGGATGCCTTCGCGGGTGGCCTGGGTGTCCTCTTTGGTCTTGCGCGCCATGGGTCGGTGAGTGGGTACGAATGCCGGTGAAACCTGGCTGAATTGTACCGCTTTACAAACAAACAAGCATGTATGTATATTTCGCATCCACGCTCCCCGCCGTGTATGTGCGCCTGCCCATGCCCCGGGGAGGGCAGCCCCCTCGCGACCACCCAGCCCGTTTCTGGTGCCCGGCAGTCGTATCAGGGCGCCCTGAGAATTCCCTCTACCCGCGAGCCCCCAGCCCCATGCACCTGACCCGAATCCGTCCTTTCCTGCTGTCGCTGGCCATCGCCGCGACCGTGGCCGCCTGCGGTGGCCAACCCGAACAGCCCCAGCAAGGCCCCGGCCAGGTGACCGTGGTAACCCTGAAGTCTGAAAGCGTGGGCCTGACCCGCGAGCTGCCCGGCCGTACCAATGCCTTCCTGGTGGCCGAAGTGCGCCCGCAGGTCAGCGGCATCGTCGCCAAGCGCCTGTTCGCTGAAGGCGGCCTGGTGAAGGAAGGGCAGCCGCTGTACCAGATTGAAGACGCCAGCTACCGCGCCCAGGCCAACAGCGCCCGCGCCCAGTTGGCCCGCGCCGAAGCCACCGCCAACGCCGCACGCCTGAGCGCCAAGCGCATTACCGAACTGGCCAAGGTCGATGCGGTCAGCCAGCAGGACCTGGAAAACGCCGTGGCCGCGCAGAAGCAGGCCGAGGCCGATGTCGGTGCCGCCAAGGCCTCGCTGGATGCGGCCAACGTCACCCTGGGCTATGCCCGCATCACCGCGCCCATCAGCGGCCGCATCGGCAAGTCCAGCGTCACCCAGGGCGCGCTGGTCAGCGCCGGCCAGGCCGACGCGCTGGCCACCGTGCAGCAGCTCAGCCCGATCTACGTCGATCTGACCCAGTCCTCGGCCGAGCTGCTGCAGCTGCGCCGCGAACTGGCCGCCGGCCGCCTGCAGGACAACCAGACCCTGCCGGTCACCATCCTGCTGGAAGACGGCAGCGAGTTCCCGCACAAGGGCGCGCTGGAGTTCTCCGAAGTCAGCGTGGACCCGACCACCGGCAGCTACGCGCTGCGGGTGAAGGTGGACAACCCCGATGGCCTGCTGATGCCGGGCATGTACGTGCGCGCGGTGATCGGCGGCGGCGTGCGCGCCGATGCCGTACTGGTGCCGATGCAGGGCATCGCCCGCGACGCCAAGGGCGATACCAGCGCCATGGTGGTGGGCAAGGACAACAAGGTGGAAGTGCGTCCGGTGAAGGTCAGCCGCGCGATCGCCGACAAGTGGCTGGTCGAGGACGGCCTGCAGCCGGGTGACAAGGTCATTGTTGAAGGCCTGCAGAAGATCGGCCCCGGCATGCCCGTGCAGGCCACCGAGAAGGGCGCTGCTCCGGCCACGCCGGACGCCGCCCCGCAGCCTGCCGCGCAGCCGGCCGGCGACGCGAAGTAAGCGGAGAACTCCATGGCACGTTTCTTTATTGATCGACCCATCTTCGCGTGGGTGATCGCCATCATCATCATGCTGGCCGGTGCGCTGGCGGTGATGAAGCTGCCGGTGTCGATGTATCCCGAAGTGGCCCCGCCGGCCGTCGAGATCAGCGCCACCTACCCGGGTGCATCGGCCAAGGTGGTCGAGGACTCGGTCACGCAGATCATCGAGCAGAACATGAAGGGCCTGGATGGCCTGATCTACTTCTCGTCCAACAGCTCGGCCAACGGCCAGGCCACCATCACCCTCACCTTTGAAGCCGGCACCAACCCGGACATCGCCCAGGTGCAGGTGCAGAACAAGCTGCAGCTGGCCATGCCGCTGCTGCCGCAGGAAGTACAGCGGCAGGGCATCAACGTGGCCAAGTCCAGCAGCGGCTTCCTGCAGGTGCTGGGCTTTGTGTCCAACGATGGCAGCATGGATGCCAACGACATCGCCGACTACGTGGGCTCCAACATCGTCGACACGCTCAGCCGCGTGCCGGGCGTGGGCAACATCCAGGTGTTCGGCGGCAAGTACGCCATGCGCATCTGGCTGGACCCGAACAAGCTGCACACCTACAAGCTGTCGGTCGATGAAGTGACCGCGGCGATCACCGCGCAGAACGCACAGGTGGCCATCGGCCAGCTGGGTGGTGCACCGTCGGTGAAGGGCCAGCAGCTCAACGCCACCATCAACGCGCAGGACCGCCTGCAGACCCCGGAACAGTTCCGCAACATCCTGGTGCGCGGTGGCACCGATGGCAGCGAACTGCGCCTGGGCGACGTCGCCCGCGTGGAACTGGGTGCGGAAAGCTACGACTTCGTCACCCGCTACAACGGCAACCCGTCCACCGGTATCGCCATCACCCTGGCCACCGGCGCCAACGCGCTGGATACCGCCGAAGGCGTGCGCGCGGCACTGGATGACATGAAGGCCAGCTTCCCGGCCGGCCTGGAAACGGTCATTCCGTACGACACCACCCCGTTCGTGAAGGTCTCGATCAAGGGCGTCATCAAGACCCTGATCGAAGCGATCGTGCTGGTGTTCGTGGTGATGTACCTGTTCCTGCAGAACTTCCGCGCCACCCTCATCCCCACCATCGCGGTGCCGGTGGTGCTGCTGGGTACCTTCGGCGTGCTGGCCGCGCTGGGCTTCTCGGTGAACATGCTGACCATGTTCGCCATGGTGCTGGCCATCGGCCTGCTGGTGGACGATGCCATCGTGGTCGTGGAGAACGTCGAACGCATCATGTCCGAAGAGGGCCTGTCGCCGCTGGAAGCCACCCGTAAGTCGATGAGCCAGATCACCGGCGCGCTGGTGGGCATCGGCCTGGTGCTGTCGGCGGTGTTCGTGCCGATGGCCTTCATGAGTGGCTCCACCGGCATCATCTATCGCCAGTTCTCGGCCACCATTGTTTCGGCCATGGCGCTGTCGGTGCTGGTGGCGATCGTGCTGACCCCGGCGCTGTGCGCCACCATGCTCAAGCCGCTGAAGAAGGGCGAGCACCATGTGGCCCACCGTGGCCTGGTCGGCCGGTTCTTCAACGGCTTCAACCGCGGCTTCGACCGTTCCAGCGAAACCTACCAGCGCGGCGTGAAGGGCATCATCCACCGCCCGTGGCGCTTCATGGGCATCTTCCTGGCGCTGGCCGTGGTGATGGGCGTGCTGTTCGCGCGCCTGCCCAGCTCGTTCCTGCCCAACGAAGACCAGGGCATCATGATGGCGCTGGTGCAGACCCCGGTCGGCGCCACCCAGGAACGCACGCTGGAAGCGATGGCCAAGCTGGAAGACCACTTCCTGAAGAACGAAGCCGACGCCGTCGAGTCGATCTTTGCGGTGCAGGGCTTCAGCTTCGCCGGCATGGGCCAGAACGCGGGCATGGCGTTCGTGAAGCTGAAGGACTGGAGCGAGCGTGATGCCGACCAGAGCGTGGGTGCGATCACCGGGCGTGCGATGGGCGCGCTGGGCCAGATCAAGGACGCCTTCATCTTCGCCTTCCCGCCGCCGGCCATGCCGGAGCTGGGCATTGGTTCGGGCTATACGTTCTTCCTGAAGGACACCAGCGGCAAGGGCCACGACGCCCTGCTGGCCGCGCGCAACCAGCTGCTGGGTGCGGCAGGGCAGAGCAAGCTGCTGGCCAACGTGCGCCCCAACGGCCAGGAAGATACGCCGCAGCTGCGCATCGACGTGGACGTGGAAAAGGCCAATGCACTGGGTCTGTCGATCAGCTCGATCAACAACACCCTGGCCGCGGCCTGGGGCAGCAGCTACATCGATGACTTCATCGATCGTGGCCGGGTCAAGCGCGTGTACGTGATGGCCGATGCACCGTTCCGCATGAACCCGGACGATTTCAACGTCTGGTCGGTGAAGAACGGGCAGGGCGAAATGGTGCCGTTCAGTGCCTTCGCCACCAAGCGCTGGGATTACGGTTCGCCGCGCCTGGAACGCTACAACGGCGTGTCGGCGATGGAAATCCAGGGTGAGCCGGCCACCGGCGTTGCCTCGGGTGATGCCATGGCCGAGATCGAGCGCATCGCCAAGGACCTGCCGCCGGGCTTCGAGATCGAATGGACCGCGCTGTCCTACCAGGAACGCCAGGCCGGTTCGCAGACCCCGCTGCTGTACACGCTGTCGCTGTTGATCGTGTTCCTGTGCCTGGCCGCGCTGTATGAAAGCTGGAGCGTGCCGACCTCGGTGCTGCTGGTGGCGCCGCTGGGCATCCTGGGTGCCGTGTTGGCCAACACCTTCCGTGGCATGGAACGCGACATCTACTTCCAGGTGGCGATGCTGACCACGGTGGGCCTGACCAGCAAGAACGCGATCCTGATCGTGGAGTTCGCCAAGGAGAACCTGGAGAAGGGCGTTGGCCTGATCGAAGCGACCATGCACGCCGTGCGTGACCGTCTGCGCCCGATCATCATGACCTCGCTGGCGTTCGGCCTGGGCGTGCTGCCGCTGGCCATCGCCTCCGGCGCCGGTTCCGGTGCGCAGCGTGCCATCGGCACCGGCGTGCTGGGCGGCATGCTGGTCGGCACCGTGCTGGGCGTGTTCTTCATTCCGTTGTTCTTCGTGGTCGTGCAGCGCGTGTTCAAGCGCAAGACCGCGGCGTAACCCTGCCGGCGGCGCCGGGCCCTGTCCGGCGCCGCCATCGTGACCCCAAGGTGTCGCCATGAAATTCCATACCCTTGTTCTTTCTGCCGCCGTGGCCCTTGTGCTGGGCGGCTGTTCCACCCTGGTGCCGAAGAACACCGCCGTCGCCCCGGGCATTCCCGCGCAGTGGCCGGCGGAAGCCACCGAAGGCGAAGTGGCCGATGCGGCCGCTGTCGGCTGGCGCGACTTCTTCACCGATGCGCGCCTGCAGGAGGTGATCGGCCAGGCCCTGGCCAACAACCGTGACCTGCGCGTGGCCGTGCTGAACGTGGAAAAGGCACGCGGCCAGTACCGCGTGCAGCGCGCCGACCGCGTGCCTGCGCTGGCCGCGCAGGGGCAGATGCAGCGCAGCGGCGGTGATGTGCCGGTCAGCGAACAGTTCACTGCCAACCTGGGCGTGGCCGAGTTCGAGCTGGACCTGTTCGGCCGCGTGCGCAACCTGAGCGAAGCGGCGCTGCAGCAGTACTTCGCCGTGGCGGCCAACCGCCGCAACGCGCAGCTGAGCCTGGTGGCCGAGACCGCCACCGCATGGCTGACCTACGGCGCCGACCAGCAGCAGCTGAAGATTGCCGAAGCGACCCTGAAGACCTACGAGGATTCGCTGCGCCTGGCCGAAGCACGCCACGAGCGCGGTGGCAGTTCGGGCCTGGAACTGAGCCAGACCCGCACGCTGGTGGAAACAGCACGCACCGACGCGGCGCGTCTGCGCGGCCAGCTGGCGCAGGACCGCAATGCACTGGCGCTGTTGGCCGGCGGCCAGGTCGATCCGGCACTGCTGCCGGACAGCATCGCACCGCAGGTACTGGCGCTGGCGCCGCCGCCGGCGGGCCTGCCCAGCGACGTGCTGCTGCAGCGTCCGGACATCATGGCCGCCGAACACCAGCTGCTGGCCGCCAATGCCAACATCGGTGCCGCGCGCGCCGCGTTCTTCCCCAGCATCCAGCTGACCGGCAGCGTAGGCAGCAGCTCGGGCGAACTGTCTGGATTGTTCGACAGTGGCACCCGGGTGTGGAGCTTCCTGCCGACCATCACCTTGCCGATCTTCCAGGGCGGCAAGCTGCGCGCGAACCTGGACGTAGCCAATGCCGAGCGCGATATCGCACTGGCCGAGTATGAAAAGTCGATCCAGACCGGCTTCCGCGAAACCGCCGATGCGCTGGCGCTGAACGTCAGCCTGGACGAGCAGGTGGCCTCGCAGCAGCGTCTGGTGGAAGCGGCCGAGCTGGCCAACCGCCTGTCGCAGGCACGCTATGACGCCGGCCTGGACAGCTTCGTCACCCTGCTCGATGCGCGCCGTACTGCCTACAGCGCACAGCAGACCCAGCTGCAGGCGCAGCTGGCGCAGCAGGCCAACCGCATCACCCTGTACAAGGTACTGGGCGGCGGCTGGCGCGAGCGCAGCTGAGCCGCGCCCCGGCACGGCCCAGCGCAGGCCGCGCGAGGTTGCCTTGGCTCTGGTAGGTGCCAACCTTGGTTGGCACAACGTTGGCACGCGCGTTGAAAAGCATGCCAACCAAGGTTGGCATCTACCAACGCGGGGTTGCAGGCACGCGCGTTGAAAAGCATGCCAACCAAGGTTGGCATCTACCGAAGCGGGGTTCCAGACACGTGCTTTGAAAAGCATGCCAACCAAGGTTGGCATCTACCAAAGCGGGGTTCCAGGCACGTGCGTTGAAAAGCATGCCAACCAAGGTTGGCATCTACCAAAACGGGATTGCAGGCGCGGGCGTTACACGGCTTCATCATCGCGCGGGGGAACGCGGCATGCGCGTACCCGCGCCAGTGCGTCACCCGCCTCGCGGGCCATGCGCTCGTACTCGGCGCGGATCTCCTCCAGCCGTTCCTCGTCCATCTCTTCCAGATCCAGCAACTCGTTGTTGGCATCGGCCGTGGCGCGGATCAGCTCGTCCAGCTTGATCTGCATCGCCGCGGTATCCGAGTTCTGCGTGTGCTGGATCAGGAACACCATCAGGAAGGTGATGATGGTGGTGCCGGTGTTGATGACCAGCTGCCAGGTGTCGTTGAAACCGAACACCGGGCCGCTGATGCCCCACAGCACCACGATGCTGATCGCCGTCAGGAAGGTCCACGGCGAGCCGGCCGCGGCGGAGGCCTTCTTGGCCAGGGTGTTGAACAGGTTGCGTGCGCTCATCGGGGTCGTTCCAGGGGAATGACGCGGATGATCGGCAGCGGCCCGTGCACGGGCCGTGCAGCAGCGCGGCTCAGGCGCGCAGGCGCGGCGCCTGCTGGCTGCGTACCGGGCTGCTCTGGTAGACGTGCTGCCAGCAGCGTTCGACGAACTCGCGGGCCTGCGCCTCGGTCAGGCGCGGCATGATCTGCAGGGCGTACTGGGTCTGGAACATCTCGTCGCGCTGCGCATCGCTGGCACGCGGCTGGGTGATCAGCGAATCGCAGGCGAACTTGACCCACGGCACGTACGAACCGAACGAGTTGTGCGCAAGCGCGCCATCGGCATGCTGGCGGCGCCAGTGGTCCAGCTCGGCGTCGACATTGATGACCGGGGGAATGGTGGGGACTTCAGCGTGCATGACGATCCAATGGGCAGAAGGTGAAAGGGAGTGGGGGCTGATGCCGAGTGTCGTGGGTTGCCGGTGCATGCAGTGTCAGTGCGGCGTGCATCCGGTGTGCGCATCCAGCAGCTGCGCATGCTCCACCGCGCCCAGTGCTTCGGCCATGTCAGCCATGGCATTGCACAACTGCAACTGGTCGCGTGGGTGCTCGCGCATCACTTCCAGCTGCAGGCCTTGATAGGCAGCCCAGAACGGCGCGCCACGGCGGTGCAGCGCGAATTGCTGGCGCAGGCGTTCACGAATACCGGCAAGGGCCGGGTGGTCGGGCAGGGAAGGTGCGGCGTGCGCGCTCATCGGCTGGCTCCGCCGGAGCAACGGGCCCCGGTGCATTCCACCGTAGGCCCCTTGTGTGCACGCGATGTTAGTGGCGTGTGTGCAACTGACGTGGCTGACTGTGCGCCAGTGCGCACACAACGCCGCAGACGCAACCGGCACAAGGCGGTGCCGGCGCTGAAGAATTCATAAAGCGTGCAGCGCCTTCACTGCGCGGCGGCTTATTCGCCGATGTCTTCGTTCCAGATGTCCGGATGCTGCGCAATGAAACCGCCCAGCAGATCCACGCATTCCTGGCTGTCCAGGTCGATCACGTTCACGCCGTTCTCGCGCAGCCAGTCGATGCCGCCCTGGAAGGTGCGCGATTCGCCCACCACCACGGTGCCGATGTTGAACTGGCGCACCAGCCCGGAGCAGTACCAGCACGGAGCCAGGGTGGTCACCATGATGGTGTCCTGGTAGCGGCGCTGGCGGCCGGCCTTGCGGAAGGCATCGGTTTCGCCGTGCACCGACGGGTCGCCTTCCTGCACGCGGCGGTTGTGGCCGCAGCCCAGCAGGCGGCCATCGTTGTGGTACAGCGCCGCGCCGATCGGCACGCCGCCTTCGGCCAGGCCCTGGCGGGCTTCGGCAATGGCGGTCTGCAGCAGGGCCTGGTAGTCGGGCGTGGTGATCATGCGGGGCTCCGGTGGGTCATGGCCGGCCATGATACGGTGCCGTTGCCCCGCAGCGGCCCCAGCGGTGCGATAATCGGGGGCATGAGCGAATCCCCCTACAAATCCGGTACCACCCACTTCGGGTTCCGCGACGTCGACGCCAAGGACAAGCAGAAGCTGGTCGGGCAGGTGTTCACTTCGGTCGCGCGCAACTACGACCTGATGAACGACCTGATGAGCCTGGGCGTGCACCGGGCCTGGAAGCGCTACTACGTAGCCACCGCGCAGGTGAAGCCGGGCGACCGCGTGCTCGACCTGGCCGGCGGCACCGGCGATATCGCCGCCCTGCTGAAGGAGCGCGTGGGCGCCGAGGGCTCGGTGGTGCTGGGCGACATCAACGCCGGCATGCTGTCGGTCGGCCGTGACCGCCTGACCAACCGCGGCCTGGTGCTGGGCCTGGACTACGTGCAGTGCAACGCCGAAGCCCTGCCGTTCCCGGACAACAGCTTCGATCTGGTCACCATCGCCTTCGGTCTGCGCAACGTGACCGACAAGGATGCCGGCCTGCGCGAGATGTACCGCGTGCTGAAGGTGGGCGGCCAGGCCCGCGTGCTGGAGTTCTCCGAAGTCACCGCCGACTGGTTCAAGCCGATCTACGACTTCCACTCGTTCAGGATCCTGCCGAAGCTGGGCAAGCTGTTCGCCAACGATTCGGACAGCTACCAGTACCTGGCCGAGAGCATCCGCAAGCACCCGCCGCAGGAAGAGCTGAAGGCGATGATGGGGCAGGCCGGTTTCGAGCGCTGCCACTACAAGAACCTGACCGGCGGCATCGTTTCGATCCATTCCGGTTACAAGCTGTAAGCCCTGCCCTGGTAGGTGCCGACCTTGGTCGGCACTGGGTCCACGCCGGGCGCTGACACACCGTGCCAACCAAGGTTGGCACCTAGCAACGCCGCAGGGCGGGCCCCCCGGTCGGCCTTACCCCGCATCGCGCAACGCCTGCGGGGCCGGAGGGAGGTACCATTGGGGTTTGATCCCCGTAACGGTCCCGATTCATGCGTAATCCGCTGATGCTCCTTCCGCTGGCCGTGGCCCTGGCCGCCGGCTGCTCCCAGGAGGCGGCCGCGCCCGCCGCCGCCCCGACTGCCGAAAAGGCCCCCGCCGCCCCCGTGAACGCCGAAAACCGCAGCCACGACGAAAGCTCCTATGCCGAGCCGGACAAGGTCGTCATCAAGGACATCGCGCTGGATCTGAAGCTGGACTTCGACCAGAAGCAGATTGGCGGCACCGCTACCTACACCCTGGAATGGAAGCAGAAGGACGCCCAGCAGCTGGTGCTGGATACCCGTGAGCTGAGTGTTTCCAAGGTCGAGGCCATTGCCGCCGACGGCGCGCGCAGCCCGCTGAAGTTCGAGCTGGCCCCGGTCGACAAGGTGTTCGGCAGCAAGCTGACCATCGAAGCCCCGGCCCAGCCGGCCAAGGTGGAAGTGAGCTACCACACCGCCCCGACCGCCTCGGGCCTGCAGTGGCTGGAGCCGTCGATGACCGAGGGCAAGAAGCTGCCCTTCATGTTCAGCCAGTCGCAGGCCATCCACGCCCGTTCCTGGGTGCCGCTGCAGGACACCCCCAGCGTGCGCTTCACCTACAGCGCGCACGTGGTCTCGCGCCCGGACGTGATGGTGCTGATGAGCGCCGACAACGATCCCAAGGCCGCGCGTGACGGTGACTACACCTTCAAGATGCCGCAGCCGATTCCGTCCTACCTGCTGGCCATCGCCGCCGGTGACCTGGTGTTCGAACCGATTTCCGGCCGCTCCGGTGTCTGGGCCGAGCCGACCATGGTGAACAAGGCCGCCAAGGAATTCGAAGACACCGAGAAGATGATCGGTGCCGCCGAGAAGCTGTACGGCGAATACCGCTGGGGCCGCTACGACATGCTGGTGCTGCCGCCGTCGTTCCCGTTCGGCGGCATGGAAAACCCGCGCCTGACCTTCGCCACGCCCACCGTGATCGTCGGCGACAAGTCGCTGGTTTCGCTGGTGGCCCACGAACTGGCGCACAGCTGGTCGGGCAACCTGGTCACCAATGCCAGCTGGAAGGACATCTGGTTGAACGAAGGCTTCACCACCTACGTGCAGGGGCGCATTACCGAAGCCCTGTACGGCAAGGAAATGGCCGAAATGGAAAAGCAGATCGACCAGACCGACCTGCTGGCCGAAGTGAAGGACATGAGCCCGGCCGACCAGGCCCTGGCGCTGCCGCCGCTGAACGAGCGTGACCCCGACGAAGCCCTGAGCCAGGTGGCCTACGTGAAGGGTTCCTGGTTCCTGGAGTTCCTGGAACAGCGCTTCGGCCGCGAAACCTTCGATCCGTTCCTGCGTGGCTGGTTCGATGACCATGCCTTCCAGAGCGCCAACACCGACCAGTTCGTCGAGTACCTGAAGAAGAACCTGCTGCCGAAGAACCCGACCGCGGTGAGCGAAGCCGAACTGAAGGCATGGCTGGACGAGCCGGGCATCCCGGCGTTCGCCGCCAAGGCGCAGTCGCGCAACTTCAGCAGCGTCGATGCCGCGCGCATCGCCTTCTCCGGCGCCGGCAGCCTGCCGGGCAGCCAGGTCACCGCCGAATGGGGTACCCAGGAATGGGTGCGCTTCATCGACGGCCTGGGCACCACCCTGCCGCTGGACAAGCTGGCCGCGCTGGACAAGGCCTACCACTTCACCGGCACCGCGAACGGTGAAATCGCCATGCGCTGGTACCCGCTGACCATCCGCAGCGGCTACACCCAGGCCAACGAAGCGGCCGGTGCGTTCATCGAGCGCGTGGGCCGTCGCAAGCTGATCATGCCGATCTACGCCGAACTGGTGAAGACGCCCGAGGGCCTGGCGTTCGCCAAGCAGGCCTTCGAGAAGGCCAAGCCGGGTTACCACCCGATCACCACCGCCTCGGTGCAGGACATGCTGGCCAAGGCCGAAGCCAAGTAAGCAGAAGCGCCGGGCACCGCCCGGCGCTTTTTCGTAGAGTCGAGCCATGCTCGACTGCCGTTGCTTCGGTAGAGTCGAGCCATGCTCGACTGCCGTTGCTTCGGTAGAGTCGAGCTTGCTCGACTGCTCTTGAAGAGCAAGTCGAGCATGGCTCGACGCTACATATCTGCGCACACACGAAGGACATCCACATGAAACGTCTGTTCCTGATCGCCGCCTGCACCCTGGCGCTGGCCGCCTGCAGCAACCCCGAAGAAGAGCGCAAGGCGCAGGAAGCGGCGGCCGCGGCCGCGCAGGCGCAGAAGGAAGCCAAGGCCGACGACGTGGCCAAGCAGTACGACACCGCCGTGGCCGCACAGGACTGGGAACGCGCGCGCATCCACGGCGGCTCGCTGCTGGACCAGTACAAGGACACCGCCGCCGCCGAGCGCATTGCCGCCGGCTTCGATGAGGTGAAGGCCAAGGCCGATGCCGCGCGCAACCTGCGCCGCATGCAGGCGCTGTGGCAGTACAACGAGATTCCGGTAGGCAGCAATGGCGTGCAGCGTTCGGCGTCGATCTACAGCAAGGAACGCGTGGACGTGGACGGCAGCGGCGCCAAGCCGGTGCAGCTGGTGTTCCGCGACCACCCCGAATGGAAACGGCACGCCTACCTGGTGCTGCAGGCCGGCGATTTCCGCTGCCCGCAGTGCACGGTGAAGGTGACCGTGGACGGCGGCAAGCCAGTATCGATGGCTGCGTGGCGGCCGAAGACCGACGAGGCCATCGCGATGTTCATCACCGACCAGAAGGCGCTGTGGAAGCTGGCGCAGAAGGGCCAGTCGATCCGCATCGAGTTCCCGGTGAAGGCCGGCGGCACCCGCACCGCGGTGTTCGAAACCGGCGGCGTGGACAGCAGCCGCATGCCGTCGTGGTGGAAGTAACGGCCCGCGCGACGGCGGCACCACCCCTGTCGGCCGTGCGCCACTGGGTGTTCGACATGGATGGCACGCTGACCGTGGCCATGCACGATTTCGACGGCATCAAGCGCGCGCTGGGCATCCCGCCCAGTGCGGACATCCTGGCGCACCTGGCCGGCCTGCCGGCGGCGGAGGCGGCGCAGAAGCACGCCTGGCTGCTGGACCATGAGCGGGCGCTGGCCGCAGGCGCACTGCCGGCGCCGGGGGCGGTGGCGCTGCTGCGTGCGCTGGCCGCGGCCGGCTGCCAGCTTGGCATCCTGACCCGCAACGACCATGCGCTGGCCAAGCTGACGCTGGATTCGATCGGGGTAGGGGATCTGTTCGACGATGGCGCCATCATCGGCCGCGATGAAGCGGTGCCCAAGCCCTCGCCCGATGGCGTGCAGCAGCATCTGCGGCGCTGGGGTGCCAGCGCAGGCGGGGCGGTGATGGTGGGCGACCACGCCTACGATCTGGACTGTGGCCGCGCCGCCGGTGCGCGCACCGTGCTGGTCAACCTGCCGGACAACCCGTGGCCGGGCCGCGCGGATTGGCATTTCGCCGATTGCCGCGCGTTGCACGCGGCGTGGCAGGGCTGATCATTCCACCGTGCCGGGCCATGCCCGGCGTGTCGACCAAGGTCGACACCTACCAAGCGCGTGTCGACCAAGGTCGACACCGACCCAGCGCATTGCCGTTCGGTTAGGCGTTCAGCGCGTAGCCAAATTGCTGCTTGAACTGCTCGTTGAACTCGTCAAAGGTGAAGCGCTGGTTCTGGGTGCCCGGGTGCTCGACCTTCAGCGCGCCCATCAGGTTGCCCATGCGGCCGATGGTCAGCCAGTCGTAGCCCTTCTGGATGCCGTAGATCAGGCCGGCGCGGAAGGCGTCGCCGCAGCCGGTCGGGTCGACCACGCGGCGCTCGTGCGCCGGCGGGATGTCGTAGCTCTTTTCCGGGGTGTGGATCACCGCGCCCTTCGGGCCGCGGGTGGTGATGTAGGCCTTCACCCGGCTGACGATCTCCTTCTCGTCCCAGCCGGTGCGTTCCTGCAGCAGGTTCGACTCGTAGTCGTTCACCACCACGTAGTCGGCCTGCTCGATGAACGCGCGCAGCTCCGGGCCGTTGAACAGCGGCATGGCCTGGCCCGGGTCGAAGATGAACGGGATGCCGTCTTCGTGGAATTCCTGCGCGTTCTGGATCATGCCCTCGCGGCCGTCCGGGCCGACCAGGCCCAGGGTCACGCCCGGCACGCCGCGCACGTGGTTTTCGTACGAACGCATCATCGCGCCCGGGTGGAAGGCGGTGATCTGGTTGTTGTCGTGGTCGGTGGTGATGAACGCCTGCGGGGTGAACAGCTCATCGATCACGCGCACGCGCGACAGGTCGATGCCCAGGCCTTCGAAGTATTCGCGGTAGGGGCCGAAATCCGAACCCACGGTGCCCATCGGGATCGGCTCGCCGCCCAGCAGGTGCAGGTTGTAGGCGATGTTGCCGGCGCAGCCGCCGAACTCGCGGCGCATGCGCGGGACCAGGAAGGACACGTTCAGGATGTGCACCTTGTCCGGCAGGATGTGATTCTTGAACTGGTCCGGGAACACCATGATGGTGTCGAAGGCAAGAGAACCACAGATCAGAGCGGACATCGATGTAAGCCTATGCGGTGAATTTTGGGGTGGGCCGGCCCGCTTCGGCGGGCAAGCAAACGGCGCCCATGGGCGCCCGACGGCGCAAAGGTTACCCGCTGGTGCCGCTCAGGGCCAGAACCGGGTGATGCCCGATCAGGCCGAAAGCCTGTGAAGACGCGGGTTCAGCTAGTTTTTTCCTTGCTCGGCGGCAGGCGGGTTGCTAGGCTTGTCGGCCTCGATTTCTGCCCATTTTTTCGCCATCCCGCGGCGGGCACGACACCCCTCAGGACTCCTTCCTCAGATGTTCAAGAAACTCCGTGGCATGTTCTCCAACGACCTGTCCATCGACCTGGGCACGGCCAACACCCTCATCTACGTGCGCGGGCAGGGGATCGTGCTGAACGAGCCGTCGGTCGTGGCCGTGCGCCAGGACCGCGCCATTGGTGGCACCCGCTCGGTGGCAGCCGTAGGCGCCGAAGCCAAGCAGATGCTGGGCCGTACCCCGGGCCACATCACCACCATCCGCCCGATGAAGGACGGCGTCATCGCCGACTTCACCTACACCGAGGCGATGCTCAAGCACTTCATCAAGAAGGTGCACAAGTCCCGCGTGCTGCGCCCCAGCCCGCGCGTGCTGGTCTGCGTGCCGGCCGGTTCCACCCAGGTCGAGCGCCGCGCCATCAAGGAATCGGCCGAGGAAGCCGGTGCCCGTGATGTGTTCCTGATCGAAGAGCCGATGGCCGCCGCGATCGGCGCCGGCATGCCGGTCACCGAAGCCCGCGGTTCGATGGTCATCGATATCGGCGGCGGCACCACCGAAGTGGCGGTGATCTCGCTGAACGGCATCGTCTATTCGGCCTCGGTGCGCATCGGCGGCGACCGCTTCGACGAGTCGATCACCAACTACGTGCGCCGCAACCACGGCATGCTGATCGGTGAAGCCACCGCCGAACGCATCAAGGTGGAGCTGGGCTGCGCCTACCCGCAGGCGGAAGTGATCGAGATGGAAATCTCCGGTCGCAACCTGGCCGAGGGCGTGCCGAAGATGATCAAGATCAGCTCCAACGAGGTGCTGGAAGCCCTGCACGAGCCGCTGTCGGGCATCGTCAGCGCGGTCAAGCTGGCGCTGGAACAGACCCCGCCGGAACTGTGCGCCGACGTGGCCGAGCGCGGCATCGTGCTGACCGGTGGTGGCGCCCTGCTGCGCGACCTGGACCGCCTGATTTCCGAGGAAACCGGCCTGCACGTGCAGGTGGCCGACGATCCGCTGACCTGCGTGGCCCGCGGTGGCGGTCGTGCGCTGGAGCTGGTGGACATGCACGGCAACGAGTTCTTTGCGCCGGAATAAGCCGTCCCGGCTGCTCCCGCCCGCAGCGCCCCTCCGGGGTGCGGCCTGCCCGCATGGGCCGGCCCGCACCGGCGGGGCGCCCGCATGTTTCCCTTCCGCCTTCTGCCAGTTGAATCGTTGACGTGCCGCCCTACGCCGGACCCCCCGTCGCCTCCCGTTCCGGTGATGCCGCCAGCCCGCTGCGGCTGCTGGCCTATCTGGCGCTGGCCATCACCCTGATCGTGCTGGATGACCAGGCCGGCTGGCTGGCGCGCCTGCGCGAACAGGCCAACAGCCTGGTGCAGCCGGTGTGGTCGCTGGCCGGCCTGCCCGGCAAGCTGGGCAGCCAGGTGAAGGACAGCGCGGCCAGCCATGGCCAGCTGGTGGCCGAGAACCGCGAACTGCGCAACCAGCTGCTGCTGGCCAATGCGCGCCTGACCCGCCTGCAGACCGCCGCACTGGACAACGCCCAGCTGCGCGAACTGCTGAACGTGGCCGAGCGCAGCGGGCTGGACGTGCAGCTGGCGCCGATCCTGGATATCGACCTGGACCCGGTGAAGCAGCGCCTGGTGCTCGATGCCGGCAGCCGCGAAGGCGTGCATGTGGGCCAGGCGGTGATCGACGCCGGTGGCCTGATGGGGCAGGTGATCAGCACCACCGGTGGCACCTCCACCGTGCTGCTGCTGACCGACCCCGACCATGCCGTGCCGGTCACCGTGGCCCGCAACGGCGTGCGGCTGATCGTCTATGGCCGTGGCGATACCCTGGAACTGCGTGACATTCCGCTCAGCGCGGGCGTGGAAGTGGGCGATGAGATCGTTACCTCCGGCCTGGGCGGGCGTTTCCCGGCCGGCTTCCCGGTCGGCACCATCACCGGCCTGCGCCCGGACGATACCCACGCCTTCCTGGTGGGCGAACTGAAGCCGGCAGCGCAGCTGGATCGCGGTCGCGACGTACTGCTCCTGCGCCCGGGTGCGGCGATCCGGATTCCGCAGGCGCTGCGGCAGAGCCTTCAGATGGGGGCTGCCGACGCTCCCGCCGGCAGCGAACCGCAGCCGGCAGGCAGCGCGCCGGCCGCGGCCACATCGGCCGCCCCGGGCGCCTCCGCTCCGGCACCTGCTCCGTCTTCGGCTCCGTCTGCACCGCCGCCGACGGCTCCGACTGCAGCAACGCCCACCGCGCCCACCACGCAGGAGCCCGCACGATGAGCCGCCTGCGCGACAACCCGTGGGTGCTGCCGGCCAGCCTGGTGGTGGCGCTGCTGCTGGGCCTGCTGCCGTTGCCGGCGCTGCTGCAGCCGCTGCGCCCGTACTGGCTGGCGCTGGTGCTGGCCTACTGGGTGATCGAAGCCCCCGAACGCGTGGGCCTGGGCATCGCCTTCGCCAGCGGCGTGGTGGCCGACCTGCTGTACGGCGGGGTGCTGGGCGAACAGGCCCTGCGCCTGGTCATGCTGGCCTTCATCCTGCAGCGCTTCCGCGCCCGCATCCGCTTCTTCCCGATGTCGCAGCAGATGCTGGCCATCGGCGGCCTGCTGTTCAACGACCGCATCGTCAGCGCGCTGGTCCACATCGTGGTGGACGAACCGACCCTGCCGTGGTCGTACTGGTGGGCACCGCTGCTGGGCATGGGCCTGTGGCCGCTGGTGTTCGTGCTGCTGGACGCGGTGCGCTTCGGCAAGCGTGGGCGCTGAGCCATGATTCCGCGCCGGCAGGTGAAGAACCCGCACGCTGAAGCCGAGCAGTTCCGCCGCCGCGCGGCGCTGGGCTTCCTGGGCGTGCTGGTCTGTCTGCTCGGCCTGGGTGGCTGGTACTTCAAGCTGCAGGTGCTGGACCACGACATCTACGCCACGCGTTCGGAAGCCAACCGCATCAAACCGCGGCCGGTGGTGCCCGGGCGCGGCATGATCTACGACCGCAATGGCCGCCTGCTGGCCGAGAACGTGCCGGCCTTCCGCCTGGACGTGACCCCGGACAAGGTGAAGGACATGGACGCCACCCTGGAAGGGCTGGCGAAGATCATCAGCATCAGCCCGGAAGAGCTGGAAGCGTTCAACAAATCGCGCAAGGCGCGCCGCAAGTTCCTGCCGGTCACCCTGAAGCTGCGCATGACCGACGAGGAAATGGCGCGGTTCGCAGTGGACCGCTGGCGTTTCCCCGGCGTGGAGCTGGAACCCTACCTGACCCGTCGCTACCCCTACGGCGACCTGTTCGCGCACATCATCGGCTACGTCGGCCGGGTGGACGACAAGGATCTGGAAATGCTGGGCGAGGGCAATGCGGCCCTGACCCATATCGGCAAGTCCGGCCTGGAGCGCTATTACGAGCACGAGCTGCGCGGCAAGGTCGGCTACGAGCAGGTGGAAACCAACGTGCAGGGGCGGGCCATCCGCACCATCGGCCGGGTGGCCGCGCAGTCCGGTGCCGATCTGCGCCTGTCCATCGATGCCGACCTGCAGCGCGCCATGGTCGCCGCCTTCGGCGAGCAGGAAGGCTCGGCCGTGGCGATGGACCCGCGCACCGGTGAAGTGCTGGCGATGGTCAGCCTGCCGTCGTACGACCCGAATCTGTTCGTCAACGGCATTTCCCATGCCGACTTCAAGGCGTTGAACGAGAACCCGTCGCGGCCGCAGTTCAACCGCCTGGTGCTGGGCGGCGTGGCCCCCGGTTCCACCCTGAAGCCGTTGATCGGCCTGGCCGGCCTGGATTCGGGCGTGCGCCGGCCGGAAGACAAGGTGCTGTCCACCGGCATGTTCTACCTGCCGGGCACCAGCCGCGGCTGGGGCGATTCGCACCGCGGCGGCCATGGCTGGACCGATCTGCGCAAGTCGATCGCGCAGTCGGTGAACACCTACTACTACAAGCTGGCCCTGGACCTGGGCATCGAGCGCTTCGACCATTACATGGAGTACTACGGCTTCGGCGCGCCGACCGGCATCGACCTGACCGGCGAGATCGGCGGCATCCTGCCGTCGCCGGCCTACAAGGCCAAGAGCCGCAAGGAGCGCTGGTACCCCGGTGATACGGTCAACATCAGCATCGGCCAGGGCGACTGGAAGGTCACCCCGCTGCAGCTGGCGCGCGGCGTCAGCGCGTTGGCCGACGGCCAGCTGCGCACCCCGCACCTGGTCATGCAGCAGCGCGCCGGCTTCGACCATGATTGGGTGACCACCGAAGCCGGGCCGAGCAAACCGGTCAGCCCCAATCCGAACAACGTGCAGGCCGTGCGCGAAGGCATGATGGCCACCATGCAGCCCGGCGGCAGCGCCGCGCGCATGGCCGTCGGCGCGCCGTACAGCATGGCCGGCAAGACCGGTACCGCGCAGGTGATCAGCCGCAAGGGCACCGCGGCGGTAAACCCCAAGAGCCTGCCCATGCACCTGCGCCACCGCGCGCTGTTCGTGGGTTTCGCGCCGGCCGAACAGCCGGTGATCGCCCTGGCCATTGCCGTGGAAGGCGGCGGCTACGGTGGTTCGGCCGCGGCGCCGATCGCGCGCAAGATCTTCGATGCCTGGCTGCTGGGCAAGATGCCCGAAGGCATGCAGCCGCTGGACAGCGAGCGTGGCACCACCGCCATCGGCACCACCGCGTTCGACAACGAAGACGTGAACGCGCGCCCGGCCGGCGATGCCGCCGCCGCGCTGCTGGCCGAACGGCCGGTGCTGGTGGGCGTGCCTGCACCTGCGCCTGCCCCCGAGCCCACGCCGGTGCCGCCTGCAGCGGCGGCCGCCGCCCCCAGCGCGCCGCGCCCCCCTGCCGCCGAGGCTTCGCGATGAGAGTGTTCCTGCGCTGGGCCGGCGACATGCTGCGCCGCTTCTTCAGCACCCTGGACTGGGTGCTGTGCCTGGCCCTGGGCGCCTTGATGGCCATTGGCCTGGCCACCTTGAAGAGCGCCGGTGGCGACACCCTGGTGATGGCGCAGGGCGCCCGCTTCATTGTCGGCCTGGCCGCGCTGTGGGCCATTTCGCGCGTGCCGATCCTGCGTATCCGCTCGGCCACGCCGATGATCTATGCGATCTCGATGATTCCGCTGCTGGCGGTGTTCGTACTGGGCACCGGCAAGTACGGGCGGCAGTGGCTGGACCTGAAGTTCTTCTACCTGCAGCCGGCCGAACTGCTGAAGGTCAGCCTGCCGATGATGGTGGCCTGGTACCTGCACAAGATGCCGTTGCCGCCACGCTTCAACACCGTGCTGATGGCGCTGGTGATCATCGGCGTGCCTACCGGCCTGGTGATGCTGCAGCCCGACTTCGGCACCGGCGTGCTGATCGCGGCCAGTGGCGTGTTCGTGCTGCTGCTGGCCGGCCTGCCGTGGTGGTGGGTGGGGCTGGGCGTGGGCGGCGTGGCCGCGGTGGCGCCGGTGGCCTGGTTCTGGCTGCTGCGGCCGTACCAGAAGGACCGCATCATGATGTTCCTGGACCCGGAGATGGACGCCCTGGGCGCCGGCTGGAACATCATCCAGTCGAAGATCGCGATCGGTTCCGGCGGCTTCGACGGCAAGGGCTGGGGCGAGGGCTCGCAGTCGCACCTGAACTTCATTCCCGAACAGACCACCGACTTCGCGTTCTCGGTGCTGAGCGAAGAATTCGGCTGGATCGGCGTGGCCACCGTGCTGGCGCTGTACCTGGTGGTGATCGGGCGCTGCCTGTGGATCGCCAGCCAGTCGCGCGATTCCTATTCGCGCCTGCTGGCCGGGGCCACCGGCCTGGCCTTCTTCGTCTATGTGCTGGTGAACGGCGGCATGATTTCCGGCCTGCTGCCGGTGGTGGGCGTACCGATGCCGCTGATCAGCTACGGCGGCACGTCCGCCGTATCGCTGCTGGCCGGCTTCGGCCTGGTGATGGCCGTGCGCAGCCACAACCCCGTGCACGGCGGCTACGGCTGACACCTTTGGGGGCGGATCGCTCTCTCCGGGGAACGGGATCTGACCCCGATGCATGATGCCGGCGCACGACTGCGCTTTGGCCCTCGTCGCGTAGCGTCAATGGTGCTCGACTACGCTTTGGCCCTCGTCGCGTGCCGACGATGGTGCTCGGCTACGCTTTGGCCTTCGTCGCGTGCCGACGCCGGTGCTCGACTGCGCTTTTGCCTTCGCCGCATACCGATGCCGGTGCTCGACCGCGCTTTGGCCCTCGTCGCGTACCGTCGATGGTGCTCGACTGCGCTTTTGCCTTCGTCGCATGCCGACGAAGGTGCTCGACTACGCTTTTGCCTTCGTCGCATACCGACGACGGTGCTCGACTACGCTTTTGCCCTTGTAGAGTCGAGCTTGCT
>NZ_CP025996.1:3704916-3706350 GCF_003086875.1 Stenotrophomonas sp. ZAC14D2_NAIMI4_6 | reverse complement strand
TGAAATGACCCCCTGAAGTTGGACAGGTGGGGGATCAGGCGGCCAGCGCGGCCTGCTCCCGGTACTGTACGGGGCTCAAGCCCTTTAGTTTCAAGCGGATACGATTCTCGTTGTAGTACCGGATGTACTCCACCAGCCCAGCTTCCAGGCTATCGATGCTGTCAAAGGTGTTCAGGTAGAAAAATTCCGACTTCAGGGTCCCGAAGAAGCTTTCCATGGCCGCGTTGTCCAGGCAGTTGCCACGCCGGGACATGCTCTGTTTCAGCGAGTGCTTTTCGAGCTTATGGCGGTAGTTTTCGTGCTGGTAGTGCCAGCCTTGGTCGGAGTGGATCATCGGACGATCTTCCGGTGAAAGCCTCCTGATCGCTTGGTCCAGCATTTCACCCACCAGGTCAAACACGGGCCGGCGCTTCATCTGGTATGCCACGATTTCGCCGTTGTAGAGGTCCATGATCGGCGAAAGATAGAGCTTCATGCCCTGCACTTTGAACTCGGTTACATCGGTCACCCACTTGCGATTGGGCATCTCAGCCTCAAACTGGCGGCCCAGGTCGTTGGGAACCACGACATTGGCCGCTCCCTTGAACGCGCGATAGCGCTTGATGCGTACCCGCGAGCGCAGGCCCAGTTCGGTCATCAGCCGCTGCACCCGCTTGTGGTTGATGGCTTCGCCCTGATTGGCCAGCTCCAACGTTATGCGGCGGTAGCCGTAGCGCCCTTGGTGCTTGTCGTAGATCGAGCGGATGCGCTCACGCAGTTCCTCCTCGCCCCCGTCGGGATGGGCCAAGGCATTGATCTGGTAATAGAACGTGCTGCGAGAGAGCTCAGCCGCCTCGAGCAACAGCGGCAGCGCGTAGGTCTGCCTCAATCCTTGGATGGCTTGCGCTTTGCGCGCTGCGCCGCCTGCTCTTCCCGGATCAAGGCATCGAGTTTTTTTAGGTAAGCGGTCTCCGCACGCAGGTAGGCCACTTCCTTGAGGAGCTCATCGCGGCTCATGTCCTCGGCGGGCTTGGACGAGCGGGTCTTTTTCATCGGCTTTTGAGGCGGTAATGGTGGCGGTGCCAACGCTTGGGCACCCCTCTCAGCATACAGGCGCCGCCACAGCCCCACTGCGCCGGCATCGCCAATCTGGAAGAAGGTGGTCGCCTCGCGCGCGGACATGCCGTCCTGGCTCATCTTCTCCAGGACGGCCAGCTTGAACTGGAGATCGTAGGACCGGGGTTTGCGGTCAAACCCCGGTCGCCCATGCAGTCGGTAGGTCGCGGCCCACCGCCTGACTGTGGAAAACTCCAGGCCATGGCGGCGGGCAACCGCCTTGACCGATGTGGAGGTGTTACAGGCCTCCTTGGCGACCTGTAATTTGAAACAAACCTCATATCTATTCATGCAAACCTCGGGGTCGGATCAGGTGTCCAACTCCCGGGGGTCACTTCA
>NZ_CP025996.1:3349939-3704816 GCF_003086875.1 Stenotrophomonas sp. ZAC14D2_NAIMI4_6 | reverse complement strand
TCGGGCGGATCAAGGGAGAATCCGGCGTGGGCGCCAAGCTCCATGGCGATCGTCGAGATCCAGGCTTACACGGCGGCCCACGCCGGCTCTCGACACCTACGCTGCCAGATTTCCATCAGATAAGGCTCGTAGGCGCCATCCATGGCGCCTGCGGTCCCGCCAGCCCACCCCACCCGGCCACGGACAGGTTCCGTGCGCGCCAGCCACGGAGTGAAGAAGGAAGAGCGGAAAGCGGGTCGCGGCGCTGCGCTTGCTCGCAGCCGAGCATGGCTCGGCTCTACAGGGGCGTCGTTTGCCGGACAGAGTTCATCCACGCATGGCGTGGATCTACCACCGACCGGCAGGGTAGAGTCGAGCTCGCTCGACTGCAGATATGCGAGGTCGGGCTGGCGGGACACGCCGTAAATCCATCCCTGGCGCCTGCGGTCCCGCCAGCCCACCCCGCCCGGCCACGGACAGGTTCCGTGCGCGCCCGGCCACGGAGTGAAAAAAGGAAGAGCGGAAAGCGGGTCGCGGCGCTGCGCTTGCTCGCAGCCGAGCATGGCTCGGCTCTACAGGGGCATCGTTTGCCGGACAGAGTCCATCCACGCGTGGCGTGGATCTACCACCGACCGGCAGCGTAGAGTCGAGCTCGCTCGACTGCAGATATGCGAGGTCGGGCTGGCGGGACACGCCGTAAATCCATCCCTGGCGCCTGCGGACCCGCCAACCCGCCCGCCCGGCCACGGACAGGTTCCGTGCGCGCCAGCCACGGAGTGAAGAAGGAAGAGCGGAAAGCGGGTCGCGGCGCTGCGCTTGCTCGCAGCCGAGCATGGCTCGGCTCTACAGGAGCGTCGTTCGCCGGACAGAGTTCATCCACGCATGCCGTGAATCATCCGGACGCACCGGGAGACTGTCAGGGGCGGGGCGGGTTGGGTTCGCGGGGGTATCCGCGCCATGGATGGCGCGGCTAAGCCTTATCTGATGGAAATCTGGCAGCGTAGGTGTCGAGAGCCGGCGTGGGCCGCCGTGTAAGCCTGGATCTCGACGATCGCCATGGAGCTTGGCGCCCACGCCGGATTCTCCCTTGATCCGCTAGCTGCCTTATCTGATGGAAATCTGGCAGCGTAGGTGTCGAGAGCCGGCGTGGGCCGCCGTGTAAGCCTGGATCTCGACGATCGCCATGGAGCTTGGCGCCCACGCCGGATTCTCCCTTGATCCGCCCGAACAGTTGCTGGAGCTGGACACTCGAAGCGATAAGACTGGGCAAGCGGGGGAGCTCTCGACCCTTCCAGACTATACGGAGTCGGGCAATGAACGGGATCGGGATTGATGTGAGCAAGCGCCGATTGGATATCGGCACGACAGACGGTGAGACCCTGCAGGTCAGCAATAGCCCTTCTGGCTATGCTGAATTGGACGCTTGGTTGAGGACGCGGCCGGCCATTCAGATCGTTCTAGAAGCCACCGGCGGCTATGAGCAGGCTGTCCTGGACTTTCTTCACAAGGCCGGCCATCCGGTGATCCGCGCCAACGCCCTGCGTGCACGCAGACTGGCTCAGGGGCTGGGTAAAGCGGCCAAGACGGACCGCTTGGACGCTCTTGTATTGGCGCAGATGGCCGCGCTGGTCGAGCTGCCTTCCTATCAGCCGCTGGAGCCCTGGCAACGGAAGCTGCGCGAGTTTGTGCGGGCGCGTCGACAGACGATGCAGGCACTGACCGTGGCCCGCCAGCAGCAGGAAATGGTGACTGACCGCGAGCTACGCCGGCTGATGCAAGGCAGCATCATCCGCCTGCAGACAATGGTCGAGCGGCTGGGCAAAGAGATCGCCGAACAGGTCGCGCAGCAGCCTCAACTGGCAGTGCTGAAGTCGATGAAAGGGGTTGGCCCGGCATTGCAGGCGGTATTGGCCAGCTACCTGCCTGAGTTGGGGCAGATCAGCGGAAAGGCCATTGCCAGCCTGGTCGGCGTAGCGCCGATCTCCCACGACAGCGGAACCATGCGAGGGAGACGAAGCATCCACGGCGGCAGGGCCGAGATCCGCCAGGTGCTCTACATGGCGGCCATGTCGGCCATGCGACATGAGCCGCGGTTGCGGGACTTTTACCGGTCGCTGCGGGCCCGCGGCAAGGAAGGGAAAGTGGCCATCGTGGCCGTGATGCGCAAGATGCTGGTCATCCTCAACGCCCGCGTGCGCGACGCTGAAAGCGGACCGATCCCCGCTTGAGGCAAGCCCAGGGCGCACGGCAGCGGCTGCCGGCCGGCAGCCGGCTTTGCCGTGCCTGTCTGCCAGACGGCCAAAATCCCATCCCACAACACAGTTGCTCCACCCAGCCCACAGCCAACAGCCAACAGCCAACAGCCAACAGCCCACAGCCCACAGCCAACAGCCAACAGCCAACAGCCAACAGCCAACAGCCAACAGCCAGTACGCGTTCCGCTCACGCCACGCGCAACTGCACATCCACGTATTCGGACAACCCCCGGCAGGCCAGCAGCAAGCCCTCGCGGGCGTCGTCTCCCAGTTGTTGGGCTTCGTCGCCGTCCACCCGCACGCGTTCGGCGGCATGCAGCAGTTCCAGCAGGAAGGTCAGGCCGCTGTTGGCGCGGTCGATGCGCGCCAGCGCCATGCGCTGCCCCGGCGTGTGCTGCCGCCCTTGCCAGGCCTGCCCATCGGCGGCGTCCACCTGACGAATGCGCCGCAGGGCGCCCAGCAGGGTAGTGCCGTCTTCGCTATTGGCCGCCTGGTGGGCGGTCAGTGTGGTTTCCAGGGCGCGGGCGATGTCGGCCGGAAGTTGATGGGCGGCGTCGCCCAGGGTGGCGAACAGGTACGGGTACGGCGAAAGCGTCATGGCAGGATCCTCGCGCGGCAGGCAGATCCGCCACCCCGCACGCAGGGCGAGGGTGGCAGGCGATGCGTGGTTGCAATACCGGGGACCAACGGCGAAGAACCGGCGGGCACAAGGCCCCCACGCACCGCCCGCCAGAGACGCACGGACGGATTGCCAGCCGGCGTCGCCCACACGGAAAAGACGACGCCGACTGGCAAGCGTAAACAACGCGTTGGTCCTACGGGATTGCAAGCCCGTGCCACCTGTTGTCGGTGGCCCCGCATGTTTCGCACGCCGCGCCCGCCGCACCAATGAGGAAAGTTTGAAAGTCGAATTCGTCAGAAGTCCGCAACGCGATGCGCCCGTAGCGGCGAAAGCGACACGACGCGCCGCGCGAAACCGCCGCCATTCCCCGGCGTTCGCCACCTGAATCTGCGCAAACCCGTTTCTGTAAGCGTTTGCGTAACCCCGCGTGAACGCCCACTCGCTGACGAAGTTCCAATAAAAGTGGGCGACCAATCACACTTTGACCCGGTGTTGATCTTGATCAATAGATTTGTCGCAATCGGCCTGCACAATGGCGGCCCGTTCGGCACGGCGCGCCATCACTGATGCAGCGCGAGGGGCGCCGGGCGGGAAAGCAGTACTGATCCAACGGGTACAGGGAGCGCGGAGCACTGCCACTGGGGAGCGGCAGCCGCGCAAGTACCGACCGGATCCGGTCGCCGGTTGCGTCTGCGGGGATGGGGACGCAACCGGCCACCTCTGTTTCTGAATGCGGCAGGTCACTCACACCGTTTTCACAAAAGCGTCTGCCTGCAGGCAAATCGTTGTGATTCATGGTGTTAGGGGTTTTAATTCATCCATGACCTGCTAACCTGCGGTGATGATTCGACGCACTCTGGCCTGCATGCTCACCCTCGGCCTGGTCGCCTGCGCGACCCAGCCGACGTCCCCACCGTCGTCTCCGCAGGCCAGCAGTTCGCCGCGCCACCCGGCCAGCAAGCCGCAGGGCCCGGCCGAAGCCGCGCCGGAAGCTGCCGCCAGCACCGCACCGCCGGTGGATCTGACCCCGGTACCGTTTGAAACCGCGCGCGCCAACTTCATTGCCGATACCGCCAAGCGCTACGGCCTGGCACCGCAGCAGATCAGCGCCGTGCTGGACCAGGCGCAGGTGCGCCAGCCCATCATTGCCGCCATGGCCCGCCCGGCCGAACGGGTGAAGCCGTGGAACGAATACCGGCCGATGTTCATCAGCAAGGCGCGCATCGACGGCGGCCGCGCTTTCCTGGCCGAACACCGTGCCGAACTGGACCGCGTGCAGCAGCGCACTGGCGTGCCGGCCGAAGTGATCGTGGCGATCATCGGCGTGGAAACCAGCTACGGCAAGAACGCCGGCAACCACCGCGTGCTGGATGCGCTGTACACCCTGGCGTTCTATTACCCGCGCAGTGGCGACCCGGCCAAGCTGGAACGCGAAGTGCGCCGCGAACTGTTCTTCCGCGATGAACTGGCCAAGCTGTTCGAACTGGGCCGCGAAGAAAAGCTGGACATCACCACGCTCAAGGGCAGCTACGCCGGGGCGATGGGCATGGGCCAGTTCATGCCGTCCAGCTATCTGGACTACGCCGTGGACGGCAACGGCGATGGCCGCCGTGACCTGTTCACCAGCTACGACGATGTGTTCTCGTCCATCGCCAACTACTTCGTGAAGAAGGGCGGCTGGGTGCGCGGCGGCCCCGTGGTCGTACCGGCCACGCTGGCGCCGGGCCGCGAGGAGTTCAACCCCACCGAGTGGATGCCCACCTGGTCGCTGGCCGACCTGGCGCAGCGCGGCTACCAGCCCAGCGCGCCGGTCCCGGCGGGCGCCACCGCAACGCCCATCACCCTGGAAGGCAGCACCGGCAAGCAGTACTGGCTGGGCTTCCAGAACTACTACGCCATTACCCGCTACAACCTTTCGAAGATGTACGCGATGGCCGTGCACCAGTTGTCGCAGGCCATTGCCGGACAGGAGCTGCCCCCGGCATGAACATCAGATGGCTGGTTCCCGCACTGGCAGTACTCGCACTGGCGGCGTGCAGCAGCGCGCCGAACAAGCCCAGCGTCGGCCACGGCGGCAAGGTGGCGGGCACGGTGGTGCAGGGCAAGGGCGGGCGCCCGGCGCACTGCCCGGACGGTTCGCCCTATGCGGCGGCCACCGAAGACCTGAGCACGCGCGGCAACTACACCGCCGGTGGCCTGTACAAGCCCGGGGTGAAGGACAGCACCCCCAGCTACGTGCCCAACGTGGCCTGCATTCCCGAGCCGGAAGTGACCGCGGTCGAACGCTCGACCATCGGCAACAAATCGCCGTATGTGGTGCTGGGCAAGTCGTACAAAGTGCTGGACGACACCCATGACTATGTCGAGCGCGGTACCGCGTCGTATTACGGCGCCAAGTTCCATGGCCGCCTGACCTCCAACCGCGAGGTCTACGACATGTATCAGTTCACCGCCGCACACAAGACGCTGCCGCTGCCCAGCTTCGCCCGCGTGACCAACCTGGACAACGGCGAATCGGTGATCGTGCGCGTCAACGATCGTGGTCCGTTCCACGATGGCCGCGTGGTGGACCTGAGCTATGCCGCCGCCGTGCGCCTGGGCATCACCCAGCGCGGCACCGGCAATGTGGAAGTGCGCGCGCTGCAGCCGGGCGAAGGCAACCTGCTGGCGCAGAAGCCGTCGCGCCGCGAGCGCCGTGCCGCCGAAGCCGCTGCCGCCACGGCGGCGGCCTCGGCACGCCCCACAGCAGCAGCGCGCAGCACGCCGGCCAGCGATATCGACCGCCTGGTGCAGCGCCTGCCTGCCGATGCCATGCCCGCACGTGGCCAGCCGGCCACCACCCAGGCTGCCAGCAGCACCCTGCCGGACGTGGCAGTGAGCGCGCTGCCGCCCAGCGCCCCGGCGCCGCGTGCACCGGTGGCCGTGGCCGCCGCCGCACCGCGCGCAGCTGCCGCCCCGGCACGCAGCACGCCGGCCCCCGCGCCCACTCTGTCGCAGCAGGTTGTGGGTGCGGTGATGGTGCAGGTGGCCAGCTTTTCCAGCCGCGACAACGCCACCCGTGCCATGGGCCAGCTGAACGCGGCCGGCATCGTCGGCGCCACCATCAGCGACATCGCCGCCGGCGGCCGCACCCTGTTCCGTCTGCGCGTACCCGCCACCGACCATGCCAGCGCCGCGGAACTTGTCGGCCGCATCGCCGGTCTGGGCCTGGGCGCACCGCAGATCGTCAAAGACTGATTCGACCGGGGCCGGTGCTGCCGGCCTCCGCCCCGTCGGCCTTACAATGGCCGCTTCGTACCACCCTCCATCCTGGCCGTCCCTGGAGCCTGCTGTCCCATGAATTTCCGTTCCGCCGCCACTGCCCTGGCCGCCACCCTGGTGGTCGGTCTGGCTTCCGCCCAGACCCCCCTGCCGACCCCGGCCACCCCGGCACCTGCCGCCGCCGCTGCGCCGGCCACCGTGGCCACGCCGCCGGCCCCGGTGCCGACTGTTTCCAAGGCGTGGGTCCTGATGGATTACGCCACCGGCCAGGTGCTGGCCGGCGAGAACGTGCACGAAGAACTGGCCCCGGCCAGCATCACCAAGGTCATGACCTCCTATGTCATCGCCGCCGAGGTCAAGAACGGCAAGGTGCGTGCGGATGACCAGGTGATGATGAGCGAGCGCGCCTGGCGCGAAGGCGGCGCGGGCACCGACGGCAGCTACAGCGGCTTCCCTGTGAACCAGACCGCGCGCCTGGAAGACATGGAAAAGGGCATGGCGATCCAGTCGGGCAACGACGCCGCCATCGCCCTGGCCGAACACGTGGCCGGCAGCGAAGAAGCCTTTGCTTCGCTGATGAACAGCTACGCCGCCAAGATCGGCATGAAGAACTCGCACTTCGTGAACGCCCACGGCCTGACCGCCGAAGGCCACCACAGCACCGCATACGACCTGGCCCTGCTGGGCCGGGCGATGGTGCGCGATTACCCGGAAACCTACGCTTACAACAAGATCAAGGAATTCCAGGTCGGCAACATCAAGCAGCCCAACCGCAACCTGCTGTTGTGGCGCGATGGCAGCGTGGACGGCATCAAGACCGGCCACACCTCCGAAGCCGGCTACTGCCTGATGAGCTCGGCGCAGCGCGGCGACCAGCGCCTGATCGCGGTGGTGCTGGGTGGTTCGTCGGAAAAGCAGCGTGCCGATGACAGCCTGGCCCTGCTGAACTGGGGCTTCCGCTTCTTCGAAACCCACCGCCTGTACGAGCCGGGCAAGGCCGTGGCCGAGCACAAGGTCTGGAAGGGCACCACCGACAAGGTGCAGCTGGGCGTGGCCCAGCCGATGCTGGTGAGCGTGCCGCGCGGCCGCTACAACGACCTGAAGCCGAGCATCGACGTGCCCAAGACCCTGGAAGCACCGTTCACCGCTGGCCAGCAGATCGGCACCGTGAAGGTCACCCTGGACGGCAAGGTGGTGGCGGAAGCCCCGCTGGTGGCCGTGGCGGCTGTTGAACAGGCTGGCTTCTTCAAGCGCCTGTGGGACAGCTTCTGGATGTGGTGGGAATCGGAATGATCCACGCACCTGCGTGGTGAATGAAAAGGCCGGCGAAAGCCGGCCTTTTTCGTTTCTTGTAGAGTCGAGCCATGCTCGACTGATGGTGAATGCAGTCGAGCATGGCTCGACTCTACAACCCCGGTTACAGCGAGCGATTCAATCCGGTATGCCGACCAACGGTCGGCACCTACCCGCTTCACCATCAGCCGCTCGCCTAAGCGAGCGATTCAATCCGGTGTGCCGACCAACGGTCGGCACCTACCCGCTTCACCATCAGCCGCTCGCCTACAGCGAGCGGCTGATGGTGAAGCTGCCGAACACCGGCGCTTCGCGCTGGCCGTCGAACTCGCGGGTGCTGTGGTAACGGGCCAGGGCGAACTTCCAGCGGCCCCTCATCACCGCCAGGCCGTAGCCGCCCAGCGCCACGAAGTTGCGCTTGTCCACGCTGTGGCTGTTGCGGAAGGTGTTGCCGTCCAGGGTGATATCGCGGATCACCCACGAGGCATCGGTGGTGGCGAACAGGTGCCACGACCAGCCGGCCGGGCGGCCGCCGCGGGTCGGCGCGGTGTTTTCGCCGGCCGGGCGCAGCGGGGTGCTGCCGAAGTCGTCGGGCAGCTTCCAGCCAAAGCGCACTTCGGCGCCGGCATTGGCGTGGGTGGCCAGGTTGCCGATCGCACCGCCGTAGTGGGTGATCGCATCCCAGCCCCAGCCGCCGGCATTTTCGGTGGCATCGCCCGGCCAGCGGCGCATGCGTTCGTGGGTCAGCATGAACACCGGTTCGTTGTGCAGCTGGTTGTCCCAGCCCTGGAATTTCTCGTCACCCAGCAGATCGTGCACGGCGTTCTGCACCTGCTTGCCCTGTGCCCACGGGCCCACCACGCCCAGCGCCAGCTGGGTGGTCTGCAGGCGGTCGCCGCGGCGCGCGTTGTAGCCGAAGCTGGCGATCAGCACGCCGGCATAGGGGCGGTCGTCCTCGATCAGGTCCTTCCGGGTGAAATCGGTGGGGGTGAAGATGCCCTGGGCCAGGCTGAAGATCATGTTCTGCTGCTCGAACTCACCCGGGTGCAGCCGTTCCAGGTGCCGGTTCACCCAGCGCGCCATCTTCGGCAGGCAGGGGTCGTCGGTGTAGTCCACCAGATTGGGCGAGACCAGGGTGAGCTGGGCGCCGTTGGTGTAGCCCTGGTCCTGGTCCTTGCCGCCGAACAGGTCGTTGTCCACGCGGAAGTTCACCTGCGGCGGGTGGTCGCGCATGGCATCCGGGCCGCACTGTTCGGCGGCCTGGGCAGCTAGGGGGAGGGTGGCAGCGAGCAGACCCGACAGCCCGAGGGCTGCGAGGCGGTGTTGGGAAGGGGAGCTCATCGGGTGCGGGTTCTTTTGTCGTTTTATGCCGCGACACGGTACATCCAGGCAGCGGCCAAAACGACCACATGACGCTCACATGTCTGTTCCGAAAACAACGTTGTCCCACTGGCACAGCCATACGTGGCGGGGGGCGCGGCGCAGGCGGGGTGCCGGCAGGGGGCGTGTGCCACGTGTGTCGTCATCGGCATTGGCAGTCAGCTGCGGTTGTGGCGTGCGGCGCAGGCGTGCCATACCTCCTGCGCCGGCGCCTGAGGGGGGCGTCGCAACGGATCCAGGTCCTGGACCCTTTCTCAAACCATGGAATGTGCTTCGCCCACAGCGAGGTGCTGGATGACTCAAATGAAAAAATCGAATTCGCTCCCCCCTGCGTTGGGCTGCGTGCTGCTGGGTGCTGCGCTGGTCGCGGTCAGTGCCCCGGCGTCGGCCGGCCTGCGCGACAGCTTTGCCAACAGCCGCACCTCTGCCCAGCAGCAGAGCAAGAAGGGCCAGGCCGAGATTCCGGTCTGCACCAAGCCGCTCGGTTCCATCTCGGTGATCGAATCGGAAGACGCGGTGAACTGGTGGACCGGCCAGCAGCTGCCGGCGCCTTCGAAGCTGATCAAGGTGTTCGTCAACAAGTCCAAGTGCTTCACCCTGGTCGACCGTGGCGTCGGCATGGCCGCGGCCCAGGCCGAGCGCGCGCTGGCCAGCCAAGGCCAGCTGCGCGGGCGGTCCAACATCGGCAAGGGCCAGATCCGGGCCGCCGACTACGTTCTGGTGCCGGACCTGATCTCGCAGAACAGCAACGCTGGCGGCAGTGCCATCGGTGGCCTGGTGGGCGGCCTGATCGGCGGCAAGGCCGGCTCTGTCGTAAGTGGCCTGAACTTCCGCAGGAAGACCGCCGATGTGACCCTGACCCTGACCGATGTGCGCTCCTCCGAGCAGGTTGCGGTCGTTGAAGGCAACTCCAAAAAAACCGACCTGGGCTGGGGCGCCGGTGGCGGCCTGTTCGGCGGTGGCGGCATTGGCGCGATGGGCGTGGGCGGCTACGCCAACACCGAAATCGGCCAGGTGATCACCCTGGCCTATCTGCAGGCCTACAGCACCATGGTGACCGAGCTGGGCGGCCTGCCGGCCAATGCCTCCGCTGCCAATGCCGGCCAGGCCGTGACCATGCTGAAGGCTGGCCGCCTGCTGGCCAACGCCAAGGGCACCGGTGCGGCGGTGCGCGCGCTGGAGCCGGGCATGCTGCTGTACCCCACCGGTGTGAAGGACGGCACCATGTGGGAAGTGGAAGACGAAATGGGCAACAAGGGCTGGGTCAATTCCACCCTGATGGAAACGGCCAAGTAGGCCGCTGGCGTGCCGGCATCGGGCCGGCACGCGTTGCCTGCCGGGGCCGGCCCGGCAGGCTGGCCCAGCAGCCTGGCTCAGGCCGGCACATTCGCCCCCTGCAACGCAGCGGCTCGCCGGTGCCGCTGTCGACTTTGATGAATACTCTTGGGTTTGTTGCCTTCCGGCCCGATAATGGGCCCATGGAAATCAAGTCCGACAACCCCGACCACGGCTTCCAGTTCCCCGGTCAGTTCGAGCTCAGTGCCATGGGCGCCGCCAACCGCGGCCTCGAGCACGAGCTTCCGCGCCTGTTGCAGGCCGCGGGCATCACCGTGGTGAACGAGCGCATCAGCTGGAAGCATTCGACCAACGGCAAGTATGTTTCGGTTCGCCTGGTGTTCCAGGCCGAGAACCGCGAACAGTACGACGTGGCCCATGAGGCGCTGCGTGGCCACCCGGAAGTGAAGTGGACGGTGTAGCCGCCAGCTGCCCGGCCGACGCCGCCCCCGAAAACCGCCCGGCGCGTCCGGCGGTGGTCCGTGACCTGGGCCGCCAGGCCTATGAACCGGTCTGGCGCGCCATGCAGCGCTTCACCGACCAGCGGACGGACGACGACGCCGACGAACTGTGGGTGGTCGAACACGATCCGGTGTTCACCCTGGGCCAGGCCGGCAAGGACGAACACGTGCTGGCCCCGGGCGATATTCCGGTGCTGCACGTGGACCGTGGCGGCCAGGTGACCTACCACGGCCCCGGCCAGATCGTGGTCTACCCGCTGCTGCGCCTGCCGCGGCTGGGCATCGGCGTGCGCGACTACGTGTGCCGTATCGAACAGGCCATCATCGACACCCTGGCCGACTGGAACATCGGCGCCGAGCGTCGTGAAGGCGCCCCCGGTGTGTACGTGGGTGGGGCCAAGATCGCCGCGCTGGGCATCCGCGTGCGCCGCGGCTGTACCTTCCACGGCCTGGCCTTCAACGTGTCCATGGATCTGGAACCCTTCCACCGCATCAACCCCTGCGGTTACCAGGGGCTGCAGGTGACCTCGGTGGTAGACTTGGGCGGCCCGTCCGGGATGGACGCCGTCAAGCCGGTGCTGCTGGACAACCTGGCCCGCCAGTTTGGCCTGCTGCTGCAGCCCACGCCCGAACTGCCCGATCTTTCTGCGGCCGCCTGACCGCCCCCCCGGAACTGCCATGACTGAGACCACCGCCCGCACCATTCCCCTGCAGATCGTGCAGGCCGACCTGCCGACCGCCGCACCGTTGCAGGTGGGCGTGAAGCAGATGGGCGGGGACAAGATCAACCGTTCGCCGGTGCAGTTCGCCGATGCCCCGGTGCTGCGCAAGCCGTCGTGGATCCGCGTGCGCATTCCTTCGGGCAATGCCGTGCAGAACCTGAAGGCCAAGCTGCGCGAGAACCGCCTGGTGACGGTGTGCGAGGAAGCCAGCTGCCCGAACATCCATGAATGCTTCGGCCACGGCACCGCCACCTTCATGATCCTGGGCGAAGTCTGCACCCGCCGCTGCTCGTTCTGCGACGTGGCCCACGGCCGCCCCAAGCCGCCCGATGCCAACGAACCGGCCAGCCTGGGCCAGACCGTGGCCGACATGGGCCTGAAGTACGTGGTGGTGACCAGCGTTGACCGCGATGACCTGCGCGACGGTGGTGCCCAGCACTTCGTCGACTGCATCACCGCCATCCGCGAGAAGTCGCCGGGCACCCGCATCGAAGTGCTGACCCCGGACTTCCGCGGCAAGGGCCGCATGGAGCGCGCGCTGGAAATCCTGGCGCAGAACCCGCCGGACGTGTTCAACCACAACATCGAAACCGTACCGGACCTGTACCGCAACGTGCGCCCCGGTGCCGATTACCAGTGGTCGCTGAACCTGCTGAAGAACTTCAAGGCGCAGCACCCGTCGGTGCCGACCAAGAGCGGCATCATGCTGGGCCTGGGCGAGGAATTCGAGCAGATCAAGGCCACCATGCGTGACCTGCGTGCCCACGACGTGGACATGATCACCATCGGCCAGTACCTGCAGCCGACCGCGCACCACCACCCGGTGCTGAAGTACTGGACCCCGGAAGACTACAAGGCGCTGGAAGACTACGGCTACGAACTGGGCTTCAGCCACGTGGCCTCCGGCCCGATGGTGCGCTCGTCGTACCACGCCGACGTGCAGGCCAAGGGCGCCGGCGTTTCCTGAGGGGGGCGAACCGCCCCGGTGGGTGCGAACCTTGGTTCGCACGCCTTTGACCCATCTGTCTTCTGCTGCACTCGCCGGGCATGGCCCGGCGCTACCCCCTGCATTCACAATTTGCTACACCGGCCCGGCTAGGCTGGTTTTCCACCGATCGTGGGCGGATGACAAATCCGGCAACTTTCGGCACTGTCGTCGTGTCTGAACACCGCGCAGTCTCCCCCTTGGCAAGCCGCCCTTGAGCACGTTCATGAAATTCAAAGCCCCTGCATTCCTGATGGCCCTGGCGCTGGTAGCGCCGCTGGCGCTGGCGGCCAAGACCGATTCGCCGGCCTTGCCGGCTGCGGCCACCGCCGACCAGGTGACCACCTCCAAGCTGGTCTACGGCTTGCTGTCCGACAGCCGCTACGCCTACCGGCCGCGCGCGCTGGACGAAGCCACCGCCAAGGACGTGTTCAAGCGGTACCTGGACACCCTGGACGGCGGCAAGCAGTACTTCACCCAGGCCGACGTGACCCGCTTCGCGCCGTTCGAGGCCAATATCGCCAATGCCATCCGTGGCGGCGAGATGGAACCGGCGTTCCAGGTGTTTGCCGTCTACAAGCAGCGCGTGGGCGAGCGCGTGGCCTATGCGCGCAAGCTGCTGAAGCAGGAACCGGACTTCACCACTGACGAGCGTTTCGAGTACGACCGCAAGGACGTGCCGTGGGCCGCCAGCAGCGCTGAACTGGACGAGCTGTGGCGCAAGTCGGTGAAGAATGACTGGCTGCGCCTGAAGCTGGCCGGCAAGAAGTCCGACGACATCCGCAAGACGCTGGACAAGCGCTACGCCACGATGGAAAAGTCGGTGAACGAGCTGAAGGGCGAAGACGTCTTCCAGTTCTTCATGAACGCCTACACCAGCGCGGTCGATCCGCACACCGATTACTTCACCCCGCGCACGGCCGAGAACTTCAACCAGGCCATGTCGCTGTCGCTGGAAGGCATTGGCGCGCAGCTGCAGCGCCAGGACGACGTGGTAGTGATCCGCGAGATCATCGCCGGCGGCCCGGCCGCCGTGGACGGCACGCTGAAGCCGGGCGACCGCATCGTGGGCGTGGGCCAGGGCAAGTCGGGCACCATCGAAGATGTGATTGGCTGGCGCATCGACGACGTGGTGGCCAAGATTCGTGGCGCCAAGGACACCCAGGTCAAGCTGGAATTCATTCCGGCCGAAGAGGGCGCCGACGGCAAGCACCACACCCTGGTGCTGACCCGGCAGAAGGTGCGCCTGGCCGAACAGGCCGCCAAGGGCGAAACCATGACCATTCCGGGCAAGGACGGCGAGCCCGAGCGCAAGGTGGGCGTGATCAAGCTGCCGACCTTCTACCAGGACTTCGAAGGCCGCCGCCGCAACGCGACCGATTACGCTTCGGCTACCCGCGACGTGGCCAAGCTGCTGGCCGGCTTCAAGAACGACAAGCTGGACGGCGTGGTGCTGGACCTGCGCAACAACGGTGGCGGTTCGCTGGACGAAGCCATTGAACTGACCGGTCTGTTCATCGAACAGGGCCCGGTGGTGCAGGTGCGCGAATCCGGCGGCCGGGTGACCGTGAACAACGACCGCAACCAGGGCGTGGCCTGGGACGGCCCGCTGGCCGTGCTGATCAACCGCGGTTCGGCCTCGGCCTCGGAAATCTTCGCCGGCGCCATCCAGGATTACGGCCGTGGCCTGGTCATTGGTGAAACCACCTTCGGCAAGGGCACGGTGCAGAACATCGTGGATCTGGACCGTTGGCCGAGCGGTGAAACCCAGCGCTTCGGCCAGGTGAAGCTGACCATTGCCCAGTTCTTCCGCATCAGCGGCAGCAGCACCCAGCACAAGGGCGTGGTGCCCGACCTGGCCTTCCCGGCCAGCGTGGATGCCACCGAATTCGGCGAAAGCACCTACGACAACGCCTTGCCGTGGACCCGCATCGCCGCTGTGCCGCACACCCAGTACGGCAACTTCGCGCCGCTGCTGCCGAAGCTGGAAACCCGCCACGACACCCGTATCGCCACCGACAAGGAATTCCAGTGGTGGAACGAGGACGTGCAGCAGTTCCGCAACGAGGCAGAGAAGAAGTATGTGTCGCTGAACGAGGCCACCCGCCGTGCCGAGCGCGAGCGCCAGGACACCCAGCGCAAGGAGCGCCAGGTGATCCGCAAGGAACTGGGCCTGGCCCTGGACCCGCTGGCCGATGACAGCAGCGATGACGGCCTGACCGGCAACGAGCGCGACATCGTGAAGGATGCCGCCCGCGAGAAGGCCGCCGAGAAGCGTCCGGACCCGCTGCTGCGTGAATCGGCCGCGATCCTGGCCGATGCGGTGAACCTGCTGGAAACCGACCGCCCGCTGTCGGCGCAGGTGCTGCCGCAGTCCACCGGCGTGGGCCGCTGGGCCGACTGATCGCACCGCACCGTGATACCCGACGGGGCCGGCAATGCCGGCCCCGTTTTGTTTGGCGGTCGCGCATCGGCGCCCTGACGGTAGCGCCGGGCCATGCCCGGCGAGCGCAGCGGCCATCGGACCCGGCGCATGAACCGGCAGCAACGGGCCGGCCGTCCTCGACCCGCCGCACACGGTGCCGGGTCTACCCTTGGGGCTTCCGTTCTCGCAGGAGCACCCATGCGGGCCCCGCGCATCCGTTTTCCCCTGCTGGCCATGGCTGGCACCCTGGCTCTGGCCGGCTGTGGCGGCCGCGCTGCCGACAACGCGCTGCTGCGCGAATCCTTCGATTCGGGCGATACCTTCTCGCGCACCGTCGATGGCCGCCCGGCCGAAGCCTGCGAAGCCGCCCGCCGCACCCTGCTCAGCCAGGGCTACGCGATTGCCCGCGCCGACGATGGCCAGGTGGAAGGCAACAAGAATTTCCAGCCGCGCGAAGACGACCACGAGCAGCTGGTGCTGCGCATTTCCTGTGCCCCGCGCGGCGCCGACCAGGCGCTGGTGTTCGTCAGCGCGGTGCAGGACCGCTACGCGCTGAAGAAGAGCCCGACCTCGGCCAGTGTGGGCGTGGGCGCGCTGGGTTCGGTGTCGCTGCCGTTCGGCAGCAACGACGATTCGCTGGTGAAAGTGGCCAGCAGCACCATTACCGATGCCGATTTCTACCGGCGCTTCTTCCAGCGCCTGCAGCAGTACCTGCCGGCGGCTGCGGCCAAGCCCGCGCCCCCGGCGGCCAGCGCGCCGGAGCCGGCACCCTTGCCCAGCCCGGCACTGCCCAGCGAGCCTGCGCCCCCCGAACCCACTCCGGCCGATGCGCCGGCCCCGGCGGCGGCCCAAGGCTGAGCATGCGGGGGCGGGCGCTGCTGCTGGGCCTGCTGCTGGCCGGCCCGCTGGGCAGCCACGCGGCGCCCGCGGTGGATTGCACGCAGGGGCTGCTGCAACGGCTGGGCTGGCGCTTTGAAGCCAGCGCCCTGCCGGCGCCCGACATTCACGGCGGCCCGGTGTGCCAGCGTGCCTCGCTGGCCGATGCGCAGGCCGCCGGTGATCTGCGCGTGCGCTGGCCGGCGGATCTGCCCGACAGCGTGCGGCAGGCGCTGCTGCAGCAGCTGCTGGACAACCCCGCCACGGTCTGCGCGTACAGCTTCCTGTTGGGTGCGGCCACGCGCAGTGCCACCCAGGCGCTGCAGGACAACCCCGGTTTCCGGTTTTCCGGCCTGCAACTGGGCTGGATCGGCTTCGGCGCGGGTGGTGCGGAAGCCCAGGGCTGGCAACGCACGCGCAGCTTCGGTCGCGGCTACGTGCCCCAGGGCAGCAACAGCGCAGCGCTGCAGGCGTTCCAGAGCGGCCGCGTGCGCGCCGAATGCGGGGTGGGCCGGCAGGTGGCACAGCTGGCCAGCCAGCGCGCGCTGTATGGCGATGCGGCCTTCGATGCGGAGTTCAGCCCGGCCGAGCTGTCGATCGGCACCTTCCTCGGCCTGCACGCCACCGACAGCATCCTGCTGGGCGCACACGCCGGCGACTTCGTGGCCGACGGCAAGGCGGTGCGCGCGTCGGCGCAGGGGCGGCAGGCGTTCGTGGGCCTGCCCGGCTTCATTGAACACGTGGGCGACAAGGCGCTGCTGGACGATCTGAACAACCAGGCCGAAAACTTCGTGGTGGTGGATGTGGGCGCCGACGCCGCGCAGGCGCTGGCCGCGCACGCGGGGTTTGCCTGGTACGACCAGCGCAATGCGCAGCTGTGGCGGTTGGCACAGGGCATTCCACGGGTCGGCCGGCGCTACTTCGAGCGGCTGCTGTACGAACGCGATCCGGCGCTGCGGGCGCAGCTGGCACCGCGCTACCGCGCTTCCCTGGAACGCATGGACCAGTTGCTGGACGATCCGTTCTACCAGCAGTTCGTGATCTATGTGCACCCACGCGGTATACGTCCCATCGGCTACCACATCGTGCGCCTGCTCGACCGGAACCCACGTACCGCGTTTTCCATCGACCTGGCGTTGCACAATCTGCATACCACGCTCTACCGGCGTTGGCGCCAGGCGCAACTGCGTGCCTGCGCGACGACCGGCCGGCCAGGCAGCCTGACTTCCGACAACAACTGAAGGTGAAACAATGGATATTGCAATGATCGGCCTGGGCCGCATGGGCGCCAACATGGCCCAGCGCCTGCATCGCGGCGGCCACCGCGTGGTGGGTTACGACCCCGGCGAAGGCGCGCGCCAGCGCGCGGCCGAGGCCGGCCTGCAGGTGGTTGATTCGCTGGCCGCCGCGGTGGCCGCGCTGCCGGTGCCGCGCGTGGTGTGGCTGATGGTGCCGGCCGGTGAAACCGTGGACCAGACGCTGGGCCAGCTGACCCCGCACCTGGCCGAAGGGGACATCGTGATCGACGGTGGCAATTCCAACTACCAGGACTCGATGCGCCGCGCCAAGGCGCTGGCCGAAGATGACCTGGGCTACGTGGACTGCGGCACCAGCGGCGGCGTGTGGGGCCTGCAGGAAGGCTACAGCCTGATGGTGGGCGGCGATGAAGCGGTGGTCGAGCAGATCGCGCCGCTGCTGCGCACGCTGGCGCCGGCCGAAGACCGTGGCTGGGGCCGTGTCGGCCCGTCCGGTGCGGGCCACTTCACCAAGATGGTCCACAACGGCATCGAGTACGGAATGATGCAGGCCTATGCCGAAGGCTTCGCGCTGATGGAGCGCAAGGACGAGCTGCAGCTGGACCTGGCCCAGGTGGCCGAAGTCTGGCGCCACGGCAGCGTGGTGCGTTCGTGGCTGCTGGACCTGAGCACCGAAGCGCTGAAGCGCAATCCGTCGCTGGATGGCATTGCCCCGTACGTGGAAGATTCCGGCGAAGGCCGCTGGACGGTGGCCGAGGCCATTGCCCTGGATGTGCCGGCGCCGGTGATCACCCTGTCGCTGCTGGAACGCCTGCGCTCGCGCGAATCCAACTCGTTCACCGACCGTTTGCTGTCGGCCATGCGCAACGAGTTCGGCGGCCACGCCATCAAGAAGTCGTAAGCAACCGGGGTCGGAGCCCTTTCCGCAGGAAAGGGGTCCGACCCCGCCGATTCCGATTGTTTCCACGTCATCCACGCATGGCGTGCGAGCGTCGGGGTCGGATCCCTTTCCGCAGGAAAGGGCTCTGACCCCATGGCGCCAGGTGCAGTCGAGCATGGCTCGACTCTACAAAGGCGTGTTCCGATTGTTTCTACGTCATCCACGCATGGCGTGCAGACGTCGGGGTCGGATCCCTTTCCGCAGGAAAGGGCTCTGACCCCATGGCGCAAAAGCCAGTCGAGCATGGCTCGACTCTACAAAAGCGTGTTCCGATTGTTTCTACGTCATCCACGCATGGCGTGGATCTACTGGCAGATCGCGGGGAATTGTCGAAGGCGGGGTGGGTCCGGTTGCGGGGGCGTGAGCCGCATGGGCCCGAGGCATGCCTCGGGCGGGTTGGGCAGGACGCCAAACCCCGGTCTTGCCGTGTGCGCAGGAAAGCGCACGCGAGCAAGCCGCGGCCAAGCCTACAGGGACGTACTTGCGGCGTCCCCCGCGACCGGACCCACCCCGCCATACCACGGATAGCAGGCTTTTGAAGTTGCCGTTGCATTGAGCGGGTGCAGGGCGCAGCCCTGCCGGTCACCCCAGTTCGATCCGCCGCCCTTGCTGGGCGCTGTCCATGCCCGCCTGCAGCAACTGCATCACCTGCAGCGCCTGCGCCAGGCTGACCGTCGGCTCACCGTCGCCATGCAGCGCGGCGGCGAACTGCGCGTACAGGTGCCGGTAATCACCGGGCACGTTGTCCACGGTGCTGCGCTGCACGCTGTCGTCGGCCTCGCAGCGCAGCAGTTCGCCATGCCGTGGGTCGATGCCCCAGCCCGGCGCGCCCGGCGCCACGCCACGGCGCAACTGCGCTTCCTGCACATCCAGACCGTATTTCACCCAGCTCGCCAATTCACCGTGCACGGCGAAACGCGGCGTCGGTGCGGCCACCAGCGAACCGGCATGCACGATGGCCCGATGGCGCGGGTAGTGCAGCACCGCGTGGAAATAATCCACGCCACTGCCGCCGCTGCGCTGCACGGCCAGGTCGGCATCGATTGCCTGCGGCCAGCCGAACAGCACCAGCATCTGGTCCAGCAGGTGCGGCCCCAGGTCGTACCACAGGCCGCTGCCGGGCCCGTCCTGCTCGCGCCAGCGATCGCGCACCTGCGGCCGGTAGCGGTCGAAGTGCGCATGGCATTCGGCCACCTCGCCCAGCACGCCCTGCGCCAGCAGTGCCTGCAGGGTGAGGAAGTCGGCATCGAAGCGCCGGTTCTGGAACACGCTGACGATGCGCCCGGCATCGCGGGCCGCAGCCGCCACGGCGTTGGCCTCGGCCATGTCCAGCGCGAAAGGCTTGTCCACCAGCACGTGCTTGCCTGCCGCCAGCGCGGCCAGCGCCAGCGGCGCATGCTGCGCATTCGGGGTCGCGATCACCACCGCATCCACCGCAGGATCATCGAACACCTGCTGTGGCGTGTCGCGGATGTGCACATCGCTGAAGCTGCGCAGCAGCGTGTCGCGCTGCGAACTGACGATGCTGTGCAGGGCCAGGCCGGGCGTGTGCTGGATCAGCGGTGCATGGAACACACGGCCGGCCAGGCCGTAGCCGATCAGGGCCAGTTGCAGATCGGGGCGCATGGCAGGGCTCCGTGGGGGCGGGAAGGGCAGGGTAAACGAGCACGCGCGCTGCGCAAAACTGAACGGTTTGCCGTGCAAGTGCGCTGATTCACGGCGGCATGACCGTGGCGCCACGCCTGCCACACATGCCGGTGCGCACACTGGCTGCACACACAGAAGGAGCACCGCACGATGAGCACCCTGACCCGCACGATGATTGCTTCGGCCCTCACCCTGGGCCTGGCCCTGTCCTCCTCTGCTGCATTCGCCAAGGACCCGGCCGCCAAGAGCCCGCCGAAGGCCGACCATTCGGCGATGACCCATGCCGATCGCCACGATTCCAACGAGCCGGTGACCGACAGCTGGATCACCACCAAGGTGAAGGCCGACCTGCTGGCCAGCAGCAACGTGCCGGGCACCGAAGTGAAGGTGGAAACGGTGAACGGCGTGGTCAGCCTGAGCGGCACGGTGGCCACCCAGGCCGAGCATGACAAGGCGGTGACCACGGCCAAGGGCATCAAGGGCGTGACCCGCGTCGATGCGGCGGCGCTGAAGGTGAATGCCGCCGCCAAGCGCTGAGGCCAGCGCCAGACCCTGCAACACGACGGGGGCGTCCAACGGGCGCCCCCGTTTTTGCCGCGCCCGGGAAACCCCGTGACCGTCTGCGCTATATTGCCGGTTCCGCTGCGGTGCTGACGAGGGACTATGGCGCTGGTGTTCAGTGATGATGTCTGGGACCGCTGGCGATTGCCGGCCTTGGCCCTGGCGGCGGCCGCGATCATCGTGGTGCCGTGGCTGACCCTGCGCAAACTGCAGCAGGACAACGAGGCAGCGATGGCCTGGGTGACCCATACCCAGGCCGTGGGCGTGGCCCTGCAGCAGCTGCAGGCCGACGTGCGCGATGTGGAATCGGCCGCGCTGACCCTGTCCAAGGGCGTGGATGCGCCGGGACTGCGCGAACGTATGGCCAAGGCGCAGGACATTCCCGGCCGCCTGGCCGAACTGGGCCGCCTGACCCGCGACAACCCCGAACAGCTGATCCGCATTGGTCGCATTGAAGCGATGCTGGACGGGCGCATGGCGCTGGCGCGCGAACTTGCCCGTGCCGAGCCCAATACCGACCAGCGCGAGCTGGTCCAGGACCTGAGCACCCGCTATCCGATCCGTGGCCTGGTGGAAGAACTGCAGGCCAACGAGCAGAGACTGCTGGCCCAGCGCGCCGAGCAGGCCAGCCGCCAGCGCCGCCAGACCGAGTTCATTTCGTGGAGTTCGCTGGCCGTGCAGCTGGGCCTGCTGGGCCTGGTGCTGTGGCTGCTGCAACGGCAGATCGGGCGCCGCCTGCAGGCCGAGCGGCAGTCGCTGCGCGCGGCCGGGCGTGCGGCGTCGGTGCTGCAGACCGTGCGCGAACCCATCGTGCTGCTGGACCGCGAACTGCGCGTGCAGCTGCACAACCCGGCCTTTTCCGAGCTGTACGACCTGCAGGATGAGCGCGCCGACGGCACGCTGCTGGGTGATGTAGGCGATGGGGCATGGAAGGACCCGGTGGTCCGCCAGCGCCTGGCCGACGTGTTGCTGCGCGGCCGCGAGCTGTGGGATTTCGAACACGAACAGCGCACCGCCGATGGCATGGTGCGCTACATGCTGTTGAACGCACGGCGCATGCCGCTGCCCGACAGCGACGATGAAGTGGTGCTGCTGACCATCAGCGATGTGACCGTGCAACGTGCCGTGCAGTGGCGCGTGGAAGAACTGAACCGCCAGCTGGAAGGCAAGGTCGCGCAGGTGTCCGAGGTCAACCGCGAACTGGAAGCCTTCAGCTATTCGGTATCGCACGACCTGCGTGCACCACTGCGTCACGTGGCCGGTTTCTCGGACAAACTGACGCGCCATCTGGGCGACGACGCGGACGAGAAGAGCCGCCACTACCTGGAGGTCATTTCCAGTTCGGCGCGGCGCATGGCCGCACTGATCGACGATCTGCTGGTCTATTCGCGGCTGGGCCGCGCGGCCATGCGCCAGCAGGCCGTGGACATGCAATCGCTGGTGGCCGACACCCGCGCCATGCTCGACGCCAACCTGAAGACCGATGCCGAAGCCGGCGCGCCCGCGCACAGCGTGGAGTGGACGATTGCACCGCTGCCGATCGTGGTGGCCGATGAAAACATGATGCGCCAGGTGTGGCTGAACCTGCTGGGCAATGCGGTGAAGTATTCAGGCAACCGAGACCCGGCGAAGATCCGCGTGGACTACCAGGCACAGCCCGATGGCGGTCATCAGTTCACAGTCAGCGACAATGGTGCAGGCTTCGACATGGCCTACGCGGCCAAGCTGTTCGGGGTGTTCCAGCGCCTGCACAAGGCCAGCGACTACCCCGGTACCGGTATCGGCCTGGCCAGCGTGCGCCGCGTGCTGACCCGCCACGGTGGCCGCATCTGGGCCGAAGCCGAGCCCGATGCCGGCGCCACCTTCCACTTCTACCTGCCTCCCGCGCTGGACGCGGTCAACCAAGGTCCTTCCGCATGACGACTCTGCGTACCATCCTGCTGGCCGAAGACAGCCCGGCCGACGCTGAAATGGCCATCGACGCGCTGCAGGAAGCGCGCCTGGCCAACCCCATCGTGCACGTGGAAGACGGCGTGGAAGTGATGGATTACCTGCTGCGCCGCGGTGCCTTTGCCGATCGCGAGGAAGGCCTGCCGGCGGTGCTGCTGCTGGACATCAAGATGCCGCGCATGGATGGCCTGGAAGTGCTGCGGCAGATCCGCGAACACGAAGAACTCAAGCGCCTGCCAGTGGTCATCCTGTCCTCCTCGCGCGAGGAAAGCGATCTGGCGCGCAGCTGGGACATGGGCGTGAATGCCTACGTGGTCAAGCCGGTGGACGTGGACCAGTTCTTCGGTGCCGTGCAGACCCTGGGCAAGTTCTGGGCGCTGATCAACCAGGCGCCGGAGCGCGAGTAAACCCATGGTCCTGACCGCCCACGCGCTCGGCCCGCTGCGCATCCTGCTGGTGGAAGATTCGCCGGAAGATGCCGAGCTGATGTCCGAACAGATTCTGGACGCAGGCCTGGAGGCCCGCTTCGAACGCGTGGAAAGCGCGGGCGAGCTGCGCCAGGCGCTGGCCGGTTTCCTGCCTGACATCGTGCTGTCCGACCTGAGCATGCCGGGCTTTTCCGGCGATGAAGCGCTGCGCATCGTGCGCGAGAGCGCGCCGGATGTGCCCTTCATCTTCGTCTCGGGCACGATGGGCGAAGACAACGCAGTGGAAGCGCTGCAGAAGGGCGCCAACGATTACATCATCAAGCACCAGCCGGCGCGCCTGCCGTCGGCGGTGGCGCGTGCGGTACGCGAGGCACGCAGCGCGGTGGAACGCATGCGCGTGGAAACCGAGCTGATGCGCGCGCAGCGCCTGGAAAGCCTGTCGCTGCTGGCGGCGGGGTTGAGCCATGACCTGCGCAACATTCTGCAGCCGCTGCTGATCATGCCGGACCTGTTGAAGGCGCGTACCCAGGACCCGCAGCTGCACCACCTGGCCGATGTGATTGCCGAATGCGGGCGCCGTGGCCATGAGATGGCCGAATCGATGCTGTCGTTCGTGCGCGGTTCGCGCAAGCCCAGCGAACACATCCGCATCGATGATCTGTTCCAGGCGGTGGCGCTGCTGTTGCGCAGCAGCGTGCCCGATGCGGTCACCCTGGATGTACAAGTGCAGGACGAAGGCCTGGCCGTGGATGCCAATTCCACCGAGCTGCAGCAGGTGCTGTTGAACCTGGCCTTGAATGCGATCCAGGCGATGCCAGACGGCGGCCGCCTCAGCCTGGTCGCGCGCCATGATGGCCAGCGCGAGGGCGTGGACTGGATGCGCATTGCCGTGGCCGACGAAGGCATCGGCATGGACGCAGATACGCTGTCGCACCTGTTCAATCCCTTCTTCACCACCAAGGCCGAGGGCACCGGATTGGGCCTGATGTCGTGCAAGCGCATCGTCGAAGGCGCTGGCGGCAGCATCCAGGTCAGCAGCCAGCCGGGGCAGGGCAGCTGTTTCGAGCTGCACCTGCCGATGCACGACCGCGCCGACCGCAGCGAGCCGGTGGAACAGCTGGTGGCGCTGGGCAGTGGCCAATCGATCCTGGTGGTGGATGGCGAAGCCACGCGGCTGTCGCTGCTCGGCAATGCGCTGTCCAGCCAGGGCTACCAGTTGCAGTTGGCTTCCGACGGCCCGGCGGCGCTGCGCTGGATGCAGCAGGAGGCGATGCCGGCGCTGGTGATTGCCGATGCGGGATCGCGGTTGTTGCCGGCCAGCCAGCTGCTGGGCGAAATGGCCGCACTCGGCTATCGCGGCCCGGCGCTGGTGCTGGAAGAGGCGCAGGTGGACATGCCCGTCGACGATATTCCGCAGGGCATCCAGGTGCATGTGCTGCGCAAGCCGCTGCAGATGCAGCAGGTGTTCCGCGCCGTGGCCGAAGCATTGGCCTGAGCGCAGGTCGCCGGGCGTGGCCCGGCGCTACCCGGCTTCGCCGCGCGAGGTTTCCCACGGGAACCTGGGCAGGCTTTCCACCGCCTGTTCCAGCCGCCGCGACCAGTTCTGGTGGATGTCGGCGTACAGCGCCGAATCGGCCCCCAGCCGCAACTGCTGGCCGACCCGCAGCTCGCCATCGCGGATCAGTGCCAGATCGATCGGCAGGCCCACCGACAGGTTCGAACGGATGGTGGAATCGAGCGACACAATGGCCGTGCGTGCGGCATCGCCCAGGCGCGTGGCTGGGCTGAGGATGCGGTCCAGGATCGGCTTGCCGTACTTCGATTCGCCGATCTGCAGGTACGGCGTTTCCGGTGAAGCGGCAATCGCGTTGCCCAGCGGGTACACCATGTACAGGCCGGGTCGCTCGCCGGCCACTTGGCCGCCGAAGATCAGCGTGGCCTGGGTGTTGACCCCGTCGTGGCCGTGTTCGCTGTGCTGGCACTTCACCTGGCTTTCCACCAGCAGCTGGCCCACGTAGGCCGCGGCCTCGAACAGGTGGCTCATATCGCGCAGGTTCGGCGTGCGCCGTTCGGCGGCATCGCGGGCCAGCCGCGAGACCAGCAGCTGGGTGGTGGCCAGGTTGCCGGCGGCCATCAGCACGAAGGCGGCCTGGCCGGGGTAGTCGAACACGTGCAGCTTGCGGTGCACGCGCACGTCGTCCAGCGAGGCATTGGTGCGGGTGTCGGCGGCGAAGACCAGGCCCTCATCCACCTCGATTCCAACGCAATAGGTCATGTCGGTGCCCTATCATGTGCGTCCCGGAGTGTAGGCAGGCCGCCGTGATGACGGCATGCCCACGTCCCCCAGAACGCCGCCACCGGAATCGCATGACCACCGTGCTCCTGAGCCTGGGCAGCAACGTCCAGCCCCGCCGCTACCTCCACGCCGCGGTGGCGGCCCTGCGCGAGCGTTTCGGCGCCGTGCGGGTGTCGCCGGCCTACCAGACCGCCGCCGTCGGCTTTGAAGGCCCGGCCTTCCTCAACAACGCCGTGGCGATCGAGACCGACCTGCCGCTGCAGGAACTGGACGACTGGCTGCATGCGCTGGAAGACGCGCATGGGCGCGATCGCAGCGGGCCGCGTTTTTCCGACCGTACGCTGGACATCGACGTGGTGTTCTACGGCGATCTGATCGTGGAAGGCCCCGGCCACCTGCGCATTCCGCGCCCGGAACTGAAGCACGCCTTCGTGCTGAAGCCGCTGGCCGACATCGCCCCGGATTTCATCGACCCGGTCAGTGGCCAGGACCTGGCCACGCTGTGGCGGGCGCACCGGCAGCATGGCGAGACGTTCGAGGTGGTCGATCTCGCGTAATGGCGGTTCCCGCTGCGCTCGCCGGGCATGGCCCGGCGCTACCCGCCGCCCGCATCGGTAGCGCCGGGCCATGCCCGGCGGAACGCTCAACTGACGGTGCGGCCGCCATCCACGCGTAGCGTGTGGCCGGTCACGAAGTGCGCATCGGCCACCAGCCAGTAGACGGCCTCGGCAATCTCTTCCACGGTGCCGATGCGCGCCAGCGGCGTGCGCGCCAGCAGCGCTTCGCGCGCGAAATCATCCTTGCCCTGTTCCGGCCACAGGATCGCGCCGGGGGCGACCGCGTTCACCCGCACCTTCGGCGCCAGCTCCAGCGCCAGCGAACGGGTGGCCATTTCCAGCGCGGCCTTGGCCATCGTGTAGGCCACGTGGTCGCGCATCGGGTCGGTGCCGTGCAGGTCGGTCAGGTTCACGATGCTGCCGTGCTGGCGGCGCAGGTGCGGGGCGGCGGCCTGGGCCAGCAGCAGCGGCGCGCGCGCGTTCACCGCATACAGTTCGTCCATGGCCTCGGCGGTGACCTGGCCCAGCGGGGTGGCGAAGAAGTTGGAGGCATTGTTGACCAGCGCATCCAGGCGGCCGAAGTGGGCCACCGCCTGGTCCACCAGGTCGGGCAGGGCGGCGGCGTCACGCAGGTCGGCCTGCAGGGCCAGCACGCTGCCGGGGCGGACGTTTTCCAGATCGAAGGCGGCCTGCTGCAGCTCGGCGCTGGATGTATGCGCGTGCAGCACCACCGACCAGCCACAGGCGTGGAACTGGCGGGCAATGGCCGCGCCGATCCGGCGTGCGCTGCCGGTGATCAGGGCCACGGGGGCGGTGTCGCTCATGAGGGTCCTCCAAGGCTCGGCTATCCTGTGCACCATTGTCACCGCATTCGAAGACGCCATGCAGCCCACCTTCCCCCTGCCCGAAGCCGATGCCCTGGCCCACAGCGACCAGCTGGCCGCCGCCCTGCGCGCTGAAATCCTTGCGCAGGGTGGGGCGATGCCGTTCTCCCGCTTCATGGAACTGTGCCTGTACGCGCCGGGCTGGGGCTATTACAGCGCCGGTGCCAGCAAGTTCGGCGGCAGTGGCGATTTCACCACCGCGCCGGAACTGGGCGCGCTGTTCGCCGGCAGCGTGGCCAACGCGCTGGCGCCGGTGTTCGGCCAGCTGGGCGCGCACGCCCGCCTGCTGGAACTGGGCGGCGGCACCGGTGCATTCGCCGAAGCCGTGCTGCTGCGCCTGGCCGAGCTGGACGCCCTGCCGGCGCGCTACGCGATCCTGGAACCCAGTGCGGACCTGCGCCAGCGCCAGCAGCAGCGCCTGCAGCAGAACCTGCCGGCCGAGCTGGCCGCGCGCGTGGAGTGGGTGGACCGCCCGTTCGACGATGACTGGGAAGGCGTGGTGTTCGCCAACGAAGTGATCGACGCGCTGCCCACGCCGCGCTTCCTGGTGAAGGACGGCGAGGTCTACGAGGAAACCGTGGAACTGGATGGCCAAGGCAACTTCATGCGTGGCGCGCAGCCGGCCGACGTGCTGCTGAACGGCGCGGTGCGCCATATCGAGCGCTATCTGGAAAAACCCTTCGCCGAGGGCTATCGCTCCGAAGTGCTGCCGCAGCTGCCGTACTGGCTGCAGGCGGTGGCCGGTGGCCTGCAGCGCGGTGCGATGCTGTTCGTCGATTACGGCTACAGCCGCGCCGAGTTCTACCAGCACGACCGCGATGACGGCACGGTGCGCGCGTTCTACCGCCACCACGTGCACAACGAGGTGTACCGCTGGCCGGGCCTGCAGGACATCACCGCGTCGGTGGATTTCACCGCGATGGCCGAGGCCGGCCTACATGCGGGCTTCGATCTGGCCGGTTACTGCAGCCAGGCCAGCTTCCTGCTCGGCAACGGCCTGGACCAGGTGCTGGTACTGGCCGAAGAGCGCACCGATGAGGTGGGCCGCATCCAGCTGCGCGACCAAGTGAAGAAGCTGACCCTGCCGACCGAGATGGGCGAGCGCTTCCAGGTGATCGGCCTGCAGCGCGATGTCGATTTCGAGCCGGCCTTCGAACTGGGTGACCTGAGCTGGCGCCTGTGAGTGCGGCGCTGCCGCTGCTCAAACCGCTGCGCCGGCCGCGGCTGTGGGCGGCGCTGTGGGCGCTGGCGGTGCTGGTGGTGATCGTGGTCTGCCTGATCCCACCGCCGCCGCTGGACCTGCCGAAGAACAGCGACAAGGTCGAGCACGTCCTGGCCTATTTCATCCTGGCCGGCAGCGCCGTGCAGTTGTTCCGCCGTGGCCGCCCACTGCTGTGGGCGGGCGTGGGCCTGGTGCTGATGGGCGTGTGCATCGAGTTCGCGCAGGGCGCGCTGACCAGCAACCGCAGTGCCGACGCGATGGATGCCATCGCCAACACGATCGGCGTGCTGGCGGGCATGGGCACCACCTTTACCCCGCTGCGCGACCTGCTGCTGCGCTGGCGCGGGTGAGGGCTCCGATCGGGGTCAGAGCCCTTTCCTGCGGAGAGGGATCCGACCCCGCGACCGGGGGCGCTTACCGCAGCGTGGCTTCGTCCAGCACCCACATCGCCGGGCGGGTGTCGCCGGTGAAGTTGATGCACAGATCATCGGTGCCGGTCAGGCCGGCCGGCAGTGTGGCGTGCAGGGTCACGAAGCCATCGGCATCGGGCTTTTCCGGCAGCGGCACTTCGGCCAGCACCGGGCCGCTGCAGTCGCCGCGGCGGATGCGCATCTCACCGTTCGCGCGCGTGGCCTTTTCGAACTTGCGCGCCGGTTCGTCGTGGGCCAGCTGGAAGTAGTACGGAATGCGCCCGGCACGCACGTCGATGCGGCTGATACCGGTCAGCTGTGCATCGGCCCAGCGCCAGCACGGCTGGAAGATGTCCACATTGAACACGGCGCGTTCGCCTTCGCGCGGGCCGTCATCTTCCAGGCGCAGCACCAGGCCCTTTTCGCCCACGCAGCTGAGCAGCTGCTGGCTGCGGCGACTCAGCAGCGACTGCGCGCTGTAGTCCACCACGGTGGGCGCAGCGGCCAGCATCTGGCCCTGGTAGAACGCGGCCGCCTGCACGGTGGCCGGCAGCTTTTCGGTCAGCGGCGTGGTGTACAGCGGCGACTGCGCGGTGACCGGCTTGCCATCGGTGCGATAACGCACCTCGTAGCCCAGCGGGTTGGACAGCGACACCGTTACGGTGTTGGCGGCGCGGTTGTCGGTCTGGCCCACGGCCACCTGGAACGGCGTCTGTGCGTAGGCCAGGCCCCAGGCACGGTAGCGCTGCAGCTGCGCCGGCAGGCGGGCCAGGAAATCGCGGAAATCACGCTGCGCGACCGGGCTCCAGCCGGTTTCGGCCACCGCCGCCAGGCGCGGGAACAGGTTGTGCTGCAGGCGCGCGTAGCTGCGCGTGTGCTCGGTGAACATGTTGGCCTGCAGGCCCAGGATGTGCCCGCGCTTGTCGGCGGCCAGTTCGGCCGGCACCGGCTCGAAGGCGTACAGCTTGGCCAGGTTCACCTGCGCCGGGCGACCCGGTGGTTCGTTCGGCGAAGCCGTCTGCAGGTAATCCAGATACAGGTGGGTGACCGGCGACATGATCACGTCATGGCCGGCGCTGGCCGCGGCCAGGCCGCCTTCGGTACCGCGCCAGGACATCACCGTGGCCTGCGGCGGCAGCCCGCCTTCCAGGATCTCGTCCCAACCGATCAGGCGGCGGTCGTGGTCTTCCAGGAAGGTTTCCAGGCGCTTGATGATGTGGCTCTGCATGGCCATCTCATCCTTGATGCCCAGCTGGCGCATGCGCTGCTGCACGCGCGCCGAGGCGATCCACTGGTCTTTCACTGCTTCGTCGCCACCCACATGCACGTAGCGCGCGGGGAACAGCGCGATCACTTCTTCCAGCACGTTTTCCAGGAACTGCACCGTGCTGTCTTCGGTATTGAACAGGTTGGGGAACACGCCCCATTCGCTGATCGGCTGCAGCGGGGTGCTGATCGAGCCCAGTTCGGGATAGGCCGCAATGGCGGCGGTGGCGTGGCCGGGCACGTCGATTTCCGGAATCACCTGGATATGCAGCTTGGCCGCATAGGCAATCACTTCGCGGATCTGGTCCTGGGTGTAGTAGCCGCAGTACGGGTACTGCTTGCCGCTGACCGGATCGATGCCGCCATCGCCGGCGGGCAGACGGCAGCTGCCGACGCTGGTCAGCTTCGGGTAGCGCTTGATCTCCATGCGCCAGCCCTGGTCGTCGGTCAGGTGCCAATGGAAGGTGTTGAGCTTGTGCGCGGCCATCGCATCGAGTACGCGCTTGATCTCGTCCAGACTCTGGAAATGGCGCGCCGAATCGAGCATGAAACCGCGCCAGCTGAAGCGCGGTTCGTCGGAAATCTGCACGGCCGGCAGTACGCCGTTGCTGCCGCCGGTGGCCAGCTGGGCCAGGGTGGTGGCGCCGTAGAACAGGCCGGTTTCGTTGCCGGCCTGCACCCGCACGCCCTGTGCGTCGCTTTCCAGCGTGTAGCTTTCGCCGCTGTCGCGGAAGGTCGGCACGATCTGGAACTGGATGCTGCCTGTGTTCGCCACTGCGCCCTCACGCGCTGCGGGTAGGCGCGGGCCACCGCTGCGCGCCAGCAGGTCGGCAAACTGCGCGGCCACGCGCTGTGCGGCTTCGCCGTCGGCCAGCAGCGGGGTGTCGGCACGCACGGTGATGCCCGCACCGGTGCCGCGCTGTACCCGCGCCGGGGCGGGAATCAGCATCAGGCTGCCGGCACGCAGTTGCGGGCCCGGGCCCGAATCCAGGGCCGGCGCATCGGCGGCCAGCGCCGGCAGGGCCGCGAACAGGGTGCCCAGCAGCAGCGGGGCAAGCGGGGAAAATCGCATCGTGTCACTCCTGTGGTGGGCGGCCTGCAGTGGCCGCCGCGCAGGCGCCTGTGCAGGCGCCCACCGGTATCCCATCGTACGACGGGCCCGGAAGACCGGGCCCGTCGCGCGTGTTGCACTGCGCTGGCTTAGAACTTGAAGTGCACGGTGGCCATGTAGCGGCGGCCACTCTTGTACTTGCCGGCCAGGTGTTCCTTGTCGCCCAGGTACTGGAAGTAGGTCTCGTCCAGCAGGTTCTGCGCGTCGATGTTCAACGACCAGTTGTCGTTGAAGGTGTAGCCGAAGCTGGCACCCAGTTCAGCGTAGTCATCCACGCTGGCCGGGGCCGCACCGGCCACGTAGCCACCGGCCAGGTAGCTGTCGCGCCAGTTGTAGGTCAGGCGGGCATTCACCGGGCCCTTTTCGAAGTACGGGCTGAGCGCGATGGCGTTGCGCGACTGGTAGGGCAGCGGATCGCCGGTGTTGTTCTCACCGTTGGCATAGGTGTAGTTGGCGGTCAGGCCGAAGCCGCTTTCACCGAAGGGCTGCTGCAGGCTGATGTTGAAGCCCTTCACGTGGCCGCTGCCGGCATTGCGCGGGCGCTGGATGCTGTAATCGCAGTAGCCGTCGGCGGTGCAGCCGTTGGTACCGACGATGTTCGCCCAGGTGGCCGGCGAGGTATCGCGGATCGAGTTGTACTGGCGCTCGATGGTGGCCGAGGTGTCGATGTAGTTGTCGATCTTCTTGTAGAACACCGACCAGGCCACCACCGACTGCGGTGCGTAGTAGTACTCGGCCGACGCGTTGAAGTTCCACGACTCGTACGGCGACAGATCGGCGTTGCCGCCCGAGCCGGTCAGGGTGGTGTCGTTCAGGAAGGTGTTGTTGACCATCTGGTTGTACGGCGCCCAGGCGATCACCTTCGCCGCGGCGAAGCGGAACACCCAGTCATTGTCGGTGTCCCAGGCCAGGCTCAGCGACGGCAGCACGAAGTCTTCCTTCTTGGTGCGGGTCTGCCACTTGCTGTCCAGGTCGGTCAGGGTGGGGGTGCCACCGTAGACGAAGCCGCTGCCTTCGGTCTTGGAATCGACGTAGCGCACGCCCAGGTTGCCGCGCAGCGGGCCGTTGGAGAAGTTCAACTGCGCGTAGGCGGCGTTGTTGGTCTGGGTGAGCGCCCAGCTGTTGTTGAGGTAGCTGGCCGGATCGGGGTTGCTGTAGTCGATCGGGCTGTTGCGCACCCAGTTCAGCACGTTGTCACGGCCGGCCTGCACGTGGCGGCCCTGGTCCGCGGTGAAGCCCTGGATGTCGGTCAGGCCGATGGTGCCCACGTCGGCCAGGGTGCCCGGGGTCACACCGCCGTACACGTTCAGGGTGAAGGCTTCATCGTGCTTGCCATGGCGCACGCCGAACTGCAGCTGGTTGAAGATGCTGTCGAACTGCACGTTGAAGTCGAGCTGGGCGTAGGTGTCCTTGCTCTCGGTGGAGAACACGCCGTTGTTGCCGAACCAGCCACCGGCCGAACCCCAGTTGGCCGGATCGCGGGCACCGGCCGGGTCATCGAAGGTGATGCCCTTGTCCATGTTCCAGCTGTAGCCACCGTTGTAGAACGGTTCGATGAAGTACTGCGCCAGGTCCTTGTTTTCCGACTTGCTCTGGCCGACCTGGCCGCTGACGCCCCACGATTCGCTCTTCCACGCGCCGCGCAGGTCCACGCCCTTGGTGGTCACCTCGGACAGGCGCACGTTGTTGTCATAGATCAGCGTGCCGCTGTTGGCGGTGGCGCTGGCATCGGAATGGCCGCTGGTGGCCACGCCGTTGCGCACGGTGCCCAGCTGGTCCACCGCGTTCACGGTGCCCGGGTTCCAGGTCAGGAAGGAGTAGAGCGACTGGTTGTAGTTGTCGAACTTTTCCTTGATGTACAGGCCGCTCAGGTTGAACTCCAGTTCGTCGGTCGGCTTGAACTGCAGGTTGACCACGGCGCTGTCGCGCTTGCGTTCCTGCTGGAACCAGGCGGCGTTGAACGAGTTCGGCACGTCCACGTCGGCGGCCACGCCGGTGGCGTTGGCGAAGGTGCTGGCCTTTACGTAGCCGAACACTTCCTTGCCCTGGCGGTCCACGGCTTCTTCATAGTGCTGCGCCGACACGGCCACGCCGAAGGTCTCGGCATCGTTCTTCCAGCTGTACAGCACGGCCGCGTTCGGCTTGCCGTCGCTGGCCTGCTCGCTGTAGCTGTAGCCCACCGAGGCGGCCACTTCGTTCTGCTTCATGTCCAGCGGTTGGCGGGTGTGCATCAGCACGGTGCCGCCCAGGCTGCCTTCGGTCAGGCGCGCTTCGGAGGACTTGATGATTTCAGCGCGGCCCAGGATCTGCGGCGCCAGCAGGGTGTAGTCGAAGCCGCGGTTGGGCTGTTCGCCATACAGCCAGATGGCCTGCGCCACCGGGTGGTTGTCCAGGAAGGACAGGTTGAGGCTGGGGTCGGTGCCGTCGATGCTGACACGCTCGCCCTGGCCGAAGCGGCGGTCCAGGGTGACGCCCGGAATCTGCGACAGCGCTTCGGCCACGTTGGTGCTGGGGAACTTGCCGATGTCTTCGGCGGTGATCGCTTCAGACACACCCACGTTGTTGCGCTTGGTGTCCAGCGACTTTTCCAGGCTGGCACGGATACCCACCACCTGCACGGTGTCCAGGTCCTGCGGGGTCGTTTGCTGTGCATGCGCCGAGAAGGCGAGGCAGCCGACGATGGCTGCCGAAAGCAGAGTCTTGCGGGTGTTCATGATGTCTCTCCTCATCACTGGGTTGCGGTGTCGGCGGCGTGCGGTAGGTAGGAACGCGCACGGCTGCCTCTGCAGCAACCTGCGCGGTGGTGCGGATACAGCGCGTACAGCGTGTTGCGTACTGCGTATTGCCGATCAGGCGGGGTGGTGCAGCAGGAACCAGCTGGCGGCGCCGATCACGCCCAGCTGTCCATGCTCGACCACCTTCACCGGGATGCGTGCCAGCGCTTCGCCCATCGGCCCCTTCTGCAGGTAGCGTTCGACGAAGGTGCTGGCGCGCAGGTATTCGCGGATCTGCGGCAGGATGCCGCCGGCCAGGTAGACGCCACCGTGGGCGCCGTAGAACAGCGCCATGTCACCGATGGTGCTGCCCAGCAGGCCGCAGAACACATCCAGCGCCTGCCGTGCGTGTGCGTCGCTGCCGGACATGGCCGCCGCGGTGACCGCGTCGGGGCTGCCCAGCTGCGGGGCATCGCCCTGCAGGGCGCAGACGGCGTGGTACAGGTTCATCAGGCCGGGGCCGGACAGGGCGTGTTCGATCGACACATGCGCACGCTCGCGCTGCATGTGGCGCACGATGTCCATTTCCAGCGCGGTGCTGGCCGCCAGCGTGGGCTGGCCGGCTTCGGTGGCCAGGACCACCGGGCCGTTCGCCGTGGGAATCCACAACGCCGCGCCCAGGCCGGTGCCGGGGCCGACCACCAGGGTCGGGCCGCGCGCGGCGCTTTCGGGCCCGCACAGGTGCAGCACGCCGCTGGCATCGACCTGCGCGGCGGCATAGGCCACTGCTTCGAAGTCGTTGACGATGTGCACGCGCTGCACGCCCACCTCGGCTTCGATCTGCCGCGCCGACAACGGCCACGGCACGTTGGCGGTGATCACCGTGCCGTCTTCGCGGGCGTAGCCGGCGGTGGCCACCACGCAGTGCGCGGGGCGGGCGTCGTCGCCCAGGAAGTCGGAAAGGATGGCGGCCAGGCCGGCATGGTCGGCGTTGCGGTACTTGCGGTAGTCCAGCACCTCCACCGGATGGGCGGCATCGCCGCTGGCCTGCACCCGGGCCACGCGCACATGGGTGCCACCAACGTCAGCGGCCAGGAACGAGGGCGCGTGACGGGAAAGCACATGGGCCGGGGCGGGATGGCTGGCGGTCACGCGGGCTCCTGCTGCAGGTGGGTACCGGGCTCACGAAAGACCCGGCGATGGGGCGGAGTCTGTAACTGCGCTGACAACGATGTCAACGAGTTCGTGACACTTTCGTTGCTGCGGCGCAACGAATCAAGTGCCGGGTAAACGTTTACACCGCGTGATGGTCGTTCGGTCCCGCAGGCCGTTGTGCCACAAGCGTCAAGGCCTGTCGCCCATTCAGCGGCATTGCCCCCCGTCTCCTTCTGCAGTGCAGCACCCGCGCGAACCGGTGCAGATTGGAAGTTGACAAACCGCCGCCGTCCATCGAAAGAATGTGACAACGTTGTTCCCAGCCACTCTCCGACGCCGCGTTCTGCGGCCGTCGCCGCAGGAGCCCTCCTGATGTCCGCCGTCCCCGCTGCAAGCGCGCGCCCGAACGTGGCCACCTCCATCGCCATCGTCGGCGTGCTGTTCTTCCTGATCGGCTTCTTCACCTGGCTCAACGGCCCGTTGATCACCTTCGTCAAGCTTGCCTTCGAGCTGAGCGAGGTCGGCGCCTTCCTGGTGCTGATGGTGTTCTACCTGTCCTACTTCTTCCTGGCGCTGCCCTCGTCGTGGATCCTGCGCCGCACGGGCATGAAGAAGGGCCTGAGCCTGAGCCTGCTGGTGATGGCCGGTGGCGCGGCACTGTTCGGCGAATTCGCCACCCAGCGCTGGTACCCCGGCGCACTGGGCGGCCTGTTCGTGATCGGCAGCGGCCTGGCGTTGCTGCAGACGGCCATCAACCCGTACATCTCCATCCTGGGGCCGATTGAAACGGCGGCGCGGCGCATCGCGCTGATGGGCATCTGCAACAAGGTCGCCGGCATCCTGGCGCCGATCCTGATCGGCACGGTGGTGCTGCATGGCATTGGCGATCTGGACGTGCAGGTGCAGGCGGCCGATGCCGCGACCAAGGCCGTGCTGCTGAACCAGTTCGCCGCCAAGATCCATGCCCCGTACCTGGCCATGGCCGGCTTGCTGGTGGTGCTGGCGGTAGCGGTGCTGTTCTCGCCGCTGCCGGAAATCAAATCCTCCGAAGCCAACGCCACGCCGGTGGCGGCCGGTGCGGTCGAGCGCCGCAGCATCTTCCAGTTCCCGCACCTGTGGCTGGGCGTGCTTTGCCTGTTCGTGTACGTGGGCGTGGAAGTGATGGCCGGCGATGCCATCGGCACCTACGGCCATGGCTTCAACCTGCCGCTGGACGAGACCAAGATGTTCACCGCCTTCACCCTGGGCGCGATGCTGGTCGGTTACGTGGTCGGCCTGCTGGTGATTCCGCGGGTGGTCTCGCAGTCGCGCTACCTGACCCTGTCGGCGGTGCTGGGCGTGGTGTTCTGCCTGGGCGCGTGGGCAACGCACGGCTATGTGTCGGTGGCCTTCGTGGCCCTGCTGGGCTTTGCCAACGCCATGATGTGGCCGGCCATCTTCCCGCTGGCCATCCGCGGCCTGGGGCGCTTCACCGAAACCGGTTCGGCCCTGCTGGTGATGGGTATTGCCGGTGGCGCGATCATTCCGCAGCTGTTCGCCCTGCTCAAGCAGCACATCGATTTCCAGCTCACCTTCGTGCTGTTGATGGTGCCCTGCTACCTGTACATCCTGTTCTATTCGGTGGTGGGCCACCGCGTGGGCCTGCCGCAGGACCGGGGCTGATCGGCGATGATGGACGGCAGCCAACCCCAGGAAAAACCGATGCGCAGAGCGACCATCAAGGACGTTGCCGAAAAGGCCAAGGTCTCGCTGAAGACGGTGTCGCGGGTGATCAACAACGAGCCCTCGGTGATGCAGGCCACCCGCGCGCGGGTGCTGCGTGCCATCGCCGAGCTGGACTACGAACCTGATCCGTCTGCGCGCAACCTGCGCAGCGGCACCACCTTCGTGATCGGGCTGGTGTATGACAACCCCAACCCGTACCACATCATCGGCGTGCAGAACGGTGTGCTGGCGGCCTGCCGCGAAACCGGCTTCGGCCTGCAGATCCACCCCTGCGATTCCAGCTCGCCGCTGCTGGCCGACGAGCTGGCCGACTGGGTGCAGCGCTCGCGGCTGGCCGGGCTGGTGCTGACGGCCCCCATGTCCGAGCGCCGCGACCTGATCCAGGCGCTGACCGCGCGCGGCATCAAGCTGGTGCGCATCATTGCGGCCACCGAAGACCCGGCCGACGGTGCCTGCGTGTTCGTGGACGACCGCGAGGCCGCCTACGAGATCACCGAACACCTGATCCAGCTCGGCCACCAGCGCATCGGCTTCCTCTGGGGCGGCACCTCGCACCGTTCTTCCGGCGAACGTTACGCCGGTTACGAGGCGGCCCTGAAGGACTACGGCATGACCGTGGACAAGCACCTGGTGGTGCAGGGCGATTACACCTTCGACGACGGTTTCCGCGGTGCGCGCCGCCTGCTGGCGCTGCGCGAGCCGCCCACCGCCATCTTCGGTTCCAACGATGAAATCGCCGCCGGCGTACTGGCCGCTGCCAAGTCGGCCGGCATGAGCGTGCCCTACGACCTGTCCATTGCCGGCTTCGAGGACAGCCCGTTCTCGCGCCAGTCGTGGCCGCCACTGACCACCGCCAAGCAGGCCACCGAAGACATCGCCCGCCACGCCGCGCGCCTGCTGATCGGCCAGCTGCGCAGCGATGCCTACGATGAGGCGCCCGCGTCGCTGCACAACCAGGGCTTCGTGCCGCAGCTGGTGGTGCGCGGTTCCACTGCGCCGATGCGCCTGTCCGGCGCCCGTCCCCTTCCTTCCGAACCCGCCTGAGCCCGCCATGTCGCTGTCAGACCCCACCGCCACCCTGATGTTTGCCGAAGCCGCCGAAGCGGCCGATGTGGTCGCACGCCAGTTCGCCCGCAACCACGCCACCATGGAAACCCTGGCCGCCAGCCTGCGCGCGGCGCCGCCGCCGTTCGTGGTGACCTGCGCGCGCGGCAGTTCCGACCATGCCGCCACCTATGGCAAGTACCTGCTGGAAACCCAGCTGGGCCTGGTGGTGGCCTCGGCCTCGCCGTCGGTGGGTTCGGTCTATGCCGCACCGCTGCAGTTGCGCGGCGCGCTGTTCATCGTCATTTCGCAGTCGGGCAAGAGCCCGGACCTGCTGCGCAATGCCGAGGCCGCCAAGGCCGCCGGCGCCCGCGTGGTGGCGCTGGTGAACGTGGAAGATTCGCCGCTGGCGCAGCTGGCCGACACGGTCATTCCGCTGCACGCCGGTGCTGAAAAGAGCGTGGCCGCGACCAAGAGCTACCTGGCCTCGCTGGCCGCGCTGCTGCAGCTGGCCGCGTACTGGAAGCAGGACAGCGCCCTGCGCAACGCCCTGGACCTGCTGCCCGATGCACTGCGCGAAGCGTGGCAGTGCGACTGGACGGCGCTGACCGACGGTCTGGTCGAGGCGCACAACCTGTTCGTGCTGGGCCGTGGCCTGGGCCTGGGCGCAGCACAGGAAGCCGCGCTCAAGTTCAAGGAAACCTGCAGCCTGCATGCCGAAGCCTATAGTTCGGCCGAAGTGAAGCATGGCCCGATGGCGCTGGTGGACCGCGGTTTCCCGGTGCTGGCCTTCGCCCAGCCCGATGAAACCGGCGCCGGCACCCGTGCGGTGGTGGATGAATTCAGCGCACGCGGCGCGCAGGTGTGGCTGGCCGGTGCTGGTGGCAACCTGCCGGTGGCGGCAGCACCGCACCCGCTGTGCGCGCCGCTGCTGACCGTGCAGAGCTTCTACCGCGCAATCAATGCGCTGGCCCTGCGCCGCGGCTTCAACCCGGATCTGCCGCCGCATCTGAACAAGGTTACGGAGACGGTGTGATGGCCGCTGCCCCGCGCAAACAGGTGCTGCGCAACGCGCGCATCCTGACCGGCGATGATTTCCGCGACGATCTGGCGGTCGTGGTCGAAGACGGTCGCATCACCGCGCTGCTGCCCGATGCCGCCCCGCAGCTGGGCGCCGCCGGTGAGCAGGTGGACCTGGGCGGCGGCTGGCTGCTACCCGGCTTCATCGACGTGCAGGTGAACGGCGGTGGCGGCGCACTGTTCAACAACACGCCCGACGTGGCCGCACTGCGCACCATCGCGCAGGCGCACCGGCGCTTCGGTACCACCGCCATGCTGCCGACGCTGATCAGCGACGACGTGGGCGTGATGCGCGAAGCGATCGCGGCAATGCGCGATGCCATCGCGCAGGGCGTGCCGGGGGTGATCGGTATCCATCTGGAAGGCCCGTACATCGCCCCGGCGCGCAAGGGTACCCACGATGCCAGCAAGTTCCGCGTGCCCGACGCCGAGGAAATCGCGCTGGCCGCTTCGCTGGACAACGGCGTGACCCTGCTGACCCTGGCCCCCGAGCGGGTGCCGCTGGAGTCGATCCGCGCATTGGTGGAGCGCGGGGTGATCGTGGCCGCCGGGCATACCGCCGGCAGTTATGAAGAGATCCGCGCCGGCCTGGATGCCGGCGTGCGCGGCTTCACTCATCTGTACAACGCGATGTCGCCCCTGCAGGGGCGCGAGCCCGGTGCGGTCGGTGCCGCGCTGGAAGACCGTGACAGCTGGATCGGCATCATTGTCGATGGCGTGCACGTGCACCCGGCCAGCCTGCGCGTGGCGCTGGCGGCCAAGCCGCGCGGGCGCCTGCTGCTGGTGACTGACGCCATGCCGCCGGTCGGTGCCGATGACCCCAGCTATGTGCTGTACGGCGAAACCATCACCGCCGTGGATGGCGTGGTGCGCAACGCGGCTGGTGCGCTGGCCGGTTCGGCGCTGGACATGGCCACGGCCGTGCGCAACACCGTGCAATTGCTCGGCCAGCCGCTGGCCGAGGCCGCGCGCATGGCCTCGACCTACCCGGCGCAGTTCCTCAACTTGGATGATCGCCTGGGCCACATCGCCGAGGGCTACCAGGCCGACCTGGTGCTGCTGGACGATGCATTGCAGGTGCGCGGCACCTGGATTGCCGGGCAGTACGAGGCCGCGTGATGGGCGCGGCGGCGTCGGCACGGCTGGGCTCGATCGATGCGCTGCGTGGCCTGACCGTGGCCGGCATGCTGCTGGTCAACAACCCCGGTGACTGGGGCGCGGTGTTTGCGCCGTTGCGCCATGCCGAGTGGCATGGCTGCACGCCCACCGACCTGGTGTTTCCGTTCTTCCTGTTCCTGGTGGGCGTATCGATGGCCTTCAGCGTGGCCCCGCGTGCGCAGGACCGTGCCGCGCGCCCGGCGTTGGCCAAGGGTGTGCTGGAGCGCGCGCTGCGCATCGCCATTGCCGGGGTGCTGCTGCACCTGCTGGTGTGGTGGGCGCTGCACACGCATCACTTCCGCATCTGGGGGGTGCTGCAGCGCATCGCGCTGTGCGCGGCGCTGGTGGGCGTGCTGGCGGTGTATGCGCGGCCACGCACGCAGCTGGCGCTGCTGGTCGGTCTGCTGGTGGGCTACGCGGTGCTGCTGCTGGGCAGCGGCGATCTGGCACCGTTTACCAATCCGGCCAGCCGCTTGGATACCGCGTGGTTCGCACCGTGGATCTACCAATGGCAGCCGGAAACCGGCCTGGGCCACGACCCGGAAGGCCTGCTGAGCAGCCTGGGCGCGCTGGCCACCACTGTGCTCGGCCTGCTGGCCGGTGGCCTGCTGCGCGCTGGCCGTGGCGCTGCACTGGCCGGGGTGGGCGTGGCCTGTGCCGTGCTGGGTCTGCTGCTGGCAACGGTGCTGCCGTTGAACAAGCAGCTGTGGACGCCGAGCTACGTGTTGTGGACCGGTGGTCTGGCCGCCTTGGCGCTGTGGCTGGCGCATGTGTTGATTGACCGCCGCGGTTGGCCCGCGCTGGGGCGCCGTTTCGGTGTGAACGCGATTACCGCTTACCTGGGCGCATCGGTGATGTCGGTGGTCCTGCTGGCGACCGGCGCGTGGGGCTGGGTGTGGCAGCAGCTGTCCATGGCGATGCCGGGCGCGCTGGCGCTGGCGTCGCTGCTGCAGGCCGCCGCGTTCGTGGCGCTGTGGTGGGGCGTGGTGTGGTGGCTGGACCAGCGTCGCATTTATTTGAAGATTTGAGCGGGGTGGGGTTGGCGGGTGGAGCATCCACGCATGGCGTGGATCTACTGGCCGTGCGGGTTGCGTGGATGTGGCGAGTAGAGCCACGCCATGCGTGGCTGCCCATGCCGTCCGCTGGAGGTCACACTTGTCGCGTGATGGAATCTTCACTTCCAGGCTTGGGGGCTTCTTTTACGGTAGGCGCGCCCGTTTTCTGAGCAGTGCCGTGCATCGCAGTTCCTGACCCCCGTTCCAGGAGTGCTGTATGTCCCGTGCAGATCTGTGTGGCGTGCGTCGTTCGCCCTTGTTCCTGGCCTCGGTCCTGGCCCTGGCCGCCCCATCGGCCTGGGCAGGATGCGATACCAGCACTCCCGTTGCCGGCCAGACCGTCAGCTGCGGTGCCGATGCGCCGAATCCGTACATCACCCCGATCACGGCCAGTGGCGCCGGCGGCATCACCGTGAACGTGGCCAGTGGCGCGCAGCTGCTGCAGAGCGGTGGTGCAACGCCGCTGGCACTGACCGGCGCAGGCGGTCATGTGCTGCTGAACCAGGGCGCGATCACCGCCACCGGCGGCATTGCTGTACAGCTGGGCGGTGGCAGTCGCGTCGACAACCAGGGCAGCATCAGCACAGGCAACACCACGGCGCTGCAGTTCACCGGCGCCGGTGACAGCGTTCTGGTCAACCGCGGCACGATCAGTGGCCGTACCGGCGTGCAGTTCGGCGCCGGCAACGATCGACTGGAGATGCTCGCAGGCAGCATCACCGGTGCCGTACTGCAGGGCGACGGCAACGACGTGCTGCTGCTCGACGATGGCACCCTGGACAGCGTTGACCAGGGCAACGGCGATGACCAGATGACCGTGCGCGGCGGCACCATTACCGGGCTGGTCACGCAGGGCAGCGGTGCCGACGATTTCGTCATGAGCGGCGGCAGCATCGGCGCCCTGCAGCAGGGCGATAACATCGATACGTTCCGCATGAGCGGTGGCCGCATCGTCGGTGCGTTCGAAGATGGTGACCAGGCCTGGATGACCGGCGGCCGCATCGGCCGGGTCAACATGAAGCTGGATAAGAACCTGTGGGACCAGTCGGGCGGCACGGTGGATGGCAACGTGGTGACCGGTTTCGATACCGACACCATCATCATTTCCGGCACCGCCTATATCGGCGGCAACATCAGCGTGAGCGGTGGCGCCGACAGCGTGACCATCACCGATGGCACCGTGCGCGGGCAGATACTGCTCAGTACCGGCAACGACACCTTCAACTGGAATGGCGGCGGCATCGTCTATGGCGCCATCGATGCCGGTCCGGACGATGACGTGGCCACGCTGGCCAACCTCAACCAGGGCAATCTGGGCGCGGTGCCGCTGTTCGACGGCGGCAGTGGCAACGACCGGCTTGCCCTCAGCAACGTCAAGATGACCGGGGTGGGCCGCCTGCAGAACTGGGAAACCATCAGCCTGGCCAGCAGCACCGAGCTGACCTTCGATGGCGATCTGCGGCTGGGCGACAGTGCAACCGGCACCGGCACGCTCACCCTGGATGACACCAGCACGCTGTACGCGGGCAGCGGTTCCAATGCGGTGCGCCCGTTCACCGGCAGCGCGCTGGTGAACGTGGTCAACGCCGGGCGCATCGATCTGACCGGCGTAGGTGCCGGCGATGTATTTACGATCCGCGGCAACTACCGGGGTGAGGGTGGCGGTCTGTACCTGCGCACCGTGCTGGGCGCGGACGATTCGGTCACTGATCGCCTGGTGATCGATGGCGGCGCGGCAACCGGCACGACTGGCATCGGCGTCCTCAATGCCGGCGGTGGCGGCGCGGCCACGCTGGCCGACGGCATCCTGGTGGTGCAGGCGCTGAACGGTGCGACCACCGCTGCCGGTGCGTTCTCGCTGTTTGCCCCGGTGTCGGCCGGTGCCTACGAGTACTTCCTGTTCAAGGGCGGGGTAAGCGCGGGCAGCGGTGAGAACTGGTACCTGCGCTCCACCCTCGTATCCGGCCCGACCCCGGCACCCAGCGGAACCGGCAGCACCGCCGAGCCGCCGCCGCCCACGCCGCCCGTGGCGCCGCCGCCCGCGATTGCACCGGCCCCGCCACCGCCGCCGGAAGGGGCGGTGGACCCGGACCTGACCGCTGCCGAGACCGCGCCCCCGGCGCCCCCGCCGCAGCCGGCCGACGTGGCCCCGCCCAGCGACCCGCCGGTGCCCGACGTGCCGGTGGCCGGTGGCGCCCTGCCGGGCCTGGGCCCTGCGCCCAGTGCCGGCGCGCGACCCGCGCAGGGCGACGTGGTGCCGTTGTACCGTCTGGAAACGGCCACCTATGCGGTGGTGCCGCCGCTGCTGCGCGAGGCGTCGCTGGCCAGCCTGGGCACCTTCCATGAGCGCCAGGGCGAGCAGCGCCTGCTGTACAACACCGGTGCCCTGCGCACCGCCTGGGGCCGGCTGGTCGGGCAGAGCAGCGAGATCCAGTGGAAGGGCGACGCCCAGCCCGGCTTCGACGGCGATCTGATGGGCGTGCAGGCCGGCCTGGACGTCTGGGCCGCCGCCGCTGACGCACACCGCAACCAGATCGGCGTGTTCGTCGGCCGCACCCGCGCCGATGGCCGGGTGACCGGCCTGGCCCTGGGCTGGGAGAACGTGCAGGTGGGCCAGAGCCGCCTGGACGACAAGCACGTAGGCCTGTACTGGACGTTGACCGGAAGCGAAGGCGGCTACCTGGACGCGGTAGCGATGCAGAGCCGCTATGACGGCCGCATGCGCTCATCGCGCGGGCTGGGCATCGATGTGCGCGGTGACGGAACCACGCTGTCGCTGGAAGCCGGCAAGCCCCTGCTGCAGTTCGGGCAATCGGCGTGGTGGCTGGAACCGCAGGTACAGGTGATCTGGCAACGCAGTTCGCTGGATGACCAGCGCGACGCGGTGTCGGCGGTGTCGTTTGACAGTGACAACGCCTGGACCGGCCGTGTGGGCCTGCGCCTGGCCGCTGATTATCAGTTGGCCGACAACGGCTGGCAGCCGTACTTCAAGCTGAATTACTGGCACGGCCGCTCCGGCGAGGACCGCGTGCAGTTCGACACCGACGTGATAACCAGCGCGCAACGCTCACGCGCGCTGGAAGCCGGCATCGGCGTGGTGGGGCGCTTCAACCGCACCATCAGCGCGTATGCCGTGGCCGACTACACCCGCGAAGTGGGCGGCAGCCGCAACGAAGAACGGCGCGTGATCGAAGGCAACATCGGCCTGCGCGCAGACTGGTAGCGCCAGGCCCCGCTTTGGTAGGTGTCGACCTTGGTCGACACGCCATGATCCGCCCGAAAATCCGCCCGACGCCATGACCCGCTCTGGTAGGTCTCGACCTTGGTCGACACGCTATGACCCGTAGCGTCGAGCTTGCTCGACGGCTGTTGGCAAGGCAGTCGAGCAAGCTCGACGCTACCGGCGGCTACCGACAACGTCATGAACCAGTGCGCCGGCATGCAAGGCCACCTGCGTCGTGCAAGGTGGCGGGCGGTGCGGGTTGGCGTGCCGGTCAAAATCCAAGCGAAAAAGCCGACGGATCGCGAGGATCCCCACGCACCGCCCGCCATGGGCGAGCCGATGCATTGTCGTAATTGCCGCTGAGTCGGCAAGTCGATCGCTTGAATGTTTGATTCAGGACGCCAATCCCGGCCAGCGCAGCGTGCGTTGGCAAAGCCACCTTCGCGGTTTCACTGCAGCGCAGCCATGAGCAAAGTTGCAAATCCTGCGGTGGCCCAGGAGTGCGAAACACGACACGTCGCGCGACGTCCAAGGGCGTATCCTCGTTCCTCCATCTTCCGGCGAAGGAACGTCGAATGCCCATGGGTTTCCGCACCACGATTCTGGCACTGACCGCCGCAATGGCGGCACCTGCCCACGCCATCGAACTGCCCACGCGGCAGGCCCAGATCGAACTGGTGGACCTGCTGGAGCGCGAGGCGCTCTACCGTGATCGCGTGGATTGGCCGGAGATCCGTGCACGCATGAGTGCAGCGCAGGGCAACCCGGAGAAAATACGCGACGTACTGAAGGAAGCCATTGGCCGCAGTTCGGGCGGGCACGGTGCGTGGCTCAGCCCGAAGCGGATGCGCGCGGAAGCGCAGCGCCCTGGACGGGCCAACACCGCCGGCGCCGCCAACGCCACCGCAGGCATGACGGCCACGTCGACCGATATACCGCCTGTTGACCCACGCATCGGCTGGGTCGAGATCGGCGCGTTTTCCATCGTTCCCGGCCCGGAGCTGCAGCAGAAGATGCAGCACCGCGCCGCGCGCTGGCAGGCGACCATCGGTGCGCAGGACAACGGCGCGCGCTGCGGCTGGATCGTGGATCTGCGCGGCAACACCGGCGGCAACATGTGGCCCATGCTGCTGGGCGTCGCCCCGTTGCTGCGGATGACCGCCGGAGATGACGAGACCGTGGGCGCGTTCGTCACCGTCGACGGCCCTTCCGCCTGGCAGTCCACACCGTCTGGCCTGCGTCTGGGCGCGGGCGCCATCGTTGATCTGGGTAAGCCGGGTTATCAGCTGAAGCATGCCGCAGCGCCCGTGGCCGTGTTGACCGGGCCGCACACCGCCAGTGCCGGCGAAGCGACGGCGCTGGCATTCCGTGGTCGCCCGCAGACGCGCAGTTTCGGCGAACCCACCCGCGGTGTGTCCACCGCCAACGTGGTGCGGTCGCTGGTCGATGGCAGTTCCCTGGTGTTGACCACCAGCGTGATGCAGGACCGCCACGGTCGCGGCGATGGGCGGAAGATCGTGCCTGACGAGCATACCCGCGGCGCTGCAGCCACCGTTGCCGCCGCCCAGGCGTGGCTGCTGGCACAGCCGGCGTGTAGCGGAGGCTGAACGATGCTGCTGATCGGCCAGCAGGAACGGGTGGTGGTGGTCGGCCCGACCGAGGCACACCACTGCCTGCGCTGCCAGACAGAAACCGACTTCGCTCCGCAGCTGCGCTACCGCATGGCGCGCATCGACCTGCTGTTCGGCTTCGTCTACCAGCGCCGCTACGAACTGGCCTGCACCGGCTGCGGCCATGGCTGGGTGCTGGACACCGAGACCCTGGACCAGCAGCTGGGCGGGGTGCCGATTCCGTTCCGGCACCGCTTTGGCCTGCCGCTGATGCTGGGGGTGGTGGCTGGGCTGGCGGTGGTGGGGTGGATGTGGCGGCAAGGCTATCTGGCCTGAGCTCCCGGCCTGCTAAAGTGGAGCCCAGCAATCACGTACCGGAAGCGACCATGGACCACGACACGCCGTTTGAACCCACCAACGACCTGGAGGTCCGCCTGCTGCAGGCACAGGACGGCACGCTGACCGCCGCGCAGTTCCTGGACGGCCTGCTGACCGCGCCGGTGTTCGTGCTGCTGGACAAGGCCATTGGTGAAGATGGCGCCTGGGACGAGAGCATTTCACCGCTGGTGCTGACCAGCGAAAGCGGCGAGCCGATGTTTGCGGTGTTCACCGCGCCGGAACGTGCCGAGCTGTGGCACGAACAGCTGCCGCAGTTCGCCCACGCCATGCCGATTGCCGTGCACGCGCTGCTGTCGGGCATTGGCGAGGGCGTTGGCCTGGTGCTGAACCCCGGCCTGGACGTGGGCATGGAGATGATTCCCGATGCCGTGGCCCAGCTGAAGGAGCGCGCCGCGGCGATTACCCGCGGCATGGCGCACTGACCGCGCTCAGCGCGCCGCCGCAATCGCCTTCACCCGCGCCCTGGCCAGCGCTTCGCCAATGGCCGGGCCTTTCAGGTGGGTGGTATCCAGATCGCGCGCCTGCACTGAAAGCGCGGCCTGGTGCAGGCGCTTGAGCGTTTCGCCCTGCGGGTAATCGCTGTCTTCGAAGCCCATCCGGCCGCGCTTGTCGGCCTCGCAGCACAGCGCGATGCGCGCCACCCGCTCGGGCCGGCGCAGCGCATCGCAACGGCCCAGCAGTTCCAGCACGGTGGCATCGCGCAGTTCGTCGATGCGGTGCACGTTCAAGTGCTCGCGGCAGACTGCCTCCGCCAGCTGCTGGTGCTCGGTGGGAATCTTCAGCCGCGCGCACAGTTCCTTCAGCGGCGTCACGCCACGCTGCTCGTGCATGATGTGGCGCGGCCATTCGTCCTGCGGGGTCAGGCCCTTGCCGAGGTCGTGGGTGAGGGCGGCGAAGCCCACAAGATCATCGCCCGGTGCCAGGCGCGCGGCCATGTCGCTGACCATTTCCTGGTGGATGCCGGTGTCGACTTCCGGATGGAATTCCGCGCGCTGCGGCACGCCGTAGAGTGCTTCCAGTTCCGGCAGGATGGGACCCAGCGCGTGCGCGTCGTGCAGCGTGCGCAGGAAGGCGGACGGGCGTTCGCAGACCAGCGCCTTGCGCAGTTCCTGCCAGACGCGTTCGGGCACCAGCGCATCCAGTTCGCCACTGGCGGCGACCTCGCGCATCAGCGCCATGGTTTCGTCGGCGACGGTAAAGCCCAGCGGCGCGAAGCGCGCCATGAAGCGTGCCGCGCGCAGCACGCGCAGCGGGTCTTCCACGAATGCCGGGCCGACATGCCGCAGCACACGCTGCTGCAGATCGCGCGCACCGCCGTAGGGGTCGACCAGGGTGCCGGTGTCTTCGTCGCAGGCAATGGCGTTGATGGTGAAATCGCGGCGCTGCAGATCCTCTTCCAGGGTGACCGCCGGATCGGCATCGACCACGAAGCCGCGATAGCCGCGGCCGGATTTGCGTTCGGTGCGCGCCAGTGCGTATTCCTCACCCGTTTTCGGATGCAGGAACACCGGGAAATCGCGGCCCACGGCGGTGTAGCCCTGCGCTTCCATCTGCGCGGGGGTGGCGCCGACCACCACCCAGTCACGGTCGCCGGCGGGGCGCTGCAGCAGGCGGTCGCGCACGGCGCCGCCGACAAGATAGATCTTCATGGTGAGGATGATCGCATGACGGGTGGTGGCGTCGAGGGTGCGCAACCGGGCGACTTCGTAGAGTCGAGCTTGCTCGACTGCGTGGATTCAGTCGAGCAAGCTCGACTCTACCAACAGCAGTCGAGCAAGCTCGACTCTACCAACAGCAGTCGAGCAAGCTCGACTCTACCAACAGCAGTCGAGCAAGCTCGACTCTACCAACAGCAGTCGAGCAAGCTCGACTCTACCAGTGCCGGTCGAGCAAGCCCGGCGGCACCCGCCGCGTTGATCAATCCCCGCCCTGCTCGGCATTGGTGGCGCAGGTGAAGGCCTTGCGCTTGTCCACCAGGCGGCCCATCAGGCGGTCGCTGAGCGGCAGCGCATTGCCGTTGAGGCGCCAGTCGTAGATCACGCTGAAGGCCAGCACGCGGGCCACGTATTCGCGCGTTTCCTTGTAGCTGATGGTCTCGATCCACAGGTCCGGGTCGAAGCCCGGGCGCTGGGTCTGCCAGCGGGCGGTCGGGGTCGGCCCGGCGTTGTAGGCGGCGATGGTCACGTAGGGCAGGCCGTCGTACTTGTTCATCAGCTGGCGCAGGTACGCGGTGCCGATGGCGATGTTGGTGTCCGGGTCGTACAGGCTGTCGGCGCCGCCGTAGCCGGTCAGGCCGATCGACTTGGCCACGCTTGCACCGGTGGTGGGAAGTACCTGCATCAGGCCCATGGCATTGGCAGGCGAGCGCGCGCGCGGGGTGAACGTGCTCTCGGCGCGGATCTCGGCGGCCACCCAGGCCGGGTCGATGGCGTTGCGCGCAGATTCACGGCGGATGGTGCTGTCGTGGTGCAGCGGGAAGCGCAGGTCGTACAGGCGCTGTTCCTGCGGCTGCTTGCCCAGCGCGAACACGGCGCGGTCGAACCAGCCGTTGTCCTGCGCCACGCGCACGGCCAGGCGGCGCTGGGTGTCATCGAAGCGCGACAGCGCGCTGTTCCATTCGGCCACGGCCCAGCCGGTGCGGTCGATCTGGTACAGCGCCATGGCGCGCTGGATGGCCGGATCGCGGGCGACCGCGGCCTGCGCCTGGGCGCTGTCGTTGGGCTTCCACGGGCACAGCGTGTACGCCTGCTGCAGCTTGTCGGCCGCCAGGAAGCCGTGGAAGGTTGGCGCGCGCGCGGCATCGCGGAACAGCGGCTGTGCCTGCTGCACCTGCCCGGTTTTTTCCAGCATGCGCCCTTCGAAATACGCCCAGCGCGAATCGCTGCGCTGCTTACTGCCCATCTTGCGGATCGCGGCCAGCGCGGCCGGCCAATCGCCGCGCGACATCGCCTCGCGGGCGCGCCATTCGTGCAGGCGCTCGTCGTAGGCCGATTCGGGCACGGCATTGAGGCGGCGCGCCGAATCGGGCAGGTACGAGGCCACGGTCCACAGCGCGATCTGGTAGCGCACCTGGCCTTGCTGCTCGGCGCTCAGGCCCAGCGCCTGTGCGTACTGCGGCAGTTGCTGTTCGGTGGCGCCGGGGTCTGCCTTGGCCAGTTTTTCCAGGCCGTCGGTGGCGATGCGCCGGCTGCGCTCGGTGCGCGGCCAGTTCAACGCGCTGGCATTGGGGCGGTCGACAAAGGCGGCGTAGCTGTTGGCCTGGGCCAGCTCGGCGGCCGGCAGGCCACGTGCGGCGCTGCGCATCACCGCCGGCTGCTGGGCATCGGCAGCGGCATCGATGCGTTCCCAGCGCAGGGCATCGCTCATGCCGCCCTGCGCCTGCAGCACGGCGAACACCGCATCACAGGAATCGGGCAGCGACTTGCCGTTCTTGCGCCACAGGTCCTGCGCTTCGCTGGTCCACTGCGCATCCACCTTGCCGGTGGCCTGGCGGGCGGTCAGCTGCGCGCAGCGCAGGCCCAGGTTTTCGGTCGGCGCCCAGTTGGCCAGCAGGGTGGGCCAGTCCTGGCGACGGGCCACCGAGGGCAGCCACACGCTGCGGAAGCTGTTGGCCACGGCCTGGCCGTCATAGCGCTTCAGGAAGGCCTGCGCCTGGCCGTTGTCCACGCTGTCGATGTTGCGCCGCAGTTGGGCGAACTCGACCCAGCCATAGGCCGGGTGGCGGCTGAGCGCGGCCGCCTGCGACGGCGCCAGTTGGCCGCGTTCGGCGGCGTCCAATGCGGCCTTCAACTGGCCGCTCTGGGCATCAAGGGACTGGGCACTGGCGCAGCCGATCAGCAGCGTGGTGGCCAGCGGGAACAGGGACAGGGCGGTCGAAGAGCGTCGGGTCATGGCCCCAGCATAGCGGGCCGTGGCTGAATTCAGTTTCGCGCAGCGTGCACGTGTGGTGCGGGCAAACGGCGGCTGAACGACTACCTGCGCAGCACTGCCAGTGTGGGCGATGTGCGGCGTAAGTTCGGCCACAGGGCAGGCGGCCCTGCTGCAGGGAGCGGCACATGGCATTCAGTAGCGCAGGACGAAGCGGACCACTGGCTGAGATCAACGTAACGCCACTGGTGGATGTGATGCTGGTGTTGTTGATCATCTTCATCGTGACCGCACCGATCGTGGCGCGGCCGATCACGGTGGATCTGCCGCAGGCCACCGACCGGGTGGTACAGCGGCCGGACCCGCCGCCGCCCATCGAGCTGCGCCTGGATGCGGCCAGCCAGTTGAGCTGGAACGGGCAGCCAATGGCCATCGGTGATCTGCAGCAGCGTCTGCGTGCGCAGGCGGGCGAGCACGCCGGCAACCTGCCGGAGCTGCGCATCAGCAGCGACCCTTCGGCCGAGTACGAAGGCATGGCGCGTATCCTGGCCGCGGCTGAGGCCACGGGCATGCAGCGGATCGCGTTCGTGCGTTGACACGGTGCAACCGGCGTTGAGGGGCTCTACCTACTCAACGCCGGTCTGGCGCTCAGTACTGGCGGCAGTACACCGTCCGGCCGTCCCAGCTACAGGACATGCGGCTGCTGTCGCCACGCTGCACGGTCAGCCCCTTGATCCAGGGTTGTGGAAGTGCCGTCGACGATGCGCAGGAACGCCATCTGGATCTGATTGGGCACCGGGGTGGGAAGGGCCCGCCATTTTCTGAACTCGCGATCGTATTCGACGTTGAATGCAGTAAGTCGTGCTCGCTCGAAATCCATGACCACCGTCAGGCCAGCGCCCGATGGCAGCGCCGCATCCCGGGGGGACGCACAGTTGTTGCATTCGACCAGCCCGCCCGCGCGGGCGTTGGTGGGCAATGACAGCAGGGCAATTGCAAGGAGCGCTGCGGGCAGCAGCACGGCACTGAGTGCTTTCACGATGAGACCTCGCGTTGAGCGTCGGAAGCCTCAGTCTGTGATGAAGCTGCACGCAAGTTTGCTGGGGCACTTGGATTTCAAACAATTCCTAATCGTTCGCCAGCGCTGCGGATACGGTTGGTTCATTCGTCAAAAGCACGTGAAAGAGTGTTCTTCATCACGTCGTCATTTTTACAGGTTGTTTACAAAGGAGACGCTGCCGCCATGCAGGAGGGAGCGCGGCAGTCACTGTCCCGACATTCCTTTGGAGAGAGAGCGAATGAAGTACCTGCATCACCGCCCCTTGGCGGTTGCCGTCGCCCTGTGCGTGACGGCTCTGGCACCGATGAGTGCCGCGGCCCAATCCACCACCGATCTGGACCGCGTTGAAGTAACCGGCACGCGCATCAAGCGCGCTGAAGTGGAAGGCCAGGTGCCGATCCAGACCCTGACCCGCAGCGAGATCGAACGCACCGGCCTGAACTCCATCGGCGAGGTGCTGCAGCAGTTGACCGGTTCCGGTTCGGCGCTCAATGCCAAGTTCAATTCTTCCGGCAACTTCGGCTTCCCACCCGACGGCAGCGGTGTGGGCGCCGGTTCGGCGCAGGTCGATCTGCGCCACCTGGGCGCCAAGCGCGTGCTGGTGCTGGTCGATGGCATCCGCTGGGTGAATGAATCGTCCGCTTCCGGCGTGGGCGCGGCCACCGATCTGAACACCATTCCGCTGGCGATTGTTGAGCGCATCGAAGTGCTGGAAGACGGCGCCTCGTCGCTGTACGGCTCCGATGCGATTGCCGGCGTGGTCAACATCATCACCCGTCGCGATTTCGATGGCGGCCAGGTCACCTTGAACTACGGTGAATACAGCAAGGGCGATGGCACGCAGAAGGGCGTGGACCTGGCCTGGGGTACGCGCGGTGACCGCTACAGCCTGTTCGTGGGCGGCAGCTGGACCAAGCAGGACGCGGTGTATGCGCGTGACCGCGAGCAGTCGCGTTTCCCGGTACCGGGCACCGGCCTGGCGCTGGGCAGTTCGGCCACGCCCGACGGCCGCTTCATCTTCACCGACCCCAACACCGGCACCACCCACGACCTGACCCCGAACGCCGGTGCGCGGCCCACCTACAACGGCGGTGACGGCTGCGACCGCACCGATGGCTACCACTGCTTCGGCACGGCCGATCGCTTCAACTTCGCCGAATACAACATGGTGCTGACGCCGTCGGAGCGCAAAGGCATCTTCGGCCAGTTCCGCTTCGACTTCAGCGACAACGTGCAGTGGTACGTGAAGGCACTGGGCAACCGCCGCGAATCGACCAACCAGGCCGCGCCGGAGCCGCTGTTCTTCGGTCCCGAAGCGGGCACCGGCAATCCGCTGGCCGACAACATCGTCATTTCCGCGCTGAACCCCTACAACCCGTTCGGCTTCACCCTGGATTCGTCGGACAACCTGATCATGATTGGCCGGCGCCCGCTGGAAGGCGGCGCGCGCGTGTTCGAGCAGAAGGTGGACACGCAGTACTTCGCCACCGGCCTGGAGGGTAATTTCCAGGCGGCCGACCGCCAGTGGTACTGGGACGTGAACGGCATGTACAGCAAGAACAAGGCCACCCAGACCAACTACGGCAGCTACAACATCTACAACATCAACCTGGCGCTGGGCGATCCGGCCATCTGCGCGGCCACGCCGGGCTGCGTGCCGCTGGATATCTTCGGTGGCGCCGGCTCGATCACCCCGGCCATGCTGCAGTGGATCCAGCCGGTGGTGCGCGACCGCAGCCAGAACGAACTGACCCTGTTCACCGCCAACCTGTCCAGCGAGCTGTTCAACCTGCCGGCAGGTGCGGTGTCCTTCGCTACCGGTCTGGAGCACCGCAAGTACGAGGGCTGGTACCAGCCGGATCCGCTGACGGTGATCGGCCATTACAACGGCGTGCCGTCGCAGCCGACGTCCGGTTCGTACGATGTGAATGAAGCGTACCTGGAATTGAACGTGCCGCTGTTCGCCGCGCCGTCGTATGGCGGCAAGCTGGACCTGAGCCTGGCCGGGCGCTATTCGGACTATTCCACCTTCGGTGGCGAGTTCACACCCAAGTACGGCCTGCGCTGGCAGGTGACCAACGACTTCGTGCTGCGCACCACCTATGCCGAGGGCTTCCGCGCACCTTCGATCGGTGAACTGTATGGTTCGGCCGCGCGTGCCGACCTGCAGATCTTCGACCCGTGCTCGATCGGCCTGGGTGGCACCGCACCGCGTGGCAGTGCGGCCAACTGTGCCGCGCTGGGCGTGCCGACCGGTTTCCAGCAGGCCAATTCGCAGATCTCGGTGACCACCGGCGGCAACCGCGAGCTGGACCCGGAGCGTTCGCGCAGCTTCAGCGCCGGCTTCGTGTGGAGCCCGTGGTTCGGCAACAACACCAGCTGGTCCGAGCGCTTTGATGTGGACGTGACCTTCTACCGGCACACCATTGACGGTGCGATCCAGGCCATCAACGCGCAGACCCAGCTGGACCTGTGCGTGGATACCCTGGACCCGCTGTACTGCGATGGCATCACCCGCGCCAGCACCGGCGGCATCAACGGCTTCAACAACCGCCTGACCAACCTGGGCTCGATCAAGACCGATGGCTGGGACGTGGACCTGCACTGGACGCTGCCGCAGAGCGCGGCCGGCCAGTTCAAGATCGGCTGGCAGAACACCTTCGTGGGCCGTTACGAGGCCACCGGCGCGGCCGGGCAGAAGCAGCCGCAGGGGCCGGGCATCGAAGTGGCTGACAGCTCCATTCCCGAATGGACCAGCAATCTGTCGCTGGGCTGGACGCTGGGCAACTGGAGCGCGAACTGGACGATGCGCCACATTTCCGAGCTGACCGAAGACTGTGGCGATGCGGTGGCGTTCGCGGTGTGCAGCGACCAGGCGGCGGGCACCAACACGCTGGCGGCCACCACCTTCCACGATGCGCAGGTGGGCTACCGGATTGAATGGATGAAGGGGCTGCAGTTGACCGCGGGCCTGAACAACGTGTTCGACAAGGATCCGCCGATCTGCCTGTCGTGCTCGTTGAACGGCTACGACGCCTCGACGTATGACATTCCGCGTGGGCGCTACTGGTACCTGCGCGCGGATCTGCGGTTCTGATGGGAGAGCACCGCGCCGGGATCACCCCGGCGCGGTGCTTGTGGCGCTGGGATCGGGCGGGGTGCTTGCTGTGCTGTGACCGACCGCGCGGGGTGCTTGCTGTGCTTTGGACCGCACGCGCGGGGGGCTTGCTGTGCTGTGACCGATCGCGTGGGGGGCTTGCTGTGCTGTGACCGATCGCGTGGGGGGCTTGCTGCGCTTTGGTAGAGTCGAGCTTGCTCGACTGCTTTTCGGCGGTTCAGTCGAGCAAGCTCGACTCTACAAGGGCAAGGCAGTCGAGCAAGGCTCGACTCTACAAGAGCAAGGCAGTCGAGCAAGGCTCGACTCTACAAGAGCAGAGCAGTCGAGCAAGCTCGACTCTACAAAAGCAGGGCGGTCGAGGATGGCTCGGCGCTACGCAATGGCGGCGCCGGGTTGAGCCGGCGCCGCGTCTGCATCAGAACGACCAGGTGAAGGTGATCGAGCCGTTGCGGCCGTCGCCGTAGGCACCGTAGCCGTTGATCTGCGAGAGGTACTTCTTGTCCAGCAGGTTGTTCAGGTTGGCCTGCACGCTCCATTCCGGCGACAGGCGGTAACGCACGAACGCGCTGACCAGGGCGTAGCCGCTCTGTTCGATGCGACCGTAGGCCGGCACCGCGTAGTAGATGCGGTTCTGCCAGTTGGCACCACCGCCGACGGTCAGTTCCTGCAGCGACTGCGGGGTGTAGCTGGTGAACAGCTTCAGCGCGGTCTGCGGCAGGTTGGTGTTGATGTCGGCATCGTTGATGTCCTTGGCCACGTAGCGCGAGGCACCGAAGGTGGCATTCCAGCCCGGGGCCAGTTCACCGTTCAGTTCGAACTCGAAGCCACGGCTGACGGTGCCGCGTGCGGCCACGTAGGCGGTTTCACCACCGGTACCGCCGATGACCGGCTCACCGGTGGACTGGCCCACGTTGTCCTGCTCGATGCGGAACACGGCCACCGAAGCATTCAGTCGGTTGTCGAACCAGGCACCCTTCACGCCCACTTCGTAGCTCTTGCCGTCCACCGGGTCCAGGTAGCTGCCGTTGCGGTCCTTCAGCATCTGCGGCTGGAAGATCTCGGTGTACGAGGCATAGGTGGAGTAGGTGTCGTTGATGTCGAACACCAGGCCGGCATACGGGGTGGTGACCTTGTGCGAACGGTCAGCGCCTTCGCCTTCGCTCTTCCAGTCGGTGTAGCGCGCGCCCACGATCAGCTTCAGCGGATCAGCCAGCGACAGGCGTGCAGCGGCATAGGCGGCCTTCTGGGTGATGGTGCCTTCGCTGGCCAGCGCCAGCGGATTCCAGTTCGGTTCGCTGATGTTGCCGTTCCAGTTCAGGTAGCTGGAGAAGGGGTCCCAGGCGAGACCGGCACCGCCGATCTGGTAGTCGCCGTAGTTGGCGTACTCGCGCTTGTTGTAGCTCAGGCCACCCATCACTTCGTGCTTCAGGCCAAACAGCTCGAACGCGCCACTGAAGTAGCCGTCCACCGCATTGACCTTGCGTTCGGTGTTGTAGAAGCCGGCCGACGGCGAGATGCCGGCACCGGTGTTCTTGTCGAAGTACGAAGCGCCGGTGACCCAGTCGTTGTAGGCCGGGTAGAACAGCTTGTCGTCGGCCTTGGTCTCGTCATGGGTCGCGCCGATGCGGATTTTCCAGTCTTCGTTGAAGGCATGTTCCAACGTGGCGAAGGCGCGCTTGCTGGTGGTGTCCCAGTAGGTCCAGTTCGGGCTGGCGTTGAACGATTCGTCGTAGCCGGTGCTGGTGCCATCGGAGAACAGCATCGGGAAACCACCCCAGGTGGCGCCGTTGGCGCGCTTCTGCTGGTAGTCGTAACCCACGCTCAGCTGGGTGTCCGGGGTCAGGTCAGCGTCGATGACGGCGTAGCCCAGCGTCTTGTGCTGGTTGTAGCGGTCCATCTGTGCGTCGGTGTCCAGGTAGCTGCCGATCACGCGGGCGCGCACCGAACCGCTCTTGTTCAGCGGGGTGGTCACGTCCACGGTGCTGCGGGTGCGGCCCCAGCTGCCCACGTTCACCGACACGCTGCCGGTCAGTTCGGCGCTGTCGGCGTGCTTGCGCACCAGGTTCACCGACGCCGACGGGTTGCCGGCACCGGTCAGCAGGCCGGTTGCACCGCGTACCACTTCCACGCGGTCGTACAGGGCCAGGTCCAGGCCGGAATCGCCGTAGCTCCAGTTCTGCACCATCTGCGTGGGCAGGCCGTCGAACTGGTAGCTGTCGATGTAGAAGCCGCGCGAGTAGAACTCGGTGCGCTCGGTATCGGACTGGGTGCTGCTGACGCCGGTGGTGTTGGCCAGCACGTCGATGATGTCATCCAGGTTCTGATCTTCGATGCGCTGGTGGCTGATGATGCTGACCGACTGCGGAATCTCGCGCGGTGCCAGGTCGAAGCGGGTACCGGCCGAGGTGCGGCGCACGGAATAGCCTTCGGCGCGCTCACCCTTCACCACGATCTTGTCCAGGGTGGTGGGGTCGGCAGCGGCGGTCTGGGCGAAGGCGGCCGGCGCGGCGGCCAGGCACAGGGCGGAAAGTACCGCCGCGGACAGGCGATGCGGCAGCAGGGCAGGGGTTGAACGGATCATGGGGGTTCCTGGACGGGCACGTGCGTGCGTCCGACCGGCTTCCCGGATGGTCTGGCGCCGCGGCTGGTGGGGTTCTCACGCCGCTGGCCCGGTCCTGCGGGCAGGACGGGGGCTGGGCATTGTGATGGTGGACGACCGTCCTGGCCGCCCGGAAAACGCAAATATCGTAATGGGAATTGTTTCTATTTACAAATGGGCCGGTCGTCTCCTGGCCGGCGGTAGCGTCGAGCAAGCCCGACTGCGGCAAAGCAACGGCAGTCGAGCACGCTCGACGCTACAAAGGCGGGTCGCGTTGGGCCTGGATCTTCATGTGCGGCAACTGTCCCTCGATGCCATCGGCGTACTCGACGGTGACCATCACGTCTTCATCGATCATGGGTGCGCCGTACACCTGCACCTTGCCGGTCATGTACACCGGTGTGCTGCGCGAACGGCCTGCGTGCAGGGCGGTGGGATCCAGACAGGCCAGCGCGTGGCGGATATTGGCCGAGGCGAATTCAGTCGATGTGTTGGGGATCAGCCAGCGACAGAACTGCTGGCCCGCTTCGGTGCCATGGTCTACGCACCACTTGCTCCATTCCGCCCAGTCGGTGACCAGTTCGATCGACTGTGCGGTTTCCACCTGCGCGCTGTTGGCGAAGGCTGCCAGGTGCCCGCACCACGGGTCGCGGTGAGCCCGCAGGGTGCTGCAGCCGGTGACCAGGGTGAGGATCGTGATCAACAACGGTGCGGCGCGCAACAGGCCCATCGGTGCTCTCCCTGGCAGTGTGGTGATGATGCGGCGCGCGAGGTGGTACGGGCAACCGCAGTCGAGCAAGCTCGACTCTACAAAGGCGCGGCGTCCTGCGATCAACGCAGCAGCGGCAGCGGGTCGCGTGCGCCGTCGGCGCCGTAGATGCCCCAGTGCAGGTGCGGCGGGGTGCCCTGGGCGTTGCCGCTGTCACCCACGTGGCCCAGCAGGTCGCCGGCCTGCACGATCTGGCCCCGCGCCAGACCCTCGGCCCAGCTGTCCAGGTGGGCGTAGTAGTAGCGCTCGCGTGCGGGGCCGATCACCCAGACCTGGCGCCCGCCCAGGCCGCCGTCGCGCACATCGGCGATCACCCCGGTGGTGACGCTGCGCACCGGCGTGCCGCGCTTGGCGAAGATGTCGATGCCGGCGTGGGTACGGTCGCGCCCGCGTGGGGCGCCGAAGGTATCGGCAATCTGCCGGGGGCGTACGCCGTCCACAGGCACCGGCAGCTGCTGCGCCGGCGGCATGCGCGACAGCGACCACAGCAGCTTCGGTGCGGCGGCCCAGGGGCTGTTCCAGACGGTGAGCGCGGCGATGAGGGCGATCAGCAGCAGCAGGCCGCGCAGCAACCAGCGGCGCAGGCGTCGGGCGGGGGAGGGCGGAGTGCTCATGCCACCGAGTGTAGAGTCGAGCTTGCTCGACTGCTCTTCGCGGGGCCAATTATTTCGTCAGTCGAGCAAGCTCGACTCTACGGCGAAGTGCGGACCAACGGTCCGCACCCACCAGGGCCGGGCGGCTGGTCAGCGCAGGGCGTCGGCCGGCACGTCGATCGCCATGGCCAGGGCCAGGTGATCGGAAAACGCGGCGGGCACCGCTTCCACGCTGCGGGTCTGCAGGTTGCTGCTGACCAGGATGTGGTCGATCGCCCGGTCCGGGCGCCAGCTGGGGAAGGTGGGCACCGCGCAGCCGGGCGGTTGCAGCTGGGTCTTCTGGTACAGCACCTGCATTTCCGGGCGTTCGGCCAGGCAGTTGAAGTCGCCCATCAGCACCGCGTTGGGGTGGTCGGACAGCAGTTCGGCAATGAAGCCCAGCTGCGACATGCGCGAACCTGCGCCCAGCGACAGATGGGCCACCGCCACGGCCAGGCCGTCGGCACCATCGCCGAACTTGGCCAGCAGCACGCCGCGCCCGCCGATGCGGCCGGGCAGGGCGTGGTCCTGGACTTCCACCGGTTCCAGCTTGCTCAGCAGGCCGTTGGCGCTGGACGCTACACCGCCCATGCGCCGGTTCGGCTGGTGGCTCCAGTAATTGAAGCCGGCGCGCTGGGCCAGGTAGTGGGTCTGGTTGGTGAAACCGGAGCGCAGGCTGCCCGGGTCGGCCTCCTGCAGGCCGACGATGTCATGGTTGCGGGCCAGGGTGGCGATCGCATCCAGGCTGCTGCGCTTGCGCCCCGCCGGCAGCGCATGTGACCAGCTGCGGGTCACATAGTCGCTGTAGCGGCGGGTGCTTGAGCCGGCCTGGATATTGGCCGTCAGCAAGCGCAGGGTCCGTGTGTGGGGGGAAGTCACGACCGGGGAAACGTCTCTGGAATCAATGCGCCTGGGCGGCCGCGCGCTCGCGGGCGATCAGGTGGTCGGCAATGCGCAGCATGTCCGGGAAGCCCTTGCCCTTCACCAGGTACTTGCCGTTGACGATGATCGACGGAGTGCCGGAGATCTGGCTGCGTTGGGCGAACTGCTTGGCCGAGTTGGTCTTGGCGTTCACCGCGAAGCTGCCCATGGTGGCGGCGAACTGCTTGGGATCAACGCCGTAGGCGCCGTAGAACTTGGCGATATCTTCCACCGAGTCGGCACCGCGCTCGCCCTTCAGGGTCTTCTGCACGTGGATGGCCTGGTACAGGGCTTCGTGCGACTTCTCCTGCACGCCCAGGGTCTGCGCGGCGTAGAAGGCGCGGCCGTAATTATCCCAGGTGCCGCCGAACATGGCCGGCACGTAGACGAAGTTCACGTCGCTGGGCAGGCCAGCCTTCCACGGGCCCACCAGCGGCTGGAAGGCGGCACAGGCCGGGCAGACATAGCCGAAGATTTCCACCACTTCTACCTTGCCAGCGGCCGGCTGGAACGGCTGGCCGTTCGGGATCAGCTGGTAGTCGGCGCCTTCCACCGGAGCCGGGCCGGTCAGCGCGGTGGTGGTCGGGGCCGGTGCGGCCGCCGGTGCGGCGTCGGCCGGGGCGGTGCTGCCTTCGGCGGCGGGGGCGGCGCTTTCGCTGCCTGCGGCCGGCTCGGCGGCCGGGGCCGGGGTCTCGGTGGTGGCCGGGGTCGCTGCCGGTTCAGCCGGCGCGGTGGTATTGGCGGTGCCGTCGTCGGCCTTGCAGGCGGCCAGGATCGGCAGCAGCGCTGCAAGTGCGAGGGCGGCGTAACGGGTCTTCATGGAAACGTCTCCAGCATCTGGAATGGTGGGGCCGGCGGGTGAACGCCGGCCAGGGGGAAATGATGACACGCGGCGGCGGATGCGCCGTGTGCAGGGTCGGGATTGGTTCAGCGGCCGCGGCTGGCGCGGGCCTGGGCGATGAGCGCCGAGGCAATGCGCAGCTGGTCTTCGAAGCTGTTGCCGCGCACCAAGTACTGGCCGTTGATGATGATGGCCGGGGTGCCCGGCACCTGGGTGCGCTTGGCGAAGGCACGGGCGGCGGCGACCTTCTGCTGCACGGCTTCACCGCGCAGGGCCTGCTTGTAGCGGTCCGGGGCCACGCCGTAGGCCTTGTAGAAGGTGGCCAGTTCATCGGCCGACACGTTCTGCATGGGCAGCGAGCCGTCTTCGTGCAGGGCCTTGAACACCGCTGCATGGCTGCGCTTGGCGACGCCTACTTCATCGGCGGCGTAATAGGCCAGGGCCCAGGCATCCCACGGACCCCCGAAGGCGGCCGGGACCGGGGTGAAGCGCACGTCGGCCGGCAGCTTGGCGGCCCAGGCGGCCAGCTGCGGCTCGAAGTGGGCGCAGTGCGGGCAGGTGTAGCCGAACACTTCCACCACTTCGATCTTGCCAGCCAGCGGCTGGAACGGGCCGGGCTGGGCGATGCGCTCGTAATCTTTGCCTTCCACCAGCGGGGCGTTGGCAGGGGTGGCGGCGCAGGCCGCCAGCGGCAGCAGCACCAGCAGGGACAGCAACAGGCGGGACATCAACCTCATCGACGTGCATCTCCATTGAAAATAACAACGCCGGCGCAGCCGCCGGCGTGAAGGAAACATACCGCAGCAGCGGGCCGCCGTGGCGACCCGCGCCGACCAATGGCCGTCAGGGGGCGGCGGCCGGTGGCATGGCGGTGGTCTGCGCGGCCACGTCGTCGGCGCGGTTGTGCAGACCCTGCAGGTAGCTGGACAGGGCCTGGACTTCCTGTTCGGTCAGCTTCTGGGCGATGGCCGCCATGATCTGGAAGTGCGCCTTGTCGGCTTCGTGGGTCTGCCCGGCCTGGTATTCCTGCAGGCGCCGGGCGACATAGCTGGCGTGCTGGCCGCCGATATGCGGATAGGCCGGGCCCGGATTGCCGGCGCCGCTGGGGCCGTGGCAGGCCATGCAGGCCGGCAGGCCGCGCTGGGCATCGCCGCCGCGGTAAAGCTGCTGGCCGATTTCGTAGAACTTCATGCCCTTGTAGGGGCCGTCGGCCACCGGCGTGTCGTCGGCAATGCCGGCGGCGGCCTTCTGGGTGGCGAAGAACGCGCCGATGTCGCGCATGTCCTGCGGGGTGAGGTTCTGCACGAACGGCACCATGGCCACGGCGGCGCCGGAGCTGCGCTGGCCGTTGGCGATCAGCGCCATCTGCTGGGCCACGTAGCGTTCGCTCTGGCCGGCAATGGACGGGTACATCTCGACTGTGGAATTGCCATCGGCGCCGTGGCAGGCCGCGCAGGCGGCCGCCTTGCCCTGGCCTTCCTTGGCGTTGCCCCAGGTGGTCTTGCTGAAATCCACCTCGAGCGAGGCGGTCTGGATCGGGCCATTGTCGGGCAGCGGGACCAGGGTGGTCTGCGCAAAGGCAGCGGCGGCAACCACCACGGCCATGGCAAGGGCGGATACGGCAAGAACGCGAGCGTGGCGCATGCTGAAGCTCCGTTTGGACCGGGCCGGGCGGCAGCGACCGGCATCGCCCGGATTATCAACGCCGTTTCCGCGCACGGTCAACGAAGCAGCGCAGCATTTTCCGGACCCACGGTGCCCCGGGCGGGCGCGCGGCGCCGCAACATGCGATCCTACGCACATGTCATTGCTCATCGAACGCGCCCGCTACCACCTCTCGGCCCACAACGCGCGGCAGCTGCCGCCCGATGAAGGGGCCGAAGTGGCCTTCGCCGGCCGCTCCAACGCTGGCAAGTCCAGTGCCCTCAACGCGCTGACCCGGCAGAACGCGCTGGCCCGCGTGTCCAAGACGCCCGGCCGCACCCAGCAGCTGGTGTTCTTCCAGATCACCCCGGAAGCCAGCCTGGTCGATCTGCCAGGTTACGGCTATGCCAAGGTGCCGCTGGAGCTGCAGGCACACTGGCAGGCCTTCATCGACAAGTACTTCCGCACCCGCGAGGCACTGCGTGGCCTGGTGGTGGTGATGGATATCCGCCACCCGCTGAAGGACTACGACCGGCAGATGCTGGCCTATGCCGTGCAGCGTGGCCTGCCGGCGCATGCACTGCTGACCAAGGCCGACAAGCTCAGCCGCAGCCAGCAGATGCAGACCCTGCAGAAGGTGCGCAAGGAACTGCATTCGGCCTATGGCGATACGGTGAGCGTGCAGGTGTTTTCCGGCGAAGACCGTACCGGCGTGGAAGAAGCGCGCGGGGTGATCGGCGGCTGGCTGGGGCTGGAATAAGCGGCTGTCGGTGCGTTCGCCGGGCATGGCCCGGCGCTACCCGTTGGCGGCGTCTGCTGAAGGGTACCGGTAGCGCCGGGCCATGCCCGGCGTCACCTCATTTCAGCGGCGAATATTCCGCCGGTACCCAGGCATAGGCCTGGCCTTCGCTGCGCACGTGGCCCAGGCCGGGGAACGGCAGGTGCGCGCCGGCCACCCACCAGCCCTTGGCGGTGGCCTGCTGCAGCACGCTGCGCCGGCTGGCGGTGGCCGCCGGGCGATCGGCATCGGCTTCAAACGCGGCTTCCGGGTGCGCGAACTGCACCGCATGGAAGTGCAGCACATCGCCCCACACCAGCAGTGACTGGCCCTGGCTGTCGAACCGGTAGGAGACATGGCCGGGGGTGTGGCCGTGGGTGTCCATGGCCACCGCGCCACCGGGCAGCGCGTCGCCGGGCTGGAAGGTGCGCAGGCGCCCAGCGGCCTGGTACGGCGCCACGGCGTTGCGGGCCAGCGGGAAGGCGAAGCGCACGCCTTCGGGCGCACTGGCCGCGCTGGCCGGGTCCAGCCAGTAATCGGCATCGGCCTGGGTGAGCCACACGGTGGCATTGGGGTAGGCCGGCTGGCCCTGCGCATCGAGCACGCCGCACATGTGGTCGGGGTGGGCGTGGGTGAGCAGGATGTCATCCACCTGCGCCGGGTCGACGCCGGCGGCGCGCAGGTTGGCCAGCACCTGGCCCAGGCCGGGGCCGAAGCACTGCGCGGTGCCGGTATCGACCAGGGTGAGGTGGTTGCCCTGGCGCACCAGGTAGGCGTTCACGGCGGTCTGCAGGCCCTTGCTGTCTTCGGGCACGTAGTGGCCTTCCAGCAGGCGGCTGACCAGGGTAGGCGGTACGCCCACCACTTCCTGTCGACCCAGTGCCACTACGCCGTCGAACAGCGCGGTGACCTGCAGGTTGCCGATGCGCTGGTGGTAGACGCCGGGCACCTGCTGGGTGGGGGCGGGGGAGGTGGCTTCGGCCAGCGCAGCCGTGGGCAGGCCGGCAATGGCCAGCAGCAGGGCGCCGCACAGCGGCAGGTGACGCGGGGTCATGGGGTGTCCTGGGTGAGGCGGAGGATTCCGTCGCTGTGCAGCGTGCCGTGCGGGCGGCGCGCGATGCGCTCAAAGCAGTGCGCGCAATGCTCAGGGTGGGGGGAGTTTGTTTGCAGGGCTTGCAGCCCTGCACCTGCCTGGAGCAACGTCAACGGCAAAAGCGTGCATTCCGTGGGATGGCGGGGTGGGTCCGGTTGCGGGGGACGGCGCAAGTACGTCCATGTAGCCTCGGTCGCGCCATCCATGGCGCTCACGCCCCCGCAACCGGACCCACCCCGCCTTCGACAGATTTCCGCGCGCTGTTGGAACGGCACGGGGTCGGATCCCGTTGCTGCGCAACGGGCTCTGACCCCAATCTGGAATTCGATATCTGACAGATGTGTCGACCAAGGTCGACACCTACCAACAGCCGCGCGCAACAACAGTCGCAGTTACCAACAGCCGCCGGAATCTGTCAGAGGTGGGGCGGTGTCGGATTGCGGGGTGTCAGCCGCATGGATGCGGCTGCCAAGCCTACATGGACGTACTTGCGGCGTCCCCGCACTCCGACACCGCCCCGCCATCCCACGGAGAGCCCGCTCTGGACGTTGACGTTGACGTTGACGTTGCTCTGAGCAGGTGCAGGGCGCAGCCCTGCCGATACCCCCCCCTTAGATCTCGCTGGGGGAAAGACCGTACTGCTCGGCGAAACGCTTGCTGAAGCTGGCGGCGGAGCGATAGCCCGCGCGGGCGGCCACGGTCTTCAGCGGCAGGTCGGTGGTGTACAGCAGGTTCATGCCGTGGGCCAGGCGCGCTTCGGTCAGTAGCTGGCGCAGGCTGGTCTGTTCGGCCGCCAGGCGGCGGCGCAGGGTGGCGCCGCTCAGCGCGAACTGCGCTTCCACATCGCGTGATTGCCAGTCGCGCGCGGGGTCGGTGGCGATGCGGTCGCGGATCTGCTCGCCCAGGGTGGGCGCCTGCGGCAGCAGCAGGTTGCCGTGGCCCCTGCGGCACCACGCCAGGACCAGGCTGGCCAGCGCCAGGCGTGCTTCGCTGTAGTGGCCGTCCTGCAGGTGCTGGCGCCACTGCCGCAGCAGGGGGCCGTGATCGTGTAGTGCGAGCCGCGCCACGCTGGCACCCGGTGCCGGTAGGGGTTCGTTCCACAGCGTGCGGGCTGCGGCCAGCGCTTCGGCACACAGCGGCACGATGGCGCTCAGGTAGCGCCCGGTGCGCGGATCGGGGGTGTTCACCACATCGATGCGGCAGCGCTGGGTGACCAGCAGGATGTCGCCCGGTGCGTACTCCAGCGATTGGTGCGCGGTGCGCACCTGCTTGCGGCCCTCCAGCAGGATGGCGAACTGCGGCTGCGGAATCTCAACCGAACTGGCGCCGTGTTCGCGCCGCGCGGTGATGCAGGCATAGCCTTCGGCGCGCCCGCAGTGGGCCAGGCTGGCCAGTTCGGCCAGCAGCGTGGTGGCGGGCGGCGGTTGGCCGGTCATGTGATGTGTGCGCCCAGCAGGCGGCCGATCGCGGCGGCCGCGGCCATCGCCACTGCACCCCAGACCATCACCCGCAGGGCGCCGCGTACCGGCGCGGCACCGCCGGCGTGGGCGGCCAGCGCACCGGTCACGCACAGGCCCAGCAGGGTGGCGATGGTGGTCATGGCGGCAACCCGCTCTGCGGCGGACAGCAGCGCGGTCACGACCGGCAGCGCTGCGCCGCAGGTGAAGGCCGCCGCCGACGCCAGCGCCGCCTGCAGCGGTCGCGCGCGCAGCGTATCGGTGATGCCCAGTTCGTCGCGGGCATGTGCGCCTAGTGCATCGTGGGCGGTGAGCTGTTCGGCCACCTGCCGTGCCAGTGCCGGCTGCAGGCCGCGGTGGCGGTAGATGGCGGTCAGTTCGTCCAGTTCGCTGTGCGGGTCTTCGTGCAGTTCGCGCTTTTCCACGGCCAGGTCGGCCGCTTCGGTATCGGCCTGGGTCTGCACCGAAACGTATTCGCCGGCGGCCATCGACATCGCGCCGGCCACGGTGCCGGCAATGCCCGTGGCCAGCACGGTGCTGGCCGATGCGCCACCGGCGGCCACGCCCACCACCAGGCCGGCCACCGAGACGATGCCATCGTTGGCACCCAGCACGGCGGCGCGCAGCCAGCCGACACGGTCGGTCCGGTGCAGCTCGGGGTGTCGTGAATGGCGACTCATGCGCGCCAGTGTACGGGGGTCAAGGGGCCGTCGGTAGGATGCTGAAACCCGTCACAGTGGCATGACGCGGTGAACCGCCACGCTATAGTGCGCCCTTGCGATGGAAGGCCCTGGGCCCCACATCCCCAGCCCCCTGCACAGCGAGCCACCCCCTTGTCGAGCCCCAGCCACGTCGCCGATACGCCCATTACCGACCGCACGCAGCTGGTCGAGGTGCTTGCCTCCGGTGAAAAGCCCCGCGCGCAGTGGCGCATTGGTACCGAGCACGAGAAGTTCGGCTTCCGCCTGGACGATCTGCGCCCGCCCACCTACGACGGTGATCGCGGCATCGAGGCGCTGCTCAACGGCCTGGTGCGCTTCGGCTGGGAACCGGTGCAGGAAAACGGCAACACCATCGCCCTGCTGCGCGACGGCGCATCGGTGACGCTGGAGCCGGCGGGGCAGCTGGAACTGTCGGGCGCGGCGGTGGAAACCATCCACCAGACCTGCGTGGAAACCGGCACGCATCTGAATGAAGTGGCACAGGTGGCCGGCGAACTGCAGCTGGGCTTCCTGGGCATGGGCTTCCAGCCCAAGTGGACGCGCGATGAGATGCCGTGGATGCCCAAGGGCCGCTACAAGATCATGCGCAACTACATGCCCAAGGTCGGTTCGCTGGGCCTGGACATGATGACCCGCACCTGCACGGTGCAGGTGAACCTGGACTACGCCACCGAAGCGGACATGGTGAAGAAGTTCCGTGTGTCGCTGGCGCTGCAGCCGATCGCCACCGCGCTGTTTGCCGATTCGCCGTTCACCGAAGGCAAGCCGAACGGCTACCTGAGCTACCGCTCGCACATCTGGACCGACACCGATGCCGACCGCACCGGCATGCTCGACTTCGTGTTCGAGGATGGCTTCGGCTACGAGCGTTATGTCGACTATCTGCTGGACGTGCCGATGTACTTCTCTTACCGCGATGGCATCTACCACGATGCCAGCGGGCAGAGCTTCCGCGATTTCATGCAGGGCAAGCTGCCGGTGCTGCCCGGTGCGCTGCCGACCCTGCGCGACTGGTCGGACCACATGACCACCGCGTTCCCGGAAGTGCGCCTGAAGAAATACCTGGAAATGCGCGGCGCCGACGGTGGCCCGTGGAGCCGCCTGTGTGCGCTGCCGGCGTTCTGGGTGGGCCTGCTGTACGACGATGCCTCGCTGGATGCCGCCTGGGACCTGGTGCGTGACTTCACCCTGGCCGAGCGCCATGCGCTGCGCGATGGCGTGCCGAAGTACGCCATGGGCCTGCCGTTCCGCAACGGCACCGTGCGCGACCTGGCCCGCGAAGCGGTGAAGATTTCCGTGGAAGGGCTGAAGCGCCGCGCCGCGCGCAATGCCGATGGCCAGGACGAAAGCAAGTTCCTGGACGTGCTGCAGGAAATCGTCGAATCGGGCCTGACCCCGGCCGAACGCAAGCTGGCGCTGTTCCATGGCCGCTGGCACGGCGACGTGGATCCGGTGTTCCGCGAGTTTGCTTACTGAGGCATCGCGTGGCCGCCGGGCATGGCCCGGCGCTACCGGTCCATGCCATGAGCCAGTTCATCCTGTTCGAACAGAACCCTGCCGCAGAAGGGACCTGGCGTGATGAGCTGGCGCCAGCGCGGAACAGTGATTTCCTGGCTGGCGTTGCCGATCTCTACTTTCCCGCGTCGGAGCAGGTAGTCAGCTGCGCCGCAGTTGGCGGGGATGCCAGTGATCTGATCAACGACGTCTACCTGCGCATCAGATCGAACTCGGATGTGGAAGGCTCGCGTATCGCCCGGCTGGTGAAGCGTGCGTTCGAGATGAACATCGGGTTCGTGTTCTGGGCAGGATCGGACTACCGGGATCTGCCCGCCGTAAGATCCTATGCGGACTTTCTGCAGGCATTGGCGGAGCAGGCGGAGCAACAGCCTGCGGACGTCTTCATGAAATGCATTCCGCATTGCGCCGGCGGTGTCGGTTGATTTGACTGGGCTGAACGTGTCAGCCGACGGTGCACCATGAAAAAACCCCGGCAGTGCCGGGGTTTTTTCGTTCCATCACCGCGGCGGTCAGGCCTTGATGGTGGCCATGTCGATCACGAAGCGGTAGCGCACATCGTTCTTCGCCATGCGCTCCCAGGCGTCGTTGACGTTCTTGATGTCGATCACTTCGACGTCGGCCACGATGCCGTGCTCGGCGCAGAAGTCCATCATTTCCTGGGTTTCGGCCATGCCGCCGATGGCCGAGCCGGTCACGTGCTTGCGGCCGAAGATCACGCTGGCGCCCATCAGCGCCGGGTCCAGTTCGGTGATCACGCCGACCAGGCACATGGTGCTGTCGCGCTTGAGCAGGCTCATGTACGGATTGGTGTCATGGCTGACCGGTACCGTGTTGAGCAGGAAATCGAAGCTGTTGGCGTGGGCCTTCATCTGCGCCGGATCGCGCGAGACCAGCACTTCGTCGGCGCCCAGACGCTTGGCGTCGGCACCCTTTTCCGGGGTGGTGGTGATCATCACCACGTGCGCGCCCAGGGCCTTGGCGAACTTCACGCCCATGTGGCCCAGGCCACCCAGACCGATCACGCCGACCTTCTGGCCGGGGCCGACCTTCCAGTGGCGCAGCGGCGACCAGGTGGTGATGCCAGCGCACAGCAGCGGCGCGGCAGCCTTCAGGTCCAGCTTCTCGGACACCTTCACCACGAAGCGCTGTTCCACCACGATGTGGTCGGAATAGCCGCCCTGGGTCAGTTCGCCGGTGACGCGGTCGCGGCTGTTGTAGGTGTAGGTCGGGCCCTTTTCGCAGTACTGCTCCAGGTCGTGGTCGCAGGCGTCGCAGTGGCGGCAGGAATCGACCATGCAGCCGACGCCGGCGAAATCACCGGCCTTCAGCGTGGTCACGCCCGGGCCGACTTCCACCACGCGGCCGATGATCTCGTGGCCCGGCACCATCGGATACTCGGCGCCGCCCCAGTCGTCGCGGGCCTGGTGCAGGTCGGAATGGCAGATGCCGCTGTACAGCACTTCGATGCGCACATCGTTGGCGCCGACCGCGCGGCGTTCAAAGCTGATGGGTTCGAGCGGGGCGGTGTTGCTGCGCACCGCATAACCGAGGGCGAGGGACATGGGGAATCCTTGGCGGGGTTTGTCGAAAGGCGTTTTACAATACGCCCCTCGCGCGGGGGTAAGAACCCCGGATATCGGCATGATTCATCAAGTGGGACTGCACAATCATGGCCACTGACAACCTGACCCACCTGGCCGCGTTCGCCGCGGTGGCCCGGCACCGCAGCTTCCGCCGGGCCGGGGCCGAACTGGCCCTGTCCACCTCGGCGGTGAGCTACGCGATCCGCGCGCTGGAAGAGCGGCTGGGCGTGGGCCTGTTCCACCGCACCACCCGCAGCGTGGCCCTGACCGAAGCCGGCCAGCGGCTGCTGCAGCGGCTGCAGCCGGCGCTGGGCCAGGTGCACGAGGCGCTGGAGGAAATGAACCAGTTCCGGGCCAGCCCCACCGGCCTGCTGCGCATCAACGCCGCGCGCGCGGCCGTGCCGACCCAGCTCGGCCCGCGGCTGACCCGCTTCCTGCATGCGCACCCCGATGTGCGCCTGGAGCTGACCGAGAACGACGGTCTGGTGGATATTGTGGGCGAAGGCTACGACGCCGGCGTGCGCCTGCACGAGTTCGTGCCCGAGGACATGGTGGCGGTGCCACTGGGGCCGGCGCTGCGCGGCATGATAGTCGCCTCGCCGGACTACCTGCGGCGGCACCCGGCCCCGCAGCACCCGCGTGACCTGCTGGAGCACGAGTGCATTCGCTTCCGCTTCGCCAGCGGGCACCTGTACAAATGGCAGTTCGACCGCGGCGGTGAATCGCTGGACATCGACGTGCGCGGGCGGCTGACGCTGAGTGAGCAGACCACCATCATCCGCGCGGTGATCGATGGCTTCGGCCTGGCGTATGTGCTGGAAGATGCCGCCCGACCGCATATCGAGGCCGGGCGCATGGTGGCGGTACTGCAGGACTGGAGCGAACCGTTCGCCGGCTTCGTGCTGTATTACCCCAAGCAGCGGCAGATGGCGTCGGCGCTGCGCGCGTTCGTGGATATGTTGCGGCAGTGAAGCGCAGCAATGCAGTAGATCCACGCCATGCGTGGATGGCTGGCCCCGATCACTCCACCAACGCGTCATACCCCTTGCCGACGAACTGCAGCAGGCAGAAGCCATGCCCGAACGGGTCGGCCAGCACGGCCAGCCGGCCCCATGCGCGCTCGCTGACCGGGCGTTCGATCAGCGCACCGGCGGCGACCGCGCGTGACAGGGCGGCGTTGATATCGTCCACCACCCAGTCCAGGTGGATGGGCGTCCAGTGGCGCTCGTAGTCGCGCACATCGCCATCGTCGGCGGCGGCGCTGCCGTCGGCGTTCTGCAGCAGGTACAGCGGCGTGGGCCCGCCCAGCAGTTCGGTGGCGCCCGCGCCGAGCCTACGGCCGATGCGCAGGCCGAACGCCTGGGTGTAGAACGCCTCGGCCGCGGCCAGGTCGGGCACGTCCAGATTGACGATGAAGGAGGGGGCGGGGGAGTCCATGGCGGGGCAACGTACGGCGGGGCAGTGCAGTCTAGGCCCGTGGCGTGACGGTGCCGGTTCATCTTGCTGGCCGCGCGCGCAGGGTTCAGGCAAGGTAGTCGGCTGGGTTCCAACAAGGATACGTATGAACACGCTCGCCGACGTCGAACAGGCCACGGGCCAGGTCTTTCCGCCGCTGTACCACCAGTTGTCTGCGGATGGTCAGCTGCAGTGGGGCGCGCTGGGCTGGGAGGGTTTCCAGCAGCAATCCGCACAGCTGCGCGCGCAGCCGCCGCTGCTGCTGTTTGCCGATGAGTTCGAGCCGATCGGCCGCGACGAACTGCAGGAAGCGTGGGAAGACCTGACCGCCGAGGACCACTACAACCCGCTGCGCGACGACCTGCAGCTGCTGCCGTTCGCGCGCAGCGGCGCGGGCGACGTGTACTGCTTCTGGTCCAATGCGCCGGGCTTCAGCGAGCCGCCGGTCGTGTTGGTATGGCACGACGACGACCGCGCCGACATCCTGGCCGCCAACCTGCAGGACTTCGTGTTCCGCAAAATGGTGGAGGCGGTGGTGGAACTGGAGACGCAGTACTCGATGCTGGGCAAGGAGACGCTGGCCGACGATCTGCAGGCGTGGCTGGGCACGCACCGCGCGTGGCTGCGGGCCGACCAGGTGGCGGCGCTGGAACGCCTGTACGCGCGTACTGACGAGATCGTTGCAGGGCGGATCAGCGAGGACGAGGGACAGGCGCTGCTGAAGCGGGTGATCGGCTTCGCGCGGCTGGATGAATCGTTCGCGTACGTGCGCGAAGGGGCGTGACCCCGGGCAGCCAGGGGGCGGATCCGCGCGCAGTGCGGCTCTGACCCCGTCTTCGCCGAACCGGGGTCAGAGCCCTTTCCGCTGGAAACGGATCCGACCCCATGCCAGATCGCCGAACCGGGGTCAGAGCCCTTTCCATTGGAAAGGGATCTGACCCCATGTCCGATCAGCTGGCGACCGGGTAATCCAGATAGCCCTCGCGGCCACCGCCGTAGTAAGTAGCGCGATCCGGCGTGGTCAGCGCCACGTCGGCCTGCAGGCGCTCGACCAGGTCGGGGTTGGCGATGAACGGCTGGCCGAAGGCGGCGATATCGATGGTGCCTTCGTCCACCAGGCGCAGGGCACGCTCGCGGGTCATCCCGCCGGCCAGGATGACGGTTCCGCCGTAGGCCTGCTTGAAGGCCTTCAGGAACGCTTCGCCGATGGCCGGCGCGCCGTGCAGGTAGTTGTCGTTCAGATGCACATAGGCCAGCCCACGCTTGCCCAGTTCTTCGGCCAGGTACAGATAGCTGGCCTCGTTTTCTGCATAGGCCGGCATGTCGAAGACCTGGCTGTTCGGTGCCAGGCGCACGCCCACGCGCTGCGCGCCGATGCGTGCGGTCATGGCATCCACGGTGTCCAGGATCAGCCGCGCGCGGTTGGCCAGCGAACCGCCGTAGCCATCCTGGCGATCGTTGGTGAGCGGGTTGAGGAACTGTTCGAACAGATAGCCGTTGGCGGCATGCAGTTCGATGCCATCGAAACCGGCGGCGATGGCATTCTCGGCGCCGCGCACGAAGTCGCTGACGATGCCCGGCACTTCGTCGGTGCGCAGGGCGCGCGGCGGGGTCGGGTCGGCCGGGCCGCGGCTGCCGTCGTCACGATACACGAAGGCGAAGCTGCGGGGATCGTGGGCCACCGCGCGCGTGCTGGCGCTGACCGGCTGGCCACCGTCGGGCTGCAGCGAGCGGTGCGACATGCGGCCCACGTGCCAGAGCTGGGCGAAGATGGCGCCCTGTGCGGCATGCACGGCATCAGTGACCTGGCGCCAGCCGGCCACCTGTTCCTGCGACCAGATGCCCGGCACGTCGATGTAGCCCTGGCCCTGCGGCGACACCGGGGTGCCCTCGCTGATGATCAGGCCGGCACTGGCGCGCTGGCGGTAGTACTGCGCGGTCAGTTCGTTGGCCACGTAGTCGGGATTGCGCGCACGGGTCATCGGCGCCATGGCGATACGGTTGCGCAGCGGCGTGCCGGCCAGATCGAACGGTTGGAAGAGCGGGGCGGTCATGTGCAGGTCTCTTGGGGGAAGGAGCGCCGGTGGCGCGATGCCTACAGGATGGCGTTGACATCGGGCCCCATAAATGGGTTCCATTTCCCATCGAGCGGGACTATTTGTCCCCAGTAGGGCCCCCGGCATGCTACCCGTCGAATCCTTGAATGGTCTGGTCACCTTCGTGACCACTGCACGCGCGACCACCTTTACCGAGGCGGCCGAGGCGCTGGGCATTTCCCGCTCGGCGGTGGGCAAGGCCATCGCCCGGCTGGAAGTGCGGCTGGGCGTGCGCCTGTTCCACCGCACCACCCGGCGCATCTCACTGACCACCGACGGCGAGGCCTACTACGCGTCCTGCGCCGCCGCGCTGGAGGAGATTTCCGCGGCCGAGGCCTGCCTGGGCCTGGGCGCGCACGTGCCCAGCGGTCGCCTGCGCATCGACATGCCCTCGTCGTTTGGCCGCATGGTGGTGATGCCGGTGCTGCTGAAGCTGTGCCAGCAGTACCCGGACCTGCAGCTGACGGTGACCTTCACCGATCACTTCGTAGACCCCATCGAGGAAGGCATCGATCTGCTGATCCGTTTCGGCGGGCTGCAGCAGGCCGAACATCTGGTGGCGCGGCGGCTGGGCAGCCAACGCCTGGTGACCTGTGCGGCACCGGCCTACCTGCAGGCGCACGGGGTGCCGCGGACGGTGGACGATCTGCGCCAGCACCGCAGCATCGTCGGCTACCGCCATGGTCAACCGGTGGCGTGGCGGGTGGGCGTGGAGGGCGAGGGCGGCACGTTCATCCCCAGCGCCACCCACCAGTTGAACGATGGCGATGCGGTGATTGACGGCGCACTGGCCGGGCTGGGCATCTGCCAGATGCCGATGTCGCTGGTGCGGCCGCACCTGCAGTCGGGCGCGCTGCAGTCGGTGCTGGACGAGCAGATGCAGCGCCATGTCGATATCCATGCCCTGTGGCCGCCCACCCGCCACCTGCGGCCGAAGGTGCGCTACGTGGTGGATGAGCTGACCCGGTTGGCGGCCGGGGGCGCCTTCGATTGAGTTTGCGCGGCCGGCCTGTATACTGTCCCCCAGTATAGTTCCGCAGGTGGCCGCCCATGCCGCATTCACCCGAAGAGAAAAAGAAGGTCCTGGCCCGCGTGCGCCGCATCCGTGGCCAGTGCGATGCGCTGGACCGCGCGCTGCAAGCCGGCGCCGAGTGCGGCCCGGTGCTGCAGCAGATCGCGGCCATCCGCGGCGCGGTGAACGGCTTGATGTCCGAAGTGATGGAAGCCCACCTGCGCGAGGAATTCGGCCAACCAGCCGCATCCGATGAACAGCGCGCCGAGCGCGTGCGCGAGATGAGCGGCTTGATCCGTTCGTACCTGAAATAAACGAGGGCGCAACACTGCGCCATCCATGCTGTCTTTGTCTGTCCTTGGAGAATCCGCCATGAAATCCCGTGCCGCCGTCGCCTTTGGTCCCGGCCAGCCGCTGCAGATCGTCGAAATCGACGTCGCCCCGCCGAAGGCTGGCGAAGTGCTGGTGAAGATCACCCACACCGGTGTCTGCCACACCGATGCGTTCACCCTGTCCGGCGATGACCCGGAAGGCCTGTTCCCGGTGGTGCTGGGCCATGAAGGCGCCGGCATCGTGGTGGAAGTGGGCGAGGGCGTGACCAGCGTGAAGCCGGGCGACCACGTCATTCCGCTGTACACCGCCGAGTGCGGCGAATGCCTGTTCTGCAAGAGCGGCAAGACCAACCTGTGCGTGTCGGTGCGTGCTACCCAGGGCAAGGGCGTGATGCCCGACGGCACCAGCCGCTTCAGCTACAACGGCGAACCGATCTACCACTACATGGGCTGCTCGACCTTCAGCGAGTACACCGTGGTGGCCGAAGTATCGCTGGCCAAGATCAACCCGGAAGCGAACCCGGAACACGTCTGCCTGCTGGGCTGCGGCGTGACCACCGGCATCGGCGCGGTGCACAACACCGCCAAGGTGCAGGAAGGCGACAGCGTGGCCGTGTTCGGCCTGGGCGGCATCGGCCTGGCGGTCATCCAGGGTGCCCGCCAGGCCAAGGCCGGCCGCATCATCGCGGTGGACACCAACCCGTCCAAGTTCGAGCTGGCGCGCGAATTCGGCGCCACCGACTGCATCAACCCGAAGGACTTCGACAAGCCGATCCAGCAGGTCATCGTGGAAATGACCACCTGGGGCGTGGACCACAGCTTCGAGTGCATCGGCAACACCAGCGTGATGCGTGCGGCGCTGGAATGCGCGCACCGCGGCTGGGGCCAGAGCGTGGTGATCGGCGTGGCCGGCGCGGGCCAGGAAATCTCCACCCGTCCGTTCCAGCTGGTGACCGGCCGCAAGTGGATGGGCACTGCCTTCGGCGGCGTGAAGGGCCGCAGCCAGCTGCCGGGCATGGTGGAGGACGCGATGAAGGGCGATATCGAACTGGCCCCGTTCGTCACCCACACCATGGACCTGGACAAGATCAACGAAGCCTTCGACCTGATGCACGAAGGCAAGTCGATCCGTTCGGTCGTCCACTACTGAACCACGCCAGGCGGCAGGCCGCGCGCCTGCCGCCACCGGGAGCACTCCATGGAACGCATTGAACACCGTGCCTGCTTCGGCGGCTGGCAGGATGTCTATCGCCACACGTCCACCACGCTGGGCTGCGACATGCAGTTCGCCGTGTACCTGCCGCCGCAGGCGGCCACGCAGAAACTGCCGGTGCTGTACTGGCTGAGTGGCCTGACCTGCACCGAACAGAACGTGATCACCAAGGCCGGCGCGCAGCGTTACGCCGCCGAACACGGGGTGATCCTGGTGGCCCCCGATACCAGCCCGCGCGGTGACGACGTGGCCGATGCCGAAGGCTACGACCTGGGCAAGGGCGCAGGCTTCTATCTCAACGCCACCGAACAGCCATGGGCACGGCACTACCGCATGCACGACTACGTGGTGCAGGAGCTGCCGGCGCTGATCGAGGCGCACTTCCCGGCGACCGATGCGCGTGCCATCAGCGGCCATTCGATGGGTGGACATGGCGCGCTGGTGCTGGCGCTGCGCAATCCCGGCCGCTACCGCAGCGTGTCGGCGTTTTCGCCGATCGTGGCACCCAGCCAGGTGCCGTGGGGCGAAAAGGCCTTCACCGCCTACCTGGGCGACGACCGTGCGGCCTGGGCGCAGTGGGATGCCACCGCGCTGATCGCCGATGCCGGCGAGCGCCTGCCGCTGCTGGTGGACCAGGGCGATGCCGATGAATTCCTGCAGACCCAGTTGCAGCCGCAGCGCCTGCAGCAGGCGTGCGAAGCGGTGGGCCACCCGCTGACCCTGCGCCTGCAGCCGGGCTACGACCACAGCTATTACTTCATCGCCAGCTTCATTGGCGAGCACATCGCGCACCACGGCAAGGCGCTGCGCGGCTGAGGCGAACGCGGCGCCGCTGAGGCGTAGAGTCGAGCTTGCTCGACTGGCGTGGAAAATCAGTCGAGCAAGCTCGACTCTACCCAAGCGGGCAGTCGAGCAAGCTCGACTCTACCGAAGCGGGGCAGTCGAGCGCGCTCGAGCCCACCCGGTGCGGCTGGGTTTTCGGCAGTCGATCACGCCCCGCTGGCGGGGCAACGCGCTATGGTGCGCACAGACGGCTTGCCGATGGGGGATCCATGCCGGTAGTGCTTGCGCTGCTGTACGTGCTCTGCCACGGGGTGGTCGTGGCGTTCTGGCCGGGGCCGGCCGGGGAAGGTTCGTTCGTGTTCCTGACCGCCGCGCCGGTGCTGGCGGCGATGGCCTGCCTGTGGCGCGCGCGGCGTGACCGGGCGGCGCTGGGCTGGCGGGCCACCGCATTGGCGCTGCTGCTGTGGGCCGGAGGCATGGCGGTGAACATGGCCGATGCGATCGGTGCCGGGCGTGCCGATCTGACCCCGCGGGTCAGCCTGCTGCTGTATGTAATCTACGGCGTGCCGCTGGTGTTCATCCTTGCCCGCGCCCGCCGCGAGCGCTGGACCATCAGCACCATCGACGGCCTGATGGCGGCGCTGCTGGGCGTGCTGTTCTTCGTGCACACCCTGTCCTTCGCCGACCGCATCAACGTCGATGACACGGCCATGGCCAACATGCGCCGCATGTTCGACATCCAGAACCTGTGCATTGCTGCGTTCGCCTGCGTGCGCTGGCTGGCCGGCGACGTGCCCGAACGGCGCAGCTTCTTCCGCGCGCTGGCGCTGTATGCGCTGCTCTATCTGGGCGTGGCGTACTACATCAACCATTTCACCGCCGAACAGTCCTTCGGTGCCTACAACGACCTGCTGATCGACGTGCCGTTCCTGCTGCTGGCGGTGCTGGCCCTGCGCCAGGCGCCGGCCCCCGGCGGCGTGCTGCACCCGCGCCTGTCGCGGCTGGTCCAGGCCGGTGGACCGATGATCCTGCCGCTGCTGCTGCTGGTGGTCGGGGCGCTGGTGGTGGACCACGCGCGCCCGCTGGCGCTGGCCGGCTTCGTGGTTGCTACGCTGGGTTTCAGCCTGCGCAGCACCCTGCTGCAGATCGACCTGCTGGAAGCGCAGGCACGGCTGGACCAGCTGGCGCGGCAGGACGGCCTGACCGGCGTAGCTAATCGCCGCCAGTTCGATGCGGCGCTGACCAGCGAGTGGAACCGGGCCCGCCGCAGCGGCACCGAAGTGGGCCTGCTGCTGGTGGACATCGACCATTTCAAAGCGTTCAACGACCAGCACGGGCACCCCGCCGGCGACCGCTGCCTGCAGGCCGTGGCCGCGGTACTGCAGGCCACCGCCAACCGCGCGGCCGACACCGTGGCGCGCTATGGCGGCGAGGAATTCGCGGTGATCGTGCCCGGCACCAGCGTGGAGGGCGTGCTGGCGCTGGCCGAGCGCCTGCGCGTGGCAGTGCAGGCGCTGCAGCTGCCGGAAGGGCGGGTCAGCATCAGCGTGGGGGTGGGGTTCGCCCACCCGCCGGTGATGGCCACGGCCGAACAGCTGCTGGCCCATGCCGATGCAGGCCTGTACGCAGCCAAGCGGGGCGGCCGCAACCAGGTGGCCGCACTGCCGTCCGGGCCGATGGGCTTCAGCTTCGCCCGGTAGTGGCCAACCTTGGTTGGCCGCCTTTCCCATGCGCGCCAACCAAGGTTGGCGCCTACCAAAGCAGGGCATGAACCCGGTAGTGGCCAACCAAGGTTGGCGCCTACCAGGGCGGGCCGGTCAACCGCCGCGTATTGATGGCCGTTTACCAAGGCAGGGCATGAACCCGGTAGTGGGTGAAGGCCGGGCGCCTGTGGGATACTGCCGCCGAATGTGCGGATGATCACATTCGGGCGGGGAGCCCGGATCACCACTGGCGGAATGGGGAAAGGACGATGGCCACGGTGTTCACCGAGGAGCCGGCGCGGCCGGCGGCCGATGCCACGGTACTGCTGCAGCGCTGGCGGCGCGGCGACGCGGCCGCGCTGGATGCACTGATGGAACTGCTGTACGGCACGCTGCGGGCGATGGCGGCGGCGCGCGTATCTGCGCGCGGCGGTGATCGCACCCTGCGCCCCACTGCATTGGTGAACGAAGCGCTGCTGCGCCTGCTCGACAGCCGTGCCGACCCGCAGGACCGCCAGCACTTCCTGGCACTGGCCGCGCTGAAGATGCGCGGCGTGGTGGCCGACCATGCGCGCGCGCTGGGCGCGGTCAAGCGCGGTGGCGGCCAGGTTGCGCTGACCCTGTCGGCGGTCGATCACGAAGCGCTGCCGGCGATGACCCTGCAGCAGGATCTGTTCGCGCTGGACCAGGCGTTGCTGCAACTGGAAACCCAGGACCCGCGCGCGGCCCGCGCGGTGCAGTGCATGTACTTCGCCGGCATGGACCGTGAGGCCATCGCCGAAGTGCTGGAGATTTCCGTGCCCACGGTCGACCGTGACCTGCGCTTTGCCCGTGCCTGGCTCAACAGCCAGCTGGGCAGCGCGGCCTGAGCACGGCCATGCCGCAGGCCGCGCACTGGGGGCAACTGCGTGAACTGTTCGATGCGGTGTGTGAGCTGCCGCGGGAACAGTGGGGCCCGGCATTGGCGGCGCGCAGCAGCGATGCCGCGTTGATTGCCGAGGTCACCCGGCTGCTGCACGCACAGACCGATGAGCTGATGCGGGTGCGTGCGCCGCTGGAGCGGCTGGCCGAAGACATCGCGCGGCCGGAAGTGCAGGTGGGCGATTGCCTGGGCCCGTGGCGGCTGACCGCACTGCTGGCCGAAGGCGGCATGGGTGCGGTGTTCAGCGCCGAACGTGCCGATGCCCTGTACCGCCGCACGGTGGCGGTGAAGGTGCTGCCCAGCCCGATGGCACCAGCGCTGCGCGCGCACCTGCTGGCCGAGCAGCAGATCCTGGCCGACCTGCAGCACCCGGGCGTGGCGCGCCTGTACGACGCAGGCGAAACGCCGTCGGGTAACCCATACCTGGTGATGGAGCACGTGGCCGGCCTGCCGCTTGACCGCTATCTGCAGGCGCACGCGCCGCCGCTGCGGCAACGTCTGGCGCTGTTCGTGCAGATCTGCCGCATCGTGCAGTTCGCCCACGCACAGCTGGTGGTGCACTGTGACCTGAAGCCGTCCAACGTGCTGGTGGATGACCAGGGCCGGCCGGTGCTGCTGGATTTCGGCGTGGCGCGACTGCTGGGGCAACCGGCCGACGAGTCGGCCGATGACGGTCTGCCACGTTATGTCACCCCCGCCTACGCCAGCCCCGAGTTGCTGGGCGGCCAGCGCGTGGGCGTGGCCAGCGATGTGTTCAGCCTGGGTGCCATGCTGGCGGAAATCAGCTGTGGGCAACGCGTGCTGCGCCCGCTGCAGGCCGAGCCCGTTGCGGTGCCTCTGCCCAGCGCGCTGGCCCGCACGGCACGCGAACGGCGCGCGCTGCGCGGCCCGTTGGATGCGATCGTGGCGCGGGCCTGCGCGATGGTGCCCGAACAACGCTACGCCACCGTGGAAGCGCTGGCCGACGATGTGGCGCGCTATCTGGCATTCCGCCCGGTGCGCGCCGGGCACAGCGGCGCACTGCAGCAGACGCGGCTGTTCCTGCGCCGCAACTGGCGCAGCAGCGTGGCCGCCGCCGGCGTGGTGCTGGTGGTGGCAGGGCTGCTGGTCCGGCTGGACATGGCCGGGCGCGAATCGGCGCGCAACGCCGATATCGCCAACCGCACCAGCGATTTCCTGGTGGCGTCCTTCGATGTGCTGGACCCGGGCACCCGCGGCGGTGCGGCCACCTCGGAACTGAGTGCGCGCGAACTGCTGGACCAGAGCGTACGCCGCCTGCATGCCACGCCCACGATGCAGCCAGTGCTGCGTGCGCGGCTGCAGGTGGTGCTGGGCCGTGCCTACATGAACCTGGGCCAGCCGCAGCAGGCCGAGCCGCTGTTGCAGCAGGGCGCACAGGCGCTGGCGGCGGCCGGCCCGGCCGACCTGCGCGATGCGGCGCTGGCCTATGCCGACCTGGCCACCCTGCAGGACCAGGCGCGGCAGCGCGACGCGGCCGCGCGCAGCGCCAGCCAGGCCGCTGCGCTGCTGGCCTCTGCCACGGCGCCCGATGCGCTGGCACGCGCGCGGGTACTGGCCGTGCAGGCGCAGGTGCGCAGCCGCAGCGCAGGCGGCAGCCAACCGGCGGTGGCCATGTTCACCCAGGCGCTGGGCATGCTGGATGACCAACACACCCTGGACGCGCGCCGGGTGCGTTCCAGCCTTCGCCGGCAGCTTGCCAGCGTGCAGGCCGCGACCGGTGCATTGCTGGCTGCCGAACAGACCCTGCGTGCGGCCATCAATGACGACGGTGGCGCCGATGGTGAAGGCATCGATTACCAGAAGGATCTGCAGCTGCTGTCGCAGGTGCTGTTCGACCAGGGCCGCATCGATCCGGCGCTGCAGGTGATGGAACGCAACCTGGAACTGACCCGGCACATCTACGGTGAACAGAGCAGCTTCACTGCCAGCGCCGAAAGCGCACTGGCCGGGCAGTATCTGGATCTTGGCCGCTACGAAAGCTCTGACCGCCACTTCCGCCACAGCCTGCAGATCAGCGCGGCCATCGACGGCGTGGACAGTTTCGCCTACGCCCGCAAGCTGTTTGCGCACGGCATCATGAAGGAAGCCTACGGCGATACGGCGGCGGCCGAGGCGCTGTACCGGCAGGCGCTGGACCGCCACCAGCGCTTGCTGGGTGCCGACCAGGGCGAAACGCTGGACGTGGAAATGGTGCTGGCGCGGCTGCTGATGCGGGTGGGCCAGCTGCAGGCATCCGACGCGCTGCTGCAGCGCGTGGGCCGGGTCTGGCGGCGCCAGTCCGACCCGGGCAGCCCGGACCGGCAGTCACTGCGCCTGGTGGAAATCGAGTGGATGACCCGCAGTGGCAACCTGGTGGCCGCACGCACCGCGCTGGATGCGTTCCGCGCGCAGCATCCTTCACCGTCGTCGTCGCTGGCGCTGCGCCAGACCATGCAGGAGGCCCTGTTGGCCCAGCGCAGCGGCGCGGCCGATGCGGCCGAACGTGCCGGGGAAGTCGTGCGCGAGTTCTCGCGGCTGTACGGCGCCGATTCGGTGGCCACGGCCAAATGGCGCATTCCCTACGCCGAAACCCTGACCGACGCGGGCCACATCGCGCAGGCGCGCGCGGAGGTGAAGCGGGCCCAGCCCCGCCTGGGCGAAATCTACGCGGGGTCTGAGTTCAATACGCGCATGCATACGCTGGCCCAGCGCTGGACCCAGGGCACGACGGCTGTCACCGCGCCGCCGGTCGGCGAGAGCGCTGCCCCCTGACGACCCCCTGTTCACAAACGAAAGTATGAATCGTTCATAATTTTCGCAATTTTGTGTGATGGGAATCCCGTTTCTTTTCCGGTTGCTCTGGTGAGACCCCGCGTATGCCCCGCGGTCGGGTCGCTTTCACTCGCCTCCGGATGCTCCCATGAACAAGATCTACAAGCTGGTTTTCAACGCTGCGCTCGGCGTTGTCCAGGTCGTTTCCGAAATCGCCCGCAAGCCCGGCCGCCTGTCGGCAGGTGGCGCTGCCGTCGGCCTGCGCCGCGACGTGCTGGCCATGACGCTGGCGTTGGGTCTGGGGCTGCTGCCGGGGCTTGCGCTGGCGGCCAACTATTCGATCCGCAACCCGGATGGCAGCTATTCCACGGTCGACCTGATCCTGACCAGCGAAGTGGCCGGCGAAACCAATGACGATGGCGATGTGATCGCCTCGCGCAAGGTGGGTGTGATCGCTACCGATGGCAGCAACGATTACCTGGTGCGCGACATCAAGGGCTTGGGCAGCAGTGTGCTGATCGCCAGTTCCGGCACCGGCGTGGAAACCGACGGTGACGGCCAGGCGCAGTCGGTGACGGTGGTGGGCTACCGGCTGGCCGGCAGCCCCGGCACCACCACCCGCGATGTGGTGTTCAACAGCAGCAGCGGCCGCTGGGAAAACAGCAACGGCGATGCAGTGACCATCCTGGCCATGGTCTATGGCAGCACGTCCACCGACGACGAGGGCAACCTGACGGTGACCGAGAACGGCACCGTGGACGTGGCCACGCGCATGCTGGCCGACGGCGATGGCCCCGACCCCACCGACAGCTACGGCAGCGGCACGCTGGTGAAGGTGACGCGGGTGGGCAGCAAGGGCAGCAAGGGCCGCACCGGTGCCCTGTTCGTACCGGCCAAGGCCGGTGGCAATGGCGGCCGCGGGCCCGACATCACCCTGGGCCCGGGCCAGGATTCCAAGCTGCAGATCAACGACACGGTCACCATCAGCAATGGCAACCCCGGCATCCTGATCACCAGCACCGGCGGCAATGGTGGCAACGGCGGCAGCATCTACCTGTCCACCTCCAAGGCCAAGCCCGGCGGTGATGGTGGCTCGGGCGGCAACGTGGATGTCACCGTGGCCGGTTCGGGCAAGATCATCACCACGGCGTCCGGCGGCACGCCGGCGCCGGGCATCGCAGTGCAAAGCCGCTCCGGCCAGGGCGGCGATGGTGGCAATTCCTACGCCGGTGGTGGCGCCGGCGGTGGCGGTGGCACCAAGCAGGGCGGTGACGTGTCACTGACCACTTCGGTGAACGTGGAAACCCATGGTGCCGATTCGGCCGCGCTGCTGGTGCAGTCGCTGGGCGGCGGTGGTGGCAGCGGCGGCAACTCCTATGGCCTGTTCCCGACGGCGGGCGCCAGCGGTGGTGCCGGTGGCCACGGCGGCAAGGTGACGGTGAACAACAGCGGCACGCTGGTGACCGACGGCGCCGGTTCGGCGGGCATCAACGCGCAATCGATCGGTGGCACCGGCGGCAACGGCGGCACCACCGTGGCGCTGGTGGTGCTGGGCAGCGACAGCAGTTCGATTGGTGGCAACGGCGGCGCGGTGGAGGTGTTCAACAGCGGGGCGATCAGCACCGGCGGCACGGGTTCCGATGGCATTTCCGCGCAGTCGATCGGTGGCGGCGGCGGCCGCGCCGGCACCCAGATCGGCCTGGTTACCCTGGGTGGCAGCAGTGGCGCCGGCGGCAATGGCGGTGCCGTGGCGGTCGACAACGACGGCAACATCACCACCCGTGGCGCCGATGCCAACGGCATCCTGGCGCAGTCGATCGGCGGCGGCGGTGGCAAGGCGGGGTTGAGTGCGGCCCTGGCCGCACTGGGATCGTCCGGTGGCGATGCCGGTACCGGCGGCACCGTGCGCGTGGACAACAGCGGGCGCATCCTGACCCTGGGCGAGCGCGCGATGGGCATCCTGGCGCAATCCATTGGTGGTGGTGGCGGCACCGGCGGCAGCAGCCTGGGCGTGTTCGCGCTGGGCGGCGATGGCGGCAAGGGCGGCAATGCCGGCGATGTCAGCGTGACCCATAGCGGCAGCATCGAAACCCACGGCACGTCCGCCGATGGCATCCTGGCGCAGTCCATTGGTGGCGGTGGCGGCAACGGTGGCGGCGCCAGCGCGGTGGCACCGTTCATTGCGTTTGCCTTCGGTGGCAGTGGTGACAACGGCGGCACCGCCGGCAAGGTCTCCACCACGCTCGTGGATGGCGGCAGCATCCTGACCCAGGGCAGCAACGCGGCCGGCGTGCGCCTGCAGTCGATCGGCGGCGGCGGTGGCAACGGCGGCAGCGCTACCGCGGTGTCGGTGGGCGTGGTCGTGCCGATCAGCCTCAGTGCTTCCTACGGCGGTTCCGGCGCGGCGGGCGGCAATGGCGGCGTGGTGGAACTGCAGGGCAACGCCGATGTCACCACCCATGGCAACAACGCCGATGGCCTGTACCTGGCCTCGATTGGTGGCGGTGGCGGCAGCGGTGGCAACGCGCTCGGTGTTGCATTGACCGGCGGCAACGCCTTCGCGGTGAGTTTGAACAGCAGCAAGGGCGGCAGCGGTGCCGGTGGCGGCGACGGCGGCACGGTCACCGTCGACAGCGGCGGCACGCGCGGTTCGATCTGGACCGCGGGCGATTTTTCCAACGGGCTGGTGGCGCAGAGCGTCGGCGGCGGTGGCGGCTCCGGTGGTGATGCCATCGGCGTGACCGGTGCGGCCAGCGGCGGTATTTCGCTCACCGTGTCGTCCACCCTGGGCGGTACCGGCGGTGCCGGCGGCAAAGGCGGTGATGTCGATGTCACCTACAGCGGGGACATCACCACCGGCGGCACCAGCACGCTCAACACCGAAGCCAGCGGGCAGGGGGCAGTGGGTGCGCTGATCCAGTCCGTGGGTGGCGGCGGTGGCAGTGGTGGCAGCGTGGTGTCGGTGGCTGCCGGCCTGGGCGCTACCGCCATCAACATCGGCCAGAGCCTGGGCGGCAGCGGCGGTGATGGTGGCAACGGTGGCCGCGTGGATGCCGTACTGGACAGCAGCATCTGGACCGGCGGCGACGATGCGGTGGGTGCGCTGATCCAATCGGTGGGCGGCGGTGGCGGCAACAGCGGCAACAAGATCGACGTGGGCGTGGCGGTGGCGGGCGGCACCGCGCAGTTGTCGCTGGGCATCGGCGCGACCGGCCTGAGCAGCACCGGCGGCAACGGCAGCAACGGCGGCATCGTCACTGGCGACTACCGCGGTGAAGTGACCACGCTGGGGCAGCGCGCCAGTGGCGTGGTGATGCAGTCGATCGGCGGCGGTGGCGGCAACGGTGGCTTCACCGTGGATGCTGATGTGTCGGTGAGCGCAGCGCTTTCGCTGCAGGGCACGCTGTCCATCGGCGCATCCGGGGGCGAAGGCGGCAATGGTGGCGCGGTCACCGGTGCGGTGGATGCCACGGTGATCACCGCCGGCGACCAGGCCACCGGCGTGCTGCTGCAGTCGGTGGGCGGTGGCGGTGGCAGCGGTGGCTTCGATGTGGCCGTGGGCCTGCAGACCGCGGTGATTTCCGGTGCCACTGTCGGCGCCACCATGGGGCTGGGCGGTGACGGTGGCGACGGCGGTGATGGCGGCGCGGTCAGTGGCCAGTTCGCCGGCAGCGCATCGACCCTGGGCGCGCAGTCCGATGCCTACGTGGTGCAGTCGCTGGGCGGCGGTGGCGGCAACGGCGGGTTCGCCGTGGCCGGTGGTCTGGCGATCAGCAATGGCGCAGCGGCGCAGGCCGCGATCGGCATCGGCGGCAGTGGTGGCAAGGGCGGCAATGGCAGCAGCGCGCACGCGGAACTGGACGGCCTGCTGCAGACATTCGGCGCACAGTCCAACGGCATGCTGGTGCAGTCGGTGGGCGGTGGCGGCGGCAACGGTGCCTTCAGCGTGGGCGGCGCCCTGACCATCGGCAGCACTGGTGCAGGTTCGGCATCGGTCGGCATCGGTGGCAACGGTGGCGATGGCGGTACCGCGGGCGCGGTCAGCGCCACCTTCAACGACAGCACGGTGTTGACCGAAGGTGTCGGCTCGGGCGGCGTGGTGCTGCAGTCGATCGGCGGCGGCGGTGGCAACGGTGGCTTCAGCGTGGGCGGTGGGGTCACCGTCAGCACGGTGGCGGTAAGTGCGTCGGTGGGCCTGGGCGGCACGGGCGGCTCGGGCGGCGTGGCCGGCAGCGTACGTGCCGATGCCACCGATCTGCAGGTACAGACCCTGGGTGACGGTGCCACCGGCATGCTGCTGCAGTCGGTCGGCGGTGGCGGCGGCAACGGCGGCTTCGTGGTGGCCGGGGGCATCAGTGCCGGTGCGGCAGCCGGCGCGGTGTCGGTCGGTATTGGCGGCAATGGTGGCGATGGCGGGCGCGCCGGCGCGGTGACCGCTGATCTGCGCGGCGGTTCGGTCTACACCGTGGGCGACAACGCCTCGGCGCTGGTGCTGCAGTCCATCGGTGGCGGCGGTGGCAACGGCGGCTTCAACATCAGCGGTTCGCTGGCCGCCGGCATGGGCAGTGGCGCGGTCAGCGTGGGCCTGGGTGGCAACGGTGGCAGCGGCAACACCGGTGGGCGCGTTGTCGGCTACGTCGATCAGGACGTGCAGACCGACGGCGATGATTCCACCGGTGTGCTGGCGCAGTCGGTCGGTGGTGGTGGCGGCAATGGCGGCTTCAACGTGGCCGCCGGCATCAGTGCGTCGTCCAGTGGCGGCGTGGCCGTGTCGGTGGGCCTGGGGGGCAGCGGCGGTACCGGCGGCAACGCGTCCACGGTGCAGCTGGAAAAGCAGGGCAGCGTACTGACCCGTGGTGATCGAGCCGACGCCGTGGTGGCGCAGTCCATTGGCGGCGGTGGCGGCAACGGGGGCTTCAATGTGACCGGCAACCTGGCCGCCAGTGGTGGCGGTGCCGGCAGCGTGTCGGTGGGCCTGGGCGGCACCGGTGGCACCGGCGGTACCGGCGCCGCGGTGGGCCTGACCCAGGTCGGTCGTGTTGCTACCGAAGGCGAGCAGTCGCTGGGTCTGCTGGCGCAGTCGATCGGTGGTGGCGGCGGCAACGGTGGCTTCAACGTCAGTGGTGCACTGACCGCCAGCGGCGGTGCCGGCGGTTCGGTGTCGGTGGGCCTGGGGGGCAGCGGTGGCAACGGCGGCAGCGCCGGCGCGGTGACCGTGGACAGCACCGGCCTGGTGTCCACCGAAGGCGACGGCAGCCATGGCGCACTGGCGCAATCGCTGGGCGGCGGCGGCGGCAACGGCGCCTTCAACATCAGCGGCGGGCTGACTGCCACCGGCAGTGCCGGTGGCTCGGTCACCGTGGGCCTGGGCGGCAACGGCGGCAGCGGGGGCAGCGCCGGCAACGTGCGCGCCACGTTGCAAGCGGCTGCGCCGGACGGCTCGGCCGACGACGGCCGGGTGCTGGCCACGCTGGGCGATGGTGCCTCGGGTCTGGTTGCTCAGTCGATTGGCGGCGGCGGTGGCAACGGTGGCTTCAGCGTGCAGGGCGCGCTGACCGCCAGTGGCGGTACCTCCGGTTCTGTGAGCGTGGGGCTGGGCGGCAACGGCGGTGACGGCGGCAGTGCCGGTTCGGTGGAAGGCAGCACCGTGGGTCTGGTCACCACCGCAGGCAATGACAGCCATGGCGTGCTGCTGCAGTCGCTGGGGGGTGGCGGTGGCAACGGCGGCTTCAACGTGAGTGGCAGCCTGACCGCGACGGCGGGCTCGGGCGGTTCGATCAGCGTGGGGTTGGGCGGCAACGGCGGCCAAGGGGGCTTGGCTGGCAACGTGACCGGCAGTGTGCGCGCGCTGGCGCAGAACGAGGGCTATGCGGTGATCACCGAAGGCGACGACGCCATGGGGGTGGTGGCGCAGTCCATTGGTGGCGGCGGTGGCAACGGCGGCTTCGTGGTCGGTGGCGCGCTGACCGCCTCGGCCGGCAATTCCGGTGCGATCGGCGTGGGTGTGGGCGGGCGTGGTGGCAGCGGCAATACCGCAGGCGATGTGCACGTGGACGTGGAAGGCCATGTGCAGACCGCCGGTGACGGCGCGCAGGGCATCCTGCAGCAGTCCATCGGCGGCGGCGGTGGCAACGGCGGCATGACCATTGCCGGTGCGCTCAACGCGAGTGCATCCAATGGCGGCAGCATCGCCATCGGCGTGGGCGGCAGTGGCGGCAGCGGCGGCGATGGCGGCGTCGTGAGCGGCAGCCTGGTCGGCAACGTGGTGACCGCCGGTAGCGATGCCGGTGCGGTGACCTACCAGAGCCTGGGCGGTGGCGGTGGCAATGGCGGCATGACCATCGCCGGCAGCCTGGCCGCGTCGGGCAACGGCAGCGGCAATGTCAGTGCCAGCATCGGCATCGGGGGCAGCGGCGGCACCGGCGGTACCGGCGGTGACGTGCAGGCCGATCTGGACGGCAGCTTGTCCACGTTGGGGGACGGTGCCTGGGGTGGCCTGTTCCAGTCGATTGGTGGCGGCGGCGGCAATGGCGGCATGACCATTGCCGGCGCGCTGACGGTGGCCGCCTCGGCACAGAACCAGTTGGCGGTGAGCGTGGGTATCGGCGGCAGCGGTGGCAGCGGCGGCACGGCCGGCGATGTGCAGGTGAACCACACCGGCAATGTGAGTACGTCGGGCAACGATGCGCAGGGCATGGTGCTGCAGTCGCTGGGCGGCGGTGGCGGCAATGGTGGGCTGACCGTGAGCGGTGCCGGCGGCATCAACCTGGGCGATGGTTCGCGCAACCTGGCGGTGTCGGTGGGCGTGGGCGGCAACGGCGGCAGCGGTGGCAGCGCCGGCGATGTCAGCGGCACGCTGGAAGGGGACTACTTCACCGCGGGGAATGGATCGACGGCCGTGCTGGCGCAGAGTCTGGGCGGCGGTGGCGGCAACGGTGGCATCACCGTGGCCGGCAGCATCAGCGCCAGCCTGGGCGACAACGGCGTGGCCAGTATCGGCATCGGTGGCACCGGCGGCAGTGGCAATACCGCCGGCGATGTCAGTTTGCTGCGCCAGGGCAGCACCGTGACCGAAGGTGAGCGCGCAGATGCCATCGTCGCGCAGTCCATCGGCGGTGGTGGCGGCAATGGCGGCATGACCATTGCCGGTGCGCTCAGCCTGGGCGACAGCCGCAACGGCAGCGTGGTGGTGGGGGTGGGCGGCAAGGGCGGCAGTGGTGCCACCGCTGGGGATGTGAGCGTGGATGTGCTCGGCACGGTGGCCGCGCTGGGTGGGCTGGGCCAGGTGCTCACGCTCGGCAACGGCAGCGCCTTCCAGGTCGATGCCAGCGATCTGTCCAAGGGTTCCAGCGGCATCGTCGCGCAGTCCATCGGCGGTGGCGGCGGCAATGGTGGCATCAACATCCAGGGCGGCCTGGCAGTCGATCCGACGGCGGTGTTCGGCGGTGGCAGCAGCGGCGGTGGCAGTGGCGGATCGTCCGGCGGCGGCAGCGGCAACAGCTCCACCAGCGTCGGCATCGTGCTGGGCATCGGCGGCAATGGCGGCACCGGTGGCCATGCCGGCAAGGTGGCGGTGAACGTGGGCCCGGAAGACGCCGACACACCGCTGGTGGTCGCCATCGGCGATGAGCAGTCGGCCATCCTGGCGCAATCCATCGGTGGCGGTGGCGGCAACGGTGGCATCAACATCGGCGCAGCGGTCAGCACCGGCAGCAGCATCACCGTGGGCCTGGGCGGCAACGGTGCCGATGCCGGCCGCGGCAACGATGTGCAGGTCGATGCCAGCGCCGATGTGTTCGCCTTCGGCGATCACGCACGCGGCATCCTGGCGCAGTCGATCGGTGGTGGCGGTGGCGCCGGCGGCATCAACATCAGCGCGGCACTCAGCAAGCCCTCGTCGCAGAACAGCGCTTCGCTGGTGGTGGGGCTGGGCGGGTCCGGCGGTACCGGCAACACCAGTGGCGTGGTGGACGTGACCCACATGGGCAGCATCAATGTGGTGGGCAGCCATGCCAGCGCACTGCTGGCGCAGTCGATCGGCGGTGGTGGCGGTGCCGGAGGGCAGAACATCTCCGCCTCGGCCAGCCAGGGCGCGCAGCGCCTGGCAGTGTCGGCCGGCATTGGCGGCGACGGTGCCGAAGGCGGCGATGCCGGTGCGGTGTACGTGCACAGCGGCGGCGGCGACGTGTTCGTCAACGCCAATGGGGCCGACGAGGTGGCGCAGGGCGGCACCGGCATCCTGGCGCAGTCGATCGGCGGCGGTGGCGGTGCGGGCGGTGGCAGCATCAGCGGTCTGTATTCGTCGGCGCAGGTGCCGATCAGCATCGGTATCGGCGGCACCGGTGGCAGCGGCGGCAATGCCGGCGCCGTCAGCGTGCTGCGGGGCGATGCGGCGGCCTGGGGCAGCGGCACGACGCCGGCGCTGAACCTGTTCGTGGGCGGCGACCATGCCACCGGCATCCTGGCGCAGTCCATCGGCGGTGGCGGTGGCAACGGTGGCGGCACCCTGGTGCTGGAAAAGTATTCCGACAGTTCGGGTTCCGGCTCAGGTTCGGGATCGGGCTCGGGCTCGGGCTCGGGTTCCGGCAGCGGTACGGGCACTGGAAACGGCAGCGGCAACCAGCAGCGCACCACGGTGGCAGCCAACCTGCAGATCGGCGGTGGTGGTGCCGGTGCCGGCAGTGGCGCCGCGGTGGAGGTGACCAGCATCGGCAACATCATCACCGATGGCCTGGCGTCGTCGGCCATCGTGGCGCAGTCGATTGGCGGTGGCGGCGGCAATGCCGGCCAGAACGTGCGCAAGGCCAGTGGCCTGGACGATGTGGATGTGGGCCTGAAGGTCGCGCTTGGTGGTGCGGCCGGTGCGGCCGGCACCGGTGGCGATGTGACGGTGCGCAGCCAGGGCAATCTGCTGACCGCGGGTGCATCGGCTTACGCGATCCTGGCGCAGTCGATCGGTGGCGGTGGCGGCAACGCGGCGGTGGACAACACCGGCGATGCCGCGGGCCAGAACAGCCTGGCCTTCACTCTGGGCCGCCAGGGCGGCGAAGGCGGCAGCGCCGGTACGGTGCAGGTTGCGCTGGAACAGGGCGTGCTGCAGACCGCCGGTGCCGGCGCGTCGGCCGTGCTGGCACAGTCCATCGGTGGTGGTGGCGGTACCTCCAGCAGCACGTCGGTGGCCGTGGCGGTGGCCGGGTCCAGTGGCAGTTCGGGCGGCAGCTCGGGCGGCGGCAGCGGCACGGGCGGTGGCACGGGTTCTGGAACTGGCACGGGCACGGGCGGCAGCAGCAACAGCACCGATGAACCCGATGCACTGGCGCTGGATATCAGCCTGGGCGTGGCCGGTGGCAAGGGCGCCGCCGGCGGCGCGGTGGCAGTCAGCAGCGTGGCCGATTCGCAGATCCTGACCAGCGGCGACGACGCGCGCGGCATCGTCGCGCAGTCGGTGGGCGGCGGCGGTGGCACCGGCGGCAGTGCGGCCAGCAAGGGCGGCACCGCTACCGTGGCAGTGAACCTGGCACTGGGCGGTGCCGGCGGTGAAGCCGCCACCGGTGGCCGCGTCGATCTGGACCTGGATGGCGTGATCGAGACCCGTGGCGACCGCGCCGACGGCGTGCTGGCGCAGTCCATCGGCGGTGGTGGTGGCCTGGCGGGTTCGGCTTCGGCGACCTCCACGTTCAAGCAGGGCGGCACGGACGGCGGCCAGGGCAGCGGCAGCACTGGCAGCAACGGCAGTGGCAATGGCAGCAGCACTGGCAGCAGCACTGGCAGCAGCGAAGCAGCCACCAGTGTGGCGCTGAACCTGGCCCTGGGCGGGCAGGGCGGCGACGGTGCGACCGGCGGTGATGTGAGCGTGGCCCACGGTGGCACGGTGATCACCTGGGGCGACGACGCGGTGGGCATCAACGCCCAGTCCGTCGGCGGCGGTGGCGGTGTGGGCGGCCAGAGTTCGGCCAAGGGTGAAGCGTCGGCCAGCAGCGCACTGACCCTGGTGATGGGCAACATCGCGCTGTCCGGCGCGGGCGGCACCGGTGCATCCGGTGGCGCGGTAAGCGTGGAAAACAGCGGTCGCGTACAGACGGCGGGCGCGCGCTCGGTGGGTATCGGCGCGCTGTCGGTCGGTGGCGGCGGCGGCAGTGGCGGGGTGGCATCCAGCGAATCGAAGGTGGACACCGACAAGGACGAGACCGGTTCAACCACGGTGTCGCTGCAGTTGGCGCTGGGCGGCAGTGGTGGGGATGGCGGTGCCGGCGGCGACGTGGCCGTGTTCAACGTGGCCACGGCCGGTAGTGCCGATGCACCGGTGGTATTGACCCTGGGTGACAGCGCACACGGCATTCACGCACGATCGATCGGCGGCGGTGGCGGTGATGCTGCGATGGCGTCGAGCCGCAGCGCGCAGAGCGGGGGCGGCACGGCGGTATCGCTGGACCTGGCATTGGGCGGCAGCGGTGGCACCGGCAACACCGGCGGCAACGTGCAGGTGCGCAACGAGGGCTACGTGATCACCGGCGGTGACACCGCCCATGGCGTGTTCGCGCAGTCCATCGGTGGCGGTGGCGGCAGTGCGGGGGTGACCGTGGCCGACGCGGCCAGTGCCGGTGAAGGCAGCATGGGCCTGGCACTGGCGCTGGGCGGCGAAGGGGGCAGCGGCGCCGCCGCCGGCAACGTGCAGGTGGACAACAGCGGTTGGATCAGCACCGTTGGCGCACGAGCATTCGCGATCTTCGCCCAGTCGGTGGGCGGTGGTGGCGGCGATACCGCACTGACCCTGGCCAACCGCAACGAGGTGGACAGTGGTGATGAGGATGCCGACAGCAGCACGGGCAACAGCAACAACAGCCAGGCGCAGCAGGGCAGTGGCGCGCTGCAGTTGAACCTGGCATTGGGCGGCAGCGCCGGCGACGGCGGTACCGGTGGCAATGTGAGCGTGAGCAACCGGGTGCAGGCCGGCGTGGCCGACAGCGGGGTGATCAGCACCACGGGTGAGGGCGCACACGGCATCTTCGCCCAATCCATCGGCGGCGGCGGCGGCAGCGCGTCGCTCACCGTGGCCAGCGTAGCCAATGCCGTGGAAGGTGCCACGTCGTTGAACCTGGCGCTGGGCGGCCAGGGCGGCAGCGGCAACCGCGCCGGCAGCGTGGAGGTGATCAATGACGGCCTGGTGCAGACCCGTGGCGACGCGGCCTACGGCATCCTGGCGCAATCCATCGGCGGCGGTGGCGGTGATGGCGGCCAGTCGGTGGCCATGACCGCGGCAGCGCTGCAGGGCGGTGCGGTCGATGCCAGTGTGCTGGCCGGTCTGTCCGGTGCAGCGAATCTGTTCGCGGGCGACAGCGGCGACTACTTCATGGCCGTGGGTGGCCACGGCGGTGATGGCGGCGACGGCGGCGATGTGCGGGTGGTCAACAACGGCCGCATCGTGACCTTCGGCGCCGGTGCCGATGGCATCGTGGCGCAGTCGATCGGTGGCGGCGGCGGCAACAGCCGCCTGGGCTTCGGCAGCATCGATGGCGGTGGCGGCCTGTCATTGGCCGGTGTGCTGCTCAGCCAGCTGGGCGGCAGCAACCTGGACGGTGGCGGCAAGGCCGGCACGGTCACCGTGGAAAACAATGGCAGCATCAGCGTGTCGGGTGCCGGTGCGGTGGCCGTGCGCACGCAGGCCATCAACGGTGGCGGCGGCGTGCTCGACCAGACGTTCACCGGTGTGGATCTGTCTGCGGCAGCGGCGGATGCGGGAAGTGGCAGCAGCGCAGCGTCGGGTATCGGCAGCGTGCTGGGCAGCCTGCTGGGCAGCCGGGGTGCCACCAACACCAGCGGCGGTGATGTGGAGGCCGGATCGAAGGGCGACTACGCCATCGCCGGTGACTTCTCGCTGGGCGAACTGACCCAGTCGATTGGTGGCGGTGGTGGCAGCAGCCTGACCCGCCTGCTGGGCGGTACCGACAGCGTCGCGCCGCGTGTGGCGTTCACTGCGGCCAGCGCCGGCAATGGCCTGTCGCAGGCCCTGACGCAGGCGCAGCCGACGGCATCGGCGCTGGTGTTTGCGGCCAGCCTGGGGGCAATCGGCGGCAGCAACAACAACGGTGGTGCACTGCGCCTGAGCCACGACGGCATGATGCTGCTGGAAGGCAGCCAGGGCGTGCTGGCCCTGCACCAGTCCATTGGTGGCGGCGGTGGCGAAAGCCGCGCGCAGCTGGAGGGCGCCGATAGCGCCGTGCAGCTGCAGTTGCAGATGGGCGCCAGCGGCGCGCAGGACAGCCGCGGCGGCGCGCTGGCCTACACGCAGCGCGGCGATGTGGCCGTGGCCGGGCAGGACACGCAGGGGCTGCTGCTGCAGAGCATCGGCGGCGGTGGTGGCGTGGCGCGGGTGAGCCTGGATGCACCGGGTGCGGTGCAGGCGCAGGCGCGATTGGGGGCCGACGGCGGTGCCGGACTGGATGCCGGAGCCGTGGACATGCAAGTGGCCGGCAATGTGCTGGACCTGTCGGCCAATTCGGTCGCCCTGCTGGCGCAGTCGATCGGCGCCGGTGGTGGCATGGCCCTGTTGTCGCAGGGCATCGGCGCCGATGTGCAGTTCGGCGCACGCAATGGCGCGCAGGGCGATGGTGCAGCGGTCAGCATGGATGTGCAGGGCAGTGTGATCACCACCGGCGACAACAGTCTGGGCGTGGTGGCGCAGTCCATTGGTGGCGGCGGTGGTCTGTTGATGCAGTCCGCTGACACCGCCGCCATCGGCCTTTCCGCCGACAATCAGGGCGACGCCGGTACGGTCAGCGTGCAGGTGCAGGGCGATGTGCTGGGCCTGGGCGCGCGCAGCGTGGGTGTGCTGGCGCAATCCATTGCGGGCGGCGGTGGCTGGGTAGCCGGGGTGGGCTCGGCGGCTGCAGGCGGGCAGGGCAGTGCAGGCGCGGTGAGTGTGGCGGTGAGCGGCGATGTGCTGCAGACCGGCACCGATGCGGTGGGCGTGCAGGCCGCCAGCCTGGGCCACGATGGCCGCGGCAACATCGACGTCACCCTGGCCGGTGCCGTGCGCGGTGGCAGTGGAGCCGGTGCGGGCGTGGTGATCGAAGGCGGCGCCGACAACCACATCGTGGTCGAGCGTTCGCTGTCGTCGGTATCCACGCTGGCTGCGTTGGCCGGTGAGGGCAACGACCTGCTGCAGAACCAGGGCAGCCTGTACGGCAACGTCGACCTGGGCAACGGCAGCAACCGGCTGTTGAACGAAGCCGGCGCACGCCTGGTCACCTATGACCGCCTGGCCATCGGCCAGGGCAGTGGCGTGGCCGCGCTGACCAGCGCAACGTCGGGCACGCTGGTGAACCGTGGCGATCTGCATTTCGGCCTGGCCGCACCGCAGTTCCCGATCGATCTGGCCGCCGGCGCGGTGCATGCCAACGTGGATGATGCGGCGGCCGCAGCGGACAACCTGCTGCTGGGCGCACGGGTGATCAGCAAGGTCGCCCTGACCGGCAACTTCGTGCAGGAGAGTAGCGGTGCGCTGCACATGGATGTGGCCTTCGGCTCGCCCGCGTCGGACCGCCTGATCGCCAGTGGTTCGGTTGCGCTGGCCGGCACCGGCTATTTCACCCTGGCGTCGCTGTCGAACGCGAAGTGGTTGCCGATCCTCTCGGCCGCGCAGGGCAGCCGCGATGATGGCTTCCAGATGCAGGACACGCTGGCGCTGACCTTCAAGGCCAGCTATCGCGCCGATGGCGTGCACCTGTCCTACGATCCGCACTTCCAGCAGGCGTGGCTGCGCGACAACCAGAATGCGCTGGCGGCGCACATGAACAGCGCACTGCTGACCGGCAGCAGCGATGGCATTGGTCGCCTGATGGCCCTGCTGGGCAACTACAAGGCCGGTGATGAAGCTGCCTACCGGCAGGTGTTCGACCTGATCAACGCCGATGGCCTGGGCTCTACGCTGTACAACCAGGTGCAGGTGCAGCGCGGCTTCACCGGCAGTCTGTTCGGGTGTAGCCGTACGCTGGAAGACGGCCGCTGCGTGTGGGGCGGCATCAGCAGCTACGATGCGCACCGCGATCGCACCGCTGCCGACCTGCCGATTTCGTTGTCAGGCAGCTACGCACGCTTCGGCATCGATGGCACGCTGCAGGGGCCCTGGTCGATTTCCACCGCGTTCGAGTTCGACCACTTCTCGCAGATCAGCGTGGACGATGGCCAGACCCGCAGCCGCGGTCGTGGCGTGAACCTGGGGGTGGGCTTGGAGCATGATGTCGACAACGTGCAGAGCCGCCTGAGCCTGGCCGCCGGCTGGTCCTGGTATGACACCACGCGGTTGTCGCCGGTGTTCGACGACAACGCACAGGCCACATCGTCACCGCGCACAGGTTACGTGAGCCTGGGCGCAGGCATCGGCACGCGTTTGGGCAGTGGCGGCTGGTCGCTGCAGCCGCGGGTGGATGCGCGCTACACCCTGCTGCACCACGACGGCCTGCGCGAACAGGGCATGGGAGATATCGGCTACCGCGCGGGTGCCCACAACCAGAGTCTGTTCTCGGTGGTGCCCAGCGTGAAGCTGGGTTACGAGCAGGCAGTTGCGAAGAGCCGTTTCGGTGTGTCCACCCAGGTGGCCTACGAAGTGTCCACGCGCACCGCAGTGAACCTGCCGGTGTCGCTGATCGGCGCCAATGCCGATGCCAGCGCCGCTGATATCCAGATTCCGATTGCCAGCCCGGCACTGAACTGGCGTTCGCGCCTGTACTACGGCAACGAGCGGGTGACGGTGGGCATGCAGTACGGCGTGCAGCACGGCAGCCGCGTGGGCGGCGAAGTGTATGGCGTGGACCTGCGCGTGAAGTTCTGAGGTAGTGGCCAACCTTGGTTGGCCGCCTTTCGCGGAAGTGCCAACCAAGGTTGGCACCTACCAGAGCCGGGCATGAACGCGGTAGGAAGTGCCAACCAAGGTTGGCACCTACCAGAGCCGGGCATGAACCCGGTAGTGGCCAACCTTGGTTGGCCGTCGTTTCCGGAAGTGCCAACCAAGGTTGGCACCTACCAGAGCGGTGCATGAACCCGGAAGTGCCAACCAAAGTTGGCACCTACCAGAGCGGTGCATGGACCCGGAAGTGCCAACCAAGGTTGGCACCTACCAGAGCGGGCCGGTCAACCGCCCCGCGTTTCCACCAGCACCGGGCACGGTGCGTGGTCCAGCGTCCACTGCGCTACCGAGCTGTCGAGGAGGCGCTGCAGGCGCGACAGGTGGCGATGGCCGATGACGATCAGATCGGCGCCCAGCTCGCGGGCCTGGGCGCTGATCACTTCGCCCGGGTCCCCGGCCGGCAGCAGCGAGCGCGCATCCACGCCGCGTTCGCGCAGCTGCGCCGTGGCGTCCTGCAGCAGACCTTCGGCCTTGGCCTGCTGGCGGGCGGCCGCCGGGTACTCGCAGCGGTCGGCGTCGCTGGCGCCAGCGGGCAGGGCGAACTCGGGATCGAGCACACACAGCAGGTGTACGCGGCTGCGCGGCCCGGCGACGTGGGCGACCAGGTCCAGCAGCGGGTCGTGCTGGCGGCCGCCATCGAGGGCGACCAGCAGGGTGGTGAACATGGGGAGGTCTCCTTGGCAGGCGGTGATGGTCGCCCATGCCGCAGCGCGCACCCATGCCGTGCGGCGCAGGCAATGCGTGCATAGGATGCAATCGACGTCGGGCTGGAGTGTCGTAGAGTCATTCCATCTGTTGGAGACCGCCATGCCCCTGCCCGACCTGAACCTGTTGCTGGCCCTGGACGTCCTGTTGGACGAAGGCAGTGTCGCCGGGGCTGCGCGGCGCATGAACCTGAGCGCGCCGGCGATGAGTCGCACCCTGGGGCGGATCCGCGAGGCGCTGGGCGACCCGGTGCTGGTGCGCGCCGGCCGCGGGCTGGCGCCGACCCCGCGCGCGCTGGAGCTGCGCGAGCAGGTGCGTGATGTGATCGAGCAGGCGCACCGGGTGTTCAACGATGGTCGCGAAGTGGACATGCTGACCCTGGAGCACACCTTCAGCATCCGCGCCAACGATGTGTTCATCGGCAGCTACGGCGGTCGCCTGCGCGAGGTGTTCCGCCAGCAGGCGCCCGGTTGCACCCTGCGCTTCATGCCCGAAGGCGATACCGACGATGACGCGATGGTGCAGGGGCGGATCGACCTGTACATCAGCACCGCCGGCAAGCACACGCAGGAAACCAAGGTGCAGAACCTGTTCACCACGGCATTGCTCGGCGCGGCGCGCGAGGATCATCCGCTGTTCGACGGGGATATCACCGCCGAGCGGTTTGCCGCCTGCGATCACATTGCCGTCTCGCGGCGTGGCATCGCCCATGGGCCGATCGATGACGAACTGGCGCAGATGGGCCTACGCCGACGGGTGGCGATGGTCATTCCCACCTTCCATGGCGCGATCTTTGCGGCGGCCGCTTCGGACCTGGTGTTGCCGCAGATGCCGAGCGTGATGCTCGACCGCATCACCTACATGGGGCTGCCACTGCGCATGTTCCCGCTGCCGGTGTCGGTGCGCACCGTGGCCCTGGTGCAGGCCTGGCACCCGCGCATGGACAACGACCCGGCGCACCGCTGGCTGCGCCGCGCGATCAAGAGCATGTGCGACGCCGACGCCCCGTAGAGTCGAGCTTGCTCGACTGCTTTCGCCTGATCCCGCGCAGGGCAGTCGAGCAAGCTCGACTCTACGAAGCATGGGCACCATCGACCTGTCCTACCGTGCGTTGCACGCACGACTGGCATCGCACCCACACCATTTTTCGCAGTAGTGGGCCTGCCTAGACTGCGCTCCCCACCTTCACGGAGCGCACGCCATGTCGCTTCACCTGCCGTGCGCTGCACGGATCGAGCCGCGCCGATGAGCGCGGTCACCTTGCCCAGCACGCCTGCCGCGCCCGTTCCCGCCGCCTTCGATCGCCGCATCGTGGTGGGCCTGTGCGGCGTACTGCTGGTCGTGCTGCTGTCGGGCTTCAACGAAAACGTCACCAAGGTCGCACTGGCCGACATCCGCGGTGCGATGGGTTTCAGCGTGGATGAAGGCAATTGGATCACCGGCATCTACAGCGCCATGTCGGTCAGTGCCATGGCGTTCGCGCCGTGGTGCGCGGTGACCTTCTCGCTGCGCCGCTTCGGCCTGGTGATGATCGCGGCCTTCATGCTGCTGGGCGTGTTGTGCCCGCTGGCGCCGAACCTGCCCTCGTTCCTGCTGCTGCGTGCGCTGCAGGGCCTGGCCGGCGGTGCGCTGCCGCCGCTGCTGATGAGCGTGGCGCTGCGCTTCCTGCCGCCGGGCATCAAGCTGTACGGCCTGGCCGGCTATGCGCTCACTGCAACGTTCGGGCCCAGCATGGGCACGCCCCTGGCGGCGCTGTGGGTCGAGCATGCGGGGTGGCAGTTCGCGTTCTGGCAGATCGTGCCGTTCTGCGTGGCCGGCATGCTGATGGTGGGCTGGGGCCTGCCGCAGGACCCGCTGCGGCTGGAACGCTTTGCCCAGTTCAACGGCGTGGGCCTGGCCCTTGGGTTTCCGGCGCTGGTGATGCTGGTGCTGGGCCTGACCCAGGGCGCGCGCCTGGGCTGGTTCGATTCGCCGCTGATCATCGCGTTGCTGGGCGGCGGCGCGGGCCTGCTGGTGCTGTTCTTCATCAACGAATGGTTCCACCCGCTTCCGTTCTTCAAGCTGCAGTTGCTGGCCCATCGCAACCTCAGCTATGCGCTGGTGACCTGCATGGGCGTGCTGTTCGTGCTGCTGGCGGTCATCTCCATCCCGTCAAGCTTCCTGGCCAGCGTGCAGGGCTACCGTCCGCTGCAGACGGCACCGATGTTGCTGTGGGTGGCGCTGCCACAGGCGCTCGCATTGCCGCTGGTGGCCACCCTGATGAACCAGCGTGCGGTGGATTGCCGCTGGGTGCAGGCGGCCGGATTGCTGCTGCTGGCAGTGGCGTGCCTGCTGGGCGCGCAGCTGGACGTGCAATGGAACCGCGACAACTTCCTGTGGGTGCAGCTGCTGCAGGTGGTGGCGCAGCCGATGGCGGTGCTGCCGTTGCTGCTGCTGGCCACCACCGGCCTGGCGCCGCAGGACGGCCCGTATGCCTCGGCCTGGTTCAACACCGTCAAAGGCTTCTCTGCGGTGTTCGCCGGGGGCGTGCTCGATGCGGTCGGGCAGTCTCGCCGCCACCTCCATTCCACCGCCCTGGTCGACCACCTGGGCAACCAGCCGTGGTTGCCGGCCAGTGCCGATCTGCCCGCGCGCCTGCACGCCCAGGTGCAGGCACTGACCTCGGCGGACCTGTACTGGCTGGTCGCGCTGGTGGCCCTGGGCTGCCTGCCGCTGCTGCCGTGGGCCACCCGTGTCCATCCGCCACGTGCCGTGGCCTGACCCCCTTTCGCAAGGAACCCTCCATGACCGTCAACAAGACAACCCTCAACACCGGCCTGGCGCTGGGCGTGCTGGCCCTGGCCATCGGCGGCTGGCTGCTGCTGCGCGATGGCCGCTACCAGCGCACCGACAACGCCTATGTCAATGCGGATTTCACCGTGGTTGCGCCGAAAGTGGCCGGCTTTGTCAGCAGCGTCGAGGTGCAGGACAACCAGACAGTGAAGGCCGGCGACGTGCTGGCCCGCATCGATGACCGCGACTACCAAGTGGCACTGCAGGCCGCACGCGCCGACCTGGCCAATGCGCGTGCACAGCTGGCCAATGCGCAAGCGGCGCTCGCCCAGCAGGGCTCGCTGATCGAACAGGCGCGGGCCAGCGTGGATGTCAGTCAATCCGAACTGACCCTGGCCCGTGCCGACCAGCAGCGTTACCGCGCACTGGCCAGCGACGGCGCCGGTACGGTGCAGAACGCGCAGCAGGCGCAGTCGAAGCAGGCCGTGGCCCGTGCCCACCTGCAGCAGGGCCAGGCCGCGTTGAGCACCGCCCGCCAGCGCACCGACATCCTGGCCGCAGGCGTGCAGTCGGCGCAGGCGGCGGTACAGCGTGCCGAAGCGGCGCAGGCCCGTGCCGAGCTGGACCTTTCGCATACCGAGCTGAGGGCCCCGATCGATGGCGTGGTCGGTCGGCGTGCGGTACGCGTGGGTGCCTACCTGACCCCAGGCACTGCGGTGGCGGCGGTGGTGCCGCTGCAGCGTGCCTTCGTGGTCGCCAATTTCCAGGAAACGCAGATGACCCGCATGCGCGCGGGGCAGCCGGTGGAACTGACCGTGGATGTGTTTCCCGGTACCTCGCTGCGTGGCCACGTCGACAGCATCGCGCCCGCCACCGGAGTGACGTTCGCTGCGGTGGCACCGGAGAACGCTACCGGCAACTTCACCAAGGTGGTGCAGCGCATTCCGGTGAAGATCGTGCTGGAACCGGGCCAGCCGTTGCTGGACCAGCTGCGTGCCGGCATGTCGGTGGAAGCCCGCGTGGACCTGCAGGGCGGGGAGGGCGCATGAGCGCGCGCAGCGTGATGCAGGCACTGGCCAGCGCGTTGCTGTGCGTGGCACTGGCGGCCTGCACGATGGGCCCGGATTTCGTACGCCCGCAGGCTGCGCTGCCGGCGCAGTGGCAGGGCGAGGCGGTGGCCAGCACGGCCATCGACGATGACGCGGCCTGGTGGGCAGGCTTCGATGATCCGCTGTTGGGGCAGCTGGCACAGCAGGTGTTGCAGTCCAACCTGGATCTGCAGCTGGCCGCCAATCGCGTGCAGCAGAGCCGGGCGGCGCGTGGCATCAGTGCGGCCGATCGCCTGCCGTCGGTGGCGGCCACTGCCAGCGGCGTGCGCGCGCGCAACAGCGAAGCGGGCCTGAGCGATCCTTCCGGTAATGCAGGGCGCGATGACTACGGCCTGTTCCAGGCCGGCATCGGCCTGAGCTGGGAGCTGGATCTGTGGGGCCGCGTGCGCCGCCAGGTGGAGGCCGCCGACGCGCGCGTGCAGATGGCCGAAGAAGATGCGCATGCGGTGCGCATCGCGCTGCTGGCGGAAACCGCACGCAGCTACCTGCAGCTGCGCGCGACTTCGCAGCTGCTGACCATTACCGAGCACAACCTGGGCATTGCCGCCGACATCCAGCGGCTGACTGAAGCACGCCAGCGGCAAGGCGTCGCCACGACCCTGCAGGTGTCGAGCGCGGCCGCGCAGGTTGCCGCGCTGCAGGCGCGCATCGCCCCGCTGCGGCACCGCCAGTCACAGCTGCGCAATGCACTGGCATTGCTGCTGGCCAGGCCGCCGCAGGCGCTGGATACCCTGCTGCAGGACGCGCGTGCCGACTGGCCGGCATTGCCTGCCGTTGCGGTGGGCCTGCCCAGTGAACTAGCCGAACGCCGCCCGGACATCCGCCGTGCCGAAGCGGCGTTGCATGCGGCCACGGCGAACATCGGCGTGGCCAAAGCCAGCTTCCTGCCGCGTATCACCTTGAACGGCGATGCCGGGTTCCAGGCAAAACAGCTCGATGACCTGGACGGATGGGATGCCCACCGCTTCAGCATCGGCCCGTCGATCAGCCTGCCGATCTTCCAGGGCGGGCGACTGCAGGCCAATCTGGCGCTCAGCCGCCTGCAGCAACAGCGATCGGCGCTGCAGTTCCAGCGCACGGTGCTGCAGGCCTGGCATGAAGTGGACGATGCCATCGATGGCTATGCCGCCGAACAGCAGCGCAGTACGCAGCTGCAGGTGGCGGTGGCGCAGAGCGAAACCGCGCTGGGTGCCGCGCGCCGCCAGTACCAGGCCGGCGTGGTGGATATGCTGGATGTCTTGAGTACCCAGCGCATCGCGCTGGACAACCAGGCCGCGCTGGCCAACAGCCAGGCCGCGGCCGCCATCGCCCGGGTGGAGCTGTACCGCGCGCTGGGTGGTGGCTGGTAGCGCGTGGCCAGAGCCGGGCATGAACCCGGTAGTGGCCAACCTTGGTTGGCCGTCGTTTCCGATGAGTGCCAACCAAGGTTGGCACCTACCAGAGCGGTGCGCTGCTTACCGCACGTCGCGCAGTTCCCAATGGTGGCCGGCCAGCAGGCGCAGGCGCTGCTTGAACACATCGCTGTCGATGCGGGTGGTGGCCACCAGGTTGATGCGCAGGTCCTTCTGTTCGCCGGTCACGGTGGCGTCCGGGTCGGTCACGCCCCACTGCGGTTCCACCGCATCGGGATCCGGCTGCTTGGCCTTCCAGCGTTCGAACAGGGTGACCGTGCGCAGCGCGTCCTGCAGTTCTTCGGCGAAACCGCCGGCACTCTGCGAATGGAAGGACAGGTCGGGGTCGTTGCCGCGGGCCTTGGACGGGTCGGGCAGGCTGATGTGGTACTGCGCAGGCATGAGGGTTCTCCTTCAGAGGTGGCAAGGCTGGCACAGTGGCGGTGCAATGCGCGTGTAGGCGCGCGCCGTCAATCGAAGGCGTGCGGGCCGTCGGCGAAGCCCACCGTCACCGCGCCCTTGCCCACGTTCACCATGCCGGTCAGGCTCATCACCGCTTCGTACACGGCTACGCCGTGCGCGGCACAGGTTTCCTTCAGCGCCGCATAGCCGGGCAGGGCACGCAGTTCGTCCAGTTCACCGCCGTAGCTCACGCACACCGTGGGGGTCATCAGGCCGGCACGGACGCGCTTGCCGACCACGCCGAACAGCTTCTGCACCGCATTGTCGAAGCCCTTGATCTTGGCCACCGGGCCGGTTTCGCCGCGGTACCCGTGCAGCACCGGCTTGATGTCCAGTGCGCTGCCCAGTGCGGCGCTGATCAGGCCCACGCTGCGGTCGCCCTTGTGCCGGGCGCGTGCGCGCATGTAGTACAGATCGCGGGTGACCATGTAGCCATGCACGTTGCCGGCCAGCGCTTCCAGCCGCTCGCGGATCTGCTGCACGCTGGCGCCGCTGTCGCGCAGGCGCACCGCTTCGATGGCGGTGACCGCCTGCGCGGCGAACAGGTTCTGGGTGTCCAGCACGCGCAGCGCGAAGGGCGAATTGAAGCCCGCCGCCTGCCGCACCGGCTTGTAGTCGTTGAGGATGGCGAAGCTGGCCTGCAGCGCGTTGTCGTGGATCGGGCTGCGGGTCTTGGTGATGGTCATGCAGAACACGTGGTCGTAATCGATCACCAGCTGCTGCAGGAACAGATCGCGGATCTGGTTCACGCTGAAGGGAATGGTTTCCGCTTCGGCCCCGTGTTCGGCCACGTGTGCGTGCAGGAAGCTGAGCGTGGCCTGCTCATCACGGTGGTCGGCCAGTACCGCTTCGCCAATGCGAACGGTGATCGGCAGCAGCACGATGTTGTGCGCGGCAATGAAGTCCTGCGGCAGGTCGCAGGCCGAATCGACGACGATTCCGATGCGCATCCGGCTCCCCCTCCAGGGCGGTTGTAGGTTCGGAAAGTGTGAAAACTATCTCAAAACCGAGCCGGGCGCGCGAGGGAATTACGCCATGCCTGTTCAGCGATTGCGCTGTACCGCCACTGGAAGCGTTATCACGTGCTGCCATTCCGGTTGCTGCAGCAGGCCGGGGTCGGCCAGCACCGCGGCCATCATCGGGTGCGCGTCGTTGCCCCAGAACAGTTCGCCGTCGATGGACAGGGTCGGCACGCCGAACACGCCGGCGTCGATGGCCGCGTCGGTGTTGCGGCGCAGCTGTTCCTTGATGGCCGGGTCGGCCAGGGCGGCTTCCACGTCATCCACGCCCAGCCGCTGCGCTGGTTCGCGCAGGGCCTGGGCGCTGTCGGCGCTGTTGCCGTCGCGCCAGATCCAGTCGAACAGCACATCCACCGCCTGCGCACTGCCGCCGGCGGCCAGGCACAGGCGCAGCACGGCCAGCGGGTTGAACGGATGCCCCGGCGGAAAGCGCAGCGACGTGCCTTCGGCCTGCGCGGTCCACAGCAGCTGGCGGTAGATGAAGCGGCGCTTGGCCGGAATCTCAGCCGGCCCCAGGTTGCCCAGGTGGTGCAGGATCGCGCCGAAGGCGATCGGCACCGGCTGGATGCGGGTGAACTGCGGCAACTGCTTCAGCTTCTGCCAATGCAGGTAGGAATAGGGCGAAACGAAGTCGAAGTACCAGCGCAGGGTGGCCATCGGCGTGATCTCGGTCGGTCAGGGCAGGGTGGTGCGCTGCAGGTAGCGGTCACGCAGTTCGGTCTGGCGCGAGCGCATGGGCATGGTGCGGCCGCCCAGCCAGACCTGTTCGGCATAGTGGGCCACATCCAGCGGGTCGCCTTCCCACAGCACCAGGTCGGCGCGCTTGCCCGGTTCGATGCTGCCGATCTGGTCGGCCACGCCCAGCACCTGCGCCGGTACCCGGGTCAGGCCGGCCAGGCCATCGGCCCAGGGCAGGCCGTTGGCCACTGCATTGCCGGCCAGCTGGCGCATCTTGCGCGCGTTGTGCGACGCGTCTTCGCGCTGGGCGAAGGCCACCGGCACGCCGGCCCGCTGCAGGCGCGCGGCGTTTTCCAGGCTGGCGCCGATCTGGTCGAAGGTGCTGGGCAGGTTGCCCAGCGCATCCACGAACACCGGCACCTGCGCAGCGGCCAGCTCCGGCGCCAGCTGCCAGGCTTCGGCGCCGCCGGCAATGGCGATCTTCACCTTCTCGCGCGCGGCCCAGCGCAGCAGCTGGCGGATATCGGCGGCGCGGTCCACCTCCACCACGATGCGGCCCTGGCCACCCAGGTAGCGGGCCAGCGTGCGCCGCCCGGCCGGAGTCAGCAGCGCATGCGGTGAATCGGCCGGGACCTGGCCGCGGGCCTCGTCCACCATCTGCTGCAGCAGCATCCACTGGGCGGCACGCGACTGCCCGGTCAACTCGGCTGCGGCCGCACCCAGGCGCAGGTACAAGGCACGTGGGCCGATCGGGTCGGCACTGCCGTCCAACCGCACCACGCCGCCCTGGCCGGCCACGAAGCCGCCGCCGGTATGCGCGCCCAGCGCGGTGAAGCCGATGCCATCCAGGCGTGCCACCGGCACCAGCACCGAGGCCGGGTTGTAGGCCAGGGTGACGTCGAATTCCGGGCGCAGCGGCTGCTCGCCGATCTTCAGTGTGCTGTCCACCGTGCTCGATTCACCGGACACTTCCTCAATGCCGATCTCGGTGATGCCGCCGAACAGGGCCGGGGTCAGTGGGCGACCGTTGGCCTCCACCACCGTTACCCCGGCCGGCGCGGCCAGGCCCGGCCCAACCGCGCGGATCAGCCCGCCCTGCACCAGCACGTCGCTGTTCTGCAGGCTGCCGCGCGCGCCAGCGGTATGCACCGTGGCATTGCGCACCAGCAGGTCCTGCGCCGACGCCGTACCGGCCAGCAGCAGCAACAGCGCGGCGGTAGCGCCGGGCCATGGCCGGCGGCGTTTGTTCAACATGCCCATCAGCGCACCTCCTGGCCAAGCTGGAAATCAGAACGCGGCGTGGCCTCGGGCACGCTGCGGTCATACAAGCGCCGCCCATCGATGAACACCTGCTCAGCCAGGGCATAGGAACTGAACGGGTTGCCGTTCCACACCACCACGTCGGCCATCTTGCCGGCCTCCAGGGTGCCGGTCTGGCCCTCGATGCCCAGTGCCTTGGCCGCGTTGGCGGTCATCCAGGTGATCGCCCGTTCGGGTGCGATCGCCGGCATCTGCGCGCGCCGCGCGGCGGCGATCACTTTGGCCGCTTCCTGGTTCAAGCGCTGGATGCCTTCGGGCGAATCGGAGTGGACGATGGCGCAGCTGTTCTGGGGCCGGTCCACCAGTGCGATGTTCTCGGCAATGCCATCGAAGGCTTCCATCTTGAAGCCCCACCAGTCGGCCCACAGGGCGCCGCAGACGCCGTCGGCGGCCAAGCGGTCGGCCAGCTTGTAGGCTTCCACGCCGTGGTGGAAGGCGGCGACCTTGAAGCCGAATTCCTTGGCCAGGTCGAGCATGGTGGCCATTTCGTCGGCGCGGTAGCAGTGGATGTGCACGCGGATATCGCCCTGGATCGCCCCGGCCAGGGTGTCCAGTTTCAGGTCGCGCTTGCCGCCGGCATCGCCAGCGCTGTCGCCCTTGTCGCTGCCGAACCAGCCCTTGCGCTTGGCCGGCTTCGGGCTGTTCTTGGCGATGTAGTCGGCGGCATCGATGAAGGCGGCGCGGTAGCCGGCCACGTTGCCCATGCGGGTGCCGGGGGCCACGCCCTTGCCGCCGCCGTAGACGCGCTTGGGGTTTTCGCCGCAGGCCATCTTCAGCCCCCACGGCGCGCCGGGGAATTTCATCGCCTGGTAGGTGGTGGCGGGCACGTTCTTCAGCACCACGCCGCGCCCGCCCACCAGATTGGCCGAGCCGGGCAGCACCTGCATGCTGGTCACGCCACCGGCCAGCGCGGCCTGGAAGCCGGGGTCCTGCGGCCACACCGAATGCTCGGCCCAGACGTTGGCGGTGACCGGTGCGGTCATCTCGTTGCCATCGCTGTGCGCGCCCACGCCGGGGCTGGGGTAGACGCCCAGGTGCGAATGCACGTCGATCAGGCCGGGGGTGACCCACTTGCCCTGCGCATCGATGCGGGTGACGCCCGCATCGGCCTGCAGCTGCGGGCCGACCGCCACGATGCGGCCATCGCGCAGCAGCACGTCGGCATTGTCCAGGCGCTGGCCGGTGCCGGTCAGCACGGTGGCGTTGTGGATCAGCACCGGCGCGCCCGGCTGGGCCCGGTAGGTGCTGGGGTAGGGGTCGGCCACGAAGCGCGACGCACCCACGGCCGGCGCCGAAGTCAACGAAACCAGCGCCAACCCTAGAGCAGCGCGCAACACCATCGAAGCCATGCAGATTCCCCAAACCCCCACGTGAATCCAGCGACGCTATCCGTCGTCGGTGCCACTTGCCAAGTGACGTTGGGCAGGGGCCGAGAAGAGCGGGGTAGGAATTTCCCTATACAGAAATTGTGAATCAAGCATTAATTTTTTGTGATACCTGCCGCTACCACCCGGTGGGTTAGCGCGCGCTGATCCGCCGCGAGGGTGTTCTTTCCACTGCTCCATGACGGAGCCGCACCTGAAACATTCCATGGAATCAAGGACGTAACTGCAGATGACTGTCTCCCCGTCGTACCGTTCCACCGCTTCCCGCCGCTCCATCCTGCCCTCCCCCCTGGCCTCGGCCATCGTTGGCTCGCTGCTGATGGCCGCCGCCCTGCCGGCCCTGGCCCAGGACAGCAACGCAGACGCGCTGTCGCGCTACCAGTTCCAGCGCAGCCTGCAGGCCGCGTTTGCCGCCCCGGTCCTCACCGCTTCGCCGTCGCTGAAGATCATTGCCGCCGACGTTGAAGTCGATCCGGAACCCATCATGGGCAAGCCGGGTGATGCCGCCAGCTGGCGCACCACCGAATTCAACAGTGACTGGGGCCTGCAGGCGATCAACGCCGATGTGGCCTACGCACGCGGCCTGACCGGCGCCGGCATCCGCCTGGGCGTGTTCGACAGCGGCACCGGCCTGGACCACGACGAGTTCGCCGGCAAGGACCACCGCAGCATCCACCTGGCCGACGTGCTGGCCGATGGCAGCCTGTGCGCACGCGAAGTGCTGGATGGCCCGGATGCCTGCTTCGCCAGTGACGGTGACCAGGTGGCCGTGTCCTACCAGGTGCTGGATCCGGACTATGCCGCGCTGCTGGAACGCAACGGCTTCTACGAAGGCCTGAGCTACAACATCCACGGCACCCACGTGTCGGGCACCATCGCCGCCAACCGCGATGGCAACGGCACCCACGGCGTGGCCTTCGGCGCCGACCTGAGCGTGGCCCGCCTGTTCTCCAACAGCGCCACTTACCTGTCGGTGGTGAACATCGGCGGCAACCTGTACCTGGACGAGCAGACCATCGCCGCCATCCAGGCCGATGATTCGATCTACCCGCAGCTGTACGCGCAGATGAACGAACAGGGCGTGCGCGCGATCAACCACAGCTGGGGCCTGGCCAACGAGCCGACCACCGCTGAAGACCTGGACCTGTACCAGTCGCACCCGGTGTTCGCCGCCAGTCTGGCCGCGATGGCCGAAGGTTCGCGCAGCAGCGGCCTGATCCAGGTCTGGGCCGCAGGCAACACCGATGCGCCCAACACCTCGCCGGAAGAAGCGCCGATCGCCGGCATGTATGCCTCGCTGCCGCGCGCCATCGCCGACATCGAGCCGTACTGGCTGGCCGTGGTCAACGTCAATGAAGACCTGGAGCTGAGCAACCGCTCGATGCGCTGCGGTCTGGCCGCGAACTGGTGCCTTGCCGCACCGGGTTCGAACATCAACTCGACCGTGTACGGTCCCGACTCGGTGATCGAAGGCGATTTCTATGACGACAACGGCAACCTGGTGGTGGACATCATCAGCCAGACCCCGTCGTCCGATTACCAGGAACTGAGCGGCACCTCCATGGCCGCCCCGCACGTCACCGGCGCGCTGGGCCTGCTGTTCGAGCGCTTCCCGTACCTGGACAGCGCGCAGGTGCGCGACGTGCTGCTGACCACCGCCACCGACCTGGGCGCCGAAGGCGTGGACGATGTCTACGGCTGGGGCCTGATGAACCTGGCCGCGGCCGTCGAAGGCTACGGCTCGCTGCGCGTGGATACCGACGTGGTGATGAACCAGAAGGCCGGCGGCCTGAAGGTGTGGGAAGGCGATGCGTGGGATGACTGGACCAACGACATCGGCGGTCCGGGCAAGCTGACCAAGAGTGGCATCGGCTGGCTGCGCCTGAGCGGTGACAACAGCTTCAACGGCGCCGTGGTGCGCGAAGGCGTGCTGGAGCTGGACGGCGTGAACACGCTGACCAGTGCCGTGGACGTGACCGGCGGTACCTTCCTGCTCAACGGCACCCTGCAGAACACCGCGCTGAACAGCCTGGGCGGCACCAGCCGCATCACCACCACCGGCGTGCTGGACGGCTCGGACCTGACCGTCACCGGCGGCGTGGTGTCGTTCAACGGCGTGCAGACCGGCGGCAGCACCTTCGTCGGTGAAAAGGGCACGCTGAAGGGCGTGGGCCAGCTGGGTGACACCACCGTGGCCGGCATCATCGCCCCGGGCAACTCCATCGGTACGCTCACCATCAACGGTGACTACGTGCAGACCGCCACCGGCGTGTACCAGGCCGAAGTGGCCCCGGGCAGCCGCAGCGACCAGCTGCACGTGACCGGTACCGCCACCCTGGGCGGCACCCTGGTGGCGCTGCCGGAGCCGGGCATCTACTACCTGGGCGAGCAGTTCAACTTCATCCAGGCCGACGGCGGCGTGAACGGCCAGTTCGCCACCACCGATTTCAGCGCCTTCTCGCCCTTCATGCAGTTCAGCCTGGCCTACACCGCCGCTGGCGCGCGCATTGAAGTGACCCGCGGCAACGCGCTGGCCACCTCGGCCACCACTGCCAACCAGCTGGCCGTGGCCACCGTGGCCGACGGCCTGGCGGTCAACCAGGGCCTGCCGCGTCCGCTGACCATGCTGTTCCCGGAACAGGTGGGCAGTGCACTGGACAGCCTGAGCGGCGAACTGCACGCCGCCACCAGCGTGGCCCTGCTGGAAAGCAGCCGCTACGTGCGTGATGCCGCGCTGGCCCGCCGTGCCGGTGCCGCTGCACCGGGTGCCGAAGGCGGCGACGCCACCGGCGTGTGGGTGCAGGCCCTGGCCGGCAGCACCACCCTGGACGGCAACACCAACACCGCCCGCACCGAAGCCAACAGCAACGGCCTGCTGGTCGGTGCCGACCGCGAGTTCGGCGGCTGGCAGGTGGGCGTGCTGGCCGGTACCGGCCGCACCGACGTGAAGCAGGGCGAAGGCCGCCGTGCCAAGTCGAAGGTGGACAACACCCACTTCGGCGCCTACGCCAGCCACAACTGGGGCGGTTTCGGCCTGCGTGGTGGCCTGGCATGGAGCGAACACGAGGTGGACAGCACCCGTGAGCTGGCGTTCGCCGGCTACAGCGACACCCTGAGCGCCCGTTACGACGCGCGTACCCGCCAGGCCTTCATCGAAGCGGCCTACCGCTTCGGCGGCCGCGAGGCCGGCCTGGAGCCCTACCTGCAGGTGGCCCGCGTGGAAGTGGACACCAAGCACGTGAACGAGCGTGGCGGTGCCGCGGCCCTGCAGGGTTCGGTGGATGACGTGCGCACCACCCTGGCCACGGCCGGCGTGCGCTTCGACAAGGGCCTGAAGGCGTCGTTCCAGCAGGACAGCTGGCTGCACGTGCGCGGTGCGGTGGCCTACCGCCACGCCAGCGGCGACCGCAACCCGGCGGCCCGCCTGGGCTTTGCCAGCGGCGGCGACAGCTTCGTGGTCAACGGTGCCCCCATCGCCGACAGCGCGGTGGTGGCCGAACTGGGCCTGTCGGCCTGGCTGACCGCCAAGCAGCAGCTGGAACTGGGCTACAGCGGCCAGTTCGGCGACGAAAGCCGCGACCACGGTGCCAACCTGCGCTGGTCGGTGCGCTTCTAAGCCACCGGTTCCCGTAGGGAGATTAGAGGGGGGGCGGCCGCAGGGCCGCCCCCTTTCTTTGTGTGGCAGGGCAGGTGCAGCGTTGCCTACAATGGCCCCCCCTGCAGCACCGGACCGGGCATGAAGAGCAAACAGGAAATCGTCGACAACTGGCTGCCACGCTATACCGGCGTGCCGTTGGACCAGTTTGGCGAGCACATCCTGCTGACCAACTTCGGCGGCTACCTGCACACCTTTTCCGAACTGACCGGGGCGCCCATCGTCGGCCTGGACCGGCCCATGGCCAGTGCAACCATCGATGGCATCACCCTGATCAACTTCGGCATGGGCAGCCCGAACGCGGCCATCATCATGGACCTGCTGTCGGCGGTGATGCCCAAGGCGGTGCTGTTCCTGGGCAAGTGTGGCGGCCTGAAGCGCAAGAACGCGCTGGGCGACCTGGTGCTGCCGATCGCCGCCATCCGTGGCGAAGGCACCTCGGGCGACTACCTGCCGCCGGAAGTGCCGGCCTTGCCGGCCTTTGCCCTGCAGCGTGCGGTGTCCACCATGATCCGCGACCTGGGCCACGACTACTGGACCGGCACGGTGTACACCACCAACCGCCGGGTCTGGGAACACGACGAGGCCTTCAAGGAACGGCTGCGGGCCATGCGCTGCATGGCCATCGACATGGAAACGGCCACCGTGTTCGCCGCCGGCTTCGCCAACCACATTCCCAGCGGCGCCCTGCTGCTGGTGTCCGACCAGCCGATGATCCCGGACGGGGTGAAAACCGAGGCCTCCGATGCCAAGGTCAGCTCCCAGTTCGTGGAAAACCATATCCAGATCGGCATCGAGGCGCTTAAGCTTATCCGGCGCAACGGCAAGTCGGTCCGCCACCTGCGCTTTGACGAATGATTGATGACGGCCTGGCGCGGCGCGCGGGGCCCTGGGAGTAGGTGATGGACGTTGCCGCGCAAGTGGTGGAATTCTGGAGCGAGGCCGGCCCGGCCAAGTGGTTCGCGCGCGACGATGCGTTCGACGCGCGTTTCCGCGAACGCTTCCTGGACGAGCATTACGCCGCCGCGGCGCGTGGCCGCGAACACTGGCTGGGCAGTGCCGAAGGCGCGCTGGCGCTGATGCTGCTGCTGGACCAGTTCCCGCGCAACTGCTTCCGCGGTACCGCCCATTCCTATGCCACCGATGGCCTGGCCCGGCACTACGCCATGCGTGCCATCGAAGAAGGCCTGGACCTGCAGCTGGTGCCCAAGCTGCGCGCCTTCATCTACCTGCCGTTCGAACATTCCGAAGATCCGTTCGACCAGGATCGTTCGGTGGCCATGTTCGACGTGTTGGGCGACAAGGAATACCTGCAGTACGCCGAACTGCACCGCGACATCATCCGCCGCTTCGGCCGCTTCCCGCACCGCAACGCCGTGCTGGGGCGCATTCCCAGCCCGGAAGAGCTGGATTACCTGGCCGAAGGTGGCTTCGCGGGGTAGATACACGCCCTGCGTGGATGCAAAAAAAACGCCGGCGGATGCCGGCGTTTTCTGTGCTGGGGCCAGAGCCCTTTCCTGCGGAAAGGCAGGGTCAGATCCCTTTCCGCAGGAAAGGGCTCTGACCCATACCGCGGCCGATCAGTACTTCGGCACGCCGTTGTCCACTTCGTCCGACCAGGCATCGATGCCGCCGGTCACGTTGAACACCTTGGTGAAGCCCAGGGTGCGGAACTGTTCGGCGGCCTGCGCACTGCGGCCACCGTGGTGGCACAGGAAGGCCAGCGCGGTGTCCTTGGGCAGGGCTTCCAGCTCGGCACGGCCGTTGCCGTCGAAGCTCTTGAACGGCACGCCCACCGCGGCGATCGCGCGTTCGTCGGCCGGGCGCACGTCCACCAGGGTCACGTTGCCGGCGCGCACCAGATCGTCGGCGTCGCGCACGCTGATTTCCTGCACCGGCTTGGGCGCGTTCGGGTTGTCGATGGCCAGGCCCTTGCCGCGGATATCGTCCACCCAGTCGATGGTGATGCCGTCGGCGCGGCGCGCGCTGGACAGGTCGAACTGCACGCGCAGGCCGTTGGATTCGGCGGCGATGGCGCTGTCGTCATGCGGGGCCAGCTGGAAGTTCGGCTGGAAGCGTGCATCGATGGTCAGCTGCAGCGAGGCACCGGGCGCATCGGCCAGCGCGCCCTTCAGCATTTCCACTGCGGCCGGGGTGACGGTGATGCGCGGTGGTGTGCGGTCCGGTGCGGCCAGGCCCAGCACGCTGCTCAGTTCGCCGCTGGCGGCCATCTGCAGCACGATGTCGCTGCCGCCGACCAGTTCGCCGTCGATGTACAGCTGCGGGATGGTCGGCCAGTCGCCGTAGGCCTTGATGCCTTCACGGATCTCCTGGTCGGCCAGCACGTTCACGTGGGCAAAATCCACGCCCAGATCCTGCAGGGCGCCCACGGCCTTGGCCGAGAAACCGCACTGCGGCATGGACGGCTGGCCCTTCATGAACAGCACGACGCGGTTGGCGTTGAGGAGGGATTCGATGCGCGAACGCAGGGCGGGATCGAGGGACATGGCAGTCGTGGTCCGGGAAATTCGAATCGCTCATTCTACGCCCCATGGCATCATGGGGCATGACCAACGCAGGAACATTGCATCGCATCCCGTCCCGGCCCTGGCGCTGGCTGCCCTGGCTGGTGGCGTCGCAGCTGGCCGTGATCCTGCTGTGGTGGTGGGCCGGCTGGGTGTGGGGGTTGCCGTTGATGGTGGCCAGCCACGCGCTGTTCCTGGTGCCGGTGTTCCTGCCCAACAGCCGCTTCTACGCACCGGTGCTCGACCGCCTGCCGGCCACCGGCAACAGCGTCTGGTTGACCATTGACGATGGCCCCAGCGCCGAGACCCCAGCCGTGCTGGACCTGTTGGATCGCCACCAGGCCAAGGCCACGTTCTTCCTGGTGGGCGAACGCGCATTGGCGCATCCGGCCTTGGTGGCCGAGATCCTGCGCCGCGGCCACGACCTGGGCAACCACAGCCACACCCACCCGCAGACCCGCTTCTGGCGGCTGGGCCCGGCAGCGATGCGGGCCGAGATCGAGGCCTGCCACCATGCCCTGCAGGCGGTCGCCGGCCGGCCCGTGCGCTGGTACCGCTCGGTGGTCGGCATGACCAACCCCTTCGTGGCCCCCGCGCTGAAGGCGCTGGGTCTGGTGCGGGTGGGCTGGAGCGCGCGCGGCTTCGACGGCGTGGGCTGCACCCCCGACGGTGTGCTGGCGCGCCTGCTGCCCGATCTGCAGCCCGGTGCCATCGTGCTGCTGCATGAAGGCGCCGCGCACGGGCACAACCTGGCCATCATCGAACGGGTGCTGCAGGTGTTGGACGAGCGTGGCCTGAAGGCCGAACTGCCGGCCGCATGACCGGTAGCGCCGGGCCATGCCCGGCGAGCGCAGCGGCCCGCAGGTAATCCGCCGGGCAGGGTCCGGCTAGCGCTGGGCCACCAGCAGCCAGCTGTTGAACGGTGTGCGCCCATGCAGCGGACGCACCTGGCCGACCTGCAGGCCGCAGTCGGCCAGGGTGGCGCGCAACTGCGCCGGGTCCGGGTAGTGGCGCGGGCGTGTGCCCATCCAGCCCACCAGCCAGGCCAGCCGGTCGGCCACCCGGGTGGTGCGGTCGCGGCGGTCGCCGGTGGCCAGTGGCGTGCGCAGCAGCAATCGCGCGCCGGGGGCCACGCGCGCGCTGGCGGCCTTCAGCAGCTGCAACTGCGGCTGCGCATCCAGATACTGCAGCACGTCCAGCAGCAGCACGTGGCCCTGTTGTGCCGGCAAGGGCGCCTGCACGTCCAGGCAATCGAACCGAACGTCGGCCAGGCCGGTGCCGGCGCGCTGCGCACGGGCGATCTTGGCGGCGTCCACATCCACGCCCAGATACGGTGCGCGGCGGCCACGCTGGCGCAGCACATGGGCGAACAGGCCCAGCCCGCAGCCCAGGTCCAGCAGCGGCTGGCCATCGTCGGGCAGGTGCTGCAGCACGCCGTCATAGAGCGGATCGCTGCCCAGCTTGCCGCGGGTGTAATAGTAATCGCGGCGGTTGCCCCAGGCCTGCGCAGGCCGGAAGGCTTCGGCAATCGCCCGCGCCTGTGCGGCATCGAGCGGTGAACAGTGCAGCGGTGTGCCGTTCCGTGGCGTGCCGTCCATGGGCTCAGTCGGCCCCTGCCAGCATGCGCGTGGCCACCGGCAGCGCCCGCGCGCTCCACAGCGCATACATCGCCGCCGAAGGGTGCAGCCCGTCATCGGCAATCATCGCCGGGTCGTGGCCGTGCGCACGGCTGATGTCGGTGATATCCACGAACGCCACGCCGTGGGCTTCGCTGATCGCGGCAGCGGCCGCATTGAAGGCATCGGTCTGCGCGGCTACCTGGGCCAGATCGCGGCCACTGCCGGCGCCGAACGGGGTGAAGCCCCAATCGGGGAAGGACAGCACCAGCACGCGTTCGGCGCGCCCGCCGGCAAAGCCGATCGCGCGCTGCAGAAGGGCCTGGAACTGCGCGCGGTACTCGTCCAGCGCACGGCCCCGGTACTGGTTGTTCACCCCGATCAGCAGGCTGACGAAGTCAAACGGACCCTGCGGCGCGGCCGCATCGATGCCCGCATCCAGTTCGTCGGTGGTCCAGCCGGTGGTCGCGATGGTCTGCGGTTCGGCCAGTGCCACGCCCTCGGCCCGCAGCGCCGCGGCCAGCTGGTGTGGCCAGCGGCCATCAACGTCCACCGCTTCGCCGATCGTGTACGAATCGCCCAGCGCCAGGTAACGCAGCGCCACGGCTCAGGCCACCGAACGGCGTGGCTTCAGCGGCACGACCTTGGTGGCGTCCTCGGCGCGGCGGGCCAGCACCCGGTCGATGCGTGCGAATACATCGCGCATCACCGAGGCTTCCGGCAGCAGGGTCACGCGGAAGTGGTGGCGGTAGGGCACGTTGAAGCTGGAGCCCGGTACCACCAGCACGCCTTCGTTGTTCATCAGGTCCAGGGCGAAGGTGTGGTCGTCGAAGCCCTTGGCGGCGGCGCCGACCACGGCCGGGAACGCGTACAGCGCGCCGGCCGGCGCAACCAGCGAAAGGTGTTCGCTGGCCTCGCAGGCCTCGATCACCGCACGCCGGGTTTCATACAGACGACCGCCGGGGGCGCACAGCTCGGAAATGGTGTCCGGGCCGTTCACCGCCGCGTCGATCGCGTACTGGCCCGGCACGTTGGCACACAGGCGCAGCGCGCTGAGCAGGTCCAGCGCGGCGCGGAAATCGCCCAGGCGCGCATCGTCGCCGCTCAGGTGGGCCCAGCCCACGCGCCAGCCACAGGCACGGTGCACCTTGCTCAGACCGCTGAAGGTCAGGCAGGGGTGATCGCCGGCCAGCGGCGCGACCGGCTGGAACACCGCATCGTCGTACAGGATCTGGTCGTAGATCTCATCGACCAGCAGCAGCAGGTTGTGGCGGCGCGCGATCTCGACCACGCGCTCCAGCAGTTCGCGCGGGTAGCTGGCGCCGCTGGGGTTGTTCGGGTTGATCAGCACGATGGCGCGGGTGCGCGAGGACACCAGCGTCTCGATCTCGGTCGGGTCGGGCTGGAAGCCGTTTTCCGGCGCGCAGCGGTAGTACACCGGGCGGCCGTCGTTGAGGATGGCCGCGGCCGACCACAGCGGGTAGTCCGGCGAGGGCACCAGCACTTCATCACCCGGGTTCAACAGTGCGCGCAGCGACAGGTCGATCAGTTCGCTGACGCCGTTGCCGACGAACACGCGGTCCGGATGCGCATCGGGCGCACCGCGGCGCGCATACGCGGCGGCAATGGCTTCGCGCGCGACCGGCAGGCCCTGCTGGTGGGTGTAGGGGTCGGTACGGCCCATGTCATCGGCAATCGCGCGCTGCAGGTGCTCGGGCGCACGGAAACCAAAGTTGCCGGGGTTGCCGATGTTCAGCTTGATCAGCTTGCGGCCCTGCGCTTCCAGCTCCCGCGCTCGCCGGGCCAGTTCTCCGCGGATTTCGTAGCGCACTTCGGAAAGGCGCTCGCGGATGGCCAAGGGCTTGGGCGAGGGGGTGGACATGGGGGCTGGGCCGTCGTAAGGCATGGGGCTTCCATCCTACCGGAATTGGTGCAGCGCATGGCAAGGGTGCAGGCCCCGCCGTTGCTGGGCTGGCCGGGTAGAATGGCGGCGATGACCCAGACCCCCGATTTCACCGCCCTGCAGACCATCGGCTGGCCTTGGCCGGGCCCGCCGCAGCAGGCCGACTGGCAGGCCGCCATGGCCGCGCACCCGCAGGCCCGCCCGGCGCGGGTGATCGAACAGCATCGCACCCACTACGTGGTGGCCGATGGCCCGGACGCGTCGATCAAGGCCGAATCGCTGCCGGAATGGCAGCGCCCGCGTTTCCCCAGCCATGAACGACCGGCGGTCGGTGACTGGGTGCTGCTGGACGGCATCCGCATCGTCGCCCTGCTGCCGCGGCGTACCGCGATCAAGCGCGGTGCCGCCGGTGAGCATTACCACCAGCAGGTGATCGCGGCCAACATCGATACGGTGTTCATCGTCTGTGGGCTGGATGCCGACTTCAATCCGCGCCGCATCGAACGCTACCTGCTGCTGGTCGGCGGCGGTGGTGCCGAACCGGTGGTGGTGCTGACCAAGGCCGACCAGACCGAATACAGCGAAGATGCGCTGGCGGTGCTGGAAGAACTGGAAATGCAGGGCATTGCCCTGCACGCGATCAATGGCCTGGATGCCGACAGCGTGGCCGTGCTGAAACCGTGGCTGGGGCCGGGCCGCACGGTGGTGCTGGTGGGATCGTCGGGGGCGGGCAAATCCACCCTGACCAACACCCTGCTGGGCGAGCAGCGCATGAAGACCAATGCGGTGCGCGCCAACGATTCGCGCGGCCGCCACACCACCACCCACCGCGCGCTGATGCCGCTGCCGACCGGCGCCTGCCTGATCGATACGCCCGGCATGCGCGAGCTGAAGCCGACCGGCGAAGAGACGCTGTCCGAGGGGGGCTTTGCCGATATCGAAGCGCTGGCCGAACAGTGCCGCTTCAACGACTGCAAGCACCAGCAGGAACCAGGCTGTGCAGTGCGCGCGGCGATCGATGCCGGCGAAATTGAAGAAAGCCGCCTGCTGAACTACTTCAAGTTGAAGGAAGAAGTCGCCGCGGCCGCAGCGAAGCTGGCCGTGCGCCAGGCCGAGACCGCGCAGGAACGCGGCGGCAAGAAGGGCAAGGGCCAGCAGTTCCGCCCGGCCAGCAAACCGCGCCGGCGCTGATCGCGCGCGGCGGGGTCGGATCCCATTGCACCGCAACGGGCTCTGACCCCTGCAATGAACTGCAACGGCCTGCTCCTGGTGGATGCAAACTGCCGACTCCTGGTAGGTGCCAACCTTGGTTGGCACGAATGTTTCCGCAGCCCGCCTTCGGCGCGTGCCAACCAAGGTTGGCACCTGCCGGGGGTCCGCCTCTGCCTGCTCTTGGTTGGCACGAATCTGTTCGTAGCCCTCGGTCGGCGCGTGCCAACCAAGGTTGGCACCTACCAAAGCAAGGGCAGGGCGCTATAGTCCGCCCATGGAACCCACCACAATGCTGGACCCCGATGTGGCCCACCATGCCGCGCTCGATGCGCGCCTGGTCGAGGCTGTCGGCGGCATCCGCCTGCTGGGGCTCACCAGTTGGCCGGCCACCGTGCAGGCGCCGTTCCTGGCCAGCGTGGCACGCGGCCAACCGGTGCTGCCGCAGGTTGATTACCCACGGCTGGATTTCAGCGAAGAACGCCGCGCACTGGATGCCATCAGCCGCGCGTGCGACGAAAGCCATCCGTTGGGGCACTACGTGCGGCAGTCCGCGCAGAGCTGGGACCTGGCCGCGCAGCTGCTGGAAGGATTGGGCACCTCCACCGTTGACCGCTGTTCGGTGCAGTTGTTCGGCGCACCCGAGCAGCCGTTGCCGGGCAACGGCCCCAGCACGCGCGATGCAGCGCGGCACTTCATCCAGATCGCCGCGGAACTGGACCACGAACTGCTGGCCCCGGAAGAACAGGTGCCCGTGTCGGCCATCGCGCTGCAGCTGCAGTTGCAGAACGATCTGGACGCCTTCTTCGAATCACGCATCATCCAAGTGCAACTGGACCCGGATCTGGTGTCTAAGGCCGCAGCTGGTCCGACCCGCATCCGCCTGCGCACCACCGCGCGCTTCAGTGCCTACGACCGCGCGCAGCTGTTCCACCACGAAGCGCTGGTGCATTCGCTCACCGCCTTGAACGGGCGCGAGCAGCCGGTGCTGCCCAGCCTGGGCCTGTCCTCGCCACGGGTGACCGCTACCCAGGAAGGCCTGGCCACGTTTGCCGAACAGATCACCGGCAGCATCGATATCGAACGATTGAAGCGCATCAGCCTGCGCACCGAGGCCATTGCAATGGCACGCGAGGGCGCCGATTTCATCGAGGTCTACCGCTACTTCTGCGATGCCGGGCAGAACCCGGAAGAAAGTTTCGCCTCGGCCCAGCGCGTGTTCCGCGGCGTACCGCCCAGCGGCGGCCTGGCCTTCACCAAGGACACCGTGTATCTGCGCGGCCTGGTGTCGGTGCATACCTTCTTCCGCCACATGCTGGCCCAGGATCGCCTGCAGGTCTGCCGCTGGTTGTTTGCCGGCAAGATGAGCCTGACCGACGCCATCGCCTTCGCACCGCTGTTTGAAGCCGGCGTACTGAAACCCCCACGCTGGCTGCCGCACTGGGTCAGCCGCGCCAACGGCCTGGCCGGCATGCTGGCGTTCTCGCTGTTCGCCAACCGCATCCGCATGGACCAGCTGGCGCCAGAGTAAATGGCGTACGACAGCAGTAGATCCACGCCATGCGTGGATGAACCCGTCAAACATCGATAAACAAAATGGGGTCAGAGCCCGTTGCCACGCAACGGGATCCGACCCCGTGCCGTTCCAACAGCTCGCGGCCAACTGTCGAAGGCGGGGTGGGTCCGGTTGCGGGGGCGTGAGCCGCATGGATGCGGCGACCGAGCCTGCATGGACGTATTCACGGCGTCCCCCGCAACCGGACCCACCCCGCCCTCCCACGGAATGCACGCTTTTGACGTTGCAGTGAGCAGGTGCAGGGCGGCAGCCCTGCCGACACTCCCACCCCCACAAACGAGACGCGCGTCACCGCCCGCAGCACGCGCGCCGCTTCGTAAACAACCTTTCATCTTCCATTCGCATAGTGGCGGCGCGCCGCGCGCAGACGCGCCGGTCTTCCCCCATGCAATGGACTCACATGCAGACCCGATACCTGACGATTGCCGTGGCGATCGCCCTCTCCGCCGCCGCCAGCACCCATGCCGCCGAAACTGCCGACGCCAGCACCGATGCCGCGCTGAGCGCGCAGACGCTGGATACCGTTTCCGTGATCGGCCAGGGCGAAACCCGCCAGGTGCAGCGCATCACCGCCGTCGACAAGCAGGTGCTGCCGCCGGGCACCAGCGGCCAGAAGATCCTCGACCGCTTGCCGGGCGTATCGGTGCAATCCAACGATGCGTTCGGCGCCAATGAAGAATCGCAGACCATCAGCCTGCGCGGCTTTGACAAGAGCCGCCTGGGCTACACGCTCGATGGCATTCCACTGGGCGACAACAGCTACGGCAACTACAACGGCCTGAGCATCGCCCGCGCGATCATTGCCGAAAACCTGGCCGGCGCTGAACTGTCGCAGGGCATCGGCTCGCTGGGCGTGGCCTCCACCAGCAACCTGGGCGGCACCATCCAGTACTTCTCGATGGACCCGTCCACCGAATTCGGTGGGCGCGCCAGCATCACCGTGGGTGATGACAACCAGCGCCGCGGCTACCTGCGCGTGGATACCGGCGATATCAACGGCTTCTCGGCCTACGTGTCCGGCGTGCACCAGGACCAGGACATGTGGGCCGCGCCGTACCAGAACCAGACCACCCGCCAGTTCAATGCCAAGGCCGTATGGAACGTGGGCGACCATCGCTTCGGTGCGTTCGTGGCGACCTCGCGCGCCAGCCAGGCCAACTATGCCTACCTGTCCAAGGACATGCTGGCGCGTGGCCTGGGCTGGGACTGGAACATCTACGCACCGGACTGGGACCGTGCTGTCGCCGCAGCCTATTGCGCGCCGGGCACTCGAGATCCGGCCAAGTGCGCTTTCAGTGGTGGCGTCAACAGCATCGACGATGCCTACTACCAGAGCCGCGCGCTGCGCGATGACAATCTGTACTCGGTCGATGCCGATCTTCGCCTGGGCGAGCAGGGCCGCCTGAAGCTGATGGCCTACCACCACGACAACCGTGGCCAGGGCCACTGGTGGGCGCCGGGCCAGCCGTCGTACCCGGGCACCGACCGCATGCTGCCGATCTCGATCCGCAGCACCAACTACACCATCAACCGCGATGGCCTGACCGCCGCGCTGTCGTGGACGGTGGGCATCCACGAGCTGGAAGCCGGCCTGTGGTACGAGCAGAACGACCATAACGTGTCGCGCAATTTCTACTACATCAGCGGGCCGTTCCTGGACGATCTGTACCTGCAGAACCCCGACCGCCTGCTGTTCAACCAGGATTTCGACATCCGCACGCAGCAGTTCTACGTGCAGGACCGCATGCGCTTCCTCGACCAGCGCCTGACCGTGGACGTGGGCCTGAAGAGCCCGAACACCCGCATGCGCGCCACCGCCAAGGGCGGCGTGGAAACCAGCATCGCCTCCGGCACGCTCACCGCCAAGGAATCGGTGCTGCCGCAGCTGGGCGTGGGCTTCAAGCTCAACGCCAACAACGAGCTGTTCGCTTCGTACGCGGAAAACATCGCCGCGTTCGTGGGCGGTGGCAGCGGCGGCCCGCTGCAGGTGTCGCCGGAATCGTTCGCGGCCAGCGCCGGCCTGGAGCCGGAAAAGTCCAAGAGTCTGGAAGCCGGCTTCCGTACGTTCGGTGAGAAGTACCAGGCCTCCATCGCCGCCTACAACGTGAAGTTCGACAACCGCCTGCTGTCGTTGAATCCGTGCTCGAGCATCGAAGTCGGCACGCGCCCCGAGTGCGTGACGCGCTTCATCAACGTCGGTTCGGTGAAGAGCCATGGTGCCGAGCTGACCTTCATCCTCAAGCCCATCGATGGCCTGCAGTGGTACAACGCGCTGTCCTGGAACAAGACCACCTACGAGGATGACTACACCTCCGGCGGTGCGATCGTGCCGGTGGCCGGCAAGATCACCGTGGACACGCCGCAGCGCATGGCGTCCAGCGAGATCAGCTGGAACCGTGATGGCTTCTTCGCCAGCCTGCGCGCCAAGTACACCGGCAAGCGCTACTACACCTACACCAACGACCAGTCGGTGCCGGGCGTGACCACCTTCGATGCCGGCGCTGGTTATGACTTCGGCCCCGGCCTGGGCCTGCGCAACGTGCGTGTTTCCTTGAACGCCACCAACCTGACCAACAAGCGCTACGCCGGCCAGTTTAGTTCGTTCGCACCCACCGACCCGAACGGCACGCGCTATGCGATCCACGCCAGCGCACCGCGCCAGGTGTTCATGACCGTCGCTGCCGAGTTCTGATGCGATGGGGTCAGAGTCCTTTCGCGCGCGAAAGGGATCTGACCCCGATTCGGGGCATGGCCGGGGTCGGATCCCTTTCGCCTTTGAAAGGGCTCTGACCCCGGTGCAAGGGGCCGCTAGACTGCACGGGCACTGAGCAACGGACACCCCACGTGACCCCCGACGACTACCACGCGTCCTGCAGCCGCCTGCTGCAGGACTACCTGCACACCGCTTCGCCCGAACAACGCCACATCTATGTTGCACGGCGCAACTACGACGACAGCCCCGACGTGCTGGCCTGGCTGGCAGAGCAACGCGATCTGGACCGTGCCACGGCACTGCTGATGCACGCATCGCTGGGCGCAGGCCGGTTCGCCCAGTACGCAGACGCCAGCGAGGTGCCTGGCCACGAGCAGGAGGCGTACGCGCTGGTCCGTCGCATCGAGCAGCGGTGCCTCGATGGCTTCTACGCCGACCATGGGCTGGACTTCGATCCGTTTGCCGAGGCGGTCGATGATGCGTACGACGATGGCCTGCCGTTCCTTATCGCGCAGCAGTTGCACGATCTGGCCGCGGCGTTTGAACCCGAACGCGGCCCGGCACTCGGTGATGCCACCGCAGGTGATGTCGATATCTGGGCGGAGGTCGTGCCCCCAGCACTCTCACCCGTAGCAACCGCGTCGGATCCGGGCTGGCCGCTGCTCGTCTCGTTCCTCCAGCAGGCCACGCCGCAGCAGCGCCATCAGCTGATGCTGTTCGCCGACACCCACACCCTGTCCGATGCGCTGCAATGGCTGCTTGAACAGCCGTCGTTGGCCGCATCCAGCGCACTGGCGCTGTACTGGAACCTGGGGGCGTCCTGGTACGTGCCGTTTGCCACGGTCGACGATGTGCCTGCATCGCACCGCCACACCGCCGCGGTGCTGCGTGGCATCGAACAACGGCTGGCCGAGGGCGGCTACGCTGACCAGGGCCTGGGCTTCGACCTGGCGCAGAACCGGCCACGCTTCCCGGCCCGTTGGCCCGGCCGGCCGGTGCTGCGCGCGATTCCCGAGGCGATGTGGTTGCCGCGCGACGGCCAGATCGTGGAGGAGTCCGACGAGGTGGATTTCATCTCCGGCCTGCCGGAGGAGGTGGCTGGCGCACTCGCGCAGGCGCGCGGATAGACCGCCGAGCGCATCGGGGTCAGAGCCCTTTCGCATGCGGAAGGGCTCTGACCCCGGGGGCGACCGAGCATCCACGCATGGCGTGGATCTACTGCAACGCGCGGGGGTCAGCCCATGTACAACCCACCATTGACCGCGTAATCGGCGCCGGTCACGTACGAAGCCTCGTCCGATGCCAGCCAGCCCACCAGCCCCGCCACTTCCTCCGGGCGGCCCAGGCGGCGCACCGGCACCGACGCGGCCAGCCGGTCCAGTACATCCGGCGGGAAGCTGCTGATCGCCTGGCTGGCGATGTAGCCGGGCGACAAGGTGTTCACGGTCACCCCGCGCGAGGCCACTTCGGCGGCCAACGCCCGGCTGAAACCGTGCATGGCGGCCTTGGCGGTGGCGTAGTTCACCTGGCCGATCTGCCCCTTGTGGGCGCTGACCGAACCGATGTTGATGACGCGGCCCCAGCCGCGCGTGGCCATGCCATCGACCACCTGCTTGGTCAGGTTGAACAGCGCGTTGAGGTTGGAAGCGATCACCGCGTTCCAGTCCTCCACGGTCATCTGCCGGAACAGCAGGTCACGGCTGCCGCCGGAGTTGTTCACCAGCACATCGACCTCGCCCACTTCGGCGCGCACCTTGGCAAACGCAGCGCTGGTGGAGGCCCAGTCGGTGGCGTTGCCTTCCGATGCGATGAAGTCAAAGCCCTGTTCGCGCTGTTCGCGCAGCCAGTTCGCCTTGCGCGGCGAGTTCGGTGCGCAACCGGCCACCACGGTGTGGCCGGAACGGGCCAGGCCCTGGCAGATGGCAGTACCCACGCTGCCCATGCCGCTGGTGACATATGCAATTCGAAGCGTCATTGCAGAAAACTCCCTGGTACGTGGATCAGGCGGCGAGGGGATACAGGGCAAACAGCAGGCCACCGGCCATCAACAGCAGCGAGATGGCGATCGCCCACTTCAGCGTGAACTTCTGGTGGTCGGCGAATTCAACCTTGGCCAGGCCCACCAGCAGGTAGGTGGACGGCACCAGCGGGCTGAGCAGGTGCACCGGCTGCCCGGCCAGCGACGCGCGGGCCATTTCCACCGGGGTGATGCCGTAGTTGCCGGCGGCCTCGGACAGGATCGGCAGCACGCCGAAGTAGAAGGCGTCGTTGGACATGAAGAAGGTGAACGGCATCGAGGCCAGCGCGGTGATCACCGCCAGGTACGGGCCCCAGGCATCGGGAATGATCGCCAGGAAGCTGTGCGACATCGCCTCGACCATGCCGGTATTGTTCAGGATGCCGGTGAAGATGCCCGCGGCGAAGATCAGCGATACCACCGACAGCACGTTGCCGGCATGGTTGACCACGCGGCGGCGCTGCTCGGCCAGGTTCGGGTAGTTGATGACCAGGGCAATGGCGAAGCCGACCATGAACAGCACCGGCATCGGCAGCACGCCGATGATCAGCGCGGTCATCAGGGCCAGGGTCAGGGCCAGGTTCACCCACAGCAGCTTCGGTCGCTTGATGTCCTCGGCGTCTTCCACCGACGGCAGTGCGGTGTTGTCGTCCGACACCGTGCTGTCCATCCAGCTGCCACCCTGCGGCAGGGTGACCACGCCCAGGCGACGGCGTTCCTTCATGCCCAGGTACCAGGCCAGCACCAGCACACCGGCGCAGGCGATCACCATTGACGGAATGAGCGGCACGAACACATCGGCCGGGTCTACGTGCAGCGCGGTGGCGGCACGTGCGGTGGGCCCGCCCCACGGGGTCAGGTTCATCACGCCGCCGGCCAGGATGGTCACGCAGGTCATGTTCAGCGCGCTCATGCCCAGACGCTGGTACAGCGGCAGCATGGCCGACACGGTGATCATGTAGGTGGTCGAGCCATCGCCATCGAGCGAGATCAGCATGGCCAGCACCGCGGTGCCAAGCACGATCTTCATCGGATCGCCCTTCACGAAGCGCAGGATCACCCGCACCAGCGGATCGAACAGGCCCGCATCGATCATCACCCCGAAGTACAGGATGGCGAACATCAGCATCACGCCGGTGGGTGCGATCTTCTTGATGCCTTCCAGCATCATTTCGTCGATGTTGGCACCGAAGCCGCCCAGCAGGGCGAAGATGATCGGAATGGTGATCAGGGCGACCAGCGGCGACAGTCGTTTGCTCATGATCAAGTACATGAACGTAATGACCATGCCAAAGCCGAGGATGCTCAGCATCATCTGCGGACTCCTAATGAAGACAGGACGTGGGGAAGGGAAAGGGAAGGGGGAGGCTTAGAAGTCGAACTGCAGGCGGCCGGTGACCGCGCGCGTGCGGTCCACCGTGATGCCGGCCAGGCGGTCGCGGTTGCGGCTCTCGATCACGTTCAACATGAAGCGCAGGTTGTCGCGCAGGTACCAGTTACCGCCCAGCGTCCAGGCTTCGGTGCTGCCGCGGCGCAGGTCCGGCGCGCCATCCAGGTGCTGTGCGCCCCACATCTGGTCGTAGCGCAGCGCCACTTCGAAGGCGCCGGCCTTGTGGCGGATGTCCTTCACGCGGGCGAAGCGGCCGGTCTTGCGGTCGTAGGCACGGCTTTCGCCGGTCACGAACCAGCTCAGCATGCCGTAGGCCGCCATCACGTCGCCGCGCTGCGCACCGTCATCGAACGTGGCGCCACTGAATTCGCCCTGCCAGGACAGCGGGCCGCGCACCTGCGCGTATTCCAGCGACCACTTGTTGACGTCGGTATCGCGGCCGGCGGAGAAGTCGACCAGGGTCAGGCGGCTTTCATCGGACAGGTGGCCGGCCGGGCGCGGGCGGATCTTCAGCCCAGGGGCACCGCTTGCGCCAGGGTTGTCGTAGGCCTCGCGGGCCAGCGACAGGCCCAGGTGCAGCACGTCGCCATCGCGGGGGGCCGGGGCCCAGGTCACGCGACCACCGGCGGCGCGGCCCTTCACCTGCCAGGCGTCGATGCTTTCCAGGCTGTAGACGCTGGCCGCCCAGGTGAAATCGCCCGGATTGGCCTGCCAGGACGCGCCCAGGCGGTACAGCGGCGCCAGCGTGGTGCCGGCGTTGCCACGCTCCAGAAAGCTGCCGTAGTTGGAACCGGTGCGGTCGTCCAGCGAGAAGTACTGCTTGAACTGGCCCACGGTCAGGCGGCCGGCGCTGCCGAAGCCGCGGCTCAGGTAGACGTCCTTGGCCTCCACGCGGTCGCCGGAAAAGTCCGCTTCCATCTTGTAATCGACCACGAAGAACTTGCCCGACACATCCAGCCAAGCGCGGCGTACTTCGGTGTCGTCCTTGTTCGGGGTGCCGCGGTCGTCGTTGTCGAACGTGGCGAAATCCAGGTGCAGGCGGCCGCCGACGGTGGCGGTGACCGGCCGGTCGTCCTCGGCAAAGGCCGGCGCGGCCAGCGCAGCCAGGGCCATCATGGCGGCGGGGCGCTGCCAGGCAAACTTCAATTCCACAAACCCTCCCAGGTGCGCGCCAGGCGCGCGGCAATCGTGGGCACCGGATGGTGCGCGGCCGCAGTCTGGGTTGCGGTAGCTGTCATCGTCCTGTCAGCGGTTTGTGCGGTGCAGCGTAAACGCGGCCGCCGCGCCCCCGGTAGCGCCGGGCCATGCCCGGCGGAATGCACCCGCCACACGCCATCGCGCCGCACGCGGTAGCATTCGCTTCCCCCCCGCGTCCCTCTGTTCCCGCCGATGCGCCTGCTGCTGGTCGAAGACAACCCGGACCTGGCCGATGCCATCATCCGCCGCATGCGTCGCAGTGGGCATGCCGTGGACTGGCAGGCCGACGGCCTGGCCGCCGCCAGCGTGCTGCGCTACCAGAGCTTCGATCTGGTGGTGCTGGATATCGGCCTGCCCAAGCTGGATGGCCTGCGTGTGCTGGCCGGCATGCGCGAACGCGGCGACAGCACCCCGGTGCTGATGCTGACCGCGCGCGATGGCATCGAAGACCGCGTACAGGCGCTCGACGTGGGCGCCGACGACTACCTGGGCAAACCCTTCGATTTCCGCGAATTCGAAGCGCGTTGCCGCGTGCTGCTGCGCCGTGCGCGCGGCCAGGCCAGCGAAGTGGTGCAGGTGGGCGGCTTCCAGTTCGACAACGCCGCCCATCGCGTCACCCTGGACGGGGAACCGATCGAACTGCCCAATCGCGAATACCGTCTGCTGGAAATCCTGGTGGGCCGCATGGGCCAGGTGGTGGGCAAGGATGAGATCGGCAACGGCCTGTTCGGCTTCGATGACGAGGCCGGCCCGAACGCCATCGAGCTCTATGTGGGGCGCCTGCGCAGGAAGCTGGCTGACGCACCGGTGCGCATCACCACCGTGCGCGGCGTGGGTTATCTGCTGGAACCCACCGACGGCGGCAATGACGGCGATGGCTGAGCTGCGCGCCACGGCGCCGGGTTCCCTGCGGCGCACGCTGCTGTTGTATCTGGGCGGATTGCTGGCGGTGTTCGCGGTGGCCCTGTTGTTCGCCGCGCGCGACTATGGCCAGCGCGCCGCCAACCGTTCCTACGACCACCTGCTGGTGTCCTCGGCGCTGTCGATTGCCGATTCGGTGGCGTTGGTCGATGGCCAATGGCAGGTGGACCTGCCCTATGCCGCGCTGGACCTGCTGTCGATGGCCGCCGAGGACCGCGTGTTCTACCGGCTGACCGACAGCCGCGGCAACCTGATCACCGGCTACGGTGACCTGCCCGCGCCGCCGCGCCGCCCGGGCCTGCAGCCGCAGTTGTTCGATGCCGCATACAGCGGCGAAACCGTGCGCTTCGTGGTGGTCAGCCGCAGTTTCGCGGCGGCGTCTGCGCAGGGCGATGTGCAGGTGCAGGTGGGCCAGACCCGGCGTGCGCGCGAAGCGCTGGCGCAGGACATGGTCAACCGCGCCCTGCTGGCCATCGGCGTGTTGTCCGGCCTGCTGCTGGCCCTGGTGGCCTTCGGCGTGCACCGTGCGTTCCGCCCGCTGGTGCGTGTGGAACGCGAGTTGTCGCGGCGCGAGCCGTCCGACCTGAAACCTCTGGATGCGCGCGTGCCGCGCGAAATGGACCAGATGGTCGCTGCCCTGAACCGCTTCATGGAGCGCCTGTCCAGCAGCAACGAAACGCTGCGCGCGTTCATGGCCGAGGCCGCGCACCAGATGCGCACCCCCCTGGCGGCGCTGCGCGCGCAGGCGCAATTGGCGCTGGACGATGATGATCCGCAGGACATGCGCCGCAGCCTGCTTGCGATCGAACGCAATGCCACGCACATGAGCCGCCTGCTGAACCAGCTGCTGAGCGATGCCAGCGTGATCCATCGCTCGCACCTGCAGCGCTTTGCGGCCGTGGACCTGGCCGAGACCGTGCACCAGGCCCTGCATGAAGCGCTGCCGCAGGCGGGGCCGGCGCCACGCGTGCAGTTGGCCATGACCGCCGAACCGGTGCAGGTGCAAGGCGATGCGCTGCTGCTGCGCGAGGCCATCAAGAACCTGGTCGACAACGCACTGAAGTACGGTGGCGACGGCGCGCTGCAGATCGCCCTGACCGTGGAAGGCGGGCAGGCCGTGCTGACCATTGCCGACCATGGCCCCGGCATCGCCGCGGCCGATGCCGGGCGCGTGTTCGAACGCTTTGCGCGTGGCGAGGGCGCGGCGGCCGGCGGCGCCGGCCTGGGCCTGGCCATCGTCAAGCGCGTGGTGGACAGCCACAACGGCCACATCGACCTCAGCAAGCGCCCCCAGGGCGGCCTGGTGGCCACCATCCGCCTGCCCCGGAGTACCGCATGATCCGCCTGTTCGCCGCCGCGCTGGCGCTGTTGTTGGCTGCCCCCGTACTGGCTGCGCCCGGCGATGTACGGCGCTTTCCCGCGCAGGGCGCGGCGACCGCGCAGCTGCGCATCCACGGCACCACCGATATCGAAGTGTTTGCCGAGGTCATCGCCGATTACCAGCGCCTGCATCCCGGCACTACGGTGGTCTACGAAGACATCATCACCCAGGACCTGTACGCGCGTTACCTGCACGACCGCAGTGGCCCGGATTCGCCGGACCTGCTGATTTCCAGCGGCATGGACCTGCAGACCAAGCTGGTGAACGATGGCCACGCGGTGCCGCACCGCTCGGCGCAGACCGCTGCACTGCCGGCCTGGGCGCAATGGCGCAGCGAGGCCTTCGGTATCAGCTACGAACCGGTGGTGATGGTCTACAACACGCGTGCATTGCCGGCGGCCAAGGCGCCGCGCACGCGCCGGCAACTGCTGGACCTGCTGCGTGCCGAGGGCCTGCCGCTGCGTGGCAAGGTCGGTACCTACGATATCGAACGCAGCAGCGTGGGCTACTTGCTGGCCACCCAGGATGCGCAGCGTGGCAGCATCGCCGGCGCGCTGCTGGGCGCGCTCGGCGACAACGCGGTGGTGCGTGAAGAACGCACCGGCGTGCTGCTGGACCAGGTGGCCAGTGGCCAGTTGTCGCTGGTCTACAACGTGCTGGGCTCGTATGCGCAGGCGCGCATCGATGCCGGCGCGCCGCTGGCCATCGTGGAACCCGAGGACTACACCCTGGTGGTGCTGCGCACGGCAGTGATTCCGCGCACCGGCGCGCACCCGGAAGAGGCCGGGCGCTTCCTCGATTACCTGCTGTCGCCGCGTGGCCAGCAGGTGCTGTCACGCGAGGCGCGGCTGATGCCGATCGTGACCGGCAACACGCGCAGCGACGATGCGCCCGGCCGCAGTCGCCGCCCGATCCAGCTTGGCCCGGGGCTGCTGGTCTACCTGGATGCGCTGAAGCGCCGCCAGTTCCTGGATGCCTGGCGCAGCAGCGTGGAACCGGCCGGGCGCTGAGCCCTTGGGCGCGCCGGGACATGCCCGGCGGATGCGCGGCAGTGCCCGTACAATGGCCCCATGAGCGAATACACCATCCTGATCGCCGATGACCATCCGCTGCTGCGTTCGGCGGTGGTGCAGTCGTTGCGGCAGAGCCTGCCGCTGGCCCAGGTGCGCGAAGTGGCCAGTGCCGATGCACTGGCACAGGCGCTCGACGCCCAACCGGATGTGGACCTGGTGCTGCTGGACCTGACCATGCCCGGCGCGCATGGCTTTTCCGCGCTGTTGCACGTACGTGGCTCACACCCGGACATCCCGGTGGTCATCCTGTCTTCCAACGACCACCCGCGGGTGATCCGCCGCGCCCAGCAGTTCGGCGCCGCCGGTTTCATTCCCAAGTCCGCCCCGGCCGAAACCATCGGCGAAGCGGTGCAGGCGGTACTGGACGGCAGCCTGTGGTTCCCGGCGATGGCGCCGGAGCGCAGCGAATCCGACGCCCTGCTGGCCGCACGCCTGGCCCAGCTCACCCCGCAGCAGTTCCGCGTGCTGCTGTGCCTGGCCGATGGCCTGCTGAACAAGCAGATTGCCTACGAACTGGGCCTGGCCGAAAACACCGTGAAAGTGCATGTGACCGCCATCCTGAAGAAGCTCGAATGCCACAGCCGCACCCAGGCTGCCGTGCTGGTGAAGGCGCTGGAGCCGGAAGGCGACGCGGGCGGGATCTGACCTTTTGCGGTTTGCGGGTCCGGTGGGCCTGCCTTCGGCCGCAAGGATCATTGATCAGCCGCTTTTGTAGAGTCGAGCTTGCTCGACTGGGGGGGCAACAGCAGTCGAGCAAGCTCGACTCTACGAGGCGAAGCAGTCGAGCAAGCTCGACTCTACGAGGCGAAGCAGTCGAGCAAGCTCGACTCTACGCCCGTCAGGCGCTGAGCGACCGCAGGTCGATGCTGGGCCGCATGCGTTCGGTGCCGTCCCATTCGGCAGGCAGGCCGACGCTGGCGAAGGCATCGACGATGGCCTGGCCGATGCGCTCCATGGCCGCGCTGTCGGGCGGGCCCCAGAAGCCAATGGATAGATCACTGGTGCGCTTGGCGCGCTTCATGTCATCGCCGGAATAGAAGCAGAAACCCTTCAGGCCTGCTTCTGTTCCACCGCGGCGCCAGAACAGTTCGTTGGTGTCGTCGGCAGCGTCGTCGCGGGTATCGCCGCATCCGCGGGTGGTGACGATGCCTGCCGATTCCAGGATGGCAAACGCTGCCTCGATCTTCGCCTGCGCCAGCTTCCATGCCGCAGCGGACATCTTCCGGTCCGGCTTGCGCACGACCACCGGGGGGACAACGTGGCCGGTCAGGGCGGACAGCAGGGATTTCACCTGCGGCGACCAGGCGTTTTCCACGGTGTGGTTGCCATGCGCGTCGCGGACATCCGGCTGTGCGCCGGCGTCCACCAGCAGTTGCACTGCCTCGGGCCCGTCTGGCGAGAATTCTGCCGCCAGGAACAGCGCCGTGCGTCCACCCGCGCCCACGTGCTCCAGCGGACTGCCGGCATCGACCAGCAGACGCAGCGTGGCGAGCGTGTGTTCCATCGGCGCGCGGTCCTGGCTGGACGCGGCCCGTTCCAGCGCGGTGAAGCCAAACGCATCCACCGCTTGTACATCCGCGCCTGCGGCGAGAAAGGCTGCGGTGGCCTGCGTGTCGGCGGCCCATGCGGCGGCAAACAGATCAGCGGGGCGCTCGGCCTTGGGGGATTTCGGCACGATCCATCCTTCAAACGTTGCAAAGACCGCCGATTGTAGGCAAGCAGTCGAGCAAGCTCGACGCTACCCCCGATGGCGCAGCAACAGTTGGGTCATCAACGCGCGCAGGGCGGGGGGCCGCACCGGCTTGGGCAGGAAGCCCCAGCCTTGTTCGGCCGCATGTGCCTTCAGGGCTTCATCGCGCTCGGCGGTTACCAAGATCGCCGGTGGCCGCGCCTGCCACAGTCTGCATAGCGCTTCGTACAGATCCGGGCCGTGCCACTGGCCCATGCGCACGTCCAGCAACAGCAGCTGCGGCACGTTCAGCGCGCTGGCGATTTCCAGCGCGCCCTGCGGGCCGTCGGCCAGTTCCACGTTGCAGCCCCAGCGTTCCAGCAGGGCGCGGGTGGCGGCGCATACGCGCGGATCATCGTCGATGCTCCACACCCGGCACTGCCGCAGCGGGCTGTCGTCGGTCAGCTCGGCGGCCATCACCGGTGCCGGCGCCGGTGCCGCCACGTCTTCGGCCTGCCCCAGCGGCACGCTGACCGCGAACACGCTGCCCTTGCCCAGGGTGGAGCGCAGGCTGATGCGGTGGCCCAGCAGGCGGCCGATGCGTTCAACGATGGCCAGGCCCAGGCCCGCGCCCCGTTCCTGTTCCACGCCGTCGTTCAAGCGGCGGAATTCCTCGAAGATCTCACCCTGCAGGCTTTCCGGAATGCCCGGGCCCTGGTCGTGCACTTCGATGCGCAGATGCTCGCCCACGCGCCGACAGCCGATTAGCACGCGCCCGCGCGGGGTGTAGCGCAGCGCGTTGGACAGGAAGTTCTGCAGGATGCGGCGCAGCAGCGCTTCATCGCTCACCACGATGGCGCGCGTATCCACCCAGTGCAGGTGCAGGCCACGGCTCTGCGCGGCCATGCCGAATTCACGGGCCAGGGTTTCCAGCAGCGGCGACAGCGCGAACGCGCGTACCCGCGTCTGCAGCGCACGCGATTCCAGTCGCGAAATATCCAGCAGGCTGTTGAGGATGGCGTCCTGCGCGGCCAGGGCCGCATCCACGTGTTCGCTCAGTTCGCGTGCATCACCGCTCAAGCGGCCGCGCAGCACCGACACGAACATGCGCGCGGCATTCAACGGCTGCAGCAGGTCATGCACGGCCGAGGCCACGAAGCGGGTCTTGTAGCGGTTGGCCTGCTCGGCCTCGCGGCGCGCTTCGTCCAGATCGTGGGTGCGTTCGGCCACGCGGTGTTCCAGCGCGTCGGCCAGCGAGCGCAGCTCGCGCGCGGCGTTCTTGTAGCTGGTGATGTCCGCGTAGCTGGTGACGAAGCCGCCGTCGGGCAGGGGATTGCCGCGGATCTCAAGCACGGTACCGTCGTCTTTCTCGCTTTCGCGCATGTGCGGGCGGCCGCTGCGCAGGTGGTTCAGGCGGCGCTCGATGGCCTCGTCGATCGGCCCCGGGCCGAGCAGGCCGCGGCGGGCATTGAAGCGGAACAGTTCTTCGATCGGCCGGCCCACCCGCACCAGCCCCGCCGGGAAGCGGAACAGTTCGACGTAGCGCGAATTCCAGGCCACCAGGCGCTGTTCGCGGTCGATCACCACCACGCCCTGCGGCAGGTGTTCCAGGCTGCGACTGAGCCCGCTGTCGGCATCGGTGGCTGCCTGCAGCAGGCCATCCTGGGCGGTGCGCAGTTCCTGCGCGTGCTGCTTCAGCAGTGTTTCCAGTTCGCGGCGGCTGCGCTGGCGGTGCTTGGACAAGCGCCGGCGCTGCTGCACGAACAGCACCAGGAAGCCCAGCGCCAGCCAGGCGGCGGCACCGGCAATGGCTGCACCGCGGCCGGCACTGCCCGCAGCACTTGCATCGTGCAGCAGGTGCAGGCTCCAGTCTTCGTCCTCCAGCGCCAAGCTCTGCCACAGCATCGGCGTGGCCAGCGCCGGGTCCAGCAGGCGCACCATGCGCCCGCCATCGGCCAGTACGTCTTCGGTACGCACCCGCAGCGGCTGCAGGGAACGGTCGGCGTACTGGCGCGCGGCCAGCATTTCGCGGCGCTCGCTCGCACCCAGCGGGCGCAGCAGGCGGTAGCGCCAGGCATCGCGGTTGGCCAGGAACACCACATCGTGGTTGTCGCTGGCCAGCACCACGTCGGGGCTGCTCAGCCATTCCTGTTCCAGCGCCGACAGCTCGATCTTGATCACGATCACGCCGATGCGCTGGCCGTGTGCATCCACGATCGCTTCGGACATGAAATAGCCCGGCACGTTGGTGGTCATGCCGATGCCGTAGAAGCGGCCGCGGCCGTGGGCCATGGCCTGCTGGTAGTACGGGCGGTAGCTGTAGTCCTCGCCCACGTTGCTGGCCGGTTCGCTCCAGTTGCTGGCGGCCACGGCCACGCCGTCGCGGCCGACCAGGGTGAGCGTGGAAGTACGGGTGACCTGGTTGGCGCGCTGCAGCTTCAGGTTCAGGCGCTGCCGCTCGGTTGCCGACAGCGGCGCCTGCAGGGCCTGCAGCAGGTCCGGGTCCAGGGCCATCACCTGCGGCAATGTGCCGAAGCGGTCGATGCGCTGTTGCAGGCCCTGCCCATACAACTGCAGCTGGCGCTGCACCTGGGCGCTTTCGGTGGCCAGCGCGCGGCGCCAGGCGTAGTGGCCGGCCGCGACCGCGCACAGCACCGTACCGCCGATCATCACCAGCAGGGTCAGCAACAGCAGGCGGTGGCGGCTGAGCCAGTACATGGCGGCAGTCTACGCAGGGGCGGCGGGCGTGGGGAGCACGCCCGCCGCAGGCACTGTGGAAGGAAGTGCCGGGGAACGGATCAGAAGTGCATCTGCGCGCGCAGTTCGAAGATTTCCGGGGTGCTGTGCACGCCGCGACGGCTGGCGTCGACCTTCACGTAGTTGGCCTGGAACTTGAAGTGGCTGGTCAGGTACCAGTTTGCACCAATGGTCAGGTCGTGCTGGCGGCCGCCCAGGATGCTGCCATCGTCCAGGTCCAGGCGGCTGTAGCGGGCCAGCAGTTCCACCGCGCCGTAATCGTGGGCGGGCTTGATGTTGGCCACCGCGCCGGCGTTGTACGGGCGCGATTCGCCGGTCAGCACCCAGCTGGCCATCGCGTACTGGCCATTGCCGGTGTAGTCGGGCAGGCCCTTGCGGGTCACCGTGGCCTGCAGGGCTTCGGCCTGCAGCGAGAACGGGCCACGGATCCAGATACCTTCCAGGCCGGTGCGGCGGATCTGGTCGGCAGTGACCAGCGCACCCGAATCGACCAGGCGGATATCGGTCAGGCCGGCTTCCGGGCGGGCACGCAGGCGCGCGCTGGCTTCGTGGTGCACGTCGCGGCCATCGTGGTAGCCGCGCGGGTTTTCCTGCGAATAGGCCAGGCCCAGGTGGACCACGTCGCCCGGTGCCTTCACCGGGGTCCACACGGCACGCACGGCCTGGGTGGTGCCCGGGTTGTCACCCTGCAGATCCTTGCCGCCGTACGCGCCGGCCTGCAGCAGGTACTGCGGGCGCTCCAGCACCCATTCCACACCGGTGCGGCGGCCGGCGTAGAACGCCTGCACCGGCAACGCGGTTTCCAGGAAGCTGCCGGCGCGCGAGGAGGTGTTGGCATCCAGGCCGACCGGGGTCTTCATGTAGCCGAAGCGGAAACGACCCACGTCGCGGCCGAAGAACGCCTTGCTTTCAAAGCGCACGAACACGTCCAGCCAGGTGTCGGCCTGGAAGTCGTAGTAGACCATCGCGTCGTACACGCCCTTCTTCTTCAGGGTCGCGCCGAACTCCTTGCGGCGCACCGCATCGTCATCCTCGATGCCGCTGGCCGAGGAAAAATCGTTGTAGTCGTAGGCGATGTTGGCCGTGGCGGCCAGTTCGGTGCCGTCGCCGAAGGTGTACTTGGTCGGCCAGTTGTCGAAATCGGCGGCGGAGGCGAAGGCGGGCAGTGCGGCCAGCGACAGGGCCAGCAAGGTGGGAATCGGGCGCATGGGTGGTGCGGCTCTCTCAGATTGCGTGTGGACAGGACAACAACGGCCGCGATGGCCGGAACTTGCGCGGGAACGTGCCCGACCGTTCAGCTCGGGCCACCGGCGTCCCCGGGGGCGTCGGTACGGCGCCAGTGTAGGCACCGCAGCCACCTGAACCGGGGGGCTAGTACCAATAGGTTATCTGCGCCGGCGTGCCCGGCGCGTACAAAGGCGTCCATTGGTCGCGCCGGCGCTCGCAGCCGGGCCGCGCCCAGATCCACGGAGACGGTCCCGCCACGGCGGGAACCGTATGCGCCAGAACCGCCCCTTCCGGAGTCCGCCATGCACATCCCGACCACCGCACCGGTGCCCAGCAAGCCGTTGCCGCTCTACCGCCAGCTGTACTTCCAGGTGATCGTGGCGATCGTCCTGGGCGCCGTCCTGGGCCATTACGAGCCGCTGATCGGCGAGAAAATGAAGCCGCTGGGCGATGCCTTCATCAACCTGGTGAAGATGATCATCGCGCCGGTCATCTTCCTGACCATCGTCACCGGCATCGCCGGCATGACCCACCTGCGCACGGTGGGCCGCGTATTCGCCAAGGCGATGGCGTATTTCCTGTTCTTCTCCACCCTGGCCCTGATCGTGGGCATGATCGTGGCGCACGTGGTGCAGCCCGGCGCGGGCATGAACATCAACCCGGCCGAGCTGGACCAGACCGCGGTGCACAGCTATGTGGAGAAGTCGCATGACCTGACCCTGGTCGGCTTCCTGATGGACATCATTCCGAAGACGCTGATCAGCGCCTTCGTCGATGGCAACATCCTGCAGGTGCTGTTCGTGGCCGTGCTGTTCGGCATCGCGCTGGCCTCGGTGGGCGAAAAGGGCAAGCCGATCGTGAATTTCCTGGAAGCGCTGGTCGCCCCGGTGTTCAAGCTGGTGCACATCCTGATGAAGGCCGCCCCGATCGGTGCCTTCGGTGCCATCGCCTTCACCATCGGCAAGTACGGCGTCGGCTCGCTGGTCAACCTGGCCTGGCTGGTGGGTTCGTTCTATCTCACCGCCTTCCTGTTCGTGGCCGTCATCCTGGGCGTGGTCTGCCGCCTCTGCGGGTTCTCGGTGTTCAAGCTGGCCCGTTACCTGAAGGCCGAGCTGCTGCTGGTGCTGGGCACGTCCTCGTCCGAATCGGCGCTGCCGTCGCTGATGGAAAAGATGGAACGCGCCGGCTGCAGCAAGTCGGTGGTCGGCCTGGTGGTGCCCACCGGCTATTCGTTCAACCTGGACGGCACCAACATCTACATGACCCTGGCGGCGCTGTTCATCGCCCAGGCCACCAACACCGAACTGACCCTGGGCCACCAGATCGCCCTGCTGCTGGTCGCCATGCTCAGCTCCAAGGGCGCGGCCGGCGTCACCGGTGCCGGCTTCATCACCCTGGCCGCCACCCTGGCCGTGGTGCCGGAAGTGCCGGTGGCCGGCATGGCACTGATCCTGGGCGTGGACCGCTTCATGAGCGAATGCCGCTCGCTGACCAACTTCATCGGCAATGCGGTGGCCACCGTGGTGGTGTCGCGCTGGGAAGGCGCGCTGGACCGTGACCGCCTGAAGCTGGCGCTGGACGGCCGCGAAAGCGAGCTGCCGCCGCCGGTCGATGCGGTGGCCCCGGTGCTGACCGAGGCCCTGCCGGCCAAGGGCTGACGCCAGGTGTGTGGTACTGCGGGGCCGGTCACGACAGTGGCACGGCCCCGCAGCGTTTCAGGGCGTCGCTTGGCTGTCATCAAGGGCGCCCACGCTGGACCCGGATCGTTGCATACGGCACGGAATTGTGCGGTCGCAGCATGGCTGCGACAGGATAGCGACAGGTCCAGCCACTCCAACGGGGGTATCATCCCCTGTCCCTCTTGCCCATTCATGTAACCCACATCGATGTCCAACGAAGATTTCAAACAGGCCGCCCTCGATTACCACCGCATGTCGCCGCCGGGCAAGATCCGCGTCGCTGCGACCAAGCCGATGCTGACCCAGCGTGATCTGTCGTTGGCCTATTCCCCGGGCGTGGCCTATGCCTGCGAAGCCATCAAGGCCGATCCGCAGCAGGCCAGCGAACTCACCGCCCGCGGCAACCTGGTCGCGGTCATTTCCAACGGCACCGCCGTGCTGGGTCTGGGCAACATCGGCCCACTGGCCGGCAAGCCGGTGATGGAAGGCAAGGGCGTGCTGTTCCAGAAGTTCGCCGGCATCGATGTGTTCGACATCGAAGTGGACGAAACCGATCCGGACAAGCTGGTCGACATCATCGCCTCGCTGGAACCGACCTTCGGCGGCATCAACCTGGAAGACATCAAGGCCCCGGAATGCTTCGTGGTCGAGCGCAAGCTGCGCGAGCGCATGAAGATTCCGGTGTTCCATGACGACCAGCACGGCACCGCGATCATCGTCGGCGCCGCCGTGCTGAACGCCATGGCCATCACCGGCAAGAAGATCGAGGAAGTGAAGCTGGCGACCACGGGCATGGGCGCGGCCGGCATTTCCTGCGTGAACATGCTGGTGCAGCTGGGCCTGAAGCCGGAAAACATCCTGGCCTTCGACCGCGAGGGCGTGATCCACACCGGCCGTACCGATCTGGACCCGGAAAAGCAGCGCTATGCGCGCGACACCGACAAGCGCACCCTGGCCGAGATCGTCAACGGCGCCGATATCTTCCTGGGCCTGTCGGCCCCGGGCATCCTGACCGCCGAGATGGTCAAGACCATGGCGCCGGACCCGGTCATCTTCGCGCTGGCCAACCCGACCCCGGAAATCATGCCGGAAGAGGCGCGTGCCGCCCGCCCGGACGCGATCATCGGCACCGGCCGTTCGGATTACCCGAACCAGGTCAACAACGTGCTGTGCTTCCCGTACCTGTTCCGCGGCGCGCTGGACGTGGGCGCCACCGCGATCAACGAGGAAATGAAGATCGCCTGCGTGCGCGCCATCGCCGCGCTGGCCCGCCGTGCGGCCACCGACATGGGTTCGGCCTACGGCGGCGATGCACCGAGCTTCGGCCGTGAATACCTGATCCCGCGCCCGTTCGACCGCCGCCTGCTGGTGGAACTGTCCGCCGCCGTGGCCCAGGCCGCGATGGATTCGGGCGTGGCCGCGCGCCCGATCGCCGACATGGATGCCTACCGGCAGAAGCTGTCGCAGTTCGTCTACCGCACCAGCCTGATGATGAAGCCGGTCTACGACCGCGCCCGCGCCGACAAGCAGCGCGTGGTGTACGCCGAAGGCGAAGAGGAAGTGGTGCTGCAGGCGGTGCAGAACGTGGTCGATGAAGGCCTGGCGCACCCGATCCTGATCGGCCGCCCGGACGTGATCGAAGCGCGCATCGAACGCCTGGGCCTGCGCCTGAAGGTGGGCGAGAACATCGAGATCACCAACATCAACGATGATCCGCGCTTCAACGAATACTGGCAGTACTACCACGGCCTGACCGGCCGCCGCGGCGTGACCGTGGCCGCGGCAAAGAACCTGATGCGTTCGCGCCCGACCCTGATCGCCGCGGTGATGGTTGCCCGTGGTGAAGCCGATGCCATGCTGACCGGCATCGTCGGCCGCTTCCACAAGAAGCTGGGTTACGTGCGCAGCGTGCTGCCGCTGGAATCGAAGGTCACCTCGACCTCGGCCATGACCGGCGTGATCAACCAGCAGGGCGTGTTCTTCTTCGTGGACACCCACGTGCAGGAAGACCCGACCGCCGAGCAGATCACCGAAGCCACGCTGCAGGCGGCCTACCGCATGAAGCTGTTCGGCATCGAGCCGAAGGTGGCGCTGCTGTCGCACTCCAACTTCGGCAGCCACGATTCCAAGGACGCACTGAAGATGCGCCAGGTCCGCGAGATGCTGCTCAAGCGCAACCCGCGCCTGAACGTGGACGGCGAAATGCAGGGCGACACCGCGTGGGATGAAGCGCTGCGCCAGAAGCTGCTGCCGGGCTCCACCCTGCAGGGCCGCGCCAACCTGTTCGTGCTGCCGAACCTGGAAGCGGCCAACATCGCCTACAACCTGGTGCGCGTGTTCACCGATGGCGTGGCGATCGGCCCGATCCTGATGGGCGTGAACAAGCCGGTGCACATCCTGACCACCAGCGCGACCTCGCGCCGGATCCTGAACATGACCGCCATCGCCGCGGTGGATGCACAGATCCGTAAGCAGCTGGAAGCGGAAAAGAAGGCGTAAGCCTTCTTTCCAGCGACAGCGGCAGAAACGCGCCCTACGGGGCGCGTTTTTGTTTGCGCAAAGCGCAGACCCGGACCGGGTAGCGCCGGGCCATGCCCGGCGAGCGCGCAGCGCGGTAGATCAGGGATTCCGCCAGGCATGGCCTGGCGCTACCGCCCTCAGCGTCGGCCGCGGCGCGCCGGGGCCGGTGGCGGGGCGTCGCTGCGTGGCTTGGCGTACTGCGCCCACAACACCGGCAGGGTCTTGCCGGTTTCCTTCTGCCACAGCGTGGGCACGTAGCGTCCGTCGCGCAGCGCCTTGTCCAGCGCCAGCACCAGCCCCGGGTGCTCGCCCTCGGCCCACTTCAGGAACGCACCGGTCACCCGGTAGCCGCTTTCCTCGGTCTGGCCCTTTTCCACCTTCACCGGCAACGCCCAGCCGGCGGCGGTGTTGTTCATGCCGTAGCGGTCGCGCGCGTAATCGGCAATGCCTTCCACCAGCCAGCCCGGCACGCGCTTGTCGCCGTAGCTGGGGTAGCCCTGCACGATGTGCATCGCCTCGTGGGTCACCAGGTCGATGTCATCGGGGTGCTTCAGCAGCCAGCCCGGATTGATGGTGATCGTGCTGGCCTTGTCCTTGTCACCCACGTAGGCCACGCCGTTGTAGGCCGGATCGATCACGATGCGCACTTCGTTCGGCGCCGTCGGGCGGAAGTCCGCCCGCTCGCGCAGGTAAGCGAAGTAGAACGTGTCGATGATGCGCTTGCGCACCGGTGCCGCCAGGGCACCACTGGCATCCTGGTAGTACAGGGTCACGCCATCACGGCTGACCTGGCCATCGAAGGCCTGGGTCTGCGCCTGGCCAACACCGGGGAAGGCCAGAGCAAGAAAGAGCAGGGGAATCAGACGAAGGCGCATGGCGTCATTGTACGGTGGCCGGTGCCAGCAGTTCGATCTCGGCCAGCTGCAGGCGGCCCGGACCGATCACGCGCAGACGGTATTCGCTGTAGCGTGCCGGCGTGGCAATGCGGAACGGACGGGTCTGCCGCGGCGAGGTGAAGTCTTCGCCGTCGCGCTGGTCCAGCGAGCGCCAGCTTCCGTTGCCGTTGCGCGCTTCCAGTACCCACTGGCCGCCACGGATCGCGCCATCGCCACTGGTCAGCGTGTACAGGGTCGGCACGCCATCGGCGCCGCCGCTCAGGCTGATGGTCGCACCCGCACCAAGCGCCACTGCGGTGTCCGCATCGTCGTCGGTCAGGGCGGGCAGGGCACGGCCATCGGCCAGTGCCGCGCGCGCGCTGCTGCCCAGCAGGTCGTGCAGCAGCTGCGGGCGCTTGCCGACCGCGGTCAGCGAAGGCGGTACATCGTCGGCACCGCTGCCCCAGCGCGACGGCTGCGGGCCCATGGTGAAGTCCAGGGTGGCGCCCTGGGCGATCAGCGCGTGCGGCACCCAGGTCTTCGTCCACGGCTTGCCGTTGATCTTCAGCGACTGCACGTACACGTTTTCCGGCGAATTGTTCTCGGCATTGACGGTCAGCACCGCGCCGCCCTGCAGTTCCACCCGTGCATGGGCGAACGCCGGCGAACCGATCACATACTCCGGCGCCCCCATGCGCAGCGGGTACAGGCCCAGCGAGGCGAACAGGTACCAGGCCGAGGTCTCGCCGTTGTCCTCGTCACCGGGGTAGCCCTGGCCGATCTCGCTGCCCACGTACAGCCGCGACAGGATCTCGCGCACGTGCTGCTGGGTCTTCCACGGCTGCCCGGCGTACAGGTACATCCACGGAATGTGGTGCGCCGGCTGGTTACTGTGCGCATACATGCCCATGCGCACGTCACGCGCTTCGGTCATCTCGTGGATGATGCCGCCGTAGGAACCGGCGAATTCCTTCGCGGCGGTTTCCGGGGTAGCAAAGAAGGTGTCCAGCTTGGCCGCCAGTTTTTCGCGGCCGCCGTACAGCGCGGCCAGGCCTTCGCCGTCGTGGGCAGCGGTGAAGGCGAAGGTCCAGCCATTGGATTCGGTGTAGTCGTGGCCCCACACGCGCGGGTCGTAGTCCTTGGCATCCACGCGCCAGCTGCCATCGGCCTGGCGGCCCTGGAAGAAGCCCACCGCCGGGTCGAACACCGTGGCGTAACCGGCTGCACGGTAGCGGAAGTACTCGGCCTCGGTGCGGTAGCGCTCGCGCGCGGCCGGCGTGGTTGCCTTCGTCGCCAGTGCCTGCGCCATGTTGGCAAGGCCGAAGTCGTTCAACGCGCCTTCCATCGTCCACGACATGCCTTCGTGCACATCGGCGCTGGCGTAGCCGCGGAAGGTGGAACGGTCCATGCCCTTGCGGCCGACGTGGCGGTCCGGCGGTACCACGGTCGCGTTCTTCAACGCGGCCGCATACGCTTCGGCCGGATCGAAACCGCCGATACCCTTCAGCCAGGCATCGGCGAAGGCCACGTCGGAACTGGTGCCGACCATCAGGTCCGCATAGCCCGGCGACGACCAGCGCGCGATCCAGCCGCCGGCGCGGTACTGCTCGATGAAGCCCTGCACCAGCTGCCCCGCATCCTGTGGGGTGAACAGCGCATAGGCCGGCCAGGTGGTGCGGAAGGTGTCCCAGAAGCCGTTGTTCACATACACCTTGCCGTCGCGTACCGGCGCGAAGCTGCGGCTGGCGCTGCCATCGGTGTTGTTGTCTTCCGCACTGGCCTGGCTGGCATAGCGCCAGTCGGGTGCGGCGGCGGTGCCGGCATTCTCGTGGCCCGAATTGGGGTACAGGTACAGGCGGTACAGGTTCGAATACAGCGTGGTCTTGGCGTCGTCGCTGGCCTGGCCGATATCGAAGCGCGACAGGCGCGCATCCCAGGCGTCCTGCGCGCGCCCGGCCACGCTGGCCAGGGTGTCGGCGTCGGCGATTTCCAGCGCCAGGTTGTGCCGTGCCTGTTCCAGCGAGATCAGCGAGGTGGCAATGCGCATCGTCACCGTGCGGCCCTGCGCGGTATCGAACTTGATGTAGCCGGTGGGGCGGCCTGTATCGATGCGGCCGCTGCTGCGCCACGGCCGGTCGAAGCGGGCTACCACGTACATGCGGGTGGCGCCGTTGGACAGGCCGCTGCGCGTGTCGGTGTAGCCGCTCAGGGTCTGCGTGGCCGCATCCAGGGTCAGGCCGCCGCGCGCATCCACGTTGTCGAACAGCAGGTTGGCATCGCTGCCCTGCGGGAATTCAAACTGGAACAGGGCGGCATGGTCGGTGGGCGCGATCGACGCCGCGATGCCGTTGTCGAAGCGCACGTCGTAGCGGTACGGGCGCGCCGATTCCTGGCTGCGGTCGAAGGACAGGGCGCGCTTGCTGCGGTCGGCCTCGGGCACGCCGCGGCTGGCCGAGGGCATCACCTGGAAGGTCTGGCGGTCGCCCATCCACGGGCTGGGCTGGTGGCTGAGCGCCAGCGCCTGCAGCTGCGGCCGGTTCTTCGCATCGTTCTGCTCGCTCCAGCGGTACAGCCAGTTCAGCGCGCCGGCGTCGGTCACCGGGGTCCAGAAGTTGAAGCCGTGCGGCACCGCCGTGGCCGGGAAATTGTTGCCACGCGAGAAGGTGCCGTTGGCCTGCGTGCCGCGGGTGGTCAGCACCCAGTCCGATACGCGCTGCGGTACGGTGCGCGGCTGCGCATCCAGGCGCACATCGTCGATCCAGCCCGACACCGGCGCGCCATCGGCGCTGGCCACGGCCAGTTCAATGGCCACGACCCGGCGCCCAAGCAGGCCCGGGACTTCGCCCAGGCGCACCGCCTTGCGCGCCCACTGCTGCGGGTACAGCGTCTTCGAATCGCCCTGCGCGCTGGCGCCCAGCGCGATCCCGTGCTGGTCGCGCGCGGCGCTGGCCGACACCCGGCTGCCATCGTCCAGGCGCAGGTCCAGCGACACATAGGTCGAAGCCACGGTATCGCTGCCGACGATCTCCGGCAGCACCAGCCACGACAGCGTGGTGTCGGCGGCAATGGTCAGATCGGTGGTGAACAGTTCGCGTGATGCAGGGCCGCCATCACCGCGGTAGTGCAGGGCATGCAGGCCGGTGTAGCCGGCATTGCGCTTGGCGGCATACGGGGCGGCCGGACCATTGCCGATCTGCACCTGCAGCGCGCCCGCGGCCTTCAGCGGTGCCGGCTCGCCCGGCTCGAACGAGGTCTGCAGGCCCTGCGCCAGTGCCGGCGTCGCAGAGGTCGCGCAGGCCAGGGCCAGGGCGAGGGGAAGCAGGGCGCGGCGCGGATCGGTCAGGGTCATGCAGGGTCTCCCGGGTAAGGCAGGCGGCTGGCAGGACCCGCATCGGCGAACACCCAGGACAGCACCGCCCGTGCCGCCCAGGGGCAGCGCGGAAGCGATGCAGGTCCGGTGGGGGGCGGGCCGTGCGATCGGGTCGGGTTGTGAGGGTCCCGATGCTGCAACAGGCGGCCGCACCCTGACAAGTGCCATTTAGTTCGATCCAAATGCGGAAAATCCTCGCCAGTGCAGGGCGGTGCCCGGAACTGCTTGGATCGATTGAAGAAATCCGCCCAGGTAGGTGTCTGTGCGTCGGGACGGAAGGTGTGCAGACGCCAACCCGCCTGTTGCGGCGCAATGCTGGCCCGGCCCAGATGCTAGAATCCCAGCCCTCGCAATCCGTTCATCGACACCCGCCATGAGCCATACCGCCACTGCGCCCGCCAACGCCGAAAAGCGCTACACCGTGCACCGCGCCGACCTGCCGCTGAGCTGCCCGACCCCGGAAATGGCGCTGTGGAACTCGCACCCGCGCGTGTACCTGCCGATCGAAGACGAGCCCAACGGTGAAGCGCAGTGCCCGTACTGCGGCTCCACCTTCGTGCTGGCCGACTGATCGGGCGGCCGTTCGATGCGCCGATTGACCGTGGTGCAGTTGCTGCCGGCGCTGCACTCCGGCGGCGTCGAGCGTTCCACCCTTGAAATCGCCACCGCTCTGGTGGCGGCCGGCCACCGTGCCCTGGTGGTGTCCGCCGGCGGTCGCCTGGTGCAGCCGCTGCTGGACAGCGGTGCCGAGCACCTCACGCTGGATATCGGCCGCAAATCGCTGCTGACCCTGCGCCACATGCCGACCCTGCGCCGCCTGTTTGCCGAAGTGGGCGCGGACATCGTGCATGCTCGCTCGCGCCTGCCGGCCTGGCTGGGCCTGTATGCGATCCGTGCATTGCCGCCCGCGCAGCGCCCGCGCTGGGTCACCACCGTGCATGGCCTGAATTCGCCCAGCCGCTACAGTGCGGTGATGACCAGCGGCGAACGCGTGATCTGTGTGTCCAACACCGTGCGCGAGTATGTGCACACCCATTACCCGACCGTTCCCGACGCGCGCCTGCAGGTGATTCCGCGCGGCGTGGACGTGGGCCAGTTCCCGCGCGTGGCACGTGCCGATCGTCGCCCACGCCTGGCCCTGGCGGCCGATTACCCGTGGCTGGCGCAGGTGGACGGCCCGCTGCTGCTGCTGCCGGGGCGCGGTACGCGGCTGAAGGGCCATGCGCATGCGCTGCAGTTGCTGGCCGACCTGCGTGCAGCCGGCGTACCGGCGCAGCTGTGGATGCTGGGCACCGATGAGCCCGGCCGCGAAACCTATGTCGCCGGCCTGCGCGCGCAGGCGGCCGCACTGGGCATTGCCGAGGCCGTGCACATCAGCGTGCCTACCGCGCGCATCGCCCAGGCCTACGCCGCCAGCGACCTGGTGCTGCAGTTGTCGGACAAGCCCGAAGCCTTCGGCCGCACCGTGGTCGAGGCCCTGTCGGTCGGCCGCCCGGTACTGGGCTGGAACCACGGCGGCGTGGGCGAACTGCTGCAGCAGCTGCAGCCGTCGGGCGCCGTGCCGCTGAACGATGCGCAGGCCCTGCGTGAACGCGCGCTGGACCTGCTGGCTCAGCCGCCGTCGTTGCCGGGGCGGATCCCGTTTACCCTGCAGGCCATGCAGCGTGACACCCTTCGCCTCTATGCCGAACTTGCCGGCTGACCCCACGCCGACCCTGCGCGATGATCGCGCCGGGCGCTGGGCGCCCTGGTGGGTGCTGGCCTACGTGGCACTGTGGCCGCTGCCGGGCATCGCCGAAACCGTGCTCGGCCTGGGCGCGCTGTACGCCGCCGCGCGGATGGTGCTGCGCCGGCTGCAGCATCGCCCGCATCTGCTCAGCCCTGCCGCGTGGGCACTGACGTCCATCCTGTTCCTGGGCTACTGGCTGCCGCAGGCGTTCTCAGCGCTGGACGCCATCGATCCGTCGGCGGCCTGGACCAAGACCGCCGCCGGCCTGCGCTATCTGCCCTTCATGTGGCTGGTGGCCATTGCGGTGGCCACCCCGCAGCGGCGTCGGCTGACGCTGGGTGGGCTGGCGCTCATCACCGGGCTGTGGACCGTGGACGCGCTGGTGCAGGCGCTGGCCGGCAGCAGTCCGTGGTTCTGGTCGCTGGACCAGTTGAAGCATGTGGTCAGCGGGCACGGCCTGTGCCCGGCCGATGAGGTGGTGCTGGCCGACCGTCTCAGCGGTGCGCTGGGGCCGTGCAACCTGAAGTTCGGCCAGGTGCTGGCCAGCCTGTCACCGTTCCTGCTGCTGCCACTGGCCCGCCGTTTCGGCCATGCCGGCTGGCTGCTGGGCGCGGCCGCGCTGGGCATCGTGCTGCTGCTGGCGGGCTCGCGCGCGTCCTGGGTCACCTTTGGCCTGGTGCTGGTGTACAGCGGCCTGCGCCAGTTCGGCTGGAAGCGCCTGCTGCTGTTGTCGCTGGCCGGCCTGCTGGGCGCGGCCGCGTTGACCGCCAGCGTGCCGCAGCTGCGCGAGCGCGTGGCGCGCACCGCCATGGCCTGGGACGGCGCCGACGACGGGGTGGACCAGGCGCTGTCTGGCCGCGCGCGTATCTGGTCGGCGGCGGCGTGCATGATCGAAGAACACCCGATCAACGGCGTGGGCGCGCGGGGTTTCCGCGATGCCTACCCCGCGTGCGTGCGCGAGCAGGCGCCCGCCGTATGGGGCGCCGAGCCGGCCCTGCACGCCCATCAGATCGTGCTGGAAATCCTCGCCGAAACCGGCGTGCTGGGCCTGTTGCTGTGGCTGGCGGCCGTGGCCCAGGCGTGGCGCGCCTGGCGCTTCGCCCCGGCCGCGGCGCGTGAGCGCGCACGCCCGGCCATGCTGGCGCTGGCCGTCACCGTGTTTCCCTTGAACACCCACCTGGCGTTCTATTCCACCTTCTGGGGCGGGGTTACCGTGCTGCTGGCGGCGCTGTTCGTCGGCACCCTGCTGGCGCGTGAGCCCGACGATCCGCCCAACGCGATGTAATCGCCCACCCACCCCCAACGCAGACGGTAGATCCACGCCATGCGTGGATGGCGCTTTCCCGACCCAACCCCGGGCAACTCCCCAATACCCCTGCTGACCTCGGCAGCGCAGGCTGTGGTCATCACCAGCCCCAGACTCCGCTACGGTCGTTACTCCCGCACCGGCAACGTGTACGTTCTGACCACGGGACCCTGCGCCGTGAACCCTTCTTCGCCGACGCTGCCAACGTGGCGGTCCTGGTCGATGCACTGCGCTTCGTGGAGCGCGCCGTTATCAGCCACAGCCTGGCCTGGGTGGTGATGCCCGACCACGTGAATTGGTTGATGGAGCTGCAGAAGGGCACCCTGGCCGAGGGCATGTCCCTGCTCAAATCCCGCAGCAGCCGCCTGTTGAACCAGCAGCTGGGCCGGCGCGGTGCGCTATGGCAGCAGGGCTCCCACGACCACGCGGTGCGCAGCGATGAATCACTTCACGAGAAGGCCATGTACCTCCTGGCCAACCCGGTCCGTGCAGGCTTGGCGTGCGAGGTGGGGGAATACCCGTGCGCATGGTGCCGTTGGCCGTTGTAATCCCGTGGCATCGCGCGAAAATCATCCACGCATGGCGTGGATCTACTTGTAGAAATCGCTGCGGCCGCCGGGCTGGCGCTTGAACCGGCGGTGGATCCACAGGTACTGGTCGGGGGCTTCGCGCACCATCTGTTCGATGGCCTGGTTCACCCGCGTGGTATCGGCTTCCACGTCTTCACTGGGGAAGTTCTCCAGCGGCGCGCCGATCTTCAGGAAATACTTCCCGCCTTCGCGACGGTGGAAGTAGGGGATGACCGCGCAGCCGGTCATCCGCGCAAACTGGTGGGTGGCGGTGATGGTGGCCGCGGTATGGCCGAAGAACGGCACGAACACGGTGTCCTTGCCGCGCATGTCCTGGTCGGGGGCATACCACAGGAAGCCGCCCTTCTTCAGGTGGCGCACGGTGGCACGGATGTCCTCGTTGGCATACATCGCCTTGGCATAGCGCAGGCGGCCGAACTTCACCGCCCATTCGTACACCGGATTCTTGTGCTTGCGGTACATGCCCGACAGGTCCACGTGGTCGCACAGCAGGCGCCCACACATTTCCAGGGTCATGAAGTGGCCCGACACCAGCAGCACGCCACGGCCTTCGGCCTGCATCTGCTTCAGGTGTTCCAGGCCTTCAATCTGCACCTGCGGGCGGATGCTGTCGATGCTGCCCCACCAGGAACGCGCGCATTCGAAGATGCCCACGCCCAGCGCGTCGAAGCTGTCGCGTACCAGGCGGTTGCGCCAGGCCTCGTCCTTTTCCGGGAAGCACAGCTTCAGATTCACCTCGGCAGCACGGCGGCGGCTGCCGAGCAGGCGCCAGGTGATCCAGCCGACCCCGCGCCCCAGCGCGCGCTGCAGGAACCATGGCAGGCGGGCAATGCCGAACGCAGCGAACATCGCCGCGAACATCGGCCAGTTGCGGGGATCGGCCAGGGACGGGCGGACGGCGGTAGAGGCATCGGACATGCCGCCATTCTACCAACCCCGCCGCGTGTCTTTCCCGGGGGCGTCCCGTATCCTTGCCGCATGCGCAAAGACCCTGTCGAATGGATCCTGCGCGGCCTGTATTCGGCCGTGCTCTACATCCTGCTGCCGATCACCGTGTACCACCTGGTGTGGCGCGGCTTCCGGGTCCGCGAATACTTCCGGCGCTGGGATGAGCGTTACGCCTCCTACCCGCAGCCGACCGGCCAGCCCCGGGTCTGGCTGCACGCGGTATCGGTGGGCGAAGTCAACGCCGCCGCGCCGCTGGTGAACGCGCTGCGCAAGCAGCGCCCGGACATCCGCTGGGTCATCACCACGATCACGCCTACGGGCTCCGAGCGCGTGCGCGCGCTGTGGGGCGATGCGCTGGATCACGTCTACCTGCCGTATGACGTGCCCGGCAGCGTCAACCGCTTCCTCGGCCACTTCCAGCCCAGCCTGGCGCTGATCCTGGAAACCGAGCTGTGGCCGAACATGCTGTTCGGTTGCCGTGACCGCCGCATTCCCGTGTACATCCTCAACGCACGCCTGTCGGCACGCTCACTGCGCGGCTACCGCGTGCTGGCCGCGCTGATCCGCCGTGCCCTGCGCACCGTGACCTGCGTGGCCGCGCAATCGCAGGATGATGCCGCGCGCTTCGTGCAGCTGGGCGCCGCGCCGGAACAGGTGCAGGCACTGGGCAACCTGAAGTTCGACATCGCCACGCCGGAAGTGCAGCCCTTCATCGCCCAGTTCCACCAGCAGGTTCCGGCCCAGCGGCCAGTGTGGATCGCCGCCAGCACCCATGAGGGCGAGGAACAGGCGGTGATCGACCTGCACCGCCGGCTGCGCCTGCAGCATCCGGATCTGCTGCTGCTGTGGGCGCCGCGTCACCCGGAACGCTTCCCCAGGGTGGAAGCGCTGGCCCGCGATCAGGGCTGGCGCGTGGCCACCCGTCGCGCGCAGCAGTGGCCGCAGGCCGATACCGACGTGTTCGTGATCGACACCCTGGGTGAGCTGATGCCGTTCTACGGCTGTGCCCAGGTGGCCTTCGTCGGCGGCAGCCTGCAGGCCATCGGCGGCCACAACCTGCTGGAGCCGGCAGCGCTGGGCACGGCCGCCGTTACCGGCCCGCACCTGCACAACTTCGCGGAAATCTCGCGGCGCATGCGCGAGGCCGGTGCATTGCTGATCGGCGACGACGTGCAGGCCGTGGGCGACCACCTGCAGCACCTGCTGCAGGATCCGCAGGCCCGCGAGGACATGGCCCATGCCGGCTGCACACTGGTCAGCAACGGTCGCGGCGCGCTGCAGCGCACCGTGGCGCTGGTGGAACCGCACCTGCCGCCGCCGCGCGACTGACGCGGCGCCGCGGCGTACTGACGCAAACAGCCGCATAAAGCCTGCTTGATGGCCGAGGTGGTGTCGTAGCTGGCCTGCCTGCGCGGCCGTGCGCGTGTCTTCCATCACAGCGTGGCGCTTGCGCGCCGTTTCCCGATACCGCCGCGTCGTCGCCGCTGCCAGCCTGCTGTCGACCACGCTTGGTCGGCATCAAGGAAGCTTTCAATGAACGTCGATGGCGGCAGCACCGCGCGGGGTGGGGTGCGAACCGGCGGTGTACTTGGCACGGATCATGTACTGGTGCTTGCGCTGGCGCTGCTGGTGGGCGGCAGCGTGGTGGCGCTGGTGGGCCAGCACACCGCAGCGCAGGCCGGCCCGGCAATCGTGCTCAGCCTGCTGCTGGCAGCGCTGGGCGCGTGGCTGGTGCTGTGCAGCCTGCGTGATGCGCTGCGTGCGCAACCCGATGGCAGCGGCCTGCACGATCTGCTGCGGGCGGCCTGGGGCCGGCGCGTGGCCGATCTGTTGCTGCTGGCCCTGGTGCTGGAACTGACCGCCACTGTGGCCGGTGCTGCGCAGTCCGGTGCGCGCCATCTCTACGCGGTCGCGGCCACGCTGGGCGTGGAGCCGCGGCAGTGGCTACCCGTGCAGGTGGTCGCGGCCGTGCTGGTGCTGGTCACTGCGGCAATGGCGCTGCTGCGGCCGCGCCGCGCGGTGCTGCTGGCCTGTGCGCTGTTGACCCTCAAGTTCGGCATTGGCGCACTGCTGCTGGTCCTGGCCGCGCGCCATGTGCATTACGCGCACTGGATTCCGTGGTTGCCCAGCGCGGTGGCCCCGTATCGCTTCGGTATGGGTGGGGTGGTCGCCGCCAGCGTGCCGCTGCTGGCGGTGTTTGCCAGCACGGGCCTGCTGCTGGTGGTGGCGCCGCTGGTCACCCGGCCGCGGCGGCAACTGGTCCTGGCCGTTGGCGTGGCGGTGCCGGCGGGCATGCTCTGGCTGATGGTGCTGGCGGCGCTGCAGTCGGGGCTGGTGGCGTTCCCGGCATTGGCCAGCACACGGCCGCTGTCGGTGGCCCTGCAGGGGGTCACGCAGCTGCAATGGCTGCTGCCGCTGCTGCCGGCTGCCGGCGCAGCCGGCCTGGCCGCGCTGCAGGTGGTGCTGGTGCTGCTGGCCACAACGCTGTGCCTGCAGCGCTGGGCGGGCGGCGGCGAGCGCCAGCCGTTGCAGCGCGCTGCGGTCATCGCGTGGCTGGGGACAGCGGCGGCGCTGCTGGCGGTGTGGTTGCCCGAAGGGCTGCTGCCCAGCCTGCCGGGTCCGCTGGCGCTGATCGCGCTGGCGGCGGTCTGTGCCGGCCAGATGAAGCAGTCTGGCGCGGCCCGGGTGCGTGCGCCGCTGGCCACCGCGCTGTGCCTGCTGCCGCTTCTGCAGCGGCTGTTCTAAGGGCGGGCAGCACCGCGCAGGCACAAAAAAACCACCCCTGCGGGTGGTTTTTCTGTGCGGCCAGCAACGCCTGCAATCAGCGCGTGGTGGTCGACGGGTTGCCCGCGTCCTGGGTCAGCAGGCGGTTGATGTCCTGTAGCTCGGCCACGTCCAGCGAACCCAGCGACTGGCTCAGCAGCAGGCGGTTCTGCAGGAAGGTATAGCGGGCCTGGGCGTAATCCAGCTGCGCCGAGAACAGGATGCGCTGGTTCTGGATCACGTCCAGCACCGTGCGGGTACCTACTTCCAGGCCGACCTGCGAAGCGTCGTAGGCGCTCTGTGCCGAAACCACGGCCAGGCGGCGCGCTTCCACTTCGCTGATGCCCTGCACCAGGGTCTGGTAGGCATTGCGGGTGTTGCGGTCCAGCGCACGCTTCTGCTGTTCGTAGGTGTCCTGGGCGATATCACGCTGGGCCAGGGCCTGGCGCACGCCCGACTGGGTGGCACCGCCGGAGAAGATCGGCACGCTCAGGGTCAGGCCGATGCTGTTGGTGCGGGCATCGGGAGACAGCGAGCCGGCGCCGGTGCTGTCGCCCCAGGTCGCGCTCTTGCCCCAGCTGCCGCCCAGCGACAGGGTCGGGTAGTGACCGCCACGGGCCGCCTGCACGCCGGCTTCGGCGGCGCTGACCTTCAGTTCCTGCGCCTTCAGCGCCGGATTCTGGCCGCTGGCCTGGGTCACCAGCTCGTCGATGTTGCCACGGTTGGCCGGCACTTCCGGGCGGAAGTCGGCCGGCAGGCCGCGCAGGTTCACCACCGGCTGGCCGGTCAGTTCAGTCAGGGCCTGGTAGTTATCGGCCAGGGTGTTCTGCGCAACGATGGTGTTGGCGCGCGCCTGGTCGTACTGGGCGCGCGCTTCGTGCACGTCGGTGATCGGCGCCAGGCCCACTTCCAGGCGCTTGTCGGCGAAGTCGAACTGCTTCTTCGCGGCCGCTTCATTGGTCTGTGCGGCGGTCAGCGATTCGATCGCCACCAGCACGTTGAAGTAGGCCGCCGAGGTGCGCACGATCAGGCTGTCGTTGGCCGAATCGAGGGTGAAATCCGCCGCCTTGCTCAGCTCGCGCTGCGAACGCAGGTTGCTGATCTGGGTCCAGTTGAACAGCGTCTGGCTGCCATCGACCGTGTAGCTGCGGCGCTTGCTCATCACCGAACCGGAATTGGCATCGGCATTGGCTTCGCTGCGCGTGCGGTTCAGCGCGGCGGTGCCGTTGATCTGCGGCAGCAGGGCAGCGCGTGCCTGCACGGCGCCTTCCTTGTCGTACAGCCGGGTCGATTCGGCAGCGGCCAGCTGCGGGTCACCGTTGCGCGCCATTTCGTAGACCTGCAGCAGGTCGGCGGCATGGGCAGACAACGGCAGCAGGGCAGTGGCCAGCGCAACAGCGAGGGATCGGCGGATCATTGCGGCTTCCTTGGACTCAGAGGTGGAACTGGGGTGCCGGGGCGGCACCGCGCAGGTAATCGATATCGGTCTCGAACAGCGATTCGGTGCTGCCGTCGGCCTTCACCAGCAGCGCTTCCATGGCCGGCGAACGGCCGTGGATCACGAACAGGCGACCGCCCGGACGCAGCCACGAGGCGAACTGTGACGGCACCACGTCCACTGCGCCAGTGACACAGATCACGTCGAAGCGGCGATCGGTCTGCCAGGTCAGGGCATCGGCCACTTCCACCCGCACGTTGGTGCCCAGGCCGGAAGCGTCCAGGCGCGCGCGCGCAGCGGCGGCCAGTTCCGGGTCGATTTCCAGGCTCAACACGTCGCGCGCCAGCGCGCCGATGCAGGCCGACAGGAAACCGCTGCCGGTACCGATCTCCAGCACTTCATCACCCGGCTGCAGATCCAGCGCCTGCAGGGTGCGGCCTTCGATCACCGGCTTCATCATCTTCTGGCCGTTGCCGATGGGCAGTTCGACATCGGTGTAGGCCAGCGCACGGCGCGCGTCGGCGACGAAGGCCTCGCGCGGCAGGCGGGCCAGGACGTCGAGCACCTTGATGTCCAGCACGTCCCAGGGACGGATCTGCTGTTCTACCATCAGTTCGCGGGCGTGGGCGTAATCAATCGTCATGAGGTTCAAATCCAGCGCAGTGGGCCGGCCATTTTACCGGTGCCGGAGGCCGGCGGCGCGCCCAGAGCATCAGCTGCCGGGTGGCCGGGGTCGCAGTGCCGGAAGTCATCGCGACCTCCGGTTCGTTCAGGTTGGTGCGTTTCGGTCGTTTCCGGCCCCTCGCGGGGCGTAGGCGCGCAGGAAGAAATCGACGCTGGCGGCCACATGGGTCGTGGCGTCGGTCTCGGCCGGGGACAATGGCATGCCGCACATCATATGCATGTGCACCTCGCCCTTCACCAGGGTCAGGAACTGTTGCCCGGCCTGGGCAAAGTCGTCGATCTGCAGTTCGCCGCGTGCCGTGCGCGAGCGCAGGAACTCGGCCAGCGCCTCGCAGGTGCGCAGCGGGCCGGCCTGCCAGAACAGTTCGCGCAGGCGCGCGTCGGTTTCCGGGGCCATCATTACCCGCTGGATCGACAGCGCCGCGTCCGAGGTGATCAGCTCGAAGAAGGCCACGCCAATGCCCAGCAGCTGGTCGCGCAGCGGGCCCTCGGCGTCGGCCACGAACAGCGCATCGGGCAGCATCTCGATGCACTTGGACTGCACCGCCTGCGAGAACAGGGTCTCTTTGTCGCCGAAATGGCTGTAAACGGTCAGCTTCGATACGCCAGCCTGGGCGGCGATGCTGTCCATGCTGACGCCGCTGTAGCCCTGTTCGATGAACAGCACTTTGGCCGCTTCCAGGATGGCAGCGCGCTTGCCCAGGTCCTTCGGACGCCCGGGCCCGGCGGCCTTGGCAGTGGCCTTGGCCGACGGCTTGCGGGAAGTGGGGGAACTCATTGCCGTAATACTAGACCACGCGGTTCGATATTTATACTATACCGGCTGGTTCAATAATGTCCGTGGCGTAACAGAGTGTTGCCGCCGTGGTCCTCCGGATTTCCTTTCAGGTCGTATCGCCATGAAGAACATGCGTTGGTTGGGCGTAGGTGCGCTGGCCGTGGTGCTGGCAGCGTGTGGCAAGCAGGCGGCCGAGCCGGCGCCGGCCCTGCCGGTGCTGGTGGTCCACCCGGTCACCCAGGACGGGCAGGCGCCGGCGGCGTATCCCGGTGAGGTGCGTGCGCGCCAGGAAAGCCCGCTGTCGTTCCGGGTGGGCGGGAACCTGGTCAAGCGCCACGTCGATGCCGGTGAACGGGTGAAGAAGGGCCAGCTGCTGGCCGAACTGGACGTGGCCGACTACGCCTCGCAGGCAGCGGCGTCGCAGGCCCAGTTGGCGGCGGCCGAAGCCGACCTGGTGCGCGCCCGCGATGACCAGAAGCGCTACGCGAAGCTGGCCGAAGACCAGTTGGTGAGCCGATCGGCGCTGGACCAGCAGACCGCCGCTTTCAAGGCGGCGCAGGGCCAGGCCAATGCCGCCCGGGCCAACCTGGCCGTGGCCCGCAACCAGGCCGAGTACGCGCAGCTGCGGGCACCGGCCGATGGCGTGATCGCCAGCCGCCAGGCCGAGGCCGGGCAGGTGGTCAGTGCCGGGCAGACGGTGTTCACCCTGGCCGCCGACGGGGGCCGCGAGGTGCTGATCGCCCTGCCGGAAAGCTCGATCCGCGACTACCAGGTCGGCCAGGCCGTACAGGTGGAACTGTGGAACCGCCCGGGCCAGATGTTGCCCGGCACCCTGCGTGAAATCGCCCCAGCCGCCGATGCGCAGGCCCGCACCTACGCCACCCGCGTCAGCTTGGCGCCGGAAGCGCTGAGCGAAGTGGAACTGGGCCAGAGCGCACGGGTGTTCGCCACGGCGGGCCGCAGCGGCACGCTGCAGTTGCCGCTGGCCGCCGTGCAGCGCGGCGCCGATGGCCAGGCCAGCGTGTGGGTGGTCAATCCTGCCACCGGCGCGCTGAAGGCGACGCAGGTCAAGGTCGGCGCCTACGGTGCGCAGGCCGTACCGGTGCTGTCCGGCGTAGCGGCGAGTGATTGGGTGGTGGCCGCCGGCGGTCATCTGCTGCGCGAAGGCCAGGTGGTGGCGCCGGTGGACCGGCAGAACCGCCCGGTGCTGGCACCGACTGCGCCCGCCGCCAAGGAACACTGAGCCATGCGCCGCTTCAATCTTTCCGAGTGGGCGCTGGGCAACCGCCCGCTGGTGCTGTTTGCCATGCTCGCCTTCGCCGTCATCGGCGCATGGTCGTACAAGCATCTGGGGCAGTCCGAAGATCCGCCGTTCACCTTCAAGGCGATGGTGGTGCGCACGATGTGGCCCGGCGCCACCGCCGAGCAGGTTTCGCGGCAGGTGACCGAGCCGATCGAGAAAGCGCTGATGAACACCGGCGAATACGAGTTCATCCGCTCGTACTCGCGCCCGGGCGAATCGCAGGTGATCTTCATGGCCCGCGACAGCCTGCGTTCCAAGCAGATTCCCGACCTCTGGTACCAGGTGCGCAAGCGCGTGGGCGATATCCGCGCCACCTTGCCGCGCGAGATCGTCGGCCCGTTCTACAACGATGAGTTCGGCGATACCTTCGGCAACATCTACGCCTTGACCGGCGAAGGCTTCGATTACGCAGTGATGCGTGACTACGCCGACCGCATCCAGCTGGAACTGCAGCGCGTGCCCGACGTGGGCAAGATCGATCTGGTTGGCCTGCAGGACGAGAAGGTCTGGATCGAGCTGTCCAACACCAAGCTGGCCACGCTGGGCGTGTCGCTGCAGCAGGTGCAGCAGGCCCTGGCCGATCAGAACGCGGTGACCGCCAGCAGCTTCTTCGAAACCCCGACCGACCGCGTGCAGTTGCGCGTGACCGGTCAGTTCGATTCCATCGACGACATCCGCCGCTTCCCGATCCAGGCCGGCGAGCGCACCGTGCACCTGGGCGACATTGCCGAGATCAAGCGTGGCTTCGCCGATCCCGCCTCGCCGAAGATGCGTTTCATGGGTCAGGATGCGATCGGCCTGGCCGTGGCGATGAAGGACGGCGGTGACATCCTCAAGCTGGGGGCCACGCTGGACGCCGAGTTCGAGCGCCTGCAGAAGACCCTTCCGGCCGGCATGCAGCTGCGCAAGGTGTCCGACCAGCCGCATGCGGTGGAGGAATCGGTCGGCGAGTTCGTGCAGGTGCTGACCGAAGCGGTGGTGATCGTGCTGCTGGTCAGCTTCTTCTCGCTGGGCCTGCGTACCGGTCTGGTGGTCGGCGTGACCATCCCGCTGGTGCTGGCGATGACCTTCTTCGTCATGCACTACTTCGACATCGGCCTGCACAAGATCTCGCTGGGCGCGTTGGTGCTGGCGCTGGGCCTGCTGGTGGACGATGCGATCATCGCGGTGGAAATGATGGCCACCAAGATGGAGCAGGGCTACGACCGCCTGCGCGCGGCCAGCTTTGCCTGGGAATCGACCGCGTTCCCGATGCTGACCGGCACCCTGATCACCGCGGCCGGCTTCCTGCCGATCGCTACGGCCGCGTCCAGTACCGGCGAATACACCCGCTCGCTGTTCCAGGTGGTGACCATCGCCCTGGTGGTGTCGTGGATCGCGGCAGTGCTGTTCATTCCCTACCTGGGCGACAAGATGCTGCCGGACCTGTTCAATCCGCAGCCGCCCAAGCCCGGCAGCCTGGCTGCACGCTGGCATGCGCGCCGCCTGCAGTGGGCCGACCGCCACCCGGCGCTGGCGCGCTGGATCCTGCCCAAGCAGCACGACCACGACCATGATCCGTACCAGCGGCCGTTCTACACCCGCTTCCGCGCGTTCCTGGACCGTTGCCTGCGCCACCGCTGGTGGGTGATCGCCGCAACCATCGCGCTGTTCGTCGGGTCGTTGCTGCTGTTCCGCTTCGTGCCGCAGCAGTTCTTCCCCGATTCCACCCGCCCCGAGTTGATGGTGGACATCGAACTGGCCGAAGGTGCGTCGCTGGCCGCCACCCAGGCCCAGGCCGACAAGCTGGAAAAACTGCTGAAGGGGCGCGCAGGCATCAGCAACTACGTGGCCTACGTCGGCACCGGTTCGCCGCGCTTCTACCTGCCGCTGGACCAGCAGTTGCCGGCCACCAACTTCGCCCAGTTCGTGGTGCTTACCGACGATGCCAAGGCGCGCGAAAGCACCCGCGACTGGATGCTGAAGGACGTGATCAAGCAGTTCCCGGACGTGCAGATGCGCGTGACCCGGCTCGAGAACGGTCCGCCGGTGGGCTATCCGGTGCAGATGCGCGTGTCGGGCGAACACATCGCCCAGGTGCAGGCCATCGCGCGCCAGGTCGAGGCCAAGGTGCGCGAGAACCCGCACGTGATGAACGTCAACCTGGACTGGAGCGAGCCGAGCAAGGTGGTGCGGCTGGTGATCGACCAGGACCGTGCACGCGCGCTGGGGGTGAGCAGCGCCCAGGTCAGCCAGTTCCTCAGCAGTTCGCTGTCGGGCATGAGCGTGAGCACCTATCGTGAAGGCAACCGCCAGATCGAGATGCTGCTGCGGGGGCCGGACAACGAGCGCGCGCAGCTGGACCTGCTGGGCAGCCTGGCCATTCCGACCAGCGGCGGTACCGCCGTGACCCTGTCGCAGGTCGCGCGCCTGGAGTACGCCTTCGAAGACGGCATCATCTGGCACCGCAACCGCCTGCCGACGGTCACCGTGCGTGCGGACATCAGCGATGGCATGCAGGCGCTGGATGTGGTGCAGCAGATCGTGCCGACCCTGGATGGCATCCGTGCCGGGCTGCCCAGTGGCTACCTGCTGGAAACCGGCGGTTCGGTGGAAGACTCCACCCGCGGCCAGGATTCGATCAAGGCCGGCATGCCGCTGTTCCTGATCGTGGTGGCCACCCTGCTGATGCTGCAGCTGCGCAGCTTCTCGCGTGCGGCCATGGTGCTGGTCACCGCGCCGCTGGGCATCATCGGCGCAACGCTGTTCCTGCTGCTGTTCCGCGCACCGTTCGGTTTCGTGGCCTTGCTGGGCACGATCGCGCTGGCCGGCATGATCATGCGCAACTCGGTGATCCTGATCGACCAGATCCAGCAGGACATCGACGCTGGGCACGACCGCTGGCACGCCATCATCGATGCCACCGTCCGCCGCTTCCGCCCGATCGTGCTGACCGCGCTGGCCGCGGTGCTGGCGATGATTCCGCTGTCGCGCAGCGCGTTCTACGGCTCGATGGCGATCTCGATCATGGGCGGCCTGATCGTCGGCACCGTACTGACCCTGGTGTTCCTGCCGGCGCTGTACGCCGCCTGGTTCCGGGTGAAGCCGGACGAATCCGGGGCATGACGCCCCGGGTTTTCGGCCACCGCCTCTGGTAGGTGCCAACCTTGGTTGGCACGCATGGCCGCAGCCACGCATGGCGTGGCCCTACCGCCTTGGTAGGTGCCAACCTTGGTTGGCACGCATGGCCGCAGCCACGCATGGCGTGGTTCCACCGCTTGGTAGGTGCCAACTTTGGTTGGCACGCATGGCCGCAGCCACGCATGGCGTGGCTCTACCGCTTGGTAGGTGCCAACCTTGGTTGGCACGCATGGCTGCATCCACGCATGGCGTGGATCCACCGCTTGGTAGGTGCCAACCTTGGTTGGCACGCATGGCTGCATCCACGCATGGCGTGGATCTACTGAAGCTGCAGACCCTCCCGTAATACCGGCAGCAGCCACTCGATGAACACCTGCACACGCTGCGCACGGTGCTGCCGATGTGGCAGCAGCAGGGTGACCGGCAAAGGCTGTGCCGCGTACTGCGGCATCACCTCCACCAGAGCGCCAGAGCGCAGTTCTTCCTGTACGTCGTAGCGGGGAATCTGCAACAGCCCCAACCCGGCCACGCAGCAGGCGATGGATGCCTCCGCGCTGTTCACCCGCACCCAGCCGGGCATCGGCAGCGTGCGCAGCTGGCTGCCCTCCTGCCACTCCCATGGTTCCACCCGCGCCGTGGTCGGCGAGGCGTAGTTCACCGCACGGTGCTGCTGCAGGTCGGCAGGTTGCTGCGGCACGCCGTTCTCGCGCAGGTAAGCCGGTGACGCCACGTTGGCGAAATCCAGCGCTCCCAACGTGCGTGCCACCAGGCTGGAATCGCCCAGTTGGCCGACCCGCAGCACCGCATCGCAGCCGTCTTCGATCAGGTTCACCGCGCGGTCGGTCATGCCCAGGTCCACTTCCACCTGCGGATGGCGCGCGAAAAAGTCGGGCAGGGCCGGGGCGATGATGCGGCGGCCGATGCGGCTGGGCACGTCGATCTTCAGCAGGCCTACCGGCTGCGCGTCGTCCTGGCGGAAAAGTGATTCGGCGTCTTCGACTTCAGCGAGCAGGCGCAGGCAGCGTGCATGGAATACGTCGCCGTCATGGGTGGTGGATACGCGGCGGGTGGAGCGCTGCAGCAGGCGGGTGCCGAGCCGCTGTTCCAGTTCGGCCACCGCCGCAGAGACCGTAGAGCGGGGCAGGCCGAGCTGGTCGGCGGCGCGGGTGAAGCTGGCGCATTCAACGACCCGGGTGAAGATGCGGAAGCGATCGATCCGGTCCATTGTTCGCTGGCTCTGGAAAGTTAAGTCAATGTGGCGGGCTTTATCCGCTTTTTCCGCACGATATCGTCGTCAGGGCAGGGTTGCCACCCCGGGCAGCCCCCTCCCGAGACCGACGCCATGACCGACCATTCCCTGAAGGGCAAGACCGTGCTGATCGCCGGTGGCGCCAAGAACCTGGGTGGGCTGATTGCCCGCGATTTCGCCGCCCAGGGCGCCAGCGCCATCGTGGTCCACTACAACAGCGCCGCCAGCCAGGCCGACGCAGAGGCCACTGTCGCCGCCGTGCAGGCTGCTGGCAGCAAGGCCATTGCCCTGCAGGGTGACCTGACCTCGGCGGCAGCGGTGGAGCGCCTGTTTGGCGATGCCGTGGCGGCGGTCGGTCGGCCCGATATCGCGATCAATACGGTTGGCAAAGTGCTGAAGAAGCCGATGCTGGAGATCAGTGAAGCGGAGTACGACGAGATGAGCGCGGTCAACGCCAAGGCCGCGTTCTTCTTCCTCAAGGAGGCCGGCCGTCACGTCAACGACGGCGGCCGCATCTGCACCCTGGTCACGTCGTTGTTGGGTGCCTACACGCCGTTCTACTCCAGCTACGCCGGCACCAAGGCGCCGGTCGAGCACTTCACCCGTGCAGCATCGAAGGAGTTCGGCGAACGCGGCATCTCGGTGACCGCGATCGGTCCGGGCCCGATGGACACGCCGTTCTTCTACCCGGCAGAGAGTGCCGATGCGCAGGCGTATCACAAGACTGCAGCGGCGCTGTCGGCGTTCACCCGTACCGGCCTGACCGACATTGCCGATATCGTGCCGTGGATCCGGTTCCTGGTGACCGATGGCTGGTGGATGACCGGGCAGACCGTGCTGGTCAACGGTGGGTACACGACCAAGTAAAGCAGACACGCATAGCGTGGCTGCCTGCTACCTGTAGAGTCGAGCCATGCTCGACTGCTGTCGAATGAGCCGAGCATGGCTCGGCTCTACAGGTGTTGCCGATGGGTCAGCGCAGCTTCGCCAACACCGCGTCGGTGGCGGCCGCCGTGCTCACCGCCTGGCCCTTGGCGGCCAGGTCGGCGGTGAACACGCCGTCGTCCAGCACCGCATGCACGGCTGCTTCGACGACGGCGGCTTCCGCTTCCAGCCCCAGCGAATGGCGCAGCAGCATCGCCGCGCTGAAGATCGTCGCGTAGGGGTTGGCAATGCCCTTGCCGGCGATATCCGGTGCCGAACCGTGGATCGGTTCGTAGATGCCCACCGCGCCCGGTTCACCCAGCGACGCCGACGGCAGCAGACCCAGCGAGCCGGCCAGCATCGAGGCCTCATCGGTGAGGATGTCGCCGAACATGTTCTCGGTCACGATCACGTCGTACTCGCGCGGCTTGGCCAGCAGGTGCATGGCCATTGAATCGACCAGCTGGTGCTCCAGCGCAACGTCCGGGAATTCCTCGCGACCGATGCGTGCGGCCACGTCGCGCCACAGGCGCGAGGTTTCCAGCACGTTGGCCTTGTCCACCGAAGTGACCTTGCCGCGACGCTGCTGCGCCAGGCGGAAGGCGCTGCGCAGCACGCGCTCGATCTCGGTCACGGTGTAGCGGCACAGGTCGCTGGCGCTGTCCGCATCGCGGGTCTTGTCGCCGAAGTAGATGCCACCGGTCAGTTCGCGCACCACCACGAAGTCCACGCCCTGCAGCAGCTCGGCCTTGATCGGCGAGGCGTGCAGTGCGGCTTCATGGGTGCGCACCGGGCGCAGGTTGGCGTACAGGCCCAGTGCCTTGCGGATCGCCAGCAGGCCCTGTTCCGGGCGCACCTTGGCATTGGGGTCGGACCACTTCGGGCCACCCACGGCGCCCAGCAGCACGGCGTTGGCCGCCTGGCAGGCGGCCAGAGTGGTGGCCGGCAGCGGTTCGCCGTGGCGGTCGATGGCGATGCCGCCGATATCGTGCTCGCTGAAGGTGAAGGTGTGGTTGAAGCGTTCGGCGACGGCCTTCAGGACGGCAACCGCGGCGGCGGCCACTTCCGGGCCGATGCCATCACCGGGCAGAACAACAATCTCAGCGTGCATGCTCACTCTCGTAACGTTCGATTTCAGGGACACGGCCCAACAGATACCCCAACTGGTCCACGCCTTCCAGCAGGCAGGTCTGCGAGAAGCCATCCAGCGGGAAGGAATACACCCGGCCATCGGGCGTGCGCAGCTCGCGCGCGGCCACATCGATGGTCAGCTCGTCGTCCGGGCGCTGCATCAGCGCCTGCACGTCGGCCTCGTCCAGCACGATCGGCAGCAGGCCGTTCTTCAGCGAATTGCCGCGGAAGATATCGGCGATCTCGCTGCTGACGATGGCGCGCAGGCCCAGGTCGGTCAGCGCCCAAGGCGCGTGCTCGCGTGAAGAACCACAGCCGAAGTTGCGGCCCGCCAGCAGGATGCTGCGGCCGGCGTTGTGCGGCTGGTTGAAGGCGAAGTCGGCCACCGGCGCACCGTCGGCCTGCCAGCGCCAGTCATTGAACGCGTTGCGGCCCAGGCCAGCGCGCTCGGTGGTGGACAGGAACCGCGCCGGGATGATCTGGTCGGTGTCGATGTTGGTCTGCGCCAGCACCACGCTGGACGAGGTCAGGGTACGGAAACCGGCCATCACGCCACCTCCTGTGCGAACAGTTCGCGGGTATCGGCCACCTGGCCCTTCACCGCGGCCCAGGCCGCGCTCATCGGCGAGGCCAGCAGGGTGCGCGAACCGGGGCCCTGGCGGCCCTCGAAGTTGCGGTTGCTGGTGCTCACGGCCAGCTGGCCGGGGGCGACCAGGTCACCGTTCATGGCGATGCACATCGAACAGCCCGGCTCGCGCCATTCGGCACCGGCGGCACGCACGATCTCGTGGATGCCTTCGGCCTCGGCCTGGCGCTTGACGATTTCCGAACCCGGCACCACCAGCATGCGCACGCCGTCGGCCACGTGGCGGCCACGCAGCACCTGCGCCACTTCGCGCATGTCGCTCAGGCGGCCGTTGGTGCAGGAGCCGACGAACACCACGTCCACCGGCGTACCGGCCAGGGCATGGCCGGGCTGGAAGTGCATGTAGTCCAGGCCCTTCTGCGCGGCGGCATCGTTGGCGGCCGGAATCGGCGCGTCCACCGCGATGGCGGTACCCGGGTGGGTGCCCCAGGTCAGGGTGGGGCGGATGTCGGCGGCATCGATGCGCACTTCGCTGTCGAAGCGTGCGCCGTCATCGCTGCGCAGCTGCTGCCAGCGTGCCACGGCGGCAGCGAAGTCGGCGCCCTTGGGGCCGCGCGGGGTGTTGGCCACGAAGTCGAAGGTGACCTGGTCCGGGGCCACCATGCCGGCGCGCGCGCCGGCTTCGATGGACATGTTGCACAGGGTCATGCGCTGTTCCATGTCCATCGCTTCGATGGTGCTGCCACGGAACTCGATCACATGGCCGGTGCCACCGTTCACGCCGATCACGCCGATGATGTGCAGCACCACGTCCTTGGCGCCCACGCCCGGCGCCAGCGCGCCGTCGACGGTGATCGCCAAGGTCTTGGCCTTGCGCTGCAGCAGGCACTGGGTGGCCAGCACGTGGCCCACTTCGCTGGTGCCGATGCCGAAGGCCAGCGAGCCGAACGCACCGTGGGTGGAGGTGTGGCTGTCACCGCAGACGATGGTCATGCCCGGCTGGGTGAAGCCCTGTTCCGGCGCGATGACGTGGACGATGCCGCGGTTGTCCGAAGCCATGTCGAACAGTTCGATGCCGTACTCGGCGCAGTTGCGCGCCAGGGTGGCCACCTGCGCTTCGGAGGCGGCGCTGGCATAGGGCAGCTTGCCGTCGGCACCGGCCGGCAGGGTCGGGGTGGAATGGTCCATCGTCGCCTTGGTGCGGTCCGGGCGGCGCGGCGCCAGGCCGCGCGCGCGCAGCTCGGTGAAGGCCTGCGGCGAGGTGACCTCGTGGATCAGGTGCAGGTCGATGTACAGCACCGCGGGGGCGCTGTCGGATTCGGGAACCACCACGTGGGCGTCCCACAGTTTGTCGTACAGGGTGCGGGGTGCGGAAGTCATGCGTATGCCTGGCAGAAGTACGAGATAGCGAACATCAGTAAAGAGTATGAAACGGTCAAGTCAGCGACGGCGGGCGAGCACGCGCAGGCGCACGTAGTCGGCCAGCGGCTGGCCAGCGGCGTCACGCGGCAGGTCGTCCAGAAGGGCCGCCGCGGCGTCGCGCACGGTGGCGCGGGCGTCGGCTGGCAGGTCGTCCAGCAGCGGCGCGGCGAACACCCGCAGCCAGCCGGCCACGCCGGTCGGCAGTGCGGTGGGGCGTGGCGTGGTTTCGATCAACTGCACCTGGAAGCCGTGCTGGCGCAGGCGGTCGGCGTAGGCATCGGCAGTGGGGAAGTACCACTGGAACGCACTGGCGCCATGGCCATGGGCCACGCGTGCGGCCTGCACCGCGGCGATGATCGTGGCCACGTTGCCATGGCCGCCGAACTCGGCGACGAAGCGGCCGCCAGGACGCAACGCCCGGCGCACGCCTTCCAGCACGCGGTCGGGGTTGCCCATCCAATGCAGCGCGGCGTTGCTGAACACCGCATCGAATTCACTGTGAAAGGCCAGCGCGTGGCCGTCCATCACCTGCGCATCGACGCCGCGCGCGCGGGCGGCGATCACCAGCTCGGGCGAGGCATCCACGCCGTGCAGGCGGGCGCCGCTCAGTGCCAGTTCGGTGGTGAGCACGCCATCGCCACAGCCCAGGTCCAGGATGCGCTCGCCGGCGCGCGGGTCGAGCAGGCGCGCAACCGCACCGCCGAGCAGCGGCACGAAGCCGGCGTCGATCGCATAGTCCTGGGCATTCCACTGCTGGCCGGCCGAGGCCGTGGTGGGGGTGTCGAAGGCGCTCATGTCACAGTCCTCAGGCGGTGGCGGGGGTCGCGGTTTCGGTGGTGCTGGCGGCGGCCTGGCGCTGGCGCAGCAGACGGTTGGCCACATCCAACCAGGCCAGTGCAGAGGCTTCGATGATGTCCTTGCTGGTGCCGGTACCGTCGTACTCGATGCCTTCATGGCGCACGCTCAGGTTGGCCTCGCCGCGCGCATCGGCGCCGATGCCCACGCTGTGCACCTGGTAGCTGTCCAGCATCAGCTGCACGCCGGTGGCGGCCGACAGCGCGCCGAACAGGGCGTCGACGGGTCCATCGCCCTGCGCGGTCTCGGCCACGCGGTTGCCTTCGGGGTCGGACAGTTCCACCAGGGCGTTGGCGCGGCTGCCGACATCGCTGATGGTCATCGAAGCCAGGCGATAGCCCTGCGCGTTGGACCCGCCCTGCATCAGGGTCTGCAGATCCGCATCGGTTACCACGCGCTGCTGCTCGCACAGGCCCTTGAACTGCTCGAACACCAGCTTCAGCTCGTCTTCTTCCAGCCAGAAGCCCAGCGCACGCAGGCGCGACTCCACGGCGGCGCGGCCGCTGTGGCGGCCCAGCACCATCTGCGAATCTTCCCAGCCCACGTCTTCCGGACGCATGATTTCGTAGGTGCCGCGGTGGCGCAGCATGCCGTGCTGGTGGATGCCCGATTCATGGGCGAAGGCATTGGCGCCCACGATGGCCTTGTTGCGCTGTACCGGCATGCCGACCAGGCGCTGCAGCAGCTGCGAGGTGCCGACGATGCGCGGGGTGTTGATGGCGGTGTCCTGCTCGTAGAACGCCTGGCGCACCTTCAGCGCCATGGTGATCTCTTCCAGCGAGCAGTTGCCGGCGCGCTCGCCGATGCCATTGATCGTGCACTCGACCTGGCGTGCGCCGCCTTCGACGGCGGCCAGCGAGTTGGCCACGGCCAGGCCCAGATCGTTGTGGCAGTGCGCGCTGAAGATCACGTTGGCCGCGTTGGGGACATCGGCCACGCCGGCGATCACCTGCTGGAACATCGCGCGGATTTCTTCCGGGGTGGTGAAGCCCACGGTGTCGGGCAGGTTGATGGTGGTGGCACCGGCGGCGATGGCCACCCGCGAGACCTCGATCAGATAGTCCAGCTCGGTACGGGTGGCATCTTCGGCGGAGAACTCCACGTCGTCGATGTACGAGCGCGCCAGGGTCACGTGCTTGCGCACCGATTCCAGCACCTGCTCGCGGGTCATGCGCAGCTTGTGTTCGCGGTGCAGCGGGCTGGTCGACAGGAACACGTGCAGGCGCGGGTTGGCCGCAGCTTCCAGGGCGCGCGCCGAGGTTTCGATGTCGGCCTGCAGGCAGCGCGACAGCACGGCCAGGGTCAGGCTGGGGCGGCGCAGCTCACGGCCGATCAGGGCCATCGCTTCGCGGTCGGACTGCGAGCTGGCCGGGAAGCCGGTCTCGATGATGTCCACGCCCAGTTCGTCCAGCGCACGCGCCATCACCAGCTTCTGCGGCGGGCTCATGCTGCAGCCGGGGGACTGCTCGCCGTCACGCAGGGTGGTGTCGAAGATGCGGATGCGCGGGGTGGTAATTCGTTCGATGGTGGTCACAGGGAAATCTCCTCGACAGCGGGCGTTGCGGCTTGCAGGTGGGAAGGGGAAGGGGAAGCGGTGGGAACGCTGGCCTTGGCGGGCGAGCGCGGTGGCGTACGGTTGGCGTCGGTGCGGCGCCTGCGCGGTTTGCGCGGCGGCCGCGGGCGGATGTCGGTGAGCAGGCCGGCCAGCACACCGGCGTCGATGTTGCCGCCGGACACCACCGCACACTTGCGGCGGCCGGCCACGCGGCGCCCGGCGGCCAGCGCCAGCGCACCGGCGCCTTCGGCGATGATGTGTTCTTCCAGCGCCAGCCGCACCAGCGTCTCGCGCAGTTCGGCTTCGCGCACGATCACCACGTCGTCCAGCAGCGAGGTGCAGAGGCGGCGGGTCAGGAAGCCGGGAATCTTCACCCGTACACCGTCGGCCAGCGACGGCACCGGTGCGATCTCGCGCACGTCACCGCTGATCGCGCGGGCCATGGAATCCACGCCCTCGACCTGCGCGCCGATCACGCGCACGCCCTGCGATTTCAGTGCCAGCGCCACGCCGGACGCCAGGCCACCGCCGCCGATCGGCACGATCACCACGTCCATGGCGTGGGCGGCCAGTTCGATGCCGACCGTGCCCTGGCCGGCAATCACGTCGGCATCGTCGAACGCCGACAGGAAACGGTAGCCGTGGCGCTGCGCCAGTTCCACGGCGAAGGCATAGGCCTCGTCATAGCTGTTGCCGTGCTGGCGCACGGTGGCGCCCCAGTGGGCGACGCCGGCGATCTTGGTGGCCGGTGCGCCGTGCGGCATCACGGTGATGGCTGGCACGTCCAGGCGATAGGCGGCCCAGGCCACGCCCTGGGCGTGGTTGCCGGCCGAGGCGCAGATGACCGGCCGGGTATCACCGCGTTCGCGGCCGGCCAGCAGCGCGTTCAGCGCACCACGCACCTTGTAGGAGCCGGTGCGCTGCAGGTTCTCCAGCTTCAGCCAGGTACCGAAGCGTTCGGCATGGTGCAGCGGGGTAGGCGGCAGGAAGCGGCGCAGGCGGGCCTGCGCAGCCAGAACGTCGGCAACGCTTACGTCGCCGACATCGCTTTCGGTGCTGGCATCAGCGGCCGGCATGGGCCACCTGCGGGCGGCGGCACGGCGCCGCATGCGCGAACGGGCGACGAAGAAGACGCCCCCGTACCGGCACCGTGGTTTCTACGATACGGGTGTTCATGATGCGGCTCCTTCCAGTGCGGTGATCTGCACCGACACGCAGTCGTAGATCTTTTCGATCTGCCGGCACAGCGTTTCGGCCGGGCGCTGCCCGTCCACCACCAGCTGCAGGTGCCAGCGGCCTTCGTCGCTGTCCACTGGCGCGCCGCTGATCGCGCGCGGCGCGAAGCCGCGGCGTTCGGCCATGCCGATCACGCGCAGCAGCGCGCCCTCGGCCGGGTGCAGCACCAGGTCAAGCCGGTATTGCATTGGGGGTCTCCTGGCGGGCGTGGGCGGGATTGCTTTCCAGCATGGTGCTGTTGGCGGTGTTGGGCGGCACCAGCGGCCATACGTTGGCGCGGGCGTCGATGGCCACGTGCAGCAGGGCCGGGCCCGGCTCGGCCAGCAGCGCGGCCAGGCCACCTTCCACGTCGTCGCGGGTGTCGATGCGGGTGGCGGCAATGCCGAACACCTTGGCCAGAGCCACGAAGTCCGGGTTGTCGGACAGGTCGATCTCGCTGTAGCGCTCGGCGAAGAACAGTTCCTGCCACTGCCGCACCATGCCCAGCGAACTGTTGTCCAGCAGCACGATCTTCACCGGCAGGCGGCAACGGGCGATGGTGGCCAGTTCCTGCACGTTCATCATGAAGCTGCCATCGCCGGACACCAGCACCACGGTACGGTCGGGGCAGGCGAACTGCGCCCCCATCGCTGCGGGCAGGCCGAAGCCCATGGTGCCCAGTGCGCCACTGGTCAGGTGGTTGCGCGGGTGGTTGAAGCGGCAGTGCTGGGCAACCCACATCTGGTGCTGGCCAACATCGCAGGCGATCACCGCATCGGACGGGGCCAGTTCGCTCAGCCGCTTCAGCAGCGCCGGGGCGTAGATGTGCTGGCCCGGCGCGTCGTAGCGGGCGGCGAAGCGATCACGGTGCTGTGCACAGCGCTTGCGCCATGCGTCCTGGTGGGCCTTGGGGGAGGGGAAGGCCGCACGCAGGGCGCGGATCGCATGGCCCACGTTGCCGGGCACGGCGACATCGGCGCTGCGCAGTTTGGAGATTTCGTACGCGTCGGCGTCGATGTGGACCACGCGGGCGAACGGGGCGAACTCGGCCAGCTTGCCGGTGGCACGGTCATCGAAGCGTGCACCCAGCACCAGCAGCAGATCGCTCTCCTGCACGGCCATGTTCGCCGCACGGGTGCCGTGCATGCCCAGCATGCCCAGCGACTGCGGGTGCTGCGGGGGCAGCGCGCCCAGGCCACGCAGGGTCATCACGGTGGGGATGGCGCTGGCCTCGACGAAGTCGCGCAGGTCCTGCACGGCCTCGCCCAGGGCGATGCCACCGCCGGCGTAGACCACCGGCTTTTCGGCCGCGGCCAGCGCGGCGATGGCTTCAGCAATGGTGGCATCGGCGGCGGCCGCCGGCGGTTCAACGCTGGTCGGCACATGGGCCGGCAGATGGCTGGCATCGGCCAGCTGCACGTCCTTGGGCAGGTCGATCAGCACCGGGCCGGGGCGGCCTTCGCGGGCGATGCGGAAGGCATCGGCCACCACGCGCGGCAGGTCATCGACGCTGCGCACCAGCCAGCTGTGCTTGACGATGGGCATGGTCAGGCCAAACACATCCAGTTCCTGGAAGGCATCGGTGCCCAGCAGTGGCGTGCCGACCTGGCCGGTGATGCAGACCATGGGCACCGAATCCAGCATCGCATCGGCGATGCCGGTCACCAGGTTCGACGCGCCCGGGCCGGAAGTGGCCACGCAGACGCCGACCTGGCCGCTGGCGCGGGCAAAGCCGTTGGCTGCCAGCGCCGCGCCCTGCTCATGGCGCACCAGGATGTGCTTCAGCGCCGAATCCACCAGCGCGTCGTAGAACGGCATGATGGTGCCGCCCGGGTAACCGAACAGCGTACGGACACCCTCGGCCTCCAGCGCCTGGGTCAGCCAGCGCGCGCCGTTGGGCGGCGCGCTGCGGTGTGTGGAAGAGTTCATGGGGGGAACCTTGCAAAGCGGGTGGGGGAGGGCCGCGTGGTTACGCGGCCTGTCCTTGCAACCAGACCATCTTGGCGCGCAGTTCCTTGCCTACCTTTTCGATCGGGTGCTCCAGGTCGGCCTGCTTGAACTTGTTGTAGTTCGGCAGGCCCGCTTCGTACTCGGCCACCCAGTTCTTGGTGAAGGTGCCGTCCTGGATGTCCTTCAGGACTTCCTTCATGCGCTCCTTGGTGCCGGCGTCGATCACCCGCGGGCCGCTCACGTAGTCACCGTACTGCGCGGTTTCCGAGATGAATTCCAGCATGCGCGAGATGCCGCCTTCGTAGAACAGGTCCACGATCAGCTTCAATTCGTGCAGCACTTCGTAGTAGGCGATTTCCGGCTGGTAGCCGGCTTCCACCAGGGTTTCGAAGCCAGCCTGCACCAGCGCCGAGGCACCGCCGCACAGCACCGCCTGTTCGCCGAACAGATCGGTTTCGGTTTCTTCCTTGAAGGTGGTCTGGATCAGGTTGGCGCGCGCGCCGCCCAGGCCGGCCGCATAGGCCTGCGCATGCTGCGCGGCCTGGCCGCTGGTGTCCTGGTAGACCGCCCAGATGCACGGCACGCCACGACCGATCTCGTATTCGCGGCGCACCAGCGCGCCCGGGCCCTTCGGCGCGACCAGCACCACGTCCAGGTCGGCGCGCGGTTCGATCATGCCGTAGTGCACGTTCAGGCCGTGGGCGAACAACAGGCAGGCGCCCTGCTTCATGTTCGGCGCCAGCACCTCGTTGTAGAGCTTCTTCTGCACCATGTCCGGGGTCAGCACGGCCACCAGGTCGGCATCCTTCACCGCGTCAGCCGGAGCCACCACGGTGAAACCATCGGCCTGGGCCTTGGCTTCGGTCGGGCCACCCGGGCGCAGGCCTACCACCACGTCGAAGCCGGATTCACGCAGGTTCAGCGCGTGGGCGCGGCCCTGGCTGCCGTAACCGATGACGGCGATCTTGGTCTGGGGCAGGGAGTTGGTGCTCATGGGGGAGGTTCCTTGGCTGGGAAGAAAAAAGACGGCCGGCAGTCGAAGCGACGTACCGGCCGGTCAGGGGAAAACGGGGGAGGAGGCGCCGCGCATCGCACGGGCACAGCCACCACGGCAGGGCGTGGTGGTGCAGGTCCGGGTTTTGCGGGAGGCGGTATGCATGGTCGTGGCTGGATGGCTGAGTGGTTGCGTGTGAAACCAGGTCCTGAAATGAAAAAACCCGCACCTGGGTGGGTGCGGGTTTCTGATCGAGTTCCGGTGTGTGGTGTCTGCTTACACGCTGGCTCGTCCCGCACCTGTGGGCTGGCTAATAAGTACGAGCACGAGAAGCGAACGCAGCGATGCGGCGCCGGAATCGGCGGCTTCAGTAGCGGTTCGCAGGGGCGGGTGGCGTTGCAGCATGGGATCGAGAGAAACATAGCCATTTCGGCGGTGTCAACCCTGGCAACGGGTTTTTCATCGGTTTCGCCTGTATCCGGCGAGAAGGCTTGCGGCACAAGGATGGTTGCCGCTGAAAGTGTTTCAGTGAACCGGAATTCACTCTTTTCAGCGGGGTTTTTGCGCGGATTTGCAGGTGATTTCGCCCCGCGCCCTGGATTCACCGACGCCCGCAGCGGTGCAGGCATCCTGCCCTGGTAGGTGCGGACCTTGGTCCGCACTGGCTTCCCCGAAGCCAGCAGCGGTGCAGGCATCCTGCCCTGGTAGGTGCGGACCTTGGTCCGCACTGGCTTCCCCGAAGCCAGCAGCGGTGCAGGCATCCTGCCCTGGTAGGTGCGGACCTTGGTCCGCACCTACCGAAACCGACGGCCGTGCGGACCAAGGTCCGCACCTACCGAAACCGAGGGCCGTGCGGACCAAGGTCCGCACCTACCGAAACCGAGGGCCGTGCGGACCAAGGTCCGCACCTACCGAAACCGAGGGCCGTGCGGACCAAGGTCCGCACCTACCGAAACCGAGGGCCGTGCGGACCAAGGTCCGCACCTACCGAAACCGAGGGCCGTGCGGACCAAGGTCCGCACCTACCGAAACCGAGGGCCGTGCGGACCAAGGTCCGCGCCTACCGAAACCGACGGCCGTGCGGACCAAGGTCCGCACCCACCCAAGTACCGCCGCCCATGACCTCTGCCCGATTCCGGCTGCCGCCCGAAGCGGCGAAGATCAGGACACCACCCTTCCATCGGACCCCAACCGTGTCCCGACGCCTTGCCCGTTCCCTGCTTGCCGCTGCCGTGCTGGCCGCGGTCCCCGCCGTGTCCAGTGCCGCCGACCGCATCACCGGCCAGACCTTTGCCACCCGTTCCGAAGTGATTGCCCCGCACGCAATGGCCGCCACCTCGCAGCCGCTGGCCACCCAGATCGCGCTGGACGTGATGAAGGGCGGCGGTTCGGCCGTCGATGCCGCCATTGCCGCCAACGCCGCGCTGGGGCTGATGGAGCCGACCGGCAACGGCATCGGCGGCGACCTGTTCGCCATCGTCTGGGACCCGAAGACGAAGAAGCTTTACGGTTACAACGGCTCGGGACGTTCGCCGAAGTCGCTCACCCTGGCCGAGTTCCAGCGCCGTGGCCTCAAGGAGATCCCCGCCACCGGTCCGCTGCCGGTATCGGTGCCCGGCGCGGTCGACGGCTGGTTCGCCCTGCACGACCGCTTCGGCCGCAAGCCGATGGCCGACAATCTGGCCCCGGCCATCCGCTACGCGCGCGAAGGCCACCCCGTGGCCGAAGTGATTGCCTATTACTGGGATCGTTCGGTGCCACGCCTGTCCAAGTACCCCGGCTTCACCGAGCAGTTCACCATCGACGGTCACGCCCCGCGCAAGGGCCAGATGTGGAAGAACCCGAACCTGGCCGACACCCTGCAGAAAATCGCCGACGGTGGCCGCGATGCGTTCTACAAGGGCGACGTGGCGCGCACCATCGGTGATTACTTCAAGGCCAACGGCGGTTATCTCAGCTACCAGGACATGGCCGACCACCACGGTGAATGGGTCGAGCCGGTCAGCAGCAACTACCGCGGCTATGACGTGTGGGAACTGCCGCCCAACAGCCAGGGCATTGCCGCGCTGCAGATCCTCAACGTGCTGGAAGGTTACGACTTCTCGAAGATTCCGTTCGGCTCGCCCGAGCATGTGCACCTGTTCGTGGAAGCCAAGAAGCTGGCCTTCGCCGATCGCGCGCGTTTCTATGCCGACATGGCCTTCCAGCCGGCGCCGGTGCAGAAGCTCATTTCCAAGGATTACGCCGCGCAGCGCCGCGCGCTGATCTCGATGGACAAGGCACTGAAGGAAGTGCAACCGGGCACGCCCAAGCAGCTCGAACAGGGCGACACGATCTACATGACCGTGGCCGACAGCGACGGCATGATGGTCTCGCTCATCCAGTCCAACTACCGTGGCATGGGCAGCGGCATGGCACCGCCGGGGCTGGGCTTCATCCTGCAGGACCGCGGCGAGATGTTCGTGCTGCAGAAGAACCATCCCAACGGCTACGCGCCGGGCAAGCGCCCGTTCCAGACCATCATTCCGGCCTTCATTACCAAGGACGGCAAGCCGTACGCCAGCTTCGGCGTGATGGGCGGAGCGATGCAGCCGCAGGGCCATGCGCAGATCGTGATGAACCTGGTGGACTTCGGCATGAATCTGCAGGAAGCCGGCGATGCGCCGCGCATCCAGCATGAGGGGTCCACCGAGCCCACCGGCCAGGCCACGGCCATGAGCGATGGTGGCGAAGTGAACCTGGAAACCGGCTTCCCCTATGAGACCGTGCGCGCACTGATGCGCAAGGGCCACCGCGTGGTGTTCGCCGATGGCCCCTATGGCGGTTACCAGGCGATCCTGCGTGATCCGGAAACCGGTGTGTACTTCGGCGCCTCGGAAAGCCGCAAGGATGGCCAGGCGGCGGGCTACTGAGCCCGCCTGTGCTCTAATACGCAGCAAGAAGCGGGGGTACCGTGGCCAGTGGCCGCGGTTGAGACAGTCCCTTGGAACCTGATCCGGTTCATACCGGCGTAGGGAAGCTTTGCAGTGCAACCGTGCCCGGAGTCCGCCCAAGGACCGTCCGGGCGCGGTGCGCAGTGCGCCGCCGCTTCGTCCCTGACCTTCCTGGACGATGCCCGATGAACGCACAGCCTTCCGATCTGCAGCAGCAGGCCCAGCAACTTTCCGCCTCCGTGACCCGGCCCATTGCCGGCTCTCGGAAGATCCACGTGGCCGGTTCACGCCCGGACCTGCGCGTGCCCATGCGCGAGATCGCCCTGACCCGCACGCCCACCTTGTTTGGTGGCGAAGAGAATCCACCGTTGACCGTGTACGACACGTCCGGTGCCTATACCGATCCGGACACGCGCATCGACCTGACCACCGGCCTGCCGGCGCTGCGCCGTGCCTGGATCGAAGAGCGGGGCGATACCGAGCAACTGGACGCGCTCAGTTCGCGCTTCGGTCGCGAACGCGAGCACGATCCAAAACTGGATGCGGTGCGCTTCCCAGCACGCAGCCTGCCGCGGCGCGCGCGGGCCGATGCCAACGTCACCCAGATGCACTACGCACGGCGCGGCATCATCACCCCGGAAATGGAGTTCGTGGCGATCCGCGAAAACCAGCGTCTGCAGGACATCCGTGATGCCACGCTGCTGCAGCAGCACGCCGGTGAATCCTTCGGTGCATCCATCCCGAAGATCATCACGCCCGAGTTCGTGCGCGATGAAATCGCCCGCGGTCGTGCCGTGCTGCCCAACAACATCAACCACCCCGAAAGCGAGCCGATGATCATCGGCCGCAATTTCCTGACCAAGATCAACGCCAACATCGGCAACAGCGCGGTGTCCTCCGGCATCGCCGAAGAAGTGGAAAAGCTGGTGTGGGCGATCCGCTGGGGTGGCGACACGGTGATGGATCTGTCCACCGGCAAGCACATCCACGAAACGCGCGAGTGGATCATCCGCAATTCGCCGGTGGCCATCGGTACGGTGCCGATCTACCAGGCGCTGGAAAAGGTGGACGGGCGCGCCGAAGCACTCACCTGGGAAATCTTCCGCGACACCCTCATCGAGCAGGCCGAACAGGGCGTGGATTACTTCACCATCCACGCCGGCGTGCTGCTGCGCTACGTGCCACTGACTGCCAAGCGGGTGACCGGCATCGTCAGCCGAGGCGGTTCGATCATGGCCAAGTGGTGCCTTGCCCACCACAGGGAGAATTTCCTCTACACGCACTTCGAGGAGATCTGCGAAATCATGAAGGCCTACGACGTGACCTTCTCGCTGGGCGATGGCCTGCGCCCGGGCTGTATTGCCGATGCCAACGATGCCGCGCAGTTCGGTGAACTGGAAACGCTGGGCGAGCTGACGAAGATCGCGTGGAAGCACGACGTGCAGACCATGATCGAAGGGCCCGGCCATGTGCCGATGCAGCTGATCAAGGAAAACATGGACAAGCAGCTGCGCGAATGTGGCGAGGCGCCGTTCTACACGCTGGGTCCGCTGACCACCGATATCGCGCCTGGCTACGACCACATCACCAGCGCCATCGGCGCGGCGATGATCGGGTGGTTCGGCACTGCCATGCTCTGCTACGTCACGCCCAAGGAACACCTGGGGCTGCCCAACCGGCAGGATGTGCGCGACGGCATCATGGCCTACCGCATCGCCGCCCACGCCGCCGATCTGGCCAAGGGCCACCCGGGTGCACAGGTGCGTGACAACGCCCTCAGCAAGGCGCGTTTCGAGTTCCGCTGGGAAGACCAGTTCCACCTGGGCCTGGATCCGGAAAAGGCCAAGGAATTCCACGACGAGACACTGCCCAAGGACGCACACAAGCTGGCCCACTTCTGTTCGATGTGTGGCCCGCACTTCTGCTCGATGAAGATCACCCAGGACGTGCGCGAATACGCCGAGAGCGGCATGCAGGAAAAGTCAGCGCAGTTCCGCGCCGCCGGTGCCCAGGTCTACCAGCAGGGCTGAAACGGTAGCGCCGGGCCCTGCCCGGCGAGCGCAGCGGTAAACACGAACCGCTGCGCTCACCCGGCACCGGCTATGCTCGCCGCATCACCCAGGGGATGCAGACCATGCCTGTTGCCGTGACCACCCGCTGGCTGGCCATTGCCCGCCGCCATCCTTCCGCCTGGTTGTTGGCGGCGCAGCTGCTGGCGGTGCTGCTGTACCCGGCGCTGGACGAAACCGCCGGCGGTCGCGCCGCGCTGGGGGTGTTCGGCATGGCAGTGCTGGGTCTGGCGTTGTGGGTGGTGCAGCGCAGCCCGCTGGGTACCTGGCTGGCGTTGGTGCTGGCCATTCCGTCGGTGGTGTTTTCCATTGCCGCTGCGCTGCTGGATCACCCCGGTCTGGGCAGCACCGCGCAGTTGCTTGAAAGCCTGCTGTACTTCTACACCGCCGGTGCGCTGACCGCGTACATGCTGCAGGACCACAAGGTGACCCGCGACGAACTGTTTGCCGTTGGTGCTACGTTCACATTACTCGCATGGGGATTCGCGTTCGCATTCGCGGTCTGCCAGCAGTGGTATCCGGGCAGTTTCCAGGGCACCGGCGGGGGGCTGCAGCGCACGTGGATGGAGCTGCTTTATCTGAGCTTCAGCTTGCTGTCCGGGGTCGGTCTGAGTGACGTGGTTCCCCTGCATCCACAGGCACGCGCATTGGTCATGCTGGAGCAGTTTTCCGGCGTGATGTACGTAGCTTTGGTGGTTTCGCGACTGGTCGGACTGACCATGCTGCGGCGTGCCTGAAAATGAACGCCAGATAAAAATTTCGCGCCCCGAAGGGCGCGAATGGTGCAGCTTATTATCTGAATGCGTCGGCGAGAGAGAGCCTGATGTCCACCACGCGATAGGCGAGGTAACCTGCATAGGCTAGTATTCGCGCGCTTCGTTTTTTTTGCGGTATGCGCCGATGGTTTGTGCGGAATCTGGCTTTTGGAGGTTGCAGGGACGGAAACACAACGCTGCCCAGTGGTATCTGCAACGTGTTTCAAACGTCTAGCAATCAATGAACAGCAACGAGAGCCAGTCGCAAGAGTGTGACCGCGTTCGCGTGGGCGAATGCGTAGTGACCGTGTCGTCGCGCGAAGTGGACGTGCCGGGTGCGCGTCGTCCGCGCCGGTTGACGCCCAAGGCGCTGGGCGTGCTGCGCGCACTGCTGCGCCAGCCCGGCCGCGTGGTCACCCGCGATGAACTGTTCGCCGAAGTGTGGCCCGATACGCTGCCTACCAACGATGTGCTGACCCAGGCGGTCACGCAGTTGCGCAAGGCCTTTGCCATCGGCGACGACAGCGGCCAGTCGTACATCGAAACCATTGCCAAGACCGGCTATCGATTGCTGGTGCCAGTGCAGTGGCTGCACGACAGCGAACCGCAGCCGGAGGCGCAGGACAGCGCGCCGGTGGAGACCGCCGTCGACGCGCCAGTGGAAGACCCGCAGGATGCGCGCCGGCGCCGCTGGCGCCTGTGGCGTCGTCGCCTGCTGCTGGCGGTGGGCGTGGCCATGCTGCTGGCGCTGCTGGTGCTGAGCGTGCTGCTGGCACAACGTCCTGCGCCGTCCTCGCCGCTGGATGCAGTGGTGGAAGACGGCACGCGGGTCATCGGCAGCCCCGAACGCCCGTATCGGCTGATCACCGCCACCGCCGGTTTCGAGACCTACCCGACCCTGTCGCCCGATGGCTCGCAGGTGGCCTACGAAGGCGCCAACGATGACAGCCAGAACGGTGGCGCCATCCGCGTGCAGACCTCGGGCAACGCGCCGGCACGTCAGTTGGTGCAACCGCCGGCCGGTGCCAGCGACCGTTTCCCCAGCTGGTCGCCGGACGGGCGCGAGATCGCTTTCGCGCGCTTCGCTGCTGACGGCAGTTGCCAGGTGCTGATTGCCAGCGCCACCGGCGGCGCGTTGCGCCAGGCCACGCGCTGCGATGGCACCGAGCTGCTCAGCTTCGACTGGACCCCCGATGGCCGTGGCCTGGTGTTCGGCAGCATGGTGGGCCGCTATGCGCATCGCGGCATCCGCGTGCTGGACCTGCCCAGTGGGCAGTGGCGCGCGCTGCAGTACGGTGCCGGCGAAGATGATTTCGATTACGCGCCTCGCTATTCGCCCGATGGGCGCTGGCTGGTGTTCGTGCGCAACCCGCAGCTGGGCGATCTGTGGCGCATGCCGGCCAACGGCGGCACCCCGGAACAGCTGACCAACGAGGCCGCCGAGCTGCGTGGCTGGGCCTGGCTGGGCGATGGACGGCACATCGTGTTCGGCCGCCGCGTGGACAGCGAGGCGCGCCTGTACTACCTGGACGTGGAACGGCGCACGCTGCGCGATGCCGGCCTGGACGATGCGCAGTGGCCGGCGGTTTCGCGGCGCGGCGACATGCTGGCCTTCGTCCATCGCCGCGCGCAGTTCGGCATGTTCCGCATGCCGGTGCAGGGCGGCAGCGCACAGCGCCTGTTCGCCTCCAGTGGGCGCGATGGCCAGCCGATGGTGGCCCCGGACGGGCGGCAACTGGTGTTCAGTTCAGACCGCTCGGGCAGCTTTGCGCTGTGGTGGGCAGACATGCAGCGCCCCGATTCGCTGCGCCCGATTGAAGGGTTGCGGCCGGAAGCGCGGCAGGCCCCCGACTGGTCCACCGACAGCCGCCAGCTGCTGGTGGTCGGGCGCGATGCGCACGGACAGGCCGTGGTCTACGAAATCGCCCCGCGCGACGAGCGCCTGCAGGTACTGCCGGTGCCGGTGCAGCAACCGCTGCAGGCGCTGTACGGGGCCACGCCGGAACAGGTGCTGGTACTGGAACGCGATGACCAGCAGCGGGTGCGGCTGAGCCTGTTCGATCGCACCACCCAGCCGTGGCGCCGCCTGGCCAGCCTGGACGGCGTATCGCAGGCGCGCCTGGACCGCAGCAGTGGCCGGGTGCTGTACACCCGCCTGGCCGCCAGCGGGCTGTGGTCGATCAATCCCGACCTGGACGCGGCCAGCGTGCAGCAGGTCAGCGACGGCTGGCCCAGCCGCTGGCGCTATCGCACCTGGGCGGTGGCCGGCAATGGCCGCATCGATTACCTGGGCAGCACGGCCGATTGTTCCACCACGCTCACCCGCATGCAGGGCGGGGCGACCGAACCGGAGCGTTGCCTGGACGCGCAGCGGCTGAGCGCAGGCAATGGGCTGAGTGCCAGTGCTGACGGAAGCGACCTGTATCTGGCCCTGGCGGTGTCCGACGGTGCCGACATTGGCGTGATGCACCTGCCGGCAGCAGCGCCCACGCTGTTTCCAGCGTTTTCCAAGCTGCTGATTTTCAACGACAAAGGGCCTTCGTAACTCTTTCGTGGCGAAGTCGTAGCGATTTCGTGGCGATCTCGGCGGTTCTTCCTGACCGGCATGCACCTGATTTGGCAAAACGGTGGCCTGTACTTGGCAAATCCGTGGTGCTCCCATGCGTCAACTCTCGCTGGCCGATCGTGGCCAAACCGTCTCGCTGGACAAGGCTGTCGATGACGTGGCCCCGACCTGCCTGGGTGTTGCCCGGCTGGGCAGCCTGCAGACCGCAGGCAGCAGCTTCACCGTATGGATGCAGGTGCGTGGCACCTCGTGGGTGGAGGCCAAGGAAGGGCGCTTCCGCCTGCGCCAGGGCGAGTGGATCGCCTTCGAAAAGGAATCCCGCCCGCTGGTGCAGGCCGGCCGCAATGGGCTGTGCGTTGGCCTGAACCTGAACATCGAAGCGCTGCGCGCGCTGGCCGAGATGGCCGACTGCGGCCTGTATGCCGGTCGTGGCCAGATGAGCCGCGGCGACGCCCGCGTGGCCCTGCGCCTGTGGCGCGACGCCCTGGCCAGCGGCCAGCCGGCGCAGTCGCTGCGTCCGCTGCTGCTGCACCTGGCGGGCCTGCAGCGTGGCCTGGCCGACAACGTGCAGCGTTGCCCGGGCCGCTCGCGCAGCCGCAAGCGCCAGGTGTTCGGCCGCATGCAGCGTGCCCGCCTGTACCTGGAAGGCAACAGCCACCGCGTGGTGCGCATTGGCGAACTGGCCGAGCTGACCAACTTCTCCAGCTGGTACCTGTCCAAGACGTTCCAGAGCCTGTATGAAGAAAGCCCGCAGTCGCTTTCGGCGCGCCTGCGCCTGGAGCGTGCCGCCGACCTGCTGCGCGACACCGACATGATGGTGGGCGAAGTCGCCGCCGCCAGTGGTTTCGACAACTGCTGCAGCTTCGCGCGGGCCTTCCGCGCCCGCTATGGCACGTCTGCTTCGCGGTTCCGTGAAGAGGGCGCGAAGCTCCCGCCAAAATCAGCAAAGTCTCTCGTTGGTTCGCGCAAATACAGCGCTGCAACGCAATCGTAACGTGCTGGGGTGTTTTAACACGCTACTAACACGTACCTTGGAGAGATTGATGAACGTTCGCAACCCCGCCCTGCGGCTGGGCCTGCTGCCGGCCGGCATCGCGATTGCGCTGACCCCGGCCTTCGCTTCCGCCCAGGAAGCAACTGCTGCCACCACCCTCGATCGTCTGGAAGTCACCGGCTCGCGCATCCGCTCGGTGGACGTGGAGACCTCGCAGCCGGTTCTGACCCTGAGCCACGAGGAAATCCAGCGTTCGGGTCTGGTCAGCGTTGGCGACCTGCTGCAGAACCTGTCGGTTGCCGGCACCCAGACCTTCAGCAAGGCGGCCGTGCTGGCCTCCAACCCGGAGCAGGGCGGCCAGTACGTCAGCCTCTACAACCTGGGTGAGCAGCGCACGCTGGTGCTGGTCAACGGCAAGCGCTGGAGCACCAGCCTGGCTGGCTTCACCGACATGTCCACCATCCCGACCTCGCTGATCGATCGCGTGGAAGTGCTGAAGGACGGCGCCTCGGCCATCTACGGTTCCGACGCCATCTCCGGCGTGGTCAACATCATCCTGCGCAAGAACTTCGACGGCGCGGAAGCCAGCGTCTACTACGGCCAGAACAGCCGTGGCGACGGTGCCAAGACCCAGTACAGCCTGACCCTGGGCTCGACCGGCGAGCGTTCCTCGATCGTGTTCGGCGCCAACTACACCAAGGAAGATCCGGTGTGGGCCAAGGACCGTGGCCTGACCCGCTACAGCTACGGCCAGAACCACAAGGAAGACGGCCTGAGCCCGGCCGGCCCGTGGGGCCGCTTCACCGATCCGCGTGCCGCTGGCACCGAAGGTGCAGGCTCGTACAACTCCAAGGGTGTCTGGCAGCCCAACACCTGGGTGGTCAACCACACCGGTTCGTGGGACACCCCGGTTGGCGTCGGCGCTGATTCCAGCGACTGGAACAACTACCACCTGATCGGTGAAGACGACTACTACAACGCCTCCCAGCAGATGATGCTGAACCAGGGTGGCGAGCAGAAGTCGATGTTCACCTCGGCCAGCTACGACATCAACGACAACCTGCGTCTGAAGTCGACCGCGATGTACTCCGAGCGCGATTCCAAGCGCCAGATCGCCGGCTACCCGCTCACCGGCACCTCGCAGCCGACCTTCCCGGTCGTGATCAGCAAGGACAGCCTGTACAACCCGACCGGCCAGGACATCTCCGGCTGGGGCCGTCGTATCTTCGAACTGCCGCGCATCACTGAAAACAACGTCAAGTCGCTGCACTTCGACGCGGCGTTGGAAGGCAACTTCGACTTCAACAACCGTCCGTTCGACTGGGATGTGGGCATCAACTACAACCAGTACGATGTGACCCAGATCAGCTCGGGCAACATCAACCTGCTGGCCCTGCAGAAGGCCCTGGGCCCGTCGTTCATCAACGCCGCCGGCGTCGCCCAGTGCGGCACCGCTGAGAACCCGATCGCGCTTGGCACCGGCACCGGCCAGTGCACCCCGTTCAACGTGCTGGGCGGCGCTTCGGGCGCTACCCCGGACGCGCTGGCGTACATCAACACGATCCTGAACTCGACCGGCCAGAGCAAGAGCAAGCAGTACTTCGCCAACATCACCGGTTCGCTGTTCGACATGCCGGGTGACGCAGGCGAGTTCGCCTTCGCTGCTGGCTACGAGCACCGCGAAGTGTCCGGCTTCGACAACCCGGACGCGCTGTCCTCGGCCGGTTACACCACCGACCTGGCCGCACAGGCCACCAGCGGCAAGTACAAGACCAACGAAGTCTACCTGGAGCTGATGGTCCCGCTGCTGCGTGACATGCCGGGTGCCAAGGAACTGTCGCTGGATATCGCCAGCCGTTATTCGGATTACGACAAGTTCGGCAACACCGTCAACAGCAAGTTCAGCGTCACCTGGAAGCCGATCGAAGACCTGCTGGTGCGTGCCACCTACGGTGAAGGCTTCCGTGCACCGACCCTGGACGACACCTTCGGTGGCGGTTCGCAGACCTTCGACACCTTCACCGACCCGTGTGATGCCGTGTTCGGCCAGACCGCCAACGCCGGCGTTGCCGCACGTTGCGCCGGCCAGGGCCTGGCTTCGGACTTCCGCCAGACCGACGCCGCTGGCCGTCCGGTCACCGCACGTGACGTGCAGGGCAACGCTCCGTTCAACTCGGGCGTGGGCAACGAAACGCTGCAGCCGGAAACCAGCAAGACCCGCACCGCGGGCCTGGTCTACAGCCCGAGCTTCGTTGATGGCCTGAATGTTTCGCTGGACTGGTACAAGATCACCGTCGACAACGTGATCACCGCTGTGTCGGCCAACTACGTGCTGAACCAGTGCTACCAGAACAACAACGAAGCGTTCTGCAACCAGTTCAGCCGTGACGCCACCACCGGTCAGGTCACCAGCCTGAGCCGCGGCAACGCCAACCTGGGCTCGCTGGAAACCGAAGGCTACAACTTCGGCGTGCGTTACCGCCTGCCGGAATACGCCTTCGGCACCCTGTCGTTCAACCTGGACACCAACTACCTGGTCAGCTTCCGCCAGCAGGCCACCAAGGGTGCCGAGTGGGATGACTACGCAGGCTACTGGAACTACCCGCGCGTCCGCGGCACCCTGACCACCACGTGGACCAAGGGTGACCTGTCGGCCAACTGGAGCATGCGCTACTACGGTGGCTTCCGTGACTTCTGCTACGACCAGGAAGCCGGTATCGAGTGCAACCAGCCGAACTACCAGACCGACAACGGTGGTTGGGCCGGTGGCCTGGGTGCCAACAAGAAGGGCGCGATCGTCTATCACGACATCTCGGCCACCTGGCAGGCTCCGTGGAACGGCAGCGTGACCGTCGGTGCCCGCAACGTGTTCGGCAAGACCCCGCCGATCACCTACGCGGTGACCAACGCCAGCGCCGTGCAGCTCGATCCGATGCTGGACTACGATCGTTACCTGTTCGTGCAGTACAACCAGCGCTTCTGATCCATCGAAGCCTGGAACACGCAGTACAAGGAGGGCGGACCGCAAGGTCCGCCCTCTTTCTTTGCGCGATCACCGGGTCTGCAGGCGGCATGAAAAAAGGGCAGGCCCTGCGGCCTGCCCTCGGTTTGCCTTGTTGTGCGGCGCTCAGGCCTCGCTGGGCACCAGCCCCATCAGGCCGTTGGCGTGTTCGCGCCACTGCGGCAGCTTGTTCAGCACGCCTGCACGCTGCAGGTAGTCCTCGTCCACCGGGTCGCCGTTCACCAGCGCCAGCGCCACGTGCACCGCGCCGGTCACCCAGAAGCTGCGGGTGGTCGAACGTTGCGGCTGCAGGTGGAAGGCCACGGCCTCGATGATCGGCATCGGCAGGCCCCACAGGCCCAGCAGGTAGGCGCCGGCCTCGGCATGGCCGGGCAGGGGATCGCCGCCCAGCGACGGGTCGGTACGCTCGTTGCGCACCCCCGGCAGCAGCAGGCCGATATCGGCCAGCAGTGCGGCGGTGGCACCCAGCTCGGCGCTGGATTCGGGCAGCAGGCGCGCGGCCAGGCGCGAGGCCATCAGCGCGCGCTGCTGCAGTGAATTGCGCTCGGCCGCAGACAGCGTGGGCGCGGAAAACACCTCGCTGGCCAGCACCAGGTCACGCAGCGTGGCCAGGCCCAACCGCGTTACCGCGGTGCGCAGGTCGGCAATGGTGCGGCCCTGGCTGAAGAACGCCGAGTTGGACAGCTGCAGCACCTTGGCGGCAATGGCCGGGTCGGCGGCCACCAGCTTGGCGACATCGGCGCTGTCGGTCTCGTCGTCGTGTTCCAGCGCCTGGGTCAGGCTCAGGTACAGGTGCGGCGGCGAAGGCAGCTTCTCGATGCGGCCGATGGCATCGCGCAGGCGCGGGCTGTCCAGCACTTCGCGCAGCTCTTCCAGGCTGGTCAGCGCTTCCAGCAGCACTTCCGGCGCCAGTGGCAGCGGCAGGAAGCGGTGGGCCACGCCGATCAGGCGCGCCGGCGGCGGCCGGTTGCCCTGCTGGGCATCGACCAGCGCGATACGGATGGTTTCCGGGCGCAGCGTACGGATCTGCCCCAGCAACGTGGTGGCATTGAGATCGGGCAGCTGCGGGCAGACGATCACCGCGTCCACGCCCTGCGCAGCCACCACGCTCATCGCGCTGTGGCCATCGGTGGCGGTCAACGGTTGCCAGTCTTCCCCAAGATCGGCAATGAATTCGGACAGCTCAGCCGGCAGGCTGGCTGCATCCCCTACAAGCAGAATACGCACGACACATTCCCCTGGCTGTCTCGACGATGGGCGTCGAAGACGTGTGAAGTGACGCAATTTACCTAATACGGCGCCAACAGTGATGGACCGCCGTCATGAAACGTGACCAGGATCGCTCCTGCGGGCTGCGCCGGAGCGATCCTGTTCAGGATCAGGCCTTGTTGTCCAAGTGGCGCTGGTGCGCCTCGATCAGGATCTGCTTGGCCTCGGCCGCGCCACCCCAACCGTCCAGCTTCACCCACTTGCCCTTTTCCAGATCCTTGTAGTGCTCGAAGAAGTGGCCGATGCGCTCCAGCCAGTGGCTGGACACCTGGGCGATGTCTTCCACATGGGCGTAGCCACTGAAGATCTTCGACACCGGCACCGCCAGGATCTTTTCGTCGCTGCCCGCTTCATCGCTCATCTTCAGCACGCCCACCGGACGGCAGCGCACCACCGAACCCGGCACCAGCGGCAGCGGCAGCACCACCAGCACGTCGGCCGGGTCGCCATCGCCGCACAGGGTGCTGGGCACGTAGCCGTAGTTGCACGGGTAGCGCATCGGGGTGGACAGGATGCGGTCGACGAAGATCGCGCCGGTTTCCTTGTCCACTTCGTACTTCACCGGCTCCGAGTCCTTCGGGATCTCGATGATGACGTTGATTTCTTCCGGCGGGTTCTTGCCGGGCGAGACGAGTTCCAGACCCATGGTGTGCTCCAGGTGGGGGTGTAGACGGTTAGCCCCCCATTTTATGCCTTTGCCGGGCGCTGTGCAGGGGGGGCGGTTCCCACCTGCCGCGGCGTGCATCGCCCACCGGCCGGCGCGGGTTTCCCCGATGGGCGGTCGTAACGGGCGGGCGCAGGCTGGAGCCTCGTTCACCTGGAGTGCTGACATGCGATGGATGATCGGGTGCTGCGGCGCCCTCCTGTTCTCTGCCTCGCTGCCCGGCCTGGCGCGCGGGCTGCATGTGGATCTGATCGACTACCCCCATCCCGAAGCCAACTGGGACCGTGCCTTCGATCTGGAAGCCGCGCTGGCCCGCGAGTTCTCTGCGCTGTGCGCCGATACCCTGTGCGAGGGCGACTACAGCAACTACCGGGTCATGCAGTTCCGCTGCGCGGTGCTGGCCGCGCGCGGCACCGTGCAACGCTGCGTCTGGGTGGTTGCCGCCAGCGAACTGTCAGTGCAGGCCGATACCGGCCTGGTGCAGGTGGACAACGGGCGCTGGGCCTGCACGGTGCCGCTGCAGCCGGGCGTGCCCGTGGAAGCGTTCCATGCCGCGCTGGCGGCGCCGGGTGGTTTGACCGCGCCGTTGCCCGGCGTTGGCCACGGCCTGTTCGAGGGCTTGGCTGCCTGCCTGCAGCGGCAGGGAAGGGTGGGCTGATGCGCATGCTGCTTGCCCTTGCGCTGTGCGCGGGAATGCTGCTGGCTGGCCCTGTCCAGGCCGCCGGGCCCTACGTTGATGCACGCCAGTACCCGACGTCTGCGGCCGGCCACGAGCGTTTCCTGGCCGCCGAACGCGCGCTCGAACGCGGTTTCGACGACGTCTGTGGCGATACCTTCTGCGAGGGGCAGTACTACAACCTCTGGGCCATGCGCCTGCGCTGCTCCGTGCATTCCGGCTCCGGCCTGCTGGCCGGCTGCATCTGGACCTTTGCCGGTAGCGATACCCGCGTGCGCGGCGACGGCCGCTTCGACGTGGACCAGGGCGCCTTTGCCTGCGCGTTGCCGATCGCAGCCGGTACGCGGCTGGAAGATGTGCTGCGCGCCTGGGAGGCGGCACCGGCCAGAGAGGCCATCCATGTGCCGGTGCCGGGCATGCCCGGCAGCGTGTACGAGGCACTGACCGACTGCCTGTGATTGATGTGCCCGGCAATGCAAACGTGATTTATTCGCATCAACGGAGTAGCATGCGCGCCGCCCCTGTCTGCCCCCACCGCGCATGCCCTCCAATGCCGCCACGCTTACCGAACTGCTGATCCGCGAACGGCCGGCGCTGCTGCGCCGCGTGCAGCGCATCCTGGGCAGCGAAAGCAGCGCCGAGGACGTGATCCAGGCCGTGTGGTTCAAGGCCCGCGGCGTGGACAGCCAGCAGACCATCAACAACCCGCGCGCCTATCTGTACCGGCTGGCCATCAACCTGGCCACCGATCACGGCCGCGAGGCCACCCGTCGCAACCGTCTGCTGGCCGATCACTACCTGTGGCAGGACGAGGACACCGTGTCCACCGAATCGCAGGTGATGGCGCAGGACGAACTGCAGCGCGTGCTGGAAGCGGCCGGCCATCTGCCCGAGCCCACGCGTACCATCTTCCGCCTCAACCGCCTGCAGGGCCTGACCCAGGCCGAAATCGCCCGGCGCCTGGCGGTGTCGGTCACCACCGTCGAGAACCACATACGCTCCGCGTTGCAGCGGCTGGCCTGGGCCCGCGAAGGCCGATGATGGATCGGCTTGGGGCCGGCCCGCCCGCAGACGTCTTCCCTGCAGTGGCGTGCCTGCCACCCTGCACCCTGCCACGCGCGTGAACGCGCCCACCCGCCAGCCCATGAGCCCGCACCTGCCGACATCTTCCGCCCACGATGCTGCCCTGGCCGAGCAGGCCCGCGACTGGATTGCCTGGTTGGCGGCCGGCGAGCTGTGTGATGCGCGCATGCAGGCCTTCGAGCACTGGCTGCAGCAGCCGGGCCATCGCCGTGCGTTCGAGCACGAGCGTCGGCTGTGGCGCAGCCTGGGGCCGCCCCCGGTGTGCGCGCCGGTCGCGCTGCCGCGTCGGCGCCCGCGGCGTCTGCGCTGGGCGATGGCCGCCGCCGCCGCGGTGGCGCTGCTGGTGGTGTGGCCCGATGCCTGGCTGCGCCTGCAGGCCGACCACCGCAGCCAGCAGTTCGTGCAGGACGTGCGCCTGCCCGACGGCAGTCGCGCCGTACTCGATGCCGACAGCGCCATTGCCGTGCGCTTCGACGCGACGGCACGGCAGATCGAACTATTGCGTGGCCGTGCGTGGTTCGAGGTGGCGGCCGATGCCCAACGACGCTTCAGTGTGTCGGCCGGCAATGGCGTGGTGGAGGACATCTCCACGGCATTCACCGTGGAACGGCAGGGCGATGGTGCGCAGACCGAAGTGGGGCAGGGGCAGGTGCGCGTGGCCAGCCCCGCCGATGGTGGCTGGACCTACCTGCGCGCCGGGCAGCGCGCGTCCTATGGCGGGCACAGCGGCGTGCAGCGCCTGGCAGACGCCGATACCGACAGCATTGGCAGTTGGCGCCGCGGCGAACTGCTGCTGCAACAGACCCCGGTGGCCGAGGCGATTGACCGCCTGGGCCGCTACCGCAGCGGCCCGACCTTCGTACGCGGCGATCTGTCATCGCTGCCGCCGATCAGCGCGGCCCTGCGCATCGACCGCCCCGAGCAGGCATTGGACACGCTGGCGGCCACCGCCGGCCTGCGGGTGACCCGCTGGCCGCTGGGCGTGGCCATCGTCCATCCGTAGATCCACGCCATGCGTGGATGAACCTGCCGACAACCCCGCAGCCACGCACGGCGTGGATGAATTCACCTTGGGGTTCCGCTCACCCCATCCGTCTTACTCCACGAACGTACCCGCCGCCGCCACGTACGTCGTTGTGTCCGCGCGCTGTGCGGATGACGCCGCGTCCGCGGTAACGCTCTCCTGACAGGTTTCCCATGTACGACTTCTCAAGCCGTGGCCGTCGGCCGCGTCCGTCCCGCCTGTGCATCGCGCTGCTGGCTGCCGGCCTGGCCGCCACCGCGCCTGCCGTCTTTGCCCAGTCCGCACCGCGCGGCGCCGACTCCGCCGTGCAGCGCTTCGACATTCCTGCCCAGTCGCTGGATGAAGCACTGCGCAGCTACATGCGCCAGTCCGGCGTGCAGGTGGCCTATGCCGCAGCGCTCACCGCCGGGCGCACTTCGCAGGCGGTCAGTGGCAACCTGCCGGCCAGCCAGGCGCTGTCGCAGCTGCTGCAGGGCACCGGTCTGCTGGCGCGCCCGGTGAGCCCCGATGCGGTCATCCTGGAAGCTGGCGCGCCGCTGCAGGCCGGCGATGATGTGATCCTGACCGACACGCTCAGCGTGGCCGGCGACCCGGTGCAGGGCGGTGCGGTCAGTGATGAAGCACGCCTGCTCGACAGCTACCGCACGGTGGGCTCGACCAGCACGATCAACCGCACCACGCTGGAACGCTTCCGCGGCACCTCCACCGGTGACATCGTAAAGGGCGTGGCCGGCGTAACCGCCGGTGATCCGCGCGTCGGCAACGGCTTCGACGTCAACATCCGCGGCATCCAGGGCCAGAGCCGGGTACCGGTCATCATCGACGGCGGCCAGTCCAGCATGGATACCTATCGCGGCTATGCCGGCCAGTCGCAGCGCACCTACCTCGACCCCGACCTGATCTCGCGGCTGACCATCACCAAGGGCCCCAGCCTGCAGGCCAATGCCTCCGGCGGCATCGGCGGCGTGGTGGAAATGGAAACGCTGAACGTGGACGACGTGCTGCGCGAAGGCCGCGACGTGGGCGTGCGCGTGCGCGGCGGCCTGGCCAACGGCAGCGCCAACAACCTGCCGGCCTACGATGCCGCCCCGCGCAGCGACCGCAGCGCCACCGGCAGCCAGTTCTTCAACGTGGCCGCGGCCGGCCACTGGGATCGCTTCGATCTGGTGGCCGCGTACGCCTACCGCGACAATGGCAATTACTTCTCCGGCAAGCACGGCTACGACGATTTCCCGCAGACCCGGCGCACGCTGGCGCCGCTGAACCCGCCGCGCACCGAAGTCTTCAACACCTCCTCGCGCTCGGAATCGGCGCTGCTGAAGGGCACCTGGCGCATTGATGATGCGCAGACCCTGGAACTGGGCTACCGCCGCTACGAGGGCACCGCCGGCGAGATCATGGCCTCGCAGATCATCCGCGTGGACCGCGACCGCGTACCGCAGTGGGACCCGGGCCACGTGGACATGGACAGCTACAGCGCGCGCTACCGTTTCAACCCGGACAGCGACAAGGTCGATCTGCGCGTGAACGCCTGGTACACCGACGCCGACAGCGTGATGTACAACAGCCTGACCGGCATCACCCCGTGGTACTTCGACCGCCACACCGAGTGGTACGACGCGCCCAGCTTCAGCGGCAACCCCGGCTACAAGGATGCCTACCGCAACCCGCTGCGGCAGAAGCGCTTCGGCCTGGACGCCAGCAACACCTCGCTCTTCGAAACCGGCGCGGGCCGTTTCACCCTGGACTACGGCCTGTCCTACAGCGATGAAGACATCGCGCCGGGCAGCTCCGGCCCGATCATGCAGGACGACTTGGTCAACAACCGTTTCCTGCGCAATGCCTGGCGCAAGGAATACAGCGCCGTGGCCGCGCTGAAGTGGGAGCCCAACGAACACTGGGAACTGATGGCCGGCGGCCGCTGGAACCGCGTGGACGTGCACGACCGCAATCGCCTGGCCACCGTCGATGCCTATGAAGTGCAGGGCCAGTACCGCTACACCGAGCTGCTGAACGGCAACCCGGCGCTGCCGTCGTGGCGCGCGCAGCGCATCGCGCTGCTGAACTGGTACCCGGACGCCAACGGCAACTTCACCCAGGCCTCGCTGCTGGCTTCGCCCTACAAGAAGGGCACGGTGGCCGATCTGGGCGGCTGGAACTTCTACGATGCCGACGCCCCGGAGGACTACGAAGTGCCGGTCAGCTGGACCTGGTCGCAGCCGATCCGCCGCCGTGACAGCGCGTTCTCGCCCACCGCCAGCGTGGCGTTCCGCTTCAGCGAAGACGCCATGATCTACCTGAAGTACGCCGAAGGCACCAAGCTGCCCAGCCTGTTCGAAACCACGCTGGGGCTGTTCACCGCCGCACGTCCGGTGGCGGAGCTGAAGCCGGAAACCGCACACAGCTGGGAGCTGGGCGCCAGCACCATCCACCACGACCTGTTCACCGCCGGCGATCGCCTGGCGCTGAAGCTGGCTTACTTCGATACCCGCATCGACGACCTGATCACCCGCGACTACCGCACCCTGTCGGCCGGGCTGATCCGCAACATCGACCGCTTCAAGGTGTCGGGCCTGGAGTTCCAGTCCAGCTATGACAGCGGCACGCTGTTTGCCGATCTGTCGGCGCATTACTACTTCAAGGCCAAGACCTGCGCGCCGGACATTGCCGCCGAACGCCGCGCCTATGGCGTGCAGCGGAAGAACGCCGAACTGGCGGCCACTCCCGATTGCGTCGACGGCGGTTTCGAAGGGTCCTACACCAATACGCAGAACCCGCCGCGCTACATGGTCAACCTGACCCTGGGCTCGCGCCTGTTCGACGAGCGCCTGACGTTCGGCACCCGCGTGGTGCACAACGCCGGCCCGATCAGCAAGCTGGACAAGGAATGGAACGTGGGCCTGTCGGCCATCCAGCAGCTGTACCGTCCCACCACCCTGGTGGACGTGTTCGCCAGCTGGGCGTTCAACGACCAGCTGTCGGTGGAAGCGAACGTGGACAACCTGACCGATCGCTACTACCTGGACCCGCTTGCCCTGGGCGTGATGCCGGCCCCGGGCCGCACCGCACGCCTGGCGGTGACCTGGCGGTATTGACCGGCCGGGCAACATCGGGGTCGGATCCCTTTCCTGCGGAAAGGGCTCTGACCCCGGCCTGCGCGCTTACAGACCGCGCGCAGCCTTCACCGCATCTTCGTGCAGCGCCTCGTTCAGCTCGTCAACCACGGTGGTCCAGGCCGCGTCCGCTTCCAGCGATTCGGCCAGGAACTGGCGCTGCGCATCATTCCAGTACGGCGCGTCCACCACTTCCACTTCGGTGGCCAGCTGGTGGCTGCCGATGAACTGGGCGATGCCTTCGGCGCTGGCATCCAGGCCCAGCTGCAGGAACAGATTGGTCATGCGCGGTTCGGTGGTGATCATGGTCGTTACCTGGCGGGTTGGGAACCTGCATTATCGACGCTTGCGCGCTTGGGGAAATCCCCCGTTCAGACGTCTACTGCACGACGCTTCCCCGGGTTCCCTGCATGACCGCCTCCGTGACCTCCGAAACCAGCCGCAGCGTGCGGCTCAAGACCGCCACCCGTGACAGCCACGGTGCGCTGGACAAGCGCATCATGGCCGGCGATATCTTCGCCAATCGCAGCAACTTCGCCCGTTTCCTGCGCGTGCAGTACCGCTTCCACCGCAGCATCGACGCGCTGTATGCCAACCCCGCGCTGGATGCGCTGCTGCCGGACCTGCACGAGCGCCGCCGCCTGCAGCAGGTGCGCCGCGACCTGCAGGATCTGGAACAGACGCTGCCCGGTGCCGATATCGCCGCGCTGGGCGATGACCTTTCCCTGCCGGCCGCGCTGGGCTGGCTGTACGTGGCCGAGGGGTCCAACCTGGGCGGTACGGTGCTGTACAAGATGGCCGCTGCGCTGGGGCTGGACCGCGACTTCGGCGCGCGCCACCTGGCCGCACACCCCGACGGCGCGGCGCGCCACTGGCGCGAATTCACTGCTGCGTTGGATGCGGTGGTGTTGACCGCCGAGCAGGAGCAGCAGGTGATCGACGCCGCCGACACGGCGTTCCGCAGCGTGCATGGCCACGTCGAACGGGAGTTCTGCTGATGCCTGGGCGGCCGCTGCAGGCCAGCGCCTGATGCGCTGGCTGTGGTTCGCACTGGGCTGGCTGATGGTGGGGCTGGGGGTGATCGGCGCGCTGCTGCCGGTGATGCCCACCACCATCTTCCTGATCCTGGCGGTGGGCTGTTTCGCACGCAGTTCGCCGAAGTTCGAGCAGCGCCTGCTGGCCCACCCGCGCTATGGCCCGTCGCTGCGCCTGTGGCGTGAACAGGGCGCGGTGTCGCGCAAGGGCAAGGCCTTTGCCAGCGCCGGCATGGCGGTGGGCTTTGCCGTGTTCTGCTGGGGTGCACACCCCTCCTGGCGCCTGCTGCTGGGCGTCGGCCTGTTCTTCGCGGTCAGCGCCGGCTATGTGCTCAGCCGCCCGGCGCCGCGCCCCGATCCTACGCCGCGCCTGCAGATGGACGCGGCCGACCTGCGTGCCGGCCGCCGCCGCGCCGCCCCTGATGCTGATGGACGTAATGACGATGCTGCCTGCTGACCTGGCCCCGATGGCCCCTTCCGCGCTGACTCCCTGGGCCATGTACCTGGCCGCCGACATGGTGGTCAAAGCGGTGATGATCGCCCTGGCGCTGGCCTCGCTGGCCACCTGGACCGTGCTGCTGGCCAAGGGCTGGGAACTGCAGCGACAGGCCCGCGCGCTGCGCGCGGCGCGTACGCGGTTGCTGTCTGCGCCGCAGCTGCCTGCAGACTCGCATGACGACGCCACGCTGGGGCAGGGTACGGCCGCCGCCATGCTGCTGGCCGCCCGCACCGAACTGCAGTTGTCCACCGGGCTGGCGGACCGCGCAGGCATCAAGGAACGCGTGGCCTCGCGCCTGGACCGCATCGAACTGGACACCGCGCGCGTGCAGCGCCGCGGTATCGGCGTGCTGGCCAGCATTGGTGCAGTGGGCCCCTTCGTGGGTCTGTTCGGCACGGTGTGGGGCATCATGAACAGCTTCATCGGCATTGCCCACAGCAACACCACCAATCTGGCCGTGGTGGCACCGGGCATTGCCGAGGCCTTGCTGGCCACCGCGCTCGGCCTGGTGGCCGCGATCCCGGCGGTGCTGGTCTACAACCACTTCAGTCGCGTGCTGGCCGGCCTGCGCGGCCTGCTGGGCGATCTTTCGGCGGGCGTGCAGCAACTGGTCTCGCGTGATCTGGACCGCGCTGCGCAGCGCGGCATCGGCTGAGGCGGGCATGGCGATCAGGACCGCGTCCGAGCGCGACGACACGCCTGAAGAGGCGCACGAGATCAATGTCACGCCCTTCATCGACGTGATGCTGGTGCTGCTGATCATCTTCATGGTGGCCGCACCGCTGGCCACCGTGTCGGTGCCAGTGCAGTTGCCGACCAGCAGCGCGCAGGCCGCGCCCAGCGAGCAGGCACCGGTGTATGTGACCGTGCAGGCCGATCTGTCGCTGCGCGTGGGCGAGCAGGCGGTCACGCGCGAGGATCTGGCAGCGGCGCTGCAGGCCGCGACCGGGGGTGACACCGGGCAACGCATCCATCTGCGCGCCGATAAACAGGTGGCCTACGGTGAGCTGATGGCCACGCTGGATGCGCTGCGCGCTGCCGGCTACCTGAAAGTGGCGCTGGTCGGGCTGGAGCAGGGCGCCCGATGAGCGGACTGCGGCGCTGGGCGACCAGCCTGGCGATCGTGCTGCTGGCACATGCGCTGTTGATCGGCGTGGCCTGCTGGTGGGCGGCACGCGTATCGGTGCAGCCCCCCGTGGCGGCGCCGGCGGCCTTGATGCTGGAACTGGCGCCGATGGCACAGGCCCCGCCTGTGCCGCCGCGCGAGGTCGCCAGCGGGCCGCTGCAGCAGCAACAGCAGCGGCAGGCAACGAAGCCGGTGCAGCACCAACAGCCGCAGGTGCCCGTGCAGCCGCAGGGTGATCTGCCGCCGCCGCGCGCGCCGCAGCCACGCCCGTCGCCGGACACCGCCGATGCCAACGTCGCGCAGACCAGCGCGCCGCCGCAGGTCGCCGCCGATGCAGGGACGCGTTACGCCGCGCCGCAGACCACGGCGGGGCAGCCCAGTACCGCCAACGCCACCTGGCAGGGTCTATTGCTGGGCCATCTGCAGCAGCACCGGCGCTATCCACGGCAGTCCGAACGCCTGCGCCAGCAGGGTGTTGCGTATGTGCGTTTCGCGGTGTTCCGCAATGGCCGGGTGACCGCGGCGCGCATTGAACGCAGCAGTGGCCACGCGCTGCTGGACCAGGAAACGCTGGACACCGTTGCGCGCGCCAGCCCGGTTCCGGCGCCGCCGGCGGAGGTGGCCGGCGACCCGGTGCAGGTGATGGTGCCGGTGTCGTTTTTCCTGCGCGGGCGGTAGCCGCATCCACGCATGGCGTGGATCTACTACGGGGTCGGATCCGCCGGGGTCGGAGCCCTTTCCGCCGGTAGAGTCGAGCTTGCTCGACTGCTCTTGCTGGCAAGGCCAAAAGCAGTCGAGCAAGCTCGACTCTACACGTCGGTTCCCGCAGGGCGTTACAGCAGCGGCACCAGCAGCAGCGCCACGATGTTGATGATCTTGATCAGCGGATTGATCGCCGGCCCGGCGGTGTCCTTGTACGGATCACCTACGGTATCGCCGGTCACTGCGGCCTTGTGCGCCTCGCTGCCCTTGCCGCCGAAGTGGCCATCCTCGATGTACTTCTTGGCGTTGTCCCAGGCGCCGCCGCCGGTGGTCATGGAAATGGCCACGAACAGGCCGGTCACGATGGTGCCGATCAGCAGGCCGCCCAATGCGCGTGGCCCCAGCAGCAGGCCGACCACCACCGGTACGGCCACCGGCAGCAGCGAGGGCACGATCATTTCGCGGATGGCCGAGCGGGTCAGCATGTCCACCGCTTTGTCGTACTGCGGCTTGCCGGTGCCCTGCATGATGCCGGGGATGTCGCGGAACTGCCGGCGCACTTCCTCCACCACCGCGCCGGCTGCGCGGCCGACCGCCTCCATCGCCATCGCGCCGAACAGGTAGGGAATCAGGCCGCCGATCAGCAGGCCGATGATCACCGTGTGGTCGCTCAGGTCGAAGCGGAATTCCTGGCCGGGATTGGCCGCCTGCAGGTTGTGGGTGTAGTCGGCGAACAGCACCAGCGCGGCCAGGGCCGCCGAGCCGATCGCATAGCCCTTGGTGACGGCCTTGGTGGTATTGCCCACCGCGTCCAGCGGATCGGTGATGTCGCGGATCTCCGAGGGCAGCTCGGCCATTTCGGCAATGCCGCCGGCGTTGTCGGTGATCGGACCGTAGGCGTCCAGGGCCACGATCATGCCGGCCATCGACAGCATCGCGGTGGCGGCGATGGCGATGCCGTACAGGCCGGCCAGCGCGTAGGCGCCCCAGATTGCCGCACAGACGGCTACCACGGGCAGGGCGGTGGATTTCATCGAAATGCCGAGGCCGGCGATGATGTTGGTGCCATGGCCGGTGGTCGAGGCCTGCGCCACGTGCTGCACCGGCTTGTACTGGGTGCCGGTGTAGTACTCGGTGATCCACACGATCAGGCCGGTCAGCACCAGGCCGATCAGCGCGCAGCCGTACAGGGCAATCGGCCCGTGCACGTTGTCGCTCATCAGCCCGGTGGTGATCGGATAGAACGCGATGGCCGCCAGCACGCCGGACACGATCACGCCCTTGTAGAGCGCGCCCATGATCGAGCCGCCTGGCTTGACCTTCACGAACAGCGCACCGATGATCGACGCGATGATCGACACGCCGCCCAGCACCAGCGGATACAGCACCGCGTTGGCGCCGGCTTCGCTCAGCATCAGGCTGCCCAGCAGCATGGTGGCGATGACGGTGACCGCGTAGGTTTCGAACAGGTCGGCGGCCATGCCGGCGCAGTCGCCCACGTTGTCACCCACGTTGTCGGCGATCACCGCGGGGTTGCGCGGGTCATCCTCGGGAATGCCGGCTTCCACCTTGCCGACCAGATCGGCGCCGACGTCGGCGCCCTTGGTGAAGATGCCGCCACCCAGCCGCGCGAAGATCGAGATGAGCGACGAGCCGAAGGCCAGGCCCACCAGGGCGTGCAGGGCCTGGTCCATCGGCAGCCCCAGCCGCAGCAGCAGCGCGTAGTAACCGGCCACGCCCAGCAGGCCAAGGCCGACCACCAGCATGCCGGTGATCGCGCCACCACGGAACGCCACGTCCATCGCCGCGCTGATGCCGTGGCGCGCCGCTTCGGCCGTGCGCACGTTGGCCCGCACCGACACATTCATGCCGATGTAGCCGGCCGCACCGGATAGCACCGCACCGACGGCAAAGCCGATGGCCGTGTACCAGCTCAGGAACACGCCCACCAGCACGAACAGCACCACGCCGGCCACGCCGATGGTCAGGTACTGGCGGTTCAGATAGGCGCGTGCGCCTTCCTGGATCGCCGTTGCAATGGCGACCATGCGTTCGTTGCCGGTGGGTTGGCGCAGGATCCAGCGCGCCGAGACGATGCCAAACAGGATGGCGAGGACAGCGCAGCCCAGCGCCAGTGACAGCCCATGACGTTCCAGCATTAGACCCCTCCGCAGATTGGATGATGAGCATCCAGTGGCGATGAACTTCACCACGAAGGGGACGACGGGCTGCAGCCTGGAACCAACCCGTGCCGACCATGGCGGTCGTCCAACGTATGGCGGTGTTCAGCATTCCCTGGTGCCCGCAGTATGCGTCCCTCTGCGCCCGGATGGTAGCGCCGGGCCATGCCCGGCGAGCGCAGCGGCGCTTGTTGTGACCCGCAGGCCCAAGCCCTTTGCACCCCGTTAAGCCACGCTCTGCAAGCCTGCGCACAGTCCCGTAGGAGAACTTCCATGCGCCTTCCCCTGTTGATGATCGCCGTGCTGGCCCCTGCATTGCCGGCGCTCGCGGCCGAAACGCCGGAACTGCAGCGCGCCGTGGGTGCACCGCAGGCCGTGGGCGCCACGCACACGCTGCGGCAGATTCCCGAAGCCTGCGCGCGGCTGGAAGGCGCTTTCACCGGGCAGGCGGCCGAGCCGTATCGCTTCGCCGCCGTGCGCACCAGCGAGCAGTGCCAGCCACGCGCGCGCTTCGTCGATTACGCCAAGGCCCAACCCAGTGCAGACAAGGGCTGGAAGCTCAATGATGTGATCCGCGTGCCCAATGCCGCCTGCCCGGCGCAGCAGGCCGTGGTGCGGGTGTGGCGCCTTCCGGTGAACAACACCCAGGCGCTGGATGGCCAGGGCCAGTCGCGCATCTATCTGGAAGAGGCGAAGAAGCAGGCCGCCGCCGGCAAGATCCCGCAGGTGACGATGTTCGCCGCGCAGCTGCAGATGGAAGGCAAGGCCTGCCCGTAGACCGCGGGGTCAGAGCCCGTTGCAGGCAACGGGATCCGACCCCGGTTCGGTACGGGTTTCTAGCCTTCGAACGCGGACAGCTTCTTCTTCACCGCCACGTTCTTCAGCGTTACGTACTTGGGCAGGCCATCGCTGCCATAGGGCAGCGGCGCTTCGCCCTTGATCAGCGGCGACAGGTAAGCGCGCGCCTTGGCGGTGATGCCGAAGCCATCGCGGCGGATGAAGCCGGCCGGCATCTTCTTTTCATGGTTGGCGATCTTCGACAGCGGCGCCGCTTCGATCTTCCAGCGGTACGGCGCATCGCTGCTGCGCACGATCACCGGCATCACCCCGTTCTGGCCCTTCAACGCCAGCTGCACGGCCGCCTTGCCCACCGCCTGCGCCTGTTCCCAGTCGGTCTTGCTGGCCAGGTGGCGGGCCGAGCGCTGCAGGTAGTCGGGCAGTGCCCAGTGCACCTTCAGGCCCAGCTGGTCCTTCACCCGGCCCGCCAGGTGCGCGGCCACGCCGCCCAGCTGTGAATGCCCGAACGAATCCTTGCTGCCGCCGGCATCGGCCACGAAGCGGCCGTCGGCGGTGGCGATGCCTTCGGAGGCCACCACCACGCAATAGCCCACCCGTTCCACCACCGCCTTCACCTTGGCCAGGAACGCGGCCTCGTCGTAGGCGCGCTCGGGCAGCAGGATGATGTGCGGGGCTTCATCCTCGCCATTGCCGGCCAGGCCGGCGGCGGCGGCCAGCCAACCGGCATGGCGGCCCATCGCCTCGTAGATGAACACCCGGGTGGAGGTCTCGGCCATGGCCGCCACGTCCAGCGCCGCCTCGCGCACCGACACGGCGGTGTACTTGGCCGCCGAACCGAAGCCGGGGCAGGTATCGGTCACCGCCAGATCGTTGTCGATGGTCTTGGGCACGCCGATGCAGGTCAGGTCATAGCCCGACGCCTTGGCCAGCTGCGAGACCTTCAGCGCGGTGTCGGCCGAATCGTTGCCGCCGTTGTAGAGGAACCAGCGCACGTCATGCGCGCGCAGTACCTCCAGCAGGCGGTCATAGCGGGCGCGGTCGGCGTCGAGGGATTTCAGCTTGAAGCGGCACGAGCCGAAGGCGCCGCCCGGGGTGTGGGCCAGCGCGCGGATGGCCGCGGCACTTTCCTTGCTGGTGTCGATCAGCTCTTCGCGCAGGGCACCGAGGATGCCGTTGCGCGCCGCCAGGACCTTGATGCCCTTGGCCCGGGCCTGCTCGATCACGGCCGCCGCCGAGGCATTGATGACAGCGGTGACGCCGCCAGACTGGGCGTAGAGGAGGGTGCCGTTGCGCATGCTTCTACCTGCTGGTACGAGTGGACATTGCAGGGACATTACCCGGATGCGGTAAAGTGGCGCTATTGCGGTGCAGCGATACCGGCCCGTCCGGTGCGCGAACCTTCTTTGTTTTCAACACGTTGGAGTCAGGTCAATGCGATTGGTTCTGTTGGGACCGCCCGGTTCGGGCAAGGGGACGCAGGCGACGCGCCTGAAGGAAAAGCTGGGCATCGCCCACATTTCGACCGGTGACATGCTGCGCGCTGAAATCGCCGCGGGCTCGGAACTGGGCAAGCAGGCCAAGGCGGTGATGGATGCCGGCAACCTGGTGTCGGACGACATCCTGCTGGGCATGCTCGAGTCGCGCCTGACCCAGGCCGATGTCGCCAAGGGCTTCATCCTGGACGGCTACCCGCGCAACGTGGCCCAGGCCAATGCGATGGACGGCCTGCTGGCCAAGATCGGCAAGCCGCTGGACGCCGTCGTGCAGCTGGACGTGGCCACCGAGCTGCTGGTCGAGCGCATTGCCGGCCGTGCCCAGGAGCAGGGCCGTGCCGACGACAACCCCGAATCGGTGCGCCAGCGCCTGCAGGTCTACAACGACCAGACCGCCCCGGTGGTCGACTTCTACGCCGGCCGTGGCACCCTGGCCCGCGTCGATGGCGTGGGCGAGCTGGACGAGATCGAAGCCCGCATCCTGGCAGCGATCCAGCACTGAATCCGTCGGGCCGGCCATGCCGCCGGCCCCTTCGGGTACAAAAACACAGGCCTGATCCTTGCGGATCAGGCCTGTGTCGTTTCATAGGCGCCAGCGGAAGGCTTGCTCAAGGCCCCGCAGCATGAGCTCCCTTGGGGATGGCCTCTTGGGGAGTAGGACCGGTTCGGGTACTGCGGCTGGCGTTCTGAATTGTGTACGGGTTCACATAACATCGCTATCAGGAATTCCCCGACAGACGATTGGACTTTTCTCATAGTGGATGTAGGACTTGTCTGACCCTGATGCTGACAATGGCCCGATACAGCCGTGATCGGTCACAATCCCCGCTCATGAGCAACGTACATATCCTTGCAATCGCCGGCACCTTCATGGGCGGCGTGGCCGCGCTGGCGCGGGAACTGGGCCACGCGGTCAGCGGCAGCGACCAGGCCATCTACCCGCCCATGTCCACCCAGCTGGAACAGCTGGGCATCACCCTGGACCAGGGCTACCGGGCCGACAGCGTGCCCGCCGGCACCGACCAGGTCGTGGTGGGCAATGCCCTGTCGCGCGGCAACCCGGCCGTGGAAGCGGTGCTGGACCAGGGCCAGCGCTACATCTCCGGCGCGCAGTGGCTGGCCGAACAGGTGCTGCCGGGCCGGGACACGCTGGCCGTGGCCGGCACCCACGGCAAGACCACCACCACCACCATCCTCACTTGGCTGCTGGAAAGCGCCGGGCGCGCGCCGGGCTTCCTGATCGGCGGCGTTGCCGAAGATTTCGGCGTATCGGCGCGGGTAGGCCAGGGCCGCGAATTCGTGGTCGAGGCGGACGAGTACGACACCGCCTTCTTCGACAAGCGCAGCAAGTTCGTGCATTACCGGCCGCTGGTGGCCATCCTCAACAACCTTGAGTACGACCACGCCGACATCTTCCCCGACGTGGCCGCGATCCAGCGCCAGTTCCACCATCTGGTGCGGACCGTGCCCGCGCGCGGTTGCCTGATCGTGAACGGCGAGGACCGCTACCTGGCCGAAGTGCTGGCGATGGGCTGCTGGACCCCGGTCGAGCGCTTCGGCTTCGACCCGTCGCTGGAATGGCATGCCGAACTGCTGGCCGCCGATGGCAGTGCCTTCCGCGTGCACCACCGCGGCCAAGCGCTGGGCGATGTGCAGTGGTCGCTGCTGGGCCGCCACAACGTGCTCAACGGGCTGGCCGCATTGGCCGCCGCGCATGCCGTGGGCGTGGCCCCGGCCGAGGTCATTCCGGCCCTGGCGCGCTTCAGCAGCGTCAAGCGCCGCATGGAAGTGATCGGCAGCCACGACGGCATCACCATCTACGACGACTTCGCCCACCACCCGACCGCGATCGCCACCACTCTGGAAGGCCTGCGCGCCAAGGTCGGCGATGCACGCATCGTGGTGGCCATGGAACCGCGCAGCAATTCGATGCGGCTGGGCGCCCATGCGCAGGCGCTGGCGCCGTCGCTGGCGCTGGCCGACGAAGTGGTGTTCCTGCACCGCCCGGAACTGGCCTGGGACGCCGCCGCGGTGATCGCCGCGGTGCGCGGCACGGCGCACGCGGTGCCCGATACCGACGCGCTGCTGGCCCGCCTGCAGGCCGACGTGCGCAGCGGCGACCACGTGGTGTTCATGTCCAACGGCGGCTTCGACGCCGCGCCGCGCCGGCTGCTGGCCGCGCTGCAGGGCCGATGAGCGCCGATACCGCGCTGCCGCTGTTCCCGCTGCACACCGCGCTGGTGCCGGGCGCGGTGCTGGGCCTGCGCGTGTTCGAACGGCGCTACCTGGACCTGGTGCGCGACTGCGGGCGCAGCGGCGAAGGCTTCGGCGTGTGCCTGATCCTGGACGGCCAGGAAGTGGGTGAGCCGGCCATCCCGGCCGCCTACGGCGTGCAGGTGCGCATCGAGGATTTCGACGTGGGCGCCGACGGCGTGCTGCAGCTGCGGCTGCGTGGCACCCGCCGCTTCCACGTCGAGCGCACGCGGGTGCGCGACAACGGCCTGGTGGTGGCCGACGTACGCTGGTGCGACGAGGATCCCGATGACGAGCTGCGGCCGCAGCACGCGCTGCTGGCCACCGTGCTGGGGCACATCATCGAACAGGCCGGCGAGGCTTATGCACCGGCCACGCCGGCGCTGCTGGACCAGGCCAGCTGGGTGGGCTGGCGCCTGGCCGAACTGCTGCCGCTGGCCGAACAGCAGCGCCTGCAGCTGCTGCAGCTGGACGACCCGCACCAGCGCCTGCAGCAGCTGCTGGGCTGGATGCCGTAAACCGCGGCGTTTGGTAGGTGCGCACCTTGGTGCGCACGCTCGGTGTGCCATCCACGCATGGCGTGGATCTACCGGATGCCGTAGAGGCCTGCGTTTGGTAGGTGCGCACCTTGGTGCGCACGCTCTGCGTGCCATCTACGCATGGCGTAGATCTACCGGATGCCGTAAAGCCCTGCGTTTGGTAGGTGCGCACCTTGGTGCGCACGCTCGGCCTGCCATCCACGCATGGCGTGGATCTACCGGATGCCGTAGAGGCCTGCGTTTGGTAGGTGCGCACCTTGGTGCGCACGCTTTGCCATGCCCGGCGGCTCCATCACGGCTGCGTCTGCAATCTCAACACCGGCAACCCGGTTTCGCGGTGCACATCCTCGCGCTGCGGCAGGCCCTGCACGGCGTCCTTCACCGCGTTGAACGCCGGATCGACGCCGCGCACCGGGTGCCACATGCCGATCCACTCGAAGTGCCGTTCATAGCGCAGGGTCTGCGCACTGCCCAGCCAAAGCGGCACCGCGCCGGGCTGCAGCTGCATCGGCGCCGGCCACAGGCGCAGCACGTAGCGCTCATCCGGGCGCGCGCCCTGGCGCACCATCAACAGCGCTTCCACCCGCGTATCCAGCGTGGCCGGCAGCACCGGCAGCTGCTCGGCGCCGGTGTTCTTGTCCAGCATCAGCAGCGCTTCTTCCCAGCCGGCATGGACCTGCACCTGCCAGCCGCGGGCTTCAAGCTGGGCCTGCAGCGGTGCCAGCGGGCCAGCCACCTGCACATCCAGCGGCCAGCGCTGGTCATCGTCGAATTCATTGCGGCGCGCCGGCAGTGTCGCCCAGCCCTGTTGCCACCAGGCCTGCCGATCCATCGCCAGCGGTGCCGGCAGCGCCGGTTCAAAGCGCTGCAGCTTCACCGGAATATTGCGCGGCGCGTACCACATGGCCGCCAGCGCGAACACGCCGTAGAACAGCCAGGCCACCGGCTTCACCCAGAACGAGCGGTTGAAGCGGCGGCGGTAGGCGATGCCCAGCACCAGCAGCCAGAACGTGCCGAACAACATGCCGCCGATCACATCGCTCAGCCAGTGCGCGCCCAGGTACAGGCGGGCAAAGCCGATCAGGCTGACCACGATGCCCGACACCAAGTAGGGCCAGACGCGCGTGCGCCCGGGCATTTCGCGTGCGATCAGCACGGCGAAGAAGCCGAAGGTGATGGTGGCCATGGTGACCGACACCGACGGGAAGCCGAAGCCACTGCTGGCATCCAGCGGGCGCACCACGTCCACCGTGGCGCCCAGCAGCATGGTCAGGGCCAGGCCGAAGGCCAGCGCCGCCAGCCAGTGCGCGGCGGCCATCCAGCGCCGGCGCCACACCAGATAGCCCATGCCGGCGGCCGTGGCCGGCAGCAGTACCTGCCAGGCACCCAATGAGGCCAGTGCGGCCATCGGGTAGTCGGCCAACGGGTTGCGCAGGGCCAGCATGGCCTGGTGCACCCACAGATCGACGGCCAACGGTTCGCCATGTGCCACCACCACCGTCAACAGCGCGAACCAGCCCCAGCCCAGCACCAGCAGCATCAGTGCCAGCATGGCCAAGGGCACCGATTCGCGGCGCTTGGGGTCGAGCACGCCCACGGTGTAGCGGCCCAGGGTGGGGTGGCGGTTGGACCAGTCCAGCAGACGGGCCAGCCAGTGGTCCATGCGCGCGGCCGACCAGCGGTAGCCATACAGCACCAGCGCCCAGACCACGCCCATCAGCACCACCAGCAAGCCGATGACCACTACCAGCCGGCCGGCGACGGCAGCGACGGCATCATAAGCTTCACCCAGCACCCAGCCGGGCGCCAGGAACAGCAGTGCCCAGGAAATGCTGGCGATGCCGCTGGCCTGCACGTAGCGGCTGGCTGGCATGTTCATCATGCCGGCGATGGCCGGCACGAACGGCCGGATCGCGCCGACGTAGCGGGCCACCAGGATGCTCTTGAACGCATTGCGGCGGAACAGGTTCTCGCCGCGATCCAGCAACTGTGGGTAGCGGCTGAACGGCCACACGCCGCGCAGGCGGTCGCCCCAGCGGCGGCCGATCCAATAGCTGATGCCGTCACCGGCGAAGGCGCCCAGTGCCGCCGCCGCCACCGCATACGGCCCGGAAATCTGCCCCAGGCCGATGAACACACCCACCGCGAACAGCAACGGCAGCGCCGGCACGATCGCGCCCAGAATGATGACCGCATCGCAGAAGGCGATCAGAAAAATGACCGCGCCCGCCAGTACGGGGTGAGCGGCAATCCACGCAAGCGTGGCGTCGATCCATGAAGAGTCCATTGCACGATTATAGAGGCGTGAAGGTGACTGGTTCCCAGCCGCTTCGTGACCGTTTGCAACCACCGCCATCGCCTAGAATGGCCGCATGCCGTACACGCCCGACGCTCCATCACACGCTTTGAAGGCCGACAGCTTCGGCCGCATCCTGCTGATTGAAGGGCCGCAGGGCCGTTTCGTGCGCCGCGATCTGCGCGCCACGCCGCTGTGGCTGCGTCTGCCGGCCTGGTGGTTGGCCCGTCGCGAAGCGCGCGCGCTGCAGTACATCCACGGCATGGCCGACGTGCCGCAGCTGCTGGCCTGGAACGGCCACCACCTGGACCGCAGCTTCATGGCCGGCGACGCCATGTACCAGCGCCCGCCGCGCGGCGACGTGGCCTGGTTCCATGCCGCGCGGCGCCTGCTGCAGCAGCTGCACCGCCGTGGGGTCGCGCACAACGACCTGGCCAAGGAAGCGAACTGGCTGGTGACCGAGGACGGGCGACCGGCGCTGATCGACTTCCAGCTGGCGGTAATCGGCCACCCGCGCTCGCGCTGGATGCGCCTGCTGGCGCGCGAGGACCTGCGCCACCTGCTCAAGCACAAGCGCATGTATTGCCGCCAGGCGCTGACCCCGGTGGAAAAGCGCGTACTGAAGCGCACCTCGTGGGTACGCGAGCTGTGGTTTGCGACCGGCAAACCGGTCTATCGGTTCGTGACCCGGCGCATCCTGCATTGGGAAGACAACGAGGGGCAGGGGCCCAAGCCGTGACCGCAGCGCGTGTGCGGACACGCGCGCCTGGTGCTGGCAGCGTGCTCGCGGGGCAGTTGGCCGGCGCCGATTTCGTGCATGCCTGCCAGGCGCACACCCGGCGCAACGGGCGCACCGCCCTGCAGGCCTACCGCGACATGGCCGCGACCATTCCCGCCTGGTTCGATGGGCTGATGGCCCTGCGCAACCGCGGCATGGCCCTGCTGGGCATGAAAGACCTGGGCTCGCTGCGCGCGGTGCAGGCCGCCGCAGCCCCACGACCGGGCCAGCGCCTGGGCATCTTCACCCTGCAGTCGCTGGATGACGATGCCATCGTACTGGAAGACGACGATCGCCACCTGCGCGTGCAGCTGGCCCTGCAATGGCAGGGCGATCTGCTGGAAGTGGCCGCCGTGGTGCACACCCACAACGCCTTCGGGCGTGTGTACATGCTGCCGGTCGCGCCGGTGCACCGCCTGATCGTGCCCTACCTGCTGCGCCGGCAGGTGCAGGCGTACCGCTGACGGCGAATGCCCAATCGCGCCGCACTATGCCCGGCGGTTCGGTAGATCCACGCCATGCGTGGATGCAGCAGTAGATCCACGCCATGCGTGGATGCTGTGCAGCAGTCGAGCAAGCTCGACTCTACGGCCCCGTCGCGGCCCGGCGATGTCATGGGGCGGCGGGTACCAGCTGCTGGCCGATGAAGTTGCGCTGTCCGTCGAAATCGTAGCCGATCTGCAGATGGCCCACGTCAGGGCAGGCATGGCAGTCGCGCAGCGGCGTGCGGTACAGCAGACGAATGCCGCCACCGTCCAATGGCGCGGTGCCGGCGGCCTGTGCCGGCGGGAACGGGGTGGCCTGCGGGTTGGCCTGCAGCACCGCCTGCACGCCTGGGTCTGCACGCAGCGCATCATCCAGCTGCACGGCATCCACATCGATCCGCTTGCCGGATGCATCGACCAGGCGCGTGCCTTCGTTGGTATTGGCGCGGAACGGGTAGGCCACCGTGGCCACGCCCAGGCCGTCGTGCTCATGCCAGGCGGTCACGTAGGCCAGCTCGCCGGCGCTGGACAGCTGGCCGGCTGCGGCAACGGCATCGGCACTGGCCCCGCCATCGCGCATGGCCTTGGCCAGGCAGTCGCGGGTGGCCGCGGTGTCGCCCTGGCGGCAGGCATTCAGGTCGCCATCCCACACCACCGCTTCGCTCCAGCGCAACGACCCATCGGCGGCCTTGGCGGCGGCAGGCGCGTCGTCGCCGGCCGATGCAGCGCCGGGTTCCGGCGGGCGACCCTGGCAGGCGGCAAGCAGGGCCAGGCCCAGGGCAGGCAGCAGCAGACGGGAACGGCGCATGGCGTACACCTCGTGCGTTGACCGGGGCGCCAGTATCGTCAACGTGCGGTGAACTCCGCGTCGGCGCGGCATACTAGCGGCTCATTGCATACGCTGGAGTGTGGAACGTGGGCAGTCTGCAGGGCAAAACCCTTTTCATCACCGGCGCCTCGCGTGGCATCGGCCTGGCCATCGCACTGCGCGCGGCGCGTGACGGCGCCAACGTGGCCATCGCCGCGAAGTCGTCGGTACCCAACCCGAAGCTGCCGGGCACCATCCACAGCGCCGCCGAAGCGGTCACCGCCTCCGGTGGCCAGGGGCTGGCGCTGAAGTGCGACATCCGCGAAGAAGACCAGGTGCAGGCCGCCGTGGCCGCGGCCGTGGATACCTTTGGTGGCATCGACATCCTGGTCAACAACGCCAGTGCCATCTGGCTGCGCGGCACCCTGGATACGCCGATGAAGCGCTTCGACCTGATGCAGCAGGTCAATGCACGCGGCAGCTTCCTGTGCGCGCAGGCCTGCCTGCCGTACCTGCTGCAGGCGCCCAATCCGCACATCCTGACCCTGGCGCCGCCGCCCAGCCTGGACCCGAAATGGTGGGCGCCGCACACCGGTTACACCCTGGCCAAGATGGGCATGAGCTTCGTCACCCTGGGCCTGGCCGCCGAGTTCGGCCCGCAGGGCGTGGCGGTGAATGCGCTGTGGCCGCGCACCGTCATCGCCACCGATGCGATCAACATGATTCCCGGTGTGGATGCGGCCGGCTGCCGCACGCCGCAGATCATGGCCGACGCCGCGCATGCGGTGCTGGTGCGGGAAGCGGCTGGTTTCCACGGTCGCTTCCTGCTCGATGACGAGGTGCTGGCCGAAGCGGGCGTGACCGATCTGTCCGGCTATGCGGTCGATCCATCGCGCGCCCTGCTGCCGGACCTGTTCCTGGACTGACGCGCGGCAGCCGATCTGCGGCAGGCGTCAAGGATCGCGCCTGCCACGGATCGCTAGAATGTCCGGCTGGAACCGATTTCAACAAGGATGTGATTGCATGAAGACGCCACTGCGTTCTGCAGCGCTGGTCGCTGCCCTGTCGCTGGCACTGGTCGCCTGCGGCAAGTTGCCCGGCGCTGCAGGCCCTGCCGAACACAACGGCCATGCCGATGCCGAGGACGCGTCGGCCGATGTATCGGACGCCGACGCGGCCGAGCTGGCAATGACCACCAAGCTCAACGCCTATATCGACTGCTACAACGATGTGGACAGTGGCCTGCACCAGGGCATCGACTACTACACCAGCTGGATGGCCGACCCGAAGGCCGGCCCGAGCGGTCGCGAGGATCGCCCGATCGGCCCGCCGGACCTGACCGCCGCCGACCTGAAGAACTGCGAGTCGAAGATCGCCACCGCACGGGCTGCACAGCCGCCGCTGCCGGTGCTGGATGCCGCCGCCCAGCAGTACCTGGACAGCCTGCATGCGCTGCAGCCGCTGGCCCATGCAGGCCACGACTACTATGCGCGCGAGGACTACCAGGACGATGACTTCGCCCGTGGCAAGGACATGCATGCGCCGCTGATGACCGCGCTGATGACCTTCGCCGAACACAGCCAGGCGTTCAGCAACGCGCTGGAAGCGCAGAACATGGCCGAGCAGAACGCAGCGCTGGAGGCAATGAAGCAGCGCGGTGAACTGACCCGCGAGTACTACCGCATGGCGATGATGCGCGACGCCAAGGCGCTGATCGACGTGATGGCCGAAGACCGCTTCGACGTCGCCCAGGCACAGACGTTGCTGGATGCGTTCAACCGCATTTCCGACGAAGCACATGCCGCCGTGGGCGAACAGGAGCCGGGGCGCATGCAGTGGAACAGCTTCGAGCATGAGGCGGAAGTGTTCCGCCGCGATGCGAAGTGGCGCCTGGAACGCGTGTCCGGCAAGCGTCCCTTTACCGACATCGAAAAGAAGTGGCTGGCGCAGGGTTCGGATATTCCCAGCGGTTCGCCGGGCAAGTTGCTGCAGGCGTACAACGTGCTGGTGGATGAGAGCAACCGGCAGTAAACGATTTCCTGCTGACGTATGTGGCACGGCCAGATGCGTCAGTTCGATGCGTGATCCCCGCAGCGCCCGCGTTTGCGAGCAATCGGGCGTCATCCAGGTGCAGCGCGGCCCGCGACCGGGCACGCTGGCGCCCCGTTTTTCTGTATTGCCTGAGGAGTTTCCATGCGTGTTTCCCGTGTTTCCGCCCCCGTGCTGCTGGCTGGCGCGATGATCGGTCTTGCCGCCTGCGGTCCCGGCGGCGGCGCTCTGGTTGCCGACCGGAGCGTGGACAAGATCAATGCCTACATTGCCTGCTACAACGGCGTCGAAGCACCCGTGCGCGAGGGCTTCCAGACCTATACCGGCTGGATGGCCGATGCCGCCGCCGGCCCGACCGGCAAGGAAAAGCAGCCCCGTTCGCCGGGCAAGGTGCCGTCGCACCGGGTGGAGTACTGCGCGCAGCCGCTGACCGCCGCATTGGCGTTGACCCCGGCCACGCCGATGGACGCTGCGGTACGCGATTACCAGCAGTCGTTCCAGGCGCTGAACGTGCTGATCGAACAGGCCGATGGCTACTTCACCCGCGAGGAGTACCGGCGCGACGGTGGCGAGGGCCTGCGCGCCCAGCACGGGCCGTTGATGCAGGCTTACGCAGGGTTCTTCGAGGCCAGCGACGCGCTGGATGTTGCACTGGAAAAGAGCGAGCAGGAACGCCGTGCCGTGCAGCTGCAGCAGATCGAAGACAGCGAAGGCCGGTCGTTGGCCTACTACCACCTGCGCATCGTCGGCGACGGCAAGCAGCTGGCGCTGGCCTTCCAGGCCGAGGCCCCCGACCTGTCGGCGCTGCGCACGCGCCTGGCCGAGTATCAGGGCCTGATCAAGGAAATCGAGGAAGCTGGTGTCGGCAAGGACAACCCGATGTGGGGCCACGTACGGCGTTCGGCTGACAAGCTGGTGCGCAGCGCCGGGCGCGGGGTGGAGCGCCTGAGTGAAGGCAAGCCGATTACCGCCGAAGCGCTGGCCGCCGAGCGCAAGGCCTCCGGCAGCTGGCTCACCTCCGATCCGGAAGGTGCGCAGTCGACCATCATGGAGGCGTACAACGACCTGGTCACCACCAGCAACCGCATGCACTGACCAGACCGTCAAGCAGCGTCGGGCCATGCCCGGCCGCTGCGATCAACGGTTGAAGGTATCGGGAATGGCGTGGCCGCAACGGCGGCAATGCCGCGCATCGGGTTCATGGCCTTCCAGCCCGCAGTGCGGGCAACCGCGAGCGTCGCGGCGCGCAGCCAGTTCGGCTTCGCGCATGCTGCTGGCCAGTTCGGCGGTGTAGATGCCGGTGGGCACGGCGATGATGCTGTAGCCGATCAGGATCAGCACCGAGGTGACGAAACGGCCCAGCACGGTCTGCGGCACGATGTCGCCGAAGCCGACCGTGGCCATGGTCACCACCGCCCAGTACATGCTGGCCGGGATATTGCTGAAGCCGTGCTCGGGGCCTTCGATCACGTACATCAGGGTGCCGGCGATGATGGTGATGGTGATGACCGTGAACAGGAACAGCAGGATCTTGCGCCGGCTGCGCCACAGCGACTGCAGAAGGATGCCGCTTTCTTCGATGTAGCGGGTCAGCTTCAGGATGCGGAACACGCGCAGGATGCGCAGCGCGCGCACCACCAGCAGGCTCTGTGCGCCGGGCACGAACAGCGACAGGTAGGCGGGCAGGATCGACAGCAGGTCGATGATTCCCCAGATGCTGACCGCATAGCGCAGCGGGCGCTTCACCACCGCCAGGCGCAGCAGGTACTCGATCGTGAACAGGGAGGTGAAGACCCATTCGATCACGTACAGCCCATCGGCCCAGGCCACGTGCAGATGCTGCACGCTGTCGATCATCACCACCAGGATGCTGGCGATGATCGCCACCACCAGGATCAGGTCGAAGTTGCGCGAGGGCCGGGTGTCGTGCCGGTAGATGATGTCGAACCAGGTGCGGCGCCAGCCGGACGCGGTGGCGGGGTTCAGTTGGGGGGCGGAAAACGGTCGCATCGGTGCATTGTGCCGCAGGGTCTGGGGGGCGAGAATGGGGGTTCCTGAATCGTGCCCACTGCCATGACCGCCGCTACCGATCCGCTGATCTCCCTTTCGCACTACTACCTGCCGGTCTACAAGCCCCGCCAGGTCGTGTTGGAGCGAGGCCAGGGCGCCCGCGTGTGGGACAGCCAGGGCCGTGAATTCATCGACCTGGCCGCCGGCATTGCCGTATGCGGCCTGGGCCATAACGACCCGGACCTGACCGCCGCCCTGGTGGAACAGGCCGGCAAGCTCTGGCACACCAGCAACGTGTTCTACAGCGCACCGCCGCTGCACCTGGCCGAAGAACTGGTGAAGGCCAGCCGCTTCGCCGAGCGCGTGTTCCTGTGCAATTCCGGCGCCGAAGCCAATGAAGTGGCGATCAAGATGGTGCGCAAGTGGGCGTCCAGCCAGGGCCGCCCGGCCGACAAGCGCGTCATCATCACCTTCCGCGGCAGCTTCCACGGCCGCACCCTGGGCGCGGTGACCGCCACCGCCCAGCCGAAGTACCAGGAAGGCTACGAGCCGCTGCCCGGTGGCTTCCGGTACATCGATTTCAACGATGAAGTGCAACTGGAAACCGCGATGGCCGCCGGCGACGTGGCCGCGGTGATGCTGGAGCCGATCCAGGGCGAGGGCGGGGTGATGCCGGCCAAGTCCGGTTTCCTCAAGCGCGTGCGCGAGCTTTGCGACCAGCACAACGCATTGCTGGTGCTGGACGAGATCCAGGCCGGCATGGGCCGCACCGGTACCCTGTTCGCGCATTGGCAGGACGATGTGGTGCCGGACATGGTCACCCTGGCCAAGGCGCTGGGTGGCGGCTTCCCGATCGGCGCCATGCTGGCCGGCCCGAAGGTGGCCGAAACCATGCAGTTCGGCGCCCACGGCACCACCTTCGGTGGCAACCCACTGGCCGCTGCGGTGGCGCGGGTGGCGCTGCGCAAGCTGGGTTCGGCCGAGATCGCCGCCAACGTCAGCCGCCAGTCGAAGGCGCTGCGCGATGGGTTCGCCCGCATCAACGAGGAGTTCAACATCTTCAGCGATGTGCGCGGCCGCGGCCTGATGCTGGGCGCCGTGCTGAACAAGGATTTCGCCGGCCAGGCCGGTGCCATCCTGGACCACGCCGCCGACCAGGGCCTGCTGACCCTGCAGGCAGGCCCGGACGTGCTGCGCTTCGTGCCGTCGCTGAACATCACCGATGAAGAAGTGGCCGAGGGCCTGAAGCGACTGCGCGCGGCCATCGCCGCGTTCGTCGCCGCGCGCTGAGTCGCACTGCCTGATGATGGGGTCAGAGCCCTCTCATACGAGAGGGATCTGACTCCGATCATGGCCCAGGGGTCGGATCCCTCGCCCACGGCGAGGGCTCTGACCCCGGATCATCGTATCCCGTAGCGCTTCAACACCTTCCCCAGCCCGCGCCCGTCGCGCACGGTCTCGGCGTGCAGCCCGGCCGCGCGTGCGCCGCGCACGTTGACGAACAGGTCATCGACGAACAGCGTGTGGCCTGGATCGGCATCCAGCCGCTGCAAGGCGCGCTTGAACACCGCCGGGTCCGGCTTGCGGCCGCCCAGCATGCCGCTGCACAGCACGCGCGGCTGCAGGCGCGCGTGCAGGTCCGGCACCAGTTCCGGCAGCACCTGCGCCATCAGTGGTCCGTTATTGGTCAGCACCGCCAGCGGCAGGCCGTCGTCCAAGGCCAGCAAGCGCTGCACCACCGCCACCTGCGGCCGGCACGCGGCCCGGCGTGCGGCGATCCAGGTCGGCACATCCACGCTGACATCCAATGCATGGCCCAGCTGTGCCAGATAGTCCTCGGTGCTGACCTGCCCGGCGTCGTAGGCGGTTTCCAGCCCACTGTCGAACAGCGCGGCCTGCACCTGCGCGGTGCTGCGCTGCAGGGCCTGCGCCAGGTACAGCACGCGGCGCGCGCGCTGGTACTGCAGCAGCACGCCATCCACATCCAGCAGCAACAGTCGAATCTCCATGCCTGCAGCATGCCTGAGCCTGAGCCTGCGCACCGCATGCGACACCCTGTCGCAGCACGTGCGCGCGGTCACTGCCTAGAATGAAGACGACTTGGCAGGAGATGCATTGATGAAGGCTTGGGGCGTGGCAATTGGACTGGGTGCGCTGCTGTTCGCACCGGCGGCAATGGCGCGGGTGTGTGCGGTCAGCATCGACAGCACCGACCAGATGACCTTCAGCAGCCGGCAGATCAAGGTGGCAGCCGACTGCAGCGAAGTGGACCTGACCTTGCGCCACACCGGCAAGCTGGCGGCCACCGCCATGGGCCACAACTGGGTGCTGACCCGCACGGCCGATTACCAGCCGGTGGCCCTGGCCGGCATGCGCATGAGCCTGGCCGACAGCTACCTGCCCAAGGCCGACAAGCGGGTGCTGGCGCATACCAAGGTGATCGGCGGCGGCGAGACAACGCGCGTGCGGTTTTCCACCAAGGGCCTGCAGAAGGGCGGTGATTACACCTTCTTCTGTTCCTTCCCGGGGCACTTCGCGATGATGAAGGGCAGCTTCGTCTTCGGTTGATGCCGTTTGTAGAGTCGAGCCATGCTCGACTGCACGCGTGCCAACCAAGGTTGGCACCTACCAGGCAACAGCGGTGCCAACCAAGGTTGGCACCTACCAGGCAACAGCGGTGCCAACCAAGGTTGGCACCCACCAGAGAGCGGGAGGTCGTCCCCCCGAGGCCGCTTACCCCTTTGCGGCCTTGAACGCGATGCGTGCGGCGGCCAGCGTGGCCTCGATCACCGCATCGTCGTGCGCGCTGGACATGAACCCGGCTTCGTACGCCGACGGCGCCAGGAATACGCCCTGGTCCAGCATGGCGTGGAAGAAGCGGTTGAACGCCGGAATATCGCAGGCGATGGCCTGGGCATAGGTCTCCACCTTTTCGCTGGTGAAGAACAGACCGAACATGGCGCCCACCTGGGTGGTGGTCACCGCCACGCCGGCTTCGGCGGCCGCTGCTTCCAGGCCGGCGCACAGGCGTGCGGTGCGCTCGGCCAGGTCGGCATGGAAGCCCGGCTGCGACACCAGCTCCAGCATGGCCAGGCCGGCGGCCATCGCCACCGGATTGCCGCTGAGCGTGCCGGCCTGGTAGATCGGGCCGGCCGGTGCAATCTGCTGCATCAGGTCGCGGCGGCCACCATAGGCACCTACCGGCATGCCGCCGCCGATGATCTTGCCGAAGGTGGTCAGGTCCGGGGTGATGCCGTAGTGCGCCTGCGCACCGCCCAGGGCCACGCGGAAACCGGTCATCACTTCGTCGAAGATCAGCAGCGCACCGTGCTGCGTGCACAGCGCGCGCAGGTGCTGCAGGTAGCCCTCGCGCGGCGGAATGCAGTTGGCGTTGCCCACCACCGGTTCGATGATGAGGCCGGCGATCTCGCTGCCCTGCGCCTCGAACAGCGCGGTGGCCGCTTCGAAATCGTTGTAGGGCAGGGTCAGGGTCAGTTCGCTCAGGCCCGCCGGTACGCCCGGTGAGGTCGGCACGCCCAGGGTCAGCATGCCGCTGCCGGCCTTGACCAGGAACGAGTCGCCGTGGCCGTGGTAGCAGCCTTCGAACTTCACGATGCGGTTGCGGCCGGTGGCGCCGCGCGCCAGGCGGATGGCCGACAGCGTGGCTTCGGTGCCCGAATTGACCATGCGCACCATTTCGCACGACGGCACCAGCCGGGTGATGGTCTCGGCCATGGTCACTTCGGCCGCGCACGGCGCACCGAAGGACAGGCCGTTGTCGATCGCCCGCTTCACCGCGTGGCGCACGGCCGGGTGGTTGTGGCCGACGATCATCGGGCCCCACGAGCCCACGTAGTCGATGTAGCGGTTGCCGTCCACGTCGTACAGGTAGGCACCGTCGGCGCGTTCGACGAAGAACGGTTCGCCGCCCACCGACTTGAACGCGCGCACCGGCGAATTGACGCCGCCCGGCAGCAGTTGCTGGGCGCGGGAGAACAGGGCGTGGGACTGGTCGTGGTTCATGGGGCTTTCCTGGGCATTACGCGAACTGGGCGAGGAAGGCGCGCTGGGTCGCGACCGGGTCCGGTGCGGCATAGATGCCGCTGACCACGGCCACCAGGTCGGCGCCGGCGTCGATGATGGGACCCACATTGTCCGGGGTCAGGCCACCAATGGCCACCCGCGGCACGCCCAGTGCGGCGGTTTGCCGCAGCAGGTCGGTGTGGGCGCGGCTGCTGGTGATCTTCGTGGTGGTGGGGAAGAAGGCGCCAAAGGCCACGTAGCTGGCGCCGGCGGCCACGGCCTTTTCGGCGTTGGCCACCTGGTCGTAGCAGGACGCACCGATGATGGCGGCCGGGCCGAGCAGGGCACGCGCGCTGGGAATGTCACCGTCGGTGCCGCCCAGGTGCACGCCGGCCGCGCCCACGGCCTGGGCCAGCGCCGGGTCGTCGTTGATGATCAGCGGCACGCCGTGTCCGGCGCACAGCGCCTGTAGGGCGGTGGCCTGTTCCAGGCGCAGCGCATCGCTGGCGGTCTTGTTGCGGTACTGCAGCCAGGTGGCGCCGGCGGCCAGCAGCGGCGCGGTGCGTGCCAGCAGGCGCGCAGTATCGGCCTCGTCCGGGGTGATCAGGTAGACGCCGCGGGGCGCCGGGGAAGCTGCGTTCATGGATGGCTACCGGTAGAAGGGCCGCGGTGGGACAATGACGGCCAGTGAATCCAGCGTTGATTATCCGATGAGCGATGCCACCCCCACCACCTTGCGCACCTGGATGTGCGTGGTCTGCGGCTTCATCTACCGTGAGGCGGACGGGCTGCCGGAAGAGGGCATCGCCCCGGGCACGCGCTGGGAGGACATTCCCGAGACCTGGACCTGCCCCGATTGCGGGGTGACCAAGGACGATTTCGAGATGGTCGAGATCGATTGATTGGGGCGCCGCCGGGCATGGCCCGGCGCTACCGGTCAATGCAACCGCGGCATCGGCCCGCCCAGGTCGATCAGCTTCTCGCGCAGCCATTGCGCATCGCTGGCGTCCGGGTTGCGCTTCAGGTACTGCCCCAGGTCATGCCGGGCGCCGACCAGGTACTCCAGCTGCAGATAGGCCAGGCCACGGTCGCGCAGGGCATCGTCCTGTTCCGGGGCCAGTTTCAGCAGGCGGTCGGCACTGCGCGCGGCACGGTCCCATTCGCCGGCTTCGGCATAGACGCCATGCAGGTTGCGCAGCATGCGGATCAGGATCGCCCGGCTCGGCGCCGGATCCAGGATCTGCGCCAGCACCTGGTCGTCCGGTGCCTGCCCGCCCAGGTGTGACTTGGCGCGTTCGCGCAGCTCGTCCACGTCCAGCGGGCGACCGCCATTGAACGGGTCCATCACCAGCACCCCGTCGTCCACGGGCAGGCGCACCAGGAAATGGCCGGGGAAGGACACCCCGTCCAGCGGAATGCCCAGCCGCCGGGCCACTTCCATCTGCACCAGGGCCAGCGAGATGGGATTGCCCAGGCGCCGTTCGAATACCTGGTTGAGGTAGCTGTTGCGGGGGTCGTAGTACTGCTGGTGGTCACCGCTGTAACCCAGCTCGTCGAACAGGTGGCGGTTCACCGCGGCCATCTTCATCGGCCAGCGCTCGATCGTGTCCACTTCGGCGCGCAGGTGATCGACATGGCTCTGCACCAGCGCCTCGTACACGCCGGGTTGAAGATCGGGGTATTCATCGCGCGCGATCAGCAGCGCGGTCGGCAACAGTGGCAGCGCCTCGTCATCGAGGTCGGCCAGTGCATCCCAGTCGGGGAGTGTGATCCGGTCCTGCATGGCCACAGACTGGCGGCAATCGCAGGCGGTTTCAAGCGGTGCGGCGTGAATTCCGCATGTCGTTGTTGCCCTATCCACGCATGGCGTGGACCTACCGTGTCGACCAAGGTCGACACCTACCAACAGCACAAGGAATCTGTCAGAGGCGGGGCGGTGTGGGCTTGCAGGACCGCAGGCGCCATGGATGGCGCCTACGAGCCCCCACGGATGGGTTTACGGCGTGTCCTGCAAGCCCACACCGCCCCGCCATCCCTCGGCCGCCCAGCTCTTGCCGTTGATGTTGATTCGGCGGGTGCCGGGCGCAGCCCGGCCGTCCCTCAGTTCTCGATGCCCGGGCCGAAGGTCAGTGCGGTGCCGTCCTTCAGCTTCAGCTTTTCCGCCTGGCCCGCATTGAGCTCCAGCACGTAGCGGGCCGGGCCGCTGCTGGGGTAGGGCGGGCAGCGGTCGCCGGCCGAGCAGGGCGGCACATCGCGCTGCTGGCTGACCAGCCGGCGCTGGCTGTCGAAGTACAGGATGTCCAGCGCGATCCGGGTGTTCTTCATCCAGTACGCCTGCATCTCCTCCTGCTCGTGCACGAACAGCATGCCGTGGTCGGCCGGCATCTGGTCGCGGAACATCAGGCCGCGGGCGCGGGTGTCATCGTTGGTGGCCAGCTCGACCTTGTAACGGGCGCCGTCCAGCTCCACCCAGTGGCGGGCGGCATCGGTGGCACAGCCGGTCAGGGCCAGCAGCGGAAGCATCAGCAGCGAACGCAACAGCGACATCGTCAGGGTCCTTCGCAGGGGTCAGAGCACGACCGGCGGTTCACCGCCGACAATCACCACATCGGCGCGGCGGCGCGCGAACAGGCCCACGCAGACCACGCCCGGCAGCTGGTTCAGCTCGCGCTCCAGCTTTTCCGGATCGGTGATCTGCAGGTTGTGGATGTCCAGGATCTGGTTGCCGTTGTCGGTCACCACACCCTCGCGCCAGGTCGGCTGGCCGCCGGTCATGTCGCGGATCTGTCGGGCCACCAGGCTGCGCGCCATCGGAATCACTTCCACCGGCAGCGGGAAGTTGCCCAGCACCGGCACCTGCTTGCTGGGATCGACGATGCAGACGAAACGCTCGCTGGCCTCGGCGATGATCTTTTCGCGGGTCAGCGCCGCGCCACCGCCCTTGATCAGGCACTTGCCCGGATCGCACTCATCGGCGCCGTCCACGTACAGCGACAGGTTGCCGGTGTGGTTCAGCTCGATCACCTCGATGCCGTGCTGCTTCAGGCGCGCGGTGCTCTGTTCCGAACTGGATACCGCGCCCTTGATGCGGTGCTGGATGCGGGCCAGCGCATCGATGAAGTAGGCCACGGTGGAACCGGTGCCGACCCCGACGATCATGCCGTCTTCGACGTATTCGATGGCTTTTTCAGCGGCCAGGCGCTTGGCTTCGGACATGGGAGAACTCTCAGGCAGGGAATCAGGATTTCTTTTCCAGCGACAGCAGCAGCTTCCACTGCGGGGCCGTGACCGGGAACACCGACAGGCGGTTGCCCTTGGCAACCAGCGGGAAGCCTTCGCCGAGTTCGTCGGCGTGCAGCTTGATCTCGTCCAGCGCGATCACCTGCGGCAGCTTGCGGTCGAAGGCCACGTCCACCAGCATCCAGCGCGGGTTCTCGCGCGTGCTCTTGGGGTCGTGGTAGTCGGATTCCGGGTCGAACTGGGTGTCGTCCGGGTAGGCCGGGCTGGCCACCGTGGCCAGGCCGACGATGCCGGGCACCTTGGTATTGGAGTGGTAGAACAGGATGCCGTCGCCCACCTGCATGCCGTCGCGCATGAAGTTGCGCGCCTGGTAGTTGCGCACGCCGTTCCAGGGCTCGACCTTCACCTTGGCCAGGTCATCGATGGAAAAAGCGTCCGGTTCGGACTTCATCAGCCAATAGCGCTTGCGGGCGGTCATGCGTTCACGGGGGCAGCGGAGGGGAACAGGGTGCCGTCTTCGGTGCAGATCGCATCCACCGGCACGTCCCACGACGCCACCGGCAAGGACTCGACCTGCTGCGCGGCGAACGCGGCACCCACCAGCCAGGGCGGTGCCGGCCGGTCGTGGCGGAAGGCGAAGCTGCGATCATACCAGCCGCCCCCCATGCCCAGCCGCCGGCACTGCGCGTCGAAGCCCACCAGCGGGGTGACCACCAGCGCCATCTGGCTGGCGTCCAGGGTGTCGGCCACGGCCACATCGGGCTCGGGAATGCCGTAGCGGTTGCTGGTCAGGGGCTGGCCCGGCCGCCACGGCGCAAAGCGCAGCACATCGCCGGCCAGCACCGGCAGGCAGTAGGCCACGGTGTCAGGCAACTGCAGTTGCCAGCGGTGCAGGGCGATCTCGCCATCCAGCGCCCAGTAGCCGGCCACGGCGCCTTCGCGCGGGGCGAACGGCAGGGCCAGCAGGGCGTCGGCCAGCGATTCGGCAGCCGCAATGCGGATGGGCGCGGAAAGTGCGCGGCGGCGTTGCCGCAGGTCGTGGCGCAGGGCCTGGCGCGGGTCGGTCATGGCAGGTGGCGGCAGGAAACAGCGGCCATTGTGCCGGAAAGAACAAGGGCGACGCCCGAAGACGCCGCCCTTGCTGGAATATTGCATTCTCCGCAATGTCGATGCATGCGAAACGACCTTGAACCCGGGGGCTCAAGTGGGAACGCTGGAGAACCATCGGGCTTCCCGCTACAAGGCGGACCTGCACTCCCGGCGCTGTCGCGCTCCCGGTGTCGTTCTTAAGGGACAAGGCGAATGTTTGCACATGCCGTCGAGTACCGCAGAGAACGCGTGGCCATTATAGCCAGCGTGCACGATCTGGATAGGCCGTTCGTCGGCAACAGTCCGTGCCAATTCAGATATGAGAAGACGCGTTGTGCGCGTTGCTCACACGCTGCTATCGATCGCGCGGTCCAGGCGCCGGTTCAGATCGGCCAGCGTCTGCTGCAGGGCCACCGCCTGGCGCGCGTTCTCGTCGCGCAGCAGTTGCAGCTCGTGGGCCAGGTTCAGTGCGGCCAGCACCGCCACCCGATCAACAGCGGCCATGCGGTTGCTGCCGCGGATCTCGCGCATGCGTGCATCCAGCAGGCGCGCGGCGGCCATCAGGCTGTCGCGTTCATCGCCGCCCACGCCCACGGTGTATTCACGATCGAGGATGCGGACACTGACCGGTTCTGCGCTCATGTGTGCTGCTCCAGGGATTTGAGCCGGCTGATCATCGCTTCCACCCGCGAGCGGGCCTGTTCGTTCTTGGCCAGCAGGGTGGACCGCTCGGCCACCAGCTGTTCCTGCTGGTGGCGCAGGCTGCGGTTCTCCTCGGCCAGGCGCTGGTTGCGCTCCAGCAGCGCTTCCACGCGGGCGGCAAAAGCCTGCAGCTGGGCAAGGGGGTCGGCGGGTTCCATGCCGCACGATAGGCAAGCCGGGTAAGGGCGGTCAAGCGTTGTCGCAGCAGGGCCGGACTGCCACGAGGACGACCCGGTTGGGTTGCTACACTACAGGGCTCACGGGCGCGCGCGTGCGCGCCCCAGGTTTCCCTTACGAACGAGCCGCACGATGACCGAACTTCCCTCCGTCGACGACGTTTCCCGCGCCAGCCAGGAACTGGGCCTGGGCGCCACCGCTGCCGAGCTGCATGGCGGCCTGTGCGGCTGGCTGGCCGCCGGCGGCGCCCCCGGCAACGACTGGCCGGCCCGCGTGCTGGCCGACGACAATCTGGCCCCGGTCGCCCCCGGCAGCGCGCTGGCGCAGCTGCTGGAAGCCACCATCAAGCAGCTGGAAGACCGCGATTTCGCCTTCGAACTGCTGCTGACCGACAACGACGACGTGGCCGCGCAGGCCGATGCCATGTTCAGCTGGACCCGTTCGTTCCTGGGCGGCTTCGGCCTGGGCAGCGGCGGCCGCCGTCCCACCCTGTCCGAAGAGGGCGAGGAAGCCCTGACCGACATGGCCAGCCTGGCGCGTGCCTCCAGCGAGGATTTCGAGGCCGGCGGTGAGGACGATGACGAGGCGCTGTCGGAAATCGAGGAATTCATCCGCGTGGCGGTGCTGCTGCTGCACGGCGATGTGGTGCTGGCCGCGCGCCACCGCCAGCGCCTGAACTGATGGATATCAAGCAGCGCACCGGCATTGCCGCCGGCGAGTACAAGCGCCGCCGCCGCCAGCTGATGGACATGGCCGGCGACGATGCGATCCTGGTCCTGCCGGCGGCCTCGGAGAAGGTGCGCAGCCTGGATACCCATTTTCCGTTCCGCCAGGATTCGGATTTCCAATACCTGAGCGGCTTCCCGGAACCGGAGGCGGTGCTGGTGCTGATTCCCGGCCGCCGCCACGGCGAAGCCATCCTGTTCTGCCGCGAGCGCGATGCCGAGCGCGAGGCGTGGGATGGCAGCCGCGCGGGCCAGGACGGGGCGGTGGCGCACTACGGCATGGACGATGCCTACCCGATCGATGATCTGGACGACATCCTGCCCGGCCTGCTGGAAGGGCGCTCGCGCGTCTATTACCACTTCGGCCGCGAAGCGGATTTCGACCTGAAGCTGATCGGCTGGGTGAACCGCGTGCGGTCGCAGGTACGCCACGGCGCGCAGCCGCCGCACGAGTTCCTGGAGCTGGGCCACCTGCTGCACGAGCAGCGCCTGTTCAAATCCGGTGCCGAAGTGGCGTTGATGCAGCATGCAGCGCAGATCAGCGTGCGTGCGCACCTGGCGGCGATGCACGCGGCCAGGGCGGGCATCCACGAATACGAACTGCAGGCCGAACTGGAGCGGGTGTTCCGCGCCAGCGATGCCGTTCCCGCGTACTGCAGCATTGTCGGTGCCGGTCGCAACGGCTGCATCCTGCATTACCGCGACAACAACGCGCGCTCGCGCGACGGCGAACTGGTGCTGATCGATGCGGGCGCCGAATACCGCGGCTACGCCAGCGACATCACCCGCACCTTCCCGGTGAACGGTCGCTTCACTGCCGAACAGCGCGCGCTGCACGATCTGGTCGGTCAGGCGCAGGCCGCCGCCATGGCGCAGGCGCGCCCGGGCGTGGCCTACGAGACCGGCCATCTGGCCGCCGTGCAGACCCTGACCGAGGGCCTGCTGCGGTTGGGACTGCTGAAGGGCACGCTGGAAAAGAACCTGGCCGAAGGGCTGTACCAGCGTTTCTACCGGCACAAGACCGGGCACTGGATCGGTCTGGACGTACACGATGTGGGCGACTACCGGCTGGCCGGCGAATCGCGCCTGCTGGAGCCGGGCATGGCCTTCACCATCGAACCGGGCCTGTACATCGGCGTGGACGACACCACGGTGGAACCGCGCTGGCGCGGTATCGGCATCCGCACCGAGGATGACGTGCTGATCACCGACGACGGCCATCGTGTGCTGACCGAAGGCCTGGCGCGCAGCGCCGACGAGATCGAAGCGGTGATGGCGGGTTGAGCGGGACTGCGTAGAGTCGAGCTTGCTCGACTGAAGCAACGGCAACGGCCAAAGCAAGAGCGGCATTCCGTGGGATGGCGGGGCACTGCGGGTTTGCGGGGACGCCGTAAACCCGTCCATGGGTGCTTGGTCGCCGCATCCATGCGGCTCACACCCCGCAAACCCGCAGTGCCCCGCCTTCGACAGGTTCACGCGGCTGTTGGTAACGGCGATTCTTGGAACGTGCGGTGTTGGTTCACGCGGCCGTTGGTAGGTGTCGACCTTGGTCGACACAGAGCGAGCGCAGCGAGCGACCCGCTCTTGATTTTCTTTTCTTTTCCGTGGCTGGACGCGCACGGAAATTGTCCGTGGCCGGGCGGATGGGGTGCGCAGGGGCGTGAGCCGCATGGATGCGGCGACCGAGCTTACATGGATGTACTTGCAGCGTCCCCTGCGCAGCCCATCCGCCCGGCCAGATATCAGTAATCCCGCCGCACCCAGCGCCCAGCCACGAGGGGCTCAGCCGTTGGCTGCCGCAAACTCCGGGCGGGTCAGGTTGTCCGCGTTGCCTTCGGTGCACAGCACTTCGTCTTCGATGCGGATGCCACCGTAGGGGCGGAAGAAATCCACACGGTCCCAGTTGATCGCATCGCCATGGCCGGCTGCCTTCACTTCGTTCAACAGCATGTCGATGAAGTACAGGCCCGGTTCGATGGTCACCACCATGCCCGGTTCCAGCACGCGGGTCAGGCGCAGGTAGGGGTGGCCGGCCGGGCGCTCGATGCGGCCGCCGTCTTCGCCGGCCGCGAAGCCGGCCACGTCGTGTACCTGCAGGCCGATCAGATGGCCGATGCCGTGCGGGAAGAACGCGGCGCTGACGCCGGTTTCCAGTGCGGTCTGCGGCGAAACCTTGATCACGCCGAAGTCCTTCAGCACGCCCATCAGCGACAGGTGCGCGTCCACGTGCAGCTGCTTGTAGTCGAAGCCGGCGCGCACGGCCGCGCACATCTGCTGCTGGGCCGCGTCCACCGCATCGATCATCGCGGCGAACTCGTCGTGGCCGTGCGCGGCGTAGGTACGGGTGATGTCGCTGGCGTAGCCGAGGGCGCTGGCGCCGGCATCGATCAGGAAGCTGCGCAGCGGCTGCGGTGCCTTGCGGCCGAGTTCGGTGTAATGCAGCACGGCGGCGTGTTCGTTCAGTGCCACGATGTTGCCGTAGGGCAGTTCGTTGGCATCCTGGCCGACGGCCTGGCAGTACGCCATGTGGATGTTGAATTCGTCGGCACCGTTGCGGAAGGCGGCCTCGGCCGCGCGGTGGCCACGCACGCCCAGCACCTGCGCCTGCCGCATCAGGGCCACTTCATACGGCGTCTTGTAGGCGCGGTGCCATTCCAGGTAGTTCAGCACCGGCGCCGGGTTGTTCGGCACGTAGGCGCCCAGCGCGCTCTGCGGCTCACCCAGGATCGCGCAGCGGGCCGGGTTGGCCGGCAGCAGGGCCAGCGCCTCGTCCGGCGTGCGGATGATGTGGATGTCGAAGTGCTCCACCCACCAGCCGCTGGGGGCATCGGGCACCACGTGCCAGTAGTCGAAGGGCTGGTGGAAGATGACCGCCGGGCGCTTGCCGGGGGTGAACACCACCCAGCTGTTGGGCACGCGGGTAAGCGGCAGCCAGGCCTTGAACTGCGGGTTCACCGCATACGGGTAGTCACGATCGTCGAACACCTGGTAATGCAGGGTGCCGCTGGGCACCACCAGATGGTCGAAACCGCCGCGCGCCAGCGCCTGTTCGGCGCGTCGGCACAGCACGGCCAGGTGGTCGGAATACAGGGCGCCGGGGTCTTGCTGGATCATTGCGGTGGCTCGACACGGAAAACGGCCTTAGATTCTGCCGCATACGGCGAAAAACCGCTGTGCCGGAACCGGCACTCAGCCTGTCGAAACCGGCGCCTGATCGTTGTCTTCGCCGATCCAGCCGCGCAGCAGCTGGCGGTGCTCGCGTGACAGGGTCAGGAAACGGAAGCCGGCCCAGTGTTGGCCCGGTACGTGCGCCGGCTCGCTCCACAGCAGGTGCACGCCCACGTCGATGGTTTCATTGCGGCCATCGCCCAGCGCCAACGGGAAGCGCAGCTGGTACAGCGCATCCTCGCGCAGGCCGGTGCTGGCCAGCATCAGCATGCCGGTTTCGGAAACATTGCCCAGCCGGCCGATCACGGCGTCGCGCATCTGGTCGGTCACCGGCACCAGGTCGGCTACCTGCCGGCGCGGGGCGCGGCGAGTATCCACGGGCGGTTGCGTGCTCATGCCTTGGGCTCCGGGTTCAGGCGGCTGGCCAGCGAACGCAGCGCCGACAGGCTGGCCTGCCAGGCGCGGTCCACCAGGCGGCCCTTTTCTTCGGTGACCAGCTGGGCCTGGCCGCCGGCCATCTGCCGCGCCAGCGTATCCAGCGTGGTTTCGCCGGTCTTCTGGCCACGGGCGTTCACCAGTAGCACGTGCCCGGTCAGCAGGCTGTACCAGGACAAGCGCTGGCGCCGTTGCGCACCGTCGCCCACGTCGATGTCGAACCAGCTGCCGAAGGGCAGGGTGACCAGCTGCTGGTAGCAGGCTTCCTCGCTGTCGCTGCGCGCGCTGCGCCCGGCGTCGGCCTGGCTGTCGGCGCTGCCGTCGTTCTGTTCGCCCAGGCGGGCGCGCGCTTTCAGGCGCGCGCTCAGTTCCGTGCGCGAGGTGCTTTCGTCTTCGCCGCCCGGGGTCGCCAGGCGACGGGCCACGGCGGCCGCTTCGTCGGCGTGGTAGCCCACCTGCAGCAGCGCCGCTTCCACATCGGCGGCCAGCGGTGCGTCGGTCATGCCGGCCGCGCTGGCCGGTGCGGCGGTGACCGTGGCGATGCGCTCGGTCTGCTGCAGGCGCTCGCGCCATTGCGGCGAATCTTCGCCGTGGCGCAGGCGGGTAAGGGTGAGGGCATCGGCCCAGGCCTGGCGCAGCAGGGTCTGCACGAAGCGCGGCGGCTGCGTGGCCTGGCACCACTGGTCGATCTGGGTGGTGGCTTCGCGCCGGGCCAGTTCCAGCCGTTCCTTGCCGCGTGCGGCTTCCACGTGGCGGCGTTCGGCCAGTTCGGCGCGGTGCGCGGCGGCGCGCTGGTGCTGCTGGATTTCCTCGTTGGCGGCGGCAAATGCTTCCGGCGTGCGCGCATCCTGGCCCAGCAGGCCCTGCACGCTCTGCGCCAGCCGCTGCAGCAGCTGCGGGTCCACGTCGTCGTCGCCCAGCCAGCGTGCGCCGGCTTCAGCCACGGTGTTCAGCAGTTCGCGCGCCGGGTGTTCGTCGCGCACGAAGAAGGCCGGGTCGGCCATGGCGGCGCGGGCCAGCGGTACCTGCAGGCGCGCCAGCAGGGCCGCGGGCACCGGGTCGGGCCGTTGTTGCTGCTGGACCTGCTGCAACAGCAGCCGCAGCAGGTCCAGGTTGTCGCGGTCGTGCCCGGCCAGTTGTGCCTGCGCGCCATGTTCGCTGCGCAGTTGGGCCAGCAGGGCGCCCTGCAGGTCGGTCACGCTGGTGGCGGCGCTGGCCTGGCCCTGCAGGCGTGCCAGCACGGCATCCACCGCGGCGGTGGGCAGCGCGGTCGGTTCCAGGGCAAGCGGCTGCGCCGGCAGGCGGCGGGCCTGCTGCAGCAGTTCGTGCAGAACGGTGTTGGCCGGCACGGTCAGCCCGGCGGCCGCCGCATCGGCGCCGGCAAAGGCGTCCTGCATCAGGTTCGACCACGAACCGGCCGGTGCCGAACCACCCCAGCCGGTCATCGGGGTCACCGTGCGCGGCGCGGGGCGTCCGCTGCGTTCGTGGCCGACCGAGCGGGTGATCACCCGGCGGGTGGCCGACGAGCGTGCCAGATAGGGGGTGTAGACCAGGCCGGGCAGCACGCCGTGCTGGGCCAGCAGCGCGTTGGCGCGGTCCAGGGTATCGCCCAGGCGTTCCAGGCACTGGCGCTCGAAGCTGCGGTACAGCGCCAGCTGCACCTCCATGCTCAGGCCATCGCGTTCAGCCAGGCGACGTACCATCGCGCACAGCGCCTGCGGTGCCAGCGGCAGCGTTTCCGCATCGAAGGCCGGCGCGGCGGCCAGCACGCCCATGCGCTGGCCCAGCAGGTTCAGCGCATTGGCCGAGCGCAGGGTTTCCCTGCGCACCATTTCGACCAGCAGCAGGTCGCGGTCCACCTCGTGTTCGGCAACCAGCGACAGGCCCATCATGGCCGGCAGCGGCGGCGGCGTTGCCGGCGCCGCGGGTGCTGCGGCTGGTTCGCGCAAGCGCACCAGTGCATCGGTCAGGGCATCGAGCATGCGCTCGCTGAAGTGCCCGGCGAAGGCGTGCAGTTGCCCGCGCTGGGCCAGCAGGTCGGCCTGCTGCTGCGGATTGCGCGCGTGGTCGGCGTCGTGCAGCAGGGTCTGTTCCAGCGCCTCCACCGTCAGGATCAACGGCGCGGTGAGGGTGTGGTGGCACAGGCCGATCAACGCGCCCAGCACCTCGCGTACCCGCGGTGGCAGGTCGGCGGCGGCCAGGCGCGCGGTGTCCGCGCTGGACAATGAAAAAACGGCAGACATCGACGAGGGGTTCCGGATTCCCGCGGATCGTTACGGCAATCTACCGTGTCGGCAGGGCAGGGCGCCAGCCGCCGGGCATTGCCTGGCGCCATCCAGAGCGCCCGATCAATCTTCCAGGAACAGACTCACCACATCGTTGGTGAAGCGCCGGCCCAGCTCGGTGGGCTGCACATGGCCGTCGGCCACCTGCAGCCAGCCGCGCTGGCGGGCCTGGGCGAGCGGGGCGTCCAGCACGCTGCGTGGCAGGCCGGTGCGCGATTCGAAATCGCGCAGGCTGAAGCCTTCGTGCAGGCGCAGCAGGTTCAGCATGTACTCGAACGGCAGGCGCTCGGCGGCGATCACCTCGTCACCGCCGAACGAGGCCGGGGTGCCGGCGCTGTCCAGGTAGGCCTGCGGGTGCTTCACCTTCCAGCGCCGCAGCACGTGTTCTTCGGCGCCGGAACTGATCTTGCCGTGCGCGCCGGCACCGATGCCCAGGTAATCGCCGAAGCGCCAGTAGTTCAGGTTGTGCGCGCTCTGCCGACCGGGGCGGGCATAGGCGCTGACCTCGTACTGGCCGTAACCGGCCTGGGCCAGCAAGGCCTGGCAGTGCTCCTGCATGTCCCAGGCGTTGTCTTCATCGGGAATGCCCTGCGGCGGCCGCGCGAAGAACACCGTGTTCGGTTCCAGGGTCAGCTGGTAGTGCGAGATGTGCGCCGGCTGCAGGGCGAACGCGCGTTCCAGGTCGGCCTCGGCGCCGGCCAGGGTCTGTTCGGGCAGCGCGTACATCAGGTCGATGTTGAAGTTGTCGTAGCCCGCGTCCTGGGCCATCTTCACCGCGCGCTCGGCCTCGCCACTGTCGTGGATGCGGCCCAGTCGCTTCAGCGCGGCATCGTCGAAGCTCTGGATGCCGAAGCTGAGCCGGTTCACGCCTGCCGCGCGGTAGCGGTCGAAGCGCCCGTGTTCGGCGGTGCCCGGGTTGGTTTCCAGGGTGATTTCGGCATTGGGCGCGAAGCGCAGGCGCGCGCTGGCCTGCTGCAGGAAGCGATCGATGGCCTCGGGCGGGAACAGGCTGGGCGTACCGCCGCCGAAGAACACGCTGTGCACCACCCGGCCCCAGACCAGCGGCAGATCCTGGTCCAGGTCGCGCAGCAGGGCGTCGATGTAGGCCTCGAACGGCAGCTCACCCTTGGCCTGGTGCGAGTTGAAATCGCAGTACGGGCATTTGCGCACGCACCAGGGCAGGTGCACGTACAGCGACAGCGGCGGCGGCACCAGCCGCACCGGTGCGGGGTGGCCGTGGTCGCCGTCGCAGGCTTCGCCGGGCAGGTGGTTGCAGTGATCGTGGGCGTGGGACATGACGGCAGAACTACGTGCGGGTGTGGGTCAGAGAGCGGCAGCCAGCTGCAGCTTCAGCCGCTGCAGGGCCAGTGCGCGGTGGCTGATCGCGTTCTTCAGCGCCGGCTCCATTTCCGCGGCGGTCAGGCCGTGGGTGGTGTCCAGGAACACCGGGTTGTAGCCAAAACCATTCGTGCCGCGCAGTTCGCGGATGATCTGCCCTTCCCAGCGGCCTTCGCAGATCAGCGGCTGCGGGTCGGTGGCGTGGCGCAGCAGCACGATCACCGCATAGAAACGCGCGCTGCGCTGGCCATCGGGCACCTCGGCCATGGCCTGCAGCAGCTTGGCGTTGTTGGCCGCCGCGTTGGTCGGGTGGCCGGCATAGCGCGCGCTGTACAGGCCGGGCGCGCCGCCCAGGGCATCGACGATCAGGCCCGAATCATCGGCCAGCGCCGGCAGGCCGGTGGCCTCGCAGGCGGCGCGTGCCTTCAGCAGCGCGTTCTCGACGAAGGTCAGGCCGGTTTCGTCCACATCGCCCAGGCCCAGCTCGGCCGCCGAGGTGATCTGCAGCGGCAGGTCGGCCAGGATCTCCTGCATTTCCACCAGTTTGCCGGCGTTGTGGCTGGCAAGCACGAGCGTCTTCATGCGCGGGGCTCCAGCAGGTCCCAGGTGTTGCCGTACAGGTCGCGGAACACCGCAACGGTGGCATAGGGTTCTTCGCGCGGCGCTTCCAGGAATTCCACCCCGGCGGCCAGCATGGCGGCGTGGTCGCGGCGGAAATCGTCGGTGTTCAGGAAGAAGCCGACGCGGCCGCCGGTCTGGTTGCCGATGCGGCTGCGCTGCTCCTCGTTGCTGGCGCGGGCCAGCAGCAGGGCGGCGGCGCTGCCGTCGGTCGGGCCGACCACCACCCAGCGCTTGCTGCCCTGGTCGATGTCCTCAAGCAGGGCAAAGCCCAGCTTGCCGGTGTACCAGGCAATGGCTTCGTCGTAGTCGGCCACCACCAGGGTGGTCAGGGCGATGCGACGGTTCATGCCGACAGCGCCGCCTGCTGCGCGGCCAGCAGTTCGCCCACGCCCTTTTCGGCCAGGCCCAGCAGCGCATCCAGTTCATCGCGGCGGAAGGCATGGCCTTCGGCGGTGCCCTGCAGTTCGATGAAGCCGCCGCCATCGTTCATGACCACGTTCATGTCGGTGTCGCAGTCGCTGTCTTCGGCGTAATCCAGGTCCAGCACCGGGGTGCCGCGGTACACGCCCACCGACACGGCAGCCACCGCGCCCAGGATCGGGTTGCGCTTGATGTCGCCGCGCTTCATCAGCACGTTCACCGCATCGACCAGGGCCACGTAGGCGCCGGTGATGGCCGCGGTGCGGGTGCCACCGTCGGCCTGCAGCACGTCACAGTCCAGGGTGATGGTGCGTTCGCCCAGCGCGTTGCGGTCCACGCAGGCACGCAGGCTGCGGCCGATCAGGCGCTGGATCTCCAGCGTGCGGCCGCCCTGCTTGCCACGCGCGGCTTCACGGTCGCTGCGGGTGTGGGTGGCGCGCGGCAGCATGCCGTATTCGGCGGTCACCCAGCCTTCGCCCTTGCCGCGCAGGAAGCCGGGCACACGGTTTTCCACGCTGGCGGTGCACAGCACGCGGGTTTCACCGAAGCAGACCAGCACCGAGCCTTCGGCGTGGCGGGTGAAACCGCGTTGGATGACGACCGGACGGAGCTGGTCGGGCTGGCGGCCACTGGGGCGGGCATCGGACATGGTGCGAATTCCCTGGAGGGTAAGACAGGCAGGTACGCCGCCATGCCCGCACCCGTCAGGGGCAGGCAGGGAGGCTCGAATAGGGCCGCTAGGGTACCATTCCCCCTTTGAGAGCATCGGAAACGCTGATGATTCGAAGCATGACGGCCTATGCCGGTGGCGAGCGCGCCACGGCCTGGGGCACGCTGGGCTGCGAGCTGCGCTCGGTCAACCACCGCTTCCTGGAAGTGGGCACCCGCCTGCCCGAGGAACTGCGTGCGCTGGAACCGCAGCTGCGCGAACGCATCGCCGCGCGCCTGAGCCGCGGCAAGCTGGACCTGGTGATGCGCCTGCGCGCACCCGAAGCCGCCGCCAGCCTGCAGGTGAACGAAGCGCTGCTGGGCCAGCTGGGCCAGTTGGCGCACCGCCTCACCTCGGATTTCCCCAACCTGCAGGTCAGCTTCACCGAGCTGCTGCAGCTGCCGGGCGTGACCCAGGGCGAGGCCACCGATGCCGCCGCCCTGCAGCTGGAAGCGCTGGCCCTGCTGGAGCAGGTGCTGGACGGCTTCGTGGCCGCCCGTGAGCGCGAAGGCGACAAGCTGGCCACCGCCATTGCCGAGCGCGTGGACGCGATCGAGCGCATCGCCGCCGAAGTGCGCACGCTCATTCCGGCCATTCGCGACGGGCAGCGCGCCAAGCTCGCTGCCCGCCTGGCCGACCTGCCGCACCCGGTCGACCCCGGCCGCGCTGAGCAGGAACTGGTCATGTGGCTGCAGAAGCTGGACGTGGATGAAGAGCTGGACCGGCTGGGCAGCCACATCGTGGAAATCCGCCGCGTGCTGAAGCAGCGCGAGCCGGTTGGCCGCCGCCTGGATTTCCTGCTGCAGGAATTCAACCGCGAAGCCAACACCCTGGGTTCCAAGTCGGTGGACAGCCGCACCTCCAACGCGGCGGTGGAACTGAAGGTGCTGATCGACCAGATCCGCGAACAGGTGCAGAACATCGAATGAGCAGCCAGCCCACCCCCATCGGCGCGCCCGCGCGCGGCACCCTGTACATCGTGGCCGCGCCGTCCGGCGCCGGCAAAAGCAGCATCGTCAACGCCACCCTGGCACGCGACCCGCAGATCGCGCTGTCGATCTCCTTCACCTCGCGCGCCATGCGCCCGGGCGAAGTGAACGGTGAGCACTACCACTTCGTCAGCGCGGAGAAGTTCGAGGAAATGATCGCCGCCGGCGATTTCTTCGAGCACGCCTGGGTGCACGGCGACTGGAAGGGTACCGCCCGGCAGTCGGTGGAACCGCAGCTGGCCGCCGGCCAGGACGTGCTGCTGGAGATCGACTGGCAGGGCGCGCAGCAGGTGCGCCAGCTGGTGCCCGGCACGGTGACGGTGTTCATCCTGCCGCCGTCCAAGCAGGCCCTGCAGGACCGCATGCGCAAGCGCGGCCAGGACAGCGAGGCGGTGATCGCCCAGCGGTTGGGTGCGGCGCGCGAGGAAATGCTGCACTTCAACGACTTCGACTACGTGATCGTGAATGAAGTCTTCGACACGGCAGTGAACGAGCTGTGCGCCATCTTCACCGCCAGCCGCCTGCGCCGGGAGGCCCAGAAGGTCCGCCACGCCGGCCTGATCCAGGCCCTGCTGACCCCGGATTCGGGCGCAACTGACTGATTCCAAAAGGCTCCGTCAGGGGTTGGCTTGATTTTGTCCAGCCCCTGGCCGTACACTCCGTCCCCTTTCCCTCATTCGACTGAGCGGCCGACCGGTCGCCGGGAGCCCGTATGGCCCGCATTACCGTAGAAGATTGCCTGGAAGTCGTTAACAACCGTTTCGACCTGGTCATGATGGCCTCCAAGCGCGCCCGCCAGCTCGCCAATGGCGTGCAGGCCACGCTGGACAACAGCGAAACCGAAGACAAGCCGACCGTGCTGGCGCTGCGCGAAATCGCCGCCCGCAAGATCGACAACGCGCTGATCGACGAAGTCGAGAAGGCCGAGCGCGAGCGTGCCGAGCGCGAAGCGCTGGAATGGGCCGCCGCCGAAGTGGTTGCCGACGAAGACATGTCCAAGAACGACGATTGATCGCATCGATCAAGGTCATTGCTGGACAGCCGAACAGCCCGCCCCGTGCGGGCTGTTTCGCATTCAGGGTTTGCCGTAAACGTCGCGCTGGAATAGGCTTCGGGCATGAACCCAGGCCCCACTGCCAAGGTAGCCGCGCCCACCGCCGCGGCCGTACCTGATTACGTCCTCCAGCTTGAACGCGCCGCCCACTACCTGCCCCCCGAGCAGCTGCCGCTGCTGCGCCGGGCCTGGGAAGTCGGTGCGTCGGCACATGCTGGGCAGACGCGCAAGTCGGGCGAACCCTACATCACCCACCCGGTGGCCGTGGCCCAGGTGCTGGCCGAGCTGGGCCTGGATGTGGAAGCGCTGATCGCTGCGATCCTGCACGACACCATCGAAGACACCCCGCTGACCCGCGAGGAACTGGCTGCCGAGTTCGGCGAAGCCGTGGCCGAGCTGGTGGATGGCGTGACCAAGCTGGACAAGCTGAAGTTCCGCGACCGCCAGGAAGCGGCCGCCGAAAGCTTCCGCAAGATGCTGCTGGCGATGTCGCGCGACCTGCGCGTGATCATGATCAAGCTGGCCGACCGCCTGCACAACATGCGCACGCTGGGCGCACAGAGCCGCGAAGCGCGCGGCCGCATTGCCCGCGAAACGCTGGAAATCTACGCGCCCATCGCCCAGCGCCTGGGCATGAGCCTGGTCAAGAGCGAGCTGCAGAACCTGGGCTTCAAGGCGCTGTACCCGTGGCGCCACGCGATCATCGAAAAACACATCCGCAGCCAGCCGGTGGTGCGCCGCGAGGCCATGGCGCAGGTGGAAGTGCAGTTGTCGCAGCGGTTGGCCAAAGAAGGCCTGGAACACCGCCTGGTCAGCCGCATCAAGACCCCGTGGAGCATCTACAACAAGATGCGCGACGAGAACAAATCCTTCGACCAGGTGATGGACGTGTTCGGCTTCCGCCTGGTCGTGCGCAGCGTGCCCAGCTGCTACCACTCGCTGGGCGCGGTGCACGCCACCTTCAAACCGCTTGACGGGCGCTTCCGCGATTTCATCGCCATTCCCAAGGCCAACGGCTACCAGTCGCTGCACACGGTGCTGTTCGGGCCGTACGGTTCGCCCATCGAAGTGCAGATCCGCACCGAGGAAATGGACCTGATCGCCGAACGCGGCGTGGCCGCGCACTGGACCTACAAGTTTGGCGGCGACACCCCCAACAGCGCGCAGAGCCGGGCCCATGCCTGGATCGTGGAACTGATCGATTCGCAGCGCGCGGCTGGTTCGTCGCTGGAATTCCTCGACAACGTGAAGGTCGACCTGTTCCCGGACGAGGTCTACCTGTTCACCCCGAAGGGCAAGATCCTGGCCCTGCCGCGCAACGCCACCGCGCTGGATTTCGCCTACGCCGTGCACACCGACGTGGGCAACATGGCCGTGGCTTCGCGCGTGGACAAGAAGCTGGTGCCGCTGCGCACCAAGCTGGTGTCGGGGCAGTCGGTGGAAATCATCACCGCGCGGTCGGCCACGCCCAAGCCGCAGTGGCTGGAATTCGTGGTGACCAGCAAGGCGCGCACCGCCATCCGCCACCAGCTGAAACAGCTGGAACACGAAGACGCCGTGCAGCTGGGCCACCGCATGCTGGACCGCGCGCTGGAAGCGATGGATTCGTCGCTGGAACGCCTGCCCAAGGGCCGTCTGGACGCCTTCCTGGCCGAGCACCGCTACCCGCGCCTGGAAGCACTGCTGGCCGAAGTGGCACTGGGCAACTGGATGCCGACCCAGGCCGCGCAGGCGCTGATGTCCTACGCCGAACTGCGTGGCGGTCCGCGCCACCATTCGCAGGAAAAGATCCTGATCAACGGCAGCGAGCGCGGCGTGGTGACCTTCGCCGGCTGCTGCCAGCCGATTCCCGGCGACGAGATCATGGGCTACCACACCGCCGGCAAGGGCATCGTGGTGCACCGCATGGATTGCCCGAACCTGGCCGAGCTGCGCAAGTCGCCCGAACGCTGGGTGCCGATCGGTTGGGACACCACCGTGTCCGGCGATTACGACACCGCCCTGGTGGTGGAAGTGGAGAACGGCACCGGCGTGCTGGCGCAATTGGCCGCCGCGATCGCCCAGAGCCACTCCAACATCGAACGGGTGGACTACCTGGACCGCGACTTCAACGCCGCCGTGCTGGCGTTCAACATCCAGGTACGCGACCGCAACCACCTGGCCGAAGTGATGCGCCGCCTGCGCCGCCTGTCGGTGGTGCAGTCGGTACGCCGCCAATAACGCACACCTGGGGTCGGAGCCGTTTCCCGTTGGGAAACGGCTCCGACCCCAAGCCGTTGCGGCGCCCACCCGGTACAATCACCGCTCTGTTTTCCCAAAGCACCGGAGCGACCATGTCCCGCCAGATCATCAACACCGAAAAGGCACCCGCCGCCATCGGCCCGTACTCGCAGGCCGTGCGCGCCGGCAACACCGTGTACTTCTCCGGCCAGATTCCGCTGGACCCGGCCACCGGTGACATCGTCGGTGCCGGCGATATCGAAGCGCAGGCCCGCCGCGCCTTCGACAACCTGAAGGCCGTGGCCGAAGCCGCCGGTGGTTCGCTGGACAAGGTCGTGCGTCTGGGCCTGTACCTGACCGATCTGGGCGAGTTCGCCAAGGTCAACGCGGTCATGCAGGACTACTTCCAGGCCCCGTTCCCGGCCCGTTCCACCATCGAAGTCTCGGGCCTGCCGAAGGGCGCCAACTTCGAGGTCGACGCGGTGATGGTCATCGACTGACCGCCACGTGGCACGCAAGGCGGCGGTCACCCCGGCACTGTCACCGTCCGGCGAAGCATCCCTGGCGATGCTGGCCGGCGTGGGCCCGGCCGTGGCCGCCAAACTGCAGGCGCGTGGCCTGGCCACCCTGCAGGATCTGTGGCTGCACCTGCCACTGCGCTATGAAGACCGTACCCGCCTGACCCTGATCGAAGACCTGCGCAACGGCGTGCCGGCGCAGGTGGACGTGCGCGTAGTGGCGGTCGAACGCGGCATGCGCCACCGGCCCATGCTGAAGGTGGCGGTGGAAGACGAGGGTCGCGGCACCCTGGTGCTGCGCTTCTTCCACTTCCGCCAGCAGCAGGTGGGCCAATTCGCGGTGGGCAACCGGCTGCGCTGCTTCGGCACGCCGAAACCGGGCCACCTGGGCCTGGAAATCGTCCACCCCAGCTACCAGGTGCTGGGCCGCCATGACGATCCCGACCTCGGCGATCGCCTGGACCCGGTCTATCCCACCGTGGAAGGCGTGGGGCCGATGACGATGCGCAAGCTGATCGGCCAGGCCCTGGACCGCCTTCCCGAAGAAGACACGCTGGAGCTGCTGCCTACTGGCTGGCTCGATGGCCTGGGCCTGCCGTCGTTGCGCAGCGCGCTGCTGACCGTGCACCGGCCGCCGCCGGATGCCGATCTGGCCGCGCTGGCCGCCGGCACCCACCCGGCGCAGCGGCGCCTGGCGATGGAAGAACTGCTGGCCCACCACCTCAGCCTGCGCCGCCAGCGCATTGCCCTGCAGGCGCACCACGCACCGCCGCTGGCAGGCCCGGGCAAGTTGGCCAAGGCCCTGCTGAAGCAGCTGCCGTTCGCCCTCACCGGCGCGCAGGCACGGGTGTTCAAGCAGATCCGCGAAGACCTGGCGCGGCCCAGCCCGATGCTGCGGCTGGTGCAGGGCGATGTGGGTTCGGGCAAGACCGTGGTGGCCGCGCTGGCCGCCATGCTGGCGGTGGAGCAGGGCAAGCAGGTCGCGCTGGCCGCGCCCACCGAGCTGCTGGCCGAACAGCACCTCAACAACCTGCGCGGCTGGCTGGAACCGCTGGGCGTGCGCATTGCCTGGCTGGCCGGCAAGGTGACCGGCAAGGCGCGCGCCAAGGTGATCGAGCAGGTGGCCAATGGTGAGGCGCAGGTGGTGGTCGGCACCCACGCGCTGATGCAGGACGCGGTGGTGTTCCAGGATCTGGCGCTGGCCATCGTGGACGAACAGCACCGCTTCGGCGTGCACCAGCGCCTGGCGCTGCGTGACAAGGGCGCAGGCGCGCACAGCGTGCCGCACCAGCTGGTGATGACCGCCACGCCCATTCCGCGCACGCTGGCCATGTCCGAATATGCCGATCTGGATGTGTCGGCCATCGACGAACTGCCGCCCGGCCGCACCCCGGTGCAGACCGTGGCGCTGAACAACGACCGCCGCCCGGAACTGATCGAGCGCATCGCCCTGGCCTGCCAGGAAGGCCGGCAGGTGTACTGGGTGTGCACCCTCATCGAAGAAAGCGAAGAGCTGGATGCCACGCCGGCGCAGGCCACCTACGAGTCGCTGCAGGCGCTGCTGCCGGGCGTGCGCGTGGGGCTGGTGCATGGCCGGCTGAAGGCTGCGGAAAAGCTGGCGACGATGGTCGCGTTCAAGGCCGGCGAGATCGATCTGCTGGTGGCCACCACGGTGATCGAAGTGGGCGTGGACGTGCCCAACGCTTCGCTGATGGTGATCGAGAACGCCGAGCGTCTGGGCCTGGCCCAGCTGCACCAGCTGCGCGGGCGGGTAGGGCGTGGCTCGGCCGTGTCGCGCTGCGTGCTGCTGTATCAGGCGCCGCTTTCGCAGATGGCGCGCGAGCGCCTGCAGACCATGCGCGAAACCAACGATGGCTTCGTCATTGCCGAAAAGGATCTGGAACTGCGTGGCCCCGGCGAACTGCTGGGCACCCGGCAGACCGGCCTGGCCGGTTTCCGCATTGCCGACCTGGCCCGCGACGCCGGCCTGCTGCCGGGCGTACACGACCTGGCCGAGCGCCTGCTGGCCCAGCAGCCCGCGCTGGCCGACCGCGTGGTGCAGCGCTGGATCGGCACCGCCGTACGCTACGCCTCGGCATAAGCCCCGGGGTCAGATCCGTTTGCGCAGCAAAGGGCTCTGACCCCATGGTTCGCGATGCCCATCCACGCATGGCGTGGATCTGCCAGGTAGCGCCGGGCCATGCCCGGCGGCGAGGCGCGCTGGATTCTGCCGCAGACCCTTGTAGAGCCAAGCCATGCTTGGCTGCTATTTGCATGGTGGACGTGAGTCGAGCATGGCTCGACTCTACAAAAAGCCCATATACGCGGGGCGTGGATCAATTGGGTCGGTGGCAGGCGGTGCGTGGCTCCAATACCGGTGATCTGAAGAAAGCCGGTGGGCATGACGCCCTCCACGCACCGCCCGCCGTAGCGCACAGACGGATTGCCTGCCGACGCCGTCCGGACCAGAACGAACGACGCCGACAGGCAAGCGTAAACAACCCTCAGATCAATCGGGATTGGAGTCCCGTGCCATCCGTTGTCGATGGCGCCCCATGTTTTCCACGAAGACCTTGCCGCCTCAATGAGGAAAGTTTGAAACCTCGAATTCCGTGCAAGCGCACGACGCCCATTCCAACGAAGGCATTTGCGACACATCGAATGGCTCCAGAACGGGATCCGACCCCACTGCCGTTCCGGCAGATCGCAGGAAACCGTCGAAGGCGGGGTGGGTCCGGTTGCGGGGGCGTGAGCGCCATGGATGGCGCGACCGAGGCTACATGGACGTACTTGCGCCGTCCCCCGCAACCGGACCCACCCCGCCATCCCACGGATAGCCCGCTCTTGCCGTTGCTTCAGTCGAGCATGGCTCGACTCTACAGGCGGGGCAGGGCGCAGCCCTGCCAGACACCCCCCCCCATACTTGCAACGGTCATCAACCCGGTCCACACTTCGTTGCCGATCTGAAGACGGCAACGATGACCCATAAGATCCCGCTGTTGATCGACACCGACCCCGGTGTGGACGACGCCCTGGCCCTGCTGATGGCCTTCGCCGACGAACGGCATGACGTGGTCGCCCTGACCATCGCCGCCGGCAATGTCGGCCTCGACTACACCGTCCGCAACGCCCTCAAGCTCTGCGACATCGTCGGCCGCACCGACGTGCCGGTGTTCGCTGGCAGCCCCGACCCGCTGCTGCACCCCTCGGTGGATGCCGCCCACGTGCACGGCCGCGACGGCTACGGCGACGTGGACCTGCCGCCGCCCAGCCGCCAGGCCGAAACCGAGCACGCCGCGCTGGCCATCCTGCGCCTGTCGCACCAGTACGCCGGCGAGCTGATGCTGGTCATGCTGGGCCCGCTGACCAACCTGGCCCTGGCGCTGAAGCTGGACCCGACCCTGCCCCAGCGCATCAAGCGCATCGTGGTGATGGGCGGGGCGGTCACCTGCCACGGCAACATCACCCCGGCAGCCGAATTCAACATCGCCTTCGATCCGGAAGCGGCGCACGTGGTGTTCACCTCGTTCAAGCACCTGCTGGTGTCGGACTGGGAAGCCACCGTCGCCCACGGTCTGCCGCTGGAGCAGGCCGAGCAGTGGCTGCAGGCCGATTCCGACCGCGCGCGCTTCTACGAACTGATTTCGCGCAAGACCCGCGCCCTGTCCGAAGACGCCAAGGGTGGCCGCTGGTACACCGCCGATGCGGTGGCCATGGCCTGGGCGCTGAACCCGGAAGGGCAGCTGCAGGTGGAATCGCGTCCGCTGAACGTGGAACTGAACGGCACGTTCAGCCGCGGCGCCACCATCGTCGACTGGAACCGCCAGACCGGCCAGCCCGACAACTGCGATCTGCTGATGGCCTACGACCAGGCCCGTTTCGAGGCCCTGGTACGCCAGGCCCTGGGCGCCGTCTGAGGCCGATGCCCACGCACCGGTTGCCCCGCGCGGCAACCGGTGCTTATAATGCCGCTCTTGACCACCAGCCCATTTACGGTGTGAGCCCATGAAGGCCGATATCCATCCGAACTACCGCGACGTCGTCTTCGAAGACGTCACCTCCGATTTCAAGATCCTGACCCGCTCGACCATGGCGACCAAGGAAACCACCACCTGGACCGACGGTAACGAATACCCGCTGGTCAAGGTCGAAATTTCCTCGGCTTCGCACCCGTTCTACACGGGCAAGCACAAGGTGATCGACACCTCGGGCCGTATCGACAAGTTCCAGAAGCGCTACGCGCGCTGATACGTCGTTACTGCTTGGAACCGACGGCCGCGCATTGCGCGGCCGTTTGTTTTTGTCCGGCGCCTGCCCAACGGGCGTTTGGATGGACGGAACAGTGCGTTCAGCCCCTGGCCGCTTTGCCCATCCGGGCCGCTTGTCGGCAGGCCTGCGGCTGCCTGTCGTCTACGACTTCTGTCTAGCACCCGGCAAATGCTGCTGTGCGATAATGGCGTGATCCCCGGCACAGGCCGAGGACGTCATTCACGTGCCTGACCAATGCGCTTGGGCAGGCGCCTTCCCATGAAGGAGCGCACACAGTGTCCGATCTTGATCAGGTCACGCTCAACGCCGGCGACAAGTCGGTCGTTCTGCCCGTCATCAAACCCACCCTTGGCAACGACTGCGTCGACATCGCGAAGCTGACCAAGGAAACGGGGTTCTTCACCTACGATTCCGGCTTCACCGCCACCGCCAGCTGCAAGTCGGCCATCACCTACATCGATGGCGACAAGGGCGTGCTGCTGTACCGCGGCTACCCGATCGAACAGCTGTCGGAAAAGTCGAGCTACGTCGAAGTGGCCTACCTGCTGATCAACGGCGAGCGTCCCAGCGCCGAGCAGCTGAAGGCCTTCACCGATGAGCTGACCGCCGAAGCCAACGTCGACGATTCGGTCAACGCGCTGATCGCCAGCTTCGCCAAGGATGCCCACCCGATGGCCATCCTGGCAGCCGCCATTGCGCAGCTGTCGGCCATCTACCACGACTCGCTGGACCTGTCCGACGCCGAACAGCGCCGCCAGGCCGCCGTGCGCCTGATCGCCAAGGTGCCGACCCTGTCGGCGCTGATCTACCGCCACGGCAAGGGCCTGCCGGCCAACAAGCCGGACACCTCGCTGGATTACGTCAGCCGCTTCCTGAAGCAGACCTTCGAGTCGGCCGATGGCCAGTACGATCTGAACCCGGACGTGGTGAAGGCGCTGGACCTGCTGTTCATCCTGCACGCCGACCACGAGCAGAACGCCTCGACTTCGACCGTGCGCCTGGTCGGTTCGACCGGTGCCAACCCGTACGCGTCGGTCGCCGCTGGCGTGACCGCGCTGTGGGGTCCGGCCCACGGCGGCGCCAACGAAGCCGTGCTGAAGATGCTGGAAGAAATCGGTTCGGCCGACAACGTCGAATCGGCCGTGGTGAAGGCCAAGGACAAGACCTCCGGCTTCCGCCTGATGGGCTTCGGCCACCGCGTGTACAAGAACTTCGACCCGCGCGCCAAGGTCATCGGTGAAATGACCAGCAAGGTGCTCAAGCAGCTGGGCGTGCAGGATCCGCTGCTGGACGTGGCCGTGAAGCTGGAACAGGCCGCGCTGCAGGACGAGTACTTCGTCGCCCGCAAGCTGTACCCGAACGTCGATTTCTACAGCGGCATCATCTACAAGGCGCTGCAGATCCCGACCGAAATGTTCACCGTCATGTTCGCCCTGGGCCGTACCTCCGGCTGGGTGGCGCATTGGCTGGAACAGCAGGTTGACCCGGAAATGAAGATCGGCCGTCCGCGCCAGGTCTACACCGGCAGCGACGTGCGCGACTACCAGGGCTGATCGCCCCGGCAGGTTGCAATGAAGACGCCCCGCCATTGTGCGGGGCGTTTTTTTTGCGCAGAACCGGGCGACGCTGCCCAAACCGGGCGCGTGAATATGAGAACGCCTGCGAAGCGGAACTGTGCGTGCCCGCGCAGAACGGAATGGTGAATGGGTGCTCATGCAGAAACCCCATTGACCGGCCCGGTGTTGCGGCAGACGCTGCACCGCACACTCTGGGCTGGATGGCTGCCGGGGTATCGCCCGCCCGGTGCCGCCGTCGCATGACGGCCCCGCCAACGCTGATGTGCTGATCCGGAACGCAAGGGGATTGCGATGGGGAAGACGAGGCAACGCACGTAAACATCCGCTGCAGGCCGCATATCGCGCAGGCCTGCGCCGGTGTTCCCGAACCAACTACGAATGCCGCCGTGCCGGTCGACGACCGTTGCCGCGTGCCGTGCCTGTGCCGTTGGCAGGAGCGCCGGTGCCCGGTCATGTGCGCGGCACACGCCACCACCCGTTGACGATGGGGGGCCGTTCAAGGGCGCGCGGCGCATGGCCGCGGTGACCCTGCACGCATCGTCGGAAGCACCACCGGCCAGCCGCCGGCACACGTTGTTCCTTCCAACGGAAAGGGAGATACGCACATGGCTGTCCAGACCGAGTTCGTACAGAAACTGTTGTCCGATCCCGCATTCGCCGAACAGATCCGCAGCCAGGCCCTGGCGGCGGTGGTGGGTGGGCAGGAAAGCCCCGCCTGGAAAACCTATTTCGGTGCCCAGCACTTCACCGGCCTGGCGACCGACCCGGCCAAGCTGCAGGCCCTGGGGGCCAAGGCGGGCGCCGCGGCCTGCACCTGCAACAGCACCACCGTCACCACCACCACCAGCCCCATCTGCACCGGCACCACCACCACCGGGTCGGGCTGACGACATCGCGGCACTGTCCCTTGCGTCCTCATCGATCCACAAGGAGTTGAAGATGGCACTTTCGCAGAAGACAAACGACGTGGTGCAGAAGGCGATCAATGACAAGGCCTTCGCCGACCAGTTGCGCGCGCAGGGCTTGAAAGCGATCCATGCCGGCGCCGGCAGCAGCGAATGGAAGGCGTACTTCTCGCAGTTCGCGTCCAGCCCGGAAGAACTGCAGGCGATGTCGGCCGGCGACAGTTCGGTGGCCGCGTGCACCTGCCACAGCCGCACGGTCACCACCACCAGCACGCCGCTGTGCACCACCACGACCACCACCACCAGTAGTTGATGTTGCGCCGATGTGCGGGTGTGCGCTGCGCACCCGCACATCGCTTTCTGTCGTTGCTGCAAGGAGAGCTGCCGTGCTGCCTATCGATACCGCAATCGACCACGCGCCTGCACCAGGCGCATCGCCGGCCCCGGCCGCGCATCGTGAACAGGAATGGCGCGCGCTGGTGGACCAGTACCTGCCGGTGGTGCCGCAACGTTCGGGCTGGCGCTACCGCCCCCCGCAGGCCGAGCACCCGTCGCAGGGCTGGAAGCTGCACGTCTCAGCCACTCTGCCCAATGCCATCGATGTATTCCGCCGCTGCGCGCCGTTGCTGGTGGAGCAGGGCGTGGCGTTCAAATCGGTGAAGACCCTGAACATCCTCAACCGTTTGAACAGCGCCATTCCGTTCGGTTTCAGCCAGATCGGCAAGTTCATCACCGTCTACCCGCGCGACGCGGCGCACGCGCTGGCGCTGGCCGAAATGCTGGACCAGGCCACGCGTGATCTGGCCGCGCCCGCCGTACCGTTTGACCGCCCCTACCGGCGCGGCAGTGCGGTGTACTTCCGCTACGGCGCGTTCGGTCATGAAGAAATGGAAGATGCCGACGGGCGCAAGGTCAGCGCGCTGCGCTTGCCCAGCGGCGAACAGGTGCCGGATCTGCGCGAACCGGGCAAGGCCGTGCCCGACTGGGTGGACTGCCCGTTCGCACCAGTGATCGATGCCGCCGCACCGCCCACGCCGTTGCAGACCCGCTTCCTGTGCCACGACGCCTTCATGCAGCGCGGCAAGGGCGGTGTGTACCGCGCGGTGGACATCGCCTCGTCCCCGGCGCGGCTGTGCGTGGTGAAAGAAGGGCGCCGCCACGGCGAGACCAACTGGTTGGGCCTGGATGGCCGCAGTTTCGTCGAACGCGAAGAAGCCTTCCTGCGTGCCGCGCACGGTGCCGCCTTCGCTGCACCAGCGGTGATCGATGCGTTCTGCATCGGCGAGCACCGCTATCTGGTGATGGAACACATCGATGGCGAACCGCTGCTGCAGGCCTGCGCCGACCCGCAGCGCAAGATCGCGCTGGAGACCGCGCTGGCCTACGCTTCGGCGGTGGCCACCGTGCTGGCGCAACTGCATGCGGCGGGCTGGGTATGGCGCGACCTGAAGCCGGCCAACCTGATGGTGGACCGCAGCGGACGCCTGCGCCCGCTGGACTTCGAAGGCGCGCTGCGCGTGGATGCCACCAGCGATGTGCCCTGGGGCACGCCCAGCTACATGCCGCCGGAAGCGCGCCACGGCGCATTCCAGGGCAGCCACCTGCGCGAAGACCTGTATGGGCTGGGTGCGACCATCCACCAGTTGCTGACCTCGTGGCTGATGCATCGCGACGAGGCCGAGCCGGGTGAACCGGCCAGCGCCCAGCAGCGGCCCAGTGTGGGGCGGCTGCGCCGCGGCGTGCCGCGCGCGATACGCGAGCTGGTAGCGGCCTTGATGCACGCCGATCCCCTGCAGCGACCCACCGCCGCCAGCGCCGCAACGCTGCTGTCCGCGTACGCACGCGAGGTGCTGCCGGTTCCGGTTCCGGCCAAACGCGATTCGGCCCTGGTGCGGCGCGTGCGCGAAAAGATGTGGAATGAAGTGCAGGAAATGCTGCTGCTCGACCCGATGCAGGCGAGCCCGCCTCCACAGCTGTAGAGCCGAGCCATGCTCGACTGCGCGATCTATGCAATGAGGATTCTTGCAAACCCGACCTGAGGAAACTTGCATAACTCTCGAACATTGAGCGAATTCAAGAATTCCACTTAACGTTCAACGTTTTAGGAATGCTTGAATAGCCGCCGGGGGTAGGGATTCCTACCATTCTCTCCGTCGCCCACCCCCACCCAGGCGGGCGGCGCTCCCCTCCCTTATCTCCGTTCGGGAGGGGAGCTTTCCCTATTTCATTGTCCGAGAGAGACACCCATGCACATCTTCAAGAAGGCCGCGCTGGCTGCAGCGCTGGTCACCGCTTCGCTGTCCGCGAATGCCGCCGAAACCCACATCACCATCCTGGCCGACGTCGACCCGACCCTGGCCCTGCTGCAGGCCGACGGCAGCCCGCTGCCGGATGCGATCAAGATGGTCCACAAGCCGGGAACGGGTCTTGATGCCTGGAAGCGGCAGGTGCGCATCTATTCCAACGACATCGACAAGGACATCGAAGTCCGTCTGATCAACGAGCCGGTGCTGATCGGCAATGCCGCCGGCACGCCGTCGGTGCCGCTGAAGGTCAGCCTGAACAACCGTGAGCTGGGCCTGGCCGCCACCGACTACCTGGCTGCTGATCTGTTCGATGGCGCGCTGCCGGGTGCCTCGGTGGCCATGCCGCTGGAGATCGCCCAGAAGACCCCAGGCGCAATCACCGTGGCTGACAGCTTCCAGGGCATGGTCAGCATCGCCATGAAGCAGAAGACCGCCAGCCCGTAAGTTCCGCCCCGCGCCGGCCCGCTTGCTGGGCCGGCCGCTTCTGGTTGCCCCCCATGAATGCTACCGCCCCCGCCGTTACCCGGCTGGCGCTCGCGCTTGCCTTGTCGCTGGCTGCGCCGATGGTCGCCGCGCGCGGCGTTCCCGCCGGCTTCGAGGATCTGGTTGAAGGCCAGACCGAGCAGCTGGACGTGCGCCTGTTCGGCCGTTCGACCGGGTTGATGCCCGTGCGCGTCACCCTCGACCACGTGCAGCTGGAAGCGCCCGCCGAAGCGCTGCAGGCGCTGCAGCTGCCCGCCGAAGCACAGGCGGCGCTGCTGCCGGCACTGTCGCAGCCGCTGCCGCGCAACAGCCACCTGGCCTGCCGCTACGGCGGTGCCGCCGCCGGTTGCGGCTATCTCGATCCCCCGGAGGACCCCACCGCCGTGCGCGCACTGTATGACGAGGGCGAGGGCGCGGTGCGCCTGTTTGTCGCCCGCCAATGGATTCCCGGCGAACCCGCCGCGCAGCGCCACCACCAGGTCAGCGCCAACGCCGAGAACGCCTTCCTGCACCAGCAGACGGTGAACCTGAGCGGCGGCCGCGATTACCAGGCGCTGGCCGCACAGGGTACCGGCGTGCTGGGCCTGTTCGAGCGCGGCCACGTCTCGGCCAACTGGACCTTCAGCCACCAGCGCTACCGCAACCAGCGCACCCGGCAGGATTTCCAGCTGGACAACGCTTACTACCGGCATGACATCGGCCCGGAGCACTACCTGCAGGCCGGGCGCATGGACCGCCGCAACCTGTCCAGCCCGCAGGGCGGCACCTTCAGTTTCAGCATGCTGCCGCTGGACCGCTTCCAGGGCCTGCGCATCGGCACCACCCAGGCCTACGTGGACAGCGAGGCGGCGGTGCAGGCCACGCCGCTGACCGTGCTGCTGGCACGCGATGCACGCGTCGATGCCTTCGATGGCCAGCGCCTGCTGCAGACCTACTACCTGCAGGCCGGCATCAACCAGATCGATACGCGCCGGTTCCCGTTCGGCAACTACACCGTCACCCTGCGCATCTACGAAGACGGCGTGCTGGTGCGCAGCGAAGACGCGCCCTTCGACAAGGGCGGCGACTGGGCCGACAGCAGCGTGCAGTGGTTCCTGCAGGGCGGCCGCCGCAGCGAGCGCCGCAGCGACCAGTTCGACGGCGAGATGTCGGCAATGGGCGGCGTGCGCGTGCCGCTGGGGCGCAGCGCCACCGTCATCGCCGGCGTGGCCGACCTGGGCGGCTTCAGCTATGGCGAACTGCGCGTGGACCTGCGCCGGTTGTTTGCCACGCAGGAAATCCGCGCCAGCTTCAGCGGCATGCACGGCAGCGACGGCAGCGGTGGGCAGCAGTATCAGCTGTCCTACCGCCGCCGTGCGTCGTGGAATCTGTACCAGCAGCGCATGCGCGGCAAGGCATGCGAATTCCGCGACGATGCACGCGACCAGTTGGGTTGCGTCGATTCGCTCAGCGCCTCGGTGGCGCTGCCGGTGGCCGGGGGCAATGCCTACCTGGCCTATACCCGGCGCCAGACCTGGCGGCAGGGCGTGGGCGTGCCCGGCGATATCGACGATCCGCTGCATGGCCTGGACCCGCTGCTGCCGCCGTGGGCGCCGCAGCCCAGCCGCGAACCGCAGCTCAGCCGCACCTGGCAGGCCAGCTACAACCGCAGCGAACGCTGGGGCGATTTCAGCGCGTCCACCCGCGTGGGCGTGTGGCAGCAGCACAACGACGGCAGCCTGCGCAGCAGCCGCGATCGCGGCGTGTTCCTCACCCTTGCCCTGACCCGCCTGCAGCAGGGCGAGCGCGGCAACGCGCAGCGCCGCTACGGGCTGGATCTGCGCCAACCGCAGCACCAACGCCCGGATCTGACCTACAGCGTGGCGCAGAGCCTGCGCCAGGACCACGACGACCAGTTCCGCGAACTGTCCGCCGAACTGCGCGGCAACAACAGCGATCGCTACAGCGCCACGCTGAGCGCACAGGTGCAGAACCGTATCGGCCACACCGGCGCGACGGTGTCGCGCTACCAGCAGCGCGGCCGCGACGAGATGGCCTACAGCGCCACCCATAGTTCCGGCGTCGCACTGGGCTCGCGCGGGCTGTACTGGGGCGGTGGCCTGGGCGCCGATGCGGGCCTGGCCGTACAAGTCGATGGCACCGACGACCTGGAGCTGACCGGCGTGGCCGCCGAGCTGCAGGTGGGAGGCCTGCGCCGCCAGCGCCTGCAGCTGGGCGAGCGCCGCCTGCTGCCACTGCCGGCCTACCAATCGCACCGCGCCGAAGTGCAGGACGCCAGCGCGCTGGACAGCATCGCCTCCATCCGCGTGAGCGGCGTGGGCGGCGCGCGCCCGCTGTTCCTGCCGCCCGGCAAGCTGATGCGCATGCCGGTGCCGATTGAAGTGACCTACACCTTCATCGGCAACGCGCAGGACCTGGCCGGCACGCCGCTGCGCGGCGCCCGCATCCTCAACGCACCGGTGCCGGGCACCGGCAGCAATGGCGGCTTCGTGGCCGACTTCCCGCGCCGCGAAACCGTGCTCTACCTGCTGCAGGATGATCGCCTGCTGCAATGCCCGCTGCAGATACGCGAGCGCCGCCAGGTGGTGCTGCTGGTGGGGGCCGTGCAGTGCGAACCGCTGAACGTGGCGCAGTTGCCCGCAGAGATCCGCCAGCAGGCGCGGGTGACGCGGCTGCTGCAGGAAAAGGCCTTGATGGCCAGCAGCCAGCAGGCGGCAGCAGGAGGTGTGCGATGAGCCGGCGGCTGTGGTGGTGGCTGGTGCTGTTCTGTGCGCTGGTGGTGATGGCGCCGCGTGCGATGGCGCAACGGCCGCCGGAGACGCACCCGACTGATGAGCATCGCGACATCGTGATGACGTGGGATCGGTCTGCGATGCCGGGGGACATTGTGTTGATGCCGCCGCGAACGCTGCTGGCGTATGACCACGTGGATCTGGGAAAGCGCTACGGCGAACTGCACCTGACGTGTGTTTCGGATAGCAGCGCGGAGAGGGGTAGGTGCCCGGTTGAGGGGATCGAGGATCCTGATACTGGTCTCAGAAGTATCGCTCTGACTTTCGTTGAGCAACGCAGCCAAATGCATACAGAGTTGAGCATCCGAGGGGGGGTGGAACGGGCGCTCAGCAGTCGCGCCTGCTTGGGTGACTACTGGCAACTCGGGATCATGGCGCCTTGGTCGACCTACTTCAATGTCTGCCCTGGGGCAGAACCCGCGGGAATTGGCGCTCAGCTTGCTCTTGAGATGCCGGAACTTGGGAAGCTCGTCGCAGGCATCTGGACCGCAACGCTCGAACTCCGCGCGAACACCCCCGACGCCCGCAACCTCGCCACGTACACCTACCGTTTCACGCTCACCATCACCGACTACGACGCGGTCTCCATCTACCTGCCCGAGTTCCAGGAAGCCGCCCCCACCGTAGGCCTCAATCTGAGCTACGACCCCATTGCCCGAACGGTCGGTGGCCGCGCGCACCTGGACATGTGCCTGTATGACGGCCTCGGTTCGCAGAGCGAGTACCTCGGCGTCACCGTGCGCGACAGCGGCACGCGCCGTCCCGGCCCCACCGGCTATTCGGTCTGGCACACCGATGGCGGTAGCGACGACGGCCAGCGTGTGGATTACACCGTCACCCTCGACCACAACGGCGCGCGCATTCCCATGCGCAATGGCGTGGAAGAGCAGCTGCGCAACATCGATACCGCGCGCCTGCGCCTGGTGATGTTGCCGGGCATGACCCAGCCGGTGTTCTGCGTGCCCACGCCGCTCACCCTCGATACCCCGCGCGTCCCTATCGACGAGAAGCGCTCTGGTGCCTACCAGGGCGATCTGAAGGTCGAACTGCGCCTGCCCACTTCCCGCCCTTGATGTTGATGGAGTTCGCCATGAATCCTGCTTTGCCCTGCCTGTTCGCCTGCGCGTTGCTGCTTGCAGCGGTGCCCGCCCACGCCAACCTGACCGTACATCCCATGCGCACCTCGGTCGAGGCCGGCAAGGGCGCGCAGATCCGCGTGTACTCGCAATCCACTACCGCGCAGTACGTGCAGGCGTCGATCCTTCGCATCGACGATCCAGCCAGTGGGGACGAGCAGGAAGTCGAGATCGAGCCGGCCGACGCGGCGATCACGATCACACCCGGCAAGTTCGCCTTGGCGGGTGGCGCCAATCGGCTGATCCGGGTCATTCCATTGCAGCCGGTGGAGAAGGAGACCGCCTACCGCGTGTACTTCGAAGGTGTGCGCGGCCCCGACGATGCCGAGCCGGACGATCCGGCCACCCGCGCCGCGGTGGGCATGAGCCTGGTCTGGGGCGCGCTGGTAAACGTGGTTCCGGCCAATGGACGCGTGGACGTGCGCATACAGGGCGACAGCCTGGTCAATGCCGGAACGCTGCGGGTGGGCCTGACCAGCGTGGCCGACTGCGATGCAACCGGTGCCTGCACCGCCCATGACGTCTCACGCAGCCTGTACCCCGGCGCATCCCTGCAATTGCCCTTTACCCCGAAGCCTGGCCATCGCCTGCAGCTGCGCTATCGGTTGACCCGCGATGGCTATCGCGAACACGTGCAGGCCCTCGCGCTCTGAAGCGCTCGACCCGTCGCGGCGGCACGCAGCGACGGGCTTCTTTTCCCTTGGTTGTTAAGGAGTGAACATGAACCGGATCTATCGTCGTCTATGGTCGAAGGCTCTGCAGTGCTGGGTCGTGGCCAGTGAGTTGGCGCGTTGCGAAGGGAAGTCCAGCAAGCACAAACTAGCTTTTTCTTCGGTTCTAGTGGCCGCCGGTTTGATCGCCTGTGGTACTGCCAGCGCAAATGACACTGTCTTTCTTGGCTGCGGTAGCAACGAGTCTGGATTCACAAGGTGTGCCCCGTTCCTTGGCCATGACACGGTGAGCCATGCCGACGCGTCCTTGCGAAGTGGTTTCTTCTTTGTCATGGGTGCTGGCGCCTATGTGGACGGGAGCTACGCGACGGTTTTTGGGAACAAGGCGCGCGGTCTGGGAGACAATACGTCCGTATTTGGGTACGGAGCCGAAGCACTACAGGGCTACTCGACGGTAGTGGGGGCCCATGCCCAAGGGAATGGAATTGGTACCACGGTCATGGGAAACAATGCCAAGGCGTACTCCCAGAATTCGATTGCCGTGGGTAGCGGGGCGCGCACCGTCGAAAGCTCCGCGGGCGTTGCGCGGATAGCTATCGGCGGAAATGCCTTTGCAGGTACAGCAGGATACTCGGGTGCAGTGGCCCTGGGTGGAAATGCACGCGCTGAATACAACGGCGTAGCCGTAGGTCATCACGCCAAAGCATTGGCGGTCGGAAGTGTGGCACTGGGGCTGAATTCGGAGGCGACCGAATCCAACTCGGTATCGGTGGGCAGCAGCAGTACGAAGCGCCGGGTCGTCAACGTGGCAGACGCCCGACTGTCCTCTACCAGTACCGACGCGGTAACTGGCAAGCAGCTCCACGCCACCAACCAGAACGTCACCGCCGCGACCAACACGGCCAATGCCGCCAAGACCGCTGCCGACCAGGCATTGGTCAACACGCGACTGGTTACGCAGACCTCGGCCAGCAGTGCAGTGCGCGTGGGTGGTGACAACACGGGCATCCAGCTGGACATCCGCAACAAGTCCAACGCTAACCGCAAGCTGACCGGGGTGGCCGATGCAACGCTCAGCGCCACCAGCACCGAAGCGGTAACCGGCAAGCAGCTGCATGCCACCAACACCGCAGTCACCACCGCGCAGACCACCGCCACGGCGGCAAAGACCGCAGCGGACAGCGCGCTGGGCCAGGTGACCACCGTGGCCGGTCTTGTCGGGCAGGTCTCGGCCAGCGGCAATGTGCGTTTGGGTGCCCAGAACACCGGCACCGTGCTGGATGTATCCAACAAGAATGGCGCCGCTCGTCGTATCAGCAACGTGGCCAACGCCGCGCTCAGTACATCCAGCACCGATGCCGTGACCGGCCAGCAGCTGCATGCCACCAACACGACGGTGACCACCGCACAGACCACCGCAACCACCGCGAAGACGACCGCAGACAATGCCCTCGGTCAGGTGACCACCGTGGCCGGTCTGGTCGGGCAGGTCTCTACCAGCGGCAATGTGCGTTTGGGTGCCCAGAACACCGGCACCGTGCTGGACGTATCCAACAAGAATGGTGCTGCCCGCCGCATCAGCAATGTGGCCAACGCCACGCTCAGTGCCTCCAGCACCGATGCTGTGACGGGGCAGCAGCTGCATGCCACCAACACGGCGGTGACCACCGCGCAGTCCACCGCAACCGCCGCGAAGACGACCGCAGACAATGCCCTCGGCCAGGTGACCACCGTGGCCGGTCTGGTCGGGCAGGTGTCTGCTAGCGGCAATGTGCGCCTGGGTGCGCAGAACACCGGCACCGTGCTGGATGTAGCCAACAAGAATGGTGCTGGCCGCCGCATCAGCAACGTGGCCAATGCCACGCTCAGTGCCTCCAGCACCGAGGCCGTGACCGGTCAGCAGCTGCATGCCACCAACTCGGCGGTGACCACCGCGCAGTCCACGGCAACCGCCGCGAAGACGGCGTCCGACAGCGCCATCAGCCAGGTAGGTACCGTGGCCGGTCTGATCGGGCAGGTGTCGGCCAGCGGCCAGGTTCGCCTGGGTGCCGAGAACACCGGCACCGTACTGGACGTGTCCAACAAGAACGGCGCGCGCCGCCGCATCCAGAACATCGCCAACGGCATCCTGGGCGCATCGAGCACCGATGCGGTGACCGGTCAGCAGCTGTTTGCCACCAACGAGCGCGTAGGCTCGGCAGAGGCGCGGAACGAGGCCCAGGATCTGCAGTTGGTGGATCACGCTGATCGTCTGGCTGACCATCGTGTGGATCTGGACCGCCTGCGCGCCGACTTCGATGGCTTCGAACCGGATCTGGAAGGCGTGGTGAAGTTCAATGCTGACCGGACCCTGGTTGACCTTGAAGGTGCCGTGGTGAAGGGTGTCGGTCCGGGGGATATCAGCTCGGCTGCCAGTACGGATGCGGTGAATGGTGGGCAGTTGTTTGCCACCAATGCCCGGATTGAGCAGATGGAGCAGGGCAGTCGCTTCCTGCAGGTTGGCTACGACGAGTTTAGCGAGGATGCGTCTGCCGGGTGGTTGGGTGTCGCCATCGGTGATTCCGCAGAATCGTCACCGACTGGTGAAGGTGGCACCGCTGTGGGCAGCTTCTCGAAAGCGCTCGGCGTTAACTCGGTTGCATTGGGGCGGGCTTCGTGGGTAGTAGAAGAGGCAACCGAGGGTTTCGCGCTAGGTTCTAGCTCGCACGTTCAGGCTAGTGGGGGCGTTGCCTTGGGAGCTCGTGCAGTTGTCGGCGCTGACGCAGAAGGTGCTGTAGCCCTTGGGTATGGGGCAATCGCTGACGAGACGAATACGGTTTCTGTCGGGACAAAGGGGCGGCAACGCCGGATCGTAAATGTGGGTCGAGGCCACGCTGAGAATGACGTAGTTACAGTTGCACAACTCAGGGAATCTCTGGCAACCCTTGGAGGTGGTGCCGGCCTCGATGCCAGTGGCAACATCATCGCGCCCACCTACGCGATTCAGGGGAGCAACCACAACACCGTCGGCGATGCGCTGACCGCGCTGGATGGTGCGGTGGTTGTGACCGATGCACGGGTCGGCTCGCTGGAAGGCAAGCTGCGCTCGGCGTTCCAGGACACCGGGATCCGCGCTGATGGTTTGAACCAACTCACGCTGTCCGGCGCACAGGGGGCGGTGCTGACCAATCTGGCTGATGGTCGAATCGCAGCGGGCAGTCGCGATGCAGTGACGGGTAGCCAGTTGCACGATGCCAAGCAGGAGATCGCCCGCAATCGCAGCGATCTGGATGCGCTGCGCGATTCTCAGGTGACGGGTAACGATCTTACGCGCTCGTCTGCGGCTGAGACGGGGAGCGTTATTGACTTCGGTGGCGCGACAGTGACCGGCGTGGCGGATGGAGAGCTTTCCGCTCGGAGCAAGGACGTCGTTAATGGTGGACAACTGTTTGCGATTAGTGAGCGACTTGACGGTGTAGAGGGAAGTGCGCGGTTCCTCGCGATAGGCGGAGGTGGTGAGGACGCAGCGGCTAGAGCTGGTCTTGTTGGTGTCGCCATTGGTGATTCTGCTGAGGCATCGCCGGACAGTGAAGGGGGGGTGGCGGTCGGCAGCTACGCTCGATCGCTTGCAAAGAACAGTGTTGCACTCGGTCGCGCTGCTTTCGTCGATCGGAATGCGGGTAACGCTTTTGCTTTGGGTACGGGCTCTTCAGTTCTTCAGGAGAATGGAATCGCATTGGGAACAGAAAGCCGTGTGGCGATTGGGGCAGTTAATAGCGTGGCCATTGGCTATGGATCAGTTGCGACGGAATCACACACGGTCTCGTTCGGGAGTGACGGTGCAAAGCGCCGTCTAACCAACGTAGCCAACGGCCGCAATGCCCAGGACGCCACCACCGTCGCCCAGCTCAACGCCACCCTGGCCACCCTCGGTGGCGGCGCTCACATAGACAGCAACGGCAACATCATCGGCCCACACTTCACCGTGCAAGGCCAGCAGCAGTCCACCCTCAACGATGCACTGCAGTCGCTCGATGGCGCTGTCACCACCCAGGGCTCGCGCGTGGACAAGGTGGAAACCCAGCTCCGCTCCGTCTTCCAGGACACCACCACCCGCAGCGACGGCCTGAACCAGCTCACCCTGGCCGGTGCGCAGGGCATGGTCATTTCCAACGTGGCCAACGGTCTGGTGGCTGCTGGTAGCCGCGACGCGGTCAATGGCGGCCAGCTGCACGACGTGCAGCAGCAGCTCAACGGGCGCATGGATGGCCTGGAACAGCGCATCGACGGCCAGCCGCAGGCACGCTTTGCCAGCACGCCGGAAGCCCCGCAGCCGCCAGCCGAAACGCCGACCGTGGCCGACACCGGAAAGGCCCCCAACGCCACCCCGGAAACGCCGAAGGAGCCCACCCCGCAGGTCGACACCGCGGAACTGGAGAAGATGCTGGCCCGCGCCAACGAGTACAGCGATGGCATCTCCCGCGAGGTGGATGCGCGCTTGGACAAGATGGACAAGCGCTTCAACCGCATGGCGGCCATGAGCAGCGCGCAGAGTGCGATGGCGATGAACACCGCGGGCCTGAACACCTACAACCGCCTGGGCGCAGGCGTGGGCTACAGCGATGGCGAATCGGCCATGGCGGTGGGCTACCAGCGTGTCCTCAACGAAAAAGGCTCGGCCACCTTCAGCCTCAATGGCGCCTTCACCAACAGCGGTGAACGCACCATGGGCGTGGGCCTGGGCATTGGCTGGTGAACCATGAGCACTGACAAGCAGAACCCCGAACCGGGACGGCGTTCCAGCATGCTGGAAAAGGAAATGCGCAGCTATCGCTACGTGAGCCGCTTCATGAGCTACCGGCGCTATTACACGCTGCGCGCGAAGTTCCACTATTACCGGCGTTACCTCAATTCGGTCACGCTCGTGGTGGTCTTCATGGGCGTGTGTCTGGCCACGACGGTCTGGGTAGGCTGGCGCGCGATGAACCCCACGGTGCCGCGCGTCCACCCGCAGGCGGCGCAGGTGCGCATGGAGATGCTGTCCTACGAGGCGCATCGACGGATGGGGGCCGTGCGCCATGCCGATGGCCGCGGGCTGACGCCGTTCACTACCCATGCGCGCATCGTGGCCGGTGCGCAGCGGGCCATGCAGGTGCGGCAGGCCCTGCAGGTGCCGGTGTCGCTGCAACTGCAGTCGGACATGCTGGCTGACATTGCCGATTACATCGGCATGGCCGGTGTGTGCGCGCCGTACCCCTGCGAGAAGGTGAGCGAGTACATCCAGACCCTGCACGAGGCGAGCGAACGCAGCATGCAGGTGCACCAGGCACTGCAGCCGGTACTGGAGGTGCCGGAGGACGTGGTGCCGGAACTGGAGGGGGAGCGCAGTCGCCTGGCTCACGGCTGGGCGGACGACTTCGGCGATGTGCACGCACACCTGTGGATACTGCATGACCTGCGGCGCATGCACGCCAACATGATGTACCAGTCCAGCTATCGGGAGCCCTGGCCGCTGATGGGGCGGGTGATGTATCGCGACCAGCTACCGTACAGCCAGTGGTAGGTGGGCGAGGGTGGCGCCGGTCGCGGCCGGCGCTGCCTCATGTGCCGAAGTAGCTGCTGGCTTCGTCTTCGGCCAGCAGCTGCCGCACCTGCGCCGCCGACGCGCGCCGCATCGGCTTCTCATCCACCGGTGACAGCGGCGCCTGGCGCAGAGCGTCGTAGGGCAGTACGGCCAGGTCGAAGGTCAGTTCTTCGGCACTGAATACCCAGACCGGAACGTCCAGGCTGCGCTCGCGGTCCAGCCGCAGGCGGCGCGTGCGCGATTCGGCGGGAATGCGGTGCTCGTCCAGGAAGCGGTGCACGGCCTCGGCATCATCGCTGTGCAGGTGCAGCTGCACGGGGCTGTTGGCATCGGCGGTGCCGTCCAGCACGGGGCCGACCAGGCGCGGGGCAAAGCCGTGCAGGAAATCCAGCGCGTTGACCGCAGCCTCGCGGCGGCGCTGCAGCTGGCTGCTGTGCTGGGGGCCGGCGAACAGCCGCTGGTGCTCGCGCAGGGCGTCTTCGATCTCGGAATTGCGGGGCAGGGAGGCATCGTCGTGGATGCCGAGCCGGCTGGCGGCCTTCAACTTGGCCTGGTGGTAGTCGCGGATACCGCCTTCGGCCATCAGGCGGGCGGCTTCGTGGGCGAGGCGATGGCGTCGCTCGCGGGTCTGGCTGGCAGCATGCTGGCGTGCGCGATGCATGCGATGACTCCTGTTGCGACCTGGGTACAGAGTAGCGCAGGGATGTGACATGCGCGTGCTTGGTGGGCACTTGCTTTGGTAGGTGCCGACCTTGGTCGGCACGAAGGGCCAACCAACGGGCTGCGTGGGGCCAACCAAGGTTGGCCCGCTACCTTGCTCTGGTAGGTGCCGACCTTGGTCGGCACGCAGGGCCAACCAAGGTTGGCCCCCACCCATCCGTCCCTTAGAAGATATCGAACGCGGCGGCGTCGGCCTGCGGGGTGCTCTGCAGGTCCAGGTCGTAGTCGGTCAGGCGGTCCATGTCTTCCACCTTCACCCACTCGGTGGCGCCGTTCAACGTGGTCTGCACCATGCCCGCCGGCGGCTCGTTCTGGGCGATCGGGGTGTCCTTCAGCGCAACGCGCATGTAGTCGATCCAGATCGGCAGGGCGGCCTTGCCGCCGTACTCGCGGTAGCCCAGCGAACGGAAGTCGTCGCGGCCCACCCAGACGGTGGTGGCGTACGGACCGCCGAAGCCGGAGAACCAGGCGTCGCGGTGGTCGTTGGTGGAACCGGTCTTGCCACCCACGTCCTCACGGCCCAGCACCTTGGCGGCGGTGCCGGTGCCGCGCTGCACGACGTCGCGCATCATCGACACCAGCTGGTAGGCGGTACGGGCATCGATCGCGCGCGGGGCGGTGCGGGCATCCGGGTTGGCCGGCGCGGCCGGGGTCTCGGTGGCCGGCTTGGCGGCAGCGGTCGGGTCCACCTTCGGGGCCGGGGCGCCGAAGTTGAAGCCGTCCACCACCTGGTTCACCGGCTGGTCGCTGCTGCCGGCGCACTCGCGGCAGGCCAGCGCCGGGTTTTCCTTGAACACCAGGTTGCCGTCGCGGTCGTTCACCTGGTCGATCAACCAGGTGTCCACGCGCGAGCCGCCGTTGGCGAACACGGCGTAGCCACGGGCCACCGACAGCGGGGTGAGCGAGGCGGTACCCAGCGACATCGACAGGTTCGGCGGCAGCTCCGATTCGGCAAAACCAAACTCGCTGATGTACTTGCGCGCATAGTCCACGCCCATGCCGTCGAGCAGGCGCACCGACACCAGGTTGCGCGACTGCACCAGCGCTTCACGCAGGCGCATCGGGCCGCGGAAACCGCCACCGTCGTTCTGCGGTGCCCAGGTCTTGCCGCGGCGGTCGCGGAACACCACCGGGGCGTCCAGCACGATCGAGGCCGGGTTGTAGCCCTTGTCGAAGGCGGCTGCGTAGACGAACGGCTTGAAGCTGGAACCGGGCTGGCGGCGGGCCTGGGTGGCACGGTTGAACTTGTTGCCCGAGAAGCTGAAGCCACCCACCAGCGCCTTCAGCGCGCCGCTGTGGGCGTCCAGCGAGACCAGGGCGGACTGGCCGCGCGGAATCTGGTCCAGCAGCCACTCGCCTTCCTTGGCGCCGGCACGCACGCGCACGATGTCACCGCGCTGCACCAGCTTGCCGGGGGTCTTGTTGGTCCACTTGGCGGCACCGGCCGGCAGCACGATCTCGCTGCGGTTGGCCAGCACCACCGTGGCGCTGCCATCGGCGCCGGTGCTGGCCACGATGGCCGGCAGCAGGCCGGCCTGGCCGTACATGCCGCGCAGGTGCTCGGCCAGGGCCGCGGCATCGTCGCCGGCGCCCAGCGTCACCTGCTTTTCCACGCCGTGCCAGCCGTGGCGGTGGTCGTACAGCAGCAGGCCGTCACGCACGGCCAGGTTGGCCGCGGTCTGCAGGGTGGCATCGATGGTGGTGGTGACGTGGTACCCCTTGTTGACCACATCGCCGCCGAAGCGGGCGATCATTTCCTGGCGCACCAGCTCGGCCACGTAGGGCGCCTCCACCTGCACCGGCGGTTCATGCGCGGTGGCGTGCATCGGCACCGCCTTGGCCGCGTCGGCCTCGGCCTGGGTGACGAACTTCAGGTCTGCCATGCGCTGCAGCACGTAGTTGTCGCGGCGCTGGCGGGCACGTTCCGGGTTGGAGATCGGGTTGCCCGAGGAGGGGAACTTGGGGATGCCGGCCAGCGAGGCCATTTCATCCAGGTCAAGCTCGTTCAGCTTCTTGCCGTAGTAGAACTCGGCCGCGGCGGCCACGCCGTAGGCGCGGTTGCCGAAGAAGCTCTTGTTCAGGTACAGCTCGAAGATCTCGTCCTTGCTCAGCTCCGACTCGATCTTGCGGGCCAGCAGGATCTCGGCCAGCTTGCGGGTGTAGCTGTATTCGGAACTGAGGAAGAACTGGCGGGCCACCTGCTGGGTGATGGTGGACCCGCCGGGCACGCGCTTGTCGTTGGTGGTGGCCAGCAGCCACACCGCACGGCCGATGCCCTTGTAGTCCACGCCCCCGTGTTCATAGAAGCGGGCGTCTTCGGTGGCCAGGAAGGCCTTCTTCAGCTTGTCCGGCACGTCCTTCATGGTGATGGGGGTGCGCCGGGTCTCGCCGAACACGGCCATCAGCTTGCCGTCGGCAGCGTAGACGTACATGGGCTCCTGCATTTCCACGTCGCGCAGGGTCTGCACGTCGGGAAGCTTGGAGGACACGGCGTAGTACAGGCCGCCCACGGCGGCCGCTCCGACCAGCGCCAGGACCAGTACAACAAGGAAGATCCAGCGCAGCCAGCGGCGGAGTCGAGTCATCGGGTTCAGATTCCGATTGCGAATTTCGTGGTCGCAGAGTATAGATTACGCACGGTGGCGGCTGGGGTCGCTACCAGGGGACGCAACGACAAACGCCAGGGGCTGCATCGTGAACCTGTGAGGGACTTCACAGCAGGGTGGTTGCCATTTGCTAAGAATACGTTATTAATGCGCGGACACAGTTCTTGTGTCCAAGTGCCCGTCGGCAGGGGAGAAACCGTGGGGCTTATCCCAAAAAGTCAGTCGCCACTCATAGGCGTCGACATCAGTTCGACTGCGGTGAAGCTCTTGCAGCTTTCCCGCAGCGGTAGCCGTTTCCGCGTGGAACATTACGCCGTGGAACCTCTTCCGCCGAATGCGGTGGTGGAGAAGAACATCGTGGAAGTGGAGGCCGTGGGTGAGGCCATCCGCCGCGCGATGAACCGCTCCGGCAGCAAGGCCAAGCTGGCCGCCGCTGCCGTGGCCGGCTCGGCGGTGATCACCAAGGTGATCCCGATGCCGGCCGATCTGGACGAAAACGACATGGAAGCCCAGATCGAGCTGGAAGCGGTCAACTACATTCCGTACCCGATCGAGGAAGTGAACCTGGACTTCGAGGTGATCGGGGCGATCCCGAACAACCCGGAAATGGTCCAGGTGCTGCTGGCCGCATCGCGTTCGGAAAACGTGGAACTGCGCCAGTCGGCGCTGGAACTGGGTGGCCTGCAGGCCAAGGTGATGGACGTGGAGGCCTTCGCGGTCGAGAACGCCTTCGCCCTGGTGGCCAGCGAACTGCCGGTGTCCAGCGATGGCGTGGTGGCCCTGGTGGACATCGGCGCGACCATGACCACCCTGAACGTCCTGCGCGGTGGCCGCAGCCTGTACAGCCGCGAACAGGTGTTCGGTGGCAAGCAGCTGACCGACGAGATCATGCGCCGCTACGGCCTGAGCTACGAGGAAGCCGGTCTGGCCAAGCGCCAGGGTGGGCTGCCGGAAAGCTACGAAATGGAAGTGCTGGAACCGTTCAAGGAAGCCACGGTGCAGCAGATCAGCCGCCTGCTGCAGTTCTTCTACGCGGGCAGCGAATTCAACCGGGTTGATCACATCGTGCTGGCCGGCGGCTGCGCTGCGCTGGCAGGCCTGCCGGAAATGGTCGAAGAACAGCTGGGCGTGCCGACCGTAGTCGCCAACCCGCTGGCACAGATGACCCTGGGCCCGAAGGTGCAGGCCCAGGCGCTGGCCCAGGATGCCCCGGCGCTGATGATCGCCACCGGTCTGGCACTGAGGAGCTTCGACTGATGGCACGCATCAATCTATTGCCTTGGCGCGCCGAACGGCGCAAGCAACGCCAGCGCGAGTTCGGGGTCATGCTGGGCATGGCCGCACTCGGCGGTGTGCTGCTGTCGCTGCTGGTGTGGTTCTACTACGACATGCAGGTGAGCGGCCAGATGGACCGCAATGCCTACCTGCAGGCCGAGATCACCAAGGTGAAGGCGCAGAACGCCGAGATCGACCGTCTGGACGAGCAGAAGAACCGTCTGCTGGCCCGCAAGGCGGTGATCGAACAGCTGCAGGCCAAGCGCTCGCAGATGGTTCACCTGTTCGACGCCCTGGTCCGCACCATTCCCGATGGCGTGGTGCTGACCGCCCTGCAGCAGGATGGCGACACCCTCACCCTGGAAGGCCGCACGCAGTCCAATGCGCGCGTGTCCGCCTACATGCGCAACCTGGAAGTGTCCGGCTGGATGACCAACCCGGAACTGTCGATTATCAAGGCCAGCGAGCCTGAGAAAGACAAGGACGCCGCACCGGTGGGTCCGGTGGCTGACATCAAGGCCCTGCCGTATGTGTTCAAGGTGACGGTGAAGCTGCCGGCACAGAGCGAGGAGTCGACCACTCCGGGCCTGAACGCCGACGGCAGCGTGGCAACTGGCGCACCGGCTGCACCCACCGTGGCCCCGCTCAGTGCGGGCCCGGATGCCGCCGCACCGGCTGCTCCGGCCGCACCGGGCGCAGCCCCGGCGCCGGCCAATGCACCGGCCCCGGGCAACGCACCGGCACCTGCACCGCAGGCCCCGGCCGCACCGGCCACCCCCGCAGCGCAACCGGCACCGCCGGCCGCCGCACCGAAGAACGAGGGTAGCCGCCTGGCCCAGCCGCCGCAGGCCTTCCATGCCCTGCCGCAGGGGGACCGCGCATGAGCAAGAAAGTCGAACTGAAGAACCTTGATTTCAACGACATCGGCAACTGGCCGCGCAACGCCAAGATTGTCTTCTGCTCGCTGATCGCCCTGGTCATCATCTTCGTGCTGTGGATGCTGCTGATCAGCGGCAAGCGCGAAGAGCTGCAGACCCTGGAAAGCCAGGAAACCATCCTGCGCCAGGAATTCACCAAGGAACAGGAACGCGCGGTCAACCTGGAACCGCTGAAGCAGCAGCTGGCACAGATGGAACAGGTGCTGCAGCAGATGCTGCGCCAGCTGCCCAGCAAGACCGAGATGCCCGATCTGATCATCGACATCTCGCAGACCGCGCTGTCCAGCGGCCTGGCCAACCAGCTGTTCGAGCCGGAAGAAGAGCAGGTCAAGGAGTTCTACGCCGAAAAGCCGATCAAGCTGAGCATGGTGGGCAGCTACCACCAGTTCGGTGCGTTCGTCAGTGGCGTGGCCTCGCTGCCGCGCGTGGTCATCCTGACCATGCACGACATCAACCTGAAGCCGGCCGACAAGACCAACGGCAACATCCGCGCCGGTGCGCTGGTGCTGTCCGGTACGGTCAAGACCTACCGTTACCTGGATGAAACCGAGGTGGCGGAACAGCAGAAGGCTGAAGCAGGCGAAGCAGGCAAGGAGGCGCAGAAGTGATCCGTTCCTTCATTGCACGCGGTGGCATGGCGATGGCGGTACTGCTGCTGGCCGCCTGCGGCCGCGGTGTGACCAGCACGCCGGGCGATGCCCCCAACCTTGAGAAGTGGGTCGAGAGCGAACGCGCCCGACCGGCGCAGCCGCTGGAGCCGCTGCCCGTCATGCAGCAGTTCGAGACCTTCGAATATTCCGCGCAGGGCATGCGCGATCCGTTCACCGATGCCTGGACCAATCCGCAGCAGGGGACTGGCGGATTGCGCCCGGATCCGAACCGGCGCAAGGAACCCCTGGAAGGGTTCCCGCTGGATGCACTGGACATGGTCGGCACCATCGGCACCGGCGGCGGTACCGTCGCGCTGGTGATGGGGCCGGACAAGGTGACTTACCGGGTACGCCCGGGCGGTTACCTGGGGCAGAGCGACGGGCGGGTCACCGCGGTCTTCGAAGACCGCGTGGAGCTGATCGAACTGGTGCCGGATGGCGCGGGTGGCTGGCTGGAACGTCCGGCTACGCTCGCGCTGGAAGATCAATGATCGTTTACTGGGGATAGCACGATGACTTTTCACCAAGCCAAGGGGCTGCGACCCATCCGGCGCTCTACCTTGAACCGCATCAGCGCGCTGGGAGTCGCGTTGATGCTGGCCTGCGCTCCGGCGCTGGCTGCCGCACCGGCTGCAAAGCCGGCCAGCACCACCGTCGCTGCACCGGCCACCGCGCCGGCCAGCCTGGCGGTGTCGCGCATCGACTTCAAGCGCGGTGACGACGGCAGCGGCCGCCTGATCGTGCAGTTCGACGGCCAGGGCGCCATCCCGGATCTGCGCACGCAGGACAACAGCGTGATCGTGGATGTGGGCAACGCACGCCTGCCGGCGAACCTGCAGAAGCCGATGAACGTGACCGACTTCGCCACGCCGGTGCAGCGCATCGACGCCAAGCCGTCCGGTGCCGGCACCCAGCTGGTGCTCAGCACCGGCGGTGCGGTCGAATCGCTGGCCTACCAGAGCGGCAACGAATACGTGGTCGAGATCACCCCGCGCAAGGCTCCGGCCGCGGTGGGTGCGGTCAGCGCCGGCAGCGTCAGCCAGGCCGCCAAGGGCGTGCCGCAGCGCGGCTACAGCGGCAAGCCGGTCACCTTCAACTTCCAGGACGTGCCGGTGCGCACCGTGCTGCAGTTGATCGCCGAAGAATCCAACCTGAACGTGGTGGCCTCCGATTCGGTGCAGGGCAACGTGACCCTGCGCCTGGTCAACGTGCCGTGGGACCAGGCACTGGACATCGTGCTGCGTGCCAAGGGCCTGGACAAGCGTCGCGACGGCAGCGTGATCTGGGTTGCGCCGCAGGCCGAACTGGCCAAGTTCGAGCAGGAAAAGGAAGACGCGCGCATTGCGATCGAGAACCGCGAAGACCTGGTGACCGATTACGTGCAGATCAACTACCACAGCGCCACGCAGATCTTCAAAGCGCTGACCGAAGCCAAGGGCATCGGCGGCGGCGGTAGTGGTGGCCAGGGTGGTGGCGGCAGTGGTTCGTCGTCGCAGGAAGAGAGTGGTTTCCTGTCCTCGCGCGGCCGCATCGTGGCCGACGAGCGCACCAACACGCTGATGATCAGCGACATTCCGAAGAAGATCGCGCGCATGCGTGAGCTGATCGGGGTGATCGACCGCCCGGTCGACCAGGTGCTGATCGAAAGCCGCATCGTGATCGCCACCGATACCTTTGCCCGCGAACTGGGTGCGAAGTTCGGCATCAGCGGCAGCCGCGACAACGTGTACTTCAGTGGTGATCTGGATGCCAATGCCGCGACCCGCAAGTCGCAGGTTGACGCAGCGGAAACCAATGCCAAGGCCGTTCGTGACTGGGTTGCGGGCGGAAGCGTGGGCCCCCGTCCTGTCGCGGTCGGTTCGTCCATCACCCGCGGTCTGAACTGGAACCTGCCGGTGGCCTCCACCAGCAACCCCGGTTCGCTGGCACTGTCGATCCTCAACGCCGGCTACCTGCTGGACGTGGAACTGTCGGCCATGCAGGAAGAGTCGCGTGGTGAAGTCATTTCCAACCCGCGCGTGGTCACCACCAACCAGCGCGAAGCCCTGATCAAGCAGGGTAAGGAAATCGGCTACGTCACCATCAGCGGTGGTGGTGTCGGTGCTGCGGCCACGCCGAACGTGCAGTTCAAGGAAGTGGTGCTGGAGCTGAAGGTCACCCCGACCATCACCGACGACAACCGCGTGTTCCTGAACATGGCGGTGAAGAAGGACGAGGTCGAAAGCTACATCGTGCTGGAAGGCTACGGCCAGGTGCCGAACATCAACCGTCGCGAAGTCAACACCGCCGTGCTGGTGGAAGACGGCCAGACCGTGGTGATCGGCGGCGTGTACGAGTTCACCGACCGCAACAGCGTCAGCAAGGTGCCGTTCCTGGGCGACGTGCCCTTCCTGGGCAATCTGTTCAAGAAGCGCGGCCGCAACAAGGACAAGGCGGAACTGTTGGTGTTCGTGACCCCGAAGGTGCTGCGCGTAGCCAAGCGCAGCTGATCGGTGCCACCGGATGTACGAGAGGGGCCGCCATGTGCGGCCCCTTTTCGTTGTGGATCCACGCCCTGCGCGCAGGGCCATTCATCCATCCTTGATCCAATCCCCGGACCAGCCTGCGATGATGTGGGGAACCCGTGCCGTCCTGCGCCGGTCAAAGGCCCCCATGAACCTGCCACCGCCGATGCCCGAATCCATCTCCCCGCCGCCTGCGCCGGCCACCTCGCGGCTGCATGCCGCCTTCACCGCCCTGCGCGATGCGCTGTCGGCGGAGATCGTCGGCCAGGCCGCACTGGTCGAGCGCCTGTTGATCGCGCTGTTGGCCGACGGCCATCTGCTGGTGGAAGGCGCGCCCGGCCTGGCCAAGACCACCGCCATCCGCGCGCTGGCCGCACGCCTGGAAACCGAGTTCGCGCGCGTGCAGTTCACCCCCGACCTGCTGCCGGCCGACCTGACCGGTACCGAGATCTGGCGCCCGCAGGAAGGCCGTTTCGAATTCGTGCCCGGCCCGATCTTCCATCCCATCCTGCTGGCTGACGAGATCAATCGTGCCCCGGCCAAGGTGCAGTCGGCGCTGCTGGAAGCCATGGGCGAACGCCAGGTGACCGTCGGCCGGCACACCTATGCGCTGCCGTCGCTGTTCCTGGTGATGGCCACGCAGAACCCGATCGAGCAGGAAGGCACCTTCCCGCTGCCGGAAGCGCAGCTGGACCGTTTCCTGATGCACGTGCGCATCGGCTACCCCGACCAGGCCGCCGAAGCCGAGATCCTGCGGCTGGCGCGCGAGCGTGCGCGTGGTGCGCTGGGTGAAGCGGCGCCGGCACCGGACAAGCTGCCGATGCAGGATGTCTTCGATGCGCGCCGGCAGGTGCTGGATCTGCACATGGCGCCGGCATTGGAACGCTACCTGGTGGAACTGGTGCTGGCCTCGCGCGATCCCGGCCGTTACGACCCGGCACTGGGCCGCCGCATCGCCTGGGGTGCCAGCCCGCGCGGGTCCATCGCCCTGGAACGCTGCGCGCGTGCGCGCGCCTGGCTGGCCGGTCGCGATTTCGTCACCCCCGACGACGTGCGGGCGGTGGCCGCCGACGTGCTGCGCCACCGGGTGCTGCCCAGCTATGAAGCCACCGCCGAAGGCTGGGACGGCGAGCGCCTGGTGCAGGAACTGCTGGCCCGCGTGCCCGCGCCCTGAGTCCGCGCATGACCGATCTTCCCACGCCCAGCGCCGGCGACGGCCTGCGACCGCAGTTGGCCGAACTGGTGGCCCTGCGTGGCCTGGCGCAACGCCCGCCGGCACCGCGTCGCGGTCGCACCGGTCTTGCCGGTCAGGCACCGTCGCCGCTGCGCGGCCGTGGCATGGAATACGCCGAGTCGCGCGAGTACGTGGCCGGCGATGACGCGCGCCATATCGACTGGCGGGTGACCGCCCGCAGCGGGCGCGCGCATACCAAGCTGTTCCAGGCCGAGCGCGAGCGGGTCACGCTGATCGTGGCCGACACCGCGCCGGCCCTGTATTTCGGCACCCGCGTGCGCTTCAAGTCGGTGCAGGCCGCGCGTGCCGGCGCCATTGCGGCGTGGTCGGCGCAGCGCCGTGGCGACCGCATCGGGGCGTTGCGCGGCAGTGACCGCGAACCGCCGGTAGCCCCTGCTGGCGGGCCGCGCGGCGTGCTGCGCGTGCTCGACGCGCTTACCCGCTGGTACGCGCAGCCGCCCGCCGACGATCTGGGCCTGGAGCGCGCGCTGGACCACGCCAGCCGCGTGCTGCGCCCCGGTGCGCGGCTGCTGGTGCTGGCCGATCCGCAGCAAGCCCTGCGCATCGCCCCTGCGCGCTGGGGCGCGTTGGCCCAACACCACGACGTGACGCTGCTGCTGCTGGTGGATCCGCTGGAAATGCAGCCGCCATCGGCCGCGCTGCAGTTCCTGTCGCCACAGCAGCGGGTCAGTCTGGACCTGCGCCGCAGCGATGTGCAGGCGCACTGGCATGCCCATTTCGTCGCGCCGGTGGACGCGCTGCGACGGCACCTGGTGGCGCGCCGCATCGATGTGCAGTTGCTCTCGACCGATGCCGCCAGCGATGCCTGGTTGGCCCCGGCGGCCACCGAGGTGCCGGCATGAGCGCCGCGCTGCCGCTGCGCGACGTTGCGCTGCCGCCTGCACCGGCCTGGTGGCCGCCTGCGCCGGGTTGGCTGATGGTGATCGCCGCCGTGGTGCTGGTGCTGGCGGTCATCGTGGTGATCGTGGTCCGGCGTCGCCGTCGCCGCCAGCGCTGGTTGCACGCCTTCGACCAGGAACTGCGGGCGGCCGGCACTGGTCCGGCCGAGCTGGCCGCGATTGGCGGTCTGCTGCGACGTGCGGCACGCCAGGCGCAACCGGGCAGCGAAGCGCTGCAGGATGCGGCCTGGTGGGCGCGCATCGATCCGCACAACGCCTTGCCCGATGCGCAGCGCACCCTGCTGGCCGAAGGCCCGTACCGCCCGCAGATAGAAACCTCGCAGCTGGACGATGTTCGCGCGTGGGCGCGGCAGCGCTATCTGCAGCTGCTGCAGGAGCGCCGCCGATGAACCTGCTGGCCTCCTACTGGCCCTGGCCGGATCTGCAGCTGGCCTGGCCGCTGGCGTTGCTGGCACTGCCGCTGCCGCTGCTGATGCACTTCTGGCCGCGCCGCGCATTGCCGGGCGCGGCGCTGCGCGTGCCGTATGCCGCCGCCGAACTGCAGGCCCTGGCCGGTGGTGGGCGGGTGAATGCGTCGTGGCTGCGCACCCTGCTGCTGTGGCTGGGCTGGGCCGCGCTGTGCGTGGCGATGGCCCGCCCGCAGCAGCTGGGCGAAGCCATCACCCCGCCGCAGCAGGGCCGGCAGATGATGCTGGCCATGGACGTATCCGGCAGCATGAGCGAACCGGACATGGTGCTGGGCCCGCAGGCGGTGGAACGCCTGACCGCTGCCAAGGCGGTGCTGGCCGACTTCCTGGACCGCCGTGCCGGCGACCGCGTCGGCCTGCTGGTGTTCGGCGACCGCGCTTACACGCTTACCCCCATCACCGCCGATCTGGCCAGCGTGCGCGACCAGTTGCGCGACAGCGTGGTCGGCCTGGCCGGGCGCGAAACGGCCATCGGCGATGCCATCGCACTGGCCGTCAAGCGCCTGCGCGCGCAGCCGGAAGGGCAGCGGGTGCTGATCCTGCTGACCGACGGTGTCAGCAATGCCGGCGTGCTGGAACCGCTGCGCGCGGCCGAGCTGGCCAAGGCCGAAGGCGTGCGGGTACACACCGTGGCCTTCGGTGGCGACGGCAGCATGCGCCTGTTCGGTATTCCCATCGCCGCCGATCGTGACCCGGTGGACGAGGCCACGCTGCGGCGGATCGCCGAGCAGACCGGCGGCCGCTTCTTCCGTGCGCGCGATACCGATGAACTGGTGGGCATCTATGCCGAACTGGACCGGCTGGAGCCGATCGCCGGCAAGGGCCCGAGCACGCGCCCGCGCGACGAACGCTACGCCTGGCCGCTGGCACTGGCGCTGTTGCTGGGTTCGCTGGCCTGGCTGTGGCCGGAGCGCCGCCGATGATCGCCCTGTCGCTGGCCCTACCGGACTGGAACGCGCTGCATTTCCTGCGGCCTGATTGGCTGTGGGCGTTGCTGGCGCTGCCGGTGATCATCGCCTTCGCCCTGTGGCGGCAGCGCCGCAGCGAAGGCTGGCGGCAGGCGGTGGATGCGCATCTGCTGCCGCACCTGCTGGCGGCCGAGGGGCGCCGACGGCTGCGGTTGCCGTGGGCGATCGTGTTGGGCTGGGCGCTGGCCGTGCTGGCCCTGGCCGGGCCCAGCTGGCGGCAACAGACACAGCCCTTGTTCCAGTCCAGCGCGCCTCTGGTGGTGGTGCTGGATCTGTCCAGCCGCATCACCGCGACCGACCTGCCGCCGTCGCGCCTGCTGCAGGCACGGGCCAAGATCGGCGCTCTGCTGCGGGCGCGTCAGGGCGGGCAGGTGGGCCTGGTGGTCTACGCCGACGATGCCTATACGGTGGCGCCGTTGACCGACGATGTGGCCAACGTGGCGCTGTACCTGGATGCGCTGGCGCCGGATGTGATGCCGCGTGATGGCCAGCGTGCCGACCGCGGTATTGATTGGGCCACCCAGTTGCTGCGGCAGACCGGTGCGCTGCGCGGACGCATCCTGCTGATCAGCGACCAGGCCAACGGCGAAGCAGCACTGGCCGCGGCGCAGGCGCGCGCACTCGGCCTGCAGGTGTCGGTGCTGGGCCTGGGCACGCCCGCCGGTGCCGCTTACCGCGACAGCAGCGGCCAGATCGCGCAGGCCGCGTTGGACGAAACGGGGCTGCGCGCAGTGGCCACGGCCGGCGGCGGTCGTTACCAGCGCATTGCCGCCGATGATCGCGACCTGCAGGCGCTGGATGTACTTGACGGCAGCGGCGCGCAGGCACAGGCGCGTCCCGGCCAGAGCCGGCAGTGGCAGGACGAAGGCTACTGGCTGCTGCCGCCGGTGATGCTGCTGGCGCTGCTGGCGTTCCGTCGCCGCGCACTGCTGGCCGCCGTGCTGGCCGTGGGCCTGTTGCCGCTGAGCGGGCAGGTGCAGGCCGCGCCGCCTGCCGCGCCCACCCGCGCAGAGCACGGCACGCTGTGGCAACGCGGCGACCAGCGCGAACACGAGCGTCTGGCCGAAGGCGTGCAGGCGTACCACAACGGCGATTTCGCGGCGGCCCGGCAGAAGTTCGAAGGCATCGACAGCGATGCCGGCTGGTACAACCTGGGTAACGCGCTGGCACGCCAGGGCGACTATGACGGCGCCATCGCCGCGTATGACAAGGCGCTGGCCAGGCACCCGGGCATGGCTGATGCGGTGGCCAACCGCGCGGTGGTCGATGCCGCGCGCAAGCGCAAGCCGCCACCGGGCAAGAACGAAGGGCAGGGCAAACAGCCGCCGAAGTCGCAGAACCCATCGCAGCAGCCCAAGCCGTCGCAGGGCCAGCAGGGTCAGGGTCAACAGGGGCAGCAGGGTCAACAAGGCCAGCAGGGCCAGCCGCAACGTCCGCAGGACGGCAAACCGGGTGAGCAGCAGGACGGTTCGGGCGCGGGCGATTCGCAGCAACCGCCACAGTCTGCCGACGCCAAGGCGCAGGCGCAGGCCGATGCCCAGCAGCGCCAGCGCATGCAGCAGTCCCTGCAGCAGGCGCAGCCTGCCGACCAGGCCGGCAAGGTGGCCGCGCGCAGCGACGGCCGCACCCCGCAGCAGCGCGAGGAACAACAGGCCGTGGAAGCGTGGATGCGCCGCGTTCCCGATGATCCGGGAGCGCTGCTGCGCACCAAGTTCCAGTTGGAAAACGAACGTAGAAAGAGGGAAGGGCGATGAAGCGCAGGGCACGCGTGCATGAACGTTGGGCGTTGCCGGCGCTGGCCCTTTGGCTGTTGTGGCTGCCGCTGGCCGCGATGGCACAGACCCGTGCGTGGCTGGAACCGGACACCATCGCCGCCGGCGACTCGGTCACCCTGAATGTGGAAACCGACCAGGGCACGCCGGACTACACGCCGCTGAACGTCGATTTCGCGCTGGGCGCACAGAGCAGCAGCCGTCAGGTGCAGTGGAGCAATGGCGGCATGCAGCGCCGCGATGTGTACACGGTGCTGCTGACGCCGCGCCGCACCGGCGCGTTGCAGGTCCCCTCGCTGCAGGTCGGCGCCGCACGCACGGTGCCGCTCACCCTGCAGGTGAATGCCGCGGCAGTAGCGACGGCGCAGACCAATGCCGCCGCCTTCGTCGAAACCGAGGTGGACGATGACACGCCCTACGTGCAGCAGAGCGTAGGCGTGGTGGTGAGGCTGTATTTCGCCTCGCAGCTGGCCTCGGGCGAGCTGGTGCTCGATACGCCGCAGGGCGCATCGCTGCAGCGGGTGGGCGAGGACCGCACCGACGTGCGGCAGATCAATGGCCGTCGCTACAACGTGGTTGAACGGCGCTTCCTGCTCATTCCCGAACGCAGCGGTGCGCTGCGCCTGCCGGGCGCACGCTTCAGCGGCCGCAGCGCCGGCGGCTTCTTCGACGATTTCTTCGGCAACGGCGGCGATGGCCGCATGAATGCCGTCGCGCCCGAGCGCACCCTGCAGGTGCGCGAGCAACCGGCGCAGGCGCCGCAGCCCTGGCTGCCGCTGCACGGCCTGCAGCTGCGCTATACCAGTGCGCCGACCACCGCGCGTACCGGCGAGGCCGCCACCGTTGTCGTTGAAGCGGTGGCCAATGGGGCCACGCGCGCGCAGTTCACCGACCTGCCGGTGCCCGACCTGGGCGATACGGCGCAGGTGTTCGCCGAACCGGCGCAATACGATGAAACCTTCACCGGCAGCACGCCGCGGCTGAAGATCACCCGGCGCTATTCGATCGTGCCGCGCACACCGGGCGAGCTGGTGGTGCCCGGGCCCAGCGTGGCCTGGTGGAACGTGGACAGTGGCACGGCCCAGCAGGCGCGCCTGCCCGAACTGCGCCTGGCGGTCAGCGCCGGGCGTGGCGGGGTGCCTGCACCGCAGCCGATCGACACGCAATCGGCCCTGCCCGGCCAGGATGCGACCCCGGCGACCCAGACGGCCCTGGCCGCGACGGCGCGCGCGCTGCCGGCATGGCCGTGGGTGGCCGCCGTGGTGGGGCTGGTCGTGCTGTGGCTGCTGACCCTGCTGTGGGGCTGGCGCCGTGGCCGCAGGGCAGCGGCGCCTGCCGGTGCCCCGGCGGGCGCGGCGGCGTCCCCGGTCCGCCGTGGTGGCGGCAGCACGGCCGACCTGCGCCGCGCGCTGGATGCCGACGGCTTCGACCAGGTAGAGGCACAGCTGTGCAAGATGGCCGGCGTGGACCGCCTGGAGCAGGTGATCGAACGCCTGGCCGACGCCGAACAGCGCCAGGTGCTGCAGGACCTGCAGCAGGCGCGCTGGGGCGGGCAGGGCGAACTGGGTGCGCTGCGGGCGCGCCTGCGGGTGGCCTTCCGTGACGGACCGCACTGGTCGGCCCCGCACGCGGCCGGCGACACTGGGCTGGCGCCGCTGTACCCCACGCGGCAACCCTGAACCAGCGCGGCCTGCGCGCTTTGTTAGAGTAGATTCATTTTTCGAGGAACCCCGCATATGACAGCAGCTGCTGCCGGCAAGAAGAAGTTGCCCCTGCACTGGAAGATGGGCATCGGCTTCGCGATCGGCCTGGTCCTGGGACTGATCGTGCACGCCCTGGGTGGCAGCGTGGAAGGCCTGCAGACCGGCGCCAAGTGGGTGATGGACTACATCACCACGCCCGCCTCGGGCCTGTTCCTCAACCTGATCTTCATGCTGATCGTGCCGCTGATCTTCTCGGCACTCATCATGGGTGTGTCGGAAATGGGCGATATCCGCGCCCTCGGCCGTATCGGCTGGAAGACCCTGGCCTATACCGTGCTGCTGTCCGGCATTGCCGTGGGCATCGGCCTGGTGCTGGTGAACGTGCTCAAGCCCGGCGCCGGCGTGGACCCGCAGACCGCCGCGCTGATGCTTTCGGAAAACGCCGAGCGCAGCAAGGAAATCGTGGCCGGCATCCATGGCACGCCCAAGGGCATGGACATGCTGCTGTCGATCGTGCCCAGCAACGTGCTGCAGGCCGCTTCGGACAACGGCGCCATCCTGTCGCTGATGTTCTTCGCACTGATGTTCGGCATCGGCATGGTGCTGACCGACGATGAGAAGGTTGCGCCGCTGCGCCGCGCCATCGAGGGCGTGTTCGAAATCTCGATGACCCTGATCAACCTGGTCATCCGCCTGGCCCCGTATGCGGTGGCCTGCTTCATGTTCAACCTGGCCGCATTGTTCGGCTTCGAGCTGATCATCCGCCTGGGCGCCTACGTGGGCGTGGTGGTGCTGGCCCTGGGCCTGCACATGGTGGTGACCTACGGTACCGCCGTGTGGCTGTCGGGCCGTTCGCCGCTGTCGTTCTTCCGCGATACCCAGGAAGCGACGGTGATGGCCTTCTCCACCGCCTCCAGCAACGCGACCCTGCCCACCGCCCTGCGCGTGGCCGACCAGATGGGCCTGCCGCAGCGCGTGTCGCGCTTCGTGCTGACCGTGGGCGCCACCGCCAACCAGAACGGCACCGCACTGTTCGAGGGTGTGACGGTCATCTTCCTGGCCCAGTTCTTCGGCGTGGACCTGAGCATCGGCCAGCAGGTCATGGTCATGGCCGTGTGCATCCTGGGCGGCATCGGCACGGCCGGCGTGCCGTCCGGCTCGCTGCCGGTGGTGGCCATGATCTGTGCCATGGTCGGGGTGAACCCGTTGGGCATCGGCCTGATCCTGGGCGTGAACCACTTCCTGGATATGTGCCGCACCGCCCTGAACGTGACCGGCGACCTGGCCCTGACCACCCTGGTGGCCAAGGGCGAAGCGCACGATGGCCCGGAGCCGGCTGCGCCGCGCGATTGAACGCGCCCTGAATGCCATGGATACTATCCCGACGCATGGAAGGCGTCGGGATTGGCGCCGTGCGAACGGGAGCAGAAATGAGGATTTCGTACGTGATGGTCGCCGCCCTGGGCCTGCTGGCCTTCGACGCCAGTGCCCAGAAGGCCTGTGAAACCAACTACACCAAGACCGGCAGCTTTTTCGCCGGGCGCACCTTCACCACCTGGGACGTAGTGCCCAACGCGACGCCGGCTGACGCGCTCAAGCGCATCCAGATCGAAGGCGTGAAGTCGGGCCTGAAGGTGGCCACCGTGGACAAGGACCTGGGCATGCTCACCATGGAGCAGAACGTCCAGTTCAACGGTGGCCAGACCACCCTGCCGTGGAACGTGCTGATCGAGGCCGAGGGCAAGGGCTCGAAGATCACCGTGACCAAGACCACCCCGGCCACCTACGCCACCGGCGAGGACTTCCAGAAGAAGTCGATGTGCGCCGTGATCGAGGCCGCCGCCCCGAAGTAAGCGGCGGGCGGGGCCAGATCCCTTTCTCTGGCAAGGGATCTGGCCCTACGCCTGAACCCGGCCCCGGGTCTGTGGGACAATGGGGGGCCCGCACGTCCGCGGCCGCCTCCCGATTCCGACAGAACCATGACGCAGCCTACCCGTCGCCAGTTGGCCAACGCCATCCGCTTCCTTGCCGCCGATGCGGTTGAAACCGCAAAGTCCGGCCACCCCGGCATGCCCATGGGCATGGCCGATATCGCCGAAGTCCTCTGGAACGACTATCTCCGGCACAACCCGAACAACCCGCAGTGGTTCAACCGTGACCGCTTCGTGCTGTCCAACGGCCACGGCTCGATGCTGCAGTACGCCCTGCTGCACCTGAGCGGCTACGACCTGCCGATCGAACAGCTCAAGCAGTTCCGCCAGCTGGGCAGCCACACCGCTGGCCACCCGGAACGCCACGAGACCCCGGGCGTGGAAACCACCACCGGCCCGCTGGGCCAGGGTTTTGCCAACGCCGTGGGCTTCGCCCTGGCCGAGAAGCTGCTGGCACAGCGCTTCAACCGCCCGGAGCTGGAAATCGTCGACCACCGCACCTGGGTGTTCATGGGCGATGGCTGCCTGATGGAAGGCGTTTCGCATGAAGCCGCTTCGCTGGCCGGCACCTGGGGCCTGCACAAGCTGGTCTGCTTCTGGGACAACAACCACATCTCCATCGACGGCAACGTCGAAGGCTGGTTCACCGACAACACCCCCGAGCGTTTCGAGGCCTATGGCTGGAACGTGGTGCGCGATGTCGATGGCCACGATCCGGAAAGCATCAAGGCCGGCATCGAAGCGGCCCTGTCGCAGGACGACAAGCCGACCCTGATCTGCTGCCGCACCACGATTGGTTTCGGTTCGCCGAACAAGGCCGGCAAGGAATCCAGCCACGGTGCGCCGCTGGGTAAGGACGAACTGGAAGCCACCCGCAAGCAGCTGGGCTGGAACTACGGTCCGTTCGAGATTCCCGAAGAGATCTACGCCGGCTGGCGTGCTGGCGGTACCGGCACCCTGCGCCAGGCCGAGTGGGAACAGCAGTTCGACAAGTACGCCGCGCAGTTCCCGGCCGAAGCGGCCGAACTGACCCGTCGCTCGCACGGCGAACTGCCGGCCGACTTCGTCGCCAAGGCCGATGCCTACATCGCCCAGGTGGCGGCTGAAGGCCCGACGATCGCATCGCGCAAGGCCTCGCAGCTGGCCATCGAAGCCTTCGCCCCGCTGCTGCCGGAAATCGTCGGCGGCTCGGCTGACCTGGCACATTCCAACCTGACCCTGTGGAAGGGCAGCACGTCGGTCGCCAGCGACGACGCCAACGCCAACTACGTGTACTACGGAGTGCGCGAGTTCGGCATGACCGCCATTGCCAATGGCCTGGCCCTGCACGGTGGCTTCATTCCGTTCGATGCCACCTTCCTGGTGTTCAGCGACTACGCCCGCAACGGCGTGCGCATGAGCGCGCTGATCCCGGCCCATGCCATCCACGTCTACACCCACGACTCGATCGGCCTGGGCGAAGACGGCCCGACCCACCAGCCGGTGGAACACCTGGCCTCGCTGCGCTACATCCCGAACAACGATGTGTGGCGCCCCTGCGATGCAGTGGAATCGGCAGTGAGCTGGAAGGCTGCGATCACCCGTCAGGACGGCCCGAGCTGCCTGGTGTTCAGCCGCCAGAACCTGCCGCACCAGCCGCGCGATGCCGGGCAGATCGCGCAGATCGAACGCGGCGGCTACGTGCTGGCCGATGCGGCCGGCACCCCGGACGTGATCCTGATCGCCACCGGTTCGGAAGTGTCTCTGGCCACCGAAGCCAAGGCGCAGCTGGATGCCGCCGGCCTGAAGACCCGCGTGGTCTCCATGCCGTCCACCGACGTGTTCCTGCGCCAGGATGCGGCCTACCGTGAATCGGTGCTGCCCAACGCCGTGCGCAAGCGCGTGGCGGTGGAAGCCGGCGTGACCGGCTTCTGGCGCCAGTTCGTCGGCCTGGACGGTGCGGTGATCGGCATCGACACCTTCGGCGCCTCGGCCCCGGCCGAAAAGCTGTACCAGCACTTCGGCATCACCGCCACGCACGTGGTGGAAGCAGCCAAGGCGCTGTAAGCGGCCCCGCGAAGCAGGAAAGGGAAAGGCCGGCGCAAGCCGGCCTTTCTTGTTCGGCGCAGTAGCAACTGTCTTGTCAGGGGCTGCCGAGGGCCACCTCGGCGTCCCGCTTGCGGGCATTGAGGATCACCAGCATTTTGCGCATGACCGCAACGAGGGCCACCTTGCTCGCCTTACCCTTGGCTTGAATCCGGCGTGGGGACCCAAGCTACTTCACGGTCGCAAGACCTGGATCCACACGGTCGCCCACGCCGGGCTCTCGGCACCCAAGGTGCCAGATCGGCAAGAGATAAGATCCACGCCATGCGTGGATGAGCGCTACATCGCCTCGCGCACATCCATCAATGCAAAGCCCAGCAGGTTCAGCCCGCGCCATTGCGCGGGGTTGTGCGCGTCGGCGTGGTCCTTGGCCAGGCCGATGCCCCAGATGAAATCCACCGGGCTGGCTTCCACCAGCACCCAACCCGCCGTGGCGCGCAGGAAGGCGCCCAGTTCCAGGTTCTGGCTGAACTTGGCGCGGTTGCCGGCCACCACCAGGTCGTAGCGCGCCTGCACCCAGCGCGCTTCATCGAAGCCTTCGATCTGGCGGCCCAGCGCCTTGGCCTTGTCCGGCGTGGCGCTGGCGATGATCTTGTCGAGCAGCACGCTTGCGCCGAACAGCCGCGCCTTGCCGGCCATCATGTAATGCTCGGCGGTGCGGTAGTGCACGCCATCAATGTCGAAGCCGGCGTCGTACCACTGGCTGAAGCAGGATGCAGAGACACCGCTGCGCGGCGGCTGGTGGCCCCAGAAACACAGATAGCGCAGGTCTTCGCCTGCGGCCTGGCGTTGCTGCAGGTCGTGCAGGAAACGGGAATCGTCATTCATCGGCAAAGCATAGCGTGCCGTGATGCTCTGGTAGGTGCCAACCTTGGTTGGCACTGAAGCCGTTCCGCCGGGCATGTCCCGGCGCCACCGTACGCACGATTACGCGGTGCGCGCCAACGCCAGCCGCAGCAGCCGCGCGTTCAATCGCTCGCCGAAATCCTTCGGCGCCTGCAGACCCATGCGCTGCAGGTACACCGCATCCCCATCGCCGGCCGGCTGGCGCAGCGCGGCCCACGCCGTGCGCAGCGTCGCGCCGCGCGTCTGCGTATTGGCCTTCAGCCAGCCCAGCGCCTTCACCAGCACCTGTTCGATCTCGTTGAAATCACTGCCCAGCGGGTAGTCGGGCAGGGTGCCATCACTGCGGAAGGGTGCCAGCGCCGCCGCCAACGCGGCAGGCGTGTTGCGCTGCAGTCGCTGCGGATCCGGCTGCTGCGCGGCTCGCAGTTTGCGCGCCGCGTGCGCCTGCTCCAGCAGTGCTGCCTGGAACGGCGCTTCGGTAATGGCGGTCATCGCCTGCACGCAGTCCTCGTCGGTCAAACCGCGCAGATCGGCAATGCCGTACTCGTTCAGATAGATATCGCGCAGGTGCCGCGGAATGGTGGTGTGGCCATAGTTCCAGCGCACGTTCGAGGCGCGCTGGCCCTTGTCGTCGCGCGCGGCGCGGAACATCAACATGCTGCGTGCTTCCGGCAACGCATGGGCCATGGCCACGAAGTTGTACTGGCCACCCACACCCGAGACCACCCGCCCATCATCCAGCGCATCCGACACTGCCGCGCCCAGCGCGGTGGCCATCATGCAGGAATTGAAGAAGCGCGCATGGCGGCGCTGCAGGCGCTCCAGGGTCTCGTTGCCACCATAGAGCTGGTTGATCTCGCTGATGCGCCGCATGCCGATCGCGCGGCATTCGTCTTCGGGCAGGGTGCGCAGCCATTCGTAGAATTCCGGCGAACCCAGGTAGAACGCGCCGTGCAGGTATTCACCCTCGGCGGCCAGCGTGGCGTGGTCGATCGACAGCGTGCTGCCGTTCTCGATGCGCTGCATCAGGGCCAGATCGTCGTGCACCTTGCGCTTGATCACCCCGGTCTGCACCAGCCGGCGGAAGCCCTCGTTGAGCATTTCGCTGCAGCCATACAGGCCGACCTCGAACGGTTCCAGCCCGCCGATTTCCTGCACCAGCGGATGGCTGGCCAGCTGTGGGTCCAGCGCATGCAGAGCGCGGCGGTAGCGCGCATTGTCGATATGGCGCAGCACCAGCGCGTGGCTGAGTGCATCGGCCAGGGTGCCGATGCCGATCTGCAGCGTGCCGCCATCGCGCACCAGGGTGCTGGCATACAGGCCGATGGCGTAGTCGGCGTCGGCCACCGGCTGCCGCGGCAGGCCGAACAGCGCGGGGTAGGGCGGCGGCGGGGTGATCACCAGGTCGAAGAAGGACACATCCACCGTGGCCGAACCGCCCAGGTAGGGCAGCTGCGGGTCGATCTCGGCCACCAGCAACGGGCGCGGCAGGCCGCGTGCGGCAATGGCATCCAGCGTGTCCTGGGTGATGTCGTTGTTGCAGGACAACGACAGCCGGCGATCATCCGGGCGCATGGCCACCTTCTGCACGATCACCTGCGGCGCGCGCTGGGCCACCGCATCGGCCGCGTGCGTGTAGTTCAGGCTGGTATAGCTGGACTGCGCCTGCCGCGAACCCAGCAGCGCGCCGGACTGCATGTAGAACTCTTCCACCTGCACGTGTGCCGGCAGCGCATCGCGGGCGATGGCATCGGCGTAAGCCAGGCGCGGGAAATCCTCGCCGAAATGGCGCTGCACGAACGGCGCCATGAAGCGCGCCTCCAGGCCATCGCCGCGCGCCTTGGGCGGGTTCAGCGACAGCGCGGTGTACAGCTGCAGTGGTCGCGACGGATCTGCTTCCACCCGCGCATACAAGGCATTCAACAGCCGGTGCGGCTTGCCCAGCGCCAGCGGCGCACCCACCCGCAGCGGCCCGTCCACGCGCGCGAACAGCCAGTCAACGGCGGCGTCCAGGTCGGTCAGGTGTTCGGTCATGCGGCAAGGTCCTGCGTGCGGGGGAGTGCGGGCATTACAGCATGTCGGGCTTGAACCGCCGTCGACGCGAGACTTCGGCGCCGGACAGCATGAACTGGCCATCGCCGCGGTAGTGGAACGTGCGCGGCAGCTTCGGCCGCGGCGCCACGTGTGCGCGCACGATTTCCCAGATGAAAAGATTGCTCGACTGCACCTGGCTGTCGTCGTACAGGCGGCACTCGAAGCAGGAATGGCACTGGCCCACCAGCGGCGCAGCCACGTCGCGCGCCGGCAGCGCGTCCAGGCCGAAGTGGGCGAACTTGTCGATGTCACGGCCGCTGCAGTTGCCGATATCCACCACCGTGTCCAGCAGCTCCACGCCGGGCACGTTGATCACGCATTCGCCGCTGTCCCGGGCCAGGGCGAAGCTGTGGTTCTCGCTCCACAGGTAGGTGGCCACCAGCGACGGCGTGAAACCCATCACCATGTGCCAGCCCATCGTCATCAGGTTGCGCTGGCCCTGCGCCGCGGTGCTGACCAGCACGATCGGGCCCGGTTCCAGGAACCGGCGTGCGTCCTCGACGGGGTAGTCCTTCTTGCGCAGGGGCTTCATGCAAGCTCCGTGGGCGGTGGCTTCGATGCTGGTCCGTGGCAGATGAACCGCATGTCGAGGGGCTTGACAGCACGCTCGATTACGCGCGTAATCGAATTGTCGATTACGGATGTAAACAATGAGCCCGATCAGTGAAGCCGAAGCCATCGTGATGGAAGTGCTGTGGCAGCAGTCGCCGCGCAGCGCAGACGATGTGGTCGCCGCGCTGGCCCACCGCGACTGGGCCGAGCCGACCATCAAGACCCTGCTCAACCGCCTGCTGACCAAGGGCGCCATTGCCGCCGAACGCGACGGCCGTCGCTACCTCTACCTGCCGCTGCTGCAACGCCAGGCGTGGGTGGACATGCAGAGCCAGGATTTCATCGGCCGCGTGTTCGATGGCCGGGTGGCGCCGCTGGTCGCCCACTTCAGCGAGCGCGGGCGGCTGACGGCACAGGACATTGCCGAACTGAAGAAGCTGATCCAGGAGATGGACGATGAATGAGCTGCTCGATGGACTGTGGCAGGCCAGCCTGGGGCTGGCGTTGGGCGTGCTGCTGCTGGCGGCCGCGCGGCCCGTGCTGGTAGCGCTGGGTGGTGCGGAACTGGCCTATCGCAGCTGGTGGTTGCTGCCGCTGCTGTTGCTGGCCCTGCTGCTGCCCGTGCCGGCCTTGCCAGTGCTGCAGCACGTGCCCACGCTGCCATTCAAGGTGGTGCCGGGCACCTTGGAAGGGCCTGCCGCGCAGTTGCCGCTGTGGCTGTGGCTGCTGGCCGTGGCCTGGGCGCTGGGTGCCGGCCTGCAGCTGCTGCGCGCGCTACGTGCGCAACGCCGTTTCGAGCAGGCGCTGGGCCCCCTGCAGGCGCGTGCCGATGGCAGCTGGCAGGCCAGCGCCGACCCCGGCCTGCCCGCGCTGGTGGGGCTGTGGCGGCCGCGCATCGTGGTCGGCCCGCACTTCGACCAACAGTTCGATGCCCATGAGCAGGCCCTGATCCTGCTGCACGAACGCAGCCATCGCCGCAACGGCGATCACTGGGCCAATGGCGGCCTGCTGCTGGCGCGCACGGTGTTCTGGTTCCACCCGTTGCTGTCCTGGGCCGCGCGCCGTTTCCTGCGCGACCAGGAACTGGCCTGCGATGCACGCACCGTTGCCGCGCAGCCCTCGCAGCGCCGTCTCTACGCCAGCACGCTGCTGAAGGCGCAGCTGGTCCACCCGGTTGCGCCGATGGCCTGCCATTGGCGCAGCCAACCCGTGTTGAAGGAGCGTATCGCCATGTTGAAGCAGTCGAAACGGAAGGCATTGCCGAAATTGTCGGGCCAGCTGTTGCTGGTGGGTCTGTGCATGGGTGGGGCGGCGTTGGCGTGGGCCAGCCAGGGGGCCGGTGGTGTAGAGCGCGTTGCGTCAGCGGGCGCGGGCAATCGCGATATCCAGATCGACAAGATGCCCCCGCCCAGCTATCCGCGCTCGGCGTTTGAAAAAGGCCAGACCGGCGTGGTCACGCTGCGCCTGGAGGTGGATGCACAGGGCCAGCTGACCGATGTGCGGATCCTCAGCGCCACCAATCCGGGCGTGTTCGACGAAGTGTCCAAGGCTGCCGCGCGCAGCTGGACCTACCGTCCGGCACTGAAGGGCGGCGTGCCCGTGGCGGCCGCGGTGAAGGTGCCGATCACCTTCGCCATGGATGACGATGAGGCCGACGGTGGCCGGAAGTGAGAGGCCTGCCGCTGTGGCTGTTGGCGGCGCTGCTGGCCGGGTGCGCCAGCCATGAACGCCTGACCACGGTCGATACGCGCAACGAGAGCGTCGGCCACCAGCGCCTGCAGCCCAATGCGGCCGGTGGTGCGGGGCAGGTCCAGCCATACACGCTGGCTGCCAGCGAGGGCTACCGGATGCCGCAGCTGTATGCGGCACCGGACCCGGTGGTGGGCGAGCGCGACCCACGCACCGCGTTGCCGCCCACCACGGTCTGCCTGCAGGTGGTGGTGGACGCGCAGGGCGGGGTTGAACGCAGCATGCCGCTGACCGACCGGAAGGAATGCAGCGCGGGTGCAGCGACGGAGAATGGCCCGCTGCTGAAGGCCGCGCAGGATGCGGTCGCGCAGTGGAAGTATTCCCCGGCGGCGGTCTGTCATTTTGCAGCGGGCAACGTGCCGAAAGACCGCAGTGACTGCAAGGGCGCCGACAGCATCGAACCGGTGGCGGTCACCCTGCAGTACGCCTTCACCTTCGAAATCGTGAAAGGCCAGCACGTGGTGCGCACCCAGGGCCGCTAGCGCCTGACAGGAACACGGTAGCGCCGGGCCATGCCCGGCGTGTCCTCGCCGCCGCTCTCAGGCCCCGCCCTGGATATTGGCCTTCACCGCCGGCTGCATCAGCTTCGGTTCGGCCAGGGAGGCATCGCGTGCCTGCCGCACGCTGACAAACGCCGCTTCGTCCACGCCGTCGTGCACGTGGATGTTGTGCGCACGCTGCGCGCCGATGCTGGTTTCATTGGCAATCGCACGGCCACCCGGGCCGTAGTCGTGGCAGACGAACACGCGGGTGGCATCGGGCAGCGCCAGCAGGCGCTGGATGGAGCGGTACAGCTGCGCCGCGTCACCGCCCGGGAAATCACAGCGGGCGGTGCCGCCATCGGGCATGAACAGCGAGTCGCCGGTGAACAGTGCATCGTCGATCAGGTAGGCGATGCTGTCGCTGGTGTGGCCCGGCACCGCGATGATGCGGCCCTGCAGCGTGCCCAGCGCGAAGGTTTCGCCATCGCTGAACAGATGGTCGAAGTGCGCGTGCTGCGCTGGCAGGTCCAGGCCGTAGCGCGGCGCGAAGGTGGCCTGCACCGCGCGGATGCCCTCGCCAATGGCCAGCGTGGCCTGCGGGAACCGCGCCTTCAACCGGCGCCCGGCCGACACGTGGTCGGCGTGGGCGTGGGTTTCCAGCAGCCAGCGCAGCTGCAGGCCCTGCTGTTCGATGGCCTGCAGCAGCGGGCGCACGGGCGCGTCGCTGCTGGCGTCGGTGTCCGGGTCGTAATCCAGGACCGGATCGATCAACGCCGCCTCGCCACTGGCCGGATCACTGACCAGATAGCTGAAGGTATTGCTGTCGCGGTGGAAGAAGGATTGGACCTGGACCGACATGGAACCTCCTCAGCGTGTGCCCAGCACGCGGTTCAGCAGCTGGGCCAGGTTTTCACCGGCCAGCCGCAGCTGCGCCTCGGCCACCGGGCGATAGCGCGCGGTGTATTCATCGCCGATCTTGCGCGAAGCGGGGTAAACGCCGGGTTGCACCGAAATGCGGCAGCTGGCTTCGGCCCAGCGCTGCGGATCCTGCTGCGGGTTGGACTGGCGTGCCAGCTTCGGCGCCGGCAGTGCGCGCAGCACCGGCAGGTAGCCGCTGTCATCCAGCTTGCGGGTGTTGAGCATACCGCTGTCCCACAGCGAATGCAGGTTGGTACCGCGGTTACCGAACTGCAGCTGGAAATCGTTGCCGCCCTTGTCGTGGCCGTAGCCGGCGTGCATCGGCTGGTGCACGTCACCCACCAGGTGCACCACGAACTTCAGCGCCTGCAGGCGCTCGCCATCGGTCAGTTGGCGGTCGCCCAGGATCGTGCTCTGCGCCTTCAGGGCTTCCACGATGCAGTTGCCGTTTTTGCAGTGCTTGGGGGCTTCGTAATGGCAGCCGTCTTCGGCGATGTTGACGTAGTGCCAGCCGGCCGAGCGGCGGCCCAGGCCGGGATCCTTGGCGCGCAGCTGGTCGGCCCAGGGCGCGATGCTGGCCAGGGTGGCGCCCGGTTCGGTGGCCAGCAGGCGGTCCACTTCGGCACGGGCCGTGGGGTTCAGGCGGGTTTCGGCCACCTCGGCCACCAGGCGGTGGCCTTGTGCGCCCCAGGCATGGGCGGGCGCGGACAGGGTCAGCAGGGCCGGGGCGAGCGCGGCGGCGAGGAACAGGGAGTGCAGGGCTTTCATCCGCCCATTCTAGCGGCGCCGCCGGGCAGGGAATTGACGCAACGCGGCGCGTCGCCGGCGGCCCGCTGCCGACGCCGCGTTGATCTGCTTGCCGCTAGGCTGGCGCGGCCACGCATGGGGACGGCGATGACCAGCACCGACAGGCGCGTTACCGCAGTACCGATCGACGAATCCGGATTTGCCGTTGCCTTCGACGCACAGGTGCTGTGGCGCATGCGCTGGGCCTGCGCCGTGGCGGCCTGCTTCTCGCTGCTGTTCATCGCGCTGGACCGACAATGGTTGCCGCCCGACATCGGCGCCGTGGTGCTGCGCTGGCGCCTGGGCGTGCTGCTGCCGGCGCTGCTGGTGGGCGTGGTGATGACCTATCTGCCGGCGTGGCGCCGCTACCTGCAGTACATCGGCGGGGCCATGGTGCTGTGCAGCGGGCTGGCCCTGGTGGCCATGGTGTGGACCGCGCACCACGCCGAAAGTGGCTACCCCTACGAAGGGGTCAGCCTGTTCCTGCTGTTCAACTATTTCCTGTGCGGGTTGCGCTTCAAGGTGGCCACCTTCAACGGCACGGTCATCAGCGCCGCCTTCGTGCTGGCCGAAGTGAACGTGCTGCCGGCCGGGCCGGCCCTGGCCGAGGCGTTGATGTTCGTACTGGCCACCCACGTGGCGGGCATGGTGGGCTGTTACATCTCCGAACGCCAGGCACGCGCCACCTTCATTGCCGAACAGCGGCTGGACGCGCTGGCCAACCACGATGGCCTGACCGGCCTGCTGAACCGCCGCGCCTTCGACCGCCGTGCCCGGCAGATCTTCCAGCACTACCTGCGCACGCCACACCCGCGCGGTGCGCTGCGCATCGCGATGATCGATATCGATTACTTCAAGCGCTACAACGACCACCACGGCCACCCCGCCGGCGACACCGTGCTGCATGCCGTGGCCGCAGCGTTGTCGGCGCAGTTGCGCGACGTGGATTCGGTAGTGGCGCGCTATGGCGGCGAAGAGTTCGTGGCGCTGGGCCATTGGCAGCCGGGCCAGCCGCAGTCGGCACCGTTCGAACAGCTGCGCCAGCAGGTGCAGGCGCTGGCGATCGCCCATGCCGATTCCGATGCGGCGCCAGTGGTCAGCGTCAGCATTGGCGTGGCGCGCTGGCATGACGACGGCGGCGACACCCTGGAACAGGCGCTGGCCAGGGCCGACCAGGCGCTCTACCGCGCCAAGGCCGCCGGCCGCAACCGGGTGGAAGTGGCCGCAGACCAATGAAATCCACCCGCCCCGCCCAATCAAAAAAGCCCCGGCACACACACCGGGGCAACATGCTGCGAGCGTCTTTGCTTGGTGGGTTGCTGCTTGAGACGGGGGAGCGGGGGCGAAGCCCCCGCACTCAGAACATTCCTTAGAACTTGAAGACGTACGACACGCCGTACACCAGCGGATCGATGTTCACCGTGCCGATCTTCTCGCCGTCCAGCTTCACCTTGCTGTCGATGTCGATCCAGCGCATGTCCACGCGCAGGGCGCCCTTTTCGCCAATGGCGAAGTCCACGCCGGCATGCGCGGCCAGGCCCCAGGAGTCTTCCAGCTTCAAGTTGCTGCCGGCCAGCGCGCCGGTGGTGTCTTCGCTGAAGAAGGTGGTGTAGTTCAGGCCGGCACCCACGAACGGGGACACCTTGCCCTTGCTGTTGAAGTGGTACTGCAGGGTGACCACCGGCGGCAGCTGCTTGCTGCTGCCCACACGGCCCAGGCCGTTGATGTTGATGTCGTGCTTGAACGGCAGCGCGGCCAGCACTTCAATGCCCAGGTTGTCGGCAATGAAGTATTCGCCGGTAATGGTCGGCTTCACATCATTGTCCACGTCCACCTTCAGGGTGCCGCCGGCCAGCGAGCCGTTGTTGGACTTCGGCGCGACCTGGTGGACGCCGGCCGAAACGGTCCAGTCGCCCTTGGACTGGGCCATGGCCGGGGCGGCAGCCAGTGACAGGGCGGCGGCCAGGCTGGCCAGGATCAGGGGGGAATGCGTGCGCATGGGGGTGTTCTCGTTGCGGGGTTGATGGGGCCAGTGTCGGCCTCACGCCGCGCTAACGCTTTGATCCGGATCAAATCCCCCCGGCGGCCCCTGCCAGCAGGGGGTCTGGCCCACGGTGGTCAGGCCCGGTTTGCTAGACTTGTGGGCCCTATCCATCCCGCCGCACCTGTCGCGGCCGCAGGAGCTTGAGAACATGGCAATCAAGGTTGGTATCAACGGTTTCGGTCGCATCGGTCGCAACGTCCTGCGCTCGGCGGTGCTGAACTTCGGCGACGACATCGAAATCGTGGCCATCAACGATCTGCTGGAGCCGGACTACCTGGCGTACATGCTCAAGTACGACTCCGTGCACGGCCGCTTCAAGGCCGACGTGGCCGTGCAGGGCAACGACCTGCTGGTGAACGGCAAGAAGATCCGCCTGACCCAGGAACGCGATCCGGCCAACCTGAAGTGGGACGAAGTCGGCGCCGACGTGGTGCTGGAAGCCACCGGCCTGTTCCTGACCAAGGAAACCGCGCAGAAGCACATCGATGCGGGCGCGAAGAAGGTGATCATGTCGGCCCCGTCCAAGGACGACACGCCGATGTTCGTGTTCGGCGTGAACGACAAGACCTACGCCGGCCAGGCCATCATTTCCAACGCGTCGTGCACCACCAACTGCCTGGCCCCGCTGGCCAAGGTCATCAACGACAAGTGGGGCATCAAGCGTGGCCTGATGACCACCGTGCACGCGGCAACCGCCACCCAGAAGACCGTTGACGGCCCGTCCAACAAGGACTGGCGCGGCGGCCGTGGCATCCTGGAAAACATCATTCCCTCGTCCACCGGTGCGGCCAAGGCCGTGGGCGTGGTCATTCCGGAACTGAACAAGAAGCTGACCGGCATGAGCTTCCGCGTGCCGACCTCGGACGTGTCGGTGGTCGATCTGACCGTCGAGCTGGAAAAGGAAGCCACCTACGCCGAGATCTGCGCCGAAGTGAAGGCACAGAGCGAAGGCGCGCTGAAGGGCATCCTGGGCTACACCGAAGACAAGGTGGTGGCCACCGATTTCGTCGGTGAAACCCACACCTCGGTGTTCGATGCCGATGCCGGTATCGCCCTGGACGGCACCTTCGTCAAGCTCGTGTCGTGGTACGACAACGAGTGGGGCTATTCCAACAAGTGCCTGGAAATGGCCAAGGTCGTCGCGGCCAAGTAAGGCCTGCGCAGATCGCCGCACGAACCCCGGCCTGGCCGGGGTTCGTCGTTTATGGGGTCCGGGCATGCCGTAGCATGGGCGGGGTCGACCGCTGCCGTTGGGGCGCGGGTGCGGAGGAAAGACACGCAATGGAAGCCTTGATTGTTCTGGCGGTACTGGCCCTGCTGGCCGTTCCGCTGCTGCTGGTGGTGGCCCTGGTGATGATTGCCGGGTTGCGCCGCCGCGTGGCGGCACTGGAACAGGCCGTGGCCGCGGCGCCCGCGATGTCGCCTACGGCCCCGCCGGTGGCCGCCCCCGTCGCCGTGCCGCCGCATACACCCGCGGCCGATCTGACCGAGCCGGTGCCCGCGCCTGTGGCCGCTGCCACGGCCGCGCCCGAGCCGGCGCCCGTGCTGCCGCCGCACAGACCCGCACCGCCGCCGCCGCTGCCCCCTGAACCCGTGCTGCCGCCACTGCCGGCCGAGCCTGCGCTGCCGAACGTCATCGAGCGCGCTGCCGCCGCCGTCAAACGCTGGTTCACCGAAGGCAACGTGCCGGTGAAGATCGGCATGCTGGTGCTGCTTGCCGGCGTTGCCGCGCTGCTGAAGTACGTCAGCGACCAGGGCTGGCTGGTGGTGCCGATCGAACTGCGCCTGGCCGGCATCACCGTGGCCGCGCTGGGCCTGCTGGGCTTTGGCTGGCAGCAGCGCGAACGGCGGCGCATGTTCGCCTTGGCGCTGCAGGGCGGGGCGATCGGCGTACTGCTGCTGACCGTGTTCGCCGCATTCAAGCGCTACGAACTGCTCAACGCAGGGTTTGCCTTCGGCAGCTCCATCGCCCTGGTGGCCGGGCTGTGCGTGCTGGCCGTGCTGCAGAATTCGCGCACGTTGGCGGTGCTGGGCATCCTGGCCGGCTTCATGGCGCCGCTGTGGCTGTCCACCGGCAGCGGCAACCACGTGGGCTTGTTCAGTTACTACGCGGTGCTCAATGCCGGCATCTTCGCCATTGCCTGGTTCCGCCCCTGGCGCGCGCTGAACCTGCTTGGCTTCGCTTTCACTTTCGGCATCGGCACGTTCTGGGGCGTGCTGCAGTACCGGCCGGAGCAGTTCGCCAGTACCGAACCCTTCCTGCTGCTGTTCTTCGCCTTTTACCTGCTGATTCCGCTGCTGTACGCGCGGCGCCAGCCGGCGGCGCGGCGTGACCTGGTCGATGGCAGCCTGGTGTTCGGCACGCCGCTGGTGGCGTTCTCGCTGCAGGCCGGCATGCTGCACACCCAGCCGATGACCCTGGCGCTGTGTGCGCTGGGCCTGGCGGCGATCTATGCGGTGCTGGCCCGCGCGCTGCTGGCGCGTGCGTCGTACACGGTGCTGGCGCAGTCGCACGCGGTGCTGGCGGTGGGCTTTGCCACGCTGGCGGTGCCGCTGGCGCTGTCGGCGCGTGCCACCGGCGCGGTGTTCGCGCTGGAAGGGGCGGGCCTGGCCTGGCTGGGCCTGCGCCAGCAGCGTTGGCTGCCGCAGGTGGCCGGCGCGCTGCTGCAGCTGGGCGCGGCCTTCGCCTTCGTGGTGGGCGCCGATTACTGGCACGCCGATGGCCGCTTCCTGCTGAACCCCACCGCCATTGGCGCGCTGCTGCTGGCACTGGCCGGGTTTGCCTCGGCATGGAGCTACCAGCAGCGCAGCCGCCATGACGTAGCCCTGGTTTATTACCTGTGGGGCCTGTTGTGGTGGTTCGGCGGGTTTGCCCATGACATCGCGCGCTTCCTGCCGCTGCTGTCGCAGGCCGATGCGCTGCTGGTGCTGGTGGCGGTGACCGGCTGGCTGGCCGCCGAACTGCAGCACCGTCGTCCTGCGCGCGCGCTGGGGCTGACCGCGCTGGGCATGCTGGCGTTGGCCTTCCCGGTGGCGCTGTGGCAGAACGATGCCCATGCCCAGCCGTTCGCCGGTTACGGCGCGCTGGCCTGGGCGGTGTTTGCGGTGCTGGGCGTGCGTAGCCTGCTGTGCCTGCGCCGCAGCAACGGCTGGGTGGCCAGCATCGCGCAGTTCCTGTGGCTGCTGCTGTGGCCCTGCCTGTTGTCGCTGCTGGCCCTGTGGGGCGGCGATGCCGCCGCGCTGGCGCAGGGCTGGACCACCTTGCTGGTCACCCTGCCGTGGTTGCTGCTGGCGGCGCTGTCGCTGTGGCGCTGGAACGCGGTGAGCTGGCCGCTGGGCGAGCGCTTCGCGGCCGCACGCGCGCCGTTGCAGGCCACGCTGTTCGCAGCACTGGCCCTGGCCTGGCTGGGCGCACTGCTGCAGCCGGGCGATGCAGCGCCGTTGGCCTGGCTGCCCGTGCTGAACCCGGCCGAGCTGACCCAATGGCTGGCACTGCTGCTGGGGGCTTACTGGCTGTACAGCGCTGAAGGGCCGATCGAACTGCGGAAGCTGCGGGTGCCGCTGCTGGCCGTGGTCGGCTTCGTCACGCTTACCAGCACCGTGCTGCACGCCGTGCATCATTGGGGCGGCCTGCCGTGGAATGCCAGCATGGCCCGTTCCAGCCTGGCCCAGACCAGCCTGACCGTGCTGTGGAGCGTGCTGGGCGTGATCGCCTGGGTGTGGGGCTCCAAGCGCGGCCAGCGCGTGCTGTGGATGGTGGGCGCGGTGCTGATGGGCGTTGTGCTGGCCAAGCTGGTACTGATCGACCGCCAGCACCTGGGCAACCTGCTGGGCATCGCATCGTTCATTGCCTACGGCCTGCTGTGCACGGTCGTGGGCTATCTGGCACCGGCCCCGCCGGCGGCGCCAACCGTGGAGAAAAACGCATGAAAACCTGGAGCGCGGTGGTCCTGCCGCTGCTGATGGCCGTCACCGGCAGCGTTGCCGCACAGGCAACCGATTACCGCCAGCACTACGCCGAACAATGGCCGTTGAGCCTGTCCAGCGCGCAGTCCGGTGCGTACCGGGTGGTGCTGGAGCCGGCCATCTATCGCCGTGCAGGAACGGCCGACCTGGCCGACCTGCAGGTGTTCAACGCCGCCGGCCAGGCACTGCCGTCGGCGCTGCTGGCGCCGGACCAGCCGCTGGCGCAGGCGCCGGTGCAGCGCGAACTGCCCTGGTTCGTACTGCCGCCGCTGGCCGACGCACAGCGCAACGATCTGCAGCTGCTGACCGAGCGCGACACCGATGGCCGCGTGCGTCGGGTGGAAGCGCGCGTGGGCGCTGGCGCGACCGCGAGCGGGCAGGGCGGCTGGCTGGTCGATGCCAGCGTGCTGGGCCAGCAGCCGCTGGCGGCGCTGGTGCTGGACTGGGCCGACAGCGGCCAGCCGCTGCAGGCGCAGGTGCAGGTCGATGCCAGCGACGATCTGCAGCATTGGCGTTCGGTTGCCCGTGACGTGCCCCTGGTGGACCTGCAGCGCGCCGGCAAGCGCCTGCTGCAGCGTCGCCTGCAGATTGATGGCACCACCCGCTACCTGCGCATCCTGCCGCAGGGCAGTGCCGCACTGCCGGCGCTGCGCAGCGTGCTGGCCGAACTGCCACCGGCACCGGCCACCGTGCCCTGGGAATGGGTGCCGCTGCAGCCGCGCACGCAGGGCAAGGGCGAATTCACCTTTGAACTGGATGGCCGTTTCCCGGTGTCGCGCGCCGATGTGGCCAGCACCGGCAACAGCCTGGTGCAGTGGACCCTGTACAGCCGCGACGATGCCGATGCCGAATGGCAGCGCCGCAGCGCGCCGTGGATCGCCTATCAGTTGCAGCAGGGCGCGGCGGGTCAGCGCCAGCAGTCGGCCTCGCAGCCGCTGGCGGGCACCTGGCGCGATCGCTACTGGAAGCTGGTGGCTGACCCCGCTCAGACCGGCGGCACGCCGACGCTGCGCCTGGGTTACCAGCCTGAAGTGATGGTGTTCCTTAGCCAGGGTGCAGCGCCGTATGCGCTGGCCGTGGGCAGCGCCACCGCGCGTCGTGCCGAAGCGCCGATCACCGTGTTGATCGAAGAACTAAGGCAGCGTAACGACCCGGCCTGGCAGCCCACGCTGGCGCGTTTCGAAGGCAGCCCGGAAGTGCTGGCCGGTGACGCGGCACTGCAGCCGCAGCGCGACTGGAAGGCATGGTTGCTATGGGCGTTGCTGGGGCTGGGCGTGCTGGTGGTCGGTGGTCTGGCGATCAGCCTGCTGAAGCAGAAGCCCGCGCCTTCGGCGTAGTGTCCTGCCAACGGCGCAGCCCCTCGTGGGTGGTCGGTTGGTCGCGTAGAGCAGAAGCCGCGCTTGGCCGGGCGGGGTGGGGCCGCGGGGGACGCCGTGAATCCATCCCTGGAGGCTTGTCCGCCGCATCCATGCGGCGGATACCCCCGCGGCCCCACCCCGCCCGGCCTCTGACAGTTTCCGGGGGCGGCCACCCACGGAAAGGAAAAAAGAAGAGCAACAGCGGGTCGCGCGCTGCGCGCACTCGCTGCGGGGTCGGATCCGTTTTCCGCAGGAAAGCGGCTCTGACCCCTTCTTCCCAACCGACATCACAGACCGCTCTTGCTTCGGCCGTTGCCGTCCGCTCCGCCATGCACCTGTCGAGGCCGGGGCGGTGTGGGCTGGCAGGGGTGTCCGCGGCATGGATGCCGCAGCCAAGCCCCCATGGAAGGGTTTACGGCGTCCCCTGCCAGCCCACACCACCCCGGCCCACCCACAGCACCAAGAAGCGCCATCGCTTCGGCTCTTGCTCTGGCTCTGGCAGTTGTAGTTGCCGTGCGCTTCTGCCTGCCGCAGGCATCGGCCCCCCACCAGCCGATACAATGCCCGTCTGCCGTACACCGGCATCCCGTCCCTGAGCCAAAGAGTTGCCCATGTCCATCGTCCGCATGACCGACCTCGACCTCTCCGGCAAGCGCGTGCTGATCCGCCAGGATCTGAACGTGCCGATCGAGAATGGCCGCATCACCTCCGAACAGCGCATCACCGCCTCGCTGCCGACGCTCAAGCGCGCGCTGGAACAGGGCGCCGCAGTGATGGTCACCTCGCACCTGGGCCGCCCGAAGGAAGGCGTCTGGAGCGAAGCCGATTCGCTGGCACCGGTTGCCGCGCGCCTGTCCGAGCTGCTGGGCCGTGAAGTGCCGCTGGTGCGCGACTGGGTGGACGGTGTGGACGTGCAGCCGGGCCAGCTGGTGCTGCTGGAAAACTGCCGCATGAACGTCGGCGAAGGCAAGGATGACGAAGCCCTGTCGAAGCAGTACGCCGCCCTGTGCGACGTGTTCGTGATGGATGCCTTCGGTACCGCGCACCGCGCGCAGGCTTCCACCCACGGCGTGATCCGCTTCGCCCCGGTGGCCGCCGGCGGCCCGCTGCTGATGGCCGAACTGGACGCGCTGGCCAAGGCGCTGGATGCCCCGGCCAAGCCGCTGCTGGCCATCGTGGCCGGCAGCAAGGTCAGCACCAAGCTGGAACTGCTGGCCAACCTGGTCAACAAGGTGGACCAGCTGATCGTGGGCGGCGGCATCGCCAACACCTTCATCGCCGCGGCCGGCTACAAGGTCGGCAAGTCGCTGTACGAACCGGACCTGCTGGATACCGCCAGGAAGATCGTGGCCGACGCGCAGGCCCGTGGCGCAGCCATTCCGCTGCCGGTGGACGTGGTCACTGCCAAGCAGTTCCTGCCCGACGCCGCGGCGGAAGTGAAGGCCGTCGATGCCGTGGCCGAAGACGATCTGATCCTGGACATCGGCCCGCAGACGGCCGCGCAGTACGCGCAGCTGATCGAACAGGCCGGCACCGTGGTCTGGAACGGCCCGGTAGGTGTGTTCGAGTTCGAAGCCTTCAGCAAGGGCACCGAAGCCCTGGCCCGCGCCATCGCCCGCTCCAACGCGTTCTCCATCGCCGGCGGCGGTGACACCCTGGCGGCGGTGGACAAGTTCGATATCGCCGGTGATGTCAGCTACATCTCGACCGGCGGCGGTGCGTTCCTGGAATTCCTGGAAGGCAAGACCCTGCCGGCGGTGGCCGCGCTGGCTGCGCGCGGCAACTGATGTCGGTCCAGCCGCAACAGATCGAGGAAGGGCGTGCCACGCTCTTCTTCGACATGGATGGCACGCTCATCGATTCGGAAGTGGGCATCACCACCTGTATTGCCTATGCGCTGCAGAAGATGGACCAGCCGGTTCCGCCGCAGGAAACCCTGCTGGGGTGGATCGGCCCATCGCTGCGCACCACCTTCACCCCGCTGTTCGGAGACGCGCAGCGGGTGGAGCAGGCGGTGGCGCTGTACCGCGAGCGCTTCGATGTGCAGGGCTGGCGTGAGCATACGGTCTATCCGGACATCGAAGACACCGTGCGTGCGCTGCATGCGCGGGGCCATCGCCTGGCCGTGGTGACCGCCAAGAACGAGGTACATGCCCGCCGTATCGCCGAACATCTGCCGTTTGGCCACCTGTTCGACGATGTGATCGGCTCTACCCCCGATGGCTCGCGCAGCAGCAAGCCGCAACTGGTGGGCGAGGCCCTGCAGCGGCTGCAGCTGGACCCGGCGCAGTGCTGGATGATCGGCGACCGCCGCATGGATATCGAAGGTGCGCGCTTCCATGGCGTGCGCAACGTGGGCGTGCTGTGGGGATTCGGCGGCGAAGCCGAGCTGACCGAGGCCGGCGCCGGACATCTGGCCCGCGAACCGGCGCAGCTGCTCACCCTGCTGGCCTGACCGAACCAGGGGTCGGACCCCTCTCCAAGGGAGAGGACTCTGACCCCGCTGGCCGGGCGAGTACAAGCGCGGGAACCGATTACATCCGTCGCCTGTCCGGAGCATGTCCGCTCCATGTCCCGAAGAGTCAGGCGCCACAAGGGTGTAACCGTATACATGGGGCGTGAAGGATGTGCTAATTTTCCCCCTTTCACGGGAGAGGCCCATTCACCATGTTCGAGCGTCAGCGTCGCACCAAGATCCTTGCCACCCTCGGTCCGGCGACCGACCCGCCGGGCGTGCTGGAGGATCTGTTCCGCGCCGGCGTGAACGTGGTGCGCCTCAACTTCAGCCACGGTGACCCGTCCGGCCAGGCCAAGCGCGCCGCCGACGTGCGTGCCGCTGCCGCCCGCGTGGGCGTGGAAGTGGGCATCCTGGCCGACCTGCCGGGCCCGAAGATCCGCATCGAGCGTTTCGCCGAAGGCAAAGTCTTCCTGAAGGCCGGTGACCGTTTCGACCTGATCGCCAATGAAAACGCCGGCCCCGGCGATGCCAGCCAGGTGGGCGTGAGCTACCTGGGCCTGCCGCAGGACGTGGGCCCCGGCGACGTGCTGCTGCTCGATGACGGCCTGATGCAGCTGCAGGTGGTGGAAGTGCAGGGCGAGCGCATCATCAACACCGTGCTCAACGACGGCGCCCTGTCCGACCGCAAGGGCCTGAACAAGCAGGGCGGCGGCCTGTCGCTGGGCGCGCTGACCGAGCGCGACAAGGAACTGATCGGCATCGTTGCCAAGATCGGCGTGGATTTCATCGCGGTCTCGTTCTGCCGCAACGCGCAGGACATGAACGACGCGCGTGACATCGCCCGTTCGCACGGCTGCGATGCTGCCCTGGTGTCGAAGATCGAGCGCACCGAAGCCATTGAGAACCTGGAAGAAATCGTCGAGGCCAGCGACGTGGTGATGGTGGCCCGTGGCGACCTGGGCGTGGAAATCGGCGATGCCGAACTGCCGGGCCTGCAGAAGAAGATCATCAAGGCCTCGCTGGCGCAGAACAAGGTGGTGATCACCGCCACGCAGATGCTGCAGTCGATGGTGGAAAGCCCCATTCCGACCCGCGCCGAAGTGCTGGACGTGGCCAACTCGGTCATCGACGGTACCGATGCGGTGATGCTGTCGGCCGAAACCGCCGCCGGTGCCTACCCGGTGAAGGCTGTGGAGGCCATGGCGCGCATCTGCCTGGGTGCCGAACGCCAGTTCCAGACCGAAACCGACTTCAATGCCTCGCCGCGCAACCTGGAACGTGCCGACCAGGCCATCGCCATGGCCACCATGTTCCTGTCCCAGCACGTGGGCGTGCGCGCCATCGTGGCGATGACCGAATCCGGTGGCACCGCCCGTTACCTGTCGCGTTTCCGCGCCAAGGCGCCGGTGTTCGCGGTCACCCGCCACGACGGCGCCCGCCGCCAGATGGCGCTGATGCGCGATGTCTACCCGATCAACTTCGACAGCCGCGGCCTGACCCCGCGCGAAGCCGCGCGTGGCAGCATCCGCCTGCTGGTGGAATCGGAACTGCTGCAGGCCGGTGATCGTGTCGTGTTCACCAGTGGCGAGCACATGGAAACCCTGGGTGCCACCAACACCCTGCGTCTGCTGGAAGTGGGCGAAGACGGCCGCGCCAGCGGTCTGGGCGACCTGTAAGCGCAGCCGCCGGGCCACGCCACACAGGGTCACGCCACACAGGGTCAGATCCCCGCAGGGGCTCTGACCCCGCTCTGCCCCGAGGTCGCAGGACAGAAATTGTCCTGCGCACATCTGGAATCGTTTCCATCCTGTCCTCCACGTCGGGGCAACGGGTGGCGGGGCTATAATTGCGTTTTTCCCGCACCCGCCACAGGAAATACATGAGCATCGAACAGCTGGCCGAAACCGCCCAGGCCATGGTCGCCCCGGGCAAGGGCATCATCGCTATCGACGAATCCACCGCTACCATCGCCAAGCGTTTCGCCGGCGTCGGTATCGAGAACACCGAGGAAAACCGTCGCGCCTACCGCGAGCTGCTGCTGACCACGCCGAAGCTCAACGAGCACATTTCCGGCGCCATCCTGTACGACGAAACCATCCGCCAGGCCACCAAGGACGGCGTGCCGTTCGCCAAGTACATGGCTGACCACGGCATGATTCCGGGCATCAAGGTGGACAAGGGTGCGCACCCGCTGGCCGGCTGCCCGGGCGAGCTGGTCACCGAAGGCCTGGACGGCCTGCGCGAGCGCCTGCAGGAGTACTACAAGCTGGGTGCCCGCTTCGCCAAGTGGCGCGCGGTCATCAACATCGGCGACAACACCCCGTCGGGCACCTGCATCGAATCCAACGCCCACGCGCTGGCCCGTTACGCAGCCCTGTGCCAGGAATGCGGCCTGGTGCCGATGGTCGAGCCGGAAGTGATCATGGACGGCGACCATGACATCGAAACCTGCTACGAAGTGACCGAAGCCACCCTGCGTTCGCTGTTCGATGCGCTGTACCAGCAGAACGTGCTGCTGGAAGGCACCATCCTGAAGGCCTCGATGGTCATCTCGGGCAAGGGCTGCGATGAGCAGGCCGACGTGGAAGAAGTGGCCGAATCGACCGTGATGTGCCTGAAGAGCACCGTGCCGGCCATCCTGCCGGGCGTGGTGTTCCTGTCCGGTGGCCAGAGCGACGAGCAGTCCACCGAGCACCTGAACGCGATGAACCAGCTGGGCAACCTGCCGTGGCCGCTCAGCTTCTCCTACGGCCGTGCCATGCAGCAGGCCGCGCTGAAGCTTTGGGCCAAGGACATGAAGGGCAACTACGCCGCTGCACAGAAGACCGTGTACGAGCGCGCCAAGGACAACGGCCTGGCCGCCCTGGGCAAGTGGAACGGCTGAGCCGCACCACCGCCTGAGCAGTAATGGACGCCGGCCCTGTGCCGGCGTCTTCATTTGCGGGTATCGTTGCGCTGCAGCGGGTGCCGTGTCGGCGCCCGGTTTCCAGGGAAAGGAGCAGCAGCACATGCGCAAGGCCGCCATCGTGATCGCCATTGCCACCGTCGTGGCCGTGGCCGGTTGCAACCGTCTTCCCGGCAGCAGTGTGGAGGCCGGCAAGGCCCCGCCGCTGGCGCTGGACAAGCCGCTGTCCGGTGAAATCACCGCGCGCAGCGCACTCAACTACAACGATGGCAGCCACTACCAGGTCTACGCGCTGGCCCTGCAGGACAAGCAGCGGGTGGGCATCAAGCTGACCGGCACGCTGAACGGCTCCATCAGCGTGTTCGACAACGGCACCCTGGTGGCCAGCAGCCGCAGCGGCTATGAAAGTGGCGACGAAGTCTCCGTGGCGTTCCGCGCCGACGGCAGCGGCACCTACCAGGTGGCGGTGAACGCCGAAGGTCCCGATGCGTTCGGGCCGTTCCGGCTGCGCGCCGAAACACTGCAGCCCTATGACGGCACGCCGATCGTCGGCGCCGGCCGCATCGACGATCTGCTGCTGGACGAAACACAGGACTACACGCTGAAGGTGGACAGCCCCGGCCTGTACGAGATCCAGCTGCGTTCGGACGCCTTCGATACGCTGTTGTCGCTGAAGGGCAACGGCCAGGAAAGCGAGAACGATGATGGCGGCGAGGGCACCGATTCGCGCATCACCCTGCCGCTGCAGCCCGGCGAGTACACGCTTACCGTGCGCGGGCTGGGCGACGGCGACCAAGGCGCGTTCAGCCTGGAGGCCAAGCGCAGCGCCATGCCTGACAACCTGGTCGATACCGATGGCACCACGCTGCCTCGAAACGGCAGCGTCTACACGCTGCTGGAAGGCGAAGGCCGCCGACGTTTCCTGCTGACCCTGGACGAACCGGCCGAGGTGCAGCTGGATGCGCTGTCCAGCCAGGTCGACACCGTGCTGCGCCTGGTCGGTGGTGAGATCGAGCGCAGCGATGACGACGGTGGCAACGGAACCGACGCGCACCTGCAGGAAACCCTGCCGGCCGGCCACTACACGGTGGACGTGAGCAACCTGAGCGAAACCAGCGGCCTGGTGGAAATCAAGGTGCGCTGATCGCGCTCAGTGCGCGGCCGCGAAGCCGGCATCACCCACCGGCGGCAGCGGCAGGATGCGCTCGGCCTCTACCGCCTGGCCGGCGGCGGCCAGCGCCTGCTGGTAGGCCTTGGCGGTGGCGGTGTTGAAGGCCACCAGCACGATGCGCATCGGCTGTGCGTGGCTGCGCTGCCATGCCAGCGTTTCAGTCACGGCCACCTGCGCGGCCTGGTACAGCGGATAGCCGTACACGCCGCAGCTGATGGCGGGAAACGCAATGGACTGCACGCCCAGCGATTCGGCCATCTGCAGCGATTTCCAGTAGCAGTTGGCCAGCAGCGCCGGTTCGTCGCGCTGGCCGTCGTGCCAGACCGGGCCCACGGTGTGCAGCACATGCTTGGCCGGCAGCGCATGGCCGGCGGTGGCGCGCACTTCGCCGGTGGGGCAGCGCACGCCGGGCCGCAGCTGCGGCAGCTGTTCGCATTCCTGCAGCAGGCCCGGGCCTGCCGCGCGGTGGATCGCACCATCCACGCCGCCGCCGCCCAGCAGCGATTCATTGGCCGCGTTGACGATCGCATCCACCGCCAGGGTCGTGATGTCGCCCTGCCACACTTCGATCTTCATGCGTCCGTCTCCTGCCTGTCGGTTGTTCCGCGCATCCTCCGCGCTGGCTGTACCCACGGTAGGGCACAGGGCATGGATGCTGCGTCATGACCGTCTCACAACCTGCGATCCGGTCTTCACGCACGATGGCGGCAATTACCTTCACGCAGGCTGAAGCAGAAAGGGGTCAGATCCTTTTCCGCATGGAAAAGGCTCTGACCCCCATCATTGCGCCACGCCGGTGGGGTCAGAGCCCTTTCCCTGCGGGAAAGAGATCCGACCCCGCACCGCTTACGGCAGGCCGGCCAGCCAGTCGTCGTCGGACCCTTCGTTCACATCGGCAAACAGCGGCGTGGAGAAGTAGCGTTCACCGGTATCGGGCAGCATCGCCAGGATGACCGAGCCCGCCTCGGCACGGCTGGCCACATCCAGCGCGCTGGCCACGGTGGCACCGGCCGAGATGCCCACGAACAGACCTTCCTCGGCGGCCAGACGGCGCGCGGTGGCGATGGCGCGTTCGTCTTCCACGGTCAGCAGTTCATCCACCACATCGCGGTTCAGTACATCGGGCACGAAATCCGGCGTCCAGCCCTGAATCTTGTGCGGCCTCCAGTCATCGCCCTTCAGCAACGCGGCGCCGGCCGGTTCGGTGGCCACGATGCGCGTCTGCGGGCGTGCCACCTTCAGCACTTCGCCCACACCGGTAAGCGTGCCGCCGGTGCCCCAGCCGCTCACGAAGTAATCCAGGCGCTTGCCAGCGAAGTCGCGCAGGATTTCCGCGGCGGTGGTGTTGCGGTGGTAGGCCGGGTTGGCCGGGTTGGCGAACTGGCTGGCCAGGAACCAGCCATGCTGTTCGGCCAGCTCGCGCGCCTTGCGCACCATGCCGCTGCCGCGTTCGGCGGCCGGGGTCAGGATCACCTTGGCACCGTAGGCGCGCATCAGCTTGCGGCGTTCGATGGAGAAGGTTTCCACCATGGTGGCCACGAACTTGTAGCCGCGGGCGGCAGCGACCATGGCCAGTGCCACGCCGGTATTGCCCGAGGTGGCCTCCACGATGGTGTCGCCGGGCTTGAGCAGGCCGCGCGCTTCGGCGTCCAGGATGATGGCCAGCGCCAGGCGGTCCTTCACCGAACCGCCCGGATTGAACGATTCGACCTTGGCGTACAGGGTCACGCCCTGCGGCGCCAGGCGCTGCAGCTTGACGATGGGGGTATTGCCGATGGTGTCCAGGATGGAGTCGTACAGGGCCATGGAAGCGCTCCAGAAGCAGGCCGCGCCGGGCTGCGGCGGGCGGAAGAGGGGAGGGCTGGCCGTCCAGGCCAGCGGCTGCCGGCTGACCGTAGCGCCGGCATATGACACCCGGAAATGACCAGATACCTTTCTTAAACAACCTTTGGTTATAAGCTGGTGACGGGAATTGACCCTAGAGTGGACCTCCGCCCCCGCCGCCTACCCGCCATGACGCTCACCCAGCTGCGCTACCTGGTCGCCATCGCCGATGCCGAGCTGAACATCACGCTCGCCGCCTCGCGCGTGCACGCCACCCAGCCCGGCCTGTCCAAACAGCTGAAGCAGCTGGAGGACGAGCTGGGTTTCCTGTTGTTCGTGCGCAAGGGGCGCAGCCTGGAATCGGTCACCCCGGCCGGGACCGAGGTCATCACCCGCGCCCGCGCGGTGCTGGCCGAGGCCAACAACATCCGCACCTATGCCGCCAACCAGCGGCGCGAAAGCCAGGGCCAGCTGATCCTGACCACCACCCACACCCAGGCGCGCTTCGTGCTGCCGCCGGCGGTGGCGGCGATCAAGCAGGCGTACCCGCAGGTAAGCGTGCATCTGCAGCAGGCCGGCGAAGCGGACGCGCTGGACCGGCTCAACCAGGGCGATGCCGATATCGCCATCATCAGTACCGCCGGCAGCGAACCGACCGACGGCATTGCCGTGCCGTTGTTCCGCTGGCGCCGGTTGGTGGTGGTGCCCAAGGGCCACCCGCTGGACCGCGCCGGCCGCGCGCCGGACCTGGCCGCGTTGGCGCGCCAGCCGTTGATCAGCTACGAATCCTCCACGCGTCCGAATTCGTCGCTGCAGCGTGCGTTCGCCGCCCAGGGGCTGGTGCCCGATCTGGCACTGACGGCGCTGGATGCGGACCTGATCAAGACCTATGTGCGCACGGGTCTGGGCGTGGGGTTGCTGGCGGAGATGGCGGTCAGTGCCTACGACGAAGATCTGAAATCGTGGCCGGCGCCGGAGCCGATCACCGAGTGCATTGCGTGGGCGGTGCTGCCGCGTGATCGTGTGCTGCGCGATTACGCGTTGGAACTGGTGCACGTGCTGGCCCCCCAGATCGATCCGCGCGACCTGCGCCGCGTGCTGGACGGCAACCAGGCCGCCGCATGGCCGCAGCCCCCCACCTGGGAATCGCTGACCCAGACCATCACGGTCTAAGGGTTGGGGCATTGCAGGGCTGCGCCCTGCACCCGCTCAACGTCAACTTCAACGTCAACTTCAACGTCAAAAGCGGCATTCCGTGGGATGGCGGGGCGGTGTGGGTGGGCAGGACACGCCGTAAACCCGTCCATGGGGGCTCGTAGGCGCCATCCATGGCGCCTGCGGTCCTGCCCACCCACACCGCCCCGCCTCTGACAGGTTCCTGCGATCTGCCGGAACCGCATTTTGCTCTGGTAGGTGTCGACCTTGGTCGACACATCTGTCAGATACCGAATGGATTCATCCGTGTCGACCAAGGTCGACACCTACCGGGGCAGAGCGCCGTGCCCTTCCGCCAGATCGCGGCCAACTGTCGAAGGCGGGGTGGGTCCGGTTGCGGGGGTGTCCGCGGCATGGGCCCGAGGCATGCCTCGGGCGGGTTGGGCAGGACGCCCAACCCCAGTCTTGCCGTGTGTGCAGGAAAGCGCACACGAGCAAGCCGCGGCCAAGCCTGCAAGGACGTACTTGCGGCGTCCCCCGCAACCGGACCCACCCCGCCATCCCACGGAATGCCCGCTCTTGACGTTGACGTTGCCGTTGCCGTTGCATCAAGCAGGTGCAGGGCGCAGCCCTGCCAAAAACCCCCAGCACCTGCGACGGTTCGTCGCACGGCCAACCCTGGACCGGGCTCTACACTAGCGCGGTGAACCGCTTGTCGCGCCCGCAACGCCTCCTGCTGCAGCTTGCCTTCGTGGCAACGCTGCTGATGGTGCTTGCGCCGCTGGTCAGCCGCGCGCTGCAGGCGCCCGAGCATCATGCGCCTGCGCATGCGCAGATGGATCAGATGTCGCCGGCCATGCATGCCCATATGCATCACGGCAGCCTGGCTGAAGAACACGGCGCGCTGCATGCGCAACCGGATTCAACCCCGCCGGCCGATCCACATGCCATGCACGGCGAGGCCTGCGAGTACTGCGTGCTGGCCATGCGTCTGTTGCCGTGGCTGGCCGTAGCACTTCTGCTGGTGCCACTGCTGTGGCGGCCGCGCATGCTGTTCGCGCCGCTGCTGCCCCTGCTACCACTCCAACACTGGCCCGCGCATGCCGCGCGCGGCCCACCGCTGCGCTCCATCGTCCGCTGAATTTCCCAATCAATCCGCCGCACGACGCCTGACCGGGCGCCGTGCGCGCGTGCGTACCTTGGAGTTGTCTGCATGAAAAACCTGTCCCGCCCCGCGGGCGCATCCGCGCGCCTGCCGGTTGCCCTTGGCCTCGCGGTGGCCGCTTCGCTGGCCCATGCCGCGCCCGCCGATGAAGCGCGCACCCTCGATACCCTGGTGGTGACCGCCGCTGCACCCTCTTCGCCACTGCACTGGGTGACCGATCCGCGGCTGCCGCGGCAGCCGGTGCCGGCCAGTGATGGTGCCGATTACCTGAAGACCGTTCCCGGTTTTTCCGCCATCCGCAACGGCGGCACCAATGGCGACCCGGTGCTGCGCGGCATGTTCGGTTCGCGCCTGAACATCCTCAGCAACGATGGCAACCTGATCGGCGCATGCCCCTCGCGCATGGACAATCCGCTGTCCTACATCGCGCCGGAAAGCTTCGACCGGCTGACCATCATCAAGGGCCCGCAGAGCGTGCGCTGGGGTGCGGGCGCCTCGGCCGGCACCATCCGTTTCGAACGTGATACGCCGCGCTTCGAGGCGCCGGGCCTGCGCGCCGATGCCAGTGCGCTGGTCGGCTCGCGCAACCGCAACGACCAGGTGCTGGACCTGACCGTGGGCAACCCCAGCGGCTATGTGCGCGCCAGCGGCAACCGTTCCGAAGCCGATGACTACAAGGATGGCCACAGTGCCGTAGTGCCCTCGAAGTGGCGCAAGTGGAACGGTGATGTGGCGCTGGGCTGGACGCCCGATGCCGATACGCTGCTGGAAGTGTCCGCCGGCGCCGGCGATGCCATCGCGCGCTATGCCGGCCGCGGCATGGACGGTGCCGCCTTCGAGCGCACCACCTTCGGTGCGCGCTTCGAGAAGCGCAACCTGCCCGGTGCGTGGGACACGTTGCAGGCCAACGTGTACTACAACGAAGCCGACCACGTGATGGACAACTACACGCTGCGCACGCCCAATCCGCACAGCAGCATGCCCATGCCGATGGCCTCCAATGTCGACCGGCGCACCCAGGGCGGCCGCATCAGTTCCGAATGGCGCTGGCAGGACGTGCAGCTGGTGGCCGGCGTGGATGCCGAAGACAGCCGTCACCGCGGCCGCGTGGGCATGGGCCGCAACACCTACCAGAACGCGGCCTGGAGCCGTGATGCCGACTTCGAGCGGCAGGGCGTGTTCACCGAACTGACCCTGGGCGCCGACACCGCGCAGCGCTGGATCAGCGGCCTGCGCATCGACCGTGCACGCGTGCGCGATACGCGCGCGCAGATCAGCGGCATGATGATGGACATGCCCAACCCCACCGCCGGGCAGCAGCGCCGGCAGTGGTTGGGCAGCGGCTTCCTGCGCTACGAACAGGACCTGGCCCAGGGCCTGACTGCCTACGCCGGGTTGGGGCACAGCGAGCGCATGCCGGATTACTGGGAACTGTTCTCGCCCGATGCCGGACCGGCTGGCAGCGTGAATGCCTTCGCCGGCATCCAGCCCGAACGCACCACCCAGCTCGACGTGGGTGTGCAGTACAACGGGCCGCGGGTGCAGGCCTGGGTGTCGGCCTACGCCGGGCAGATCCAGGACTACATCCTGTTCACCTACCGCAGTGGCGGCATGATGGGCAGCAGCAGCCAGGCCGACAACGTCGATGCGCGCATCGCCGGTGCCGAAGCCGGGCTGAAACTGCAGTTGGACGAGCAGTGGTCGTTGGGCAGTACCCTGGCGTATGCCTGGGGCGAAAATCGCGATGCACACCGCCCGTTGCCGCAGATGCCGCCGCTGGAAGCGCGCCTGAGCGCCGATTGGCAGGGCCAGCGCTGGAGTGCCGGCGCCCTGCTGCGTGCGGTCACCGCCCAGCATCGGGTGGCCGCAGGGCAGGGCAATGTGGTGGCGCAGGATCTGGGCCCCAGCGCGGGCTTTGCCACCTTCGCGCTCAATGCCGCTTATCGCTTCAGCGCGCAACTGCAGCTCAGTGCTGGCGTAGACAATCTGTTTGATCGCGCCTACAGCGAACACCTGAACCTGGCCGGCAGCGCCGACTTCGGCTTCCCGGCCGATCCGGTACGCATTAACGAGCCCGGGCGCAGCCTGTGGATGAAGGTGAACTACCGGTATTGATCCGCCGGGCAGGGCCCGGCGCTACCCAAGCACCGGGCAAAAAAACGGGGTCGGACCCCGCCAGGGCCGACCCCCGCCTGGCGCCCTCAGCCAGGCAGGTTTGACTGTACGATGGCACCGGCACGTGCGGGCGGGCTGGATACATCCCGACATACACCGACACCGCCGCGGCAACCCTTGCATGGAACGGGTTCCCGGCGCTATCGCGCGGCAGGTTTCACGCCGGTAAACGCTTGGCACATACCGATTTCATGGGGCGGTGCCTACACTCGGCGGCCGTGGATCAATCAGGACTGTGCATGTTGGCTCGTATCGCTTCCCCCCTGGCCCTTGGCCTCGGCCTGGCCCTTCTGGCCGGCTGTGCAGGCAAGCCGGAGGCTGCCGCACGCCGGCAGGGTGAAGCCGTACCGGTCACCGCGCAGGTGGTGCAGCCCACGCAGTGGAACGACACGCTGCAGGCGCTGGGCACGGCCAAGGCGCGCGAATCGATCAGTGTGACCGCCAAGGTCAGCGAGATCGTGGACCGCGTGCATTTCGAAAGCGGCCAGCAGGTGGCCGCCGGTGCGCCCATCGTCACCCTGCGCGGCCAGGCCCAGCAGGCTGCGCTCAGCCAGGCCCAGGCCACGTTTGCCGAAGCCGACCAGCTGTACAAGCGCCAGCGTGAACTGGCCACCCAGCGCCTGGTGTCCAGTGCCACGCTGGACACGCAGAAAGCGATCCGCGATGCGGCCGAAGCGCGCGTGGCGGAAATGCAGTCGGAAATCGGTGACCGCCGCGTGCGCGCACCGTTTGCCGGCGTGCTCGGCATCCGCCAGGTCAGCCCCGGCTCGCTGGTCACGCCCACCACGGTCATCGCCACGCTGGATGACATCGAGCGCATGCACGTCGATTTCCAGGTGCCGGAAGTGGAGCTGGCCGCGCTGTCCACGGGTGACAAGGTCAGCGCCACCAGCGTGGCCTGGCCCGGCCGCACCTTCGAAGGCGAGGTGAGCACCATCGATGCGCGCATCGATCCGGCCACCCGTGCGGTGACCGTGCGCGCCGATTTTGCCAATGCCGACCACGCGCTGCGTCCCGGCATGCTGCTGGATGTGCGCCTGTTCCGCCCCGAGCGCCCGGCACTGGTGGTGCCGGAAATCGCGGTGGTGCAGGTCGGGCGCGATTCGTATGTGTACCGCCTGAAGAGCGACGACACGGTGGAACGTGCCGACGTGGTGATCGGTGCGCGCCGCTCGGGCGTGGTGGAAATCCGCCAGGGCCTGGAGCCTGGGCAGCGCATCGTGGTTGATGGCACCGGCAAGCTGCGCCCGGGTCTGAAGGTGGCGGCATCCAACGCGGCCGCCGCCAACGATGCGCAGGCGCCGTCTGAAACCACCCCGGCCGCCGCCGAGGGCCAGGGCGGATGAAGCTTTCGGACATCTCCATCCAGCGGCCGGTGTTTGCCGTGGTGATGAGCCTGCTGCTGCTGGTGCTGGGCATCATGTCCTTCACTCGCCTGACCCTGCGCGAACTGCCGGCCATCGATCCGCCCATCGTCTCGGTGTCGGTGGATTACACCGGCGCGTCGGCGGCGGTCATCGAAAGCCGCATCACCCAGGTGCTGGAAGACGCGCTGGCCGGTATCGAAGGTATCGACACCATCAACGCGCGCAGCACCAACGGGCGCTCACAGGTCAGCATCGAATTCACCTCCAACCGCGATATCGAAGCGGCCGCCAACGACGTGCGCGATGCGGTAAGCCGGGTGGCCGACCGCATGCCCGAAGAGGCGCGCCCGCCGGAAATCGCCAAGGTGGAAAGCGATGCCGATCCGATCATCTGGTTCAACATGTCCTCCACCACCATGGACACGCTGGAACTGAGTGATTACGCCGACCGCTACGTGGTTGATCGCTTTTCCAGCCTGGACGGCGTGGCCCAGGTGCGTATTGGTGGCCGCCAGCGCTATGCCATGCGCATCTGGCTGGACCGCGACCAGTTGGCCGCGCGCGGGCTGACCACGGGCGATGTGGAAACCGCCCTGCGCAACGAGAACGTGGAACTGCCTGCTGGCCGCATTGAATCGGCCGACCGCGATTTCACCCTGCGCGTGGAGCGCAACTACGTCAAACCCGAAGACTTCGCCACCATCCCGCTGGGCAAGGGCGCCGACGGCTACGTGGTGCGCATGGGCGACGTGGCCAAGATCGAACTGGCCTCGGCCGAACGCCGCGCCTATTTCCGCAGCAACGGCGAACCGGGCGTGGGCCTGGGCATCGTCAAAACCTCCACTGCCAACTCGCTGGACGTGGCCCGCGCCGCGCGCGCTGAAGCAGAAAAGGTCGCCGCCACGCTGCCTGAAGGCACGCAGATCGTGGTCACCTTCGACAACACCACCTTCATCGAAGCGGCGGTGGACCGCGTCTACGCCACGCTGGTGGAAGCGATGCTGCTGGTGCTGGCGGTCATCTGGCTGTTCCTGGGCAGCTTCCGTGCCGCATTGATTCCGGCGGTGACGGTGCCGGTGTGTCTGGTCGCAGCGTTCATTGCGCTGTACGCCTTCGATTTCTCGATCAACCTGCTCACTCTGCTGGCGCTGGTGCTGTGTATCGGTCTGGTGGTGGACGATGCGATCGTGGTGGTGGAAAACGTGCAGCGCCGCATCGACCTGGGCGAACCACCGCTGGTGGCGTCCAAGCGCGGCACCACCCAGGTCGCCTTCGCGGTCATCGCCACCACCGCTGTGCTGGTGGCCGTGTTCCTGCCGGTGGGCTTCCTGGAAGGCAATACCGGGCGCCTGTTCCGTGAACTGGCGGTGGCGCTGGCCGCGGCGGTGGCGCTGTCGGCGTTCGTGGCCCTCACGCTTACCCCGATGATGGCTTCCAAGCTGCTGAAGCCGCATACCGGGCAGGCACCGCGCGGCCTGCATGGCTTCATCAACCGCAACCTGGACCGCCTGGCCGCCGGCTATGGTCGCGTGCTGGATCATCACGTGGATCGCACCTGGATCTACCTGGTGGTGATGGCCGCTGCGCTGCTGGCCACCTGGGGGCTGATGAAGATCCTGCCCTCGGAACTGGCACCGGCCGAAGACCGCGGTTCGTTCCAGATCATGATCGACGGCCCCGAAGGCGCCGGCTACGACTACACCGTGCAGCAGGTGCAGCAGGTGGAAGCGCTGCTGGCCCCGCACGTGGGCGCCGACAAGACCATCGCCCGTGCCAACCCGCGCGTGCCCGGCGGCTTCGGTGCCAGCGAGGAAATGCACACCGGCCGCGTAAGCGTGTTCCTGCAGCCGTGGCGCCAGCGCAGCGAAAACACCGTGGACGTGGCCAACGAACTGCAGAAGGAACTGGACACCCTGCGTGGCGTGCGCGTGCGTACCCAGGTCGGTGGCGGCCTGGTGCGCAGTGGCGGGCAGCCGTTCCAGATCGTGCTGGGCGGGCCGGAATACGCGGAAATCGCCCAGTGGCGCGACCGCATCCTGCTGCGCATGGCCGACAACCCCGGTCTGGTCGGCCCCGATTCGGACTACAAGGAAACCCGCCCGCAGATGCGGGTGAACATCGACCGCCAGCGTGCGGCCGACCTGGGTGTGCCGGTCACCGCCATTGGTTCGGCGCTGGAAACCATGATGGGTTCGCGCCGCGTCACCACCTTCGTTGACAACGGCGAAGAGTACGACGTGCTGGTGCAGGCCGGCCGCGAGGGCCGCGCCAGCCCGGCCGACCTGGCCGCGATCCGCGTGCGCGCCAACTCCGGCGAACTGGTGCCGCTGTCCAACCTGGTCACGCTGAGCGAAGTGGCCGAAGCGGGCACGCTGAACCGCTTCAACCGCCTGCGCTCGATCACCATCAGCGCCGGCCTGGCGCCGGGCTACCCGCTGGGTGAAGCCATCGCCTGGGCGCAGCAGGTCAGCCGCGAAGAACTGCCGCAGTACGCGCAGATCAACTGGAAGGGCGAATCGCGCGAATACCAGAGCGCCGGCGGCGCGGTGCTGCTCACCTTCGCCATGGCCCTGCTGGTGGTGTACCTGGTGCTGGCCGCGCAGTTTGAAAGCTTCATCCATCCGCTCACCATCATGCTGACCGTGCCACTGGGCGTGCTCGGCGCGCTCGTCGGCCTGTGGGTGAGCGGCGGCACGTTGAACCTGTTCAGTCAGATCGGCATCGTGATGCTGGTCGGCCTGGCCGCGAAGAACGGCATCCTGATCGTGGAATTCGCCAACCAGCTGCGCGATGACGGGCGCACCGTGCGGCAGGCCATCATCGAATCGGCCATGGTGCGCCTGCGCCCGATCCTGATGACCTCGATCGCCACCGTGGTCGGTGCCATTCCGCTGGTGGTGGCCGGTGGCCCCGGCTCGGCCAGCCGTGGCACCATCGGCATCGTGATCATCTTCGGCGTCACCCTGTCCACCTTCCTGTCACTGTTCGTGGTGCCGGCGTTCTATGCGCGCCTGGCCCCGTACACCCGTTCGCCGGAAGCGGTGAAGCGCGAACTGGAGAAGCAGGAAGCCGAATCGCCCTCGGTCGGCGGCCATGCCTGACCGGCACGCCGACGGGGTGCCGGACGGGGTCGGATCCCTTTCCCAACGGGAAAGGGCTCTGACCCCATGCCTGGAAGGGCAAGGTTTCGTTCTGCGCCCCTGGCACCCCAACGACCTGGAATCGCTGCTGCAGCACGCCAACGACCCCGAGGTATCGCGCGGCCTGCGCGACCGCTTCCCGTACCCGTACACCCGCGACGACGGCCTGGCCTTCCTGGCCGGCCGCGTGCTGGCGGCCAGCACGCTGAACCTGGCCATTGAAATCGACGGCCAGGCCTGCGGCAGCGTGGGCGCCCAGCCGGGCAGCGCAGAACGCGGGCACAGTGCCGAATTGGGGTATTGGCTGGGCAGGGCGCATTGGGGGCAGGGCGTGATGACCCGCGTGGTGGCCCTGTTCGCGCCCTGGGTGATGGACGAGCTGCGCCTGTTCAGACTGCAGGCCGAAGTCCTGGATTTCAACGAAGGCTCGGCCCGCGTGCTGCTGGCCAACGGTTTCAGCGAAGAGGGCACGGCCCGCTGCGCGGTCTACAAGCGCGGCCAACTGCACGACCTGCGCCGTTTCGCCCGGGTGCGCAGCCAGCTGCCCTGAACGGCCAGGGGGCACCGTCTGGTGGGTGCGAACCTTGGTTCGCACCGCTCTAGCCGCTGCGCTCGCCGCGCACGGCCCGGCGCTACCGATTCCGCCGCGGGTAGCGCCGGGCCATGCCCGGCGGATTGCTTCTGCCGCTATCGCCCCGGTCCGCGATCAGGGAGAATCGGTGCCGTCCCTTCCAGCCGACGGGACGTCCCCCAACCCGCCGACTGGAGAGAGCGCGCGTGGAAGCAACCGTACATTTCATCAACAGCATCATCTGGAGCAAGGCACTGATCGTGGTGTGCCTGGGCGCCGGCCTGTTCTTCAGCCTGCGCACGCGCTTCATGCAGCTGCGCGGCTTCTTCGAGATGTGCCGCCTGACCGTGAAGGGTGAGAAATCCGACGCCGGCGTGTCGTCCTTCCAGGCCCTGGCCATGTCCATGGCCGGCCGCATGGGCATCGGCAACATCGCCGGCGTGGCCACCGCCATCGCCTTCGGCGGCCCCGGTGCGATCTTCTGGATGTGGGTGATGGGCTTCCTCGGCGCGTCCACCTCGTACGTGGAATGCACCCTGGCGCAGATCTACAAGACCAAGGACGCCGAAGGCCGCTACCGCGGTGGCCCGGCCTACTACATCGAAAAGGCGATGGGCCTGAAGTGGTACGCCCTGGCCTTCGCCGGTGCCACGATCATCGCGGCCGGCTTCCTGATGCCGGGCGTGCAGGCCAATGCCATCGCTGACAGCGTCATCAACGCCTGCCGTGGCACCGCGCTGTGCGGTCCGCTGGATGGCCAGGCCTTCGGCATGGACCAGGTGCAGGCGCTGAAGCTGGGCATCGGCATCGTGGTAGCCCTGCTGCTGGGCGTGGTCATCTTCGGTGGCGTCAAGCGCATCGCCAACTTCGCCGAAGTGGTGGTGCCGTTCATGGCCGCCGGCTTCATCCTGATGGCCATCGTCATCATGATCATCAACGCCGACCGCGTGCCGGAAATGTTCGGCATCATCTTCGACAGCGCCTTCGGTACTCATGCGGCGTTCGGCGCCATGATGGGCCTGGCCATCGAGTGGGGCATCAAGCGCGGCATCTACGCCAACGAAGCCGGCCAGGGTTCGGGCCCGCACGCCGCGGCGGCCTCGGAAGTCTCGCACCCGGCCAAGCAGGGCTACGTGCAGGCCTTCGCCATCTACTTCGACACCATGATGGTGTGCACCGCCACCGCCTTCCTGATCCTGGCCAGCGGCACCTACAACGTCTATTCGCCGGTGGAAGGCGCCGCCCCGATCTTCCAGGGCCTGGCCGGCATTCCCGAAGGCGCCGGCTATGCGCAGGCGGGCGTGGAAGCGGTGCTGCCGGGCTGGGGTTCGGCCTTCGTGTCCATCGCCATCTTCTTCTTCGCCTTCACCACCATCATGGCGTACTACTACATGGCCGAGACCAACCTCAGCTATGTGAACCACAACAAGAAGCGCCCGCTCACCGTGCTGGTGCTGCGCCTGGGCATCCTGGCCATGGTCGTGTTCGGTGCCTTCCACAACGCCACCCTGGCCTGGGCGCTGGGTGACATCGGCGTGGGCCTGATGGCCTGGCTGAACATCATCGCCATCCTCATCATCCAGAAGCCGGCCATGCTGGCCCTGCGTGACTACGAACGACAGAAGAAGCTGGGCCTGGATCCGGTGTTCGACCCCGATGCACTGGGGATCAAGAACGCCGATTTCTGGCGCCAGCGCAAGCAGGAGACCGTGTAAGTGAACAACCCCTGGAACAACCGCCGCCCGTCCGCCCGTCCGCCGCGTGCCACTCCGTTGCCGCGCCCGGAAGGGCAGGGCAGCGGCGGTGGTGCAGGCGCCGGTGGGCGTGGTAATGACGAACTGCGCCTGTACGGCCTGAATGCCGTGCTGGCCGCGTTCGAAGCCCGCCCGCAGGCACTGCGCAAGCTGTACCTGCTGGAGGCGCGTATTCCGCGCCTGCAGCCGCTGTTGAAGTGGTGCGTGGCCAACCGCGTGGGCTACCGCGTGGTGGAAGACGGCGATCTGAACAAGCTGGCCGGCACCACCCACCACGAAGGCGTGGTCGCCGACGTGCTGCGCGCACCCGCGCTGGAATTGGCGCAGTGGCTGCAGCAGGTGGGTGATGGCCCGGCGCTGGCACTGTGGCTGGATGGCGTGGGCAACCCGCACAACCTGGGCGCGATCCTGCGTTCGGCCGCGCACTTCGGGGTGAAGGCGCTGCTGCTGCCGGCCGGCAGCACGCTGGCCCTGTCCGGCGCCGCCGCGCGCGTGGCCGAAGGCGGTGCCGAAGCCGTACCGCTGGTGCAGTTGCCCGACGATGCGCAGGCCATGGCGCAGCTGCGTGCGGCCGGTTTCGGCCTGGCCGCCACCCTGGTGGACGGCGGCGAAGACGTGTTCCGTGCGAGCCTGCCGTCGCGCCTGGTGTACGTGATGGGCGCCGAAGGCGAGGGCATGGACCGCGAACTGGCCGGTCTGTGCGACCAGCAGGTGTCGATTCCGGGCAGCGGCGCGGTGGAAAGCCTGAATGTCGCATCCGCCACGGCAGTGCTGCTGGCGCAGTGGGCCAGCCGTCGCGGTTGACCGCTGATGGGGTCGGGGCCCGCGCAGGCCCTCTGTGATCGGGGTCGGATCCCTCGCCACAGGCGAGGGCTCTGACCCCAAGGCTGCAGACTTGCCCCACACGCCAATGCGTCAAGCACGCATGACGATTTGAAATTTTCCTTATTGGTCCGCTGTTCCTGGCGACGCAGGGTGGAAGTCCATCCCACGTTGTCCAGGAGTGGCTGTCATGCATCACCCGCGTTCTACCCTTGCCGTTGCCCTGCTGCTGGCCTGCACGCTGCACAGCGCCAGTGTGCTGGCCCAGCAACACAGCCTGGAAGGCGTCAACTTCACCGGCCCGCTGATCACCCCCAATCCCGCCGGCATGGCGGCCGGGCACTGGTACATCGAACCCTATCTGGTGCGCGTGGACAGCACGGCGTACTTCGACGACAGCGGCGATCGCCACCGCAGCAATGAACGCAGCGGCGCCTGGGCGGTGGTGGTGCCCATTGCCTACGGCTTCAGTGAACGGGTCACCGGCCAGGTCAACCTGAGCGCCTCGCGCGCCGAATCGGGCAGCACCCACAGTAGCGGCTTCCGCGCCGGCGATACCACCGCGCGCCTGCAGTACCTGCTGCAGGCCCCCAGTGCCGATGGCACTACCCCGGCCGTTTCGCTGGCGCTGGTGCAGCGCTTCAGCACCGGCAGCCACGACCGCATCACCGGCAATGCGCTGGATGCGCAGGGCGATGGCGTGCAGCGCACCACCCTGGCGCTGGGCGTGCAGAAGGTGGAATGGATGGCCAACGACAGGCCGCTGCGCTGGCGCGCGCAGTTCAGTGCCGGCCCTGCACCGTCGCGCACGGCCATTTCCGGCGCCAGCGTGTATGGCACTGAACGTGGCTTCCAGGGCCACATCGCGCGAGGCTCGGTGCTGGGCCTGTCGGTCGGTGCCGAGTACAGCTTCAATTCGCGCTGGGTCGGGGTCATGGAGTTCGCGGCCAGCCGCGAATCGGGCCAGCGCCTGACCGGCTTTGCACCCGGCGCCGATGGTCAGGTGCGGCGCATCGACGAGCGTCGCCCGGCCAGCCGCAACCTCACCCTGGCGCCGGCGGTGGAGTACCACTTCAGCCCCTCGCTGGGGCTGATCGCCGGCGTGGAAGTGACCGTGGCCGGGCGCAACAGCGGCCGCATCATCAGCCCCCAGGTCGCCCTGGGCATGTTCTTCTAAGGGGGCACGCCATGACTGTCGAATCCATCGTCAACAGCGTGCTGGGCGTGGTCTGGAGCCCGCTGCTGGTGATGCTGTGCCTGCTGGCCGGGCTGTACTTCAGCATCCGCACCCGTTTCATCCAGCTGCGCGCGCTGCCGGACATGCTGCGCCTGATGTTCCGCCATGAACGTTCCGACGCAGGCGTGTCGCCGTTCCAGGCCTTGTCGTTGTCGCTGTCCAGCCGGGTGGGCGTGGGCAACATCGCCGGTGTGGCCATGGCCATCGCGTTCGGCGGCCCGGGGGCCATCTTCTGGATGTGGATCGTGGCGTTCCTGGGCGCATCCAGCGCCTTCATCGAATCCACCCTGGCGCAGATCTACAAGGACCGCGACGGCAAGGGCCAGTACCGCGGTGGGCCGGCGTACTACATCGAAAAGGGCCTGGGCCAGCGCTGGTATGCGGTGCTGTTCGCGGTGGTCACGGTGATGGCCGGGGCGATGCTGGCCGGTACCCAGTCCAACGCCATCACCAGCGCGGTGAACGAAGCCTGGAACGTGCCGGTGGCCGCGACCACGGGCGTACTGCTGGTGGTGCTGGCCGTGGTGCTGTTCGGCGGCGTGCGCCGCATTGCGCGCGTGGCCGAATGGGTAGTGCCGATCATGGCCGTGGCCTATCTGGGCGTGACCGCCGTGGTCATGGTCATCAATGCGGACAAGCTGCCCGAGGTCATCCTGCTGGTGGTGCGCAGCGCCTTCGGTGTGGATGCGGCCTTCGGCGCGATGATCGGCACGGCCATCCAGTGGGGCGTGCGCCGTGGCGTGCTGTCCAACGAAGCGGGCATGGGCAGTGGCGCGCATCCGGCCGCTGCCGCAGAGGTGTCCCATCCGGTGAAGCAAGGCCTGGTGCAGTCGTTCTCGGTCTACATCGACACCTTGGTGGTGTGCAGCGCTACCGCCTTCCTGATCCTGTCCACCGGCCTGTACAACGTGTACGACCCAGCGGTGAACGGCATTCCCGATGAGGCGCGGCTGCTGCTGGGCAATCTGCCGGGCGTGGAGGCCGGGCCGCGCTTCGTACAGCACGCGGTGGAATCGGCATTGCCTGGCTTCGGTCGCTCGTTCGTGGCGCTGGCGATTCTGCCGTTCGCGTTCACCACCATCCTGGCGCTGTACTACATGGCCGAAACCAACGTCAGCTACCTGTGCCGCGACCGCCCCAGCCCGTGGGTGATGGGGGTGTTCCAACTGTTGTTCCTGGCCGCCACCGGCTATTCGGCCATGAACAGCGCCACCGTGGCCTGGTCGCTGGGCGATATCGGCGTGGGCATGATGAGCTGGTTGAACATCATCGCCATCGTACTGCTGCAGAAGCCCGCGCTGGCCGCCCTTCGCGATTACGAGCTGCAGAAGCGCAACAAGCGCGATCCGTTGTTCAACCCGCAGAAGATCGGCGTACGCAACACGCGGGTCTGGGAAGGCTGATCCCACGCAATCGCTTGGTAGGTGCGAACCTTGGTTCGCACGGCTGTTGCCGCGGTGATCGCCGGGCATGGCCCGGCGCTACCGTCGGGCCATGCTCTTGCCTGGTGGGTGCGAACCTTGGTTCGCACCGCTCTTGCCCCGGCGCTACCGCATCACTCGTTCGGCGGAACCGTCGCCTTGGCCTCACTGCCAAAGCTGCCATCGGCTTCGGCGGCCAGGTACGCGAACACGGTGTACGCGGCCACGTTCTGCGCCAGCGCCTTCGGGTCGATCTTGTCCAGGGTGTCGTCGGCGGTGTGGTGCAGGTGGAAATAGTCCGACCCATCCTGTGCCAGCCACGCCCATGCGCCGCCCTTGGCCGCCAGCGGGCCCACGTCCGGGCCCGGGCCGCCCTTGTCGGCCTGGTACTCGATGCCCAGCGGCTTCATCACCTCGGCAATCTGCTTGGTCGCCTCGCGCGACCCTTCCGGGTTCGGCGAACCGGTGTTGAACGCATAGATGCGCCCGGCACCGAAGTCGCTCTCGGCAGCCAGCTGGTGCAGGGTCACGTCCTTGGCGTGTGCTTCGGCATAGGCCTTGCCGCCGTACAGACCCTGTTCCTCGTTGGCGAAGGCGATCACCCGGATCGTGCGCTTGGGTGCCTGCTTCAGCTGGCCGATCAGATGGCCGGCGGCCATGGTGATGCCCACGCCGGCGCCATCATCCACCGCGCCGGTACCCAGGTCCCACGAATCCAGATGGCCGCCAATCACCACCACTTCCTTGGGCAGGCTGCGCCCGGTGATCTCACCGATCACGTTGTACGAGGTGGCCGTGCCATCCCAGCCGCAGTCCAGCGCCACCTTCACCGTGGTGCTGCCACGGGCCAGCAGGCGGGCCAGCTGGTCGGCATCGGGCACCGACAGCGCGGCCGACGGCACCGGGGTCAGGCCATCGTCGAAGCGGGTGATGCCGGTGTGCGGCACGCGGTGCGAATCGGTACCGGCCGAGCGCATCAGGAAGCCCACCGCACCCTTGCGGATGGCCTCGGACGGGCCCTTGCTGCGGATCGCGCCACCACGGCCGTAGTCGCGGCCATCGCGGAACGGCAGCATCTGGTAATCGACGAAGGCGATCTTGCCCTTCAGCGAACCGGCAGGCGCAGCCTGCAGGGCGGCCAGGTCGGCAAAGCGCACCACCTCGGCTTCCACGGTGCCGCCGGGGCTGCCGCCCAGCGCGGTGATCTGCAGCGGCTGCGGGTTCTTGCCGGTCACCGCGGCGTGTTCACTGCGGCGTTCCCACTTGGGGAAGGTCACCGGTTCCTTCCAGACCTTGTCGAAGCCCAATGCCTTGAACTTGGCTTCGGCCCAGGCCACGGCGCGGGCATCGGCCTCGCTGCCGGCAATACGCGGGCCGATTTCGGTGGTCAGCGATTCGACCACCTTCCAGCCGGTGTCATCGGCCAGCGCCTGGTCGCGCAGCTGCGCGGCCGTGGCCAGCGAGGCCGGGGGCAGGGTGGTGGTGCGGGGCGCCGCAAACGCAGGCGCGGCCAACAGGGCGAGGGACGATGCGATGGCAAGAATGCGGCGACGCATGGACAGCTCCGGGAAGGGTGTAAGCCTTGGAGCTTAACAGTCGTTCAGCGCCGCGCATGGGTGGGAGGTCATGCCGGGGCTGAATGCTGTTTTCCGGCCATGAGCGGCAAAGCGAAAGCCCCGCCGGGGCGGGGCTTTCGTGCTGTCGTAGAGTCGAGCTTGCTCGACTGCTTTGGAAGGGCCAGTCGAGCAAGCTTGACTCTACTGAAGAGCGAAGTCGAGCAAGCTCGACTCTACGGGCGGGCGGGGCGCGCACCGGCGCCCGGCACGTTATTTCTTCAGGCTGTCGCGGATTTCGCGCAGCAGCAGCACGTCTTCCGGCGTGGCGGCCGGGGCGGCTTCCTTCTTGCGCGACAGGCGGTTGATCACCTTGATCACCAGGAAGATGGCGAAGGCCACGATGACGAACTGCACCAGCGTGTTGAGGAAATCGCCGTAGCCGATCACCACCGCCGGAATCTCCTTGCCATCCGGGCCGATGCTGGCCGGTGAAAGCACCCACGCCAGGTCAGAGAAATCCACCTTGCCGATCAGCATGCCCAGCGGCGGCATGATGATTTTTTCCACCAGCGCGGTGACGATCTTGCCGAAGGCTGCGCCAATCACCACGCCCACGGCGAGGTCGATGACGTTGCCGCGCATCGCAAATTCCTTGAACTCGGTAAGCATTCCCATTGTTGTTCTTCTCCAGAGGGCGAGGGGACAGGGCGCAGGGTAACGCAGCAGATGTCAGCCAGCGATGACGCCGTGGCGCTCGGCCACGTTTTCCAGGCGTGCGCTGAAACGGTCGCCCGGCTTCAGTGCGGCCACGCCCGACGGCGTGCCCATGAACACCAGATCGCCGGCGCGCAGCTGCCACAGCTTGGACAACTCATGCAGGATTTCCGGCACGTTCCAGATCATCTGGTCCAGCAGCGATTGCTGGCGCACTTCGCCGTTCACTTCCAGCGAAAGATTCAGGGCGGCCAGATCACCCACTTCGCCGGCATGCACGATCTCGCTGATCGGCGCGGAGGCATCAAAGCCCTTGGCCGAATCCCACGGGTGGCCCTTTTCCTTGGCGGCGGCCTGCAGGTCGCGGCGGGTCAGGTCCAGGCCCACGGCATAGCCGTACACCAGTGCGTCGGCATCGGCCACGGCCAGCTCACCGGCCGGTGCATCGCGGCCGATCGCCACCACCAGCTCCACCTCGTGGTGCAGGTTGGCGGTGGCCGGCGGGTAGGGAATCACATCGTCGTGGCCGACCACGATGGCATCGGCCGGCTTGGTGAAGAACATCGGCCGGCCGCGATCATCGGCGGCCGGCACTGCGGCACCCATTTCGCGTGCGTGGTCGGCGAAGTTGCGGCCCACGCAGTACACGCGGTGCACGGGGAAGCTGCCACCGCCCACCACGGGAACGCGGGGCACGGCGGGGGCGGCAATCACATCGGAAACATCGGACATGCGGACATCCAGGAAGGGCGTGCCCGCAGTCTAGAACTTAACGCTACCCGCCGTCAGCGGGTGCCAGCCTTCAACGCGGCGAGGACAGCGCCGATTTACGCACCACGCGGTACTCACCTTCCACCACGTTGGGGTCGGCGGCACTGCCGACGCTGGCCGGCTTGCGCGAGGCCAGCAGCTTCCACGCCAGCCCGATCAGGATCATCGCTGCGCCCACGAACACGCCCACGAACACCATGGCGGCCAGGATGGCCAGGCCCAGCAGGCCCACGGCAATGCGCACCAGCGGGTTACGCGGCTTGCGCGGCGCGAACAGGGTACGGAAGTGGTGGACGGCGGATGCGCGAGTAAACATGGCGGCTCGATAGGCTGAAATCAGCGAACCGCCAGTATCCGGAGGCGCCACTGTCATTGAGTGAAAAAGTCGTTAAATATAGCCCCGGCTTATTACCAATCAATGACTTGTGTTCATGTGAGAGCCAGTGACCTGAGCGCGCGTGCGACAATGGCGCTTTACGTTCGAGCCTTCGCCATGACGACCCCCGCTGCCGCCCTCATTGCTCTGGAAGCCCTTGCTGATGGGGCCTTTGCCGAGGTTGAAGCGCTGGTGGACGGCGATGCCGAATCGGTGGTGCTGTATCGGGACGGCAGCCAGGTGCGCGCCTTCCTGAACATCTGCCCGCATGCCGGCCGCCGCCTGGACTGGGCGCCGGGGCAGTTCCTGAAAAGCCGCGAAGGCCATCTGGTGTGCGCCGCGCATGGCGCATCGTTCGCGCTGGACAGCGGCGATTGCGTGGCGGGCCCGTGCAAGGGCGATCGCCTGCGCGCAGTGCCGGTGGATGTGCGCGACGGGCAGGTTTACCTGGCCTGAGGCCAGGTCCGGGGTCGGAGCCAGTCGAGCATGGCTCGACTCTACAAAAGCTGTGTCGACCAAGGTCGACACCTACCAGAGCTGTGTGCGACCTCAGGTCCGGGGTCGGATCCAGTCGAGCATGGCTCGACTCTACAAAAGCTGTGTCGACCAAGGTCGACACCTACCAGAGCCGGGTGCGACCTCAGGTCCGGGGTCGGATCCTTTTTCTGTAGGAAAACGGCTCTGACCCCATCGGGCCGGAAGCAGTCGAGCATGGCTCGACTCTACAAAAGCTGTGTCGACCAAGGTCGACACCTACCGGAGCCGGCTGCGGCCTCAGGTCCGGGGTCGGATCCGTTTTCCGCAGGATAACGGATCCGACCCCATCGGGCCGGCAGCAGTCGAGCATGGCTCGACCCTACAAAATCCGTGTCGACCAAGGTCGACACCCACCAGAGCCGGGTGCGACCTCAGAACATCAGGTTGATCATCAGCACCACCACACAGGTGTAGATCAGTGACAGCGGTCCGCCCACGCGCCACATCTCGCGCGGGGTGTAGTTGGCCGGGCCGGTGATCATCGAAATGACCGGGTTGGAGGCCGTCATCAGGTTGTTGGACGCCGACAGCGCCACGATCAGCGCGAACGCGGTCGGGTTGCCGCCGGCCGCCAGTGCCAGGTTCACCGCAATGGGCACCATCACGATGGTCGCGCCCACATGGCTGATCACCAGCGAGAACGCGGTCGTCAGCAGTGCCAGTGCCACTTCCAGCACCCACAGCGGAATGCCGGTGGGCAGCTTGTCGATGGTGTGCCCGGCCACCCATGCGGCGGCACCACTGGAATCCATCGCCCAGCCCAGTGGAATCAGGCCGGCCATCATGAACACTGTCTTCCAGTTAATCGAGGCATAGGCCTCGTCCATGCGCAGCACGCCGGTCAGCAGCATGCCGGCCACGCCGGTCATCAGGGTCAGCGCCACCGGCAGCTTGCTGGTCAGCGCGATCAGGATGGTCAGCGCGAAGATCGCCATGGCGATCTTGAACTTGTGCGGGCGCTGTTCGCCGGTGGGGTAATCGGTCACCACCACGAAGTCGCGGCTGCGCGCGGCCTGCGCCAGGTCGGTCCAGATGCTGTGGAAGACCAGCATGTCTCCGGCGCGCAACTGCACATCGCGCACGTCCTCGCGGATCACCTGCTTGTCGCGGTTGATCGCCAGCAGGCTGATGCCGCGTTCCTTGCGCAGGCGCAGATCGGCCGCGCTTTTGCCGATCACGTTCGAGGTGGGCGGCACCACCGCTTCGGAAATACCGGCGCGGCTGGGGTTGAACAGGTCGCCCAGGTGCTTCAGGCGCGAGGACATGCGCAGGAACTGGTTCTGCGCGAAATCGTTGATCTGCGCGCGCGGGCCCATCGCGCCCAGCACGCTGCCCACCCAGATGCGCATTTCCGCCGGCGGCGCCAGGCGGGTGTCATTGCCGGTTTTCAGCGCCAGCAGCAGCGGTGCGTCGTGCAGGTTCTCGGCCTCGCCCAGGGTCATGCCCACCAGCGGGCTCTCGGCGGTCACCACCAGCTCGAAGACATCGCCTTCAATGCCGTAGGTCTTGGCAAAGTAGCTTTCGGTGCGCGCCGGGGTCACCCCGTCGTTCACCAGGTTCTCTTCCTCGATCAGCTTGCGGTCGCCGTAATAGCGGAAGTACAGCAGCGACGCCACCAGCAGGGCCACGCCGATCGGCAACGGCGCGAACATGCGCAGCGGCTCGATGGTGGCCAGGCCGGAGGGAAGATTGTTGTTGGCCGAGGCCAGCAGATCGTTCAGCAGGATCAGCGGCGAATTGCCGACCATGGTCAGCGCGCCGCCCATCACGATCGCCGCGGAAATGGGCAGCAGCAGGCGCTGCAGGGTCAGCCCGGTGCGCGCGGCCAGGCGCGAGGCCACCGGCAGGTACAAGGCCATCACCGAGGGGTTCTGCATGAACGAGGAGTTCAAGCCGGCAATGGCGGTGGTCATCATCAGCAGCCGCTGCTCCACGCCGTGTCCGCGCCGCAGCAGCCACGCCGCCAGCCGGTTCAGCGCGCCGGTGCGGTCCAGGCCCGCGCCCAGGATGGTGGTGGCGATGATGCTCATCACCGCGTTACCGGAAAAGCCCCCGAAGATTTCTTCGGGGGCGATCAGGCCGGTCACGCCCAGCACCACCAGCACCACCAGCGCCACCACGTCGGCGCGGATGCGCTCGAACAGGAACATCGCCATCGTGAAACCAACCAGCCCGAGCACGAGCTTCATGTCGTTGGTCAGCGTCAGCGCGGTATCCATGTGGGGCGCAGGTTCCTCGGTGGGCGGTCAGGTGCGGTCGTACAGCAGATCCCAGACGCCGTGGCCCAGCTTCTGGCCGCGGGTCTCGAAATGGGTCTGCGGGCGCCAGTCCGGTCGCGGCACGCTGCCACGCGGGCCGGCACGGTTCACCAGCCCGGCGGTGGCGTCCAGCACGTCCCACATCTGCTCGGCGTAGTCTTCCCAGTCGGTGGCGCAGTGCAGGCGGCCACCCGGGCGCAGCTTGCGCACGATCAGCTCGGCGAACGCCGGCTGCAGCAGGCGGCGCTTGTTGTGGCGCTTCTTGTGCCACGGGTCGGGGAAGTAGATGCGCACTTCGTCCAGCGCGCCGTCGGCAATCTCGTTCTGCAGCACTTCCACCGCATCGTGGTGGTACAGGCGCACGTGGTCGGCATTGTCATCGGCCAGCGCGTTCAGCAGGCGGCCCACGCCGGGGGCGTGCACTTCAATGCCGATGTAATCGCGCGACGGATCGTGCTGGGCGGCGAAGCGCATGGCCGCACCGTTGCCGAAGCCGATTTCCAGCACCTTGTGCGCCGGGCGGCCGAAGGTGGCGTCCAGGTCGCGCGGCTGGCCGTTGTAGTCGATGCCGAAGCGCGGCCAGCGTTCGTCGAACGCGCGCTGCTGGGCGGGGGTGAAGCGGCCCTGGCGCAGCACGAAGCTGCGCACCTCGCGGCGGCCTTCGCTCACGGTGAAGGGCTTGGGCGGGGCCTTGGAACCGGCGCTGTCGAAGGGATTGGTCATCAGCCGATCACCCCTTCCACCGGCGAAGACGCACTGGCATAGCGCTTGCGCGGAATGCGCCCGGCCAGGAAGGCCTCGCGGCCGGCTTCCACGGCCTTGCGCATGGCGCTGGCCATCAGCACCGGGTTGCGCGCGCCGGCAATGGCGGTGTTCATCAGCACGCCGTCGCAGCCCAGTTCCATGGCAATGGCCGCATCGGAGGCGGTGCCCACGCCGGCGTCGACAATGATCGGCACCTTGGCGTCTTCGATGATCTGCAGCAGGTTGTACTTGTTCTGGATACCCAGGCCCGAACCGATCGGCGCGGCCAGCGGCATCACCGCCGCGCAGCCGATCTCTTCCAGGCGCTTGGCCAGGATCGGGTCGTCGGAGGTATAGACCATCACCTCGAAGCCATCCTTCACCAGCTGCTCGGCCGCCTTCAGGGTCTGCACCACGTCCGGGTACAGGGTCTTCTGGTCGCCCAGCACTTCCAGTTTGGTCAGGTTGTGGCCGTCCAGCAGCTCGCGCGCCAGGCGGCAGGTGCGCACGGCGTCTTCGGCGGTATAGCAGCCGGCGGTGTTGGGCAGGATGGTGAAGCGGTCCGGCGGCAGCACGTCCAGCAGGTTCGGTTCACCGGGGTTCTGCCCGATGTTGGTGCGGCGGATGGCCACGGTGACGATCTGGGCGCCAGCGGCCTCGGTGGCCAGGCGGGTTTCCTGCAGATCCTTGAACTTGCCGGTGCCGGTGAGCAGCCGCGAGCCGTAGGTCTTGCCGGCGATCACCAGCGAATCGGGGGAGACATGAACGTTCATGCCGCGATTATCGCCTATCCGCCTGAAGATGGGGTCACGCCGGGAGCAGGGTCGGATCCCTTTGCCAGCGGCAAAGGGCTCTGAGCCGTGGAGCGATGCGTGGGGTCAGAGCCCTGCGCGGTGCGAAGGGATCCGACCCCTTGGCCTCAACCACCGCCCAGGGCGTGCACGATCTCCACCACGTCGCCTTCGGCCAGGGCGTGTTCGCCATGGCGGCTGCGGCTGACGATCTGGCCGTTTACTTCCACCGCCACCCGCCGCTGCAGCAGCTGCTCGGCGGCAAGCAGATCGTGGACGGTGGCCGGGGCGGGCAGGGTGCGGGGTTCGCCGTTGAGCTGAATGTTCATGCCCGGCATTGTCGCTTATGGCCAGGTTGGATCGGAACCGTTGCAAATCTGTCGCAACGCCACCTCCGGCACAGTTGTTCCGGGGTGGTCCGGGCGACAATTCATGCGGCGGCGCAGCGTGAGCAATCGGCGGTACGGTGAAACCATTCACCGTGCGCCGGCGTACGTGTGCCGGGTCCCCAACATTTTCCCCCAGGAGTTTTTACATGCTGCTCAGCAAACGCCCGATCCGCTCCCTCATGGCGGCCGCGATCGCGCTGGCCGCGCTGCCGGCCATGGCAGGCGAATCCGCATTCAACAGCACCGTCTTCTTCGGTGACAGCCTGACCGACAGCGGTTACTACCGTCCGCTGCTGCCGGCCGATGCGCGCCCGGTGGCGGGCCAGTTCACCACCAACCCGGGTTGGGTGTGGGCGCAGTTCGTGGCCGACTACTACGGCACCAACGCCACCCCGAACGGTCTGGGCCAGAGCGGCGACAACTACGCCGTGGGCGGCGCCCGCGTGGGCACCGACCTGACCCAGCCGGCCTTCGGCAACGTGCCGGTGCCGTCGCTGAAGACCCAGACCGCCACCTACCTGGCGGCCAACGGCGGCAAGGCCGACCCGAATGCGCTGTACACCGTGTGGGGCGGCGCCAACGATCTGTTCGCCATCACCACCCCGACCCAGGCCCCGGCCGTCATCGGCGCGGCAGTGACCGACCAGATCGGCATCGTGGCCTCGCTGAAGCAGGCCGGCGCCGAGTACGTGATGGTGCCGAACCTGCCCGACGTGGGCATCACCCCGGGGTTCATCGACCGCGGCGCCGCTGGCCAGGCCCTGGGCACCTCGCTGTCCAACGCCTACAACAGCGCCCTGTACGGCGGCCTGAAGCAGGCGGGCATCGACTTCATTCCGCTCGATACCTACACCCTGCTGCACGAAATCATCGCCAACCCGGGCATGTACGGTTTCAGCAATGTCACCGGCCGCGCCTGTCTGGTGGCCTCGTCGCTGACCTGCAGCCCGCTGGCCTACGCGCGCCCGGACGCAGCCAGCACCTACCTGTTCGCCGATGATGTGCACCCGACCAGCGCTGCCCACCAGATGCTGGGCCAGTACGCCATTTCCATCCTGGAAGGCCCGCGCCTGCAGCAGGTGCTGAGCCATTCGGCGCAGACCATCGGCCGTTCGCGTGCCGACCAGGTCAGCCTGCACCAGAGCGGTCGTCCGGCCGATGGCCTGTCGTGGTGGGGCGGCCTGCGTGGTGACATGCAGCGCTACGACCACGCCGACGTGTACGACGGCATGGCCCCGGCCGGCCTGGCCGGTATCGACTGGGCGCGTGACGGCATGGTGGTGGGCGGCTTCGCCGGCTTCGGCCGCATGGACGCCGACTTCGGCAACAACCGTGGCGACTTCACCCAGAAGGACACCACCGCCGGTCTGTTCGCCGGCTGGTACGGCGAGCGCGTGTGGGTGAACGGCCAGGTCAGCTACACCTGGTTGTCCTACGACGTGAACCGCAAGGTGCAGCTGGGCCCGGCCACCCGCGAACACGGCGGCTCGCCGGACGGCAGCAACCTGACCGCGGCGCTGAACGCCGGCTACGAATTCGGCACCGAAGGCGGCTTCCGCCATGGCCCGATCGCTTCGGTCATCTGGCAGAAGGTGAAGATCGACGGTTACACCGAAAGCGCCACCGCCAACACCCTGGCCACCGGCCTGGGCTACGGCCAGCAGGATGTCGATTCCACCGTGGGCCGTATCGGCTGGCAGGCCCGTTTCGACGGCGGTGCCGTCAAGCCGTACGCGCAGCTGACCTACGACCACGAGTTCGAAGACACCAAGCAGGCCAGCGCCTGGGTGCAGAGCCTGCCGGACGTGGGCATGTACCGTGTGCCGGGCATGAACTTCGACAAGAACTATGCCACCGCCATCCTGGGCGCGCGCATGGAACTGTTCGGCCTGCAGAGCAACGTGGGCATCAGCGCCACCACGCTGCAGAAGCGTGCAATGGACGCCACGCTGTTCGCCAGCTTCAGCGGCAGCTTCTGATGCAACGCGGGGTCAGAGCCCTTTCCTCATGGAAAGGGATCTGACCCCATTGCGCCGGGGTCGGATCCGTTTCCGCCCGGAAACGGCTCTGACCCCATCGCGGCGGCCACCATTGCGCAATACAGGCCGCTGCGCATAAGATTCCCCCCTGCAATGCGGGCGTAGCTCAATGGTAGAGCTGTAGCTTCCCAAGCTACTGACGTGGGTTCGATTCCCATCGCCCGCTCCAGCATTCCAAACCCCGGTAACGGTCAGCCCGTTGCCGGGGTTTTTTTCAGGGCTGGGCTGCAGATGCCATCAGCTCGCCTTTCTCCAGATGCAACACGCGCGAGGCATACTCGGCAGCCTTGGGGTCGTGGGTGACCATCACCAGCGTTTTGCCGTATTCATGATTCAGCTGCTGCAGCAGCTCCATGATCTCTACGGCTGACTGCCGGTCAAGATCACCGGTGGGCTCATCGCAGATCAGAAAGTCGGGGTCGGTCACAATCGCCCGCGCGATGGCCACACGCTGCTGCTGGCCCCCTGACAATTCCGATGGGCGGTGGCGCGCACGGTCGGCAAGCCCGACCAGCTCCAGCGCAATCGCGGCGCGTCGACGCCGTTCCGCACCGGGAAGTGGCGTGAGCCGAAGCGGCAGTTCCACATTCTGCAAGGCGGTCAAGCTGGGCATCAGATTGTAGAACTGGAAAACGAAACCAACGCTGCGGCTGCGCCACGCCGCCAACTGGCTGCTCCCCAGTTGGTCAACGCGGGTGCCATCAACAAGAATGCTTCCGGCGCTGGGTTCATCTACGCCGCTCATCAGGTTCAATAGTGTGGTCTTGCCTGATCCAGAGGGTCCCATCAGGGCCACGAACTCACCGGCGCGTACCACCAGGTCAATGGCCTGCAGTACCTGGATGTGTTGATTGCCACGCTGGTAGGACTTGCTGACGCCGGAAAGCGAAATGGTGCAGGACATGTTGGCTCCAGTAGCCTTGGCGGAAGTCACGAGGACGACGGCGTGGCAGTGGCGGGAGTCGACTGCAGTGCCCTGCCTTGGAAACTGACACGGGCGGCCATATCGGGCAGGATGCGCGGGTCGTGTGTGTCCAGGCCGATCCGGGCGCGCACGGTTGCCTTGCCCCGGTCAGCCGTGGGGATGATGGCGATGACGTTCCCCGCCAGGTCCAGTTCGGGGTAGGCGTTCAGCCGGATTAGGGCTGGCATTCCAGCTGCGATCCGGCTGATGTAGGCCTCGCCAACATCCACTTCGATTTCCAGCGAGTGCATGTCCACGATGGTTGCGATGCCCGTGCGGGTGAAGCCGCTGGCTGCGCTGGGCGAAATGATCTCGCCTACCTGTGCAGCCTTGGAGGTGACAACGCCAGCGAAGGGCGCGCGGATGACGGTCTGCTCCAGCAGTACCTGCGCCGCCTCGACCTGTGCTTTGCTGGCCTCGGCCGTGCTCCGCTGGGCGGCAAGTTGCGCACGCAGGCTTGCCACCTTGGCCAGTGCCTGTTCGGCATCCTGATGGGCCAGCAGCTTACGATCTGCAAGCTCGATGGCGCGTTGGGCATCGCGTTGAGCCTGATCGAGCTGCGTCTGGTACTGCTGCGCCAGCTTCGTGGCCGCGGCGTACTGGCGTGCTGCTATGTCCCGCGATGCACGGGCGGACCGTCCATCCAATCGGGCCAGTATCTGGCCGGTCTCGACCTCCTCCCCCTCTTCGAAGAGCACTTCGGTCACCATGCCGATGGTCTGTGCCGACACAGTGGCGGTACGACGCGCCACGACATAGCCGCTGGCGTCCAGGCCCATGGATGACGGATCTGCGGCAGGGAGGGAAGGGAGCGTAGTGACCGCGGCGCGGTTGCGATCGAAGGAGGTTGAAGGGGGGCTGCCGTGTCCTGCCAGTACCCACGCACCGATGCCGAGCGCCAGTAGAACGAGCACAGTCCAGACTTGCCATCGCACCGACGGCCGTATGCCAGAGATGGGCCCAACGGCCCCGGCGGCCGTGCCGCGTCGGAGCTGGTGGAGCAGATCGCTGCGAGAAGGGGGCGTTTTCGGAGTCATGGGGTATGCCTTCAGCAAGCCTGTTGAAGTGTTCGGGTCAGTTCTTCAGTGCCTGCGCCAAGCCACGGCTGAGGGTGCGACGCAGCGGCAGTACAGAACCCAGTAGGGCGAGAAGCAGGGCATACGCCAGCACCGCGGAAACCACGGTGGAATCGACGACGAACGTTGCATATACGGCCTGGCTCGCGCCCGACGTGCCAAAGTGGGTACCGTCCAGGAGGGCATGGACCAGCGCGGCGGCCATCAGGGACGTCAGCACTCCGACGATTGCCACCTCGGTCAGGACGGCCAGCCAGATGGATGCTGGGCTGAAGCCCAGCGCCCACAGCGTGGCCAGCTGGCGGCGACGCTTGTCCAGGACCATGTCCAGCGCTGTTGTGATGGCAAGTGCGGCTCCCGCGCCCAGCAACAGGGATACCCCCAGCGCAGCTGCAGTGACCAGACGAGTCAGAAACCCCATCTGCTGCTGGTAGTAGTCCACCTGTCCTACGAACCGGACCCCTTCCAGCCGGGGATCAGCCTGGCCCGCTGCGATCAGCTCGCCCAGCTGATCGGGGCCAGTCAACTTGATCCATGCGGAGGAAACGCCGGACGGCCGATTCGATGCTGCCTGCAGCGCTGACTGTTCTACCCAGATCTCCGACTCCCATAAGTTCCCACCGGCCTCCAGCAGACCCACCCGTCGCCACGTCGCCCCCAGCAGCTCGGTGGTGGCCTGGTTCAGCGCTGGATACTGTCCTGCCAGCGTGGCGCTCCCTAACCACTGCCGTTGACCAGGTTCAAAACGTCCGGTTGCATGAATCGGCGCATTGTCTAGGAGTGCCCAGGTATTGCGATCAATCCCGCGAAGCTGCACGGTCCCGGGTTGGCCATCGGTGCGGGGCAGCCGGGCGGTGGCAAGGAACTGGAGCGCCACGTTTGGCCGGCCATCGACATCACGCGCAACCTGTGGAAGCTGTGAGAGCTGGGCCACTTGCCCCTGTGAAAGGCTGCTGCTGGATTCGTCCACGGCGTTGGCGGCCATCGCCAGTGCGATGTCGGACTGCCCCGTCTGGCGCGTGATGCGGTCAATGCCCGCCGGAATGGACAGCATGACCGTCAATGTTGAGGCGGCTATGGCGAATCCGGTGAAGATCATCAGCGCATCGTGGGGGCGGGTGCGATGCATCGATAGCAGAATGAAGAGCAGTTGGCGGACGTGTCCGGTCGTACGCATGAACGGTTTCTCCGGGGGGTGTCACGGCTGCAGGTGATCGACTGGCCGCAGGCGTGCAATGCGGTAGGCGGGCAGGGCCAGCGCAGCCACGGCCAGTAGCCCCAGTCCTGCGGGTAGCCACAGCAGCGCCCAGTCGGGCACCCGCAGTTGGCCGACTAGCCACTCGACCTGCGGATTCACTGCCGACATGACGGCAATGCCACCCAGCAGACCCAGCAACACTCCCAGTACAAGCTGGGTCCCGAGTTCGGCGCTCAGTGCTGCGAACTGCAGCCGGCGACCGAAGCCCAGTGCCAGCAGCCCCGCCATGCTGGCGCGCCGCAGCGCGACCAGATGGGCCAAGACCGTGACGAACACCAACAGAGCGCAGGCGGCCATGGCGAGCATGACGATGCCAAGCAGATCCTGGACCTGACCGAATCGACCCAGCGCACTCTGGACAGCCGTACTGGGTTCGGCAAGCAACGGCGGGTCGCGGCTGGCGAACTTGTGGTTAATGGCATCGGCCAAGCTTTCGATGGTGGCAGCGTCTCGTGCCGTTACTGTGCCGCGCATGACCCGATTCTGCTGCGCCACGGGAAGCAGCCTGTTGATGTAGTCATAGTGCGCATAGGCAATGCGATTGCCCAGTTGTGCTTGGGTCAGTGGCAGCACATCGATAATCGTCACTGGCATCACGATGCCTGAGAGGAGCTCTGCGGGTTGCAGGCTCATTCCGGCTTTCAGGTTGCAGCGCTCGGCAAGTTCTGCGCCGATAAGTATTCCCTGTTCGGTGCCGCGCCAGCGTTCGATCATCTCCCCCGGAACCCCGCTGGAGCGGAGTCTGGCAACAGTGCCGGAGCCGCCAATGGCGTTGAGCGGTATGACGCTGCGGCCTGCGCCGCAGGGGAGTGCGGTGACACTGAGGTAGGTGGTACCGGCGACCCCGCTATGCCGTTCCAGTTCGTGCATGTAGCGAAGCGGGTAGGCGTCTGCCTGCGCCCGCGCGTTGGAGATGGCCAGACCTGCATTGATGCTGCCCCCCGCCCGCGATACCAGGAATGGATCGGTCAAGGCAGACAGAACGACCCATGCGAGCACAGTGACCGCCAGTGTCGCTACCAGATACAACCCCCTGAACTGCTGTTCGCGTAGGCGCACCACGGCCAGGAAGAAAGAAGCGCTGAGTGCGTTGGCCATGATTCAGCGGTTGAAGGCGAGGTCCACGGCCCTGACGGCACCGGGCTGACTGGCTTGAAGCGACGCCATTGCCGCATGGAATGGCTGGCACGGCTGGGCACAGGATTCGCTCCTCAGCAGCAGCAGGGTCCACGCCCCCTCTGGCACTGCTCCCGTGTCCACACCCAGGGTTTTCAGCAGGCCGGTCACCTGAGTGAGCCGCATGGTCGATAGTGGCGCTGCCTGCGGCGCGGCCAGGATGGCCTTGGCCGCGTCAAGGTCGTCGGCATTGTCGATCCGGGCGACCAGATGGCCTGCTGGCGAGTAAACCCAGATGGCCGGCAGTTGTACGTTTGGAACCGGTTCGTTGGCAGCCGCAAGATAGGCCTGGAAGAACGCACGTACATCCGCTTTCCCTGCCGTCGCGTTCTCAGAGCCGTATGAAGCGAAGGGCAGGCCGCACATCAAGGCGAGACCAGCCGCCACCCCCATGGAGATCTTCATGGTGTTCCTTGCTTTCAATGGAGCGCGATGGCCCGGGCGCGCAAATCTCCCCCGGGTGATCAGAATCAGAGAACGACAATCACGCAGAGATTGGCGTCGCAGATGACGATGACATCGGTCGCGGGTGCGCTTTCAGCTGCGAGAGCGTTGCTGGAACCGAATACAGAAGCAGCAAGCAGTGCAGTGGCAAGCATCGAAGTGCGGATCTTCGTGAACATGCAAAACTCCATTTCAGTGGATGAGTGTTGGACTTCCACGCCCTCGGCGCCTTGGGCCAGTGCAATGTAGGAATGCGATCGATACGACTGCAAGGCGTCGGCCCGCTTTTCGTAAAATTCTCAGACATCGGCGGGAAATCACGACATTTGGCGGCCGAAGATGCCCCTCTGGGAGTCGCCGCTGGCCTGCCCGTGCGGGTGGACTCCGATGGGCGTGCCTTGCCAGGCAGGCACCAGCGTCAGGTTCTGCCCTCGAAAGAGACAGGGGGCTGTGAACGCAACCCACACCAGCATCATCCCGCCGCCACACGCCCGCGCTATGCTGCGCGCCTGCCGCCCGATGCCCCCGCGATGAAGCTCGCCATCCTGTCCCGCAACAGTTCCCTGTACTCCACCCGTCGGCTGGTCGAGGCCGCGCGCGCGCGCGGGCACACCGTGCGCGTGCTGGACCCGCTGCGCTGCTACATGCGCATTGCCGCCGATGGCTTTTCGATGCATTACAAGGGCCGGCCGATGACCGGCGTGGATGCGGTCATTCCGCGCATCGGCGCCTCCATCACCCGCTACGGCACCGCCGTACTGCGCCAGTTCGAACTGATGGGCGCGCGCACGCCCAACCCGTCAGACGCGATCCTGCGCTCGCGCGACAAACTGCGCGCGCATCAGTTGCTGGCGGCCAAGGGCATCGACATGCCGGTCACCGTGTTCGGCGACAACCCCGACGACACCGTGGACCTGCTGTCCATGCTGGGCCCGGCCCCGCATGTGGTGAAGCTCAACGAGGGCACCCAGGGGCGGGGCGTGATCCTGACTGAGAAGGCCAGCGCCTCGCGCGGCATCGTCGAGGCCCTGCGTGGCCTGTACGCCAACTTCCTCATGCAGGAATTCATTGGCGAGGCCAAGGGTGCCGACCTGCGCTGCTTCGTGGTGGGCGACCAGGTAGTGGCGTCCATGCAGCGCCAGGCCGCCGAGGGCGACTTCCGTTCCAACCTGCACGCCGGCGGCACCGCCCAGCCGGCCAAGGCCAGCCGCGCCGAGCAGCAGATGGCCGTGCGCTCGGCCAAGGCGCTGGGCCTGTCGGTCTGCGGGGTGGACCTGATCCGCTCCCAGCGCGGGCCGTTGGTGCTGGAAGTGAACTCGACCCCGGGCCTGGAGGGCATCGAGGCCGCCTGCGGGGTGGACGTGGCCGAGCGCATCATCGCGCATGTGGAAAAGCTTAAAAAACCTTGATATTCAATGGCGTACGGTTTCGTTCAGCTGGCAGGGACGGGTTTAACACCGCTTTAATCGGCCGGGGCGTAGTCTCCATTTCACCGCAGCTCTGCCTCTCAGCAGGATCGGTAATCGGGATGACACTTCAAGCCCAGGCGGCGCAGCGCCGTCTGGGCTTTTTTCTTGCCGCGCAGCAACTTGCGCACGGCGGGGTCTTGGCTGAACATGCTTGGGCCACTACCGGCACACCTAAGGAGGGGAATGTGATGCGTAAGGTTGCATGTGCTGTCCTGTTCGTCCTGGCCTCCGCCAGCGCTGCGGCAAGCAGTGGCACGGCCGGCCCGCTGGATGTCAGCCGCCCGGCCGATCTGGTCAACACCCAGATTTCCACCATCCGCGCCGATCTGGCCAAGGGTGAACTCTATTCCGAGATTTCTGCCGGCGAGCAGGCGAAGGTGAGCGATGCGCTGACCCGCATCCAGACCGCCATTGACCGCAGCGGCGGCGCTGAACTTTCCACCAGCCAGCAGGTCTCTGTCTTCAACGACCAGGAGATCGTCAACACGGTCTTGACCCGCGCCAAGGATGATAGCCGCATGATCTGCAAGCGCACCCGCGCGGTGGGCAGCAACATGGTGACCTCGCAGTGCATGACCGTGGCCCAGCGCCGCGCGTTGCGCCGCGACAGCCAGCGCGACCTGAACGACGTCCAGCGCAACCGACCGTTGCCGGAACGCTAAAACACCAAACATTCAAGAGGCTACAGTGAGAATTCTGGTAATCGAAGACAACAGTGACATCGCGGCCAATCTGGGGGACTACCTGGAAGACCGTGGCCACACCGTCGATTTCGCCGCCGACGGTGTGACCGGGCTGCACCTGGCCGTGGTGCATGAGTTCGACGCGATCGTGCTGGATCTCAACCTGCCCGGCATGGATGGCATCGAGGTCTGCCGCAAGCTTCGCAATGAAGCGCGCAAGCAGACCCCGGTGCTCATGCTCACCGCCCGCGACTCGCTGGACAACAAGCTGGCCGGCTTCGATTCGGGCGCCGACGACTACCTGATCAAGCCGTTCGCGCTGCAGGAAGTGGAAGTGCGCTTGAACGCGCTGTCGCGCCGCGGCAAGGGCGTGCAGACCCGCGTGCTGGAAACCGGCGATCTGGAGTACAACCTGGACACGCTGGAAGTGCGCCGCCAGGGCAAGCTGCTGCAGCTCAACCCCACCGCCCTGAAGATCCTGCAGGCACTGATGGAAGCGGCCCCGGCCGTGGTGACCCGCCAGGAACTGGAAACCCGCGTGTGGGGCGAAGAGCTGCCCGATTCCGATTCGCTGCGCGTGCATATCCACGGCCTGCGTGCAGTGGTGGACAAGCCGTTCGAAGTGCCGCTGATCCAGACCCGCCATGGCATCGGATACCGCATCGCCACACCGGAAGCCTGATTCGGTGGCGGCGAAAGGGGAGCGTCGGCGCACGCCTTATCGGCGGCGCCTGCGCAGCCGCATCATCGTGTCATTCGTGTTGTTGGGCTTCTGCCTGACAACCCTGTTCGCGTTCGCCACCAACTGGGCCCGCATCCGCGTGGAAAACCAGCTGGTGGAAGACGTGATGAACCGCAACATCAACGAGTACGCGCGTCGCTTCTACGAACACCCCGGGCGCAACCCGGAAGTGCCGGTGCAGCAGATCAAGGCGTATGCGTACTCGCGCGACAAGTTCGACCGGGTGCGCGAGAACCAGCCGGACTGGGCCGCGCTGCCCAACGGCAACTACAACCTGAGCGGCACCGACGAGCAGGGCCAGCCGTACGCCTACAAACTTGCGGTGCGCAAGGCCGACGACGCCTGGTTCTTCCTGGCCTATGACATGACCGACAGCGTGCGCGGTGGGCAGCAGCTCAGCCGCGCGCTGGTGTTGTCGGTCCTGGTGTTCAGCCTGCTGTCGCTGGTGCTGGGCTGGTGGTCGGCCTCGAAGGTGATGAAGCCGGTGTCCGACCTGGCCGCACGCCTGCGCGCCTATCGCGGCGGCAGCAGCGACCCCGAGCCGTTGGCGCCGCGCTTCCCCGATGACGAAGTGGGGCAGCTGGCGCAGGCGCTGGACGACTATTCATCGCGGCTGACCGAAGTGGTGCAGCGCGACCGCGAATTCAATGCCGACGTGAGCCACGAGCTGCGCACGCCGCTGGCCGTGATTCGCGGTGCCACCGAACTGCTGCTGACCCGCCCGGGTCTGGACGACAAGGTGCTGCAGCGTCTGCAGCGCATCCAGCGTGCTGAACAGCAGTGCAGCGACCTGATTGGCGCTCTGCTGCTGCTGTCGCGCAACGAGCGCGGGCAGGGCACCAGCAACGTGGCCCGTGTGGCCGAGCAGCTGCTGGATGCACACCGCGCACAGCTGGGCGGCAAGCCGTTGGAGCTGGTGCTGGAAGGCGAGCGCGATCTGGTGATCGACGCGCCCGAGGCCGCGCTGTCGGTGGCGCTGGGCAACCTGATCGGCAATGCGGTGAAATATTCGCAGGATGGCGACGTGCGCGTGCACGTGGGCGGCAATGCGGTGTCGGTAACCGACAGCGGCCCGGGCCTGAGCGAGGAAGATGCCGCCAAGCTGTTCCAGCGCGGTTATCGCGGCACGCATGCCGGCCATTCGCAGGGCGGCGGTATCGGCCTGTCGATCGTCAGTCGTCTGTGCGATCTGTACGGCTGGCAGGTGAGCGTACGGCCGGGCGGCCAGCGCGGCGTGATCGCCACGCTGACGTTCTCGCCGAAGCCGCTGTAATCGGGCGAACGGAAACCCGGTAGGCGCCGACCTTGGTCGGCGCGCGTACTGCGCGCGATGTGACGCGACTGGCGTGTGCGTGGGTGATGTTGCGCCGTTCTCTGCGGCCCCGACACCGTGGTGATGTGATCGGTATCGCGCAGCGGCTGTGCGTGGCGGCACGAATGGGCTGCGGAGTCGGGGCGGTGGCGCTTTTGCCTCGTGATTGCCGAGGCATGCGATGGCCTGATGGCCCGGCCGGGGCAGGTGCCTTGGCCGGGATTGGCGTCCTGAAATCTACCCAACAATCAACAAACCTCTGATGTGCCGCTGGCCATCATGGAATATGCACCGTGTGCCCGCTTCTGGCGGACGGTGCGTGGGGATTCATTGGAATCCGCCGGAGTGTTTCGTTGATTGTTGTGATCCGGTACGCCAACCCGCACCGTCCGCCACCTTGCATCCGCAGGTGGCCCCGCCGTCTGCGGAGGAGCATCGCCATGTCACAGCGCACCGCCTATCCCAACCTGCATCGCCTGGTTGGCGATTCCATCGACCAGCTTCCGGCCGAGATTGCCGAACGCATTGAAGACGTCCTCTCTGAACCCACCGACCTGCTGCCGAACCTGCTGGCCCGCATGGATGGCCGCGACACTGCCGAAGGCCAGCCGCAGAAGGCCACTGGCCTGACGCCGGCCCAGGCCGTCACTCTGGCCAGCCTGAGCCGCACCCTGGCCGGTCTGAACGCCCTGATCCAGATGCTGCACGCCGCCGAAGCCGCCCGCGTGCAAGGCAGCGCCGGCCAACAGCTGCCGCCTGACGTCGTGGAAGGTCTGCTGCTGGCCGCCCGCGAACTGGCCCAGTACGCCCGCCGCCAACTGGGCTGAAGGGCAGGGAACCGGCGGGGTCAGATCCCTTTCCGCAGGAAAGGGCTCTGACCCCGGATCAGTCAGCCTCCCAGGGTCGGATCCCTTTCCTGCGGAAAGGGCTCTGACCCCAGATCAGTCAGTCGCCCAGGGTCAGATCCCTTTCCTGCGGAAAGGGCTCTGACCCCGATCAGGCGTGCGGAAAGACTGTTCAGTCGAGCAAGCTCGACTCTACGCACGTTCAGTGCGCTAGCTGCAGGTACCGCTCATGCAGCGCTTCCACCTGCGCCTGCAGGTCATCCGGGTGACCATCATTGACCACCACGTCGTCGGCGAGCGCCAACCGCTGTGTGCGGCTGGCCTGGGCGGCAATCATCTGGTCGGCCAGCGCGGCATCGATGCCATCGCGCTGCATCAGCCGGGCATGCTGCACGGCCTCGGGGGCGTCCACCACCAGTACGCGGTCCAGCCACGGGTAGGCCGTGCGTCCGCCCACTTCGGTCAGCAGGGGGATGGCGGCAATCGCATAGGGGCTGGGCGCCTGCTCGCACTGCTGCTGCATCAGCCGGCGTATGGCCGGATGGGTGATGGCTTCCAGTGCCGTGCGTTCGGCCGGGTCGGCGAAGATGTGGGCGCGCAACCGCGCCCGGTCCAGGGTGCCGTCGGCCAGCAGCATGTCGGCGCCGAAGCGCTCGGCAATGCGGGCCAGGGCCGGTGCGCCGGGGGCGACCACGGCGCGGGCGGCCAGATCGGCGTCGGCCACCACGATCCCCAGCGCCTCGAAGCGCCGGGTCACTTCGCTCTTGCCGGCGGCAATGCCGCCGGTCAGGCCCACCACGTAGCGGCTCATGGCGGTGCCGTCAGCGCAGCCCGCTCATGACCAGATACTGGTTCAGCAGCGGCTCGCCCCACATGAAGAACAGCCAGCCGGCCAGCGCCAGGTAGGGACCGAACGGGATGGGGGTCGCCTTGTCACGGCCCCGGCTGTACAGCCAGATCGAGCCGATGATGGCACCCAGCACCGAGGACATCAGGATGATGGGCAGCACGCCCTTCATGCCGCACCAGGCGCCCAGCGCCGCCAACAGCTTGAAATCGCCGTGGCCCATGCCTTCCTTGCCGGTCAGCTGTTTGAACAGCCACCACACCGACCACAGCGACAGGTAGCCCAGCAGCGCGCCCAGCAGGGCGGGCTTGGCCGGCATGTACAGGTTGTCGATGCTGCCTATCAGGCCCAGCCACATCAGCGGCAGGGTCAACTGGTCCGGTAGCAGCTGGGTGCGCAGGTCGATGCCCGACAGGGCAATCAGGAAGCAGGTCAGCACGATGGCGCCAAAGCCCTGCCAGCCGAAGCCGAACTGCCACACGCAGGCCAGCACCATCACCGCGGTCAGCGCTTCCACCAGCGGGTACTGGATGGAAATGGGGGCCTTGCAGTGACGGCACTTCCCGCCCTGGATCAGCCAGCTGAACAGGGGGATGTTTTCGTACCAGGACAGCTTGTGCTTGCAGTGCGGGCAGTGCGAAGGCTCCACCACGATGCCCGGCGGGGCAGGTTCGTAGTAGTCCGGTTCTTCCAGAACCTCGCGCGCATCGCGCTTCCACTGCCATTCCAGCCGCTTGGGCAGACGCAGGATGACGACGTTCAGGAAACTGCCCAGCAGCAGCCCCAGGCCGGCCGCGGCGGGGTAGCCGAGGCCGGGATGCTGGTCGAGAAATGCCATGTTTATTCTTATCCGACGACGGCGCCCAGCTTGAAAATGGGCAGGTACATGCCGATGACCATGCCGCCTACGACGACACCGATGAAGACCATGATCATCGGTTCCAGCAGGCTGCTCAGGGCATCCACGGCATTGTTGACTTCCTGCTCATAATACTCTGCAACCTTGAACAGCATCGTATCCAGTGCGCCGGCCTCTTCGCCGATGCCGGTCATCTGGATGACCATGTGCGGGAAGATATTGGTCTGCTTCATGGCCATGTTGACAGGGTAGCCGACCGAAACGTCATCGCGCATGCGCAAGACGGCTTCTTCGTAGACCTTGTTACCCGTGGCCCCGGCGACGATGCCCAGTGCTTCCACCAAGGGCACGCCGGCCTTGAAGGTGACGGCCGTGGTGCGGGCGAAGCGCGCGATGGCGCTGTTGTTCATGATTTGGCCGATGACCGGTACCTTGAGGATCAATCGGTCCATGGCGTGCTGCATCTTGAGGGATCGCTTATAAGCCATTACGAGGCCTACGGTAGATCCGATCAACACGATGGCCATCAGCCACCACCAGGACACCATGAATCGGGAAAGATTCACGATCATCATCGTGAACGCTGGGAGGTCTGCGCCGAAGCTCTTGAAGACCTCTTCGAACTGAGGGACCACAAAAATCAGCATGATGGCGCTGACCAGCAAGGCCACAACAACAACCATGGCCGGGTAGAACAGGGCCTTTTTGATTTTTCCCTTCAGCGACTCAATGTTCTCTTTGTACGTGGCAACCGTGTCCAGAACTGTTTCCAGAACACCGGCGCCCTCACCTGCGCGAACCAGGTTCCTATAGAGCTCGTCGAACTGTACGGGGTGCTTGCTCACTGCTTCGTACAGCGACGAGCCTCCCTCGATGTCTGTACGAATGCCATCGACCATCTTCTTCATGCGGGGGTTCTTGTGCCCGCTGCCGATGATCTCGAGTGCCGAAACGATCGGCACACCGGACTTCATCATGGTCGCCATCTGGCGACTGAAGAAGGCAATGTCCTTCGCACCGACCGGCTTTCCGGCGGCGCCAAAGATGGACTTGGGCTTTGGCTTCACTTGACCAGGGTTGATCCCCTGCCGACGCAACTCCGCCCGGAGCATGTTGGCGCTCTTCGCCAACTGCTCTCCCTTCATCTTCACACCTCGCTTGTCGGTCCCCTCCCAGACAAACGGCTGCAGCTCCATCGTGGCGCGGGCCACGGGCTCTTTCTTGATCGCACTGCGACTGACAGACATGTAGGCTCCCCGGCCCGCCATCCCCAGGCGGGCATCCAGTGTCCGATGTTAGCGGGTTAAACGCCATCTGGGCAGCGGGCAGGCCGACCGGAATGCGAATTCGTGCCGACCGCCGACCAAAGGTGACGCACTGCGTCACATTGCCGCCTCCGTCGCAGAATGCTCACCGGGGGGTTCCCATCCGCGAAATAGCTGCCATCATTGGCACCGGGGAAATTCAGGGGGAGGCGTGCCGGGGTTGGCACGCAACCTGCGTTGATCCACCCGCAGGGCACAGGACCCGCTCACCCGGCCGCTGGCTGGACCGCTCCTGGGCACTGACATCAACCACCACTATCTTGGGGATGTACGAATATGAAGAACCAGAAGGGCTTCACCCTTATCGAACTGATGATCGTTGTCGCGATCATTGCCATCCTGGCCGCCATCGCTCTGCCGGCGTACAGTGACTACACCAAGAAGGCCAAGGTCTCTGAAGTAATCCTGGCCGCTTCCGCCGTGCGTACCGCTGTTTCGGAGTACGCAGCTGGTTCGGGCGCTCTGCCGCCGGCCTCCTGGACTCCGGAAGTGCAGAAGTCTGACTTCGTGTCTGGCGTAACCTGGGACGGCAGCACCATCACCGCGTCCTCGACCGTTCCGGGCGCCACCGGCGACATCACTCTGAAAGCCAGCCTGAAGTCGAACTCGCAGGTCACCTGGGTCTGCGGTGGCACCGTCGAGAAGAAGTATCGTCCGGGCACCTGCCAGGGCTAATCTGCTCTGCAATTGCCATGGCATGAACGGGGAGGCTTTTGCCTCCCCGTTTTCGTTTTGATTGTTATTTCATTGAGCTGGTTGCATAGAGCCTCAGTGGATTTGAAGGTGCTTGGGATTGCCCATGTATGCAGTTTCTTTCGTATGGACCGGGATGTGGCTGATCCTCCAGATCGTGCTGCTTTATCAGCGGCAGTATGAACTGATCAATGGACTCCCACAGGCGGGTAGTAGCGGACTTGCGGGGTTTCCCTTGTCCATCGCCATTGCTGGAATGGCCCCTTACTTCATCGTGATGCTGCTCTTGCACGTCGCTTTTGCTTGGGCAAATGCTTCCGCGTTCAACGCGTTACTGTCCCCACGCTTGAGAGCTGGGCGGCGCCTTCCCGCGCTTCTCATTCAATTGTTTCTGGTCTCAATGACGATCTCGTTCGTCGCGGCCTGGTTGTACCCGGAGTCCGTGGCGGGGGATGCGCTGGGACTCGTGCTCCTCCGCGCGAGTGCTCGCACAACTGCGATAGCGCTTGCGCTTGTCTGCATTGCCTACTTCTCGACTTGGTTGGTCATTGGTTGCCGACGATCGGGCTGGATGCGAGCAGGACTCGCTTCCGTTGTGGCTCTGGCACTGCTTCCGGCATTAAATGCCTTTCCCGGACGCGGGCGTGCCCCGTCCGTGCAGAAGCCGGACGTGATCATCGTTGGAATTGACTCCCTTCGCCCTGATCATCTGCACCGGAACCACGCCCCATTCCGAATCATGCCTAACTTGGAGGCAGTGCTTGATCGGTCTGTGATTTTTGAAGACACGTTGACTCCGCAGCCGCATACATCTCCGGCCACCATGAGCGTGCTGACCGGTCAGTGGCCCGCTCATAGCGGCGCCCGCGGGAACCTCTTTCCCGTCAATACTGCCTTGACCTCGAAGAGTATGGCATTTGCCTTTGATGCGGCTGGCTATGACACTGTCTTTGCGATGGATGAGACGCGATTTGCGAACATTGATCAGGCCTTTGGATTCCAGCGCATTCTGTCTCCAAGGATGGGCGTGAGCGAAATGCTGTTGGGCGTGCTTGGCGACAATGTATTGAGCAACTTGATGATGGCTGCACCTGTGTCGCGATTGCTGACTCCAAATGTGTACGGGAATCGAGCACATGCATCTGTGTACCGACCTGAGGCGTTCAGTCGTCTGCTCAGTCGAGGTGTGCGGCAGACTCCCGCTGACAAGCCGCTTTTCATGTATGTGCATTTCTGCATGGGGCATTGGCCTTACGAGCCAATCGGCTTTTTTGAGCATGATCAGTTCGAAAAACTACCCGCAGGGCAGTTTCAGGACTCGAATCATGATTACCTTCGCGCAATTTCGACGGCCGACCGCCAAGCAGGAAGGCTTCTGGATGACCTGCGCAGAGCGGGGCGGCTGGATAATGCGATCGTGGTCCTGATGTCTGACCATGGCGAAGACTTCGACATGAGCAAGGATGTATGGCCGCCCGGCGAGGTAGAGGTTCCAGGTGGCATCGTCAATGGGCATGGTGGGTCCGCTATTCGTTCCCCTCAGACTTCAGTGCTGCTTTCATTCGCCGGATTCGGAAGGCAGTCCATTGCCGCTGCCGTGCGTACAGAGCCCGCGAGCTTGATTGACATCGCGCCGACGCTGATTAGCAGGGCGGGGGTGCGGGACCATGTGGCGCGCGATGGTTACAATTTACTGGATGACGGAGTTACGATGCCCGGCAGGCGGTTGCGCTTTGTCGAGTCATCATACTTTCCGGGCTCGTTGCGTAAGTCGAGCATTGACGAAGCTGCAGTCTTGCGAGAGATGGCGTCCATGTATCAGGTCAACGATCTCGGGCGTGTCGAGGTGAAGCCGAAGTGGAAAGACTTTCAGATCAGCCGCAGGCAGCGAGCTGTTTATCTGGATGGCTGGGTGTTGATGGCCGCAGAGATTCCGGAAGATGGGCTGCTCCTGATTAATCGCGCAGACCAGAAAGGCTGGAAGCTCAAGGATGCGCCGGAGCAGGCCCCTGTACAGGAACTCCGCAAGGCATGGTGTGAACATTGGAGCATGGATGACACTGCGGCTCTGTTCTGCGGATCCGATGTTGCAATGCTCAGTGCGGGTCCAACTACGGCCAGTCTGCTGCACTAGCTGTAACATGGGTGGAGTGTTGTTTAGATTGCAGTGCTGATCGCCTAGTCCAGACAGCCCGTGTCCGTTTCGGCGGCATCGTTCATCACCAGATCGGAAGCTTCCATGAATACAGCCACCACCGCCAATCTCGTCGGCATCACCGGCCTGGCCCGTCGCCTTGTGCAGGACGGCGCCCTGGACGAAGCCGGCGCCCGCGATGCCATGGCCAAGGCGACGGCCGCCAAACAGCCGCTGCCGAGCTGGTTCGCACAGAACAAGGTGGTGGGGGCCGCCCAGCTGGCAGCGGCCAATTCGGTTGAGTTCGGCATGCCGCTGTTCGACGTATCCACGTTCGACAGCAGCCAGAACGCCATGAGCCTGGTCAGCGAGGAGTTGCTACGCAAACACAACGTGTTGCCGCTGTTCAAGCGCGGCGGCAAGCTGTTCGTGGGTACCAGCAACCCCACCCATTCGCTGGATGAGATCAAGTTCCACACCAACCTGGTGGTGGAGCCGATCCTGGTCGATGAAGACCAGATCCGCCGCACCCTGGAGCAGTGGCATTCCAGCCACGACACTCTGGGCGATTCGTTGGGGGGCGACGATGATGCGTTGGCCAACCTTGATATCAGCGGTGGTGAAGAAGATGCCGCAGCCGGCGACAGCGGCGTAGACGCCAAGGGCGACGACACCCCGGTGGTGAAGTTCGTCAACAAGGTGCTGGTCGATGCGATCCGCAAGGGCGCCTCGGACATCCACTTCGAGCCCTACGAAGACGACTACCGCGTGCGCCTGCGCATCGATGGTCTGCTGAAGATGGTGGCGCGCGCGCCGGTGAAGTTGAACCAGCGCATCGCCGCCCGCCTGAAGGTGATGGCGCAGCTGGATATCGCCGAAAAGCGCGTGCCGCAGGACGGTCGCATCAAGCTGAACCTGTCCAAGAGCAAGCAGATCGACTTCCGCGTCAGCACGCTGCCGACCCTGTTCGGCGAAAAGGTGGTGCTGCGTATCCTGGACGGCAGCGCGGCCAAGCTGGGTATCGACAAGCTGGGTTACGAGCCGGACCAGCAGAAGCTGTTCCTGGAAGCCATCCACAAGCCCTACGGCATGGTGCTGGTGACCGGCCCGACCGGTTCGGGTAAGACGGTTTCGCTGTATACCGCGCTGGGCATCCTGAACGATGAAACGCGCAATATCTCCACCGCCGAAGACCCGGTGGAAATCCGTCTGCCCGGCGTCAACCAGGTGCAGCAGAACAACAAGCGCGGCATGACCTTTGCGGCGGCCCTGCGCTCGTTCCTGCGACAGGATCCGGACATCATCATGGTGGGCGAAATCCGCGATCTGGAAACGGCGGAAATCGCGATCAAGGCGGCGCAGACCGGTCACATGGTGCTGTCCACGCTGCATACCAACGATGCGCCGCAGACCATCGCGCGTCTGATGAACATGGGCATTGCCCCGTACAACATCACCAGTTCGGTCACCCTGGTGATCGCGCAGCGTCTGGCGCGCCGGCTGTGCAACAACTGCAAGCGTCCGGCTGAACTGCCGGCACACGCGCTGCTGGCCGAAGGCTTCACCCAGGCACAGTTGGATGCGGGCATCCAGCTGCATGAAGCCGTGGGCTGCGATGAATGCACCGAGGGCTACAAGGGCCGTACCGGCCTGTACCAGGTGATGCCGATGACCGACGAAATTTCCACCATCGTGCTGGCCGGCGGCAACGCCCTGCAGATTGCCGAAGCCGCGCAGGCGATCGGCGTGAATGATCTGCGCCAGTCGGCCCTGAAGAAGGTGGCGGCGGGTGTGACCAGCCTGGCTGAGATCAACCGCGTTACCAAGGATTGACGCGGTTGGCCCGGTAGATCCACGCCACGCGTGGATAACGCAAGCCCAATGGGGTCAGAGCCCTTTCCTGCGGAAAGGGATCCGACCCCGGGGCCTTCCGGCCCTTATTCCATTCCCAGCTTTTTCAGCTTGTAGCGCAGCGCGCGGAAGGTGATACCCAGCTGCGCGGCAGTGCGGGTCTTGTTCCAGCGGTTCTCTTCCAGCGCACGCTGGATGGCGCTGCGTTCCAGCTGCTCGATGTACGAGGGCAGGGCGGCATTGCCGGGCTGCAGGTCGGCCACGGCTTCGGCCACTACGGCCGGTTGGCCACCCGCGGCGGTGCGCGGGGCGTGCTGCGGCAGGCGCAGGTCGTCGGCGCCAATGCGGTCTTCTTCGGCCAGTGCCAGGGCGCGTTCCAGGATGTTTTCCAGTTCGCGCACGTTGCCAGGGAAGCCGTACTGGGCCAGTGCGTCCAGCGCCGACGGTGCCAGCAGCGGGGTGCCACGGCCGTGGCTGCGGGCCAGCCGTGCCAGGATGGAGCCGGCCAGGTCGGGCAGGTCCTGGCGGCGCTCGCGCAGCGGCGGCACCTTCAGTTCGATCACGTTGATGCGGTAGTACAGGTCGTGGCGGAAGCGGCCGTCTTCGACCAGCTCGGCCAGGTCCTTGTGGGTGGCCGACAGGATGCGCACGTCCACCGGTTCTTCGTTCGACGCGCCCACCGCGCGCACCGATTTTTCCTGGATCGCGCGCAGCAGCTTCACCTGCATCTGCAGCGGCAGTTCGGCCACTTCGTCCAGGAACAGGGTGCCGCCATGGGCGGCCTGGAACAGGCCCGGCTTGTCGGCGTGGGCGCCACTGAAGCTGCCCTTGCGGTGGCCGAAGAACTCGCTTTCCATCAGCTCGCTGGGAATGGCGCCGCAGTTCACCGGCACGAACGGGCCGGCCGCGCGGGCGCCCTGGGCGTGGATGGTGCGTGCCACCAGTTCCTTGCCCACGCCCGATTCGCCCAGGATGTAGACCGGGGCCTGGCTGCGGGCCACTTTGCCGATGGTGGTGCGCAGCACGTCCATGGCCGGCGAACTGCCCAGCAGGCGCGCGGCTTGTTCGGCGGCCGGGCCGGTAGCAGGGCGCTCGGCGTTGTTCAGTTCCAGCGCGTGCTTCACCAGCCCGCGCAGCACCGAAATATCCACCGGCTTGCTGACGAAATCGAAGGCGCCTGCCTTCAGCGCTTCCACCGCAAGATCCATGCTGCCGAAGGCGGTGATCATCGCCACGGGGGTGCGCGGGTAGTGGTGGGCGATCTCGCTCACCAGCTCGATGCCGTTGCCATCGGGCAGGCGCATGTCGGTAATGCACAGATCGTAGGGATTGCTGGCCAGCAGCTCGCGCGCTTCAGCAAGGTTGGCGGCGGTGCTGATGCGCAGGCCCATGCGGCCAAGGGTCAGCACCAGCAGTTCGCGGATGTCGCGTTCATCGTCGACGATGAGAGCGCTGCGGGTTTCGTTCATGGGCGGAAAGATAGCCGAGGGGGGCGGAGGCGACAAATACTTGACGCGCTGGATCAGGTGGGAAGCAGGGTGTGCGGGCCCGGCAGGACCAGGCGGAAGCACGAGCCGCCGGCCGGCACCGGGATGTAATCCAGGCGTGCCTGGTTGGCGCGGCACAGCTCACGGGCGATATACAGGCCCAGGCCGGTGCCGTGCTCGGACGTGGTGAAGAACGGGCGGAACAACTGCGCGGCCACCGCTTCGGGAATGCCGGGGCCGCGGTCCATCACGTCGATCACCGCGTTGCGCTCGTGCAGGGCCACGCGCAGGCGCACGCGTGCCGGCTGCTGGCCCACGCGGCCATACTTCAGCGCGTTGTGCACCAGCACGGTCAGCACCTGGTACAGGTGGCGGGTGTCCACCTGCGCCGGCACCGAGGTGTCGGTGATGATCGGTTCGATGCTGTCCGTTTCCAGCGTCTGGCCCTGCTTGTACTCCAGCACGAAGCGGCGCACGAAGGCGGCCAGATCGACGTTTTCCGGGGTGGCGCGTTCGCGCCGGGCCAGGCCCAGCACGCTTTCCACGATGCTGTTGGTGCGCTGGCACTGCTGGTGGATGATCTGCAGCAGGCGGCGGTCGCTTTCGTTGAAGCCGGTGCCTTCTTCCAGCAGCTGCACCGCGTAGTTGATGGCGGCCAGCGGGTTGCGGATCTCATGGGCCAGACTGGCCGAGAAGCGGCCCATGGCCGACAGGGTGAGCGATTCGGCGCGGCGCGAGACCACGCTGGAATCGTCCAGGAACACCAGGGCCAGATCGCTGCCGGCCAGCAGGCGGGCAAAGCGCGGCTGCACTTCCGGCTGGTCGGGGTTGAGCTGCAGCGGCAGTTCGTCCTGGGTCCAGCCGTTGCGCCAGCGGTTGAGGCGGCGCGCCAGTTCCGGGGCGATGCTGGTCAGGTCCAGGCGGCCGGTTTCGCCCACGCCATCGTTGTCGCCCAGCAGCAGCGAGGCCGCTTCGTTGGCCAGGGTGATGCGGTTTTCGCCATCGACCACCAGCACGCCGGTGCGCATGCGGCGGATGATCAGTTCGTTGATCTGGAACAGGTTGGCCACTTCGTCGCCGCGCTGGTTGGCCAGCTGCTGGTTGCGACGGGCGCGGTTGCCCACCTGGTAGCTGATGAAGGCCAGCGCCAGGTAGCTGGTGGCGAACATGGCCAGTTCGGCCAGGGTGCGGGTGGGGTCGCCGCCTTCCAGCACCTTCCACAGGTATTCGGCGGCGGTGGCCACGCTGGCGGCCAGCGCCAGGCACAGGCCCCAGCTGAGCGGCAGCAGGGTGGCGGCGGCGGCGATGTTGAACAGCAGCGACATCGAAATGCCGGCGCTGGCGCCGGGCAGGGCGTGCGCAAGCAGGCTGGCGGCGACGATATCCAGCAGCACGCCACCGACCACGGTGGGGCGCAGCCAGCGCTCGCTGCGGCCGATCAGCAACCACAGCAGCGACAGGCCCAGGTACGCGCCGCCCACAGCATAGGCCAGGCGCGGGTGGTGGGCTTCGCCGACCATGGCCGACAACGGGCTGTAGAGCAGGGCGGCGATGACCGACGCGATCAGCACCCGGTACAGGGCGAAGAAGTACAGCTCACGCCGCGGTATCGATTCGATGCGGTCGATCAATGAAGCACTGGGTGACACGCCGGAACTCCCCTTCTGGCTGCCTGGAACTGGGTTTGACGGCGGTGGCCTGCAGCGTAGCCGATGTTCCCCCGATCATCGGAACCGCATTGTAGAGTCGAGCCATGCTCGACTGCTTCGGCAAAGCAGTCGAGCATGGCTCGACTCTACAGATCGCCCGTCGAGCATGGCTCGACGCTACAGATCACCCGTCGAGCAAGCTCGACGCTACCGGGTCCAGTATAGGCCTGTGGAAGCGATTTCCTGCGCAATCGGGCCCGGGTGGGCGCGTGGCCGGGCCCGCCCGGCGCCCGCAACTGCCTGAATGACGGCGGAAATCTGCCCGGGTCTGGCCATTTGTCCATACTTCTTTGCGCCCCGGCGCCGGCTCGGCCACAATAGTGGGCCCGCCGCGGTCCATGCCGGCGCCCCGCCGGGGCCCCTGAGGAATTGCGTGCGGTCGTTCCTATTCCCACGGTGACGCATGAATTTCCACGAATACCAGTCAAAACAACTGCTTGCCGAATACGGCATTCCGGTCCCGGCCGGCAAGGTCGCTGCGACCCCGGACGAGGCGGTTGCCGCTGCCAACGCTCTGGGCCAGGGCCCCTGGATGGTCAAGGCGCAGATCCACGCTGGCGGCCGCGGTAAGGCTGGCGGCGTCAAGTTCTGCAAGACCACCGACGATGTGAAGGCCGCTGCGGCCAAGATGCTCGGCACCAAGATGGCCACCTACCAGACCGCAGGCGTTGAACTGCCGGTCAACCTGGTGCTGGTGACCACCGCCGGCGAGATCGTCAAGGAACTGTACCTGTCGGTGCTGGTTGACCGTGGCACCAAGACCATCACCTACATCGCTTCTTCGGAAGGCGGCGTGGAGATCGAGCAGGTTGCTGCTGAAACCCCGGAGCTGATCCACTCGCTGAACGTCGACTTCGTCGAAGGCGTGCAGGGTTACCACGGCCGCGATTTCGGCTTCAAGCTGGGCCTGACCGCCAAGCAGGCCGGCCAGTTCGCCAGCATCATGGTGAACCTGTACCGCCTGTTCAATGAAAAGGACCTGGCCCTGGTTGAAATCAACCCGCTGGCCATCCTGGACGACGGCAACCTGTACGCGCTGGACGGCAAGTTCGACAGCGACGACAACGCCGCGTTCCGCCAGAAGGCCCTGGTCGCCATGCGCGACAAGACCCAGGAAGATCCGACCGAAGTGATCGCTTCGGAACTGGACATCAACTACGTCACCATGGACGGCAACATCGGCTGCATGGTCAACGGCGCAGGCCTGGCCATGGCCACCATGGACGTCATCAAGCTCAACGGCGGCGAGCCGGCGAACTTCCTGGACGTGGGCGGCGGTGCCAACAAGCAGCGCGTCATCGAAGCGTTCAAGCTGATCCTGTCCTCGGACAAGGTCGAAGGCATCTTCGTCAACATCTTCGGCGGCATCGTCCGCTGCGACATGATTGCCGAAGGCATCATCGCCGCCGTGAAGGAAGTGGGCGTCAAGGTTCCGGTCGTGGTGCGCCTGGAAGGCACCAACGTGGAAGAAGGCAAGCAGCTGCTGCGTGACAGCGGCATGGCCATCATCCCGGCTGACAACATCAACGATGGCGCCAAGAAGATCGTTGAAGCTGTCAAGAACGCCGCCTGATACCGACACCAAGGAATTACCATGTCTGTTTTGATCAACAAGAACACCAAGGTGATCGTGCAGGGCTTCACCGGCCAGCAGGGCACCTTCCACGCCACTCAGATGATCGAGTACGGCACCCAGGTCGTTGGCGGCGTGACCCCGGGCAAGGGTGGCACCACCCATATCGACCTGCCGGTCTTCAACACCGTTGCCGACGCCGTGCAGAGCACCGGCGCCAACGCGTCGGTCATCTACGTGCCGCCGCCGTACGCAGCTGACGCGATTCTGGAAGCCGCTGCTGCCGGCATCAAGGTCATCGTCTGCATCACCGAAGGCATCCCGGTGCTGGACATGCTGCGCGTGAAGAACGTGCTGACCCGTTCGCATCCGGACACCGTGCTGATCGGGCCGAACTGCCCGGGCGTCATCACCCCGGGTGAGTGCAAGATCGGCATCATGCCGGGCCACATCCACCAGCCGGGCAAGATCGGCATCGTGTCGCGTTCGGGCACCCTGACCTATGAAGCGGTCAAGCAGACCACCGAAGTCGGCCTGGGCCAGTCCACCTGCATCGGTATCGGTGGTGACCCGATCAACGGCCTGAACTTCGTCGACTGCCTGAAGCTGTTCAACGAAGACCCGCAGACCGAAGGCATCATCATGGTCGGCGAAATCGGCGGTGACGCTGAAGAAGCCGGCGCCGAGTACATCAAGAACCACGTGAAGAAGCCGGTTGTCGGTTTCATCGCCGGTGCGTCGGCTCCGGCCGGCAAGCGCATGGGCCACGCCGGTGCGATCGCCTCGGGCGGCAAGGGCACGGCCGAAGGCAAGTTCGCCGCCATGGAAGCTGCCGGTGTCGTCACCGTCCGCTCGCCGGGCGACCTGGGCGCCGCCATCGCCAAGCTGGTCAAATAAGATCGTCGCCGGCCTCTGGCCGGCACGATTTTGTAGAGTCGAGCCATGCTCGACTTGCTTGATACAAAGGCCGCCTCCGGGCGGCCTTTGTGCGTCCGGGGCGGGGTCAGAGCCCCTTTGCGGCGCAAACGGGATCTGACCCCGGCGTTACAATGGGTGCATTGCAACCACAGGCTGGACCCCCATGGCTTCGATCCGTATCGCGATGGCGCAGTTCGATTTCCCGGTCGGCGATGTTGCCGGCAATTCCGAACGCATCATCGAGATGATCGGCCAGGCGCGCGATGAGTACGGCGCCGAGCTGGTGATGTTCCCCGAGCTGGCGGTCAGCGGCTACCCGCCGGAAGATCTGCTGCTGCGCCCGGGCTTCCTGTACGAATGCGAGCAGGCGATGACCCGCATCGCCGCCGCCTGCCGTGGCATCACCGCCGTGGTGGGCTGGCCGCAGGCCGCCGGCGCGGTGGTCTACAACGCCGCCAGCGTGCTGCGCGATGGCCTGGTGGAACAGACCTACCGCAAGCGCGAGCTGCCCAACTACGCCGTGTTCGACGAGCGCCGCTACTTCGATGTCGACCCCGATGGCGGCAGCTGCGTGTTCGAAGTGAACGGCATTGCGGTGGGCCTGCTGATCTGCGAAGACCTGTGGTTCGCCGAGCCGATGGCCGACACCGTGCAGGCCGGCGCGCAGCTGGTGGTGGTGCCCAACGCGTCGCCCTACGAGCGCGGCAAGCATGCCCAGCGCGACGCCGTGCTGGCCGCGCGCACCCGCGAGAGCGGGGCGGCCATTGCCTACCTGAACGTGGTGGGCGGCCAGGACGCCCTGGTGTTCGACGGTGCGTCGGTGGTGGCCGATGGCGATGGCACGGTACACCCGGCCGCGGCGGCCTTCATGGACCAGTGGCTGGTGGTGGACTACGACGGCGCCAGCCGCCGCTTCCTGCCGCATGTGTGGATGGACGATGGCGACGAGAGCATGGATGCGCTGGCCTGGCGCGCGGTGACCCGCGGTATCCAGGATTACTGCCGCAAGAACGGTTTCAAGAAGGTGTGGCTGGGCCTGTCCGGCGGCATCGATTCGGCGCTGGTTCTGGCCCTGGCCGTGGATGCGCTGGGCGCGGAGAACGTGACCGCCGTGCGCCTGCCCTCGCGCTACACCGCCGGCATGTCCAACGATCTGGCCGCCGAGCAGTGCCAGGCGCTGGGCGTGAAGCTGGAAGCGGTATCGATCGAGCCGGCCTTCAAGGGCCTGATGGAATCGCTGGCGCCGATGTTCGAAGGCACCACGCCGGATGTGACCGAAGAGAACCTGCAGTCGCGCAGCCGCGGCGTGATCCTGATGGCGCTGGCCAACAAGTTCGGCGGCCTGCTGCTGACCACCGGCAACAAGAGCGAATACGCGGTGGGCTACGCCACGATCTATGGCGACATGTGCGGTGGCTATGCGCCGCTGAAGGACCTGTACAAGACCGAGGTGTTCGGGCTGTCGAAGTGGCGCAACACCGTGGGCGGCGCGCCGGTCATTCCGCCGGCGGTGATCAGCCGCCCGCCGTCGGCCGAGCTGCGCGAGAACCAGCTGGACCAGGATTCGCTGCCGGCCTACGACGTGCTGGACGGCATCCTGTACCGCTACGTGGACCAGGAGCAGTCGCGCACGGAGATCGTGGCGGCCGGCTACGACGCGGCCGTGGTGGACCGGGTGCTGCGCCTGGTGCGCATCAGCGAGTGGAAGCGCCACCAGGCCGCGCCGGGGCCGAAGGTGTCGCGCCGGGCATTCGGCCGCGAGCGCCGGTACCCGATCAGCAACGGGTTCAAGGGATAAGGGCGGCCCGCGCCACCCCTTCCCCGGTAGGTGCGGACCTTGGTCCGCACGGTGTTCGGCGAGGCTCTCCGGTAGATCCACGCCATGCGTGGATGGGGCATCCCCAGCGCCCAAACGCCGCGCGCCGTCGAGCATGGCTCGACGCTACAAAAGGAAAGGGCCCCTTGCGGGGCCCTTCGCTTTCTTATTTCTTTTCCAGCCGTGCGTTGCGCTGGCCGGTGCTGGCGGACTTCTCGCCGGCGAACGGGTTCAGCTTGCGGATCATCCACGGGTACTTGGGCCACTTGCCTTCCAGCCACGGGTGGGTGGGCTGGTTCAGGGTCAGCACGCGGCGGGCATCGTCGGCCAGCGTCTTGTTGCCCAGGTGGGTGTAGGCTTCACCCAGCACCGCCACGGCGTCGTACTGGTACGCGCTCTGCGGGTAGGTTTCCAGCAGGTAGTTGGCGCGGCCGGCGGCGGAAACATAGGCTTCGCGGCGCAGGTAGTACAGGGCGTTGTCCAGCTCGTGCTGGGCGAACACGTCACGCAGCACGATCATGCGCTGGCGCGCATCGGCGGCGTAGCGGCTGTTCGGGTAACGGTCCACCACGATGTTGAAGTCGGCATAGGCCTGGTGCGGGGTGGACAGATCGCGGCGGCTGGGATCCAGCGACCATACGCGGCGCAGGAAAACCGTATTGCGATTGGAGTTGGCCAGACCGCGCAGGTAGTACAGGTAGGCGATGTTGCGGTGGGTCGGGTAGGTGCGGATGAAGCGGTCGATGCTGGACACCGCGTCATCGTGCTTGCCGGCCTTGTACTGGGCGTAGGCGGTCTCGATCATCGCCTGTTCGGTGTACGGGCCGTACGGGTACTGGGCCACCAGACGGCGGAAGCTGGCTTCGGCGCCGCTCCAGTTGCCGCCCTTCATGAGCGCGTGGCTCTTGTCGTACAGCTGTTCGACAGGCGTGCCTTCATCGGGGCGATCCCCCTTCTTGGCACCGCGGTGGCAACCGGTGGCGGCGATGACCAGCACCAGCAGCAGGGCGGTGAGGCGGACGGGCGCGGAGAGCATGGCGGAGCGTCGGATCATGGGGTCAAGGCGGGACGCGTCTGGAATACGAAGGGTCGATGATAGCCTAGTGTCCTGTCCTGCGACTGAAACCGGCCGCCCGGACCCCAAAATTTCAAAGATCCCCCTTGCCATGTCTGAACAAACTTCCGAATCGGCCCGCCAGGCCATCGTTCCCGATACCGCCGCCGGCCGGCGTTTCGACGCCGTTGTGGCCGAACTGTTCCCCGAATATTCCCGCTCGCGCCTGACCGAGTGGATCAAATCCGGCGATGTGCTGCTGGACGGCGCCCAGGCCCGCCCGCGCGACCCGCTGCGCGGCGGCGAGGTGGTGAGCCTGACCGTGGTGCTGGACACCCAGACCGACGCCCAGCCCGAAGACATCCCGCTGGACGTGCTGTTCGAGGATGAGCACCTGCTGGTGATCAACAAGCCGGTGGGCCTGGTGGTGCACCCCGGTGCCGGCAACCACAGCGGCACCCTGGTGAACGCCCTGCTGTACCGCGACCCGTCGGTGGCCGTGCTGCCGCGCGCCGGCATCGTGCACCGCCTGGACAAGGACACCAGCGGCGTGATGGTGGTGGCCCGTACCCTGGAAGCGCAGACCGCGCTGGTGGAACAGCTGGCCGCGCGCGATGTGCACCGCCAGTACCTGGCCGTGGTGATGGGCGCGCTGGTGGCCGGCGGTACCGCCGATGCCCCGATCGACCGCCACCCGCGCGACCGCCTGAAGATGGGCGTGCGCGAAGATGGCAAGGAAGCGGTGACCCATTACCGCCTGCGCGAGCGCTTCCGCGCCCACACCGCGCTGGAATGCCGCCTGGAAACCGGCCGCACCCACCAGATCCGCGTGCACATGGCGCACCTGCGCCACCCGATCGTGGGTGACCCGCTGTACGGCGGCGCGCTGAAGCTGCCCAAGGGCGCCAGCGACGAACTGGTGGCCGCGCTGCGCGGCTTCAAGCGCCAGGCGCTGCACGCTGAAACCCTGGAGTTCGTGCACCCGATCACTGGCCAGCCGGTGCGCAACAGTGCGCCGGTGCCGGCCGACATGCTGCACCTGATGAAGGTGCTGCGCGAAGACAGCGAAGCCTTCGCTGCGCGCGAACGGGACCGCTGGTAATGGCCGCCGCACTGCCGCTGCTGCAGGCTGACTGGCCGGCACCGCCGGGAGTGCGGGCGCTGACCACCCGTCGCCACGGCGCAGGTATTTCGCCGGCGCCGTTCGACCAGTTCAACCTGGGCAACCGGCATGCTGCCGATGGCGATACCCCGGCCAACGTGGAGCACAACCGCCAGCTGCTGCAGCAGGGCCTGGCCCTGCCGTCGGCGCCGCACTGGCTGCGCCAGGTACACAGCAGCACGGTGCTGCGCTTCAACGCGCCGCCGCAGGCAGGCGCCAGCGAACCAGTGGCCGATGCGTCGGTCACCTCGGAGCGTGGCGTGGTGCTGGCCATCCTGACCGCCGATTGCCTGCCGGTGGTGTTTACCGCCGCCGATGGCAGCGAAGTGGGCGCTGCCCATGCCGGGTGGCGCGGGCTTGCCGACGGCATGCTGGAACACACGGTGGCCGCGATGACCACCGCCCCGGCGCAGCTGCGCGCCTGGCTGGGCCCGGCGGCCGGACCGCAGGACTACGAGATCGGCGAAGAGGTGTACCACGCCTTCGTCGGCCACGACCCGGCGGCCGCGGCCGCATTCGTGGCCACCCGCCAGGGGCACTGGAAGGTGGACCTGTTCGCGTTGGCGCGCCAGCGCTTGCAGAGCGCAGGCATGGATCCGGCCAACATCCATGGTGGCACGGTGTCGACCATGGCCGACCCGGATCTGTATTCGCACCGTCGCGATCGCCGTACCGGGCGCATGGCCACGCTGGTGTGGATGGCATGAGCCGGGGTGAGCCCGTTACGGGGTCAGAGCCCTTCCCTGGCGGGAAGGGATCCGACCCCTTGGTCGCGGCGGGGTCAGATCCCTTTTCGGCAGAAAAGGGCTCTGACCCCATCCCGCCAGCCGTGATCGTGTTCGATGGCGTCTGCGCGCTGTGCAGCCGCTGGGTACGCTTCCTGCTGCGCTTCGACCGCCACCGCCGCTACCGCTTCGCCGCCATGCAGGGCGCGCACGGCAGTGGCCTGTTGCGCGCGCACGGGCTGGACCCGAACGACCCGCTGTCCTTCCTGCTGGTGGACGCACAGGGCGCCTGGACCGACACCGACGCGATCCTGCGGGTGTTGGCCGGCCTGGGCGGGCCGTGGCGGCTGGCCGGCGCGCTGCGCGTGCTGCCGCAGGCGTGGCGCGACCGCGCGTACCGCGTGCTGGCGCGCAACCGCTACCGCTGGTTCGGGCGCCACGATGCCTGCTTCCTGCCCAGCGCGGAACAGGCCGCGCGCTTCCTGGATTAGTCGAGCTTGCTCGACTGATCTGTCTGTAGAGTCGAGCCATGCTCGACTGGTTGTGCAGCAGTAGAGCAAGCTCGACTCTACCAACAGCAGTCGAGCAAGGCTCGACTCTACCAACAGCAGTCGAGCAACCGGTCGGCGGCATCGCCCCCCATCATTCCAGCAGCCGGTAGCCAATGCGCCGGTTCTGCGCGCGCCCGTCATGGCTGCGGTTGTCGGCGATGGGCTGGTCCTGTCCGTAGCCCCTGGCCACCAGCATGCTGGCGGGCACGCCGCGTTCCTGCAGCGCCTGCACCACCGCGTCGGCGCGCTGCTGGCTCAGGTGCAGGTTGTCGCTGGCCGTGCCGTGGTGGCTGTCGGTATGCGCGGCCACTTCCACCCGTGCGCCCGGCGCCACGTTGCGCAGCGTGGTCGCCACGGCGCCCAGCGTTTCGTGCGAATCGGCGGTCAAGGTGCTCGTGCCCTGGTGGAACTTCAGCGTGGTCAGGTTCAGCGCTGCCACGTGCTGTGCGCTGTCGGCAGTGGGCGGAAGCTGGGCCAGTGCCGCCAGGCCCGGGCCCCACAGGCCGCTGATCTGCAGTGCCGGGAAGTCCTGCCGCAGTTGCTGGGAAAGTGCCCGTCGCTGCGCGTCCGGCAAGCGCTGTGAATCGATCAGCAATTGCTGGTCATCGAACGCCAGGCGCAGGCCATCGCCCTGCCACTGCGGCAGTCGGGTGATCAACCGGTCCAGCCAGTTCGGTGCCTGCGCGCGCGGGTCCAGGGTGATGCCACCGCGCAGGTTGTGGCGACCGTGTACGGCCACCAGTGCGTTCCAGACGCGGCGGCGATCGGCTTCGGTGGGCAGGCAGCCATCCACCTGCACCTGGCTGCCCTGCTGCTCCAGCCGCAGCCGTGCGGCGTGTTCGGGCACGATGGTCGTGGCGCTCCACAGCGGTGTGCGCGCCTTCCACAGCAGGCCGGTGGTGACGGCCAGCACGGCGCCGACGGCCAGCAGCCACAGCACGCTGCGCAGTGCCATGCCGTACATCGCATGCGATGGCGCGGTCCCCATCATGCGCTGGGGCGTGCCCGCCGGCGCGCTGCGGCGGGCAGGGCGGCGCAGCAGCGGTTGCCCGGCCGACGATGACAGCAGCCGGATCAGCCCCGGCAGCAGATCGCAGGCGGTCACCCGGAATGCGCCCGGTGACAGGCCACTGCGGCGCGCCAGGCCGTTCATTGCATGTGCACCGAGCGCGCGTTCCAGTTCGCTGGCCACCACGGGCAGGGCGACGGCGTCGGGGCGCTGCCAGGACTGGAAGCGCGCCCCCAGCCCGGCCTGTTCGAACTGCTGCTGCAGCCCGTCCATGCCCAGTGGGTGCGATGCGATCCAGCCGACCAGGACATCCACGACCCAGCGGGTACGGTGGCCCAGGTCCAGGCGGGTGGTGGCTGCAGCGATGAAACGGTCGTAGGCGGACATGCGGTGAATCCCCAAGGTGCCCCGGCGTGATGCAGGAGCTTCAGGGGGCGTCACTTTGGGCAGAAAGCGTCAACGCAAAATGAAATGTGTCGGTGAGGGGCGCTTTCGTTTGCTGCGCTGAGCGCACAGCCCTGGACGACGAACGCCTTGTGCCAAGCCAGCTTTACAGGCAAACCGTGCCGAATGCGACACGGCGTTGGAGCCTGCGGGGACCGTCAATCGAATGGTTTCAAGCGCAATCGTTTTCGTGCCGATTACGACATGCATAGGGGGCGGCGGTTACCCCTCCAGCGCCTCCAGATAGCTGCGCCGCCAGTGGTTGATGTCGTAGGTGCGCAGGTGCTCCATCATGGCGTGCCAGCGTTCCTTGCGGCGGCGCAGTGACATGGTGGCGGCGGTGGCGATGGCGTCGGCCATGCCATCCAGGTCGTAGGGGTTCACCAGCAGTGCCTGCTTCATTTCGTCGGCGGCGCCGGCCAGCAGGGACAGCACCAGCACGCCAGGATCGTCCGGGTCCTGCGAGGCCACGTATTCCTTGGCCACCAGGTTCATGCCATCGCGCAGCGGCGTGACCAGGCCGACCGCGGCGGCGCGGTAGAAGCCGGTCAGGGTGGCATGGGTGAAGTTCTGGTTGACGTAGCGCAGCGGGGTCCAGTCCGGCGCGGCGTGGCCGCCATTGATGTGGCCGGCAATCTGTTCCAGCGTGCTGCGCAGATGGCGGTACTCGCTCACATCGCCGCGCGATACCGGGGCGATCTGCAGGTAGGTCAGCGAGCCGCGCTGGTCGGGGTGGCGTTCCAGATAGCGTTCGAAACCGCGGAAGCGCTCGGGCAGGCCCTTGGAATAGTCCAGGCGGTCCACGCCGATGGCCAGCTGGCGGTCGCGCAGGCTGCTGCGCAGGTCCTTCACTGCGGCCTTGCTGGCGGCGGTGCCGGCCTGTCGGGCAATCAGCGCGGTATCGATGCCGATGGGGAAGGCGGCCGCGCGGAAACGTCGGCCGCCGGGCGCTTCAAGCTGGCCGTCGCCCAGCACCTTGCCGCCGCCGAACAGGCGCAGGTAGGTCTGGAAACGGTCGGTATCGCGCTGGGTCTGGAAGCCGACCAGATCGTAGGCGTACAGCGCCGAGAACAGGCGCAGGTGGTCGGGCATGGCCTGCAGCAGATCCGCCGAGGGCATGGGAATGTGCAGGAAGAAGCCGATGCGGCAGCCGATGCCACGTTCGCGCAGCAGCGCGCCCAGCGGAATCAGGTGGTAATCGTGGATCCAGACGATATCGTCTTCGCGCAGCAGCGGTGCCAGCTTGTCGGCAAACAGGGCGTTGACCTTCTGGTAGGTCTCGCGCGTGCCGCGGTCGTAGTCCACCAGGTCAAGGCGGAAGTGCAGCAGCGGCCACAGCGTGCGGTTGGCGAAGCCGTTGTAGTAGCCATCCACCTCGCGCTTGCTCAGGTCCAGGGTGACGAATTCGATGTCACCGTCCTTTTGCTGGTGCAGGGTGCCGCTACCTTCGCGCACGCTCTTGCCGCTCCAGCCGAACCACAGGCCACCGCGCTCCTTCAGTGCGGCCAGTAGGCCCACTGCCAGGCCGCCGGCGCGGTTTTCGCCGGGCAGGGCCACGCGGTTGGAAACAACAACCAGACGACTCACGAGGCCTCCTGCCAGGACCGCGACAGGCGCATGGCGGCGGTGATCAACCCCACGTGCGAGTACGTCTGCGGGAAGTTGCCCCAGGCTTCGCCGCCATCGAAGGCCAGGTCTTCGGATAGCAGGCCCAGATGGTTGCGCTGCTTCAGCAGCAGCTCGAACATCTCGCGTGCTTCGTCGATGCGGCCGATCGCAGCCAGCGCGTCGATGTACCAGAAGGTGCAGATGGTGAAGCTGGTTTCCGGTTCGCCGAAGTCGTCCGGCGCCACGTAGCGGTACAACGAATTTCCGTGCTTCAGATCACGGCCGATGGCTTCCACCGTGGCGATGAAGCGCGCGTCCATTGCATCGATGAAGCCGATATCGGCCAGCAGCAGCAGCGAGGCGTCCAGGCGGTGGCCGCCGAAGGTGTCGGTGAAGTGGCCGTGTTCATCACTCCAGGCCTCGGCCATGATGCGCGCATGGATGGTGTCGGCGCGCTCGCGCCAGTACTGCGCGCGGTCATCGCGCTTCAGGCGCACGGCGATCTTGCACAGGCGGTCGCAGGCGGCCCAGCACATGGCGCTGGTGTAGGTGTGTACTTCGGTGCGGCCGCGGAATTCCCACAGGCCCGCATCGGGCACGTCGTGCAGGGCGAAGGCCTGTTCGCCCAACGGTTCCAGCCGCGCGAAGGTGTGGGCATCGCCCGGGTCCTGCAGGCGGCGGTCGAAGAACAGCTGGGTGGAAGCCAGCACCACGCTGCCATAGACATCGTGCTGGCGCTGCACCCAGGCCAGGTTGCCGCGGCGCACCGGGCCCATGCCGCGGTAGCCAGACAGCGTAGGCACTTCGTCTTCGTCCAGCTTGGCCTCGAAACCGATGCCGTACAGCGGCTGCAGCGTGCCGTCGGTGGTGGCCAGGTTGAAGATGTAGCCCAGGAACTGTTCCATGGTGCGGGTAGCGCCCAGACGGTTCAACGCGCGCACGACGAAGGCCGCATCACGCAGCCAGCAGTAGCGGTAATCCCAGTTGCGCACGCTGCCGGGCGCTTCGGGAATGGAGGTGGTCATGGCCGCGATGATCGCGCCGCTGTCTTCGTACTGGCACAGCTTCAGGGTGATCGCACTGCGGATCACCGCGTCCTGCCATTCCAGCGGAATGGAAAGGTAGCGCACCCATTCGCGCCAGTAGTCGCGCGTGCGCTGGAAGGCTTCCTGCACGTAGCCGCTGATCGAACGGTTCAGCGATTCATCCACGCCCAGCACCAGGTGGATGGGGTGGTTGAGCACGAAGGGCAGGCCGTCGCGCACGAAGCGCACTGGCACGTCGGTGGTCAGGCGCAGCACGTGGTCGGGCAGGATCCAGCGCACGTGGTTGCTGCCCCAGGTCGATTCGGGCACGCGTGCGCCCCAGTCGGCCAGCGGCCGTGCACGCACCACGATGCGCGGGCTGCCGGCCAGCGGGCGCACCTGGCGGATCAGGCTGACCGGTCGGTAGAAGCGGTCGTTCTGGCGCCAGCGCGGGGCGAAGTCGAGGATTTCCAGCGCGCCGCCGTGGTGGTCGTGCAGCACGGTGCGCAGGATCGCCGTGTTGGTCAGGTAGCTCTGCTCGCTGCTGGCGAAATCCTCCAGTTCGATGGCGAAATCGCCGCCTTCCTGTTGGTTCGGCGACAGCAGCGCACAGAACGTGGGGTCGCCATCGAAGGTGGGCAGGCAGCTCCACACCACGCGGGCATGCTTGTCGACCAGGGCGCCGAAGCTGCCGTTGCCGACCACGCCCAGATCAAGATCGGGTTGGGTCATCACGCAGAAATATCCGGTTATGGCCGTGGGGGCCGGGGGTCAATAGGCATTCTCACGCAGCCAGGCGTGCACGCTGCGTATGTCGGGCAGGGCGAACACCGCGGCACTGGGCTCGCGTTCGCCAATCAGCACGCTCCAGCCGTGTTGGCCGTTGGCGGCTTCGAAACCGTATTCGTCGGTCAGGTCATCGCCCAGGAACACCGGCAGGCGGCCGCGGAAGGGCAGGTACTGCATCATGCGGCGCAGGGCGCGGCCCTTGTCGGTGCCCACCGGTACGAACTCGACCACATGGTCGCCGGGTTGCAGGCGGTAGCTCGGCCGGCCGCGCGCATGGCGTTCGGCGAACGCGCGCACGTCGTCGCCGGCATGCGGTGCGCCTCGCCAGTGCAGGGCCAGACCCACGCCTTTTTCCTCCACCAGCACGCCGGGGTAGCCGTGGGCGAAGCGCATGGCCTGCTGGTGCAGGGCATGCAGCCATTCGCCGGTGTCATCGTCGTGGTCATCGCGCAGCACGCGGCCATCGGCGCTGCGCATCTCATGGCCATGCAGGCCGGCGGCGGGCAGTTGCAGGGGGGCGAACAGCTGGTCCAGCTGTTCCAGTGGGCGCCCGCTGATCAGGGCCACGGCGCCCTCCAGGCGGTCGCTGATGCGGCCGATGGCCTCACGCACGTCGGGTAGCAGGTGCACGGCATCGGGCCGTGCGGCGAATTCGATAAGCGTGCCATCGACGTCGAGGAACAACGCGCAGGCGTCGTCCAGCAACGGCGGTGGCGGACGCAGGGGGAGCGGTTCAGCCATGCCCCGCAGGGTGCCAGCGGCGGCGTGTAGGCCAGGTCGAGGGCAGGCTACGGCCCTGCCATGGTGGGTGCCGACGGTTGTAGCGGGGGACGGGGGCGATGGGGGTGATGGGGGTAGAGTCGACTGTCAGTCGACTATCGCGCGTAGCGCGGGATTTTCGCGGGGTGCCCACAGCAGTCGACTAACTGTGTAAACCCACTACGTTGTTCAGCGGCACTCTGGAGATAGGTGGCTGGCCGCCGATCCCCATATGGGGACGGTGCCAGTTGTAGTGGTGCAGCCATTGGGTCAGCACGGAATTGCGTTGGTCCGG
>NZ_CP025996.1:3342970-3349864 GCF_003086875.1 Stenotrophomonas sp. ZAC14D2_NAIMI4_6 | reverse complement strand
GTGGAGGATGCGACGGACAAGAAGTTCTCGACTAAACGGCGTTAAACGGGCATTTTTATGGTTGTTCATCCGGGCTCTTTGGGATCTGGAGAGGTGTGGTAACCACCATTTTCCAGAGATGTCCCGGATGAACAACGTACAGAGAGATCACAACTAACAGTCGACTCTACCCGATCGTTTTTCCCGGTCGATTTGAGCCGGTCGTTTTCCCAGTCGATTCAAGCCAGCCGATTCCACCGGGGCGGCCCATCACTTCGATGGGCCGCCCTGCGCGGCATCAGAACGTATAACGCACGCGACCGTAGTAGTACGCGCCGTTGCTGCCGATCGGCGACAGCACGTCGTACGGCAGGTTGCCGTAGTAGTAGATATCGTCGTTGGACTTGTCCGGATAGTTGTCGGTCAGGTTCTGCCCGCCAATGGCCACGCTCCACTGCTTGTTGAAGCGGTATTCCACTTCCGCATCCAGCTGCCATTCGGCCTGGTAGGTCTGGCGCGGAATGTAGCCGTCGCCGAAGTTGAACACGCGGGTGGCGCTGCCGTAGCGGTTCACCCGGCTGCTCAGCGACCAGTGGTCGTTGCTCCAGGCGGCCGAGAAGCCGGCGCGGCTGCGCGGGGTGGCATCGGTCAGGGTGTTGGTCTCTTCGATGCCGAACAGCACGTAGTCCGCATCCAGCGCCTGCAGCTGGGCCGGGGTGGCCAGCACGTTCTTCAGCGTGGTCTTGGTATAGGCGTAGGTGCCGGTCAGCAGCAGCTGGCCATCGCCCAGCGCCTGGCGCCAGTTGGTCACCAGCTCGGCACCGCGGGTGCGGGTGTCGGCGGCGTTGACGAAGAAGCTGGCACTCTGCAGGCCGGTGACGCCGTAGTTGGCGGCCACGTAGTCGGTCAGCGCATCGCCGGTGATGCTTTCAGACAAGGCGATGCGGTCGTCGATATCAATCTGGAAGAAGTCCAGCGACAGGTCGAAATGCTCGCCGATGCGGCTGGTGAAGCCCAGCGAGGTGTTCAGCGATTTTTCCGGCTTCAGGTCCTGCGCGCCGAGGCCGCGGGCGATCGGGTTGTTCACCGAGAGCAGGCGGCCCTGCACCAGCTGGCCGGCGGCGTTGTAGCCGGTGGACGTGGACTCGTAGCCGATCTGTGCCAGCGACGGCGCACGGAAGTTGTTGGAGATGGCGCCGCGCAGGGCGAAGGCCGGGGTGAATTCGTAGCGCAGGCCGAGCTTGCCGGTCAGTTCGCCGCCGAAATCATCGTTGTGCTCGTAGCGCGCGGCCAGGTCGGTGGAGAAGTGATCGCCGAACTGGCTGGACAGGCTGGCATAGGCGCTGGCCACATCGCGGGCCAGCGAGGCCGCATCCTGCGGGGTCAGGCCACCGCCGGCCTGCGAGCCGGTCGGGCGGTCGGTGTACGGGCCCGCGGCATAGCTGGACGGATCTCCGGGGCGGGTTTCATAGCGCTCGTGGCGCACTTCCGCGCCCAGCCCCAGGGTATGGGTGATGCTGTCGCTCTGGCTGAACACACGGCTCAGATCCAGGTTGCCCACGGTCTGCGCGTACTGGTAATCGGCGGTCTTGAAGCGGGTCGGGCTGGTCGGGCCCAGCGAGGCGTTGATCGAATCGCGCAGGCGGTAGGTGAAGTCGTTCTGGCCGTAATCCACGCTGCCGTCATAGCTCCACTCGCCCCACTGCCCGCGCACGCCGGCCACGGCCTGCACGTCGCGGTTCTCGCCCTCGGAAATGGGGCGGTAACCGTTCGGGTACACCTCCTTCCAGTTGGCATCGCTGTCGGGGTAGCGGAAGTAGTTGGCGCCTTCGGTGTCGCGCTGGTTGAAGGTGCCGAACGCATAGAACGTGGCGGTCTTGCCCACCGGGATTTCAGTGTTCAGCCACAGGTTGATGTCCTTGCTGGCACCGTCGCCGAGCACGTAGTTGCGCTTGCCCTGCAGTGCCAGGTTGGCCTCGGTCTGGTCCCACGGCGGAATCAGGTCGTAGCCGGCGCGGTTGGTGCCGTTGCGCTTCTTGTATTCCAGGCCCACGCGCAGGAAGCCGCCGTCTTCGCCCAGCAAGGTGCCGACCTTGGCGCTGACGTTGCCGGTCTGGCCATCGGTGAGGGTGCGGCCGATCGGCTTCAGGTCGGTGTGGTTGGCGCCGTAGCTGGCTTCGATCTCGCCACCGTCGCCGCCGTTGTCCAGGATCACGTTGATCACGCCGGCCACCGCATCGGAGCCGTACAGCGCACCGGCGCCGTCGCGCAGCACTTCGATGCGCTTGATGGCGCTGACCGGAATCGAGTTGAAATCGACCGGGGTGGTGCCCTTGCCGATCTTGCTGTCGGTGTTCACCAGCGCGGTGTGGTGGCGGCGCTTGCCGTTCACCAGCACCAGCACCTGGTCCGGCGACAGACCGCGCAGCTGTGCGGCGCGCACGTGGTCGGCGCCACCGGAATTGGACTGGCGCGGGAAGTTGAACGAGGGCAGCAGGGCCTGCAGCGCGCTGCCCAGTTCGCCGTTGACCACGCCGGCCTTGCGGATGTCCTCGGCGGTCAGCACGTCCACCGGCGCGGTGGATTCGAGCACGGTGCGGTCGGCGGCGCGGGTGCCGGTCACGATCACCGTGTCCAGGTTGGTGGCGGCATCCTGGGCCAGGGCAAGGGCGGGGGACAGCGCAAGCGCGATGGCGAGGCCAAGCGGCGACGCGGACAGGCGGGGGGACATGCAGACTCCAGCAGCGACAACGTGGGGAAGGGGGGGAGGTGATGGTTTCACTTACATCCATCCGGATGAAGCGATATATTATCTTCGCGTGAGCAGCCGGTGTGATGCAAGCCCCGGTTGTCTTTGCATCAGTTCATGCCTGCAGGGCATGAGTGATTGGTTGCAGTTGCAACCACGGCGCGGGTGTACCCTCCGTGCCCTTTCACCGCGTTTGTTCCCCTTCCCCGGAGTGTTGTTCCCGATGAAACGCCTTGGCCTGATCTTCGCCGTACTGCTGGCCACCAGCGGCTGCGCCAGCCTGTCTTCGCAGGCGCCCAGCGCCTACACCACCACCGCCGCGCTGGAAGGCGATGCGGCCCGCCCGGCCAGCGGCCACGGCTGGGTGCGCAGCGAGCTGTACTTCGGCGTGGGTGAAGAGCAGGGCAGCGGCAACCGCCCGCAGGCAGACACCATCAGCGAGGCGCAGTGGCGCGCGTTCCTGGACAAGGAAGTGACCCCGCGCTTCCCCGATGGCCTGACCGTGTTCGATGCGTACGGCCAGTGGCTGTTCCGTGGCGATGCGGCGCCAAACCGCCTGCGCACCAAGGTGCTGGTGGTGCTGCACGAAGACAGCCCGCAGCGCCGCGCCGACATCGAGGCGATCCGCCTGGCGTGGAAGCAGCAGACCCGGCACCAGTCGGTACTGTGGTCGCGGCAGGCGGTTGACGTATCGTTCTGACCTGAAGGCGCCAAGGCGGCGCCACGGGCGGCAATGATGAAACACAGGGATGCGGTGTTGGGCCTGCTGCTGGCAGGCCTGCTGGTGCCGGCCGCGCAGGCGGCCGACCAGGACGATGGTCCGCTGCGCTTTGCGCCGGCACCGGGTGTACAGGTGCAGGCCGCGGTGATGGAGGGCGGCAGCATCGACGTGCGTGTCTCGTCGTCCGGCAAGCGCCTGGAACTGGCAGGCGCGGCAGATGCCGATGGCAACGCGCGGTTGTCTGCCGAAGACATCGATTTCGATGGGCGCCCCGAACTGGTCGCACGCGCGTCGGTGGGCATGGTCAATGAAGCAGTGGCGGTCTATCGCTTCGATCCGGCCAGCGGCGGGTTCCACGCGCTGGAGGCGGACACCCACGGCCGTGACAGCTGCGGCAACCTGATGGGCCTGAGCGTCGACGCTGCCACGCGCACGCTGAGCAGCAGCTGCCGCAGCGGCCCGATGTGGTACACCGATCTGTACCGGTTCGCGGGCACGAAGCTCTATCTGTACCGCGCCGAGGACGTGCTGCAGCTGGGCGATGCCTTCGATGCCGCGCTGGAGGTCGATCACACCGGCGAGCAAGGGCCGCTGGCGGTGTGGCGCACCTTCGATGCGCAGGGCCGCGTGCTCGACAGCGCCATCGGCGATGGCTTGGTCGCGCCCACCGGTCCCTCTCCGGTGCCAGGCATCCGGGCCACGGTGCGGCCGGCGCGCCTGTTCCTGTTCGAACGGCCAGGCGCAACCAGCACCCAGCGCTACCTGGTGCAGGGCGATCGGGTGGAACTGCGCGATGCCGCCGATGGCTGGGTGCAGGTGCGCTATCAGAATGCAAAGCGCGGCGCCGTCGTGGGCTGGATCAACGTGAACTGAACACCGCGCGCGCCCTATACCGATGTATGGGGCGCAATGCGCCGATGCCCACGGAAGCGTCACCGTGCGGGGTCTAGCCTCGGGGTCCTCCCCCAAGCAAGGCTTTTCCCATGAGCAAGCGCGTTGCCGAGATCGTTGTTGAAACCCTGCAGCAGGCGGGCGTGCGCCGCTGTTACGGGATCGTGGGCGACACGCTGAACCACGTGACCGATGCCATGCACCGCAGCGAGATCGACTGGGTGCACGTGCGGCACGAAGAAGTGGCTGCTTTCGCCGCCGGTGCCGATTCGCTGGTGAGCGGTCAGTTGACCGCCTGCGCCGGCTCCTGTGGCCCCGGGGGACTGCATTTCATCAACGGCATCTTCGAAAGCAACCGCAACCGCGCGCCGCTGGTGCTGATCGCCAGCCAGATCGTGACCAGTGAACTGGGCATGGAATTCCCGCAGGAAGTGGATTTCAAATCGGTCTATGCCAGCTGCACGGTGTTCTGCGAGCAGGTCCACAGCCCCGAGCAGGCGCGGCGCGTGGTGGCGCTGGCGTGCCAGGCGGCGATCAGCCGCCGCGGCGTGGCGGTGGTGATCCTGCCGGCCGATATCAGCGAGGCCGAGGTGAAGCACGATGTGCCGTTCTCGGTGCACTACACCCAGCCGGTGCTGCGCCCGGCCGACGCCGAGCTGCAGCGCATCGCCGAGCTGCTGGGGCAGGGCAAGCGCATCGGCATCTATGCCGGTGCCGGCTGCCAGGGCGCGCATGCGCAGCTGATCGAACTGGCGCGCCGGCTGCAGGCACCGGTGGCGCACACCTCGCGCGCGAAGGATTTCGTCGAACCGGACAACCCCTACAACATGGGCATGACCGGCATCTTCGGCATTGAATCGGGCTTCCACACGCTGATGGCCTGCGACACGCTGCTGCTGCTCGGCGCTGATTTCGCCTGGGGCCAGTTCTACCCGGACAAGGCCACGATCATCCAGATCGATCACGATGGCAGCCACCTGGGCCGCCGCCATCCGGTGGATCTGGGCGTGGTGGGCGATATCGCACCGACGCTGGACGCGCTGCTGCCGCTGTTGCCGCCGCGCGAAGACAGCAGCTTCCTGGACGAATGCATCGCCCGCCGTGACAAGGCACTGCACACGCGTGAACAGGAAGAACAGCCGGGCAAGGGCGAACTGATCCACCCGCAGCACCTGACCGCGCTGCTGTCCCGGCATGCGGCCGATGATGCGCTGTTCACTGCCGATGGCGGTTCACCGATGGTGTGGATCCTGCGCCATATCCGGGTGAACGGCCGCCGCCGCACGCTGACCAGCCTGCTGCACGGCACGATGGCCAATGCCATGCCGCAGGCGCTGGGCCTGCAGAAGGCCTTCCCCGGCCGGCAGGTGATCTCGCTGTCCGGCGATGGTGGCCTGGCCATGCTGCTGGGCGATCTGCTGACCGCAGTGCAGGAAGACCTGCCGATCAAGGTGGTGGTGTTCAACAACGGCTCGCTGAATTTCGTCGAGCTGGAACAGAAAGTGGAAGGCCTGCTGGACAATTACACCGACTTGAAGAACCCGGATTTCGGCCGCTTGGCCGAGGTGATCGGTTTCCACGGCCGCACCGTGACCCGCAGCGAGGATCTGGAAGAGGCGGTGCTGGATTTCCTGTCCCAGCGCGGCCCGGCGCTGCTGGACGTGCATACCAGCCGCGCCGAGCTGGTGATGCCGCCGCAGATCGAAGCCAAGCAGGTGGCCGGCACGGCGCTGTATGCGGCCAAGGCGGTGTTGAACGGCCGCTTCGACGACGTGAAGCATCTGCTGGTGGACAACTTCCTGAAGAAGTGAGGGCAGGGCTGCGCCCTGCACCCGCAGAGGCCAGAGCCAAAGCGGAAGCCGGTTTCCTGAGCGATGGCGGGGTGGGTCCGGTTGCGGGGGACGCCGTAAACCCTTCCCTGGGGGCTTAGCCGCGCCATCCATGGCGCGGATACCCCCGCAACCGGACCCACCCCGCCTTCGACAGTTGGCCGCGATCCGTTGGAACGGCATTCCGCTCTGGTGGGTGTCGACCTTGGTCGACACGTTGGATCCACGGATGGCGTGGCTATCAAAAGAACGATCGGAAAGATCTTCTGTAGAGCCGAGCCATGCTCGGCTGAGGACTCGCGCGTACGGCAGCCGAGCATGGGCTCGGCTCTACAAAGGGAGCCTGCTTTTGATCTTTTGATTCTCTTCCGTGGCTGGCGCGCGCAGGAAACCACGAGGGGCCGGGCGGGTGGGTGACGCGGGGATGTCCGCGGCATGGATGCCGCGGCCAAGCCCCCAAGGTGAAATGACCCCCTGAAGTTGGACAGGTGGGGGATCAGGCGGCCAGCGCGGCCTGCTCCCGGTACTGTACGGGGCTCAAGCCCTTTAGTTTCAAGCGGATACGATTCTCGTTGTAGTACCGGATGTACTCCACCAGCCCAGCTTCCAGGCTATCGATGCTGTCAAAGGTGTTCAGGTAGAAAAATTCCGACTTCAGGGTCCCGAAGAAGCTTTCCATGGCCGCGTTGTCCAGGCAGTTGCCACGCCGGGACATGCTCTGTTTC
>NZ_CP025996.1:2620850-3342960 GCF_003086875.1 Stenotrophomonas sp. ZAC14D2_NAIMI4_6 | reverse complement strand
CAACCGCCTTGACCGATGTGGAGGTGTTACAGGCCTCCTTGGCGACCTGTAATTTGAAACAAACCTCATATCTATTCATGCAAACCTCGGGGTCGGATCAGGTGTCCAACTCCCGGGGGTCACTTCAAGGACGGGTTTACGGCGTCCCCCGTGACACCCACCCGCCCGGACCATTCCGATACCCAGCAGTTGGCGACCATGCCACGAGGGGCTCCGCCGTTGGCTGGAACCCATCATTCCACCCGGGAATTGGCGCCCGGGCCCCGCTGGGCCTACCATCGGCGGTCCCCACCCCCACCGCCCCTTCCATGTCCGCTCCCGCTTCCGCCGCCCCGCGCCGCTGGTTCGTCGCTGGCGACTTCAATGGCTTCTTCGGCCTGGTCGTCGACAACCTGTCCATCCTCGGCTTCATCGCCATGGCCCTGGTCGGCATGTTCCAGTTCCCCGCCGACGTGGTGTTCGGCCGCATGTTCCCCGGTACCGCCTTCGGCGTGCTGGTCGGCAACCTGCTGTACACCCTGATGGCGCGCCGCCTGGCCGCGCGCACCGGCCGCGACGATGTCACCGCCATGCCGCTGGGCCTGGACGCGCCCACCAGCATCGGCATGGCCCTGCTGGTGCTGGGCCCGGCGTTCCTGGCCTTCAAGCAGCAGGGAATGGATCCGCACGCCGCCGCCATCGCCACCTGGCAGCTGGGCATGGCCTCGCTGGTCATCATGGGCGTGCTGAAGCTGATCCTGTCCTTCTTCGGTGAAGCGGTGACCCGCGCGCTGCCGCGTGCGGCGCTGCTGGGCTCCATCGCCGGCATCGCGCTGGTGCTGATGGGCCTGCTGCCGCTGCTGGAAACCCTGCGTTCGCCGCTGGTGGGCTTCACCACGCTGGGCCTGCTGCTGTACGTGCTGATCGCCAAGGGCAAGCTGCCGGTGCGTGGTCCGGGCGTGCTGCTGGCCTTCGTGTTCGGCACCGTGTTGTATTACGGGCTGGGCCTGGCCGGGCTGGGTGTGCCGGGCTTCGCCATTCCGGCCTGGGTACCGCCGCAGGTGGTGCTGCCGCTGCCCACGCTGGGCTTCATCGACGGCCTGCCGACGGCCATGACCTACCTGCCGCTGCTGCTGCCGTTCGGCCTGCTGATGGTGGTGGGCGGCATCAACGTGTCCGAAAGCGCACGCGCCGCCGGCGATGACTACCGCACCCGCGACATCCTGCTGGTGGAAGCCTTTGCCACCCTGGTGGCCGGTGTCTGCGGCGGCGTGGCGCAGACCACGCCGTACATCGGCCAGCCGGCGTACAAGCACATGGGCGCGCGCAGCGGCTACACCCTGCTGACCGGCCTGTTCGTCGGCATCGGCGGCATGCTGGGCATCATCTCCGGGCTGGTGCAGTGGCTGCCGCTGGCCGTGCTGGCGCCGATCATCGTGTACGTGTCGATCGACATCACCACCCAGGCCTTCCAGGCCACCCCGCGCCAACATGCCGGTGCCATGGTGCTCGGTTTCCTGCCATCGGCGGCCTACCTGCTGGCGATCAAGGCACCGGGTTGGATTCCGGCCGAAACGCTGGGCGCCATGCTCACCACCGTCGATGGCCACGGTCTGCCGGAACTGGCGGTGATCTTCACCTTGGGCAATGGCTTCATCATCACCTCCATGCTGTGGATCGCCACCGTCGCGGCCATGGTCGATGGGCGCCTGCGCCGTGCCTGCGGCTTCCTGCTGGTGGCGGCAGCACTGACCCTGTTCGGCCTGATCCATTCGGTGGATCCGCGCGGTGGCATCTACCTGCCCTGGAACCTGGAGGGCCTGGCCCGCGTGATCAGCTGGCAGTTCGCCGGGGCCTACGTGGCGCTGGCGGTGCTGCTGGGGCTGTTGTCGCTGCAGAAGCAGCCGGTGAAGCCGCTGGCTGACGCGGCCCATTGAATGCGGACGCCGGGCTACGCCCGGCGTCAGGTGGCCCCGTCCAGCTCGGGGTAATGGCGGAAGATGCCGTGGGTGTTGAACGCCAGCCGTCGCTCCGAGGCCAGATAGGCGGCGATGTTCGGCCGCTTCGCCACTCGCTCCTGCAGCGCCCGCAGCAGGGGCAGGGTGGGCGCCAGGGCCTGCATGCGCTTTGGGAACATGTAGTCCAGCCCGCTGAGCAACTGGAACAGCGAGAGATCCACATACGAGTGCTCGCGCAGCGGGTGGCGGCCACCGTTGGCTTCGATCACCTGTTCGAAGTAGCCGAGGAATTTCGGCAGGCGCTCGCTTCGCGTTGCCTTCGCGCGCGCCTTGGCTGCCGCCTTCTGGTCTTCGTAATACTTTGATGCAGCAATTGGATGATGGGTGTCGTGCACTTCGGCGACGAGGTCGGCAATCGTCAACTGCAGCTGCAGGGCCTGCATCCGTCGCGAAGCGGACTGCGGTACCAGATCCAAGGTGGGGCCGAGAAAGTCAAGAATCGCCGAGACCTGCGCGATCACTTGCCGGCCCGCCTTCAGGAACGGTGGGGCGAATGGCTGGCCGCCCTCGGCTTGGCCTTGCAGGAAAGGTTCCATCACCGCATCGCCGTGGGTGCGTGCCATGTCCTCGTACGCGGCACCGGCATCTTCCAATGCCAGCCGCACGAACTCGCCCCGGCCCTGGATGCCGGTCCAGTAATACAACGCGTAGTGCATGTCCATCTCCGCGAAGAATTGTCAGCAGACTCGCGCGTTGCACGCAAAGCATGCGTGAGCATGGCGTTCATGCCAATCACAACACAGGCCAAACAGCGTGGGAACCGCGTGCAGTGAAGCGGGTCATACTCGGGTCGTGCACGTGAAAAGCGAGGTGCTGAATCATGCAGAAGAGTGGGAAGGCCGTTTGGCCCTGGGTACTGGGCGTGGTAGTGGTGGGTGGCGCGGGCGCGTTGTTGTTCCGCGACCAGTGGCAGGGGCTGGCAGACCAGGTGCACGTGCCTGCGCAGCCAACGCCCGCTGCAACCGCGGCGCCGCCGCCAGTGGCGGCCACGGAAACCGCGCCTTCCATGCCGAAGATCCAGCATCCGCTGGATACCGATGCTGCTGCAGATCCGGCACTGCCGAAGATGGACGACAGCGATACGGCGGCATGGTCCGCACTGCGCGGTCTCTTCCAGAGCGAAGACACGCTGGCGCTGGTGTTGCGTGATCACGTGATCCAGCGCCTGGTGACCCATGTCGACAATCTGGACAAGGCCAGTGCTCCGCCATCGGCACTGGCCACGCGCCCGCTGGCCGGTGCCCTGCAGGTGGAAGCGGGCGAGGGCGGCGAGCACATCGCGGCCGCCAATGCCGCCCGCTACGCCCCCTACGTGCAGGCCTTTACCGCCGTAGATCCCGCAGCAGCAGCGAAGGCCTACGTGCGCTTCTATCCGCTCATCCAGCAGGCATATGTTGAATCGGGCCATCCGCAGGGTTACTTCAATGACCGCCTGGTGGCGGTGATCGATCACCTGCTGGACACGCCCGAGCCAGCGCGTCCGCTGGCCGTGCAGCGCGACGAGCGTGGCCGGTATCGCTTCGTCGATCCCGCGCTGCAGTCGCGCTCGGTGGGGCAGAAGCTGCTGCTGCGCATGAGTGCCGAACAAGCACAGGCGGTGAAGCAGACGTTGCGGCAGATCCGCACGGCGATCACCCGCGGTGTGTAGTGCACGCAGTCACGTGCAACGGTCGACGTGCTAGGGTCATGCACTGGGTAGACAGGAGTAACCTTGATGCGCACCACCGCGCTGGCGCTCGGCGCCATGCTCGCATCGTTCACGGCGGCGGCCGACGTGGCCAATGGCGATGTGAACGATCCCTATGGCTACACGGCCAACGTGCAGCATGCGCGCCTTGCGGCCCTGCAGGCCCTGGGCCAGGCAAAGGGTGCCAAGGGGCGCTTGGGCGCCGCAGGCTACTACCGTGTGCGTGGCGAGCTGGACAATTCCAGCCGCGCGGCCCGTCAATGCCTGGAGGGCGTGGCCAGTGAACCTGCCGATACGGTGAAGGGCGTGGCCTATCTGTGTTCGGCCACCCTGGCCGGCAACGCCCTGCTGCAGGGCGATATTGCCGGTTGGGCCCGGCAGATGCAGGACGTTCGTACCCGCCTGGACAGCGATATCCTGCCCATGCTGAAAGATGCGCCGCACACGGTGCGCGTGGCCAGCGTAAGCGAACCGACGCTCGACCGCTTCCTGCAGTGGCCGCGCAGCGCCGAACCGATTGCCGCACCTGCAGCCGACGTGAGCGTGCCGATCCAGCTGCAGAACGAGCTGCCGACGATCACCCTGAAAGTGAAGACCGCTGCCGGCGAACGCGACCTGCGCGTGCACGTGGACACCGGCGCGGCACGCTCGCAAATCGGCCGCACACTGGCCGCGGAACTGGGTCTGGCCTTGACCGAGGGCTTCACCGTCGCCGACGCCACCGGCGATGCGCTGTTTGCGTTGGCCGCGCCGATGGATCTGGACATTGGCGGACTGGCGGTGCGCCAGGTGTCCTTCGCGGTGCTGGGGCAGGACGATCTGCCGCGCATCGGCCTGGACGTACTGCGCGCGCTGGGGCGGGTACGCATCGACAAGGACGCGCTGGTGGTGCAGGCCGCGTCCAGCAAGGTGCCCTGCACGCGGCGCATGGCCACTGTCTCATCGCTCACCGGCGATGATTACCAGCTGCGCTATCCGATCCGCGCCGGCAAGGACAGCATCTTGGTGCAGCTGGATACCGGCTTCAACGGTGCGTTCATGGCCAGCGGCATTCCGCCAACGGCGCCGCCGCCGGCGGCCGTGCAGCGCAGGAACATCATCACCACCGATGGCGCGCGCGATCTGAGGTACGCCGGTGCCACCACCCCGGTGATGATTGGCGATGAAGTGTTGAACCTGCCGGTGGACCTGGCCCTGGAACCGGGGCGTCTGTTCAATCCGGACTGGCAGGCAGGGTTTGCGACCACCCAGCGCTACAGCCTGTATCTGGACGTGGCCGGCACCTTTGGTTGCCCGGTACCGGTGCCGCAGGCGGCGCCGCTGCTGCCGCCGCGCAGTTCCTGATCGGGCCTTTGTTACAGCGCCTGCAGGAAGGCTTCCAGATCCTGCAGGTCCTGCCGGCTCAGCCCACGCGGGCGCAGCAGCGGGTCCGGCTGCGGAAACGGTGGCGCATCATCGGCCAGATCGGTCGGCGCGCGTGGCCGGCCACCGCCCACGTTGTAGAACGCCAGCACGCCGGAAAGACGCGGGATCAGCCCGTTGTGCATGTACGGCGCGGTGTTTGCCACGCCCCGCAGCGATGGCGTGCGGAAGCGACCGCTGTCGGCCGGATCAGCGGTGATCTCGTAGCGCCCCAGATCCTGCCGCGGGCGACCGTGGAAGTGCAGGCCCAGGTTGTGGAAACCGTTGTCGGTCAGCGCCGCGCCGTTGTGGCAATTCATGCAGCCTGCCTGGGTGCGGAACAGGTGCAGGCCGCGCAGCTGCGCATCGTCCAGTGCGCGCGCATTGCCACGCAGGAAGCGATCAAAGCGGCTGTTGCGTGGCGACAGACTGCGCTGGAACGCAGCGATGGCCTGGCCCAGCTGCTGCGCGTCGATGCGCGGCTGTTCGAACACGGTGGAAAATTCGCTGCGATAGCGGGCATCGCGGCGCAGGCGGCGCACGGCGCCATTCACGCTGAAGCCCATTTCCACCGGGTCGGCAATCGGCCCCAGTGCCTGCGCTTCCAGCGTGGCCGCGCGCCCATCCCAGAACAGCGGCGCAACGTGCGCACTGGCCAGCACGCTGGGGGCGTTGCGTCGGCCGGTCTGGCGGTCATGTCCGAACGAGACGCGGCGTCCATCGGCCCAGCCCAGGTCGGGGTCGTGGCAACTGGCGCAGGCCAACTGCCGGGAACGTGACAGGATCGGATCGAAGAACAGGCGCCGGCCCAGTTCCACCTTGGCCGGCGTGGACGGGCTGCCTGCTGGGTCCACCGGCACCGGCAGCGGCGCCAGTTCCTGCCAGGTGACGCCCGGTTCGACATCCGGCGCTGGCCATTGCGCTGCCGGGCCGCCGTAGAGCGCGCGCAGGCAGGCCGCGTCCGGGCGTGCGGGCAGCGGGTCAGGGCAGGGTGTGTCGCGCGCGGGCGCAGGCCCGCCCGCGCCGCCCAGCAACAGGGCGGCGACGGGCAGGAACACGCGCAGAAGGTGCATGCGTTGCATCGGCAGTGGCCCGGCAGCGTGCCGCCGGGCCGTGCGTTCAGAACGAATAGCCCAGTTCCAGCCAGAAGCTGCGGCCGGGTTCGAAGTACATGGTGCCGGCGGAAGCACCGCTGGCCGTGGTCAGGTTGCTGCGGTTGAGCACGTTCTGCACTTCCACCCGCACATAGGCTTCCTGCTCGCGCGGCAGGGCCCGGCGGTATTCCAGGTTGGCATCCCACGTCCAGCTGCCGGAGAAGCGGCGCGTGGTGAGGTTGCGTACGCTTTCGCCGTCGATGATCTCCAGAGCCCCCTGGGTGGTGCCTTCGAAGCCTGCGCGGTAGCGGAAGAAGTTGCTCCAGCTCAGGCCCCAGGCCGGAATGTCGGTGCGGGTGCTCAGGCGTGCGCTCCACGGCCGCAGGTACTGGGTGGCGGGCAGCTCATAGCGGTACATCAGCTTGCCATCCAGGCGCACACGCTCGAACAGGTCCAGGGTGTCTTCGTAGCTGTTGTAGTTGCGGTTCACATCGGTGTGGTCGGCCGAAAGCTGGAAGCTGTTGCGGGTGCCGGCAAACTCCCACGGGCGCTGCGGGCTGACCGACAGCGTCCAGGTCTGCGAATCGCTGCGGCCTTCGTTGGTGTACTCGAAGGTATTGAGGTTGTAGAGGTCGCGGTCCGGGCTGTCGACCTTGCGGCGCAGGATGTCCTTGCGGCTGCTGCGGTCCACGTACTTCAGGTGGAACTGCAGGCCGAACGCCTGCTGGTCCACGCCCAGGGTCCATTCGTCGGTGTAGGGTGAATCGACATCGCTCAGGCGGTTGCTGGCCACGTTGCGGGTGCTCTTGGCATCTTCCCAGCGGGTGCTCGCGCTGGTGCGGTCCAGCGTGTCGCGCAGGCGCTCGCGGCCATCGCGCAGCAGGTAGCTGTAGAAGCTACGCCCGTAGTAGCGGTTCACGCCGGCGTTGATGACCGTACGCTGGTCACCCAGCACGTCCCACGACGCGGCCAGTCGTGGTGACACGTTGGTCTGCTTCCACAGGTTGTTGCGGTCCAGGCGCAGGCCGGGGCGGATGTTCCAGTTGCCGATGCGGATCTCGTCCTGCAGCCAGGCTTCGTACTCTTCGCCGCTCACTTCGAACTGGCCGGCATGGAACAGGAACATGCGCTTGAAGTACTGGCCGGTGCCACCGCTGCGGGTTGGCGACAGTGAGCAGCTGAAGTCATCCACGCTGCCGTCGGACAGCGTGCAGCTGCGGGTGGCGGCGGTACTCAGCAGTACCCGATGGTCGTTCAGGCGCTGGTAGTCGCCATCGCGGCGCTGCACCCCGGCACCGAACTGCAGGGTGTGTTCGCTGCTGCCCAGCTGCAGCGGTTCGCGGTCGGCCACGAAGCGGTAGCCGATGCGACGGTCATGCTGGTCGATGTTGCCCCAGCTGCCCTCGGTGCTGATTCCAGACACGCCCCAGTCGAATTCGTCGGAGATCAGCCAGTTGCGCATGTAGTCCAGGTCGCCACGGCGGCTGGTTTCCACGTCGCTGTAGTTCAGGGTGTTGCGCAGGGTCCAGGCAGCGCCAGTCCAGTTCGCGCGCAGGCTGGCGGTGGGGCCGCCGGACTTGATGCTGAAGTACGAATCGCGCGAGTTGGAAATGAAGTAGACATCGTCGGTGGGCGCGTAGGACAGGTTGGCGCCAAGCTGCAGGCCTTCGCCATTGCTCCAGTCCAGGGCCACCATGGCACTGGTGTTCTCACGCGTCTGGGTGCGGGTGTTGACGTCCGCGCCGGTGGTTTCGCGGCCGCCGGCGTATGCACGCAGCGGGATCTCCGAGCGCGTGCGGGTGAAGGTGCCGATGATGCCCAGGCCGCCGCGGGTGCGTCCTTCCAGCCGCGCGCCGACGCGGTACTTGTCGTACTGCGGCTGGTATTTGTAGGTGTCGGATTCCTCGAACTCCTCCTGCTGCGCGTCGTTGGCGATGATGCTGTCCCAGGCCGAACGGGCCATGCGGAACCAGACCTTGCCGTGCAGGCCGTCGGTTGCAGAACGGCTGCGCGCGTCCACGACGCCGCCCAGGAAGTGGCCGAACGAGGCCGGCACGTTGGCGTCGTAGACGGTCAGCGATTCCAGCAGGTCCACATCCACGGCGATGCCCTGCGCGCCGCCGGGCACATCGAAGTTGTGCGCCGGGTTGCCGTTGTCGGGCGTATCGGCCGGATCGATATCGTTGTTGATCGTGGCGCCATCGAGCAGGAACAGGTTCTGGTAGTACGGCGCACCATTGATGCTGAAATCATCGGGGCGGATTTCGCCCATGTTGCGGCTGCTGCGGTTGGTATCGCTGAACTGCACCGCCGGGTTGCTGCGCAGGGCGGTGGCGATGTCCCCGTTGCCCTTCACCTGCGCATCCAGGGCATCGGCTTCCAGGGTGACGCCCTGGCCAAAAGGCAGCGCCTGCGGCAGCGCGACTTTGCCATCGGACGCCCCCACGCGCAGCGGCTGCGTCTGCCGGGTGGTCTGCGCGCCCTGCAGCGTGTAGCTGCCATCGGCGCGGCGCACTGCACGCAGGCCGGTGCCCTGCAGCAGTGTGCTGAAGCCTGCGTCCACGCCCGCGGCCGGATCGACCGGCGGCGCGGTGCGGCCCTGGGTCAGCGCCGGATCGAAGGACAGCGCGACGCCATGCTGGGCGGCAAAGGCGCTCAGCGCACTGCCCAGCGATGCCGTGGCCGGGGCGTTGGCGGGTTGCCCGGCGGGCGCGGTCTGGGCGAAGGCGGGCGTGGCAGCCAGGGCGATGGCCAGCAGGCTGTAGCGGAAACGGGTCGGGATCACAGGCATGGAGGGAGCCGGCAGAAGAAGGATTCACTTCCTCTGCCACGCAGGAACGAAAAAAGTGTCACCGCGGCGTGGCGGCCGCGCGCACGCGCACCGTCAGGCCCTGATCGATGCGCAGCGGATAGGTGGCGGCCAGCATCGACAGGCTGCGCGGCAGGTCGTCCAGCGGGAACGCGCCGGACACCGGCAGGGCCGCCACATCGTCATCCACCCGCAGCCAACGCCGGTGGTAGCGGCCCAGTTCCTGCAGCAGCGCCCGCAGCGGCAGGCTGTCGGCCACCAGCATGCCGTGCAGCCACGCGTCGCTGCCGGGCGCAGCGGGCTGCGGTGCGGCCGGGCCGGCGTCCCCCCAGCGCAGCTGCTGGCCGGCGGCAACGCGCTGGGTGGCACCGGCGGCGGTGGTCACCTGCACCGCGCCTTCCTGCACCACCAGCAGGGTGGCATCGTCGAACAGGCGCACGTTGAAGCGGGTGCCCAGCGCCTGCAGCATTCCCTGCGCGGTGGCGACGCGGAACGGCCGCGCGGGGCGGTGTGGATCGGGCGCGGTGTCGATATGGATCTCGCCGCGGCGCAGCCGCAGCAGGCGCTGCTGGCCGTCGAAGGCGATATCGACGGCGCTGGCCGTGGCCAGGTGCAGCACGCTGCCGTCGTCCAGCACGCGGCGCAGGCGCTCGCCCACGGCGGTGCGCACGCTGGCGTCCCAGGCCGCTTCGTCATACAGCCGCCAGGCCAACCAGCCGCCCAGCGGCGCCACCAGCAGCGCGGCCACGCTGCGCAGCACCGCGCGACGGCCAGCCGAAACCGGGCGCTGCAACGCCTCGCGGGCCAGCGTGGCCGGTACCTGCGCGCTGAGCGCCAGCAGGCGTTCGGCGCGTTGCCAGGCGCGTGCATGCTCCGGGGCGGCATCGTGCCAGCGCTGCCATTGCGCGCGCTGTGCCGGGCTGCCGTCGTCGTGCAGGCGCATCAGCCAGTCGGCCGCCTGTTCCAGCACTCGTGGCGACAGCGCCGCGCCGTCGCCCGGCTCAGGGCGCATGCGCCAAGCAGCCCAGCAGGGCCCGCTTCATATGGCGCTTCACCGTGGACAGCGACAGTCCCAGCTGTTCGGCGATGGCGTCGTAGCGCAGGCCATCGAACTGGGCCAGCACGAACACCCGCCGCGCCATCGCCGGCAGGCCGTCCAGCATGGCGTCGATCTGCTGCAGCGCTTCGCGAACCAGCGCCTGCTCCTCCAGCGGGGGCAGGACGGGTTCGGGGAACTGTGCCAGGTATTCCAGATAGGCGCGCTCCAGCGCCTGCCGGCGGAACCAGTTGGCGGCCAGCCCGCGCGCCACCGTGGTGAGGAAGGCGCGCGGCTCGCGCAGTGCGGCCAGGTCGCGATCCAGCAGCAGGCGCGCGAACGTATCCTGCGCCAGATCATCGGCCACATCGCGGTTGCCCACGCGCCCGCTCAGCCAGCCGCGCAGCCACCGGTGGTGGTCGCGGTACAGCGTGGCCAGGTGCGGGTGGGAAACGTGCATGCGTAGGGCGCCGATGCGCACGGATCGAAATGAGAATGATTCGCAAGTATGGCATCGGCGGGCCAGCCGTGCCAGTCCCTGCCCGCCGATTGCGCCGGATCAACGCGGTGCCCACGGGGGCGGGCGCATGCTTGCCACAGCCTGACCGACCCCCGGATGCAGTCGCAGCCACCCTTGAAACGCGGTGGCTCAACCGCATCTTCCTTGCATCGCCGGCGCGGGCCGGCTCTGTAACCGATGAGGATTCGCAATGCGGATGGACAAGCTCACCTCGCGTTTCCAGCAGGCGCTGGCAGACGCACAGTCGCTGGCCGTGGGCCGCGACAACAGCATCATCGAACCGGTTCACCTGTTCAGCGCGCTGCTGGACCAGCAGGGCGGCAGCACGCGGCCGTTGCTGGCCCAGGCCGGGGTGAACGTGCCGGTGCTGCGCGAGCGCCTGGCCGAGGCGCTGGATGCACTGCCGAAGGTATCCGGGCAGGCCGGCAACGTGTCGCTGGGCAATGACCTGGGGCGCCTGCTGAACCACACCGACAAGCTGGCCCAGCAGAATGGCGATGCCTTCATTGCCAGCGAATGGTTCGTGCTGGCCGCGTTGGAAGACGGCGGCACGCTGGGCATGGCGCTGCGCGCCGCCGGCGCCGACAAGACCCGCCTGCAGGCGGCCATCGACAAGCTGCGTGGTGGCGAGAACGTGCAGTCGGAAAATGCCGAAGAGCAGCGCCAGGCGCTGGAGAAGTACACCATCGACCTGACCGCGCGCGCCGAGAGCGGCAAGCTGGACCCGGTGATCGGCCGCGATGAAGAAATCCGCCGTACCATCCAGGTGCTGCAGCGCCGGACCAAGAACAACCCGGTGTTGATCGGCGAACCCGGCGTGGGCAAGACCGCGATCGTCGAAGGCCTGGCCCAGCGCATCGTCAACGACGAAGTGCCCGAAGGCCTGCGCGGCAAGCGCGTGCTGTCGCTGGACATGGGCGCGCTGATTGCCGGCGCCAAGTTCCGCGGCGAGTTCGAGGAGCGCCTGAAGGGCGTGCTGAACGACCTGGCCAAGAGCGAAGGGCAGATCATTCTGTTCATCGACGAACTGCACACCATGGTCGGCGCCGGCAAGGCCGACGGCGCGATGGATGCCGGCAACATGCTGAAGCCGGCGCTGGCGCGTGGCGAACTGCATTGCGTGGGTGCCACCACGCTGGACGAGTACCGGAAGTACATCGAGAAGGATGCCGCGCTGGAGCGCCGTTTCCAGAAGGTGTTCGTGGGCGAACCGTCGGTGGAGGACACCATCGCGATCCTGCGTGGCCTGAAGGAAAAGTACGCCGTACACCATGGGGTGGAGATCACCGACCCGGCCATCGTGGCCGCGGCCACCTTGTCCAACCGCTACATCACCGACCGCCAGCTGCCCGACAAGGCCATCGACCTGATGGACGAGGCTGCTTCGCGCCTGCGCATGGAGATCGACTCCAAGCCGGAAGAACTGGATCGCCTGGAACGCCGCTTGATCCAGCTGAAGATCCAGCGCGAGATGCTGAAGAAGGAAAAGGACGATGCGTCGCGGCAGCGCCTGGCCGATCTGGAAAATGACATTGATGGCCTGGAGCGCGAGTTCTCCGATCTGAACGAAATCTGGAAGTCGGAGAAGGCCGCCCTGCAGGGGGCGACCAAGATCAAGGAACAGCTGGAGCAGGCCAAGCTGGACCTGGAAGCTGCCCAGCGCCGCCAGGATTTCGCGCGCATGAGCGAGATCCAGTACGGCCTGCTGCCGCAGCTGGAAAAGCAGCTGGCCGCTGCCCAGGAAGCGGAGAGCAACGACTTCAAGCTGGTGCAGGACCGGGTGACCGACGAGGAAATCGCCGAGGTGGTTTCGCGCTGGACCGGCATTCCGGTGAACAAGATGCTGGAAGGCGAGCGCGACAAGCTGCTGCGTATGGAAGAGGTGCTGCACAACCGCGTGGTCGGCCAGGAAGAAGCGATCAAGGTCGTTTCCGATGCCGTGCGCCGCTCGCGTGCCGGGCTGTCCGACCCGAACCGGCCGGCAGGCTCGTTCCTGTTCCTGGGCCCCACCGGCGTGGGCAAGACCGAGCTGTGCAAGTCGCTGGCTGAGTTCCTGTTCGACAGTGCCGACGCGATGATCCGCATCGACATGAGCGAGTTCATGGAAAAGCACAGTGTGGCGCGGCTGATCGGTGCGCCCCCGGGCTACGTGGGCTATGAAGAAGGCGGCTATCTGACCGAGGCCGTGCGCCGTCGGCCGTACTCGCTGATCCTGCTGGATGAGGTGGAGAAGGCACACACCGATGTCTTCAACATCCTGCTGCAGGTGCTGGACGATGGCCGCCTGACCGACGGCCAGGGCCGCACCGTGGACTTCCGCAACACCGTCATCGTGATGACCTCGAACCTGGGTTCGCACCAGATCCAGGACATGAGCGGCGACGACAGCCCGGAGGCCTACACGCAGATGAAGGCGGCGGTAATGGGCGTGGTGCAGGCGCACTTCCGTCCGGAGTTCATCAACCGCCTGGACGACATCGTGGTGTTCCACCCGCTGGACAAGCAGCAGATCAAGCAGATCGCGCGCATCCAGATGCGTGGCCTGGAAAAGCGCCTGGCCGAGCGGGGGCTGAAGCTGGTGGTGTCCGATGCGGCGTTCGACCTGCTGGGCAACGTGGGCTTCGACCCGGTGTATGGTGCGCGGCCGTTGAAGCGTGCCATCCAGTCGCAGCTGGAGAATCCGCTGGCGCAGAAGATCCTGTCCGGTGCGTTCGCCAACGGCGATACCATCGAGGTTGGCAACGATGGCGGCCAGCTGGTGTTTGCCAAGGCCTGATGCAGTCGTGTGCGTCCCCGCCTACGGGCGGGGGCGTACCGGGCGGTAGCGCCCGTTATCGCCGACACCGCTGCCGCGGGTGTCTACGTTGGCGCAGAGTTGTTCTTTGCCACACAGCACCACGTCGGCGCGGTTATAGGCGCGCAGCAGCTGGGCCTCGACCTGGTTGCGCTTGATCTCTGTCGTGTAGCGATCGCCCAGCCACACCGTTCCGGCCAACAAGGTGGTGCCGCTGGCCAAGGCGATGGTCACACTTTTCCACAGCACACCGCGCGAGGTGAGTTGCAGGCGCTTCACTTCTGCCGCCAGCGCGTCGGTGCTGCGGCCAAGATGCTCTGCTGAGGCGGTCAGTTGCTGCTCGTAAGCGTCCACGGGGGCGAGCAGGGCGTGCTTGACGGCGGCGCTGCCCTCGCGGGTCAATCCAGCAATGGCGTTGTCCGCGCTGCGGCGGAATTGCTGTGGCAACGACTGCGTGAGGCCGTTCAGTGCAGCCGAAAGATGTGACTGCTGCTGGGCCATTTCCGCGCAGATCCGCTGGTAGCGCTCCATCAGCAGGGCGGTCTTGCTGATCAGATCCTCAAGCTCACGCTCATCCATGGTCCTGTCTCCCCTGCATCAACGACGCATAGCGGCCGCCTGCGTTTCCTGCTGCAGGCTGTGCTGGCGTGCCTGTTCCTGGGCGTGCTCGCGCGCCGCGTCTTCTGCGTTCACCTGATTGCGCGCCTGCTGGTTCAACGCCTGACCCGCCTCACCGGTGGACATCTGCTGGTTGAGGATCTTGAAGCGCTCAGGGTCTGCGTTGAGCAGCTCGTCCAGGCGCTGGCCCAAGGGCGAAGCCGTCTGGAACTCGGGACGCTCGCGTTGCGGACCGCCGTGGGAGCCGGGCGCATTGCGGTGTTCAGCGGGGTTGAAAGGATGCGCGGCGCGCTTTGCCGCCTCGGCCTGGCGCTCGGCGTAGGCGCCGGGTTCATCCGGGCCACGGAGCGTGTCCACGGCATCCAGCAGCAGGCCGGGTCCGCCCCGTCCGATCATCGTCGCGGTCGCGCGCATCTGATGGATGCTTGTGCGATAGGCGTCGACTCTTCGCTGATCCTCAGGATCTGTGATTCGTGCTGACGGGTCATCCAGTACTGATTTGATTTCGACGCCGTCTTCGACCCGACCGACAAAGTGCTTCATCCGGTGCGAATCGGACAGCGCGATGGCAGGCAGCGGAGCTCGGGTTGCGGCGGAGAGGACTCCAGGCAGGCTGGAAGCGAGCGCTGCGCCGCGCAGGGTGGCCAGTTCGCCCGGCAAGGCATACATCTGGACGCTGCCGTAGTGCTTGCCGGCCGCGCTGACGAAGTCGCCGGCCGTGACATGGTTGACGAAGGTCGCCGCATGCGCCGGCTGACCGCTGGGAATGCGATAGCCCAGGCTGGCCGCGCCATACGGGTTGAATGCCTCGCCGGGAAGATTATGGTGATGGCCGGTGACCTGCGCCATGCCGCCACCGAGCGAGTGGCCAGTGACGGAGAGCTGGGTGCCATCGCGCTCGGCCATGACCTTGGCCTGTCGGGTCAACTCCAATGCGTCCTTGAGCTGCGCATTGAAGCGCGTGGTGACCATGCCGAGGTCGACGATGCCATCCTTCAGCAGCTCGCGGTCGAATTCGGTGCCGCGGTGGGCTACGACGTAGTCGCCTGTACCGACGTTTCTGTAGATGGTTCCCTGATAGCCTCTAGGCGTGTCCATATGTTTTACAGGCACGAATTCCTGAGCGCCAATGTGGATGCGCTCAAACTCTCCCCTTCCGTCCAGCTTGGGTGTTTCGTAGGCTGCATTGGCCAAGCCAGCATGGACTCTTGAGTTCATTTTTCATCCCGCCATGTGGTGATGGAAATGCTGTATGAGAAGAATTGACCGCGGTCCGACACCGGAATGGTTTCTTCGAATCTGGCTTCGGAGAAATCAGTCGCTGGATAGATCTCGCCGTCATCAAGTAGGGGCCTGACTTCCTTTCGGCTATAGCGGGTGGCAGTTCGCTTCTGCGGTGTTGTGCTTATAGGGAAGTAGGTGAACTGCTTGGTGCTTCGTGTCTTGAGGCTCGCGCTCACGTACTGGACGTCCCACGAGCAGATTCCGCGCCCAAAGTAGTCCTTGCTAGCCAGCCCATCGCGAAAGTAGGTTCCGACGTACCTATCGGCAGCGGTTTTCTTCAAGGGTATTTCGACAAGATGCTTTTCGATTCCGTAGCTGACGCCTTCGAAATTTTCGATGGGGGGTAGACAGCCGCTATCGGCGATCTGGTAGCCAACCGCTGCGCCTGACAGGAACATGTCCTCCGGCGCGTCATGCGTAGTAACCACCACCTCATACGCCTCTTTCGGCGAAGGATTTGCTTCATACGGTGGCGGCGTACGTTCCTTGCTCGCGCATGCGCCGAGCAGCATCAGCAGGCTCAACAGCAGGAGGTGCCCAAATGAAACCCGGCACGTGCCGCCGGGGTGATCTTCGATCTCATCCATGCGACGCTCCATCACTGGGGGTTGTCCCAACGATACGGCTGCGCAGGTGCACACTTCCGTTCTGCGTGCCGGCTGTGCCTGTTATGTGGCATTGATCTCAGTTCCATCGCAGGAATTCACGGGCTGCTGGACCATGGCCCTGCCGATTGCGTCACCCTCTGCTGCTGGCCTGCCGAAACGCGTAATGCTATGGATGCCACTGGCCCCGCCGGTCACTCGGTTTCCAACCCACTGGAGAAGGAGTTCCATCCATGACATGCCGACTCACCTTGCTCCATCTCAGCCTGAGCGCTGTGTTGGCTCCGGCAACCGCACTGGCAGCCAACACCGAGCAGGCCCGCCTGCCTGCCATGCCCGGTTACGCACAGGCGCACCAGGACACCGATCCGCAGGGCAACCGGCTGGTCGAATACGTGCCGCAGGGCCAGACGGTGCAGGAATGGACCGACATGATCACCGTCAACACTGCCCCCCACGCCGCCAACGCCACACCCCGCGAGTTCCTGGGCATCATCGAGGCCGGCTGGAAGCTGGCCTGCCCCGATGCGCAGGCCAACTGGATAGGCGAGGGCGAGGAGGCGGGCCGCCCCTTCGCGGTGCTGATGCTCGGTTGCCCGCGCAATCCCGGCACCGGCAAGCCGGAGTTCACCTGGATCAAGGGCATCCAGGGGCTGCAGGGCTTCCACACCGTGCAGAAGGCATTCCGGTCCGAACCCGAACCGAAGGATGTGGTGACCTGGATGGGCTGGCTGCGCGACGTCGCCCTGTGCGGCAATGGCCAGGCCCCCGCCTGCGCACCCGACACGCGCTGATAGCCAGCGGTACGGGCGTTATCACCATGCGCTCTCAGGAAGGTGCGCGCGCTGCCCTATGGTGGCGGTTTCCCGCCTGGAGGGTGTGCAATGAGCGATCCGCAGTGGCAACTGGAAACCCTGGCCGTGCACGGCGGCTACCGACCCGACCCGACCACGCGGGCAGTGGCGGTACCGATCTACCAGACCGTGGCCTATGCCTTCGATGACACCCAGCACGGCGCGGACCTGTTCGACCTGAAGGTGCCGGGCAACATCTACACGCGCATCATGAACCCGACCACCGATGTGCTGGAGCAGCGTCTGGCCGCGCTGGAAGGCGGCATCGGGGCGCTGGCCCTGGCGTCCGGGCAGGCCGCCATCACCTATGCCATCCAGACCATCGCCGAGGCCGGGGACAACATCGTGGCGGCCAGTGCGCTGTACGGCGGCAGCCTGAACCTGCTGGCGCACACGCTGCCGCAGTACGGCATCCAGGCGCGGTTCGCCGACCCGGCCGATCCGGCCGCGTTCGCTGCACTCATCGATGCGCGCACCAAGGCGGTGTTCGTCGAATCCATCGGCAACCCGCGCGGCAATGTCACCGACATCGCGGCCATTGCCGAGGTGGCACACGCCGCCGGCGTGCCGCTGATCGTGGACAACACTGTGGCCACGCCCTTCCTGCTGCGTCCGTTCGAGCACGGTGCCGACATCGTGGTGCATTCGCTCACCAAGTACCTCGGCGGTCACGGCAACAGCCTGGGCGGGGCGATCATCGATTCGGGGCGTTTCGACTGGGCCGCGCACGCGCAGCGCTTTCCACGGCTGAACCAGCCCGACCCCAGCTACCACGGTGTGGTGTACACCGAAGCGCTCGGGCCGGCTGCGTATATCGGTCGCGCGCGGGTGGTTCCGCTGCGCAACACCGGCGCTGCGCTGTCACCGTTCAATGCGTTCCTGATCCTGCAGGGCATAGAAACGCTGGCGCTGCGCATGGAGCGGATCAACGCCAATGCGCTGGCCGTGGCGAAGTTCCTGAAGGCCCATCCCAAGGTGGCCTGGGTGCGCTATGCCGGACTGCCTGATGACTCCGAACACGCCGCCGCGCAGCGCTATCTGGGCGGGCACGGTTCCGGCGTCCTGACCTTCGGCCTGCCGGGCGGTCGCGCGGCAGGGGCGCGCTTCCTGGATGCGTTGAAGCTGTTCACCCGGCTGGTGAACCTGGGCGATGCCAAGTCGCTGGCCACCCACCCGGCCTCGACCACCCATCGTCAGCTGGATGCTGCAGAGCTGGCCCGGGCCGGCGTGAGCGAGGATACGGTACGGCTGTCGATCGGCATCGAGCACATCGGCGATCTGCAGGCCGATCTGCAGCAGGCGCTGGACAGCGCCTGATAGCCGCACGCTTGGTCGTCATCGCCGAAGGCGATCACCACCGGTCGCGCGATGCGTTACGGTGGAACTGCCTCTCCAAGGCGTGGCAAAAATGGCAATGCATATCCCCGGCGGGTGCGGGCCCGCCGGGGATTTTTTGTTTCTGGGGTCAGATCCGTTTTCCGCAGGAAAACGGATCTGACCCCATGCGCCACCGTGTCGACCAAGGTCGACACCTACCCACGCCCGTTACACCACCGGAATGCTGTTCTGCCCCAGGTTCCGGTACGGCGGGGTGGACATGATCATTTCCGCCAGCGAATAGGCCAGCTCGCGCTCGGCCATCACCGTGCCGTCGGCGCCGTGTTCCAGCAGATGCTTCACTTCGGCATCGCTGTGCGCGCGTGCCAGCAGGGTCAGGTCGGGATTGATGGCGCGCAGCTTGGCCAGCGCTTCACCGGCTTCCAGCGGCTGTGGAATGGCCAGCACGGCGATCTTGGCGCGCTCGGGATGGGCCTCGGCCAGCACCCGGTCGGCGGCCGCACTGCCGCGGATGGCGGCCAGGCCCTTGGCATGCGCCTGCTCGACGTGTTCCTTGTTGTCATCGATCACCAGCACCGGCACGCCGCGGTCGCGTAGCACCTGGGCCAGTTCGCTGCCCACCCGGCCGTAGCCGATCACGATGGCGTGGTCATGCAGATCGCGCGAAGGTCCGGTGGCCTCTTCAGGTTCCGGCGCCTGCGGCAGCTGCTCCTGCTTGGCCTGCCAGCGGTCCAGCAGGCCGAACACCAGCGGATTCAGCATGATCGACACCAGCGCACCGGCCAGCACCAGCGACTGGCCTTCCTTGGGCAGGATCTGCAGCGCCACGCCCAGGCCGGCGATGATGAAAGCAAACTCGCCGATCTGCGCCAGGCTGGCCGAGATGGTCAGCGCGGTGCTGGTGGGGTGGCCGAAGGCGCGCACGATGAAGAACGCAGCGGCCGACTTGCCGAACATGATGATCGCCACCGTGGCCAGCACCTGCCAGGGGTGCTGCACGATGATGTTGGGGTCGAACAGCATGCCCACCGAGACGAAGAACAGCACCGCGAAGGCGTCGCGCAGCGGCAGCGAATCGTGCGCCGCCTTGTGGCTGAGCTCCGATTCGTTCAACAGCATGCCGGCGAAGAAGGCGCCCAGCGCGAAGGACACACCGAACAGCATGGCCGAGCCGAACGCCACGCCCAGCGCGATGGCCAGCACCGACAGGGTGAACAGTTCGCGCGAACCGGTGCCGGCAATGCGTTCCAGGATCCACGGAATGACCCGGCGGCCGACCACCAGCATCACCGCCACGAACAGGCCCAGCTGCACGAACGTCCAGCCGATATCGGCCAGCACGCTGCCCAGGGTGTGGGTTTCCTTGGCGGCATCGGGGCCGAACACACCGGCCAGCACCGGCATCATCACCAGTGCCAGCACACAGGCCAGGTCTTCCACGATCAGCCAGCCGACGGCGATCTTGCCGCGCATGGTTTCCAGCAGGCGCCGCTCTTCCATGGCCCGCAGCAGCACCACGGTACTGGCGGTGGCCAGCGAGAAACCGAAGATGACCCCGTGCAGCGCCGGCCAGCCCATCAACCAGGCCACGCCCCAGCCGAGCAGGGTGGCCACGGCGATCTGGCCGATGGCGCCGGGAATGGCGATGGCCTTCACCGCCATCAGGTCTTTCAGGGAAAAGTGCAGGCCGACGCCGAACATCAGCAGCATCACGCCCAGCTCGGCCAGCTGGTTGGCCAGGGCCTGGTCGGCCACGAAGCCGGGGGTGAACGGGCCGACGCAGATGCCAGCGACCAGATAGCCGACCAGAGGCGACAAGCGCAGCTTGTTGGCCAGGGCACCGAAGATGAAGGCGAGCCCCAGGCCAACGGCCACGATGTTGATCAGGTCGGTGTCATGGTGCATCGGCACTCGCAGGTAATCGGGGGATGCCCCGATTTTCACCGATGCGGCCACATACGGCAAACCGAAAATGCGAACGGGGTCAGATCCCGTTTCTGGCGAAAAGGGATCTGACCCCGGGTCAGCACCGCCGGGCGTGGCCCGGCGCTACCGATACCGCTTACCAGTTGTACTTGATGCGGCCGTACACATACGCGCCGTTGAAGCCGAACGGCGAGTAGTTGCTGTAGGGCAGCATGCCGAAGGTCGAGTTCTGCAGGTCTTCGGTGCGGTCCGGGTACTCGTCCAGCAGGTTGTCCGCGCCCAGGGTCAGGGTCCAGTTGCTGCTCGGCTTGTAGCTCACCGAAGCGTCCAGCACCCACTTGTCGCCGTAGGTCTGGTCACGCAGGGCGGTGGCGGAGTTGCGCACCGTGAATTCGCCGTAGCGGGTGGCCGCCAGGCCCAGTTCCCAGTGGTCCGAACGCCAGGTGCCGCTGACAATGGTCTTGTCGCGCGGGTAGCTGTCTTCGATGCGGCCGATCTCATCACGGCCGATCAGCGACTGGGTCAGGCCCAGCGTGCTGAACACTGCCGGGGTGCCGCCCACGCGGCGCACTTCGGTGTCGTTGTAGCTGTAGGCGGCGGTCAGCTCCAGGCTGCTGGCGCTGAACGGCACGGTGTAGCTGGACACGAAGTCGACGCCGCGGGTGCGGGTATCCAGGCCGTTGGTGAAGTACGAGAACGCGGTGACCTGCGGCAGCCCCAGACCGGCCAGCAGGTTGCTGGTGGCGGTGTTGGTGGTGATGCTGGAGGACAGCGCGATGCGGTCATCGATGTCGATCTGGTACGCATCCACGGTCACGTACAGGCGGTCCACCGGCTGCAGCACCAGGCCCACGCTGTAGCTGGTGGAGGTTTCAGCCTTCAGCGGCGAAGCGCCCAGTGCCTGTGCGGCGGTGCTGGTGGTCGGGAAGGTGCCGCGTTCGACGAACACGCCGTTGGTGAACTGGCTGGTGACCGCCTGGTAACCCTGCTGGGCCAGCGACGGTGCGCGGAAGCCGCTGGAGGCGGTGGCGCGCAGCGCGACCTTGTCGGTGAACGCATAGCGTGCCGACAGCTTGCCCGAGAAGCGGTCGCCGAAGTCCGAGTAATCCTCGTAGCGACCGGTGACGCCGGCCGAGAACTTGTCGGTCAGGTCTGCCTCCAGGCCGGCGTAGACCGCGTAGTTGTGGCGGTCGGCATGCACTTCATTGGTAGGGGTGAAGCCGCCGAAGCCCTGCGCGCCGCTGCCGGTGTAGGAGTTCAGTTCGCCCGGGTTCTGGTCCCACTTTTCCTTGCGGTATTCACCGCCGAAGGACAGGGTGACCGGATAGGCCAGGCCCCAGTCCAGCGACTTGGTGATATCGGCATTGAACACGTCCTGCTGGTACTTCAGCGTGCCGTCGTAGAACGAGCGCGGGCTGGCCGCACCGAGGCTGTAGTTGATGCTGTTGCGGGTGTGGAAATCCAGGGTGTTCTCGCCGTGGTTCAGGCTCAGGTCCCAGGTCCAACCGCTGTCGGTGTTGCCCTTGACCCCGGCCACCACCGAACGGTCCTTGGAATACTGGTTGATCTCCGGCACGAAGCCGTCCGGGTAGACCTGGGCCAGCAACGCGGTCTGGCCGTTGTGGTTGCGCGAGCGGTAGAACGCGAACGAGGTGATGTCGCGGTTGCTGAGGATCGCGTTGGCGTAGCCGGTGATGTGGTCGCTGAAGTCGAAGCTGGCGTTGGCCGACACGGCGGTGGCGTCCACCTTCGGGTCGCCCACCACGAAGGTGGTTTCGCCGATGGACGGGTAATTCACCGTGTTCGGGGTGGTGCCGCGGTACGGGCCTGCGCGGTTGCTTTCATCCTGCTGGCTGATCTGGCCGGCCACGTGCACGCGGCCACGGCCGCCGCCGAATTCCAGGCCGGTATCGCCGGAGAGCTGGTACTTGTTGCCGTCACCGGCCGAGTACTGGCCGTAATCGACGGCCAGGCTGCCGCCACTGCCGCTGCCCTTCAGCACGATGTTGATGACGCCGGCGATGGCGTCCGAGCCGTACTGCGCCGAGGCGCCGTCGCGCAGCACTTCCACGCGCTCGATGGCGGCGATCGGAATGGCGTTGATGTCCACCGCCGAGGAACCACGGCCAATGGTGCCGTTCACATTGATCATGGCCGAGGTGTGGCGGCGCTTGCCGTTCACCAGCACCAGCACCTGGTCCGGCGACAGGCCGCGCAGCTGCGCCGGGCGCACGCCGCTGGTGCCGTCGGTCAGGGCCGGGCGCGGGAAGTTCAGCGAGGGCAGGGCGCGCGACAGCGCCGTGGCCAGTTCACCGCTGCCGGTGGACTGCAGGATTTCCGGGGTGATGATGTCGATGGGCGACTGCGATTCGGCCACGGTGCGGTCGGCCACGCGGGTACCGGTGACGATCACCGTGTCCAGGGTGTTGGCGGCGGTGCCGGTCTGCTGGGCCAGGGCGGCGAACGAGGAACCACCGAGGGCGACAACGACGGCGGCGGCGATCAGGCTGGTCTTGCGGGTCATCGGGAGGGGGCTCCGGTTGGCGGGGGCGGGCACCGGAATCGACATCACAGGGTGAGGCGGACGACGGTTGTTGCGGTGCGCAATGCAGGAATTAACGGGATATTCAGTGCCTGTCAAATGGTGGTAACAGGAAAAAATGTTGCCGTGGCAACCATTTAGCTGTGATAGGCACTGAAGCGGGGGGAGGGGCCGGGGGCTGCGCGGGGCCGACGCGGGAGAGAGTTGGCCTGCCACCGCGCATCCCGGGGCGCGTCAAGTATTCGTTAACGCTAGAATTGCGTCGCAGGAACAGTGCTCACCAGCACATTCCATTCGGTTATATGGACGCCTTCCCCCATGATTTCGCTTCGTAATTTCGCCTTGCGCCGCGGCGAGCGGCTGCTGTTGTCCAACGTCGACCTGACCCTGCACGCCGGTTACCGGGTGGGCGTGGTTGGCCGTAACGGGGCCGGCAAGTCCAGCCTGTTTGCTGCAGTGAAGGGCGAACTGGAAGCCGACAAGGGCGATGTGGACCTGCCCGGCAAGGTGCGCATCGCCAGCGTGGCCCAGGAAACCCCGTCGCTGCCCGACCCGGCACTGAGCTTCGTGCTGGGTGGCGATACCGAAGTGGCCGCGGTGCTGGCGGCCGAAGCCGATGCCACCGCCCGCGAAGACTGGGAGGCGGTGGCCGAAGCGCATACGCGCATGGCCGAACTGAACGCCTACGACGCCGAAGCACGCGCCGGCAAGCTGCTGCACGGCCTGGGCTTCCCGGCCGAGACCCACCACCGCGCGGTGTCCTCGTTCTCCGGCGGCTGGCGCGTGCGCCTGAACCTGGCCCGCGCGCTGATGATGCCCAGCGACCTGCTGCTGCTGGACGAACCGACCAACCACCTGGATCTGGACGCGGTGTACTGGCTGGAACAGTGGCTGCTGAAGTACCCGGGCACCCTGCTGCTGATCTCGCACGACCGCGAGTTCCTGGACAACGTGGCCACCCACACCCTGCACCTGCACGGTGGCGGGGCCAAGCTGTACCCCGGTGGCTATACCGACTTCGAGCGCCAGCGCGCCGAACAGCTGCGCCAGCAGCAGATCGCGCACGAAAAGGAACAGGCCGAGCGCGCCCACCTGCAGAGCTTCATCGACCGCTTCAAGGCGCAGGCCAGCAAGGCTGCGCAGGCGCAGAGCCGCATGAAGCGACTGGCCAAGCTGGCCGGTACCGAAGCGGTGCGTGCCGAGCGCGAATTCCGCATCGAATTCGCACCGCCGGCCAAGCTGCCGTTCTCGCTGATCCGCCTGAACCACGTCGAGGCCGGTTATGGCAGCGACGCGGTGATCCTGAACAACGTGGGCTTCGGCCTGGAAGCGGGCCAGCGCATTGGCCTGCTGGGTCCCAACGGCGCCGGTAAGACCACCCTGGTGAAGACCCTGGTGGGCGAACTGAAGCCGATTGCCGGCGAGCGCTCGGCGCACCCGGACCTGCGCATCGGCTACTTCGCCCAGCACACGGTGGAATCGCTGCACGAAGGGCAGTCGCCCATCGAGCATTTCCGCGAGATCGCCCCGGATGCGCCGAATCAGGCCTTCCGCGATTTCCTCGGCAAGTGGAATTTCCCGGGTGACCGCGCATTCGAGCCGGTGGACGGTTTTTCCGGTGGCGAGCGCGCGCGCCTGGCGCTGGCCCTGATCGCCTGGCAGCAGCCGAACGTGCTGCTGCTGGACGAACCGACCAACCACCTGGATCTGGAAATGCGCGAGGCGCTGGCCGAAGCGCTGGCCACCTTCGAGGGCGCCATCGTGATGGTGTCGCATGACCGCCATCTGATCGGCCTGGTCTGCGATACCTACTGGCGCGTGGCCGACGGTGTGGTCGAGCCGTTCGATGGCGACCTGGACGCCTACGCCGCCTGGCTGCGCACCCGTCCGCAGGCGCAGGGCACCAAGGCGCGCATGGAGCAGGTGGAAGAGCCGGTGGTGGTCAAGACCGCACCGGTGGCGCAGGTGGTGCAGAAGAAGCCAGCCAACCCGCACAAGCTGGCCAGCGCCGAAGCCAAGGTGGCCGAGCTGGAAGCCAGCCTGGCCGAGCTGGACCGCCAGCTGGCCGACCCGGCCAACTACGCCGATGCCACCCGCATGGCCGTGCTGGGGCGCGAGCGCGAGACTGCTGCCGCGCAGCTGGAAAAAGCCGAAGCGGCGTGGATGGAATTGCTGGAATCCTGAGGGCATCCGCCGGGCACGGCCCGGCGGCTTTCCCCGATCCGCTGCGCTCGCCGGGCATGGCCCGGCGCTACCGAGGCACCGCGAACGCGGGTAACGCCGGGCCGTGCCCGGCGGCGTCAGCGGTGTTCGCGATCCATCGGTAGCGCCGGGCCGTGCCCGGCGGGATCACCCGCCCTGCGCCTGCAACCATTCGCGGAATCGCTTGGCCGGTTCGCGTTCGCTGCGCGAGCGCAGCCGGGTCAACCAATAGCGGCCCAGCTCCAGCGTGGTGGCGAACGGCTGCAGCAGGCGCCCTTCGGCCAGTTCGGCTTCGAACATGCGCAGCGGCAGCAGGGCCACGCCGGCGCCACCGGCCGCTGCGGCGGCCAGGGTCAGCGAAGAGTCGAACACCGGGCCTCTGGCCTCCACGCCGCTGGTGGCGGCCGCCTGCAGCCAGCGCGGCCATTCGTCGCTGCGGTACGAGCGCAGCAGGGGCACGGTACCGAGGTCACGCGGCTGCTTCAGCCGCCGCGCCAGCGCGGGCGCACACAGCGGCGCGAACGGCGCATCGAGGATCGCCGTGCAGGCCTGCCCCTGCCAGTCGCCCTCACCAAAGCGGATGGCCAGGTCCAGCCCTTCGCCGGCCAGATCGATCCGGTTGTTGTGGGTCTGCAGGCGCAGCTCGATATCCGGGTGCGCCGCCTCGAAGGCCGCCATGCGCGGCAGCAGCCAACCGGTGGCGAACGTGCCCACCACCCCGATCGTCAGCACTTCGCGCGCTGGTCCACCGGTGTAGCGGGCGATGCTGGCCGAGATGCGCTCGAACGCTTCATGCAGCACCGGGAACAATGCGGCGCCCTCGTCGGTGAGTGCCACGCCGCGTGGCAGGCGGTGGAACAGGCGGATGCCCAGCCGGTCTTCCAGACCGCGGATCTGGTGGCTCAACGCGGCCTGGCTGACGCACAGCTCCAGCGCCGCGCGGGTGAAGTTCTGGTGGCGGGCCGCGGCTTCGAAGGCGCGCAGGGCGTTGAGCGGCAGGGTAGGGTGCAGCATCGGGAGGTGTGAGGCAGGCTGATGGGTGCATCCTAGCGTGTTGACCGGTGCGGCCGTCAAAGGAAGGGTTGATTACGTTAGACATGAGTTCTACTCATGCCTGGCCCTGAAAATTCGCGTTGGTCGCGGGGCCGCCACGCTTTCAATAATCCGGGTTCGTTTCCCGGAGCCCGCCCATGCACGCCCGCCGTCGATTCCTGCAGCTCAGTGGTGCCGCCATCGCATCGTCCCTGCTTGCGCCTGCCTTGGCGCGGGCCGCCGTGCCTGCCCCTGCCGGCCCGGCCACGTCCGCCGCCATTGCCGGTGCGGTGGATTTCGCCGCGCTGGAAAAAGCCAGCGGCGGCCGCCTTGGCGTGACCGTGCTGGACACCGGCAGCGGCCGCCGCCTGGGCGGGCACCGCCAGGATGAGCGTTTCCCGATGTGCAGTACGTTCAAATCGATGCTGGTGGCCCACATCCTGAGCCTGGCCGACGCCGGTCGCCTTTCGCTGGACACCCGCGTGCCGATCGCCGAACAGGATCTGTTGTCCTACGCGCCAGTGGCCCGCCGCCACGTCGGCAAGGACCTGAGCGTGCGCGACCTGTGCCGGGGCACGCTGACCACCAGCGACAACACCGCTGCCAACCTGCTGCTGGGGGTGAACGGGGGGCCGGCGGCGCTGACCGCCTTCCTGCGCGCGCAGGGCGACCCGATCACCCGCAATGATCGCTACGAGCCGGACATGAACCGGTTCGCGAAGGGCGACCCGCGCGACACCACCAGCCCGGCGGCGATGGCGGCCAGTCTGGCCCGGTTCGCGGTGGGTGCTGGCCTTCTGCCGCCTTCGCGGCTGCAGTTCGCCGATTGGCTGGTGGACAACCAGACCGGCGATGCCTGCCTGCGCGCGGGCCTGGGCCCGCGCTGGCGGGTGGGTGACAAGACCGGCAGCAACGGCGAGGACACGCGCAACGACATCGCCGTGCTGTGGCCGCGTGCGGGCGGAACGCCGTGGGTCATCACCGCCTATCTGCAGGGGGCCAGCGTGGACGAGGCGCAGCGCGCTGCAGTGCTGGCGCGTGTCGGCGCGCTGGCCGATGCACTGATTGGCTGAAATGCAGGGGCGCGTTGCGGGGTCGGAGCCGCTTCCGGTGGAAACGGATCCGACCCCCGCTGCATCAGCTGGCCGCTGTGTCGCTGCCTTCCACCGCGGCCAGGAAATCACGGCCCCAGCGATCCACGTCGTAGTACTCCACGATGCCCTGCAACTGGCGCAGGCGCGCGCTGGCCTCTTCTTCGGGCATGGACAGCGCCTGCAGCAGGCCGGCGGCCAGATCGGCCGGGTCGTGCGGATTGGTCAGCACCGCGCCCTTCAACTCGGCCGCCGCGCCGGCGAACTCGCTCAGCACCAGTACGCCGGGCGTGCCTTCAATGCCTTGGGTGGCGACGAATTCCTTGGCCACCAGGTTCAGGCCATCACGCAGCGGGGTGATCCACATCACCTGCGCGGCGGCGTAGTGCGCCACCACCTGTTCGAACGGCAGGGCCTGGGCGAAGAAGCGTACCGGGGTCCAGTCCAGCCGCGAGAAGCGGCCATTGATGCGGCCCACCGCCTGTTCGATCTGGTTCTGCAGCGTGCGGTAGACGGTCATCTCGCGCGCGGCGGGTACGCAGACCATCAGCAGGGTGACCTTGCCGCAGTGCTCGGGGTGCTGTTCCAGTACGCGTTCGAAGGCTTCGAGTTTGGCCAGGGTGCCCTTGGTGTAGTCCAGCCGTTCCACCGACAGCACCAGCTTGCGTGCGCCGATCTCGCGGCGCAGCTTGAACAGGTCGTTGCGCACCTCGGCACGTGCCAGCAGGTTGCGGATGCGGCGCACGTCGGTACCGACCGGGTGCGCGCCCAGCGCCACATCGCGGTCGCCCACGCGCAGGCGAGTGGTCATGGTGTCCAGGCCCACCGCGCAGCCGTAGGTCAAAAAGCGCGGCGCGCAGCTTTCCCAGGCCAGGCGCTCGGCCGGCATGGCGCCACGCACCACGTCCACGAAGTTTTCCACCTGGCGCGGAATATGGAAGCCGATGTAATCGCAGCACAGCAGGCTGCCGATGATCTCGCGCCGCCACGGCACCACGTTGAACACATCGGCGGAGGGGAAGTAGGTGTGGTGGAAGAAGGCGATCTTCAGATCCGGGCGCAGTTCGCGCAGCGCGGCCGGCACCATCCACAGGTTGTAGTCGTGGATCCACACCGTGGCGCCGTGCGCGGCTTCGTCGGCCACGGCCTCGGCGAAGCGGCGGTTCACCTTCAGGAACACCTGCCAATCGTCTTCGCGGAACCGCGCGCGTTCCCAGAACACGTGCAGCATCGGCCAGAACGCTTCCTTGGAAAACCGCTTGTAGAAGATGTCCACGTCCTGGCGGCTGAGCGGCACGCGGGTGGCGCGCAGGGTCGGGTAGTGCTGCGCGTCCACCTGCACATGGCGCTGGAACGGGCGGTGCTTGGGATCGTCGATGCCCCAGGCCACCCAGCTGCCACGCTGGCCACCTTCAAAGAAGCTCAGCAGCGAGGGGATGATGCCGTTGGGCGAGCGAGGCGGTCGCTGCACCAGCTTGCCGTCCTCGATGGCTTCATCGAAGGGCAGCCGGTGGTAGACCATCACCAGTTCGGCGCCCTGCGCGCGTGCGGCAGCCGGCGCATGCAGGTAGGGGTCATCGGCGGCCAGCAGGCCGAAGTGTTCGATGGCTTCCACGATGCCGCCGCAGCCGGGTTCGTGGGCGTGGTACGTGTTGGCCAGATCAGCGGTGGCCGCAGTCAGTGCCGGTTCCGATTCGCCCACGCAGACACCGCGGAAACCGGCCTGGTACATGGACAGATCGTTCAAGGTATCGCCGGCCACCAGGATGCGCTCGCGCGGCAGTTCCAGCAGGCGCGCCAGCGCGGCCAGGGTGCGGCCCTTGTCGGTGTCCGGCGGCAGGATGTCCAGGTAGCGGTCGGCCGAATACAGCACGTCACAGCCCAGTTCCGCCGCGGTCTGCTGGATCTGCGCGCGCAACGGGGCCAGCGTGGCCGGATCGCAGAAATAGGAGCAGCGGCGTTCCTGCGGAACATCCTGGCGCTGCAGTGCGGTGAACGGCCGCATCGCTTCGGCCACCACCTGTTCGCCGGGCCAGTGTGCGTCGATCATTGACTGCAGCGGCTGCAACGGCTGCAGGGTGTGGCCGTGCACCACGGTGGCGCCCACGTCGCAGACGATGTAGTCGGGGCGGGGAATGGCCGGGTCGGACAGCAGCGGCATCACCGCTTCCAGGCCGCGCCCGGTAATGAACACCAGGGCGATGCCCGGGTGCTGGTCCACCAGCCGGTACAGGCGGTGGCGCTGGGCGGCGCTGCCGGCCAGGAAGGTGCCATCCAGGTCGGTGGCCAGGATCAGCTGTGGCCCGGTGGCCGTGCTGCTGGAAAGGAGGGGGTTCGGAATCAGGGTCGGGGACTCGACAGTCAATGCACTTCCTTCGTGGGTACGGTGGGAGATTCGGTTTCCGGCATCAGTTCCAGGGCCGCAGGCGTGGTCCGCAGCATGGGCCGGAACGGTGCCGGGTGGGTGCGCAGGCGCGCATGGCGCAGCAGGCGCAGGGCGGTAAAGGCGGCCAACGCGGTCAGCACGGCGGTGAAGTACAGCGGCAGCGCCGGGGCGCCGTAGCGCTGCATCAGCGCACCGGCCAGCGCCGGCCCGATGGCCGCGCCGATGCCGTGCACCAGCAGCAGGCTGCTGCAGCCGGACAACAGGTCCGGCGTGGGCAGGTAATCCAGCATGTGCGCCACGGCGAACGGATAGAGCGCGAACGCCAGGCCGCCATAGCAGAACACCAGCACGAACATCAGGTGCACCTGCTGCGACAGCGGCGGCAATGCGGCCAGCGCGGCCACGGCGGCGGCCAGCACGCTCAGACACAGCAGGCCCAGCCGACGGTCATGGCCATCGCTGATTCGGCCCAGCGGCCATTGCAGCAACGCACCGCCAGCAATGGCCGCCAGCATGAACAGCGGCACCTGCGCATCGCGCAGGCCGATCTGTTCGGCATACACCGGCAGCAGGCCCCAGAACGGCCCCATCGCCAGGCCGGACAGCGCGGCGGCGACGGTGGCCACCGGCGCCAGCGCGTACAGGCGCTGCAGCGTCAGCCGCGGCACGCTGGGCACCTCCGGCTGCTGCAGGCGGGTGGCGGTAACCGGCAGCATGGCCGCGCACACCAGCAGGGCGGTGAGCGAGAACATGGTGGCCGCACCGGTATCGCCGGCCAGCAGCAGCACCTGGCCCAGCGCCAGCGCCGACAGGTTCACCATCATGTAGACCGAAAACACCCGGCTGCGCCGCTGCGGGTCGGGTTCGGCGTTGAGCCAGCTTTCGATCACCGTGTACAGGCCCACCAGTGCCACGCCGGTCACCACGCGCAGCACGATCCAGCCGGCGGCGCTGATCCACAGCGGGTGCAGCAGCACGGCCATGGTGGCCAGCGCAGCGTGGAAGGCAAATGCCCGGCTGTGGCCGATGCGGCGGATCAAGGGCGGGGCGGTGAAGGTGCCGATGAAATAGCCGGCGAAGTAGGCCGACATCACCCAGCCCAGGGTGCCGGCGCTGAAGCCTTCCTGCCCGCCGCGAACGGCCAGCAGGGTGCCCAGCAGCCCGCTGCCGGTCAGCAGCAGCGCCACGCCCAGTAACAGGGCCGTCAGCCGCCACATGGGTGCGGCCTCGATGGAGAAGGTGGAGAAAACACCTGTCCCACCCTAACACACCCGCATTTCAGCCCCGTTCGATTTGCAGCGCGGCGCGGCCGCGCGCATGCTTCGCGCGTTCGTTCCACACGGAAGTCATGATGAGCCATGAACTGATCTACCTGCTGCTGATCTTCGCGCTGCTGGTCATACCGCGCGCGCTGCAGCGCTTCAGCCTGCCGGCACCGCTCACCTGCCTGCTGTTCGGCATCATCGCCATGCTGTGGCTGGGCGAGCGTTCGCATGATGCGGTGATCGGCCTGCTGGCGACGCTGGGGATTTCTTCACTGTTCCTGTTCGCCGGGCTGGAAGTGGATCTGGCCGCGCTGCGGCGTGGGCTGTGGCCGCTGCTGGCGCACCTGGTCATCCGCAGTGCAACGTTGTTCGGTGTGGGCTGGCTGGCGTGGCGTTATGCGGGCCTGCCGTGGCAGGCCGCGGGTCTGCTGGCGCTGGCCCTGCTCACCCCGTCCACCGGTTTCATCATGGATTCGCTGTCACGGCTGGGCTTGAGCGAAGACGAGCGGTTCTGGGTGACCAGCAAGGCCATTGCCGGTGAACTGTTGGCGCTGGCGGCGCTGTTCGTGGTGCTGCAGGCCGGCGATCCGTGGCACATGGCCATGTCCAGCAGCGCTCTGCTGGCGATGATGGTCGGCCTGCCGCTGCTGTTCATCGCCCTGGGGCGCTGGGTGGCGCCGCATGCGCCCGGTTCGGAATTTTCATTGCTGGTGATGGTGGGCATGGTGGCGGCCTACATCACCTACCTGCTGGGCGTGTACTACCTGGTGGGCGCGTTCATCGCCGGCCTGGTCGCGCGCCTGCTGCACCAGCGCATGCCGCTGCTGGCTTCGCACGAGAACCTGCACGCGCTGCGCCTGTTCGCCTCGTTCTTCGTGCCGTTCTACTTCTTCAATGCCGGCACCAAGGTGCCCAGCGAAGCGCTGAGCTTCGAGGCGCTGGGGCTGGGCGTGGTGATCACCATGGTGGTGCTGCCGCTGCGCATTGCGGTGGTGTGGCTGCAGCGCCGGGTCATGTTCGGCGAAAGCTTCCGCAGCAGCCTGCGGGTGTCGCTGGCGCTGGCGCCCACCCTGATCTTCACCCTGGTGCTGGCGGCGATCATGCGCGAGCGCTTCCAGATTCCGGCGGTGTTGTTCGGTGCGCTGCTGCTGTACGCCGCGCTGACCACGCTGCTGCCGTCGCTGGTGTTCCGCACACCCTTCGATGTCGATCCGGTGGAGCAGGAACCTGCCGGTGAAGGCGAGGGCGCGCCGGTGGCGGCGACCGAAGTGATCGCGCCGGTGCCTGTGCGCGACTGAGTGCGCGGGCGCGCGCTGCGCTTGCGTTGCGGCAGCGCAGACCGGACACTGCGCGCCCGGCCGCACCGCCCTGACGCGGGCCGGCCTGCACAGGAGCGCCACGCGTGATCGAGGAAGTGAACCACCGCCGCAGCTTGCTGCCCGCCCGTATCCTGTTGGGGTTCTCTGCGGTCGCGCTGTTGATCCTGTTCGCCAGCAGCTGGTCGATGCCGCCGGTGGATGCATCGGGCTTCCGCCAGACCCAGACCGCGCTGTCGATCGACTGGCTGCTGCGCGGTGGGCCCTGGCTGGATTACCTGACGCCGGTGATCGGTGCGCCCTGGTCCATTCCCTTCGAATTTCCGCTGTACCAGTGGCTGGCCGCGCTGTTGTCGGCAGCCACGGGGCTGAGCGCAGACAACAGCGGGCGTCTGGTCTCGCTGCTGTTCCACGTGGGCAGCATTTTCATGGTCTACCGCACCGTGCTGGCCTTCCGCCCGGACCGCCTGCTGGCACTGTGCGTGGCCGCCGCCTTCGCCGTTTCACCGTTCGCCCAGTTCTGGGGGCGGGCGGTGCTGATCGAATCGACGGCGGTGTTCTTCGGCCTGGTGTTCGTCTGGGCCATGGCCGGGCTGCGCAGCCGGCCAACGGCGCTGCTGGGCGGGGTGGCGGTGCTGGCGGCGGTGCTGTCGGCACTGGTGAAAATCACCACGTTCTTCGCCTATGCGGCCTTTGTAGCGCTGGCCTTCCTGTGGCTGGCGGTGCGCGAACACGGCTGGCGCCCGCAGTGGCTGGCCGCGCACTGGAAGCTGCTGGCCTGGGGCGTGGCGGCCGCGCTGGCCGTTCTGGCCACGCTGCTGCTGTGGCTGCAGCACGCCGATGCATTGAAGGCACAGTCGGCGCTGGGCCAGCAGGTGACCTCCGAAGGCCTGAGTGCGTTCAACTACGGCACTCTGCAGCAACGGCTGGACCCGGCCACCTGGGGCGCGGTGTTCAAGAAGCGCTTTGGCGCCGCCACCGGCTCGAACTGGGTGTTCGTGCTGGTTGTTGCAGCCGGCCTGGGCATGCGCCGTACGCGCGCGGCGGTGGCGTTGCTGTTGCTGGCCTATCTGGTGCCGTTCCTGGTCTTCACCAACCTGCAGGTGGTGCACCCGTACTACCAGGCCGCGCAGGTGGTGTTCGCCACCTCCATCGTGGGGCTGGTGCTGTGGGCGCTGGTGTTGCGCGCGCAGGCCAGTGGGCGCTATCGCTGGGCAATCGCCTTTGCGGTGTTGCTGTGCCTGCTGTCCACCGGCTTCGGCCTGGCCCATTACCTGAAGAACATGAAGGAAGCGCGCCAGCCCAGCGACATTTCGCAGATCGCCGCACTGATCCAGGCGGGCACGCCGCAGGATGGCGTGGTGCTGACGCTGGGCCAGGACTGGTCGTCCGAGCTGCCTTACCGTGCCGGCCGGCGCGGGGTGATGGTGCCGGACTGGGCCTCGGATGACGTGCTGCGGTCGCTGGTGGAAACCGACGCGGCGTTGGGTGGCCTGCCCCTGGCCGCGCTGGTGGTCTGCCCCAACCAGCTGGCCAGTACTGCCGAGCGTGCGTACTGGCAGGCGCAGCTGCTGCAGCGCTATTCGGCCGGTGCGCAGAAGCAGGCGGTCGGGCAGTGCGAGGTCTGGTTGCAGCCGGCGCGCTGACCGTGGCGGCCGGCGCCCGCGGTTTGCGCGCGCTGGCCATGGCCGTTAGGGTGGGGTCATGACTGTCCGTTCCGCCTCCATGTCCGCCGCGTTGTTGCTGGCCCTTGCGGCCTGTTCGCAGCAGCAGCCCCCGATCAGCCACGATGTGGCCACGGCGCCTTCCGATGCCTTCATGGCCGCCGTGGCCGCGCACTGCGGCCAGGCGTTCGCCGGCCGGGTAGTGGAAGACACCCCGCCCCCCGCAGGCGACGATCCGTTTGCCGGCAAGCCGCTGGTGATGCATGTGCGCGGTTGCGACGACCCCGGCCATGAGCTGCGCATCCCGTTCCATGTGGGCGATGACCATTCGCGCACCTGGATCCTGACCCGCACCGAGCATGGGCTGAAACTGAAGCACGACCACAGGCACGCCGATGGCAGCCCCGATGTCATCACCCTGTACGGCGGCGACAGCACGCCACCGGGCACCGCCCAGCGCCAGCAGTTCCCTGCCGATGCCGATTCGGTGGCCATGTTCCGCCGCGCCGACATGCTGGCCTCCACCCACAACGTGTGGGCGATGGAGATCGAGCCGGACCAGCGGTTCGTCTATGAACTGACCCGCCCCGGCGGGCGGCGTTTCCGCGTCGAATTCGACTTGGGCAAGCCGGTGGCGCTGCCGCCGGCGCCGTGGGGTTCCGAGCAGGCACCGGCCCGGCACTGAACTGTTGGGGGTCGGATCCTCTGCCCAAGGCAGGGGCTCCGACCCCATGCCTCAACGGGTACCAAAGCGCGCCCGGCAGCCGTTGCTGACCCACACGCTGCCGCGCGAATAGCCCCAGCTGCGGCCTTCCTGGCAGGCACTGCCGGACAGCTGCTGCTGCAGGACCGGTCGGCCCTGGCGCTCATCCCAGTTGCAGTTCTGGGTACGGTTGTTGTTGCTGCTGCAGGTAACGGTGTAGTTGCTGTTGCCACCACCCCAGCCGCCGCCATTGCCGACGCCCCAGCCGCCACGGCTTTCGGCGAATTCACCGCGGCAGCCGCGGTTGACCCAGATGGCGCCCCGGCGCACGCCCCAGGTCTGCCCTTCCACGCAGGCCGAGCCGGAGATCTGCCGAACCAGGGTGGCCCCGCGCCAGTTCACCGGGCAGGTGCGCTCGCGGTTGTCCTGGCTTTCGCAGCGGATGGTGCTGCCGCTGTTGCCGCCGCCCCAGCCGCCGCCGTTGTTGCCGCCCCAGCCGCCACGGCCTTCGACGAATTCGGCGCGGCAGCCGCCGTTGACCCAGATGCTGCCGTTGCGGCTGCCCCAGGTGCGGCCCTCCACGCAGGCCGAGCCGGACAGCTGGCGTACCAGCTGGGCGTCGCGCCAGCCGGTGCTGCAGACCCGTTCACGGTTGTTCTGGCTTTCGCAGCGGACCACGCCGGTCTGCGCGGCGGCGGGGGCGGGGGACAGGGGCAGCCCGGCAAGGGCGCCCAGGGTCAGGGTGGTGGCCAGACTGGCCAGGGACAGCGCTTTCATGGCAAATCCCCATACGGTGTGTGGTGCGCGACTATAAGGACGGGGCGGATAAAGCCCGCGTGACCGTCCGCATTTGCCCCAGCCGGGCCCTCGGCCGCAGAATACGAGGCTTTCCGGCCCCCGTCGGGTGCCGGCGTTCTCCAGCGGAGCTTTCCCCCCATGCGTACCCACTTCTGCGGCCTGGTCAACGAGACCCTGATTGGCCAGACTGTCACCCTCGCCGGCTGGACCGACGTGGCCCGTAACCAGGGCGGCGTCTGCTTCATCGATCTTCGCGATCATGAAGGCATCGTGCAGGTGACCGTGGAGGTGGACAACGCCGAAGTGTTCGCCGTGGCCGCCAGCCTGGGCTACGAAGACGTGCTGCAGGTGGAAGGTGTGGTGCGCGCGCGCCACGCAGTGAACGACAAGATCGCCACCGGCAAGGTGGAAGTGATCGCCACCGCCATCACCGTGCTGAACAAGGCCGCGCCGCTGCCGTTCCACGCCCACGAGAACCCGGGCGAAGACACCCGCCTGAAGTACCGCTACCTGGACCTGCGCCGCCCGGAAATGCAGCGCATGCAGCGCACCCGCATCAAGCTGGTGCAGGCCCTGCGCCGCCACCTGGATGAGCGCGGCTTCCAGGACATCGAAACCCCGATCCTGACCAAGGCCACCCCGGAAGGCGCGCGCGACTTCCTGGTGCCGGCGCGCATGCACCCGGGCGAGTTCTACGCCCTGCCGCAGAGCCCGCAGCTGTTCAAGCAGATCCTGATGGTGGCCGGCTTCGACCGCTACTACCAGATCGCGCGCTGCTTCCGCGACGAAGCCCTGCGCGCCGACCGCCAGCTGGAATTCACCCAGCTGGACATGGAATTCGCCTTCGTGCGCGAGCGCGACGTGCAGGATTTCGTTGAAGACATGATCCGCGCCATTTTCAAGGAAGTGGTGGACGTGCCGCTGGCGGCCAGCTTCCCGCGCATGACCTGGGCCGAGGCAATGCGCCGCTACGGCTCGGACAAGCCGGACCTGCGCATCGCGCTGGAACTGGTGGACGTGGCCGAGCTGGTCAAGGACAGCGAGTTCGCCGTGTTCACCGGCCCGGCCAACGATGCTGACGGCCGCGTTGCCGCGCTGCGCATTCCGGGCGGTGCCACCCTGTCGCGCAAGCAGATCGACGAATACGCCGCGCATGCCGCCAAGTACGGCGCCAAGGGCCTGGCCTACATCAAGATCGCCGACAACGGCGAAGTCAGCTCGCCCATCCAGAAGTTCTTCAGCGAAGAGCGTTTCGCTGCGCTGGTGGCCCACGTCGGCGCCGGCAACGGTGACATCGTGTTCTTCGGTGCCGGTGGCTACAACAAGGTGTCCGACTTCATGGGCGCGCTGCGCCTGAAGGCCGGCAAGGACTTCGGCCTGGTCGCCGACGGTTGGGCGCCGCTGTGGGTCACCGACTTCCCGATGTTCGAATGGGACGAGGAAGAACAGCGCTACGTCGCCCTGCATCACCCCTTCACCGCGCCGGCCGTGGACGATATCGCCGACCTGCGCGCCAACGCCCGTACCGCCGTTTCGCGCGGCTACGACATGGTGCTCAACGGCAATGAAATCGGCGGCGGCTCGATCCGTATCCACCGCCCGGACATGCAGAGCGCGGTCTTCGAGCTGCTGGGCATCGGCGCCGGAGAAGCCCGTGCCAAGTTCGGCTTCCTGCTGGACGCGCTGAACTACGGCGCGCCGCCGCACGGCGGCATCGCCTTCGGCATCGACCGCATTGCCGCGCTGATGGCCGGTACCGAGTCCATCCGCGACGTCATTCCGTTCCCGAAGACCACCGGTGCGCAGGATCTGATGACCGATGCGCCGTCGCCGATCGTCGACGTGCAGCTGGCCGAAGTGCATATCCAGGTTCGCCCCAAGACCAACTGATCAGGAGATCCACGCAATGACCGAGTTCGCGTTTTCGCTGGAGTGGGAAAAGCTGGGCAATGAAGGCTCCGAGGCCACTCTGGTCACCGAGCGTGCACGTGTATTCGGTGGTTGGCTGGTCCGCGTCGGTACCAACCCGGCGGCGATGGCGCTGACCTTCGTCGCCGACGGCGAAGGTCGTTGGGACGGTGAAGACTTCGGCGTCGAGGATTACGAAGACGACGAAGAGGAAGAGTTCGACGAGGACGAGGAAGAAGAGGGCGAGGACGAGGACGAAGAGGAATACGAGGAAGAGGAAGAAGAGGACGAAACCGAGTCGTCGGAACGGGCTTGACCCCGACCGTCGCCCTGGCGTCCACTCGACCCATGTATTCGATCCGCCGCGCCACCGTGGACGACGCGCCGACCCTGTCGGCGCTGGCCGCGCGCACGTTCACTGAAACCTTCGGCCATCTGTACCCGCCGCAGGACCTGCAGGCCTTCCTGGAGGAGGCCTACACGGTCGAGCGCCAGCGCATCATCCTGGCCCACCCCGACTATGCGGTGTGGCTGCTGGAACGGGGCGGGGAGGCCGTCGGCCATGCCGCCGCCGGCCCCTGTGGCCTGCCGCACCCGGACGTGAAGCCCGGCGATGGCGAGCTCAAGCGCCTGTATCTGGTGAAGACCGAACAGAGCTGTGGCTGGGGCAGCCGCCTGCTGGAAACCGCGCTGGCCTGGCTGGAGCGCGACGGCCCGCGCACGCTGTGGCTGGGCGTGTGGTCGGAAAACTTCGGCGCACAGCGCTTCTATGCCCGCTATGGCTTCCAGAAGGCCGGTGAGTACCTGTTCCCGGTCGGCCAGATCAACGATCTCGAATTCATCCTGCGCCGCGAACCGCGCCCGGCCTGAGCGCGTTCACTGCCGCTTGCCCTGCGATTTCGTTCAATCACTGCAGATCCCGCCCCGCCCAACGCCAGGCTGTCACGCATGAATCCCCCTGTTTTGCTGCTGCATGGCATCTGGAATGCCCGCGCCTGGGTCGGGCCGTTGGCCTGGCGCCTGCGCGCGCGTGGGTTCCAGGTGCACACCTTCGGTTACGCCTCGATCTTCGGCGGGCCGGACGTGGCCGTGCCGCAGTTGCTGGAACGCCTGGCCGGCACCGGCCCGCTGTCGCTGGTCGGCCACAGCCTGGGCGGGCTGGTGGCGCTGGAAGCCCTGCGCCGGCAGCCGCAGTTGCCGGTGCAGCGCGTGGTCTGCCTGGGCTCGCCGCTGCGCGGCAGTGGCACCGCGCGCTCGCTGTCCGAACACGGCTGGGGCCTGGCCCTGGGCCGCAGCAGCGAACTGCTGCTCGATGGCCTGCCGGACTGGCAGGGCAGGGCGAAGGTCGGGCTGATTGCCGGGTCGGTGCCACATGGCCTGGGCAGTCTGCTGGGGGCAATGGGCGAAGCCTCCGACGGTACGGTGGCGCTGGACGAGACCCGCCTGCCGGGCCTGGCCGACCACTGCGTGGTGCGCACCAGCCACAGCGGCCTGGTGGTATCGCCCGATGCCGCGCGGCAGACCGCGCATTTCCTGCAGCACGGCCAGTTCGACCACAGCCGCGACGCCGCCGCCGCATAGGCAGGTGCGAACCGACCTGCCCTGGTGGGTGCGAACCGACCTGCCCTGGTGGGTGCGAACCTTGGTTCGCACGCTCTTCCCCAGCCACACCCGGCACCCTCCATCCACCCTAGACACGGTTGCCGCCCCCGATCAGGTAGAATCCGCGCCTTGATCCTGAAGCAGCCAGACGGTAGCACCCATGGGTAGAGGCCCCTCCATCGAAGCCCGCAAGAACGCGTCCGACGCGAAGCGTGGCAAGATTTTCACCAAGATCATCCGCGAGATCGGCGTGGCCGCGCGCGGCGGTGGAGGCGACCCCAACAACAACCCGCGCCTGCGCGTGGCCATGGACAAGGGCCTGGGCGTGAACATGTCCAAGGACGTGATCGAACGCGCCATCAAGAAGGCCACCGGTGAACTGGAAGGCGTCGATTACGAGGAAATCCGCTACGAGGGCTACGCCCCCGGTGGCGTGGCCGTGATCGTCGACTGCCTGACCGACAACCGCGTGCGTACCGTGGCCGATGTCCGCCACGCGTTCAGCAAGTGCGGCGGCAACATGGGCACCGAAGGCTCGGTCGCCTTCATGTTCAAGCGCCTGGGCGTGCTCAGCTTCGCCCCGGGCGCCGACGAAGAGGCGATCACCGAGGCGGCCATCGAGGCCGGCGCCGACGACATCGTGGTCTACCCGGACGACGGCTCGATCGACGTGGTCACCAGCCCTGACGCGTTCAACGCGGTCAAGGACGCGATGGCGGCTGCCGGGCACGTGCCCGGGCACGCGGAAATCACCTTCCGCGCCGACAACGACATCAAGGTCGAAGGCGATGTGGCCCTGCAGGTGAAGAAGCTGCTGGACATGCTGGAAGACCTGGACGACGTGCAGGACGTGTATTCCAACGCCGAACTCGGCGCCGACGCCTACGCCTGAGCCGTCTTCGACGGTCTGGGCGCGGGCCGTTGAACGGTCACCGCGGACAGTCATGAGCCCATACGCCTGCCAGCGCTTCCCGTTCCACCCGGCCAGGAGTGCCGCATGACCCGCATCCTCGGCATCGACCCCGGTTCCCAGCGGACCGGGGTCGGCATCATTGATGTCGACGCCGCCGGCAAGGTCAGCCATGTGCACCACCAGCCGCTGGTGCTGCTGGGCGCCGACGATTTCCCCCAGCGCATGAAGCTGCTGGTGCTGGGCCTGGCCGATCTGTGCCAGGAGTTCCAGCCGCAGGAAGTGGCGATCGAAAAAGTGTTCATGGCGCGCAACCCGGATTCGGCGCTGAAGCTGGGCCAGGCCCGCGGCGCGGCCATTTCCGCGGTGGTGCTGCGCGACCTGCCGGTGCACGAATACGCGGCCAGCGAGATCAAGCTGGCCGTGGTCGGCCGTGGCGGCGCGGAAAAACAACAGGTCCAACACATGGTCGGGCTCATGCTGAACCTGAAAACCAAGCTGCAGGCCGACGCGGCCGACGCGTTGGCGGTAGCCATCACCCATGCCCACGTAAGGGCAACGGCCAACCGCCTGGGGCTCAGTGCCCGCCAGGCGTGGGGCCGCAAATGAGGAGCTGCACGCAATGATCGGTCGACTGCGCGGGATCGTCGCCTACAAGGCGCCGCCGTGGCTGGTGGTGGATGTGAACGGGGTGGGCTACGAGCTGGAGGCGCCGATGAGCACCTTCTACGACCTGCCCGAACTCGGCCGCGAGGTCATCCTGTACACCCATTATTCGCAGAAGGAAGACAGCGTTTCGCTGTATGGCTTCCTGCGCGAGGGCGAGCGCCGGCTGTTCCGCGATGTGCAGAAGGTCAGCGGCATTGGCGCGAAGATCGCGCTGGCCGTGCTGTCCGGGGTCACCGTGGAAGAGTTCGCGCGCATGGTCCAGGCCGGCGACATCACCGCCTTGACCCGCATTCCGGGCATCGGCAAGAAGACCGCCGAGCGCATGGTGCTGGAGCTGCGTGACCGCGCCGCCCAGTTCGGTGCCGGCGGTGCGCTGCCCACCGGCAGTGGCCCGGCACCGGCCGATCCGCTGGCCGATGCCACCGTGGCCCTGCAGCAGCTGGGCTACAAGCCCACCGAAGCGGCCCGCATGGCCCGCGATGCCTTCAATGAAGGCGACGAAGTGGCCACGGTCATCCGCAAGGCCCTGCAATCGGCGCTGCGCTGAGCCGCGTCCTCCATCCCCTACACCACGCCTGAGCCCCGCCAGGAGCCCCATGTCCAGCAGTCAAACTCCGCACGATGCCGCCCACGGCGGCCACGGTCACGCTCCCCCCGCTGGGGGTCTGGCGCTGATCATCGGTGCGATCGGCGTGGTGTTCGGCGATATCGGCACCAGCCCGCTGTACACCCTGAAAGAGGCGTTCTCGCCGCACTACGGGCTCACCAGTGACCACGACACCGTGCTGGGCGTGCTGTCGCTGGCGTTCTGGGCACTGAACATCGTGGTCACCCTGAAGTACGTGACTATCATCATGCGTGCCGACAACGATGGCGAAGGCGGCATCATGGCGCTGATGGCGCTGACCCAGCGCACCCTGCGCAACGGGTCGCGCTCGGCCTACGTGGTGGGCATCCTGGGCATCTTCGGTGCCTCGCTGTTCTTCGGTGATGGCGTGATCACGCCGGCCATTTCCGTGCTGGGCGCGGTGGAAGGCCTGGAAGTGGCCGCGCCGGGCCTGCATGCGTTCATCGTGCCGATCACCGTGATGGTGCTGCTGGCGGTGTTCGCGGTGCAGCGCTTTGGCACCGAAAAGATCGGCAAGCTGTTCGGGCCGATCACCTCGATCTGGTTCATCTCGCTGGCGGCGATCGGCATCTACAACATCGTCGATTCGCCGGAAGTGCTCAAGGCGTTCAACCCCTGGTGGGCCATCCGCTTCTTCATGGACCACAGCTGGCACGGCATCTTCATCCTGGGCGCGGTGGTGCTGGCGGTGACCGGCGGCGAAGCGCTGTACGCGGACATGGGCCACTTCGGTGCCAAGCCCATCCGCCACGCCTGGTACTTCTTCGTGCTGCCGTGCCTGGTGCTGAACTACCTGGGGCAGGGCGCGCTGGTGCTCAACCACCCCGAAGCAGTGAAGAACCCGTTCTTCGAAGCGGTGCCGTCCTGGGCCCTGTACCCGATGATCATCCTGGCCACCATGGCCGCGGTGATCGCCTCGCAGTCGGTCATCACCGGCGCGTTCTCGGTGTCGCGCCAGGCCATGCAGCTGGGCTACATCCCGCGCATGCGCATCAAGCACACCTCGCACGACACCATCGGCCAGATCTACATTCCCGGCATCAACTGGGGCATCGCGGTGATGGTGATCGGCCTGGTGCTGGCCTTCCGCAGTTCGTCCAACCTGGCCGTGGCCTACGGCATCTCGGTGTCGGCCACCATGCTGATCGACACCCTGCTGCTGGCCCTGGTGGCCCGTTCGCTGTGGCCCAAGGCGCGCAACTGGATCCTGCCGCTGTGCGTGGTGTTCTTCATCATCGACCTGGGCTTTGTCATCGCCAATGGCGCCAAGCTGCTGCAGGGCGCCTGGTTCCCGGTGGTGCTGGGCATCTTCCTGTTCACCATGATGCGCACCTGGCGCCGCGGCCGCGAACTGCTGCGCGATGAGATCCGCAAGGACGGTATCCGCATCGACACCTTCCTGCCGGGCCTGATGCTGGCGCCGCCGGTGCGCGTGCCGGGCACCGCGGTGTTCCTGACCGCCGACCCGACCGTGGCCCCGCATGCGCTCATGCACAACCTGAAGCACAACAAGGTGCTGCACGAGCGCAACGTGTTCCTGCACGTGGAAACCCTGCCCATTCCGTATGCGGTGGAAGGGCAGCGGCTGAAGATCGAATCGGTGGGCGATGAGTTCTACCGGGTCTACGTGCGCTTCGGTTTCATGGAAACCCCGGACGTACCGCTGGCGCTGATGCGCTCGTGCGACCACGGCGGCATCTACTTCGACCCGATGGACACCACCTTCTTCGCCAGCCGCGAAACCATCGTGGCCACCGCCAACCGCGGCATGCCGATCTGGCGCGACAAGCTGTTTGCGCTGATGCATCGCAACGCCGCCCCGGCCACCGGCTTCTTCCGCATTCCCGGTAACCGCCTGGTCGAACTCGGCGCGCAGGTCGAAATCTGATCGCAGGGGTCGGATCCCTTTCCGCAGGAAAGGGCTCTGCCCCCATGCGTCGAGCATCCGGCAGTGGGGTCAGAGCCGTTTTCCGTTGGAAAACGGATCCGACCCCATGTTGCCGGTGTCCCGGTTCGGGGTCAGAGCCGTTTTCCGCCGGAAAACGGATCCGACCCCATGCACTTTTGCCGCATAATCACGGTATGACCGACGACCGCATCATTGGCGCCGGCGCCACCCGCGAGGATGACGCCGCCGACGCCAGCATCCGCCCCAAGCGCCTTGCCGATTACCTCGGCCAGGCGCCGGTGCGCGAGCAGATGGAAATCTACATCCAGGCCGCCAAGGCCCGTGGCGATGCGCTGGACCACGTGCTGATCTTCGGGCCCCCGGGCCTGGGCAAGACCACCCTGAGCCACGTGATCGCCAACGAACTGGGCGTGGCCCTGCGGGTCACCTCCGGCCCGGTGATCGAAAAGGCCGGCGACCTGGCCGCGCTGCTGACCAACCTGCAGCCGCACGATGTGCTGTTCATCGACGAAATCCACCGCCTTTCGCCCGTGGTGGAAGAAGTGCTGTACCCGGCGATGGAAGACTTCCAGATCGACATCATGATCGGCGAGGGCCCCGCCGCCCGCTCGATCAAGATCGACCTGCCACCGTTCACCCTGATCGGTGCCACCACCCGCGCCGGCCTGCTGACCGCGCCGCTGCGCGACCGCTTCGGCATCGTGCAGCGCCTGGAGTTCTACAGCGTTGAGGAACTGACCCGCATCGTGCGCCGCTCGGCCGCCATCCTCGGCATCGACTGCACCGCCGACGGGGCAGGAGAGATCGCCCGCCGCGCGCGTGGCACCCCGCGTATCGCCAACCGCCTGCTGCGCCGCGTGCGCGACTACGCCCAGGTCAAGGCCGGCGGCCATATCGACGAAGCCGTGGCCCAGGCCGCCATGCAGATGCTGAAAGTCGACCCGGAAGGCTTCGACGAACTGGACCGGCGCCTGCTCAAAACCATGGTCGACTACTTCGACGGTGGCCCGGTAGGCATCGAATCGCTGGCCGCGGCGCTGTCCGAAGAGCGCGGCACGCTGGAAGACGTGGTTGAACCCTACCTGATCCAGCAGGGCTTCCTGGTGCGCACCGCGCGCGGCCGCATGGCCACCCACAAGGCCTACCGGCACATGGGGCTGAAGCCGAAAAACCCGCCGCAGGACCTGTTCGCGGAGGTTCCCGATGTCGGTTGAACCGCGATTCAGTTGGCCGACACGCATTTACTGGGAAGATACGGACGCTGGCGGGGTGGTCTACCACGCCCGCTACGTGGCCTTCATGGAACGGGCCCGGACCGAATGGATGCGCGCACTGGGCTACGGCCAGGAGCGCATGCGTGCCGAACACGGGCTGGTCTTTGCGGTGCGTTCGATGCAGATGGACTTCATCAAGCCGGCCCGGCTGGATGATGCCCTGCAGGTGAGCGCCACCCTGGTCCAGCTGAAGAAGGCCAGCATGGTCTTCGACCAGCAGGTCCTGCGCGAGGGCCAGCTGCTGCTGTCCGCGCAGGTCCGCATTGCCGCACTGGACGCGGCCAGTTTCCGCCCGCGTGGCATGGACGATGCCGTCCTGGCCGCGCTGCACCCCCACCTCCACCCTGAATCCGAACACTGAGGAACAACGGATGATCGCAACGCTCCTGGCCCTGCAGGCCACGGTCACCGAGGCACTGCCGGCAGACGTCAGCAACGCCGCGACCCAGACCCTTGCCCAGGCCACCACCGGCGGCGGCATCAACTACCTCGAACTGATGGCCAAGGCCAGCCTGCCGGTGAAGATCATCGTGCTGCTGCTGCTGATCGGTTCGTTCGTCAGCTGGGTCATCATTTTCCGCAAGGCCCGCGTGTTCAAGCAGGCCACCCGCGAGGCGGACGAGTTCGAGAACCGCTTCTGGTCCGGTGCCGACCTGGGCAAGCTGTACAGCTCGGCCACCGACCGCAGCCGCAACGTGGGCGGCCTGGAAGCCATCTTCGAAGCCGGTTTCCGCGAATACACCCGCCTGCGCGACAAGCGCCGCCTGGATGGCCGCGCGCAGCTGGAAGGCGCCCAGCGCGCCATGCGCACCACCTACACCCGCGAAGTGGACCAGCTGGAACGCAACCTGGAACTGCTGGCCAACATCGGCTCCACCGCCCCGTACGTGGGCCTGGTCGGCACCGTGTTCGGCATCATGGTGACCATGCACGACATGATCAGCAGTGGTGCACAGGCCGGTATCGCCTCGGTGGCCCCGGGTATTTCCGAAGCGCTGTTCGCCACCGCCATCGGCCTGTTCGTGGCCATTCCGGCGGTGTGGGCCTACAACCGCTTCACCACCCGCGTTGAGCGCATGTCGGTGCGGTTCGAGACCTTCGCCGAGGAGTTCAGCTCCATCCTGCAGCGCCAGAGCGCTGGCGACGAGTAAGCGCCTGACCCGGGAGTCCAAGCCATGTCCGCTGCCATCGGTCGCCGCAAGCGCCGCAAGCTGAAATCGGAAATCAACGTCGTTCCCTATATCGACGTCATGCTGGTGCTGCTGATCATCTTCATGGTCACTGCGCCGCTGCTCACCCTCAGTTTCGATGTCGATCTGCCCACCTCCAACGCCAAGGCGCTGGAAAGCAAGCAGGACCCGGTCATCGTGTCGGTGCGCCAGGACGGCCAGCTGAGCCTGAAGCTGCCCGACGCCAAGGAACCCACCGCCGTCACCGCCGAGGAACTGGAAGGGCGCCTGTCCGGCATTGCCGCGCAGGACAAGGACGTGCGCGTGATCGTGGCCGCCGACCGCGCCGTGGCCTATGAAAAGGTCATCGCCGCGATGGACGTGATCAAGCGTTCGAAAGTGGACAAGGTAGGCCTGGCCACCGATGCACGCTGACGCCCTGCCACCGCCGCACAAGCAGGAACCGGGCTGGGGCTTGCCCCTGGTCCTGGCCGTGCTGGTGCACCTGCTGGTCGCGCTGGTCTTCATCGGCGCCTGGCTGTGGTCGCCCCAGCGCAACACTGAAGCGGCCGCCGGCGATCCGTCGGTCGAGGCCAGCCTGGCCGTGTCTTCGTCCGAAGCCGCCGCCGCCCGCCAGGCCCTGCGCCAGTCGGAAAAGCTGGAAGAGCTGCCCGAGCCGGTGGCCGAGCCCATTCCGGTGCCCGAAGACACCATTCCGCCGCCGCAGCCGATCGAGGAACCGCGCCCGCAGGACGCGCCCACGCCGCAGCAGCAACAGGCGCAGGAGCGCGTGGCCCAGCCGGATACGCAGGACCAGGAAGCGGTCAATGCCCTGGCCATTTCGCAGGAAAAGGCCAAGCAGGAACAGGAAGCCAAGCGCCGCCAGGAACAGATCGACCTGACCGAGCGCAAGCGCCAGGAAGAGGCCGAGCAGAAGGCACGCCTGGCCAAGCAGCAGGAAGAGGACGCCAAGAAGAAGATTGCCGAGCAGCAGCGCGTGGCGGCCGACAAGGCCGAAGCGGACCGGCAGAAGAAGATTGCCGAGATCCGCGCCAAGCGTGAGCAGGCCGAAAAGGAGGCCAAGCTGGCCGAGCAGAAGCTGCGCCAGGTGGCCGCCGCACGCAACGCCGCTGGCAGCGCCAATGCAGGCAGCAGTGGCCAGGCGCAGCCGGCCGGTGGCGGTGGTGGCACCAGCGATGATCTGTCGGCCAAGTACGCCGCCGCGCTGGTGAACAAGATCCGCGGTTCGTGGACCCGTCCCGACAGCGTGCCGCTGGGCCAGAAGTGCCAGATCACCATCACCCAGATTCCGGGTGGGCAGGTGCTGCAGGCCAAGGTGGGTGCCAACTGCCCGTATGACGAGGCCGGCAAGCGCTCGATCGAGGCCGCCGTGCTCAACGCCCAGCCGCTGCCGTACCGCGGCTTCGAACAGGTGTTCGCACGCACGCTCAACCTGACCTTCACCCCGCAGGACTAAGCCCTGGGTGTGCACAGATGCCCTCGTCCGCAGCATCGGGCGGGGGCGTCAGGTCAACGCCGCGTGATGGCGTGGGCTGGCACTGACCCGGAATTCACGTACCCTTGGTTCATGATTGCGAAGCGGTTCACTCGCCGTTTGCTATCCCTCGTACCGGTTTCCCCTCATTGAGCGCTCCATGAAGAAGATGCCTCGCTGGCTTGCCGTGTTTGCGGCCCTGTTGCTGCCCTTCGCTGCCTTCGCGCAGCAGAGGAGCCTTGACCTTGAAATCATCGGCGGCAATGCCTCCGCGCTGCCGATCACCATCGTGCCCATGCCTTACCAGGGTTCGGCCGGTGCCCCGCAGACCGACGTGGCCGGCGTGGTCCGCGCCGACCTGGAGCGTTCGGGCCAGTTCCGCACGCTGCCCGAAGCGCAGATCGTGGAAAAGCCCACCCGTGGCGGCGACATCCAGTTCGCCACCTGGCGCGCGCTGAAGCAGAACTACATCGTGGTCGGCCGGGTGATGGACGCCGGTGCCGGCGCCTACCGCGTGGAATACGAACTGTTCGACGTGCCCAAGGGCGAGCGCCTGCTGGGCCTGGCCATGACCGCCCGTGGCAATGCCATGCGCGACGTGGCGCACCAGATGGCCGATGCCATCTATGAAAAGATCACCGGTGTGCGCGGCGCCTTCTGGACCCGCATCGCCTACATCACCGCCAGCGGCAAGGGCGACGCCATGCGCTATGCGCTGATGGTGGCCGATTCGGATGGCTACAACCCGCAGACCATCGTGCGTTCGGCCGAGCCGCTGCTGTCGCCCTCGTGGAGCCCGGACGGCGGCAAGCTGGCCTACGTCAGCTTCGAGCGTGGCAATTCGGCCATCTACATCCAGAACATTTCCACCGGCGCGCGTGAGCTGGTCACCAGCTTCCGTGGCATCAACAGCGCCCCGGCGTTCTCGCCGGACGGCCGCAAGCTGGCCCTGACCCTGTCGCGTTCGGGCAATCCGGAAATCTACGTGATGGATCTGGGCAGCAAGCAGCTGACCCAGCTGACCAACCACTTCGCCATCGATACCGAGCCGACCTGGGCCGCCGATGGCAGCGCGGTGTACTTCACCTCCGACCGTGGCGGTCGCCCGCAGGTCTACAAGGTCGGTGCCGGCGGCGGCAGCGCCGAGCGCGTCACCTTCCAGGGCAACTACAACGCCAAGCCCTCGGTGTCCTACGACGGCAAGAAGATCGTGGTGGCGCAGGGTTCGGGCAACAGCTACAAGATCGCCATGATGGACAGCTCGCTGGGCTCGCCGCGCTGGAGCACCCTGTCCCCGGGCTCGCTGGACGAATCGCCCAGCTTCGCCCCGAACGCCAGCATGGTGTTGTACGCCGCCCGCGAGGGTGGCCGTGGTGTGCTGTACGCCGTTTCGGCCGATGCACGGGTGCGCCAGCGCCTGGTCCTGGCTGACGGTGATGTGCGCGAACCGGCATGGTCCCCCTACCGTACCCAGCGCTAAAAGAGTGTTAATATTTCCGCTGTTTTGAACCCCTCATCGGCCTAGGAGCCACAAAGGTATTGCCATGAACAAGACCACCCGCGTTCTGCTTGTTTCCCTGCTGTCTGTGGCCGTCCTGGCCGGTTGCTCGAAGAAGGTGAAGGAAGAGCCGGCAGCCCCGGTCGACACCGGTTCGACCACCCAGCCGACCGGTCCGGCCACCTCCGGCCTGTACGGCCCGGGCGACCTGGACACCGACGCTTGCCTGCGCCAGCGCGTTGTCTACTTCGACCTGGACAAGGAAGACGTGAAGCCGGAATTCCAGGCCATCATGGCTTGCCACGCCAAGTACCTGCGTGACCGTCCGTCCTCGCGCATCACCCTGCAGGGCCACACCGACGAGCGCGGTTCGCGCGCGTACAACCAGGCCCTGGGCGAGCGTCGTGGCAACGGCGTGAACTCGGCCCTGCAGGCCAACGGTGGCTCGGCTTCGCAGCTGACCGTCGTGTCCTACGGTGAAGAGCGTCCGGTCTGCACCGAGTCGAACGAGTCCTGCTGGTCGCAGAACCGTCGCGTCGAAATCGTCTACACCGCGCAGTAATCCATGCGCATCGGCATCAAACTGATGCTGGTCGTTGCGGCAGCCCTCGTGGCTGCCGCACCGGCGCAGGCACAGCGACAGAGCCTGGCCGATCGTGTCGGCGCGCTCGAGCAGCAGATGTACAACAACAGTGCCAACCAGGACCTGTTGAACCAGATCAATCAGCTGCGCCAGCAGGTCACCAGCCTGCAGGCTTCCATCGAGCAACTGCAGCACGACAATGCCCAGCTGAAGCAGTCCGCCCAGGACCAGTACCTGGATCTGGACAGCCGCCTGAACCGGTTGGAAGGGGGCTCTGCCGCCCCGGCCCTGCCGCCCGTTCCGGCGGGTGCTTCCACCGCGCCCAAGGCCCCCGCGGCCCCGGCCAAGCCCACTGCAGCGGCCACTTCCGAGCGGCCGCCATCGGTGCACGGCGATCCGGGCAGCCTGGCTACTACCGGCGATGAACGTACCGCCTACAACGTCGCTTTCGACGCGTTGAAGGCCGGCAAGTACGACGATTCGGCGCAGCTGTTCCTCAGCTTCCTCGAGCTGTACCCCAATGGCGTCTATGCCCCCAATGCCTTGTATTGGCTGGGCGAAAGCTACTACGCCACCCGCAATTTCCCGATGGCCGAGTCACAGTTCCGCGAACTGCTCTCGCGCTATCCCACCCACGACAAGGCGTCTGGCGGGCTGCTGAAGGTCGGCCTCTCGCAGTATGGCGAGGGCAAGGTTGACCAGGCCCAGCAGACCCTGGAAACCGTCGTGGCGCAGTACCCGGGTTCGGATGCCGCGCGCACCGCCCAGGACCGCCTGCAGTCCATCCGCCTGGGCCAGCAGATCCGCTGAGCCGCTGCCCCGGCGTACAATGCGTCACCCGTAGAGCCGAGCCCATGCTCGGCTGCTTGCGTTGTAGTTCCTGTAGAGCCGAGCCATGCTCGGCTGCCTTTGCTTGTGGCGCCCGGCCATCCATCGGGCTGCCCGCCCCATGAAGAAGTGCCCGCCATGACCGCCGTCCCCCTGTCCGCCGCCGTCGCCACGCCCAGCGAGATCGTGCAGTCACCCTTGCCCCGGCTGAAGATCACCGAGATCTTCACCTCGCTGCAGGGTGAAGCCGATACCGCCGGTTGGCCGACCGTGTTCGTGCGCCTGACCGGCTGCCCGCTGCGCTGCCAGTACTGCGACACGGCCTACGCCTTCCACGGCGGCACCTGGTGGGATATCGACGACATCGTGGCCGAGGTGCTGGCCCAGGGCGTGCACCACGTCTGCGTGACCGGCGGCGAGCCGCTGGCGCAGAAGCGCTGCCTGATCCTGCTGGAAAAGCTCTGCGACGCCGGCCTGGACGTCTCGCTGGAAACCTCCGGCGCGCTGGATGTCAGCGCGGTCGATCCGCGCGTGTCCCGCGTGGTCGACATCAAGACCCCCGGTTCGGCCGAAGTGGCGCGCAACCGCTGGGAAAACCTGCCGCTGCTGACCCGCCGCGACCAGATCAAGTTCGTCATCTGCAGCCGCGAAGATTACGACTGGGCCAAGGGCGTGCTGGCCGAACACGATCTGGTGAAGCGCTGCACCGTGTTCTTCTCGCCCAGCAAGGGCGAGATCACCGCCCGCCAATTGGCCGACTGGATCGTGGAAGACCGCCTGCCGGTGCGCTTCCAGATGCAGTTGCATAAAATCCTGTGGAACGACGAACCGGGCCGATGAGCCCGGGCGTGGTGCCCTGATGTAGTTCCGGCGCGGGACAGCGTGCTGGCTTTCCCCTCCCAACCGGACGTTTTCCCCATGAAGAAGGCAGTCGTGCTTCTCTCCGGCGGCATGGATTCAGCCGCCGTCATCGCCATGGCCCAGGAACAGGGCTTCGCCGTACACGCCCTGAGCGTGCGCTACGGCCAGCGCCACACCTCTGAACTGGACGCCGCCGCGCGCGTGGCCAAGGCCATGGGCGTGGTCGCGCACAAGACCGTGGACGTGGACCTGCGCAGCATCGGCGGTTCGGCGCTGACCGACGACATCGACGTGCCCGAAGCGGGCGGCGAGGGCATCCCGGTCACCTACGTGCCGGCACGCAACACCATCATGCTGTCGCTGGCCCTGGGCTGGGCCGAAGTGCTGGGCGCCAACGACCTGTTCTGCGGCGTGAACGCCGTGGACTACTCGGGCTACCCGGACTGCCGCCCCGAGTTCATCGCCGCCTTCCAGGCGCTGGCCAACCTGGCCACCAAGGCCGGCGTGGAAGGCGCGGGCATCCGCGTGCACGCACCGCTGCAGTTCCTCAGCAAGGCGCAGATCGTGAGCGAAGGCGTGCGCCTGGGCGTGGATTTCGGCCTGACCGTGTCCTGCTACAACGCCGATGCCAACGGCGCCGCCTGCGGCCACTGCGACGCCTGCCGCCTGCGCGCGCAGGGCTTCGCCGACGCCGGCGTAGCCGACCCGACCCTCTACGCCTGATCCTGATAGGTGCGAACCGCCCAATGGGTGGGTGCGAACCTTGGTTCGCCCTGCTCTGGCGGGTGCGACCACCCGAATGGTGGGTGCGAACCGCCCGATGGGTAGGTGCGAACCTCGGTTCGCACTCTCTGGCGGGTGCGACCACCCGATGGGTAGGTGCGAACCGCCCGATTGGTAGGTGCGAACCTTGGTTCGCACTGCTCTTCGCCGGGCACAACCCGCCACTACCTCGACTACCTTCCCACCAAGCCATCAAAGTAGGGTAAAATGCCGACCCCGCCGAAAGGTTGGGCATGCATGGGCCGTTAGCTCAGTCGGTAGAGCAGAAGACTTTTAATCTTTTGGTCGATGGTTCGAATCCATCACGGCCCACCAATGCAGCAATGACTCAGGCGCCCGATGGGCGCCTTTTTCATTTCGACTACTTCGCCTCAGCGCGCTTGGCCCGCGCGGCCTCGCGCTCCGCCGCCGCGTGAGCAGCCACATCGGCCGCCCTGGCCGCAGCGTCCGCTGCGCGCTGGGCAGCCATGCGATCCGCATCGAACTGCACTTGGCGCTGCGCAGCCTGGCGACGCTCCAGTTCCAGCGAAGCCGCGAAGCTCTCCGGGTGCTTGGCGGCGCAGGCCTGCTGCACCAGATTCACCGCGCGATCGGACAGGCCGGGCTGGATGTTGCCGAGCAGGCAGTCGCCGTAGGGCGCGGAAGGGGACGGAGCAGCGGCCAGCGCGGCCATGATCAAGACATTCAACATGTGTACCTCCTTGTAGGGTGCAGATAGAGCGCGTTACGGCCCGGCCCAAGTATGGCCCGCTTTGCGGCGCATGCGGCTACGTCGGTCGGATCTCCGCACACACCTTCTCCGCCAACCCGCGCTCTGAGTCATTTCCGTCGAGCGGTTCAAAGATGCGCAGCCCAGATGCCATGCGTGCGTTGACCTGCTTCTGCGCAGATTGATCATGCCGCGCCGCGAACTCGATAGGCAGCCTATTCAGGCAAGAGTGGAAATCGAAGCTTGATCGAACGGCATACTTGCCCCCCCCATGTCGTAGCAAGGAGCAGAAATTACATGACGTTTGTTGAATTGAAACGCGTTGGCGCCATTCTTCTCGCCACTGTGGCCCTGGGCAGTACTTCGGTCCAGGCAGCCGAAAAAGCGGGCGCAGCGCAGGGGAATGCAGGCACGCAGGCATCAGCCAGAGCAGACGGAGTCAAATCACCCGAGCGCTGGTATTACCTGGGCAGCAGTGCGTCATCCAAGACCTATATCGACAGGCAGCAGAAGCTGCAACGCGAGGGTGACACTGTCACGCTGTCGATCCGCCAGGTGCTTGATGACGTACCCGACGATCTCAAGGTTCACCCCCGGACCCGATACATGGATGTTCGATCACGCTATGACTGCAAGAAGCACACCGTGGCCCATCTCTCGAGTCTGGAACTCAGCGCAGACAACGAGTATCTCGGGGGCGAACCCAAGCCGCTCGATCCTGTGCCGGTGCATCCGGGCACACTGAATGCTGCGGTATTGGACGTCGCCTGCTCGGCGGGTTGAGCCCGCGCCAGGCTTCAGCGTTGCGCGGCAAGCCGCCGCGCAACGCCGCTCAAGATCAGTTCAAGGCCCGCCATGAGGTCCGCACGGTCATCGTGGCACAGACAAATCAGGCCTGGTAGATCACCGATGTGGCGCGGCCTTTTTCGCGTCTGCACCCTTCCATTGCTTCGCATTCTGGCGAGCTGCACATGTGGCCTTCGATCTCCGTGAGGGCTCCAAGGCTGTGCCGAGACGCGAGCACTACTCGGGCGGCCGGACCTCCCCACACACTTTCTCCGCCAAGCCACGCAGGGCCAGGAACAAGCCGTCCACCACACCTTCATCCATGTGCTGCCCAGGCGTACCGGCCAGCCGACAGCGCTCGGCGGCATGCAGTACTTCGGCGACGGTCAGCAGCCCAACGGCGGCACGTTCTGTCCGCGCCAGCGCCTGCTGCCGACCGGGCGGCAAGCCGGTTTCCGGCCACGGCTGCCCATCTGCGGCATCGCCACGGCGAATGCCTTTCAAGCATCCCCAGACGGTGCTGAGTTCGGGGGCGGGGTTGTCATCGTCATTCACGCTGTCGTGGTGGGCGTACAGCGGATGCGGCGGCGGTAGGGTCATGTCGGCGTCCTCGGCAAAGGGCAGGCGTGCCACCGCGCAGGACGGGTGGCGGGCGGTGCGTGGCTGCAAGCCGGAATGACATCACGCTAGTAACCGGCGGGTTCGAAAACCCCCACGCACCGCCCACCATGAAGGCCGACGGATCACCCGCCGGCACCATCCACAGACGGTGCCGACGGGCGAGCGTAAACAACAGCGTGATTGTCATTCCGGGCTTGCAGGCCCGGTGCCACCCGTTGTCGGTGGCGCTGCATGTTGGTTACGCCTGCGCTTGGGTTTCAATCAGAATTGTCTGAAACAGAGATCCAACCCCAAGGCGCACCTGCATTGTTGCAGGTGCAGCCAGCGCAGCACGCGACAGCGCAGGACGCTTCTGCGCCAGTGGCTAGTGGAATGCGCTCAAACATGTCGCAAAGCGCGAAGTAATGCGCGACTGCTGTGAGCGCCTTCCATGATCCAAGCAAAGGCGCTGATGCGTGGCGAGCGCGGCGCGTCGGTCCAAACGCGACATGCGCGCCCTACATCCACTCACGCCAGATAACGCTGGAACCACGCCAGCGTGCGCTCCCATGCAAGATCGGCCGCGGCCTTGTCGTAGCGCGGTGTCGAATCGTTGTGGAAGCCGTGGTTGGTACCCGGGTACACATGCGCCTGGTAATGCGTGCCGGCCTGTTTCAGCGCGGCCTCGTACGCCGGCCAGGTGGCATTGACGTTGTCATCCTTCTCGGCGAAGTGCAGCAGCAGCGGCGCCTTGATGCGTGGCACGTCTTTCGGGTCGGCCTGGCGCCCGTAGAACGGCACCGCCGCGTCCAGTTCCGGGTAGGCCACCGCCGCCGCATTGCTGACGCCGCCGCCGTAGCAGAAACCGGTAATGCCGACCTTGCCGCTAGCCTGTGCATGCGCGCGCAGATATTCGATGGCCGCGAAGAAATCATTCATCAGTTTCTGCGGATCGACCTGCTTCTGCAGTTCGCGGCCGCGATCATCATTGCCCGGATAACCGCCTACCGAACTCAGTCCATCCGGTGCCAGTGCGATATATCCGGCCTTGGCTACGCGGCGTGCCACGTCTTCGATATAGGGATTCAAACCACGGTTCTCGTGCACCACCACCACCGCGGGCAGGCGCTTTTCCAGCTTGGCCGGGCGCACGAAATAGCCGCGCACCTGGCCATGCCCGTTGGGCGAGGGGTAGCTGAGGTATTCGGCGTGGATATCGGGATCGGTGAAGGACACCTGCTGCGCCAGCGCGTAGTCGGGCGTGAGCGCGGCCAGCAGCGTGCCGGCAGTGACACCGGCGACGGCGAAAGCCCCAGCGCGATCCAGGAAATCGCGGCGGCTCATGCGCCCATGCACGTAACCGTCGTACAGCTCCAGCAGTTCGGCGGGAAAGTCCTTGGCGGTCAGTCGGGTCATGCGGGCACTCCAGGCGCAGGGGCGAATGCCGAATCTAGCACTGTCCTGCCGCAGGCCGTTATGCTCGAAGAATTTCCGGTGAAGGATTCCACCATGCGGTTGTTCGTGCTTCCGTTCCTGCTTCTGGCCGCCTGTGCCGCACCGCTGCACGCGGCCGAACCGGCGCCGCCCGCGCAGTCGGCTGCCGCCGCGCCGCTGGCCATCGGCGAAACCTTCACGATCGAATCGAAGGCGTTGGGCGAAACCCGCCGCATCAACGTCTACCGGCCGCAGCCCTGGGGGCTGGACCCGAAGGCGCCGCTGCCGGTGCTGTACATGCCCGACGGTGGCATCGGCGAAGACTTCCTGCACGTGGCGGGGCTGGTGCAGGTGCTGACCGGCAACGGCAGCATGCGCCCGTTCCTGCTGGTGGGCATCGAAAACACCGAGCGCCGCCGCGACATGACCGGCCCCAGCAGCGACCCGCAGGACCAGAAGATTGCCCCGCGCATTGGTGGTTCGGCGGCCTACCGCAGCTTCCTGCGTGACGAACTGATGCCGCAGGTGCGCCAGCGCTACGCCACCACCGACGAACGCGCGCTGATGGGGGAATCGCTGGCCGGCCTGTTCGTGGTGGAAACCCTGCTGCAGGAACCGGGGCTGTTCAACAGCTATATCGCGCTGGACCCCAGCCTGTGGTGGAACAAGGGCGCGCTGCTGGCGGCGGCGCCGAAGCGCTTGCCGGCCGTGGCCAAGGCGGGCCCGCGTGTGTTCCTGGCCAGCAGTGGCCAGCCGGAACTGGCCGATGCCAGCGCCAAACTTGCCGCGTTGCTGCAGCAGGCCTCGCCGTCGCCGCTGGTGAAGTACCAGCCGCTGCCGGATGAAACCCACGCCACGATCTACCACCCGGCCGCGCTGCAGGCACTGCGCACCTTGTTCCCGCTGCCCGCCGCAGCGCCGGCCGTTGCCGAAGTCGCGTCGGCGCAGCCGTATGTAGCGCTGCCCGATACCCAGACGCTGCGTGTGCACGATCCGGCGGGCCGCGATTATCCCATCTGGGTGGCCTTGCCGGCCGGTTATGCCGAACACCCGCAGAAGCGCTACCCGGTGCTGTACGTGACCGATGCGCTGTACAGCTTCCCGCTGGTGCGTAGCGTGCGCAACCTGGTGGGGCAGCAGGGGCAGAACATCGAGGACTTCATCCTGGTCGGGTTGCCGCCGCAGGAAGGCCTGACGTCCAAGCAGAGCCGCTCGCGCGACTACACACCCAGCAACCCGGCGCGCATTCCTGCCGACTACTACAGCAGTGATGTGACCTACGGCGGCGCCGCGCATTACCGCGATTTCCTGGCCACGCAGGTGCTGCCGCTGGTCGATGCGCGCTACCGCACCGATGCGGCCCGGCGCACGTTCGCCGGGCATTCCTATGGCGCCCTGTTCGGCGCCTATGTGCTGACCACCCAGCCGGACCTGTTCAGCACTTACATCCTGTCCAGCCCTTCGCTGTGGTTCGACCAGGGACTGCTGCCGCGCCTGCAGGAGGCCGCCGTCATTCCCGCGCAGCCGACCCGCGTGCTGCTGTCGGTCGGCGGCTACGAAACCATCAAGCCCGGCCCGCGCTATTCCACCGGCAATGACATGCTGCGGCAGGCGGCCGATTTCACCACCCAGCTGCAGCGCCCTGGCCGCAACCTGCAGGTGGACAACGTTGTGATCGACGGCGAAGACCATCTGACCGTCTACCCGCGGGTGATCACCCGTGCGCTGTTGGACGTGCTGCCGGGGGAGGGTCCTTACACCGGTGGCTGACTATCGTGGATGTGATGAGATGCCGCCCGATCTGATTGCGCGGGTGGAGGCGTTGCATGCCGATCATCCCAGCCTGCGTGGGCTGCCGGCCACGGACGCGCAGATTGCCGAGGCCCAGCAGACGCTGGGCGTGGTGTTCGACCCGCAGTACGTGGCATTCATCAAGCGCTTCGGTGGCTCGTTCGCCGGGGTGGACGTGCACGCGTTTGCGAATGGTTCGCTGGTCGGTCGCGAGACGGTGACCGAGCTGACGCTGCGCTTTCGCGACTTCTATGGTGAGGGGCTGCAGGATGAGCTGCGCGACGCCGTGGTGCTTTCCGATGACGGTGCCGGGAACCCCGTGCTGGTGACCGCACAGGGTGAAGTGCTGCTGTACCTGCACGAAGAGGGCGAAGTGGAATGCTTGTTCCCTTCGCTCTACGACATGATGGATGCGTGGCTGGCGTAGACCCACGCCATGCGTGGATGAATGCCTTACGCCGCCTGCGCGTCCGGTCCGGTCAGCACGCCGGCGTCGGCATGGCGGAAGCACAGCCGGATCGCATCCAGCAGCTCGCTCATGTTGTACGGCTTGGGCAGGAAATGGATGCCTGCGCGCAGCTGCGGCAGCACGCTGTGCTGGTCCATGCCCGAGGTGACCAGGATCGGCAGTTGCGGGTAGAGCCCGCGCACCTGGTTGGCGGCCTCGATGCCGCTTACCCGGCCCAGGTTGACGTCGGTGAACAGCAGATCGAAGCGTTCACCGGCGGCCAGCAGGCCCAGCGCGGCCTCGGCGCTGCTGACGCCCACCACGTGGCAGGCCTGGCTTTCCAGCGCCATGCGGCTCAGCTCGCGGGTTTCTTCGGCATCCTCGATCAGCAGGACGCGCGGTTCAACGTGGCGCTTGGACAGCAACATGACGCGACAACTCCGGACAGCAGCGGTGAAAAGGCGCGCAAGTATGCTCGACCGTAGGGTGATATCCGTGTGCAGGACGGGCTAAGACAACGTTACAGCGCGTCTGCGGCGTGCGTGCAGGCCCAATACGACCACGGCCAACAGGGCGGTGCCGATGCGCAGGCTGGTGGCCTGCCAGCCCAGCGCCATCGCATCGTCCAGGCTGAACACATTCCAGGCCAGGTTCATCGATACGTGCAGGGCCAGACCGCACCACAGGGTGTTGCCGTCCAGATGGTCGAGCCAGGCGAAGATGAACCCGCCGAACGCGATGACCACCCCGACGAACAGGGCGGTGGTGCCGCCCCCGAAACCGCCAAACCCCAGCCAGTGCACCAGCCCGAACAGCAGCGCCTGCGGCAGCGCCAGCAGCGCCCAAGGGCCGCGCACGATCTTCACCAGTAGAACGAAGCCGAGGCCACGGAACAGCACTTCCTCGGCCAGCGGAAACAGCACGGCCAGCATCGTGGCGTCCACTGCGGTCAGCGCGGTGTTGGGTGTGCCCAGTGCCGCCAGACCCAGCCAGCACGTGAGACTGGCCAGTAGCACCCAGAGCGGGCCGCGCGCGCCGTTCCAGCGCAGGCCCAGGCTGGCCGCCAGCCCCTCGCCACGGGGGCGCAGCAGGGCCGCCAGCAGCAGCGCCACCAGCACCGCCAAGGCGTTGTCGAGCAGGCTGCCGCCATACGGAATGGGCAAGGCGGGGATGGGCAGGCCCGCTGCCGCACTGAGGTCACGCAGGTTCAGGCCGAGGCCGACGCCCAGCAGCATCAGCAACAGGCGGCCGGCTGCGGGCAGGCGGGAAGCGGGATTCATGCGCGCGCTCCTTGCGGGATGAACCTGCAGTGTGTGTGGCCGGCAACGCGAGCGCGCGCCCCGTTAGTCCCTGTGTCATCGGTCATGTTGCCGAACAGTCATCGAGATACAGGTACAGTCAAGGACAGACTGAAAGGAGCGACGCCCATGCAGTGCCCCGTGTGCACCACCCAGACCCTGCAGATGGCCGAGCGCCATGGCATTGAAATCGACTACTGCCCCAGCTGCCGCGGCGTGTGGCTGGACCGTGGTGAACTGGACAAGATCATCGAGCGCGCCGGGGCTGCTGCAGGCGCTGCGGTGCCGCCGCCGGCACCGGTGCAGGCGCAGCCGCAGGTGGCCGCGCAGGTGGTGCATCGTGATACCCGCCATCTGGGCCAGCGCTATGAAGACAGCCGCGGGCAGCATGGGCAGGGTTACAAGAAAAAGAAGAAGGAAAGTTTCCTGTCGGAGCTGTTTGATTTCTGAGAACGGTAGGTAGAGTCGAGCTTGCTCGACTGCAGGAGAAGCAGTCGAGCATGGCTCGACTCTACAAAGAGCGGAAAGGCGAGGAGCAGTCGAGCAAGCTCGACTCTACCGGCGGCGCAGGATGTGTTCGCGGTCGCGGGTGCTGCCGACGATGAAGTCGTACTCGCCGGCTTTTTCGCAGCCGTAGCGTGCGTAGAAGCGCTGGGCGGCGAGGTTTTCTTTCCACACGCCCACCCACAGGGTGCGGCGTTGCGGCTGGTCCAGCCAGGCGATGAAGGCGTCCATCAGGCGCGCGCCGTGGCCGCGGTTGTGGTGCGCGGCCAGGATGTACAGGCGCTTCAGTTCAATATCACCATCGCGCGCTTCGGCGTGCGGCAGGGTGTTGGCGCCGGCCGCAAGATAGCCGACCACCTGTTCGCCGTCCAGCAGCAACCAGACGGCGCTGCGTGGGTCGCACAGTTCTTCGCGCTGCGGCGCCAGGCCGTAGTGTTCCTGCAGGAAGACGTCCAGTTCCTGCGGCGGGTAGGAGTCGCCCCAGGTTTCGGTGTACGTGGCAACGGCAATGGCCGAAAGCGCTTCGGCATCGGCCAGGGTGGCGCGGCGGATCTGCAGGGACATGGCGGTGGCGGTGATCAAGCGTGGCGCAGTGTAGCCGGCCCCGGCGCGAACCGGGGCCGTGCAGTGCCTTAGAACCACATACGCACACCCGCGACCCAGCGCGTGTCGCGCGCGTGGTCGCCGGCATGGTCGGCGGCATCACCGAAGCTGCGCTCGTGGCTGATGCCGATGTACGGCGCGAAGCGGCGGCTGAACTCGTAGCGCAGGCGCAGCCCGGCCTCGACCTTGTTCAGGCCCTGGCCGATGCCGTGCTCCGGTTCGTCCTTGGCCGCCAGCGTGGCTTCCACCAGCGGTTGCAGGATCAGCCGATTGGTCAGCAGCACGTCGTACTCCACTTCGGCCTTGGCCAGCACCTGCCCGCCGGAACCCAGGTACAGCGTGGCCGAGCTTTCGAACTTGTACGGCGCCAGGCCCTGGATGCCGATCGCCGCCCAGGTGCGCGAATCGGCGGGGCGGAAATCCTGGCGGACGCCGACCAGCACGTCCCACCACGGCGAGACGCTGCGGCCGTACAACGCTTCCAGCGACGAGGACTCGGTGCGGCCGCCACTGCGTTCACCATCGCTGCGCAGCCACAGGCGGTTGATGTCGCCGCCGATCCAGCCACTGGCTTCCCAAGCCTGGCCCTTGCCGTCCTGGCCATCCCAATGTTCCAGACGATCGATCAGCAGCAGGCTGTTGATCTGCGGGGCATGTTCCATCGCATCGTGATTGATGGGCGGGAAGGCCGCGGCGCGGTCAGCGTCGGTAGGCACCGGGATGGGTTCGCGGGGTTCGCTGGGCGCAGGCATGGCGTGGCCCATCGCGGCGTGGTCCATCTGCGCGTGGTCCATCGTCGAATGGTCCAACTTCGAATGGTCCATCTTCGAATGGTCCATCTTCGAATGATCGACCGGTGCCGCTGCGGGCATGGCCATGTCATGGCCGGCGTGCGACTGCGCGAAGGCGGGCAGTGCAGTGGCCAGGCCCACGGCCAACAGACTGCGGGAGACGAGGCGGCTCATTCTTCGATCCTCACTTCGCGCATCATGCCCGCTTCCATGTGGTACAGCAGATGGCAGTGGTAGGCCCAGCGGCCCAGTGCATCGGCACGGACGCGGTAGCTGCGGCGGGTGCCGGGCGGCATGTCCACGGTGTGCTTGCGCACCTGGAACTCACCGGCGGCGTTTTCCACATCGCTCCACACACCGTGCAGGTGGATCGGATGCTGCATCATGGTGTCGTTCACCAGCACGATGCGCATGCGCTCGCCGTAGTTCAGCCGCAGCGGTTCGGCACTGGCGAAGGGAACGCCGTCGAACGACCAGGCGAATTTCTCCATGTGCCCGGTCAGGTGCAGCTCGATCTCGCGGCCGGGCTCGCGGCCATCCGGGTCGTCGAACAGGCTGCGCATGGCGCCGTAGGTCAGTACCTGGCGGCCGTTGTCGCGCAGGCCGATGCCGGGGTCATCCAGCTTGGGTTCGGTGGCGCCGCTGCGCATGTCCACCAGCGGGCTGGCCAGTTCGCTGGCCGGATGCTTCGGCGCCTTGCTGGCGGCAGCGCTGCCATGTGCGCTGTGGTCGATGTGGGCGCCGCAGCCGCCTTCCATGCTTTTCATGGCCGCCATGTCATGCCCGCCGTGGCCTGCCATGTCATGCCCCGACATGTCATGACCCATGTCGCTCATCGTCAGCAGGGGGCGCGGGTCGCGCTGCGGAGTCGGCGCCTGCAGGCCATGACGCACGGCCAAGGTGCCGGCGGCAAAACCGGTGCGGCCCATGTCCTGGCAGAAGATGGTGAAGGCGTCCTGCCCGCTGGGTTCCACCAGCACGTCGTAGGTCTCGGCCGGGGCAATGCGGAATTCATCGATGCTGACCGGGTGGATGTACTGGCCATCGGCGGCCACCACGGTCATCTTCAGGCCGGGAATGCGCACGTCGAAATAGGTCATCGAGGCGCCGTTGATGAAGCGCAGCAGCACCTTTTCGCCACTGCGGAACAGCCCGGTCCAGTTGCCGGCCGGCGCCGTGCCGTTCATCAGGTAGGTGTAGGTGTGCGCATTGACGTCGGAAATATCGGTGGGGGTCATGCGCATGCGGCCCCACATGCCGCGGTCGGACAGTGCCGCCGACCAGCCGTCGCGGCGCACGTCGCGCACGAAGTCGGGCAGGGTGCGCTTGTAGTAGTTGTCATGCTCGGCCAGCTTCTTCATGCGCCGGAACAGCGCGCCCGGGTCCATGTCGGTCCAGTCCGACAGCAGGACCACGTGCTCGCGGTCGTGCTGGTACGGGGCCGGTTCGGCCGGGTCGATGATCAGCGCGCCGTACAGGCCGGCCTGTTCCTGGAACATCGAATGGCTGTGGTACCAGTAGGTGCCCGACTGCTTCAGCTGGAAGTGGTAGTGGTAGGTCTCGCCGGGGCCGATGCCGTTGAAGCTGAGCCCGGGCACGCCGTCCATGTTGGCCGGCAGCAGGATGCCGTGCCAGTGGATGGAGGTGGGGTGGCGGTCCAGCGTGTTGCGCACGAACAGGTCCACGGTCTGGCCTTCGCGCCAGCGCAGGATCGGCGCCGGCAGCGAGCCGTTCACGGTGATCGCCGGGCGGGTGCGGCCGGTGAAGTTGGCCAGCGATTCGCCGATGGCCAGTTCAACGCGGGTGTCGGTGAGCACGGCCGGTGCGCCGGCCAGGCGCGGCGTGGCGCTGGCAGCGGCAAGCGCGCGCTGCGGCACGCCGATGGCGGTGGCGCCAGCGACCACGCCGCCAGCGGCCAGGCCCTGTACGAACAGGCGGCGCGACGGCATGGGCAGGGCGCCCGGGCCGGGGGGAATACGGGTATTCATGGGTGACTCCGGAACACGGGTACGACCGGCACGGGGCCGGCAGCGAAGCGCGATGCGCCCGCAGGCGCGCGGAATCAGCCGATGGGAGGGCGTGAGAGGGGCGGCAGGGGCGGCGCGGGACGGCCGCTGGCGTGCACCGGCGGCGGTGCCAGCGACCAGGCCGGGCCGACCGGCAGGGCCAGCGGCTGCACGGCCAACAGGGGCTGCTGGGCACAGCTGCGCACGCAGTCCTTCATCTGGCAGTGGCTGTCGTGGGCCGGGGCCTGGGCTTCCGGGGCCGGTTCGGCCTGCATGCCCGCATGGTGGTGGCAGTCGGGTTCATCTGCCGCCGCGCTGGCGCTGTCATGCGCCATCGGGCCCATCTGCGCGTGCCCACTGGCCATGGCCGCGTTCACCCCGTTGAGCAACAGGCTGAGCATGAGCACGACACGCAGCAGGGTGGAGGCGACGGACATGGGCATCAATCTAGCGGCAAGCGGGGCGCGATGCACTTCTTGCTGAATGGCGTGTTCAAGGTTGGAGCAGGGCGAGGGTGGCGTCGAGCACCGCGGCGAGGGCGATGCGCGCCAACGCCGAACGCCTAGCCTTCCTCGCGCACGATCTCCACCAGGCGCGGGCCGTAGCGGCTGAGCTTGGTGCCGCCGATGCCGCCCACCCGGGCCAGTTCATCCAGCGAGGTCGGGCGCTGTTCGGCAATGTTGCGCAGGGTGCTGTCGTGGAAGATCACGAAGGCCGGCACGTTCTGTTCGCGCGCCAGTTCGGCACGCAGGCCGCGCAGGGCGTTGAACAGGGCCAGGTCCTGCGGCAGCACCGACAGGCCGGTGCGCTGCGCGCTGCGCTCGCGGCCTGCGGTGGCGCTGGCGGCATCGCGGCGCATGCTGATCTGGCGGCGCCCGGTCAGCACTGCGCGGCTGGCGTCGGTCAGGCGCAGGCCGCCATGGCCCTCGCTGTCCACTTCCAGCAGGCTGGCCGCCACCAGTTGCCGGAACACGCTGCGCCAGGTGCGCGCATCCAGGTCGCGGCCGATGGCGTAGGTGCTCAGCTTGTCGTGGCCCTGCTGCTTGATCTTCTCGTTCTCGCTGCCACGCAGGATATCGATCAGGTGGCCCACGCCGAAGCGCTGGCCGCTGCGGTACACGCAGCTCAGGGCCTTCTGCGCGGGAATGGTGGCATCCCAGGCGGCCGGCGGGGTCAGGCAGTTGTCACAGTTGCCGCAGGGTTGCGGATAGGTTTCGCCGAAACCGGCCAGCAGCACCTGGCGGCGGCATTGCATGGATTCGCAGTAGCCCAGCAGATGGTCCAGCTTGGACCGTTCCAGCTGCTTGCGCTCTTCGCTGGCTTCGGACTGCTCGATCATCTGCTTCAGCAGCACCACATCGCCCAGGCCGTAGCACAGCCAGGCCTCGGCGGCCTCGCCATCGCGGCCGGCGCGGCCGGTTTCCTGGTAGTAGCCTTCCATCGATTTGGGCAGGTCGGTATGCGCCACGAAGCGCACATCCGGCTTGTCGATGCCCATGCCGAAGGCGATGGTGGCGCACATGACGATGCCATCCTCGCGCAGGAAGCGGCGCTGGTTGTTGGCGCGCACTTCCGGCGGCAGGCCGGCGTGGTAGGGCAGGGCATTGAAGCCCTGGCCGCAGAGGAATTCGGCGGTCTCTTCCACCTTGCGCCGCGACATGCAGTAGACGATGCCGGCCTCGCTGCGGTGGCCGCGCAGGAAATCGGTCAGCTGCTTGCGCGCGTTGTCCTTCTGCACCACGGTGTAGCGGATGTTGGGGCGGTCGAAGGAGCTGACGAAGTGGCGGGCCTGGGCAAGGTCCAGGCGCTCGGCGATCTCGCGCTGGGTGGGCGGATCGGCGGTGGCGGTCAGGGCGATGCGCGGAATGTCTGGCCAGCGCTCGTGCAGCACGGTCAGCTGGCGGTATTCGGGGCGGAAATCGTGGCCCCACTGCGACACGCAGTGCGCTTCGTCGATGGCGAACAGGGCGATGTGGCTGCGCGAGAGCAGGGACAGGAAGCGGCCGGTCAGCAGGCGCTCGGGGGCGACATAGAGCATGTCCAGTTCGCCGGCCAGCAGTTCGCGTTCCACCCGGGCGGCGGTTTCGCCATCCAGGGTCGAGTTCAGGTATTCGGCGCGCACGCCGAGCTGGCGCAGGGCTTCCACCTGGTCCTGCATGAGCGCGATGAGCGGGGAGATGACGATGCCGCAACCGTCACGCAGCAGGGCCGGAACCTGGTAGCAGAGCGACTTGCCGCCGCCGGTGGGCATCAGGACCAGGGCGTCATGGCCGGCAGCCACATGCTCCACGATGTCCTGCTGGGGACCACGGAAATCGTCGTAACCAAAGACGCGTTGGAGCAGATCGTGCGCGGGACGGGAAGCCATCAGCCTAGTTTACCCCGGCGGGGGTGGTAGGGGTTCGGCAGGGCTGCGCCCTGCACCGCTGTAGAGTCGAGCCATGCTCGACTGAAGCAACGTCAAAAGCGGGGTGTGTGCTGGTTGGGCGTGGCGGTGTGGGCTTGCAGGACACGCCGTAAACCCGTCCATGGGGGCTCGTAGGCGCCATCCATGGCGCCTGCGGTCCTGCAAGCCCACACCGCCCCGCCTCTGACAGGTTCACGCGGCTGTGGGTAGGTGTCGACCTTGGTCGACACATCTGTCAGATATCGAATGAACAAATGGGGTCAGATCCGTTTTCCGCAGGAAAACGGATCTGACCCCAAGCTTTGCTGGCAGATCGCGGGAAACTGTCGAAGGCGGGGTGGGTCCGGTTGCGGGGGCGTGGGCGCCATGGATGGCGTCTGTGGGTAGGTGTCGACCTTGGTCGACACATCTGTCAGATATCGAATGAATCATCCATGCGTGGCGTGGCTCTACAGTGTCGACCAAGGTCGACACCTACCAGAGCATTGGGCCGTTCCGGCAGATCGCGCAGGTCTGTCGAAGGCGGGGTGGGTCCGGTTGAGGGGGTATCCGCGCCATGGATGGCGCGGCTAAGCCCCCATGGATGGGTTTACGGCGTCCCCCTCAACCGGACCCACCCCGCCAACCCTCAGGAAACCCGCCTTTGACGTTGCTTCAGTCGAGCATGGCTCGACTCTACAGGGGGTCGGCAGGGCTGCAAGCCCTGCCGAAAACCCCCCAAACCCTTACTGGAGGAGCGAGCGCAGCATCCAGGCGTATTTTTCGTGGGTCTGCAGGCGCTGGGTCATCAGATCCTCGGTCGGGGCGTCGTCGGCATCGTCGGCCACGTCCAGCACTTCACGCGCCGTACGGCACACCGCTTCGTTGGCGACCACCAACTGGCGTACCATTTCACGCCAGTCCGCGCTGTCGGTCAGGCCCGGCTCCTCGGCAATCGAGGTCAGCGCAGCGAATTCCCGGTAGGAGCCCGGGGCATTGAACCCCAGGGCGCGGATGCGCTCGGCCACATCGTCCAGAGCCGCCCATTGCTCGGTGTACTGGGTCTCGAACATGGTGTGCAGCGAATTGAACATCGAGCCGGTCACGTTCCAGTGGAAGTTGTGGGTCTTCAGGTAGAGCGTGAACGCATCGGCCTGGAACCGCGACAGACCGTCGGCGATCTTCTTGCGGTTGCCCTGGGTGATCCCGATATCGATGTTGGGTGCCGACGGCGCCGCCGCCGCAAGCTTCTGCTTGCCGGTCTTGGGCTTGGTCGTGCTCTTGGTCTTCGCCATGGGGTTCCTCCTTGTGGAATCGTTGGCCTTCACAGTAAATCAGTCGTGATGACTGGTCGCTTTCAAAGTTTTGAACGAACCGATTGATGAACGCTATCAATAAAAATCCGCCGCCCCGCCTGCGCCAACAGCGCGCCGCCATCGATGGCGCCATGAGCCGCGACCGGGGCCGTCTGCTGGGCATGCTGTCGCGTTGCCAGGCCAAGCCCGAAGATGCGGCCCTGGCCGCCACGTTCGAGCAGGCCCTGCAGGCATCGGTGCAGCGCCGCCAGCAACGGGCGCAGCAGCAGCCATCCATTACTCTGGACCCGCAGCTGCCGATTGCGCGTGAAGCCGAGGCGATCATCGGCCTGATCCGCGACCACCAGGTGGTGGTGATCGCCGGCGAAACCGGTTCGGGCAAGACCACCCAGCTGCCTAAGCTGTGCCTGGCTGCCGGCCGTGGCCAGGCCGGCATGATCGGCTGCACCCAGCCGCGACGGATTGCCGCACGTGCGGTGGCCAGCCGCGTTGCGCAGGAACTGCACAGCGAACTGGGCCAGCTGGTCGGCTACCAGGTGCGCTTCAACGACAAGGTCAGCGACGACAGCCGCATCAAGTTCATGACCGACGGCATCCTGCTGGCGGAGATCGCCAGTGACCGCTGGCTGTCGAACTACGACACGATCATCGTGGACGAGGCGCACGAACGCAGCCTCAACATCGACTTCCTGCTGGGCTACCTGAAGCAGCTGCTGCGCAAGCGCCCGGACCTGAAGCTGATCGTCACCTCGGCCACCATCGATACCGAGCGCTTCGCCCAGCATTTCGACAATGCGCCGGTGATCAGCGTGGAAGGGCGCACCTTCCCGGTGGAAGTGCGCTACCGCGCGCTGGAAGGCGAGGGCGAACAGGAGGGCGAGCGCACGGTGAACGATGCCATCGTGTCGGCCATCGACGAGATCACCCGCCTGGATGCGCGGGGCGACGTGCTGATCTTCCTGCCCGGCGAGCGCGAGATCCGCGACGCGCACCAGTCGCTGGAGCGCCGCAAGTACCGCAATACCGAGGTGCTGCCGCTGTACGCGCGACTGTCCAACCAGGACCAGGACCGGGTGTTCAACCCCGGCCCGAACCGGCGCATCGTGCTGGCCACCAACGTGGCCGAGACCTCGCTGACGGTGCCGCGCATCCGCTACGTGGTCGATCCGGGCTTCGCCCGGGTCAAGCGCTACAGCCCGCGCAACAAGCTGGACCGCCTGCATATCGAGCCGATCTCGCAGGCCAGTGCCAACCAGCGCAAGGGCCGTTGCGGCCGTATTGCCGAGGGTATCTGCTACCGCCTGTATGCCGAAGCCGATTTCCAGGCGCGGCCGGAGTTCACCGATCCGGAAATCCGCCGCTCCAGCCTGGCCGGGGTGATCCTGCGCATGCTGCAGCTGGGCCTGGGCCGCATCGAGGACTTCCCGTTCCTGGAAGCGCCGGACGAGCGCGCGGTGGCCGATGGTTGGCAGCAGCTGACCGAACTGGGCGCGATCGATGCCGAGCGGCGCATGACCACCATCGGCAAGCAGATGGCACGCCTGCCGGTGGACGTGAAGCTGGCGCGCATGCTGGTGGCCGCGCAGGCGGCAGGTTGCCTGCGGCCGATGCTGGTGATCGCCTCGTTCCTGGGCATCCAGGACCCGCGCGAACGCCCGCCCGAAGCGCGCGGTGCGGCTGACAGCGCGCATGCGCAGTTTGCCGATGGGCGCTCTGAATTCGTGGGCGTGCTGCGCCTGTGGGACGGCTATCGCACGGCCCACGAAGACCTGACCCAATGGAAGCTGCGCGACTGGTGCGGCCGCCATTTTCTGGGTTTCCTGCGCATGCGTGAATGGCGCGAGCTGCACCGCCAGCTGCGCTTGTTGTGCGAGGAACTGGGCTGGAAGGAAGAAGCCAGCGATGCGGCGATGGCACCGCTGTTGGCCGGCAGCAGTGCGCCGGCCCCGGCGCGTGACGACGCGGCTGCAGTGAAGGCCACCCGTGGCCAGTTGCACCGCGCTGCGCGCCTGGCCCGCGAGGGCAAGACAGAAGCCGCGTCGGCACCGGTGGCGGCGCATGCGCAGAAGGATGAAGTGCCTGCCGGTGGTGGCTTCAGCGAGCGTGTGCGCGCGGCCGCCTACCAGACCCTGCACCGTGCGTTGATCGCCGGGCTGCCCACGCAGGTGGGCCACCGCACCGACAAGGGCGATTTCCAGGCGCCGCGCCAGCGCCGCTTCCTGCCGTTCCCGGGTTCGGCGCTGTCCAAGCGCCCGCCGCCGTGGCTGCTGGCGGCCAACCTGCTGGACACGCAGAAGGTCTGGGGCATGACCCTGGCGGCCATCGAGCCGGACTGGGTGATTGCCGAACTGCCGCACCTGCTGCTGCGCAAGCACTTCGACCCGCACTGGTCGCGCGCGCAGGGCCAGGTTCTGGCCTCCGAGCAGATCAGCCTGTTCGGCCTGGTGCTGGCGCCGAAGAAGCCGGTGCACTACGGCCGCATCGAACCGGGCGAGGCGCATGACATCTTCGTGCGCCAGGCGCTGGTGACCGGCGAAATCAACACCCGCGCCAGTTTCGTGGCCGACAACCACAAGGTGCTGGAACAGGCGCGCGAGGAAGAGGCCAAGCTGCGCCGTGCCGGTATCGTGGCCGACGAGGACTGGCAGGCGCGCTGGTACCTGGACCGCGTACCGCCGCAGATCCATTCGGCCGCTGGCCTGGATACCTGGTGGAAGGCGTTGCCGCCGGAACAGCGCAAGACGCTGCACTGGTCGCTGGTCGACCTGTTGCCCGGCGAAGGCAGCGAACAGGAGCGCTACCCCAAGTATCTGGCGCTGGGCCAGGCGCGGCTGCCGCTGCATTACCGCTTCGAGCCGGGCAGCGACGACGACGGCGTAACCCTGGACGTGCCGCTGCACCTGTTGAACGCGCTGGACCCGGTGCAGCTGGGCTGGCTGGCGCCGGGCTTCGTGGCCGACAAGGCCGCCGCGCTGATCCGCAGCCTGCCCAAGGCCATGCGCCGCAACTACGTGCCCGCACCGGATTTCGCCCGGGCATTCTTCGAGGCCTTCCCGCAGCCCAGCGCCGATGCGATCACCGGTGAGCTGGCGCGTTTCCTGTCGCGTGCCACTGGCGCCCAGGTGGCAGCCACCGATTTCGAGCCCGCCTCGATCGAGCCGCACCTGCACATGAACCTGCGGCTGCGCGATGAGCAGGGCAAGGTACTGGCCAGTTCGCGCGACCTGGACGCGCTGCGCGCGAAGTTCGGCAGCCGTGCCGGCGATGCGTTCGCTGCACGCGCCGGGCGCGAGATGGCGGCCGACGGCCTGCGCAGCTTCCCGTCCACACCGATCCCGTTGCAGGTGCCCGGTGAAGCCGGCGTGCCCGCCTACCCGGCGCTGCTGGATGAAGGGGACAGCGTGGCGCTGCGCATCTTCGCCGACCGCCAGCAGGCCGAGGAAGCGCATCCGCTGGGCGTGCGCCGCTTGCTGGAAATCGCCCTGTCGGACAAGGTGAAGCAGGCCCGCAAGCAGTTGCCGGTGGGCGCCAAGACCGGCCTGCTGTACGCGGCCATTGAATCGCAGGAACGCCTGCGTGGCGATCTGGTGGATGCGGCAATGAACGCGGTGTTGGCCGAGGGTCTGGGAGACATCCGCGATGCCGGCGCGTTCGAGCAGCGACGCGAGCAGGTGGCCAAGGCGCTGTTCGGCGAGGCGATGCAGCGGCTGAAACTGGCCGAGACCATCCTGGGCCTGGTGGGTGAACTGAAGCCGCTGCTGGAGGCGCCGCTGATGGGCTGGGCGCGCGGCAACCTGGATGACATGGAAGCGCAGCTGGTGGGCCTGATCCACCCCGGCTTCCTGCGCGATACGCCGGCCGATGCACTGGCCCAGTACCCGCGTTACCTGAAAGCGATGATCCTGCGCACCGAACGCGCCAAGCGCGATCCGCCGCGCGACCAGGCACGCATGCTGGAACTGCATCCATTCCTGGATGCGTTGCGCACCGGCGAGGAGCAAGGACTGCGCGAGCGCCCGCAATGGCAGGCCCTGCGCTGGGATCTGGAAGAACTGCGTGTTTCCCTGTTCGCCCAGGAGCTGGGCGCACGCACCGGCATTTCAGCCAAGAAGCTGGCGCAGCGGGTAACCGCATTGCGCCAGCTGTAATCGGATAGCGCCGGGCCAGGCCCGGCGCTGCCGTCACTTGGTACGGCGCACCTTGGGCTGGGTGTTCACGCCTTCGACCTTCATGTACCACACGCCCATCATGCCGGGGCTGATGCTGACGTTCGGGTTCTGCTTGCGCACGCCGCTCACGCTGCTGGCATCGATCTGTTCCCACTGCTGGCCGTTGTCCAGTGCGTAGACCCGGCCCTTGCCAAAGCCACGGAACTCGCCCTGCAGGATCGCGTTGATCGGCTCCTTGCTGCCGAAGTCGAAGAAGCCGCGGTTCTTCACGATCACTTCCTGGCGGCCTTCTTCGCGGGCCTCTTCGCGTACGGCGGCCACGGCCTGGGTGGTGGCCGCTTCCACCTTGCCCTGCAGCCAGCGGTTCAGCGAGGCCAGCTCGGTAGCGGACAGCTTGTCCAGGCCGGCGGCCTGGAACTCGGCCGGGCTCATCTGCTGCTGCAGGTCGCCTTCTACCACGCGCTGGGCCAGCGCAGGGGTGGACAGGGACAGCAGCAACGCGGCGCTGGCCCACAGGCGCAGCTGTGCACGGGGAAGAGGGCGGGAAACCATGGGCGGGACTCTCGTTTTGGATGACCGCGAGTGTAACGGCATGTGTTCATGCCCGGTCGTGCGCAGCGCGGCGATTGTTCCTGAACGGCGCCGGCGCTAGTGTAGTGGCCTCATTGTCCAACGTTCGATGCTGTGAACCGCGCTTCTGTCCCCGGCCTGGATGCCTTGTTGAACCGTCCCTCTGCAGCGGTGCTGCCGGCCCCGCTGCGCCAGGCCCTGCGCGAGCGATGGCCGGGCGCGGACGCAGAGCCGTCCATGCGCGCCAACTGGTCGGTGCTGGGTGACACCCTGGATGCGCTGGCCATGCTCACTTCGGATGAAAGCGTGGTGCTGGCCGCGCTGTTGTTCGATCTGCCGGCCCTGCGCGAGCACCTGGACGCGTTGCCGTTGGGCAACCATGCCACGGCCGTGGCCGGGCTGCTGGACGGCCAGGACGCGGCCGATCCGGTGTGGGCGCTGCACGCCGGGCGCGAAGCGGGCCGCAACAGCGAAGGCCTGCGCCGTCTGCTGCTGGCCATCATCCGCGACCTGCGGGTGGTGCCGATCCTGCTGGCCCGGCAACTGGCGCGCATGCGCGCGGCCGACAAGCTGGACGAACCGCAGCGCCGTGCGCTGGCCCAGCTGACCCGCGACATCCATGCGCCGCTGGCCAACCGGCTGGGCATCTGGCAGTTGAAGTGGGAACTGGAAGACCTGGCGTTCCGCCACCTGGAGCCGGACACCTACCGCCGCATTGCGCGCGAGGTGGACGAGACCCGAAACGCCCGCGAGCGGTACGTGGAGAACGTAAAGAAGGTGCTGTCGCGCGAACTGGCGGCGCAGGGCCTGCAGGCCGAAGTCAGCGGCCGCCCGAAGCACATCTACAGCATCTGGCGGAAGATGCAGAAGAAGCGGCTGGCCTTCGACCAGTTGTACGACATCCGCGCGGTGCGGGTGATGGTGGACGACGTGGCCGCCTGCTACGCCGCGCTGGGCGTGGTGCATGCACTGTGGGCACCGGTGCCCAGCGAGTTCGACGACTACATCGCCCGGCCCAAGGCCAACGACTACCGTTCGCTGCATACCGCCGTGGTGGGCCCGGAAGGGCGCACGATCGAAGTGCAGATCCGCACCCACGACATGCACGCCCAGGCCGAACTGGGCGTGGCCGCGCACTGGAAGTACAAGGAAGGCGGCAAGGGTGCGGAAAAGGCCTTCGACCGCAAGATCACCTGGATGCGCCAGCTGCTGGAGCAGGCGCAGGATGGCCAGGGCAATGAACTGGCCGGGGCGCTGGATGCCGAACTGACCGAAGACCGGGTCTATGCGCTCAGCCCGAAGGACGAAGTGCTGGACCTGCCGCAGGGCGCCACGCCGCTGGATTTCGCCTACCAGGTGCACACCATGGTCGGGCACCGCTGCCGTGGCGCGAAGGTCAACGGCCGCATCGTGCCGCTGACCTACCGGCTGCGCAGCGGCGACCGTGTCGAGATCCTCACCGGCAAGGAGGCCGACCCGCGCCGCGACTGGCTGATGCCTGCGCTGGGCTTCCTGGCCAGCAACCGCTCGCGCGAAAAGGTGCGCAGCTGGTTCCACAAGCTGGACCGGGCGCGCAACGTGCATGCCGGGCGCGAGCTGCTGGAACGCGAACTGAAGCGGCTGGGCCTGCAGCATGCCGACCTGGCCGGCGCAGCGAAGAAGTTCCATGCCGACAGCGTGGACGATCTGTACATCCAGGTGGCACTGGGCGATACCGGGCCCAACCAGGTCAGCCGTGCATTGCTGGAAGCCGAACGTGCGGCCAGCCAGCCGGCCCCGGCGCCGGCCCTGCCGCGGCCGACCGCTCGCCGGGAAAACCTGGGCAAATCCAAGTTCACCGTGCAGGGCGTAGGCAACCTGCTGGTGCAGCTGGCGCGCTGCTGCCAGCCGGTGGCCGGCGAACCCATCGTCGGTTACCTGACCCGCAGCCGTGGCGTGACCGTGCACCGCGCCGACTGCGCGGCGCTGGCCCGACTGGCCGCGACCAGTCCGCAGCGGATCCTGCCGGTGGAATGGGGCCAGGCCGGCGGTGGCTACGAGGTGGACGTGGTGGTTGATGCGGTGGACCGCCGCTGGCTGCTGAAGGACATCACCAACCTGATCGCGCAGGAAGATGCCTACGTGCTGGATATCCACAGCGACAACGTGCGCAACAGCGGCCGCGCGCATCTGCGGCTGCGCCTGAAGGTGACCGACTACGGCCAGCTGTCCAACCTGCTGGGCAAGCTGGATGCGCTGCCGGGCGTGAGCGAGGCGCGTCGTCTGGGCTGAGCTTCACGCTGCCCCGGCTACCCTGCACGCATGGAACGCGAGCCCCCGCACCCCGCACACGGCACGGCGCACCCGGCGCTGGACCGTGTCCGTCGCGAGGGGCGCTGGTGGTGGCTGCAGGCCCGGCATGCACGCCGGGTGTGGCGCTGGGCGCTGCTGGCGGCCGTGGCGGTGTTCCTGCTGCTGGTGCTGGTGCGCAGGCCGTTGGCCGACTGGTTCTGGGATGATTCGCAGATCGAGCAGTTGCTGGCCGAGGGCGACCGCGCGCTGGCTGCCGGGCGCCTGACAGCGGCCGACGGCAGCGGCGCACGCGAGCGCTACCAGGCGGTGCTGGCGCTCGATGGCGACCGCCCGTTGGCGCGGCAGGGGCTGGCACAGACCGGTGCCGCCGCGCTGCAGCAGGCCCGTGAGCGGCTGCAGGCCGGTGATCTGGACGGTTGTACGCAGCTGCTGGCGTTGGCCCGCGAACTGCAGGTGCCGCAGGCGCAGACCGATGCGGTGGCGCAGCAGCTGCTGGCGCGGCGGCGTGCCGGGGCCGGCGTCGGCGCGTTGCTGGCGCAGGCCCTCAATGCCTTCGCGGCGGGGCGCCTGGACGAGGGCGAAAACAGCGCACTGCCGCTGTTCCAGCGGGTGCTGGCCTTGCAGCCGGACAATCTGTCGGCGCTGGAAGGGCGCGAAGATGCGCTGAGCGATCTGTTGCAGGAAGCGCGCGTGCAGGCCGGGCAGGGCGCGTTGGCCGCCGCGTCGGACACCGTGCAGCGGGCGCGCCGTTTCGATCCCGGGCACTCGGACCTGCCCGCTACCCAGGAGGCACTGGCCCAGGCCACCGAGCAACGCCTGCGGCAGGCCCAGCGTGCGCTGCAGCGGCAGCAGCTGGATGCCGCTGCCGAGGGTTTCCTGGCCGTGCTGGCGGTGACCGCTGATGATGCCGCGGCGATCCGTGGCCGCGAGCAGACCCTGCAGGCGCTGCTGCTGCGAAGCCAGCGCCATGCCGAAGATTTCCAGTTCCAGGCCGCCGAACATGATCGCGGCCTGGCCACCGCGCTGGGCGCTTCGCCACTGGCCCTGCAGCAGGACCTGCAACGCGTGCAGCGCGCCCGCCAGGCCGAACAGGCCCTGCAGCAGCCGGGGCAGGGGCGTGCGCAGCGCGAGCGCCTGCTGCGTGGGCATCTGGCCCGGATCGAACGCGCTGAACGTGCGCAGCAGTGGATCAGCCCGCCGGGGCACAGTGCCTACGATGCATTGCGCGAGGCGCAGTCACTGGCGCCGCGCGATCCACGCGTGAAAGCGGCGGCGGCACGGCTGTTGCCGGCCAGCCAGCGCTGCTTCGACGACAACCTGCGGCAGAACCGCGTGCAGGCTGCCGGGGCTTGCCTGCAGGCGTGGCAGACCCTGGCGCCCACCGCATCGGCCTTGCCTGGCGCGCGGGTGCGCTTGGCCCAGCGCTGGCTGGCGATCGGCAGCGAACGCCTGGGCCGCGGCGATGTGCAGTTCGCCGCCGGCGCGGTCGAGCAGGTGCGGCGGCTGCAACCGGACCTGCCCGAACTGACCGCCTTCGAACAGCGGCTGCGCCAGGCCGGTGGCCAGGCGGACTAGCTGAAGAACACGCGCTGCACGGTGGCGCGCGCGGCATCCAGCGAGAAATGCCGGGCGACATTGTCCAGCCCTGCGTCGGACAACTGCTGCCACAGCTGCGGGTCCTGGTACAGGCGCGCGACGGCGTCGGCAAAGGCTTCGGCGGTGTCGGCCACCAGCACGTCGCGGCCGGCCTGCAGGTGCATGCCCTCCACCGCGCAGGTGGTGCCGACCACGGGCTGGCCGTGGGCCATGCTCAGGTTGATCTTGCCCTTCACCCCGGCGCCGAAGCGCAGCGGCGCGATGGCGATGCGCGCACCGTCCATGTACGGGGTGATGTCTTCCACGAAGCCGTGCATCTGCACGCCCGGCTGGGTGGCCGCCAGCGCCTTCAGGCTGTCCGGGGCGCCGGCACCGATCACGTGCAGCTGCACCTGCGGCAAGCGCGCGCGCAGAACGGCAAACACGTCACCGATGAACCATTCCATCGCGTCCAGGTTCGGCGGATGGCCGAACCCACCGACGAAGACCAGATCGTGGCGCTGGGCCCAGGGCGCGCCGGCACCCGCGACTTCGTGCAGGTTGGAAATCAGTTCCACCTGCACCTGCGGCGCATCGGCCTGCAGCTGCTCGCGCTCGGCGGCGCTGACCAGCACCGTCACGTCACACTGGTCCATCACCGCCAGTTCGCTGGCGCGGGTGCGTTCGGCGTTGCGCAGCAGGCCGGCATCGCCGGCCACTTCGGCACCGCGGCGTTCGCGCAGATAGTGCAGATCGACCGTGTCGAACACGGTGCGTGCCTGCGGCGCGTAGCGCTTGACCAGCGGCAGGCAGGCGTTGGCGACATGGTGGCGCACCAGCATCACCACATCGAAACGCGCGCCGTGGCTACGCAGCCAGCCGGCCACGCCGTCCAGGAACGGCGCATACCAGACTTCCACGCCCATCCGCTGCAGGGCTTCGGTGGCCTCGCCGGCATGCTCGCGGCGGGTCGGTACGAACACCACGTGGGCGCCGCCCTGCAGCAGCAGGCGGATCAGGTTCACCTGCCGCAGCGAGCCGGAATCGCGCTCGGGGCGGGGCACTTCTTCATCCAGGATCAGCACCTGGCGGCGACCACGCAGCAGCAGGGCCGGCGAGGGCACCTCGCCCACCGCCGGGTGCGTGGCCAGTTCAGCGGCCCACTTGCTGGCAAAAATGCCCTGGTTACGTACCTGGTAGGCCTTCACCCCGCTGCCGGTGTCGGTGCCATTGCTGGTGCCTTCGTCATGCACCACGCGGCTGGCCGGCTGCACCAGCACGCGCAGGCCGTGCGCACGCACGCGGAAGGCCAGGTCGGTGTCTTCGTAGTAGGCCGGCTTGTAGCGGGTATCGAAGCCGCCCAGCTGCTGCCACAGGGCGCGCTGAAGCATCAGCGCGGCACCGGAGCAGTAGTCGACATCGCGCAGGCTGGCGTAGCGCGGATCGTCGGCGGCTTCGAAGCGGCCGTAGCTCCAGCCACTGCCGTCGCGGAAGATCACCCCGCCCGATTCCTGCAGGCGGCCATCCGGGTAGAGCAGCTGGCTGCCCACCAGGCCCGCGTCGGGTACGCTGTGGAAGGTGTCCAGCAGTGCGTCCAGCCAGCCGGGCTGCGGCACCGTGTCGTTGTTCAGCAACACCACATGGTCGCCGCGCGCACGCGACACGCCGTCGTTGCAGGCTTCGATGAAGCCGCCGTTCTGCGCGCGCACTTCGTAGCGCAGGCCGCTGATGCGGGGCATCCACTGCGTGGTCTGGTCGCTGCTGCCGTCATCGACCACCAGGATCTCGCAGGGCACCGCCGGTGGGTGCGCCGCTAGTGCGCGCAGGCAGGCCAGCGTGTGCTGCACATGGTTGTAGACGGGAATGACGATGCTGACCTGCGGGGCATCGCTGCTGGGAACGCTGAACGGCGCGAAGGCCTGCGCCGCGGGCAGGTACAGGGGCGTACGCGGTGCCGGCACGGCGCGCTGGGTGTGCACGCGGATGCGCTGCCAGGTGGCCTGCCAGCCGCGGGTACGCAGGCTGGCCAGACTGCGCTGCGCCAGGCCGGTCAGGCGGTTCAGCAGGTAGCGCCATTCGGCCAGGGACATCGCCATCCGGTAACAACTCCAGCTTAAGCAGGGAATCGGCGGGAATTCGCCAGCCACAGCGGCTGGGGTAGACTCGCCAGACCCTACATTGTCGCATTCCCGTGCCCCGACGCTACGATTCCGACGACATCGACGATCTCGACGACGACACCCCGACCGGTGACGGCCCCTCCTGGCGCAGCCGCCTGATCACCTGGAGCATGGCCGCCTTCGCGCTGGGCCTGGGCTTCCTGATTCCGTACACGCTGTACCTGAACCAACAGGTGACCCAGCGTTTCGGTGAACTGCGCTGGCAGATTCCCACGCGTGTGTACGCGCGCCCGCTGGTCGTGGTGCCCGGCAAGGCGATGGACGCGGCCACCCTGAAGACCGAACTGGCGGCCTCGGCCTACCGCGATGACGGCCAGGGCAAGGAACCGGCCACCTACGCGGTGCAGGGTGGTCGCTTCACCATTTCCAGCCGCGGCTACAACGATGTGGATGGCCGCGTGGCCCCGCGCCGGGTGGAACTGACCCTGTCCGGCGGCAGCATCGCCTCGCTGCGCGACGCCGACAGCCGCAAGGCGCTGAAGGCCGCGCGCCTGGACCCGGCGCGTATCGCCACCTTGTACGGGCAGAAGCAGGAAGAACGGCGCCTGGTGCGCATGGATGAAGCGCCCGACCTGCTGGTGACCGGCCTGCAGGCGGTGGAGGACAAGGACTTCAACCGCCACCACGGCATCGATCTTTCCGGCATTGCCCGCGCCGTGTGGGTCACGATCCGTTCCGGCGGGCAGAGCCGCCAGGGTGCTTCCACGCTTACCCAGCAGCTGGCCCGCAGCGGCCTGCTGGGCATCGGCAAGGAACAGACCGTCACCCGCAAGTTCAATGAAGTGCTGTACGCGCTCATCATGGAAGCGCGCTACGACAAGCGCACCATCTTCGAGGCCTACCTGAACCAGGTGTACCTGGGCCAGCGCGGCAGCCAGGCAATTCATGGCATGTCCTCGGGCGCGGAATTCTGGTTCGGCCGCGATCTGTCGTCGCTGGAAACCGAACAGGTCGCGCTGCTGATCGGCCTGGTGAAGGGCCCGTCGTACTACGACCCGCGGCGCAACCCGGAACGCGCGCTGGACCGCCGCAACTTCGTGCTGGGCAAGCTGCACGAGGCGGCGCTGATCGACGACGCCGAGTACCAGCGTGCGCTGAAGGCGCCGCTGGGCGTACCGAAGACGCCTGGCCTGGTGGCGGCCAACCGCTTCCCGGCGTACGTGGATCTGGTGCGCCGCCAGCTGGGCCACGATTACCCCGAAGCGGCCCTGCAGGGCGCGGGGCTGAGCGTGATGACCGGCATGTCACCGTCGGCCCAGGCGTATGCCGAGGGCGCAGTGACGCGCACCATCAAATCGCTGGAAAGCAAGCGCCGCCCGGAACTGCAGGCCGGCATGGTGCTGACCGACGTGCACAACGGTGACGTGCTGGCCGTGATCGGCAGCCGCGAGGTGTCCGAGGTCGGCTTCAACCGCGCCATCGAGGCACAGCGTCCGGTGGGTTCGTTGCTGAAGCCGTTCGTCTATCTGCTGGCGCTGGCCCAGCCGGACCGCTATTCGCTGGCGACCTGGGTGGATGATTCACCGGTGACCGTGCAGCTGGGCCGTGGCCGCAACTGGAGCCCCGGCAACGCTGACAATCGCAGCCATGGCACGGTGCGCCTGATCGACGCGCTGGCCCATTCCTACAACCAGGCCACGGTGCGCGTGGGCATGCAGGTGGGGCCGGAACGGGTGACCCAGCTGATCCACGTGCTGGCCGGCCTGAAGGCCGAGGCCAACCCGGCGGTCATCCTGGGCTCGACCGACCAGAGCCCCTACGCCATGGCCCAGCTGTACCAGTTCCTGGCCTCGGGCGGCGAGATCCAGCCGCTGCACGCCGTGCGTGGCGTGCTGGACCCGCAGGGCAAGCTGCTCAAGCGCTATGACAAGACCCCGGCGCCGGCGCAGGAAGGCGATTCGATTGCCGCCAACCTGATCAGCATCGGCCTGCAGCAGGTGGTGGCCAGCGGCACGGCCCAGCGCCTGAATGCCGACGGCCTGGGCCGCCTGCAGCCGGCCGGCAAGACCGGCACCACCAACGATGGCCGCGACAGCTGGTATGCCGGTTACACCGGTGACCACCTGGCGGTGATCTGGATGGGCAACGACAAGAACGAGCAGGCCGGCCTGTACGGCGCGACCGGCGCCATGCGGGTGTGGTCGGGCATCTTCCAGCGCCTGCCCAGTGCCCCGCTGAAGGTCAGCAACAAGGGTCTGGACTGGCAGCCGGTGGCCGCCACCGGTACCAACAGCACCGATGAAGGCTGCCCCGGCGCGCGTCGTTTCCCGTTCGTGGTGGGCTATGCCCCGGCCTACGCGCCCTGTGCGCCGGCCAGTGTGCCCGAAGAGCAGGGCGGCGAAAGCGAAGGTGGCGGTTGGCGCAGCTGGTTCGGCCTGGACCGCAAGCCCGATCCGCCCGCCGAACCGGCCGCTGTCCCGGCCACCACGACCCCTTCCCCCAGCCGGTGATGCCGATGAACCTTCGAACCCTGTATGCGCCGATGGCCGTGGCCACCCTGAGCCTTGCCCTGGCGGCCTGCATGAGCAGTGCGCCGCAGGTGGTCAAGCCGGTGGACACCACCACCCCGGCACAGCGTCTGGCCGCCGTGGATGCGGCTGCGGGCCCGGACGACAAGGAACTGTCGGTGCAGCCGCTGCGTGATTCGCAGGTGGAAGACCTGCGCCAGGCGGCGTTGGCACAGCGCCAGGGCAATGATCTGGCCGCTGCGGCCGGCAGCCTGGACCAGGCGCTGCAGATCGTGGCCGGCGACCCGTCGGTGCTGCAGGAACGTGCCGAGATCGCGTTGCTGCAGGGCCAGTGGGCCGAGGCTGAGACGTTCGCGCGCAAGGCGGTGGACCTGGGGTCGAAGACCGGGCCGCTGTGCCGGCGCCACTGGGCGACCATCGAGCAGGCACGGCTGGCGCGTGGCGAGAAGGAAAACGCGGTATCGGCGCATGCGCAGCTGGAAGGCTGCACCGTGCCGGGGATCAAGCGGTACTGAGTTTCCAGCCAACGGCGCAGCCCCTCGTGGCTGGCTGGCGGTAGAGTCGACTGTTAGTCGACTGACACTGAGGGTTGGCCGGGCGGGTGGGTTGCGCAGGGGGCGCTGCAAGTACGTCCCTGTAAGCTCGTAGGCGCCATCCATGGCGCCTGCGCCCCTGCGCAACCCACCCGCCCGGCCTCTGACAGTTTCCGTGTGCGTCCAGCCACGGAAAAGAAAAAAGCAGATCAAAAGCGGGTCGCGCGCTGCGCGCACTCGCCAGGGGGTCGGATCCGTTTTCCGCAGGAAAACGGCTCCGACCCCTTCTTTTCGGTTACTCACACCGCTTCTGGATCCAGTCGAGCAAGCTCGACTCTACGAAGCATGTCCGTCCGTCACCAGGAACCCGTCGAGGGTGGGGCGGACGGGAGAGGCAGGACCGCAGGCGCCATGGGCCCGAGGCATGCCTCGGGCGGGTTTGGCAGGACGCCCAACCCCGGACTTGCCGTGTGCGCAGGACAGCGCACGCGAGCAAGGCGCCTACGAGCCCCCATGGAAGGGTTTACGGCGTGTCCTGCCTCTCCCGTCCGCCCCGCCCAGCACGCAGCAACCCAGAGCCAGGCACTCATGCTGTTGCTGTTGCTTTGGCTTGAAACGGGTGCCGGGCAGCGCCCGGCCCGGTATCCTTTCCCTCTGATGTCCGACCTTGTCCACGCCAGCCGCGAGGCCCTCAGCGACGGCGGCGCGCTCGCCTCGCACCTGGATGCGTTCGTGCCGCGCCCTGCGCAGCTGCGCCTGACCGAGGCCATCGCCGATGCGCTGCAGCAGCGCGATCTGCTGCTGGCCGAGGCGGGTACCGGCACCGGCAAGACCTTCGCCTATCTGGTGCCGGTGCTGCTGTCCGGGCTGCGCACCATCATTTCCACCGGTACCCGCGCGCTGCAGGACCAGCTCTACCACCGCGATCTGCCGCGCGTGCGCCAGGCGCTGGGCGTGGGCCTGCGCAGTGCGCTGCTGAAGGGCCGCGCCAATTACCTGTGCCGCTACCGCCTGCAGCAGGCGCGCGGCGAGCCGCGCTTTTCCAGCCCGGAACAGGCCGCGCAGTTCCAGCGCATCCTGGCCTGGTCCGGTCGCTCCGAATTCGGCGATATCGCCGAGCTGGATGGCCTGGCCGACGATTCACCGCTGTTGCCCATGGTCACCTCCACCGTGGACAACTGCCTGGGCACCGACTGCCCGTTCTGGGATGACTGTTTCGTGGTGCGCGCGCGGCAACGCGCGCAGGCCGCCGATGTGGTGGTGGTCAACCATCATCTGCTGCTGGCCGACCTGGCCCTGAAGCAGGATGGTTTCGGCGAGCTGCTGCCGGGCGCGCAGGCCTTCGTCATCGATGAGGCCCACCAGTTGCCTGAACTGGCGGCGCAGTTCTTCGGCGAAGGCTTCGGCATGCGCCCCTGGCAGGAACTGGGGCGTGACTGTCTGGCCGAAGCGCGCGGTGTGGGCGGGGCGCAGGCCAGCCTGCAGGACGGCGTTGATCAGTTGCAGCAGGCACTGCTGGCCTTGCGCCTGGCCATGGAAGGGTTGCCGCAACGGGGCACGCAGTGGCGTGCGCTGGCGATGCCGCAGGTGCGCGACGGCTTCGACACTGTGATGAGCTGCCTGGTGGCCCTGGAGCAGACCCTGCAGCCGTTGCGCGATGCCGCCGCGGGCCTGGATGCCTGCCATGCACGGGCACGTGAAGCGGTTTCGCGTCTTGCGCGCTGGCTGGGCGAGGACGAGCCGGTGCTCGATTTCGATGCCGACCCAAACGATGCACCGGCCGCAGCCGATGTGCTGTGGTATGAGCTGACCCCGCGCGGCTTCCGCTGCCAGCGCACGCCGATGGATGTGTCCGGCCCGTTGCGCGAGCACCGCGAGCGCAGCCGCGCCGCATGGATCTTCACCTCGGCCACGCTGACCGTGGGCGGGGGCTTCGACCATATCGCCACGCGGCTGGGGCTGGATGATCCGCATACGCTGGTCCAGCCCAGTCCGTTCAACTGGCCCGAGCAGGCGCTGTGCTACCTGCCCGAGGGTCTGCCCGATCCGGCCGCGCGGGGCTTCGGTACCGCCTTGATCCAGGCCCTGCAGCCGGTGCTGCGCGCTTCGCAGGGCAGGGCGTTCCTGCTGTTTGCTTCGCACCGCGCGTTGCGCGAGGCCGCCGAAGCGCTGCGCGATGGGCCGTGGCCCTTGTTCGTGCAGGGCGAGGCGCCGCGTGCGACCCTGCTGCAGCGCTTCCGCGAATCGGGCAACGGCGTGCTGCTGGGCTCGGCCAGTTTCCGCGAAGGCGTGGATGTGGTGGGCGAGGCGCTGAGCGTGGTGGTGATCGACAAGCTTCCCTTCGCCGCCCCCGATGACCCGGTGTACGAGGCCCGTCTGGAAGCGATCCGCAGCCAGGGGGGCAATCCGTTCCGCGACGAGCAGTTGCCGCAGGCGGTGATCGCGCTGAAGCAGGGCGTGGGCCGGCTGATACGCAGCGAGACCGATCGCGGCGTGCTGGTGCTGTGCGACCCGCGCCTGCTGAACCGGGGCTACGGCCGCGTGTTCCTGTCTTCGCTGCCGCCGTTCCGGCAGACCCGCGCGCTGGCCGATGTCCAAGCCTTCTTTGCGCCACAATGGACGCCCGTGGCCGAGGACGCTGCCCCGCCGGCGCCGGCCACAGCGGCGCCCGAGCCTGCTGCGGGCCCACTGCCGGCCCCCGGTGCCACGTTCCCCTTGTTCTGACCTGACCCGATGAAACTGCTCGCCTTTGAAACCGCCACCGAAGCCTGTTCCGTTGCCCTGCATGTGGATGGGCAGGTGCTGGAACGCTTCGAGATCGCCCCGCGCCGGCACGCCGAGCTGAGCCTGCCCTGGGCCGAGGCATTGCTGGCCGAGGCAGGCATCAGCCGCCGCCAGCTGGATGGCATCGCGCTCAGTCGCGGCCCCGGTGCATTCACGGGTGTGCGCCTGGCCATCGCCATTGCGCAGGGCATTGCGCTGGCGCTGGACCGCCCGTTGCTGCCGGTGTCCACGCTGCAGGTGCTGGCGCTGCGCGCGCCGGCCGATGAAGCGCAGATTCTGTCGGTGATCGATGCACGGATGGGCGAGGTGTACGCCGCGCGCTTCGAGCGCGTGGATGGCCTGCCGGTGGCCTGCGACGCCGAGCGCGTGTGCGCGCCCGCGGCTGTGACGCTGCCGGATGGGCTGCAGGCGTACGGTGTGGGCAGCGGCTTCGCTGCCGCCGACGGCGCATTGGTGGCGCAGCTGGGTGCTGGCTTGCGCGGATTCGATGCAACGGCATTGCCGCGTGCGTCCGATGTGCTGACCCTGGCGGTACCCGCCTTCGCGCGTGGCGAAGCGATTGCCGCCGAACGCGTTGAACCGGCGTACCTGCGCGACAACGTAGCGCTGACCCTGGTCGAGCAGCAGGCCGCCCGCGAGGCGAAGGCGAAAGCCAACGGCTGAGCCCCTCGTGGCTGCGGATCGGTAAAGTCGACTGTCAGTCGACTGCAACAGCCGAGTTTGGCCGGGCGGGTAGGTTGCGCAGGGGACGCTGCAAGTACGTCCATGTAAGCTCGTAGGCGCCATCCATGGCGCCTGCGCCCCTGCGCAACCCACCCGCCCGGCCTTTGACAGTTTCCGTGTGCGTCCGCCACGGAAAATCAAAAAAAAGAAAAATCAAAGTCAAAAGCGGATCGCTTCGCTCGCATCCACGCATGGCGTGGATCTACCGTGTCGACCAAGGTCGACACCCACCCACAGCAATGAGGCGCCGCGATCTGTCGGAGGTGGGGCGGTGTGGGCTTGCAGGACCGGAGGCGCCATGGATGGCGCCTACGAGCCTCCAGGGATGGATTTACGGCGTGTCCTGCAAGCCCACACCGCCCCGCCAAGCCCAGACCCTCTACCGCTGCTCTGGCTGTTGCCGTTACCCTGGCTCTGCAGCGGGTCCCGGGCCGCAGGCCCGGGCAACAGAGCCCTACCGGTCGTCGCGCAGTTCGCCGCCGGGCAGGAACACCCACGTGCGGGTTACCTGCAGGATATCCACGCCGTCATCGGTCTTCGGCAACGCCGGGAACGGCTGCGCCAGCTTCACCACCCGCAATGCCGCCTCATCCAGCAATGGCGTGCCGCTGGATTTCAGGATGCGGCTGCTTTCCACGCTGCCATCGCGGCGCACGCCCACGCTGATCACCACCTGGCCACCCAGCCGGCGCTGCCGCGCTTCGTCGGGATAATTCAGATTGCCGACCTGCTCGGCCCGGTCCACCCAGGCGCGCAGGTAATTGGCGTAGGCATACTCGCGGGTGCTGGCCGAAACGAACTTGCGGTTCGGTCGCTTCGCATACTGCGCCGAGCGCAGATGAACCTCGGCAGCCAGCCGCGCCATTTCCGCATCGCGCTGCTCGCGCGCGGTCATCGGCGCGTCCGGGGTCGGTTCCAGTGGGGTGGGGCGGGCCTGCGCCTGCGCCACCTGGTCCTGGCCGTTGCGGCTGCTCACCACCCGCGCCTGCGGCGGCGGCACCGCTGCGGCCGATTGCTGCTGCTGCGGCACCGGGCTCACGCCCGCCTGCGCCTGCGGCACCACGCCGGTCTGGTTGTCGCGCGGGCGCTGGGCGCGGTCATGCTCGCCGCCACCCTCCTGGTTGGCGGCGGCCAGGAAATCGGCCTGCTTGGGCGTCAGTGCCGTGCGGGTCTGGCTGAAGATCACCTCCAGGGTGGGCACCAGTGGCGCATCCCCCTTCACCGCAAAGCCCACCCCCAGCACCAGCAGCACATGCAGCAGCACCGACAGGGCCAGGGTGGCGGCCAGCCGCTGTGCTTCGCGCGGCGGCGGGGCCAGCACGGCGGACACGGCTTCCATCAGCGCAGGCCGGCCTCGATCGCATCGAACAGGGTGCCGGCGATGTTCAGCCCGTACTGCGCATCCAGTTCGCGCACGCAGGTCGGGCTGGTCACGTTCACTTCGGTCAGGTAGTCACCAATCACGTCCAGGCCGACGAAACGCATGCCGCGGCGCTTCATTTCCGGGCCCACCTGGGCAGCAATCCAGCGGTCGCGTTCGCTCAGCGGGCGGCCTTCGCCACGACCACCGGCGGCCAGGTTGCCGCGGAACTCATCGCCCTGCGGAATGCGCGCCAGGCAGTAATCCACCGGCTCGCCGTCGACCAGCAGGATGCGCTTGTCGCCGGCAGTGATGTCGGGAATGAACTTCTGGGCCAGCGCCAGCTTGCGGCCGCCGTCGGTCAGGGTTTCCAGAATCACGTTCAGGTTGGGATCGCCCTGGCCGCTGCGGAAGATCGAGCGGCCGCCCATGCCGTCCAGCGGCTTCAGCACGGCCTGGCCGTGCTCCAGCGCGAACGCCTTCAGCGCCTTGGCATCGCGGCTGACCAGGGTGGGCGGGCAGCACTGCGGGAACAGCAGGGCGGCCAGCTTTTCGTTGTAGTCGCGCAGGCCCTGCGGGTTGTTCACCACGCAGGCGCCGGCGGCGGCGGCCAGGTCCAGCACCTGGGTGTCGTAGATGAATTCGGCATCGACCGGCGGGTCCTTGCGCATCAGCACCACCTGGCCGGGCCCGAACACGGTGCGGCTGAATGCGCCCAGCTCGTACCAGCCGGCCGGATCGTCGCGCACCTGCAGCGGGGCAGTACGGGCCACCGCCACGCCGCCTTCCAGGGCCAGCCCGCCCGGCTGCACGTAGTGCAGGGCGTGGCCACGGCGCTGGGCTTCCAGCAGCATGGCAAACGTCGTGTCCTTGGCGATCTTGATGTGGGCGATGGGATCCATCACCACGATGACATTCAACGGCATGGGCGCACCTTCAAGGCAAGGCGCTGATGGTAGCGGCAACGCCCGCCCCGTGCCTGCCCCGTGGCCTGCAACGCTGCGTCCCCGAACCGGCGGCCGGGCCCGGTTCTGCGCAGTGTCTGCCAAACCGGTCACGTTCAGCCGGGCGCCACGCCAAGCCCGGTGGGACGGCCTTGAAGCGGGCGCGGAAAGTGCGATATAGATACGCTTTCGCAGCGGCACCCAACCTAGAAGGGCCGCGCGCTTGGGGAATGGCAATGACTGAAAACATGACTGCGGGCGGGGAACTCGCAGGACTCCGGGTGATGGTCATCGATGACTCGAAGACCATCCGCCGGACCGCGGAAACACTGCTCAAGCGCGAAGGCTGCGAGGTGGTGACGGCGACCGATGGCTTCGAAGCACTGGCCAAGATCGCCGACCAGCAGCCGCAGATCATCTTCGTCGACATCATGATGCCGCGGCTGGATGGCTACCAGACCTGTGCCCTGATCAAGGGCAACCAGCTGTTCAAGTCCACCCCGGTCATCATGCTGTCCTCCAAGGATGGCCTGTTCGACAAGGCGCGCGGGCGCATCGTCGGCTCGGAGCAGTACCTGACCAAGCCTTTCACGCGTGAAGAACTGCTGGGTGCCATCCGCACATACGTCAACGCCTGACCAGGGGGGAAAGGCACAATGGCTCGTATCGTTCTGATCGAGGATTCACCGACCGACCGCGCGGTGTTCACCCAGTGGCTGCGCCGTGCCGGCCACGAGGTGCTGGAAGCGGACAATGCCGAAGAGGGCCTGCAGCTGGTCCGCGACCAGGTGCCGCAGCTGGTGCTGATGGACGTGGTGCTGCCGGGCATGAGTGGTTTCCAGGCAACCCGGGCCATGGCCCGCGATGCGGCGATCAAGCACATCCCGGTCATCATCGTCAGCACCAAGGCGATGGAAACCGACAAGGCCTGGGGCCTGCGCCAGGGCGCAGCCGATTACATCGTCAAGCCGCCGCGCGAAGAAGAGCTGATCGCGCGGATCAACGAACTGGTGGCCTGATGCGTTCGCCTTTCGACATTCTTGAAGCCTACGAGCGGCGCAGCCTGGCCCATGCGGTGCAGCTGCCCGAACGCCAGTTCGCCCAGGACCTGTGGCGCGGCGTGGGCTACCGGGTCGGCCAGCGCCGGCTGGTGTCCGATTTCCGCGAAGTGGTGGAAATCGTGCCGATGCCGCCGGTTACCCCGGTGCCATGCGCACAGCCGTGGCTGCTGGGCGTGGGCAACCTGCGCGGCAACCTGTTCCCGGTGGTCGATCTGAAGTACTTCCTGGAAGGTGCGCGCACCGTGCAGCAGGAAGGCCAGCGCGTGCTGATCATGCGCCAGGCCGGCGGCGACGTGGCCCTGACCATCGATGAACTGTTCGGCCAGCGCAGCTTCGAGCTGGCCCAGCAGATCGATGCCGGTCGCCTGGCCGAGGGCCGCTATGGCCACTTCGTAGATCGCGCCTTCCACGCCGATGGCCACGAATGGGGCGTGTTCTCGCTCTCGTTGCTGTCGCGCACCCCTGAATTCCGGCAAGCCGCGGCCTGAGGCCGGGCAACGCCCCCTGTATTGAACCTCGAGGTTGAACGATGAGTACTGCTTCGGACGCCACCAAGACCGGCAAGCTGCGGCTGGGCGGCAGCAACCTGTGGCTGGCCCTGCTGTTGCTGTCCATGGTCCTGTTCGGCCTGAACACGGGTGTGGCCACCTGGCAGGGCAGCCGCCTGGCCGACGCCGGCTCCAAGGCCGCCGACCTGCAGGTGCTGTCACAGCAGCTGGCCAACCAGGGCCGTGATGCCGTGGGCGGCAACGCGCAGGCGTTCACCGCCTTCAAGTCCACCCGCAACGCGATCGAACAGAACGTGTCCACCCTGCAGGGCCGCTACGGCAGCGAGCCGGGCGTGTCCAAGGCCATCGGCACCCTGGCCGAGACGTGGGCGCCGCTGGGCAAGCAGGCCGGCCAGCTGGTGGCCAGCGAACCGGCGGTGCTGGCCCTGGCCGGCAACGCCAACAACTTCACCGGCGCCGTGCCGGGCCTGCAGGCGCAGCTCAATGAACTGGTGCGGGCGATGTCCGCCTCGGGCGCCCCCGCTTCGCAGGTGTACAGCGCGCTGCAGCAGGTGGTGGTGGCTGGCACCATGGCCCGCCGCGTGACCGAAATGCGCGCCGGTGGCAGTGGCGCCGCCAGTGCCGGCGATGCGCTGGCTCGCGATATCACCGTGTTCTCGCAGGTGCTCGACGGCCTGCGCAACGGCAACGAAGAGCTGGGCATCACCGCCGTGCGCGGCGCCGGCGCGGTGGCTGCGCTGGAACAGTCGCAGCAGAAGTGGGAGGCGATGAAGCAGGACGCCGACGCGATCCTGGCCAGCTCGCGCCAGCTGTTTGCCGCGCAGTCGGCCGCCACGGCCCTGGGCCAGGGCTCGGTGCGCATGCTCGACGACAGCCGCAAGCTGTTCGAAGCATTCTCCTCGTTCGGCTCGGTGTCCGACACCCGCCTGTTCCCGAATTTCTGGATCGGCGTGGTATCGGGTGCGCTGTCGCTGATCGCGATCATCGGCTTCGTCTCCACCAACGTGCGCAGCCGTTCGCGTGAACAGGAACTGCGCTACCAGACCCAGGTGGAGTTCAACAGCCGCAACCAGCAGGCGATCATGCGGCTGCTGGACGAAATCAGTTCGCTCGGTGAGGGCGACCTGACCGTGAAGGCGTCGGTGACCGAAGACATGACCGGCGCGATTGCAGACGCAATCAACTACGCCGTGGATGAACTGCGCCACCTGGTGACCACCATCAACGACACCTCGGCCAAGGTGGCCGTGTCCACCCAGGAAACCCAGGCCACGGCCATGCAGCTGGCCGAAGCGGCCGGCCACCAGGCCAACCAGATCACCTCGGCCTCGGACCGCATCGGCGAAATCGCCGCCAGCATCGAACAGGTGTCGCGCAACTCGGCCGAGTCGGCCGACGTGGCACAGCGCTCGGTGGTGATCGCCGCCGAAGGTGCCGGCGTGGTGCGCGAAACCATCCAGGGCATGGACCAGATCCGCGACCAGATCCAGGAAACGTCCAAGCGCATCAAGCGCCTGGGCGAGTCGTCGCAGGAAATCGGCTCGATCGTGGAACTGATCAACGACATTTCCGAACAGACCAACATCCTGGCGTTGAACGCCGCCGTGCAGGCCGCATCGGCCGGTGAAGCCGGCCGCGGTTTCGCGGTCGTGGCCGACGAAGTGCAGCGCCTGGCAGAACGTACCTCGGGCGCGACCCGACGCATCGAAAACCTGGTGCAGGCCATTCAGGCCGATACCAACGAAGCGGTCACCTCGATGGAACAGACCACCGCCGAAGTGGTGTCCGGTGCCCGCCTGGCCGAAGACGCCGGTACGGCGCTGACCGAAATCGAGCGCGTGTCCAACGCCCTGAACACCCTCATCAAGAACATCTCGATCGCCGCCCAGCAGCAGTCCGCTGCGGCCTCGGACATCACCCGCACCATGGGCGTGATCCGGCAGATTACCGGCCAGACCTCGCAGGGCGCCGGCCAGACCGCCGAATCGATCGGCCACCTGGCACAGCTGGCCGCCGATCTGCGTCGTTCGGTGGCCGACTTCAAGCTGCCGGCGTGACCGCGGCAGGGCGGCGAGCAAGGAACCAGTCGATGAAGCATTTCCATTCCCCAGGCCACGGTCCGCGCGGTATGCGCGCGGCGGCGACCGGAGCGCACCGATGAGCAGCAGTCTGCGCGACGCCATGAGCCATGCAGCGCTGGGCTGGGTCAAGCCCGAGCTGGACGAGACCCTGCGCCTGGTGCGCAACGAGGTCGAGTACTTCGTGGAAGACCCGGCCGATGGCAGCCGCATGCGCATCTGCGCCGGTTACCTGCACCAGGTGCAGGGCACCCTGCGCATGGTCGAACTGTATGCACCGGCGATGGTGGCCGAGGAACTGGAGCAGCTGGCCGTGGCCGTGGGCGAAGGCCGCGTTGCCGACCGCGACGAAGCCTGCGCCACCCTGATGCGTGGCAGCGTGTTGCTGCCCGACTACCTGGAGCGCCTGCAGAACGGCCACCGCGATATTCCGATCGTGCTGATGCCGCTGCTGAACGAAATCCGCGCTGCGCGTGGCGAAGAAGGCGTCAATGACAGCGTGCTGTTCGCCTTCGCACCCGACAGCGTGACCGCCACCGAGGCCGAGCTGGACCACGCCCGTGGCAGCCTGAGCGGGCGCAACCGCGAGCTGCTGGATACGGTGGGCAGCGCGGTGAAGGAAGAGCTGCTGCAGGTGAAGGATGCACTGGACCTGCACCTGCGCACCGGCGGCGCGCCGCAGCAGTTGCAGGAACAGGTGATCAAGCTGGGTGCCGTGGCCGATACCCTGGGCATGATGGGCCTGGGCGCCGCGCGTGGCGTGGTGGTGCAGCAGCGCGACGCACTGCTGGGCGTGGTCGAAGGCCGCCAGCAGATCGATGAAGACCTGCTGCTGGATATCGCCGGTGCCCTGCTGTACGTGGATGCATCGCTGGACGACCAGGTCGCCCATCTGGGCGCCGGTGGCAGTGGCGAAGACGATCCCAGCGCCGTGGAAAACCGCCGCACGGTGGAAATCCTGGCGCACGAAGCCATCGCCAACTTCGCCGCCGCGCGCGAGCATTTCGTTGCCTTCATCGAGACCAGCTGGAACCACGGCGAACTGCAGGACGTGCCGCGCCTGCTGGGCGACGTGTCCGGTGCGCTGCGCATGCTCGACCTGGGCACTGCCGCCGACTACCTGCGCGGTGTGCAGCAGTACATCGAAGCCGAACTGATCGGCCGCCAGCGCGTGCCCAGCGGGCGCCAGCTGGACACCCTGGCCGATGCCATGGCCAGCCTGGAGTACTACCTGGAAGCGCTGCGCGACCGCCGTCCGGGCCGCGAAGACATCCTGGACATCACCCGCAGCAGCCTGGAGGCGCTGCGTTACTGGCCGCTGCCCGAGCGCACTGCGCCGGCCGCTGCCGAGGCCGCTGACGCCCAGCCCGACCCGGTGCTGCGCGAGGCCGTCGCGCTGCCCGCGGCCGCCCTGCAGGTCGAGCCGGTGCAGATCGCGGTGCAGCCCGCCGCACCGGCGCCGGGCGACGTGCCGGTGCCGCTGCCTGATTTCACCTTCGATCCGCCGCCGGCAGAACCGGTTGCCGAAGCCGATGCCCAGTCGCTGGTATTCGGCGCGCTGGAACTGGCCGATACCGATGCCGTGCCTGCCGCTGCGCCTGCAGACAGCGCCCCGCTGCTGTTCGCCGCATCCAGCGCACCGCCGCCGGCAGTGCCGCAGTGGGAGCTGGGCAGCCTGGACCACGCCGCGGACAGCGTGCCCGCCGAGCCGATGCCCGAAGAGGACGCGCGTGCGCCGACTTTCGCCAGCTTCGATCCAGTCAGCTATGAAGCCGATGCAGATGCAGGCGATGCGTCCAGCGCGTCGCACTGGTCGCTGACGGCTGCATCGCTGCAGGTGGCCGACGGCACGGCGCATGTCCACGGTGATGCCGAGGACAGCGTGGCCCTGGCCGAATGGGACGACGCCCCGGCGGTGTCGTCCTCGGTGGCTTCCTCGTTCGACCCGGTGGCCGCAGAGCAGGACGGCCTGGCCGTGGCAGGCGACGACGTGGTGTTCCACTTCGACGCCAGCGAACTGGACAATGCCGAGCACGTGCTGTCGCTGGATGCGATGGAGACGCTGTCGCTGGACGAAGCGCCCCACCTGGACGCAACCCTGGACATCGTCGACGCTGCGCCGCTGGCCGAGGCCGCCGAGGACGCGGAGCCGGCGATTGTCGACGCCCTGATCGAAGCCGAGCCCGTCGCCGAAGCCGAAGCCGAAGCCGAAGCGCCGGTGCTCGCCGACGCCGAACCGGTCGCCGTGGCCACCATCGAGGTGGACACCATCGCGCCGATCGATTTCAGCGAGGCCGATGCGCAGTTCCTGGCCGAACTGAGCGCTGCGGCGGCGGAGTTCAATCCGCACCCGGAAGCGGCCCCGGCCGTTGAACCGGTGGCCGTTGCCACCGGCGCTGCCGAGGTCGGCATCGAAGGCGGCTTCGAAGACGATGCCGAGAACATCGACCAGGACATCCGCGAGGTGTTCCTGGAAGAGTTCGACGATGAACTGCAGAACCTGGGCACGCTGCTGCCGCCCTGGCGCATGCAGCCGGACAACATGGACCGGCTGCGGCCGATCCGCCGCATCTTCCACACGCTCAAGGGCAGCGGCCGTCTGGTCGGTGCACGTACGCTGGGCGAATTCGCCTGGAAGATCGAAGGCTTGCTGAACCGCGTACTGGACGGCACCCGCCCGGCCACGCCGGCGGTGCTGGCCATGGTCGACCACGCGCACGCGGCGCTGCCGCAGTTGAACGCCGCGCTGCGTCACGGCCAGCGCATCACCGTCGATCTGCAGGCCATGCAGGCCATCGCCGACCGCGTCGGCGCCGGTGAAGAAACCTTCTACGTGCCGTTGCCGGGCGCAGCAGCGCCGGTCGCCGAAGCGCCGGTGGCGGACGTGCCCAGCGAAGACATCGCCGTGCCGGTGGACGCGCTCGACAGCGACGTTGCCGAGCAGGCCGCTGAACCGGCTGCCGAGGTGGTCGAGGCCGTTGGCACCCCTGCGCAGATCGACAGCGTGCTGCAGGAAATCCTGGAAGCCGAGGTGGAGCTGCACCTGGCCACGTTGCAGGGTTGGCTGCAGGACGCACAGCAGGCACCGCACGCGGTGACCGACGCGCTGCTGCGCGCGGTGCACACCATGAACGGTGCGTTCGCGATGACCGAGGTGCCGGAAATCACCGCCGTCACCGGGGCGGCCGAGTCGTACATCAAGCGCGCCCTGGCCGCGCAGGCCGTGCCAGCGGAAGAGGGCGTGTCGGCGCTGCTGGACACCGCGTCGGCCATTGACGGCACCATGACCGCACTGCAGGCCGAACAGCCGCGCATCGTGCCGCATGATGCGCTGGCGCAGCGCCTGCAGGCGCTGGCTGCCGCGCTGCCCGAAGCGCGCTGGCCGGTGCTGGAAATGGAGGATGACGACGCCGACGATCTGGCCATCGATGCAGACGACGCGGCACCGGCGCAGACGGACGAAACGTCGGCCGATGCGCTGGCCGACATCGAACCGGTGCTGCCGGTTGAAACCGAGCTGGAACGCGTTGAACTGACCGGTGGCGAAGATCTTTCGCCGTTCTTCGATGCCGGCTGGCCCGCGCTGCCGCAGGTCGCGGAAGGCGCCGATGTGGCCGAACTCGAGCGCGAAACCAGCGCCGACGCCGATGTCGACGCTGCGCAGCCCGCGGAAGTGGAAGCGGCGGTGGTTGCAGAGGTGACGGCGACGCTGCCCGATGCCCCGGCCGACGCCGATGACGCCGATCTGACAGGTGCTGATGATCTGTCGCCCTACCTGGACGCCAGCGCGTTGCCGGTGGACGACAGCGATGTTGAGGACGTGGCCGAACCGGCGTCGATTGACGTAATCGACGCGGTGGCAGCGGCGCAGGCGCACGACGAAATCGCGCTGTACGACGAAGAAGATGAACAGGCGCTCGACAGCACGCTGGCGAGCCTGCACGATGATATGGCTGCGCCCGGCTTTGCCGAGCCGGTCACCCTGGAGGCGGCGCTTGAAGCCGGCCTGCATGTGATCGAGCCGGAACCCGCGCAGGACGAGCGGGCCGACTGGCCCGTGCTCGGCCTGCAGGCCAGCGAACTCGCGCCCGGTGAGGCTGATGCCTTCGCCGAGGCTGCGGACGTCGGCGGGGAGGCGGCGGTCGGTGAAGGAGAGAGCGCCGACCTGCCGTCCCCGGCGACGGTGGATGCAGACGTGTCCGAAGCGATTACCCCCGCGCCGGCACCGTTGTTCGAACTGGAAGACGCACCGGGGCAGGGCGCGCACGCGGCTGCGGCCGTTGAAGCCGTTGTCGAGACCGGCGCCGATGTCACCGCTGCCGTGCCTGCCGCCGACAGCAGCGGGCATGAAGACGCCCCCAGCGACCAGCTCGACTTCAGCGTGTACGACCGCGAGCTGGTCGATATCTTCGTGGAAGAAGGCAACGACCTGCTCGACCATTGCGACGGGCTGATCAGCGAGCTGCGCGAAGCGCCGCAGGACCGCGAGGCCCTGGCCGGCCTGCAGCGCGATCTGCACACGCTCAAGGGCGGCGCACGCATGGCCGGCATCAACGCCATCGGCGACCTGGGCCACAGCATCGAATCGCTGCTGGAAGCCGTGGCCGCCGGCCGCACCGAGATCGAACGCCCCGACGTACACCTGCTGGAACGTGGCTTCGACCGCCTGCACCAGCTGCTGACCCGTACCGGCGAACACCGCACGGTGGAGCCGGCGCAGGACCTGCTGGACGCATTCGAAGCCCGCACCCGCGTGGATGCCGGCAGCGCCGTTGTTGCTGCCAGCAGCGAAGCGGAATCGAACGTTGTACCCGTGGCGCCGCTGGCCCTGGCCGATGCACCGCTGTCGGCACCGCTGCCGGTGGAAGGGACGCCGGACGAAGATCCGCTGGCCCGCCCGCAGCAGGAGCAGGTGCGCGTACGCGCCGATCTGCTGGATCGCCTGGTCAACCATGCCGGTGAAGTGGCGATCTACCGTTCGCGCCTGGAGCAGCAGCTCGGGGCGTTCCGCGGTGCGATGGGCGAACTGGAGCGCACCAATGCGCGACTGCGCGACCAGCTGCGCCGACTGGACCTGGAAACCGAAGCGCAGATCGTCGCGCGTTACCAGCGTGAACAGGACCAGGCCGATCAGAAGTTCGATCCGCTGGAACTGGACCGCTTCTCCACCCTGCAGCAGCTCAGCCGCGCGCTGAACGAATCGGCAGCCGACCTTGGCGGCCTGCAGGGCGTGCTGGACGATCTGTCGCGCCAGTACGATTCGCTGCTGCAGCAGCAGTCGCGCGTCAGCTCGGAACTGCAGGATGGCCTGATGCGCGCGCGCATGGTGCCGTTCGATGGTCTTGTGCCGCGTCTGCGCCGTGTGGTGCGCCAGGCCGGCATCGATACCGGCAAGCAGGTGCACCTGACCCTGGAAGGCACCCACGGCGAACTGGACCGCAACGTGCTCGACCGCATGGTCGCGCCGCTGGAACACATGCTGCGCAATTCGGTGGCCCACGGCCTGGAAGCGCCGGAGCAGCGCCGCAGCGCCGGCAAGCCGGAGGAAGGCGAGGTTGCCATCCGCCTGCACCGCGAAGGTTCGGAAATCGTGCTGGAAGTGGCCGATGACGGTGCCGGCCTGGACCGCGAAGCGATCCGCCGCCGCGCCATCGACCGTGGCCTGCTGGGCGCCGATGCGCAGCCCAACGAGCAGGAACTGGACAACCTGATCTTTGCCTCCGGCTTCTCCACCGCCGACCAGGTCAGCCAGCTGGCCGGCCGTGGCGTGGGCATGGACGTGGTGCGCAACGAAGTGCGCCAGCTCGGCGGCTCGGTCGACATCCAGTCGGTGCGTGGCCAGGGCGTGCGCTTCACCCTGCGCCTGCCGCAGACGCTGGCCGTCACCCAGGCCGTGTTCGTGCAGATTGGCGAAACCACCTTCGCCGTGCCGGTGGCTTCGGTCAGTGGTATCGGCCGCCTGTCGCGCGAGCGTTTCGAAGCGGCCGACAGCAGCTACCGCTACAGCGGCGAAGAATTCCCGCTGTACGACCTGGGCAGCCTGGTCGGCCAGGCACCGGCCCGTGCCGATGGCCAGGACCAGGTGCCGCTGCTGCTGGTGCGCGCCGGCGACCTGCGCGCGGCCGTGGCCATCGACCAGGTGCTGGGCAACCGCGAAATCGTGGTCAAGCCGGTGGGCCTGCAGATCGCCTCGGTACCGGGCATCTACGGTGCAACCATCACCGGCGATGGCCGCGTGGTGGTCATCCTGGACGTGGCGCCGCTGGTGCGCCGTTACCTGGCCAACCCGATCGTGCCGGTGCAGGACAACGCACCGCGCCAGGAACGGCAGGTGCCGCTGGTGATGGTGGTCGACGACTCGCTGACCATGCGCAAGGTGACCGGCCGCATCCTGGAACGCCACAACTTCGAAGTAAGCGTGGCCCGCGACGGCGTGGAAGCACTGGAGCAGCTGGAAGAGCGCGTGCCCGACCTGATGCTGCTGGACATCGAGATGCCGCGCATGGATGGCTACGAGCTGGCCACCGCGATGCGTGCCGACCCGCGCTACAAGGACGTGCCGATCGTGATGATCACCTCGCGCAGCGGTGACAAGCATCGCCAGCGCGCCTTCGAGATCGGCGTGCAGCGCTACCTGGGCAAGCCGTACCAGGAGCTGGACCTGATGCGCAACGTGTACGACCTGCTGGGGATCGCCCGTGTCCGTGAGTGATGTGAATCCGGTTCCGGCCGTTGCCCTGCTGGCCCGCCCGGGCGCGGCGCGCGAGCGCCTGCGCGAAGCCCTGGCCCATGCCGATGTGCAGATCGTGCTGGAAGATGATCCCAGCGGCCTGGAACCGCGGGCGCTGGCCGATGCACAGCCGCAGTTCGTGGTGATCGCCCTTGAGGCGGCCATCGAGGACGCCCTGGAGCGCCTGGAGCCGGCCTTGTCCGCGCCGGGGCTGACCCTGGTGTTCGACGAGGCCGAACTGGCCGCGCGCCGTGACGGCTGGGAAGCCCAGCGCTGGGGCCGCCACCTGGCGGCCAAGCTGCACGGCCACCAGCAGGTACTGCCGCCCGGCGCCGAAGACGAGCCCAGCCTGCAACTGGAACCGGGCCTGCCGTCCACGCCGCCGCAGCCGCAGGATGCCGCGCTGCAGCCGCACCTGGACCAGGCGCTGTCGTGGGCCGATGACGTGCCGGCCGATGGCCTGTACTCGCCTCCGGCCGACCTGCATGAGCCCATCGCGCTGGAACAGGCACTGGCCGCGCTGCAGCCGGTGCTGCCCGAGCCGCCGCTGCCGGCCGAGGTTGCCGAAGACATCGCGCCGCCGGTGGTCGAACCGCCGCCGGTGCCGTCGGTCGCGCTGGGCGACCACACCGCCTGGTCGCTGGTGGATGAACCCGCCAGCGCGCCGGCCCCGACCACCGCGGCATCCGCCGCTGCATCGCCGTCCACCTTCGATACCGACCACCTGAGCCTGGTGGACCTGGATGCAGCGCTGCCCGCCGGCGCCCGCGCCGGTGCGCTGCTGGTGCTGGCCGGTATCGGCGGTCCCGATGCGCTGCGTCGCCTGCTGGGCGCGCTGCCGGCCGACCTGAGCGTGCCGGTGCTGGTGCACATGCGCCTGGACGGTGGCCGCTACGGCAACCTGGTCAAGCAGATGGCGCGCGTTTCGCCGCTGCCGGTGCAGCTGGCCGAACCGGGCCAGCGCGCCGTACCCGGTGAAGTGCACGTGCTGGCCGATGATCTGGGCGTGCAGGCGGCCACGGACGGGCTGTACTTCCAGACCCGTGCGCAGGGCATCGCGATCGACGCCCTGCCGCCGGCGCATACCGCCGTGGTGCTGCTCAGCGGCGCCGACCTGGCCCATGTGGGTCCGGCACTGGACCTGGCCGCCGCTGGCGCCTGGGTGGCCGGACAGGTAGGCGAGGGCTGTTACGACCCGGCTGCGGCCACGGCCGTGGTGGCCGCCGGCATGGTCGCCGGTGAACCGCAGGAACTGGCGCAGGCGATTGCCGCGCGCTGGGGCCGGCACGACGATGACGGAGACGCAGCATGAGTTACGCCAGCAATGATGAGATCCGCGGCGTCCTGATCCAGGCCGGTGGCGAGCGGGTGCTGCTGCCCAACGCCACCGTGGCCGAAATGATGTCGCGCGTGGCGATCGAACCGATTGCCGACGCGCCGCGCTGGCTGCTGGGGCAGATTGCCTGGCACGGCTGGCAGGTGCCGCTGCTGTCGTTCGCGCGCCTGACCGGCCTGGGCGACGAAGTGGTGGGCGGGCACAACAAGGTGGTGGTGCTGAAGGCACTGAGCGGCAACGCCCAGCGCCCGTACTACGCGCTGCTGACGCAGAACTTCCCGCAGCTGATCTCGGTGCCGCGCGACGGTCTGCTGGCCGACGCCTCGGAAGAAACGTTGCCCGATATCGTGCACATGCGGGTGCTGCTGGGCGAAAAGAGCGCCCTGCTGCCGAACCTGGATGCGCTGGAAAGCGCGCTGGATTCGCTGGCCGCCTGATCCGGCGGCTGCGCGCGCTCGGTAGGTGCCGACCTTGGTCGGCACTTCGCTCGCGGAACGCGCCCCTTACCCCAGATCCCCCAGCCGCGCCTGCAATGCCGCAATCGCGGCCAGGCCGGCGGTTTCCGTGCGCAGGATGCGCGGCCCCAGCTGCAGGCCCTGGAAACCGGCCTGGGCCAGCTGGTCGCGGTCACGCGGCGACCAGCCACCTTCCGGCCCGATGGCGATCACCACGCCCCCCGCCGGTGCGGCCTGCAGCGTGGACAGGCGATGGCTGCCCAGCGGGTCCAGGGTCAAGCGCAGGGTGTCGGCCGGCAACGCTGCCGTTGCCTGTGCCAGCGACAGCGGCGTGCCCACCGCCGGAATGCGCGCACGCCCGGACTGGCCACAGGCCGAGGTCACCACGTTGTTCCAGTGCGCCACGCGCTTTTCCGCGCGGGCGGCGTCCAGCTTCACTTCGGTACGCTCGGCATTCACCGGCACGATCGCCGCCACGCCCAGCTCGGTGGCCTTCTGCAGGATCAGGTCCATCTTCTCGCCGCGCGCCACGCCCTGCAGCAGGGTGATGGCCAGCGGCGATTCGTTGCCAACCGCCTGAACGCTGTCGATGCGCACCTGTACCTCGCGCTTGCCGGCCATGGTCAGCACGGCGCTGTAGTCGTGGCCATCGCCATTGAACAGCACGCAGGCATCGCCTTCGCGCAGGCGCATCACCCGTACCAGGTGGTTGGCGGTGTCTTCGGGCAGCGTCAGGGTCTGGCCGCTGTGCAGCGGCAGGTCGATGGGACAGCGGGTCACGCGCATGCAATTGCCTCGTCGATGGCTGCCAGCGTGGTGTGGGCCAGCAGTTCCAGTTGTTCGTCGTCCACACAATACGGTGGCATCCAGTACAGCACATCGCCCAGCGGGCGCAGCACCACGCCACGTTTCAGCGCCGCCTTGTAGGCGTGCAGACCCAGCCGCAATGCCGGGTCGAACGGCGTGCGGCGATCGCCGTTGCGCGACAGTTCAAACGCCACCACCATGCCGGCCTGGCGCACATCGGCCACGTGCGCATGGTCGGCCAGCGGCGCGGCCAGGGCGCCCATCACCGAGGCGATGCCGCGGTTGCGCGCAATCACGTCCTCGTCGCGGAAGATGTCCAGCGTGGCCAGGGCGGCCGCGCACGCCAGCGGGTTGCCGGTATAGCTGTGCGAGTGCAGGAACGCGCGCTCGCGTGAATCGTCCAGGAAGGCGTCGTACAGCGCCTGCGTGGCCAGCACCGCGGCCAGCGGCAGGAAGCCGCCGGTCAGGCCCTTGGACAGGCACATCAGGTCGGGCATCACCCCGGCCTGTTCACAGGCGAACAGGGTGCCGGTGCGGCCAAAGCCGGTGGCGATTTCATCGGCGATCATGAACGCACCGTGTGCGTCGCACAGCTCGCGCACCCGTTTCAGATACACCGGGTCGTGCATGCGCATGCCGCCGGCGCACTGCAGGCGCGGTTCCAGGATCACCGCGCAGATTTCGCCCGGGTGCTGGTCGAACAGCGTGGCCAGACCGTCGGCGGCCTGCAGGGCGCGCTCAACGGCGCTCTGTCCGGGCTCGGCCAGGTAGGCATCGGGCGAGGGCGCGAACAGGCCCTCGGCCAGCAGCGGCGCATACACGCGGCGGTACAGCGGGATATCGCCCAGCGCCAGCGCCCCCAGGGTTTCGCCGTGGTAGCCGTTCTCCAGCGCGATGAAACGCGTGCGCCGGCGCTCCCCGCGGTTCTGGAAATACTGGAAGGCCATCTTCAGCGCCACTTCCACCCCGGCAGAGCCGTTGTCGGCGAAGAACACCTTGGCCAGCGGGTCGCGCCCGATCTGGCGCGGTGCCAGCGCCAGCAGGCGCTCGGCCAGGGTGATCGCCGGTTCATGGCTGAACCCGGCCAGCATCACCTGCTCCAGCTGCCCCGCTTGGGCGGCAATGGCGCCGCCGATGCGCGGTTCGGCGTGACCGAACAGGTTTGTCCACCAGCTGCTGACCGCATCCAGGTAGCGGTTGCCATCGTGATCGATCAGCCAGGCGCCCTGGCCGCGCGCGATCGGCACCAGCGGCAGGGTGTCCGGGTGCTCGCGCATCTGCGTGCAGGGGTGCCAGAGCACCTGCAGGTCGCGTTGCCGCCACTGCCGGGCCAGCGGGGAAGGGGTTGGGTCTGCTAGCATTTCGGGCTCATGAACATGTTGCTGCCTGCCCATTCTATCGGCCCCGGCGCGCGCGCCGCCCGCCGTGGAGAGTCCGAATGACCGATGACCGCGCCAGCCGTCGCCTGCCGATCATCCATCGGATCACCGACGAGGAAAACGGCCCGTTCCAGCGCCAGCACCTGGACCTGGAGTTTTCCAACGGCGAACACCGGCGCTTCGAGCGCCTGGTCAGCCGCGGCCATGGCGCGGTGGTGGTGGTGCCGATGCTGGATGACCAGACCGTACTGCTCGTTCGTGAATACGCCGCCGGCGTGCACCGCTACGAACTGGGCCTGGTGAAGGGCCGCATCGATGCGGGTGAAACCCCGGAACAGGCCGCCGACCGCGAGCTGAAGGAAGAGGCCGGTTACGGTGCGCGGCGCGTGGACGTGCTGCGCGCGATGACCCTGGCGCCGACCTACATGAGCCACCAGTCGTGGCTGGTGGTAGCCCGCGACCTGTACCCGGAAAAGCTGGCGGGTGATGAGCCCGAAGAGCTGGAAGTGGTGCCGTGGAAGCTGGCCGAGCTGGACCAGCTGATGCTGCGCGAAGACTTCTCCGAAGGCCGTTCGCTGGCTGCGCTGTTCATCGCGCGGCAGTGGCTGCAGGCGGCCCGATGATCAAGCTGACCACCGAACTGCGCGAGACCGCCATCGCCATCGCCCAGGAAGCCGGGCAGGCGATCATGCAGGTCTACAGCAGCGGTTTCGACGTGACCCTGAAGGCCGACGACAGCCCGGTCACCGCGGCTGACTTGGCCGCCGACCGTGTCATCCAGCAGGGCCTGCGCCAGCTCACCCCGGATCTGCCGATCCTTTCCGAAGAATCGGCGCTGGTGCCCTGGGAACAACGCCAGCACTGGGGCGCCTACTGGCTGGTCGATCCGCTGGATGGCACCCGCGATTTCGTCAAGCGCAACGGCGAGTTCAGCGTCAACATCGCGCTGATCTATCAGGGCGCACCGGCGTTCGGCGTGGTGCAGGCGCCGGTCACCGGCATCGTCTGGCACGCCATGCGCGGCGAACTGGCCTACCGCCGCCAGGGCCTGCATGACACCGTGCTGCGCACACGCACGCCTGCCACCACGCCGTTGCGGGTGGCGGCCAGCCGTTCGCACCGCTCGCCGGAAACCATCGCGCTGCTGCAGCGCATGGGCGACATCGAAACGGTGGTGCAGGGCTCGTCGCTGAAATTCTGCCGGATCGCCGAAGGCGGTCTGGATGTCTATCCGCGGCTGGGTCCCACTTCGGAATGGGACACCGCCGCCGGCCAGTGCGTGCTGCATGCCGCCGGCGGTGCCGTGCTGTCGGCGCATACCGGCAAGCCCTTCCGCTACAACCGCCGCAGCACGCTGCTCAATGGCGATTTCATCGCCCTGGGCGACACCAGCCTGCCGTGGCGCGACTGGTTGACCGACTGAACCTGGAGGCTGCATGAGCGATACCCCCACCGCCGGCAGTGCCGCCAGCACCGAACTGGAGCGCCTGCTGGGCATCATGGCGCGCCTGCGCGATCCGCAGGGCGGCTGCCCGTGGGATCTGCAGCAGGATTTCAGCACCATTGCGCCGTACACCATCGAAGAGGCCTATGAAGTAGCCGATGCCATCGATCGTGGCGACTTCGATGATCTGTGCGATGAACTGGGCGACCTGCTGCTGCAGGTGGTGTTCCATGCGCGCATGGCCGAAGAGCAGGGCAGCTTCGCCTTCGCCGATGTCGCCCGCGCGATCAGTGACAAGATGCAGCGCCGCCACCCGCACGTGTTCGCCGATGTGAACGTGGACGACGCCGATGGCGTGATGCGCAACTGGGATGCGATCAAGCGTGCCGAACGTGCGGCCAAGGGTGACCAGGATGGCTCGGCGCTGGCCGGTATCTCGCGCGGCCTGCCCGAATGGCAGCGTGCGGTGAAACTGCAGGCACGCGCCGCGCGGGTCGGCTTCGATTGGCCCGGCCCGTTGCCGGTGCTGGACAAGGCCGCCGAGGAACTGCAGGAACTGCGCGAGGAGTTCGAGCGCGGTGATGTTGCCGGCAACAAGGCACGGCTGCAGGAGGAACTGGGCGACCTGCTGTTCGTCTGCGCCAACCTGGCCCGCCATGCCGATATTGATCTGGGCGCGGCGCTGCGCGGGGCCAACCACAAGTTCGAGCGCCGCTTCCGCGCCATGGAAGCGCAGGCCGAGGCGCAGGGTGAAGCGCTGGCGGGGTTGGACCTGGATGCGCAGGAAGCCCTCTGGCAGCACGCCAAGGCCGCGGAAAAAGCGTGAAAACGCTGGGCCTGTTCCTGCTGACCGCGCTGGCCGAGATTGTCGGCTGCTATCTGCCGTGGCTGTGGCTGCGCAAGGGCGGCAGCGCCTGGCTGCTGCTACCGGCGGCGGCCAGCCTGGCCCTGTTCGCCTGGCTGCTGACCCTGCACCCCACCGCCAGCGGGCGCGTTTACGCCGCTTATGGTGGCGTGTACATCGGCACCGCGCTGTTCTGGCTGTGGCTGGTCGACGGCATCCGCCCCAGCCGCTGGGATCTGCTGGGCGCCGCCCTGTGCCTGGCCGGCATGGCCGTGATCATGTTCGGCCCGCGCGCCGCCACCCCGTGAACGGTAGAGTCGAGCTTGCTCGACTGCTTCTTGCTGCGGCGTCGAACCCTGCTCGGCCGCTTCTGCTCTTCCGTAGAGTCGAGCTTGCTCGACTGCTGGGAATTGTAGAGTCGAGCTTGCTCGACTGCTTTTGCTGGAAACAGTCGAGCATGGCTCGACTCTACAACAGCGGTTCAACGCGGGGCCTGGCAGCCCAGCATGCGCAGGTCGATCGCTTCGGCCATGCGCCGGTAACCCTCGTCATTGGGATGCAGGTGGTCGCGGGTGATGTCCGCCGGCAAGGCTTCCGGCGCCGCCGGGTCACGCAGCGCCGCGTCGAAATCGACCACGCCATCGAAGCCGGTGTCCTTGCCGCGCGCCCACTGGTTGATGGCCGTGCGTGTCGCTGCCGACACCGGCTCGTAGCGCTCTGAACCGCCAAACGGGGTCAGCGTGCCCAACCACGCGCGGATGCCGTGTGCCTGCAGCCGCGCCGCCACCTGCCGGTAACCCAGCAGCATGTCCGCTGCGTTGCGACCTGGCAGCGGCTTGGCGCCCCCGCCGTTGCGGATGTCATTGATGCCTTCGAACAGGATCACCTGATCGGCATCGGCCACCGCGATCACGTCGCGATCCAGTCGTGACAGCGCGCTATGGCTGCGGCCGTGGTCCAGCAGTTTGTTGCCGCTGATGCCCTGGTTGAGCACCACGAAACGGTCGGGGCAGGCCTGTTGCAGGCGCTCGCCCAGCCGCTCGGGCCATTGGTTGAACGAGCCGCGCCGGGCCGTGGCGCCTTCGGTGATCGAATCGCCCAGGGCGACGATCACCTGCGGTCGGTCGGTGCGTTGCACCAGCACCGCGGAAAACACGTTCTGCTGGTAACTCACCTTCACCGCATCGGCCACGCTGGCCTGCGGGCCATCCACCACCCGCACCACCGTGCGGCGCACGGCCGGCCGTGTCGGCTGCGGGAACCACGCGGTCACGCTGATTTCCTGCAGCGCGCCCAGCCGCAGCGGCAGCGGATCGCTCAACAGCGCTGCGCCCACCGGCACCTCGATCTCGCTGCGTCCATCCACCGTCACCGCCAGCGGCGCAGCCTTTCCACCCTTCAACTGCACGCGCACATCTTCCACGCGCAGCGGCGTGGTGCCCAGTTCGTTGCTGATGCGCAGCCGCAGCGCATCGCCACGGCTGCCCACGCGCATGTCCTGGCGTACCGTCTGCGCGGCGAACTGCACCGGCGCCTCGGCCGTGCCGTCCTTGCGGTCCGGCGCCGGTGACGCGGTCCAGGCGGTCACCCAGACCGGTGCGGCCTGGGTGTCGGGGGCGGCCACGGCAGCGCCGAGAGCCAGCGAAAGCAGGGTGATCCAGCGCTGCATGGGAAGGGTCCGCTCAGGTCAGGAGAAGTAGGTGCCGCCGTTCACATCCAGGTTCGCACCGGTGATGAAGGCCGCTGCGTCCGAGGCCAGGAACACCGCCGCATCCGCCGCTTCTTCCGGCACGCCCTGGCGGCGCAGCGGGGTCGCACCGGCTACCGCCGTGCGCACTTCCGGCTTGGTGAATTCATCGTGGAAGCGGGTGGCGATCATGCCGCAGCACAGTGCATTCACGCGGATGCCCTTCGGCCCCAGTTCCTTGGCCATGGCACGGGTGAAGGTCATTACCGCTGCCTTGGCCGTGGCATAGATCGAAGCGCCCGGGCCGCCGCCATCGCGGCCTGCCTGCGAGGCGAAATTCACGATGGCCGCGCCTTCGCCCATGTGCGGCACCACCGCGTGCGTGGTCAGGTAGGTGGAGGTGAGGTTCAGGTCCATCACGGTGTGGAAGAACGCCGGGTCGATGTCGGCCAGCGGGCGGCGCTGCACCATGCCGCCGGCCACGTTCACCAGCAGGTCGATGCGCTCACCGAACGCGGCCTGGGTGGCGGCCACCAGGCCGGCCACGGCAGCAGCGTCGGTCACGTCGGCGCGGTGCACGATGGCCTGGCCACCGGCGGCCTGGATGGCGGCCAGCGTGTCCTGCGCGCTGGCTTCGTCGTTGGCGTAGTTGATGCACACGCGGGCACCGGCGGCGGCCAGCTTGATCGAGACGGCGCGACCGATATCACGGCCACCACCGGTGACGATGGCCACCTTGTCCTTGAACGACATGCGGGAAACTCCTTGGTTTGTGGGGGAATGAAAAACGTGGGCTCAACGGCCGGGGCGGTCGAGCTTGTGGATCGGGCCGGTCCACCACCACAGCGCGGCCAGCGACAGCGGCACCAGGGCGGCGACAAGAATGAAAATGGGCGCGTAGGAATGGCGGGTCAGCACCGGCACCAGCCAGGTGGTGATCAGGGTGCCGGCCACGGCGGCCAGTCCACCCAGGCCGGCCAGGGTGCCCACCGAACGACCGTCGAACAGATCGCCCGGCAGGGTCTGGATGTTGCCGATTGCCACCTGGAAGCCGAACAGCACCGCGGCAATGGCCAGCACCGCCAGCAGCGGTTGGTTGGCCAGCACTGCGCCCAGCAGGGCCGGGGCCATGATCACGCAGCCCAGCGAGATGGACAGCTTGCGCGCGCGGTCCACGCTGTGCCCGGCGCGGATCAGCCGGCCCGACAACCAGCCACCGCTCAGGCTGCCCAGCATGGCGCCGACGAAGGGCACCCAGGCGAACAGGCCGATCTGCTTGATGTCAAAGCCGAACGTTTCGGCCAGGTAGATCGGCAGCCACGAAACGAACAGCCACCAGATCGGGTCCAGCAGGAAGCGGCAGGCCAGCATGCCCCAGCTCTGCCGATGGGCAAGCAGCGCACGCACGCTCACCTTCGGCGCGGCCACCGCCTGCTGCCCGGCCTGGTCTTCCTGGATCAATCGGCGCTCGGCGTCGCTCACCCAGGGGTGCTTGTCCGGGCCGGCGCGGTAGACGAACAGCCACGGCAGCAGCCACAGGAAGCCGATGGCACCAACCAGCACGAAGGTGCCGCGCCAGCCCAGCCACAGGTACAGGCCGGCAATGGCTGGCGCAGAGACAATCGCGCCCACCGACGCACCGGCATTGAACACGCCCTGCGCCAGCGCCCGTTCGCGCGCCGGGAACCATTCCGCATTGGCCTTCACCGCGCCCGGCCATGCACCGGCCTCGCTGATGCCCAGCATCGCGCGCACCAGGCTGAAGGACAGGATCGAATGGGTGACCGCATGCAGGGCGATGGAGATCGACCACACGCTGATCGACAGGGCAAAGCCCAGCCGCGTACCGATCATGTCGAACAGGCGGCCGAACAGGAACTGGCCGGCCGCGTAGAACAGCATGAACACCGTTACCAGCAGCGCGTAATCATCCTTGGTTGCGCCCACTTCCTTGGCGATCTCCGGCCACATCACCGCCAGTGCGTTGCGGTCGATGTAGTTGATCACCGTGGCCACCGCAATCAGGCCGACGATCAGCCAGCGCACGGCTGACCGCACCGGCACCTTGCGCAGGCTGGACACCACCGCCGGGCCATTCATCGCGCGTCACCCTTGCTGCGGTCCATGCGCGCGTGGCTGCCGCTCCAGCGGTAGGCGTGGCCGTCGACGGTCACGCTGTGCTCGCCCTTGGCGGTGCTGTCGTCGGCCACGCCCAGGGCGATGCGCGCACCGCTGGCCAGGCGCAGTTCAATCACCTCGGCATCGCTGCCACGGCCGCGCACGATCTCCTTGATGCGACTGTCGGCACCGTGCACGTACTCGGCGGTGCCGTTGTACTCGCCATGCGGCTCCAGCACGCTGTAGAAGGTCACATCCTTCTGCCCGTCCACGCGTTGCAGCAGGGCCGGTTCGCGGCGCAGGTTGAATTCCGGATCGTTGGCGCCGCTTTGCACCAGCAGCGCCTGTGCAGGCGCACTGCTGCCGAAGCGATAGGTGTAGAAGCGCCCATCCAGCAGCCAGGCCAGCGTGCGCGGTTCGCTGCCAGCTTTGCTGCGCGCATCCAGCCACAGGTGCTGGTAGCCGTTGTCGCTGCCCAGTACCGGCCGCTGCGCCGGGAAATGCTCGGCCTCGAAGCCGGTGGTGACGATGTGGCCGTTGAAGTGCAGCGGCAGGTCGTAGCGCGCGGCCTTGTCGCCGTGTACCTGCAGCAGGTCCAGCACTACCGGCAGGCCCAGTTCGGGGTGGCGCAGCAGTGCCTGGGTGCGGGTGAACACCACGCCGGGGTAGGCATCGCGCATGCTGGCCGAGGCAATCTGGGTATCGGCGTCGGCCTGGAAGAAGCGCACCTGCGGCGCATGTTCTTCGCCGCGCTTCCAGTCGCCCTTGAAGTGGCTGGTCTCGTTCACCACCAGGGTGTTGTGGGCCACGGTCTGCTTGGCCCAGCTGCGGTTCTCGGCCAGGTAGATGCCGCCGCGCTTGGCTTCCACGTTCAGGAAGCGGGCCGCGCCGTAGTCGGTCACCACCGGGTTGCCGTTGTCATAGAACAGCCAGTTGAGCTTGTCGAAATGCCCATGGCCCATACCCTGCATGGTGTCTTTCTGCACCAGCGCCTGGCCGCGTTCACCGTTCATGCGCAGGATCGCCAGGCCACCGCGGTCGCCGGCCGGGCCATCGCGCAGCAGCATGGGCCGGAAGTCGAAGGGTTTGGCCTTGTTGGCCGCCAATGCCTGCGCCACCTGCAGGCCCTCGGGTGAAAGCAGCAGCCGTTTCTGTTTCTGCGCTACCGACAACAGGCGATCATCGCCGCTGCGCGCATAGGCAATGCCGATGCCGGCCACCAGTTCCTCGGTGTCGATGCCCTTGTCCAGGATCGCATCGTTGATCGGGAAGAACAGGCCGTCATAGCTGGTCTGCACCAGCACATCCACCGCCTTCAGCAGCACGCCATCGCGGCGCTGGAAGATCTTCCGCTGCGGTTCGTTGCGCTCGATGGCATTGGCGAACAGCAGGAACGGCGCCAGCGCATAGCGCTGGTAGTACGGGCCTTCTTCGTAATAGCCATCGGGCGAGAACAGCAGGTCGACCTGGCGCAGGAAGCCGAACTGGTCATTCTTCTGGCTGCCACGCAGCGATTTTTCCACCAGTTCCTGGTCACGCAGCACATAGCCGGTCATGCCGGTGGCCGCGACCGCCCAGGTCGCATGGTTGTGGATCTGGTCGTAGTTCTTCGGCTCGCTCACCAGGAATTCGGCCATCGGCCGGAACACCTGTGATTCGATGGTCTGGCGGTCGGCGGCGGGCAGCGCATCGCGGATCGCGTCGTAGCCCTGGATCGCGTTCACCAGCCACACCGAATCGTTCAGCACCTGCCAGAACACGCGGCCGGGAATCTGCCCGCGGCCTTCGGGGTGCGGGCCCAGGGTGGGGTAGAGCTTGGCGTACTGCAGCAGCATGTCGCGCGCGTAGTCGACATAGGCCTTGTCACCGGTCAGCCGGTACAGCGTGCCGGCCGCCAGCAGTGCCTGGTAATTGCGCTTGTGCTGTTCGTGGGTGCGGCCGCCGCCCTTGTCCTTCGGTACCGGCACGTCGATGCCGGCCTTCATCATCTTCTTCAGCGACTTTTCCGCACGCGCCTGCTCCTTGGCGAACCAGGGGTAGCGGCTGCCTTCGCTGGCCATCTGCTGCCACTGCGCAGCGGTCACCAGCACCGGTGTGGTGTCGGCTTGGCGTGCGGCGGGCGCAGGTGCCGCGTGCAGCGGCAGGGCTGGCAACACGGCAGCGGGCAGGGCCAGGGCCAGGGAAACGAACAGCGGCTGCAACCTCATCGATCAACTCCGGTGTTGGTGCGTGACAGGGCAACCTCGCCCACCTTGGGGTACCAGTCCACCCCGGTTGCTTCGCGCGCCGTCATCGTCAATGCCGCCTCGGCACCCACGGCCGGCAGGGCAGGGCTGGGCACCCACAGGCCGCTGGCGGCCTGTTGCAGGGTGACGGTGGCACTGGCCACCCCGCCGGGAAACACCGTGCTGGCCTGCGGTGACTGCAGGTTGCCGGCGAAGGTGATGCCCGCCAGCGAACTGGCGGCGGTGGGGGGATTTTTGCTGTTGCGGTTGACGATCAGGTTGGCGCTGAAGCGGCTGTTGCTGGCGGCCACGTCCAGGCCCTTGGCCGGATCGTGGCCGACGCCGAAGCTGATTTTGGCCACATCCACGAAGGTGTTGCGGCTGATCGTGGCGTTCACTACCGGCGCGTAGCCAGACAGCGGCGGGCTGGCCTGGGCGTCCATCACCGCCAGCGCGGCGCGGTTGCTGGAACCGGCCAGGCGCTCGAAGTAGTTGTTGCTGACGGTCTGGTCGGCGTTGATCACGCGCACGCCGCCGGTGCCGGCCTTGTCATCGCCCAGGAACACGTTGTCCAGCACGCGGTTGCCGTTGCCATGGCGCAGGGTGAGCGCACCGGCCGAACGGTAGAACACGTTGCCGCGATAGGTATTGCCACCGGACTTGTTGCTGATGATCTCGGTTTCGCCGTCGCAGCCTTCGAACCAGTTGTTCTCGATGGTGCTGTTGGAATCGCTCAGCGAGGTATCGCTGGTGCCCACGCGTATCGTCTCGCCGCCGTTCACGCCCAGCGCCGGGCGCGGCCCGAACCAGGTGTGGTCGATGCGGTGCTGGTTGTCCAGGCCCTGGGTGGCATCGCGCACCACCACCACGGTCGGGCCGGCGTTGGTCTTGCCGCGCAGCTGGCTGTGGTCCAGGCGGTTGTGGCTGCCGTACAACGAAACCCAGTAGTCCTGGTCGCTGGCATCGGGGTTGCTGTAATCGTCGATCACCAGCCCGGTTACCCGGCTGTGGGTGGCCACGGCCTTGCTCGATTCGCGGAAGGCCACTACCGAATCGCCGGGGGTGTAGCCATCGCGGAACACCAGGTTGGACACCTGCAGGTAGCTGCCCGCCAGGCGAAGATCGGAGCGACCGCTCAGGATCACCTTGCCCGGGGTCTGCGCGCGCAGCACGATCGGCGCCGCCGCCGTGCCCTGTCCCTTCAGCAGCAATCGGGTGTCGGTCCAGGTGCCATCGGCCAGCACGATTTCATCACCGGGCTGCAGGGCGGCAGCCGCGGTGGTGAACTCGGCGGCGTCGTGCACCAGCCAGCTGGCGGCCTGCGCCGAAAAAGTGGACAGGCACATTGCCAGTCCAGTGGTCAGGCAGGAAACCGAAAATGGTTTGGAACGGCGGTGCGGTAGCGATAAAGGGCGCATGCGAACCTTCCAGGGACAGTGTGAGTGTCGTTTCGGGGCGGGTATGTATACCAATTCGGGGTCTTTTGTAAGCCAGCTTTCGCGCAAAGTCATGCTGCATCAGCACATAAGTTGGCCGTGAATTGGTCTGAAACAAAGGTATTAAGAAAAACCCAGTCCAATTGGTTGACAACTTGCCATCGGCGTGCCGAAGCTGCGTCCCACGCCTGCCATCCAGGCGATCCTTTGGGAGGAGGAGACCATGCGGCGAACCGCCGGAGCAGTACGCAACACCTCGTTGTGCCCTACGCCACTGATCGTGGCACTGCTGGCAGCGCTGGCGGCCGTGCCTACCGTACAGGCGCAGTCGGCCGCGCAGGACCAGGACGCGACCACGCTGGACCAGGTGCAGGTCACCGGCATCCGCGAATCCATGCAGAGTTCGATCAACAAGAAGCGCGACGACACGGTCATTGCCGATGTGCTGTCGGCCGATGACATCGGCGATCTGCCGGCACCGTCGTTGGCCGATGCCATCGAAACCCTGACCGGCGCCGCGTCCACCCGTGACAAGACCGGCGCTTCTGAAATTTCCATCCGCGGCCTCGGCGCGTTCCTCAGCAGCACCAATTTCAACGGTCGCGAGATCACCAACGGCAGCGGCGATCGTTCGGTGAACTTCAACATGTTCCCGGCCGAGCTGGTCAACACGGTGGCCATCTACAAGACCCAGCGTGCGGACATCATCGAGGGCGGCGTGGCCGGCACCATCGGCCTGGAAACCGTGCGTCCGCTGGAATACGGCAAGCGTGCGGCGCAGATCGACCTGCGCGGCAGCTGGGCCGAGTATGACAAGAAGTACCGCGACGACGATGGCATCGGCTACCGCGGCACCGCCAGCTACATCGATCAGTTCGAGTTCGGCGATGGCCAGAAGCTGGGCATCTCGCTGGGTTTCCAGCGGCTGGACGGCACCGATCCGGAAGAAAGCATCACCAGTGGCTCCACCTGGTACGCCTGCAACGGCGCGCAGAACGTGGCCAACGCCAACTGCAACGAAGTAAGCGCGCAGGCCATCGCCAACGGGGCGCCGTACTACCTGGTGCCCAGCAGCCGCATCTACCGCTTGAAACAGGAACGCAACGACCGCCAGAGCGAGTTCGCCGCGATCCAGTGGCGGCCCAACGATGTGGTCGAGCTGAACGTGGACTTCGAGCATACCGACCGCAACTGGTATGAAAACCGCAGCGACCTGAGCCTGTCCAACGCCCGCCGCGGCATCACCCAGCGCGAGGTGGACGAGAACGGCATCGTGCGCCATCTGCACGGCAGCACCTCCATCGATTCCACGTCCAACCGCTACTGGCGCGGCGAGGAGTACACCGGTGGCGGCCTGAACCTGATCCTGCGGCCCAGCCCGGCCTGGGAACTGACCACCGACCTTTCCTACTCGCATACCAACCGCCTGGACAGCGAGCGCATGACCCGCCTGCGCGCCAACCAGCGCGACGTCAACAACGCCGTGGTGCCCGGCATCAGCAGCGGCGCCACCGGCTACGTGGACTACGACTGGGATTGGCACGGCGAGGTGCCCAGCATTGCGCTGGCGCCCAACTTTGACGTCAACAACTGGGATGCGTATTCGGGTGCGGCGCGGGTGACCTCCAGCGCCACCGAGAACGATCACAAGATCAAGGCCGGCCGCTTCGATACCAGCTTCACGCCCGAGTCGGGCTTCTTCACCCGCATCAAGGGCGGGCTGCGCGCCAGCCAGGCCGACTACCGCCTGCGTGACAACACCCTGGTCACCGACTACGACCCGCGCGTGGCCGCCGACAAGGCGAAGATCATCGCGGCGAACCAGGCGTGCCGTGCGCCGTTCCCGCAGGACGACTTCATGGACGCCTCCAGCGGCAACACGATCTCGTCCTGGGCGTACTTCGACCCGGACTGCCTGTACCAGTCGTCCCGTGGCAGCCTGGCCAGCGGCCTGGATCCGGATTTCCAGGATCCCAACAACGTCGATGTCACTGAAAAGACCCGCGCGCTGTACCTGATGGGCGAATTCAGCAGCACCCTGCTGGGCCTGCCGGTCAGCGGCAACGTCGGCCTGCGCTGGGTGAAGACCGATGTGCGTTCCGAAGGCGTGCGCACCGATCTTCTGGTGCTGGACAACGGTGATGGCACCCTTCGCCTGCAGCCCACCGGCAACTACACCACCCAGGTGTTCAAGGCCGGCAATGACAAGCTGCTGCCCAGCCTGAATGCCGCCTTCGAACTGCAGCCGGACCTGCTGCTGCGGGTGGGCGCCTACCGGGCGATGTCGCGTCCGGATATCGCCGCGCTGGGGGCAGGGCGCACCATCAATGTCAGCAGCGATGCCACCTACAGCGACCTGGCCGACGCGCTGGATGACATCAGTGCCAGCGGCAACCCGGCCGCGCAGCCGTTGATGTCCTGGAACGGCGATCTGTCGCTGGAGTGGTACCCGAACCCGGACACGATGCTGGCCGGTGCGGTGTACTGGAAGCAGTTCAACGGCGGCACCGCCACCGCGCTGGTGCCGGAAACCTACACCCTCAACGGGCAGACGGTGACCGTACCGGTGCGCCAGCAGGTCACCACCGATGAGGACAGCACGCTGACCGGCTTCGAGCTGACCGCCACCCACCGCCTGTCCTATCTGCCCAAGCCGTTCGACGGGCTGGGGTTCAAGGTCAGCTACAACTACGCCGATGCCGATTACCAGACCCAGGATTCGCGGTTGGGCGAGCAGGTAGCCGCCGATGGCAGCATCATTCCCGCCATCGTGCCGCCGGCCGGGCTGAGCGGTTTCTCGCGCCACGTGCTGTCCGGCTCGATCTACTGGGACGTTGGCCGCTTCAACATCCAGGCCATCGGCAAGTTCCGCTCGCACTATTACCAGGATTTCACCGGCAACACCGCGCAGCAGAACCGCTATTACGATGACAACACCAGCGTGGACCTGCGCATGCGTTACCGGGTCAGCAAACAGCTGTCGCTGTCGTTGGAGCTGATGAACCTGACCAACGAACCGCGCGTGGCCTACCAGCCGCTTTACGGCAACTTCCGTGAAGTGGTGAGCTACGGGCGACGCGCGTATTTCGGTGTACGATACAAGTTCTGAACAGGGCGGCGCGGCCACAGGTCGCGCCGTCGCTCCAACCGGACCCGCACCGTGCACGGTGGCCCGGGACGGGCCCGGAGGGAACCGCCAAGGGTCAGCCGCATGTCCGCCAACCGTCTCTACCAGACCATCGCCGCCAAACTCCGCTCGTTGATCGAGGGCGGTGAATTCCCGCCGGGTTCGCGCCTGCCGGGCGAGCGTGAGCTGGCCGAGCGTTTCGGCGTCAGCCGGGTGACCATCCGCGAAGCCGAGATCGCCCTGGAAGCGCAGGGCTGGATCGCCATCCGCATCGGTTCGGGCGTTTACGTGAAGCCGCGACCGGCGCAGGCCAGCGGCGGCCTGCCCGATGTCAGTGCCTTCGACCTTACCGCTGCCCGTGCCGTGTTCGAGGCCGAAGCGGCGGCGCTGGCGGCCGGCAACATTGATGAAGCGGGCATCGCCGAACTGCAGGTCCTGGCCGAAGCCCTGTGCCGGCGCGACCTGACCGATGCCGAGGCGGGCGACTTCGATCGCCGTTTCCACCTGACCATCGCGCGGCTGTCCGGCAATCCGGTGGTCGAATATTTCGTGCAGCAGATCTGGCGCATGCGCAGCGAGCTGCCGCGGGTGACCGAGGTCTACGCGCGGGTCTGCCATGACGACGGCGCCAGCCGTGCCGACGAACACATGGCCATTTTCGAAGCACTGCGCAGCCGCGATCCGGTGGCCGCGCGCAATGCCATGCGTCATCACTTCCAGCGTCTGTTCGAGGCGATGCTGGCAGCGACCGAAAGCCAGGCCCTGGAAGAAATCCGCCGCCGCACCCAGCAGGACCGCGAACGGTTCCTGGCCACCACCCGCATCTGAGGGGTTTCAGCCAACGGCGCAGCCCCTCGTGGGGTGGCCGCTTGTTTTCTGCGAATTGGGTCGGGCGGGTTGGGTTCGCGGGGGACGCCGTAAATCCATCCGTGGAGGCTTGGCCGCGGCATCCATGCCGCGGACACCCCCGCGAACCCAACCCGCCCGACCCCCGACAGTTTCCGTGCGCGTCCAGCCCACGGAAGAAAGATAAAGAGCGAAAAGCAAAAGCCAGCTCCCCGGGGTCGGAGCCCTTTCCGCAGGAAAGGGCTCCGACCCCTCTCCATATATATATCGACATCCCATTCCGCTCTTGCCCTTGCCTTTGCCGTCCGTCACCGGTGAACCCGGAAGGGTGGGGCGGTGTGGGGTGGCGGGACCGCAGGCGCCATGGATGGCGCCTACGAGCCCCCATGGATGGGTTTACGGCGTGTCCCGCCACCCCGCACCGCCCCGCCCAAGCCAAGACATCCCAGAGCCGAAGTGTTCTGGCTCTGGCTTTGGCTCTGCGCTCTGGCATGTAGAAAGCGCCGCCGGCCGCAGGCCGGCCCAACACACACACCACCCCCGCTGCGCTGCGGCACGCCTGCCGCCGACCGATCTGGGATAATGCGCGTTCTTGTTTCCTCTGCTGCCGGACCCGGTCATGACCCAGAAGACGCTGCTCAACGATACCCACCGCGCCCTCGGCGCCAAGATGGTCGATTTCGGGGGTTGGGACATGCCCATCCACTACGGCTCGCAGCTGGACGAACACCACCTGGTGCGCCGCCAAGCCGGCGTGTTCGACGTCAGCCACATGACCGTGGTCGACCTGCGCGGCGAGCAGGTCAAGCCGTTCCTGCGCCGCCTGCTGGCCAACTCCATCGACAAGCTGAAGGTGCCGGGCAAGGCCCTGTACTCGTGCATGCTCAATGCCCGTGGCGGCGTCATCGACGACCTGATCGTCTACTACCTGGCCGACGACTTCTTCCGCATGGTGGTCAACGCCTCCACCCGCGAAAAGGATCTGGCCTGGCTGCGCGAACAGGCCGCACCGTTCGGCGTGAGCGTGGAGCAGCGCCCGGACCTGGCCATCCTGGCCGTGCAGGGCCCGCAGGCCCGCGACAGCGTCGCTGGCCTGGTCGGCGGCGCCGACCGCGAGGCGCTGGCCAAGCTCACCCGTTTCGCCGCCCTGCAGGTCAAGGCCGACGACGGCGTTGACCTGTTCGTTGCCCGTACCGGTTACACCGGCGAGGACGGCTTCGAGATCCTGCTGCCGCAGGACGCGGTGGTCGCGTTCTGGAACCGCCTGATCGACGCCGGCGTGAAGCCGGCTGGCCTGGGCGCGCGTGACACGCTGCGTCTGGAAGCCGGCATGAACCTCTACGGCCAGGACATGGACGAGGAGATCAGCCCGTATGAAGCCGCGCTGGCCTGGACCGTGTCGCTGGACGAAGGCCGCGACTTCATCGGCCGCGATGTGCTGGAGGCGCAGAAGGCCGCCGGCACCGCGCGCCAGATGATCGGCCTGGTGATGGACGAGAAGGGCGTGCTGCGGCACGGCCAGGCGGTCACCACCGCCAGCGGCCAGGGCGAGATCCTGTCCGGCACCTTCTCGCCCAGCCTGGCCAAGGGCATCGCGTTTGCCCGCGTGCCGGCAGGCGAACTGGGCCAGGTGACCGTGGACATCCGCGGCCGCCAGGTACCGGTGCGCGTGGTCAAGTTCCCGTTCGTGCGCGAAGGCCAGGCCCAACCGGGCGTGCTTGCCGACGCGTGATGCGAACGTGCCGGTCGTCACTGACAGCAGTGGCGGCCGGTTGGTTACACTAGCCCCGTTCTTTCCACACCCCTGTATTCCTGGAGCAGTTCCATGAGCGAGATCCCCGGCGACCTCAAGTTCCTCAAGTCCCACGAGTGGGCCCGCGTCGAAGGCAATGGCCGCGTTACCGTTGGTATTTCCGACCACGCCCAGGGCCTGCTGGGTGACCTGGTCTATGTCGAACTGCCCGACGTCGGCGCCGACGCCAAGGCCGGCGAGCAGATCGCCGTGGTCGAATCGGTGAAGGCGGCTTCGGACGTCTACAGCCCGATCAGCGGCAAGGTGGTCGAGGTCAACGCGGCGCTGGCCGACAAGCCGGAAACCATCAACGAAGATGCCTACGGCGAAGGCTGGATGTTCGTGGTCGAGCTGTCCAACGCCGAAGAGCTCAACGAGCTGCTGGATCCGGACGCCTACGCCGAAGCACTGGAAGACGAGGACCACTGAGTCCTGGTTTCCGGCGAACACCAGCGGCCACCTTCGGGTGGCCGTTTTCGTTTCTGCACCCGCGTCTGCCAGGACCGAAGGTGCGTGTGCCGGGTGCGCGTGGCGGCCATCGCTGCGCGCGAACGATGCGTTCGGGCTTGCGCAGTTTTGCGCAAATCCGTGTTTCGGCACCCGCGGAACCGCGCCCGGATGTGAAAAGTTTTTGCCCCCGTTGCGGGTCCGTTTGGAGAGCGGCTTCCGCTATCGTGCGGTAGCCACGCCGATCGCACGTGCATGCTGCGCCAGCCACTGCCTATCAACGCAGAGTGCTTATTTCAAGTGTTTTTTATTCAAGGTGCGGCTTGCCGCGTACGCCGTCGCGCTGCGTTGCACCGCTCCAGCAGGCACGCGGCGGGTGCTGCCGGGCCCGCAGCGGGCGCGCCGCCAAGGCGCCGCGATGTGAAAATTTTTCGCGGGGGTTGTTGACAGTAAAAAAAACCGTGATTAGGTTTCGCCTCAGCAGACCTTGCCTGCCCAACCGAGTGCGCCGAATCAATCGTCCGATGCGAAGCAATCCCTCCAAGACCACCGCGATCCTCAAGACGGTGGACAGGGCCCTGCTTCCCCCGGAGAAACGCACGGCACTTTCCTTTCCGATGTCCGTCCCGCCGACCGGGGCCGACATTGCCGCATCCGTAACGGCGCGCCTGACGCGCCGGCGGTCCCCGCACGCAGCATCGGCGGGTTTGATCCACCTGGGCGTTTCAACTCCCTATCACTGACGAGGAGCCATCCCATGGCAACCAAGAAAGCTGCGAAAAAGAAGCCCGCCGCCAAGAAAGCGGTGAAGAAGGTCGCGAAGAAGGCCGCTGCCAAGAAGGCAGTGAAGAAGGTCGCGAAGAAGGCAACGGCAAAGAAGGCGGTGAAGAAGGTCGCCAAGAAGGTCGCCAAGAAGACCACTGCGAAGAAGGCAGTGAAGAAGGCGGCGAAGAAGGTAGCCAAGAAGCCGGCAAAGAAGACCGCGAAGAAGGCCGTCAAGAAGGTCGCCAAGAAGGCAGTGAAGAAGACTGCCAAGAAGGCCGCCAAGAAGACCACCGCCCGCAAGCCGGCCAAGAAGGTCGCCAAGAAGGCAGTGAAGAAGGCCGTCAAGAAGACTGCCAAGAAGGCCGTAAAGAAGACCGCGAAGAAGGCCACCAAGAAGGCTGCCCCGAAGAAGGCAGCGAAGAAGGTTGCCAAGCGCAAGCCGGCCGCTCGCAAGAAGAAGGCCGCTCCGGTTGCTCTGCCGGCCACCCCGGCACCGCTGATCTAAGTTCCATCCCGATCGCCGTACCCTGAAACCCCTTCCCTGTTGCCCAGCAGGGAAGGGGTTTTTTTATGCCCGCGCCCACTGCCTCGCCCTTGTAGAGTCGAGCTTGCTCGACTGCTTCACCGCCCTTGTAGAGTCGAGCCATGCTCGACTGCCCCACCGCCTTTGTAGAGTCGAGCTTGCTCGACTGCTTGGCTGGTCAGTCGAGCAAGCTCGACTCTACGAAGCCAGAGCAGTCGAGCAAGCTCGACTCTACGAAAGCAAAAAGGGCGACCCGCAGGCCGCCCTTTCCAGGTTCACCGGCGTGTGCCGGCTCAGCGCGGCGAGGCCACCGCGCGGTTGCTCGAAGCACCCTTGCCCTTGCGCTTGTCCTGCGCCGGCGCAGCACCGTCGGCCATCAGGCTGTCGCTGCCGAAGTCGGTATCCACGTCCAGCCAGCGCTGCGCGGGCAGGCCCAGGGCCGAATCGAGCACGGTCGGCAGCAGGCCGCTGGGCAGGCTGCTTTCGCCGTTCCACATGATCGCAATGCCCAGGTCGCGTTCGGGCACCAGCGCCACCAGGCCGCGGTAACCCTGCACGGCGCCGGCATGGAACACCACGTCGTGGCCGGCGTAATCGAACGTGCGCCAGCCCAGCGCGTAGCCGGCCGAATGCAGGCGCTCGCGGCGCCAGCCCGAACGCATCTCGCCCGGGGTGTTGATCAGGCTCGAATGCAGGGTGGCCAGCAGCGGTGCCGGCAGCACGTCGGGGCGGTGGCCGGTGTGGGCCAGCAGCCACTGCGCCATGTCGCTGGCGCTGGCGTTCACGCCTGCCGCCGGCGCGACGCGGTAGTAGGTCGGCTTCGGGGTCAGCGAGACCCAGCCGTTGCGGCTGCGCACGTGCGGACGCGCCCAGCGCGAGCTGGCCTGGATGCCGGCCAGGCCCATGCTGGCATCGTTCATGCCCAGCGGCTTGAAGATGCGCCGTTCCACGGACTGTTCATAGAAGCTGCCCGACGCGGCATAGACCACATCGCCAATCAGGCTGAAGGCCACGTTCTGGTACGCGTAGCAGTCACCCGGCAGGCACTTCAGGCCGGTGTTGGCCAGCTTCTGGGTCAGCGTGTAGTACTCGGCGTTGCCTTCGATGTCGCGGTCGTAAGCGTTGTAGGGCAGGCCCACGCGGTGGCTCAGTACGTCGGCCACGGTCAGGCGGTCGGTCGCTTCCGGCGAATTGAGCCGGAAGCCGGGCACGTAGTCGGTCACCTTGCTGTCCCAGCGCAGCGTGCCATCGTTCACCAGCAGGCCGGCCATGGTGCCGGCGAAGGCCTTGGACAGCGATGCCAGGCGGAACACGGTGTGGGCATCGACCGGCAGCGGGTTGTTCACATCGGTCACGCCATAACCGCGCGCGCTGATGACCCGGCCGCCCTGCACGATGGCCACGGCCATGCCCGGCACGCGCTCGCCATAGGTCAGCTGCTGCGCCATCGATTCGATGTTGGCCACGTTGAACCCGGCTGCCGGCAACTGCACCTGCGGCACCAGCCCGGTGCGGTAGGCGGCCGGCTGGGTGTGGGCCACGCTGTGGGATTCGATGTTGGCCGGCAGCGGCGGCAGCGGCGGCGGCGTCTGCGCGGTGGTGGACAAGGCAACGGGCATGAGCATGCCCAGCAAACCAGTGGTCGCCGATCGGATCGGACGACGCAGGCTGTTCTTTTTCATCGAGGAGACCCGTGCGCGACTGCTGGAGTCGATTCTAGCGCCGCTTTTCGCCTATGCACAAACAAAGCGAAGATGAATGCGCATCTCGTTGAAAAAGTTGGATTTTTGACGCTTGTTTCGCCCGCTGCGACGGGTCCCGGCAGGGCGGCTGCAACGCTCGGTTCTGCCGGCCCTGCAGCACCCGGCTGGCGATGTTGCAGTGCATTGGCTAACGTACGCGCTTCATCGCCCCGGAGCCTGCCATGCTGCTGTCCAACCGCCGTTCGCAGGCGAGGGGAACCGCGTGAGCGCGGCACGCAACAACGGTGCACTGCGCGGCCTGGTCGCGGCCCTGCGCGAATCGCCGGCGCTGTGGTGGTCGTTCCTGTACTTCTTCTGCCTGCTCAGCGGCTATTACGTGCTGCGCCCGGTGCGCGAGGCGATGGCCGCCTCGGCCGATCTGGAAACGGTGTTCCCGCCGCTGCTGATCAGCTGGTTCGCCAGCCATGGCATCGCCCTGAAGGACTTCGTCCTGCAGTTCCTGTTCACCTGCGTGTTCCTGATCATGCTGGTGCTGCAGCCGGTCTACGGCTGGCTGGTCAGCCGTTTCCCGCGCCGGGTGTTCCTGCCGGTGGTGTATGGCTTCTTCATCGTCACCCTGCTGGGCTTCTACGCGCTGTTCGACAGCGGCGTGCCGGGGCGGGGCATGGCCTTCTTCCTGTGGGTGATGGTGTTCAACCTGTTCGCGGTGGCGGTGTTCTGGAGCTTCATGGCCGATGTGTTCACCAACGCCCAGGCGCGCGCCTGGTACGGCTACATCGGCGCGGCCGGCACCGTGGGCGCGTTCCTGGGCCCGATCATCACCAGTGCGCTGGCCCAGCGGGTGGGCATCGCCAACCTGATGCTGGTGTCGGCCGGGTTCCTGGTGGTCTGCCTGTTCTGCATCTGGCGGCTGCGCCACTGGGCGGTGCTGCGTGAGCGCGAACAGCAGCTGGTGTCGGGTGAGCAGCCGATGGGCGGCAGCGTGCTGGATGGCCTGAAGTTGATCGCGCGCGAACCGCTGCTCCGCTGGCTGGCGGTGCTGGTGGTGTTCGGCGTGGGCGTGGGCACCCTGCTGTACAACCAGCAGGCCAGCATCGTGCGCGCCGCCTTCACCGATCCGGCGGCCAGCACGGCGTTCTTCTCGCGCATCGACCTGGCGGTCAACGCGCTGACCCTGCTGCTGCAGCTCAGCCTGACCCGCTGGCTGCTGTCACGCCACGGTATTGCGCCGGCGCTGCTGATTCCCGCATTCGCCATCCTGATCGGGTTCTCGGTGCTGGCCGCCTCGCCACTGCCGATGATGGTGGCGGTGGTGCAGGTGATGACCCGCGCCAGCGAATTCTCGCTGTTCAAGCCCGCGCGCGAGACGATCTACACCCGCGTGGACCGCCAGTGGCGCTACAAGGCCGGCGCGGCCATCGACACCGTGGTCTACCGCGGCGCCGACCTCAGCTTCACCTGGGTGCACAAGGCGCTGTCGCTGTTCGGTTCGCACGTGGTATTCGTGGGCGGCATCCTGGCAGCGGCGTGCATGACCGCCGCCGCGTTCGGCGTGCTGCGCGAAGAGAAGAAGCTGCCGCGCGACCGCTGAGCCGCGCGGGGTCGGATCCCTCTCCTACGGAGAGGGCTCTGACCCCATCACCCCATCCATCCATCCAAGGAACCGCCCATGTACTGGATCGCACTCGCCCTGACCCTGCTGGTCGCCCTGCTGCACGTTTACTTCCTGGTCCTGGAAATGTTCCTGTGGACCCGTCCGCTGGGCCTGAAGACGTTCCGCAACACGCCGGAAAAGGCCGAGATCACCCGCGTGCTGGCGGCCAACCAGGGGCTGTACAACGGCTTCCTGGCTGCCGGGCTGTTCTGGGGCCTGTTCGACCACCTGCCGATGCTGGTGAACTTCTCGCTGGGCTGCGTGATCGTGGCCGGCTGCTACGGCGCCTGGAGCGTGAACAAGCGGATCTTCTTCATCCAGGCAGTGCCGGCGGTGCTGGCTGCCGTGGCATGGTGGTTTGTGCCGGCGTGATCGCTTGGTAGAGTCGAGCTTGCTCGACTGCTTTTCGGGCACCCCAGTCGAGCAAGCTCGACTCTACGGGGGCGGTGCACAAAAAAACGGCGGGCCGAGGCCCGCCGTTTTCATGTCCGCGTCTTCCAGGCGATCATGCTGCCTGCGAATGCGGGTCCTTGTGCTGGCGGTCGTAGTAGCTGGCTGCACGCAGTTCGTGGGTGTCGAAGTCGTCCACGGTGATGGTGTCCAGGGTCAGCGTACGCAGTTCTTCCAGCAGGCTGCGCTCGTCCTGGGTGATCACGCCTTCGGCCACGGCCTCGTCCAGCTGCGCCTTGAAGTCCAGCGCCTCGATGCCCTTGCTCTTCAGTGCCTTCAGGAACTTGCGCTCCACCGGCTCGGCCATGATCGCCTTGCTCAGGTAGCTGTTGATGCGGCCGCCCGGGTTGTTCTCGCACGGGGTCAGGAACACGCCACTGGCCAGGCGGTCGCGGGCTTCGTTGGGGGCCATCAGCAGGGCGGCCACGCGGCGGCTCAGGCGATCGCCCGGGGCTTCGGCACGACGGCCCAACGGGAAGATCAGCGCCCACATCAGCCAGCCGATCGGACGGATCGGGAAGTTGCGCAGGGCCGCCGACAGCGACTCTTCAATCTTGTGCACGCTGTCATGGAACGCCCAGGCCAGCAGCGGCTGGTCGGCCTGCGGTGCGCCTTCGTCGTGGTAACGCTTGAGCATGGCGCTGGTCATGTAGACATGGCTCAGCACGTCGCCCAGGCGGCCGGACAGCGATTCCTTGAACTTCAGCTTGCCGCCGAGGGTCATCATCGAGATGTCGGCCATCAGCGCCAGGTTGGCCGAGTAACGGTCCAGCTTGCGGAAGTAGCGGCGGGTGTAGGCGTCGCCCGGGGCGGCACCGAAGCGCGCGCCGGTCAGGCCGAACCAGAACGAACGCACCGCATTGGAAATGCCGTAGCGGATGTGGCCGAACAGGCTGCGGTCGAAGTCCTGCAGACCGGCGCGGGTGTCCGGATCCTGCGCGGCCTTCATTTCCTTCAGCACCCACGGGTGGCAGAGGATCGCACCCTGGCCGAAGATCAGCAGGCTGCGGGTCATGATGTTGGCGCCTTCCACGGTGATCGCGATCGGCGCGGCCTGCCAGCTGCGGCCGGCGAAGTTGCGCGGCCCGAGGATGATGCCCTTGCCGCCGATGACGTCCATCATGTCCGAGATCACTTCACGGCTCATGTTGGTGCAGTGGTACTTGGCGATGGCCGACGGCACCGACGGCACGTCGCCACGGTCGACCGCAGCGGCAGTGGCCTGCGACAGCGCGCTGATCTTGTAGGCCTTGCCGCCGATGCGGGCCAGCGCTTCTTCCACGCCCTCGAAGCGGCCGACCGACAGGCCGAACTGCTTGCGGATGCGTGCGTAGGCACCGGTGACCGCGGCGCCGGCCTTGGCACCGCCACTGGCGGTGGAGGGCAGGGTGATCGAGCGGCCCACGGCCAGGCACTCGTTGAGCATGTTCCAGCCCTTGCCGGCCATCGCGGCGCCACCGATCAGCTGGGTCAGCGGGATGAACACATCCTTGCCCTTGATCGGACCGTTCTGGAAGGTCGAGTTCAGCGGGAAGTGGCGACGGCCGATCTCCACGCCGGCGGTATCGCGCGGCAGCAGGCCCAGCGTGATGCCGATGTCGCGGGTTTCACCGATCAGGCCATCGGGATCGTACATGCGGAAGGCCAGGCCGATCAGCGAGGCGACCGGGGCCAGGGTGATGTAGCGCTTGTCGAAGGTCAGCTTGACGCCGAGCACCTGCTCGCCGTTCCACTCGCCCTTGCAGACGATGCCGTAATCGGGAATCGAGGTGGCGTCGGAGCCGGCGAACGGACCGGTCAGGCCGAAGCAGGGCACTTCGCGGCCATCGGCCAGACGCGGCAGGTACTGGTCCTTCTGTTCCTGGGTGCCGTAGTGCACCAGCAGTTCACCCGGGCCCAGCGAGTTCGGCACGCCCACGGTGGAGCTGACCACCGAAGACACCGAGGCCAGCTTCTGGATCACCTTGTGGTGGGCCAGCGCGGAGAAGCCCAGGCCGCCGTATTCCTTCGGAATGATCATGCCGAAGAACTTGTTCTTCTTGATGAAGGCCCACAGTTCCGGCGGCAGGTCGGCGTGGACATGGGTGATTTCCCAGTCGTTGACCATGGTGCACAGCTCTTCCACCGGGCCATCCAGGAAGGCCTGTTCTTCGGCGGTCAGCTGCGGCTTGGGGTAGTTCAGCAGGATGTTCCAGTCCGGATCACCGGTGAACAGCTCGCCCTCGAAACCGACCGAACCGGTTTCCAGCGCGATGCGCTCGGTCTGCGACAGCGGCGGCAGCACCTTGCGGAACACCTTCATCATCGGGCCGGTCAGCAGCGGCTTGCGGATGAACGGCAGCAGCAGCGGCACGGCAATCACGGCCAGCACGGCGGCGGCCACGATCGTGGCGGTCTGGTTCACGTAGGGCACGAACCAGCAGATGGCCAGCAGGGCCACGCTGATCAGCGTCCAGGTAACCAGCCGCATGCGGTGGTAGGCGACGAACGCGCCTGCCAGCAGCAGGGCGAGGAAGGGAAGAACGATGCTCATGAGCGTGCTCCGGTGACGTGCTCGTTTGTGGCGGACGAAGCCGCAGCATCCGCTGCGGGCAACACGTCCAGATAGTCCAACACAGTAGCGGTAAAGGCGTCGTTGTCATCACCGGCGACCATGTGCGTGGCCTGCGGCAACTGTACGTGGCGCGCGTGCGGCGCCAATGCCAGGAATTCGGCCACGGTCTGCGGCGTGACCAGGTCGCTGCGGCCGCCACTGACCAGCAGCAGCGGGCACTTCACCTGGCGCGCGGCCTCGGCCAGTGCGCCCTGGTGCTGTTCGCTGTCGCGGGCCAGCTCGGCCACCAGGCGCGGGTCCCAGTGCCAGCGCCAGCGGCCGTGGCCATCCTCGCGCAGCAGTGCCTGCAGGGACGCTTCGGATTTGCGCGGGCGGTGCGGCAGGTAGGCGGAAATCACATCGGCAGCGTGCGCCAGCGAAGTGAAGCCCTCGGGGTGGGCGGTCATGAAGGCCAGGATGCGTTCCACGCCGGCGGTGTCCCAACGCGGGGTGATGTCCACCAGCACCATGGCCGAAAACAGGCCCGGCCAGCGCGCTTCGGCCAGCAGACCGAACAGGCCGCCCATGGAGGCGGCCACCAGCACCGGCGGTCGCGGTTGTTCACCGGCCAGCACGATCAGGTCATCGGCAAACTGCTCGCCGTGGTAGGGCAGATCGGCCGCATTCCAGTCCGAATCGCCATGGCCGCGCGCATCGTAGGCCAGGGTCTGCAGGCCGGCGGCCGACAGGGCGCGGGCGGTGGCATTCCAGGCGTGCCGGGTCTGGCCGAAGCCGTGCGCGAACAGCACGTGTCCGCGTCGCCCGGCCTGGTTGGCCGTGGCAGCCAGGTGCGCGCCATGGGCCGCTTCCAGGCGCAGATCGGTGAATACAGCGGCAGCAGCAGGGGTAACCATACTTGATAGTATGGATGGGCCGTGGAGGAAGTCAATACTGCCCGGTATGGTGCGCTGCGGAAGCCGCGCCGCAAGGGTCATGACGGTTTCCAGCGCAACGGCATACTGCAACGAACCCCGGCGTATGGTTAAATCAGCCCATGAATCAACCTGACACTTCCGCCGGCGAACCGCGCGCCGGCCGCAACAGCCGCCTGAGTGCCGAAGACTGGGCCCAGGCCGCCCTCGACCTGATTGCTGAACAAGGGGTGGGCGCCGTCGCGGTGGAGCCGCTGGCCCGCCGCCTGGGTGTCACCAAGGGCAGTTTCTACTGGCACTTCCCCTCGCGCGATGCGCTGCTGCAGGCCGCGCTGGAACGCTGGGAACTGTTCGAGCAGGAACAGGTGTTCGGCAGCCTGGAAGACGTGCCCGATCCGCGTGCACGCCTGCGCCAGCTGTTCCAGATGGTGGCCCATGAAGTGCAGCCGCACATCATCTACAGCGAGCTGCTGAAGGCACTGGACCACCCGATGGTGCGACCGGTGATCGACCGCGTTTCGCAGCGTCGCCTGGATTATCTGGTCGCTTCGTTCCGCCAGGCGGGACTGAGTTCCACCGATGCCCGCCACCGTGCGCGGCTGGCGTATGCGGCCTATGTCGGTTTCCTGCAGCTGTCGCTGCAGCTGCAGCAACCCAAGCAGGCGCGCGAAGATTTCGAAGCCTATGTCGAACACTTGATCGAGACGTTGATTCCCAACGGTTGATCAGCACCGGCGACGAACGCAACGACGAAGGGCCGCAGCACTGCTGCGGCCTTTTTCATTGCGCGGTCGTTCGTGCACAACGCGGAAGCGGAGAAGCGCTGAAACAGAAACGGGGCCCCGAAGGGCCCCGTCCTGGTGTTTTACGCTACGAACAGGCCTCGATCAGAAGCGCTGGGTGTACTGCATGAACACGTAGCGGTCGAAGTCCAGCATCGGGTCGATCGAACCGGAGCTGTTGTTGGTCTGCGAGTAGCTCTGCGGCGGGGTCTTGTTCCAGATGTTGCGCGCGCCGACGGTGACGGTGCCGTTCCACGGCGCCGCCCAGCTGACCGACACGTCCTGGTACGAGATCGAGCCCTTCTTGTTGGCGCCTTCACCGCCGCCCCAGCCGCCGTTCGGGGTCAGGTAGGTCGGGTCGTTGCACTCTTCGGCCGAACCGTCGAAGCAGAAGTCACGGTAGCCGCCGTAGTAGCGCAGGTTCCACTGCGCCGACAGGTCACCCTTGGCCCAGTTCACGCCCAGGGTGCCGCGCACGCGCGGGAAGTTCCAGTAGCCGGCGTAGTTGTCCCAATCGGCAGTGGAATCGCTCTTGGAACGGTAGGCCGACAGGTAGTTGGCGTCCAGGTGCACCGAGAACTGGCCGATGCTCATTTCCGGCAGGCGGTAGTTGGCACCGAAGTTGTAGCCTTCGGTTTCCAGCACACCCAGGTTGGCGTTACCGCGGCTCAGTGCCACGACCTGGCCCGATGCAGCGTCGCGGGTGTAGTTACAGAACGAGTCCACACCGTTGTAGCACTGCTGCAGGACGTAGGTGGCCGACACGGCGGTGATCACGTTGTTGATGGTGATCTTGTACCAGTCCAGCGAGAAGTCCAGGCCCTGCACCCAGCGCGGGCTGAACACGAAGCCCACGGTACGGGTCTTGCTGTATTCCGGTTCCAGCTCGGCGTTACCCACACCGGCCTGGAACGGCGCGATGCTCTGGCTTTCGCGGGCACCGACCGGTGCGCCGGCGCTGTCCTGCTGGCGGAAGTTGGCGCCCAGGCCTTCGGCGTTGCAGCGTGCCGCGGCCGTGGCGTTGCCGGTACGGATACCCAGCAGGGCATCGCACGGATCGGTGAAGTAGTCGAAGGTCTGCGAGCCGCCACCGAAGGTGTCGTCCAGGGTCGGGGCGCGGAAGCCCTTGCCGTAGGTCGCGCGGACCAGCAGGTCTTCAACCGGCTTCCAGGTCAGGCTGAACTTGCTGTTGGTGGTGTCGCCGAAGCGGTCGTAATCGGAGTAGCGGCTGGCGATGTCGAACGACAGCTCCTTCGCACCCGGCACGTCCTTCAGCACCGGAATCATCAGCTCCAGGTACACTTCGTCGGTCTTGTACTTGCCGCGGGTTGCGCCGGCAGCCAGATCGGTGGTGTAGCCGGCAGCGGACAGCTGGTCCGGATAGTCGTAGCCATCAACGGTGCGGTGTTCGATACCGGCCGCGAAGGCAAACTCGCCCGCGTCGCCCGGCATGTTGAACAGGCCGCCGGTGATGTTGGCGAAGTACTGCTTGCTGACGCTCTGCTGGGTGGCCTGGCTGATGGTGTTGATGTACTGCAGGGCATCAGCAGTGGAGGCCGACGGGCCGCCCAGGATGTTGAACGGGGTGCACTGGCCAGCGGCCAGGCTGGTGCCCAGCGCGATCGGGTTGGCAGCGGTACCGCACTGCACGACGCCCTGCGAGTTCAGGAACGACGGGCCCAGGGCCTTTTCCAGTGCCAGCAGGTTGACGTTGCCGGTGCCGATCTGGGTGACATCGAACTTGTTGTAGTTCATGCCCACGTCCCAGTTCCAGCCGTGGTCGCCGAAGTCGAAGGCACCTTCCAGCGCGCCGTCGAAGTGGTACGACTTCACGTTGTTCTGCGAAATACGCGGGATTTCAATCGTGCGGCGGAACCAGTTGTCCAGGGCCAGGCCGGCACCCGGATTGGCCTGGTTGCCGAACGGGTTGTAGTAGCTGTCGGCGCTGATCGACACCGGGTAGGTCGGCTGTGCAGCGGCGCTCAGCGGGTAGCCGGCAACCTGGCGGACCGAGTCACGCTCGGAGTACATCACAGTCGACTTGAAGCTGATGTTCGGATTGAAGTCGTAGGACACCGAGGTGAAGATCGACTTCGTTTCCGATTCCTGCTGCAGCATCATCTGCTGGCTGGAATTGAAGCGGTCATTGGCGGTGACGCCAACGTGGTAGTTGCCCAGGCTGTTGGAAGCCGCGCCAACGCCCACGCCGTCGTAGGTGCCGGTGTGGTTCAGCACGTACATGTTCGGCGACCAGTCGCCGTCGGCAGCGGAGACGATGTTGCCGTCTTCGTCCAGGTAGTTGCCCGCACCCGGGGTACCGGCGGCGCGCGGATCGGTGAAGCGACCCCACGGACCGGTGGCGCTCAGGCCGGCACCGATGTGGCGCGGACCGTAGGTGTAGCGGGTCAGCTCGCGGTCCTTGGCCCACACCGGATCTTCCTTGGTGTAGCTGGCGCCGAAGATGATCGAGCTGTTCTCACCGGTGGTGCCGGCGGTGAACGAGTACGACTGCTTCTGGCCATCGCCGCGGCCGTTCTGGCCGATCAGGCCGGAGAACTCAGCGCCTTCGAAGTTCGAACGCATGATGATGTTGACCACACCGGCCACGGCGTCGGAGCCGTAGATGGCCGAAGCGCCGTCCTTCAGCACTTCGATGCGCTCGATCAGCGCGCTCGGGATGGTCGACAGGTCGGTGTAACCGGCCAGGCTGGTGGTCCAGCGCTTGCCGTTGACCAGCACCAGGGTGCGGTTTTCGTTGAGGTTGTACAGGTTGACGTACTGGCCACCCTGTTCCGGGTTGGAGGTCAGCACGGCGGCCTTGCTGAAGTTCTGCGTACCGGCAACCGACAGGTTCTGCAGGATGTCGCCGACGCTGACCAGGCCCGACTTCTTGATGTCCTCGGAGGACACGGTGAAGATCGGCTGGGCGGTTTCAACGTCGACCGAACGGATGCGCGAACCGGTGACCTGGATGCGATCCAGGTTGGTGGCGCCGCTGGTGGCTTCCTGCGCATGGGCGGTCGCGGTGGAGGCACCGGCGACCAGCGCGATGACAACGGCATCGCGCAGCTTGTTGGACTTGAAATTCATTGGCTCTCTCTCTCCAAGGAAATCTTGGCTGGGGTAGTGCCTGGCGACGGGACCCAATAGGGGCCCCAAAAACGCAAGGCTGAACCGATAGTAACGAGCCTCGTTGGAAAATTAAAGGTGTGTTAATTCATGTCTCACTTTCCTCGGAATTCAAGGAAAGTCTTTGTATTTCAATGGGTTGGAGTTTAACTGCGCAACCGCTGGCGGTTTATGACAGGCGGTGGGTGCGTAAAAAGTTTCAATTGATGCATGTCGCGACGTGTCGTTGTGTAACCGCTGTGCCCGGCAGAGGCGCGACACGATGCGCGCGGAAACAGAAAAGGGCGCCCCGAGGCGCCCTTGTTGCGACATGGCCGGGTTACCGGCCAGAGGTGGGATCAGAGATCCTGTTCGTAGCGCACGTACGGCACGGTGCCGTCGTCGTTGCTCTCGTTGCGCGGGGAGAACGGATTCTTGCCGCGGCTGATGACGTTTTCCGCGCCGACGGTCAGCTGGCCCGACCACGGGGTGCGCCAGGTCAGGCCGATGCCCAGGCCTTCCCATTTGCCCGGCTTGCCGGGTACATCGACCACGCGGCCGATGATGCTGCCGCTGAAATTGCCGTAGCCGGCGCCCAGGCTCAGGCTCTTGCTGTCCCAGCGGTCGACGATGGCCGGTGCGGCGTCGGCCAGCGGCACCAGGCGCGCCTTGGCGTAGGTGCCGGCAATGGAGACGAAGCCCTCGCGGCCGATGTTGCGCTGGGCGAACACGGTCAGATCGTTCTGCTCGGCGCGCAGGGCAGGGGTCTTGTTCGGCGAGGCCAGCCATGCCGGCAGGGTTTCACGGCCGGTACCGGCGGTGATGCCCAGGCGGTTGCTGCCACGGTTGAGTGCGGCGGTGCCGGTGAAGCGGCGGTTGTTGGCACCGATCGCGTCGTCTTCATCGCCCAGGCTGGCCAGCATGCAATGGCTGGCCAGACCGCTGATGCTGGTACCACTGCTGCTGTTGCACAGCAGGCCCAGCGAGTCGCCCGAGGACAGACCGAACGCGGCATCCAGCGAGTTGCGGCCGAAGTGCCAGCGTGCGCCCGCGGCCTGTTCGCCGGTGGGCTCCAGGTACAGCAGGGCTTCGACCTTGCCGCTGCCCTTGTTCCACACCGGAATGACGGTGCGGGTGTCCTTGCTCTGCGCATGCGCGCCCGTGATCGCGCCAAGGGCGATCAGCAGGGCCAGCGGTAGACGCAGGAAGGTACGCATCGGACCAGTTCAGACAGGGGCGGACGACGAAAGTTCCCGCTGGGGCGGGAACTCGATCCTAGGGTGTTTATGAATTCTTAACAAGCCTTGATCCTCCCCAGAACACAAGACCTGTCTGTTTTACTGAAGCCGTTCAGGTGCCGGTGCATTCCCCTCGGCACCGTGGAACAGTATGCCGAACTCCGTCAACGGAAAGTGATACTCCTGTCCGCAGAATTCGCATCGCACTTCCACCGCGCCGGTGTCCTCGGCGGCCGCGCGGGCTTCTTCTTCACCCAGCGATTCGAGCATGGCCGCGACCCGCTCGCGCGAGCAGGAGCAGGCGAAGGACAGCGGCTTGTCGCCCACCAGCACCGGCTTTTCCTCGTGGAACAGGCGGTGCAGCAGGTCTTCGGCCGGGGTGGCCAGCAGCTCGGCCTTGCCCAAGGTCTCGAACAGCGCACTGGTGCGCACCCAGCCATCATCATCGCCCTCGTCGCCGGGCAGCTTCTGCAGCAGCAGGCCACTGGCGCCATTGCGGTCGGCGGCCAACAGCAGGCGGGTCGGCAGCTGTTCGGACTGCTGGAAGTAGTCCTCGAAGGCTTCGTCCAGCTCGGCCGCGCTCAGGCCGACCAGGCTCTGGTAACGCTGCGGCTCGCGCGGGTCCAGGCCCGGGTTCTCGATGGTGATGGCCAGCAGCGCGCCCTGGCCCAGGGTGGACAGGTCACGCGGGGCATCGCCGCCGTCGGCCAGCTGGGCGATGCCGCGCAGGGTGCCGGCGGCGGTGCATTCGGCGAACAGGGCGCGCAGGTCGGTGTTGCTGCGCAGCTGGATCGACAGACGGCCATCGACCTTGGTGTGGCCGGTGAACAGGGCCGAGGCGACGCTGGCCTGGCCCAGCAGTTCAGCGGCGTTGTCCGGGTAGACCGCGTGCGACAGGATCTTCTGCCAGGTGGCATGCAGGCGCACGTGGACACCGCGGACGCCGGCGTCGGGCAGCAGGAAACGGATCAGGGAATCGGATTGGGCGGTCATCGGCTCACATCGCGCGGAAACAGGGGCGGTTGCCGGATAATGCGCCGACAACCAGATAGAAGAAGGATGCACCAGTAATGGGGGCAGGGGGAGAGCAGGACAAGGTGGCGGCCGCCCCGGTCGCGCAGCGCCGGCGCTGGCGCTGGCGGCAGCTGCTGTGGCTGCCGGTGCTGTTCGTGGCGTTCAGCTGCCTGCAGGTGCTGGTGCTGCGTTTCATCGATCCGCCGCTGTCCACGGTGATGCTGTGGCGCTATGGCGAAGCCCTGGGCCAGGCTGACTGGTCCTACCGGCTGCATTACCAGTGGCGTGATCTGGACGACATGGCCCCCAGCCTGCCCATTTCGCTGGTGGCCGCCGAAGACCAGCGCTTCCCCGACCACAATGGCTTCGACCTGCAGGCCATCGAGAAGGCGCGTGACCACAACGCGCGCGGTGGGCGCCTGCGTGGCGCCAGCACGATCAGCCAGCAGGTGGCCAAGAACCTGTTCCTGTGGCAGGGCCGCAGCTGGGTGCGCAAGGGCCTGGAGGTCTGGTACACGGTGCTGATCGAAGCGTTCTGGCCCAAGCAGCGCATCCTGGAGATGTACGCCAACATTGCCGAGTTCGGTGACGGCGTCTATGGCGCGCAGGCGGCGGCGCAGACCTTCTGGCGCAAGGATGCCGCGCGCCTGAGTCCGGCCGAGAGCGCGCGCCTGGCGGCGGTGCTGCCGGCGCCGCGCCGTTACAACGCGGCCAAGCCCGGGCCGTACGTGCAGCGGCGAGCGGCGTGGATCCAGCGCCAGGCACGGCAGCTGGGCGGCGCGGGGTATCTGCAGGAGTAGGGCAGCGGCGGGCCGCAGGCGCGCCTGCAACGTACAATCCGGGCATGAATCGTGACCGCCTGACGTTCGTCATTGCCGCCCACAACGAAGCACTGGCGCTGCCGCAGCTGCATCCGCGCCTGTGCGCGGTGCTCGATGGCCTGGCCGATATCGACGGCCACGTGCTGTACGTGGACGACGGCAGCAGCGATGAGACCTGGGCGGTGATCAGCGGTTTGGCCGCGGTGGATCCTCGCGTTTTAGCCCTGCGCCTGTCGCGCAACTTTGGCAAGGAAGCGGCCCTGACTGCCGGCCTGGACCAGGTGCGCGAAGGCGCGGCCATGATCCTGGATGCTGATGGCCAGGATCCGCCGGAACTGGTGCCGCAGTTCGTCGCGCGCTGGCGCGAAGGCTTCGACAACGTCTATGGCACCCGTCTGGTGCGTGACGGTGAAAGCTGGAGCAAGCGGGCGACGGCGGCGCTGTTCTACCGGGTGATCGGGCGCCTGTCGCCCACGCCGATTCCGGCCGACACCGGTGATTTCCGTCTGCTGTCGCCCCGCGCGCTTTCGGCGCTGCGTGAGCTGCGCGAGCGCCACCGTTTCATGAAGGGGCTTTTCAGCTGGGTCGGGTTCCGCCGCGTGGCGGTGCCCTACCACCGGCATGCGCGCCTGGCCGGCACCAGCAAGTTCAGCCTCTGGCGCTTGTGGAACTTCGCCCTGGAAGGCATCACCGGCTTTTCCACGGTGCCGCTGCGCGCGGCCACCTATCTGGGGCTGGCAACGGCGGCGGTGGCCTTCATGTTCGGCGTGTGGGTGATCGTGAAGGCGGCCCTGTACGGCGACCGCGTGGCTGGCTGGCCGACCATGATGGCGGTGATCCTGTTCCTGGGCGGGGTGCAGTTGATCGCCCTGGGGCTGATCGGCGAGTACCTGGGCCGGCTGTACGAAGAGTCCAAGCAGCGACCGCTGTACCTGGTTGACGCGTGGTTGGCACCGGGCGTGGCAGAATCGGCCCTGCAACCCACCCTGGGAGGGCAGGCAGATGACGTCGGTACGGCAACTGTTGGACGGCAAGTCCCCTGAAGTGCACGCGGTCGCCCCTGGCGCCGCGGTGATCGATGCGATCCGGCTGATGGCCGAAAAGGGCATCGGTGCGGTGCTGGTGATGGACGGCCCGCGCCTGGTCGGCATCCTTTCCGAACGTGACTACGCACGCAAGATCGTGCTGCGTGACCGCTCCTCGCGCGATACCGCGGTGGCGGAAATCATGACCGCGCAGGTGGTGACCGTGGCGCCGGGTGAGCAGGTGGAGCATTGCCTGCAGCTGGTGACCGATTACCGTATCCGCCATCTGCCGGTGGTGGAAGGCGGGCAGGTGCTGGGGGTGATATCCATCGGCGATCTGGTGAAGTCGGTGATCGATGCGCAGCGGCGCGAGCTGGATCATCTGCAGCAGTACATCGTGGCCGGGTAGTTTTTCGCTGGCGGGCTGGCAGCCCGCCGGCCCGCTTTGAGAAGCCAGAGCCAGAGCAAGAGCAACGGCTTCAGAACAGCGCCTTCCTGATGCGTGGGGAGGCGGAGGGCATGGCCGTGCAGGACACGCGGTAAATACGTCCATGTAGCTCGTAGGCGCCGTCCTTGGCGCCTACGGTCCTGCACGGCCATGCCCTCCGCCTCTGGACACGGTCCTGCGAGCGCGGTGCATTTCAGTGCCGACCATCTGCGTCTGCCGACCACGCGCTTCTGCCGACCATCCGCTGCTGCCGACCACCCGCTTCTGGTAGGTGCCAACCTTGGTTGGCACAGCTCTTGATCTTGATCTTGATCTTGATCTTGAATTTCCGCTCTCGTTCCGCGCGCGGGGAACTGTCTGGAGGCGGAGGGCTACCGCAGGCAGGACCGTAGGCGCCAGGGACGGCGCCTACGAGCTACATGGATGTATTCACCGCGTGTCCTGACTGCGGTAGCCCTCCGCCTCACCCCATGAAAGAGCACGCGCCGCGAACAACCGCTCTTACTTCGCATACTGCCCACCGCAGTTGGCGTCCTTGCCCGGGCCGGTCTCGATCGTTGCCAGCAGCGCGGCCGGCGGGGCGATGCTGCCCAGCGCCAGGGCCACCGCGCCGCGCAGGCCCAGCGCCTTGAAGTCCGGGCGGAACGAGGGGTCCTTGAAGGTGCCGCCGATGCGCAGTGGCGAGCGCAGTACCAGGATGCTCTTGTCCTTCGGCCGTGGCCGCAGCAGCAGGTCCAGCGATTCGTCGCGCAGGTTCACCGTTCCCTCGCCGATGACGATGGTATCGGTGGTGTCCACCGCCAGTGCGCGACTGGTCATCAAACCATCGCGCACGCCGAAATCGGCGAAGGCACAGCGCAGGGGAATCTGCCGGTCACCGGTGAACAGGAACTTCACCGATTCGGTGATATCCAGCCCAGCCAGCTCCATTACCAGGTTGCCCACGTGGCCGCGGCCCATCGCCACGCCCACGTCGCCGCTGCTGCCACCCAGCATCGCCGCGATCGAATTGCCGCGACCGCTCAGGTCGATCTGTCCGCTGATGCCGCCCTTGGCCTGCTCGGCCAGCTTTGCATCGGGGAACAGCTGCCCCAGCTGCACGCCGCGGACGCTGGCCTTCAGCGTGGTGGCAATCTGCGGCTGCCGTGCATCCATGCGGATCGTGCTGCGGATATCACCACCGGCCACACCGAAATTCAGGGGATCCAGGCGCAGTACGCCGTCGTCCAGCAGCAGGTGCGCGTCCATGTCGTCCAGCGGCAGCGAGGGCGCATTGATGCGGTGCGCTGTCCAGCGCACGTCGGCGTCCATCGCACGCAGCTTGCCCAGGTTGTAGGGCGTGTCCGGCAGCACGCGGCTGCTGGCCGCCACCTGCGCTGCTTCGGCTTTCTGCTCGGCATTGGCGGTCTCGCCACTGCCGGTCCTGGGCGGAGCGCCGACGAAGCCGGCCAGATCATCGAAATCCAGTCGGCGCGATTCCAGCGTGGCCGTTAGGCGCGGTCGGTCGCGGCCCACGTCGAACTGCAGGTTGCCGCCCAGGTCGCTGTCTCCGACCTTGCCGGTGAAGCGCTCGTAGCGCCACACGTTGTGGTCGCGCTTCAGGCGACCATTCAGGGCATACGGCGGCGATGGGGGAATGGCGATGCCCAGCAGCGGGTAGAGGTCGGCCAGGTCCTGGCCACTGAGGGCGAACTGCAGGTCGAACAGCTGCAGTGCGAACGGATTGGTCAGCGTGCCGCTGGCTACGGCATGGGTGCCGCCGGCACGGCCGTCCAGGTGGATGCGGAAGGGATGAGCGCTGTCGGTCAGCTGCAGGGGCGATTCGGTGCCGCCGCTGAGGGAGAACGCGTTGCCCTGCCAGCGGCCCTTGCCGGCCACCAGCAGGGGCGGCGCGGCGTCGCCCTGGCGCGGCTGGCCACTGCGTACGTTCAGGCGGATATCGGTGCGGCCACGCACATCGGAAAACTGCAGGCGTCCGTCGTCGATGAACAGGCGTTTCAGTTGCGGCGCGGTGCCACCCCTGCTGTCGCCGAGGAAATCCCAGTTGCCGGGCTCGCCCTCACGCGGCGCCGTCTGCAGCAGCACATCGGGGCGGGTCAGGCGTACCTCAGGCAGTTGCACGCTGCCGCGCAGCAGCGGCCAGACCCGCACGTCGATCTCCACCCGGTCGGCGCTGGCCATGTTCGGCTGCCGGGCCCAGGCCGCGTTGGCGAAGGTGATCGCATCGGCGCGCACAGTGGTGGTGCGTCCCAGGTCCACGTCCAGATTGCCGATGTGCAGGGCGCGCCCGGTGCGGGCCTGCACGGCACGCTCCACCGGGCCCTTGAACCAGTTCCAGTCCCACAGGGCGATGAGGACCAGGATCGCGGCCAGCACGAACACCAGGGCGGCCAGCCAGCGCTGGCCCCGGCGGCCGGGGCGGCGGAGGCGCCAGCGCGAAGCGCGCGGCGTCGCAGGGGAAGGGGCAGCATTCACGCTGCCATCGTTGCCCCACCGAAGTGGACGGGGCGCGAAGCGCTCATGTGCATGGTGTGCACAGGAGCGCGGTGCAGCCGGGTTACAGCACCTGCATGGTGACGGCCACGAAGTGGCAGACGCTGCCGCCGATCACGAACAGGTGCCAGATTGCATGCGAATAGGGAATCGATTCGCGGTGGTAGAAATAGGTGCCCAGGGTGTAGGACAGGCCGCCGCCGAACAGCCAGGCCAGGGTGCTGCCGTCGATGGAGGCCCACATCGGCTTGATCGCCACGATCACCAGCCAGCCCATGGCGATGTAGATACCGGTGGACAGCGCCTTGAAGCGGCCGGTGTAGAACAGCTTGAACACCACCCCGCCCAGCGCCAGCGCCCAGATGGCCGTGAACAACCCCCAGCCCCAGGGGCCGCGCAGGCCGATCAGGGTGAACGGGGTGTAAGTGCCGGCGATCAGCACGTAGATCGCGCAGTGGTCGAACACCTTCAGGCGGCCCTTGGCCGTGGGGTGCTGGATGGCGTGGTACAGCGTGGAGGCGGTGTACAGCAGCAGCAGGGCGATGCCGAACACGATGGCGCTGGCCAGCTGCCAGCCGTCGCCGTAGATGGCGGCCAGGGTGATCAGTACGGCGCCGGCGGCCAACGCGAATACCGCGCCGAGCCCGTGGGTCAGGGCGCTGGCGATTTCTTCGCGGATGGAAGCAACAGTCGTGGTGGACATGGCGATGACGTGGTTCGCGGGGAGGGGGACCCGCAGCCCCCCTATCATCGCCGCGATGGCGGTCGCTTGCACCCCCGCCACCGTATGGTGGGTGAACCGGCGCCCATCCACGCATGGCGTGGATCTACCGGGCGCCGATCCGACCCCCGGCCGGTCAGGCCACCGAGACGGTGTGGGCGGCTTCGCGGGTGGCCGAGAAGCGCACGTCCGGCGCGCGTTCCTGGGCCAGCTGCAGGTTCACCCGGGTCGGGGCCAGGTAGACCAGCTGGCCGGCCGCATCCAGGGCCAGGTTCAGCGCGTTCTTCTCGCGGAACTCTTCCAGCTTCTTCTCGTTGCTGCAGGTGACCCAACGCGCGGTGGTCACGCTGACCGGCTCGAAGGTCGCTTCCACGCCGTACTCGTCCTTCAGGCGGTAGGCGGCCACGTCGAACTGCAGCACACCCACCGCGCCCAGGATCAGGTCGTTGCTGGTGAGCGGGCGGAAGAACTGGGTCGCGCCTTCTTCGGACAGCTGGGCCAGGCCCTTCTGCAGCTGCTTCAGCTTGAGCGGATCGCGCAGGCGCGCGCGGCGGAACAGTTCCGGGGCGAAGTTCGGGATACCGGTGAAGGTGACCGCTTCGCCTTCGGTGAAGGTATCGCCGATGGAAATGGTGCCGTGGTTGTGGATGCCGATCACATCGCCCGGCCAGGCTTCGGCGGCGATTTCACGGTCACTGGCCATGAAGGTCAGCGCGTTGGCCAGCTTCATCTCCTTGCCGGTGCGCACGTGGAAGGTCTTCATGCCGGCGTTGAAACGGCCCGAGCAGATGCGCATGAAGGCCACGCGGTCGCGGTGCTGCGGGTCCATGTTGGCCTGGATCTTGAACACGAAGCCGGTCAGCTTGTTTTCCTGCGGGGCGATCTCGCGGCCGGTGGTGGCGCGTGCCTGCGGGGCGGGGGCGTGTTCGACGAAGAAATCCAGCAGCGGCTGCACGCCGAAGTTGTTCACGCCCGAACCGAAGAACACCGGGGTCTGCTTGCCGGCGCGGTAGGCGTCCAGGTCGAACGGGTGGCTGGCGCCCTGCACCAGTTCCAGTTCGTCGCGCAGTTCTGCCAGCATCTGCGCGCCGATCTTTTCGGCCAGGCCCGGCGCATCGATGGACGGGAAGATGGTCGAATCCTGGCGGGTGAAGTTGCGGCCCGGTTCGTACAGATGCACTTCGCCGGTCAGCAGGTGCACCACGCCCTTCAGGCGCTGGCCCATGCCGATCGGCCAGGTGACCGGGGCGCACTGGATGCCCAGCACGGTTTCCACTTCATCCAGCAGTTCGATCGGGTCCTTGCCCTCGCGGTCGAGCTTGTTGATGAAGGTCATGATGGGGGTGTCGCGCAGGCGGCACACTTCCATCAGCTTGATGGTGCGCTCTTCCACGCCCTTGGCCACGTCGATCACCATCAGCGCCGAGTCCACCGCGGTCAGCACGCGGTAGGTGTCCTCGCCGAAGTCGGCGTGGCCGGGGGTGTCGAGCAGGTTGACGATCTTGCCCTCGTAGGGGAACTGCATCACCGACGACGTAACGGAGATGCCGCGTTCCTTTTCCAGTGCCATCCAGTCGGAGGTGGCATGGCGGGCGGCCTTGCGGCCCTTCACTGAACCGGCCATCTGGATCGCGCCCCCGAACAGCAGCAGCTTTTCGGTCAGCGTGGTCTTGCCGGCGTCAGGGTGGGAAATGATGGCGAAGGTGCGGCGGCGCGACGCTTCGGTGGCGACTTCGGACATGGCAGTGGCGCCCGCCCGGGGCGCTTTTCAAAGAGATAAGCGGCCGATTATACCGGCCGGGGCCGGTCAGCGCCCGGCACTGGCTTCGGTGCTGCTGTCACGGGCGAACTGCAGCTGCCCCTGCGCGGTGAAAATGCGCACCGGCACCGAGCGCAGGCCCATGCCGCGGTTCACCTGGACCACGAAGTGCAGGTGCGGGGCAGTGCTGAAGCCGCTGTTGCCCGACAAGCCGAGCGGCTGCCCGGCCTGCACCGCCTGGCCGGGCCGCACCCGCATGCCGCCGGCCTGCAGGTGCGCGTACAGCCCCATGCTGCCGTCGCTGTGCAGCACGCGGATGAAGTTGGCGCGGGCGCCATCGCGCTGGCGGTCCTGGCCATTGGCCTGGAAGCCGTCCTGCACCTGCATCACCGTGCCCTCGCGCGCGGCCATGACCAGGGTGCCTTCGGCCAGGGCGAAATCCACCGCATCGCGGTTTTCCTCATCCTGGTGGCTGAAGCGACCATTGGGCGCCTGGTCCACGCGCAGCTGCGTGGCTTCGAAGGGCAGGCGATACGCCACGTCCTCGGCCAGCGCCGCTGGCGTGCCGGGCACGGCATTCATGCGTACTTCGAGGGGGCGCCCATCGGCCGGGGCCGCCAGATGACCGACCACCAGGGTGCCGCCGCCCTGCACCAGCGACTGCACGGGCAGCCCTTCGATGGCTTGGCCGGGCGCGGCGCGCAGTTCGATCTGCAGCGGGCCGGCCAAGGGGTTGTCGATCCGGGCCTGCCATTGCTCGCCAACCGGTTGCAGCCGCAGCTGGGCCAGCGGCGCGGCGTGGGGCGCCGCGCCGCGTTCCGCAGGGGCCTGGCCCGTCGACACCAGCCCCCAGCCCTGCCGCCAGTCGCTGGCGTGGGCAGGGGCTGCGGCCAGCAGCGCAGACAACAGGCAGCACAGGTGCAGGCAGCACAGGGGCAGGCGGGGCATCAGCGGTTCCGGCGGGGCGGGCGCCGGACTGTAGCCGATCCTGAACGGAGCTGGCGGTACTGCTTCCCGTTTCACTGTCCTGCATTCATTCATCGCTTTATCCGCATGAAGGGATTGACAGGCCCGGAATCCGCTGGCATCGTGGTTCCACCATCGAGACCGGCAGAGGGACAGGCCCTTTGAAGCCGGGGCAGCCCGCAGGCATGCAAATGCCGGCGTAGGTGCCAAATCCTGCGGGGACCGTGGCGTCCACCGAAAGATGGTTCGAGCGTGCACCGCCGGTGCATCTTGAACGCGAGCCCCGCGAAGGCTCGATGGCCGATTCCCAACTGGATCCCGCCATGAGCTTCGCCCCCAGCACCGTGCTTCGCCCCGAATCCTTTGCCCCCGTCAGCGTGCCGGTCGATGACCGCGTGCACGCCGAGCGCGGCGAGTTCGCCGCGGTGCTGTCGATGCGCCACGCCGGCCCGTGCCCGGTGCGCCTGCGCTACGAGTGGGTCGGCCCGGCCACCGCGCCGGTAGTGGTGCTGGCCGGTGGCATTTCCGCCCACCGCCATGTGGCCAGCAACCCGCAGTTCAGCGAAAAGGGCTGGGCCGAAGGCCTGGTCGGCGCCGGGCGCGCTCTGGACCCGCAGCAGCTGCGCGTGCTCGCCTTCGATTTCATCGGCGCCGACGGCGCGCTGGATGTGCCGATCGACACGGCCGACCAGGCCGACGCCCTGGCCCTGCTGCTCGACCACCTGGGTGTGCGCACGCTGAAGGCCTTCGTCGGCTATTCCTATGGCGCGCTGGTGGGCCAGCAGTTCGCCGTGCGCCACCGTGCGCGGGTGCGCCAGCTGGTGTTGGCCAGCGGTGCGCACCGCCCGCATCCCTATGCCGCCGCCTGGCGCGCGCTGCAGCGCCGTGCCGTTGCGCTGGGCCAGCTGCAGTGTGGCGAAGACCACGGCCTGGCCCTGGCCCGTCAGTTCGCGATGCTCAGCTACCGCACCCCGGAAGAGTTTGGCGAGCGCTTCGACGCTGCGCCGGAAGTGGTCAACGGGCGCGTGCGGGTCGCGGCCGAAGACTATCTGGACGCGGCCGGTGCGCAGTACGTGGCGCGCACGCCGGTGACCGCGTACCTGCGCCTGTCCGAATCGATCGACCTGCATCGGGTGGACCCCGCCGCCATCCTGCCGCCCACCGTGGTGGTGGCCGTGGAAGGCGACCGCCTGGTGCCGCTGGCCGATCTGGTCGGCCTGGTCGAGGGCCTGGGCCCGCGCGGCAGCCTGCGCGTGCTGCGCTCGCCCTACGGCCACGATGCCTTCCTGAAAGAAACCGATCGCATCGACGCGATCCTCGCTACTGCCTTCCGCACTTCTGGAGAGACCGCATGAGCCTGCACGCCACCGAGCCGTCCTGTAGCCGCACCACCGCCGCGGTCCGCGCCGGGATCGACCGCGACACCGCCCACGGTGCGGTCACCCCGCCGATCGTGCTGTCCTCGAACTTCAGCTTCGAAGGATTCGGCAACAAGCGCCAGTACGACTACACCCGCAGCGGCAACCCCACCCGCGATCTGCTGGGCGAAGCCCTGGCCGAACTGGAAGGCGGCGCGGGCGGCGTGGTCACCGCCACCGGCATGGGCGCCATCAACCTGGTGTTGAACGCGCTGCTGCAGCCCGGCGATACGCTGGTGGTGCCGCACGATGCCTACGGCGGCAGCTGGCGCCTGTTCAACGCGCTGGCCAAGAAGGGTCACTTCGAACTGGTCACCGCTGACCTGACCGATCCGCGCGCGCTGGCCCAGGCCCTGGCCACCCAGCCGAAGCTGGTGCTGGTGGAAACGCCGTCCAACCCGCTGCTGCGCATCACCGACCTGCGCTTCGTGATCGAAGCCGCGCACAAGGCCGGCGCGCTGGTGGTGGTGGACAACACTTTCCTGTCGCCGGCACTGCAGCAGCCGCTGGCCTTCGGCGCCGATCTGGTGCTGCATTCCACCACCAAGTACATCAATGGCCACAGCGATGTGGTGGGCGGCGCGGTGATTGCGCGCGATCCGGCCGTGCATGAACAGCTGGTGTGGTGGGGCAATGCGCTGGGCCTGACCGGCTCGCCGTTCGACGCCTTCCTGACCCTGCGCGGCCTGCGCACGCTGGATGCGCGCCTGCGCGTGCACCAGGAAAACACCGCGTCCATCGTCGCGCTGCTGGACGCGCACCCGGCGGTGGCGCGGGTCTACTACCCGGGCCTGGCCGATCATCCCGGCCATGCCATTGCCGCGCGCCAGCAGAGTGGCTTCGGCGCGATGCTGTCCTTCGAACTGGCCGACTGCGAAGGCGACGATCCGCACGCGGCGGTGCGCGCCTTCGTTGATGGCCTGCGCTGTTTCACCCTGGCCGAATCGCTGGGCGGCGTCGAAAGCCTGGTCGCACACCCGGCCACCATGACCCATGCGGCGATGACCGCCGAAGCCCGTGCCGCGGCCGGGATCAGCGAGGGCCTGCTGCGTCTGTCGGTCGGCATCGAGGCCGAACGGGACCTGCTGGCCGACCTGGACGCGGCGCTGCAGCGCGCCGAAGCGGCGATCGACCATGCCGCACGCCGCAAACAGGTGGTGGATGCATGAGCGCAGTGGCCGCTGAACTTCCCGCCGTTGCCACCGGGCGGTTGGCACTGTTGGGTACCGGCACGGTGGGCACTGCCTTCGTGCAGCGCTACCAGGCGCTGCAGGCGCGCGGGCTGACACTGCCGGGCGTGCAGTGGCTGGCCAATTCGCGCACCGCGCTGGCCATCGATCGCGATCTGGCGGTGCCGCTGGAACTGGCGCGGCGTGCGCCACGCGACGGCCAGGGCGCGCCGCGCTGGGCCGGTACCGAAGGCCTGGAACGCGGCGACGTGGTGGTCGATGCAACGGCCAGCGAAGAGGTGGCCGCACGCCACGTGCAGTGGCTGGCGCGGGGCGTGCACGTGGTCACCGCCAACAAGCTGGGCCGTGGTGCACAGCTGGCGCGTGCGCAGGCCATCGCCCACAGCTGCGCCGACAGTGGTGCGCGCTACGGCGACAGCGCTACGGTCGGTGCCGGCCTGCCGCTGCTCAGCAGCCTGCGCGCGCTGGTGGCCGGCGGTGACCACATCCATGCCATCGAGGGCGTGCTGTCCGGGTCCCTTGCCTGGCTGTTCCATCGTTACGACGGCCAATCGCCGTTCTCGGCCGCGGTACGCGAGGCGCTGGCGGCCGGCTACACCGAGCCGGACCCGCGGGTGGATCTGTCCGGTGAGGATGTGCGACGCAAGCTGCTGATCCTGGCGCGCAGCAGTGGTCTGGCGCTGGATGCCGCACAGGTGCAGGTGGAATCGCTGGTGCCTGAAGCACTGGCCGCGTTGCCGCTGGAACAGGCGCTGGTTGCACTGGAACAGTTGGATGCGCCGCTGCAGGCGCGCTGGCAGCAGGCGCACGCGCAGGGCCGCCTGCTGCGCTTTGTTGGCCGTGTGGATGCGCAGGGCGCACAGGTGGGCCTGCGCGAGCTGGCCGCCGACCACCCGCTGGCGCAGGGCGCTGGCACCGACAACCGCGTGGCCATCCACAGTGATCGTTACCGCCATCAGCCCCTGCTGATCCAGGGGCCGGGGGCCGGTGCCGAAGTGACGGCGGCCGCCCTGCTGGATGATGTGCTGCGCATCGTGGGCTGAGGCATCGCCGGGCATGGCCCGGCGTTACCCCGATCTTGCAACGGTAGCGCCGGGCCATGCCCGGCGGAGCGCCATCAACGCGTCTTCAACGCCTTCAGCAACGCGGCATTGAACTGCTTCGGGTCCTGCACCTGCGGCGAATGCCCCAGCGCGGCGAATTCCACCAGCGTCGCCCCGGGAATGGCGGCCGCCGCCGCCTTGCCCAGTGCGGGGTAATTGCCCAGCGTCGCTTTCAATTCCGCCGGTGCCTGGTCGCGGCCGATGGCGGTGCGGTCCTTCTGCCCGATGAACAGCGTGGTGGGCACCTGCAGGTTCTTCAGTTCGTAGACCACTGGCTGGTTGAACACCATGTCCGAGGTCAGCGCCTGGCTCCAGGCCACCGCCTGCTTGCCAGGGCCGGCGTACATGCCCGACTGCATGCGTGCCCAGGTTTCATAGGCCGGCTTCCATTTGCCGTCGTAGTAGACGTCCAGCTGGTAGCGGCGGATGCTGTCATAGCTGATGTTCATTTCACCGGCGTACCACGCATCCACGCTGCGCCACGGCACACCCAGCGCCTTCCAGTCTTCCAGCCCGATCGGGTTGACCAGCGACAGGCTGCGCAGATCCTGCGGATAGGTAAGCGCGTAGCGCACGCCCAGCATGCCGCCCATCGAATGGCCGACCAGGTGGACCGGCAGTTCGCCCAGTTGCAGGTGCTGCAGCAGGGCGTGGGTGTTGGCTGCCAGCTGCCCGAACGAATACTGGTAGCGCTCGGGCTTGCTGGATTTGCAGAAGCCGACCTGGTCGGGGGCAATGACCCGGTAGCCGGCGGCCACCAGCGGCTTGATGGTTTCCTTCCAGGTGGCGGCGCAGAAATTCTTGCCATGCAGCAGCACGACCACGCCGATGGGAGACTTCTTCGGCGCGATGTCCAGGTAGGCCATCTCCAGCGGCTGCTGCTGCGATTCCAGGCTGAAGGTCTTCACCGGGTAGCCGTAGTCGAAGCCCTCCAGCCGCGCACCGTAGGTCGGGGGCGGCGCGGCCAGCGCGGACAGGGGCAGGCAGGAAAGCAGGGCGGCAGCGACCAGGCGCATGGGGTTCTCCGTGGCAGGGAACCCCGAGCGTAACCGCAAATCGTTGCCGCCGCCGCCTCCGCCGGTAGAGTCGACTGTCAGTCGACTACCGCGCGCAGCGCGGGTTCCCGCAGCCTGCCGGCAGAGCAGTCGACTGACAGTCGACTCTACCGCCACCGCGCGCAGCGCGGGTTCACGCAACCTGCAGGTAGAGTCGAGCTTGCTCGACTATCGCGCGCAGCGCGCGCCCCCACCCCCCCACACGCGATCAACATTCGATTACGTTCACCGCCAAACCACCGCGGCTGGTTTCCTTGTACTTGTCCTGCATGTCGCGGCCGGTATCGCGCATGGTCTTGATCACCTTGTCCAGCGACACCTTGTGCTTGCCGTCGCCACGCATGGCCATGCGCGAGGCATTGATCGCCTTCACCGCCCCCATGGCGTTGCGTTCGATGCAGGGAATCTGCACCAGCCCGCCAATCGGGTCGCAGGTCAGGCCCAGGTTGTGTTCCATGCCGATTTCCGCAGCGTTCTCGATCTGGCTGGGGTTGCCGCCCAGCGCGGCGACCAGGCCGCCGGCGGCCATCGAACACGCAACGCCCACCTCGCCCTGGCAGCCCACTTCGGCACCGGAAATCGAGGCGTTTTCCTTGTACAGAATGCCGATCGCTGCGGAAGTAAGCAGGAAATCGAACACGCGCTGTTCGTTGGCGCCCGGGCAGAAGCGGTCGAAGTAATGCAGCACGGCGGGCAGGACGCCGGCGGCGCCGTTGGTCGGCGCGGTCACCACGCGGCCACCGGCAGCGTTCTCTTCGTTCACCGCCAGCGCGTACAGGTTCACCCAGTCCAGCGTGGTCAGCGGGTCGCGCATGGCGGCCTCGGGCTTGGAGGACAGCTCGCGGTACAGCGCCGGTGCGCGACGGCCTACCTTCAGGCCACCGGGCAGAACGCCTTCCTCGCGGATGCCGCGCGCCACGCACGACTGCATCGCGCTCCAGATCTCGCGCAGCTTCTCGCGGATCTCCTCTTCGCTGCGCCAGCACTTCTCGTTCTCGAACATCAGCTGGGCAATGCTCAGGCCGCTGCGCGCGGTCTGCGCCAGCAGTTCGTCGCCGCTCTTGAACGGGTAGGGCAGCGGCGTTTCGTCGGGCACGATGCGGTCGTCGGCGGCATCGTCCTGGTTGACCACGAAGCCGCCGCCCACCGAGTAATAGTCGCGGGTGGCGATCACTTCATCGTCGGCGTTGTAGGCGGTGAAGCGCATGCCGTTGGTGTGGTAGGGCAGCTTCTGCCGCTTGTTCATGCCCAGGTCGCGCTTCTCGTCGAAGGCGATCTCGTGCTGGCCCATCAGCAGGATGCGCTTGCTGCTGCGGATGCGTTCCAGCGTGGCGGGAATGATGTCCGGGTCGATCAGGTTCGGGCGCTGGCCTTCCAGGCCCAGCAGGATGGCCTTGTCGGTGCCGTGGCCGCGCCCGGTCAGGGCCAGCGAGCCGTAGACGTCGGCGCGGATGCGCGCCACTTCGTGCAGGCGGCCCGGGTCCAGCAGCCAGCGGTGGATGAAGCGTTCGGCGGCCTTCATCGGCCCGACGGTGTGGGAGGAGCTCGGGCCAATGCCGATCTTGAAAACGTCGAACGTGCTGACAGCCATGGTTGCCGTACTGCGGGTACCGGAAGAGGCCGCTATTCTAGCCGTTCGTGCTGCAGGGCCATGCCTGCGGCGCAGCATTTCCGCCGGCGGAGCCTGAACCGTGCTGACCCTGTTCCAGCGAGACGATTGCCATCTGTGCGACCTGGCCCTGGCCGAACTGGCCAAGGCGCGGGCGCCGGAGTTCGATTCGGTGTTCCTGGATGACCAGCCGGCGCTGGAAAGCCGCTACGGCACGCGGGTGCCGGTGCTGCGGCATGAGGCCAGCGGCCGCGAGCTGGACTGGCCGTTCGATGCCGTGACCGTGCAGGCCTGGCTGGCCGTGGAGTGATGCCGCCGGGCCATGCCCGGCGGCGGTCCCACATTATTTCGCGTCGAACTTGACGATGGTGCTGATCGCGGTTTCGTCCGGGATGGTCTTGGTATCGGCCCAGTCGCCGCCACCCACGCCGAAGTCCAGGCGCTTCACGGTGGCCTTGCCGGTCAGCACCGGCTGGGTGCCCGGCTTCCAGCTGAAAGTGAAGGTGACCGGCTTGCTCACCCCGCGCAGCTCCAGCGTGCCGTCGGCGGCGAACTGGTCGTTGCCCACGGCACGGAAACCCTTGGCGGTGAAGTGGGCGGTGGCGAACTTGCCGACATCGAAGAAGTCGGCGCCCTGCAGAGTGGAATCACGGTCGCTGTTGCCGCTCTTGGCGCCGGCCAGCGGAATGGTCACGTCCAGCGAGCCTGCGGCCGGATTGGCCGGGTCGAAGCTGAGCTTGGTGCTGAACCCCGGGAAGGTGCCGGTGAACACTTCACCGTCGTACTTGCTGGCAAACACCAGGATGGAGCCGGCGCCGGCGGCCTGGGTGTAATCGGCGGCCAGCACCGGGGCAGTGGCCAGCAGGCCGGCCAGGGCAGCGGCCACGGCGGCCGGGGTGGTCAGTTTCAGGGTCATCGGTCAGTCCTTCTGTGGGGTGGCGAGCCAGCCACGCGGCAGCATCCGCGACAAGGTGGCATCACGCTGGAACAGGTGGTGGTAGAAGGCAGCGCCGGCATGGGCCAGCACCACCGCGATCAACAGCCAGAAGCCATATTCGTGCAGGGCGTGGGAGACGGCCACCACCTGGGGATCGGGCCCGCTCAGCTTGGGCACATCCACCAGGCCGAACCAGCGGAACGGGCGCAGGCCGCTGGCCGAGTCGTACAGCCAGCCGGAAAGGGGAATGGCGAACATCAGTACATACAGCAGCACGTGGGTGGCGCCGGCGATGCGTTCCTGCCAGCTGGGCGTGCCCGGCACCGGCTTCGGCGCGCCGGCGTACAGGCGCCACACCAGGCGCAGCAGCACCAGGGCCAGCACGGTGATACCGATGGATTTGTGCGCGGTGTAGACCCAGAAATACTTCGGTGTCTTCGGCAGTTCGCCCATGGTCAGGCCGACGATGCCCAAGGCGAGGATCAGCAGGGCGATCAACCAGTGCAGGGTCTGGCTGACGCTGCCCCAGGCAGCGGGCGTGTTCTTGGCGGTCATGGCGTGTCCTTCGGGGCCGTCGGGCTGTCGGAGTGGCTGTCGGGGGCGGGAGTTCCCGGGCGCGCGCTGCGGTCCAGCGCCGCTTCGGCTTCGATTCTGATCTGTACGCTGTCGCCGATCACACCCGGCCAGGCGGTGATGCCGAAGGCGCGGCGGCTGAGCGTGGTGGTGGCCGAGAAGCCGGCGGTGCGGCGGAACGGCGGCAGCGGGTAGCGCTTGACCGCGTTGAGGGTCACATCCAGCACCACCTCCTGGCTGACACCGCGCAGGGTCAGGGTGCCGACCACGCGCGCATGGGTGGAATCGATCGGTTCCACCCGGGTCGATACGAAGCGCGCACTGGGGAAGCGTTCGCCATCCAGCAGACTGCTGGCCAGGGTTGCCTGGTTCCACTTGGCATCGCCCAGGTCCAGCCGCGCCACGGGAATCTCGACCTCCAGCGTGGCCTCGCGCCAGCTGTCGCCATCGAACTGCACGCTGCCTTGGCTGCCGGAGATGGTGCCCAGGGCCTGCGAATAGCCGGCGTGGTCGATGGCGAACAGCACGCGCGTGTGCACCGGGTCGATGCGCCAGACGTCGGGTGCGGCCCAGGCCGGTGCAACCGCAAGCAGCAGGGGCAGCAGGGCCAGGCGTAAACGCATCGGGCACGTACTCGGTTGGAGGAAGCCCCGATCATACGCACAGCACCGCGCTCTGGACGTGTGCACGGCTGCAACAGTTCGTGGTGGCAATGCGGCTGGAAACAGGCTGTTGCAGCAGTGCCGCCGGTGCTGTGTGACAATCGGGGCCAGGACAGGGGGTTCAGGATGAAGACCGGTTGGCACAGGTGGTGCCGTGGCTTGGCCGCACTGGCACTGGTGGTGTCGCTCGCGGCGGCGGCCACACCACAGGAGATGGCAGGGGAAACGCCGCGACTGCGCCGCTTCGGTGCGGCCGAAGGCTTGCCCTCGCGCATGGTGGTGGCACTGGCCGAAGACCGCCAGGGACACATCTGGGCGGCCACCGATGGCGGCCTGGCCCGTTACGACGGCAGCGCCCTGCGGGTCTGGCAGCATGACCCCGAACAGGCCGGGTCGTTGCCGGGCAACGAAATCGAAACCCTGCTGATCGATCCGCGCGACCGCGTCTGGCTTGGCATCAACGGCAAGGGCCTGGCCCGCCTGGATGCCGACCGTGATCGCTTCCGTACCTTCGATGGCATTGATGCGCAGTGCCAGGGGCAGTTCTGGACCCTGGCCTATGCCGGCGACGCACTGTGGATCGGCACCAGCACCCACGGTGTGTGCCGGCTGGCCGAAGATGGCCAGCTGCAGGTGTTCCGGCACGATGCGTCCGATCCTTCCGGCCTGCCCAGCGACACCATCTACAGCAGCCTGGTGGATGCGCAGGGGCGGCTGTGGATCGGCACCGAAGCCGGCGTGGCGCGCTGGGATGGCACCCGCTTCAAGGCCATCGCGGCGGGCGCGCTGAGCCATGTGAGCGTGCTGCGGCTGAGCCGCGACACCGATGGCGCGGTCTGGATCGGCACCCAGAACGACGGGCTCTATCGTGTCGACGCCCACGATGCGGTCAGCCGGCCGGCGTGGCCTGACAGCCCGGCCCTGCGCGCGGCCCTGGTCATTCCGGATCGCCAGGGCGGTTACTGGGCCGGTACTGCGGATGGCCTGCTGCGCGGCGATGCCGATGCACTGTGGCGCCTGCAGGGCGACCGCGGCAGTGGCTTCCTGACCGGTCACAGCGGCGTGCTGGACATGCTGCAGGACCACGAAGGCGGGCTGTGGGTGGGCCTGCTGACCCAGGGCCTGGCCTATCTGCCTCCCGACTGGCGGCGCTTTTCCACTTGGTACCAGCTGGACGGCAAGCCGTTGGACAGCCAGTACCTGCTGAGTGCCGCCAGTGATGGCAAGAACTACTACGTGGGTTCGGCCCATGGCGTCTATCGCATCGATGCGCAGGGCACCTTGAGTCTGTTGGCCAGCGACAAAGAGCTGGGCAGCGGTGCGGTCTGGTCGGTGCTGCCGCGCCCGCAGGGACGCCTGTGGCTGGGGCGTGCCGGTCGACTGAGCGTGTACGACCCGGCCAGCGGCGCACTGCGCAACCTGCCGATCGGCGGCGGCGCGGATCTGCGCCAGCGCATCGACCTGATGCGGCAGGCACCGGACGGGTCGGTGTGGATTTCGGTGATGAACCTGGGGTTGCAGCAGCGTGCCGCTGACGGCCGCCTGCTGCGCACCGTTCCGCTGTCGGCCCTGCACGGCGCCTCGGATGTGCCGATCGAACAGATCCGCTTCGATGCGCGCGGCCGGGTCTGGGCCATGGGCGAAATGGGGCTGTGGCGCGAGCAGGCCGACCGTTTCGAAGCCGTGCCGGGGGTATCCAGTGGCGCCATCTACGATCTGGTGTGGGTCGATCCGCAGCAGCTGTGGCTGGCCCGGCAGGGCGCGTTCGAGCGCTACCAGTGGGACGGGCTGACCCTGCGCCTGATCCAGCGCATCGACGCCAGCCACGGCATGCCGCCGGTCAGCATGGGCGGCCTGGCCCTGGCCGAGGATGGGCGCGTATGGGCGACCTCGCCACGCGGCCTGTTGCGCTGGGACCCCAGGCAGCGGCGCCTGCAGCAGATCAACGAACGCGACGGCCTGCCCGACGCCGAATTCACCGGGCGGCCGCCGGCGGTGGGGGCCGACGGTCGTGTGCTGGCCGTCACCCAGACCGGCATGGTGGGGTTCGACCCGAACGCGGCTGACGTCGCGCTGCCCGCATCGCAGCTGGTGATCGCGCAGGTGCGCGTGCGCCGCGACGATGCGCGCGGGTGGCAACCGCTGCCGACGGGCGGCGAGTTGCTGCTGGGCCCGGATGACCGTGACCTGCAGATCGATGCGCGGCTGTTGTCCTATGCAAACCCGCAGGGCAACCGCTACCGCTTCCGCGTGGGTGGTTACGACCAGAACTGGGTGGAGCAGGGCAGTGACGGCCAGCGCACGCTGTCGCGGCTGCCGCCCGGGCCGTACCTGATCGAAGTGCAGGCGGCCAGCAGCAGCGGCGCCTGGAGCCCCTCGCAACAGCTGCAGGTGAAGGTGCTGCCGCCGTGGTGGCGAAGCGGCATGGCCATCTTCGGCTACGTGATGCTGGGCTCGCTGTTGCTGTTGGCCCTGGTGTGGTCGATCCGGCGCCGGCTGCGGCGGCGGCAGCAATGGCAGTTGACCGTGCACAAGCAGCAACTGGCCGAGCAGGCGTCGCAGGCCAAGAGCCGCTTCCTGGCCACTCTGGGCCACGAAGTGCGCACGCCGATGACCGGTGTGCTGGGCATGAGCGAACTGCTGCTGGCCACCGAACTGGACCCGGTGCAACGCAGTTACGCGGGCTCCATCCAGCAGGCCGGCAGCCATCTGCTGCGGCTGGTGAACGACGCCTTGGACCTGGCCCGCATCGAAGCCGGCCGGCTTGAGCTGGATATCCGCCCGTTCGATCTGACCGGGCTGCTGGACCAGGTGCAGGCCCTGATGCAGCCGATGGCCCACCAGCGCCAGCTCGGCTTCCTGCGCGAAGACCGCCTGCCCGGACCGGTCAGCGTGAGCGGCGATGAAATGCGGGTGCGGCAGATCCTGCTGAACCTCCTGGGCAATGCGATCAAGTTCACCGAGCGCGGCCACGTCGCACTCGGCGTGCAGTTGCAGGAAGATGGCGGCGTGCTGGTGTTCGAAGTGAGCGACACCGGGCCCGGCATCAGCACCGAGCAGCAGCAGCGTCTGTTCCACCGCTTCGAACAGGCCGATGGGCCGCGCACGGCGTCGCGCTACGGCGGCAGTGGGCTGGGCCTGGCCATCTGCCAGGAGCTGGCGGTGGCCATGGGCGGTCGCATCGACGTGGACAGCCAGTTGGGGCGCGGAGCGCGCTTCCGCGTCCGCCTGCCGTTGCCGTGGGCGCCGCAGGCGTCGCCACCGGCCGGCGAATCGGTTGCCGTCGTTCCGGTGTTGCCGGCGTTGCGCATCCTGCTTGTGGAAGACGACACCACCGTGGCCGAGGTGATTGCCGGCCTGCTGCGCGCACGGGGTCACCAGGTCGTGCATGTGCTGCATGGCCTGGGCGCGCTGGCCGAAATCGCCACCGGCGGCTTCGATGTGGGGCTGCTGGATCTGGATCTGCCGGCCCTGGATGGCACCGCCATTGCGCGCCAGCTGCGGGCGATGGGCTACGAGTTGCCGCTGGTGGCAGTCACCGCACGGTCGGATGCCTACGCCGAAACACAGGTGCTGGCCGCCGGTTTCGATGGCTTCCTGCGCAAGCCGGTGACCGGCGATCTGCTGGTGTCGGCCATCGCCCATGCGCGCAACAAACGTCAGATCACGGCGTAGTTGCGCAGCTCAATGGCGTGAATTGCGCGCCTTTCGGTTTACCATGCCGACGCCCGCCCTGCGGGCACCATCCATGGACGCGTGAGGAGGCAATCGGTGGCGTATCTGCGGGCGGCGACGCTGCTGCTGATCCTGTTCGCCCTGGTGCCCGCGCTGGCCCAGCCGGTGGCGCCCACGCCCCGTCAGGTGACGGTGTTCGATGGCCTGCCATCGAACACGGTCAATCGCATGGCCGAAGATCGCTACGGTTATCTGTGGATCGCCACCAACGACGGGCTGGCACGCTACGACGGCCGCAACTACCGGATCTGGCGCTCCGAGGATGGCCTGCGCGACAACCGTATCTGGAGCGTGCTGGTCGACGCCCACAATGAACTGTGGATCGGTACCGAGAACGCCGGGCTGGTGCGCATGTCGGCCGATCGCCGGCAACTGCGCTTCTACGACCGCAGCAGCCAGCCGCTGATGGGCAGCAACACCGTGTGGAGCCTGGCGACCACGCCCGATGGCGCGATCTGGTTTGGCACCCATGAGGGCGGACTGTACCGGCTGGATCGCAATGAACGGCTGCAGCGCTTCCTGCCCGAAGCGAACAACCCACGCAGCGTGCCGGCCGTGTCCGTGCCCTACCTGGCCACGCTGGCCGACGGCAGCCTGTGGGTGGGCACCAAGCACGGCGTGGCGCGCTGGACCGGCACCGATTTCGAACGGATCGGCAGCGATGTGATTCCCAGCCCGATGATCAACGGGCTCAGTACCGAACCCGATGGCAGTCTGTGGATCAGTACGCTGGCCGGCGCCATCGTGCGGCGGCCCGACGGCCGCTTCGAGGCACCGCCGTGGGCGTTGCCGGCCGGCGACCAGGTATTGGGCATGATGCTGCGCGACGAACAGGGCGGGCACTGGCTGGACACCCGCAGTGGCCTGGGCCGGGGCGTGGATGGCAAGTTCCAGAACGTGCCGCTGTACAGCGCCATTGCCCGCGGCCGGGTACGCCCGAACTGGACCGGTGCCTATGAGGACCGCGAAGGCGGCATCTGGCTGGCCAGTACCAATGCCGGCCTGTGGCACCTGCTGCCGCGCTGGTGGCAGTTCTCGGTGTTTTCGCGGCTGGAAGACGATCCCGCGTCGCTGCGCAATGCCTTCGTGCTGGGCACCAGCCCGTCCAGCAGCGGCGGGGTGTGGACGGTGGGCAGCCATGGCGCGCTGGACCGTTTCGACCCGTTGACCGGACAGATCGAGCAGCACCGCACCTTCGTCAACGGCATGCACTGGTTGACCTCGGTACGCGAGGATCGACGCGGCCAGGTCTGGATCGGGTCCAGCGATGCGGTGATGCGCTATGACCCGCGTACCCGCGAGCTGCGCCGCTGGGGACGTGAGGCGGCCACCGATGCGCCCATGGAGGGCACGGTCGAGGCGATGATGACCTGCGATGGCGACAGCCTGTGGCTGATGCTGCCATCGGGGCTGCAGCAGCGCGATCTGGATGGCCATGTGCGGCGCGAACTGGAAAGTGGTCGCGACGGCCTGCAGTTGGGGCAGTTGAACCTGGACGTGGAGTGCGGCCCGCTGGACCACATCTGGCTGGCCAGCAGCCGCGGTCTGCTTCAATGGCTGCCGGAGACCGGCCGCTTCCAGCCCGTGCCCGGCGCGCCTGCGTCGGCGGTCTACGCCATGCATGTGGGCCACGATGGCCAGGTCTGGCTGTCCGAAGATGGTCGACTGGTCCGCTACCAGTGGCGCCACGGGCGGCTGGAGCGGCAGGCGGTGATTGGCGCCGAGCAGGGCTATCCGGCCATTTCCGCCACCGGCGTTGTGGTCGACGCGCAGGGCGTGGTCTGGGCCAGTAGCGCCCGCGGCCTGGTGCGCGTGGGCGCCGACGGACAGAGCGTGCGCCAGTATGGCGTGCATGACGGCTTGCCCAGCCAGGAGTTCCGCGAACATACGCTGATCAGCACCGCGTCCGGGCGCATGGTGGCAGGCACCCCGGCAGGCGTGGTGGTGTACGACCCCGAACAGGTACGCCCGTCCACGCGCCGCGCGCCGCTGGTGATCGAGCGGGTGGAAGTGCGCCGCAACGAACAGGTGCTGGACCTGACCCACGACACGCCACTGCAGATTGCCGACGGCGACCGTGACCTGCGTATCGTCGCGCGACTGCTGTCCTTTGCCGATTCGGCTTCCAATACCTACCGCTACCGCCTGGCTGGCTACGATCCGGACTGGGTGGAAGTGGGCCCGGCCGGCGAGCGCCTGTTCTCGCGCCTGCCGCCGGGCAGCTATCGCCTGGAAGTGCAGGCACGCTCGGCCGACCATGTCTGGTCGCGGGTGCAGAGCCTGGAATTCCATGTGCAGCCGCCGTGGTGGCGCAGCCTGTCCGGGCTGCTGGTGCTGGCCTCGATCGCGCTGCTGCTGACCAGCTGGTTCGCCTGGCTGTACCGTCGCCGCCTGCAGCGCCGCCACGCCTACCAGCTGGCGCTGCACAAACAGGAACTGGCCGAGCAGGCATCGGCGGCCAAGACGCGCTTCCTGGCCAACCTGGGCCATGAGATCCGCACGCCAATGACCGGTGTGCTGGGCATGAGCGAACTGCTGCTGTCATCGCCGCTGGATCCGCAGCAGCGCGGCTATACCCAGTCCATCCGGCACGCTGGCGAGCACCTGCTGCACCTGGTGAACGACGCGCTGGACCTGGCGCGGATCGAATCGGGGCGATTGGAACTGCAGTCGCGTCCGTTCGCATTGAACGCCCTGTTGCAGGACCTGGCGGCGCTGATGGGGCCGCTGGCCGCACAGAAGGGCCTGCGCTTCAGCCTGGACAACGCCCTGCCGCCAGGGCTGCAGGCCACCGGCGATGCCATGCGCGTGCGTCAGATTCTGTTGAACCTGTTGTCCAACGCGGTGAAGTTCACCTCGCGCGGCGGCATTACCCTGCACGCGCGCTACGACGATGATGGCTTGTACTTCGACGTGCGCGATACCGGTCCGGGCATCAGCCAGGAGCAGCAGCAGCGTCTGTTCCGCCGTTTCGAACAGGCCGATGGCGCACGCACCGCCGCCCAGTACGGCGGCAGCGGGCTGGGCCTGGCGATCTGCCGCGAACTGGCCCTGGCCATGCAAGGGCGCATCCGGGTGGAGAGCCAGCTGGGCACGGGAACCGCGTTCGCGGTCTGGCTGCCGTTGCCGCTGGCCCTGGAGGAGGGCAGTGACCCCGCTGCCGCTCTGCAGGGTGATGGCACGGCCAGCCCCCTGCCGGCGCTGCGTGTGCTGCTGGTGGAAGACGATGGCACCGTGGCGGATGTGGTGACGGGCCTGCTGACCGCGCGCGGTCACGAGGTGGTCCATGCCGAGCATGCACTGGCGGCATTGCGCGAGATCAGCGCGGGCGAATTCGATGTGGGCCTGCTGGACCTGGACCTGCCCGGCCTGAGTGGTTTCGAGCTGGCCCAGCACCTGCGCAACCAGGGTTACACCCTGCCGCTGCTGGCGGTGACCGCGCGCACCGATCCGGATCTGCAGCAGCAGGTGGAAGCGGCCGGCATTGAAGGCTTCCTGCGCAAGCCCGTGACCGGTGAGCTGCTGGTCGAAGCCATCGCCCGGGTGCTGGGGCGGTAGGGTGTGTTGGCAGGGCTTGCAGCCCTGCACCTGCTTGGGGCAACTCTGCTGTTGGTAGGTGTCGACCTTGGTCGACACACTCTGTCAGATATCGAATTTTCCCTTGGGTCAGAGCCCGTTGCGAAGCAACGGGATCCGACCCCGTGCCGTTCCGCCAGATCGCGGCCAACTGTCGAAGGCGGGGTGGGGCCGGTTGCGGGGGCGTCAGCGCCATGGATGGCGCGACCGAGGCTACAGGTACGTACTTGCGCCGTCCCCCGCAACCGGACCCACCCCGCCATCCCACGGAATGCCTGCTTTTGACGTTGCTTCAGTCGAGCATGGCTCGACTCTACAGCAGGTGCAGGGCTGCAAGCCCTGCCGAAAACACTACTCCGCGACCGATTCGACCTGGCGGGGTTCGGGCTTGGTGTCGGGCAGCTGCCAGAAGATCATCGTCGAGGTGAGGGTGATCGCACCCACGCAGATGAAGGTGGCATGCAGCGCCGCAGTGGCGCCATGGCCTTCCAGGTGCGTGCCGAACGCTGCCAGCAGGCTGCCTGCGGCCGCCGCACCGAAACCGGCCGCCAGCATCATCACCATCGACAACAGGCTGTTGCCGGAACTGGCGAACTCGCGATCCAGATCGCGCAGGGTCACGGTGTTCATCACGGTGAACTGCAGCGAATTGACCGCGCCGAAGAACGCCAGCTGCAACAGGCGCCAACCCAGGTGCTGGCCCGGCGTCATCAGGATGAAGCTGGCCATCGCCAGGCCCACCAGCACGGTGTTCACCATCAGCACGCGACGGTAGCCGTACTGCTCGACCAGCTTCACCGCCAGCTTCTTCGACACCATGCCAGCGGCGGCCACCGGCACCATCATCAGGCCGGCGTGCATCGGACCCAGCCCCAGGCCCACCTGCAGCAGCAGCGGAATCAGCATCGGCATGGCGCTGCTGCCGATGCGCGAAAACAGATTGCCGAGGATGCCGATGCGGTAGCTGGGTACACGGAACAGCGCCAGTGAGAACAGCGGCGCGGTGGAATTGGCCGCGTGCAGCCAGTAGCCCACCAGCGCCGCCAGGCCGGCCACGGTCATCAGCATCACCAGTGCGTGCGGCGTGCCCAGTCCGGAAATGCCATCCAGTGCCAGCGACAGCACCACCATGGCGAAGGCCAGCATGATGTAGCCGCGCAGGTCGAAGCGCACGCGGTGGCTGGCGTAGTGGTCGGGCATGATTTTCATGGCGGCGATGAAACCGATCACGCCGATGGGAAGATTGATCAGGAACACCCAGTGCCACGAGGCGATCTCCACCAGCCAACCGCCCAGGGTCGGGCCGATCAGCGGGCCGATCAGCGCGGGAATGGCGATGAAGCTCATCGCGCGTAGGAAATCCTCGCGCGGCACCGAGCGCATCACCGCCAGGCGGCCCACCGGCAGCAGCATGGCGCCGCCGATGCCCTGCAGTACGCGCGCGCCGACCAGTTGATGCAGGTGCTGGGCCAGCGCACAGGCCAGCGAGCCCAGGGTAAACAGGATGATCGCCACCAGGAAGGTGCGGCGCGTGCCGTAACGGTCGGCGATCCAGCCGGAGGCCGGAATGAACGTGGCCACCGCCAGCGCGTAGCTGAACACCACCGACTGCATCTGCAGCGGGCTTTCGCCCAGGCTGGCGGCCATGGCCGGCAGCGCGGTGTTGACGATGGTCGAGTCCAGCATCTGCATGAAGATGGCCAGTGAAACCAGCCACAGCAGGGGACGGAAGCGGGCGTAGTCGGACGGCGAAGCCGGCACGGACGGATCGGACATGGCGTGGGGAGCCGGTGGAGCGGGGCGGCCATGATCGCCCATGTGAAGTCACGGCGCGATAAACGTCGCGCCGTGACGTATTTGACTCGATCAGCGGCGGCTGTGGCTGTGTACCGCGTCCACCAGCACCTGCACGTGCGCCGGATCCATGTCCGGCGACATGCCATGGCCCAGGTTGAACACGTGGCCCTCGCGCGAACCGCCGTTGCCGGCGGCGTAGGTGTCCAGCACGCGCGCGGCCGCGGCAGCGATCGCATCGGGCGAGGCGTACAGTGTGGTCGGGTCCAGGTTGCCCTGCAGGGCGACCCGGCCGCCGGTGCGGCGCAGCGCCTCGTCCAGGTCCAGCGTCCAGTCCAGCCCCAGTGCATCGGCACCGGTCTGCGACAGCGCTTCCAGGTGCAGGCCGGTGCCCTTGCCGAACAGGATCAGCGGCGTGCGCTCGCTGCCTTCGCCACGCTCCAGGCCTTCGGCAATGCGCTGCAGGTAGCGCAGCGAGAACTCGCGGTACATCGCCGGCGACAGCACGCCGCCCCAGGTGTCGAATACCTGCAGGGCCTGCGCACCGGCGGCACGCTGTGCGCCCAGGTAGGCGATCACCGCCTCGGTGGTCACCTCCAGCAAGCGGTGCAGGGCCTGCGGGTGGTTCAGCGCCATCGCCTTGATGCGCGCGAAATCCTTGCTGCCGCCGCCTTCCACCATGTAGCAGGCCAGCGTCCACGGGCTGCCGGAGAAGCCGATCAGCGGCACCTGGCCGTCCAGTTCCCGGCGGATCAGGCGCACCGCGTCCATCACGTAGCCCAGGTCCTGTTCCATGTCCGGCACGGCCAGCTTGGCGATGGCCGCTTCGTCACGCACCGGATGGCGGAACTTCGGGCCTTCGCCTTCGACGAAGTACAGCTCCAGGCCCATCGCATCGGGAATGGTCAGGATGTCCGAGAACAGGATGGCGGCGTCCAGCGGGAAGCGGCGCAGCGGCTGCAGGGTCACTTCGCAGGCGATTTCCGGGTTCTTGGCCATCCCCAGGAAGCTGCCGGCCTTGGCCCGGGTCGCGCGGTATTCCGGCAGGTAGCGGCCGGCCTGGCGCATCAGCCAGACGGGGGTGCAGTCCACCGGTTCACGGCGCAGGGCGCGCAGCAGGCGATCGTTGCGGAGGGGGCTGGTCACGATGGGCATTCCTTGGGCGAAGAGGGGCAGCGGCTCAATCGCCGTGCGAAAGAATCTGGAAGCCGCGATGCAGTTCGGCATCGCGGGCCTTGTCGAAGGCATGGCGGGCTTCATCGGCCTGCAGGAACAGCTCGCGCCGCAGCTGCGAGCGCGCACCGACGCGGCCGCTCTCGCGCAGCAGTTCCCAGCCGCCGAACAGGTCCGGCAGCAGGGTCAGGCGCAGGAAGCGCGGCGCCTGCGCACCGGCATCGGGATGTTGCAGGTAGACATGCATGGGCCGATTGTAGCGGGGCAGGGGTGAGCCCTGCCGCAACGCGCCGTCGGCAGCGCCGGGCCATGCCCGGCGACGCCGGAAACGGTCAGCCCGCGCCCAGGACCTTCAGCACCGCCGCTTCATCCACGTCCGGCACCACTTCGGCGCGGCCCATGCCCCGCCACAGCACCAGACGCAGGCGGCCGGCCACGTTCTTCTTGTCCAGCCGCATGCGGCCCAGCAGGGCCTGCGGGTCCAGCCCGGCGGGAATGGCCACCGGAAGCCCCAGCCGTTCCAGCAGCGCCTGCAGGCGCACGCGGTCGGCATCGTCGGCCAGGCCCAGGTCGGTGGAAAGCCGCGCGGCCAGCACCATGCCCACTGCCACCGCCTCACCGTGGTTCAGGGCATCGCGGCCGGGCGCCGAGTAGCCCTGCTCGGTCTCGATGGCGTGGCCGAAGGTGTGGCCCAGGTTCAACAGCGCACGCTCGCCCTTCTCGAAGGGATCGCGTTCGACGATGGCGGCCTTGTGCCGGCAGCTGCGTGCGATGGCCTCGGCCAGCGCGACCTGCTCACCGGCCACCAGCGCCTCGGCGTGCTGCTGCAGCCATTCAAAGAACACCGCATCGCCCAGCGCACCGTACTTCACCACTTCGGCCAGGCCCGCGCGCAGTTCGCGCGGCGGCAGCGTGGCCAGCACCCGCGTATCGGCAATCACCGCGCGCGGCGGGTGGAAGGCGCCGACCAGGTTCTTGCCGGCTGAAATATCCACCGCGGTCTTGCCGCCCACCGACGAATCCACCATGGCCAGCAGGGTGGTGGGCAGCTGCACGCAGTCCACGCCCCGCATCCAGCAGGCCGCGGCGAAGCCGGCCAGGTCGCCGACCACGCCGCCGCCCAGGGCGAACACGCAGGCGTCGCGGGTGGCACCCAGCGCGGCCAGTGCTTCGATGGCACGGCCGAATTCGGCCAGGGTCTTGGATGCCTCGCCGGCGGCCAGCACGTGTTCGCCCACGATCAGGTCCGGGCGTGCGGCCAGCAGGGCCTCGCGCAGGGCAGGCAGGTACAGCGGCGCCACCTCGCTGTCGCTGAGCAGCAGCACGTGGCGGCCGCGCACGTGCGAGGCCAGCGCAGCGCCGTCGGCCTGGGCGCCGGCGCCGATGGTGATGGTGTAGGGACGGTCGCCGGCAACGGCGACCTGCAGCAGGGAAGGGGTGGTCATGCGTTCAGGTCCTGGCGCTGCCATTGCGCGGCCAGCTTGACGACAAGCTGGGCGGTCGCATCGGCGGCGGTGTACGGGTCGGTGTCAAGCGTGATGTCGGCCAGCGCGTGGTACAGCGGGTCGCGCACGGCGGCCAGGTCGTGCAGCACCTGCTCGCGGTCCGGGCGCTGCAGCAGCGGGCGCCCCTTGTCGCGGGCCAGCCGTTCCAGCTGTGCCGCCACGCTCACATGCAGGTGCACCACGAAGCCGCGCTGGGCGATCAGGGCGCGGTTGTCCGGGTCCAGCACGGCGCCGCCGCCGGTCGATACCAGCTGGCCCCGGCCAGCCAGCACCTGGGCCAGGGCCTGGCGTTCATGGGCGCGGAAGCCGGCTTCGCCGGAGTGCTCGAAAATGGTCGGAATGCTGGCGCCGGCGGTATCGACGATGGCCTGGTCCACGTCCACGAAGTGCAGCGTGAAGCGTTCGGCCAGGCGGCGGCCGATGCAGGTTTTGCCGGCGCCCATCGGGCCGATCAGGATCAGGTTCGGAGCAGGATTCATGCCCTGTGATGCTAACACCTTCACGCCCCGGGCCCGGCACGATGGTTGCGGTTGGAAGCATCCGCGCGGCGCTGTCAGCGCACGGCCTGCACCTGCCGTTGCCCGTCCAGCTGCACCACGTGGTCGGCCAGCGCTGGCAGGGCGCGCAGCGCCTGGCGGCTGACACGCTCGTAGTACTGCACGAAGCGCTCCAGCTGTGGGCGGGTCATGCCATGGCGACCGGGCTGCGCCGCCTGCAGGTTCTGTTCCTGCTGCCAGCGCCAGCGCGGAACCACCGAGAAATCCGGCGGCTGCAGGAACCACAGGCGGTCACAGCGCTGCCACAGCGCCGGGTAGTGGTCGGCCAGGGCCTGGTTGCACCAGCGCCGCCAGCGCCCGTCCGGGTCGGCCTCCTGCTCCAGCGCGTTCAAGGGGCTGTCCAGTTCGGCATCGGCCTGCGCGGGCGTTCCCAGGAACCAGCCTTCGAACACCAGCAGGTCCAGCGGTGCGTCCAGCGCCGACCACTGCGCTTCGGGCAGGCGCTCATCGGCCAGCTTGTCGAAGCGCGGCAGCGCCAGCGGCTGGCGCGCGGCCACCGCGTCGAGCACTGTGTGGGCCAGCGGCAGGTCGTGGGTGCCGGGCGGGCCGCGGGTGATCAGCAGCGGATGCACCTGGCGGGCCAGACGTTGGCGCTGCGCCCGGGTCAGGTAGACATCGTCGATGGACAGGGCCGCCGCGTTCAGGCCGCGCGACCGGGCGCGCGCAACTACCTGTGCGGCCAGCGTCGATTTGCCGCTCCCCTGCACGCCACTGATGGCCAATACTGGCACCGTGGCAGTACTGGCCAGCGCGTCATCCAGCGCCTGCTCGGCAAGCGTTTCGGGGAATCCTTTCACCACGGGCATGTACGCAGCAGCAACCATGCCGCCACAATAGCCCAATCCGAGTGAGAAGAAGCGAACCATGAGCGACCTTTACGCCGAAGCCCTGTCCACCTTTGCCGCCCTGTTCGAGGAGGCCAGGCAGAGCCGCGAGGTCGAGCCCAATGCGATGACCGTGGCCACCGCCGATACGCAGGGCCGTCCGTCGGCGCGCACCGTGCTGCTGAAGGCCTTCGATGAGCGAGGCTTCGTGTTCTACACCCACCTGGACAGCCACAAGGGCCGCGAGCTGCAGGCCAACCCGCAGGCCGCGCTGCTGTTCCTGTGGCGCAGCCTGCGCGAGGCCGGCATCCAGGTGCGCATTGAAGGGCACGTGGAGCCGGTGGCCGATACCGAGGCCGATGCCTATTTCGCCAGTCGTCCGCGCATGAGCCAGATCGGCGCCTGGGCGTCACTGCAGTCGAAGACGCTGGCCAGCCGCGAGGAATTCGATGCGCGGGTGGCCGAGGTGGAAGCACGCTTCGAAGGTCAGGATGTGCCGCGCCCGGACGGCTGGAGCGGCCTGCGCGTGGTGCCCGACCGCATCGAGTTCTGGTACGGCGCGCAGTTCCGCCTGCACGAGCGTTGGTGCTACGAAGTGGGTGCCGAAGGGCGCTGGAGCAAGCGCCTGCTGTACCCGTGATCGACGCCGCGGCCGCGCTGCTCTGGCAGTCGCCAACCTTGGTTGGCGGTTTGCTGTGTCGACCAAGGTCGACACCTACCGGGCTGCGCGGTGCCATTGCTCTGGTAGTGGCCAACCTTGGTTGGCCTTTCGCCGTGTCGACCAAGGTCGACACCTACCTGGCCGCGCCGTTGCTCTGTCCGTGTCGACCCAGGTCGACACCTACCGGGGGGCTGTCAGCAGTCCTTCCAGCGCCTCCACGTCCACAGGGTCGCGCTGTGCTGCCGTCATGAATCGCTCGGCAAATACATCCCACAACCGGCTGCGCAGGAAGTAGCGGAACAGCTCGGCATCCAGATGCTGCTCGTTGCACATCAGGGCCATGATGCGCAGCGTTTCGCTGAGCGGCTTGGCCGGCTTGTAGGGCCGGTCAGCGGCAGTGAGTGCTTCGAACACGTCGCACAGTGCCATCACCCGGTCCAGCAACCCCAGCTGGTCGCCGGGCAGGCGCCGCGGATAACCCTTGCCGTCCAGCCGCTCGTGATGGGTGGCGGCCAGCTCCGGCACCATTTCCAGGCCCGGCGGCCAGGGCAGGGCCTTCAGCATCACGTAGGTCTGCACGATGTGGTTGTTGATGCGGAAGCGGTCTTCGTCGGTGAGCGTGCCGCGCCGGATGCCCAGGTTGTACAGCTCGCCGATGTTCTGCTGGCACGGGGGCAGTTCCATGTTGAAGCCGAGCGTATTGCGCGGGTCGCCTGCTTCCACGGCCGGGCGGTCGCTGCCCCACGGCACGCGGTGTTCGGGCAGGTCCTGCAGCAGGGTGGCCGCGGCCGGCAGGGACGGAGCCTGCGGGCGCTGTGCTTGCAGATGGCGAAGCTCGGCGGCCGACAGGCCCAGGCGGTCGTCGAAGTTGCGCTGCCAGGGTTGCTGGCCGATGGCCTGCAGCCGCGCGATGGCTTCATCGGCCATGAATTCGCCGCCCAGGTTGCAGCCGGCCACGAACGCGAAATCATCCTGCAGCTGCTGCTGTCGGCTGGCGAGCTGGGCTGCACTGGTTTCGCCACGTGCGGCGGACAGTTCCGCATCGCGCCACAGGATCTCAAAGCGCAGGCGCACCTCGTGGATGCGGTTGCGGATGACCTCCAGCTTGGTGGCCTTGTCCACGATGTGCTCGGGACTGATGACCTTGCCGCAGTCGTGCAGCCAGGCGCCAAGCCGGAACGCCTCACGCTCGCCTTCGCTCATGCGGAACGCAGCGTAGCGCCCGTCTTCGGCCTGGTGCAGGTGCTCGGCCAGCTCGATGGCCATCTGCGGCACGCGCTCGCAGTGGGCGCCGGTGTAGGGGCTCTTGGCATCGATCGCATCGGCCAGCAGGCGGATGAGTGCCTCGAACAACTGCCGTTGCGCCTCGGACAGCTGGCGGGTCTCGATGGCCACCGCCAGCATGCCCGACAGGCGCTGGGTGAACTGCAGGAAGGCGGCATCATCGTGGGCGGCATCGGTCGGGTGCTCCAGGACCAGCAGTCCCTGCAGGTTGCCCTGCCGGCCGCGCAGGGGCAGTCGCAGTTGCCCTGCCGGAGGCTGGTCGTGCGCCGCGTCGGCCGGCCACGCGATGTGCGCAGGCAAGGGCGTGTGCAGCGTGCCCACCAGAGCCGCGCGGTGCAGGGCACCGGTGGGTGCATCTGGAAGATAGACCGCCGCCGCGCGCGATTGGGTGGCCTTGACCATTTGCTCCAGCACCCGCTGCAGCATGCGCTCCATCTGCCGCTCGGTGGCCAGGCATTCGGTCAGGTCCAGGAACGCGGCAATCGTGCCGCCCATATGCTGGATGGCCTGCGACAGCTCGCTCACCTCGCGCACGCGACTCGCAGGCAGGGGCGCGCCGGTGAAATCGAAGCGGGCAATACGCAGGCTGCGTTCGCGCAGGCCGACCAGGCTGCGGCCCAGGGCACGCCCGGCCAGCCAGCCCAGCGGCAGCAGCAGCAGGGTCAGCAACAGCGCCAGGCCCAGCGTCTGCGCGGCACGCCGGCGCGCGTCGGCCGCCAGCTCGTCCATCGGCAGCGCTTCCAGCAGATCGAAGGTCTGTCCGTGCCCGGTCTGCAGCCGCGAGCGCAACCCGATCCAGGTGCGACCTGCGGTGTTGAACTGCACGGGCAGGCCGCTGTGCGTGGCGCGTATCTGGGCCTGCGCCAGGGGGGTGTGGCCTGCTTGCGCGGCCAGCGTGCTGGCAACGATCTCGCCGTTGCCATGCAGCAGCGCCAGCTCGGTGTCCGGCGTGGCCCGCAGCGTGGCCAGCACCTGGGCCAGATCGTCCAGCGCCACATCAACACCGACCACGGCATCGGCGGTGCTGGCACGTTCACTGAGCGTGACGCCCATGCGGCCGGTGGTGGCAAAGCGATACGGCGCCGAGACATGCACGCTGCCCGGGCGCTGCCACGCCTGCTGGTACCAGCTGCGCTGGCGCGGATCGAAGTCATGGCTGGGCCATGGGCGTGTCGGCAGCGGCTGGCCTTGCGCATCCAGGAAGTGAAAGCGTGCCACGCGCGTGCCGTCGACCTGTTGGCTGAGCGTCTGCAGCAGCATGTCGGCAGTACTGGGCGCCGCCACGCTTTCGCGCACGGCCGGCACCGCCAGTGATCGGGCCAGCAGCAGATCGCCATTGGGGTAGGCCACGTACACCGAGGCTGCCACCGGCGCCGCGCGCAGTGCGGCCAGCAGCGGCACGGCATGGTCCAGGCGGCTGCGTTCGTCGGCCAGGGCGGGTAGCTGGCCGGCGCCGATCTGGCCCAGCGCCACCTGTGCCGGGGCAAACTGCAGGCGCAACTGTTCGGCCAGCAGAGTGGTATCGCGCATGGCGCGCTGCCGGGCATCCGCGCACAGGCGCTGGTAGGTGGCAATCACGCCACAGCCGATCAGCAGTGCGGCGACCAGGGCCATGCAGGTCATGGTCAGCGCGGTGATATGGACACGGATGCGGAACTGGCGCGGACCCGGTACGGCGTGGCTCATCAGGCTTCCCCCCTATCCCGATAGCCCTACGCAGGTTGCGTGCGCAACCGGACAGGGGGCGGGGCCGCCTTTGTAGAGTCGAGCTTGCTCGACTGCTTGGGCCAGTCGAGCAAGCTCGACTCTACAGGTCCGTCCTATCCGCCAAGAGGGCCGTGACCGACTGTAGAGCGGAGGTCGAGTATGTCAGATTGTTCTCGCAATGCCCGGCCGTTACGATCCCCGGTACCCGTATGTCGTGCTCTTCGACGTTCAGTCCCATGGTCCAGTGCATTCTGGAGCCGCTGACCTTGGATCCGCCGATAAGTGCCGTTGGTTGAGGCAGTCCCGTTGTTTCGTGGATCCTGATGAAGTCTGTTGCAGCAAGGAGTTTTGCCAGCACCTCTCCCGCTCTTCTGGCATCCAATACCCGTAGTTCGACTTCCGACCTTCTGATGTCGATTCCGCTTTCGAAACGAATTTCCGATCTCGACAGCTGTTCGCCCACTTCTTCTTGTGCCGACCGTATAGTTTCAAGGGAGCGTGGCGCGACTCTCGCGGAATACAATCTGCTCTGCGTATACCTGGCTAGATTCCGCTCTGGATCTTTGGTGAACAGCACGACGATCTGGAATTCGGGCGAGTGCTCGATGTAGAGGCCTGCGAACGTTTCCGGGTTTTCCGTCGCGATGCGTTGCTGCAGTCGACCGGCGTCTCTCGACGCGGCGATTCGTTGTGTTGCCTCCTCGGTGGACGTCCTGTAAGTGTCTGCGTACTTTTCAGAAACCATGTCCCTGTTCTGAGTCGCTGCGTTCAGATTGAATATCGCAGATGCTGCAAGCAGGGTGACGGATGCAGTCAGGATGTTGCGTGATCCGGATGAGGTTTTCACTGGATGTGCTTATCGATTGTCAGGGTGTACGTGGATATGACGTCCTTTCATCGGGATTGGCGGAGTGATTTTTTTGAACGTCATGGTTCTGATTGATATCGCGTGCCGGTGTAGTCCTGTGTGAGCTATTTGGCAGTTCGTTCCATCCGCGAGCATGCGCTAGCCGCAGCTTCCATCAACGAGCAGGATTCTCGAGCATATACAGTCGTGAGGGAGTGCTGGTGGGTCTCCGTCGTGCAAAGGCGCGAATGCGGAATCCTCTGGGAACGGGTATAGCATTGATCATTCGGTCCCTCTCGCACCTCTGCGGTTCTGCAGGGAACAAGATGTCGCCAATGGACCGGCCAGCTTCATCTCCGAGATGGCCGCCACTCGGCACACTCGGGATGATGTTCCCTGCTCCGGAGTTGCCATGCCGTCCTGGCGCTGTCTGTTTGCCGTGCCGTCCCCGCGCGGTGGTATTGAAGGTCTGCTGCTGCTTTCAGCACGCATCGTGGCGGGGGTGATGTTCAGCGTGTCCGGCTGGAACAAGGTGTTCACCGACGAGGGGCGCGAGCGTATGGTGCATACGCTGGTCGATGCCGGCATCCCGTTCCCGGTGTTCAGTGCGCCGGTACTCGGCGCGATTGAATGGATTGCGGGCGGCCTGCTGGTACTGGGGGTTCTGAGCCGCCCCTCGGCCCTGATGCTCGCGGCGATATGCGCGGTGGCGGCGCTGACCGATGGCATTGCACGGATTCCGGCGGGGCTGGGCGTGCTGGATTGGTTGAGCTGGTTCTTCTATCTGAGCGAAGTTGCGTTGGGTATGTTGCTGTTGTGGATTGCCACGGCGGGCAGTGGCCGGTTGGCCGTCGAAGCGCGGTGGGGACGGCAAAGGAGCGTCTCGGGTCTTCGATAAGTCGAGCAAGCTCGACTCTACAACCCCTCCGCGCGCAGCCAGCGCCACAGCGTGGTGCGCGATACACCCAGTGCCTGGGCCATGCCTTCGCGGTCGTTGCGGTGTTCCTGCAGCAGGCTTTCCAGCTGGGCGCGGGGCGGGCGCTTGCCGTTGCTTTCCAGTGGCAGCGCCGGTATGCCTTCGTGCACCAGCTCCGGCGCCAGCTGCAGCAGGCGCGCGGCGTCGATCAGTCCTTCGCCCGGCTGCCAGTGGATGCGCAGGCGATCCACCAGGTTGCGAAGCTCGCGCACGTTGCCCGGCCAGCCGGCAGTGGTGAGCACGGTCATGGCGTCCTCGGCCAACGGCGCATCGATGCCGCGCAGCTGGCGGAAGAAGTGCTGGACCAGCAGCGGTACATCGCTGCGACGCGCGCGCAGTGCGGGCAGGGCAATGCGCAGTGCAGCCAATCGGTAATAGAGATCGCGACGGAAGCTGCCTGCGGCCGCGCGCTGTTCCAGCGACTGCAGCGTGGCGGCCACCACGCGCAGGTCAACCGAGGTGGGCTCGGTGGCGCCCACCCGCAGCACTTCGCGCTCTTCCAGCACCCGTAGCAGCCGTGTCTGCAGGGGCAGCGGCAGCTCCCCGATTTCATCCAGGAACAAGGTGCCACCATCGGCCGCTTCCACCAGGCCCACGCGGCCGCCACGGCGTGCGCCGGTGAACGCACCATCGCTGTAACCGAACAGTTCCGACTCCAGCAGTGATTCGCTGATCGCTCCGCAGTTCAGTGCCACGAAACGGCCGCGGCGGCCGCTGGCGGCGTGCAGCTGGCGTGCCACCAGTTCCTTGCCGGTGCCGGTCTCGCCGGTCACCAGTACGGTGCTGTCGTGGGGCGCATACAGCGCAATCTGTGCACGCACCTGTGCCATTGCATCGCTGTCACCCAGCAGCTCGTGCGCCTCGCTGCGCGCCGTTGCACGCCGGCGCGGCGCGGGGCGGGTGCCACCGGAACGGGCCAGGGCCTGGGTCAATTCCAGCGCATGTTCGAACGCCTGCCGCACCGAATCGGCCGAGTACAGCAGCACGCCGGGCAGGCCCATCTGCTCGGCGTGGTCGATGGCCATGCCGGTGCCCACGATCACCTCGATGCCGTTGGCGCGCAGATCGGCGATGCAGTCGCGCGCGTCCTCTCGGGTGACGAAGCGGCGGTGCTCGATGTCCAGCCCGAAGCTGTGCTGGAAGTTGCTGAACACCGGCACATCGCTGGCGTGGGTGACCAGGCCGATGCGGCTGGCGATGCGCCGCGCCCGCGCCAGCGCTTCCATCAGGTCGAAGCCGTTGGCCTGGATCGGCACCAGCGGCAAGTCCAGGCGGCCGCGCAGCCAGGCCGCGTTCGAGCCACCGGCAATGACCACGTCGCAATGCTCGCGGCGCAGGCGCTGGCCGATCACCTCCACGGCCTCCTCGAAGCCGAGGTTGATCTGTTCGATGCGCGCGCGGCGGTCGAACTCGGGAATGACATCGCCGAGCAGGCCGGTCAGGCGCGAAACGCTGACGGTCCAGATCACCGGGCGGTCGGCATCGACAGGGGGCAGGGGCGAGCGGGGCAGGTACATGGCGCGGCGGTTACTGAGGATGTTTCATGATACGCCTGTTTCAATGTTTCATATGTTTCAGGTTGCCTGCACGGTCACCCTTTTGAAATCAATGGCTTGCACCTTGGCACGGTGTTTGCGCCTGTACCCCTGACTTATCTACTGGACTGCCGCATGACTGCTTCCACCCCTGTTTCCGCCGGCGCCCGCTTCCGCCAGGCCCTGGCTGCCGAATCGCCGCTGCAGGTGATCGGCGCGATCAACGCCAACCATGCGCTGCTGGCCAAGCGCGCCGGCTTCCGCGCCATCTACCTGTCCGGCGGCGGCGTGGCCGCAGGCTCGCTGGGCCTGCCGGACCTGGGCATCAACACTCTGGAAGACGTGCTGATCGACGTGCGCCGCATCACCGATGTCTGCGACCTGCCGCTGATGGTGGATATCGATACCGGCTTCGGCCCGAGCGCCTTCAATATCGCGCGCACGGTGAAGTCGTTGATCAAGGCCGGTGCGGCCGCCTGCCATATCGAAGACCAGGTCGGTGCCAAGCGCTGCGGCCACCGCCCGGGCAAGGAAATCGTCTCGCAGGGTGAAATGGTCGACCGGGTGAAGGCCGCCGCCGATGCCAAGACCGACCCGGACTTCTTCCTGATCGCGCGTACCGACGCCATCCAGGTGGACGGCGTGGACAAGGCCATCGAACGCGCCATCGCCTGCGTCGAGGCCGGCGCCGACGGCATCTTCGCCGAGGCCGCCTATGACCTGGACACCTACCGCCGCTTCGTCGATGCGGTGAAGGTGCCGGTGCTGGCCAACATCACTGAATTCGGTGCCACCCCGCTGTTCAGCCGCGACGAACTGGCCTCGGCCGGCGTGGCCATCCAGCTGTTCCCGCTGTCGGCCTTCCGTGCCGCCAACAAGGCTGCCGAGAACGTCTACCAGTCGGTGCGCCGCGATGGCCATCAGCGCAACGTGGTCGACGCCATGCAGACCCGTGAAGAGCTGTATGACCGCATCGGTTACCACGCCTTCGAGCAGCAGCTCGACGCCCTGTTCGCCGCCAAGAAATAAGCAGTACCCTGCACCATCAGTTTTCGGAGGGAAAACATGAACGATACGACCGCAACCCCGACCTTCAAGCCGAAGAAGTCCGTCGCCCTGTCCGGCACCGCCGCCGGCAACACCGCGCTGTGCAGCGTGGGCCGCAGTGGCAATGACCTGCACTACCGCGGCTACGACATCCTGGACCTGGCCAACACCAGCGAGTTCGAGGAAATCGCCTACCTGCTGGTGCACGGCAAGCTGCCGACCCGCGCCGAACTGGTCTCGTACAAGGCCAAGCTGAAGTCGCTGCGTGGCATTCCGGCCGCGGTGAAGGCCGCGCTGGAAGAACTGCCGCCGTCGGCGCACCCGATGGACGTGATGCGCACCGGCGTATCCGTGCTCGGCTGCGTGGCCCCGGAGAAGGACGACCACAACCATCCGGGCGCGCGCGACATCGCCGACAAGCTGATGGCCTGCCTCGGTTCGATGCTGCTGTACTGGTACCACTGGAGCCACAACGGCCGCGCCATCGACGTGGAAACCGACGACGACTCCATCGGTGGCCACTTCCTGCACCTGCTGCACGGCGAAAAGCCGCAGGATTCGTGGGTGCGTGCGATGCACACCTCGCTGATCCTGTACGCCGAGCACGAGTTCAACGCCTCCACCTTCACCTGCCGTGTCATCGCCGGTACCGGCAGCGACATGTACAGCGCGATCTGCGGTGGCATCGGCGCGCTGCGCGGCCCCAAGCATGGCGGCGCCAATGAAGTGGCCTTCGAAGTGCAGAAGCGCTACGACAGCCCGGATGAAGCCGAGGAAGACATCAAGGCCCGCGTCGAGCGCAAGGAAGTGGTGATCGGTTTCGGCCACCCGGTCTACACCGTGTCCGACCCGCGCAACAAGGTCATCAAGGACGTGGCCCGCGAGCTGTCCGAAGAGCAGTCCAGCATGAAGATGTACGACATCGCCGAGCGCCTGGAATCGGTGATGTGGGACATCAAGAAGATGTTCCCGAACCTGGACTGGTTCAGCGCGGTCAGCTACCACATGATGGGCGTGCCGACGGCCATGTTCACCCCCCTGTTCGTGATCGCCCGCACCGCCGGCTGGAGCGCGCACATCGTCGAACAGCGCATCGACGGCAAGATCATCCGCCCGAGTGCCAACTACATCGGCCCGGAAGACCGCGAGTTCGTCGCCATCGACAAGCGCGCCTGATCCACCTGCTGTCTGCACCCGGCCGGCTCGTTGCCGGCCGGGTGATTTCGCCGCCGCATCGCCGGCACCCGGCCCGCCCCAAGCATTCCGCCAGCCCATGAATACCGACTACCGCAAGAACCTTCCCGGCAGCACGCTGGACTATTTCGACGCGCGCGCCGCCGTCGATGCCATCCGGCCCGGCGCCTACGCCACGCTGCCGTACACCTCGCGTGTGCTGGCTGAAAACCTGGTGCGCCGCTGCGAGCCGGCCACGCTGGTCGATTCGCTGAAGCAGCTGATCGAACGCCGCCGCGATCTGGATTTCCCGTGGTTCCCGGCGCGCGTGGTCTGCCATGACATCCTGGGGCAGACCGCCCTGGTCGATCTGGCCGGCCTGCGCGATGCGATCGCCGACAAGGGCGGCGATCCGGCCAAGGTGAACCCGGTGGTGCCGGTGCAGCTGATCGTCGATCACTCGCTGGCGGTGGAATGCGGTGGGTTCGATCCGCAGGCGTTCGAGAAGAACCGCGCCATTGAAGACCGCCGCAACGAAGACCGTTTCCACTTCATCGACTGGACCAAGCTGGCGTTCCAGAACGTGGACGTGATTCCGCCGGGCAACGGCATCATGCACCAGATCAATCTGGAGAAGATGTCACCAGTGGTCTACGTGCAGGACGGCGTGGCCTTCCCCGATACCTGCGTGGGTACCGACAGCCACACCCCGCACGTGGATGCGCTGGGCGTGATCGCCATTGGTGTTGGCGGCCTGGAAGCGGAGAACGTGATGCTGGGCCGCGCTTCGTGGATGCGCCTGCCCGACACCGTCGGCGTGGAGCTGACCGGCAAGCCGCAGCCGGGCATCACCGCCACCGACGTGGTGCTGGCACTGACCGAGTTCCTGCGCAAGGAACGCGTGGTCGGCGCCTGGCTTGAGTTCTATGGCGAAGGCGCTGCGGCACTGACCATCGGTGACCGCGCCACCATTTCCAACATGTGCCCCGAGTACGGTGCCACCGCAGCGATGTTCTACATCGATGCGCAGACCACCGACTACCTGCGCCTGACCGGTCGCGAGGAATCGCAGGTAGCGCTGGTGGAGAATTACGCGCGCACCACCGGCCTGTGGGCCGACGACCTGGTCACTGCCCAGTACGAGCGCGTGCTGCGTTTCGACCTGTCCAGCGTGGTGCGCAACATGGCCGGGCCGAGCAACCCGCACAAGCGTGTGGCCACCGCCGAGCTGGCCGAGCGCGGCATCGCCGATGAAGCCAAGCTGGCGGCGGGCCGTGGCGAACAGGCGCAGGGCCTGATGCCCGATGGCGCGGTGATCATCGCGGCCATCACCAGCTGCACCAATACCTCCAATCCGCGCAACGTGATCGCCGCGGCGCTGCTGGCGCGCAACGCCAACGCGCGCGGCCTGCAGCGCAAGCCGTGGGTGAAGTCGTCGCTGGCACCGGGCTCAAAGGCCGTGCAGCTGTACCTGGAAGAATCCGGCCTGCTGCCCGATCTGGAGCAGCTGGGCTTCGGCATCGTGGCCTTCGCCTGCACCACCTGCAACGGCATGAGTGGCGCGCTGGACCCGAAGATCCAGCAGGAAATCATCGATCGCGACCTGTACGCGACCGCCGTGCTGTCGGGCAACCGCAATTTCGATGGCCGCATCCACCCGTATGCCAAGCAGGCCTTCCTGGCCTCGCCGCCGCTGGTGATCGCCTACGCCATCGCCGGCACCGTGCGCTTCGATATCGAAAAGGATGTGCTGGGCGTGGATGCCGAAGGCAACGAAGTCCGCCTGAAGGACATCTGGCCGAGCGATGCCGAGATCGATGCCGTGGTGAAGGCCTCGGTGAAGCCCGAGCAGTTCCGCAAGGTCTACAACCCGATGTTCAACGTGCGCGTGGAGCATGGCGCGGCGGTCAGCCCGCTGTACGACTGGCGCCCGCAGAGTACCTACATCCGCCGCCCGCCGTACTGGGAGGGTGCGCTGGCCGGTGAACGCACGTTGGCGGGCATGCGTGCGCTGGCCGTGCTGCCGGACAACATCACCACCGACCACCTGTCGCCGTCCAATGCGATCCTGGCCTCCAGCGCCGCCGGCGAATACCTGGCGAAGATGGGCCTGCCGGAAGAAGACTTCAATTCCTATGCTACCCATCGTGGTGACCATCTGACCGCGCAGCGCGCCACCTTCGCCAACCCGAAGCTGTTCAACGAAATGGTGCGCAACGACGACGGCAGCGTGAAGCAGGGTTCGCTGGCGCGGGTGGAGCCGGAAGGCAAGGTGATGCGCATGTGGGAGGCCATCGAAACCTACATGGACCGCAAGCAGCCGCTGATCATCATCGCCGGTGCCGACTACGGCCAGGGCAGCTCGCGTGACTGGGCCGCCAAGGGCGTGCGCCTGGCCGGCGTGGAAGCGATCGTGGCCGAGGGCTTCGAGCGGATTCACCGTACCAACCTGATCGGCATGGGCGTGCTGCCGCTGGAGTTCAAGCCGGGCACCACCCGCCTGACCCTGGGCATCGACGGCACCGAGACCTTCGACGTAGTGGGCGAGCGCACCCCGCGCGCCGACCTGACCCTGGTCATCCACCGCCGCGACGGTCAGGACGTGGTGGTGCCGGTTACCTGTCGCCTGGACAGCGACGAGGAAGTGGCGATCTACGAGGCCGGCGGCGTGCTGCAGCGCTTCGCACAGGACTTCCTGGAAGGAGCCAAGGTGGCGTGAGGCCGGGCTGAATGCCTGCCCCTGACTGTCGGGGGGCGGGCTTGTCCGACACCAGGGTGGGGCGCACACTGACTTGGCAAAAACTGCCAAAGGAGAGTCTGATGGCCACCATGAACATTTCGCTGACCGATCCGCTCAAGCAGTTCGTGGACGAGGAAGTGCGCGAAGGCGGTTACTCCAGCACCTCCGACTACGTGCGCGACCTGATCCGCCAGCGTCAGCGCAGCAAGGCGGAAGCATTGCTTCGACAGTTGATCGCCGAGGGCTTGGCCTCAGGGCCTGCCACGCCTGTGACGGCTGACACGTTCGAGCGCATGCGTCGCGAACTGACCGAAAGGATGGAGCGTGAAGGCGATTGACTGGAGGCCGAGGGCAGAGACCGACGCTGCAGATGCCGCGCTGTGGTTTGCGCGACAGGGAGGAGCCGCGTTAGGTACGCGTTTCCTGGTCGAGTTGGAGGCCACCCTGCAGCGCATTGCCTTGTTTCCCGCTTCGGGCTCCAGCAGACACGCCGATCTTGCCGCGCAGTTGCCGGGCACGTTGCGTTTCATCCCGGTATCGTCATTTGAACGCTATCTCGTTTACTACATTGACCAGCCTGCGCGCGTGCACGTCATACGCGTGTGGTGTGTTGACCGTGGCCTTGATGGGCTGATGCAAGACATCTCCTGACATTCAAACGCTTGGATCCGACGATGACCTTCCTCCCGCAACTCCGTATTCCCGCCACCTACATGCGCGGTGGCACCAGCAAGGGCGTGTTCTTCCGCCTGCAGGACCTGCCCGAAGCGGCGCAGGTGCCGGGCCCCGCCCGTGATGCGCTGCTGATGCGGGTGATCGGTTCGCCCGATCCCTATGGCAAGCACACCGATGGCATGGGCGGGGCAACGTCGAGCACCAGCAAGTGCGTGATCATTTCCGCCGCGTCGGTGCCGGATCACGACGTGGATTACCTGTATGGCCAGGTCTCCATCGATACCTCCTTCGTCGACTGGAGTGGCAACTGCGGCAACCTCAGTACGGCGGTGGGGCCGTTCGCCATTGCCAATGGCCTGGTCGACCCGGCCCGCGTGCCGCGCGACGGCCTGTGCACGGTGCGCATCTGGCAGGCCAACATCGGCAAGACCATCATCGCCCACGTGCCGATGTGCAACGGCGAAGTGCAGGAAACCGGTGATTTCGAGCTGGATGGCGTGACCTTCCCGGCGGCCGAGATCCAGCTGGAGTTCATCGATCCGTCCGATGACGGCGATGCCGGCGCGATGTTCCCCACCGGCAACCTGGTGGACACTCTGGACGTGCCGGGTGTGGGCAGCTTCGAGGTGACGATGATCACCGCTGGCATCCCGACCATCTTCCTCAACGCGGCCGACCTGGGCTATACCGGCACCGAACTGCAGCCGGCCATCAACGAAGACAAGGCGGCCCTGCAGAAGTTCGAGACCATTCGTGCCCACGGTGCACTGCGCATGGGCCTGATCGCGAAGCTGGAAGACGCGGCGACCCGCCAGCACACGCCGAAGGTGGCCTTCGTGGCGCCGGCACAGGACTACGTGTCGTCCAGCGGCAAAGCCATCCCGGCCTCGGCCATCGATCTGCATGCGCGCGCGCTGTCGATGGGCAAGCTGCACCACGCGATGATGGGTACCGCGGCAGTGGCCATTGGCACCGCCGCGGCGATTCCGGGCACCCTGGTCAACCGCGCGGCCGGTGGCGGCCAGCGTGAGGCAGTCACCTTCGGCCATCCCTCCGGCACCCTGCGGGTCGGCGCCCAGGCCGGGAAGGTGGACGGCCAGTGGACGGTGACCAAGGCGATCATGAGCCGCAGCGCCCGGGTGCTGATGGAAGGCAAGGTACGGGTGCCGGCCGAATAAGGCCGGTAGCTGCACGGGGCCTGGTAGCTGCCCACCTTGGTGGGCAGGCGCGCCCCCGCGCGTGCGTGGGGCCCAGCGCCAACCAAGGTTGGCGACTACCGGCCACCCGCCGTCAACACCTTGACGCGGCGGCCCTATAATGGCCGCCTCGATCAAGGAGTGACGACATGAGCGGTCCGGCACGGCGGAAGCGGTGGGGTTGGGCGGCGGCTGTTCTGGCAGGAGGCCTGTTGCTGGGCCTGGCCGGTTGCCGCAACGACAGTGGGCAGCTGCCCAAGGCCAGTGGTGAAGCGATCACCACCCAGGCCGAGCAGGTAAAGGACTTCACCCTGCTGCGCGCCTATCCGGACCAGAAGAATGACGGCCTGTCGCTGGCGCTGGAGTTCTCGCGCCCGCTGGTCGGCACCCAGGATTTCGACAAGCTGGTGCGCTTCGAAGAGAAGGTCGGCACCGATGACAGCAGCTGGACCCTGTCCGATGACGGTCTGACCCTGCGTTACCCGTTCGTGGAGGCCGGCAAGGAATACAGCCTGGTCGTGTCCCCGGACCTGCTGGCCGCCGACGGCAATCGCCTGGGCAAGGAACTGAAGCAGAAGGTGTTCAGCGGCGAACTGAAACCGGTGGCCGGTTTCGCTTCGCAGGGCAGCGTGCTGCCGGCCAAGGACAGCCGCGGCCTGCCGGTGGTGTCGGTGAACGTGCCGGAAGTGGACGTCGAATTCCTGCGCGTGCGCGAGAAGGACCTGCCGACGTTCTTCAGCCAGTACCAGCGCGGCGGCCGTCGCGGCAGCTGGGAACTGAGCAGCGATTACGAGCGCAGCCCGATCAACAAGCTGGCCGAGCCGGTCTACGTCAACCGCTTCATCCTGGGCGGCAAGCAGAACGAGCGCGTTCTGACGTATCTGCCAACCCAGGACATCAAGGAACTGCAGGAACCGGGCCTGTACTTCGCCCTGCTCAAGCGCACCGGTGATTACGAAGGCGAATTCGACACCGCGTTCTTCTCGGTCAGCGACATCGGCCTGCATACCCGCGCCTACAAGGACAAGCTGTTCGTCCACACCGCCTCGTTGAAGGATGGCGCCGCGCTGAAAAGCGTGGATCTGCGCGTGCTCGATGCCAAGGGCGAAGTGGTGCTCAAGGGCAGCACCGACGGCAACGGCAACGCCCTGCTGAACTACACCCTGGACGCGGCCCATGTGCTGGTGGCCAGCAGTGGCAAGGACACCAGCTTCCTGCCGTTCAACCAGCCCGCGCTGGACCTGAGCGAATTCGCCGTGGCCGGTCGTGACAACGCTTGGTTCGATGTCTACGCCTGGTCCGGGCGCGATCTGTACCGCCCGGGCGAGACCGTGCGCCTGTCGGCGCTGCTGCGCGACAACGACGGCAAGCCCGTCAAGCCTCAGCCGGTGTTCCTGCGCCTGAAACAGCCCGACGGCAAGACCTTCCGCGAAACCCGCCTGCAGCCGGGCGAGCAGGGCTACATCAACTTCGAACAGGTCATTCCCGCCGAGGCGCCGACCGGGCGCTGGCAGGTCGAGTTCCGTACCGACCCGGCCAGCAAGGAAGCGATCCAGGGCATGACCCTGCGCATCGAAGAGTTCCTGCCCGAGCGCATGAAGCTGGACCTGGACAGCGCGCAGAAGACGCTGAAGCCGGGCGAGGAACTGCGCCTGCAGGCCAACGGCGCCTATCTGTATGGTGCGCCGGCCGATGGCAACCGCTTCACCGCGCGCATGGCCGTGGCCGCCGAGCAGAAGCCGGTGGACGGCCTGCCGGGCTACTTCTTCGGCGACCCGACCCTGCAGCTGCCGCGTGATGCCAAGGATGTGATCGATACCACGCTGCCGGCCAACGGCCAGCTGCGCCAGGACGTTGCACTGCCCGAAGAGGCGGCCAAGGCCAAGGCGCCGATTGCCGTGGTGCTGTCGGGCAGCCTGTACGAGACCGGTGGCCGCACGGTCACCCGCACCCTGAAGCGGGTGATGTGGCCGGCCGATGCGCTGGTCGGCGTGCGCCCGCTGTTCAACCCCGATGATGGCGCCGATTCCAATGGCAATGCGCGCTTCGAGCTGCTGCGCGTGGATGCGGCAGGCACGCCGAAGCCGGCCAAGGGCCTGAAGGTGACCCTGGTGCGCGAGCTGCGCGACTACCACTGGACCTTCAACGACAACCGCTGGGACTACGATTTCACCCGCCGCTTCGAGAACAAGGAAACGCGCACCGTCGATGCCGGCAGCAGCGCGGTGGCCTTCGATTTCCCGGTGGAGTGGGGCGAGTATCGGGTGGAGGTGTTCGATCCGTCCACTGGCCTGACCAGTCGCTATCCGTTCCGCGCTGGCTGGAGCTGGGGCGATGACAACCGCGGCCTGGACGCCCGCCCGGACAAGGTCAAGCTGGGCCTGGACAAGACCGGTTACAAGGCCGGTGACACCCTGCAGGTGACGGTTACCCCGCCGCACGCCGGCAAGGGCCTGCTGATGGTCGAATCCGATCGCATGCTGTACGTGCAGGAGATCGACGCCAAGCCGGGCGCCACCTTCAAGATTCCGGTCACGGCCGACTGGGAACGCCACGATGTCTACATCACCGCGCTGGTGTTCCGTGGCGGTACCGCGCCCAGCAAGATCACCCCGGCGCGCGCGGTGGGCGTGGTGCACGTGCCGATGGACCGCAAGGGCCGCACCGTGGCCGTGGGCCTGGTCGCGCCCAAGCAGATGCGTCCGGAACAGGACCTGCCGGTGACGGTCAGCGCACCGCAGCTGGCCGGCAAGACCGCGCATGTCACGGTCTCGGCTGTCGATGTGGGCATCCTCAACATCACCCGCTTCCCGGTGCCCGATGCCGGCGCGCATTTCTTCGCCCAACGCCGCCTGGGCATCGATGCCTACGACATCTACAGCCGGGTGATCGAAAGCTTCGATGGCGGCAGCGGCAAGCTGAAGTTCGGCGGCGACATGGGCCTGCAGGCACTGCCGCAGGCCAAGCGGCCGACCGCGCGCGTGCAGACCGTGGACCTGTTCTCCGGCCCGGTGCAGCTCGATGCCAAGGGCATCGCGCGCATCCGCCTGAAGGTGCCCGACTTCAACGGCACCCTGCGCGTGTCGGCGGTGGTCTACAGCGACGACCAGTACGGCAAGCGCGACGTGGAAACCGTGGTGCGCGCGCCGATCCTGGCCGAAGCCAGCATGCCGCGCGTGCTCGCCCCGGGCGACCGCAGCACGGTCACCCTGGACGTGCAGAACTTCACCGGCAAGCCGGGCGCGTTCAACGTGCGGGTGGAAACCGAAGGTCCGCTGTCGCTGGCCGAAGGCACGCGCAGCGTGCAGTTGAATGCCGATGCCAAGAGCACGCTCAGCTTCCCGCTGTCGGCGCGCGAGGGGCACAGCGTGGCCAAGGTGCGGGTGCGGGTGGACGGCAACGGCTTCAAGGCCGACCGCAGCTACGAACTGCCGGTGCGCGCGGCGTGGCCGCAGGTAGTGCGCTCGCAGGTGCGCACGCTCGATCCGCTGGCCGCGGTCAGTCTGGATGGCAGCCTGACCGAGGGGCTGATGGCCGAATCGGTGAACGCGCGCCTGCTGGTCAGCCCGCTGCCGCCCATTCCGTTCGCCAGTGCGCTGCAGGGCGCGTTGAACTATCCGTATGGCTGCGCCGAACAGACCACCAGCAAGGGCTACGCCGCGTTGATCCTGGACCAGGCCACCTCGTCGATGCTGGGTGCCGATGGCCTGGATGCCAAGACCCGTCGTGAGCGCATGGAAGGCGCGTTCGGCCGACTGGCATCGATGCAGGTGGCCAACGGCAACTTCTCCATGTGGGGTGACGATGGCTACGTGAACCCGTGGCTGACCCCGTACATCACCGAGTTCCTGCTCGATGCCAAGGACGCCGGCTTCGCCGTGCCGGACAACGTGCTGCAGAAGGCGCTGAACCGGTTGAGCGAGGACCTGCTGTCCGGTGGCAACCAGTTCTATGGCCAGGACGAACGCGAAAAGCTGAAGTTCGCCAACCAGGCCTATTCGGGCTACGTGCTGGCGCGGGTCAACCGTGCCCCGCTGGGCACCCTGCGCACGCTGTACGACAACGAGCGCAGCAAGGCGGTCGGTGGCCTGTCGCTGGTCCACCTGGGCGTGGCGCTGTCGCTGCAGGGCGATGCCAAGCGTGGCCAGGCGGCACTGGCGGCGGCGTTCGCCAAGTCCAGCAGCGAACGGCCGTCGTACTTCGGCGACTACGGCAGTGCCATCCGTGACGACGCGCTGATGATCGCGCTGACCCATGAAAACAAGCTGGCCAAGCCGGCCTGGGATGCCCGCGCCGTTGATCTGGGCCGCGGCCTGGATGCGCGCCGCAATGCCGGCTGGATGTGGCTGAGCACCCAGGAACAGGTCGCCATCGCGCGCCTGGGCAAGGCGCTGTCGGCCAACCAGAAGGCGCTGGTCGCCGGTGAGCTGGTGATCGGTGGCAACACCGAAGCGATTGGCGAGCGCAAGCTGTTCGGTCGCAACTTCAGCGCTGGCGAACTGGCCAGCGGCGTGCGCTTCAGCCCGCAGGGGCAGCCGCCGATGTTCGCCAGCATCGACGTGGCCGGCATTCCGCGCACGGCACCGGCACCGGACAACAGCGTGCTGGGCGTGGAGCGCAGCTACTACGGCACCGATGGCAAGCCGTGGACGCCGCGCCCGCTGAAGGAAGGCGAGGCACTGATCGTGCGCGTTACCGTCACCGCCGATACCACCATGCCCGATGCACTGCTTACGGACCTGTTGCCGGCCGGCCTGGAAATCGAGAACTTCAACCTGGGCGACGCCAAGCAGTGGGCCGACGTGGTGGTCGATGGCATCACCATCAGCGACCGTGGCGAAGCGGCCGATACCAAGCACGAGGAGTTCCGCGATGACCGCTACGTGGCGGCGCTGAAGCTGTCCCGTGGCAGCAAGGCGAACGTCTTCTATCTGGTGCGCGCGGTCACTCCGGGTACCTACACGGTGCCGCCGCCGCTGGTGGAAGACATGTACCGCCCGCAGCTGCGTGGCGTTGGTCGCAGCAACCCGACCACGATCACGGTGGTGCAGCCGTGATGGCGCGGACGGGCCGCGGTGGCGCGGTCCGTCCTGCTGACCGCAGACCATGAAGCGATCGATCAGAATGCGGCTGGCGGCCCTGCGCCGCCGGCTGCGGCCCCTGTGGCCGTGGCTGCGCTGGGGCACCGCCGCGCTGCTGGCCCTGCTGCTGGTACTGGATTGGGCGTTCCCGCCGCCGCTACCGAAGCAGCGCGACACCAGCACGCTGGTGGTGGCCGCCGATGGCAGTCCGCTGCGGGCCTTCGCCGATGCCGAAGGCGTGTGGCGCTACCCGGCCACGGTGGACAGCGTGTCGCCGCTGTACCTGCAGGCCCTGCTGACCTACGAAGACCGCTGGTTCTGGAAGCACCCTGGCATCAATCCGCTGGCGATCCTGCGTGCCGGAGCCCAGCTGCTGCGCGGCGGCCACATCGTGTCCGGTGGCTCCACCCTGACCATGCAGGTGGCGCGCATCCTCGACCCGCACTCGCGTACGCCATGGGGCAAGCTGAAGCAGATGCTGCGCGCGGTGCAGCTGGAAGTGCACCTGTCCAAGGCGCAGATCCTGGCCTTGTACCTGGAACGGGCGCCCTACGGCGGCACCATCGAAGGTGTGGAGGCAGCCAGCTGGGCGTACCTGGGCAAGTCGGCGGCGCAGCTTTCGCATGCCGAGGCGGCCCTGTTGGCGGTGCTGCCGCAGGCACCGAGCCGGCTGCGCCCGGACCGGCACCCGGAAGCGGCGCAGAAAGCACGTGACAAGGTGCTGGCGCGCATGGCCCAGCAGCGCGTGTGGTCGGCCGACGAGGTGTCTGATGCACGCGTCGAAAACGTGGTGGCGCGCTCGCTGCGGCCGCCGATGCATGCGGCCCTGCTGGCGCAGCGGCTGCACGCCACCTATCCCGGCCAGGCGCGCATTGAAAGCGGCATCGACATCGGCCTGCAGCGCACCCTGGAAGAGCGCGTGGCCAGCTATTTTTCCGGCCTGCCCGAGCGCACCTCCGCCGCGCTGCTGGTGGTGGACAACCAGACCCTGCAGGCGCGCGCCTACGTGGGCACGCTGTCCTTCGGTGATCGGCAGCGGCTGGGGCACGTGGACATGGTGCAGGCCTGGCGCTCGCCCGGCTCCACCCTCAAGCCCTTCCTGTACGGCATGGCGCTGGACGATGGGCTGATCCATTCGGAAAGCCTGCTGGTGGATGCGCCGCAGAGCTTCGGCAGTTACCGTCCCGGAAATTTCGACATGGCCTTCAACGGCCCGGTAGGTGCGGCCACCGCGCTTCGCCTGTCGTTGAACGTGCCTTCGGTGGACCTGCTGCAACGGGTGGGGGCTGCACGCTTCGCCGCCCGTCTGTCCCACGCCGGCATCCAGCTGCGATTCCCGCCGGGCGCGCAGCCCAATCTGTCGTTGATTCTCGGCGGCACCGGCGCGCGCCTGGAAGACCTGGTGGGCGCGTTCGCTGCATTGAATCGGAATGGCATTGCCGGTCGCGTGCGCTATACCGCCGATGAGCCGATGGTGGAGCGCCGACTGGTGTCGCCGGGCGCGGCATGGATCGTGCGCGAGATGCTTGAATCCAATCCACGGCCAGGCTACGGCGTGGGCACCTTCGATGTCGGCGGGCGCCCGCGCGTGGCGTGGAAAACCGGCACCAGCTACGGCTTCCGCGATGCCTGGGCGATCGGCGGCACCCGCCACTACACCGTGGGCGTGTGGGTGGGGCGGCCCGATGGCACGCCGCTGCCCGGCCAGTACGGTGCGGTGACCGCCTTGCCGCTGATGTTCGAAGTGGTGGACAGCCTGCCGCGCCAGCGCGGTGATTCGGCGGCCGCGCCGATGCCGGCCAGTGTCAGCGAGGCAGACGTGTGCTGGCCCACCGGTGAGCGCGCCGAGGGGCTGCCGGCGTCGCTGTGCCAGCGGCGCATGCCAGCCTTCCTGCTGGACGGTGCGGCGCCGCTGACCTTCCCCGAGCGCGACGCGCGGCGCTGGCAACCGGGGCGGCAGCGCTACGTGGCCGATGCGCGCAGCGGCTTGCGCCTGTCCGCCGACTGCAGCGCGCCGCATGTGGAAGTGCCGGGCGAGATCGCGCGCTGGCCGGCGTTGCTGTCACCGTGGTTGGCCAAGGCCACGCGCGACGCCTCGCAGTTGCCGGCGCTCTCACCGGATTGTCGCGACGACGGTCGCGAGGCCAGCGTGGCCCTGCATATCGATGGACTGAACGACGGCGCCGCACTGGCGCGCGCGCCCAATGCCGAGCATGGCGTGCGCCTGCAGCTGCGCGCGCTGGGCAGCGAGCAGCACGTGGACTGGCTGCTGGATGGCCGCTGGATCGCGCAGACGCAGGGTGCGCAGCTGATGCAGCGCGAATTTGCCGAGCCCGGCGCGCATACGTTGACCGCGCTGGCGTCCGACGGCGCCTGGACCCAGGTGCGGTTCAACGTGCTGCGGTAGCGCCGCGACCTGCTTTGGTAGGTGCCAACCTTGGTTGGCACACGTCGGAACAACTGCCCACCAAGGTGGGCATCTACGGTAGGTGCCAACCTTGGTTGGCACACCCCGGAACAACTGCCCACCAAGGTGGGCATCTACCAGAGCGCTTGCCGGGCCGCTATTTCCCGATCCAGCCATCCAGCAGATCGGCAAACTCATCGGCGTGTTCTTCTTCCTGCGCCAGGATCTCTTCCAGGATGCGCTTGGTGGTGGTGTCGCGGTCGCCGACGAAATTGATCATCTCGCGGTAGCTGTCGATGGCGATGCGCTCGGCCACCAGGTTTTCCCGCACCATGTCGCGCAGATCGCTGCCTTCCTTGTATTCGGCATGCGAGCGCGCCGAGAACGTGTCCGGATTGAGGTCGGGTTCACCGCCCAGCTGCACGATGCGTTCGGCCAGCTTGCCGGCGTGGGCCTGTTCCTGCTGGGCGTGCTCCAGGAATTCGGCCTTCACCGCATCGGCCAGCATGCCCTTGGCCATGAAGTAGTGGCGGTAGTAGCGCAGCACGCACACATACTCGGTGGCCAATGCATCGTTGAGCAGCTTGATCACCGCCTTGCGGTCGGCGCTGTAGCTGTCGGTGATGGCACCGTCTTCGATGTTGCGGCGGGCCCGCTCGCGCAGCGCCTTGCGGTCGCTGATGGCGGTGACGGTGGCACTGGGCTTGCTGGTCTTGGCTGGCTTGGTGGACATGGCTGGCCGTTTCCTCTGGGTGGGGTGTCAGGTGGGCAGATGCTCCAGCACGTACTGCGCCGAAGACACTTCAAATTGACCGGGTTCCTCGATCCACAGCGCCTGCACCACGCCGTCGTCGGCGTACAGGGCGAAGCGGCGCGCGCGGATGCCCATGCCCGAGGCACTGGCATCCAGCTCCAGGCCCAGCGCACGTGTCAGCCCCGCATTGCCGTCGGACAGCATCAGCAGGCCGTCGGGCACGCGCTGGTCGGCCGCCCAGGCCTTCATCACGAACGGATCGTTGACCGCCATGCAGTAGACCTCGATGCCGCGCTGGCGGAACGCATCGAACGCCTCCACGTAGCCGGGCAGGTGGCGCGCCGAACAGGTGGGGGTGAAGGCACCCGGCACGGCGAACAGCACGACCTTGCGGCCGTCGAACAGGGCGTGGGTATCGAGGGTCTCGACGCCTTCGCGGATGCGCTTGAGGGTGACTTCCGGAATGCGGTCGCCGACGTGGATGGTCATGGGAACTCCTTGCGGGGGCAGGCTAGAAGGGTGGGTGGGATGAACGCGTCAAGACATTGGAAACCCGGCGTGCACGCCCCATCTTGGAACGTTGCGGCGGGGGCCGCCAGCCTCAGCCTGCCGCACCGGCAGGGCGGCTGCATTGCGCAGGATCAGTCGGCCTCACCAGGGCCGCACGGTGCGCGGCGTAGCATCGCCGGCGCGTAGAATGAACCCGGGGCGGCGCCACCGGCGCGGCCGAAGCAGATCGAGGTAGCTGGATGGAATTCAAGGATTACTACGCCACCCTGGGGGTGGAGCCGAGCGCGGGCGATGCGGAAATCAAGACCGCCTATCGCCGCCTGGCACGCAAGTACCACCCGGACGTCAGCAAGGAGGCCGGGGCGGAAGACAAGTTCAAGGCGGTGAACGAGGCCTACGAGGCGCTGCGCGACCCCGAAAAGCGCGCGGCCTATGACCAGCTGCGCGCGCAGGGCTACCGGCCCGGCGAGGAATTCAACGTGCCGCCCAACTATGGTGGCGGCGGTTTCAACTTCGAGGAAGTGTTCGGCGGCGGCGGTGGTGCCGGCGGCGGCTTCAGCGATTTCTTCGAAAGCCTGTTCGCACGCCAGCGCGGCGGCCAGGGGCCGGGCGCCGCCCCGGGCTTCAGCAGCCAGGGCCACGCGCCCAACCGCGATACCCGGGCCAAGCTGTCGGTACCGCTGGAAGCGGCCTACAAGGGCGACAGCCTGCGCATCACGGTCAATGGCCGGCAGCTGGACGTGCGCGTGCCCAAGGGTATCCGGCCGGGGCAGGTGATCCGCCTGGCCGGGCAGGGCAACCACGGCGGCAACCTGTTGCTGGAAGTGGAATATGCCGCGCACCCGCAGTTCGAGGTGGACGGGCGCAATATTCTGTACACCCTGCAGGTGACGCCCTGGCAGGCGGCGCTGGGGACCAGCATCAGCGTGCCGACCCTGGGCGGTAGCGTGGAGCTGAAGATCCCGGCCGATTCCGATGCCGGCCGCAAGCTGCGCCTGCGCGGTCGAGGGTTGCCGGGCAACCCCGACGGCGACCAGATCGTGGAGCTGGAGATCGTGGCCCCGGCCGCGACCGACGATGCGCAGAAGAAGGCCTATCGCAACCTGGCCAAGGCGTTCGGCGAAACGATCTGAGATCGCCCTGGCGCTATGAAATGTAGAGTCGAGCCATGCTCGACTGCTGCAACCAAGAGCAGTCGAGCATGGCTCGACTCTACAGAAACGGGTTCAGCCCTGGCCGGCGAACACCCGCTCCAGCACTTCGGACAGTTCGTCTTCCGAGAACGGCTTGGTGATGTAGGCCTTGGCGCCCTGGCGCATGCCCCACATGCGGTCGGTGTCCTGGTCCTTGGTGGTGACCAGGATCACCGGAATATGCCGGGTGGCCTCGTCGCGGGCCAGCGTGCGGGTGGCCTGGAAGCCATTGAGGTTGGGCATCACCACGTCCATCAGCACCAGGTCAGGCAGCTCGGCCTTGGCGGTTTCCACGCCGGCCGCGCCATCGGTGGCGGTCAGGATCTGGTGCCCGAGCTTCTCGACGATGCGCTGTATCCCCAACAGCTGCGACGGTGAATCGTCGACGATCAGAATGCGTGCCATGTTGTTCCCCATGTGTTGCCCGCAGTGTAGTGCGGGCAACGTGATGGCGGGAGGGCCGCGCCCTGCCGTCCGTCGCCTGCCTGCAACGCTCAGTCGATCCGCACCACCGTGCGCCCCAGCGACCCGCCGGCCAGCATGCGTTCGAACACGCCGGGCAGTTCGTCCAGGCCCACTTCAGCGGTGCAGATGCGGTCCAGGTGCTGCGGCTTCCATGCGCCGCCAAGCTTGGCCCACACCGCTTCGCGCAGATCGCGCGGGGCGTTGGCCGAGGACACCCCCAGCAGCGACACGCCGCGCAGGATGTACGGCATGACCGTCATCTCCAACGCCGGGCTGGCGGCCAGGCCGGCGCTGACCACGCTGCCGTAGGGCACGGTCTGCGCCAGCAGGCTGGCCAGCATCGGGCCGCCGGCATTGTCCAGGCCGCCGCCGAAGCGGGCCGACTGCAGCGGGGCGGTATCAGCCAATGCGTCACGCTGCAGCACCTCGGCCGCACCAATGTCGCGCAGGAACCCCGCCTGTTCGGGCTTGCCGCTGATGGCATGCACGCTGTAGCCGGCGCGGCTGAAGATATCCACGGCCAGCGCGCCCACACCGCCACTGGCGCCGGTGACTGCCAGCGGACCGTGCCCGGGGGTCTGCCGGTTGTCCTGCAGGCGCAGCAGCGCCAGCGCGGCGGTGAAGCCGGCGGTGCCCAGCACCATGGCCTCGCGCGGGGTCAGGCCGCTGGGTTGAGCGATCACCGCGCTCGATTCCAGGCGCACGTACTGGCTGTAGCCGCCGTCGCGGGTCTCGCTCAGGCCGCAGCCGGTGGCCAGCACCGCATCGCCCTCGCGCCAGGCCGGGTCGCTGGAAGCCACCACGGTGCCGGCCACGTCGATGCCCCCCACCAGCGGGAAGCGCCGCAGGATCCGGCCCTTGCCAGTGCCGGCCAGGGCGTCCTTGTAGTTCACCGATGACCAGTGGGCGCGGATCAGCACCTGGCCGGGGTTGAGGTCGTCCACGCCCAGCTGGGTCAGGCCGCTGCGGTAGCCGGCACTGTCGTTTTCGATCCGGAAGGCGGTGAACGGAGGGGTGGGGGCCATCGGCGTTGCCTGACTTCGAGGAAAACACAACCTTACCGCGTCACCACCCTTTCAATCCTGCCGGTCCGCCCCATCTTGTATGATCGGAGATGGTTCACGGCTGGCGTTGCGGGAAGGGCCCGCGTCGCAGCCCATATCTTGATGGAGCGTGCATGGCCTGGAATACACCCGGCGGCAACAAGGGCGGACAAGGCCCCGAGGACAATCGACGTGGGCCGTTCCGGTCACGCGGCGGTGGCAATGGCGGTGGCTGGGGCGGTCTGCCCGGGCCGCTGAAGGATCTGTTCGACGGGGGCATCCTGCGTTGGGTGGCGGCGGCCGTGGTGCTGCTGGTGCTGTTCTCCAGCTTCCAGCTGATCGGCGAACAGCAGCGCGGCGTGGTGCTGCGCTTTGGCCAGTTCTCGCGCATCTTGACCCCTGGCCCGAACTTCAAGCTGCCGTGGCCGATCGAGTCGGTCACCAAGGTCAACGCCACCGAGATCAAGACCTTCTCGATCCAGGTACCGGTGCTGACCCGCGACGAGAACATCGTCAATGTCTCGTTGAACGTGCAGTACCGCATCGACGACCCGCAGCAGTACCTGTTCGGCACGGTCGATGCCAACCAGGTGCTGGAGCAGTCGGCGCAGAGCGCGGTGCGTGAGGAAGTCGGCCGTGCCGACCTCAATGCCGTGCTGAACAACCGTGGTCCGCTGGCCGTGGCCGCCGAAGAACGCCTGCAGGCGCTGCTGAAGGCGTTCAAGACCGGCCTGACCGTGACCGGCCTGACCCTGCAGGACGCCCGTCCGCCGGAAGAGGTCAAGCCGGCCTTCGACGAGGTCAACGGCGCCCAGCAGGTCAAGGAACGCCTGATCAACGAGGCCCAGGCCTACGCCGCCAAGGTGGTGCCCGAAGCGCGTGGCCAGGCCTCGCGTGCCCGTACCACCGCCGAAGGCTACAAGCAGGCCGTGGTGTCCAAGGCCGAGGGTGATGCGCAGCGCTTCAGCCTGCTGCAGGCCCAGTACAAGAACGCCCCGGAAGTCACCCGCAAGCGCCTGTGGCTGGAGACCGTGCAGCAGGTGCTGAGCGAGAACCGCAAGGTGATCGGTGGCGATGGCCGCCAGCTGATCTACGTGCCGATGACCGGCGATACCCGCCCCAGCGCCTCGGCGCCGGCCCCGGTGGTGAACCCGGAGGTGGTGATGCCGTCGCTGCCGGGCGCCACGGCGGTGGAAGCTTCCCGTGACCCGGGCCGGCCGGTCGGCCGCCCGACCGGGCGACCCAGTGGCCGTGAGGAGGGCAGCCGATGAGAAGTTCGATGTGGATTGCGGTCGCCGTAGCGGCCCTGCTGGGCCTGCTGGGCTCGGTCTATGTGGTGCGTGAAGACCAGACGGCGATGGTGCTGAACCTGGGCAAGGTGGTCCGTTCGGACATCAAGCCGGGCCTGCACTTCAAACTGCCGGTGGTGGAGACGGTGCGTGTGTTCGATCGCCGCTTCCAGGTGCTGGACACCGCCCCGGCACGTTACTTCACCGCCGAACAGAAGGACGTCAGCGTCGACTTCTTCGCCATCGGCTACATCTCCAACGTGGGCGACTACTTCCGTGCCACCGGTGGCGACCCGCGCGTGGCCAATGCCCGCCTGGCGCCGATCATCACCGATTCGCTGCGCAACCAGATCAACTCGCGCACCCTGCAGCAGCTGGTCTCCGGCGACCGCAGCGAACTGATTGCCGAACAGCTCAAGGGCATCAACGAAGCGGTGGCCGGGCTGGGCATGCAGATGATCGACCTGCGCATCAAGCAGGTGGACCTGCCGACCGACAGCCAGGTGATCAACGACGTGTACGAGCGCATGCGCGCCCAGCGCAAGCAGGAAGCGGCCAAGCTGCGCGCCGAGGGCGAAGAGCAGTCGCTGACCATCCGCGCCCAGGCCGACCGCGACAGCACCGTGCTGATCGCCGAGGCCGAGCGTGATGCCCAGCGCCTGCGCGGTGAAGGCGATGCCGATGCCGCACGCATCTACGGCCAGGCCGGCGCTGCCGACCCGTCGTTCTATGCGTTCTACCGCAGCCTGGAGGCCTACCGTGGCTCCATGACCGACGGTAACGGCGTGATCGTGCTGGACAAGAACGACCCGTTCCTGCAGTACCTGAAGAACGACCGCTGAGTTTCACGCATGACCCACGGGGCCCGGCCAACAGCCGGGCCCCGTGCTTTTTCCGGAGTACCCCCATGAAAGACCTGTTCGCCGCCCTCTGCCTGGTGGCCGTGCTGGAAGGGCTGCTGCTGTTCGCCGCGCCGCTGGCCTGGAAGCGCATGGCCGAGCGCCTGCTGGACCTGCCCAGCCCGGCCCTGCGCAGCTTCGGCGGGCTGGTGCTGCTGGCCGGCCTGAGCCTGCTGTGGTGGGCCCGGCACTGAAGGGCCTGCCGGGCCGCCTGCGTTCACATGCGTGGTCTTGCTTTGGTAGATGCCAACCTTGGTTGGCATTGCCGGCCAGCGGCCGGCGCGACCGGGCGGGGCGCCTGACCGGCCGGTGAAGCCGTCCGTCGGAAGGGTGGCAGCGGACCCCGGAAACCCGGATAATGCACAAAAGCCGGACGGGCCTCCCCGTTCGGCTTTTTCCGTGTCTGGGCCATCCATCGCCGGCCGCTCCCCGTTTGGAGCCGCCACCCACGCGCTGGCCAGCCTCGCCACGGGTCAACCGTCCGCGGCCCCGATGGCCGCAACAAAATCGAGGAGCCCGTCATGGGTCAGTCTGTCGTAGTGTTGGGTGCCCAGTGGGGCGATGAAGGCAAGGGCAAGATCGTCGATCTGCTCACTGAGGAAATCGGCGCCGTCGTGCGCTTCCAGGGCGGCCACAATGCCGGCCACACGCTGGTCATCAACGGCAAGAAGACCGTCCTGCACCTGATCCCGTCGGGCATCCTGCGTGACGATGCGCTGTGCCTGATCGGCAACGGCGTGGTGATCTCGCCGGCCGCACTGCAGAAGGAAATCGCCGAGCTGGAAACCTCTGGCGTGGAAGTGCGTTCGCGCCTGAAGATCTCCCCGGCCGCGCCGCTGATCATGCCGTACCACATCGCCCTGGACCAGGCGCGCGAGCGCGCTGCCGGTGGCAAGGCGATCGGCACCACCGGTCGCGGCATCGGCCCGGCCTACGAAGACAAAGTGGCGCGTCGCGGCATCCGCATCGCCGACCTGCATTACCCCAAGCAGCTGGAAGAACTGCTGCGCACCGCGCTGGATTACCACAACTTCGTGCTGACCAAGTACCTGGGCACCGAAGCGGTCGATTTCCAGAAGACCTACGACGAAGCGCTGGCCTTCGGCGAATACGTGCAGCCGATGAAGTCCGACGTGGCCGGCATCCTGCACGACCTGCGCAAGCAGGGTAAGCGCGTGCTGTTCGAAGGCGCGCAGGGCGCCCTGCTGGACATCGACCACGGCACCTACCCGTACGTCACCAGCTCCAACACCACCGTCGGTGGTGCGCTGGCCGGTACCGGCGTGGGCGCCGATTCGATCGACTACGTGCTGGGCATCGCCAAGGCCTACGCCACCCGCGTCGGCGGCGGCCCGTTCCCGACCGAGCTGGACGATGAAATCGGCCAGGGCATCCGTGACCGCGGCGCCGAATACGGTGCCTCCACCGGTCGCCCGCGTCGCTGCGGCTGGATGGACATCGTCGCGCTGAAGCGCGCCGTGGCCATCAACGGCATCAGCGGCCTGTGCATCACCAAGCTGGACGTGCTGGACGGCATGGAAAAGCTGAAGGTCTGCATTGCCTACGAATACAACGGCAAGCGTACCGAGTACGCGCCGCTGGACGCGCAGGGCTGGGAAGACTGCACCCCGGTGTACCTGGAGTTCCCGGGCTGGAGCGAGAACACCCACGGCATCACCAACTGGGACGACCTGCCGCCGGCCGCACGCGCCTACCTGCGTTCGCTGGAAGAGCTGGCCGGCTGCCCGATCAGCATCGTCTCCACCGGCCCGGACCGCGACCACACCATGGTGTTGCAGGACCCGTTCGCCTGAGCGATTGACCGGTAGCGCCGGGCCAGGCCCGGCGTCGTTGCAAGGAGAAGCCCCGCGCATGCGGGGCTTTTTCGTTACTGTGTGGGCCATGCCTGCAGGGACGTAGTGCAATGACGAGGACAACGGTGAAGGGCGAGACGGTCGCGCGGGTCACCCTGTGGGTGTTGTGGAGCCTGTGGGGGCTGGCCTGCCTTGTGCTGCTGGTGGGCGCGGTCGCCAACCACCTCGCGTCTCGCACGCAGACGCTGCCGCTGCGCTTGCAGCCGGGCGCCTCTGCACAGGTGACGGTCTACCGCTTCATTGATGATCGCCTGCGGCTGCGCCTGCGCTATCTGCCCGAAGCAGCGGATCCGGCGCTGGACCCCACGGTGCGCTTCAGCGTGGAAACCCCCACACAGCAGGCGCAGTTCCGCACCAGCGTACGTGCCGGCCCTCCGACCACGGACGTCGTGCGCCGGCTGGAAACCATCGCGGGCGGGGGACTGTTTGACGCGTACTTCGGTTACGGCCGCGGCGATGCGCTGCCGCGCGGCCGTTCCTGGTTGCGGGTGACCGTGCTGGATGTCGAGCCGGCGCTGGCTGGACGTGCGGCTTCGGTGGAGTTGTTGCCGCCAATGGACGTGCTGAAGCTGACCGATCTGGATTACGTCTGGTTGTGGCCGTTCTTCTTCTGGCAGCCGCTGGCCTTGGGCCTGCTGATCGTCGGCGCCGGGCTGGCGATCGCCAGCATCGCCCTGCGCCGCTGGCGCCGCCGCGTATCCGCCCGGTAGCGCCGGGCCATGCCTGGCGAGGCACTTGCCAAATACCCAATATGGGCACAATAATGCCCAATATGGGTATATCCGCCGCCACTGCCTCTTCATCCGGCCCCATCGGCCTGGCCGACGCGCTGTTCACCCAGACCCAGCAACGGGTGCTGGCCCTGCTGTTCGGTCAGGACCGCAGCGATTTCAGCATTTCCGAACTGATCAGCGGCAGTGGCGCCGGCTCGGGCGCCGTGCAGCGCGAAGTGGCCAAGCTGGTCGCCAGCGGTCTGGTGAACCAACGCAAGGTGGGCAACCAGAAGCGCTACCGGGCCAACGCGCAGTCGCCCATCCACGCCGAACTGGTGTCGCTGGTGCACAAGACCGTGGGCCTGGCCGGTCCGCTGCGCGACGCATTGCAGCCGCTGCAGAGCCAGATCACCTGCGCATTCGTGTACGGATCAGTGGCCAAGCGCAGCGACACCGCACACAGCGACATCGATCTGCTGCTGGTGTCCAATACCTTGGGCTATGCTGACCTGATGACCGCGCTGGACCCGCTGGAGGAACGCCTGGGGCGTCCCGTGAATCCGACGCTGTACACGCACGAAGAACTGAGCGAGCGCCTGCGCAAAGGCAATGCCTTCCTGCAGCGGGTGCTGGAACAACCCAAGCTGTGGGTGATTGGAGGAAAGGATGACCTCGCCTTTGCAGAATCTGGTCGGGCCGGGTAAACCGCTTTCGCTGGAGCCGCCGGACGCGCGCGAGATCGAGGGACTGCAGCGTTCCGGCCTGGCGCGCCTGCGCGATGCACGCAATGGCACGCTTTCGCTGGAAAGCCGCTTCGACCTGGCCTACAACGCGGCCCACGCGCTGAGCCTGGCGGCACTGCGCGGGCAGGGCTACCGGCCCAGCAACCGCTACATCGTGTTCCAGTCACTGAAGCACACCTTGGGCGTGGGCCCGGAGGTCTGGCGCGTGCTGGACAAGTGCCACCAGCAGCGCAACCTGGCCGAGTACGAGGGCGAGCTGGATGTCAGCGGTCGCCTGGTCGAAGACCTGATTGCCGCGTGCGAGGCGGTGCGGGTTGCTTCTGGGCTCTAGAACAGCGGGCTTTAGAACAACGGGTACGGGTTGATCGATTCACCCTTCCACCACTGCTTCTCCGGCCCCAGCACATGCACCTCGAAATGCAGGTGCGGGGCATCGGCGCTGGCATTGCCGGTGCTGCCCACATAACCGATCACATCGCCGCGCTTGATCGCCTGCTTTTCCATCAGGCCGTCGGCGTAACGCTGCAGGTGCGCGTAGTAGTAGCACCATTGCCCGCTGGGTTCGAACTGGTAGACGGTCAGGCCACCGCGTTCGCTGTCGAACAGCTTTTCCACCGTACCGTCGGCCACCGCCAGTACCGGTGTGCCGGCCGGCGCCATGATGTCGATGGCATCGTGCACGCGGCCTTCGCTGCGCGCATCGGTGAAGGTGTCGCGTAACTGCGCGCGCTGCACGCCCTGCACCGGTAGCAGCAGGCCGATCGGTTGCGCAGCGGCGGCGGCAGCGGTTGGCGCCACGGTGGGCGCGGGCGTCGGCGCAGTGGCCGGCGCAGGCGCAGCCAACGCCGCTGGCGCGTTCTGCGCCGTGGCCTGCGTTGGCGCTGGTACGAAAGCACGCGCAGGCTCGGCATCACGCCGCAGCCACCATCCCAACCCCAGGCCGAACACCACCCCCAGCACGATCAGCTGCGAAAGCCGCATGGCATTACTCCTGCATCACCACGGGCACCGATTCGTCCACCGCATCGGCCACGCGCAGCGCATCCCAGTTGGTCATGCGCACGCAGCCATGCGATTCGGTCTTGCCCACGTGTCCGGGTTCGGGGGTGCCGTGCAGGCCGTAGTGCGGCTTGGACAGATCGATCCAGACCCGGCCAACCGGATTGTTCGGACCCGGCGGCAGCGTCGCCTTCTTGTCGCCCTTGCGCGCATCCCAGAACAGCTTCGGGTTGTAGTGGAACGGCGGGTCGCGGAACACGCCGAGGATCTTCCATTCGCCGATCGGCAGTGGATCGTGCTCGCTGCCCGAAGACACCGGCACCTGCGCGATCACCTTGCCCTGCGCATCCAGCAGCTGCAGGGTGGAATCGGATTTGTCGATCAGCACCTTGGCCGCTTTCGCCAGCGGCGCCGGGGCGATGTTGGGTACCTGGATGCGATTGCCGGCCTTGCCCAGGTCCACGCCGGGGTTCAGCGCTTTCAGCAGCTCGGGCGAGGCGTGGAAGCGCTCGCCCAGCGCTTCTTCCACGCTGGCATAGCCCAGGGCCTTCAGCTTGGACTGCGCAGCAGGTGTCTTCGGTACCGGCTGGAACGGACCGGCCACGTCTTCGGCGGTCAGCGTGTAGCTGGTCAGGGGCGCGGTGGCATCGGCCTGCAGCGCCTTCCAGGTGGCATCGTCCAGTTCGCCGGTCACCGTCAACCCGTGCGCCGCCTGGAAGCCCGACACCGCACGGCGCTGGTTGCTGCCCACTTCGCCATCGATCTGGCCGGGCGAAAAATTGGCGCGGTCCAGCAGTACCTGCGCGTGCAGCGGCGAGCGCAATGCGGTGTCCGGGCCGGCCTGTTCGGCAATGGGCGCGGGCAGACCGGCGGGTGGCGCCTGCGCGAACACAGGGCTGGCCAACAACGAGAGCGCAAGGACGGCTACACGGGGTGAAAGCATGGAAAACTCCGGCGGGGTACGCATCCACCATGCCTGTGCCCCGCGGCCAGCCTGCGTGAACGCGCCGCCTTGGGTCTGTGAAGCGGGACGGTCAGGGCGTGTCTGCCTTCTCGACCGCAGGCCGCGCAATCCGTTGCAGCTGCAGTACGCCGAACGCCACTTCGGCCGCGGTGAACAGCAGCACGATGCTGCTGGCCCCGTGTACCACGGCGTACACCTGCCAGACAGCAAACAAGCCGCGTGCAACGGCATCCAGACGCCCCATCAACGCGCTGGGCGCCCACCAGCGCGCCAGTGACCACACCACCACGACCGATCCCAGCAGGTTGGCCAGCAACATGTGCAGCGGGTCCAGCGCGGGCACCGTGCCGGGCAGCGACCAGGCGGCGGCCAGCGCGGCCATGGCCGCATGCACGGCGGAAAAGCCCCAGGGCAGCGCGAAGGGCAGGGTGACCAGCAGGTCGTAGGCGGCGCTGGCACGGACGATTCGCAGATAGGAGGGGAGCTGCATGGAGTACTCGTTCTCTGAAAGAGCGCCCACTGTCAGGCCTGAAGTAAACTTCAAGGTCAAGCTTTGTTGGAGAATCCATGCGCATCGGCGAACTGGCCCAGGCCTGCGGGCTGTCCCGCGAAGCACTGCGCTTCTACGAGAAGCAGGGCCTGATCGGCGCCCGCCGGCTGGGCAACGGCTACCGCGACTACCCGCCGGAAACGGCGATGCTGGTGCACTACATCCGCACCGCACAGCAGTTGGGCTTCACCCTGGCCGAGATCGGCCAGCGCCTGCCCGCGCTGTGGCAGCAGGAGGATGCCGGCGCACTGCTGGCCATCGCCCTGCAGCAGAAGCTGGCCGACATCGATGCGCGCATCCATGCCCTCAGCGCGCTGCGCGATGACCTGGCCGGCCGCCTGGCCAGTGCCTGCCCGCTGCAGCCCAGCGCCGGCTGAGGTGAACCGGCCGCACAACGTGAACGGCACCGGAAGCGTTCACACTGCGCGCGTCAAGGCGGCGTGAGGGCGGGCCGATAAGGTCGGACCCCCCACGTTTTTGGATGCATCGATGAACTACTTGAGGAACGTCAGGGTTGCCTGGCGCCTTGGCCTTGGCTTTGGCCTGCTGTTGTTGCTGGTCGCGGCCGTGGTCGCCACCGGTGCCACCGCCACTGCCGTGCAGAAGCACGCCATGCAGCAGGTGGTGGACGTGAGCGTGGCCAAGGTGCGGCTGCTCTCGGAAATGCTGGACGCCAACAACCAGATGATGGTCGTGCGCCGCGAAATGCTGATCCGCCAGGGCGATGCGCGCGAGGCCGACGAGCAGCGCATTGCCGACCTGGTCAAGCGCTACGAAACCAGCTGGACCCGCTACCAGGCGCTGCCCGGTGATGCCGACGGCAAGGCGATTGGCGAGGCCATCGTGGCAAAGCGCGCCATCGCACGGCCCCTCAACAAGCAGACCAGCGAGCTGATGTCGCAGGGCGATTTCCCCGGCGCGGTAGCCCTGACCCTGGGTCCGGTGCAGGAAGCAGCCAATGGCTGGAACCAGGCCCTGGCCGATGGCGTGGCCTACGAGGAAAAGGAAAGCCGCGAAGCGGCCGCCGAAGCCATCCGCCTGGGCGAGCGCAGCCTGCTGCAGTTGTTGGTGCTGGGCGGCGTTGCGCTGCTGGTCGGCATTGCGGCTTCGATGATGATCGGTCGCAGCATGACCGCGCCGCTGGCGCGTGCCGTGCAGTTGGCCCAGCGCCTGTCCAAGGGCGAACTGGACCAGGAATTCCGTCCGGGTGGCCGCGATGAGCTGACCCAGCTGGGCGAGGCCATGGCCAGCGTGCGGCAGAGCGTGCAGGCCGCCATCGGCGCGCAGCTGCAGATGGCCGAGCAGCACGAGGCCGGCGCGATCCGTTACCGCATGGACGCCAGCGCCTTCCCCGGCGACTTCGGCCGCATGGTGCAGGCCACCAACACGCTGGTGGAATCGCACGTGCAGGTGGAACTGCTGATGGCCGAAGTCATGCAGCGCTACGCAATTGGCGATCTCAGCCGTGATCTGCCGCAGTACCCGGGCGAGAAGGGCGAGTTTACCCGCACCCTGGCTGCGGTGAAGCAGAGCCTGATGGCCATCAGTGCGCAGATCGACGGCCTGGCCCGTGCAGCGGGCGCCGGCGATTTCAGCGTGCGTGGCGATGCCGCTGCGTTCCAGTTCCAGTACCAGGCCATGGTCGAGCATCTGAACGCGATGATGGCCAGCTCGCAGTCCAGCATTTCCGACGTGTCCGACGTGCTGCAGGCCATTGCCCAGGGCGACCTGACCGCGCGCATGGAGGGCCAGTACCAGGGCGTGTTCGCGCGCATGCGCGACGATGCCAACACCACCACCGCGCAGCTGACCGGCATCGTGCGCGGCATCCAGGATGCGGCCGGCAGCATCAACAACGCGGCGCAGGAACTGGCCGCCGGCAACAGTGACCTGTCGCGCCGTACTGAACAGCAGGCGGCCAATCTGGAAGAAGCAGCGGCTTCGATGGAAGAGCTGACCTCGACCGTGCGGCAGAATGCCGAGCTGGCCCGCCAGGCCGACAGCGAAGCCCATGCGGCCGGTGCCGCGGTGCGTGCCACCGAACAGGCCATGGCGCAGATGGCGACGGTGATGGGTGAAATCGACCAGTCCTCGGCACGTATCTCGGAAATCTCCGCCACCATCGACGGCATCGCGTTCCAGACCAACATCCTGGCGCTCAATGCCGCCGTGGAAGCGGCGCGTGCCGGCGAGCAGGGGCGTGGCTTTGCCGTGGTGGCCAGTGAAGTGCGCACCCTGGCCCAGCGCGCCGGCGTGGCCGCCAAGGAGATCAAGGAATTGATCGACGATTCGGCGGCCAAGGTGCGCAGCGGCCTGGACGTGACGGTGGAATCGCAGGCCGCAATCGCGCGCCTGGCCCAGGCCAGCGCACGCACCAACCAGTTGATGAGCGATATTGCCGCGGCCAGCAAGGAACAGGCCGCCGGCATCGAGCAGGTCAACCAGGTGGTGGTGCAGATGGACCAGGTGACCCAGCAGAACGCCGCACTGGTGGAAGAAGCCACCGCGGCCAGCCGCGCGCTGGAAGAACAGGCCGAAGCGCTGGCCACGTCGGTCGCGGTGTTCCAGCTGGAGCAGGGCACCGCTGCCCGCGCTGCGGTGGCGCGCGCGGCCTGACCGGCCGCCCCCGGTAGAGTCGAGCTTGCTCGACTCTACCGGGACTGCGGCGGTCAAGAACGTAGAGTCGAGCTTGCTCGACTGCTCTTGATCTACCCGCGCAGGCAGTCGAGCAAGCTCGACTCTACCGCCGGGCGCCGTTTTCGGCGATGCTCGGGGGCAAAGGGGGATCGCGCATGGACAGCAGGGAACCGGAACCGGCCTATGGCGATGTGCCACGGCTGCAGGATATCGAGGTCGTAGCCGTTGCCGCGCGCGAGCCACCGACCGACTGGTCGATGCTGCCGCTGACCCGTGGCGACGATGATTCCCTGGTGATGAGGGCCCTGCGGCGCATGCGCCGCGAACCGGCGCTGCTGTTCACCGTGGCCTATCTGCTGGTGTCACTGCTGGGCCTGTGGTGCAGTTTCTGGTTCTACCAAGGCTTTGAACTGTCGATCCTGGATTACATGCAGCCCAGCGACTTCCTGGTGGCCGGCATGCGCGACCCCGCCTACGTGCTGTTGCTGCTGCTGGGCGTGTTGCTGGTGCTGCTGGTTAGCTGGCCCGACACCCTGCGCGCGCGCAATGCGGCCAAGCTGCAGACGCTGCGCCAGCGCAGCATGCTGTGGCGGGTGGCGCTGTCGCGCTCGGTGCTGACCAGCTGGGATGGAGTGGGGCTGCGCGCCCTCACCGCGATGACCCTGGGTGTGGCCGGGTTCATGGCCGTCGGCGCGGCGAACTATGTGATGGTGCGCGGCGAGCAGATCCGCAACCACGGGCGCGGCGAAGTCGTGCAGCTGCAGCTCAATGGCGATGCAGCACCGTTGCCGGGCACCGCACGCCTGCTCGGTTCCAGCAGCGCGTTCCTGTTTGTCTGGTGGCCACAGCAGCGGCGTGCCGAAGCGATTCCGATCGCCGCCGTGCGCAAGCTGCAGGCGCTGCCGGTCGCGGTGCGCACGCCGGCGCCGGCCGCACCCGCGCCGGGGGCGCAACGTTGACCGGCCCGGTGCCGCCCTGCCTGGTGATGTTGCCGGGGCTGGATGGCACCGGCCACCTGTCGGTCGCGTTCCTGGCCGCCGTCCGCGCGCACGGTGTGCCAACCCGCGCGCTGGCTTTGCCCAGCAACGGCCCGCAGGACTACGCCAGCCTGCTGCAGCTGCTGCGCCCGCAGCTGCCCAGCCAGCCGTTCGTGCTGCTGGGTGAATCCTTCGCCGGCCCGTTGGCCATGCAGTTGGCGGCCGAGGCGCCACCCGCGCTGCGCGGACTGGCACTGTGCACCACCTTCGCGCGCCGGCCGTTGCCGGTTCCGGCTGCCGGTGCAGCGTTGCTCGCGCCCGCCTGGCCACTGCCGGCGTGGCCGATGCCACCGTTGCTGCTGCTGTCGCGGCTCTTGCTGGGGCGCTGGCGCAGCCGGCAGACCGTGCGTGAGCTGCGCCTGGCGCTTGCCCAGGTGCCAGCAGCCACGCTGCGCCAGCGTGCTGCCGCCACCCTGCGCGTGGATGCGCGGCAGGCGCTGCCGCGCATTGCAGTGCCCACGTTGTGCCTGCAGGCCCGCCAGGACCGCCTGCTGTGGCCGCCAAGCGTGGCCGAACTGCAGGCGCTGCTGCCGGACGCCCGGCATGTCACCCTGGAAGGGCCACACCTGCTGCTGCAGGCGCGCACCGACGCGGCCGCCACCGTGGTGTCCAACTGGGTGAAGGCCCTGCCGGGCTGACGCGCCGTTCGCTAGCGGTGGTCCTTGCGGCCACTGCCACTGCGCTTGCCACCGCCGTCCTGCTTGTTCACGGTGGCCCAGGCAATACGCTCGGCCGTGCTTTTGCTGGCGCCGCGCTCGCGTTCGCTTTCTTCGATGTGCGCGGCCTGGCGCTTCTGCTTGTCGGTGTACGCGGATTTGTCACCCTGGGACATGTCGTTTCTCCGGGGAGGAAGATTCAGGCCAGCAGGCGCAGCTTGGGTTCGCGCGCCCATTGGCGGGTGGCCGCGACAGCCAGGAAACCCTTGGCGTCCTCGGCCTCGACGATGCCGGCATCGTTGCCCACGCGTGCAGCCTTCAACAGCGCCTGGCCGCCCGCATCGCTGGCGATTGCCTTCAGATGGGCCCAGGCATGGCTGACGAACTCCACGGCGGCCGCTTCCTTGACCAGTGCCTTGGCGGCGTCAGCGCTGAGCACCACCGCCACCGCATCGAACAGCACCGACGGCGTGCCGGCCAACTGGCCGTCGGCGGCCTGCACCTTGCCGTCGCTCAGGCGCGCACCGCCTACCTTCGGCGCGAGCAGCTTCACCTCGGCGCCGACCTTCTGTGCGGCCTTGCGCAGGCTGGCGATCAACCCCGCGTCCGAGCCTTCGTCGAACAGGATGCCGATGCAGCGCCCCTGCAGCGTGTCCTTGGTACGGCCGATGATGCGCACTTCCGGAACGGCGGGCATGTCGCGTGCGGGCGTTGCGGTCGGCGCAGGTTCGGGCAGCTCCACCAGGGCCAGTCCGTCGGCCACGCGCTTGGCCAGCGATTCATCGATGTTGCGCAGATGGCTGACGGTGCGCACGCGCACCTTCAGGGTTTCCACCTTCGACAGTTCAAACACCAGGGACGAGGCGAGATGTGCCTGCTCGGGCTTTTCCAGGCTGCGGAAGAACGCACGCGCCTGGCTGTAGTGGTCGGCGAAGCTCTCCGCACGGGTGCGCCCCTTGCGTCCGTCGTCGGCCGTGGCGTGGCTGCGGAAACCGGCCTGCGTCTCGCGCGGGCTGTCGTCTTCCAGCGAGCTGGGGTCATAGGCCACGCGCCCCTTCGGCACCTGCATCTGCATGTGCCCATCGCGCTGGTGGTTGGCGAAGGGGCACTTGGGCGCATTGACCGGAATCTGATGGAAGTTCGGGCCGCCCAGCCGGGTCAGCTGCGTATCCAGGTACGAGAACAACCGGCCCTGCAGCAGCGGGTCGTTGCTGAAGTCGATGCCCGGCGGCACGTTGGCCGGGCAGAACGCCACCTGTTCGGTTTCGGCAAAGAAGTTGTCCGGCCAGCGGTCCAGCACCATCCTGCCGATCACCTGCAGCGGCACCAGCGATTCGGGAATGATCTTGGTCGGGTCCAGGTGGTCGAACGGGAACGACTCGGCATCTTCCTCACTGAACAGCTGCACGGCCAGTTCCCATTCGGGGAAGTCGCCGCGCTGGATGGCCTCGAACAGGTCGCGACGGTGGAAGTCATTGTCGGCGGCCTGCAGCTTCACCGCTTCGTCCCAGACGGTGGACTGGATTCCCAGTTTCGGCCGCCAGTGGAACTTGACGAAGGTGGAATCACCGGCCTCGTTCAACAGGCGGAAGCTGTGCACGCCGAAGCCTTCGATCATGCGCAGTGACCGCGGAATGGCGCGGTCGCTCATCGCCCACATGATCATGTGCATCGATTCGGGCATCAGCGAAATGAAATCCCAGAACGTATCGTGCGCGCTGCCGGCCTGCGGGTAGCCGCGGTCCGGCTCCATCTTCACCGCGTGCACCAGGTCGGGGAATTTCATCGCGTCCTGGATGAAGAACACCGGGATGTTGTTGCCGACCAGGTCCCAGTTGCCTTCCGGCGTGTAGAACTTCACCGCGAAGCCGCGCACATCGCGTGGGGTATCGACCGAGCCGGCACCGCCGGCCACGGTGGAAAAGCGGGTGAACACCGGCGTCTTCGCGCCCACCTCGGTGAGCACGCGGGCGCGGGTGTACTTGCCCAGCGACGTGGTCAACTGGAAATAGCCATGGGCCGCAGTGCCGCGCGCATGCACGATGCGTTCGGGAATGCGCTCATGGTCGAAGTGGGTGATCTTCTCGCGGAGGATGAAATCCTCCAGCAGGGTGGGGCCGCGCGGCCCCTGCCGCAGCGAATTCTGGTTGTCGGCCACCGGGATACCCTGGGCGGTGGTCATGGCCGGGTGCGTGCCACCGGCCTGCAGGTGCAGTTCGTCACCCTCACCGCGCGGCGGGTTCTGGGTCTTCTGCGACGGGGCGGTTGCGCGCTTGCCGGTGGGCTTGCTGGCGGCCATCAGGGTATCTCCGGGGTACGAGGGGGCAGGGCATGACAGTCGCGCCCGGTCCGTTAACCCACGGTCCGCCGCGGGTGAACGTACGGGCAAAAGCCGGCTCGGGTATGCTTGCCGCATGCGAGTCGAGCCCACCGACATCGAAGCCCTGTTCGACGCCATTCCGGACGTGCTGTTCTTCATGAAGGACCGGCAGGGGCGCTATACCCACGTCAACCAGACCATGCTGCGGCGGCTGGGGCTGCGTGCGCGCAAGGACGTGATCGGGCGCACCGCCGCCGAGATCTATCCCACCGGCCTGAGCGCCGACTACGTGGACCAGGACGCGCGCGTGCTGGGCGGTGAAGTGATCGAGAACCTGATGGAGCTGCACCTGTTCGCCAACCGCGAGCCGGGCTGGTGCCTGACCTGCAAGCGACCGCTGCTGGTGGAGGGGCAGATCCAGGGGCTGATCGGTATCTCCCGCGATCTGGGGCAGAAGGACAGCCTGGGCGCGCAGTACGAACAGCTGCGACTGGCGCTGGCCCATCTGAACGCGCATTACGCCGAAAACGTGCGCATGCAGACCCTGCTGGACATCACCGGCTTCTCGCTGTCCAAGCTCGAGCGCAGCTTCCGCAAGGTGTTCCAGATGACCCCGCAGCAGGTGCTGACCCGCCTGCGCATCCAGATGGCCATGCACCTGCTGCACGGCCAGGACAGCATTGCCTGCATCGGCCAGGCCTGCGGTTTCAGCGACCAGAGCGCCTTCACCCGTAAATTCAAGGCGGAAACCGGCTTTTCGCCGCGCGCCTACCGGGCCCGCATCGGCGAACCGCTGCCGGCCTGAGCGCCCTGCTGCACTGTGCCTATCCCGCCGGGTGGGGGACAATGTAAGGTGTCGCCCCTGTAGCCGCCGCCAGCCCTGCCGATGCCCGCCAACCCTTCTTCGACCGCTTCGACCTCGCGCCTGGGCCATTCGCTCAAGCCGCGCCAGCTGATCATGATGGGCCTGGGCAGCGCGATCGGCGCCGGGCTGTTCCTGGGCTCCGGTGTAGGCGTGCAGGCGGCCGGGCCGGCGGTACTGGTGTCGTACCTGGTGGCCGGCGCGCTGGTGATCATCGTGATGAACGCCCTGGGCGAGATGGCCGCGGCCAAGCCGACCAGCGGTGCGTTCTCGGTGTATGCCGCCGATGCCATGGGGGCCACCGCCGGTGCCACCGTGGGCTGGCTGTGGTGGGTGCAGCTGGTGATCGTGATCGCTGCCGAGGCGGTGGGCGCGGCCGGGCTGCTGGCCACCGTCTGGCCCGCAGTACCGGTACCGATGGCTGCGCTGGCCTTCATGCTGTTCTTCACCGCCATCAACCTGCTGGGGGTGAAGAACTTCGGCGAGTTCGAGTTCTGGTTCGCCATCCTGAAAGTCGCCGCGATCCTGGCCTTCATCGCCATCGGCATCGCCCTGCTGATGGGCTGGCTGCCGCAGGTCACCTCGCCGGGGCTGAGCAACTTCACCCAGCACGGCGGCTTCGCGCCCAAGGGCCTGGCCGGCATCGGTGCGGCCCTGCTGGTGGTGGTGTTCGCCTTTGGCGGCACCGAGATCGTGGCGGTGGCCGCCGCGGAAACCGAAGACCCCGAGCGCAGCATCGCCCGCGCGATCCGTACCGTGGCCTGGCGCATCCTGGTGTTCTACATCGGTTCGCTCAGCGTCATCATCGCGGTGGTGCCGTGGAACAGCGAGTCGCTGAAATCGCCGTTTGCCGCCGTGCTGCAGGTCGCCAACATTCCAGGCGCGGCCACGGCCATCACCCTGATCGCGGTCATTGCCCTGCTGTCGGCGCTCAATGCCAACCTGTACGGTGCCTCGCGCATGATCTTCTCGCTGGCCCAGCGCCGCGAAGCGCCGGCCGTGCTGGGTTGGACCGACCCGCGCCAGGTGCCGGTGATCGCCGTGCTGGCCAGCGTGCTGTTCGGCTTCGCCGCCACCATCATGGAACTGCTGTTCCCGGACAAGGTGCTGCCGGTGCTGCTGAACATCGTCGGCTCCACCTGCCTGTTGGTGTGGACGCTGTCGCTGGTCTCGCAGCTGGTGCTGCGCCGCCGCGCCGACCGCCTGGGCACGCGCCTGCCGTTCCGCATGGCCGGTTTCCCGTGGCTGACGGTGTGCGCGCTGGCCATCCTGGCGCTGATCTTCGGCCTGCTGCTCAGCGAAGCGCAGACCCGTCTGCAGTTCCTGTCCATGGTGGCGCTGACGGCGACCATCGCGGCCGGCAGCGCGATCGCACGGCGCCTGCGCGAGGCCTGACCGCCGCCTTCGGATCGAAGCCGCCGGGCGTGGCCCGGCGTGATCGATACATGCTGCCTACATCTGCGGTGCGATCCTGATGGCCTGGGTCCTGAACGACCCGTCGAACAGGAGCACCGCATGCTGCGCAGCCGTCCTTTCCTGATGTTCACCGGCCAGGCCGAGGCCGCCCTGGCGCTGTACGCCGAAGCCTTCGCCGATTTCCGCCTGCTGGCCCTGCAGCGCCATCCCGAAGGCGCCGGCGCGGGCGTGCCGGGGCAGGTGCGGCAGGCGATCTTCCTGCTGGGTGGCACGCACTATCTGTGCTTCGACAGCTTGGACGTGCACGATTTCACCTTCAGCCCGTCGATCTCCCTTTTCGTGGAATGTTCCGGCGCCGAGCAGTTCGAGCGTGCGGCGCGGGTGCTGGGCGAGGGCGGGCACTGGCTGATGCCGGTGGGCGATTACGATTTCAGCAACCGCTATGGCTGGGTGCAGGACCGCTTCGGCGTGTCGTGGCAGTTGAGCCTGGGGCAGATGCCGGACCCGTGATCGGTTCAGCCGCTGCGCTCGCCGGGCATGGCCCGGCGCTACCCTGAACGAAAACGGCCCGCTTGCGCGGGCCGTTTGTCGATCATGCCTCGACTTCGTCGTCCTTGTAGGCATCGACCGGGATGCAGGCGCACATCACGTTCTTGTCGCCGTACACGTTGTCCACGCGCGCCACCGGCGGCCAGTACTTCTGCAGCTTCAGGCTGGGCAGCGGGAAGGCGGCCAGTTCGCGCGGGTAAGCGTGGGTCCACTCGCTGGCCGTCACCGCGGTGGCGGTGTGCGGGGCGTTCTTCAGCGGGTTGTCCTCGCGGTCCAGACGGCCGTCTTCGATCGCACGGATCTCTTCGCGGATCTGGATCATCGCGTCGATGAAGCGGTCCAGCTCGTGCAGCGATTCGCTTTCGGTCGGTTCGACCATCAGCGTGCCGGCCACCGGGAAGCTCAGGGTGGGGGCATGGAAGCCGAAGTCGATCAGGCGCTTGGCCACGTCCTCGGCGCCCACGCCGCTGGTCTTCTCCAGCGGGCGCACGTCCAGGATGCACTCGTGTGCCACCAGGCCGTTGCGGCCGGTGTACAGGGTCTTGAAGTGCGGGGCCAGGCGCTTGGCGATGTAGTTGGCGTTGAGCTGGGCCACCTGGGTGGCCTTGCGCAGGCCTTCGGTGCCCATCATGGCGATGTACATCCAGCTGATCGGCAGGATCGAGGCGCTGCCGAAGCTGGCCGCGCTGACCATGCCGACCGGGCCGTTGTCGCCCAGCTTGCCCGGCAGGAACGGTGCAAGGTGTTCCTTCACTGCACACGGGCCCACGCCCGGGCCACCGCCGCCGTGCGGAATGCAGAAGGTCTTGTGCAGGTTCAGGTGGGACACGTCCGAACCCCACTTGCCCGGCTTGGCCACGCCGACCAGGGCGTTCATGTTGGCGCCGTCGGTGTACACCTGGCCGCCGTGCTGGTGGATGATCTCGCAGATCTCGACCACTTCTTCCTCGAACACGCCGTGCGTGGACGGGTAGGTGATCATGATCGCGGCCAGGCGGTCGCTGTACTTCTCGGCGTTGACGCGGATGTCTTCGACATCGACGTTGCCGTTGGCATCGGTCTTGGTCACCACGACCTTCATGCCGCACATCTGCGCCGAGGCCGGGTTGGTGCCGTGCGCCGAATCCGGAATCAGGCAGATGTCGCGGTGGCCTTCGCCGCGCGAGCGGTGGTAGGCGCGGATCGCCAGCAGGCCGGCGTACTCACCCTGCGCGCCGGAGTTCGGCTGCAGGCTGACCGCATCGTAGCCGGTGCATTCCACCAGCATGGCTTCCAGCGATTCGATCAGTTCCTTGTAGCCCAGCGCCTGGTCGGCCGGCACCAGCGGGTGGATCTGCGAGAACTCCGGCCAGGTGACCGGGATCATCTCGGCGGTGGCGTTGAGCTTCATGGTGCACGAGCCCAGCGGGATCATCGTGCGGTCCATCGCCAGGTCCTTGTCGGCCAGCGAACGCAGGTAGCGCAGCAGTTCGTGCTCGCTGTGGTGGGTATTGAACACCGGGTGGGTCAGGAACGCGGACTGGCGCAGCAGGCCGGCCGGCAGCGCATCGGCGGTGCTGGCATCGAGCGCTTCCACGTCCAGGCCGGCACCGAACACGGCGGCCAGGGCCACGATATCGGCGCGGGTGGTGGTCTCGTCCAGGCTGATGCCCACCGAGTCGCTGTCGATCGCGCGCAGGTTGTAGCCGGCGGCGCGCGCCTTGGCGTGGATCTCATCGGCGTGCACGCCGGTGATGTGCAGGGTGTCGAAGAAGTCGCCACCGACCTGCACGCCGGCCGTGCGCAGCGCCGCGGCCAGGATCGAGGCGAGGCGGTGGGTGCGGCGGGCGATGCGGGTCAGGCCATCCGGGCCGTGGTAGACGGCGTACATGGACGCCATCACCGCCAGCAGCACCTGCGCGGTGCAGATGTTGGAGGTGGCCTTCTCGCGGCGGATGTGCTGCTCGCGGGTCTGCAGGGTCAGGCGGTAGGCCGGGTTGCCCTGCGCATCGATGGACACGCCGATCAGGCGGCCCGGCATCGAGCGCTTGTAGGCATCGCGGCAGGCCATGAAGGCCGCATGCGGGCCACCGAAGCCGAACGGCACGCCGAAGCGCTGGCTGTTGCCGACCACGATGTCCGCGCCCCATTCGCCCGGGGCGGCCAGCAGGGTCAGCGCCAGCAGGTCGGTGGCCACGGCCACCAGGCCGCCACGCGCGTGCACGGCATCGACCAGCGCCTTGTAGTCGCCCACCTGGCCGAAGGTATCGGGGTACTGCAGCAGCAGGCCGAAGGCTTCGGCTTCCAGCGCTTCGGCCGGGGTGCCCACGCGCAGCACGATGCCCATCGGCTCGGCGCGCGTGCGCAGCAGTTCCAGGGTCTGCGGGTGCACGGCGTCGTGCACGAAGAAGGTATCCGACTTCGACTTGGCCGAACGCTTGGCCAGGGTCATCGCTTCAGCGGCGGCGGTGGCTTCGTCCAGCAGCGAGGCGTTGGCGATCTCCATGCCGGTCAGGTCGGCGCACAGGGTCTGGAAGTTGATCAGCGCTTCCATGCGGCCCTGCGAGATTTCCGCCTGGTAGGGGGTGTAGGCGGTGTACCAGGCCGGGTTTTCCAGGATGTTGCGCAGGATCACGTTCGGCGTGTGGGTGCCGTAGTAGCCCTGGCCGATGAAGCTGCGCAGCACGGTGTTCTTGTCGGCGATCGCACGGATCTTGGCCAGTGCCTGCACTTCGGTGATCGATTCGGGCAGGGCCAGCGGCGCGGGCGACTTGATCTTCGCCGGCACGATGGCATCGGTCATCGCATCCAGCGTGGCGTGGCCAACCACGTCGAGCATCTGCGCGATCTCGGCGTCGTTGGGGCCGATGTGGCGTTCAACGAACGCGCTGTGGTGCTCGAGCTCACGCAGGGAGGGGGTGTTCTGGGACATGGCGAAGGATCCGTCAGGGAAGGGCACACGCACGGGCACAAGCCGCCGGTCGGCGGTCTGCGGGGCGCCCCTCTGTCCTTTTGCCTGAGAGTTTAAAAGCGCGGAAAACCGCAGCTTCGTGCCCCTTCGGCGCCGGATCGAACCGGTCTCTCCAGAGTTGTGTTACGGGTGGTATCGGGCCTGAGCGATTACGGGCGTTGCGCCTTCGGCAGCGGTGTTCCGCTTCTCCCACCGTGTTGCCCGCCGATTATAGCCGGTTGCCGGGCCGGCGCAGTGGGTCGCGGCCGCGTTGACGGGGCTGAATGAAGGATGGCCCTGACCGTGAGCGACCGCGTTCATGCATGGCGCCGGCAGGCCGGGGCGCCTATCATGGGCGGACTCTCGTATTCATCTGGCGCCGTCCCTGCCACGGGGAAGCGGCGCCTGCCGTGCATGCTGCGCACGGCCCTGCCGGACGCCCGCCGATGACCGCCGCCGTTGCACCCTCCACCCGTCGCATGGCCCTGCTGCTGGCCGGCCTGGCCATGTTCGGGCCGTTCTCCATCGACACCATCTTCCCGGCCTTTCCGCAGCTGGCCCAGCGCCTGGCCGTGGATGAAGTGGCGGTGCAGCAGACCATCAGCGTGTACCTGCTGTTCTACGGCCTGATGAGCCTGGCCCACGGCCCGCTCTCCGACGCCTGGGGGCGCAAGCGGGTGATCCTGGGCGGTCTGGTGGTGTTCGTCGGCGCCTCGGTGGGCTGCGCGCTGTCCACCGATCTGAGCACCCTGCTGGTGTTCCGCGCCGTGCAGGGCCTGTCGGCCGGCGTGGGCATGATCGTCGGCCGCGCGGTCATCCGCGATCTGTACCACGGCCATGACGCGCAGCGGCTGATGAGCCAGGTGTCCATGCTGTTCGGCATCGCCCCGGCCATCGCACCGATCATCGGCGGCTGGATCCTGCTCAGCGGCGCCGGCTGGCCGCTCATCTTCTGGTTCCTGGTGGTGTTCTCGCTGCTGCTGCTGGTGGCCGCGGCACGTTTCCTGCCCGAAACCCACCCCGTGGAGGCCCGCGTACCGCTGTCACCGCGCGGCCTGCTGCGCGACTACGTGCGCATCGGCTTCAACCCGCGCTTCCTGCGGCTGGCGCTGGCCGGCAGCATCAACTTCGGTGGCATTTTCCTGTACATCGCCTCGGCGCCGGTGTTCGTGATGCAGCACCTGCACCTGGGCGAAGGCGGCTTTGCCTGGTTGTTCATTCCCACCATCGGCGGCATGACCCTGGGCTCGTTCCTGTCCGGGCGCATGGCCGGGCGGACCCTGCCGACCCGCCAGATCAGCATCGGTTTCACCCTGTGCGCGCTGTCGGCGCTGCTGAACATCGGTTACGTGGCGCTGGCGCCGCAGCTGGCACTGCCCTGGGCGGTGCTGCCGATCTTCCTGGGCGGCACCGGCATGGCGCTGATCTTCCCGATCCTGGCCCTGGCGGTGCTGGACATGTACCCGCACCAGCGTGGCCTGGCCTCGTCGTTGCAGGCCTTCGTGCAGCTGATGATCAGCACCGTGGTGGCCGGTGTGGTCTCGCCGCTGCTCAGTGCCAGCCCCCTGCATCTGGCGCTGGGCCAGGCCGGTTTCTTCGCCGCCGGCTTCGTGTTCTGGTACTGGGAACATCTGCGCCCGCGCGCCCTGCAGGCCCCTGTCCAGGAGCAGCCGCCGCTGGCGTGAAGCGGCGCGGCGGCCGGGCTGGGTTATTCTTGCGCCCCCTTGCTGTGCGATACGACCCCCCATGTCCACCACGTCCAAGATCCGCCGCGACCAGCGTCGCCGCCAGGAAAAGCAGGCTGCCAACAAGGCGGCGGCCACCGCTTCGCCGGTCGAACCGCATGCCGAACTGCGCGATCCGCAGCGTGCGCTGCTGGCCGGTGTGGTCCGCCGCGATGGCGAATGGGTGCTGGGCATGGATGGCCGCATTGCCGGCCAGACCCACAGCGCCGCGCACGTGCTGGCCATGATCATGCAGGCCGGTGAGCTGCACGAGCGCAATGGCACGCCGGTGCGCCTGATCTATTCCGATGCGCTGCGCGATGCGGCGCAGGCCGAAGTGCAGGAGAAGGGTCAGACCTTCGACGAGTTCAAGGCCGAGCTGGCCGCAGTGATGGCGGCGAAGAAGGGCTGAGGCCTGCCTTACGTTTGTAGAGTCGAGCCATGCTCGACTGCATTGCTTGAAAGGGGCGGATCCTCGCGGATCCGCCCCTTTCCGTTTTACTTTGCCGGTGCCGCGCTGGCCTGCCAGCCGCACATCTGGCCTTCGTTCTGCTGCTTCAGCCACTCGTTGACCGGGGTGAAGTACTCGATCATCGGGCCGGCGTCGAGCTTGTCGCTGCCGGTCAGCTCCTTCAGCGTGGCCTGCCACGGCTGGCTGGCGCCCTTGCTCAGCATCGCCCAGTACTTCTGCCCGGCTTCCTTGTTGCCGTAGAAGGTGCACTCATGCAGCGGGCCCTTGTAGCCAGCCGCATCGCACAGGCCCTTGTAGAACTGGAACTGCAGGATGCGCGCCAGGAAGTAGCGGGTGTACGGGGTGTTGCCCGGCACGTGGTACTTCGCGCCCGGATCGAAGAACTCCTCGCCGCGCGCGCTGGCCGGAGCCACGCCCTGGTACTTGGCCTTCAGGTCCCACCACGACTTGTTGTAGTTGTCCGGGGTGATCGAACCATCGAACACACCCCAGCGCCAACGATCGATCATCAGGCCGAACGGCAGGAACGAAACGCCCGACAGCGCCATGCGCATCTGGTTGTTGATCACCGCTTCGCGGCTTTCGGTAGGGGCATCGACCAGGCCGATCGAGCTGAGGTACTTGGGCGTCATCGCCAGCACGATGGTGTCGCCGATCGCTTCATGGAAGCCATCGTTGGCACCCCCCTGGAACAGCGGCGGCAGCGGGTTGTAGGCCAGGTCGTAATAGATGTGGCCCAGCTCGTGGTAGATCGTGGTGAAGTTCTCTTCGTTCGGCTTGATGCACATCTTGGTGCGCACGTCGCCTTCCATGTTCATGTCCCAGGCGCTGGCGTGGCAGACCACGTCGCGGTCGTCGGGCTTGATGAACTGGGTCTTGTCCCAGTACGACTGCGGCAGCGAAGGCATGCCCAGCGAGACGTAGAAGTCCTGGGCGCGTTCGGTCATCTGCCGTGCGGTGCGCAGCTCGGCCTCACGCTGCGCCTTGTAGCGCGCGGTCACATCGGCGTCCTTGCCGGCCTTGTCGAGCGCCGCGCTCAGGTTGGTCTGGTACTGCTTTTCCAGCGCTGCGGTGATGTCCAGGCTGCCGGCGCCGGGGTAGGGCTCCAGCTGGTCCCACAGGTTCGACCAGTCCTGCTGCCACATGTTGCCCAGCAGGTGCGCGGCGATCAGGCCGTTGCCCACTTCGGCCTTGTCCTTGCCGTAGGTCTTGTCCAGCTTGCCGCGGGTGTAGCAGTGCAGCTGCTCGTACATCGGCTTGACCTGTTCCCACAGGCGGTCGGTTTCCGGCCCGATCTGCTCAGGCGGCATGTCGTAGCCGCTGCGCCACATCTGCCCGGCATCGCTGAAGCCCATGCCCTTGGCGCCTTCGTTCACCAGACTGACGAACTGCTGGTAGTCGCCGCGCATGCCCTTGGTAGTGCTGTGCCAGCCCTGCCAGGCGTCCAGCTGCTTGTCATAGTCGCGGCTGCGCGACAGCACCTGTTCCAGGTCGCCCAGCTGGCGGCAGGAGGCCGGATCGTTGGCGTCGGTGCAGTACTTGCCGGCGCCGTAGCTGCCTTCCATGCGGGTGGCGATCTGGGTCAGCTGGGCCAGCTTGGCGGCATCGCGCGGCGCCGGCATCGACGACATCAGCTTCAGCAGGTGGATGGCGCGCTTGCTGTCCTCGCTCATCGGCTGGCCTTCGAACTTGGCGGCCTGTTCGATCCAGCTGTTGAGCTGGGTCAGCGAGCGTTCGTTGGCCTTGGCGGCGATGCGTTCGGAATCGCTGTTGATGTAGGTAGAGGACAGCCACTGCGCCGAGGTCATCTCGGGGTAGGCGGCCTTGTATTCAGCGTTGATGCGGGCAACGAACTGGTCGGCGGTTTCCCCGGCCGGCGCGCTGGGGGCGGCGGCTTCAGAACCGGGGGTAGCTTCCTTCTTGCAGGCAACCAGGGCCAGCGTGGCGGCGGCGATTGCCGAGGCCAGCAGCAGATGGCGGTGTTTCACGGGTAGTCCTTGGGTGGTGAACGACGGCCGAAGGCTAGTGGGCAGCCGCAGCCACCGCAAGTGGCAAAGGTCCGGCAGGGCTGCGCCCTGCACCCGCTCACTGCAACGGCAACGTCAAAAGCTGGGTATCCGTGGGGTGGCGGGGCGGTGTCGGATTGCGGGGACGCCGCAAGTACCCCTCCGGGGCCCGGCCCAGCCGCTGGCGGCTGTGCGTTCGGGCGCTTGCGAAGCAGTGCTTCGCAAGCAAAGCGCCCTCACCCGTGTAGGCTTGGCCGCGGCATCCATGCCGCGGACACCCCGCAATCCGACACCGCCCCACCTCTGACAATTGGTCGGCGGCCAGTAGATCCACGCCATGCGTGGATGAATTGTGTCGGATATCCAGATGAATCTGGGGTCAGAGCCCGTTGCGAAGCAACGGGATCCGACCCCGTCATTCCGACAGATCGCAGGAATCTGTCGAAGGCGGGGTGGGTCCGGTCGAGGGGGCGTGAGCCGCATGGATGCGGCGACCGAGCTTACATGGACGTACTTGCAGCGTCCCCCTCGACCGGACCCACCCCGCCAACCCTCAGCACACCCGCTTTTGACGTTGATGTTGACATTGACGTTGATTCGGCAGGTGCAGGGCTGCAAGCCCTGCCACAAACACCCCTACCGTGCGCAGTTGGCGAACACGTCGCGGTCGCGTTCGTACAGTGCGGTCTTCACCTGCATCAGCCCCAGCACTGAGGGGAACAGGTTGTCGTGGTCGGTGTACGCCGCCGCGCGCTTGCGCACGCACTGCAGATCCAAGCCACGGCTGTGCGCGAAGCCCGGCGAGAACCACATCGTCATCGGTACCCGGGTCTGCTCTGCCGGCGCGATGGCGTAGGGCACCCCATGCAGGAACAAGCCCTTTTCGCCCAATGATTCACCATGGTCGGACAGGTAGATCATCGCCGTGTCGTAGTCGTCCAGCCCCTGCAGCGTGCCGATCGTCCGGGCCAGGAAATGATCGGTGTAGAGCACTGCATTGTCGTAGCTGTTGGTGATCTGTTCGCGGCTGCACTGGCCGATGTCACGGGTGTCGCACGTGGGGGTGAATCGACGGAACGCGGCAGGATAACGCTCGAAATACGCTGGCCCATGGTTGCCCAGCTGGTGCAGCACCACCACCCGGTCGCCGGGCTTGGCGCGCACCTGCGTGGCCAGGTCCTGCAGCAGGATTTCATCCATGCAGCGGCCGTCCGCACACAGCCCGGGCGTGGTCGCATCGGCCAGCGACTGGAACTGCAGACCTTCGCATACGCCCTTGCAGCCCGATTGGTTGTCACGCCACAGCGGGGTGATGCCGGCGCGGTTCAGTACGTGCAGCAGCGACTGGTGCGCGCGGATCTTCTTCTCGTCGTAGTCGTGCCGGCCCCAGGGCGAGTACATGCACGGCAGCGAGACTTCGGTGCTGGTGCCGCACGAGTGCATGTCGGGGAAATTGATCACCGGCGCCTGGGCCAGCTCGGGCGTGGTGTTGCGGCCGCCGTTGAGGCCCCAGTCCTGCGCACGCAGTGTTTCCCCCATTACGATCACCAGCAGCCGCGGCTTGCTGGTCGGCGCGCGCGGGGTGGCCATGGCGTCGGTGCCGATCGGCAGCTTCGGCGCGCGCTGCACCGGGTTGTCGCTGCGCAGTGCGCGCGGCAGGCCCAGCATTACGTTGGCCGGCGTGGCCAGGTAGCGCACCTCGCGCTGGTTGCGCATCAGTGCCGACACATCCTGGAACGACAACAGCGCACCGCCCAGCGCGGTCGCCGCTGCCAGCAGCAGGAAGCCCGCGCGCCACAGCAGCGTGCGGCCCCAGCTTCGCCTGCGCAGCTGCACGCGCCACAGCAGCAGCATCGGTACGGCCGCCAGCCACAGCAGCGGCCACAGCAGCGAGGCGGTCATCAGCTCCCGGCTTTCCTTCGGGTCGGTGGCCAGTACGTTGCGCAGCATGTCCGCATCCAGATAGATGTGGTAGCGCCCCATGTAGTGCGCGGCGAACGCGGTGACCAGCAACAGCAGGCTGACCATCACCTTGGCGTTCCAGCGCCACACCAGCAACCCCAGCAGCAGGCCATGTGCGCCCAGCAGCAACAGCAGCAGCGAAAGTGCATAGCGCAGGCTGCCGGGGTGGCTGGCCATCGCGCTGTGCCAGAACAGCCCGTTGCCTGCGACGGCGAAGAACAGGCTGGCCAGCGCGATCAGCGCTTCGGTGGACAGCAGCGGCCGCCACTGCAGCAGCGATGCCAGCGCGGGAAGGCGCGGCGAGCGTTCAACCGATGCGTTCATGCCTGTGCCTCCTGGCGGCGCGGCCGCGCCAGCCAGCGCTGCACGCCCAGGAAAAGGCCGAGCGACAACAGCCAGCACAGCAGCGCGGTGGCGACATCGTGCGAAAGGAAGTGCGCACCGCGCAGTTGCTGGCTGACGCCGAACACCAGCCCGGCGGCCAGGCCGATGCCCAGCCCCACCCAGCGCCAGCTGGGGCGCCAGAGCTGGGCGAAGAAGTACAGGCACAGCCATGCATAACCGGCACTGGCGTGGCCGGCCGGGAAGCAGGCACGCGCCAGCATGCCCTGCGGGCGGCGATCGAACAGACCCACGAAGGCATCGTGGCCGCCATAGCGCAGCAGGTCCCACGGGCAGTCCATGGGCACCAGCGCCTTCAGCAGCGATACCAGCCCGGTGCCCAGTGCGACGGCAGCCACCACGTACAGCAGCGCCCAGCGCAGCGTGCGGTCACGCCCGCGCCGCCAGTGGTGGAAGCACAGCAGGATGGCGACCAGGGCGGCCAGGGTGCTCAGCCACTTGCCGCCCTGGTGCACCAGGGTGCCGGTCAGCCACGCGTGCTGAAAGGCCCAGTGCCCGCCCTGCAGTTGGTACAGGTGATCGGCCAGCCACTGGTCCCCGCCGAAGCCCATCAGCAGGGCGAACGCTGGAATGCCAATGGCCAACGGCAGCCACAGGTGGGTCAGCGCGAAGCGTGAGCCCAGCCGGGATGGGGCAATCGCGAGTGCGGGGGCAAGAGGATGTGCGGGCATGCGGACCGGTGCCGTGGCGGGAATCGCGGCCATGCTGGTCAGCAACGTGTCGGAGAAGGGTCGGACCGGTGTTGGCGACGGGTTAATCTGCCGGCGCCGGCCGCGATCCGTTCAGTATTCCTCCTGCGACATCCCGACCGTTGCCGCATGGCAATCCACGTTCCAGGCCATACCTGGCAGCAGCAACCAGTGATTGCGGTTGGCCACGCCAATATCGACCACCTGCGCGCGGTCCACACAGGGGCTCATGGCCTGGTCCAGCACCAGTACCCAGCGTGTGTGCGGGGCTTGCGCCAGCCACGGCCCCGCGGAGTGCCACTGCTCGTCCCAAGGGCGCTTGAAGCCGAACTCCTGCACCGGCCGATCGGCCTGCAACAGGTTCTGCTCCCGCCAGGCAACCATCGCCAGTTCGGCATCGGGCCCGATCCGCTGGCCAACCCGTTGCATCACCGCCGAAGCCGAGGCGAAGGGATCCAGCGCCGGCATCAGCAGGCCGCCGTACAGCAGCCACAGCAGGCCATGGCTGAGCAGCACCAACAGACCTGCGCGGCGCACCCGCAGCCACACGGCCAGCGTTGCCACGGCGATGGCGAAGCTCAACAGCCCTTGTCCCAGCACCGGCAGCAATGTCTCGGGCATCGCCCGTCGTGCCAGTTGTGCCTGCGCCCATGCGCTGTCGCTCATCAGCAGCACGCCCAGCGTACCGGTGCACAGCATCAGCGCGGCGCTGTAACCGAACAGGTAACGCCGCACCCACACAAGGCGCAGCAGGCCCGGCAGCAGTGGCGCGACCGCCAGCGCCAGCGCCGGCAGCATGGGAAGCACGTAGACCTCACGTTTGCCGGGGCTGGCGCTGAAGAACACCAGGACCAGCACCGCCCATCCCAGCAGCAGCCAATGGCGCAGGTCGCCGCGGCGCAGGCGCCGCCACCACGGCCGCAGCAGCCAGGGCAACAGCAGGCTGCCGGGCAGCCACAGCGTGGCCATCACCTGCAGGTAGTACCAGACCGGTTGCCGGTGGTGCCACGCGTTGGCGTAGCGCGTGCCGGTCTGTTTGAAGAGAAGCTCATGCGCATACGACTGCAATGCGGTGCTGGGCTCATGCAGCAGGGCCCAGCCCAGCGGCGCCAGCCAGACGGCCGTGCCCAGCAGGAAGGCCGGCAGCAACCACAGCAGGGTGGCCGGGTGCGGGCCGTCCACGGCCCGTCCCAGGTGGCGCCGGTGCAGCCGCCAGCCGAGCCAGGGCAGCACGATCAGCAGCGGCAGGAAGCCCACGCCCTTGGTCACCGTGCCGACGCCGGCGGCGACCCCGGCCAGCCACAACGCGGGCAGGTTGCGGCGTTCGCACAGATGGCGAAGCACGCCCCACAGGGCGAGCGTGGTCATGCCCACCAGCACCATGTCGATCTGCGCGCGCTTGGCCATCAGGCCGAACTGCAGGGTGCAGAACAGCGCGGCCACGGCGAACAGCGCATGACGGGGCGACCACAGGCGCCGCGCCAGGTCCGCCACCAGCCACAGCGTCAGCAGCGCAGCCAGCAGCGAAGGCAGCAGGAACGACCACTGCCAGCTTCCCACCAGCTGGTACGCGGCCGCCTGCAACCACATGAACACCGGGGGTTTTTCCGCATACAGTTCGACCCCGCGATGGGGCAGCAGCCACTGCCCGCTCTCGACCATGCTGCGGGCCGCCAGTACGAAGCGTGGTTCATCCGGCGGCTGCGGCTGGCGCAGCCCCAAACCAGCCGCAAGGGCAACGGCAACCAGCAGCCACAGCAGGGGTTGCAGCCAACGGCGGGGCAGGGCGTCGGGCACGGCAGGCTCCGGGGCAAAACCCACAGGCTGCGCTTGGCGGCGTGGGAAACCTGTCGGAAGGGCGCCATCCCGACCGCTTTCCGACACGGGCAGGGCTACCATGGGGCCAGTTCCCGTGGATCCGCTACGCATGCGCCTGTTGGTGATCGAAGACAACCGTCAGCTGGTGGCCAATCTGTTCGACTACTTCGAGTCGCGCGGGCACGTGCTGGATGTGGCCCCCGATGGCATCACCGGGCTGCACCTGGCCGGCAGCCATCCCTACGATGCGGTCATCCTGGACTGGATGCTGCCGCGCATGGAGGGGCCGGAAGTGCTGCGCCGTCTGCGCAGCGAGCACGGTTCGGAAGTGCCGGTCATCATGCTGACCGCCCGCGATGAACTGCCCGACAAGATCGCCGGCTTCCGCGCCGGCGCCGACGACTACCTGACCAAGCCCTTCGCCCTGCCGGAACTGGAGGTGCGGCTGGAGGCGCTGCTGCTGCGGGCCCAGGGCCGCAATCCACGCAAGCGCCTGCAGGTGGCCGATCTGGTGCTGGACCTGGCCACCCTGGAAGCGCAGCGTGGCGGACAGGCACTGCACCTGTATCCGGCGTGCCGCAAGCTGCTGGAAGTGCTGATGCGCGCCAGCCCCGGTGCGGTAACCCGGCAGCAACTGGAATTCGCCCTGTGGGGCGATGAACCGCCCGATGGGGACCTGCTGCGCTCGCACGTGTATGAGCTGCGCCGCAGCGTGGACGGTCCCTTCGCCGACAAGCTGATCCACACCCTGCCGCGGGTGGGCTACCGCCTGGCTGCCAGCCCGGCGGCAGAGGACGACAGCAATGCCCCGCGCGCGTAAGCCCGGCCCGCTGTACCGGCGCGTGGTGTGGTGGCTGCTGGGCTACCTGGCGCTGCTGTCGCTGGCGGTGTTCAGCGTCGGCAACTACGTGCACGAGCATGCCGAACATGCCGCCTGGCGTGCGCTGCTCAATTCCGAACTGGACAGCATCCTGGAACACACCCGGCATGAGCCGGACTATCACTGGCAGGATTCGGACACGCTCAGCCTGTACCGGTTCGGCCAGCCCGACCTGCCCGAGAGCGTGCGCACACTGCATCCCGGCCTGCACGACGGCGTGCTGATCGACGACCGCGAAACGGCCGTCATGGTGCGCGATACGCCCACCCTGGGCCGCGTGGCGCTGGCGCTGGACATCACCGATTTCCACGACCTGGAACAGTTCGCCACGCGCTGGGTGATGCTGGCCGGCATCATCATGATCTTCGTTACCGTGATGATGGCTTCCTTCGGCATGGAGCGCATGGTGCGGCCGTTGAGCCTGCTGGCGCGCAACATCGGCGCACTGCGCCCTGGCGAGCAGGGCCAGCGCATCGAGGTGGATCCGCGTGGCAGCTCCGAGCTGCACACCATCGCCGATGCCTTGAACGATTACCTTGACCGCAATGAACAGTTCGTCGAGCGCGAACGGGTGTTCATCAGCACGGCCAGCCACGAACTGCGCACGCCGATTGCCGTGGTGACCGGCGCGGCCGAACTGGCACTGGAGCAGCCGGGCCTGCCCGAGCGCGCGCGCCAGCAGATGCAGCGGGTGCTGCGTACCGCGCAGGGCGTGGAAGAGCTGATCGAACTGCTGCTGGTGCTGGCACGTGATCCGGCACGGTTGAGCTCGCGTGCCGAGCGCATCGCGCTGGACCAGTTGCTGCCGGAGATCGTTGACGACCATCGCCACCTGCTGGGTGACAAGGACCTGAGCATCGGCATCCAGGCGGCGGCGGTGGATATCGTTGCGCCGCTGGCGGTGGTGCAGGCGGCCATCGGCAACCTGCTGCGCAACGCCATCGAGAACAGCGGGCGCGGCCACATCGCGCTGAGCCTGGACGCGCAGGCCGTGCTGACCCTGCAGGACCCGGGGCACGGCATGAGTCCGGAAGAAATCGCCGCGATCCATGCGCGGCTGGCCCGCGGTGAGCGCGCCGACCGCGGTGGCATCGGCCTGGAACTGATTGCCCGTCTCTGCGAGCACCTGGGCTGGACGCTGCAGTTCCAGCCCTGCGAACCACGCGGCACCCGGGTCACGCTCGACTTCGCCGCATCGCGCCCGGCCTGATCCGAACGCGTGGCAGGTGCCAACCCCGGTTGGCACGCCAGTCCCTGGTAGGTGCCAACCATGGTTGGCACGTCGGTCCCTGGTAGGTGCCAACCTTGGTTGGCACGTCGGTCCCTGGTAGGTGCCAACCTTGGTTGGCACGCCGTGCGTCGACCAAGGTCGACGCCTACCAAAGGGGATCACCGCCCGACGCCTGGTAGGTGCCAACCTTGGTTGGCACGTCGTGCGTCGACCAAGGTCGACGCCTACCAAAGCGGATTACCGCCCGACGCCCGGTAGGTGCCAACCTTTGTTGGCACGTCGGTCGTCGACCAAGGTCGACGCCTACCAAAGCGGATTACCGCCCGACGCCCGGTAGGTGCCAACCTTGGTTGGCACGTCGGTCGTCGACCAAGGTCGACGCTTACCAAAGCGGATTACCGCCGCCAACCGGCGCGGATTACCGCGCTTTCGGCCGCGTCACGTGTTGGTCGATCAGGATCACGTTGCCATCCGGGTCGGCCAGCTGCACATAGCCCGTTCCCTGGCCATCGGGGTCGGTGCGCACGGCCAGTTCGATCCCTTTGCCTTCAATGGCGGCCTGCAGCTCGCGGACGTCCTGGAAGTCGGCCAGTTCCTGCTTGTGCTGGTCCCAGCCCGGGTTGAAGGTCAGCAGGTTGCCTTCGAACATGCCCTGGAACAGCCCGATCACGATGCCGTCGTTGCGCAGCACCAGCCAGTGCTGGCTGGCATCGCCGCCGGTCACCGAAAACCCAAGCGCCTCGTAGAACGAGCGCGAGGCGGCCAGGTCCTTCACCGACAGGCTGACTGAAAAAGCTCCCAGTTGCATGGCACAGGCTCCGTTGAGGAAGGGCAGGGTGGCCGGCACTGCAGCATGACCCTGCGTGAAGAGGATGTTAACCTCGGGCCGTGCCGCACCGATGCGGCACTTCTTTTTTCCACGCCCTTTCGATCGACAGAGGATCCCATGCCGACCGAACCCGCTACCGCGCTGATCACCAGCGATATCGTAGGCCTTGGCCTGATTGCTGCCACCCTGGCCCTGATCTTCTGGGCCGCCAGTGGCCCCACCCCGTTGCTGAAGAAGATCTTCGCCTGGGTGCCGGCCCTGCTGCTGTGCTACTTCATTCCGGCCATCTACAACACCGTTGGGCTGATCGATGGCCACAACACGGCCCTGTACAACCCGGTCGCCCGCGACGTGCTGCTGCCGGCGGCGCTGGTGCTGCTGACGCTGTCGATCGACCTGAAAGGCATCGCCAAGCTCGGCCCGAAGCTGATCCTGGTGTTCTGCGCCGGTACGGCAGGCATCATGCTCGGTGCCATCGTGTCGTTCCAGGTGATGAAGTTCATCCATCCGGAAACCGTGGCCGGCGATACCTGGGCGGGCATGGCCGCGCTGGCGGGCAGCTGGATCGGTGGCGGCGCCAACATGGTGGCCATGCGCGAGATCTTCGGCACCGACGCCACCACCTTCGGCCAGTTCGCCGTGGTCGATGTGGCCTGCGCCAGCCTGTGGATGGCCATCCTGCTGTTCCTGGCCAACCGCGCACAGCAGATCGACACCCGCAGCGGTGCCGATACCCGCGCCATCGATGAAATGAAGGCGCGTATCAGCGCCTATGAAGCGCAGAATTCGCGCATTCCCACCCTCACCGACCTGATGGTGATCGTCGGCGTGGCGCTGGGCGGGGTGGGGCTGGCACATGCCATTGCCGCGCAGCTGGCCGCCTGGTTCAAGGCCAACGTCGGCTGGTCCAGCCAGTTCAGCCTGGACAGCCAGTTCGTGTGGGTGGTGCTGCTGTCCACCGCCTTCGGCCTGGGCCTGAGCTTCACCCGCGCACGGCGCCTGGAATCGGCCGGTGCATCGCGCCTGGGCACCGTGTTCCTGTACTTCCTGATTGCCTGCATCGGCATGCAGATGGACCTGCTGTCGCTGCTGGATCGCCCCTGGCTGTTCGTCCTGGGCCTGATCTGGATGGCCACCCACGTGCTGGTGCTGTGGATCGTGGCACGCCTGGTGCGCGCACCGCTGTTCTTCTTTGGTGTCGGCTCGATGGGCAACATTGGCGCGGCCGCATCGGCGCCGGTGGTGGCCGCTGCGTTCCATCCGTCGCTGGCGCCGGTGGGCGTGCTGCTGGGAACGGTGGGCTATGCCACCGGCACCGGCCTGGCCTACGTCACCGGCTTGATCCTGAAGGCGATGGCCGGCGCGTAACCGGCCGGGGGAATGCGCAGGCCGCGCCTGACGCATTCCCCGGCAACCGCACGAATTGTGCGGTGCATACCGGAACCGATCCGGTGCGCTCCGTACCGTGGGCACTTCCGCTGGCAGCCGCCAGCCTGTGCCCAGGTATGACCATGACGAAAGAACGGATGTTTCGTGCGGCAGTACTGACCCTGGTGCTTGCCGCTGGCAGCGCCTTCGCGCAGTCGCCTTTGACACCGCAGCGCGCTGACGTACAGGCGATCACCGAAAGCAGCGCGCGCGAGGTTGCCGCGTTGCTGGCCCAGCCGGGGTTTGCCGCCAGTGCGCGCGCTGCCCTGCAGTCGGAGCCGGAGCAGGGAGTCGCCCTGCAGCAGGTGATGGCCCGCTTCGATCCGCAGGCACGCACCCGCGCCAGCACGCTACTGGCCACGCAGGACCAGCAGGTGCGCCAGCGCAAGGGCCTGGTCCAGCAGGGGCCGGGGCTGCTGCAGCTGCGGGCGTTCGTGCCTGCAGGTGCCTCGCTGGCTGCGGTCGCACCGGAGCGGTTGTGGGTGGCCAGCCTGCCACGTGGTAACGACCGCGACTGGACCACGTTGACCGCCTACGACGCGCAGGGCCGCGCGCACCTGCTCGATGCCCGGCACGCGCCGGATGTGCCCGTGCTGATCGTGGACGTGGATACCCGCCGTGCAGTGAAGGAGGGCATGGCCCTGGTCAATGCGGGTCTGCGCGCGCGCGGGCTGCAGTCGCCCGAACGCATCACCCTGTCGGCCGACGGCGCCAGCGCTTCGTTGGACATCACCCGCCTGGACCGTATTCGTCTGAATGACGATCAGGAGCCGTGGGCGCTGGGCGCGGCCGAAGTGTTCGCGGTCGTGTCAGGCCTGCAGGTCGACGCCACCGAACCGGAAATGATGACAGTGGACATGCCGTGGCTGGACCATGACCAGACCGACTACACGCCCCAACAGCCGTTGGTGATCTGGGGCAACTACCGCTTCAACGCGGCCAATGTGCAGCTGTTTGAAGACGATGGCGATACCAACTACCAGGAGCTGCTGGTCGCTCTGGCCACCGGCGTGAAGACGGCGCTGGGCGCGTTCGCTCCCGAGTACGCGGTGATTGCCGATATCGCCGGGGCGATCCTCAAGGCCATGCCGACATCGTGGTTTGCCAACGACATCGATTACCTGGACAGCATCTACCTGCTGCAGCGCGGTCAGGGCTACACCGACCGGATGGGCGCGGCGAACAACGCCAAGGTCACCCTCACGCCCATCACCCTGGTGGACTAGGCCAGCAGGGCTTGCAGCCCTGCACCCGCTGTAGAGTCGAGCCATGCTCGACTGAAGCAACGGCAACAGCGGACATTCCGTGGGATGGCGGGGTGGGGCCGGTTGCGGGGGACGCCGTGAATCCGTCCATGGAGGCTCGGTCGCGCGGCTTTAGGTGGGTGCCGACCGTTGGTCGGCACATCTGTCAGATATCGATAAACAAAATGGGGTCAGATCCGTTTCCTTCGGAAAACGGATCTGACCCCGCGTGTGTCCCGCCGTCACCGGCAATCTGTCGAAGGTGGGGCGGTGTCGGATTGCGGGGTGTCCGCGGCATGGATGCCGCGGCCAAGCCTACATGGACGTACTTGCGGCGTCCCCGCAATCCGACACCGCCCCGCCAAACAAACAGAAACCCAGAGCCGACGCTCTTGCAGTTGCAGTTGCTCCGGCTTCTGCGGGCGCCGGGCTGCAAGCCCGGCACCCACACAGCACCTCAGCAGCAGCGTCCGCCGTTGCGGCCGCCGTATCGCGCTTCCTGTCGCTCGCGGAAGAACGTCTTGTAGTCCATCGGCTCCTGATCCGGATGCTTTTCCAGCATGTGCCGGACGTAGTTGTCGTAATCAGGAATGCCACAGCACAGGCGCGCGGTCTGCACCAGGCGCCGCCAGATGCGGCGGTGCGCCTGGTACTGGCCTACCGGAACCAGTTGGGTACTCATTACAGATCCACCATTTCGTGCGGCTTCAGCGCCACGTACGGGGTCTCGCGGTCGGTCCGCTGCGGGTTGCGACGGGCAGCCAGGATGGTCTTGATCGCATACACCAGCACCGAGGCCACCACCAGCAGGAACAGCGCAGTCAGGCCGGTGTTGACGTAAGCGTTCACCACGATCTGCTGCATCTGCGCCACGCTCTTGGCCGGTGCGGTGATGGTGTCACTGGCAATGGCGGCCTGGAACTTGTGCGCCTGGGCCAGGAAACCCTGCGCCGGGTTGCTGTCGAAGATCTTGATGAAGCCTGCATACGTGGTGCAGATCAGCAGCCACACGGCCGGCACGGCGGTCACCCACGCGTAGCGGTCACGCTTCATCTTGAACAGCACCACCGTGCCCAGCATCAGCGCGATACCGGCCAGCATCTGGTTGGAAATGCCGAACAGCGGCCACAGCGTCTGGATGCCACCGAACGGATCGACCACGCCGGTGTACAGCAGGTAGCCCCACAGCGCCACGCAGCCGGCCGTGCCGATGATGTTGGCCGTCCACGATTCGGTCTTCTTCAGGGCCGGCACGAAGTTGCCCAGCAGGTCCTGCAGCATGAAGCGACCGGCACGGGTGCCGGCATCCACGGCGGTCAGGATGAACAGCGCTTCGAACAGGATCGCGAAGTGGTACCAGAACGCCATCATCGCGTCGCTGCTGCTGGGAATGGCCTCGTGCAGGATCTGCGCGATGCCCACCGCCAGCGTGGGCGCACCACCGGCGCGGTGCAGGATGGTCGGTTCACCGATCGCCGCCGCTGTGGCATTCAACTGTTCCGGGGTGATGGTGAAGCCCCAGGTGTTGGTGATGTAGTGCGCGGCCGACACGGCGTCGGCACCGATCACCGCTGCCGGGCTGTTCATGGCGAAGTAGATGCCCGGATCGATGATCGAGGCAGCCACCAGCGCCATCACCGCCACGAACGATTCCATCAGCATGCCGCCGTAGCCGATGTAGCGCATGTGCGCTTCATTGGCCAGCAGCTTGGGCGTGGTGCCCGAGGAAATCAGCGCATGGAAACCGGACACCGCGCCGCAGGCGATGGTGATGAACAGGAACGGGAACATGCCGCCCTTCCACACCGGACCGTCACCGCTGGCGGCGAACTGGGTCAGTGCCGGCATCTTCAGTTCCGGCATCACCACCACGATACCGATGGCCAGGGCGATGATCGTGCCGATCTTCAGGAAGGTCGACAGGTAATCGCGCGGGGCCAGCAGCAGCCACACCGGCAGTACCGATGCGACGAAACCGTAGCCGATCAGCATCCAGGTGATCTGGGTACCGGTGAAGGTGAACGCCGGGCCCCAGACCGGGTCGGCCGCCACCTTGCCGCCGAACCAGATCGCGGCCAGCAGCAGGATCAGGCCCACCACGGAAATCTCACCGATCTTGCCCGGCCGGATGTAGCGCATGTACACGCCCATCAGGATCGCGATGGGCATCGTGGCGATCACCGTGAACATGCCCCACGGGCTTTCCGCCAGCGCCTTCACCACCACCATGGCCAGCACCGCCAGGATGATGATCATGATCAGGAAGGCGCCGAACAGGGCGATGGTGCCGGGCACCTGGCCCATTTCCTCGCGCACCAGGTCACCCAGCGAACGGCCGTTGCGGCGGCTGGACAGGAACAGGACCATGAAGTCCTGCACTGCGCCGGCCAGCACCACGCCCACCACCAGCCACAGCAGGCCGGGCAGGTAGCCCATCTGCGCGGCCAGCACCGGGCCCACCAGCGGGCCGGCGCCGGCAATGGCGGCGAAGTGGTGGCCGAACAGCACGTGTTTGTTGGTCGGAACGTAATCCAGACCGTCGTTGTTGATCACCGCCGGGGTGGCCCGGGTCGGATCGAGCTGCATCACCTTGTTGGCGATGAACAGGCTGTAGTAGCGATAGGCGACCAGATACAGCGATACCGCGGCCACCACGATCCACAGTGCGTTGATGTGTTCGCCGCGGCGCAGGGCGACGGTGCCCAGACAGAACGCGCCGAGCAGGGCCAGTGCGGCCCAGCCCAGTTTGGAAAACCCTTTCATGAGGTGCTCTCTCCCGGAAAGACAGTGAAAGAGTCCCGCGTGCCCTTGGCAGGGTCAATGTCCACGGGAGCCTTCTTCGGTAGTACTTTGGTCGAACACAACGCAGGCGATGCCGCGTGGCGGACATGACGCGCGGCAAACACCAGCAATGGAACAATCGGTTGCGGCGCCATCCATTGGCCCGCCGCGCTGCAGCGTCCATCTTCATGGGCATCCATCCCACAGGAGTTGCCATGAGTCTTCCCGAGCCGGTGCGCGTGCTGCGCACGATCCGTGGCATGCCCACGTCCGATGGCGCCGGTGTGCGCCTGACCCGGGTCATCGGTGGCCCCTCGCTGCCGGATCTGGACCCCTTCCTGCTGCTGGATGAATTCGGCACCGACCGCGCCGAGGACTACATCGCCGGCTTCCCGGAGCATCCGCATCGGGGCTTCGAGACCGTCACCTACATGCTGGACGGGCGCATGCGGCATCGCGACAACCACGGCAACGAAGGCCTGCTGACCCCGGGCAGCGTGCAGTGGATGACCGCCGGCCGCGGCCTGGTGCATTCGGAAATGCCCGAGCAGGAAAGCGGGCAGATGCGTGGCTTCCAGCTGTGGGTGAACCTGCCGGCGCGGGACAAGATGACCGACCCGAAGTACCAGGAGTTCGCGCCCGAGCGCATTCCGGTGGTGCAGCCGGCCGACGGCGTGCAGGTGAAGGTGATCGCCGGTACGGTCGATGGCACTGCAGGGCCGATCGCGCAGCCGGCCACCGATCCGGTCTATCTGGATATCACCCTGGCGCCGGATCGCGCCTGGACGTACACGCTGCCGGAAGGCCACAACGCCTTCGCCTATGTGTTCGAAGGTGCGCTGACCGTGGGCGAGCAGGATGCGGCGCGCGATGTGGCGCGGCAGGAACTGGCCGTGCTGGGCGGTGGCGAGCAGCTGCACGTGTCGGCCGGCGCCGAGGGCGCGCGGTTGATCCTGGTGGCGGGCCGTCCGCTGCGCGAGCCGGTCATGCGCCACGGGCCGTTCGTGATGAACACCCGGCAGGAACTGATGCAGGCTTTCGTCGATTTCCAGGAAGGCCGCTTCTGAGCGGTAGCGCCGGGTCCCACCCGGCGTTTTTTCCCGCGCCCACGCAACGCAGTTCACCGGGCATGGCCCGGCGCTAGCGATGGGTCGGGCGGGATGGCGGGGAGGCTGCCAGGCAGTCATCCCCGCGCTCATTCAGCGGCCGTCGGCCACGGCAGTGGGGTTCAGGCTCATGCCCTGCGCCAGCTGCTGCAGGCTGCCCATTTCCTGGGTGCTGCCCGGGTACAGGGCGATCTGCGCGTAGCGGCCCTTGTCCAGCTTGACCACGCTGATGCGGCGCTCGGCATAGCCGGGCGGCTGCTGGCCGCCCAGGTCGGGCTTGTACCAGTACATCGATTCGCCGCCGAAGCTGCCCTTTTCCTCGCGCAGCGAGCGGCTGAGCGGAATGTTGGGATCGCGTTGGCTCAGCATCAGGCTCAGCACCTCGCGGCCGTCGGCGGTGCTGGCGCGGCAGATCAGGAAATCGCTCTGCACCTGCTGCTGCCACTGCAGGCCACTGCTGGCTGGCAGCGTAGGACAGTCAACCGGCGCCTGTGCGGCGGCGTTGGCCGCGGCAAACAACAGGCTCGACAACAGAACAGGCACGAACTTCATGCATTCCCCCAAGGTGGTGTGGCCTAGAGTCCCCGCCGATGGCACCGGCGGCGCGGGCATCCCATCCCCGGATGCCGACGTTCCCGGCACGTGCACGGGAGGTCAAGCCGACCTTAACGGAACGTGAGCGATCGCACAAATTGCGGTTGCAAATGTAACCATTGCGGCCGGGTGACGGCCGCAATGGACGCGGCGGAGATCACCGGTCGCTGCCGACCCACTTGTAGATCATCCCGCCAATCACGCCGCCCAGCAGCGGCGCCACCCAGAACAGCCACAACTGGCCGGTAGCCCCACTGCCGGCGAAGAAGGCCACGGCGGTCGATCGGGCCGGGTTCACCGAGGTGTTGGTCACCGGAATGCTGATCAGATGGATCAGGGTCAGGGCCAGGCCGATGGCCAGCGGCGCAAAGCCAGCCGGCGCCTTGCCGTGCGTGCTGCCCATGATCACCACCAGGAACACCGCGGTCAGCACCACTTCGCACAGGAAGGCGGCCGCCACGCTGTAGCCGCCCGGCGACAGTGCGCCGTACCCATTGCTGGCGAACGCGCCGGCCTGGCTGCCATCGATGGCAAAGCCGCTGGCACCTGAAGCAATCTGCAGCAGGATGAAGCCCGCCAGCAGGCCACCGACGCACTGGGCCAGGATGTACGGCAGCAGATCGCGGGCCGGGAAGCGGCCACCGGCCCAAAGGCCGACGCTGACGGCCGGATTGAAATGCGCGCCCGACACATGGCCGAACGCATAGGCACCGGTGACCACGGTCAGGCCGAAGGCCAGCGCCACGCCCAGGAAACCGATACCCAGCGGATTGCCGTCGCCGCCGAACTTGGCGGCCAGTACCGCGCTGCCACAGCCGCCCAACACCAGCCAGAACGTGCCGAGGAATTCGGCGGCCAAGCGCTTTCCCATGCCCATGACGTGCACTCCATTGTGGCGCGCGGATGCGTGCGGTCGCATTGAAGTGGGCGGCCGGTGATGAACATGTGTACAGCCCGTAGAGTCGAGCTTGCTCGACTGTGGCTGAGTAGAGTCGAGCGTGCTCGACTGCCGTCAATACTGCGGCAGCGGAATGAATTCCTTGTCGTCACCCGGGATCGTGCCGAAGCGACCGGCTTCCCAATCGTGCTTGGCCTGTTCGATGCGTTCCTTGGAACTGGACACGAAGTTCCACCACAGGTGGCGCGGCCCATCCAGCGGCTCGCCGCCGAACAGCATCGCCTTCACCGGCGTCTTTGCGCGCAGGCGGCCGATGGCACCGGCTTCGGGAATGACCAGGTGCTGGGCGGGAATGTCCACGCCATCCAGCTGGGCCTGGCCTTCCAGGATGTACAGCGCACGTTCGTGGTGGCCATTGTCGATGTCGATCTCGGCATCGGGGTCCAGGTCGATGGCCACGTTCAGGGTATCGGCGAAGACCTTCACCGGCGATTCCTCGCCGTAGGCGCGGCCGGCGATCACCCGCAGCCAGACGCCGTTGCGGCGCTGCTCGGGCAGGGTGGCGGCGGCGTGGTGGTAGAACGCCGGTTCGATTTCCTCATGCGACTTGGGCAGCGCCACCCAGGTCTGCATGCCATGGATCGGGTTGTCGTGGCCGCGATCCGGCGGCGGCGTGCGCTCGGAATGGGCGATGCCACGGCCGGCGGTCATCCAGTTCACATCGCCAGGGCGGATCACCTGGTCCGAGCCCAGCGTATCGCGGTGGCCGATGGCGCCGGACCACAGGTAGGTCACCGTGGCCAGGCCGATATGCGGGTGCGGGCGCACGTCGATGGCGGTGCCGGGGTGCATGATGGCCGGGCCCATCTGGTCGACGAACACGAACGAACCGATGCTGCGGGCCTGCAGCGTGGGCACGGCGCGGCGCACTTCCAGGCCGCCGATGTCGTGGACGCGCGGGGCGATGATGGTGGTCATGCGGGCGTTCTCGCTGGCAGGAATCAAGGGCGCCAGCATGGCACGCCGTGGTGACGGCGACATGCCCCATGCGGGTAACAGCCTGTTCCGCAGCGTCGAGCTTGCTCGACGGGGTTCCCGCCAACGGCGCAGCCCCTCGTGGCTGGGCGGTGCGAATTTCGTGTTGGGCCGGGGCGGGTTGGGGGCGCGGGACACGCCGTGAATACGTCCCTGGAGGCTCGTAGGCGCCATCCATGGCGCCTGCGGTCCCGCGCCCCCAACCCGCCCCGGCCCTGACGGTTTCCGTGCGCGTCAGCCACGGAAAAGAAAAAAGAAAATCAAATTCAAACGCCGGTCGCTTCGCTCCTGGTGGCCCCCAAGGTAGCCACCCACCAGTTCGTAGTGATCCCAAATGAAGTGGCTGTTTACCCACCGTCGCCGGGAAACTGTCAGGGGTGGGGCGGTGTGGGCTGGCAGGACCGCAGGCGCCATGGGCCCGAGGCATGCCTCGGGCGGGTTGGGCAGGACGCCCAACCCCGGTCTTGCCGTGTGCGCAGGATTGCGCACACGAGCAAGGCGCCTACGAGCCTCCAGGGATGGATTTACGGCGTGTCCTGCCAGCCCACACCGCCCCGCCCAGCAAATAGAAAAGCCAGAGCCGGCTGTTGCTCCGGCTCTGGCTTCGGCTGTTGCTGTTGCCTCTGCGGGTGCCGGGCCGCAGGCCCGGCCGACCAACTCACACCACCGGTTCGCGCAGGGCGGGGTTGTCCCAGCCCGGGCGCGGGGCGAAGCGGTCGCCGTGGCGCTGCTGCAACGCCTTCAGACGCTCGACGATCACATCGGCACCCACCGCGCGGATGTGCTGGATCGGGCCGCCACGGAACGGGGCGAAACCGGTGCCGAAGATCACACCCGCATCCAGCAGGTCCGCATCGGCCACCACGCCTTCGTGCAGGCAGGCCACCGCCTCGTTCAACAGCGGCAGGATCAGGCGGTCTTCCAGATCGGTCGGGGCCTGGTAGTTGCTGGCCACGTCCGGCTTCTTCGGCTTGCCGTTTTCCCAGGTATAAATGCCCTGGCCGTCCTTCTTGCCGCGCTTGTCCGGTTCCACCGTCTGCAGCGCCGCCGGAATCTGCAGGCCCAGGAACGGGGCCAGTTCACGGCCCACGCCGGCAGCCACGTCCAGGCCCACGGTATCGATCAGCTCGATCGGCCCCATCGGCATGCCGAACTTCACGGCCGCCTTGTCGATCACCGGGCCCGGAATGCCTTCGGCATAGGCGGTGGCCGCTTCCAGCATGTACGGGAACAGCACGCGGTTGACCAGGAAGCCCGGGCTGCCGGCCACCGGCACCGGGAACTTGCCCAGCGCCTTGCAGAACGCGGCCAGGCGGCGCTCCGTCTCCGGCGCCATCCCGTCGTGGTGGATGATTTCCACCAGCGGCATCTGCGCCACCGGGTTGAAGTAGTGCAGGCCGGCAAACTGCGCCGGGCGCTGGATGTGGTCGCGCAGTTCCACCAACGGAATCGACGAGGTGTTGGTGGTCAGCAGGGCGTCCAGCTTCATCTTCGGTTCCAGCGTCTGGTACAGCGCACGCTTGGCCTCGGGGTTCTCGATGATGGCCTCGATCACCAGGTCGGCTTCGGCCACGCCGTTGCCCTCCAGGTCGGCACGCAGTCGCGCGGCCACCGCCGGGCGCTTGCTCTCATCGCGCACCTTCTTGGCAAACAATGCCTGGGCGCGCTCCATGGCCGGGTCGATGAAGCGCTGCTCGCGGTCCTGCAGGGTCACTTCGAAGCCCTTGTAGGCGGCCCAGGCGGCAATGTCGCCACCCATCACGCCAGCACCGACCACGTGCACGTGGCGGATGCCGGAATCACCGCTGCCCAGGCCCTTCAGGCGCTCGGTCAGGAAGAAGATGCGGATCAGGTTGCGCGCGGTCGGCGTGCTGGCCAGCTTCACCACCGCGCGGCGCTCGGCATCCAGGCGTGCCTGGATCGGCTTGCCGCCGCTGCGCTGCCAGGTGCTGATCAGTGCGTACGGCGCCGGGTACTGGTCCTTCTTCGCCTTGCGCGCCACCTGCTTGACCATCTGCGGTGCCAGCAGGGTGCGCGCCAGCCAGGTATTGGTCGCCCATGCGGTCGCGCGCTGCTTGAACGGCCGGGTGGTGCCGGACAGCGCCAGCGCCACGGCGGTATCGAGCACCACGGCCGGTGCCACCACCTTGTCGACCAGGCCGATGCCACGCGCGGCCGAGGCCGACAGGGTGCGCCCGGTCAGCATCAGGTCCATCGCCGCCGGCGCACCCACCAGATGCGGCAGTCGCGCGCTGCCGCCCCAGCCCGGGAAGATGCCCAGCTGGGTTTCCGGCAGGCCGATGCGGGTGCTGCTGTCATTGGAGGCCACCCGGTAGCGGCAGGCCAGCGCCAGTTCGGTACCGCCGCCCAGGCAGTGGCCATGGATGGCCGCCACGGTGGGGCAGGGCAGCTCGGCCAGCTTCTGGTAGGTGGACTGGCCGCGGCGGATGGCATCGTTCACGGTGCCGCGGCGGTCGAATTCCTGGAACTCCTTCAGGTCGGCACCGGCAATGAAGCCGGCCTTCTTCGCCGACTGGATCACCACGCCCTTGGGCGGGTCCAGGGCGATGCGTTCGAGCAGGTCGCCCAGTTCCAGCAGCACGTCCTGCGACATCGCGTTGACGCTGGTGTCCTGACGATCCAGGGTAAGGACCACCACGCCGTCTTCACGGATTTCGGGGTGCCAGTGGCTGAAGCGGAGCCCATCGAAGCCTGAGAGCATGGACGTTCCATCCGGTTGTGTATGGAGAAGCGGCTATGATCCAGAGGTTGTTTCCCCCGCGTCAAATCCCAATAGGAGGGGTAGGCGACCCCGGATCCATGGCCGTGGAACCGGACGCTAGCGGAACGGTGGTTAAAAGCTGGTGCGGCGCCGGGTGATCGGCGACTGAACTTTTCCCGGGATTGGCAGTCTCATTGCCCGACGTCGGTTGGGCTGACAGGAGTGCGGCCCCTCATGGCCGAGGTTGAAACACCACAGGAGCTGGATCTGGAACTGGTCCGGCGCGTGCAGCACGGCGAGAGCGCCGCGTTCGATGTCCTGGTGCGCAAGTACCAGCATCGCGTGGTGGCCCTTGTCGGTCGCTACATCGCCGACTGGAGCGAATGTCAGGACGTGGCCCAGGACACTTTCATGCGCGCCTATCGCGCCATTGGAAGCTTCCGCGGCGACGCCCAGTTCTCAACCTGGTTGCATCGGATCGCCGTGAACACTGCCAAAAACTACCTGGCTTCACACAATCGACGCCCGCCCACCGATGACATCGACATCGGTGATGCCGAGCAGTTCGACAGCGGCACCCGTCTGCGCGACACCGACACGCCCGAACGCGAGTTGATGCGCCAGGAACTGGAACAGACGGTGATGAAGGCCGTCAACGCGCTGCCGGAAGAACTCCGGTCGGCGATCACCCTGCGCGAGGTGGAAGGCCTGAGCTACGAGGAAATCGCGCAGAAGATGGGGTGCCCGATCGGCACCGTGCGTTCGCGGATCTTCCGGGCGCGCGAGGCGATCGACACTGAACTCCGGCCGCTGCTGGACATCGGCAGCGCCACCCGCGAGAAGAGCCGCGTATGACCAGTAACCCGTTGAACGAATCGCAGAACCATCAATCCCCAGCCGGGCAACGCCTGGACCAGCGCCACCGCGAACAGCTGTCGGCCCTGGTCGATGGCGAGCTGGGCGCCGACGAGGCGCGCTTCCTGCTGCGCCGCATGGAACATGATCCGGAACTGGCCGGCTGCCAGGAACGCTGGCAGCTGCTGGGCGATGTGATGCGTGGCCAGGCCTCGCTGCTGGCCCCGGCCGGTTTCAGTGAACGCGTGGCCGCGGCGATTGCCGCCGAACCCGCGCCGGTGGCTGAACCGCGCCGGCAGGTGCGTCGCACGGGCTGGCGTGCCTGGGGCGGCGGTGCCGCACTGGCAGCCTCGGTGGCCGCCGTGGCCCTGTTCATGGGCGGCGAAAAGCTGCAGCCCCCCGCACCCGGCGAAGCCCCGGCCCCGCAGGTGGTGGCCAGCCAGGCCGAACTGGCGCCGGCTGCCGCGCCGGTAACCGAAGCGTCGGTGGACAGCGCCGCGATGGCCGTAGCTGCTGTGCCGGCGGTGGCCATGGCCGCCAGCCGCCGCCAGGATGCCCGCCGCGCCAGTGCCACCCGCAGCCAGCAGGCCGCGCGCGTGGCCCAGCGTGACGAGGCGCCGCAGCGCGCCGTGGCCACGGCCGCGGTGCCGCTGGCGCCGTCGGTGCCCACCGCCAACACCCGCCATCTGCCCTTCGGCGATGTCGGCAGCCTGCAGGCACGGCCCTGGCCGAAGTCCAGCCTGGCCCCGGCCGGCGGCAGCGCCCTCAATGCCAGCTTCCCGGCCGCGTCCGGTGGCGCCGCGTTCTATCCCTTCGAGCCGCGCCTGCAGGACGATCTGCCGGCGCCGCCCCGCCCGCGCGACTGACCTGGAGCGCGCCGGTCCACGCCCCGCCGCTGGCGGGGCGCCTCTCCCGTTTTCCATCCGATCCGGAGGTTGCCGTCCGATGACTGCCCGATTCCGTACCCATGCCATGGGCCTGCTGGTGATGACCCTGCCGTTGATGGCCTGCGCGCAGGCGCCGTCACCGGCCGCCCCGGCGCAGCCGGCCGCAGCGGCCGCCGCCCCCCGCGCACCGGCGCAGCCGCTGGTCAGTGGCCTGCCTGATTTCACCAACCTGGTCGAACAGGTCGGCCCGGGCGTGGTCAACGTCGATACCACCATCGTGCGCCAGAACCGCCAGGCGCGCGGCGGCATGGGCCCCGGCGATGACGAGATGCCCGAATTCTTCCGCCGCTTCTTCGGTCCGGACTTCCCGATGCCGGGGCAGGGTGGGGGCGACAGCGGGCCCAGCATCAAGGGCCGTGGCATGGGCTCGGGCTTCATCATCTCGCCCGACGGCTACGTGCTGACCAACTACCACGTGGTGGCCGATGCCAGCGATGTGAAGGTCAAGCTGGGTGACAGCCGCGAGTTCACCGCCAAGGTGGTCGGCAGCGACCAGCAGTACGACGTGGCCCTGCTGAAGATCGAAGGCAAGAACCTGCCGACCGTGCGTCTGGGCGATTCCAACACCCTGAAGCCGGGCCAGTGGGTGGTCGCGATCGGTTCGCCGTTCGGCCTGGATCATTCGGTCACCGCGGGCATCGTCAGCGCGCTGGGCCGCAGCACCGGTGGCCCGGACCAGCGCTACGTGCCCTTCATCCAGACCGACGTGGCGATCAACCAGGGCAATTCCGGTGGCCCGCTGCTGAACACCCGCGGTGAAGTGGTCGGCATCAACTCGCAGATCTACTCCGCGTCCGGCGGTTACATGGGCATCAGCTTCTCGATCCCGATCGACCTGGCGATGAGCGCGGTTGAGCAGATCAAGAAGAGTGGCAAGGTCACCCGTGGCCAGCTGGGTGCGGTGGTCGAGCAGGTCGATTCGCTCAAAGCGCAGGGCCTGGGCCTGCCCGACAGCCGTGGCGCCCTGGTCAACCAGATCGTGCCGGGCAGCGCCGCGGCGAAGGCCGGTGTGCAACTGGGTGACGTGATCCGCTCGGTCAATGGCCGCGCGGTCAACACCTGGTCCGACCTGCCGCCGCTGATCGGTGCGATGGCGCCGGGCAGCAAGGTGACCCTGGTGGTCTACCGCGACGGCAAGCCGCGTGAGCTCAGCGCCACCCTGACCGCGCTGACCGAAGACGGTCAGGCCGACGGCCGTGGTACGTCCACCGCCGACGCCGATGCGCCCCCGCAGTCCGGGGCCAACGCCTTGCTGGGCCTGGACGTGACCGAGCTGAACGCCGTGCAGCGCAAGCAGCTCGGCCTGGAGTCGGACGAAGGCGTGCGCATTACCGGGGTGAAGGGTGAAGGGGCCCGCGATGCCGGTCTGTCGCCGGGCATGGTCATCCTGCGTGTCGGCAATACCCCGGTCGGCCGCGTCGATGCGCTCAACCGCGCGCTGTCCGGCTACAAGAAGGGCGACGTGGTCCTGCTGCTGGTGCGTGCCAACAGCGGCAACAGCGCCTTCGTGGCGGTCAAGGCCGGTCAGTAAGGCCCTCACGGCCGCCCCCAGGTGGCCCTGGCAATCCCCCGAAGCCCCGCTCTGGCGGGGCTTCGGCCATTTCCAGCCTCCCCGCAGCCGCCCCCAAGCGGGCTGGCCCCGGGCATGCGATAATCCACCGTTACCCTGACGACGCCGCGCGCCGCCGCCACCTATGTCTTCTGATTCGATGCGGAACATCCGCAACTTCTCCATCATTGCCCACGTCGACCACGGCAAGTCCACGCTGGCCGATCGCATCATCCAGCTCTGTGGCGGCCTGCAGGCCCGCGAGATGGAAGCGCAGGTGCTCGACTCCAACCCGATCGAGCGCGAGCGTGGCATCACCATCAAGGCCCAGTCGGTGTCGCTGCCGTACCTGGCCAAGGATGGGCAGACCTACCACCTGAACTTCATCGACACCCCCGGCCACGTCGACTTCTCCTATGAAGTCAGCCGTTCGCTGGCCGCCTGCGAAGGCGCGTTGCTGGTGGTCGATGCCGCCCAGGGCGTGGAAGCGCAGTCGGTGGCCAACTGCTACACCGCCGTCGAGCAGGGTCTGGAAGTGGTGCCGGTCATCAACAAGATCGACCTACCCACCGCCGATATCGAACGCGCCAAGGCCGAGATCGAGGCCGTGATCGGCATCGACGCCGCCGACGCCGTGCCGGTCAGCGCCAAGACCGGCCTGAATGTGCAGGACGTGCTGGAAGCCATCGTGCACCGCATTCCGGCACCGCAGCCGCGCGACACCGACAAGCTGCAGGCGCTGATCATCGATTCCTGGTTCGACAACTACCTGGGCGTGGTTTCGCTGGTGCGCGTCATGCAGGGCCAGATCAAGGCCGGCGACAAGCTGCAGGTCATGTCCACCGGCCGTACCCACCAGGTCGACAACGTCGGCGTGTTCACGCCGAAGCGGAAAGTGCTGCCGGCGCTGCGTGCCGGTGAAGTGGGCTGGGTCACCGCCAGCATCAAGGACGTGCACGGCGCACCAGTGGGCGACACCCTCACCCTGGCCGCCGATCCGGCGCCCAAGCCGCTGCCGGGCTTCCAGGAAATGCAGCCGCGCGTGTTCGCCGGCCTGTTCCCGGTCGATGCCGAGGACTACCCGGACCTGCGCGAAGCGCTGGACAAGCTGCGCCTGAACGACGCCGCGCTGCGCTTCGAGCCGGAAAGCTCCGAAGCCATGGGCTTCGGTTTCCGCTGCGGCTTCCTGGGCATGCTGCACATGGAAATCGTGCAGGAGCGCCTGGAACGCGAATACAACCTGGACCTGATCAGCACCGCACCGACGGTGGTCTACGAGGTCCTGAAGACCGACGGCACCATCATCAACATGGACAACCCGGCCAAGCTGCCGCCGGTGAACCATGTGGAAGAGATCCGCGAGCCGATCATCCGCGCCAACGTGCTCACCCCCGAGGAGTACATCGGCAACATCATCAAGCTGTGCGAAGAAAAGCGCGGCAGCCAGATCGGCATCAACTACCTGGGCAGCCAGGTGCAGATCAGCTACGAGCTGCCGATGGCCGAAGTGGTGCTGGACTTCTTCGACAAGCTGAAGTCGGTCAGCCGTGGCTATGCCTCGCTGGACTACCACTTCGTGCGCTTCGATGCCGGCCCGTTCGTGCGCGTGGACGTGCTGATCAACGGTGACAAGGTCGACGCCCTGTCGCTGATCGTGCACCGCAGCCACGCCGACCGCCGCGGCCGCGAGCTGTGCGAGAAGATGAAGGACCTGATCCCGCGCCAGCAGTTCGACGTGGCCATCCAGGCCGCCGTGGGCTCGCAGATCATCGCCCGCACCACGGTCAAGGCCATGCGCAAGAACGTGCTGGCCAAGTGCTATGGTGGCGACGTTTCGCGCAAGAAGAAGCTTCTGGAAAAGCAGAAGGAAGGCAAGAAGCGCATGAAGCAGGTCGGCCGCGTGGAAATTCCGCAGGAAGCCTTCCTGGCCGTGCTGCAGATGGACAACAAGTAAGCCCGCAGCGGCCCTTCGGGGCCGTTCGTCCGGTGACGTTGCAAAGGACCCTGAATGAAACTGTTTGAGATCCTCCTGGTCGTACTGACCCTGGCCTCGGGCCTGATCCTGCTTGCCGAAAAGCTGTACTTCGCCAAGCGCCGTGCCCAGCGCGCCGGCCTGCTCGACACCGAGCCGGTGCTGGTGGATTACTCACGCGCCTTCTTCCCGGTGCTGGCCATCGTGCTGGTGGTGCGCAGTTTCATTGCCGAGCCGTACAAGATTCCGTCCAGCTCGATGATGCCCAACCTGCTGATCGGCGATTTCATCCTGGTCAACAAGTTCTCCTACGGCCTGCGCCTGCCGATCAGCAACACCAAGTTCGTACCGGTGGGCGAGCCCTCGCGCGGCGACGTGGTGGTGTTCCACTTCCCCGGCCACAGCGACAACGACCCGGCCAAGGGTGAGAACTTCATCAAGCGCGTGATCGGCGTGCCGGGCGATACGGTGTCCTTCGACGGCGACAGCGTCACCCTCAATGGCGAAGCGCTGAAGTATGACAACAAGGGCATCTACGCCGGCCACCGTGGCCAGGGCGAAGGCGCCAACCTGCTGGTCGAGCACCTGCCGGGCCGCACCCATACCGTGCTGGAGACCGATTTCCCGCGCGGCCAGGGCCAGTGGACCGTGCCGGCTGGTAAATATCTGGTGATGGGCGACAATCGCGACAACAGCGACGACGGCCGGTTCTGGGGCCTGCTGCCGGAAGAAAACCTGCGCGGCAAGGCCTTCCTGATCTGGCTGAACTGCTCGGGCTGGTTCTGCAAGGACGGCTTCGAACCGTCGCGTATCGGTTCGGGCATCAACTGAAACTGACTTCACATCCATTCGCGTATCTGGGGAGAAACGCCATGAAGACGATGAACACGCAGCGCGGCATGACTTTGACCTCGTTCCTGGTCGTACTGGCCGTGGTCGGGTTCTTCCTGTACATCGGCATGAAGCTGTTCCCGATGTACCAGGAGTACTACTCGGTGCGTTCGGCCATGAAGAGCCTGGCGGCCGAGCCCAACGTGGGCACCATGGCGCCGGCGCAGATCCAGGACCTGTTCTTCAAGCGGCTGTACATCAACTACTCGGACAACGTGAAGCCGGCCAACGTCAAGTTCGCCCGACGCGATGGCGGCTGGACCCTTACCGTCAACTACGAAGTGCGCCGCCCGCTGGTCGGCAACCTGGACGTGGTTGGCAAGTTTGAATCGACCCAGGACCTGACCCGTAGCGGTGCCGAATAAACCTTTCCAACGTGGTGACCTGATCGGTCACAGCTTCCGCGATCCGGCCCTGCTGAAGCAGGCGCTGACCCATCGCAGTGCCGGTGCGCCGCATAACGAGCGCCTGGAATTCCTGGGCGACAGCATCGTCAACCAGATGGTGGCCGAGGCCCTGTACCACCGCTGGCCCAAGGCCGACGAGGGCGCGCTCACCCGCGCCCGCGCCGCGCTGGTGCGGGAAGAGGCGCTGGCGGTGATCGCGCGCACCCTGCAGTTGGGCGAGCGCCTGATCCTGGGCGCTGGTGAGATGAAATCCGGCGGCCATCGCCGCGACTCGATCCTGGCCGACGCCGTGGAAGCGGTGGTGGCCGCGATCTACCTGGATGGGGGCTTCGAGGCCTGCCGCACGGTGGTGCTGCCCTGGTTCAGTGCCTCCATGGAGGCGCTGCCGGCCACCGGGCGGCCGGAAAAGGACCCCAAGACCCGCCTGCAGGAATGGCTGCAGGCCCGACAGAAGGCGTTGCCGCAGTACGAACTGGTGTCAGAATCCGGTGACGACCACGCCAAGCACTTCCGGGTACGCTGCAACGTAGCCGACCCCGCCGCCAGCATCGAGGGCGAAGGCTCCTCGCGGCGGATTGCCGAACAACAGGCGGCTGCGGCCGTCCTTGAACAACTGGATTCCAAGTGAGCGAACAGATTCCCCATCATTGCGGCAGTGTGGCCGTCATCGGCCGCCCGAACGTGGGCAAGTCGACCCTGACCAATGCGCTGGTCGGCGCCAAGGTCAGCATCGTCTCCAACCGCCCGCAGACCACGCGCCATCGCCTGCTGGGCATCGCCACCTATCCCGAAGGCCAGCTGGTGCTGGTCGACACCCCGGGGCTGCACAAGGTGCAGAAGCGGGCGATGAACCGGGTGATGAACCGTGCTGCCCGCGGCTCGCTGGAAGGCGTGGACGCCGGCCTGCTGGTGATCGAAGCCGGTCGCTGGGACGAAGAGGACAGCCTGGCCTTCAACGTGCTGCGCGACGCCGGCGTGCCGGTGGTGCTGGTGGTCAACAAGATCGACCGCCTGAAGGACAAGGGCGCGCTGCTGCCGTTCCTGCAGGAAGTCACCAACGGCCGCGATTTCGCCGCCGTGCATCCCATTTCCGCGCAGAAGCGCAACGGCCTGGAAGCGCTGGTGCGCGACGTGCTGAAGCTGCTGCCGGAAGCCCCGCCGATGTTCGGCGAGGATGAGATCACCGACCGCAGCCAGCGTTTCCTGGCCGGCGAACTGGTGCGCGAGCAGCTGATGCGCCAGCTGGGCGAAGAACTGCCGTACGCCACCACGGTGGAAATCGAGCGCTTCACCGAAGACGGCAACCTGCTGCGCATCGGCGCGGTCATCTGGGTCGAGCGCGAGGGCCAGAAGGCCATCGTGATCGGCAAGGGCGGCGCCCGCCTGAAGGAGATCGGGGCCAAGTCGCGCCTGCAGATGGAGCGTCTGTTCGGGGCCAAGGTGTTCCTGGAAACCTGGGTGCGCGTGCGTGAAGGCTGGTCCGACGACGAGGCCGCACTGAAGGCCTTCGGCTACGAGTAAGCCGTTGCGGTCGCTTCGATGCTGATCGAGGACGACACCGGGTTCGTGCTGCACGCACGGGCCTACCGCGAGACCAGCCTGCTGGTGGAGGTACTGAGCGCGCAGCATGGCCGTATTGGCGTGCTGGCGCGCGGGGTGTCCACCGCGAAAGGGCAGGTGCTGCGCGCCGCCCTGCAGCCGCTGCAATGGATCCGCTTCAGCGCCCAACAGCGCGGTGAGCTGGCGCAGTTGCGCGGTGCCGAGGCCCTGGATGCAGCCCCGCGGCTGGTGGGGCAGGCCATGCTGGCCGGTTTCTACCTGAGTGAACTGACCCTGCGCCTGGCCCCGCGCCAGGACCCGCTGCCCGATCTCTATCTGGCCTACGGCGAAGCGCGCGCACGGTTGGCGGTGGGCGCCGGCCTGGCCTGGACCCTGCGCCGTTTCGAGCGCGAACTGCTGGCGGCACTGGGCCTGGGCTTCGATCTGGAAACGGCCAGCGACGGCCAGCCGATCGATCCGGCGGCGCGCTACGCCCTGGACCCGCAGGAGGGTCCGCAGCGGCTGTTGAGCGTGCGTGATGGCGAGCGCAGCGCGGCGGCCACCGGTTCGGCGCTGCTGGCGCTGGGTGCCGACGAAGAACCCGATGCGGCCGACCTGGCCAGCCTGCGGCTGCCGATGCGGCGGGTGCTGGCCCATCACCTGGGCGCACGCGGCCTGAAATCCTGGGAACTGCTGGAGCAGCTGACCCCCCGCCGCTGAGGGGTTTGTCGGCAGGGCTTGCAGCCCTGCACCCGCTACCGTCAACGTCAACGTCAACGTCAAAAGCGGGCTATCCGTGGGATGGCGGGGTGGGTCCGGTTGAGGGGGACGCTGCAAGTCCCCCTCCGGCGCCCGGCCCAGCCGCTGGCGGCTGGGCGTTCGGGCGCTTGCGAAGCAGTGCTTCGCAAGCAAAGCGCCCTCACCCATGTAAGCTCGGTCGCCGCATCCATGCGGCTCACGCCCCCTCAACCGGCCCCCCCCCCCCGCCTTCGACAGTTCTCCGCGATCTGTCGGAACCGCGTCTTGCTCTGGTAGGTGTCGACCTTGGTCGACACGGTAGATCTTCGAAACTTTCGATTCCGATTGAGATTCATCCACGCATGGCGTGGATCTTATCTCTTGCCGATCTGGCACCTTGGGTGCCGAGAGCCCGGCGTGGGCGACCGTGTGGATCCAGGTCTTGCGACCGTGAAGTAGCTTGGGTCCCCACGCCGGATTCGAAAGCCAAGGGTAAGGCGAGCAAGGTGGCCCTCGTTGCGGTCATGCGCAAAATGCTGGTGATCCTCAATGCCCGCAAGCGGGACGCCGAGGTGGCCCTCGGCAGCCCCTGACAAGACAGTTGCTACTGGCCGCTGGGAACCGGTGACAGTCCCCCGCGATCTGTCGGAACCGCATCTTGCTCTGGTAGGTGTCGACCTTGGTCGACACACTCTGTCAGATACCGAATTGTTTCTGGGGTCAGAGCCCGTTGCGCAGCAACGGGATCCGACCCCGTGCCGTTCCGACAGATCGCGGCCAACTGTCGAAGGCGGGGTGGGTCCGGTGGCGGGGGCGTGAGCGCCATGGATGGCGCGACCGAGGCTACATGGACGTACTTGCGCCGTCCCCCGCCACCGGAACCATCCCGCCATCCCACCGATAGCCCGCTGTTGCTGTTGCTTCGGCCGTTGACGTTGATTCGGCAGGTGCAGGGCTGCAAGCCCTGCCGACACACCCACACCCTCAGTGCAGCAGGGAAGCTACCGCGGCGCGGAAGCCCGCCTGGGCCTGCCCGGAGTCGGGCGCGTGGTGCAGCTGGCGCACGGCACGGCCCAGCCGGGCCGCCCCCACGAAGCCACAACTGGCCTGCAGCCGATGCAGCTGGCTGCGCAGCTGGCGCTCGTCGTGCTGGTCCACCGCCTGTTCGACCGCATCGCGGACCCCCGGCAGCTCGGCCAGGAACAGCTCACGCAGGGCAATCAGGTGGTTGCGCTGGCCGTTCAGTGCCGCCAGGGCCGCCGTCTCATCCCAGTCCTCCACGGCCAGCTCCACCGCGGCCGGCGGCAGCGGCGCAGCGCCCGGGCTGTTCACCAGCGCCCGGCGCACCGCTTTCAGCAGTTGATCACGGCCCAGCGGCTTCACCAGGGTGTCGCTGAAGCCGGCCTCGCGCAGGCTGGCGTGAATGGAGGCATCGCCGTCAGCGGTATGAGCCAGGGCCGGGGTGTCCGGATGCGACTGGCGCAGCGCCTGCAGCAGCTGGGCGCCATTGCCGTCGGGCAGGTTCACGTCGATCAGCCACAGGTCATGCGTGCCGGGCTCGCCACGGGCAAGCGCGCTGGCAAGTGAGTCAGCAGTGTCCACATCGGCTGGTAACGTTTCCAACGCCGCTTTGAAAAAACCGCGGCTGATGATGTCGTCCTCGACAAGCAGGAAGCGGGGCCGGCTGGTCCGCGGGGTCATCTGCATAGGGCTGCCTCCATGTCAGCTGTGGACAATCATCATGCACGGCGGCGGCGTGTGCAAGCGGCCATCGGCCCGCCCGGCCAGGATCTGCGACAATGTGCGCCCTTTTTTGCCCGCAGCCTGTCGCCACGTGGCCCGATCCCGTTCCCGCATCGACCGTACCCCGTTCCAGACCGAAATCCTCGACCTCAGCCATGACGGTCGTGGCGTCGCCCGCCGTGAAGGCGAAGGCGGCAAGGTCACCTTCATCAGCGGCGCCCTGCCGGGCGAAGTGGTGATGGCCGAACAGACCGCCCGCAGCCGCCACTTCGACGAGGCGCGCACGGTGGAAGTGCTGCAGGCCTCGCCGCAGCGCGTTACCCCCAAATGCCCGCACTTCGGCACCTGTGCCGGCTGCGTGCTGCAGCACCTGGACGAAAGCCAGCAGATCGTGGCCAAGCAGCGCGTGCTGATGGACAACCTGGAGCGCATCGGCCACGTCACCCCGGGCACCGTGCTGCCGCCGCTGGTCGGGGACAGCTGGGGCTACCGCCGCAAGGGCCGCTTCTCGGTCCGCCGGGTGGAAAAGAAGGACAAGACCCTGGTCGGTTTCCGCGAACAGGATCCGCGTTTCGTGGCCGACCTGAGCCAGTGCCTGACCGTGATCCCGGAAATCGGCACCAAGGTCCAGGACCTGTCCACCTTCATCGAAGGCCTGGATGGCAAGCGCGACATTCCGCAGATCGAGTTCATCGGCGGCGACAACGCCATTGCCCTGACCGTGCGCCACCTGCAGCCGCTCAGCGACGCCGACCGCGCCGCCTGGGCCGCGTTCGGCCAGCAGCACGGGTTTGCCATCTACCTGCAGCCGGGCGGCCTGGACACCGTGCACCCGCTGGACGGGCAGGGCGTGCCGCTGTCCTTCCGGCTGGCGCCGTGGGACGTGGAACTGGCCTTCCGCCCGCTGGATTTCATCCAGGTCAACGCCAAGCTGAACGAGGCGATGATCGCCCGCGCGCTGGAGCTGCTGGAGCCCGGTGCTGACGAACGCGTGCTCGACCTGTTCTGCGGCCTGGGCAATTTCACCCTGCCGCTGGCCCGCAAGGTGCGCGAAGTGGTGGGCGTGGAAGGCGATGCCGGCCTGGTCGCGCGCGCCCGCGAAAACGCCGAGCGCAACGACCTGGCCAACGCACAGTTCTTCAGCGCCGACCTGACCCAGGACCAGCGCGCCACCCCGTGGATGCGCCAGGGCTTCGACAAGCTGCTGCTGGACCCGCCGCGCTCGGGCGCGATTGAAGTGCTGCAGCAGCTACCGCTGAAGCAGTTCAAGCGCATCGTCTATGTCAGCTGCCACCCCGGTTCGCTGGCGCGCGACGCCGGCTACCTGGTCAACGAACAGGGCTTCACCCTGGTCAGCGCCGGTGCCATGGACATGTTCCCGCACACCGCGCACGTGGAAAGCATCGCGGTCTTCGAAAAGCGCTGACAACGCGCGGGCACCGGCAATACCCCGGTGCCCGCCGCCGCAGGTGGCCGCGCGTCGGCTATCGGGGCGCCGGCGCGCTGCGCCACTGGCCATCCTCGCGGATGAATGCCAGCGTTTCGGTGCCTTGCTCATCGCCCACCTGGGCGGTGACCGCACATTCGAATACGGCACGCTCGTCGGGCACTTCGCAGTCGGCAACCTCCAGCACCTGCGCATCGCGCACGGCCAGCATGAAGCGCGCCCGCTCCTCGGCATCGCTCTCACGCGCCGCCACGGTCGCCAGGTGCGCGCGCAGCAGCGGTTGTACTTCCTCGCGACTGGGCGCGGGCGTCGGCAGGCGGCGCGGATCGGGCAGGGTCCATTGGCCATCCACCCAGGCCAGGTGCAGCAGGCGCGCACCCGATTTCATGCCCGCACTGCCCACCACGATGCAGGTGGCGGTGTCGGCGGTGCTGCCCACCGCGCAGCTGCTCAGCGATTCCAGCGTGGGCCGGAACGCCATCGCGACCAGGCTGCTGCTGTCACTGCGCGGGCGCGCGGCGATCTGCTCGGCAATCGCCAGATCCATCGCGTCCTGCGCCTGTTGCAGGGTGGGCAGTGCAGGGGCCTGGGCCAGGCATGCGCCGGCGGGCAGCAGCAGGGCCAGCGCCAGCGGGCGCAGCGTGGAAAGGGACAGTGTCATGGTTCAGCGATCCTTGCAGGGTGGCGCAGTGTAGTGCGGCGGCCGCGCGCCGGGTAGGCAGGTCGCTGCTGGCGGCCGCATACTTCGCCCATGGGCATTGAAATCGAACGCAAGTTTCTGGTGACCGGCGACGGTTGGCGTACCGCCGCGCATCGGGTCATTCCGATGGCGCAGGGCTATATCAACGACATGGGCGCACTGGATCGCGGCACCCAGAACGCCTCGGTGCGCGTGCGCATCGAAGGCGAACAGGCGGCGCTGAACCTGAAGTCGCGCACCCTGGGGCACACCCGCCAGGAGTTCGATTACCCCATTCCCGTGGACGATGCCCGCGACCTGCTGGCGCTGTGCGTGGGCGGGTTGATCGACAAGCGCCGCCATCTGGTCGAACACGCCGGGCTGACCTGGGAAGTGGATGAGTTCCTGGGCGACAACGCCGGCCTGGTGGTGGCCGAGGTGGAACTGGACAGTGCCGACCAGGCCATCGACCTGCCGGACTGGGTGGGCGCGGAAGTGACCGACGACGCGCGCTATTACAACGTCGCGCTGGCCAGTCATCCCTATTCACAGTGGTGAAGCGCTGATCGGCCGATAGCGCCCCCTTTTGCCGCGGCGGGCGGCCCCCATCTTGGGGGTATGAGAATCGACATCTATTCCGACGTGGTCTGCCCCTGGTGCTGGATCGGCAAGCATCGTTTCCAGCAGGGCGTGCAGTTGCTGGGCGCCGATGCGCCCGCCTTGGACATCCATTGGCAGCCGTTCCAGCTGGACCCGGACGCTGATGCCACGCCGGTCCCGCTGCGCCAGGCTTATGCGCGCAAGTTCGGCGGGGCCGAGCGCACCGAACAGATCCTGGGCCAGACCCAGTCCACCGCGCAGGCCGAGGGCCTGCCGATGGACTTCGGCCAGGGCCAGGTGCGGGTGACCACGTTGCCTGCGCACCGCCTGCTGTGGCTGGCCGGCGAACACGGCGTGCAGGACGCGGTGGGCGAAGCGCTGTTCCGCGCCCACTTCGAGCATGGCCAGAACCTGGCCGATCCCGCCGTACTGGTGAAGGCCGGTGAGACCGGCGGGCTGGCCGCAGCCGAGATCGAACAGATGCTGGCATCCGACCGCGGCCTGGCCCAGGTGCAGGCCAAGCTGGCCGACGCACAGGCGCTGGGCATTTCCTCGGTGCCCACCTTCGTGATCGACGGGCGCTGGGCGATTTCCGGCGCGCAGCCGCCGGAGGCCTTCGCCCAGGCGCTGCGCCAGATCGCCGCCGAGCAGGGCGCCCCCTCGGCCGCTGCGGGTGAAGCGGCCTGCGGCCCGGATGGCTGCACGGTGTAACGCGCGCGGGGTCAGAGCCCCTGCGGGGATCCGACTCCGGGGTCGGATCCCCGCAGGGGCTCTGACCCCGTCTCCCCATTTCGCCGAACACTGCGTCCATCGGCCGGTTCTGCGACAATGCGGCACTGCGCCATGCGGGCGCCTGTTGTGGAGATCGACCCATGCTGCTGATCGGCGTTGCCGGCACTGAACTGACCGCCCAGGAACGCGACTGGCTGCAGCACGATGCCGTGGCCGGGGTGGTGCTGTTCAAGCGCAACTTCGCCTCGCGCCAGCAGGTGACCGATCTGACCGCCGCCATCCGCGCCGCCGCACCGCGCCCGCAGCTGCTCTGCGTGGACCAGGAAGGCGGCCGCGTGCAGCGCTTCCGCGAGGGCTACAGCGAACTGCCGCCGTTGCAGGACATCGGCGCCCTTTACGCGCGCGATCCGCAGCAGGCGCTGGCGCTGGCCGAACAGCACGCCTGGCTGATGGCCAGTGAAGTGCGCGCCAGCGGCCTGGACCTCAGCTTCGCCCCGGTGGTGGATCTGGCCCGTGGCAACCGCGCCATCGGCAACCGTGCCTTCAGCGAAGACCCGCAGGTGGTCGCCGCCTTCACTGCCGCCTATGTGCGCGGCATGCACGCGGTGGGCATGGCCGCCACGCTCAAGCATTTCCCCGGCCACGGCACCGTGCTGGAAGACACCCACGTCGATACCGCCATCGACCCGCGCGCGCTGGACGAACTTCGCGCGCAGGACCTGGTGCCGTTCGGCGCCGGCATTGCCGCCGGTGCCGATGCGGTGATGATGGCCCACGTGATCTACCCGCAGGTGGCGCCCGAGCCGGCTGGCTATTCGCCGCGCTGGATCCAGGACATCCTGCGCGGTGAACTGGGCTTCCGCGGCGTGGTGTTCTCCGATGACATCGGCATGGCCGCCTCGCACAGCGCCGGTGGCGTGCCGGCGCGCGTGCATGCCCACCTGGATGCCGGCTGCGACGTGGTGCTGGTCTGCCACCCCGAGCTGGTCGATGAAGCCCTGCATGCCGTGCAGGGCCGTTCACTGAATACCGCCGCGCTGCTGGGCCTGCTTGGCCGCGGCGCACTTGGCTGGGACGGCCTGCTGGCCGATGCCCGCCATGGCACCACCCAATCCCATCTGCTGCAAACCCTTGGAAGAACCGTCTGATGCCGAACCTCACCATTTCCCAGGCCCTGGCCCAGGCTGACCTGCTGGTCGACCGCCCCACCATCGACAAGGCCATTGCCAGCATCGCCGACGCCATCGCGCGCGACTACAAGGGCGAGGTGCCGCTGTTCCTGTCCATCATGCACGGCGCACTGCCGTTCGCCGGCCAGCTGGCGCTGGAACTGGGCGCGCGCGGCCAGGACGTGCAGTTCGATTACCTGCACGCCACCCGCTACCGCGGTGAAACCACCGGCGGCGACCTGGTCTGGAAGCACAAGCCGGCCACCTCGCTGTTCGGCCGCCGCGTGCTGCTGGTGGACGACATCCTGGACGAGGGCTACACCCTGCAGGGCGTGCGCACCTGGTGCCTGGAACAGGGCGCCACCGATGTGCGCATCGCCGCGATGACCGTGAAGAAGCACGACCGCGCGCTGCCGGACGTCACCGCCGATTACGCCGGCATCGAGCTGCCGGACCGTTACGTGTTCGGCTTCGGCATGGATGTGAACGAGACCCTGCGCTGCGTGCCGGCCATCTATGCCATGAAGGAGTGACGGCACGGCCGTCCGCGGCCGATCCCACCCTGTCGCCGGCGCCCTCGGGTGCCGGCGTTCGTCTTTTTCTGGAGTGATTCCCATGCAACAGATTGCCCTGGCCGTGATCGGCGGTACCGGTGTCTACAACCTGGCCAAGCTGGACGATGTGCAGACCCACGAGGTCGAAACCCGCTTCGGTCGTCCGTCGGGCCCGGTGCGCGTCGGCACCCTGCTGGGCCACCGCGTGGCCTTCCTGGCCCGCCACGGTGAGGGCCATTCGCTGCCGCCGCACAAGATCAACTACCGCGCCAACCTGGCCGCGCTGCAGCAGATCGGCGCGCAGCGCGTGCTGGCGCTGAACACGGTGGGCGGCATCGGCGACGATTTCGGTCCGCGCGTGCTGGCCTGTCCGGATCAGGTAATCGATTACACGTGGGGTCGTATCAGCACGATCTGCGAAGAAGACGGCACCGACGTGGTCCACGTCGATTTCGGTCACCCGTACACGCCGATGCTGCGCAGCAAGATCCTGGCGGCGGCGAAAGTGACCGGGGTGAAGGTGCACGACGGCGGCTGCTACGGCGCCACCCAGGGCCCGCGCCTGGAAACCATTGCCGAAATCGCCCGCATGCGCCGCGATGGCTGCGATCTGGTGGGCATGACCGGCATGCCTGAAGCCGCGCTGGCACGGGAGCTGGGGCTGGATTACGCCTGCCTGGCGATCGTGGCCAACTGGGCCGCCGGCTGTGGCGACGGCGAGGAGATCACCATGGCCGAAGTGCTGGCAAACGTGCAGGCCGCCAGCAACGGACTTCCGGAACTGGTAGGCGAATTGGCGCGGGGGTGATTGTCATCCTCGGGCAAGCTTTGCATACTCAGCCGGTACGCGGGTTCAGCGTACACCACCCATTCATTGCAAAGGTCTCGCATTAACATGCCGAACGGTACCGTCAAGTGGTTCAACGACGCCAAGGGATTTGGCTTCATCTCGCCGGAGGATGGCAGCGCCGACGTGTTCGCGCACTTCTCCGCCATCAACTCCAAGGGCTTCCGCAGCCTGCAGGAAGGCCAGCGTGTCACCTATGACGTGACCCAGGGCCCGAAGGGTGCCCAGGCTTCGAACATTACGCCGGCCGAGTGATCCACTCGACAGTGCGTTGAAAACCCCGCTACGGCGGGGTTTTTTTTTGCGCAGGGCAACGGCGGGCGGGGATTGCGGGTGGCTGACGGAACGGCGGGCGCTCCGGCGTCGGCCAGTAGATCCACGCCATGCGTGGATGCCGTTGCGGGTTCCCTTCGCCATTGGCAATCCGCCTCGGGCACAATGCAGGCATGACGGAACGACTGCGCATTGCCGTGATCGGCTACGGCACCGCTGGCCAGGCATTGGCCATCCTGCTCACCCGTGATGGCCACGAGGTGGAGATCTTCGAACGCGTGCCCACGCCGGGCCCGGTAGGGGCCGGCTTCCTGCTGCAGCCCAGCGGCCTGCAGGTGCTGTGGCAGATGGGCCTGCTCGACGCCGTGCGTGCGCACGCCGCGCCGGTGCACCGCCTGTACGGCGATACGCCCTGCGAACGCGCGGTGATGGACATGGGCTATGCCGGTCTGGATGCACGCCTGCACGGGCTGGGCATGCAGCGCGGCGCGCTGTTCTCGTTGCTGGAAGATGCGCGCGAAGGCGCCGGCCACCTGCACGTGGGCACCGCCATCGAGGCGGTGGACAGCGCACAGGGGCGCGTACGCGATGCGCAGGGGCGCTGGCACGGCCCGTTCGACCTGGTGGTGGCCGCCGATGGTGCGGCATCCACCCTGCGCGGCAGCGTAGAAGGTGGCACCGCGCTGGACCGGGTGTACCCGTGGGGTGCGCTGTGGTGCCTGCTGCCAGCCGAAGACTGGCCGCACATGCAGGAGCTGCGGCAACGCTACGTGGCGGCGCGCAAGATGATCGGCCTGCTGCCGGTGGGCACCCGCCCCGGTGATGCCACGCCGCGCCTGAGCTTCTTCTGGAGCCTGCCGCGTGATGATTTCGAGCGCTGGCAGCAGGAAGGCATGGCGCCCTGGCTGCAGGAACTGCATGCCCTGTGGCCGCAGGCCAGCGCGCGCTTCGCGCACCTGGTCGATGCCGGCCAGCTGGCACGCGCGGTGTACCGCGATGCGGTGATGAAGCGCTGGCACCATGGCCGCCTGGTGCTGGCCGGTGATGCCGCACATTCGATGAGCCCGCAGCTGGGGCAGGGCGTGAACATGGCCCTGATCGATGCACTGGCGCTGCGCGATGCGCTGCGCAGCCACCGTGGCGAAGCGGCGCTGCAGGCCTACCAGGCACAGCGGCGTGCGCATGTGGCGGTGTACCAGCGCTGGAGCCGCTGGCTGACGCCGCTGTTCCAGTCCAATGGCGATCTATGGGCGCATGCGCGCGACGTCCTGCTTGGCCCGATGGGGCGCATGCCGGGCGGGCGCGGGCACATGCTGCGCGTGCTCAGCGGCACCCAGCACGGCTGGTTCGGCGCACTGCCGCTGGATCCGGGCTTCATTGCCGCGCTGGCCGAAGCGCCGCGTGCGGCCGCCAGCAGCAGTGCGATCAGCGCTGCCGTGAACGTGCCCGTCACCTGAACTAACGAACATCTCACCCCGGTTGTGCGAGAACAGCTGTGCACGCGCACGCCGCGTCGCCCGTTTTCCTTTCCGTGATCGAACACTCCGTGATCGAACTTCGCGCATGGCCCGGGCGGCCGCGCCGTCGCGGCCTGCTGCGGCCCGGATGCGCCGCACGTTCGAAGGAGGATGCCATGTTGTTCGCGGTCCACGAGCTGGAATCGGAAATCTGCAAACTGCGCGGTCTGCTGCAGATGCTGCACGAAGACCAGCCCGACGTGCTGGAGGATGTCTTTGAATTCCACGTGGGTAGCCTGATCAGCCACGCGGGCGCCGAACACCATGGCTACATCCGCACCTGTGCGCAGGAAATGCTGGCGGCGGTGCGTGCACTGCCGCGCCACGTCGGCAACAGCGAGCCCACGTTTCGATTGATGCCCGACATGCTGGCCCGCCCGGCCTAAGCCTGGCGGGGCGGTACCGGCACCAGGCTGCCTTCCACACAGGCAATGCGCTGTTCGTCGCGCGCGGGCTGTATCACGACGCCCGCGGTGAACGCGGAAAACGCGGGCAGCACGGTGATTCCCGGGCGCAGCCAGAATGCTGGAAAGCGCCGGCGCAGCGCCGGCAGGGCGATCTGCGGATGCAGGTGGCCGGCAATCACCCAGGCGCCGGCTTCGGGTTGTGGTTCGTGGCGCAGCACGATGTCCCCCAGTCGCACCTGATCGTGCAGCTGCACGCGCAGCGCCGCTGCGGCAAGCTGGCGGTCGTGGTTGCCACGGATCACATGCACGTCCAGGCCCGCTTGCTGTTCGCGCCAGGCCAGCCATTGCGCCAGCCACGCCGTGCGGTGCAGCGGGCCATGCAGCATATCGCCCAGGATCCACAGCTCGCGGCACGCGTGCTGCTGCACAAGCGCCTGCAGCCGTTGCAGGTCGCCCAGGGTGCCGCCGGCGGGCAAGGCGATGCCGGCGCGGCGGAACACATCGGCCTTGCCCAAGTGCAGGTCGGCAATCAGCAGGGCCTGCCGGGCCGGCCACAGCAATGCACGCGCGCCGAGCAGGCGCAGCGTCTGCCCGCCCAGCTGCGTGGCCAGCTCAGTGGTCATGGCGGCGTTCCAGCTGTTGCGCGGCGCGTTGCACGCGGGTACGCCAGTCTTCGTTGCTGAACTGGCCGCGCAGGCGCTCGGCCCACAGCGGAAAACCCAGCGGCGTGAGTGAGGCCGGATGCTGCAGCGACACCGCCTGACCGCCAATGCGTGCCAGCGCCTGCTGCAGCCCGGGCAGATCCAATGCGTCCTGCAGCACTTCCTGCTCGGCCAGGGCCAGCAGCATGTGCTCGGGGTCATGCTGGCGCAGCACGTCATGCAGCAGGCCCGCAGAGGCCTGCAACTGGCGCAGCGAGCGCGGCATGCCGCCGGGCAGGCTGGGCACCAGCAGTCCGGCCACGCGCGCGATGCCGCGGAACTGGCGGCGTGCCAGCTCGCCCAGGTTCACGGCCGCGCGCAGATCGTCCAGCAGCCCGTCGCGGGTGAACAACGCATGCCACGCCTGCGCATCCAGGGTGATCGGCTGTGCCGGTGCCAGCACCAGGCCATGATCGTTCACCGCATAGCCAATGCTGTTGCGCTGCAGCCGCGTGCAGCGCAGTGACAGCAGCGCGGCCAGTGCTTCATGCACGTGGCGCCCGGCGAACGGGTAGATGAACACGAACTGGCCCTCGCGGCGGCGCACGTCCTCCACCAGCAGCTGCGCCGGCGAGGGCCGCGCGGACACGCGTGCCTGCAGCGCCAGCAGCGGCGCCAGCCACGTTGATTCGGCACTGTCATCACTTCCGGAGAGCACTGCGAGCAAGGCTTGCCCCAGTGGCATCGACAAGGGCAGCTGGCCGCCCTGCCAGCGCGGCACGCTGCCGTCGCCGCGGCCACGTGCCACCCGCACATAGGCGGTCATGTCGCGCAGCTGCACCAGCTCCAGCAGGCGCCCGGCGAACTGGAAGCGGTCGCCCGGGCGCAGGCGCCCTGCGAACTGTTCTTCCACCGAACCCAGGCTGCCGCCGCGCAGGAACTGCACGCGCACGCTGCCATCGCTGCTGATGGTGCCGATCGACAAGCGGTGGCGCAGGGCCTGGCGGCGATCGGGCACCCGGTAGGTGCCGCTGTCATCGATCTGCACCTTGTGGAAATCCGGATACTGCGACAGCGCCCGGCCGCCCTGCACGATGAAGTCCAGCACGGCCTGCCACTGTGCATCGGTCAGATCGGCAAAGGCGTGGGTGCGCCGTACCTGGGCCAGCAGCACATCGGCCTGGAAGCCGCCGGCCAGCGCGCAGCTCACCGCGTGCTGGGCCAGCACGTCCAGCGACAGGACCCGTGGACGGCGTGCTTCCACCACGTTCTCGCGCAGCGCGTTGCGTGCCGCCGCGAATTCGGCCACTTCCAGCGCATGGCTGGGAATGCAGGTGATGCGGCCGCTGGCGCCGGGGCGATGGCGTGCGCGGCCGGCGCGCTGGCGCAGGCGCGCCACGCCCTTGGGGCTGCCCAGCTGCAGCACCTGGTCCACTTCCGGGAAATCCACGCCCAGGTCCAGGCTGGAGGTGGCCACCACGCAGCGCAGGCTGCCTGCACGCAGGCCGTCTTCCACCTGCTGGCGCAGGGTCGGGTCCAGCGAGCCGTGGTGCAGGGCCAGGCTGTCGGCGTCTTCCGGCCACACCGCGGCCAGCGCCTGGTGCCACAGTTCGGCCTGCGCGCGGGTGTTGGTGAACAGCAGGGTGCTGCGTGCGCCCTGGATCGCATGCAGGACCCGCGGCAACTGCACCAGGCCCAGGTAGCCGGCCCACGGAAACCGTTCGCCGGCCGGCGGCAGCAGTGTCTGCACCTGCACCGGTCGCTGCCGCGCGCCTTCCACGAGCGGCGCGTCGGGCTGGTCGGGCAGCAGCACCTGCCGCGCCTGCTGCAGGTTGCCCAGCGTGGCCGACAGCCCCCACAGCTGCAGGCCGGGGCTGGCATCGCGCAACCGTGCCAGGTTCAGCTGCAACAGCACGCCACGCTTGCTGCCCAGCAGTTCATGCCACTCATCCACCACCACGCAGCGCAGGTGCTGCATGCGCGGCAGCGTATCGGCATAGCTCAACAACAGCGCCAGCGATTCGGGCGTGGTCACCAGCACATCCACGCGCCCCTCGCGCGCCTGGCGCCGCTCGCGGTTGCTGGCATCGCCACTGCGCAGGCCGACCTTCCAGCCCAGACCCATGCCATCGATGACTGTCTGCAGTGCGCGTGCGGTATCGCTGGCCAGTGCCCGCAGCGGGGTGACCCACAGCACCTGCAGCGGACGCACCGCGCTGGCCCGCGCCGGCGCCGGTGGTGGATCGATCAAGGCCTGCAGCAACGGCCCGCCGAACATCGCCAGGGTCTTGCCGCTGCCGGTGGGCGTATGCAGCAGGCCCGATTCGCCCGCCAGGTAGTGCCGCCACATCGCGCGCTGGAACGGCAGTGGGCGCCAGCCGCGCGCGGCGAACCACGCCTGCAGGCGCTGCAGGGCCTGCGCACGGGTCATCGCGCCAGTGCCTGCAGGGTGTGCAGCTGGTCGGCCTCGCCGGCGGGCTTGTCGTGGCGCCAGCGCAGGATGCGCGGGAAGCGCACCGCGATGCCCGACTTGTGTCGGCTGCTGCGGTTCACCGCTTCGAATCCCAGCTCGAATACCTGCACGGCGTCGACGCTGCGCACCGGGCCGAAGCGCTCGCGGGTGTGCGCGCGGATCCAGCGGTCCAGCGCCAGGATCTCCTTGTCGTCCAGGCCCGAATAGGCCTTGGCCACCGGTACCAGCGCGTCACCGTCCCACACCCCGAAGGTGTAGTCGGTGTACAAGGTGCTGCGCCGCCCATGGCCGGCCTGCGCGTACAGCAGCACCGCATCGATGGTGAGCGGCTCGATCTTCCATTTCCACCAGTCGCCGCGACGGCGCCCGGCCTGGTAGACCGAATCGCGGCGCTTGATCATCAGCCCCTCCACGCCGCGTTCGCGGGCACCGTCACGCAGGCGCGCGGCATCGGCCCAGTCCTCGGCGAGCACCGGTGGCGAGAGCTGCAGGCGAGGATCGGCCAGTGCATCGAGCAGCTGCGCCAGCTGCGCGCGGCGTTCGTGCAGTGGCAGCTCGCGAAGATCCTGGCCATCACGTTCCAGCAGGTCGTAGGCCAGCACGCGCACCGGCGTGTTGCGCAGGGTGGCGGCACCGGGTTTGCGGCGCTGGATGCGGGTCTGCAGGGCAGTGAAGGCGCGCGGCAGGTCATCGGCGCTGTCCCAGGCCAGCAGCTCGCCGTCGATCACGCAGCCATCGGGCAGTCCGGCGGCGGCCTGTTCGATTTCGGGGAAGCGACCATCCAGCCGCTCTTCGCCGCGCGACCACAGGGCCACCTCGCCATTGCGGCGCAGCAGCTGCAGGCGGATGCCGTCCCACTTCCATTCCAGCAACCAGTCATCCAGCGCGCCCAGCCGCTCGGCCGGTGCGCCTTCCAGCGGCGAGGCCAGAAAGAACGGGTAGGGCTGCTGGCGGTCGGTCGGCAGCTCGTCTGGCGACAGCAGCTGCGCCAGCGCGGCGGGCGAGGGCACCCACTCCCCCAGCATGCGCTGGGCAATGCGGGCGATGTCCAACCCCGACCATTCGGCCAGCGCCTGCTGCACCAATCGCTGCGATACACCTACGCGCAGGGCGCCGGTCAGCAGCTTGTTGAACACCAGGCGTTCGGCGGCGGGCAGTTGCTGCCAGCCCTGCAGCACGGCGGCGTGGCGTACCGCCTCGTCCTGGTTGGCCACCGCCAGCAGATGCTGTTCGATCCAGTCGGCCAGGGCCCGCTCGGGGGCGCGCGTTGCCGGGTCATCCAGCAGCAGGGTCAGCGTTTCGGCCAGGTCGCCCACCTGCGCATAGCTGTCTTCCACCAGCCAGGCCGGAAGGGCGGCCGCCTCGGCGATCCAGCGGCGCAGCTCGCCGCTGGCGGCCACCTTGCGGCGCGCGCCGCCCACCTTGCCACCGCTCAGCAGGTACAGCGCCCAGGCGGCATCGCGTGGGCGCGCCGTGCGGAAGTAGTCGACCAGCGCCGCCCGCTTGTCCAGCGTCGCGGTGCTGCGGTCCAGGCGTTGGTAAAGCGCGGCGAAGGCCTTCATTCCTCGGCCCCGAAATCGGTGCGGAAGGCCTCGGCGGCCACGCCGCGCTCGCGCAGGAAGGGAATCAGCGCATCGGTGTTGCCGTGGGTGGCGATGATGCGACGCGCGCCGGTCTGTTCGATGGTCTGCAGCAGCGCCGGCCAGTCGGCGTGGTCGGAAATGACGAAGCCGCGGTCAACATTGCGCCGTCGCCGGTTGCCCCGCAGCTGCATCCAGCCCGACGCGAACGCCAACTGGTGACGGCCAAAGCGGCGCAGCCACGGCGTGCCCGCCGCCGACGGCGGGGCCAGGATCAGCTGCCCGGCCGCATCCGGGGTACGCCCCTGTTCGGCCACGGTCACCGTGTCCAGCATGTCCACCCCGGCCTGGCGGTAGACCGCCACGCCATTGGCGATGGCCCCGTGCAGCCACGCCGGCTGATCGTCCAGCGGCAGCAGCTCGGCCAGCACGCGCTGGGCCTTGCCAAGGGCATAGCACAGCAGCACCGCCGCTTCCCCGCGCGCGGCGCATTCGCGGCGCCAGGCCACGATGTCGGCGGCCACGTCGGCGGTGTGTGGCCAGCGGTAGATCGGCAGGGCGAAGGTGGCTTCGCTGATGAAGGTATCGCAGGGCACGACCTCGAACGCCGTGCAGGTGGGATCGTGCTGGCGCTTGTAATCGCCCGAGGCCACCCAGACCTGGCGCCCATCGTCGATGCGGACCTGGGTCGACCCCAGCACATGCCCCGCCGGGTGCAGTGATACCTGCACCCGGCCCAGCGCGAAGGCCGTTCCTTCGTCATGCGCGTGCAGCGGCACATCGCCCAAGCGCCAGCGCAGGATCGGCACGCTGCCGGTGCTGCAGTGGTACTCGCCCATGCCGGGGCGTGCGTGGTCACCATGGCCATGGGTGATGACCGCGCGCGGCACCGGGCGCCACGGGTCGATGTGGAAATCGCCGGCGGCGCAGTACAGGCCTTCTGGCCGCAATACCACCAGATCTTCGTTGTCGCTCATGTGGCCACTCTGGCGCGGCGCTCGTGCAGGCGGTGAGAACCGCGCTGAACGGGCGCTGGCCGGACGATGCGGCACAATCGAGGGGCTCCTTTTCCGCAACGGGAAGCAATGGATGAACGGACCGGGCTTCAGCAGCAACGTTCCCTACGAAACGCACGTGGTGCTGAACCAGCCACCACCGTTCGCCGGGCGGCAGTTATGTACCGACGATGTCGCGCTGGCCGAGGCAGTGCAGCGTGAGGGCGGCGGTGCCTTCGCGCCGCGCCTGGCGGTGTATGGCGCACTGGCCGGCGATGAGCTGTACCGCCTGGGGTTCGATGCCAACCGCGACCGGCCGCGCCTGCGCACGCACGATGCGCAGGGGCACCGCATCGATCTGGTGGAGTTCCATCCGGCGTACCACCAACTGATGGGCACGGCCAAGCAGCACGGCGTGGCGGGGCTGTCCTGGCACGAACCGCAACCGGGCGCACACGTGGCGCGCGCGGCGCTGAGCTACCTGCATCACCAGGCCGAAGCGGGCACCAGTTGCCCGCTCACCATGACCCACGCCGCGGTGGCGGTGCTGCGCTCGCAGCCGCACCTGGCCGAGTGGGCACGCAAGGCGGCCGCGCCTGTCTACGATTCGCGCGATGTGCCGGTGGCCGACAAGGCCGGCATCACGCTGGGCATGGGCATGACCGAAAAGCAGGGCGGCTCGGACGTGCGTGCCAACAGCACCCACGCCGAGCCGATCGACGGCGAGCGTTATCGCTTGTCGGGGCACAAGTGGTTCTTCTCCGCGCCGATGAGCGATGGCTTCCTGGTGCTGGCGCAGGCCCCCGGTGGGCTGACCTGCCTGCTGATGCCACGCCGCCTGGCCGATGGTGACCGCAATGCGTTCCGGCTGATGCGATTGAAGGACAAGCTGGGCGACTGGGCCAATGCGTCCAGCGAAGTGGAGTTCTGCGGTGCACAGGCCTGGCGCGTGGGCGAGGAAGGGCGCGGGGTGGCCACCATCATCGGCATGGTGATGATGACCCGGCTGGACTGCATGCTGGGCGCGGCGGCGGAAATGCGCATGGCCCTGGCCCAGGCGCTGCACCATGCACGGCACCGGCGCGCGTTCGGCAAACCGCTGGTGGACCATGCGCTGATGACCAACGTGCTGGCCGATCTGGCGCTGGAATCGGAGGCGGCCACGGTGCTGGCCATGCGCATCGCCCGCGCGGTGGATCGCGCCGCCATCGATCCGGCAGAAGCCGCGCTGGCGCGGGTGGGCACGGCGCTGGGCAAGTACTGGCTGTGCAAGCGCGCCCCGGCCTTCGTCAACGAGGCGCAGGAATGCCTGGGCGGCGCTGGCTACGTGGAAGAGTCGATGCTGCCGCGCCTGTACCGGCAGGCGCCGTTGAATTCGATCTGGGAAGGCAGTGGCAACATCCAGTGCCTGGACGTGCTGCGCGCGCTGGCGCGTGAGCCGGAAACAATGGCCGCCCTGCAACAGGAACTGCAGGCGGCGGCCGATGCCGACCTGCGCTACTCGCAGGCGCTGCAGCGCTGGGAAGAATCACCCGGGTTCGATGAGGGGCAGGCACGCGCCTTCTGCGAGCGCACGGCACTGCTGCTGCAGGCCGCGGTGCTGTTGCGGGCGGAAAGCCCCATGGCCGACGCCTTCATCCGCAGCCGCTTGCAGGGCGAGCATGGCCTGGCGCTGGGGACGTTGCCGCCGGGGCTGGAACTGGGCGAGATGCTGGCGCGCGCCCTGCCGTAACGTCGCCGGGCCAACAGGCCCGGCGACAGGGGAAACATCAGTGCTTGGCTTCTTCGTGGGCCGCGTTGGCCTTCGCGTCATCTGCGACATCGCGGGCCTTGTCGGCCACCTTCTGCGCGGCATCGGCGGTGGCATCGCTGGCGTGCGCGGCCGCATCGGTGGCCGCAGCCTTGGCCTGGTCGGCGGCGGTGGCGGTCGCATCGGCGGCCTTGTCCAGCGCCTGCTGGGTATCGGCGGCGGCCTGCTCGGAGGCCGCAGCAGTCTTGTCAGCGGCCTCGCGGGTGGCCGCGGCGGCCTGGTCCACTGCATCACGCGCGGCGGCGCCCGCGCTGTCGGCGGCCTGCGCGGCATCCTGGCGGGCCTGTTCGGCTTCCGGGCCCTTGCAGGCGGCCAGGGCCAGCACCAGCGAGGCGGCCAGCAGGGAAGTGGTCAGCGTGCGGATCTTCATGGCGGTCTCCGGTACAGCGATGGATGGGGACGCCAGCCTATTCAGGCCCCTGTGAAGGCCCGGTCGCGAGGCCAACAGCGGCATTCAGGCAAAGAAAAAGCCGCTGGCGAACCAGCGGCTTTTCCAGAACAGCGTGAAGAAAGAAGTTATTACTTCTTGGCTTCTTCAGCAGCGTCCTTGGCCTGCTCGGCGGTGGCTTCACCGGCCTTGGCAGCGTCGGCAGCAGCGCCGGCAGCAGCGTCGGTGGCAGCAGCGCCAGCCTGGGCAGCAGCGTCGGTCGAAGCGTCGGCAGCGGTGGCGGCGGTGTCAGCGGCCTGCTGGGCAGCGTCGGCGGTCTGGGCGCCGGCAGCGGCGGCCTGGTCGGCAGCAGCCTGGGCTTCGGTGGCGGCTTCGTTGGCCGAAGCAGCGGCGTCCTGGGCAGCTTCCTGCTTCGAGCAGGCGGCCAGGGCCAGGGCCAGGGACATAGCGACCAGCAGCTTGTTGATGCTCATTGTGTGAATCCTCGTCGTTAGATTAGGCAACGCGCAACTGCGCGCCGACAACATGATGACAAGCCAAGATTGGGTGTCAAGCGCTCCCGCATTCATTTTTGCGAAATCGCCGTTAATTCCTTTCAGATCAACTCGATGGCGATTGCCGTCGCTTCGCCGCCGCCGATGCACAGGGTAGCGATGCCGCGCTTGCCGCCGCGCGTGCGCAAGGCGTTGACCAGGGTGACCACCAGACGTGCGCCCGAGGCGCCGATCGGATGGCCCAGTGCGCAGGCGCCGCCATTCACGTTGAGCTTGTCGTGGCTGATGCCCAGTTCACGCATCGGCGCCATGGCCACCACGGCAAAGGCTTCGTTCACTTCGAACAGGTCGACCTGGTCCAGGGTCCAGCCGGTCTTCGCCAGCAGGGCGTGGATCGCGCCGATCGGCGCGGTGGTGAACCACTCCGGCTCCTGCGAATGGGTGGCGTGGCCGACGATGCGCGCCAGCGGGGTGATGCCGCGCGCGGCCGCATCGTCTTCGGCCAGCAGGACCACGGCAGCGGCGCCGTCGGAAATGCTGGAGGAACTGGCGGCGGTCACGCTGCCATCCTTCTTGAACGCCGGGCGCAGGGTCGGGATCTTGGCGATGTCCGAACGGCCGGGCTGCTCGTCGCTGGCGAACTCGACCTCACCCTTGCGGGTGGCCACCTTCACCGCGACGATTTCATCGGCGAATGCGCCATTGGCCTGCGCGGCCTGCGCACGGCGCACCGATTCGATGGAATAGGCGTCCTGTTCCTCGCGGGTGAACTGGTACTTGTCCACCGCGCATTCGGCGAATTCACCCATGGCCTTGCCGTCGTAGGCATTGACCAGGCCGTCGTGGGCCATGTGGTCCACCGCCTGGAAGTTGCCGAAGCGGTTGCCGGTGCGCGAGTTGGGCAGCATGTGCGGGGCGTTGGACATCGATTCCATGCCGCCGGCCACCACCACCTTGGCCGAACCGGCCTTGATCAGGTCGTGGCCCAGCATGATGGTCTTCATGCCCGAGCCGCAGACCTTGTTCAGGGTGGTCGCGCCGGCCGACAGCGGAATGCCGGCGGCGATGGCGGCCTGGCGGGCCGGGGCCTGGCCCAGGTTGGCCGACAGCACGCAGCCCATCAGGACTTCGGAAACGTCGCTGGCCGGTACCCCGGACTGCTCAAGGGCGGCGGCGATGGCGGCCGCGCCGAGGGTCGGGGTGGGCACGCCGTTGAACTGGCCCAGGAAGGAGCCAATGGCGGTGCGCTTGGCGGCGGCGATGACGATGTTGGACATGGCAATCTCGTTGATGCGTGAGCAATGTTCGGAAAGGAGACGGCGGGCGTTGGAAGCGGCGCCATTTCCCGGCAGACTGCGTGGGGGTCGACCCAGTATAGAGGGTCGGCGGTAGCTGCCGCTGGCAGCACTGGATGCCTGCAAGGGGTTGCGGCAGGCCAACGTTCATGGGAAGGAAACGATGGAACGTAAGACGATGGGCAGGTCGGTTCTGGCTTCGGCGCTGGTCGCCGCGCTGAGTGCATGTGGCGGTGGCGGTGGCGGCAGCAATGTGCGCATCGACCCGCCGCCCACTACGCCGCCGGTAACCCCGCCACCCACCACGCCCACGCCGGCCAAGCCCACCGAGCCGGCGGTGAACGCACATCTGGTGCAGACCAATGCCCTGGCCGCGCAGTCCGCTGGCCTGACCGGCAAGGGCGTGCGCATCGGCATCGTCGATTCCGGCGTGAAGCGCGACACGGCCGCGCTCAATGGCCGCGTGGTGGCCAACCTCAACTACGTCGATCCGGCGCGCAACAACCTGAATGTGGACGACGTGGTCGGCCACGGCACCGCGGTGGCCAGCCTGGCCGCCGGCGCAACCGTGGGCGTCTGGCCCGGCGGCATCGCGCCAGGGGCGCAGATCGTGTCGGCGCGAATCATTTCCGACACATCGCCCACCGATGACGGAAGTGGCCAGGGCAACTCCTTCAGCGGCCCGCTGGGCGTGGCCGGCATCCACCAGGACCTGATCAGCTACGGCGTGAAGATCATGAACAACTCCTGGGGCGGGTTGTACTGGACCGATCTGGCCACCACCGCGCAGGTGGCGGCCGAGTACCGCCCCTTCATCATGAGCAACGGCGGCCTGGTGGTGTTCGCCTCGGGCAACGAGGGCCGCGACCAGCCCAGCAGCGTGGCGGCACTGCCCAGCCAGCGCGGCGTGGGCGGTACGCTGCCGGCGGCCGATCTGGAAAAGGGCTGGCTGGTGGCCACCGCCATCGATCCGAACAAGCCCGGCGAACGCACCAGCTGGGCCAACGCCTGTGGCGATGCGGCGCGTTACTGCCTGACCGCACCGGGCAGCGCGGTGTTCCCCGAGCGCAACGGCAACGGCTACCAGTGGAATTACGGCACGTCGTTCGCCGCGCCGCTGGTATCAGGCGCGGCCGCGCTGGTCTGGGAACGCTTCCCGTACTTCGACAACGACCTGGTGCGGCAGACCCTGCTGGGCACGGCCACCGACATCGGCGCGCCAGGCGTGGACGCCATCTACGGCTACGGCCTGCTGAATGTCGGCAAGGCCGTGAACGGCCCGGCCCGCTTCGACTGGGGCAATACCACCGTCAACGTCTCGCAGCTGGGCCTGAATTCGGTCTGGAGCAACAACATCACCGGCAGCGGCGGCCTGGTCAAACAGGGCGAAGGTTCGCTGGGCCTTTCCGGTACCAACACCTACACCGGCGACACCCGCATCGAACGCGGCACGCTGGCGCTGCGCGACGGCGCGTCCATCACTTCCAACGTGGTGATCACCGCGCAGGCGTCCAGCCCCAACGCGGCGGCACTGCAGTTCATGACCGGCACCACCCGGGTCAAGGGCAACGTGGACAACGCGGCGATGGTGATCGTGCGCGATGCCAACAGCAGCGCCACCATCGAAGGCAACTACCTGCACCGCGACGGCGCGCGATTGATGATCTCGCTGGGTTCCAGTCCACTTGCCATCACCGGCAGGGCCACCCTGCAGGGCGGCGACGTGCACGTGTCCAGTGTCGTCAGCGGCTACGTGCCGGCTGCCGGCCGCACCCAGACCGTGCTGCAGGCCGGGCAGGGCGTCAGCGGCACGTTCAACGGGGTCAGCAACAGCCTCAACGCGGGCAGCCTGCTGGATGCATGGCTCAGCTATGGCAGCAACGACGTCACCCTGAACATCGACCGGGTCAACGTGGTCAGCGCGGCATCGGCGGCCGGCCTGGGCGCCAGTACCCAGGCCTCGGCCTCGCGCGTGGAACGCGCGTTCGAAGCACTCGACGATGGGACCGACGTCACCGGCGTGTTCGCCCAGGGCGCGGGCGTGCTGCAGGGCGTGCAGGGCAACCTGGCGCTGCAGCAGAGCCTGGACAGCCTGTCCGGCAAGGCGCATGCGCTGGCTACGGCGGCCACCTTCGACAGCATCGATCTGGGCCGCCGCGCGCTGTCCGCACGCTTCGGCCAGGTGCAGGGCGCACCGCGCCTGGCCGGTGCCTGGCAGAACGCGCTGGGCGAAGCCGGCCAGGGCAGCTTCTCGGCCAGCGGCGCCGACACCCATGGCTGGATGATGGGCCAGGACACCGCACTGGGCAGCAACGGCGTGCTGGGCTTTGCCTTCGGTGAAACGCGCAGCTTCGGCAACCGGGCCTGGGGCAGCGATCGCGGCCGCGACCGGCAGTCGCAGGCGCAGCTGTACGCCGGCTGGAATGCCGGCGGTGCCTATGCGCTGGGCCAGCTGGGTGCCGGCCAGTTCAACCGCGAGATCGATCGCCAGCTGCTGCTGGGTGCCGGCCAGTACGGGGTCAACGCCCGCTACGGTGGCAACTTCAGCACGGCCAGCGTGGAGGCCGGTTATCGCTTCGGCTGGGCTGGTGCTTCGCTGACCCCGTACCTGGGCGCCGACTACACCCGCGTGGACAGCGATCGCTTCAGCGAACAGGGTGGCCTGGGCTTCGGCCTGCGCAGCGCAGGCGATGCCAGCAGCCGCAGCCAGGCACTGGCCGGTGTGCGCGCCGAGCGCCAGTGGCGCAACTGGGCGCTGCGTGGCTACGCCGAATGGCAGCAGCAGTTGTCCAGCCAGGGCATGGATGCGCAGGCCAGCTTCGTCGGCATCGATGCCTGGGCGCCGATGGCCGGGTTGCAGCCGATGCGTTCCGGTGGCCTGCTGGGTCTGTCGGTGGAATCGTGGCTGAGCCGCAACAGCCGCCTCAGCTTCGGCTACGACCAGCGCTTCGGCCCGCGCGGCGAACTGAGCCAGGTCGCACTGCGCTACAGCGCCGCGTTCTGACGCGGTGTTGGGTGACCACGCCCGGCAGGCTGCCGGGCGTGGCCAGCGCCCATCAACCGCCGCGCAGGTTGCCCAGGCGCGGGGTGCTGCGGCCCAGCGGCATCTTCAGCTTGCCGATGGACTGGATGCGCGCTTCGGCAATGCGGTCGGCCGCGCGCTGCGGCGCGATGTTCTCGCGCTGCGACAGTTCGAAGATGCGCGTCAGGTTGTGGTAGATGCTGCGGATCAGGCGCATCGCCCGTTCGCGGTTGTAGCCGTCGATCTCCAGCGACACATTCATCACGCCGCCGGCGTTCACCGCGTAATCCGGTGCGTACAGGATGCCGCGGGCATGCAGCTCATCGCCGATGTCCAGGCTGGACAGCTGGTTGTTGGCGGTGCCGCAGATGATCTTCGCCTTGATGCGCGGCAGGGTGTCGGCATTGATCGCCCCTTCCAGCGCACACGGGGCGAACACGTCGGCGTTCACTTCGTGGATCTCATCGGGCTTGACCGCTTCGGCACCGAAATCGCTGACCGCACGATCCACCAGCGCGCTGTCCAGGTCGGTCACGTAGAGCTTGGCGCCGCGGTCACGCAGCAGCTTCACCAGTTCCATGCCGATGTGGCCCAGGCCCTGCACGGCAATGCTGGTCTTGCCCACTTCTTCGTGCCCGAACTTGAAGCGCAGTGCCGCCATCAGCGCCTGCAGCGCGCCATAGGCGGTGAACGGGGCCGGGTCGCCGGAACCGCCATGGACCTGGTGCACGCCGGTCACGAACTGGCTTTCCAGGTAGATGTTCTCCATGTCGTTCACATCGGTGCCGACATCTTCGGCGGTGATGTAGCGGCCGCCCAGGGAGTCGACGTAGCGGCCGAATGCACGGAACAGCACCTCGGTCTTGTCCACCTTCGGGTCGCCGATGATCACCGCCTTGCCGCCGCCCACGTTCAGGCCGGCCAGGGCGTTCTTGTAGGTCATGGTGCGGCTGAGCCGCAGCACGTCGTTCAAGGCCTCGTCGGTGCTGGCGTAGGGGCGCATGCGCACGCCGCCCAGGGCGGGGCCCAGGGTGGTGTTGTGAATGGCGATGATCGCCTTCAGGCCGGCATCCTGGCTGTGGCAGAACACCACCTGCTCATGACCGGTGGTGGCGAGGGTTTCGAATAGCATGGCGTCTCCGATGGCGCGATCAGCGGCGAACTGCAGCGAACTGCCAATGAACGGTAGGGTCCCAAAACAAAAAAAGCGACGTCGTCATGGCTGGGGGACGGGTCGCGCGGCGCCATTCTAGTCCATTCGCCCGGCCGATGCCGTGCACGGCCGGGGCGGCTGCATTAAAGAAGATGAAAGCGCGGCCGATGCTGCGACGACGGCAGGTCGCCGAATGTGAAGAAGGCGCGGGTGCAGGCAGTGGCAGCAGCAGTGCAACAACACGGCGGGCGCCGGTGAGGCCGGTCTGGTGGCAGGCCATGACGGCCTGGCTGGCGGGCAGGCGCGCGACCACACCGGTGCGCCGGGCCGAATCGCATGTCCGCCCGCCCGCCGGTCCCCTGCAGGGCGAGCCGCTGGCCGCCGGCGATGTCGCCGCGCACCTGCAGCGCAGCCTGCACGCGCTGGCGCTGTCCCCGCATCTGGTGGGCGAACCGGCGGGCGAGGGCAGCTCGCCGCTGGCCGAGGCGGTGGACCGCGCCCTGCAGGACCGCGACTGGGCCACCCGGCAGCTGCCGCGCCGCCCGCAACTGCTGCCGCAGCTGATCCAGACCGTCAACGACGATGCCGCGTCGGCGCGGGTGATGGCCGCCATCATCGGCCAGGACCCGGTGCTGACCGGCAACCTGCTGCGCATTGCCAACAGCCCGGCCTACAAGGTGCACGAGCGGCCGGTGGAAAGCCTGCAGCGCGCGGTCACCCTGGTCGGTACCGAAGGGGTGCGGCAGATCATCAGCGCCGTGCTGGTACAGCCGGTCATGCAGGTGCAGTGCGATGTCTTCCCGCAGTTCAGCACCATCATCTGGGAACACGCGCTGCTGGCCTCGCGCGCCGCGGCCGACCACGCCCGCACCGTCACCTTCGGCGATGCGTTCGCCGCGCAGTGGCTGGGGCTGGTGCAGGGGCTGGGCGCGGCGCTGGTGATGCGGCAGGTGCTGCAGGAAGCGCAGGGCCGCAGCAGCACGGTGGATGCGGCGCTGGCACTGGACCTGCTGCAGCGCTGGTCCTTGCCGCTGGCGCAACGCGTGGCCGCCGCCTGGGACCTGCCCGAACCGGTGCACCAGGCGCTGGCCGCCGACGCGCAGGGGCCGCTGGCCGACAGCCTGCGCCTGGGCAGCGCGGCGGCCGCGGCCAGCCTGCTGTGCCGTCATGGCCATGGCAGCCAGGTACGCATGCAGGCGTTGCTGGAACAGCTGCCTTCGGCACCGCCGCACGCGCTGCGCTGGATCTGGCGACGGCTGCACGGGCGCGCGGTGGAAACGCTGGATGAAGCCGGCGCCGAGGGCGGTGAGGCGCCCGTGCCGTAAGCGCTACAGCTGCGATTCCAGCGGCAGCCAGCTGATCACCCGCGCGGTCCAGCGCTTGCCCAGCGAACTGCCGGGCTCGCGCCCTACCCAGTGCGGCGGCGGCTGCCGTTCCAGCCAGCGCAGCTCGTTGCCGGCGCCCAGTGCCAGCCACCAGCTGTGCTGCGGGTCGGCCAGCCGCAGGTACTCCTGGCGTAGGCGCGCGCCCAACACGGGATCGTCGAACAGCACGCCCATTTCCGTGTTGAGGTAGGCCGAGCGCGGGTCGAGATTGAACGAGCCCACGAAGCCGCGGCGGTCGTCGACGACGAAGGCCTTGGTATGCAGGCTGGCGCCACTGCTGCCGAACAGGCTGCTGTCGCCCGGTTCGCCGTGTGCCTTCAGTTCGTACAGCTGCACGCCGGCCTGCAGCAGCGGCACCCGGTAGCCCATGTAGCCGCCGTGCACCGCGGCCACATCGTTGGCGGCCAGCGAGTTGGTCACCACGCCCACCTGCACATCGCGTGCTGCCATGGCCGACAGACCCTGCAGGCCTTCGGCACCGGGCACGAAGTAGGGCGAGACCAGCAGTGCGCTGTGCTGTGCGCTCTGCAACTGTGCGGCCAGCGCGGTCACCAGCCAACCCTCGCGTGCATCGTCGCGGTGCTTCATTGGCGGATCGGACAGGATGCGCACCCGGGCGCTCCAGTGCAGGGGCTCGGGGCCGGGCTGGCGCAGCGCACGCGAGCTGGCCACGCGCTGCAGGTAGGGGCGGCTGCTGTCATGCAGCGCATCGCGGTCGGACTGCTGCAGCAGCACGCGCAGCTGCGCCTGGCTGTAGTGCGCCAGCGCGCTGATCGTAACGGCGGCGTCGCTGTTCCAGTACGCATCGAAGATGGCGCTGGCCTGCTGCACGGCGGGGCCGGCCACGACCAGGTCCAGGTCCTGGAAGTTCACATCGTCGCGCGCGCTGAAGTATTCCTCGCCGATGTTGCGGCCGCCGACGATTGCCACGCGGCCATCGGCGATCCAGCTCTTGTTGTGCATGCGGTGGTTCACGCTGAAGGCGCGTTGCACCAGTTCCAGCGTACGGGCGATGCCGCTGCGGTTGCGGAGCGGATTGTACAGGCGGATCTCGATGTTCGGGTGCGCATCGAGCGCCAGCATCAGCGCGTCCTTGTCCTTGGCGTTCATGTCATCCAGCAGCAGGCGCACGCGAACACCGCGCACGGCGGCGTCGTGCAGCGCCTTGGCCATCAGGTGGCCCACCCGGTCGTCGTGCCAGATGTAGTACTGCAGGTCCAGGCTGCGGCCGGCCTGTTCGGTGATGACGGCGCGCGCGGCGAAGGCATCCAGTCCATCGCTGAGGAAGGCCACGCCGGATTGGTCGGGGTGGGCGGCCAGCAGCGGCGCCAGCTGGCGATCGATCGCGGTCTGCGCCGGCTGCAGTGGCAGCATCTGCGATGCGGGCCCGCGCGCGCTGGGGGTGAGATGGTCGGCCAGCAGCAGGCCCGACAACACCAGCAGCACCAGCGCAGCAATGATGATGGCGACGATACGCAGCAGTCTCATGCCACCATGCTAGTGGATCCACGCCCTGCGTGGATGGCGTTCTGGGCACGGTCACGCCATGCGTGGATGGCGCCTTGTGGGGTCAGAGCCCTTGTCTGCGGCAAGGGATCCGACCCCGTGGCGAGGTCAGAACCGCTCGTCGCTGCCCAGGTAGCGCCACTGCCCCGGCACCAGCGGCCCCAGCGCCACGCGGCCGATGCGCAGCCGGCGCACCGCCGTCACCTGCAGCCCGGCAGCGGTCACCGCCATGCGCAGGCCTTTGGCGGTCAGGCCCTTGCCGGCAAAGCGCAGGCGTTGCTCGCTCTGCCAGCTGACCTTGGGCCCGCCGGCTTCCTGCTGCAGGCGCGCCAGCAGCCACGGGCCACGTTCGGGGCCGCCTTCGGCCACATCCACCAGGTATTCCTGCTCGGTGCGGCCCAGGTTGCGCTGCAGGTGGGCCAGCGTGGCCGGGTCTTGGCTGACCACTACCAGGCCGCTGTCGGCGGCCGGCAGTGCGGCGGCCAGTTGCAGGCCGTGGAAGTGGCGCTGCAGGGCGCGGGTGCCGCTGGCATCCAGTTCGCTGCGCGTCGCGCTGCTGACCAGTGCGCACAATGCCTCGGCGGCCATGCCCGCCGGCTTGTGCAGCAGCATGCTGACCCGTTCGGCCTTTTCATCGCTGGCCTGCTCGGCCACCACGATCACCGCGTCCTCATCCACCGGGCGCTGCGGCTGTTCCACCACTTCGCCGTTCACGGTCACCCAGCCACCTTCCACATAGCGCCGCGCTTCCCCGCGCGGGATGCCGAGCAGGGCGGACAGGCGTTTGTCGAGGCGGATCGGTTCCATGGCGGGCAGGTCGGTCAGGGGGCGCGCAGTGTAGCTGCTGCGGCCGGTCAGCGCTGGCTGCGGTTGGCCAGCTCGGTCAGGTACAGGCGGGTGTCGAACTCCAGCTGCAGGTAATCCGGCTCCATGTGCTGGCACAGCTGGTAGAAGGCCTTGTTGTGGTCGGCTTCCTTCAGGTGCGCCAGCTCATGCACCACGATCATGCGCAGGAACGCGGCCGGGGCCTGGCGGAACACCGTGGCGATGCGGATCTCGCGACTGGCCTTGAGGCGACCGCCGTGCACGCGGGAGATGGCGGTATGCGTGCCCAGCGCGTGTTTGATCACTTCCAGGGTGTTGTCGTAGCAGACCTTGTTGAGCGGCACCGACTTGCGCAGGTAGCGGTCCTTCAGTTCCTGGGTGTAGTCGTACAACTGGCGGTCGCTGCGCACCTCGTGCGGATCGGGGTAGCGCTGCTGCAACCAGGGGCCGAGCTTGCCCTGGGCCAGCAGTTCGCTGACCTGGGCCACCAGGGGCTCGGGATAACCGGTGAGGTACTTCAGGACAGCCATGCAGGGGCGGCGGGGCGTCGGTAGAATGGGGCTTCCAAGATTACACGCGGTACCGACCGACCATGGCAAAGCCAAACGCGCTGCAGGAACAATTGCTCAAGGCCGGCCTGGCCAAGAAGTCGCAGGCCAGTGCTGCAGCGCGTGAACAGGCCAAGGCGCGGCAGGGCAAGGCGGAATCGGCCTCGGCCGAGGTGCAGCGCGAAGCTGAACGCGCGCGCGCCGAGAAGGTCGAACGCGACCGCGCCCTGGCGGCCGAGCGCAATGCCCAGGCCCGCCAGGCTGAACAAAAGGCGCAGGCCAAGCAGATCATCACGGCCCACGCGGTGCCGCACAAGGGTGATGACGAGTACCGCTTCAGCGATGGCGCGGCGATCCGCACGCTGCTGATCGACCCCAAGCTGCGCAAGGCGCTGTCGGTGGGCGTGCTGGTCATCGTCGCCCACGGCGAGGGCTACGCCCTGCTACCGCGTGCGGCCGCCGAGAAGGTGCGCGAGCGTGCCCCCGAGGCGATCATCGTCGACCACGGCCAGCCGGGCTCGACCGCCGAGATTTCCACCGGCAACGCCGAGGACGACGCCTACTACGCCCAGTTCCAGGTGCCGGACGACCTGGTCTGGTAAGGCGCGGCTGAACCGGCCGCCAGCACGCCGGGCAGGGCCCGGTGCTGCCGATTGCAGTTACGGGTACGGTCCCCATATCAGGGATATACCTGACAGTTGCGGAGGTGAGTGATGGCCACCGGTTGGGCGGGCGACGGCGCGGTCCAGGACCAGATCGACGCCACCGTTGACGATGCCATTGCCCGTGCGCGGCGCCAGCTGCGCCAGGGGCCGGGTCTGGAACACTGTGAAGAATGCGACGCGCCGATTCCGCTGGCGCGGCGCCAGGCCGTGCCCGGTGTTCGCCTGTGCGTGGCGTGCCAGCAGGCGCTGGACGACGAAGAACAGGCACACGCCGGTTACAACCGCCGCGGCAGCAAGGACAGCCAGTTGCGGTGAGGGGGCTTTTGCAGGGCTGCGCCCTGCACCTGCTCAACGTCAACGTCAAAAGCAAAAGCGGCATTCCGTGGGATGGCGGGGCGGTGTCGGATCGCGGGGACGCCGCAAGTACGTCCTTGTAGGCTTGGCAGCCGCATCCATGCGGCTGACACCCCGCAATCCGACACCGCCCCACCTCTGACAGGTTCCCGCGATCGGCGGGGGGATCCACGCCATGCGTGGATGGATCTCTGTGGGAATCGAAAATTTCGGATTGAATTCGAAACGCATCCACGCATGGCGTGGCTCTACTGGGCATCGTGGCGTGCGCGGCTGTAGGTAGGTGTCGACCTTGGTCGACACATCTGTCAGATATCGAATGAATTCATCCGTGTCGACCAAGGTCGACACCCACCAGAGCAGAACGCCGTTGCGGCAGATCGCGGGAAACTGTCGAAGGCGGGATGGGTCCGGTTGCGGGGGTGTCCGCGGCATGGATGCTGCGGCCAAGCTTACATGGACGTACTTGCAGCGTCCCCCGCAACCGGACCCACCCCGCCAACCCACGGATAGCCCGCTTTTGACGTTGCCGTTGCCGTTGCTCTTAGCAGGTGCAGGGCTGCAAGCCCTGCAGGGAAAACCCCCTCAGCCGTCGCCCTGGATGCCGCCGGGGGCCTGCGACGGGTCGCGCCAGCGGCGCACCGTGCGCTGGAAGAACAGGTTGTTCGGCAGCTGCAGCACCGTGCCCTGGTGGCCATCGCCGGTTTCCTGCAGCGTGGTGTAGATCAGGTTCACGTCGATCACCCGACCCTTCAGCCCCGGCTTCTCGCCGTTCTCCAGGACTTCGATGTAGTCGTGCAGGCGGAACGGGCGCGTGGTGAAGATCAGCAGCGTGCAGAAGATGTTGGACAGCACGCTCCAGGCCGCGAAGAAGGCCACGGCACCCACCGCCGCAAAACCGGTGAACGCGGTCCACAGCACCGAAGGCGATGCGCCCAGCAGGCTGAGGATGTACAGCAGGGCACTGAAATAGACCACGAAGCTGCTGATCCGCCGCGCGCCCATCGCCATTTCCTGCGGCAGGGTGTAGTGCTCGGAAAAGCGCCGGATCAGACGCCGCGCCAGCAATCGCAGCAACCAGGCCGCCAGCAGCGTGGCCAGGATCTGCAGGCCGACGCCGATGTCGTGCAGCCACGGGTGGGTCCAGGCCGGCAGGTGATCCTTCAGTGACAACATCATGGGGCGACAACAGGTAGCGGGGAACAACGCCTGATGTTACCCGGCGCGCGATGGCGTTTCGACTGCCGGGGGCCACTGCAGGCAGACCAGCGCCTGGCCATGCCGCTGCAGGCATGCGCCGTGGGTCTCGCCGTGCCATTGCAGCGACAGGCCCAGGCCCTGCTGCGCCACGCAGATCACGATGGCCAGCAGCGCTGCACAGTGGGTGGCGGACATGGGGTCTCCGGGCCTGCGGCCACGCGGGGGATGCAGGCATGGATGCAGCGGCGGCCGAAAAGGTTGCATGCCGAAGCGGCCGCGAGCCGTCTAAACCTTTTGCTGGGCCGCTGCATCCAAGCGCTATGCTCGACACCACCATGCCACCGCCACCTGCCGCCGCTGATGCGCCCGATGAGCCCGCGTTGATACGGGCGGCTGCGGCCGGCGACACCGTGGCCTATGAGTGCCTGTACCGCAGCCATGCGCCGCGCCTGTTCGCCGTGCTGTGGCGGCTGTGCGGGGGGCAGCAGGCGCGGGCCGAAGACGCGTTGCAGGAAGCCTTCCTGCAGGCGTGGAAGGCATTGCCGGGTTTCCGCTTTGAAAGCAGCCTGGCCACCTGGCTGCACCGGCTGGGGGTGAACGCCGCGCTGATGGAACTGCGCGTGCGCGCTGGCGGGCAGGATCACCACAGCCTGGACGACATGGAAGGCGGCCTGCAGGAGCTGGCCGTGCATGACCGCTGCGCCGGCACCGAGCGTGATCTGGAGCGGGCGTTGGCAACACTGCCACCGCGGGCCCGTGCGGTATTGGTGCTGCACGATATCGAAGGCTGGAAACACCATGAAATCGCCGAACAACTGCAGATGGCCGTCGGCAGTTCCAAGGCACAGTTGCATCGCGCGCGCGGCCTGCTGCGTGCGCGGCTGGGAGACATGACATGACCACACCCGACCCCGATCACGACCTGCTGGCGCGGCTGCGCGACCTGCCGCAGCAGCGCACCCCGCCTGCCGATGGCTGGGCACGGCTGTCGGCACGGTTGCCGCCACGCGAGCCGGTGCAGGCGACCACCTCGCCGGCCGTCCTAGTGGCGCTGCCACGCCGCCCGCTGCGTCGCGCCTGGCTGCCGCTGGGCGCGGCGCTGGCCGCAGGCCTGGCGCTGTTCGCGGTGGCCCCGTGGCGGCATGACGCCGTGCAGGCGCCGGCACCCGGCGGGCTGCAGCTGCAGGCCAATGCCATGGCCGCGCAGTACCAGCAGGCGGTGGCGTCGTTGCCGGCAGCGCGTGCGCCGGAATGGCAGCCGGCGCTGCAGGAACTGGACCGCAGCGTGGTGCAGATCCGCGCCGCCATGGCACAGGACCCGCGCGCTGCACATCTATTGGCACAACTGCGGCGCACCTACGCGCTGCGGCTGGAACTGACCCGGCAGGCGGCACAGGCCGCGGCCGGACTGACAACCTGAGGAGATTCCCGATGCGAGCCTTGCTTCCCCTGTCTGCTGCGCTGCTGCTGTTGCCAACGTTGGCGCTGGCCGACACCCGCGTGGACGAACGCCACGCCCTGGCCAGTGGTGGCCGTATTGAACTGAGCAACGTGGCCGGCAAGGTCACGGTGCGCGGCTGGGACCGCAACGATGTGCAGCTGACCGGCAGCCTCAGCGACGGCCTGCAGCTGCGCCAGGAAAAAAGCGCCAACCGCGTGCGCTGGGAAGTGGAATACCCACGGCGCAGCAACAACGGCGGCGCCACCCTGGTGTTGAATGTTCCGCGCTCGTCCGAGCTGCTGCTCAGCACGGTCAGTGCCGACCAGGACATCAGTGGCATCGATGTGCGCAGGCTGCAGGCCGACACGGTGAGCGGCAACCTGAGTGCGGCAGGGCGCAGTGCTGACAGCAAGCTCAATTCGGTCAGCGGGAATGTGACTGCACGGCTGCAGACGCCGCGCCTGGACGTGAACACGGTCAGCGGGCAGATCCAGGCCGGTGGCGGCGTGGCCGGCGACATCGGCGCGCAGACCGTGTCGGGCCGCGTTGGGGTGGATGCCGGCCGCATCCAGCGCCTGGCCGTCGAAACGGTGTCCGGCGGCATCGACCTGTCGGCGTCTGCCCTGGCGCCGGGCGGGCGTATCAGCGTGGAATCGGTAAGTGCGTCGGTCAGCCTGCGGCTGCCGCGTACGGTGTCGGCACAGCTGTCAGTGAACAGCTTCAGCGGCGCGATCAACAGCGATGCGGGCAGCGTGGAACGCCCGCGCTACGGCCCGGGCAGCCGTCTGGACACCCGCTTGGGCAGTGGTGATGGAGATATCCGCGTGCAGTCGCACTCGGGCAGCGTGCAGGTCCGTCTGGACCGTTGAGCCGGCCCGGCAGGCCGCGGCGGCAGCGCCGCCGCGGTCAGGGTGGGTCAGCTGGCTTTCTTCAGCGCCCAGGTGGTGCCCAGTACTTCGATCTTGCCACCGCTCTTGCGGAACGCGGCCAGATCGGACGCAATCGAATCGCTGCTGACCGTGGTGCTGGCGGCCGCGCCCTTGCGTTCGCTGCGGATGCTGTTGGTAGCCTTCGCGGGGGTCTTTGCCTTGCGGGGCATGGTTGCTCCTGTCAGGTGGAAGGGGAGGAAAGCGCCCAGGCATCGGCCTGGCGCAGGTAGTCCTGCCGCTCGCGGCGGCAGTCATCGCCGCCCATCGCAAACTGGCGGCAGATCGCCGGGCGCTGCGAATAGATCGTGCAGCGCAGGTGATAGGGATCGATCGCCGCGCACCAGCCTTCATCATTGCGCGCCATCACGGCACGGCCGTGCCTGTCGCGCGAGGTATACTGGCGGGGCACCTCGTCGCCAGCCTGCAGCAGCACGGGCAATCGGCAGCAGACCGCATCACAACGGCGGCAGTCGATGGGTGCAGGTGCTTCTTCAGGTTGTGCGGCCACAGGGGCCAGGCGGGTGCCCAAAGCGGGTCTCGATGGCGGCTCGGGTAGTACGCGGACCATGAACGAGCCAGAAGGCATGGCCGCAAGGCCCGCTGCGCGGGCCGGGCCCTACCCGGGGACACACACCGGCGCAGCCGGCGGAAGGTAGAGCCCTATCAAGCCTACCGAGGGTAGCAAACTTCGCGTAACGTTTTGTTAATCCCGGCTGGCTGCCGCCAGCGCCAGGCCCTGCACCACGCCCAGCGAGGGCTCGCCATGCACCATGCGGGCACCGGGGAAGGCCTCGGCCGCGGCCTGGCGCAGGTAGCCGGCGCGGGACATGCCGCCGGTCAGGAACACCGCGTCCGGGTCGCCGCCGATATCGCTACGGACCTGCGCCAGCAGGGCCCGGATCTGTTCCAGGTAGCCGTGCGCGGCAGCGGTCAGGCCTTCGGCACTGGTGTCGGCATGCAGGTCGCGGGCAATGTAGTCCAGCGTGCTGCGGTGCTGCGGGCTGCTGCTCAGGGCGATCTTGGCGCGTTCCACGTCGCGGTACAGGCGGGCGGTGTTGCCGGTGTCCTGCAGTGACTGCAGGCGGTCGCCCCAGGGCGCGTCCACGTGGTCGTACTTGTGCAGGCGGAACTCGCGCTGGCGGGTCATGTCCTGCACCGTGGCCGCTTCCACGTAGTGGTGGGCGGGCACGCGGGTGATGCCGCGGCCGAACAGCGGCATGTAGCTGGACAGGCTCAGTGCCAGGTCGATATCGGTACCGCCGCGGGCGATACCCCAGGCGCGGTGGATGCGCGGCGCGTCGTCGCCGCCCACCTCGGCGTGGGCGATATCGGTGGTACCCCCGCCGATATCGACGATCACGGCCTGGTGCCGCTCGCGGCTTTCGGCGTGGTAATGCATGGCGGCGGCAGCGGGTTCTTCCAGGAAATCGATCTGGTCGAAGCCGGCCTGGCTGGCGGCCTCGCGCAGGATGTCCAGGGCCTGGGCGTTGCCGGCATCGCCGATGGAGCTGCGGAACTGCACCGGGCGGCCGAGCAGGGCGGCGCGCAGCGGCTGGCCCAGCTGGGCGCTGGCGGTCAGGCGGATATGTTCAAGGATGTGTGCGGCGATACCGGTGATGGTCTGCTTGGCGCGTGGGTGCAGGTTGTAGCCCAGCATCGATTTCGGGCTCTGCACCAGGTTGCCTTCGTGTTCCTCGAAATAGGCTTCCAGCGCCTCGTCGCCGTAGACCGCGTTCTGCAGCAGGTCGCTGGCGCTGCGTTCCTGCCCGGCGCGGGCTTCCATCCATTCGCGGCGCAGGGCACGCAGGGCTTCGCGGCGCAGGGCCTGCGGCGTGCGTTCCTGGCCGGCGGCACGGGCCGCGCGGGCGGCGCTGTCGATCATCTGCTGCAGCTGGTGTTCCTGCCCGGCATCGAGCTGGAAATCGTCCGGGTCGGGCACCACGCCGGGGAAGTAGACGCTGGTGCGGAACTGTTCGGCGTCGCCGAAGCGGATCGGCAGCAGCTGGCCATCGCGCACGATCGCGGCGGCGGAGTTGCTGGTACCAAAGTCGATGCCGAGGCGCATGGGAAATCCGGGGGACAGGCGGGGGCCGCGCACTCTGCTGCAGTTCGGCGCGTCCTGCAAGTTTCAGTCGGCTTCGGTTGGGTTTCAGCGCCTGCCTGCTCCGCTCGGGCGGCGCGGCAGCAAAAGGCAGGGCCCGCCCCTCCGCCTCAAACCGATATCAATCGAAGCGCCATACATCGGAAAAATGAGCAGAACCAGCAGCCGGTTACAATGGCGCCTGTTGATTCATTTTGAGGTACTTGCTGATGTCGTCCGCTCCCGCTTGCCCGCAGTGCACCCTGGAAAACACCTATGCCGATGGCGCGCTGTGGATCTGCGCCGACTGCGGCTTCGAGTGGACCGCCGAAGAGGCCAGTGGCGCGGGGCTGGTGGTGCGTGACAGCAACGGCAATACGCTGCAGAGCGGCGATACGGTCACCGTCATCAAGGACCTGAAGGTGAAGGGGTCTTCCATTCCGTTGAAGCAGGGCACGGTGATCCGCAACATCCGCCTGGTCGAGGACGATGCCGAACACATCGAAGGCAATTCGGACAAGATCAAGGGGCTGGTGCTGAAGACCTGCTTCCTGAAAAAGGCCTGACGCGCTTCAGCGCCGCGCCTGCTGCTGCGCGCGCCAGCGGGCCAGGCTGTCCAGCTTGGCCTGGTAACGCGCCTGCTCGGGCGCCCCGCCCAGTTGCTGGGCACGCAGCAGTTCGCGGTCGGCCCGCTGTACCTGCCCGCTGCGGAAGTAGGCGCGGGCCAGCCCGAAATGGAACTGGTGCGCACTGTCGTACAGACGCACGGCACGCCGGTAGTAACGGATCGCGTCGGCCAGGTTGCCGCTGCGCTCGGCCTGCGCCCCCAGCATGTACTGTACGAACGGATCTTCGCGCTGCACCTCGTGCAGCACCTGCTGCAGGGCGTGCGCCTGCGCGGTCATGCCCATGCGCTCGTACAGGGCGGCGGCGTTGGCCAGCGCGGCGTCATGCCGGGGCTTGAGCCGCAGCGCGGTTTCCAGTGCCATGCGCGCGGCGACCAGGTCACCACGGCGGCTGGCCAGCACACCGACGTTGTTCCAGGTGGAGGCGAATCCCGGGTCCTGCTGCAGCGCCGCGGCGAAGAACGCCTGCGCGCCGGCGCCATCGTTGCTGGCCATGCGTTCGGCGCCGCGGTTGTTGTAGAAGTGGGCCAGCGCCCGCGCGGTGCTGATCGGTTGCGGGCCGCGGCGGTCATAGAGCACGTTGCGGTCCAGATCCACCGTGCCGCTGCGCCCGTCCACCACGATGGACGCGTTCACGTGGCCCACGCTGTAGACCACGCCCTGGTCCTGGTCCTGGTACCAGGACACCACCCGGTCCACCTGCTGCACGCGTGCCTGGATGCCGGCTTCGCGCGCCAGGGTCACGAACAGCAGGGTGAAGGCCAGGCAGTTGGCCCGCCGTTGCTGCCAGATTTCGGTAAGGGTGTAGGTGGCGTTGGCGTCGTACTGCAGGTCCAGGCCGCGCTGCGAAAAGATCATGTCGACCAGGGCCTGCGCGCGCTGGTCGCGCGAGCGCGAACGGTTGATCACCTGCTGCTGCAGCATCTGCCGCATCGGCGCGGGGATGGCCAGCACCTGCTCGGGCGTGGGCACCGGCGCGGGTGTTGTCTGCAGGGCGGCCAGCGCCGGCGCCGGGGCGGGGGCGCTGGACGCGGCCTGGCCCTGCGCCGCCAGGGACGGTGCGATTCCCAGCAGCACGGCCAGGCTGCAAGCGGCAAGCAGGTGCATGAGCAGTTCCTGCACGACGGCGGACGCTCCCGCCTGCCGGCAGTGTAGATCGGGGGCCCCGACCGGGCGCACACCGTCCGTCGGCACGGGCGTTGATCCACAGAGGATGTGGACCAGCGCTTCACAAAGCTGTGGACAACCGCCGCCAGCGCTTGCCGGGCAAGCGTTGTGAGTGCGTGGTGAAAAACTGACCAGCTTGCTCTGGCCGGGCGTCGGCGGGATCATCGTTACATGGACTTCGCCCCCGTTCCGCTGGCGCCGGCGCAGTGGCAGGCACTTGAAGCGGCCTATGCCACGCCACCGCGCGCCTACCACCACTTCGGCCACGTGCGCGCGGTGCTGCAGCACTGCCAGCAGGTGGCCGACGGCCCAGGCTGGCAGCAGCCGGCCGAGGTCTACCTGGCCGTGCTGTACCACGATGCGGTGTACCAGGCCGGGCGCAAGGACAACGAGGCCCGTTCGGCGCAGTTGGCCGTGCAGGCCATTGCCGATGTGCCCGCACTTGCGCAGCTGGATGCCGCGCGCGTGGAACAGCTGATAATGCTGACCGCACGCCACGGTGCGCTGGGGGCCGCTGAGGTGGACGCCGAGGCCGCGCTGTTCCTGGACTGCGACATGGCCATCCTGGGCGCCCCGGCCGAGGTGTTCGATGCCTACGACCGCGGCGTGGCCGAAGAGTACCGGGGTGTCGTGCCCGGCTTCCTGTACCGTGCCGGTCGCCGTCGCTTCCTGCAGGGCCTGCTGCGTGCGCCGCGCATCTTCCTGAGCGATTTCTTCCATGCGCGTCTGGACGCTGCGGCGCGGGCCAACCTGCGCCGGCACCTGGAACGCTGAGCGGGGCCGTTACACTGGCGCGGTGTTTCCTGTCCTGTCTGATCTGCCTGTGACCGATCCCGTGCCCGATCCCGACCCGCGCCCGCTGCCGCCGGAAGAACCCGGCCCCAACGAGTGCTGCGGCAGCGGCTGCCCGTTGTGCGTGCTGGACCTGTATTCGGAAGAACTGCAGCGTTACCGCAAGGCCCTGGCCGAATGGCAGGCACGGCACCCGCAGGGGACGCCGTGAGCCGGGCCCGTCCCGCAGCGCTGTTGGCGCTGGTGGCGCTGCTGCTGTTCGTGGCAACCGCACTGTGGACGCAGTTCGCGCGCGCCGACCTGGACTGGGTGCGGGCAACGCTGAGCCTGTACCTGCATGGCCCGTGGGGGCTGGCCCTGCGCACCGCCTACTGCCTGCTGGCGCTGGCCATCGCGCTGCTGGGCATTGCCCTGTACCGCGGCAGCCGCGGGCCGCGCCGCAGTGCCGCCGCCCCCTTGCTGTTCACCGTGGCGGCGCTGGGCCTGGCCACCGTGGCGATCGGTGACAGCTGGCTGCCGCAGCTGGCGCCGCTGATCGCGCCGCTGGTGCATGGGCTGGCCGCCAACACCGCGTTCCTGTGCGCCAGCGTGGCCATGCTGCTGCAGGCCTGGTACCTGCGCCGCGAACCGGGCTGGCAACGCAGTGCGGCGCTGCTATGGGCGTGGGCGTGGCTGGCGTTCGTGCTGCTGTGGATGCACGTGCTGTGGCGCGATGGCCCACCGCGCGGACTGGGGCAGAAGATCGTGATCGCGGTCATCGTCGGTTGGCTGCTGCACCTGGCGGTGTCCCTGTACCGCCGCGCACGCATCGCCAGCGCCGGCTGAACCGCCCACGCCGGTACATGCCGTGCACGCGTCGGCAGCGTATCGTGTGCACATTCCAACGGGGATGCGACATGACGCGTGCAGGGCTGTGCAGGGCGATGGGACTGGTGTTGGCGCTGGCGGCGGGATCGGCAGCCGCCGACGTGCAGCAGGTCAGCCACGGCCGCTTTGAGCAGGTACCGGTGCATTCACCGGGCGGTGCGCCCAAGCGTGTGGTGATCTGGTTCCACCAGCCCTCTGCCGCGCCGGCCGCCGCCGCGCCGATCGAAGCCTTGCGCGCCGATGGTGCGCTGGTGGCGTCGGTCGACGTGGACCACCTGCGCGGTGTGCTCAAGCGCGAGGGCAACAGCAGCTGCGCCTTCGGTGCGGGCGACGTGGAGAACTTCTCGCGCTGGGTGCAGGCCTACCTGCACCTTCCTGGCTACCACCTGCCGCTGGTCGGCGGTGATGGTGAAGGCGCCGAGCTGGCCTACAGCCTGGCCGCGCAGGCCGATACGCAGGTGTTCGCCGGCCTGCTGACCAGCGGTTTCTGCCCCGACCACAGCCACGAGCGCATGGTCTGCGGCGACGGGGTGAAGCACAGCCGCCTGCAACCGGCCGAGTTGAATCTGCCGTGGTTGAACGCCAATGGCGGCGAGGGCTGCAAGGCCGGCCATGCCGATGCCTTCGTGCAGCAGGTCGCGATGGCCCGTGGCTTCAAGCGCACCGCCGCCGGCGATGCCACGCCGGGGCTGGTGGCGGCGGCACGGGTGATGGGTGCGCAGGCCGGGGTGAGCCTGGCGCCGCCGCCCGATGCGCTGAAAGGCCTGCCGGTGGTGGAAGTGCCCGCGCGCGGTGACGGTGACACCCTGGCGGTGTTCGTTTCCGGCGATGGCGGCTGGGCGGGCCTGGACAAGAACGTGGCCGAGTCGCTGGCCGAGCACGGCGTGTCGGTGGTCGGCCTGGATTCGCTGCGCTACTTCTGGACCGCGCGCACCCCGCAGGGGTTCGCCGCAGACCTGCAGAAGATCATCGAGCACTACCGGCAGCAGTGGCACCGTGACAAGGTGATGCTGATCGGTTTCTCGCAGGGCGCAGACGTGCTGCCGGCCAGCATCAACCAGCTGGACGCCGCAACCCGCGCGCGCGTGCAGCGCATCGCCCTGCTGTCGGTGGGGCGCAAGGCCGATTTCGAATTCCACGTGAGCAACTGGCTGGGCGGCGGTGGCGATGGCCTGCCGATCGCGCCCGAGGTTGCGCGACTGCCGGCGGCGAAAACGCTGTGCATGTTCGGCGAAAAGGATGCCGATGCGTTGTGCCCGGACCTGCCGGCCAACGATGGCGTGCAGAAGGTGAAGCTGCCGGGCGACCACCATTTCGGCGGTGATTACGATCGCGTGGCCGAGGTGATCCTGAAGGGCGGCGCGTAAAGCCTCAGGCGTTCGCCGGGCATTGCCCGGCGCAAAACCTGCACGGTCACCCGCGCCGCGGGTCCAGCGAAATCAACCGGGTGGCATCGAGCAGCGCCGCCGGCAGGTGCATGCCACCCGGCGCGGCCAGATAACGCGGCCGCCACTGCGGGGCGAACTTCGACTTGAAACGGCGCAGGCCGCTGAACCCATAGAAGCGTTCGCCGTGCCGCGCCAGCAGTCCGGCCAGCCGGTTCCAGCGCCCGGCCAGACGGTGCTGGGCCAGCCCGGACAGCGGCGCCATGCCCAGCGAGAAGCGCGCATAGCCCTGTGCACGGCCCCACAGGAACAGCTCGATGAACAGGAAATCCATCGTGCCCTTCGGCGCCTCGTTCACATGGCGCATCAGGTCCACCGACAGCTCAGCACCAGCCGGTGCCTGCCACAGGTTGGCGAAGGCCACGATCTGGCCTTCGGCCTCGACCAGGGCGATCGGGAAGCGCGCCAGATAGGCCGGGTCGAAACTGCCCAGCGAGAAGCCCTTCTCATCGCCGGCCTTGTCTTCCAGCCAGGCGTTGGAAATGGCCTGCAGGCGCGGCAGCAGGGCAGGGATCTCCTCCACCGGCGCCACCCGGAAGCTGAGGCCGCCGCGCTTGCCACGGTTCCAGGCCTGGCGCAGGTCGGCACGCTCGCGCCCTTCCAGGCCGAAATCATGCAGCGGCACCATTGCTTCTTCGCCCAGTTTCACCAAGCCCAGGCCCAGGTCCAGGTAGGTCTGCCAATAGGCTTCGCCCACCTGGTAGAACACCGGGCGCAGGCCCAGCCGGTCGGCTTCTTCGCGGAAGCGCCAGATCAAGGCGCGGGCCACCTCGGGCGGCCCGACCGGGTCGCCCATGGCGATCAACGAACCGCCGTAGCGCTGCATCATCACGAAGCCCTGCTGGGCTTCGTCGCGCAGCACGGCCTTGTCGGCGGTCAGCACCAGGCAGGCCTGCGTGTCGGTGGCGCCGGCCAGCACCGGGGCCAGTGCCTGCAGGGCGGCATCGTCGGCGGCCGGCAGCGGCGTGCGGGTGCTGTGCAGCAGCCGTGCCAGGCCGAAGATCACCAGCGCGATGGCCACCACCAGCAGCGCACGCAGGGCGCGCGGTGCATTGCCGGACAACGCGAACTGCCACCACAGCTCGTTCTGGTATTCCACGTGGCTGTAGGTGAAGAACAGCAGCCAGGTGACCGCCACCAGCACCAGGCCCAGGTTGCGCAGCCACGGCCACGACCAGGCCTCGTCCAGCAGCGCGCCCTGGCGGTAGAACTCGCGGCGCGCCGCCCACAGTGCCATCGCCACCAGCAGCGCAGAGAGTGCGATCAGCGGCTGGCCACCGCGCAGCCAGATCGGCAGCGGGGTGATCACGCAGATCGCCATGGCCAGCATCCAGGCCGCATGGCTGCGCCGGGCCAGGCCCTGGCCGATCAGCAGCAGGGCCACGCCGGTCAGGCTGCCGATCAGGTGCGAGGTTTCCAGGATCGGCAGCGAGGCGTTCAGCAGGTGCCGGCGCGGCGTGGGCAGGGTGCCGTCGATCACCAGCGCCGCGCCCACGCTGAAGGCGGCCAGCGCGATGATCTGCGGCAGCCACGGGCGCAGGGCATGCCAGCCGGCACGGGTGGCACCGGCGCCGGCCTTGAACGGCTGGCGCAACGCCGGCGCGAGGGCCAGCAGGGTGGCCAGCAGCAGCGGCAGCACGTAATAGGTCACGCGGTAGATCAGCGCGGCGGCCAGCACGGCGGCCGGGGCCACCTGCGGCAGCAGCTTCAGCAGGCTCCATTCGAACACGCCCAAACCGGCCGGCACCGTGGACACCAGCCCGGCCAGCACTGCCACCAGATACAGGCCGACGAAGCCGGGCAGGCCGGTGGGGGTGGAATCGGGCAGCAGCACGTAGAAGGCGGCACTGGCCAGCACCAGTTCCACCACGCTCAGTGCGGTCACCCCCAGCATGGTGCGCCGGTCGGGCAGCCACAGGCCATGGCCGAAGATCTGGAAGGTACGGCCGTGGCGGCCGACCAGCAGCACGGTCAGCGCGTAGGCCGCCAAGGCGACGATGCCGACCACGCGCACGGCGGTCGGGTCCAGCGGCAGGGCCAGCGCTGCCGCGGCCGGTTCCATGCACAGGGCCAGGCCCATCAGCAGCCACGCACCGAACACGAAGCCCAGCGTGCTCATCAGCACCACTTGGCCGATCTGCGCCAGGTCCAGGCCGGCGCTACGGTAGCCGCGCAGCCGCACCGCGCCGCCGGTCAGTGCGGCAAAGCCGACGGTCTGGCCCAGGGTGTGGGCCAGGAAGGCGGTGATGCCGACGCGTGCCGGATGCACGCGGATGCCGCTGCGGCGCAGGCCGATGGCATCGAAGCCGATCAGGCAGGCATAGCTGGCCAGACCCAGCAGCACCGTCAGCGCGATCTGGCCAAGGCTGAGGTTCTGGAAGGCGTGGCGGATGGCGCGGTAGCCGTTCTCGTCGAACTCGTTGGCCAACCCATGCAGGGCCAGGGCCAGGATCAGCAGCGGGATGACGATGGTGGCGACGCGCTTCCAGGTGGAAGCGGCGGAGGGCGTGGAATCGGTGGGGGCGGTCATCGGCGCAAGGGTGCGTCAGTGGGGGCGAGGGCGGTGTCAACGCAGCGTGGCGCATCGTGCGCCTGTCGCCGCCGTTTGACCAGCGCCGGACTGTGCGCAGGCTGGCCGGATGCAGTGGCCGCGGCGGGCACACACTTCGCACGCCGGGTGGGTGAGAATGCAGGTCTGTCCACCCGCAGGAGCCACGCCCATGATGGAGCGTTACGACGTCGGACCGCGTATGTCCGAAATGACCGTGCACAACAAGGTCGCCTACCTTTCCGGCCAGATTCCGGAAGACACCAGCCAGGACATCACCGGGCAGACCCGGCAGGTGCTGGCCGAGATCGACAAGCTGCTGGCGCTGGTGGCCAGCGACCGCCAGCACGTGCTGCGTGCGGAAGTGTTCCTGGCCGACATCGCCGATTTCGACGGCATGAACAAGGCATGGGACGAGTGGGTGGTTGAAGGCGCAACCCCGGCCCGCGCCACGTTCGAGGCCAAGCTGGCGCACGCCGAGTGGAAGGTCGAGATCGTGATCACGGCGGCGGTGCCGTAATCCTGCTGGGGTCAGATCCCTTTCCGCAGGAAAGGGCTCTGACCCCTTCAACTAGCGTGGCTGCAGCTGCGCACTGGCCTGCGCGCACAGGCCGATACAGGCCAGCATCAGGCCTTCCATTACGCGGTCGCCGACGTGTTCCTGCACGTCGCCGTTCTGACGGGTGCGTTCGGCGGCCAGCATGATTTCCTGCACCACGCGCAGCCCGGCCAGGGCGCAGTCGGCGTCGGCCAGGGCGCGTTGCCGGCCCGGTTGTTGGGCGTGCTCGGGCCAGGGTTGGCCATCGGCGGCGCTGCCGTGGCCGATGGCGCGCAGGGTCGCCGCCAGGGTGTTGGGGTTGCAGGTGTCTACCGCATCGGCAGGGGCGGGCGCAGTGCGCGCGTGCAGGTGGGAAATGTCCGGTGTCTTCATGGCAGTGCTCCGTGCAAGGCATTCGGTAGCCGCCACGTGAGGGTGGCGGACGGAGACGTGGCTCGAAAACCGGGACGCAAGACGAAACCGGTGGGCGCGAAGACCCCCACGCTCCGCCCGCCATAGCCGGCAGACGGATTGCCAGCTGGCGCCACGCAAGGTGACGCCGGCTGGCAAGCGCAAACAACGTTCGACAAACGGGTTTTCGAGACCCGGCCACTCGTTATCAGTGGCACGCCATCTATAGCCGTGCTGCGGCCGAATGCCCATCAGAATCGTTGCATTCCACTTCGCAGCAGGACGCTTGCGGCAGTGTTGCATCGGGTTGATGGTTGCCATGCCGCTGCGCCGCAAGCGCCTCGACCGAGCGGGCAATCTGCGACAAGTGTCGTGCTTGCGCGGGCGTGGGGCGCGGCGGTGTGGGTCGATTGCGACTAGCTTCGCGGAATGGGGTCAGAGCCCTTTTCTACGAAAAGGGCTCTGACCCCTTACAGCAGCTGCAGATCGATGCAGTCCACCGGGCACGGCGGAATGCACAGCTCGCAGCCGGTGCACAGGTCGGCAATGACGGTGTGCATGTACTTGGCGCCGCCGACGATGGCATCCACCGGGCAGGCCTGGATGCATTTGGTGCAGCCGATGCAGTCCGCTTCCACGATCACCGCCACCTGCGGTGCCTTGTGCGCGCCGCGCGTGCGGTCGAACGGCAGCGCCGGTACGCCCAGCACCTGCGCCAATGCACGTGCCCCGGCATCGCCGCCGGGCGGGCAGCGGTCCACGCCGGCTTCGCCACGGGCCATGGCCTGCGCGTACGGGCGGCAGCCATCAAAGCCGCATTGGCCACATTGGGTCTGCGGCAGCAGGCGGTCCAGGCGTTCGGTCAGGGGCGGGATCAGGCTCATGCGTGGCGAAGGCTGCGCGTTGGTTATTTCAGGGGCTTGCCGCGGTACCAGCGCTCGTGGGCGAGGGCCAGCATGGGGCGGTCTTCGTAGCTGTCGCCGTAGGCGTGGATGCGCACATAGCGCGACAGGTCGAAACGGCGGCGGATGTGGTCGACCTTGCGCGGGCCACAGTCACCGTCGGCGTAGCGTCCGGTCAAGCGGCCGTCCTGGCTTTCCAGCCGGTTGCAGATCAACTGCAGGCCCCACTGTTCGCACCATGGCCGCAGATACAGATCGAGCGAGCCGGACACCACCACCACGGTGTGCTGCTGTTCCTTGTGCCAGCGAATCTGTTCCAGCATTTCCGGCCGCATCACCTCGGGCAGTACCTCGCGGGCGAAGCCGGCGGCCAGCGTGGCGATGTCATCGGCGTGGCGTTCGCTGAAGGTCAGGCGGGTTACGCGCGCGCGGATGCGCTCGGCGGAAATGATGCGCAGGCGGTAGGCCAGCAACCATGGGCCCACCTTCCACCACGCACGGGCCAGCTGTTCCGGCGTGGCCACGCGGCGCACGAAGCGGCCATAGGTATCGCAGGTGGTGATGGTGTGGTCGAAATCGAACAGCGCCAGCTCCATCCTGCTCTCTCCCATGGCGGTGCCTTCCGTGGCGGTGTGCGGGTCGGGCGCGGCGTGGGCCGCGCCCGGGGTGCATCAGCGGACCGGCATGCCCGGCTGCGCGCCGCTGTCGGCGTCCAGCAGTGCCAGCGCGCCGCCGTCGAAACCGGCCGACAGGATCATGCCTTCGCTCAGGCCGAAGCGCATCTTGCGCGGGGCCAGGTTGGCAATGAACACCACGCTGCGGCCGACCAGCGCTTCCGGTTCGCCGTAGCTGGCGCGGATGCCGGAGAAGATCTGGCGCTTGCCCAGGTCGCCGGCGTCCAGCTCGAAGCGCAGCAGCTTGTCCGAGCCTTCCACGAATTCGCACACCAGCACCTTGCCGATGCGCAGGTCGAGCTTGGCGAAATCATCGATGCCGATGTAGGCCGGCGCGTCGGCGCTCTTGGCTTCGTCCTTGGCCGGGGCCGGGGCGGCCGGCTTGGCGGCCTCGGGCTTGGCGGCGGGGGCGGCAGCGGCGGCCGGCTGCAGGGTGTCCTTGGAGGCGTCGATCATGGCGTCAATCTTCTTCGGGTCGATACGGGTGAACAGCGGGGTGTACTCGGCAATGCGGTGGCCCAGCAGCGGCTGTGCCAGCGCGGTCCAGTCGTTGACCGGTGCGGCCAGGAACGCTTCGGCCTGGGCGGCGGTGGTCGGCAGCACCGGCTTCAGCGCGGTCACCAGCACGCGGAACAGGTTCAGGCCCTGGCTGCAGACCGCCTGCAGCTGCGCGTCGGCGCCTTCCTGCTTGGCGATCACCCAGGGCTTCACATCGTCGATGTAGCGGTTGGCTTCGTCGGCCAGGGCCATGGTCAGGCGGATGGCCGCGGCCGGGTCGTTGCGCTCGTAGGCTTCGCGGATCGGCGCCAGGCCATCGACGAAACGCTGGTACTGCGCCGCATCGGGCAGCTGGGTGGCCAGCAGGCCGTCGAAGCGCTTGCTGATGAAGCCGGCGCAGCGGCTGGCCAGGTTGACGAACTTGCCAACCAGATCGGCATTCACGCGGGCGATGAAGTCGCCCAGGTTCAGGTCCAGGTCGTCCACGCCGCCGCTGGTCTTGGCTGCGTAGTAATAGCGCAGTGCTTCCGGTTCCAGGCCGGCGTCCAGGAAGGTGCGTGCCATCACGAAGGTGCCGCGCGACTTGCTCATCTTGGCGCCGTCCACGGTCAGGTAACCGTTCACGTGCAGGCGGGTGGGCGCGCGGTGGCCGGTGCCATGCAGCACCGCCGGCCAGAACAGGCCGTGGAAGTTGACGATGTCCTTGCCGATGAAGTGGTGCAGTTCGGTGCTGGTGCCGGCGCGCAGGTGCGCGTCGAAGTCTTCGCCCAGCTTGCCGCACAGGGTCTGGAAGCTGGACAGATAGCCGATCGGCGCATCCAGCCAGACGTAGAAGTACTTGCCCGGCTGGCCGGGAATCTGGAAACCGAAGTACGGTGCATCACGCGAGATGTCCCATGCGCGCAGGCCGCCTTCGGCGTTCAGCCACTCACCCAGCTTGGCCTTCACGCCCGGCAGGGCGACGTCGCCGGCCAGCCATTCGCGCAGGAACGCATCGAAGTGGCCGACCTCGAAGAAGAAGTGTTCCGAATCGCGCATCTCCGGGGTGGCCCCGGAAATGACCGAACGCGGTTCCTTCAGGTCGGTGGGCGCGTAGGTGGCGCCGCACACTTCGCAGTTGTCGCCGTACTGGTCGGCGCTGCCGCAGTTGGGGCAGATGCCCTTTACGTAGCGGTCGGGCAGGAACATGCCCTTGGCCGGGTCGTAGAACTGCGCCACCGAGCGGCGGCTGATGTGGCCGGCCGCTTCCAGCTTCAGGTAGAACTGTTCGGTCAGCGCCTTGTTGGCCGCCGAGTTGGTCGAATCGTAGTGATCGAAGGCCACGCCGAAGGCGGCGAAGTCACGTTCGTGGCTGGCCTGGATGTTGGCGATGAAGGTTTCCGGGGTAACCCCGGCCTTCTCGGCGGCCAGCATGATCGGCGTGCCATGGGTGTCGTCGGCGCAGACGAACCAGGCGGTACCGCCGCTCATTCGCCGCGCGCGCACCCAGATGTCAGCCTGGATGTAGCCGACCAGATGGCCCAGGTGCAGCGGGCCGTTGGCGTAGGGCAGGGCGGTGGTGACGAGCGCGGTACGGGTCATGGTCGCGGGGTGCAGCCGAGGGGAACCGCAGATTATCGCACGCCCGCAACGTCGTGACCCGGCCGGGGCCGGGTCACGGGGTGCTGCGCGGGGTGGGGCGGATTACTCGCGCACCCAGGTCTGCGCGCGGCAGATGAACGCGATGCAGCCGGACACGTCCAGCTTGCCGCCGCCGGGCTGCAGTTCGATCTTGGACTTGTAGGTCTTGCCGTTGGCCGGGTCCAGGATGGTGCCGCCGGACCACTTGCTGTGGCTGCCCTTGTCCTGCGACAGGTTCCACAGGATGGTCATGCCCTTCACCGGCTTGTTCTTGTTGGCGCCTTCGCAGCCATCGCAGACCGGGTTGGGGCCCTTGTCCGAATGCAGGATGTCGACCACCTTGCCAGACAGCGTGCCGTTGGCGGCCTGGGTGATCTCGACGATCGACTTCACCTTGCCGGTCTTGTCGTCGATGGTCTTCCAGCGGCCGGCGGCACTGTCGGCGGCCTGCGCCGAGAGCGCGGCCAGGCACAGCGGCAGTGCCAGCAGCAGGGTCTTGAAGGTCTTGCGCATGGTCCCCTCCCAGGGTTCATTCCGGCACGATGCCGGTACAGGGCGACTGTATACCCATTCGGGTGGGTATGGGGAAGAGGGAGGGCTTTGCAGGGCTGCGCCCTGCACCCGCAGAGGCCGAAGCCGAAAGGTAGATGTCGACCTTGGTCGGCACGGGGTCGGATCCCGTTGCTGCGCAACGGGCTCTGACCCCCTTGGGGATCGCGTGCATGGGCTCAGAGCAGGGCTGCGCCCTGCACCTGCCGAGGCCGAGGCCGAGGCCGAAGCCGAAGCCGAAGCCGAAGCCGAAGCCGAAGCAAGATCAAGAGCGGCATTCCGGGGGATGGCGGGGCACTGTGGGTTTGCGGGGACGGCGCAAGTACGTCCATGTAGCCTTGGTCGCCGCATCCATGCGGCTCACACCCCGCAAACCCACAGTGCCCCGCCTTCGACAGGTTCACGCGGCTGTGGGTCGCACGGGGTGGGATCCCGTTGCTGCGCAACGGGATCCCACCCCATCGGGAATCGCGTGGATGGGGTCAGAGCCCTTTCCTGTGGAAAGGGATCCGACCCCGGCTCAGACGACTTCGTACAGTTCCAGTGGCAGGCCGTCGGGGTCGGCGAAGAAGGTGAAGCGGGCGCCGGTGTATTCGTCCACGCGGATCGGTTCGCAGGCCACGCCGTGGTCGGCCAGGCGCTGGATGAACGGGTCCAGTGCGGCCACCCGGAAAGCCAGGTGGCGCAGGCCCTGTGCTTCGGGCCGGCTGGGCCGCGGCGGCGGTGCGGGGAACGAGAACAGTTCCAGCTGCCCACCGTCGGGCAGGGCCAGGTCCAGCTTCCATGAATCGCGCGCGGGGCGGTGGTTTTCCGCCAGCACGCGCAGGCCCAGCACGCGCACGTAGAACTCCTTCGAGCGCGCGTAGTCGCTGCAGATCAGCGCCGCATGGTGGATGCCCAGCAGTGCGTCGGCCCCGCTCATGGCGTGGCCGCTGCGGCGGGCTGGGCCATCCAGCGGTCCATCTTGCGGCTCAATACATCCAGCGGCATCGAGCCGTCCTTCAGCAGTTCGGCATGGAAGCGGCGCAGGTCGAACGCTGCGCCCTGCTGCGCGCGGGCCTTGTCACGCAGGGCGACGATGGTGGTCAGGCCGGCCACGTTGGACAGGGCCTGGCCGGGCTGGGCCATGATCCGCTCCACTTCGGCGCTGGCATCGTCGGCGCTCATGTCTGCATTCTTCTGCAGGTAGCTGACCGCCTGCTGCTTGCTCCAGCCCTGCGCGTGCACGCCGGTGTCGGCCACCACGCGGGTGGCGCGCAGCAGGCGCGAGTACAGGTAGCCGATGCGGTCGTAGGGATCGTTGTAGGCGCCCAGCTCATCGCCCAGGGTTTCGGCATACAGGCCCCAGCCTTCAACGAAGGCCACATCGCCGCCCTGGCGGCGGAAGCGCGGCAGCTTGGCCAGTTCCTGCTGCAGGCCCAGCTGCACGTGGTGGCCGGGAATGGCTTCGTGCAGGTACTGCACCGGCACGCTCCAGCGCTTGCGGCTGGGCAGGTCGCGGGTGTTCACGTACAGCACGCCCGGCTGTCCGGCCGGCGAAGGCTGGTAGGCGGCTGCGGCGGCAGCCAGGGCGCGTTCCGGATCGACCGCGCGGATCTCCAGCCCGGCCTTGGGCAGCGTGTCCAGCACCTGCGGCAGGCGCGCGGACACCTGCTGCTGCACCTGGCGGTAGCGGTTCAGCAGGTCGTCGGCGTTCACGTACTGGAACTGGCGGTCGCTGCGCATGCTCTTCAGCAGCTTGGCCTGCGAACCACGCAGTTTGTTTTCCTTCATCACCGCGGCGATCTGCGCCTGCAGTTCCTGCACGCGCTGTTCGCCCAGGGCATGCAGCTGCGCGGCGGTCTGGTCGCTGGCGGTGGTCTGCACGATCAGGTTGGCGTACCAGGCCTGGCCATCGGGCAGCGCGCCCAGGCCGGTGCTTTCGCGGGTGGCCGGCAGGTATTCGGTGGCGATGAAGCCACGCAGTGCGCGGTAGGCCGGCATGATGCGCAGTTCGATCATGCGCTTGTACTCGGCGCTGATGCGCGCCTTGTCTTCGGCGGCAATGCTGTCGGGCATGGTGCGGATGGGCGACCAGAAGATGCTTTCCTCTGCGGTCGGCTTGATCACCGCATCCAGCTGCGGCAGTACCTTTTCCATCAGGTCGCGCGGCTGCACCACGCCGGCCTTCATGCCCTGGCGCATGTTGTCGATGGCCTGGTCGAACAGCGGGGGAATGCCCAGCGAACGGCGCGACCAGGTGTCGTAGTCCTGCACGGTGTTGAAGGGCTGGGCGCCGGCACCGGCACCGAGGATCGCCATGATGCTGCCGATGTTATAGTACTGGCTGATCGGCATCATCCAGCTGGGGTAGCGTTCTGCGTCCAGCGTGGCGCGCGCGTCGCGCACGAAGATCTGGTAGCTGAGCAGGTCCTGGCCCTGCAGGCCGTCACTGCCGACCTTTTCAACTTTGCCCAGCCATTCCACGGTGAAATCGTGCGATTGCTGGCGCCAGGCGGCCGACAGGATGTTGGGCAGCTGGTCGTTGTAGCGGGTTTCGCCCTGGAAAGTGGCCTGCAGCGGGTTCAACCGCATCGAGGCATCCCAGTATTCGTCGTACAGGCGCTCCAGCTGCACGGCGCGCGGCACGGCGCGGGCCGGGGCGGTGGGGCGCGGCGCGGCGCGGCGTGGGGCGGCGCGAGGCTTGGCTTTGGGCTTTGCGGCCTGGCGGCTCTGCGCGGCGGCGGGGCGGCTGGCCTTCTTCTTCGCTGCTTCGGCCGACGGTACGGCACTGAACAGGAACAACGCAGCGATGGCGGCGGCCAGGACGCGGGGGGAATACGGCATCAGGAGCTTCCGTGGAACACAGACCGTGGAGCTTGCACGATCCGCGCGCGTACGGCCAGCGTGCAGCCGCAGTCAGTTTGCCGGCGCTGGGTATTCAGTCAGCCGCGGCGGCGGCACGCAGATCGGCCGCGCGCTGCGGCCCCAGGTAGCGGGTGATGGCGCGGCGCATCAGGTACAGCAGGGGAATGAGGGCGATCGCAAAGCCCATCTTGTAGACGTAGTTGACGCTGCTGACCGCCAGGAACAACGACGTGGGCCAATGCTGCGGGCCCAGCACGAAGGCGATCCAGATGACCACGAAGCTGTCCACCAGCTGCGACACCGCCGTGGAGCCGGTGGCGCGCAGCCACACATGGCGTTCGCCGGTGGCCCGGCGGATGCGGTGGAACACGGCCACGTCGATCAGCTGGCCAACCAGGAAGGCCACCAGCGAGCCGGCAATGGTCCACATGCCCTGGCCGAACACCGCCGCGAAGGCGGCCTGGTAGTCCGGCACGCCATGGGCGTTCATCGAGGTGACCCACCAGCTGGCCGGGGCCAGCGAGATGGCGGCAAAGGCAAACAGGAAGCCGTAGGCGATCAGCACCACCGCCAGCCACGAGATGAAGCGCACGCCGCGCTTGCCGAAGAACTCGTTGATGGTGTCGGTCATGATGAACACCACCGGCCACAGCAGCGTACCGGCGGTGAAACTGAGCGAGCCGGTCTGGCCGAACAGGTTCCAGTTCAGCGGGTTGATGCCCAGCGTGTCTTCCAGCGCGAAGATCTTCACCCCGATCAGTTCGGCCAGCACCGCGTTGCCGCAGAAGAACGTGGCCAGCACGATGAACAGCAGGACCGCGCGGTCCTGCAGTGGCCGCGCATGCGGCGTGGGCTGCGCCGGCTCGCTCACTCGGCGCGTTCGCCGGCGCGGGTGAACGGCACGCTGGCCGGGGCCACCGCACCGCCGGAGATGATGAAGCTCATCGCCTGGTCCACGGTCCAGTCGGTTGGGGTCAGCAGTTCCACCGGCACGATTTCCAGGTAGCCCGAGGTCGGGTTCGGCGTGGTCGGCACGTATACCGCGGCCAGTTCACGGTCGCTGCCCTGTTCCTTGATGACCCGGGTGACCAGGCCGACCGATTTCATGTCACGGTGCGGGAAGTCGATCAGCACCACGCGCTGGGTGCTGCCCGGTTCGGTCTGCAGCATGTCCAGCAGCTTCTTGGCACTGTCGTAGATGATGCTGGCCAGCGGAATGCGCTTGATCACCGCGCCCACCCAGCGCAGCAGGCGCTGGCCGACCACGCGCCGGCTGGCCACGCCCACCGCCAGGATCACCAGCAGGGTGGCCAGCAGGGCGATGGTGTTCTGGATCCATTCGGCGCGTACCCAGCCCAGGTAGTGCGGAAAGTTGGTGGCGATCTGTTCGGACAGCGGCACCACCAGCGGGCTGGAAATGCCCGACAGCAGCACGAACACGAACTTCACCACGACCCAGGTCAGCCAGATCGGCAACAGGGTCAGCAGGCCGGTCAGGAACAGGCGCTGCAGGGAGGGGCGGGGAACCAGGGCGGGGGCTTCGAGCGACATGCGCGCATTGTAGCGGTCGCAGCCTGTCGATTACGCTGCCCGATCACGACGGCGGGCTACAGGGCAGGGATGCTGTGTTGAGGATTCTGCGCGGAATCGGTTGGAGCCTGCTGGCCCTGCTGGGGCTGCTGGTGGCGGTGTGGCTGGCGGCGCGGTTCTGGCCGCTGTCGGCCGAGCAGCGCGCGCAGGTGCGCCTGCTGGAAGATGTGCAGCCCCTGCCCGGGCGCAACGGCTTTGCCCTGCTGTGGACGCTGCCGTTCGACGATCTGGATGCGGCGCAGCGCGAGCAGGCCTTGCTGAAGGACGTAGCGCGGTGGCGGGCCGGGCCGGAGCCGGGCATGACCGATTCCCTGCTGGAAGGCACCCAACCGCAGGTGAAGGCGCAGGTGGGAGTCACCTGTGGGTCCCGTGTGCCGGATTGCCTGGCGCGGGTGCGCGCCGATCCGCAGCGCTTCATCGATGGCCATGCCGGCCACGGCGGCCTGCATGCGCGCCAGCTACAGCTGGCCGACTTCGATCGTTTCGATTCCCCGTTCCCGGGGCTGGATGACCCGCTGCTGATGCCGGTGCCGCGCTATCAGCTGCTGATGGAGGGCACCAGCGCACATGCGCTGGCTTTCGTGCAGGGCGATACGGCGGCAGCGTTGGCCGGCAGTTGTCGCTCGCTGCAGCTGGGCAGGCGCCTGATGCACCGTGGCGGCACGCTGCTGGACAGCATGATCGGCGCCGCGAGCGTGCAGGTGAACGCGCAGTTGCTGGCCGACATGCTGGTGGAACTGCCGGCTGACCACGCGCTGCCAGCGGTCTGCGAAACGGCGCTGCGGCCGCTGGCGAGCGACGAACAGAGCCTGTGCCGCGCGATGCAGGGCGAGTTCGCACTGAACGAACGGGCCATCGATGCGTCGCTGCGGCAGGGCGCCAACGTGCTGATGCTGGACCGCAGCCAGACCCGCGCGCGCATCGCGCAGAACTTCGCCTGGGCCTGCGGTGCTGCTGCCGAACGCACCTTGGCCGAGGACGCGCCGGCGCAGCGCAGCTGGGAACAGCCGTGGGACGTCCGCTGCTTGGCCAATTGGATCGGCTGCACGTTGGCCAGCATCAGCGGCCCGGCGTATCAGGACTACGCCGCGCGCAGCCAGGACAGCGCGGCGCTGGTGCGCCTGCTGGGCGCGCAGCGATGGCTGCGGCGGCAGCCCGATGCCCCGGCACAGGCGCTGGCACGGCTGCCGGCGCAATGGCGTTCGCCCAGCCGGGTGCCCACGCTGTCGGCCGATGGCCGCCACCTGCAGGTGCCGCGCCGCCAGCGCGATGCGACCGGCGAGCTGACGACCATGCTGTCGGTGCCGCTGTAGCGGGTCAGCCGCCGCGTGCCTGCGGCTTCAGGCGCACGTAGACCTGCTTGCGCACGCGCGCGACGACCTCGCCGGATGCATCGACCACGTCGTTGCTGAACCAGCGCAGCACTTTCTCGCCGCCGGCCGCCTCGGCGCGCAGTTCGTCCAGCACCGCGTCATCGATGTGGAAGTGGGTGCGCACGGTGCCGCGACCGGGCTTGAGGAATTCGATGGCACCGGCGCGGTCCCAGACGTAGTAGTCGCGGCCCAGCGTATGCAGCAGGCCCAGCATCCAGAACGGGTCGGTCATGGCGAACAGGCTGCCGCCGAAGTGGGTGCCCACGTAGTTACGGTTCCACGGGCGCATGCGCAGCTCGACGTCGATCTGCCGGTAGTCGGCGGTGATGCGGGTGACATGGATGCCGGTGAACAGGAACGGCGGCCACAGGTTGATGCCGAGACGGAAGGTGCTGGCTTTCATGCGGGTGCGGGGCAGGGGGCGAGGCCTCGAGTCTAACCATTCGCCACCGTATGTTGAACCCCGGGACTTGCCGGATGGCCGTCTGTTGCGCGTCCTCCTGCTTTCGTGGCATCGCACCCGCTCCGCGGCGTTGCCTTTGACCCCGCTTTGGTAGCGTCGAGCTTGCTCGACGGCTTTTGATCCCGCATTGGTAGCGTCGAGCTTGCTCGACGGCCCCTGTCGGGAAAAGACAGTCGAGCAAGCTCGACTCTACGGACGGCAGAATCAGGATCGCCCGACATCAACAGCTCGGCACCCCGGTCAAGCTGGGTCATGCCCAGCCAAGCACTCCTGCGACATCGCAGCTCCGCCATCGGTCAGTTCTATGTCATCACCAGCGTAGTGGCGGGGCGGTGGCGCCTGTTCGCAGATCCTGCCTGCGCGGCCTTGCTGGAAGAGGCATTCCGAAACAGCGACTGTCTGGGGTTCACGCGCTCCTGTGCCTGGGTGGTCATGCCTGACCACTTCCATTGGGTCATCCAGTTGCGGAGCGGGACATTGGGGCGTTGTGTGCAGTCGCTGAAGTCGCGCGCTGCGATTGCGCTCAATGCGCATACTTCTGGGTTCGGCGCAGCGGTGTGGCAGCGTGGCTACTACGAGCACTGGATCCGGAACGAGCGCGATGTACGCCAGCAGGCCATGTATGTCATGGGCAATCCGGTCCGGGCGGGGCTGGCAAGCGCGCTGGGGCATTACCCCCACGCGTGGTGCCGCTGGCCGCTTTCGTAGAGTCGAGCTTGCTCGACTGTTTATCGCCGGCATCGCGCGCAGAGCAGTCGAGCAAGCTCGACTCTACGGGGATCGCGCGCAGGGCCGCCGTGTCGGCAAATGTTGCGGGCATTGCACGGAGCGCATCGAACGGGCGGCCGCGTGTGGTGCCGCTGGCCGCTTTCGTAGCGTCGAGCTTGCTCGACTGTTTATCGCCGGCATCGCGCGCAGAGCAGTCGAGCAAGCTCGACTCTACGGGGATCGCGCGCAGAGCAGTCGAGCAAGCTCGACTCTACGGGCGTGATGCGAAGGGCAGTCGAGCAAGCTCGACGCTACGAACGTCGGGCGGGGGTGGGGTCAGGCGCCGTCCATGGCGTAGCCGTCGCGGCCGTTGGCCTTGGCGCGGTAAAGGGCGGCGTCGGCGCCTTCGACGAAATGGTGCGGGTGCAGCTGGCTGTCCGGCACCCGCGTATAGACGCCGATGGTGAGGGTGATGCGGCTGTCGTCGCCCGCTGCCGGCGCGGGCAGGGCGCGTACGTCGGCAATCAGGTCTTCGATCACCTGGCGTGCGCCGCTGCCCGGTGTGTCGGGCAGCACCATTGCGAATTCGTCGCCGCCGTAACGGGCGGCCATGTCGCGCGGTCGTCGCGCATGGGCGGCGATCAGCGCGGCCACGTCGCGCAGCACGCGGTCGCCCAGCTGGTGGCCATGGCGGTCGTTGTGCCGCTTGAAATGGTCCACGTCGATCAGCACCAGGCTGAGCGGTTTGCCACTGCGCCGTGCGGCGTCGCATTCCTGTTGAAGCGATTGTTCGAAGCGCAGGCGGTTGCCCAGCCCGGTCAGGGCATCGCGGTTGGCCTGGCGGTGCCAGGCGGAAATGCGCCAGACCGCCCATACCAGCAGCACCATCAGGATGCCGAAAGTGGCTGCGGCTGGGGCCCACCACAGGCTGGCCGTGCGCAACAGCAGCCAGCTGGTGGCCAGGCCCATCGGTAGCGAACACAGGGCGGCCAGCCAGGGCAGGCGCAGGCCCAGCAGCAGCACGCACAGCGCGGCCAGCAGACCGGCCAGCAGGTCCTGCACCAGCGGCGGAACCACCTGGATCTGCTTGCCCTGCAGCAGCATCGAGGCGATGTTGGCCTGGTATTCGCTGCCGCTCATCCAGTACTCGCGCGTGGTCGGGGTCAGCAGCCGCGGGGCAATGCCACTGGCGGTCATGCCGACCACGATGCGGCGGTCGCGCAGCAGGGCGGCATCCACCTGGCCGTCCAGTACATCGGCATAGGACACCTGCGGCAACTGCTCCGGCGGGCCGGCGTAGCGCACGCGCACGTAGTCATCGCGGCGCCACTGGTACGGCGATTCCAGCGCCGGATCGGGGTCGGGCAGCCCGCGCGCGGCCTGCACCGGCAGGTCGGCCAGGGCCAGCCCCAGCGCCGGCCAATGCGGTTGGCCGATGCCGGCATGCAGGTAAACCCCGCGGGCCACGCCGTCGCCATCCACTTCCACGTCGCTGTGGCCCAGCGCTGCAGCGCTGTCGGCAATGAGCGGAATGGGCAGCAGCTCTTCAGCCATGCGGTCGCCGGCGGCGGGTGCCGCCAGCACCGGCAGCACCACGCGACCATTGCGGCGGATGGCGGCGGCCAGCTCGGCATCCTGGCGGTTGTCGCGGCGGTCGGGCTCGGTCAGCATCAGGTCCAGCGCCACGCGTTCGGCACCGGCATCGGTCAGGCGGTCCAACAGGCGCGCGTGCACCGAACGCGGCCACGGCCATTGGCCGATGCGCGCCAGACTGTCCTCGTCGATGGCCACCACCAGCACGCTGGGGTCGGGCCGATAGGTCCAGTCGCCGACCATCAGGTCGTAGGCCGCTTCATCCTGCCGCCACAGCCACTGCCCGTGGCTGGCCACGGCGGTGGCCACGAAGGCCAGCACGGCCAGCATCAACCGCCGCGACCAGGGCAGCGGCGAGCGCCTCACAGCAGCAGCCAGAGCAGGGCGGCCCCGCCGCCGGCGCCGTAGCACAGCCGGCACGGCAGGCTGACCTGCTGCGCGGGCGAGAACGGGCCGGCGTGGCCGTCATCATCGATGTACTGCACGCGCACGTGCAGGGTGCCGTGCCAAGGGCGCTTGAAACTCACCTGGGGCTGCTCGACGGTCTGGTCCAGCCATGGTGCCTCGAATGCACCGTTGCGGGAAACCTGCACGCGGTAGGTCTGGCCCGCGCTGCCCGGTTGCCAGCGCAGGGTCAGCGCCTTGCCGTCCGCTTCCGGCGGCTGCAGGGCCGGGTCCACCGGCAGGTCGGTCAGCTGCAGGGGCAGCGCGTCCCCGTATGGCCCTTGCCGGCCCTGGCCGTCGCGCGAGGCCACGCGCCAGAAATACTGGCCCGGCGGCAGCGGCTGGCGCAGGCGCAGATCGGTGCCGGTGGTGGCCTGCTCCTGCAGGGGCGACAGGAACTGCGGTTCACTGGCGATCTGCAGCACGCTGGCCTGCGCGCCCGGGGCCCGGGTCCAGCGGAATCGCGGGCGGTCGCTGTTGATGTCCTGTCCGTGCAGCGGCGCGACCGTCAGCGGCGGTGGCGGCTGGTCGTCCAGACTGAAGTCGGCGCTGGCATCCAGGCCTTCCACGCCCTGCGCATCGACGGCGCGCAGCAGCAGGCGGTGTTGGCCGGGCGGCAGCGCGGCAATGGTCAATCGTGTGTCTGCCGTGGTCGTGGCGAACAGCAGGATCTCGGCCATCGCCGCCTGCACCACTTCAATGCGGTAGTGGTCGGCGCCGTCCACCGGCTGCCAGTGCAGCTGCAACGGCAGACCGGGGCGCTGCAACGTTTCTGCAGCCAAGGACGGGGCGGGCAGCAGTGCCGACGCCGCCATCGGTGCCGCATCCAGATCCGGCGCCATGCTGGCCTGGCCGGGGCGTACCAGTTGCTGGCCGCGCTGATTGCCGACCTGCACCTTGCCTTCCAGCACTTCGGTGGCCGCCGGCTGTCCGGCCTGGCCAGCGCTGACCCGGAACACGGTGCCGCGCACGCTGCTGGTCGCGGTGGGTGCATCGATGATGTAGCGCGAGGCCGGGCCGCGTGCGGGGGTGACGCGGTTGCTGGCACGGCCCTGCTGCAGGCGCATGCGGGTGTCGACCATGCCGGTACGGCCGTAGCGGCTGAGCTGGTCCAGCCGCAGCCGCGAATGCTCGCGCAGCTGCAGGCGCGAGGCATCGGCGAATTCCAGGGTCAGGCTGGCATCGGCGCCGGTCTGCACCACATCGCCGATATGCAGGTTCTCACCGGCCTGCAGTGCGCGGGTGGCGGCGCCAGTGCCGGCGGCCAGCTGCACCGGGCCGCGCACGGCCAGTACCCGCGCCGGCGCCGGCTCCACGCGCAGCCAGCCGATCGGGAAGCGCAGCGGCTGGCCCGGGGGCAGGCGGTAGGGGTTGTCGATGCGGTTGTGCTGCTGCAACTGCTGCCAGGGCACGCTGGGTTTCAGATACACGCCGCCCAGGTCCCACAGGGTGTCACCGGGGCGCACCCGGTAGGTCCAATCCTGCGCGGCTGCGCTGGCGGGCAGCAGGGTGGCGGCGGCAAGCAGCGCGGCGAACACGCGCACAACGACAGACGAGATCCCAACGGTCACGGCATGCAGTCCCGGCAATGCGGGGGCCAGCGTGCAGACCCCATGGCCCTGACTTATTCCCCCCGGAATGGATGCCGGTCGCGCAAAAGTGCGGCCGGCATCACATTATTGCCCGGCGTGTGACTCGAATCCTGAACGAAAACAGCGGCCTCAGAACAGCAGCGACGCCATCTTGCGACGGTAGCGGCCCACCAGGTCCTCGTCGGCGATGACGTTGAAGGCGTCTATCAGCGTGCGGCGCGGCAGGTTGTCGTCATAGCTGCGGTCGATGCGCAGCATTTCCAGGAACTGTTCCAGCGCCGCTTCGTCGTGGCCGCCCAGCAGCAGCTGCACGCCGCGCAGATGGCGCGCCTGCAGGTCCTTGCCATCGGCGGCAATGCGCGCGTCCAGCGCATCGGCGGCCGGCGCATCCTTCAGTGCGGTGGCGAAGGCCAGGCGGGCGCGGCCACGCACGGCGCGGTCATCGGTGGCCAGGTTGGCCGGCAGGGCATCGATCAGCTTGCCTGCTTCGTCCACCCCGCCGATCTGCAGCAGGGCCAACGCCAGGTCCAGCTTCAGTTCGTCCTTGTCCGGCTCGGCGGCGATCTGCGCGCGCAGCACGTCCACCTGGCCCTGCGGGTCCAGCGGTGCCTCTTCTTCGCTGCTGGTATCGCCCACGTCGGCCGGCACGATGCCGTGCTGGGCCAGGAATTCGCGCAGCTGGCCTTCCGGAATGGCACCCGGGAAGCCGTCCACCAGCTGGCCGCCCTTGACCAGGAACACAGTGGGCACCGAGCGGATCTGGAAGGCCGCGGCGATCTGCTGCTCGGCATCCACGTCCACCTTGGCCAGCTCGAAGGCGCCGTTGTACTCGGCGGCCAGCTTTTCCAGCATCGGCCCCAGGGTCTTGCACGGGCCGCACCAGGTGGCCCAGAAATCGACCAGCACCGGCGTCTGCAGCGACTTCTGCAGGACTTCGGCCTCGAAGGTCGCGGTCGTGGCGTCGAATACGTAGGTCGTCTCGGTCATGGGGGCACATCGTTCGGCAACAGGAGACCGATTCTATGGTGTCGATCGATGACGGTCTCAACCCTTTCCTCACGTCTTGGCTTGGCGCCCCGCGTGCCGGCCGCGACAATGGGTGCTTCTTCTGTCGTACGGGTAGGCACCATGTCGTGGGTCCGGATTGATCGTTGGCTGGGGCTGTGCGCCGCGCTGCTGTTCGTTGCCGCGGTGGTCGGCTTCGGCGTCGGCCTGGCCGGCTATGCGCAGGCGGTGCACCCGGTCGCCCTGCTTGGCGCGCACGGGGTGCCGCATGCCTGGGCGTTCAACCTGCTGGGCTTCGTGGCGCCGGGCATGCTGGCGATGGTGGTGGCCGAGCGCCTGCGCCGGCGGCTGCCGGCCACCGAAGGCTGGGCGGGCCGGGTGGGCAGCCAGATGCTGCTGCTGGCCGGGCTGGCCTTCGCGGCCATGGGCGTGCTGCCGCTGGACCTGGAGGATCTGCATGGCGGCGCCAGCCAGTTGCACGCCAGCGCCTGGATGGTCTGGGTGCTGGGGTTCGTGGCCGGCACCTGCATGCTGGGGGCCAGCCGCCTGCGTGACCCCGGTGCACGGGCGCCGGGCGTGCTGGCGCTGGTGGTCGGCATCGCCGCGGCGGTAGCCGCCTTTGGCCTGCAGGGGGTGCTGCCGGCGCCGTTCGCGCAGCGCCTGGCGTTTGCCTGCTGGGCGGTCTGGCTGGCGCTGGCACTGCCCCTGTCGCGGGGGCGCTGAGACTGCCCGCGATGGGCGGGATTGGAGACGTTTGCCGCACTGCGGTACGCTGTACCGCTTTGCCGCCGCATCCGCGTGTTCCATGACCAGCGCTGAACCCATCGCCTACGACCCGCAGCAGGTTGAATCCGCCGCCCAGCAGTACTGGGACGCCACCCGTGCCTTCGAGGTCAGCGAGACCTCGGACAAGCCGAAGTACTACTGCCTGTCGATGCTTCCGTACCCGTCCGGTGCGCTGCACATGGGCCACGTGCGCAACTACACCATTGGCGACGTGATCAGCCGCTACAAGCGCATGACCGGCCACAACGTGCTGCAGCCGATGGGCTGGGACGCGTTCGGCCTGCCGGCGGAAAACGCGGCCATCAAGAACAAGACCGCGCCGGCGGCGTGGACCTACAAGAACATCGACCACATGCGCAGCCAGCTGAAATCGCTGGGCTATGCCATCGACTGGTCGCGCGAGTTCGCCACCTGCCGCCCGGACTACTACGTCCACGAGCAGCGCATGTTCACCCGCCTGATGCGCAAGGGCCTGGCCTACCGCCGCAACTCAGTGGTGAACTGGGACCCGGTGGACCAGACCGTGCTGGCCAACGAGCAGGTGATCGACGGCCGCGGCTGGCGTTCGGGCGCGCTGGTGGAAAAGCGCGAGATCCCGCAGTGGTTCCTGCGCATCACCGATTACGCCCAGGAACTGCTGGACGGCCTGGATGAACTGGACGGCTGGCCGGAATCGGTCAAGACCATGCAGCGCAACTGGATCGGCCGTTCCGAAGGCCTGGAAATCCAGTTCGACGTGCGCGATGCCGATGGCAGCGCGCTGGACCCGCTGCGCGTGTTCACCACCCGTCCGGACACCGTGATGGGCGTGACCTTCGTGTCGATCGCCGCCGAACACCCGCTGGCCCTGCATGCGGCCAAGAGCAACCCGGCACTGGCCGCGCTGCTGGCCGAGCTGAAGCAGGGTGGCGTGACCGAAGCTGAACTGGAAACCCAGGAAAAGCGCGGCATGGATACCGGCCTGCGCGCGATCCATCCGGTCACCGGCGAACAGGTGCCGGTGTGGGTAGCCAATTTCGTGCTGATGGGCTACGGCACCGGCGCGGTGATGGCCGTTCCCGGCCACGACCAGCGCGACAACGAGGTGGCCAACAAGTACGGCCTGCCGATCGTGCAGGTCATCGCGCTGAAGGATGCGCGCAACGACGACGAGCGCACCTGGGACGCCACCCGCTGGCAGGACTGGTACAGCGACAAGAGCCGGCAGACCGAACTGGTCAACTCGGCCGAGTTCGACGGCCTGGATTTCCAGGGCGCCTTTGAAGCCCTGGCCGAACGGTTCGAGCGCAAGGCCCAGGGCCAGCGCCGAGTGAACTACCGCCTGCGCGACTGGGGCGTCAGCCGCCAGCGTTACTGGGGCTGCCCGATTCCGGTCATCTACTGCGACAAGTGTGGCGCGGTGCCGGTGCCGGAAGAGCAGCTGCCGGTGGTGCTGCCCGAAGACGTGGCGTTCTCGGGTACCGGTTCGCCGATCAAGACCGACCCGGAATGGCGCAAGACCACCTGCCCGGACTGCGGCGGCGCGGCCGAGCGCGAAACCGACACCTTCGATACCTTCATGGAATCGAGCTGGTACTACGCCCGCTACACCTCGCCGGGTGCGCGTGATGCGGTGGACAAGCGCGGCAACTACTGGCTGCCGGTGGACCAGTACATCGGCGGCATCGAGCACGCGATCCTGCACCTGATGTACTTCCGCTTCTACCACAAGCTGCTGCGCGACGCGCGCATGGTGGACAGCAACGAACCAGCGCGCAATCTGTTGTGCCAGGGCATGGTGATCGCCGAAACCTATTACCGCCCGAACCCGGACGGCTCGAAGGACTGGATCAACCCGGCCGACGTGGACGTGCAGCGCGATGAGCGCGGCCGCATCACCGGCGCCACCCTGGTGGCCGATGGCCAGCCGGTGGTGGTGGGTGGCACCGAGAAGATGTCCAAGTCGAAGAACAACGGCGTGGACCCGCAGGCCATGGTCGGCAAGTACGGAGCCGACACCGTGCGCCTGTTCTCGATGTTCGCCGCGCCGCCGGAACAGTCGCTGGAATGGAACGAGGCCGGCGTGGATGGCATGGCCCGCTTCCTGCGCCGCCTGTGGACCCAGGTGCACAAGCACGCCGAAGAGGGCGTGGCACCGGCCCTGGACGTGGCTGCGCTGGATGCCAACCAGAAGGCGCTGCGCCGCAAGACCCACGAAACCATCGGCAAGGTCGGTGACGACTACGGCCGCCGCCACAGCTTCAACACTGCCATCGCGGCGGTGATGGAACTGATGAACGCACTGGCCAAGTTCGACGACGCCAGCGCGCAGGGCCGTGCGGTGCGCCAGGAAGCCCTGCAGGCCGTGGTGCTGCTGCTGAACCCGATCACCCCGCACGCCAGCCATGCCCTGTGGCAGGTGCTGGGCCACGGCGAAACGCTGCTGGAAGACCAGGCGTTCCCGCAGGCCGACAGCAGTGCGCTGGTGCGCGATGCGGTCACCCTGGCGGTGCAGGTGAACGGCAAGCTGCGCGGCACCATCGAGGTTGCCGCCGATGCCGCGCGCGACCATATCGAAACGCTGGCACAGGCCGAGCCGAACGCGGCCAAGTTCATGGAAGGCCTGACGGTGCGCAAGATCATCATCGTGCCCGGCAAGATCGTGAACATCGTCGCTGCCTGATGTGTCCGGCACCGGCCGCCCGTGTGGCGGCCGGTGCGTGTTCCCCACGCCGGCGTCAGCGGCCGATGGCCCTGCGTTCACGCGTGATCGGGCAGGCTGTCTGTTGCCGTGATCGCCCGGCTCCGCCAGACTGTTCCCATGACCCGAATCCTGCTTGCCCTCGTCCTTGCCCTCGGCCTTGCCGGCTGTGGCTTCCATCTGCGCAACAAGCTGATGCTGCCCACCGACACGGCGCCAGTGAAGGTGGTCTCCACCGCGCCTTACAGCGAACTGGTCAAGCTGCTCAACCGCAGCCTGCTGGCCTCCGGGGCCAAGCTGGCCGACGATGAAAGCACCGGGCCGAGCACCCAGCTGCAGGTGCTGTCCGAGCGCTGGGGCGATCTGCCCATCGCCATCGATGCGCAGGGCCGTGCCCAGGAATACAGCCTGCGCTATGCGGTCATCTTCATCTTCCGCCGCGAAGACGGCAGCGAACTGGTGCCGCAGCAGGTGATCGAGTTGTCGCGCGATTACGTGTCGCCGCCGACCGACGCCACCGGCACCACCACCGAACGCGAGATCCTGGCCGATGAGCTGCGCCGGGAAATGTCGGCGTCCATCATCCGCCGCATCGACAGCGTGGTGCGCGCCGAACTGGAACGTGGCGGCAGCCTGGCAGCGCCAAAGCCGGCCGCGGCCCAGGACGTGCAGCCTACGCCGGCACCGCCGGTCGAGCGCTGAGCCGGCGCAGCGATGGAACTGCGTCCGGAGCAGTTGGCCAGCCAGGGTGGTGATACCGCGCTGGCGCCGGTGTACCTGATCGCCGGGCCGGAAACCCTGCGTGTGCTGGAAGCGGCCGATGCCGTGCGCGCACGCGCGCGTGCCGCCGGCATTGGCGAACGTGAAGTGTTCGATGCCGATGGCCGCGACTTCGACTGGAACCAGCTCGACGCCAGCTTCAATGCGCCCAGCCTGTTCAGCGCCCGCCGCCTGGTGGAGGTGCGCCTGCCCAGCGGCAAGCCGGGCAAGGACGGCGCCGAAGTGATCAGCCAGTTCTGCGCCAACCCGGCGCCGGACGTGGTGCTGCTGATCACCGCCAACGAATGGAGCAAGGCCCACCAGGGCAAGTGGGCCGAAGCGGTGAACCGCGTCGGCGTGCTGTCGGTGGCCTGGGCGATCAAGCCGCACGAACTGCCCGACTGGATCGAGCGCCGCCTGCGTGGCAAGGGCCTGCGCGCCGATCCCGCCGCGGTGCAGCGCCTGGCCGAACGCGTGGAAGGCAATCTGCTGGCCGCCGCGCAGGAGATCGACAAGCTGGCATTGCTGGCCGACGGCCAGCCACTGGACGTGGAACGGATGGAATCGCTGGTGGCCGACGCCGCCCGCTACGACGTGTTCCGTCTGCTGGAAGCCACGTTCTCCGGGCAGCCGCAGGCGGTGTTGCGCATGCTGGCCGGGCTGCGCGGCGAAGGCGAGGCGGTGGCCGCGCTGATGCCGATGGTCATCCGCGAACTGCTGGCCGGTGCCGGCCTGGCCCGGGTGCAGGCGCGCGGCGGCAATCTGGCCGCGGAAATGAAGTCGCGCGGTATCTGGGAATCGCGCCAGGCGCCCTACAAGCGTGCGTTGCAGCGCCACCCGGAAGGCAAGCGCTGGGAACGTTTCGTGGCCGAAGCCGGCCTGGTGGATCGCATTGCCAAGGGGCGCGCCGACGGCGATGCCTGGCTGGCGCTGGAGCGGTTGCTGGTGGCGGTGGCCGAGGCCCGCGCCGTGCGCCTGCTGGCCCGGGCCTGAGCCATGAGCCTGCGCATCTATTACGGGGGCACCTTCGATCCGGTGCACCTGGGGCATCTGGCGATCGCCCGCGCCGCACGCGACGAACTGCAGGTGGCGGTGCGGCTGCTGCCGGCGGCCGACCCGCCGCACCGCGCGCCGCCGGGGGCCACCGCCGAGCAGCGCTGCCGCATGCTTTCGCTGGCCATTGGCGACGAGCCGGGCCTGCTGCTGGACCGGCGCGAACTGGAACGGGCCAAGCGCTTCCCGGGTCGTCCTTCCTACACCGTCGACACCCTGCGCGAACTGCGCGCCGAGCTGGGCCCGAGCCGGCCGCTGGCCTGGCTGGTTGGCGCCGACAGCCTGCTGGCCCTGCCGGCCTGGCACGAGTGGCAGGCCCTGTTCGACCTGGCCCACTTCATCGTTGCCGAGCGCCCGGGCAGCCCGCTGCAGGATTCGGTGGATGGCGCCCTGGGCCAGGCCCTGGATGGCCGCTGGGCCGACAACGAGCAGGCCCTGTTCGCCAGCCCCGGCGGGCGGGTGCTGCGCCTGCACCACCCGCTGCGCTCGGAATCGGCCAGCGCGGTGCGTGCGCAGATTGCCGCGACCGGCCCGTGGCGGGCCCTGCTGCCGCCGGCGGTGGCCGATTACGTGGTGGACCACGGCCTGTACCGGCCGGCCACCCCGTGAATGCCGCGGGCGCGCCTTGCCCGTATAATCGCCCCCACGTTTATCGAGTCGATCCGTTTTGAGCAACCAGACCCAGCCCCAGACCATCAAGGTCGAACTGCCCAGCCCGCCGCCTTCGGTGCCGGAACTGCTGGCCAGCGTCCGCCAAGCCACCGAAGACCTGAAGGCCAAGGACCCGGTCGAGATCGACGTGCGTGGCAAGTCCAGCGTCGCCGACTACCTGGTCATCGTCTCCGGTACGTCCACCCGCCATGTGAAGTCGATCGCCGATGAAGTCGTGCGCTTCGCCAAGAAGATCGACGTGATGCCGCTGGGCGTGGAAGGCGAGCGCGAAGCCGAATGGGTGCTGGTGGACCTGGGCGACGTGATCGTGCACGTGATGCTGCCGCGCGTGCGCGAGTTCTACGCGCTGGAGCGCCTGTGGACCGTGGGCGACCAGCCGCCGACCAGCGACGACGAAGTGGCCTGAGCCGCGCGTTGACGCACCCCTTCGACGGCGCCGATGGCGCCGTCGACGTTTGTGGAGGACTGTTTGATGAAAGCCCGTCTGATCGCCACCGGCGAACGTGCCCCCAGCTGGGTGGCGCAAGGGTTTGCCGAGTACCAGAAGCGGCTCTCGCACTGGTTGCCGTTTGAACTGGTGGAAATCGAACCCGGCCTGCGTGGCAAGGGTCGCGATGCGCGCCGTGCCACCGAAGACGAAGGCAAGCGGGTGATCGCGGCATTGCCGAAGAACGCCTACGTGGTGGCGCTGGATGTGCCCGGTCGCCAGCTCAGTTCCGAACAGCTGGCACAGCGCCTGGAGCACTGGCGCGGGCAGGGCAGGGAGCTGGCGTTCCTGATCGGCGGCCCGGAAGGGCATTCGCCGGAAGTGTCCGCACTGGCCGATGAGAAGTGGTCGATCGGCCCGTTGACCCTGCCGCACATGCTGGTACGGCTGGTGGTGGCCGAGCAGTTGTATCGGGCTGCGGCAATGATTGCCAATCACCCCTACCATCGCGCGTGAAGAGTGGTTATACTAGTCGTCTGCCCGAATAGCTCAGCCGGTTAGAGCACTTGACTGTTAATCAGGGGGTCGTTGGTTCGAGTCCAACTTCGGGCGCCACCTTTGAAAACCTGCATCGCGAGATGCAGGTTTTTTTTTGTGTGCGTGATGGCTGCACTTCGTAGAGTCGAGCTTGCTCGACTGCTGTGCGCGCGATGCAAGAGCCAGTCGAGCATGGCTCGACTCTACAACGGCGGTGGCGCAGTCGAGCATGGCTCGACTCTACAACGTCAACGCGCCGCGCCAGAATGCGACCAGGGTTGCGATCGCCACCACCACGATCGCGCCGAACAGCACCGCTTCCCAGCGGGTGAACACGGCCTGCCCATGCTGGCGCCGGGTCAGCGCGAACAGCACCACGCCGGGCACATACAGCAGCACCGACAGCAGCAGGTTGTCCACGCCACCGGCATAGACCAGCCACAATGCGTAGGCGCTGGCCAGCAGCGCAACGCCGAAGTCGCGCCAGCGCACACCGCTTTCGCCGGCATAGGCCTGGCCACGCCAGGCCAGCTGCACGGCGAAGGCTGCCGACAGGAAATACGGCACCAGGCTCATCGACGCGGCCAGCAGCACCAGGCTGGTGTAGCTGCCCGAATTGAACAGCACCAGCAGCAGGAACAGCTGGATCAGGCCGTTGCTCATCCACAGCGCATTGGCCGGCACGCCGCGCGCGTTCTCGCGGCCCAGGAAGGCAGGCATGGTGCCGTCGCCGGCCGCTGCGTACAGCACTTCACCGCACAGCAGCACCCAGGCCAGCAGCGCGCCCAGCACGGAAATGATCGAGCCGATGATGATCACGGTAGCGCCCCATTCGCCGACGATGGCACGCAGCACGTACGCCATTGAGGGGTTGGGTAGGCCGGCCAGCTCGGCCTGCGACAGCACCCCCATCGACAGCAGGCTGACCAGCACCAGCAGCAGCCACACCCCGACGAAACCGATCACGGTGGCGCGGCCGACGTCGGCGCGACGGGCCGCACGCCGCGAGTAGATGCTGGCCCCTTCAATGCCGATGAACACCCACACCGTCACCAGCATCATGCCGCGCAGCTGCGTGCCCAGATCGCCCAGCGCGGGTGTACCGAAGAAGTCGGCGCGGAACACATCCATGCGGAATGCCCCGGCGGCCAGCACCAGAAACAGCGCGATCGGGACCAGTTTGGCCACGGTCACCAGGCCGTTGATGATGGCGGCGGTGCGCAGGCCCCGCAGTACCAGCAGGTGCACCGTCCACAGCAGCAGCGACGAGGCAGCGAATGCCACGGGCGTATTGCCCTCGCCGAACACCGGCAGGAAGTGGCCCAGGCCGCTGAAGATCAGCACGAAGAAGCTGGCATTGCCCAGCACCGAGGCCACCCAGTAGCCCCACGCGGCGGAAAAGCCGATGTAGTTGCCGAAGCCCTCGCGCGCGTAGGCGTAGATGCCGGTGTCCAGGTCGGGCCGACGGTTGGCCAGCGCCTGGAACACGAAGGCCAGCATCAGCATGCCGGCGCCGCTCAGGGCCCAGCCGATCAGCGCGGCGGCCGGCCCGGCGCTGCGGGCCACGTTCTGTGGCAGCGAGAAAATGCCGGCACCGACCATCGAGCCGACGACAAGCGCGGTCAGCGCGGCCAGGCCCAGGCGTTGCGTGGAAGACGGCATGCGGTCGTGCCTCGCGCGGTAGGCCTTCATCATGGACGCGCGCATGTGGTGAAAAAGCAAAGGCCCGGGACATGCCCGGGCCTCTGCAGTGCGGTTGACCTTCGTGGATCAGTTGAAGGTGTACTTGGCGCCGACGGTGAAGTAACGACCAATGGCACCGCTGAAGTGCAGCGGGTTGTAGTTGACCGCGCCGTAGGTGGACGGGTCGAGCGGGGCGATGCGGTCGAACACGTTCTGCACCGAAGCGTTCAGTTCAAACGCATCGGTGATGTTCCAGCGACCGGACAGATCGAAGGTGGTGAACGAAGATATCTTCTCCACCGGCGAGCCGTCTTCATAGAAGGCCAGGTAGTCGCCACCGCGGCGATCCTTGTTTTCCATGCTGTCGATGTAGTTCACCACGCCGCTCACGCTCCACGGCCCCTGCTTCCAGGTGGTGCCGAAGTTGATGCGGTCCTGCGGGGTGCCGATGCAGTTGGTCACGTCGCAGTTGCCGTGCGTGCCCACGTAATCGACGGTGGTGTCACCCTCGGTGCGCTCGAACTTCAGCAGGTGGCTCCACTGCAGGTCCATTTCCAGCTGGCCCGGACCCAGGTCGAAGGTCTGGCGGATATCGGTATCGATACCGCGCACACGCGACGAGTTGGCATTCACGTACTGCGTGTTGACCGCCAGGATGGTGCCGCTGTTGGCCACGCCGCCGATGTTGTTGCTGTCGCGCAGGACGTTGCCGGCGGCGATGGCGTCGGCGGTGCTGCCCTGGGCGATTTCGTTGGTGCGCTTGATTTCCCAGGCATCAACCGTCAGCGAGGTGCTGGAGGTCGGCTGCAGCACGATACCCACCGAGTAGCTCTTCGACTCTTCCGGCTTCAGGCCGGAATTGGGGCGGGTGATGATCGCCACCGAACGCGCGGTGCACTCGTTGTCCGGGTCGATGGCGCAGCGCACCGGATCGCGGGCATTGGAGAAGGCGGCCAGGCCACCGTCGCCGTTTTCGGCCGGGTTCGGCGCACGGAAGCCTTCGGCGTAGCTGGCGCGCAGGGCGATCCAGTCGGCCGGGGTGAACTTCACGCCCAGCTTCGGGGTGGCCTTGCCTTCACCGCTTTCGTACTTGTCGTAACGCAGTGCGGCCGACAGTTCCAACTGCTCCAGCACCGGCGCGGACAGTTCGACGTAGCCGGCGTACACGTTCTGGGTGCCGTCATAGGCCGAGTAGCCCAGGCCGATGATGTCACCCTGGTCGGTGTAGGTCTGCGGGGTCAGGCTGTTGCTGGTCTTGCGCCATTCGGTACCCATGGCCAGGCCGAGCGGGCCGCCCTTCAGATCCATCAGGCTGCGCGAGACGGTGAAGTCGAACATGTCCAGGCTGGACTTGGCGCGGGCACTGATGGTGGGCGAGATGTAGTCGTACAGCGCCTGCGAATTCAGGCCGGCGTTGTCGCCGATGCGCCACACACCGCCGGCGCAGGCCGGGTCACCCAGCGCGCACTGCACGGCGCTGTAGCGCAGGAAGCCAGTGCGCTTGTTGACCAGGTCGGTGCCCGAATGCAGGTAGGCGGTGTCGTAGCTCCAGTCGCCCCAGTTGCCCTTCACGCCCACCAGGAAACGGTTGAACTCGTTGGTGTTGTTGGTCACGCGCGGGCCGACATCCCAGGCCGAATAGCGCAGGCGCGAGGCCTGGCCGGGAATCGGGTTGTCCGGATGGGTCGGGCTGAGCACCACGGCACCGTCGCCGCTGCTGGCGTTGACCGGGCCGCCGGGGTAGCCCCAGCCGCCGGAAACACCGGACGGCGTGTTGCTGAAGATCGTTTCCTTCTTCGAGTAGCCGATCTCGGTGTAGACCTCGCCGCCTTCGCCGAAGGCGAAGCTGGCGCGGCCGAACACGTTCACGTACTTCTCTTCCGGGCTCAGGTCGCGGTACAGCTGGGCCGGATTCCACAGGCAGCCCTGCGCCTGTGCGGTGGCATCGCTCTGGCCGGGAATGGTGGTCAGGTCGGCGCAGCCCGGAAGTGCGACCAGGAAGGCCGGGTTTTCATCGTCCACGTTGCGGTCATCGAACACCGAACCGTTCGGGCCCACGCCACCGGCGGTGCCGCCGGACAGGTAGGCGCCGCCCAGGAACTGCGCATCGGCGGCGTCATAGCCCCAGCGACGGATGTCACCGGTGCCGATCCACTTGCGGTTCTTGCGGTCGCTGATCTTGATCGCGTCGGTCTTGCCGACGTCCAGGCTGAAGAACGCATTCCAGCCGTCGCTGGACAGGTCACCGGTACCGGCGGTCAGCGTGGCCTTCTTGGCATCGCCGTCGCCATCGCCGGAAACACCGTAGGAACCGCGCAGGATCGCGCCCTGGAAGTCGCTGCGCAGGATGATGTTGACCACGCCGGCGATCGCATCGGAACCGTAGATGGCCGAGGCGCCGTCCTTCAGCACTTCCACGCGCTCGACGGCGTCAAGCGGAATGGTGCTGAGGTCGGTGAACACCTTCTGGCCGTCATCGGCCAGGCCATAGGTGGCCATGCGGCGGCCGTTCAACAGCACCAGCGTGGAGCCGGCGCCCAGGCCGCGCAGCGAGATGCCGGCGCCACCGCCGGCAAAACCATTGCCGAAGGTCTTGGGAATGGAACCTGCACCGTCGGAGGTGAGCGTCTGCAGGTATTCGGCCACGGTGGTCTTGCCACTGCGGTCGATTTCCTGGCGGGTCACCACCTGCACCGGCGAGGGCGTTTCGGTGTTGGTGCGGGGAATGTTCGAACCGGTCACGGTGATCCGGTCGAGGTTGGTGGCCTGGTCCTGTGCGAAGGCAGGGGAGACCACGGCGCCGGCCAGCAGCAGAGCGCCGCCGGTGAGGATGTGGGTAATGGAAAATGCCAGGTGGTTTTGGCGGCGGCTGGCGGGCCGTTGGATCGGGTGTTTCACAGCTTCTCTCCTGACTGGAAAACTCGAGCATCGAGGGCTGTCACCGGTGTGCCCCGGGACGCGTCAATCTAGGTTTCTGTCAGGTGACGGCGTTGTGAAGTTTTACTGAATTCGTAACAGAAATGTGATCGCGACTGAAGAATTGAAGGCGCATGGCCGGCTTGAAGCGCAGCCCGCGTTGGAGCCGGCCCGGCAGGTCGCCGGGCCGGTCCATGGCTCAGTCGGGCAGGCTGAACTGCACCGGCACCATGCCGATGGCGGACACCGCCTGGCCATCACGCTCGGCCGGGACGAAGCGCCAGTGGCGCAGCACCTGCTGGCGGGCGGCCTGGTCCAGGCTGCGCGAGCCACTGCTACGTTCAATGCTGACGTTCACCGGCTGCCCGTTCGGGTCCACTTCCACCCGCAGCAGCACCGTGCCCTGTTCGTGGTTGCGCAGGGCCGGCACCGGATAGCTCGGCGGCGGCGCGCTGCGGTACTGCAGCTGGGCGCCGGTGACCGGAGCACCCGGCTGCAGCGCGGGCGGCGCTTCCACCGCCACCTCGGCGGCCGCCGGCAGGATGATGCCCTGGGCCTCGTCGAGTGCTGCGGTGGGCGCAGGCAGGGGCGGGGTCACGGTCGGCACAGGCTGCGATTTCGGCACCAGCTTCACCACTTCCGGCTTGGGCGGCAGCGGGGTGGGCTCAAGCGGCTTGGGGTCTTCCTTGGGGATGAAACGCACCGTGGTGTCGTCGCGGGGCAGGGCGCTGATGGCCTGGTAGGTTGCCGGGATCAGCAGCAGCAACAGCGCGAGCAGGTGCAGGGCAATGGCCGCGCTCCAGGCGGCAATGCGGGCGGGGTCGAAGTGCAGGGATGCAGCGGGATACGTACGAACCATGGTCCACCTCCATGCCAGTGTTGAAGTCCTCAACGCACCAGGGCCGCCATCGGGGTTGCCGCACGCGGCTGGCAGTTCATCATTAGCGCCAGCCACCGGCCACTGCCTAGAGTCAGGTGCGACGCCGTTGGGCTGGGCTTCAGATACAGGGAAGGGGCCCGCGGTGGCGGACCCCTTCTTCTTGTTCTGCAGGTCGCCAGCCTGGGGGCGCCTGGGCCAGCGGCTGCCAACCACGGTTGGCACCTACCGCCTTGCGCGACGCTTACCGGCCCAGCTCGAACACGACGTCCAGGTTCACCGACACGGTCGATTCGCCCGGTGCCACCGGGGTGGCCTTGTCCATCGCCGCGCCGGCGGCCATTGCGCGCATCATCGGCATCGGGCGGAAGCCGCCGTTGCTGTTCTCGGAAATGCTGACGATGCGGCGCACCTGCAGGCCCAGCGACTTCGCATAGGTCTGGGCACGGGCCTGGGCCTTCTTCAGCGCGGCCAGGCGGGCTTCGTCGTAGACCGGCTCGGGCTGGTCGATCTCGAACTGCGGGCCGTTGATCTGGTTGGCGCCCTGCGCGGCCAGGGCATCAAGCACCTTGCCCAGCTTGGCGATGTCGCGCACCTTCAGGCTGACCGTGTTGCTGGCCTGGTAGCCGGTGATCTTCGGCGCTTCGTTGTCGGCATAGCGATACTGCGGGTTCAGGCTGACGCCGCTGGTCTGCACGTCGCGCTCGGCAATGCCGGCGGCCTTGATCGCGGCCAGCACCTTGTCCATCTGCTGGGCGTTCTGGCGCATGGCACTGTTGCCGTCGGCGGCCTGGGTGACCACGCCGGCCGACAGGGTGGCCACGTCCGGCACGCGGGTGGCTTCGGCGTTGGCCGAGATGTTCAGCAGGGTGCCTTCGGCGGCGGCGACCGCGGGCGGCGGCGGCGGGGCAGCATGGGCGGTCATCGAAGCTCCAAGAGCGAGGGACAGGGCAAGCAGCAACGGGGTGGCGGTGCGGCGCATGGGATCTCCTTGGTGTGCCGGTGAGGGTGGTGTCGTAGCGATGAACGCGCTGTGAGTCCGTTCGGGGTTGAAGGCATTCAAGGCGGGGTTGCCGACGATTCAGGTGGCGGCCTCAGGTTATGCTGTGCCGATGCTCTATCTCGCTTCCCGCTCGCCCCGACGCAACCAACTGCTGGCCCGACTCGAACGCCCCTTCCAGGCCCTGGACCTGGAGGTGCCCGAGCAGCGTGCGCCGCAGGAAAGTGCCGAACAGTATGTATGCCGGGTGGCTGCCGACAAGGCGCGCGCCGGCTTGGCACGGGTGCTGGCCGCCGACCCGCAGGCGCGGGTGCTGGGCTCGGATACCGAGGTGGTGCTGGACGGCCAGGTGTTCGGCAAGCCGGCCGATGCGGCCGAGGCCTGCGCCATGCTGGCGCGCCTGGCCGGGCGCACCCACCAGGTGATGACCGCCGTGGTGGTCGTGCACGCGCAGGGCCTGGAGGCCGAGCTGGTGGTCTCCGAGGTCACCTTCGCGCCGATCGCCGCGGCCGACATCGCCGCCTACGTGGCCACCGGCGAACCGCTGGACAAGGCCGGCGCCTATGCCATCCAGGGCGGCGCCGAGCGCTGGATCGAACACCTGTCAGGCAGCTATTCCGGCGTGATGGGGCTGCCTTTGCTGCACACTGACCGCCTGCTGGCCCGTTGCGGCGTGCCGGCCCCCACTGCCCATGCCGCCAGGGAGGCTGCCGATGTCTGAGGAAATCCTGGTCAATGTGACCCCGCGCGAAACCCGGGTCGCGGTGATCGAAAATGGCATGCTGCAGGAACTGCACATCGAGCGCGGCTGGCGCCGGGGTGTGGTCGGCAACATCTACAAGGGCAAGGTGCAGCGGGTCATGCCCGGCATGCAGGCCGCGTTCGTGGAAGTGGGGCTGGAGCGCGCCGCGTTCCTGCACGCCAACGACGTGGTGCGGCCGGCGCCGGTGGCCAGCGCCGATACCGAGAACACCACCCTGCCGCCGCCGTCCAGCGTGCCGATCGTGGAACTGCTGCGCGACGGCCAGGACATCGTGGTGCAGGTGGTGAAGGACCCGATCGGCACCAAGGGCGCGCGCCTGACCACGCAGATCAGCATTCCCTCGCGCTACATGGTGCTGCTGCCGCAGTCGAAGGTGGTGGGCGTTTCGGCGCGCATCGAAGACGAAGGCGAGCGTGCGCGGCTGAAGGCGTTGGTGACCGAACTGTCGGCGCAGCACGGTGGCTACGGCTACATCGTGCGCACCAATGCCGAAGGCCAGCCGGCCGAAGCCATTGCCGAGGACATCGCCTATCTGTCGCGGGTCTGGAACGTGGTCGAGCGCCGTGGCCGCGAGGCGCCCTCGTGCAGCAACATCTATGAAGACCTGAGCCTGCCGCTGCGCTCGGTGCGCGACCTGATCCGCAAGGACGTGGACAAGGTGAAGGTCGATTCCAAGGAAACCTTCGCCCAGCTGCAGGCGTTCGTGGCCAAGTACATGCCGGTGCTGGCCGAGAAGATCGAGCTGTACAGCGGTGACCGCCCCATCTTCGACATGTTCGGCGTGGAAGACGAGATCGGCCGCGCGCTGGACAAGCAGGTGCCGCTGAAATCCGGTGGCTACCTGGTGATCGACCAGACCGAGGCGATGACCACCATCGATGTGAACACCGGTTCGTTCCTGGGCCAGCGCAACCTGGAAGAAACCGTGTTCCGCACCAACCTGGAGGCAGCGCAGGCGGTGGCCAGGCAGCTGCGGCTGCGCAACCTGGGCGGCATCATCATCATCGATTTCATCGACATGGACGATGCCGAGCATCGCCGCCAGGTGCTGCGCACGCTGGAAAAGGCGCTGGCCCGCGACCATGCCAAGACCACCGTCTACGATTTCTCGCCGCTGGGCCTGGTGGAGATGACCCGCAAGCGCACCGTGGAAAGCCTGGAGCGCCAGCTGTCGGAAACCTGCCCGCAGTGCAGTGGTCGCGGCAGCATCAAGACCACCGAAACGGTGACCTACGAAATCTTCCGCGAGATCACCCGCGCCGTGCGCCAGTTCGATGCCGCGCGCCTGCTGGTGATCGCCTCCACCAAGGTGGTGGCACGCATCACCGAAGAGGAATCGGCCGCCGTGGCCGAGCTGGAGGAATTCCTCGGCAAGAGCATCCGTTTCCAGGCGGACGAGCAGTACCTGCAGGAGCAGTTCGATGTGGTTCTGCTCTGATCCACGCCGGCTGCGGTCCGGCGCTGGCCGATGAGCGCGCCGCCGCGCCTGCGACTGCGAAGGATCCGCCGTCATCTGATTGCCGCGTGCGCGGTAGGCCTGGTCGTGCTTGCCCTGCTGGTGGGCACGCTCAGCCAGCTGTTGCCGCTGGCCGAGCGCCACCCGCAGCAGATCGCCGCGTGGCTGAGTGCGCGGGCCGGCCAGCCGGTGCGTTTCGAGCGCCTGCAGACCGCCTGGACCCGGCGCGGCCCGCTGCTGCAGTTGCAGGGGCTGCGTATCGGCGCCGGGCAGGGGTTGGCCATTGGCGAAGCCGAAGTATTGGTATCGATGTACAGCGGGTTGCTGCCGGGGCGCTCGCTGACCGAACTGCGCCTGCGCGGGCTGTCGCTGGACCTGCAGCAGGCCGCTGACGGCCGCTGGAGCGTGCGTGGCCTGCCGCAGTCCACGGGTGCAGGCGATCCGCTGGATGCGCTGCGCCGGCTGGGCGAGTTGCAGGTGATTGGCGGACAACTGGCCGTGCATGCGCCTGCGCTGGGCATCGACGCCACGCTGCCGCGCATCGATCTGCGCCTGCGCGTGCAGGGCGATCGGCTGCAGGTGGGCGTGCGTGCCTGGGCCCAAGCCGAGGCCCTGCCGCTGACGGCGGTGCTGGAACTGGACCGGCGCAAAGGCAACGGCCAGGCGTGGCTGGGTGCCGACCCGGTGGATTTCCAGGCTTGGGCGCCGCTGTTGGCCGGGGCCGGCGTGCGCCTGCGCGAAGGCAAGGGCGAGTTGAACCTGTGGCTGACCCTGCGCGATTTCGCGCCGGTGGCGGTCACCACCGATTCGGACCTGCGTGGGCTGCGTATTGAAGGCGCATCGATGCCGGGCGTGGCGCACCCGCAGGTGCAGCTGCAGCGCCTGCAGGCACGGCTGCGCTGGCAACGCCAGGCCGATGGCTGGGTGCTGCAGGTGCCGAAGCTGCGCCTGCAGGGCGAAGACGGCGCACAGCAACTCGATGGCCTGCAGGTGCGCCTGGGCCGGCAGCTGCAGATCAGCAGCGGTGCGGTGCAGGCCGGCACGGCCGTGCGCGCGCTGGCCCTGAGCGACCGGCTGGACCCGGGCCTGCGCCGTTGGCTGTACCTGGCCCGGCCACAGCTGGACGTGGCCGCGCTGCAGGTGCGGGGTGAACGCGATGGCCCGCTGTGGGCGCAGGGCGAGCTGCAGTCGCTGGGCTTTGCCAGCGTGGCCGGCGCGCCGGGCCTGCGTGGCCTGGGCGGGCGTTTCGAAGGCGATGCCAATGGCTTCAGCCTGCAGCTGCAGCCGCAGCGGCAACTGCAGTTCGATTGGCCCAGCGGCTTCGGCGTGCGCCACGACCTGCACCTGGCCGGGCAGGTGGTGGGCTGGCGCGATGAAGCCGGTGGCTGGCGCATCGGCACCCCGGCCCTGCGCGTGCAGGGCACGGATTACGCGGCCGACGTGCGCGGCGGGCTGTGGTTCCAGGGCGACGGCACGCGGCCGTGGATGCAGCTGGCGGCCAAGCTGGACGATGTGCCGATGACCGCCGCCAAGCGCTTCTGGATCCATTCCAAGATGAGCAAGGGCGCCACCGACTGGCTGGACATGGCCCTGGCCGGCGGGCAGGTGCGGGGCGGTATCGGTCTGGTCAGTGGTGACCTGGACGACTGGCCGTTCGACAACAACGATGGCCGCTTCGAGGCCACCGGCCACATCAGCAACGGGCAGATCCGCTTCCAGCACGACTGGCCGTTGATGGGCCAGGTGGATGCCGATGTCGCCTTCATCGGGCCGGGCTTCCATATCCAGGGCCGTGGCGACCTGGCCGGGGTGGCGGTGCAGCACTTTGAAGCCGGCATTCCCGATTTCGGCCAGCAGCCGCTGTACGTGCGCGCCGACAGCCGCAGCGAAGCGGGTGCATTGCTGTCCATGCTGCGCCAGAGCGGCCTGCACAAGGAATACGGCGACACCCTGGACAACCTGAGCGCCAGCGGCCCGGCCAACGTCCACTTCGATCTGCTGCAGCCCCTGCACCATGACGAAGGCGGTGGCCACCTGCAGGGCACGGTGGATCTGGCCGGGGTGAAGCTGGCCGACAAGCGCTTCGACGTGGCATTCGATGGCATGCACGGCCAGGCCCGCTACAGCAACGCCGGGTTCGCCGCCGAATCGCTGGCGGTGCGCCACCTGGGCCAGGACGGCACGCTGAGCCTGCGCGCCGGGGGCTTCGTGCGCGATGCGCGGCTGGCCTTCGAATCGGAGTTGTCGGCCAGCCTGGATGCGGGCGTGCTGATCGATCGCGCGCCGGAAATGGCCTGGCTGAAGCCTTACATCAACGGCACCTCGCCGTGGACGATCGCGGTCAACCTGCCCAAGGTCGCCCCCGGCAGTCCCGCCCCGCCCAGCGAGCTGCGCCTGCGTTCGGACCTGGTGGGCACCCGCCTGGATCTGCCGGCACCGTTGGACAAGCCAGCCGCCGAGCCGCTGGCCACCACCGTGGCCGCACAGCTGCCGATGGGGGCCGGACGCATCGATGTGGCCTTTGGCGACCGGCTGGCGCTGGCTGCGCGCAGCCACAACAACCAGACCGGTGTGCAGGTCACCCTGGGCAGCAGCCAGGTGGACCGCGAGCCGCCGCCCAGCGGGCTGACCATCAACGGCCGCAGCCCCACCCTGGACGCGCTGGAATGGATCGGCCTGGCCCGTGGTGCGGGCGGCGATGGCGACCCCATGCCGCTGCGCACGGTGGATGTGCAGGTGGGCCAGCTGATGCTGATCGGCGGTGTGTTCGCGCAGACCCGGCTGCAGCTGCACCCCGGGCCGCAGGCGCTGGATGTGCGCATGGACGGCCCATCGCTGGCCGGCCGCCTGAGCGTGCCCAATGCCGACGGTGGCACCATCAGCGGCACGCTGGACCGTGTGTACTGGCAATCCCCGCCTGCAGCCGCCGGCGCGGCAACGCCGCCCGCCGCGAAAGTGCAGGCCGGTGCCGACGACATGGACCCGGCCAAGCTGCCGCCGTTCGCGCTGGACATCGCCGACCTGAAGTTCGGCAAGGTGGTGCTGGGCCAGGCGGTGCTGCGCACCCGCCCACTGGCGCAGGGTCTGAGCGTGGACGAGCTGCGCTTCCGCGCGCCGGACCAGGAAATCGACATCACCGGCCGCTGGCTGGGCAAGAGCGCCGGTGCGCGTACTGAACTGAACGCCCAGGTGCGCAGTGAGGATCTGGGTGGTCTGCTGCAGAACTTCGATTACGCCGGCCAGTTGCGGGGCGGCTCCGGCCAGGCCCAGCTGCAGGCCTCGTGGGCCGGCGGCCCGTCCGACTTCCAGCTGGGCAACCTGCAGGGGCAGCTGGACATCCATGCACGCAACGGCCAGCTGCTGGAACTGGACCCGGGGGCCGGCCGCGTGCTGGGCCTGCTGAGCGTGGCCCAGCTGCCGCGCCGGCTGATGTTCGACTTCCGTGATTTCTTCTCCAAGGGCTTTGCCTTCAACCAGATCGAGGGCGGCATGCAGTTCGGCAACGGCATGGCGCGCACCGACAAGGTGCTGATCGAAGGCCCCGCAGCGAACATCACCATCCGCGGCCAGACCGACCTGCGCCAGCAGCAGTTCGACCAGACCATTGATGTGAACCCGCGCGCCGGCAACCTGCTGACCGTGGTCGGCGCGGTGGCCGGTGGCCCGGTGGGCGCCGCCCTGGGCGCGGCCACCAATGCGGTATTGTCCAAGCCACTGGGTGAGATCGGCGCGCGCACCTACCGGGTGACCGGGCCGTGGAAGGAGCCCAAGGTGGAAGTGATCGAGCGCAACCGTGACCGCAGCCCCGCGCCGGCCCCGGTGCCCGTGCCGGTTCCGCCGCCGACCGTGACCGACCTGCCGCGCCCGCGCTGAGCGCGGCGCCCCTGTTCATCGCGTGGCCTTGCCTGGCCCCGCCAGCACCCCCAGATCGAGACCATGACTGATACTGCCCTGACCCTTGCCAACGACCGCCTGCTGCGCCCCGGCGGCCTGGATACCGCTGGCTTGGAGCGCGCCTTCGGCCAGCTGCTCGGCCCCGGCGTGGACTTCGGCGACCTGTACTTCCAGCATGCCCGGCGCGAGAGCTGGAGCGTGGAAGACGGCATCGTCAAGGACGGCGCCCATTCCATCGAACAGGGCGTAGGCGTGCGCGCCATTGCCGGTGAAAAAACCGGCTTCGCCTATTCCGACGATATCCATGCCGATGCACTGCTGACCGCGGCGCAGTCGGCGCGTGCGATTTCCCGCGAGGGCGGCGCGCAGCAGGGTCGTTCGCTGCTGCGCGGCAACGCCCGCGCGCTGTACCCCACGCTGGACCCGATCGACAGCCTGGGCAATGAAGCCAAGGTGGACGTGCTCAAGCGCCTGGATGGCTACCTGCGCGCGGCCGACCCGCGGGTGAAGCAGGTGATGGTCAGCCTGTCCGGCGGCGTGGACACCGTGCTGGTGGCCCGCACCGACGGCGTGCTGGGCGCCGATGTGCGCCCGCTGGTGCGCCTGAACGTGCAGGTGATCGTGGAACAGAACGGTCGCCGCGAATCGGGTTATGCCGGTGGCGGCGGCCGCTACGGCTACGCCGAACTGTTCGCCGATGGCCGCCCCGAAGCCTTCGCCCGCGAAGCGCTGCGCCAGGCGCTGGTGAACCTGGACGCGGTACCGGCCCCGGCCGGGGTGATGCCGGTGGTGCTGGGCCCGGGCTGGCCCGGCGTGCTGCTGCACGAGGCGGTGGGCCATGGCCTGGAAGGTGACTTCAACCGCAAGGGCACCAGCGTGTACGCCGGCCGCATCGGCGAACGCGTGGCCGCCCCGGGCGTGACCATCGTTGACGATGGCACCCTGGACGGGCGCCGCGGTTCGCTGAACATCGATGACGAAGGGCACCCCAGCCAGTGCACCACGCTGATCGAGGACGGCATCCTGGTGGGCTACATGCAGGATGCGCTGAACGCGCGCCTGATGGGCATGGCCCTGACCGGCAACGGCCGCCGCGAATCGTTCGCGCACCTGACCATGCCGCGCATGACCAATACCTACATGCGTGCCGGCCAGCACGACCCGCAGGAAATGATCCGGTCGGTGAAGAAGGGCCTGTATGCGGTCAACTTCGGCGGCGGCCAGGTGGACATCACCAGCGGCAAGTACGTGTTCTCGGCCACCGAGGCCTACCTGATCGAAGACGGCCGCATCACCGCGCCGGTGAAGGGCGCCACGCTGATCGGCAATGGCCCGGAAACCATGCAGAAGGTGCGCATGGTCGGCAACGACCTGGCCCTGGACGAGGGCGTGGGCATCTGTGGCAAGGATGGCCAGAGCGTGCCGGTCGGTGTCGGCCAGCCCTCGCTGCTGATCGAGGGCCTGACCGTGGGCGGTACCCAGGCCTGAGCGCGGCGATGGCCAGCGCCCATGCCCAGGGCGGCGCGGACTCAGTCCTCGTCGGCTTCGTCGGTGCCGACGTCGTCGGCCTCGTCGGTCGCAGCCTTCAGGCCCAGCGCCGCCGGCAGCATCAGCGCGCGCAGCACCTGGAAGATCTCGCGGTAGGCGCGCGGCGGCTTGTTCTTGGCCTTTTCGGCCTGGGCGTTGCGCACCAGCGTGCGCAGCTGCTGGCGGTCGGCCTGCGGGTAGTCGTCCAGCAGGGCGGCCAGCGCCTTGTCGCCCTCGGCCAGCAGGCGCTCGCGCCAGTCTTCGGCGCGGTGCATCATCGCCACTTCGCGGCGGCCGGTTTCGCTGTTTGCATCCAGCGCATCGCGGATCGCGTCCAGCGTGGCCTCGTCCTCGCGGCGCATGTGTTTGGCCAGGAACGCCAGCTGCCGCTTGTGGGCGATGTGGGCGGTAATGCGCTTGCACTCGGCGATATGCGGCAGCAGGTCTTCCGGGATCGGCAGGCGCGCCAGCTGGGCCGGGGTCAGCGACACCAGCTTTTCGCCCAGGGCCAGGACATCGAGCGCGTCGCGCCGGTTCTGGCTGCGGCTCTTGTCGTGGAATTCACCGGTTTCTTCGTCGCGTCCGCGCATCGTTCCTACCTGATCTCAAAAAAAGTCGCCCGGCGTGATGCCGGGCCCAACCTGTACAGGATAAAGCATTGAACGTGATCGCCCCTGAAGTCGCCGCCGGCGACGACAGCCTGGCCCGGCTGGAACGGCTGGCCGACCTTTCCCAGCAGCTGATCGACCGCGCCCGCGCGCTGGGCGCCAGCCAGACCGAGGTGAGCTGCAGCGAGGACCGCGGGCTGGAGGTCAATGTCCGCCTTGGCGAGGTGGAGACCGTGCAGTCCACCCGCGACCGCGGCATTGCGGTGACCGTCTACTTCGGCCAGCGCAAGGGCAGTGCCAGCACCGCCGACCTTAACGAGGCCAGCCTGCAGGCCACGGTCGAGCAGGCCTGCGCCATTGCCCGCCATACCGAGGACGACCCGGCCGCCGGCCTGGCCGACGCCGCGCTTATGGCCCGCGATTTCCCCGATCTGGACAGCTGGCACCCGTGGGCGCTGCAGGCTGACCAGGCGGTGGACCTGGCCCTGGCCTGCGAGGCCGCTGGCCGCCAGGCCGATGCGCAGATCCGCAATTCCGACGGCGCCTCGGTGTCGAGCATGCAGAGCGTATCGGTGTACGCCAACTCCCATGGCTTCATCGGTCGCGAGCGCGGCACCCACCATTCGATCGGCTGCGCGCTGATTGCCGGCACCGGCGATGGCATGCAGCGGGACGGCTGGTACACCGGCGCGCTGGCCCGCGAGGACCTGGAAGACCCGGCCCACGTGGGCCGTCGCGCCGCCGAGCGCACCGTGGCCCGACTGCAGCCGCGTTCGCTGCCCACCGGCAGCCTGCCGGTGCTGTTTGCCCCGGAAGTGGCGCGCGGCCTGGTCGGCCACCTGCTGTCGGCCGTGTCCGGTGGTGCCCTGTACCGCCAGGCCAGCTTCCTGCTGGACAGCGTGGGTCAGCGCCTGTTCCCCGAATGGATGCAGATCGAAGAGCTGCCGCACCTGCGCCGCGGCCTGCGCTCGGCCGCCTTCGACGGCGATGGCGTGGCCACCCGCGCCTCGGCCCTGGTGACCGACGGCGTGCTGCAGCGCTACGTGCTGGGCAGCTATTCGGCGCGCAAGCTGGGCCTGCAGACCACCGCCAATGCCGGTGGCGTGCACAACCTGCAGCTGGCCGCCAATGCCGGCTCCCTGCACGAGATTGCCCGGCAGATGGGCAACGGCCTGCTGGTGACCGAACTGATGGGGCAGGGCGTGAACGGGGTGACCGGTGACTACTCGCGCGGTGCCGGTGGCTTCCGGGTCGAGAACGGCGAGATCCAGTTCCCGGTCGATGGCATCACCATTGCCGGCAACCTGCGCGACATGTTCGCCAGCATTGAAGCGGTGGGCAGCGATGTCGACCCGCGCTCGCACATCCGCACCGGCTCGATCCTGGTGGGGCGGATGACGATCGCCGGTAATGATTGATGGCGTTGATGGCGTAAGCTATGCGCGCCTGACGCGACCGGCCCGCAGCTGGTCGCGCATGACCACCCAAAAAAAAGGAGTTTTGTCGTGAGCGATTTCGATAACGTCCCGGCGGCCGGCAACGCGCCGTCCGACCAGCGCACCATGGCGCTGGCCGCGCACCTGCTGGGCATCTTCACCGGTTTCATCGGTGCCCTGATCATCTGGCTGATCAACAAGGACGACGCGGGCAAGTCCTTCGTCACCGACCAGGCCAAGGAAGCGCTGAACTTCCAGATCACCATCGCGATCGCGATGTTCATCTGCATCATCCTGACCTTCGTGATCATCGGCGCCATCCTGGCCCCGATCGTCGGCCTGCTCAGCCTGGTCTTCAGCATCATCGCTGCGGTCAAGGCCAACAACGGCGAGCTGTACCGCTATCCGTTCGCGCTGCGCCTGATCAAGTAATTCCGGCGGCACGTGCACAGCAGAACGCCCGGCAATGCCGGGCGTTTCTGTTTCCATCGCCGGTAGCGCCGGGGCATGCCCGGCAAGCGCGATCAATGATCGCGTTCCACCGCCAACGTGGCCAGCGCACGCAGCGCGTCGGCTTCTTCGTGGTAACCGGCCAGAGCCGCCTGCATGCGCGCGGCCAGGTCGCGCAGGTGCGCCTTGGCCCCGTCCATGCCCAGCAGCGCCGGGAAGGTGCTCTTGTCCTGGGCCTGGTCCTTGCCGGCAGTCTTGCCCAGCTGCTCGGAACTGGCCTCGACATCCAGGATGTCATCGCGCACCTGGAAGGCCAGGCCCAACGCATCGGCGAAGCCGTCCAGCTGCGCCAGCACCGGCGCCGGTGCCTGGCCGCACAGCGCGCCCATGCGTACCGCCGCGCGGATAAGCGCACCGGTCTTCAGCGCGTGCATGCGGGTGAGCGCGGCCAGCGACTGCTGCTGGCCGGTGGCGTCGATATCCAATGCCTGGCCGCCGCACATGCCGGCCGCGCCGGAGGCGTGGGCCAGGGTCTGCAGGCAGGCCACGCGCAGGCTGGCCGGCAGCGCAGCATCGGCCAGCAGGCCGAAGGCGCGGGTCTGCAGGGCATCGCCGGCCAGGATCGCGGTGGCTTCATCAAAGGCGATATGCGTGGTCGGCTTGCCGCGGCGCAGGGCGTCATCGTCCATCGCCGGCAGGTCATCGTGTACCAGCGAATAGGCGTGGATCAGCTCCACGGCCATCGCGGCCGCATCCAGTTGATCCAGCGGCGCGCCGAACAGGCGGCCACTGGCGTAGACCAGCAGCGGGCGCATGCGCTTGCCGCCGCCCAGCACCGAATAGCGCATGGCCTGGTGCAGACGCTGCGGCGCATCGGCCGGCGAGGGCAGGGCGGCGTCAAGCTGGCTTTCAATACGGTCGCGCCAGTGCGCGAACAGCGCCTCAACCGTCATGGCTGGGCGGGTCGAACGGTTCGGCGGTGTCCGGCTGGGCCGGATCGCTGAGCAGGCGTACGCGCAGTTCGGCCTGCTCCAGCGCCTGCTGGCACTGGCGGTACAGACCCACGCCACGTTCGTAAGCACTGAGCGACGCTTCCAGACTGAGCTCGCCGGTTTCCATCTGCTCCACCAGCTGTTCCAGCGATTCGAGCGACTGCTCGAACTGGGCGACCGGGGAGACGTTTTCGGGGGACTTCTTGGCCATGCGACAAGTGTGGACGGCAGCCGCGCGGGGGTCAATTCACCAGCCGCCTGGGCGCCACTGCAACTGCGCGTCGTGGGCCTGCAACCACGTCTGCAGGGGGGCGGAAACCACCACGTCGGCGGCGGCCAGCAACTGCTCGCCGTCGAACAGCAACGGCAGCTGCGCGCGCCGCCAAGGCGCCAGGTGCTCGCGCTGCAGGCAGTCCTTCAGCGCGTGTGAATGGGTGCGGCCGGGCAGCAGGATGCGCTCGCCGCCCTGCCGTGCGCGTACCTGCAGGGGCTGGGAAAAGGCCTCGCAGCCCATCAGGCGCAGTTGCCCGCCGTCGGGCAGCGGCAGCGGTGCGCGGCCATCCCAGGCGGCGTGCCAGGCGGTCGGCAGCGTGGGCAGCACGGCCGGCAGCAGGTAGGCATGTCCCCGCCATTGCTGGATCGCGTGGTCCTGCCAGCGCACCTGCGCCCGCCGATCGCTGGGCGCTGCCAGCAGTTCCTGCTGCAGCTGCTGCAGCACCGTGGCCGGCAGCGGTGCGGCACCGTGCGCGCGCACCCAGGCGCGCAGCACGCGCGCACCGCGCGCAGGCGCCACCTGGCGCAGCAGCTCCAGCGACAGCACCCGCGGTGCCACTTCCAGGTGTGCGATCAGTTCGGCATCTTCCTCGTCCAGCATCGCGCGGGTCTGCGCGCAGTGGTCGGCGCTGCCGGCCAAGGCCGCGGCTGCGTGCGGCCAGCGTTGGCGCAGCAGCGGCAGCATCTGCAGGCGCAGGAAATTACGGTCGGCGTGGTCGTGGTCGTTGCTGGGGTCTTCGATCCAGCGCAGGGCATGCTGCTGCGCGTAGTCGTGCAGCGCGCTGCGTGCGGTGTGCAGCAGGGGCCGCCACAGGCGGTGGCCCTGCAATGTGCTGTCGGCCGCGATCGCCGCCAGGCCATCGATGCCGGAGCCGCGCAGTGCGCGCAGCAGGAAGGTTTCGGCCTGGTCATCCTGATGGTGGGCCAGGGCGAGGGTTTCGCCCGGCCGCAGTTCGGCGCCGAAGGCGGCGCGCCGGGCCTGGCGCGCGGCACCTTCCAGCCCCAGGCCGTCGGCCGTAGCGACCTGTACGCGATGCACGGCCAGGTCGATGCCCAGGGCATCGCACTGCTGCTGGCAGTGCCTGACCCAGGCATCGGCATCGGCCTGCAGGCCGTGGTGGACATGCACCGCGCGCAGCGGCGTGGCGCTGGCCTGCGCGCAGCGCCAGAGCCAGTGCAGCAGCACGGTTGAATCCAGCCCGCCGCTGTAGCCGACCAGCAGCGGGGTATCCAGCGGGACAAGGGCAGGGAAGTCACTCACGTCGGCAAGTATAGGGTGGGGGGAGCTGGCAGGGCTGCGCCCTGCACCTGCTCAATGCAACGTCAACGTCAACGTCAACGTCAAAAGCCAGGTATCCGTGGGGTGGCGGGGTGGGTCCGGTTGCGAGGGACGCCGTGAATCCGTCCGTGGAGGCTTGGCCGCGGCATCCATGCCGCGGACACCCCCGCAACCGGACCCATCCCGCCTTCGACAGTTTCCCGCGATCTGTCGGAACCGCGTTCTGCTCTGGTGGGTGTCGACCTGGGTCGACACAGTAGATCCACGCCATGCGTGGATGAAATTGTCAGATATCGAAGAATTTGGGGTCAGAGCCCCTTGCGCAGCAACGGGATCTGACCCCATGCCATGCGATCTGCCGGAACGGCGTTCTTCTCTGGTGGGTGTCGACCTTGGTCGACACGAATGAATTCATTCGATACCTGACAGATGTGTCGACCAAGGTCGACACCTACCAACAGCCGGGCATGTCGCGATGGCCAGTAGATCCACGCCATGCGTGGATCCGTTCCGAATTCAATTCGAAATTTTCGATTCCCACAGAGATCCATCCACGCATGGCGTGGATCCCCCCGCCGATCGCGGGAATCTGTCAGAGGTGGGGCGGTGTCGGATTGCGGGGTGTCAGCCGCATGGATGCGGCTGCCAAGCCTACACGGACGTACTTGCGGCGTCCCCGCAATCCGACACCGTCCCGCCATCCCACGCAATGCCCGCTTTTGCCGTTGCCGTTGCCGTTGCTTCAGTCGAGCATGGCTCGACTCTACAGGGGTGCAGGGCGCAGCCCTGCCGAAAACCCTACTTCAGCCGACGGCCGCTGCGGTCGATGCGGAACCAGTCGCCGCCTTCCATCGGGGTGTGCCCGTCTGCATCGGGCGTGCCGCGCCGGCAGCCGTTGCACACTTCGGCCACACCGTCGTGGAACGGCCAGGCGAAATCGAAGGTCGGTTCGATCACTTGCCGCAACGCCACGTCGAAGTAACCGATGCGCTCGCCCACGCGGCCACGCAGCAGACCTTCCTGCAGCGTGTCCGGGCCGTTGTCCCAGGTGATGACCGCCAGGCTGCGGCCAGTGCGGTCCACGTAATGGAAACTGCCGCCGGCATGAACCACCGCCAGCCCCTGCGCGTCGTAGGGCAGGGCGGCCAGCGCCGTGGCGTCCAGCCGCGGCTGACCTTCGGCCACGGTGCAGCCCGGCAACGCCACCAGCCCTTCGCTTTCAGTCAGCAGCTGGCACGCAGGCGCTTGTGCCTGTGCACCGGCACTGGCCAGCACGCCCAGCAGGGCCAGCCACCGCGCAACGCGGCGACCGGCCCAAACGGCAGGGGCTGGCTGCGGCCTCACTTGGCCTCGGCCTTGCGCTCGAAGGCGTTCGGCGCCGGCAGCTGCACCGGCACGCCCTGCGCATCGCAGGTGCCGGCCTGGCACAGGCGTGCGCGCAGGGCCGGGGCCGCCTGCACGATCATGTGGTAGATCGCATTCTGTTCCAGCGTGCCGCGGATCGCCTGGCTGCCCGGGCCACGGGCCCAGATGCCCACGTCTTCGCCGCCGTGCGATTCGGACTTCATCGGCACCAGCGCTTCCTGCATGTAATCGGGGTGCTCGGTGTCCACCGCGTGCAGGTCGGGGCGTCCCTTGGCCTGCTCGAACGTGCTGGGGTTGTGCGGGTAGCGCTTCGGTCCGGCCGGCTGCTGGTTGGTGGCGCCGGTGTGGCCGGGGCCGTTGGCGTAGCTCAGCGTGGTGTAGGGCTGGCCGTTGCCGTCCAGGGCGTTGTCCAGCTTGCCGGCACCGTCTTCGCCCCCCTTGTCCTTCACCTTGCCCAGGATCGGGTTGCCACGCGCCGGGTAGCCGACGAAGTTGAGGGTGTGTGAGTGGTCGGCGGTGACGATGATCAGGGTGTCATCGGCCGAGGTCAGTTCGTTGGCCACGCGCACTGCATCGGACAGGGCAACGGTTTCGGTCAGCGCGCGGTAGGCGTTGCCACTGTGGTTGGCATGGTCGATGCGTGCGCCTTCGATCATCAGCACGTAGCCTTCCTTGTGCTGGGCCAGGTTCTTGATCGCCGCGGCGGTCAGTTCGGCCAGGCTCGGCTCGCCGGACGGATCCTGCGGGCGCTCGTATTCGTAACGCATGTGGTCCGGCTCGAACAGGCCGAGCAGGGCCGGGGCGTTGGCGGCGGCGGCCAGCTGCTTGCTGTTCCATACGTACGCACCCTGCGGATGCGCCTGCTGCCATTCCTGCACCAGGCTGCGGCCGTCCAGGCGCTGGCCGACCTTGTCGTCATATTCGGGGTCGCGCTCTTCCACGGTGGTGAACTCACCACGACCGCCGCCCAGGGCGACCAGCGGGCCACGTCCATAGCGCGAGGTGGACAGCAACTGCTGGGCGATGTCCTGGCAGCCGGCGGCCTTGGCTTCCTCGGTCAGGTCGGTGTCGTTTTCCCAGTTGCGCTCGGGCGAATGGGCGTAGGTGGCGGCCGGGGTGGCGTGGGTCAGGCGCGCGGTGGAGACGATGCCGGTGGCCAGGCCGGCGCTGTCGGCCAGCTGCAGCCAGGTCAGCAGGCCCTTGGACAGGCTGTCGGCGCAGTCGGTGCGGCTGCCGGCGCTGACGCCGATGGCGCCCATGTGGGTCTTCACGCCGGTGGTGATGGCGGTCATGGTGCCGGCCGAATCCGGCGTCTGCGAATCGGTGTTGTAGGTCTTGCTGAACGCGGTGGCCGGGAAGCGCTCCCACGACAGCAGGTTCTCTTCGCCGGCGCTGCCCTTGCGCTGGCCTTCATAGATGCGCGCGGCGGCCACGGTGGTCAGGCTCATGCCATCGCCCAGGAACAGGATGACGTTCTTGGCCTTGCCGGCCATCGCGCCGTTGGCTGCGGCCTGTGCGGCGCCACTGCGGTACCACCACTGCGGGGTTTCGCCGGCCGGATGGGCGACCGGATCGACGGCGACCTTCAGGCCGGCCGGGGCAGTGGCGGGGGCGGTGCTGGCGCAGGCGCCCAGCAGCAGGGTGGTGGCGCAGGCGGCCAACAGAGAGACGGAACGACGCATGGACGCTGGGATCTCACAAACTGTAACGGGACGTTCATTATGCCCGGCCCAGCAAGGCACGCCGATGACACACTGATTTGCCGGTGCGGCGGTCGTTCCCGCGGCAGGCTTGGGCTATCGTGGAACCATCCCTTCCTTCCCCTCTGGATTGCCTATGAAGCTGGTCTCTGCCTGGCTGCGGATTCCATTCTGGCAGCGCGTGGTCGGTGGCTTCGTGCTCGGCGCGCTGGCCGGCTGGGCGCTGGGCCCGGCCGCGGAAACGTGGTTCGGCCCGCTCGGCGAACTGTATGTCACCCTGATCAAGATGATCGCGGTGCCGCTGGTGTTCTTCGCGGTCATCAACGCGATCTCGTCGCTGCATGGCCAGAAATCGGTCGCCGCGCTCAGTGGCCGCACCTTCCTGTGGTTCGTGATCACCGCGGCGCTGGCCGTCTGCGTGGGCCTGGGCGTGGGCTCGGTGCTGCAGCCTGGTGCCGGTGGCCTGCAACTGTCGATGGCCAGCAACTACGTGCCGCGCGAAGTGCCCAGCGTGGTGCAGGTGCTGCTGGACGTGGTGCCGGCCAATGTGTTCTACGCGCTGTCGGGCATCGGCACCAAGGTCAACGCGGCCGGCGAGACCGTGCTGGCGGCCGGTCGCGGTTCGATCCTGCCGGTCATCTTCTTCGCCGGCCTGGTGGGCTTTGCCATCGTCAAGCTGGGCGAGAAGGTGACCGAGGCGCGCAAGCTGGTCGGGCAGATGAGCGACATCATGATCCAGGTGACCCGCTTCGTGCTGGAAGTCACCCCGATCGGTACGTTCGGCCTGATCGCCGGCCTGGTCGGCAGCTACGGCTTCGAGAAGCTGCTGCCGCTGGGCCATTTCGTGCTGGCCCTGTACGTGGCCTGCGCGCTGCACATCGTGGTGGTGTACAGCGCGCTGCTGCTGTCGCACGGCTTGAACCCGCTGAAGTTCTTCCGCGGCGCGGCACCGGGCATGCAAGTGGCCTTCGTCAGTTCGTCCAGCTTCGCGGCGATGCCGGTGGCGCTGCGCTCGATCACCCACAACCTGGGGGTGAACAAGGACTACGGTTCGTTCGCCGTGCCGCTGGGCGCCAGCATCAAGATGGATGGCTGCGGTGCGATCTACCCGGCGCTGTGCGCGGTGTTCATTGCCCAGTACAGCGGCGTGCCGCTCACCCCGGAACAGTACGTGGTGGTGCTGATCGCTTCGGTGCTGGGCAGCTTCGGTACCGCCGGCGTTCCGGGTACCGCGGTGATCATGGCCACCGTGGTGCTGAGCGCGGCCAACCTGCCGCTGGAAACCATCGGCTACCTGTATGCCATCGATCGCATCCTGGACATGATGCGCACGATGACGAATGTGACGGGGCAGATGCTGGTGCCGGTGCTGGTGGCCAAGGAAACCGGGCTGCTGGACCAGAGCGTGTACGACAACCCCAGCACCAATGTCGGTATCGACGATCCCGACCCGACCCCGCCGCGCAGCTGAAGCGGGGCTGCAACGGGTTGTATCAGCCCCTGTAACAGGACTGATACATCCCCCGCGCAGCCCGTGAATCCTGCGTTTCGCGCGCGTTAAGCCCAACGAAATCCCAACGCGGCTGTAACACCGCGGCATCAACCGGCGCGCGTGAGCGCACGCGCAGGCCTTGTGCAACAGGCCTGCGGAAGTTGGCACGGAAACTGCTCCCTCCCTGCGCATACGCAACGGGAGAGCGGCATGGACGGCAGCAGCATCCTCATTGGTAGCCCGGTTCGGCAGATGGCACTGCTGCTGGCCCTGGCCTGCCCGCTGGCCGCCGCCGCATCCGGTGCGCGCCAGGGCGTCAAGGCGCAGCCTGGCGAAATCGTGCTGCTGCGCGATGTGTCCACGCGCCCGGCCTACCGCATGGCCCCGCCCGGCGTGGCGTTGATCGCCGACCCCAAGCCACAGCGCGAGATCGCCGGTGCACTCGGCAGCAGCGGCGCGCACGGTGGCATGGACGAACTCAGCGACGATGACTACGCCGGGCTGGGCGCTGGGCAGACCCAGCAGTTGGCCGCGCCCGGTGGCACCACGGTGGAGCAGGTGACCCACCAGGCGCTGGGGGGCACGCTCGGCCGTTCCGGTGACAGCATGATGAGCGGCAGCAACCTGAGCGGGGCGATGAGCGGCCCGCTGGGTGCGGTGGGCAACACCACCCGCGGCATCGGCGATACGGTGCGCGGTGCGCTGTCGCAGTTCCCGCTGGGCGCACCGGCGCCGGGCGGTGGCAAATGATGCGGCGCACGCGGGGCCTGCTGCTGGTGGTGGTGCTGCTGCCGGCCACGGCGCTGGCCGACGACTACAGCGGCATGCTGGCCTACCTGGATATCGCCCGCATCGACGGCCGCGCGCTGGCTGGGGCCAGCGGCGCCATCGCGGTGAACCAGGCCGCGGGCGATCTCAACATCCAGGCCAATCTGCAGGGCATGGCCAGCGGCGACCAGGCCAACGTGGCCGTGGCCGCACGCCAGCAGCGCGGCGGCAACGTGGTGCTGTCGGCACCGCTGCAGGCCAGCGCACATATCGCCGGAGAAGCATTGGCCGGCGCCAGTGGCATCGCATCGATCAACCAGGCCAGCGGCATCGCCAACACGACGCTCAACGTCGTCAGCGCGACGCTGGCCCGGCAAGGGATACGCGAATCCGATGACGCGGCATTGGCCGCAGCGGATATCGCGTCAGCAGGGGGGCAGGGCGACACCGGTGACGGTGTTGCGGCGGGTATCCGCAGTGTCGGCGTCGCTTCGACGGCACTGCGGGGCTTCGACGGTGTCCTGCAACTCAATCAGATCGCGGGAGCGCGCAATGACACGGCCAACGTGCTGACCATGGCCGTGCAGGGCAACCCGTGAGCAACAACCACCCGATGTATCACCTGATGAGAGAGAGGGCACCATGAACGCGAACCTGAAAAGGACCGTGCTTGCGATGGCGATTGCCACGGCCTCCACTGCGGCTGCGGCCAACGGCTGGGACAACCAGAACGCCAACGCCAACATCAACCACAACCATGTCGTGACCGAAACCCGCAACGACACCCACAACCACACCGACAACGAGGTCCGCAACTGGACCCGTACCAACACCACGGTACGCAGCAACACCGACAGCTCCAACATCACCCGCAACCGCACGGTGAACGAGCAGGTACAGAAGAACAGCAACATCCAGGCCGACGAGCGCAAGGAAAAGAACAACCACGGCGTCGACGTGAACCTGGAAAAGGACCTGCGCCTGAGCTCGGACATCAGCTTCTCGGGTGACCCGGAAGTGACCGGCTCGATCGATCTGGATTCGGCCGCCATCGCGGTCATCGACAACCGCCAGTCGATCAGCAACAACGTAGGCTCCAACAGCCTGGTGACCAACAGCGCCTCCATTGCCGACGATGTCGGCGCCGGTGCGTCGGGCAACCTCGGCTTCAACGTGGTAGCCGGTGACAACAATGCGCAGGACAACGCCGCTTCGCTGTCCGCCGCTGACGCGTCCTTCAGCTTCGGCATGGCCGACGCCGAAGTGTTCGTCAACCAGGCAGGTATGGGCAACGTCACCATGAACTCCGGCGTCACCAACGCCGCCAGCCTCGGTGGCAATGCCTTCGGTGGCGCGTCGGGCAACATCGGCGTGAACATCGCCTCGGGCAACAACAACGAGCAGAAGAACGCGCTCGCTGCTTCGGTGGCCACCAGTGCCATGGCCCAGTCCAGCATCAGCTCCAACCAGATCTCCAGCGGCAATGCGGTGTCCAATGCCGGCTATGTGCAGTCCTACACCGACACCGTGGAAGTGGGCATGAGCGGTGGCGTGGGCGGCCTGACCCTGGCCTACGGCGCCGGCACCTACAGCGGCCGTGGCAACGCTTACCAGATGGCGAACTACTACCTCGACACCTGGGACGGCGACCTGCCGCATCCGGACGGCAACAGTACCGGGCACATCGATCTGGACAACGAGATCCAGAACGCAACGATGAACCCGTACCGTCAGGGCGTGGGTGGCCTGGGCTTCGACACGCGTGAAAGCGGCACCAGCCAGTTCGTCGAACTGGGCATTGCCGACCTGTACGCCAGCCTGAGCGGCACCGTCACCACCACCCGTTGGGTGAACGTCAACGCCACCAACACCTCGGCGCTGTCCGGCAGTGCCTTCTCCGGGGCGTCGGGCAACATCGGCGTGAACGTGGCGTCTGGCACCGGCAACCTGCAGGCCAACAGCTTGGCCCTGGCCGTGGCCCAGCCCAGCACCGGCGGTGGCGGCGGCACCGGTGGCGGCGAGTAACACCGCGCGTGACCGCTTTCGCAGCTGACCTGCGTTGAGCGCAACAAGCCCGGCCGTCCGCCAATGGCCGGGTTCCCCGGGAGCCCCTGTCCCTCCTCCCCCTTGGGGCAGGGGCTCCTTCCTTTCCGTGGAGAGCACCATGGCCGGTTCCCGTTGGTGGTTGCGTGTTCTGACCTGCCTGCTGTTGCTGGGCAGCGCCGGTGCCTGGGCCGGGGACGTCGCCTTCAGCGGCGTGCTGCCCAACGGTGCGCTGATGCAGCAGAAGGTAGAAAGCATGCAGGAGCGGCGCTACCGCAACCTGGTGCGGCAACACACCGACTACAGCTGTGGGGCCGCCGCGCTGGCCACGATCCTGCGCTACGCCTACCACCTGGACACCACCGAAGCCACGGTGATCGAGGGAATGATGGGGGTTTCCGATCCACAACTGGTCAAGGAGCGCGGTTTCTCGCTGCTGGACATCAAGCGCTATGTCGAATCGCTGGGCATGCGCGGCCGAGGCTACCGCATTGATGAAACGCGCCTGCGCACCCTGCGGGTGCCGGGGCTGGTGCTGATGGATGTGCGCGGCTTCCGCCATTTCGTGGTGCTCAAGCAGGTGCGGGGCGGCGTGGTGGAAGTGGCCGACCCGATCCTGGGCAACCGTGCGCTGCCGCTACCGGAGTTCCTGGAAGCATGGCCGTCGCGCGCCGTTTTCGTCGTCATCGGCAGCGACTTCGATCGCAATACGGTCCTGCTGCAACCGAGCGAACGGCCCAGTGCACGCGCGCTGTATGCGCGGCAGGGACCGATCACCGATGCCGAGCTGGTCGACTTCGGCTTCAGCCATGCCGACCTGTTCTGAAGGAGGCACGATCATGTTTTGCCAACGTGTACTGATTGCTGCGCTGCTGGTACTTCCTGCGTTGCCCGCGTGGGCCGCAGATGGTGCGCCGGGGCGCGGCCTGAAGGAAATCCCCGATCCGGAGCTGAATCTGATGCGTGGCCGCTACACCGTGGGCGGCAACAACGTGGCCTGGTTCGGCGTCACCATGATTTCGCAGTGGAAGGGCAATGACGGCGGCGCGGTGCAGGGTGCGCTCACCCTGGGCATGGATTTCCGCCAGGGCAGTACGCCCAAGCTGACCTTCCAGCCCAGCGTGCAGGTCACCGCCGCCGATGCACCGCTACCCGATACCAGTGGCCGCAGCATCGACAGCACCGGCCTGGCCAATGCCAGTGGTCTGGTGCAGAGCGTGCAGGTGGCGGGCGATGGCAACACCGCGCGCAACGTCACCTCGCTCACCATCCGTGATGGCGCCGTGCCCGTGGCCGGCAGTGACGACGGAACGCGCATTGCCCAGGTGCAGCAGGGTGGCGCCAGCGCCAGCGCGGTGCTGGACGGCAACCAGGCGCGCCTGCTGTTGCAGGTCGATGGCCAGGGCATGGTGCAGCAGTGGATCCGCAATGGCAGCGTCGGCCAGGGCATTGCCCTGAGCGGCGACGGCCAGAACGCCAGCAACCGGCTGCAGCTGGAGCTGGTACGCAATTCCGTGGCCGGCAACCTGCCGTTGAGCCAGAACGTGGCCCAGGCAATCGCGCTGAACCGCGGCATGGGCCCGGGCCAGTAAACCGGTCCGGTCAAGGGGGACGAACGTTCAACGCAGGTCACTGACATGCATACCTATTTGCGGCTTACCCCGCTGGCGCTGGCGGCGCTGGCGGCCAACGCCTTCGCCCAGCAGCCGGCGGCCAACGATACGGCCGACGTGCAGGCACTGATCGGCCAACTGGAACAACTGAAAGCCAACTACGCCCAGGAGGTACGGCGCCTGCGCGAACTGGACATGCAGGTGCAGGCCATGCAGGCCCGCCTGAACGGTCGTGCCGGCGCGGCATCCACACCGGCGGCGCCATTGGCCCCGGCGGCCGCGGCCGCAGTACCGCCCAGCAGCGAGGGCTACGCCAGCACCGCTGCCGAAGCACAGCAGGCCAAGCAGGAAGCGCGGCGCAGCGTGGACGACGTGAAGCAGCAGCAGGCTGCGCTGTTCTCACGCAGGTTCACCCTGGAAAACAGCCTGACCTATGCCCGCTACGACAGGAAGCAGTTGACCCTCAATGGCTTCCTGGCGCTGGATGCGATCTTCCTGGGCAACATCGCCATCGAGAACGTCGAATCCGATTCGCTCACCTACAACCTGGCCGCGCGCTGGGGCGTGAGCCCGAACCTGACCCTGAACGCCGACGTGCCCTACCTGGCACGGCGCACGGTCTATCAGAAGGGGGGTGCCGGTGGTGCGGCGGCTGCGATCGCGCAGGAAGAAACCAATGGCAATGGCCTGGGCGATGTGAGCGTCAGCGCGAACTACCGGCTGTTCGGCGAACGTGGCTGGCGGCCGGAAACCGTGCTGACCGGCGGAGTGACCGCACCGACCGGGCGTGCCCCCTACGGGCTGGACTGGAAGGTGATCGAGCGTGATGACGACGACTACATCCGTTTCGCGGTTCCGCGCGAACAGCCTACCGGCAATGGCGTGTGGCAGGCCAACCTGGGTGTGTCGATGGTCAAGACCGCCGACCCGGCGATCCTGTTCGCCAACGCCGGTTACATCCATTCGTTCCCGCGGGGTTTCAGCGATATCGACAGCAACCCGGACACCACCAACCCGGGGGATGTGAAGCTGGGCGGATCGGTGTACTTCGGCGCAGGCGTGGCGTTTGCCTTCAACGAACGCACCAGCCTGAGCATCTCCTTCAGCGACAAGATCACCGCTCGTGCCTCGACGCGGTTCAAGGGCGGGCAATGGGTGAAGGTGATCGGCAGTGATGCCAATGCCGCCTCGCTGAACCTGGGCGTGACCTATGCGCTGAACCAGAACACCACGCTGGTCACCCTGCTGGGCATCGGCCTGACCCCGGACGCGCCGGACTTCACCCTGGCGTTCAAGGTGCCGTACATGCTGTAGCGAAGGGCTGACGCCATGCATCGGTAGCGCCGGGCCATGCCCGGCGTTTCTTGTTGTGGTGGCGCTCACGCATGGTAGAGCCGGGCCACGCCCGGCTGCTGTTTTCCGCGGCAGCGGAGGGGTGTCACTTTCTTTGCTTGTGCACCGTGCTGCAGGAGCAGCGCGGAACGGCGCAGCCGGCCCGTAGGGTGGCGCACATGGATGTGCGCCATCAAGAAAGTAACCAAAGAAACACACCGCCGTCGGCGAGCCGGCGCTGCGCGCCGGTACCCTGCGCTCCTCGGCCCGTCGAGGGACGGCGCCGAACTCGCTGCGCTCAGACACCGGCGCCTCTTCGCCCTCGCCGGACCTGCGGTGCTCGGCTCGCTTCAAGGCGGATCCAAATCAACGTCAACGGCAACGGCAACGTCAACGGCAGCCGGGCATCTCGGTAGCGCCGGGCCATGCCCGGCGTTTCGTTTCCGCGACCGCGGCGGGGTGTCACTTTCTTTGCTTGTGCAAAGAAAGTAACCAAAGAAACACACCGCAGTCGGCGAGCCGGCGCTGCGCGCCGGTACCCTGCGCTCCTCGGCCCGTCGAGGGACGGCGCCGAACTCGCTGCGCTCAGACACCGGCGCCTCTTCGCCCTCGCCGGACCTGCGGTGCTCGGCTCGCTTCAAGGCGGATCCAAATCAACGTCAACGGCAACGTCAACGGCAACGGCAACGTCAACGGCAACTTCAACGGCAACTTCAACGGCAACTTCAACGGCGGCCGGGCATCAGCGCTCCGGGGGCAGTTCCAGGCGGTGCTTGCGGCACAGCCGGTAGACGGTCACGCGCGATACCTGCATGTGCCGGGCGCAGGCGGATACGTTGTAGCCGTGCTGGCGCAATGCCTGCAGCAGCAGATCGCGTTCCACCTGGCCACGGGCATCCTGCAGCAGTGCGCGGGGTTCGGGCAGTGCGTCGTCGGCAAGTTCGAGGTCGGCGGCGGTGATCAGTTCGCCCTCGGCCACAATCGCCGCACGCTGCACGCGGTTCAGCAGCTCGCGCACATTGCCGGGCCAGCCGAAACCACGCATCGCTTGTCGGGCACCGGTGTCGAAACCCCGCGCGCGGCCGGGATGGCGCTGGCGGAAGCCGCGCAGGAAATGATCGGCCAGCAGCAGCACGTCGCTGCCACGCTCGCGCAGCGGGGGCATCGGCAGGCGCAGCACGTTCAGGCGGTAATACAGATCGCGCCGGAAGCGGCCCTGGGCCACCGCCTGTTCCAGTTCGACATGGGTGGCGGCCAGCACCCGCACATCCACCCGCAGCGGCTGGTTGCTGCCCACGCGTTCGAGCGTGCCTTCCTGCAGCACGCGCAGCAGGCTGGTCTGCGCATCGCCGGGCAGGTCGCCCACCTCGTCCAGGAACACGGTGCCGCCATGGGCCGATTCGAACAGGCCGATGCGGCGCTGGGCGGCGCCGGTGAACGCGCCGCGCTCATGGCCGAACAGCTCCGACTGCACCAGGTTGGCGGGAATGGCGCCGCAGTTCACCGCCAGGAAGGGCTTGCCGGCCCGGCCAGACAGCGCATGCAGGGCCTGCGCGGCCAGTTCCTTGCCGGTGCCGGTTTCGCCGGTGACCAGCACCGGCAGATCCACCGGCGCGAATTTGTGCAGGGCCGCGCGCACGGCCAGCACGCGCGGGCTGTCACCGATCAGGGCCGGCAGGCCACCGCCATCGCAGGCGCGCGCCGGGTCGCTGGTGTCAGCGTCGGCCTGGCGCTGCATGGTGGACACCAGCGCGCCCAGTTCCAGCGGCAGGGTGAACTGGTTCTGGCAGGCCAGCAGGACGTCGGTCCAGGCAGGGGGAGGGCTGTGCACGTCCGCCGGCAGCACCGCCAGCCAGGGCAGGTGCTGGTGCTGCTGCACCCAGGGCAGCAGTGCCTGCAGCGCGTCCAGATCGAGGTGGCGCAGGTCGATCACCGCCACCAGATGGTCGCGACCGCGCAGGCCGACCGCCATCGCCGGCCCGGGCGCCACGCAGCGCAGCTGCCAGCCGGCGGCGGCCAGCGCGCCACGCTCGGATGCCTGCGGCTGTCCGAACCAGATCACGCAACGTGATGGAACTTCCAGGCTTGCTGCCATTCCTTTCCCCCCGGCACGCAGACAGCGCGGGCGGGGTATGGCTGGGTATCCCGGCATGCCGCCCCACGCCGGGTTACGCAGGCCGCGGGCTGGCGGCCGGCCGCGGCCCAACGGACCGTGACATCAAGCACCAACGCACGGGGCGGCGGCCAGCGGCCAGCGGCGCAACAACGAAAAAGCCGCTGCAGGGCAGCGGCTTGGTCGTTCAGACGGTGACGAGGCGGGCGGCGGTCAGAGATCGACCCGGCGCGCCTGCATGAACTTGTTGCCCCAGTAGCCGCTGAGCAGGGTGTCCACGCGCACGTCCTTGCCGGTGCTCGGGGCGTGCAGGAAGCGACCTTCGCCCACGTAGATGCCGACATGGTCGACCCGGCCCTTGCGGCCGAAGAACACCAGATCGCCGGCGGCCAGCGAGGCGCGGTCATTGATCAGCTGGGCGTTGTTGTCGTGGGCCATTTCGCGCGAGACGCGCGGCAGTTCGATGCCCAGTGCCGAACGGAATACGTAGCCCACCAGACCGCTGCAGTCGAAGCCGCTGTCCGGGTTGCTGCCGCCCCAGCGGTACGGGGTGCCCAGCAGGGTCATCGCGCGGCGCAGCAGCGACTGCACCTTGCCGTTGTCGGCTTCACTGCCGACCACGACGCTGCCGTTGGCGGCGCTGCTGGTGTCGTAGTTGGCAAGCAGGCGGCTGAGGTCACCGGCCACCATGGCCGAGCGGTCCATCAGCGGAATGGTGTCGTTGGCGGCCAGGTGCGGCAGCAGGGCGGCCAGGGTGGCGCTGGCGGCGGCATCGGCGCGGCTGCGCTGGGCGGCCGGTTCGGCCTTGGCGGCCGGCTTGGCGGTGGCTTCCACGGAAGCCGGTGCCGGTGCGTCGGAACGGTTCGGAGCGGTCTGCGCCCAGGCCGGAAGGCTGGAGAGGCAGAGTGCCAGGCCCAGCAGCAGCGGGCGGACACGATGTGAAGGAACGGCGGTCTGGCCTTGGCCTTGCAGGTCGTCAGTCGTCACGCGTCGGTCACAGGAAAAAAACGATGGGGCATCATGCCCTGTAAAAGCCGCGATAAGTTAAAAATTCCGTTATAAAATCGTTATTTACAGCGTGATCTGCGTCACAGTTTTGAACATATCGCCTGTTCAGTTTAGCGAAGGACGCGTTTCGCTCCTGTGTAGTGGTCTTTCCAGTAGGGACCACTGAGCGAATCCAGGCGCACCGTGCCGCCGGTGCTGGGCGCGTGCACGAAGCGGCCTTCGCCCACGTAGATGCCCACGTGGGTCACGTTGCCGCGACTGCCGAAGAACACCAGATCGCCGGTGGCCAGGCGCTGCGGATCGATCCTCGGGCCCTGCACCGCGGCCAGGTCGCGCGAGGTGCGCGGCAGCTTCAGGTCGACCATTTCCCGGTACACGTAGGTGACCAGGCCGCTGCAGTCGAAGCCCGAATCGGGGGTGTTGCCGCCATAGCGGTAGGGCGTGCCGACCAGGCTGATCGCGCGCATCAGCACCGAATTGGCGGCCTCGGGGTTGTCCGGCGTGGTCGCCGGCCAGTGCGCCGAGGGCGGCGGCGGGGCGGGGCGGGTGGCCTTGCCGCCGCCGCAGGCGGAAAGCAACAGGGGCAGGGCCAGCAGCAGAGCGGGCGCGAAGAGCCGGCGCGGGCCGGACGAAACTGGCGTGATGTGCATGATCTCCGGATAATGCGCCACCTTGGATTGGCCGTCATGATGGCGGCGTCCCCGCCGGGCGACAACCCGCCCCAACCCGCCTGCCTTCGGCAGATCCAGACAGAGTTGCGCATGAAGATCGAAAAAGACCGCGTTGTCCGCTTCCACTACACCGTTTCCGAAGTCGGCCAGGCGCCGATCGAGTCGTCCAAGGACCGCGGCGAGCCGCTGGCGATCCTTATCGGCCACGGCAACATCATCCCGGGCCTGGAAAACGCCATGATGGACCAGGAAGCCGGTGCGACCTTCAGCGTCGACGTGACCGCTGCAGATGCCTACGGCGAACGCCGCGAAGGCCTGTCCCAGCGCGTGCCGAAGAAGCACTTCGGCAACGCCAAGCTGGCCCCGGGCCAGCAGGTGGTGCTGCAGACCAACTTCGGCCCGCGCGCGGTCACCGTGCAGAAGGTCGGCATGAGCGTGGTCGACGTTGACCTGAACCACCCGATGGCCGGCAAGGACCTGCACTTCGACGTGGAAATCGTTGAAGTGCGCGAAGCCGGCAAGGAAGAGATCGAACACGGCCACGTGCACGGCGACGGCGGTCACCAGCACTGATCGCTGCGCGATCGTGATGCCCGCAACGGCCCGCTTCGGCGGGCCGTTGCGTTTCCGGGCCGGGCCGCGGGCAGGCCCGCAGTGCGCCCGGCAGCGGCATAATGACGGACCTGCCCACCGGATGTTCCGTGAACGCCGCACTTCCTTCCCTGCAGCCGGTCACCTCCGGCGAACGCATCGCCGTGCTGGATGTGCTGCGCGGGGTGGCCCTGCTGGGCATCCTGCTGATGAACATCGAGGCCTTCGCCGGCCCGCTGGAGCTGGCCTTCACCGGCATCGACACGCACTGGCAGGGCATCGACTACTGGGCCGATGCCTTCGTCTACGTGTTCGTGCAGGGCAAATTCTTCACCCTGTTCTCGCTGCTGTTCGGTGCCGGCTTCGCGGTCATGGCCCAGCGCGCCGAAACGGCCGGCCGTGATTTCGCCCCGTTCTACCTGCGCCGCAGCGCGGGCCTGCTGCTGATCGGGCTGTGCCATGCGCTGCTGGTCTGGTCCGGCGACATCCTGGTGCTGTATGCGCTGGCGTCGCTGCCGCTGCTGGCCTGCCGTGAAGCGCCGCGCAGCTGGCTGCCCTGGATGGGGGCCACGGTCTATCTGGGCGGCGTGCTGCTGATGCTGCTGGTCGGTGCCATGGTGTCGATGGCCACTCCGGAAGATCTGCAGCGGATGCTGGCCGACGCCCAGCAGAGCATCGACCAGCAGCGCCTGGTGTATGGGCAGGGCAGCTGGCTGCAGGCCAATGGCCAGCGCCTGCACGAGTTCGGCGTGGCGCTGGGCGGCATGATCATTTCCGGGCCGCAGGTACTGGGCATGTTCCTGCTTGGCAGCTGGTTCGCCAGCAGCGGTGCATTGTCCGCGCCGGAACGTTTCCCGCGCCTGTACGCGCTGCTGCGCTGGGTCGCACTGCCGCTGGGCCTGCTGCTGACGCTGGCCGGCACGTACTGGAAGCCTTATCTGCAGCCCGGCGCCTACGATCTGCCCACCACCGCCGCCATGGCCCTGGTGGCGATCGGTGCAGTGCCCATGTGCCTGGGCTACCTGGCGTGGATCGTGCGCTGGCGCGTGGCCCTGCGCGGCCTGGCCGCGGTGGGGCGCACGGCGCTGACCCATTACCTGCTGCAGTCGCTGTTGTGCACGCTGTTGTTCTACCACTATGGGCTGGGGGCGTTCGAGCAGGTGCCGCGCGCCTGGCAGCTGCTGCTGGCGCTGGCGCTGTTCGCGGCGCAGGTGGCGATCAGCCACGTGTGGCTGCGTCGTTTCCGCTTCGGGCCGGTGGAATGGCTGTGGCGGGCGATGACCTACCGGCAGTGGCCGGCCATGCGCGTTACCCGCGCGGCCGACTGACGTGCCGTATCACTCACGCGGGGCTGCCAGCCTGCCGTGGCATGCTGGCCGCGTGCGCGTGGCGTACCCCGACGATGTTGTTGTTTCCCCTGACTGCGAGCGATTGCGATGAGTACTGCGCCCTTCGACTATGACCTGATCGTGCTGGGCGGCGGTTCTGCCGGCCTGGCCGGCGCGATCCGCGCCGCGCAGTACGGCAAGCGGGTGGCACTGCTGGAACCGGGCGAGCTGGGCGGCACCTGCGTGAACATCGGCTGCGTGCCGAAGAAAGCGATGTGGCTGGCGGCCGATCTGGCCGAGCGTATCGGCCTGGCCCATGCAATGGGTTTCGATGTGCCGGCGCGTCCTGCGCTGTCCTGGAAGGAGCTGGTGATCCACCGCCAGGCCTACATCACCAACATCCACAAGAGCTACCACGCGCGCCTGGACGAGACTGGCGTAGTGCGCATTCCCGCGCGCGGCCACCTGCTGGATGCGCACACCGTGGCCTGCGCCGATGGCGTGCGCTACAGCGCCCAGCACATCCTGATCGCCACCGGCGCGCACCCGCAGCGGCCCGACGTGCCCGGCGCCGAGCTGGGCCTGGTATCGGATGATTTCTTCGATCTGCGCGCGGCGCCGGCCGAGGTGGCGATCGTCGGTGGTGGCTACATCGCCGTGGAACTGGCCGGCCTGCTGCAGGCGCTGGGCAGCCGGGTCAGCCTGCTGGTGCGCGGGCAGCGCCTGCTGGACCGTTTCGACCACGAGCTGACCGAGCAGCTGGCCGAGAACCTGCGCCAGCAGGGCGTGCGCATCTGCTTCGAATTCGACCTGAAGGCACTGCAGCGCGAGGGCCAGCTGGTGCGCGTGGTGGGCGCGCAGGGGGCGCTGGACTGCGCGTTCGATGCGGTGTTCTTCGCTACCGGCCGCCGCGGCAACAGTGCGGATCTGGGCCTGGAAGCGCTGGGCATCGGCATCGGTGAGCACCGCCAGGTGAAGGTCGATGAATGGCAGACCACGGCGGTGCCGAGCGTGCACGCGGTGGGCGATATTGCCGGCAAGGTCGGGCTGACCCCGGTGGCGGTGGCCGCATCGCGGCGCCTGATGGACCGCCTGTTCGGCGGCAAGCCGGAATCGAAGATGGATTATGAGACCGTCCCCAGCGTGGTGTTCTCGCACCCGCCGCTGGGCGCGGTTGGCCTGAGCGAACAGCAGGCGCGCGAATGCTTCGATCAGGTAACGGTCTACCACAGCCGGTTCCGGCCGATGCTGCAGGCGCTGGCCAACGGCACCCAGCGCAGCCTGTTCAAGATGGTGTGTGCGGGCCCGGAAGAACGCGTGGTCGGCATCCATCTGCTGGGTGAGGCCGCCGATGAGATCCTGCAGGGCTTTGCGGTGGCGGTGAAGATGGGGGCGACCAAGGCGCAGTTCGACGCCACCGTGGCGATCCATCCCACCTCGTCGGAAGAAGTGGTGTTGATGCGGTAACCCGGCTGGGTAGAGTCGAGCTTGCTCGACTGATCAACCTTGCTCGACTGAAGGACCGCGCGCAGTCGAGCAAGCTCGACGCTACGGCCTGCGCCGCCCCATGCGACAATGGGCGCCCCACGATTGCCCCTGGCCGCCCCGCGCGGCCTGTTGTCGTTCCCATGTCCAGCCCGTCTTCGCGCATCGCCACCGCCTCGCCCCGCATCGCGCTGGGCGGCATCGGGCTGGCCGCGATCGGCGCCGTTGCGGCCTCCGGCAAGGCGATCATCGTCAAGCTGGGCCTGCGCCATGGCGTGGATGCGACCACGCTGCTGGCCCTGCGCATGCTGATGGCGCTGCCGCTGTTCGTGCTGATGGCGCTGTGGAGCGCACGCCGCGCCGAACCGCTGTCCTGGGCGGACCGTGCGCGCGTGCTGTGGCTCGGCTTCACCGGCTACTACCTGTCCAGCCTGCTCGATTTCCAGGGGCTGCAGTACATCAGCGTGACCCTGGAACGGCTGATCCTGTACTTGAACCCGACCCTGGTGCTGCTGATCAACGTGCTGCTGGCACGGCAGCGGCCGGGGCGCTGGCAGATCGCCGCGCTGGTGCTCAGCTACCTGGGCGTGTTGCTGGCCTTTGGCCATGACCTGCAGCGCGAGGGCGGGCAGATCATCATCGGCAGCCTGCTGGTGCTGGGCAGTGCGCTCAGCTATGCGCTGTACCTGTTCGGCAGCGGGCAGGTGGTGGCGCGCGTGGGCGCGGTGCGGCTGACCGCCTATGCCAGCTGCGTGGCCAGCGTGCTGGTGCTGCTGCACTTTGCGGTGACCCACCCGCTGCCGCTGCTGTGGCAGGCACCGGCGCCGGTGCAGTGGTTGTCGCTGGTCAATGCCACGGTGTGCACGGTGCTGCCGGTGCTGGCGATCATGCTGGCGGTGCAGCGCGTGGGTTCGTCGCTGGCCGCGCAGGTGGGTATGCTGGGCCCTGTTTCCACCATCGTGATGAGCCTATGGTTGCTCGACGAACCGATGGGGCCGGCGCAGATCGCCGGCACCGTGCTGGTCCTGCTGGGCGTGCTGCTGGTGACGCGCCTGCGGCGCTGACCCCGGAACAGGCGCGCGCGCGCATCCTGCAGGTGATCCATGCCATTCCGCCGGGCCAGGTGATGGGCTACGGCCAGGTCGCCATGCGTGCCGGTCTGCCCGGTCGCGCCCGCCTGACCGCCCGCGTGCTGGGGCAGAACGACGATCCCAGCCTGCCCTGGCACCGGGTGCTGCGTTCGGACGGCCGTATCGCCATGGCCGAAGGATCGGCGGGCTGGCGCGAGCAGGCGCAGCGGCTGCGTGCCGAAGGCGTGGTGGTCACCAATGGCCGCGTGCGCATGCCGGCGATCGACCCGGCCGCCGCCCTGGACGCGGCGCTGTGGGGCCCGGCCTGAGCATCGCCGCCGGCTGAACCGGCACGCCAGCGCCGTCGCCAAACCCACACCCTGCACCGGCTATGATGGTGTTCGTTCCATGCCGGTCATCACATGTTCCCGCGACTGCCCACCGTTACCAAGGCCCTGCTGATCGCCAACGCGATCCTGTTCCTGCTGCAGCAGCCGTTCCTGCTCGGCATGCAGACCTTTGCCCCGTTCATGCTGCAGCCGCTGCAGCAGGGCTTCGACGCCTTTTCGCCGGGCGGCAACTTCCAGCCCTGGCAGCTGCTGACCTATGGTTTCCTGCACGGCAGCTTCGGCCACCTGTTCTTCAACATGCTGGCCGTCTTCATGTTCGGCGCGCCGCTGGAACAGACCTGGGGCGAGAAGCGGTTCCTGATCTATTACCTGGTGTGCGTGGTGGGCGCCGGCCTGTGCCAGTTGCTGGTCGGCTCGCTGCTGGAGAACCCGGCACCAGTGCTGGGCGCGTCCGGCGGTGTGTTCGGCCTGCTGCTGGCCTACGGCATGCTGTTCCCGAACCAGCGGGTGATGCTGCTGTTCCCGCCCATTCCGATGAAGGCACGCACCTTCGTGATCCTGTTCGGCGTGGGCGAACTGGTGCTGGGCATGACCGGCTGGCAGCCGGGCGTTGCCCACTTCGCGCACTTGGGCGGCATGCTGTTCGGCTGGCTGCTGATCCGCTACTGGCGCGGCCAACCACCGTTCAACAAGCGCCGCCCACCCGGCCCGCCAAAGCGCCCGAACCACCTGCGCAGCGTGAAGTAAGGCGCGCCGCGCCTTGCTTCACGCGGGTAGGTGCCGACCGTTGGTCGGCACGAAACGTCCGGTAGGTGCCAACCTTGGTTGGCACACGCAAAGGCGTGCCAACCAAGGTTGGCACCTACCCATGCGGGCCACCTCACAGATCCTGCAGCACCACCTGGGCGGCATTGTGCCCCGGTGCCCCGGTCACGCCGCCACCGGGATGGGTGCCCGACCCACACAGATACAGACCGGGCAGGGCGCCGCGATACCCGGCCTGGCCCACCATCGGCCGCGCTGAGAACAGCTGGTTGGCGCTGAGCGCGCCATGGAAGATGTCGCCGCCGATCAGCCCGAAGGTGCGCTCCAGATCCAGCGGCGACAGCACCTGCCGGCCCAGCACGCTGGCCGCGAACCCGGGTGCATGGCGATCAACGGTGGCGATCATCAGATCGGCCACGGTGTCACGGTGATCATCCCAGTGCATGCCGCCTGGCAGCACCGGCGCCACGTGCTGGCAGAACAGGCTGGCCACGTGCTGCCCCGGCGGCGCCAGCGAATCATCCAGGGTGCTGGGAATCAGCATCTCCACGATCGGTTCGCGCGACCAGCCGTCGCGGCGTGCATCCAGCCACGCGCGATCCATATAGTCCAGGCTGGGGGCCAGGATGATGCCCGCGCTCAGGTGTGGGCCGGGGCCGGGCAGGGCACGGAAGTCGGGCAGGGCAGACAGCGCCACGTTCATGCGGAAGGTGCCCGAACCACAGCGCCACTGCGCCATGCGCTCGCGGGTGGGGGCCGGTACCTGCTGCGGTTCCAGCAACTGTTCGTACAGCAGTTTCGGATTGACGTTGGCCACCACCGCGTGGGCGCGCTCGCTGCTGCCGTCGGCCAGCACCACGCCGACCACGCGCCCGTGTTCGACCTGCAGGTGGCGCACGGCGGCATCGACCCGCAGTTCGGCGCCGGCCTCGCGTGCGGCCGCGGCAATGGCCTGGCTGATCGCGCCCATGCCACCGATCGCGTGGCCCCAGGCGCCCTTCACCCCGTTGCACTGGCCGAACACGTGGTGCAGCAGCACGTAGGCGCTACCCGGCGTATACGGGCTGGCGTAATTGCCGACGATGCCGTCGAACCCGAACAGCGCCTTGATCGGTTCGCTCTCGAACCAGCGGTCCAGATACTCGGCGGCCGACAGCGTGAACAGGTCCAGCAGTTCCTGCCGCAGCGCCGGGTCCAGCGCCGCCAGCTCGCGGCCGAGCCGGCCCATCTGCCACAGCGCCGGAAGCGCACGCCAGCCGGCGTCCACGCCCAGGTCGGGCGGCGCGCGCAGTGCCCAGGCGCGCAGCACGTCGGCGAAGATTTCCAGGCGGGCTTCATAGGCGGGCAGGGCCTGTGCATCGCGCGCGGAAAACTTCGCCACCTCGGCCTGGGTGCGGCCCGGTGCTGCCAGCAGGTAGCGGCCATCGGCCAGCGGCAGGAAGTTGTTCACCGGCCGCGCAACGATGCGCAGCCCGTGCTGGTGCAGCTGCAGGTCGTCGATCACCTTCGGCTGCAGCAGCGATACCGTGTACGAGGCCACCGAGTTACGGAAGCCCGGGTGGAATTCTTCGGTGACGGCGGCCCCGCCCAGCACCGCGCGTCGTTCCAGCACCAGCACCTTGTGCCCGGCGCGGGCCAGATAGGCCGCGCACACCAGACCGTTGTGGCCGCCACCGACGATGATCGCGTCCCAGTGGTTCATGCCTGCGCGATGGCGGCTTCGATGGTGGCGATGTCGATCTTCTTCATCGGCATCATGGCGTTGAACGCGCGTCGCGCCAGTGCCTTGTCGCTGCTGGTCACCGCGTCCATCAATACGCGCGGGCTGATCTGCCAGGACACGCCCCAGCGGTCCTTGCACCAGCCACATTCGCTTTCCTGGCCGCCGTTGCCGACGATGGCGTCCCACAGCCGGTCGGTTTCGGCCTGGTCCTCGGTCTGGATCTGGAACGAGAACGCTTCGCTGTGCTTGAACGCCGGGCCACCATTGAGGCCCACGCAGGGAATGCCGTACACGGTGAATTCCACCATCAGCACATCGCCCTCGCGGCCGTCGGGGTAGTCACTGGGCGCGGCATGCACGGCGGTCACCGCACTGTCGGCAAAGGTCTGGGCATAGAAGGTGGCCGCCGCCAGGGCGTCCTTGTCGTACCACACGCAGATGGTGTTCTTGTGGGCCATGGCCGGGCTCCGGAACGGTCGATGGCGCAGCGATAGCACGGCACCCGTTAACACCGGATCGTGCTGCGCTGCAGGAGCGCCAGGCGGCGCGCTACCATGGCGCAACGACACGACAGGGAAGGCGCGTGAAGATCCTGGTTCTGGGTGGGTACGGTGTGTTCGGTGGGCGCTTGGTGCGGTTGCTGGCCGATCTTGCGCAGTTGGAGCTGTTGATCGCCGGCCGCACGCTGGCAGCGGCGCAGGCGTTCTGCGCGACCCATCAGGGCCAGCCGCGGGTACGCCCGCTGCAGGTGGACCGGCGGCAACTGGCTCCGGTACTGCAGGCCGAGCGCCCCGACCTGGTGGTCGATGCCTCCGGCCCCTTCCAGGATTACGGCGAGCACCGCTACAGCGCGGTGGAAGCGTGCATCGCCGCCGGCATCGATTACCTGGATTTCGCCGATGCCGCCGACTTCGTGTTCGGCGTGTCCGCCTACGATGCACAGGCCCGCGCGGCTGGCGTGTACGTGCTTTCCGGGGTCAGCAGTTTCCCGGTGCTGACCGCTGCGGTGCTGCGGCAGATGGCCACGCGCATGGACATTGTGCGGGTGGAAGGCGGTATCGCGCCGTCGCCGTTCGCAGGCATCGGCCTGAACGTGATGCGCGCGGTGGTGGGCTATGCCGGTTCGCCGGTGAAACTGCGCCGGCACGGCCGCGATGGCCACGGCGTTGGTCTGGCCGAGAGCCGCCGTTTCACCGTCGCGGTGCCGGGGCGCCTGCCGCTGCGCAACCTGCATTTTTCGCTGGTGGATGTGCCGGACCTGCAGGTGCTGCCGCCCGAACACCCGACCATGACCGATATCTGGATGGGCGCCGGCCCGGTGCCGGAAGTGCTGCATCGGGTATTGAACCTGCTGGCCAAGGCGCGCTGGCGCTTCAAGCTGCCGTCGCTGGAGCCGTGTTCGCGCCTGTTCTACACCGTGCTGAACCTGATGAAGTTCGGCGAACACCGCGGCGGCATGATCGTGCGTGCGCAGGGCACAAGCAACGGCGCGCCGATGGAACAGAGCTGGCACCTGCTGGCCGAAGCCGATGATGGTCCCTACATTCCGTCAATGGCGATCGAAGCGGTGATCCGCAAGCAACTGGCCGGTGAGCGGCCCGCACCGGGCGCGCGCGCGGCCACCCATGCGTTGGAACTGTCCGACTACGAACAGCTGTTTGTCGGCCGCACCATCCACACCGGTTTCCGCCGCGACATGCCCGGTGCCAGCCTGTACCAGCGCGTGCTGGGCGATGCGTATGCGCGATTGCCGGCCACCGTGCAGGCGCTGCATGCACCGGGTGCGGCGCAGCGCTGGGTGGGGCAGGCGCAGGTGGAGCGCGGGCGCGGCGTGTTGTCGCGCGTGCTGGGCAGGATCTTCGGTTTCCCCGCCGCCGCTGCCAACGTGCCGGTGACAGTGCAGTTCAGCCCCGAAGCGGGCGGCGAGCGCTGGACGCGCACCTTCAACGGGCAGCGCTTCTCTTCGCTGCAGACCGAAGGCAAGGGGCGTGACGAGGCGCTGCTGGTCGAGCGCTTCGGTGCCGTGGCGGTCGCCTTGGCGCTGGTGGTGGACGGCGGGCGGCTGCAACTGGTGCCGCGCAGCTGGTCGGTGCTGGGCATCCCGCTGCCGCGCGCACTGCTGCCTGGTGACCAGAGCTTCGAGTACGAGGCGGATGGACGTTTCGTGTTCGACGTGGAGATTGGCGCGCCGGGGGTGGGGCGCATCGTGCACTACCGCGGCACGTTGCAGCCGGGTTGACGGGTATCCACGCGTGGCGTGGATCGACCCAGGTACATGCGGAAAAGGCGCCGGAAGGCGCCTTTTCCGTTACTGCATCACCGCTGCATTCAACGCCAGACCTTGATCTGCTCGGCGTCGGTGCGCTGCATCGGCTGGCCGGCCTTGCAGCTGAAGGTCGCGCCGAAGGCCGGCAGGTTCGACAGCGGCCCGTTGGTGCGCCAGCGGCCCGGTGCACGGATGTCGGCGGTCAGGCGGCGCGCGGCTTCGTTCGGCGACAGCTGCTGCGGCCACAGTGCGGCCCAGGCGCGGAAGAAGCCCTGCTGCTGGGCCGGCTTTGCCTTGGGTTCCTGTGCCGTGTAGGCGGCCCAGGCCAGTTCCAGGCCAGCGATGTCGGCCAGGTTCTCTTCCTGGGTCAGCGTGCCGTTCACCTTGGCACCCTTCACACCGGGGAATTCGTAGGCGCCGTACTGCGCGGCCACGCGGTTGCCCAGCAGGGTCCAGGCGGTCTTGTCAGCGGGCGTCCACCAGCTGCGCAGCTCGCCCTTGGCATCCACCAGGGCGCCCTTGGCATCGATGGCGCGGTTCAGTTCGTGGCCGACCAGGCCGCCGAAGCTGCCGAACTTGTCGGCGGCGTCGGCCTTGGCGTTGAACACCGGGCCCTGCAGGATGGCGGCGGTGACGATCAGGCGGTTCTGGGCCAGATCGTAGGCCAGCGACGGTTGCTGCGGCAGCACGTCCCAGCGGCGGTCGGCGTTGCCCTTGCCGATGCGCTTCATCTCTTCGCGGTGGCGCCAGGTGGAGGCGATCAGCATGTTGCCGCCGAACGAACCACGGCCCATCGGCTGCACGCTGTAGTCCAGGTCGCGCAGCGGGGTGCCGATCTCGATCTTCAGCGCGGCCAGCTTGGCCTGCGCTTCGGTCTTGGCCTCGGCGCTCATCCAGGTGCTGTTCTTCACCGCGTCGATCTGCACTTCACGCACCTTGTCGACGATCCACGCCGCCTGGCGGCGGTCTTCGGCCGACAGGTAACGCGCGGCATATTCGCGGCCGACCATCGGGCCGGCGGCCACGTTGATGGCGTCCAGCACGCTTTCCCAGCGCTGCGGCGGCAGGGTTTCACCGCGCAGCACGCGGCCGCGGAATTCGAATTCCGCATCGCGGTAGGCCTTGGACAGGTACGGCGCCATCGAATCACCCACGCGCCAGCGCAGGTACGCCTTCCACTGGTCCGGCTTGAGCTTGGTGACCATGCCGTCGAGCTGCTTGAACAGCTGCGGGTCGGCCAGCGAGACCAGGTCGTCGTTCACGCCCTGCGCCTTCAGGAAGGCATCCAGCTGCAGGTTGCGGTAGCGGCTGTTCAGATCCTTGGTGGAGATCGGCGCGTAGTTGTTGAACGGGTTGTTGATGCCGGCCAGCGACTGCGCATTGCGCGCCAGTTCGGATTCCAGCGCGATGACCGACTGCGCTTCGGCATCCAGCTTGGCGGCCGGGGTGCCGGTCAGGGCCAGGATCTGCTTCACGTAGTTGCGGTAGCGGCCCATCAGGGCGACCGTGTCCGCGTCGGTGCGGGTGTAGAACGCCGGATCGGGCAGGCCCATGCCGCCCTGCATGAAGTAGCCGATGTGGCGGTCCAGCGCCTTCAGGTCCACGTCCGGGCCGAAGTTGAAGGCCACCGGAATACCGACCTGGTGCAGCGCGGCGATCGAGGCCGGTACATCCTTGGCCTTCTTGATGGCATTGATGCGGGTCAGCAGCGGGGCGATCGGGTTCGAACCGTCCGCTTCCACGGCGGCTTCGTCCAGGCCGCTGGCCCAGAAGTCGCCCAGCAGCTTCTGCACGTTGCCCTGCGGCGCCTTCATCGAGGCGTCCAGCAGTTCACGCTGCTGCTGGCGGCTGCGGTCGACCAGCTGGCCCAGCGCGGTCGCAGCACCGGTCTGCGGGGCCGGGTTGGCCTTCAGCCAGCCGGCGTTGGTGGCGTCGTAGAAATCGCTGCACTGGGCGCTCACGGCAGGCGCGCGCGCGGCCTTCTTCTTGGCGGCGAATGCATCGTGGGTCGGGACCAGGGTCGCCAGGCTGATGCCCAGGGCGACGGCAAGCGGACGGAAGTTGGGCATGTAGAACGAATCCGTGATGGATTGAGGGCGGGCGAACTATAGCAAGCCGTGCATGGGCGCGGCATGCACGCGTCACGCGGTGCTGCGTTTGCCCGCGGCAGTAGATCCACGCCATGCGTGGATGGCGTTGCCTGCATGGGATCCGACCCCGGAAAAACAAAGGCCCGGGACGTCCCGGGCCTTTGCAGGTCTACCGCAGCCTCAGCCGTGGCTTACCAGATCACCACCTGCTGGTCGCCGGTGCGGGCCATCGGCGAACCGGCCTTGCACTGGAACGCCGCAGCGAAGGTCGGCAGGTTCGACGGCGCACCCATGGCGCGGAACTGCGCCGGGGCGTGCGGGTCGGTGGCCAGGCGGACCTTGGCGTTTTCCGGGGTGTACTTGGTGCGCCACACGGTGGCCCAGTTGAAGAAGAAGCGCTGGTCGCGGCTGAAGCCATCGACCTTCGGGTCTTCCTTGCCGGCGCTGGCCTTCTGCAGGGCGTCGTAGGCCGTGGCCAGGCCGCCCAGGTCGGCGATGTTCTCGCCCAGGGTCAGCTTGCCGTTCACCGCCTGGCCGTCCACCTTGTACTGGTCGAACTGCTTGACCAGCTTGCCGGTCAGGCCCGCGAAGTTCTTCGAATCGCCTTCGGTCCACCAGTTCTCGAAGTTGCCGGTCGGCCCGAAGCGGCTGCCCTGGTCGTCGTAACCGTGGGTCATTTCGTGGCCGATGACCGCGCCGATGCCGCCGTAGTTCAGGGCGTCGTCGGCCTTCGGGTCGAAGAACGGCGGCTGCAGGATGGCGGCCGGGAACACGATCTCGTTCTGCAGCGGGTTGTAGTAGGCGTTGACGGTCTGCGGGGTCATGCCCCACTCGGTCTTGTCCACCGGCTTGCCGATCTTGGACAGGTTGTACTGGTAGTTGAACGCGGTGGCCGCGCGCACGTTGCCCAGGTAGCTGTCACGGTTGGTCTGCAGGCCCGACCAGTCGCGCCACTTGTCCGGGTAGCCGATCTTCGGGGTGAAGGTTTCCCACTTGGCGATGGCCTTGGCCTTGGTTTCATCGCTCATCCAGGACAGGCCCTGGATGCGGTCCTTCAGCGAGGCGGCCAGGTTCTTCACCAGGTCTTCCATCTTCGCCTTGGCTTCCGGCGAGAAGGCCACCTTCACGTACAGCTGGCCGAAGGCTTCGCCGGCGTCGCTTTCAATGGTGCCCAGCACGCGCTTCCAGCGCGGCTTCTGTTCCTTCTGGCCGTTCAGGGTCTTGCCGTAGAAGTTGTAGCTTTCCTGCACGAAGGCTTCGGACAGGTACGGCGAGGCGCCATCAACGGTGTGGAAGCGCAGGTAGGCGCGCCAGATCGACGGATCGGTATCGGCCAGGGCCTTGCTCACTTCCTGGTGGAAGGTCGGGATGGCCAGCGAGAACTTCTCTGGCGCGGCGACGTTCTGCGACTTGAAGAACTCGGTCCAGCTGAAGTTCGGGGTCAGCGCGTCGGCCTCGGCCAGGGTGACCGGGTGGTAGAACAGGGACACGTCGCGCGACAGTTCTTCGCTCGACTTGGAGGCCTTGGCCAGGCGGGTTTCGAACTTGACCACGTCCTCGGCCTGCTTGGCGGCATCAGCCGCAGCCACGCCGGACAGTTCCAGCACCTTGGCCACGTGGGCCTGGTAGGCCTTCAGCTTGTCGGCGTTCTTGGCGTCGGTGTAGTAGGTGGTATCGGGCAGGCCCAGGCCGCCCTGGCTGGCGTAGGCCATGTTCATGGCCGAGTTCTTGAAGTCGGCTTCGGCGCCGAAGCCGAACAGCACGTTCTCGCCCTTGGCCGCGCTGCTGCGCAGGTAATCGGCGATGGCGGCCTTGTCCTGCAGGCCATCGATGGCGGCCAGGTCGGCCTTCAGCGGCTCGATGCCCTGGGCGTTGATCTTGGCCTCGTCCATGCCGGTGGCCCACAGGTCACCGACCACCTTTTCAATGTGGTCCGGGTTCTTCACCTGCGCCACCTGCTCGACCAGCTGGTGCTGCACGGCCACCGAACGCTCGTCCAGGATGGTGAAGGCGCCCCAGCTGGTGCGGTCGCCCGGAATTTCGTTGGCGGCCAGCCACTTGCTGTTCACGTAGTCGCCGAAGGCGGTGCAGGCGTCCTTGCTGGCGTCCAGGTCACCGGGCTGGAAGGCGTTGTAGGCCGGCAGCTTGCTCTCGTCCAGCTTGTAGGCAGTGGCGGCTTCGGTGGCAGCCGGCGTGGAGGCGGTGGCGTCCTTTGCCGGGGTATCAGTCTTGCCGCAGCCGACCAGCGCGGCCGAAACGGCCAGGGTCAGCAGCACGATCTTGGGAGTACGGGTCACTTGAATGGCCTCCAGGCCGAGTGAGTCAGGGAAAGGCCGCATGGACGACCGTGGGCCGAACAATACGCCTGCGGCCCTGCCTGCAAGGGTGTCGAAGGTCATGGCCGATTGCAAACCCCCCAGCCGTTGGCCGGACCGCCAGATACGGAAAAGGAAAGGGCGGCTTGCGCCGCCCTTTCCGGGTACTGCCTTGAAGCGCTATCAGAACTTGTACGAGGCGCCCATGTAGAAGTAGCGGCCCACGTTGTCATACAGCGCCGAACCCACGTCCGAACCGAAGTAGTTCACCGGCGGATCCTTGTCGAAGGCGTTGTCGATGCCCAGGTACACGTCGATCTTGTCGCCCGGGAAGCGATAGCCGAACTGGAAGTTGTTGTACACGTAGGAACCGTTGCGGATCGGGCTCTGCGAACCGGGGTTGCTGTTATAGCTGTCCGGGGTCACGCGCAGGTTGCCGTCCACGTAGGTCATGTCCCACGACGCACGCCACTGGCCCAGCGAGTACTTGGTCTGCAACTGGGCGCGCCAGCGCGGATCGGTCACGTAGGTGACGTACTCGGTGTATTCATCCGGGAAGTCCTGGAAGGCCCATTCGCGGGACTGCAGCAGACGGGTACCAACGAAGCGCACCACGGTATCGCCGCCGGCCAGCTTGAAGCGGTAGTCCATTTCCAGGTCGACACCGATGCGGCGCGAGCGGGCCAGGTTCTCGTTCAGCGCGGTCCAGCGGGTGATCGAGTATTCCGGGAACACACGGCCCTGGGCGTCGGTGAAGCCACCGGCCGGCGCACGCACGATCTGGTCACAGAACGCGTTGCCCACGCCCCCCGGCGAATCGACGCAGCGGGTCGCGTTGGTCTGTGCGGTGACCGCACCGATGGCGTCCTTCAGGTTGATGTTCCAGTAGTCGATCGACATGCCGAACCCTTCCAGGAACTCCGGCTGCCACACCAGGCCGTAGGTGAAGCTGCGAGCGCGCTCGGGCTTCAGGTTCGGGTTGCCGCCGCTCACGCCGGGGCGGGTGGCGGTGTAGGTGTCGACCCAACCCACCGGAATGCCCAGCGCCGAGCAGTTGGCCTGGCGCAGCACCGGGTCCTTGGCGGTGGACGGACGGTTGGTGTTGGTCACCAGGTAGTTGCAGGGATCGGCGACGCTGGCGAAGTTCTCGCTCTGCGGGTTGTACAGCTCACCGATGCTCGGTGCGCGCACGGCCTGCGACAGGGTGCCGCGGGCACGCAGCGACGGGATGATGGTCCAGTCCAGGCCGACCTTCCAGGTGGTGGTCTTGCCGATGCTGCTGTAGTCGGACCAGCGACCGGCGGCATCCATGGTCAGGTTGTAGATACCCGGGATGTCGGCCAGCAGCGGCACGGTGGTTTCCACGAACGCTTCACGCACGTCGTACTTGCCGGCGCGGTTGGGAATGGCGTTGAGGAAGGTCAGGCCCTGTGCGGCCAGCGGATCGGTGATTTCGCGGCTCTTCTCGCGGCGGTATTCCACGCCACCGGCCACGCCCACATCACCGGCCGGCAGGCTGAACAGCGAGCCGTTGGCAACCGATGCGCTGAACACGCTCTGCTGGATGCGCGAGAAGTTGTACGAATTGACGTTCATCCAGTCGCGTGCGGCCTGGGTGACCTGGCCATTGCCCAGCACGCTGAACGGAACGCATCCGTCACGGCCGAACGCGGAGTAGACGCGGCCGGTGTGCGGATTGATGGCGTTCGGGTTCAGGGTGGTGCGGCAGGTGACCTGGCCGGTGGCCGGGTCGATCACCGCGTCCAGACCCGCCTGCCAACGCTCGTTGATGCGGTTGTTCAGGTTCCAGCGCTTGACCTCGCTCTGGCCCCAGTTGCCGTACACATCGTAGGTCCAGTTTTCGCTCAGGTTGCCTTCCATGCCGAACACGAAGCGCTGGGTGTTGCGCTCCACGTGCTCGCCGCGCTGGCCGGCGTCGACGTTGAAGCGGTTCAGCACGATCGAGGAGGCACCGTTGGCCAGCATCAGCGCACGCAGTTCCGGCGACACGTAGGCGTTGTCGCGCTGGATGCGGATGTTGGTGTCGAACGACGGCTGGGCCAGGAAGTCCGACTCGGTCTCGGTGTACTTGCCTTCGAAGTACAGGCGGTGGTTGTCGGTCAGATCGAAGTTGACGATCGTGTTCACGCTCTTGCGATCGAACTCCGGCTGCAGGTCAGCCACGGCGTTCAGGTCGGCGAAGTCGCAGTTGGTGCAGCTGCTGTTGCTGACGACGATGCCGTCGTAGCGCTGCTTGCGGAACGTGCCATCCGGGTTGAACTGGTAGCGGTTGCCCCAGGTGGCCGGATTGGTGGCACTGAAGGTGCCCAGGGTGAACGTACCGCCGTAGGAGATCGAGTGGTTGCCGCCCGGGCCGCTCAGCACGGTCTGCGGGTTGCTTTCGCTCGGCGGCTTGGACGAGTCGTAGTTCGGGTTCGGAACCGAGACCAGGTACTCGCGGCCGATGGCACGGTCGGTGCGCACGAAGCGGTCCTGCTTGCTGTATTCCAGCGCGATGGCAGCGTTGCCGCGGCCACCGGCGAAATCGGTGCCGGCCGACACGCTGACGAACGAGCGGTTGAAGCCGCCTTCATCGGCCATGCCGGTCTGGCCACGGATTTCCGCGCCGTCGAAGGACTTCTTCATGATGAAGTTGACCACGCCGGCCACGGCGTCGGCGCCGTACACGGCCGAGGCGCCACCGGTGATGACTTCCACGCGCTCGATCCATTCCACCGGAATGGTGTTCACGTCCACCGAGGTCGAACCGGAGGTCGCACCCACGTGGCGGCGGCCGTTCACCAGCACCAGCGTGCGCGAGGTGCCCATGCCGCGCAGGTCCAGCAGGCCCACGCCAGCGGTACCGATGAAGCGGGTGGAGTTGCCCAGCGTGTAGCTCGGGGTCAGCGCCGGCATGCGGGTCATCAGGTCGCCGATGTTGTTCGCGCCGGTGGCGCGGATTTCTTCGGCAGTGATGGCCGTCACCGGTGACGGGGTGACGAAGCCGGTGCGCGCAATACGCGAGCCGGTCACGCTGATGCGATCCAGATCGACCGGGTTGGAACCCGGGGTGGCTTCCTGTGCCAGGACGGGTGCGGCGGCGGCGAACATCAGGCCGGCCAGCAGTGCATTGGTCAGCGGGTGGCGACCGGGCAAGCGATGGTGCGTCATCAAGTGAATCCCCCTAAGAAGTGTGAAACGCCGGACTTCCCTGCCGACGTTCTGCAAATGTTCATGCGTCATCCTGACGTCACCGGAACCTAACACGGTCTTAACGAGAAATGTACGGTTGTGTCACAAGAGTTTGCTAAATCAGTCAGTTCGACACACAAAACTGCAACAAATACAGCGCCTTAGTCTCAGTTTCCTTTGCAACTTCTGGCGGCCTGAGTGGATGATGAATGGGGCTTTCGGCTTAACAATGCGCAGCCGGCCGGGTGCTGGCCCGCGGTGGCATGACCGCCAGGCAAAAAAAAGACCCCGCCGAAGCGGGGTCTCCAGTCAACGCGTTGTGGGTGTGGCTTACTTCGCGCCGAAGTCGTACTTGGCCTGCACGTAGATCGCACGCCCGTAGGCGCTGTACAGGTAGTTGTTGTACGGCTGGCCGCTGGTGCCGGCGTAGCTGTAACGCTGGTTGTCAGGCAGCTTGTTGAACACGTTGTTGACCATCAGCGACAGGGTCAGGTTGTCCATCGCGCGGTAGTTCACGCTCAGGTTGTAGGTGGTGTAGGAACCCCACTTGCCAGCCTTGTAGCCCGAGCTGTGCACGTAGTCGTAGCCGTTGCCCGCGTAGGCCATGTAGTTCGGCGTCTTGCCGATGTAGTTGGCATACAGGGTGGTGGTCCACTTGTCCTTGGCCCAGGCGATCGAGCCATCGGCGCGCACCTTGGCGTAGGAATCGTAGACCCACATCGCGTACGGGTCGCGCAGCAGGTCCAGGTACTCGTCGCCCGGCTGCGGCTGCAGTTCGCGCTTGAGCATGTTGGTGTAGTTGCCCGAGAACTGCAGCGAGCCGAAGCGACCCACGTCCTGCACGTACTTGAAGCTGGCCGTCAGCGCCTGCAGGTTCTGCCGGGCGACGTTCATCTTCGGCGTGTAGATCTCATCCAGCACGCCCGAGGCATCGCGGGTGATCCAGTCGCTCACGTTCTGGCAGCTGGCCGAGGTGTTGTTGGTCTGGCCGTTGCGGCAGTAGTACTCCGCCAGCAGCAACTGGTCGGAGCTGAGGGTGTTGACCTCGTTCTCGATCTTCCAGTTGTAGTAGTCCAGCGACACCGACAGGTTGTTGATCGGTGCCCAGACCACGCCCGCGTTCCAGACGTCGGCGGTGATCGGTTCCAGGTCCGGGTTGCCGGACTGGGTGCCGAACACCGACACGCTGTCGTACGGGCAGCCGGTGGTGTCGACCGGGTTGAAGCCCAGCTGACCGCAGCGGTAGTAGTCGGTCGAACCGTTGGCGTAGTAGCCGCTCACGCCCTGGAAGGCGTCGGACAGGGTCGGCGCGCGGAAGGCGGTGCCGTACTTGCCGCGGAACAGCAGGCTCTCGATCGGACGGAACTCAAGGCCCACGCTGTAGGTGGCCTTGTCGATGGTGTTGCCACCGATCTTGAAGGCGTCATAGCGGCCCGAGCCGGTCACGGTGAGCGAGTCGAGCAGCGGCAGGCGCAGTTCGCTGGTCACCGCGTAGCTGCTGCGGTGGCCGGCGCCGGACACCGCCGTGGTGCCCCACACGCTGCCATCGACCAGGCGGGCATCGGGGGTGTAATCCCAACCTTCGCTGCCGCCTTCCACCACCACCGCGAAGCCGGCATCACCGCCGGGCAGGCTGAACAGCGAGCCGTTGGTGACCTGTGCGCGCAGCAGGTTCTGCCAGGTGCGGCTCTGGCTGTAGGTGTAGCCGGTGAAGCTCTGGAAATCACCCGACGGCAGCGGCGAGTAGAACGCATCCCAGTCCGGGCTGTAGATGTTGTAGCCCGTGCTGGTGGTGCCCAGCACCGGACCCAGCACACGGTTTTCGAAGTAGTCGTTGATCGGGTCGGCCCAGCGTACGAAGTTGCGCTCGGTCAGCTTGTACTCGCCACGGGTGAAGCTGGCGCTGTAATCCCAGTTGCCCGCCGTACCACGACCGCCCAGGGTGACCTGGTAGGCCTTGTTGCGGTCGGTGTTCATGATGTCGCGGTAGCCGGCGCCGCCGATGTCCTCCGGCGCGAACACGCGCTGCAGGTTCATGTACTGGCCGCTGTCCTGGTCGTAGAAGCGACCCCAGCCGGAGGACGTGCCCCACCAGGTGTAGCTGGAACCGGTGGCGTACTTCACTTCTTCCAGGCTGTACAGCGCATCGCCGAACAGCTGGAAGTTGTCAGTCACATCGAAGGTGGCCGAGCTGTAGATCTGCCCGCTTTCCTTGCCGTTCTTGATGGTCTTGTAGCCGGTGCCGTAGACCGAGCCGCAGGCCTGGCCGGTGGGGCGGGTGCCCAGCACGGTGGTGCCACCGAACTGGCCCGCCACGTCGGCGCACAGGTCCGGGTCCATCATCGCGTAGCGGTTGCCGTTGGCCGGCAGCAGCACCAGGAAATCGTTGGACACGTACTGCGGGCTGTAACCATCGGGGTTGTTGACCTTGGTCAGGTCACGCTGGTAACCCCAGATCGGGCTGGTCTTTTCGTACTGCACGTTCACCAGCGCGTTGAAGCGGTCATCCTTGGAATTGAAGCCGCGCGCCGCGCTGAAGCGGAAGCTGTTGCCGCCGCCTTCGCTGTAGGCACCACCGCGCACGCTCACCGTGCCGCCGTCCATGCGTTCCTTCAGGATGATGTTGACCACACCGGCAATGGCGTCCGAACCGTACAGCGAGGACTGGCCGCCGGGCAGGATCTCGATGCGCTCGACGATGTCGATCGGGATGCCGCTGATGTTGTTGAACGTATCGCTGCCGTTGTACAGCGCCGGATACGAAAGCATCGGGCGGCCGTTGATCAGGTACTTGGTGTAGCCCGGGCTGAGGCCGAACATGCCAGCCGCTTCAGCACCCTGGGTGAACGAGGCCGAGGTCTGGCCGCCCTGCAGGCCGCCGGTGGACAGCGAGGACTGCTGCAGCACATCGGCCACGCTGGTGAAGCCGCGGGTCTGGATGTCTTCGGCAGTGACCGTCAGGACCGGGGTGTGGTTCTCGATCTCGGTCTGCGGAATCAGCGAGCCGGTAACCGTCACGCGGTCCAGCTGGGTGGTGGCGCCGTCCTGCGCCGCGGCGGCGCCGCTGGCCAGCAGGGTGCCGATCAGGGCGAGAGTCAGTGGGTGACGCGAAAACGCATTGCGGTGGCTGTGCATGAAGGATCCCCATCGAAACAGATCAAGGCGGTGTCATCCGTGACGGCTTTATGTTGCGTTCAGTTGCTTTCCATTCATTTCGACCGTAACACGGCTTTAACGTGATCAACACATCGTTGTCACGACCGTGGAGAGCAGGTGGGCTGAAAACGGTTTATTAATCAATGGCTAACCGGATTGTTTTGAAATGTGTCAGTTTGTTGCGCTGCGAAAACGCCTGTTTCAATGTCGATATAAATTAGTAATTTCAACAACTTGAAACGAAATTGCTGCGGTGCGCCATTGCCGTTTACAACTGGGATTTGATCGCGGCCTGTATCTCAGTCATGGGGCGGAATCGATCGCTGTGGCGAACCTCGGGTGGCCGAATGGGACATCTGGCGCTGGAAGGCGAGCGCTACCGCTCGCGCGCGGCGCGATGCCGTCAAGACTTGAGTGTCTGCGCCGGTCTGTGGCACAAGCGCGCGCCCACCGGCAGATGCCGACGTCCGGCCGGTTTTCGCCCAGCTTGTATGATGGCGGGCTCTTGAATCAGATCTCTTCGGAGCCCGCAGTGAACAGTTCGACCCGCCGTCCCCACGCCAGCCAGGTCCAGAAGGGCCTGACCCCGCATGCGCGCGTGCGCAACGTGATCGCGGTGGGCTCGGGCAAGGGCGGGGTGGGCAAGTCCACGACCTCGGTGAACCTGGCGGTGGCCCTGCAGCAGCTGGGCGCGCGGGTAGGTGTGCTCGATGCCGATATCTATGGCCCCAGCGTGCCGGCCATGCTCGGCCTGTCCGGTCGCCCGGAAAGCCCGGACAACAAGAGCATCGAACCGATGCGCGCGTTCGGCGTGGACACCATGTCGATCGGCTACCTGGTGGAAGACGAGACGCCGCTGATCATGCGCGCGCCGCGTGCCACTGCAGCGCTCACCCAGCTGTTCGAGGACACGCTGTGGGATGACCTGGATTACCTGTTGATCGACCTGCCGCCGGGCACCGGCGACATCCAGCTGACCCTGGTGCAGAAGATTCCGCTGGCCGGTGCGGTGATCGTCACCACCCCCCAGGACATCGCCACGCTGGATGCGAAGAAGGCACTGAAGATGTTCGAGAAGGTCGAGGTGCCGGTGCTGGGCGTGGTCGAGAACATGGCCGTGCACACCTGCAGCAACTGCGGGCATGTGGAGCACCTGTTCGGTGAAGGCGGCGGCGAGCGCATGGCCGCGCAGTACGGCGTGCCGCTGCTCGGCTCGCTGCCGTTGCAGATCGATATCCGCGAACAGGGCGATGCCGGTACGCCGATCACCGCCGCACAGCCCGATTCGGCCACCGCCCAGGCCTACCGCCAGGCCGCGCAGCGGCTGATCGAGGAAGTGGGCAAGCGTCCGCGCGGTGCCATTCCGATCCTGTCTTCGCTGCTGTGACCGCCGCGGCAGCGCCCCACCGGGCGCGCCCGGCCCCCTGCTAGAATCCCCGCGCCCCTCGCACCCAGGACAAAGCATGAGCATCAAGAGTGACCGTTGGATCCGCCGCATGTCCGAGCAGCACGGCATGATCGAGCCCTTCGAGGCCGGGCAGGTGAAGCAGGCCAACGGCGAGCGCATCGTCAGCTACGGTACGTCCAGCTACGGCTACGACGTGCGCTGCTCGCGCGAGTTCAAAGTGTTCACCAACATCAACTCCACCATCGTCGATCCCAAGCACTTCGACCCGGGCAGCTTCGTGGACATCGTCGGCGATGAGTGCATCATTCCGCCCAACAGCTTCGCGCTGGCGCGCACCGTCGAATACTTCCGCATTCCGCGCGACACCCTGGTGGTGTGCCTGGGCAAGAGCACCTACGCGCGCTGCGGCATCATCGTCAACGTGACCCCGCTGGAGCCGGAATGGGAAGGGCACGTGACCCTTGAATTCAGCAACACCACGCCGTTGCCGGCGCGCATCTATGCCAATGAAGGCGTGGCGCAGATGCTGTTCTTCCAGGCCGCTGCCGATGACGTCTGCGAGACATCCTACAAGGACCGTGGTGGCAAGTACCAGGGCCAGACCGGCGTGACCCTGCCGCGTACCTGAGCCGTCATGGAGCCGAGCATGGCTCGGCTCTACACGGGCAAGGGCGGCGCTTGCGCCGCCCTTCTTATTTGCCGCGCCCGAACAGCATGGCGATGCCCACGCCCACCAGCGCCACCGGCCACCAGGTCAGCAGCAGCTTGGACAGGTTCAGATGCGTCCAGCCCAGGTTGCTGGCAAGCATGAACAGGCCGATCAGGATCAGCAGGATGGCGGCGACGAGGTTGAATCGCATCGGGTCGGCACTGTCTCAGGAGTGGGCCGGATATCCTAGCCGTTCCTTCCAGTAGGCGACATGCTGGTCCAGTGCCGCCGGGTCATAGCGGTGGGCCGGGCCGCTGCCCCAGACCGGGCCGGGCCAGGCCGGATCACCGTCGTGGCGGCCGATCACATGGAAATGCAGCTGGCGCACGATGTTGCCCAGCGCGCCGATGTTGATCTTCTCCACCCCGTCCGAGCCCTTCAGGGCCTTGCAGGCGCGGTTGAGTTCGGTGCGCAGCTTGTCCTGCTGCTCGCCGTCCAGCTCGATCCACTCGGTCACCCCGGCCAGGCGCGGTACCAGCACCAGCCAGGGGAAGCGCTCATCGTTCATCAACCGCACTTGCGACAACGGGCCTTCGGCGACCAGCACGCTGTCGGTGGCCAGGCGTGTATCCAGTTCGAACTCGCTCATCCAAGATGCTCCGTGAAGAAGTCCAGGGTGCGTTGCAGCGCCAGGGCGGCGCTGTCTGGATCATACGCATGTCCGACGTCGCGGTTGAAGGCGTGGTCGGCCGGATAGACGTAAGTGGGCATCTGCGGCAGTTTTTCGCGGTGGGCCTGCACCGCCTCCGGCGGAATGCTCTTGTCCTGCGCGCCGAAGTGGAAGATCACCGGGGCCTTGGGTGTTTCGTCCAGGTAGTTCACGTTGCGGCCGCCGTAGTAGCTCACCGAGGGCAGGCCCAGGCGCATGGCCGCCAGCAGGGCCACGCTGCCGCCCCAGCAGTAGCCGACCGTGCCGACCTTGCCGTACGGGGCCAGCCGGGTGGCGGCGGCGCGTACCACTTCCAGGGCCTTTTCCATGCCCAGCGTATTCACCCGTTCCAGCCCGTCCTTCACGCCTTCGGCGGTGTAGGGCAGGGCATCGGTGTCGGCCTCGGCGCCATCGACCAGATCGAAGAACGACGGCGCCAGCACTGCATAGCCCTCAGCGGCGAAGCGTTCGGCCACGCTGCGAATATGCGGGTTGGCGCCGAAGATCTCCTGCACCATCACCAGGCCGGCGCGGGGCTTGCCCTCGGGCAGTGCCTGCCAGGCGCGAACCGGGCCGTGGTGCGTATCCAGAGTGATCCATTCGGACATCGTCGGGAACCTCGTTGCAGGGGACAGGCCTGCATTGTCGGTGCTGGCCGGGTTAGCGGCGCGTCAGCGGCTGTGCCCGATCAGGCGGCTGGCCGTTCAGGCGCAGGCGCCAACCCCGGTATACTGGCGCCCTTTCAGGCCCCGGCCCCCAGGTCCCCCTGCCATGCCGGCAGGGGCCCAGGCCCCCAGAGTCCCGCGATTTCCATGTCCCAGCTGAACCCCAAAGTCGGCTTCGTCAGCCTTGGCTGCCCGAAGGCCCTTGTCGATTCCGAGCGCATCCTCACCCAGCTCCGCTCGGAAGGCTACGACATTGTTCCGTCCTACGATTCGGCCGACGTGGTGGTGGTCAACACCTGCGGCTTCATCGATTCGGCGGTGACCGAATCGCTGGATGCGATCGGCGAGGCCATGAACCAGAACGGCAAGGTGATCGTCACCGGCTGCTTGGGCAAGCGCCCGGAGCAGATCCGCGAGGCCTACCCGAACGTCCTGGCGGTCTCTGGCCCGCAGGACTACCAGAGCGTGATGGAAGCGGTGCATGAAGCGCTGCCGCCCAAGCACGACCCGTTCGTGGACCTGGTGCCCGACTACGGCATCAAGCTGACCCCGCGCCACTACGCCTACCTGAAGATTTCCGAAGGCTGCAACCACCACTGCAGCTTCTGCATTATCCCCTCGATGCGCGGCAAGCTGGTCTCGCGCCCGGTCGATGACGTGCTGCGCGAAGCCGAGCGGCTGGTGCGCGGCGGGGTGAAGGAACTGCTGGTGGTTTCGCAGGACACCTCGGCCTACGGCGTGGACGTGAAGTACGCCGAAAAAATGTGGCGCAACAAGGCCTACCAGACCCGCCTGAAGGCGCTGTGCGAAGGCCTGTCCGAGCTGGATGCGTGGGTGCGCATGCACTACGTCTACCCGTACCCGCACGTGGACGAGGTGGTGCCGCTGATGGCCGAGAACCGCATCCTGCCGTACCTGGACATCCCGTTCCAGCACGCCAGCCCGCGCATCCTGCGCCTGATGAAGCGCCCCGGTGCGGTCGAAAAGACCCTGGAGCGCGTGCAGAACTGGCGCCGCATCGCCCCGGACATCACCGTGCGTTCGACCTTCATCGTCGGCTTCCCCGGCGAGACCGAGGCCGAGTTCGAAGAGCTGCTCTCGTTCCTGGACGAGGCGCAGCTGGACCGCGTGGGTGCCTTCGCCTATTCGCCGGTGGAAGGTGCCACGGCCAACGCTCTGCCGGACCCGGTGCCGGAAGAAGTGAAGCAGGAGCGCCTGGCGCGCTTCATGGAAAAGCAGGCGCAGATTTCCGCTTCGCGCCTGGAAGCCAAGATCGGCACCGTGCAGCAGTGCCTGGTCGATGCCATCGAAGGCGATATCGCCGTGGCCCGTTCCCGCGCCGATGCGCCGGAAATTGACGGCCTGGTGCATATCCAGAACGCCGACCAGGTGGCGCTGCGCGTGGGCGAGTTCGTCGACGTGGAGATCACCGAAAGCGACGACCACGATCTGTACGGCGACGCGCTGCCGCCGAGCACGCGCCCGGCGTTCGACCTCAAGGTTCTGTGACAACAGCGATGGCCGACGCCGGCCATCGACGCTTCGTGCCGCCGCCGCGTGCGGCGGTGGCGGCAGTGGTCTTCCAGCACCCGCTGTATGCCGGCCTGGCAGCTTTCGCTGATCTGCTGGCCGCATCTGGTTGGTCCAGCGTGCCTGCGCTGGATGCGCGCCTGGCAGTGCCGGGCCTGCGGCTGGTGGAACAGGACGCCGCGCTGCTGGCCGATGGCCTGCACTATGAGACCCGCATTGCCCAGGGCCGCCTCGCCACGCGTGCGGAGAACTGGCATGACCTGTTCAACGCCCTGGTCTGGGCCAGCCAGCGGCCGTTGAAGCGTGTACTTAATCGCCAGCAGTGCCGGCACATCGCCGCGATGGCACCCGGCCAGCGCAACCGCGCGCAGGCCGCGCTGACCCAGTTCGATGAAACCGGCGTGGTGGTGCGGGTGCGCGACCCAGAGCTGCTTGCTGCGTGGGACGCGCATGACTGGTCGGCACTGTTCGCGCCCGCACCCTGGAAAGAGGGCGCTATCGCGGTGGCGACCGTGTTTGGCCATGCGCTGATGGAGCAGGCGCTGCTGCCCGGGCGGCGACTGGTGGGCAAGTGTCTGGTGGTGCGCGGCGATGAAGACACCGCCTGCATCGAAGCGGTGGTGCAGGCCGTCGAACAGGGCCAGGCGCTGACAGATCCATTGCAGCTGCGGCCGCTGCCGCTGGCCGGAATTCCCGGCTGGCACGGCGTGCAGGACGCCGCCTTCTACGCCGATGCCGACTACTTCCGCCCGTTGCGCGAAGGTCGCCAGTACCCGCCGCCGCTGCACATCGCCGGGTAGAGTCGACTGTCAGTCGACTGCTCTTCCTGCAATCTGCGAAAGCCCCGCGCTGCGCGCGGTAGTCGACTGACAGTCGACTCTACCGGGCCGGGTATTCAACCCCGATCACCGCGAACGTGAACTGCCCGCCGGGCAGCTCCACCGAAAACTCATCGTCGATGCGCTTCTTCAGCAACGCCCGCGCCAGCGGCGAATCAATGCTGATCCAGCCCAGTCCGGCATCGGTCTCGTCCGGGCCGACGATGCGATAGCGGCTGGTCTGCCCGCTGTCCACGTTCTCCAGCTCCACCCAGGCGCCGAAGAACACCGCCTGCGGGTCGGTCGGGGTGATGTCCACCACGCGCAGTGCGTCCAGGCGCTTGGTCAGGTAGCGCACCCGGCGGTCGATCTCGCCCAGCTGCTTCTTGCGGTAGGTGTATTCGGCGTTCTCGGAACGATCGCCCTCGGCGGCCGCGGCGGCCAGCGCCTTCACCACCTCGGGGCGGCGCACGCGCCACAGCTCATCCAGTTCGGCTTTCAGCCGGGCATGGCCGGCGGCGGTGATCAGGGCCGTGCTTTTTTCTGCGGGGGGACGCCAACGGGACATGCAATACAGATTCTTGTCAGGAGTAAGGAATGGGGTCGGAGCCCTCCCTGGCGGGAGGGATCCGACCCCGGGGTCAGATCCCTTTCCCACGGAAAGGGCTCCGACCCCGGCAGCGAACGCTCAGCGCTTGCCGCCGAAGATGCCGCCCAGCAGCCCGCGCACGATCTGGTTGCCCAGCTTGGTGCCCACGGTGCGGGTGGTCTGCTTGGCCATGGTTTCAATCATGCCCTGGCGGCGTTTGGTGCCGAAGATCGCATCCTTGATCGCCTGGCCGAAGCCGCCTTCCTGCGCCTCGTCCTGTTCGCGGCTGCGTGCGGCCGGGGCCTCGGCCTTCGCCACCGCCTTCTGCGCGCGCTGGGCCAGCAGTTCGGCGGCCGATTCGCGGTTCATCGCCGTGTCGTAGCGGGTGCCCACCGGGCTGCCGGCGCGCACCTGCGCGCGTTCGGCTTCGGTTACCGGCCCCATCCGGCAGCGCGGAGGGGCGATCATGGTCTGCTGCACCGGCATCGGTACGCCCTTGTCCTGCAGCGTGGACACCAGCGCCTCGCCGGTGCCGAGCTGGCCCAGCGCCTTGGCCACGTCCAGCTTCGGGTTCGGCACGAAGGTTTCGGCGGCGGTCTTCACCGCCTTCTGGTCGCGCGGGGTGAACGCGCGCAGCGCGTGCTGCACGCGGTTGCCCAGCTGGCCCAGGATGTTGGCCGGCACGTCGTCGGGGAACTGCGAGCAGAAGTACACGCCCACGCCCTTGGAGCGGATCAGCCGCACCACCTGTTCGATGCGCTGCACCAGCGAGGCCGGCGCGTCGTCGAACAGCAGGTGCGCCTCGTCGAAGATGAAGACCAGCTTGGGCTTTTCCAGGTCGCCCACTTCGGGCAGCTGTTCGAACAGCTCGGACAGCAGCCACAGCAGGAAGGTGGAATACAGCTTGGGCTTGAGCACCAGCTGGTCGGCGGCGAGGATGCCGATCACCCCGCGCCCGTCGTGATTGACCCGCATGATGTCAGCCAGCTCCAGCGCCGGCTCACCGAAGAAGCCTTCGCCGCCGTCCTGCGCCAGGCGCAGCAGCGCGCGCTGGATGGCCGCGATCGATTGCGCGCTGACCAGGCCGTACTCGGTGGAAATGTCCTTGCGCTCCTCGGCCACCAGGGCCAGCAGGGCGCGCAGGTCGTCCATGTCCAGCAGCAGCAGGCCGCGGTCGTCGGCCAGCTTGAACACGATGTCCAGCACGCCGGACTGGGTGTCGTTCAATTCCAGGATGCGCGCCAGCAGGGTCGGGCCCATTTCGCTGACGGTGGTGCGTACCGGGTGTCCCAGCTTGCCGTACAGGTCCCAGAACACGGTGGGACTGCCTTCCGGGGCGTAGTCGGCCACGCCGATCTGCGCGGCGCGCTGCAGCAGGCTGTCGCTGCCCGTGCCGGGCACCGCCAGGCCGGAGACATCGCCCTTCACATCGGCCAGGAACACCGGCACCCCGCGCCGCGAGAAGCCCTCGGCCAGGGTCATCAGGGTCACGGTCTTGCCGGTGCCGGTGGCGCCGGCCACCAGGCCGTGGCGGTTGCCCAGTTTCGGCAGCAGGGTAACGGCCACATCGTCGGTCATGCCTTTGCCGAGCAGAATCGGATCCATGGTCCAGCCCTTGTGGTGAATGCGGTCAATGTTAACCGGCGGCGGCAGCCGGTCGCCGGCCGGGTTGCCCGGACCTTGGCGGCACCGCTACTCTGCCTGCCTGTTTCGCACACAGTGCCACCAATGCCCGTTCCTGTCCTGATTTCCCGCACCTGGCCGCTGCTGGCCCTGGTTGGCCTGGTTTCCCTGGCGCCCGACGCCCATGCGCAGCGGGTGTCGGCGCGGGACAAGGTGAAAGTGGACGCGCTGCAGCAGCGCATGGCCGCGGCCGAGAAGCGCTATGGCGACGCCCTGCTGCTGGTGGCCAATGCCGATCCCAAGGGCAGCAACGAGGCCGATGCCGCGCTGGAGGACATGGAAGATGTCATCAGCGAATGCGTGAAGCAGAAGGGCTGCCAGATGGGCAGCATGCTGGCCACCTACAAGCGCCTGCTGAAGCGCGATGCCGACGCCGCCAGCGACGAAGACGCCACCGCCGATGCCGGCGACCGCCTGGAGGCCGACCCGGACCACGTCGGCCCGCTGGCCGCCGATGTGCCCGAGGCGGCGCGCGCGGCCGCCCTGCTGAACGACAAGCGCCATGCCTTCGACAACATGGTCGAATACAACCCGGCCGTGCAGGCCGGCATCCGCCGCTGGCTGACCGACATGCGGCCGGCGCTGATGACCACCTACGAGAACTACCAGAACCTGCGCGCGGTGATGTGGCCGGAATGGGAAAAGCGTGGCCTGCCCGAGGCCCTGCTGTTCGGCATCATGGCCAAGGAATCCAATGGCCGCGTGCACGCCTCTTCGCGTGCCGGTGCGGCCGGGCTGATGCAGTTCATGCCGGCCACCGGCCGCCGCTTCGGCCTGGGCCCGGATGGCACCGGCTTCGACACCCGCTTCGACGCACGCAGCGCGGCCGAAGCCAGCGCCACCTACATCAACGAGCGCATGCGTGAACTGAACAACAGCGTTGAGCTGTCGCTGGCCGGTTACAACGGCGGTGAAGGCCGCGCCGCACGCGTGGCCCGCGAAAACCCGGGGCAGAGCTTCTGGGTGGACCGCGTCTACAACCAGTTCCCGGGGGAAACCAAGGACTACGTGCCGATGGTGATCGCCGCGGCGTGGATCTACCTGCACCCGCAGCAGTACGGCGTGGAATTCCCGAAGATCAACGCGCAGCCGGCCACGGTGCGGCTGGCCCGTTCGACCACCATCTATGAACTGACCATCTGCCTGGGCAGCCACGGCACCCGCGATGGCTACATGCGCGCGCTGCGCAACCTCAACCCGCGCTACGAGGCCGACGGCTGGATTCCGGCCGGCACCCTCATCAATGCCACCACGCGCATCGCCAGCCTGTACCAGCGCAACTGCGTCAGCGGCCCGCGCGCGGACCTGGCGCGTACGCTCATCACTGCCGATCTGAACGCGGCCATCGTGCGCCCCAGCGCGACCACCTACACCGGCAGCGTCGCGGTGGGTGGGCTCGTGCCGGTGGCCGATCCGAACGCGGCCAGCCCGGTGGCCACGACCCCGAGCGCGCCGGTGGCCGCACCGCGTCCGGCCACCGCGCCGCGCGCCAAGCCGGCACGCAGCTACAAGGTCGGCAAGGGCGAGACCCTGGGTCGCATTGCAGCCAAGTTCCAGTGCGACGTGCCGGTGCTGGCGCGCGCCAATGGCCTGAAAGCCCCTTCCTACAGCCTGCGCCAGGGCCAGACCCTGAAGCTGCAGGGCTGCGACAAGTAACTGCCCGGAGACCCCACCGCATGGACCTGCAAGCCACCCGCGACCTGTTCGAGAACCTGCGCGAGAACACCGACTGGGATCTCAGCGTGCCCCTGCTGTGGGGCTACTACTTCGTGCATTCCACCCCCGAGCGCCTGCAGGCGCTGGCAGCCAGCCTGCAGGAGCAGGGCTATACGGTGGTGGACCAGTTCGAGCAGGAGCCGGAAGAGGGCGATGCGCCCTTCCACGTGCTGCACGTCGAGCGCGTCGAGGTGCACGACGAAGCCTCGCTGGACCTGCGCAACCAGGAGCTGGCCGCACTGGCCAGCCAGCTGGGCGTTGAAGACTACGACGGCGTGGACGTCGGCCCGGCCCCGACCCTCCAGTAGCGTCGAGCAAGCTCGACTGCCTTGCCTCGGGTTTTGTAGAGTCGAGCTTGCTCGACTGCCTTGGCATGGCGCCAGTCGAGCAAGCTCGACTCTACGACGGCATTCCCGGCATGCCGGGAATCCCAGACGCCCACCACCCTCAGCGCAGCGTCGCCAGCGCCTGTCCCAGCTGCACCGGGCTTTCCGCGCCCAGCTGCGGGGCGAACTCGGCCACGCCCGGCGGCAGCAGCACGATCACCGTCGAGCCGTAGTTGAAGCGCGCCATCTCGGCGAAGCGCTCCAGCACGATGCCCTGGCCGCGGTAATCCTTGCGGGTGATGCGATCGCCGTAGGCGGGAATCTCTTCACCACTCCAGACCGTTTCCACGCCCGACACCAGCAGCGCGCCGACCATCACGCTCACCATCGGGCCGAAGCTGGTGTCGAAATGGCAGACCAGGCGTTCGTTGCGGGCAAACAGGCGCGGCACGCCGTTCACCGCCGCCGGGCCCACGCTGAACAGTCGGCCCGGCACGTGCACGGTTTCGCGCAGGGTGCCGGTCCAGGGCATGTGCACGCGGTGGTAATCGCGCGGCGACAGGTACACCGTGGCGAACAAGCCGTCGTTGTACGGCTTGGCATCTTCCGTGCTGCCCAGCAGTTCGGCGGCAGTGAACGACTGGCCCTTGGCCTGGAAAATGCGGCCGGCCTCGATCTTCCCCAGCTGGCTGATGCGGCCGTCGGCGGGCATCACCAGGCGGCGCGGATCGGCATCGGCCACGCGCGCGCCCGGCTTCAGCGCACGGGTGAAGAACTGGTTGAACGTGGCGTAGCTGCGCGGGTCGGGGTTGGCCGCTTCGTCCAGGTTGACGTCGAACTTGCGGGTGACCGTGTCGATCAACCAGCGCGACACGCGCGGATCGTCCGAGTACGCCAGCGAGCGTGCCATCGAAGACAGCAGGCGGTGGGGCAGGGCATACGTCAGGGCGGTGGTCAGGCTCATGGGGCGGATTTCTCGGTCAGCTTCTGCAGGTCGCGGGCAATGGCCGGCGCGTTGAACGGGGGGCGCACCAGGCCGGCAAGGCGGCCCTGCGGGTCAAGCACGGCCAGGCTGGCCGAATGCTCGACGGTGTAATCCTCGGGGTTTTCGTCGAAATGCTTGCCCGGCACCTTCTGGAACACGAAGCCCAGCGAGGTGGCAAAGCGCTCCAGCGAGGGAATGTCGGCGCTGGCGGCCAGGGTGTCCTTGTGGAACCCGTGCACGTACTCACCCAGGCGGGTGGCGTTGTCGCGGTCCGGGTCGACCGAGACGAACAGCACGCGCGGGCGCAGCGTGTCCGGCAGGTTCTCCCACTGGTTCTGCGCGCCGGCCAGCTCGGCCAGGGTGGTCGGGCACACGTCCGGGCAGAACGTGAAGCCCAGGAACACCAGCGTCCAGTGGCCCTTCAACTCGCCCGGAATCAGGCGGGTGCCATCGGACTGGGCCAGGTTGAAGTCGGGCAGGGGGCGGGCCTGCGGGTACAGGGTGATCGCCTCGGTGGCCGGCTGGTTGGCCGCCGGCTTCGGCGCGAACACCTGCTGCGCGGCCAGCAGGCCCAGGCCCGCGGCCAGGGCGATCAGCAGGATGATGCCGACGTTGCGATTGAACATGGGGGCTCCCGCGCGAAGTGGGCCCCATCATACCGGCTGTGGCCGGATCGTTTCCGTCGCAACGGATGCCGGCGCAGGCCGCAAGCCCTATAATCGTGGGCCACTTTGCCCGCAGTACCGCCATGACCGCTGAAACGGCCGCCGAACTCCACACGATCATCGACCTGATCCGCTACGGCACCAGCCGTTTCAACGCCGCGGGCCTGACCTTCGGGCACAGCTACGACAACGCCCTGGACGAGGCCACCCAGCTGGTGCTGCACAGCCTGCACCTGCCGCACGATCTCGGCCCGGCCTACGGCCAGGCGCGCCTGCTGCAGGAAGAAAAGCTGCGCGTGCTGGAGCTGTTCCAGCGCCGCATCGACGAACGCATCCCCGCCGCCTACCTGACTGGCGAGGCCTGGTTTGCCGGGCTCAGCTTCAAGAGCGACAAGCGCGCGCTGGTGCCGCGCTCGCCCATCGCCGAGCTGATCGAGTGCGGCTTCGAACCGTGGCTGGCCGGCCGCGATGTCAGCCGCGCGCTGGACCTGTGCACCGGTTCGGGCTGCATCGCCATCGCCATGGGCCACTACTACCCGAACTGGGAAGTGGACGGCGTCGACCTGAGCGATGACGCGCTGTCGCTGGCCGAAGAGAACAAGGAACGCCTGCAGGCGCACAACGTCACCCTGCTGAAGTCGGACCTGTTCAACGGCCTGACCGGCCGTCACTACGACCTGATCGTCACCAACCCGCCGTACGTCACCAACGACGAGACCGATGCCCTGCCGCAGGAATACTCCTACGAGCCGGAAATGGGCCTGCGTGCCGGCGACGATGGCCTGGACCTGGTGCTGAAGATCCTGCGCGACGCCCCGCTGCACCTGAGCGAAGACGGCCTGCTGATCTGCGAAGTGGGCGAATCCGAACAGCACCTGATCAAGCTGCTGCCGGAAGTCGATTTCGCCTGGATCGAATTCAAGGTCGGCCAGATGGGCATCTTCGCGGTCGAATGCCGCGAGCTGATCGCCCACAGCGCCCGCATCACCGAACTGGCGGCGCAGCGCCCGTGAGCTCCAATTCGTTCGGCAAGCTGTTCACCGTCACCACGTTCGGCGAATCGCACGGGCCGGCCATCGGCTGCGTGATCGATGGCTGTCCGCCGGGGCTGGCGCTGGATGCGGCCGAATTCGCCCACGACCTGCAGCGCCGTGCCACCGGCAAGAGCCGGCACACCTCGGCGCGGCGCGAGGCCGACGAGGTCGAGATCCTGTCCGGCGTGTACCAGGGCCTGACCACCGGTACCCCCATTGCGCTGCTGATCCGCAACACCGACCAGCGCAGCAAGGATTACGCCAACATCGGCCAGCAGTTCCGGCCGGGCCATGCCGATTACAGCTACTGGCACAAGTACGGTATCCGCGATCCGCGCGGTGGTGGCCGCTCCTCCGCGCGCGAAACCACCATGCGCGTGGCCGCCGGCGTGGTCGCCAAGAAGTGGCTGGCCGAGCGCTTCGGGGTGACCGTGCGTGGCTACCTGTCGCAGCTGGGCGAGATCCGTCCGGCCGGTTTCGACTGGTCGGCGGTTGAAGACAACCCGTTCTTCTGGCCGCACGCCGAACAGGTGCCGCAGCTGGAGGCGTACATGGATGCGCTGCGCAAGTCCGGTGATTCGGTCGGTGCGCGCGTGGACGTAGTGGCCGACAACGTGCCGCCGGGCTGGGGTGAACCCATCTACGGCAAGCTCGATGGCGACCTGGCCGCCGCGCTGATGAGCATCAACGCGGTCAAGGGCGTGGAAATCGGCGACGGTTTCGCCAGCGCCGCGCAGAAGGGCACCGAACACCGTGATCTGCTGACCCCGCAGGGCTTTGCCAGCAACCATGCCGGCGGCATCCTCGGCGGCATTTCCACCGGCCAGCCGGTGGTCGCCTCCATCGTGCTGAAGCCCACCTCCAGCCTGCGCCTGCCGGGTCCGTCGCTGGATACCGAAGGCAATGTGGTGGAAGTGGTCACCACCGGCCGTCACGACCCCTGCGTCGGCATCCGCGCCACCCCCATCGCCGAGGCCATGATGGCCCTGGTGCTGATGGACCAGGCACTGCGCCACCGTGCCCAGTGTGGCGACGTCGGTACCATCACCCCGCGCATTCCCGGGCAGATCGATGGCTGATACGCGGCCGACGGTATGGGTGAGCCAGCCGCTGATCGACGCGGCCATCGCGCCGCTGCGCGATCGCGTGCGGCTGCTCGCCACCGAAACCGTCACCGCCTGGTCGCCGCAGCAGATCACCGAACGACTGGCCTCGGTCGACGGCGCCATCATCACCCTCAACGAGCGCATCGGCGCGGCCCAGGTGGCCGATGCCGCGCAGCTGCAGGTGATCGCCAACGTCGGCGTGGGCTACAACAATCTGGATGTCGACGCGCTGAGCGCGGCCGGCATCCTCGCCAGCAACACCCCGGACGTGCTCACCGAGACCACGGCCGACCTCGGTTTCGCCCTGCTGATGGCCACCGCGCGCCGCATCACCGAATCCGAACGCTGGCTGCGCGAAGGGCAGTGGGGGCAGTGGTCGTTCCAGACCATGCTCGGCGCCGACATCCATGGCAGCACGCTGGGCATCCTCGGCATGGGCCGCATCGGCCAGGGCGTGGCCCGCCGCGGCGCGCTCGGGTTCGGCATGAAGGTGCTGTACCACAACCGTTCGCGCCTGCCGGCCGAGACCGAAGCCGCGCTCGGCGCGACCTATGTCGACCTGGACACGCTGCTGGCGCAGTCCGATCACCTGGTCACCGTGCTGCCCTACACCCCGGCTTCGCACCACATCATCGATGCGGCGGCGCTGGCGAAGATGAAGCCCTCGGCCACGCTGGTGAACATCGCCCGCGGCGGCATCGTTGATGAACTGGCCCTGGTCGATGCCCTGGCCAACGGCCGCCTGGCCGCCGCCGGCCTGGATGTCTACGAAGGCGAACCGAAGGTGCGCCCGGAACTGCTGGCGCTGCGCAACGTGGTGCTGACCCCGCATATCGGCAGCGCCTCGCTGGGCACGCGTACGGCCATGGTGCAGCTGGCCGTGGACAACCTGCTGGCCGGCCTCGGCCTGGCCGGCGAAGCGGCGCGCATGCCGAGCGCGATCAATGCCGACGCGGCCCTCGCCGCGCGTGCCGCGCTGGGCAAAAAAACCGGGAAACGATAGGGAACCTCTGCGCGCCCCGCCTGAGGAGGTTCCCCGAACCCAGCTGTCGTGCGTGAGTTTTCCCCCTTCCCGTTTTCGTGAGAGTTCCCCCATGAGCAATGCACAACGCAGCTTCCACGTCGCCATCGTCGGTGCCACCGGCGCCGTCGGCGAAACCATGCTGGCCATCCTGGCCGAGCGCAACTTCCCGGTCGGTACCCTGAGCCTGCTCGCCTCCGAGCGCTCGGCCGGCGGCGAAGTCGAGTTCGAAGGCCAGAAGGTGAAGATCCAGGACCTGGCGGCCTTCGATCCCAGCGGCGTGGAAATCGCCCTGTTCTCGGCCGGTGGCAGCGTGTCCAAGGAATACGCGCCGAAGTTCGCCGCGGCCGGTGCGGTGGTGATCGACAACTCCTCGGCCTTCCGTTACGACGATGACGTGCCGCTGGTGGTGTCCGAGGTCAACCCCGACCAGGTCGGCAACCGTCCGCGCGGCATCATCGCCAACCCGAACTGCTCGACCATGCAGATGCTGGTGGCACTGGCGCCGCTGCACCGCAAGTACGGCATCGAGCGCATCAACGTGTCCACCTACCAGTCGGTGTCCGGCGGCGGCCGTTCGGCGATGGAAGAGCTGGGCAAGCAGACCGGGCAGCTGCTGAGCTTCCAGGAGATCGATCCGCAGCGCTTCCCGGTGCAGATCGCCTTCAACCTGATCCCGCACATCGACGACTTCCAGGACAATGGCTTCACCAAGGAAGAGATGAAGCTGGTCTGGGAAACCCGCAAGATCCTCGGCGACGAGAGCATCCTGGTGAACCCGACCGCCGTGCGCGTGCCGGTGTTCTACGGCCACTCCGAATCGGTGGCGATCGAAACCCGCGACAAGGTGACCGTGGCCGAAGCGCGCGCGCTGCTGGAACAGTCGCCGGGCGTGGAAGTGGTCGACCGCCATGAAGCCGGCGGCTACCCGACCCCGGTCACCCATGCCTCGGGCACCGACGCGGTGTACGTCGGCCGCATCCGCGAAGACCTGTCGCACCCGCGCGGCCTGAACCTGTGGATCGTATCGGACAACGTGCGCAAGGGCGCCGCCCTGAACGCCGTGCAGCTGGCCGAGCTGGTCGCCGCCGAACAGCGCTGATACCCGCTGTCCTGTAGAGCCGGGCCACGCCCGGCTGCTTCTGCCCTTCGTAGAGTCGAGCTTGCTCGACTGCTTCTGCCGTTCGTAGAGTCGAGCTTGCTCGACTGCTTCGAAGGCAGTCGAGCAAGCTCGACTCTACGGGGCATCGCCGCCACCCGATGAGCGGGTGTCGCCCCACACGGTCGGTGCGGTCCGCCCCACACGGTCGGTGCGGTCCGCCCCAACCGGTGGGTGCGGTCCGCACAAATCGGTGGGTGCGGACCTTGGTCCGCACGTTTTATAGTGTCGCCCATGAACACACGGGCCAAGGGCGCGCGCCGCCCGCTCACCTATCTTTCCGCAGCGCTGCTGGCCCTGGCCAGCAGTTCGGCCATGGCCCTGGGACTGGGCGACATCCGCGTGCTGTCGCGCCCCGGCCAGCCCTTGCTGGCCGAGATCCCCGTCGTATCGGCCGATCCCTCCGAACTGGAAAACCTGCGGGTGGCGCTGGCCTCGCCGGTCACCTTCGAACGCGTGGGCCTGCAACGGCCGACCGGGTTGGTCAGTGAACTGCAGTTCGAACTGACCACCAATGCGCAGGGCAGGGCAGTGGTGCGGGTGACCTCGCAGACCCCGGTCGAGACCCCATCGCTGAGTTTCCTGATCGAAGCCGACTGGGGCCAAGGGCGCCTGGTGCGCGAATACTCGGCCCTGGTGGATGCGCCGGCCAGTGCCCTGGCCGTGGCCGAACCGGAAATCGTGGCGCCGGCCGGCATGTTGCCGGACACCATCGTCCGCGACGCCCCGGCACCCACACCGCCTGCCGCTGCACCGTCTGCGCCGTCGACGCCCGCCAAGGCACCCACCCGTGCAACGGCCGCGGCGGCACCGCGCGCCGCGGCGCCGGCCGCCAATGGCAGTGTGACCGTGCAGCACGGCCAGACCCTTTCGCAGATTGCCGACGCGGTCGCGCGTGGCAACCAGGTCAGCCGTGACCGGGCGATGATCGCCCTGCTGCGCGCCAACCCCGAAGCCTTCATCCGCGGCAACGCCAACCTGCTCAAGCAGGGCGCGGTGCTGCGGGTGCCGGACCAGGCCGCGCTGGCAGCCGTCGATGCGGCCGAAGCGGCGGCCATGCTGCGCGAACACGCGGCACAGTGGCGGCAGGCACGCACCGTGCCGCAGCCGGCCGGCGCGCCGGCGGCGGTCGCCACTACCGCATCGGCTGCACCGGCGCCCGCCACCGGGGCGCGTCTTGAGATTGCTCCAGCGCTGGCGGCCGACGCCGCCCACGCGGGCACAACCACCGGCACCGCTGCCGGCAGCGAGGGTGACATGCTGGGCAATGAACAACTGCGACAGGCCAAGGAAGACATCGCCACCCGCGATGCCGAGATCGGCGAGCTGAAGCAGCGCGTGGCCGAACTGGAAAAGCTGAAGGACCAGCAGCAATCGCTGATCGCCCTGAAGGACAACGACCTGGCCGCTGCGCAGCAACGCCTGGAACAGCCGGCGGGCGCAACCAGTGCAGGCACCCCGTGGTACTGGCTGGGGCTGCCGTTGCTGCTGCTCATTGCAGGTGCGGCCTGGCTGATGCGCCGGCGCAAGCCTTCGCCCCTGCCGCCGCTGCGCGATGAGAGCGATGCGGCCGCCCTGGCCGCAGCGGTACCGGCCGGTGCGGCGCTGGACACCCTGGCCGAACAGTCGGCGTGGGCGTCGCCGGCGTCTGGCGATGCCCGCCAGGAGCCGGCGATGCCGGAATGGGCGATCGCGGCCGACACCCACCAGGACGCGGAGGACACCGCCTCCGAGCAGTCCGACGCGACCGCCACGCTTGAGGACACCGAAAGCGAACTGCCGGCCGCCGTGGCCACGCCGCCGCAATGGGATGCGCTGGAACCGGAACCGGAAGCACAAGCCGAGGCCGCGCGGCTCGATGCGGCCCCGGCGGAGACCGCAGCCGTGGACGTACCCGACTACGCCCTGCACGCCGAACAGCAGCCGCAGTTCCGCGGCGTGTTCGACCTGCCGGCCGAGCCGCACGAAGACCCTGCCGTCGCAGGGGCCGATGCCGCTGACGCCGCCGAGGAAGTGCCGGTTGCCGCACAGCCCGATGCACACGACTGGGCACCGCGCCCCGGCCAGGAGCGGCTGGAACTGGCCATCGCCTATCTTGACCTGGGCGACGCGCAGACCGCGCGCACCCTGTTGCAGGAAGTGGCCGAGCAGGGCGATGTGCACTGCCAGGCGCAGGCACGCGAACTGCTGGCACGCTTGGATTGATTCCCCATGACGGACAGTGCCATGACCCGCGAACGCCGCATCGACTACGTTGAATTCGCCTCCAGCGATCCCGCCGCCAGCCGTGCGTTCTTCGAAGCGGTATTCGGCTGGTCGTTCGTCGATTACGGCAGTGATTACACCGCGTTCGATGATGGCCGCCTGCAGGGCGGCTTCTTCCGCGCAACGCCGCAGCAGGCCAGCACCGGCGCGCCGCTGCTGGTGCTCTACGCCGACCAGTTGCTGCCGGTGCAGAGCGCGGTCCAGCAGGCCGGTGGCCGCATCGTGCGCGAGGTGTTCTCGTTCCCGGGTGGCAGCCGCTTCCAGTTCATCGAACCGGGTGGCAACGAACTGGCGGTCTGGTCCGAACGCGATCCGGCCTGACCGCACCCCCCAAGGCAAGATCGAGGTAGCACATGCGTTACGCGCTTGGCGTCGAATATGACGGCAGCGATTTCAGGGGCTGGCAGAACCTGGGCGAAGGCGGTCCCAGCGTGCAGGCCAGCCTGGAACAGGCCCTGTCATCGGTTGCCGATGCGCCGCTGCAGGTGGTCTGTGCCGGGCGTACCGACGCCGGCGTACACGGCCAGTGCCAGGTCGTCCATTTCGATACCGATGTCGTGCGCGACCCGCGCGCGTGGATGCTGGGCACCACCACCCGTCTGCCGCGGTCCATCGCGGTGCGCTGGTGCGTACCGGTGGCCGACGATTTCCACGCCCGCTTTTCAGCGCGGGCACGGCGTTACCGCTACCGCCTGCTGAACCGCGAGGTGCGCCCCGCGCTGGACCGGCAGACCCTGAGCTGGGAGCGGCGCGCGCTGGATGCCGGCCTGATGCACCAGGCCGGCCAGGCCCTGCTGGGCGAGAACGACTTCAGCGCCTTCCGTTCGGTGCAGTGCCAGGCCCTGCATGCGCGGCGCGAGCTGCAGTCGCTGCAGGTCAGCCGCCACGGCGAGGTGATCGAGGTAGCGGTACAGGGCAATGCATTCCTTCATCACATGGTTCGCAATATCGTCGGTTCGCTGATCCTGGTCGGCAGCGGCGAAAAACCAGTGGAATGGATCGCCGAACTGCTGGCTGGACGCGACCGCACCGTGGCCGGGCCCACCGCTCCCCCGCAGGGACTGGTGTTCCTGGGGCCACTGTACCCCGACAACTGGCACCTGCCCGCCGAGGTCACTCTATGAGCCGCTCGTACTACCGCACCCGCATCAAGTTCTGTGGCATGACCCGCGCCGGCGACGTGCGCCTGGCCGGTGAACTGGGCGTCGATGCGGTGGGGTTCATCTTCGCCCGTGAAAGCAGCCGCCGCGTGGCCCCGGCCGAAGCCCGGGCGATGCGCCAGGCGATCGCACCGATGGTCGATGTGGTGGCCCTGTTCCGCAACAACAGCAAGGAAGAGGTGCGCGAGGTGCTGCGCACCGTGCGACCGACCCTGCTGCAGTTCCACGGCGAGGAAGACGAAAGCTTCTGCCGCAGCTTCAACATGCCCTATCTGAAGGCCATTGCCATGGGCGGTCGTGAGGAGGTCAACGCTCGCACACTGCAACTGCGTTACCCCAGTGCGGCCGGCTTCCTGTTCGACAGCCATGCGCCCGGTGGCGGCGGCGGCACCGGCGTGGCCTTCGACTGGGCGCGCATCCCCACCGGCCTGCACCGTCCGTTCCTGCTGGCCGGCGGCCTGACCCCGGACAACGTGAAGGAAGCCGTGCTGGCCACCCTGCCGTGGGGGGTGGACGTATCCAGCGGCATCGAAGTCGAGCCGGGCATCAAGGACGGCTACAAGATGCGTACCTTCGTGGAAGAAGTCCGCAGCGCCGACTGCACCGTGCTGGATTGACCGCCACGGGGCGGGGGCGGCCGCAACGGCCGCTGCCCCGCGTCTTCACATTTGTCCCTGCACGTCCTCTTCACATAGGATAAAAGGGAACGCTGCGGCCATGAGGGCCGCGGCGGGGATCGACGGGGCCGCCACCGGCGGTGTCCGAACGGGCGTATTGCGCCCACAGCCCTGGAAGGCAAACGATGCAGGAGTTCCTGACCGTAGTGTTCGGTTACCCGACCCTGCCGTACAGCGTGGTGCTGTCGGTGGCGCTGGTGTATTGGGGCCTTGCCGCCTTTGGCCTGGTCGATGACGGATTTGGCGATCTCGGCGCCGATGGCGCGCTCGACGGTGGCACCGATCTGCACGGCCTGTCGGCCCTGCTGCAGCGCTTCGGCCTGGGCGGGGTACCGGTCATGGTGGTGGTCACTATGCTTGCCCTGTTCGGCTGGGTGCTGACTTATTTCTTCCATCTCTATCTGCTGCTGCCGCTGCCGGACCTGCTGCGCTGGTCCATCGGCACCGGCGTCGCCCTGCTGGCACCGCTGCCGGCGGTGCCACTCACCGCCCTGCTGCTGCGCCCGATCCGCCGCTTCCTGCTGCGCCTGCGCCCGGTGCCGCAGGCCTCGCTGCTGGGCCGCATCGGCGTGGTCGCCTCGCCCAAGGTGGACGCACGCAACGGCCACGCCACCGTCGATGACGGCGGTGCCGGGCTGATCCTGCAGGTGCGCAGCGACATCGAACTGCAGCGTGGCGAGCGCATCGTGCTGGTCGAGCACGTGGCCGAACAGCATTACTACCGGGTGGTCCGCGCCGATGCGGTCGCCCTCGATTTCCAGGACAACCTGCTTCCGGGCAACAAGGAGAATCACCCATGAGTTTCAGTGGCGCGGCCCCGTTCCTGATCATCCTGATCACCGTCGTGGTGGGCCTGCTTGGCCTGGCGGGTCTGTTCAAGGCGTTCTACCGCAAGGTTGACCAGGGCGTGGCCCTGATCGTCAACGACATGAGCTCCACGCCCAAGGTGCACTTCACCGGCGCGCTCATCATTCCAGTGCTGTACCGCGCCGAGCTGATGCGCATCAGCCTGATCACCCTGCAGATCGACCGCCGGGGCAAGGAAGGCCTGATCTGCCGCGACAACATGCGCGCCGATATCGCCGTGGCCTTCTACCTGCGGGTAAACGAGACCCAGGCTGACGTGCTGCGGGTGGCCAAGGCCATCGGCGCCGACCGTGCCTCGGACAAGCACGCGGTGGACGAACTGTTCAACGCCAAGTTCTCCGAAGCGCTGAAGACGGTCGGCAAGAAGTTCGACTTCACCGAACTGTTCGAAAAGCGCCAGGAATTCCGCGACGAGATCATCGCGGTGATCGGCAACGATCTGAACGGCTATGTGCTGGAAGACGTGGCCATCGACTACCTGGAGCAGACTCCGAAGGCGCTGCTGGACCAGTTCAACATCCTCGACGCGCAGGGCATCCGCAAGATCACCGAGCTGACTGCCGCGCAGAACGTGGTGACCAACGAGCTGGAGCAGAACGAGAAGCTGGCCATCACCAAGAAGAACGTGGAAGCGCGCGAAGCACTGCTGGCCCTGGAACGCCAGCAGGCCGAGGCCGAGGCGCGGCAGAAGCGCGAGATCGAAACCATCCGCGCCCGCGAGGAAGCCGAGACGGCCAAGGTGCAGGAAGAGCAGCGCCAGCTGTCCGAGAACGCGCGTATCGAAGCACAGCAGCTGATCGAGATCCGCGACCAGAACCGCCTGCGCGAAGTGGAAGTGGCCGAGCAGAACCGCCAGCGCGCAGTGGCCATCGAAGCCGAGCGCGTGGAGCGCGCCCGCCAGCTGGAGCAGGTCACCACCGACCGCGAAGTGCAGCTGCAGGGCGTGGAGCGTGACAAGGTGGTCGAGCAGGGCAAGATGGACGTGGCCAACATCACCCGCGAACGCATCTCCATCGACAAGACCGTGGCCCAGGAAGAAGAACGCATCAAGGAAGTGCGCGAAGTCTCCGAAGCCGACCGCCAGAAGCAGGTGCTGATCCTGGAAGCCGAAGCCAAGGCGCAGGAAGCGCTGGTGCGCGAAGTGAAGGAAGCGCAGGCGCGCGAAACCGCCTCCAAGCACCGTGCGGTGGAACTGACCACCCTGGCCCAGGCCGAGCACGAAGCGGCAGGCAAGCAGGCCGAAGCCAAGCGCCTGCTGGCCGATGCGTTCCGCGCCGAACAGGCCGCGCCGGGCCTGGCCGAAGCGCAGGTACGTGAAGCCTCGGCGCTGGCCATCGAGAAGGTCGGCATTGCCGAGGCCCGCGTGATCGAAGCCAAGGCCGATGCCACCCTGAAGCAGGGCAGCAACGAGGCGCGCGTGCTGGCCGAGACGCTGCAGGCACAGGCGCAGGGCGAAGAGAAGATGGGCCTGGCCCGTGCCACCGCCACCGAATCGCTGGGCAACGCCGAAGCCGGCGTGGTGCAGAAGAAGCTGCTGGCCGAGGCCGAAGGCCTGGTGCGCAAGTTCGAAGCCATCGCCTCGCTCAGCGACCAGGCACGTGGCCACGAAGAGTTCCGCATGATGCTGGACAACAGCCTGAAGCAGGCACTGGCGTCGATCGAGGCAGGCAAGGAAGTCTCGCGCGAGAACGCCAACGTCATCGCCAGCGCCCTGCGCAACGCCGACATCGATCTGGTTGGCGGCGACGGCGGCATGTTCGAAAACCTGGTCAAGGCCGTTTCGCTCGGCAAGTCGATCGAAGGTTTTGCCGGCAAGAGCCCGATCGTGCAGGAGCTGATGCAGCGCTACCTGGGCGTGGCCGTGGCCGAACCGGCAGCGCGGCAGATCGCCGAGGACGCCGACGCGGTGCCGACCGTGTCGGCCACCGTGGTCGACAGCGCCCGTTGATGCACCGTGCGGTGGCCGTCATGGCCACCGCACGTCCACGACGGCCGCCGCAGCGGCCGTCCATCCGTGAGCGGGAAGCCTGCTGATGTCCGAAACGAATTCAACCGCCGAAAGCGCCACCGCGGCGGCGGCCGACACCGTCGACCAGGCCGTGGCCCAGGGCGGTGCCTACGAAGTCCTGCGCCGTCGCCTGGTCGAACAGGGCCAGCGTCTGCAGGCCCTGGCCGATACCCTGAACCGGGAGCGCCTGGCCGAGTTCGGCGACAGCCGCCTGGAGGTGGTCGGTCGCTTCCGCATCCGCAGCGAGAACAACTGCGTCGGCCGCGACATCGTGCAGGTCGGCCCCGATCGCCTGCTGTTCGGCTACAACGTGTTCATCGGGCTGAAGACCCAGACCCGCATCGAGGATGTGTTCGGTCTGTACCGCCTGGTGCAGGGCCCCGATGGCTACGACGTGGCTGCGCTGGAGCTGAAGGGCAGCTTCCTCGACCAGCCCGGCTTCGTGCACGACTTCAACGAACTCTATGCCTACTACAAGCACGCGCGCCTGCTGCAGCTGATCGTGGTGGGCGACAAGCTGCTGGCCTCGTTCCAGATCGGCGAACGCAGCAGCGATGTGCGCGTGTTCCGCTGGGCGCTGTCGCGCGATGGCGAACTGACCTACCTGGATGCGCGCGGCGAGCGTGACATCGCCCTGCCGCCGCCGTTCGATTTCGAATGGACCAAGGCCACCCGCGACCTGGCGGTGAACGGCCGCCATTCGCACCTGAACATCCTCGACACCCTGTTCGTGGAAACCACCGGTGGCGACCTGACCATCAAGGTGGAAAACAACACCGAGACCGGGCAGGGCATCTACAGCGAGCCGGTGGAAGACAGCACCCAGTCGCTGGACGATGCGCAGTTCGAGTTCGCCCGGGTCGGCTCGCTGCTGCTGCTGAAGGTGCTGCCGTATCGCGAAACCATCTGGCGCGGCCTGATCTACAACACGCTCACCGGCGCCATCGTGCGCAACGATGCCATCGTGCAGGCCTGCGTGCAGCTGCCCGAAGACCACGGCGTGATCTTCCCCGGTGGTTATTACCTGCAGGGCGGCGAGCACAAGGCCTTCGATGCCTCCATGGCCGGCATGCAGTTCAAGCGCAGCATCCGTTCGCCCAACGGCGAGGACGTGCTGTACATCTTCTATGAGCGCGAAGGCGGCCGCTCGGCGCTGTTCGTGTACAACACCATCCAGCGCGTGCTGCAGAACCCGGTGTTCGGCCACGGCTACGCGTTCATGCAGGATGGGCGCATGGTGCTGTTCAACGCCGAAGGCACCGAACCCACCCGCATCCACCCGATGCAGGTCTGGCAGACGCCGTTCAGCAGTGACGAATTCGCTGCCAGCCGACCGCCGGGCAACACCTTCATGGGCCGCATCGGCAACGCCGAACTGGTGCGCGGCATCTCCAACCTGTTCAACCTGGCCCGCGAGATCGACGGCCAGGATGTGTCGGTGCAGCGCTACCAGCGCCTGGTGGCCGATACCCGCCGCCTGTTCGACGCCCACCACTGGCTGGGAGATGAGGCCTGCGACGGCGCCGAGGCCCTGCTGCGGCAGATCAGCGCCACCGGCGAATCGGTGTTGGACGAATACGAGAAAGTGCAGTCGATCCGCCAGCAGTCGGCGCAGGCCATGGCCGAGGCGGAAGCCGCCTACAAGACGCTGCTGGGCCGCCTGCAGCCGGAGAACTGGAACGAGGTGCAGGCCTTCGTCGAGGCGCTGAACGCGATCACCGCGTTGCGCGGGCGGCTGCTGACCCTGCGCGAACTGCGCTACATCGACACCGACCGCATCGAAGCGATGGGCGCCGAACTGGTGCAGGCCCACGAGCGGGTGGGTGCGGCCACCGGCAGCTTCCTGGCCGGCGATGCAGCCCTGGCACCGCTGGCCGCGCGCCTGCAGGCGCTGGATGAAGCGGCCCAGCAGGCCGCCAGTGCGCGCCAGCTGGACGAACAGCTGCAGGGGCTGCGTGACATGGCCGCCGACCTGGACATGCTGTCGCAGCTGATGGCGGGCCTGAAGGTGGACGACGCCACCGCGCGCACGCGCGTGGTGGAAGCCATTTCCACCCTGTATGGCCGCTTGAACCAGGCCCGCGCGCGTGCCGAACAGCGCAGGAAGACCCTGGGCAGCGCCGAATCGGTGGCGCAGTTTGCCGCGCAGTTCGCCCTGTTCTCGCAGTCGATCACCAGTGCGCTGGCCATGGCCAGCGATCCGGAAAAGGCCGATGACCAGCTGTCGCGCCTGCTGGTGCAGCTGGAAGAACTGGAAAGCCAGTTCGGCGAGCACGAGCAGTTCCTCGGCGACATCCTCAGCAAGCGCGAAGAGCTGGTGGAAGCGTTCGACACGCACAAGCAGGCGCTGCTGGATGACCGCCAGCGCAAGGCGCGCTCGGTGCTCGATGCGGCCAACCGCATCCTCGACGGCCTGGCCAAGCGCACCGAGCGCTTCGCCAGTGCCGACGAACTGAATGCCTTCTTCGCCGGCGACCCGCTGATCCTCAAGCTGCGCGAATTGGCCGAGCGCCTGCGTGCGCTGCGCGACAACGTGAAGGCCGACGATATCGAGGCGCGCCTGAAGGGCGTGCGCGACCAGGCCGTGCGCCAGTTGCGTGACCGCAGCGATCTGTACGAAGCCGGCGGCAATGTGGTGCGGTTGGGGCCGCGCCATCGCTTCAGCGTGAACACCCAGGCGCTCGACCTGACCCTGCTGCCGCGTGGCGACACCCTGGCCATCCATCTCACCGGCACCGACTTCCTGGAAACCCTGCACGACCCGGAACTGGACGCGCTGAAGCCGTTCTGGCCGGTCACGTTGGACTCGGAATCCGAAGCCATCTATCGCGGCGAGTACCTGGCCGGCTGCCTGCTGCGCGAAGCAGAAGCAGGGCGCGGCGGCCTGGATCTGCCGCAGCTGCTGCACGATGCCGCCGAACCGGATGCGCTGGACCAGCGTGTGCGCGCGTTCGCAGCGCCGCGCTACCGCGAAGGCTACGAACGCGGCATCCACGACCACGACGCCGCGCTGATCCTGCGTGCGCTGCTGCCGCTGCAGCAGGCCGCCGGGCCGCTGCGGCATGCGCCGCGCGTGCGCGCGCTGGCCCTGTTGTTCTGGGCCGCGCAGCAGCGCGAGGATGCCGTGGCGCAGTGGCCCAGCCGCCAGGCCGGCGCCGACACCATTGCCCGTCTGTTCGGTTCGGACGAAGGGCGGCTGGCGCTGCGCGCGGAAATGGCGCAGGCCCTGCATGACCACGCACAGGCACACGGCCTTGCGTTCGACGCCGACATGGCCGCCGATGCCGCGGCCTACCTGGCCGATGAGCTGCACGATGGCGAGCCGGTGTTCAGCATCAGCCGCCACGCCCAGGCCCTGCTGGACGCGCTGTCCCAACAGTTGGAGCAGGCCGGCCAGCGCGATGCGTTCGAGCGCGCGCTGCAGCGCAGCCAGGACCCGCTGGCCACGCGCTGGGCATTGGCCGGGCAGTGGCTGCGTGCCTTGGCCGGGCTGCCGGCGCAGGCCGCCCATGCCGGCTACGTCGACGAAGCCGCTGCGCTGCTGCTGGTACAGCGGCAACTGCGCACGCGGGCCAGCGAGGCCATCCTGCGCGCCGAAGTGAAGGGGCTGCTGGGCGAGCATCCGCGCATCCACGGCGGCATCCTGGTGCTGACCCTGGACGATTTCCAGTCGCGCCTGCAGCACCACCTGCAGCGCTTCGTGCCGTCCTTCCACGCCTACCAGAGCGTGCGCCAGGGCATCATCACCCGCGAACGCGACACCCTGCGCCTGTCTGAGTTCAAGCCGCGGCCGCTGTCCTCGTTCGTGCGCAACAAGCTCATCAACGACGTCTACCTGGGCGTGATCGGCGACAACCTGGCCAAGCAGATGGGCACGGTGGGCGAGAACAAGCGCAGCGACCTGATGGGCCTGCTGATGATGATTTCGCCCCCCGGCTACGGCAAGACCACGTTGATGGAATACGTGGCGCACCGCCTGGGCCTGGTCTTCATGAAGATCAACGGGCCGGCGCTGGGCCATGAAGTGCGTTCGCTGGACCCGCAGCAGGCGCCCGACGCCACCTCGCGGCAGGAGCTGGAAAAGCTGAACCTGGCGCTGGAAATGGGCAACAACACCATGCTGTATGTCGATGACATCCAGCACACCCATCCCGAGTTCCTGCAGAAGTTCATTTCACTGTGCGATGGCACGCGCCGCATCGAAGGCGTGTGGCGGGGCAGGACGCGCACCTATGACATGCGCGGCAAGAAGTTCTGCGTGGTGATGGCCGGCAACCCGTACACCGAGTCCGGCGAAGTGTTCAAGATTCCGGACATGCTGGCCAACCGCGCCGACATCTACAACCTGGGCGATGTGCTGGGTGGCATGGAAGCGGCGTTTACCCTCAGCTACATCGAGAACAGCCTCACCTCCAACCCGGTGCTGGCGCCGCTGGCCACGCGCGACATGGCCGATCTGTACCTGCTGGTTGATCGGGCGATGGGCAAGGATGTGTCCACCAACGGCCTCAGCCATGCCTACAGCGGGGCCGAGGTGAACGAGATCACCGCCACCCTGCAGCGCATGCTGCGGGTGCGCGACGTGGTCTACCGGGTCAACCAGCAGTACATCGCCAGTGCCGCGCAGGATGATCGCTACCGCACCGAGCCGCCGTTCCGGCTGCAGGGCAGCTACCGCAACATGAACAAGCTGGCAGAGAAGATTTCGCCGGTGATGAACGAGGACGAGCTGCAGCAGCTGGTTTCCGACCATTACCTGGGCGAGGCGCAGCTGCTGACCACCGGTGCCGAAGAGAATCTGTTGAAGCTGGCCGAACTGCGTGGCGTGCTGGATGACGCGCAGGCGCAGCGCTGGGCGCAGATCAAGCGCGATTTCCTGCGCAACAAGGCCATGGGCGCCGACGATGGGGATGTGGGTGGGCGGGTGGTGGCGCAGTTGGCCGACATCGCCAGCGCGCTGCAGCTGCCGCCTCCAGCGCCCGCGCAGGCCCCGGCACCGCCCGCCGATCCGGCACCGTGGCCGGCGCTGCTGGAGGCGCTGCACCGCCTGGCCGAGGCGCGCCCCGCGCCTGCGCCAACCACCGCGCCGGCCGTGGTGCAGGCCGCACCGCTGGCCGAAGACCTGCAGGCGGGCCTGGCACCGCTGCTGCAGGTGCTGGTGTCCTCGCAGGAGCAGCAGGTGCAGCTGTCGCAGACGCTGGCGGCCTTTGCCGGCTGGGCGCGGCAGCAGGTGCAGCCCGAACCGGTGGCCGACCTGCGCCGGCGCCCGCGCGTACGCCGCGCGTCCACGCCGGAAGAACGCGCGTTGGACGAAGCCCTGATGCGCCACTTCTATGGTGAGTCGCTGCCACCGGAAAGCGGCGCCGATGATACGCCGCGGCCACCGCCGCTGCCGTGAGCCAGCCCCTGCCCACGCCGCAGTTGCCGGCCAGCGCCGATGCCACGGCGCTGGCCGACTATGGCGCGCCGCTGCTGCGTGCGCTGCAGGCCGGCGAGCCGACACCTGTCGTCGGTGATGCACACGCCCTCGTGCAGGCGCTGGCGCGCATCGCTCTGGCAGTACAGGGCGCCGATCCGGCGCGGCTGCGGCGCCAGGAAAGCTGGTGGGGCAGGTTGCTGGGCCGCGACGTCACCCGCCAGGCGCAGGCGCAGGCACTGCAGTCGCAATTGGGGGTGCTGGTGCTGCAGGCGCGCGAACAGGCGCAGCGCCTGCAGGGGCACCTGCAGCAGCGCCAGGCCGCCATCGCCCACGCCCAGGCCGCTGCACAGGCACTGCAGCACTGGGCCGATGCCGCGCAGCCATTGCTGGCGACGCTGCCCGCACGCGCGCAGGCCGGGCTGGCCGCGCGCGTGCACCACCTGCAGCGCCTGTCGGCCCTGCGCGCGCTGGATGCAGGGCAATGGCAACTGTTGAACGAGCAGGACCAGGCGCTGCTGCAGCGATTTGCCCACATCCACGACACCCTGCTGCCGGCCTGGCGGCAGGCCGCATTGGCCGGCCAGGCCCAGGCCCGTGCCGCGCAGGCCGCACAGGCCGCCGACCTGCAGGCCCAGATCGACCACGAAGTGGCCGCCGCTCAGGCTAGACTGCGCTGAGCCGGCCGCCGCTGCCGCTTACCCATCTGCAAGGAGACTGCCCGATGACCCAGGACAGCCACATCAACGGCGGCCTCGTGCCGAGCGCCGCCACCCCCGCCACGATCGATGAAAGCACGCTGCAGGCCCTGGGCCTGGTGGCGGACGACCTGCCGCGCATCGCGCAGATCCGCCAGGAACTGGACGACCTGCGCCCCGGCAACCTGCAGGTGTTCGGTCGTGAAGCCGCCACCCGCACCGCCGCGTTCTCCAGCCAGCTGCTGGACCAGGTGCGCAACCGCGATCTGGACGCCAGTGGCGAGAAACTGGGCGAAGTCGTGCGCATCGCGCGCAGCCTGAAGCTGGACGGCTTTGCCCAGCGATCGAAGGTGCCGATCATCGGCGGCCTGATCGACCGCCTGCGTGCGTCCAAGGGCGAGCTGGTGCAGAAGTTCAGCGACACCAACGCGCAGATTGAACAACTGCTGGGCGATGTCGGCGCGCAGCAGACGCTGATGGGCAAGCGCGTGGGCGAGTTCGACCGCATGCACGACATCGTGCGCGAAGAACGCCATGCGCTGGGCCTGTACGCCGCCGCCGGCAAGCAGCGGCTGGCCGAACTGCAGGCCGAACAGCTGGCCGGGCAGGGCACTGACGACCCGCAGCAGCGCATCCGCCAGAGCGAGATCGACAACGCGATCCGCCTGATCGAAAAGCGCGTGTCCGACCTGCTGCTGATGCAGCATGCCGCCGACCAGTCGCTGCCGATGATCCGCCTGATCCAGGCCAACGCGCTGCAGCTGATCGAGAAGTTCAACACGGTGCGCGAGATCACCATTCCTTCGTGGAAGCGCCAGTTCGCGATCCAGCTCTCGCTGGGCGAACAGAAGAACGCGGCCGAACTGGCCACCTCGATCGACGATGCCACCAACGAGCTGATGCGCCGCAATGCCGATCTGCTGCGCCAGGCCTCGGTGGATACCGCGCGCAGCAACCAGCGTGGGGTGATCGATGTGGCCACCCTGCGCCACGTGCACGACCAGTTGATCGCCACCGTGGAAGAAGTGCGCAGCATCCATCGCGAAGGCATGCAGCAGCGCCAGCAGGCCGAAGTGGAACTGTCGCGCCTGCGCGAAGATCTGCAGCAGCGCCTGGCGGCGCCGACCGCGCCCTGACGTCGAGCTTGCTCGACAGCAACCGCGCTCTACCGTCGAACTCGTTCGACTGCCGTCGCCGTAGAGTCGAGCTTGCTCGACTGCCTTGGCTGTAGAGTCGAGCTTGCTCGACTGCCGTGGGTCCAGTCGAGCAAGCTCGACTCTACAGCTGCTGCATGGCCCACTCGGCCAGCGCTTCCACGCGCGGGTCAACCGGCCCATCCGGCCAGGCCAGCACCCAGAACCCGCCGGTCGCTGAGAACCCCCACGGGGCAATCAGTCGCCCGGCGGCCAGGTCTTCGGCCACCAGCGGTTCCGGCGCGATCGCCGGGCCCAGCCCAGCCACCGCTGCTTCCAGCAGGTAGTACAGATGTTCGAAGCCGGTGCCGAACTGCAGATGGTCTGCATCCAGCCCATGTGACTGCGCCCAGCCCGGCCACGCCTGCGGGCGCGAATGGGTGTGCAGCACGCGTTCGAGCAGCAGGGCCGACGGCGCGGCGTGGCGCAGGCGCTGCGCGGCCGGGTGTGAAGGCGCCACCACCACGCCCACCCGTTCCGGTGCCAGTTCGCGTACCTGCCAGCCGCGCGGCCAGGGCCCTTCGGCCAGCAGCAGCACCGCGTCCAGTGCCGCCTGCGCCTCGGTGAAGGCTCCATCCAGTGCCGACCATTGCAGGTTCACCCCGGGCAGCGCCGCCTGCAGCGCGGGCAGCCGCGGAATCATCCAGCGTGCCAGCACGCTGCCGCTGCAGCCGAGTACCAGGGCAGGGGAGGCGGCGGGCCGGCGCAGTTCGCGCACGCAGCGCTCGATGCCGGCAAATGCCTCGCCGCACGCCGCCTGCAGGCGCTGACCGGCGTCGGTCAGGCGCAGGCCGCGCCCGGAGCGCTGGAACAGCGCCAGACCCAGGTGGTCTTCCAGCAGTTTCAACTGCCGGCTCACCGCACCATGGGTCACATGCAGGGCCTGCGCAGCGCGACCCACCCCGCCCAGGCGGGCGGTGGCTTCGAAGGCGCGCAGGGCGTTGAGCGGCGGCAGCAGGGAGGTGCTCATGTGAGATTTCCTGACAGTACACGCCAGATAATATCGATATTCCGGTCAGGATCCGTGCGCTAGAGTATCCACCTGTCTCGAACCAGCGGTCGCTTCCATGTCTGCCTCCCCCATTGCCGACTACCACGCCTTCCCGGATGCCCAGGGCCACTTCGGCCGCTACGGCGGCAGTTTCGTTGCCGAAACCCTGGTCGGCCCGCTGCAGGAACTGGCCCAGGCCTACGACCAGGCCCGCCAGGACCCGGAATTCCAGCGTGCCTACGACCGCGATCTGGCCCATTACGTGGGCCGGCCCAGCCCGATCTACCACGCCCAGCGCCTGAGCGACCACGTCGGCGGTGCGCAGATCCTGCTCAAGCGCGAAGACCTGAACCACACCGGCGCGCACAAGATCAACAACACCATCGGCCAGGCGCTGCTGGCCGCGCGCATGGGCAAGAAGCGCATCATTGCCGAGACCGGTGCCGGCCAGCACGGCGTGGCCAGTGCCACCGTCGCCGCGCGCCTGGGCCTGGAATGCGTGGTCTACATGGGTGCCACCGACATCGAGCGGCAGAAGATCAACGTCTACCGCATGAAGCTGCTGGGCGCCACCGTGGTGCCGGTCACCTCCGGCTCGGCCACGCTGAAGGATGCACTCAACGAAGCCATGCGCGACTGGGTAACGAACGTGCAGGACACCTTCTACATCATCGGCACCGTGGCCGGCCCCGATCCGTACCCGCGCATGGTGCGTGACTTCAACGCCATCGTCGGCCGCGAGGCGCGCGAGCAGATGCTGGCCGAGTACGGCCGCCTGCCGGACGCGATCACCGCCTGCGTGGGTGGCGGCAGCAATGCCATCGGCCTGTTCCATGCCTTCCTCAACGATCGCCAGGTCGAGATCGTCGGTGCCGAAGCCGCCGGCGACGGCATCCATACCGGCCGCCACGCCGCGTCCATCGCTGCCGGCCGCCCGGGCGTGCTGCACGGCAACCGCACCTATGTGCTGTGCGACGACGATGGCCAGATCATCGAAACCCATTCGGTGTCGGCCGGCCTGGATTACCCCGGCGTCGGTCCGGAGCACGCGTTCCTGGCCGACAGCGGCCGCGCACGCTACCTGGGCATCACCGATGAGGAAGCGCTGCAGGCCTTCCACCTGCTGGCGCACACCGAAGGCATCCTGCCGGCACTGGAATCCAGCCATGCCCTGGCGCAGGCGATCAAGCTGGCGCGCGAGCGCCCGCGCGACCAGATCGTGCTGTGCAATCTGTCCGGTCGTGGCGACAAGGATGTGCACACCATCGCCGCGCGCGAGGGTCTGGTGCTGTGAACGGCGTGCTGCGCCATGGCGGCGTGCTGGCGCTGGCCGTCGGCCTGGGCGGCTGCGCGCCACCCGAGCCGCCGGTGCTGGCGCCGGCAGCGGCCACCCCGGCGGCGATCGCCGACGCGCAGCACCCGGCCAGCAACGATGACGACCTGGCGCATCGCCCCATCGACGACGCCCCCGCTCCTGCACCCGCCGCCGCGCCGGCCGCAGACGAAGCACCTGCGGTGGTGTCCGTAGCGCTGGACCATGCCGGCGATGTGCTGGTCGGCCAGCGCTTCAGCGAACTGCAGGGGGAGAGCGAATGGCACTCCGCCGGCCTGCACGAAGCCACCCAGGGGCGCTGCGAGTACTACGAGCGCGGTCTGTTGCCCGAAGGTGTGTCGATGCTGGTGCAGGACGACGATGTGGTGCGCTTCGACCTGGCGCCCATCGATGATTCCGGCCAGGTGGTGCTGCAGCCCGGCCCGTTCGGGTTGCACCTGGACATGCCCCGTGCGCAGGCCCTGCAGCGGCTGCCCGCCGGCACCAGTGTCCAGCCTTACGGGGCTGATGCGGAAGCCGGCGAAAGCCTGCTCTGGCAGGACCCGGGGTCGGACCTGGCGATCCGCGTGGAGATCGTCGATGGCGTGGTATCGAGGATGTACTGGGGCGCCAGTGGCGCCGTTGAATTGATTGAAGGATGTAGCTGAAATGTCCGTTGAACGTATCGATGCCTGCTTTGCCCGCCTGCGTGCCGCCGGCCGCAAGGCCCTCATTCCCTTCATTACCGCCGGCGACCCATCGCTGGAAGCCACCGTGCCGGTCATGCATGCGCTGGTCGAGGCCGGTGCCGATGTGATCGAACTGGGCGTGCCGTTCTCCGACCCGATGGCCGACGGCCCGACCATCCAGCGCAGTTCCGAACGCGCGCTGGCGCGCGGCGCAGGCAGCCGCTACGTACTGCAGGCGGTGGCCGAGTTCCGCCAGCGTGACACGCAGACGCCGGTGGTGCTGATGGGCTACCTGAATCCGGTGGAGATCCACGGTTACGCGGCGTTCGCGCAGGCGGCCGTGCAGGCCGGCGTGGATGGCGTGCTGCTGGTCGACCTGCCGCCGGAAGAGGCCGGCGAGGCGAAGCAGGCCTTCGATGCGGCCGGGCTGGCGCTGGTGCTGCTGGCCTCGCCCACCACCAGCGATGCGCGTGCGCAGACCCTGCTGTCGCTGGCACGCGGCTATCTGTATTACGTCAGCTTCGCCGGCGTTACCGGCGCCTCCGAACGTCTGGACAGCCAGGCCGCAAGCGCGCGCCTGCAGGCCCTGCGCGCCGGGGCGACGGTGCCGGTGGTGGCCGGCTTCGGCATCAAGGATGCCGCCAGTGCCGCGGCCATGGCCGTGCAGGCCGACGGCGTGGTGGTCGGCAGTGCGCTGGTGGCAGCGTTGGCCGATGCCGCCTCGCCGGAACAGGCGGCGCAGCAGGCGCACGCATTCCTGGCGCCCCTGCGCCAGGCCCTGGACGCCTGACGCTGGCGCTGGTGCTGGCGCTGGTGCTGGGGCGTGCCTGGCGCTGCCCGCGCGACCTTGTCGCGCTAAACGTACGTCACAGCATGGTTTTTTCCCGAACCCCCGGCAATCACGCGGGGGTGCACGGGCAGGGGGAGCGGCGCTAGACTGTCGGCCTTTGCGGCCTTCGGGCCGCCCTGAACGGAAGTGTCCTCCCGCATGAGTTGGCTCAGCAAGTTGATGCCGTCCGGCATCCGCACCGACAACACCCCCAGCAAGAAGCGCAGCGTCCCCGAGGGCCTGTGGGAAAAGTGCAGCAGCTGCGGCAGCGCGCTGTACCGCCCCGAGCTGGAAGAAAACCTGGAGGTCTGCCCGAAGTGCGGCCACCACATGGCGATCCGCGCGCGCGCGCGTCTGGCCGCGCTGTTTGACGCGGACAGCACCACCGAGATCGCGGCGCGCCTGGGGCCGACCGACCTCCTGAAGTTCAAGGACCAGAAGAAGTACAGCGAGCGCATCAAGATCGCGCAGAAGAACACCGGCGAGTACGACGCGCTGATTGCCATGCGCGGCCTGCTCAAGGGCCGTCCGCTGGTGGCGTCCTCGTTCGATTTCGCCTTCATGGGCGGTTCGATGGGCTCGGTGGTGGGTGAGCGCTTCGCGCTGGCCGCCGAAACCGCGCTGGAAATCGGCGCCCCCTACGTGTGCTTCTCCGCCAGTGGCGGCGCGCGCATGCAGGAAGGCCTGTTCTCGCTGATGCAGATGGCCAAGACCTCGGCCGCGCTGGGCAAGCTGCGCGAGGCCGGCCTGCCGTACATCTCGGTGCTGACCCACCCGACCACCGGTGGCGTGTCGGCCTCGTTTGCAATGCTGGGCGACATCAACATCGCCGAACCGCAGGCCCTGATCGGCTTCGCCGGCCCGCGCGTGATCGAACAGACCGTGCGCGAAAAGCTGCCCGAAGGCTTCCAGCGTTCGGAGTTCCTGCTCGAACACGGCGCCATCGACCAGATCTGCGACCGCCGCGAAATGCGTGACCGCCTGGCCGATCTGCTGGCCATGCTCGGCCGTCAGCCGCGGCCGGAGGTGGCTTGATGGGAGGCCGCAAGTACTTCGGTACCGACGGCATCCGCGGGCGCGTCGGCCAGAGCCCGATTTCGGCCGATTTCGTGCTGCGCCTGGGCAATGCCCTGGGCCGCGTGCTGGTGGCCCAGCGTGGCGCGCATGGGCGTCGCCCGATCGTGGTGATCGGCAAGGACACCCGCATTTCCGGTTACATGTTCGAAGCCGCGCTGGAAGCGGGCCTGGTCGCCGCCGGTGCCGACGTGCAGCTGCTGGGCCCGATGCCCACGCCGGCCGTGGCCTTCCTCACCCGTACCCTGGGCGTGGATGCCGGCATCGTCATCAGTGCCTCGCACAACCCGCATTACGACAACGGCATCAAGTTCTTCTCCGCCCAGGGCGAGAAGCTGGATGACGCCACCGAACTGGCGCTGGAAGCGGCGCTGGACGTGCCGTTCACCACGGCCGAATCGGAGCAGCTGGGCAAGGCCTCACGTGCGCGTGAAGCGGTGGGCCGCTATATCGAGTTCTGCAAGGCCAGCGTGCCGCGTTCGTTCGATCTGCGTGGCGTGCGCCTGGTGCTGGACTGCGCACACGGCGCCACCTACCAGATCGCGCCGCTGCTGTTCCGCGAGTTGGGCGCCGACGTCATCGGCATCGGTGCCGAACCCAACGGCGTGAACATCAACGACGGCGTGGGCTCGACCCACATCGACAACCTTGCCGCCAAGGTGCGCGAGACCGGCGCCGACCTGGGCATCGCCTTCGACGGCGACGGCGACCGCGTGCTGATGGCCGACGACCAGGGCACCCCGGTCGACGGTGACGACCTGCTCTACATCCTGGCGCGCGCGTGGCAGGCCGAAGGCCGCCTGCGTGGCCCGGTGGTCGGTACCCTGATGAGCAACTACGGCCTGGAAAAGGCGCTGGCCGAGCTGCAGATTCCGTTCCAGCGCAGCAACGTGGGCGACCGCTACGTGCACCAGGCGCTGATCGAAGGCAATGGCGTGCTCGGCGGCGAAGCCTCCGGCCACCTGCTGTGCCTGGACCGCGCCACCACCGGCGATGGCATCGTCAGTGCGCTTCAGGTGCTGGTGGCGCTCAAGCGCAGTGGGCAGACCCTGCGCCAGGCGCTGCAGCCGTTGTCGAAGGTGCCGCAGAAGACCGTCAACGTGCGTCTGGGCGATGTCTCGGCCAAGGCCACCGTGCAGGCCGACAGCGTGCAGTCGGCACTGGTGGAAGCACAGCAGGCCGTCAGTGGCCGGGGCCGTGCGTTCCTGCGTCCCTCCGGCACCGAGCCGGTGGTGCGCGTCACCGTGGAAGCCGACGACGCCACCCTGATGCAGGACACCCTGGACCGGCTGTCGGCTGCGGTGAAGTCCGCCGCAACCGCCTGACCTTCGGCTCAGCCTGCAGAATGCGGAACGCCCCGGGAAACCGGGGCGTTTTCGTTTCCACCGCGCACAAACGCAGGCAATGCCTAGGGCCCAGGCACCATTTTCTTCTGGCGTGCCTTGAAGCCATTGAACAGCGGCGCCAGCAGCGGGTGGTAACTCTGCGCGATGCGCTTGCGCAGCCAGCTGGCCGGGCGGTTGCGGATCGCGAAGCGATAGATGCGTTCCGGATCGCCACCAACCACGTTGCGGCCGAACGGATGGGTGGTGTGCAGGTAGCGGAACCCGTGCGCGCGGGCGACCTCGATATGGTCCTGGTCGAAATCGCCATACGGCCAGCACAGGGTGTCGGACACTTCGCCCAGCTGCGCCTGCAGGACCTGCCGCGCCCGCGCCAGGTCCTGGTCGATGCCATCGCGGCGCTGCGCGCGGTCCAGGTCCTGCCGCTGCAGCCAGCGGGTATGGGTGTGGGTATGGCAGTGCACCTCGAAGGTGCCGGCCTCGATGGCGGCGCGTGCTTCGCTCCAGCGCATCATCACATCGTCGCAGCGGTTGTCCTGGAAGATCGCCGTCTCGCAGCCACGGTGGTCCGGCGTCGGCGGCAGCACGGCGTCGGCCACGCCGGCATGCGCGCGCACCGGGCCTTCGCCCATCCAGCCGGTCACCACGAACACCACCGCGTGCATGCCGTACTTCTGCAGGATCGGGTGGGCATACACCCAGTTGTCCAGGTAACCGTCATCGAAGGTGATCACGATCGATTTGCGTGGTACCGGCTTGCCGGCCAGGAAGCCGGCGTACTGGTCCAGCGTCAGCGACGTCCAGCCTTCGCGTGCGAGCCAGGCAATCTGGCTCTCGAAATTTTCCGGCGACACGGTGATCATGCCCGGCGACGGGCTTACGTGATGGTGCATCAGCACCGGTACGGTTCGTGCGTCAGCCATGTCCCAGCTCCTTCAGCCACTGGTGATAATAGTATTCGGTGGTTTCGCCGTGGCCGGCCGGGGTGAACCGGTGCGCGCTGCGCATCCAGTCCCAGCCGGCACGGCCCATCAGGCGGCGGCGTTCGGGGTCGTCCACCAGCAGGCGCAGCGCGGCGGTCAATGCGGCGCGGTCGCCCAGCCGCGTCAGCAGCGCGTGGCTGCCATCGACCACCATTTCCGGAACACCGCCCACGCGCGTGGCCACGATCGGCACGCCCACGAATGCCGCTTCCAGGAACACCGTGCCGGCCGCTTCCTTGTGCGACGCCAGCGCGAAGATGTCGAAGCCGGCCATCAGCCGGCAGGCACCATCGCGGTAGCCCAGCAGGTGGACCTGCTGCTGCAGGCCCAGTGCATCGCGCAGGGCCTGCAGGCGGGCCATCACCGGTTCGCCATCACCCACCACCACCAGGTGCAGGTTGCGGTTGGCCTGGCACAGCGGTGCAATGGCCTGCAGCAGGTCGGCATGGCCCTTGGGTTCGCGCAGCACGGCCACGCAGCCCACCACGATATCGTCGGCGCTGAAGCCCAGCTCGGCACGCACCTCGGCGCGCACGTCCTGCAGGCACTGCCACGGGTCCGGCTTGCGGACATCGCTCCACTGCGGCGGCACCGCGATCGGCGGCACGATGCCGATGCGGGCCGCGGGCACGCCGCGTTCGGCCAGCAGCTGCTTGACGAAGCTGCTGACGGTCAGCACCCGGTGCGGCAGCCTGGTGTAGGTCAGCAATGAATTGACCGGGCTCATCAGGTGGCGCGAGCGCACCACCAGCGGCGTGCCGCCCAGGCGTGCGCCGGCGGCGGCGATCAACGCATCGCGACGGCTGGTGGTGTTGACCACGTCGTAGCGTTCACGACGCACCAGGCGTGCGACTGACCAGATGCCGCGCAGCAAGCGCGCCAGACCGCCCATGCGCAGGGTATGTACGGTGAATCCCGCATCGCGGGCCAGCCCGGCCAGGCGCGCCCCGGGCTGGCACAGCAGTGCCACCTCGTGGCCGCGCGCACGCATGGTCTGCATGTGGCGGAAAATGTAGATCTCCTGGCCGCCCATTCCGGTGGCGGCCTCGGTGTGCAGGATGCGCAGCGGGCGAGTCATGGTTGAAGCCGTCCTGTGGTTCAACGATTGCGGAAGCGGGTCAGCGCTTCCCAGGCCGCGCGCAGGCTGGCCGGGTCCGGCGCCTGCTGCGGCAAGGGGTGGTAGCGGCGGTCCAGCGTGGTGGCGTTGCCGAACTTGTCGAACACGTGGATCGCATCGCCGTGGCGCACCGCGCGCTGCGACCAGCTTTCCACCACCAGCGAACGGGTGCCCTGCGGTTCGGCCAGCAGGTCCTGGCCGGTGCTGTAGTCGGCCAGCGCGTTCTCGCAGCCCAGGCCGTGGCGCATCAGCGTCGGTACCCAGTCTTCGTGCGAGCTGGTGCGGGCGTCCTGCGCGGCCGCCTGCCCGGGCCAGTGCAGCACGAACGGCACCTGCAGCTGGTAGTCGGAGAAGTTGCCGTTGTGGCCCCAGTAGTTCAGGCCCAGGTCGTTGAACTCTTCGGCGTGGTCACCGGTGACCAGCACGATGGTGTCCTCGTCCAGCCCCTGCGCACGCAGCGTTTCCAGCAGCCGTCCGACCAGGCTGTCGGCGTAGTGCACCGCGGTGTGGTAGCGGTTCAATTCGGGGGTCGGGTCGTGGTCCGGGCCGAACTTCAGGAAGTCGATGTCCTCGGCCATGGGCTGGGCGACCGCCGGGTAGTCGGCCGGCATGTGGTACGGCGCATGGGTGGAATCGAGGAAGACGAAGCCGAACCAAGGGCGCTTGCCCGCCTGGCTGGCCACGATGTCCTGCTGCAGCGATTCGACGATGGCGCGGTCACGCCCGGCCGAATCGCGATCACGCGGGCCCTGGTGCAGCTGGCTGCGCACATCGGAAAACACGGTGCGGTCGAATTCGGGGCTGTACAGCGGCGCACTGCCGTACAGGTGCAGGTCGTAACCCTGCTGCTGCAGCACCTTGAACAGCTGCGAGCCGCGCTGCTCGGCCAGCATGGTGGGCCAGTAGCCGCCGGGCAGCCCGTACATCAGGCCGAACAGCCCGTAGCGGGTGGCATTGCCGGTGCTGAAGTGCTGTTGGTACACGCGCGAAGACTGCGCCAGCGCAGCCGTATTGGGCATGAACTGCGGGGTCAGTGCGTCCTTGCGCAGCGATTCCAGCACCACCATCAGCACGTTCGGGCGCTGGTGGCTCTGGCAGCGCAGCGGCTGCAGCGGGTAGTTCAGCTGCGCATGGCGCGGGTCGGGCAGGCCGGCCTGCGGCTGGCTGACCACGCCCAGCCGCCGCATGAAGCTCTTGGCGGTGATCGGCTGGGCCCAGGGCAGGTAGTTCCACTGGCTGATGACCGCACGTTCGCCCAGTGCGTCGTAGTAGGCCGTGGCCACCTGACCGCCGGCCATCAACATCGCCACCAGCGCCCAGGCCTGCAGCACCCGGCGCCGCAGTCGCGCCGCCGGCAGCAGCTTCCAGCAGGCCCAGGCCAGCAGGGCCTGCGCGCCGAACAGGGCGCTGATCATCGCGATCGCCTGCAGCCAGGTCTTCCAGGACAGGCTCACCTGGTCGTGCAGGGCGCCGCCGAACACCATGTTGGCGACCATGGCATTGAGGTGGAAGCGGTACAGGGCGAAGACCTTGGCATCCACCAGCAACAGGCACAGCCACAGGCCCTGCATCACGATGGCCGAAACCGTCAGAACGCGCGCGCGCCGCGGCCACAGGCCCAGCGCCAACGGCAGCAGGCCGGCCAGCGCGCCCAGCGCCAGCAGGTGGCCGGGCAGGGCGACCGACAGGTAGGTCAGGCCCAGTGCGCCGCCGGGGTTGTCGCGCACGGGAATGTTGCCCAGTGCGATCAGCGCCGCCAGCACGGCATTGCCGGCAATGAACAACGACCACCAGGCCAGCCGCTGCCAGCGGCGTTCGGCGCCCGGGGCGGGAGTGTTGAAGGAAGCAGCATCCATGGCGGCGACGGGGTAGGCGTGCGAGGGAGGGCGCGTGTGACGAGGGCGTCAAGACGCGAAGGGCGGCGCATTGTATCGGTTTGTTTCAATGTATCGGTGTGGGAATTGGGCCGATCTGTCACAATGTTCAGGTGGCCCACAGACAGCTGTCGGGCCGAACAGACCCACGACAAGCCAGGAACCGCTGTGAGCCAGATCCCCACCCTCGACATCACCCGTTTCGACAGCGACCGCGAGGCCTTCGTGGCCGAGCTGGGCGCGGCCTACCGCCAATGGGGATTCGCGGGCATCCGCAACCACGGCATCCCGCAGGCCGACATCGACGCGGCCTACGATGTCTTCAAGGCCTTCTTCGCCCTGCCGGACGAGGTCAAGCGCAAGTACCACGTGGCTGGCAGCGGCGGCGCCCGCGGCTACACCCCGTTCGGCGTGGAAACCGCCAAGGGTTCCAAGCACTTCGACCTGAAGGAGTTCTGGCACATCGGTCGCGAGATCGCCGATGACTCCAAGTACCGTGACGTGATGGCGCCGAACCTGTGGCCGTCCGAGGTCGAGGGCTTCCGTGAGCGCGGCTACGGCCTGTACCAGGCGCTGGACAACCTCGGTTCGCGCGTGCTGTCGGCGCTGGCCCTGCACATTGGCCTGCCGGAAGATTTCTTTGCCGACAAGACCAACTTCGGCAATTCGATCCTGCGCCCGATCCATTACCCGCCGATCACCACCGACGACATTCCGAACGTGCGTGCCGGCGCCCATGGCGACATCAACTTCATCACCCTGCTGGTCGGTGCCAGCGCAGCGGGCCTGGAAGTGCAGTCGCATGATGGCGCGTGGGTGCCGTTCACCTCGGACGCCGACACCATCGTGGTCAACATCGGCGACATGTTGCAGCGCCTGACCAACCACGTGTACCCGTCCACCATCCACCGCGTGGTGAACCCCCCGGGCGAGCTGGCGCGCCAGCCGCGCTACTCGGTGCCGTTCTTCCTGCACCCGAACCCGGACTTCCTGATCGACGTGCTGCCCTCGTGCATCACCCCGGAAAACCCCAGCCGCTACCCGGAGCCGATCACCGCCCACGGCTTCCTGGAAGAGCGCCTGCGCGAGATCAAGCTGAAGTAATGAGAAGGCCGCCGAAAGGCGGCCTTTTTCTTTGCAGGGTTGCACCCTGCACCCGCAGAGGCCAGAGCCAGAGCCAGAGCGGCTCTGGTTTTCTGCTGGTCGGGTGGGGCGGTGTGGGTGGGCAGGACACGCCGCAAGTACGTCCCTGTAGGCTCGTAGGCGCCATCCATGGCGCCTGCGGTCCTGCCCACCCACGCCGCCCCACCCCTGACAGTTTCCTGATGACGGTGGGTAAGTCCTGCTTCCGGTAGGTGCCGACCTTGGTCGGCACGGTAGATCCACGCCATGCGTGGATGAAATCTGTGAGGGGGCGAACGGGTAGGGGGCAGATCCCTTTTTCTGTGGAAAAGGGATCTGACCCCGGAAGCCAACCGCGATGCCGCTTCTGCTCTTGCTCCTGCTCTTCATTTTTCTTTCCGTGGCGGCCGGAGCCGCCGGGATGTGTCAGAGGCCGGGCGGGTGGGGTGCGCAGGGGCGTGAGCCGCATGGATGCGGCGACCGAGCCTCCAAGGACGGATTCACGGCGTCCCCTGCGCAGCCCACTCGCCCGGCCAAGCCACCGAATCCAACCGGGCCGTTCGCGACCAACCCAACCGCCCCGCCACGAGGGGCTGCGCCGTTGGCTGAAAATCCATGTAACCGCTTACACGGAAACGGATTTTTGCCATAGCGGGTATCATGGGCGGCTGAGTTCATACAGGAGCCACCGCCATGCGCCGCAAGATCGTCGCCGGAAACTGGAAGCTGCACGGCAGCCGTCAATTCGCCACCGAGCTGCTCGGCCAGGTGGCCGCCGGGCTGCCCAAGGCCGGGGTGGAGGTGGTCATCCTGCCGCCCCTGCCGTACCTGGGCGAGCTGGTCGAGGACTTCGGCGAGACCGGCCTGGTGTTTGGTGCCCAGGACGTCAGCAGCAATGAAAAGGGCGCCTACACGGGCGAAGTCTGCGCCGCCATGCTGCACGAGGTCGGCGCCCGCTACGGCCTGGTCGGCCACTCCGAGCGCCGCCAGTACCACCAGGAGAGCAGCGAGCTGGTCGCCCGCAAGTTCGCCGCGGCCCTGCATGCCGGCCTGGTGCCCGTGCTGTGCGTGGGTGAAACCCTGGAACAACGCGAAGCCGGGCAGACCGAGGCGGTCATCGCCAGCCAGCTGGCACCGGTGCTGGCGCTTGTCGGCGCCGAGGGGTTTGCCAACGCCGTGGTGGCCTACGAGCCGGTCTGGGCCATCGGTACCGGCAGGACCGCCAGCAAGGAGCAGGCCCAGCAGGTGCATGCCTTCATTCGTGGCGAAGTCGCGCGCATGGATGCTAGAATCGCCGATTCACTGCCCATTCTTTACGGCGGTAGCGTGAAACCCGACAATGCCGGGGAACTGTTCGCGCAGCCGGATGTCGATGGTGGGCTGGTCGGCGGCGCCTCGCTGGTGGCCGCAGATTTCCTGGCCATCGCGCAGGCGGCGGCACACATTTAGTCAAGACAGCCGGCTCAGCGTCGGCCTAACAGTCCGAGGGCGGATTTCCAATGCTGATGTTGATCCTCAATGTCGTCTACGTGCTGGTGGCCGTAGCCATGATCGCGCTGATCCTGATGCAGCGTGGCTCGGGCGCGGCAGCGGGCTCGGGCTTTGGTGCCGGCGCCTCGGGGACTGTGTTCGGCGCGCGCGGTGCGTCCAACTTCCTGTCCAAGTCCACCAAGTGGCTGGCCGTGGTGTTCTTCGGCATCAGCCTGTTCATGGCCTGGTATGCCGGCCATGGCACCCGTCCGGCGGCCGACCAGGACCTGGGCCTGATGTCCGCCCCGGCGGCCAGCGCCCCGGCCGTCCCGGCGGGTGAACTGCCGGCTGCGCCGAAGGCTGCGGAGGTCCCGGCGGCGCCGGTTCCGGCCGCCACTGTGCCGGCTCAGGCGGAAACTTCCACTTCTGGTGAAGAAAAGCCGTCCGAAGGCTCCCAGAAAGACTGAAGCCGGTTACAATACGCGGCGCATCGGGATGTTGGTCTGATGTGATCGTTTGCCCAGGTGGCGGAATTGGTAGACGCACTACCTTGAGGTGGTAGCGACTTAGGTCGTAGGGGTTCGAGTCCCCTCTTGGGCACCATTTGTAAGTAAAGCGGGTTCTCCTGGCGCGCAATGCGCCAGCCGTTTCCCGTCCACTCCCCCATGCCAAAGCGCCTGCAGGCGCGGCGGCAGAGGCAAGAGAGAATCGCTGTGCTGGCCGAATATTTGCCGTCTCTGCTGTTTCTGATCGTCGCCACCGGTATCGGCATCACGCTGATGCTGATTGGTCGATTCCTCGGCCCCCGCCGCCCCGATCTGGAAAAGCTGTCGCCGTACGAATGCGGCTTCGAGGCCTTCGAAGACGCGCGCATGAAGTTCGACGTGCGCTACTACCTGATCGCGATCCAGTTCATCGTCTTCGACCTGGAAATCATCTTCATCGTGCCGTGGACCCAGGTCTTCATGGAGCTGGGCGCCCGTTCGCTCGTCACCATGGGCCTGTTCGTCGGCATGCTGTTCCTCGGTTTCATTTACGTCTGGAAGAAGGGAGCGCTGGAATGGGAGTGATTCAGACTCTCGATGGCCTCATGAACAACCCGGTCCCGGAAGGGCGGGTGGATGACATCCTGCGGCCGGAAGGCGACAACCCCCTGCTGGAAAAGGGCTTTGTCACCACCAGTGTCGATGCCCTGCTGAACTGGGCGCGCACCGGCTCCATGTGGCCCATGACCTTCGGTCTGGCCTGCTGTGCGGTGGAAATGATGCACGCCGGTGCGGCGCGTCTGGACCTTGACCGCTACGGCGTGGTGTTCCGTCCGTCGCCGCGTCAGTCCGACGTGATGATCGTGGCCGGCACCCTGGTCAACAAGATGGCCCCGGCGCTGCGCAAGGTCTACGACCAGATGCCGGACCCGAAGTGGGTCATCTCGATGGGCAGCTGCGCCAATGGCGGCGGCTACTACCATTACTCCTATTCTGTCGTGCGCGGCTGTGATCGCGTGGTGCCGGTGGACGTCTATGTCCCGGGCTGCCCGCCGACCGCCGAGGCGCTGGTGTACGGGATCCTGCAGCTGCAGAAGAAGATCTGGCGTACACAGACCATCGCCCGCTGACCCTTTTCACCTGACAAGAGCGCGCCAAGCCCCCATGGCAGAGCAAGCATCCTTCATCGACCGACTCTCCGCACGTTTCGCTGGTGCGAAGGTCATCGTGGTCGAACCCCGCGGCGAAGTGACGCTGGAGGTGCCTGCGGCTCAGTGGCACGCCACTGCCCTGGCGCTGCGTGACGAGTTTGGTTTCGAGCAGGCCGTGGACCTGTGCGGCGTCGATTACCTGGGCTACGGCTCGGACGAATGGGACACCGCCGACGTTTCCTCGCAGGGCTTCAGCCGTGGCGTGGAAGGCAAGGCGCAGGGCCGCTTCGCCTGGGGCGAGTTCCCCAGCGAAGAGAACGGTGCCGATGGCGCCCGCCCGCAGCACATGCCGACCCAGCGTTTCGCCGTGGTCGCCCAGCTGCGCTCGTACCAGCACAACCTGATGTTGCACCTGCGCTGCTTCGCCCCTGACGAAGCACTGCCGGTGGTGTCCTCGCTGACCGGCATCTGGCCGGGCCTGAACTGGTTCGAGCGCGAAGCGTTCGACCTGTACGGCGTGATCTTCGAAGGTCACCCGGACCTGCGCCGGATCCTGACCGACTACGGTTTCGTCGGCCATCCGTTCCGCAAGGACTTCCCGCTGATCGGCAACGTCGAAGTCCGCTACGACGAAGAAAAGAAGCGCGTGATCTACGAACCGGTCACCTCGGTGGAGCCGCGGGTCGGCGTGCCGCGCGTGATCCGCGACGACGCCCGTCTGCAGACCGCAGAAGGTGAGCGCGCGCAGGAGGCAGTGAAGTGAGCCACGTACACCAGGCTGGCGAAGCCTTCGCCAGCAACCCCGCCGAAAGCCGGCAGGAAATCCGCAACTACACCATGAACTTCGGCCCGCAGCATCCGGCCGCCCACGGTGTGCTGCGCCTGATCCTGGAAATGGACGGCGAAACGATCATGCGTGCCGACCCCCACGTGGGCCTGCTGCACCGTGGTACCGAAAAGCTGGCCGAGTCCAAGCCATTCAACCAGTCGATCGGCTACATGGATCGCCTGGATTACGTGTCGATGATGTGCAACGAGCACGCCTACGTGCGCGCGATCGAAACCCTGATGGGTATCGAAGCGCCCGAGCGTGCGCAGTACATCCGCACCATGTACGACGAAATCACCCGCATCCTGAACCACCTGATGTGGCTGGGCTCCAACGCGCTCGATCTGGGCGCCATGGCGGTCATGCTGTACGCCTTCCGCGAGCGCGAAGAGCTGATGGACTGCTACGAAGCGGTCTCCGGCGCGCGCATGCACGCGGCGTACTACCGTCCGGGCGGTGTTTACCGCGACCTGCCGGACCACATGCCCAAGTACAAGGAATCGCGCTGGCACAAGGGCAAGGCGCTGAAGCAGCTCAATGCTTCGCGTGAAGGCTCGCTGCTGGACTTCCTGGAGAACTTCACCAACGAGTTCCCGGGTCGCGTTGACGAGTACGAAACCCTGCTGACCGACAACCGTATCTGGAAGCAGCGTACGGTCGGCATCGGCGTGGTCAGCCCGGAACTGGCCCACCAGTGGGGCATGACCGGCGTGATGCTGCGCGGCTCGGGCGTTGCCTGGGACCTGCGCAAGAAGCGTCCGTACGCCAAGTACGATGCCGTCGATTTCGACATCCCGCTGGGCAAGGAAGGCGACTGCTACGACCGTTACCTGGTCCGCGTTGCCGAAATGCGCGAATCCAACCGCATCATCAAGCAGTGCGTGGCGTGGCTGAAGGCCAACCCGGGCCCGGTGATGGTGAAGAACTTCAAGGTCGCTCCGCCCAAGCGCGAGGACATGAAGGACGACATGGAAGCGCTGATCCACCACTTCAAGCTGTTCAGCGAAGGCTATTGCGTGCCGGCCGGTGAAACCTATTCGGCGGTGGAAGCCCCGAAGGGTGAGTTCGGCTGCTACCTGGTCTCCGACGGCGCCAACAAGCCCTTCCGCGTGCACCTGCGTGCCCCCGGCTTCGCCCACCTGTCCTCGATCGATTCGATCGTGCGCGGCCACATGCTGGCCGACGTGGTGGCCATGATCGGTACCTACGATCTGGTGTTCGGCGAGGTTGACCGGTAATGCCGTCCGCCACGCCAACGCCCGCTGCAGGCAGCCGGCGCAAGCCGGCGCCGCAGTCTCTGGAATTTCACGTTATGCATTTCGCTGAGGTCGGCCGATGAAGGCGACAGGTAATTTCGAGGCGGCGCGCGACGTCGACCCGATGGTGGTGCTGAGCGACAAGACCCGCGCTCACATCGATCACTGGCTGTCCAAGTTCCCGCCGGACCGCAAGCGCTCTGCCGTGCTGCAGGGCCTGCATGCGGCCCAGGAGCAGAACGAGGGCTGGCTGACCGACGAGCTGATCGCCGGCGTGGCCAAGTACCTGGACCTGCCGCCGGTGTGGGCCTACGAAGTGGCCAGTTTCTACTCGATGTTCGAGACCGAGAAGGTGGGCCGCAACAACGTGGCCATCTGCACCAACATCAGCTGCTGGCTCAATGGCGCCGAAGACATCGTGCGCCATTGCGAGAAGAAGCTGGGCATCAAGCACGGCCAGTCCACCCCGGACGGCCGCGTCTACCTCAAGCGCGAGGAAGAGTGCCTGGCGGGCTGCGGTGGCGCACCGATGATGGTCATCAACGGTCACTACCATGAGCGTCTGACCCTGGAAAAGGTCGACGAGCTGCTGGACGGGCTGGAGTAAGGGCATGGCACATCACCACGAATCCAAGGGTCCGGTCGGCCCCGCGCCGCTGCCGCACCAGGTGGTCTACACCACCCTGCATTACGACACCCCGTGGTCGTACGAAAGCTACCTGAAGACCGGTGGCTACGCCGCCCTGCGCAAGATCCTCGAAGAGAAGATCCCGCCGGAGCAGGTCATCGAGATGGTCAAGGCCTCCGGCCTGCGTGGCCGCGGTGGCGCTGGCTTCCCGACCGGCCTGAAGTGGTCCTTCATGCCCAAGGGCAACATGCAGAAGTACATCCTCTGCAATTCGGACGAATCCGAGCCGGGCACCTGCAAGGACCGCGACATCCTGCGCTACAACCCGCATTCGGTGGTGGAAGGCATGGCGATCGCCTGCTACGCCACCGGCTCGACCGTGGGTTACAACTACCTGCGCGGTGAGTTCCACCACGAGCCGTTCGAGCACTTCGAACAGGCCCTGGCCGACGCCTATGCAAATGGCTGGCTGGGCAAGAACGTGATGGGCTCGGGCGTGGACATCGACATCTACGGTGCCCTGGGCGCCGGCGCCTACATCTGCGGCGAAGAAACCGCGCTGATGGAATCGCTGGAAGGCAAGAAGGGCCAGCCGCGCTACAAGCCGCCGTTCCCGGCGAACTTCGGCCTGTACGGCAAGCCGTCCACCATCAACAACACCGAAACCTACGGTTCGGTGCCGGCGATCATCCGCAACGGCCCGGAGTGGTTCAAGGGTCTGAGCCTGACCGGCAACGGCGGCCCGAAGTGCTTCTCGGTGTCCGGTTGCGTGCAGAACGGCGGCAACTTCGAAGTGCCGCTGGGCACCACCTTCGACGACCTGCTGGAAATGGCCGGTGGCCTGCGTCCGGGCCGCACCCTGAAGGGCGCGATTCCGGGCGGCGTGTCCATGCCGGTGCTGACCGCAGCCGAGCTGAAGGGCCTGCCGATGGACTACGACACCATCCGTGCGCTGGGCTCCGGCCTGGGTTCGGGCGCCGTCGTGGTGCTGGATGACAGCGTGTGCTGCGTCAAGTTCGCCTGCCGCATCAGCCAGTTCTTCCACAAGGAATCCTGTGGCCAGTGCACCCCGTGCCGCGAAGGTACCGGCTGGATGCACCGCGTGCTGGAGCGCATCGTCGCCGGCAAGGCCACGATGGAAGACCTGCACCAGCTGAAGGCAGTGGCCGGCCAGATCGAAGGCCACACCATCTGTGCGTTCGGCGAAGCGGCTGCATGGCCCATCCAGGGCTTCCTGCGCCAGTTCTGGGACGAGTTCGAGTACTACATCGTCAACGGTCATTCGATGGTTGACGGCAAGAAGGTGGAGGCAGCCGCTGCATGAGCGCGCAACCCGTAAATCCGAGCGTCCCACCCGATCACGTCACCATCGAGATCGATGGCAAGTCGCTGGTCGTGCCCAAGGGCTCGATGATCATCCAGGCCGCCGACAAGGCCGGCATCTCCATTCCGCGCTTCTGCTACCACGAGAAGCTGCCGATCGCCGCCAACTGCCGCATGTGCCTGGTGGACGTGGAGAAGTCGCCGAAGCCGGCGCCGGCCTGCGCCACCCCGGTGATGGACGGCATGAAGGTCGCCACCCGCAGTGAGAAGGCGCTCAAGTTCCAGCGTTCGGTGATGGAGTTCCTGCTCATCAACCACCCGCTGGACTGCCCGATCTGCGACCAGGGCGGCGAGTGCGAGCTGCAGGACGTTTCGCTGGGCTATGGCCGTTCGGTCAGCCGCTTCAACGAGCGCAAGCGCGTGGTGCCCGACGAGGACATGGGTCCGCTGGTCGCCACCGAAATGACCCGCTGCATCCAGTGCACCCGCTGCGTGCGCTTCACCGCCGACGTGGCAGGCACCTATGAACTGGGTGGCATGTACCGCGGCGAGAACCTGCAGATCGGTACCTACGACGGCAAGCCGCTGACCACCGAACTGTCCGGCAACGTGGTTGACGTCTGCCCGGTCGGCGCGCTGACCAACAAGGTGTTCCAGTTCCGCGCCCGCCCGTGGGAACTGACCGCGCGCGAATCGCTGGGCTACCACGACGCCATGGGCTCGAACCTGTTCCTGCACGTGCGTCGCGGCGAAGTGCTGCGCACCGTGCCGCGCGACAACGAAGCGGTGAACGAGTGCTGGCTGTCCGACCGCGACCGCTATTCGCACCAGGGCCTGTACAGTGAAGACCGTGCGGTCAAGCCGCTGCGCAAGGTCAATGGCGAGTGGAAGGAAGTGAGCTGGGCTGAAGGCCTGGCCGCGGCCGCCGAGATCCTCAAGGCGCACCAGGGTGACCACCTGGGCGTGCTGGTGCATCCGTCCACCTCCAACGAGGAAGGCGCGCTGCTGGCCCGCCTGGCCAAGGGCCTGGGCTCGAACAACATCGACCACCGCATCAACAACCGCGACTTCTCCGACGCCGCCACCGCCGAAGTCTTCGGCCTGCCGCTGGCCGAGATCGAAGGCGCCGACCGTATCGTCGTTCTGGGCAGCAACATCCGCCACGAACTGCCGCTGCTGCACGCCCGCCTGCGCAAGGCGCAGACCACCAAGGGCGCGAAGATCCACGTCATCAACCCGGTTGATTTCGACTTCGCCTTCGGCATCGCCGGCAAGCAGATCGTGGCACCGTCGAAGTTCGTCGAAGCGCTGGCCGACGCCGAGCTGCGTTCGGCAGTGCAGGGCGGTACCAACACCGTGCTGATCGTCGGTGGCATCGCCGAAAACCACCCGCAGGCCGCCGCGATCCGCGCCGCTGCGCGTGAGTTCGCTGCCGCCACCGGTGCCAAGCTGTGCCGCATCCCGCAGGGCGCCAATGCCGTGGGCCTGACCCGCGCCGGCGTGCTGCCGGCCGGCAAGGACGTGGCCGCCATGCTGGCGCAGCCGCGCCAGGCTTACGTGGTGTACGGCCTGGAACCGGGCCTGGACTTCGCCGACGCCCCGGCCGCGCGCAAGGCGCTGGTCGGTGCCAAGGTGGTGGCTTTCAGCCAGTTCGCCTGTGTTTCCACCCGCGACGTTGCCGACGTCATCCTGCCGATCGGCGCGCTGCCGGAAGTCGACGCCACCCTGACCAACCTCGATGGTCGCGAGCAGTCGGCCCGTGCCGGCGGCAAGCTGCCGGGCGAGGCACGTGAAGGCTGGCGCGTGCTGCGTGCGCTGGGCGGTGACATGGCCCTGGCCGGTTTCGACTTCACCGACCTGGCCGGCCTGCGCGCCAGCCTGGCCCCGGTGTCGGTCGCCGTGGCCGCTTCGGCCCAGCCGGCCGTTGCCGGCGAAGGTCTGGAAGTGGCTTCGACCGCTGCGATCTACCGCACCGATGCGGTGGTCCGCCGCGCGCCGGCGTTGCAGTCGCACCCGCTGAACAACGCCCCGCGCATCGTGCTGAACGCTGACGATGCCGCGCGCCTGCAGCTGCAGGAAGGGCAGATGGCCAAGGTCGGCACCGATGCCGGCAAGGCCACCCTGCCGGTGGTGGTCGACGCCCGCGTCGCTGCGGGTTCGGTCTGGATTGAATCGGGCCACGGCGCGACCGCGCCGCTGGGTGCCGCTCGCGTATCGGTGGTGGCTGCATGAACGAATTGCTGTTGAACGCGGTCGACCCGCTGCACCAGTGGCTGCTTGCCCTGGGTGACATCGGCGCGCTGATCTGGATCATCCTGAAGATCCTGGTGATCGCCGTGCCGGTGATCGTCTCGGTGGCCTTCTACGTGGTCTGGGAACGCAAGCTGATCGGCTGGATGCACGTCCGCCACGGCCCGATGTACGTGGGCATGGGCATCTTCCAGGCCTTCGCCGACGTCTTCAAACTGCTGTTCAAGGAAGTGCTGCAGCCGAGCAGCGCCAACAAGGCGATCTTCCTGCTGGCGCCGCTGATCACCCTGGCCCCGGCCTTCGCGGCCTGGTCGGTGGTGCCCTTCGATTCGCAGATCGTGCTGTCCAACGCCAATGCCGGCCTGCTGTACCTGCTGGCGATGACCTCGCTGGGCATCTACGGCATCATCCTGGCCGGTTGGGCATCCAACTCGAAGTACGCGTTCCTGGGTGCGATGCGCGCCTCGGCACAGATGATCAGCTACGAAATCGCCATGGGCTTCGCCCTGGTCGGCGTGATGATCGCCGCTGGCAGCCTGAACCTGAGCAACATCGTGATGGCGCAGGCCGGCAGCTCCGGCTTCTTCGACTGGTTCCTGCTGCCGCTGTTCCCGCTGTTCGTCATCTACTGGGTGTCGGGCGTGGCTGAAACCAACCGCGCGCCGTTCGACGTGGTGGAAGGCGAATCGGAAATCGTGGCCGGCCACATGGTCGAATACTCCGGCGGCGCCTTCGCGCTGTTCTTCCTGGCCGAATACGCGAACATGATCCTGATCAGCTTCCTGATCTCGATCTTCTTCCTCGGCGGCTGGCTGAGCCCGATCCAGGGCTGGGTCGACCTGGGCAACATCTCGCCGCTGGTCGACTGGATCTGGAAGGGCGGTGCACCGTGGCTGTTCGTCAAGGTGTTCTTCTTCGCCAGTGCCTACATCTGGTTCCGTGCCAGCTTCCCGCGCTTCCGCTATGACCAGATCATGCGCCTGGGCTGGAAGGTCTTCATTCCGCTGGCCATTCTGTGGATCGCGGTTACCGCCGTCATGGTGTTCTTCGGCGTGATTCAAAAGGGCGTCTAAGTGATGAACAGGATTACCCATTACTTCAAGAGCCTGCTGCTGCTCGAACTGCTGGCCGGTCTTTGGCTGACGCTGAAGTACAGCTTCAAGCCGAAGTACACGATGATGTACCCGATGGAGAAGTTCCCGCAGTCGCCGCGCTTCCGCGGCCTGCACGCGCTGCGCCGTTACCCCAACGGCGAAGAGCGCTGCATCGCCTGCAAGCTGTGTGAGGCGGTCTGCCCGGCGCTGGCCATCACCATCGACTCGGCCAAGCGCGAAGACGGCACCCGCCGTACCACCCGCTACGACATCGATCTGTTCAAGTGCATCTTCTGCGGCTTCTGCGAAGAAAGCTGCCCGGTGGACTCGATCGTCGAAACCCACATCCTCGAGTACCACTTCGAGAAGCGTGGCGAAAACATCGTTACCAAGCCGCAGCTGCTGGCCCTGGGCGACCGTCTCGAAACCGAGATCGCCGAGCGTCGTGCCGCCGATGCCGCTTACCGCTGAGGTCGAGAGATGGATTGGGTAAATATCGCTTTCTGGGTGTTCGCCATCGCGGCAACGGTTTCGGCCGGTGCGGTGATCAGCGTGCGCAACCCGGTTCACGCCGTGCTCTGCCTGGTGTTGACCTTCTTCTCCATTGCCTGCGTGTGGCTGCTGGTGGGCGCCGAATTCCTCGGCGTGGCGCTGGTGCTGGTCTACGTGGGTGCGGTGATGGTGCTGTTCCTGTTCGTGGTGATGATGCTGGACATCGACCCCACGAAGATGCGCGAAGGCTGGGTGCGTTACCTGCCGGTGGGCCTGGTGGTTGCCGTGGCCATGCTGGTGCAGATGCTCATCCTGATCGGCGTGAAGGGCAGGGCGGTCAACGCCTTCCCGGCCGACAACGCTGCCGCGCTGGCGGCTGACAGCTCCAACATCACCTGGCTGGCACGCACGCTGTTCACCGAATACCTGCTGCCGTTCGAGTTCGCCGCCGTCATCCTGACCGTGGCCGTGGTGGCCGCCGTCATGCTGACTCTGCGCCGCCGTACCGGCGTGAAGAGCCAGAACCCGGGCGACCAGACCATGGTCAAGGCCGGCAACCGCCTGCGCATGGTCAAGATGGGCGCAGAACAGCCGGTCGTGCACAGCAACAGCAAGCCGGCCGCCGGCGAGGAGACCCAGCCGTGATTACCCTTGGCCACATGCTTGCGCTGGGCGCGGTGCTGTTCGCCATCAGCCTGGCCGGCATCTTCCTGAACCGGAAGAACGTCATCGTGCTGCTGATGTCGATCGAACTGATGCTGCTGTCGGTGAACGTGAACTTCGTTGCGTTCTCCCGCCAGCTGGGTGATCCGTCCGGCCAGCTGTTCGTGTTCTTCATCCTGACCGTCGCCGCTGCCGAGGCCGCCATCGGCCTGGCGATCCTGGTGACCCTGTTCCGTACCCGCCGCACGATCAATGTCGGCGAAGTCGATTCGTTGAAGGGCTGATCCACAGATGGAAATCACTCTCTCCAAGAGTCTGTTGATCGCAGTGGTGCTTGCACCGCTGTTCGGCAGCATCATCGCCGGCCTGTTCGGTCGCCAGGTCAAGCGCTTCGGCGCGCAGACCGTCACCATCCTCGGCGTGGCCATCAGCTGCGCCCTGTCGATGTACACGCTGTACCAGCTGCTGTGGGGCGGCGCGCAGCCGTTCAACCAGAACCTGTACACCTTCTTCGAAGTCGGCCAGTACTCGGCCCACGTCGGTTTCATGGTCGACAAGCTCACCGCCATGATGATGGTGGTGGTCACCTTCGTGTCGCTGCTGGTGCACATCTACACCATTGGCTACATGGAAGAAGACCCGGGCTACCAGCGCTTCTTCAGCTACATCTCGCTGTTCACCTTCTCGATGCTCACCCTGGTGATGAGCAACAACTTCCTGCAGCTGTTCTTCGGCTGGGAAGCGGTGGGCCTGGTGTCGTACCTGCTGATCGGTTTCTGGTTCAAGCGCCCGACCGCGATCTTCGCCAACATGAAGGCGTTCCTGGTCAACCGCGTCGGTGACTTCGGCTTCCTGCTGGGTATCGCCGGCGTGCTGTGGGTGTTCGGCACCCTGGATTATTCGCAGGTGTTCTCGCAGGCCGGCGTGCTGGCCAGCCCTGAAGCCAAGATGCAGATCTGGGACGGCACCCTGTTCGGCATGCAGCTGCTGAGCGCGCCGGTGGTCTGGTCGATCGCCACCGTCATCTGCATCAGCCTGTTCATCGGTGCCATGGGCAAGTCGGCCCAGGTTCCGCTGCACGTGTGGCTGCCCGATTCGATGGAAGGCCCGACCCCGATCTCGGCACTGATCCACGCCGCGACCATGGTCACCGCGGGTATCTTCATGGTCACCCGCATGTCGCCGCTGTTCGAGCTGTCGCAGACCGCGCTGAACTTCATCCTGTTCATCGGTGCCACCACGGCCTTCTTCACCGGCCTGATCGGTATCGTGCAGAACGACATCAAGCGCGTGGTCGCGTACTCGACCCTGTCGCAGCTGGGCTACATGACCGTGGCACTGGGCGTGTCGGCCTACTCGGCCGCCGTGTTCCACCTGATGACCCACGCCTTCTTCAAGGCGCTGCTGTTCCTGGGTGCCGGTTCGGTCATCATCGCCATGCACCACGAGCAGGACATGCGCAAGATGGGCGGCCTGCGCAAGTACATGCCGATCACCTTCATCACCATGTGGATCGGTACGCTGGCCCTGGTCGGTACGCCGTTCTTCTCCGGCTTCTACTCGAAGGACACCATCATCGAGGCGGCCGAGATCCACGCCCACATGCAGCACACCTGGGTGGCCACCTACGGCTACTGGGCGGTGCTGGGTGGCGTGCTGGTCACCAGCTTCTACAGCTTCCGCCTGCTGTTCCTGACCTTCCACGGTCCGGAGCGCTTCCGTGACGCGCACCACGACGACCATGGCCACGGCCATGACGATCACCACGCGGCCGATGCCCATCATGCTGATGCGCACCACGGCGATGCCCATGACGACCACGGCCATGGCCACGGTCCGCATGAGCCGCACGAAACCCCGTGGGTGGTGACCCTGCCGCTGATCCTGCTGGCCATTCCGTCCATCGCCATCGGTTTCTTCAGCATCGGTCCGATGCTGCATGGCACCGACTGGGCCGGCCACCACGCGCACGCGGCCATCAAGGGCCAGGTCAACACGTTCTTCACCGGCATCGTCGATTTCTACGATCCGGCCAAGAACACCGTGGCCTTCCTGGGTGAAGAGTTCCACGGTCCGGTCAAGTTCGCGCTGCACGGCATGATGCTGCCGCCGTTCTGGCTGACCCTGGCGGGCTTCCTGCTGGCCGCGCTGTTCTACCTGTGGAAGCCGGACCTGTCGGGCAAGGCACGCAAGACCTTCGCCCCGCTGGTGTCGGTGCTGGAAAACAAGTACGGCTTCGACAAGCTGTGGATCGATGGCTTTGCCGGCGGCAGCGTCAAGCTCGGCAAGGTGTCGCGCTGGATCGACAGCAACATCGTCGATGGCGTGGTCAATCTCTCGGCACGTGTTGTGGACGTTGCAGCCGGCGTGCTGCGTCGTACCCAATCCGGTTTCCTCTATCACTACGCCTTCGCGATGATCATCGGCCTGATTGCCCTGCTGGGCGTGCTGATGCATTACCTGCGTTGATGACCTGTACGGAATAAGAAGACGTGTCGAACTGGCCCCTACTCAGTGTCCTCATCTGGCTGCCGATCATCGGCGGTGCCCTGATTCTTGCGATCCGTGATGCGCAGACCGCCCGCTGGGCGTCGCTGGGCGTCGCGCTGCTGACCTTCGCGGCAAGCCTGCCGCTGCTGGCCGGCTACGATCCGGGCATCGATGCCCTGCAGTTCGTCGAGACCCACGCGTGGATCCCGGCGTACAACATCGGCTACAACCTGGGCGTGGACGGCATTGCCGTGGCGCTGATCCTGCTGACCACCCTGGTCAGCGTGCTCGCGCTGATCGGTGCCTGGAGCGCGATCAACAAGCGCGTGAACCAGTACGTGGCGGCCTTCCTGATCCTGGAAGGCGTCACCGTCGGCATCTTCGCTGCCACCGACGCGATGCTGTTCTACGTGTTCTTCGAAGCAATGCTGATCCCGATGTTCCTGATCATCGGTGTCTGGGGCGGCCCGCGCCGCATCTACGCAGCGCTGAAGTTCTTCCTGTACACCTTCCTCGGCTCGGTGCTGATGCTGGTGGCGCTGATCTACCTGTACATGAAGGGCGGCAGCTTCCAGCTGGCCGACCTGTACGCGCTGCAGCTGTCGGCCACCGAGCAGACGTGGATCTTCTTCGCCTTCCTGATCGCCTTCGCGGTGAAGGTGCCGATGTTCCCGGTGCACACCTGGCTGCCGGACGCGCACGTGGAAGCGCCGACCGCCGGTTCGGTCATCCTGGCCGCCATCGCCCTGAAGATCGGTGGCTACGGCTTCCTGCGCTTCAACCTGCCGATCGTGCCGGACGCGTCCAACGAGTGGGCCTGGCTGGTCATCGCCCTGTCCCTGATCGCGGTGATCTACGTCGGCCTGGTTGCCCTGGTGCAGGACGACATGAAGAAGCTGATCGCCTATTCGTCGATCGCGCACATGGGCTTTGTCACCCTGGGCACCTTCATTGCCCTGTGGCTGGTGCGTGAGGCCGGCAACGCCGACGCCGCCCGCCTGGGCCTGCAGGGTGCGATGGTGCAGATGATCTCGCACGGCTTCGTGTCCGGTGCGATGTTCTCCTGCGTGGGCGTGCTGTACGACCGCATGCACAGCCGCCGCATCGCCGATTACGGCGGCGTGGTGAATGTCATGCCCTGGTTCGCCACCTTCGCCATGCTGTTCTTCATGGCCAATGCCGGCCTGCCGGGCACCAGCGGTTTCGTCGGTGAATTCATGGTCATCCTGTCGGCGTTCCAGCGGAACCCGTGGATTGCCCTGGGCGCGGCCACCACCCTGATCATCGGTGCGGCTTACACCCTGTGGCTGTACAAGCGCATTTTCTTCGGTGAAGTGGCCAACAGCCACGTGGCCGAACTGAAGGACATCAACGGCCGCGAATGGCTGGTGCTGGGCGTGTTCGCCGTCGGCGTGCTGGCTCTGGGCATCTACCCCAAGCCGCTGACCGACCTGATGGAGCCCTCGATCGCCAAGCTGGCCATGCAGATCGCATCCAGCAAGCTGCTGTAATTCCAGGATTTGATGATGACCACCTCGCCGCTGCTGCCATTGACCGCCGCTGACCTGCCACCGCTCGCCCCCGAGCTGGTGCTGATCGGCAGCGCTTTCGCCCTGATGATCCTCGACCTGTTCGTCAGCAACCGGAACAAGATCGTCACCCATCTGTTCTCGCTCGCGGCGCTGGCCGTGGTGCTGTTCATGCTGGCTACCGGCGTGGGCGGGCAGGGCGAGGTCTTCCACGGCATGTTCGTGCGCGACACGGCCGCCGACGTCATGAAGACCGGCATCGTGCTGCTCAGCGGCCTGACCCTGGTGTACGGCTGGCGCTACCTGCGTGACCGCAACCTGTTCCAGGGCGAAATTCCGGTGCTGATCCTGTTCGGCACCGCCGGCATGATGATCCTGGTTTCGGCCGGCAGCCTGCTGATGGTCTACCTGGGCCTGGAACTGCTGGCCCTGTGCTCCTACGCTCTGGTGGCCAGCAACCGCGACAACGGCCTGGCCTCGGAAGCGGCGATGAAGTACATCGTGCTCGGTTCGCTGGCCTCGGGCCTGCTGCTGTACGGCATGTCGCTGATCTACGGCGCCACCGGCAGCCTGCATCTGGACGTCATCCGTGATGCCATCCCGCACTCGGAAGAGCGCGTGCTGCTGATCACCGGTGCGGTGTTCATGATCGCTGGCGTCGCCTTCAAGCTCGGTGCCGCGCCGTTCCACATGTGGCTGCCCGACGTGTACCAGGGTGCCCCGGCACCGATCGCGCTGTTCATCAGCTCGGCGCCGAAGCTGGCCGCGTTCGGCATGGCCTACCGCCTGCTGGAAATGGGCGTGGGCCCGCTGTCCACCGAGCTGCAGCTGCTGATCGGCGGCCTGGCCGCGGTGTCGCTGGTGCTGGGCAACCTGATGGCCATCGCGCAGAGCAACCTGAAGCGCATGCTGGCGTTCTCCACGGTCTCGCACATCGGCTTCCTGCTGATGGGTATCGCCGGTGGCGGCGCGCAGGGCTATGCCGCCGCGCTGTTCTACGCACTGGCGTACGCCATCATGTCCACCGCCGCCTTCGGTGCGATCATCGCCCTGTCGCGTGCGGGCTTTGAAGCCGAGAACATCGAAGACTTCAAGGGCCTGAACGCCCGCAACCCGTGGATGGCCGGCCTGGTGCTGTGCATCATGGCGTCGCTGGCCGGCATTCCGCCGTTCCTGGGCTTCTGGACCAAGCTGGCCGTGCTGGGCGCTGCCGTCAACGGCGGCCTGCTGTGGCTGGCCATCCTGGGCGTGCTGTGCGCCGTGGTGGGCTGCTTCTACTACCTGCGTGTCATCAAGGTCATGTACTTCGATGAGCCGGTGGGCGAGGCCATGCCGCGCAGCAACGACCGCGTGCTGGGCGTGGTGCTGGGCGTGAACGCGCTGGCACTGCTGGCCCTGGGCCTGTCCTGGAACCCGATCATGCTGTGGTGCCAGAAGGCTTTTGCGCATCTTGCATAAAAGTTGACACAAAGCTGCGCGATTCGTGTAATATGCGCAGCCTGAGTTGTCACTGCAGCGGTTCAGCCAGAACATCGTTGCGGTAGCCCTCCTCGAAAGAGCAGGGCAGCAGTTCAAACACTTCCGGTGCGGGGTGGAGCAGTCTGGCAGCTCGTCGGGCTCATAACCCGAAGGTCGCAGGTTCAAATCCTGCCCCCGCTACCAACTTCATATCGGCGCCAACCGGTTTGATGAATGAGGGAAGGCTTGCATGTTTTGAAGCCATCGCTCATAATTCCGCTTCTGATGCGGGGTGGAGCAGTCTGGCAGCTCGTCGGGCTCATAACCCGAAGGTCGCAGGTTCAAATCCTGCCCCCGCTACCAAGTAAAGAGAGCGCCTTCGAAGTCCTGCTTCGAGGGCGTTTTTCTTTGGGGGCCGCGTACTTGTAGCGTCGAGCCATGCTCGACTGCCGGTGCGGAAAAGGGATCTGACCCCTGGCCCGTACCTTGCACCAGCGCGGTGCAACCGCTATCATCAGCGGCCTAGCACTACCCCTGAAGGCGGTCTCCCATCGGGAGTCCGGACCCGGAAGGAGGGCCGCAGCGCGCTGACACACGGCGCTGCAACCGGAATCCAGTCACCGGAGTCTTTCCGGAAAAGGGGCCCTGCGGGCCCTTTGTCGTTTCCGGGGCGTCATGTTTCCCCGCCGGCCGTGGCCGGCACCCAACCAAGAGATCAAGGCAGGCTGTGAGCGACAAGGCAACCGACATCGCGAATCTGCTCGCCCCGACCGTTGTGTCGCTGGGCCTGGAGCTGCTGGGCGTTGAATATCTGCCGGCCCCCGGCGGTGCAACCCTGCGTCTTTACATCGACGTGCCGCTGGCTGAGCAGCCCGAGCGCATCATCAACGTGGACGACTGCGAGCGGGTCAGCCGCGAAGTGTCCGCACAGATGGACGTGGAAGACCCGATCAGCGGCAACTACACGCTGGAAGTGTCTTCGCCGGGCGTCGATCGCCCGCTGTTCAACCTGGAACAGTTCGGCCGTCACCTGGGCGAAATGGCCAAGGTCGTGCTGAAGCTGCCGCAGGACAACCGTCGTCGCCTGCAGGGCCGCATCGAGGCGACCGACGAGGCCGCAGACACCATCACCTTCATCGTCGACAAGACGGAAGTGGTGGTCTCGGCAGACAACATCGACAAGGCCCGGATCATGCCGGACTGGGTTGCCCTGGGCCTGGCCCCGAGCAAGCCGACCGGCCCGGCGCCGAAGCGTCCGAAGACGGACAAGAATTCTTCTTCCAACGAGCCGGCGGCAAAGAAGCCGCGCGCGGAGTGAGCCAATGAGCAAGGAACTGTTGCTGGTAGTGGACGCGGTCGCCAACGAAAAGGGCGTGCCGCGTGAAGTGATCTTCGATGCCATCGAGGCCGCCCTGGCCTCGGCAGCGAAGAAGCGCTATCCCGACGAGGAAGTGCTGACCCGCGTGGTCATCGACCACAAGGATGGCAGCTACGAAACCTACCGCCGCTGGGAAGTGGTGGCCGATGACGTGGTCATGGAGTCGCCGGACCGGCAGATCCGCCTGATGGACGCCGTCGACGAAGCCGAAGGCGTGGACGTCGGCGACTACATCGAAGAGCAGATCGAAAACCCCGATTTCGGCCGCATCGCCGCCCAGGCCGCCAAGCAGGTGATCGTGCAGCGCGTGCGCGAAGCCGAGCGCCAGCAGGTGGTCGATGCGTGGAAGGACCGCGTGGGTGAGCTGATCACCGGTGTGGTCAAGCGCGCCGAGCGCGGCAACATCTACGTGGACCTGGGCGGTAACGCCGAAGGCTTCATTCCGAAGGACAAGGGCATTCCGCGCGACGTGCTGCGCGCCGGCGACCGCGTGCGCGGTTACCTGGCCGAAGTGCGTTCGGAACCCCGTGGCCCGCAGCTGTTCATCAGCCGCGCCGCTCCGGAATTCATGATCGAGCTGTTCAAGCTGGAAGTGCCGGAAGTCGGCCAGGGCCTGGTGGAAATCAAGGCCTGTGCCCGCGATCCGGGCGACCGCGCCAAGATCGCCGTGCTGGCCCACGATACCCGTACCGATCCGATCGGTGCCTGCATCGGCATGCGCGGTTCGCGCGTGCAGGCCGTGTCCAACGAGCTCAATGGCGAGCGCGTGGACATCGTGCTGTGGAACGAAAGCCCGGCCAACTTCGTCATCAACGCCATGGCGCCTGCCGAAGTGCAGTCGATCATCGTCGATGAAGACAAGCACTCGATGGACCTGGCCGTGGCCGAGGACCGTCTGGCCCAGGCCATCGGCAAGGGTGGCCAGAACGTGCGCCTGGCCAGCCGCCTGACCGGTTGGCAGCTGAACGTGATGACCCAGGACCAGGTCACCGCCAAGTCGGAAGCCGAGCAGGCTTCGGCCCGCCAGCTGTTCATGGACAAGCTGGAAGTGGACGAGGAAATCGCCGGCATCCTGGTGACCGAAGGCTTCGGCACGGTCGAAGAAATTGCATATGTCCCGGTCGGCGAACTGCTGGCCGTGGAAGGTTTCGACGAAGACATCGTCGAAGAGCTGCGCGCTCGTGCCCGCGATGCGCTGCTCAATGAGGCCCTGGCAGTCGAAGAAGGCCTTGAAGACGGCCAGCCGGCGCAGGACCTGCTGTCCCTGAAGGGCATGGACGAAGCCACCGCGTATGCGCTGGCCGGCCACGGCGTGCGTACCAGCGAGGAGCTTTCCGACCTGGCCGCCGACGAGGTCATGGACTTCGGCATTGAAGGGCTGGACCAGGAGCGCGCCGCGGCGCTGATCCTGGCCGCGCGTGCCGAGGAGATCGCCCGACTGGAACGCGGCGAATGAGCCGGCAATGAACAGGGCCCTGAGCCGATCAGGGCGTAGAATCCGCGCCACCTCCATCTGCGGGGGGGCGCCCACAAGATCATAGGATCCGAATGTCGCAGCAAACCACCATCCGCAAGCTTGCCGAACTGGTCAACACACCGGTCGAGAAACTGCTGGAACAGCTGGCCGGTGCCGGCATGAAGTTCAGCGGTCCCGACCAGGTCGTGACCAGCACCGAGAAGGTGAAGCTCCTGGGCTTCCTTCGTCGTTCGCACGGCAAGCCCGAGCAGGCCCCGGAAGAGACCGATCAGTCTGCAAAGAAGATCACCCTCAACCGCCGGAAACAGCAGGAAGTGACGGTCAATTCCGGTCGCAGCAAGACGACCGTGAATGTCGAGGTGCGCCAGAAGCGTACCTACGTCAAGGATGGTGCTCGCCCGATGACACCGGACGAAGAGCGCGCCGACATCCTGCGCAAGCTGGAAGAGTCGCGCGCCCGCAACCTTGCCGAACAGCAGGCCCTGGCCGAGAAGGATCGTCTGCGCGACGAAGCCATCGTCCGTGCCCGTGAGGAAGAGATTGCGGCCAAGGAACGCGCAGAGGCCGAAAAGAAGGCTGCCGAAGAAGCCGCGGCTGCCGCCAAGGCTGCCGAGGCGGCTGCCGCCACCAAGCCCAAGCGCGCACCGATCGATGAAACCGCGCCGCGTCCGCCGCGCACGCCGGCCGCCGCTCCGGCTGCGCCGCGCAGTGCGCCGCCGCCGCCGCGCAGCGACGACCGCAACAACCGCAGCGCGCCGCGCAACGAGCGTGGCCCGGGCGATCGCTTTGCCGGCCAGATGCATCTGTCGGCGGCCGACCGTGCGCGTCGTGGCAACAGCAACAACAGCAACAACCGTGGTCGTCCGGGTGGTCGCAACCAGAGCGGCGGCCGTCGTGACATGTCGCGTGGCGGCAACAACGCCGGTCCGCACGCCTTCGAGCGTCCGACCGCACCGGTCGTGCGTGAAGTGGCGATCGGCGAGACCATCACCGTGGCCGACCTGGCGCAGAAGCTCGCGCTGAAGGGCGGCGAGGTGGTGAAGGCGCTGTTCAAGATGGGCGTGATGGCCACCATCACCCAGTCCATCGACCACGATACCGCTGCGCTGGTGACCGAAGAACTCGGCCACAAGGCGATCCGTGCCAATGACAACGACGCCGAAGACGCACTGCTGGCCTCGACCGGTGAAAACCAGGGCGAAGCCGTGCAGCGTCCGCCGGTGGTCACCATCATGGGCCACGTCGACCACGGCAAGACCTCGCTGCTGGATTACATCCGTCGTACCAAGGTTGCCCACGGCGAAGCCGGCGGCATCACCCAGCACATCGGTGCGTACCACGTTGATACGCCCAAGGGCGTCATCAGCTTCCTGGATACCCCGGGCCACGCCGCGTTCACCTCGATGCGTGCCCGCGGTGCCAAGCTGACCGACATCGTGGTGCTGGTGGTGGCGGCCGACGACGGCGTCATGCCGCAGACCAAGGAAGCGATCCAGCACGCCCGCTCGGCCGGTGTGCCGCTGATCGTGGCGATCAACAAGATCGACAAGTCCGGCGCCGACCCGATGCGTGTCAAGAACGAGCTGCTGTCCGAGCAGGTCGTGGCCGAAGAGTTCGGCGGTGACATCCAGATGGTGGAGATCTCGGCCAAGACCGGCCTGGGCATCGATGACCTGCTGGACGCCGTGTCGGTGCAGGCCGAACTGCTGGAACTGAAGGCTGTCGACGAAGGCCGCGCCTCGGGCGTGGTGATCGAATCGTCGCTGGACAAGGGCCGTGGCCCGGTCGCTACCGTGCTGGTGCAGCAGGGCCGCCTGAAGAAGGGCGACTACCTGGTGTGCGGCATCCAGTACGGCCGCGTGCGTGCGCTGTTCGACGAAACCGGCAAGCAGCCGGAATTCGCCGGGCCGTCCATCCCGGTGCAGGTCCTGGGCCTGTCCGGCGTGCCGGAAGCCGGTGATGACTTCGTGGTGGTCGAGGACGAGCGCCTGGCCAAGGACGTTGCCCAGCAGCGTGAGACCAAGCGCCGTGAATCGCGCCTGGTGGCCACCGCTGGCAGCCGCATGGAAGACATCATGGCGACCCTGGGCAAGGGCGAGGGCCAGCAGGTCCTCAACCTGGTCATCAAGGCCGACGTGCAGGGTTCGGTGCAGGCGCTGAGCCAGGCACTGGTCGCGCTGTCCAACGAAGACATCCGCATCAACGTGATCCACTCCGGCGTGGGCGGCATCACCGAATCGGACGCCAACTCGGCGGCTGCTTCGAAGGCCACCGTCATCGGCTTCAACGTGCGTGCGGATGCTTCGGCCCGTCGCATCATCGAATCCAACGGCGTGGACCTGCGTTACTTCTCGATCATCTATGACGTGATCGACCAGGTGAAGCAGGTGGCCTCCGGTCTGCTGGGCGTGGAAATCCGCGAAGAGATCATCGGTATCGCCGAAGTCCGCGACGTGTTCCGCAGCTCCAAGCTGGGCGCCGTTGCCGGCTCGATGGTCATCGAGGGCGTGGTCAAGCGCAACAAGCCGATCCGCGTGCTGCGCGACAGCGTGGTCATCTTCGAAGGCGAGCTGGAATCGCTGCGCCGCTTCAAGGAAAACGTCGAGGAAGTCCGCAACGGTACCGAATGCGGTATCGCGGTGAAGGCCTACAACGACGTGAAGCCGGGTGACCAGATCGAGTGCTTCGAGCGTATCGAAGTGCCGCGCACCCTGTAATGCTGCAAGGGGCCGGTCCTCACGGACCGGTCCGCCACCCCGGTAAGGCCCCACCTCGGTCGGGTCACCGCCGTTGGTAGGGCCCGACCTTGGTCGGGTTACCATCCCTGGTAGGGCCCGACCTTGGTCGGGTCACCGCCCTGGTAGGGCCCGACCTTGGTCGGGTCTTCGCCCCTGGTAGGGCCCGACCTTGGTCGGGTTACCATCCCTGGTAGGGCCCGACCTTGGTCGGGTCACATTCACATCAAGAGCCTGACCGCGTGCCCAAAACCTTCCATCGAACCGACCGTGTCTCCGCCCAGCTGCGCCGTGAACTCGGCACCCTGGTGCACAACGCTGTGCGCGAGCACGGGTTGCCCTCGGTGAGCGTGTCCGACGTGGAAATCACCCGCGACATGGCCCATGCCAAGGTGTTCGTCACCGCGCTGATGCCGGAACGTTCGGCCGAAGCAGTGAAGGGCCTGCGCGAGCTGGGCTATCGCCTGCGCATGGACCTGGCCCGGGCGATGAAGCTGCGCCACGTGCCCGAACTGCATTTCCACTACGACGACTCGGTCGATCGTGGTGAGCACATCGACAACATCCTGCGCGACCTGCCCGATACGCTGGCCGCAGAGAAGCGTCGCAAGAGCGACGAAGAATAACCGCGCGACGCCGGGCATGCCCGGCGTTGTTGCATTCCAGCTGCGCGATGTCTGATGCAGACCGCGCTGCGGCAGTCGAGCATGGCTCGACTCTACGAAATGCTGTCATGACCCGAATTCAGTTCCGCCGCCTGGATGGCATCCTGCTGCTCGACAAGTCGACCGGCATGAGCTCCAACGCCGCCCTGCAGGTGGCGCGCCGCCTGTTCCGTGCCGAGAAGGGGGGCCACACCGGCAGCCTGGACCCGCTGGCCACCGGTTTGCTGCCGCTGTGCTTTGGCGAAGCGACCAAGATCGCCGGCCTGCTGCTGGGGTCTGCCAAGGCCTATGACGCCGAGATCGTGCTCGGCCAGACCACCGACACCGATGACGCCGAAGGCCAGGTGCTGCTGCAGCGCCCGGTGCCGGCCATCAGCGCCGACGCCCTGCAGGCCGCGCTGGCCCCGTTGACCGGCAGCATCCGCCAGCGCGCACCGATCTATTCGGCGCTGAAGCAGGGCGGCGAGCCGTTGTATGTGAAGGCCCGCCGCGGTGAAGCCATCGAGGCGCCGGAGCGCGAGGTCCAGGTGCACGCCATCGAGGTGCTGGAGCAGCAGGCCGAGCGCCTGCGCCTGCGCGTGACCTGCGGCTCGGGCACCTACATCCGCAGCCTGGCCCGTGACCTGGGCGAGGCATTGGGCTGCGGCGCGCATATCAGTGCGCTGCGCCGGCTCTGGGTCGAACCGTTCCGTGATCCGGTGATGGTGACCCTGGACCAGCTGCGCGCCATGGTCGAGGCCGGCGACGAGGCCGGCATGGAGGCGCTGCTGCTGCCGCTGGCGGCCGGCCTGGCCGAGTACCCCCGGGTCGAGCTGGATGCCGAACAGGCCCACCGCTTCTGTGTCGGGCAGCGCCAGCGCGATGCCGCCTGGCCCCCGGGCCTGGTGGCCGTATACGGGCCCGACGGCACCCCGCAGGGTCTGGGCCAGGTCGATGCCGGTGGCCTGCTGGCGCCGCAGCGCCGCTTCAACCTGTAACCGGTGCGGGGCGCATTCAGCCCCGGTCCTTGTTCCGCCGGGCCCCGACCGTTACAATTTCGCGGCCGTTTTCCGGCAGCCTGCTCCGGCAGGTTTCATCCTCGTAGTCCACGGCGAGCCTGGCGGTGCGCGAAGCGCGTTCCTGCCGGCCACGCATCACAGAGAAAAAAGAAATGTCGATCGACACCCAGAAGGTCATTGAAGACAACAAGCGCAGCTCGGCTGACACCGGCTCCCCGGAAGTGCAGGTCGCCCTGCTGACCGCCCGCATCGAGCTGCTGACCGGCCACTTCAAGACCCACAAGAAGGACCACCACAGCCGCCGCGGCCTGCTGCAGATGGTCAACCGCCGTCGCAGCCTGCTCGACTACCTGAAGAAGAAGGACGTCGAGCGTTACAAGGCCCTGATTGAAAAGCTTGGCCTGCGTCGCTAAGCAACGAATCCCCCGCGGCGCAGCGATGCGCCGCGGTTTTGTTTTGTAGCACCGCAATCCCCGATTCAGGCCGGAACGATCCGGCCACCCGCAGGCGGCAAGGGTCGCCGACGGTCCAATTCGCAGACAGCATCCCCAAGGACACCCTCCGTGGCAAAAATCACCAAAACCTTCCAGTACGGCAAGCACACCGTCACGCTTGAGACCGGCGAAGTCGCCCGCCAGGCAAGCGGCGCCGTCATCGTCAAGATGGACGACACCGTACTGCTGGTCACCGCCGTCGCCGCCAAGAGCGCGCGCGAAGGCCAGGACTTCTTCCCGCTGACCGTCGATTATCAGGAAAAGTTCTACGCCGGCGGCCGTATCCCGGGTGGTTTCTTCAAGCGTGAAGGCCGTGCGACCGAGAAGGAAACCCTGATCTCGCGCCTGATCGACCGTCCGATCCGCCCGCTTTTCCCGGAAGACTACAAGAACGAAGTGCAGATCATCGCCACGGTCATGTCGCTGAACCCGGACGTGGACGGCGACATCCCGGCCCTGATCGGCGCCTCGGCTGCCCTGGCCCTGGCCGGCACCCCGTTCATGGGTCCGATCGGCGCTGCCAAGGTCGGTTACAAGAACGGCGAGTACATCCTGAACCCGACCGTCAGCGAACTGGCTGACTCGCAGCTGGAACTGGTCGTCGCCGGTACCTCCAACGCCGTGCTGATGGTTGAATCCGAAGCCGCGCTGCTGTCCGAAGAAGTGATGCTGGGCGCCGTGACCTTCGGTCACCGCGAAATGCAGAAGGTCATCAACGCGATCAACGAGCTGACCGTCGAAGCCGGCACCAAGCCGTCGACCTGGGAAGCCCCGGCCAAGAACGACGTGCTGATCGGCGCCCTGAAGGAAGCCATCGGCCCGCGCCTGGGCGAAGCCTTCCAGGTGCGCGACAAGCTGCAGCGCCGCGACGCCATCTCGGCGATCAAGAAGGACGTGGTCGAAAGCCTGGCTGGCCGCGTGGCCGCCGAGGGCTGGAACCCGGCCGAGCTGTCGAAGGAATTCGGCGAGCTGGAATACCGCACCATGCGTGACTCGGTGCTGGACACCAAGGTCCGCATCGACGGCCGTGCGCTGGACACCGTCCGCCCGATCGCCGTGAAGACCGGCGTGCTGCCGCGTACCCACGGTTCCTCGCTGTTCACCCGCGGCGAAACCCAGGCCATCGTGACCATCACCCTGGGCACCGCCCGTGACGGCCAGGTCATCGACGCCGTTGCCGGTGAGTACAAGGAAAACTTCCTGTTCCACTACAACTTCCCTCCGTTCTCGGTGGGTGAGTGCGGCCGCATGATGGGCCCGAAGCGCCGCGAAATCGGCCACGGTCGCCTGGCCAAGCGCGGCGTGCTGGCTGTCATGCCGTCGCTGGAAGCCTTCCCGTACACCATCCGCGTCGTCTCGGAAATCACCGAGTCGAACGGTTCCTCGTCGATGGCCTCGGTCTGCGGCTCGTCGCTGGCCCTGATGGACGCCGGCGTGCCGGTGAAGGCCCCGGTGGCCGGTATCGCCATGGGCCTGGTCAAGGAAGGCGATCGCTTCGTCGTCCTGTCCGACATCCTGGGTGACGAAGATCACCTGGGTGACATGGACTTCAAGGTGGCCGGTACCGCTGAGGGCATCTCCGCCCTGCAGATGGACATCAAGATCGAAGGCATCACCGAAGAGATCATGAAGCAGGCTCTGCAGCAGGCCAAGGCTGGCCGTCTGCACATCCTGGGTGAAATGGCCCACGGCCTGACCGCTCCGCGCGAAGAGCTGTCGGACTACGCGCCGCGTCTGCTGACCATCAAGATCCACCCGGACAAGATCCGCGAAGTGATCGGCAAGGGTGGTTCGACCATCCAGGCCATCACCAAGGAAACCGGCACCCAGATCGACATCCAGGACGACGGCACCATCGTCATCGCCTCGGTCAATGCCATCGCTGCCCAGGCCGCCAAGGCCCGCATCGAGCAGATCACCTCGGACGTCGAGCCGGGCCGCATCTACGAAGGCAAGGTCGCCAAGATCATGGACTTCGGTGCGTTCGTCACCATCCTGCCGGGCAAGGACGGTCTGGTCCACGTGTCGCAGATCTCCAGCGATCGCGTCGAGAAGGTCGGCGACGTGCTGAAGGAAGGCGATGTGGTCAAGGTCAAGGTGCTGGAAGTCGACAAGCAGGGCCGTATCCGCCTGTCGATGAAGGCCGTGGAAGAAGGCGAAGGCGCCAGCGCCGAGTAATCGACCTCCGGTCGATGACGGTAGGTGTCAACCGTGGTTGACACCACACCGCCGCCACCCCGGTAGGTGTCAACCTTGGTTGACACCCCACCGCTGGCATCGCAATCATGAAAAAGCGGGCTTCGGCCCGCTTTTTCTTTGCCTGCGCTCCGCCCCGGTCTTGCCGCTATGCTGCGCCCATGGACAGCCTGCGCCTGCTCGACCTGGAGATCGATCGCCCGTCGCAACGGGTCAGCCGCGACGGCGAGGTATTGCCCGTCAGCGGCCTGAGCTGGACCCTGTTGGACGTGCTGCTGGCCCACGGCACCGACGTCGTGGATTTCGACACCTTGGCCGCCCAGGTCTGGGCACCGGCCGTGGTGGGCGAAGACGCGATCAGCCAGCGGGTGAAGCTGCTCCGCCAGGCGCTCGGTGACGACGGCCGCAATCCCCGCTACATCCGCTCGGTGCGCGGGCGCGGCTACCAGCTGTGTGCACCGCCGCTGCCGGTCACTTCCCTCACGCCGCGCGCCCGCTGGCGCCGCTGGACCGCGCTGGTTACCTCGGCGGCCACGCTGCTGGCCGTCGCTTCAGGGCTGTTCTTCTGGTCACGGCCCGCGCCACCAGGCGCCGCGCAGTCGCTGCTGCAGCGTGCCGATTATTACGCCGGCATCGGCCAGGCCAGCAACAACGAACGGGCGATCAGCCTGTACCGGCAGGCCCTGCAGGCCGATCCGGAATCCGCGCCGGCCCGGCGCGGCCTGTCACGCGCTCTGTCCGCGCAGGGCTGCCTGTTCAATGGCAGTCCTGCGCAGATAAGGGAGGCGCTGGCATTGGCAGAGCAGGAGCGCCAGCGGGCGCCGCAAGAGGCCGCCACGCATGCGCTCTGGGGCTACGCGCAGGATTGCCTGGGTGACATGCGCCAGGCCATGGCCGGCTACCGCCACGCCATCGAACTGGACCCTGGCGACGAACGCAGCCGTGCGTCGCTGGCCTACCTGCAGCAGGAGCGCGGCGAGCTGGCCACCGCGCTGCGCCAGAACCTGTCGTTGAAGGCGCCCGAACGCGTGCGCTTCCGTGACGTACAGGTCGCGCGCGAACTGGAACTGCTCGGCTTCACCCAGGCGGCGGGGCAGCGTCACGCGCGCAACTTCCAGCTGTACCCGGACAATGTCTTTTCGAACATCGCCTGGCCGCGCAGCCTGTACCTGGCCGGCGCACCGCAGCAGGCGCGGCAGGCGCTGGACGAAGCCCTGGCACGTGGCACGCCGCACCCGCAGCTGCGCCGCCTGCAGGGGGAACTGGCCCTGTTGGCCGGTGACCCGGCAGCAGCGGCCCAGGCCTTCGAACTGGGCCGGCAACTGCGGCCGCAGCAGTCGCTCGGCCAGACCCTGGCGGCCCTGCATGGCGCGCAACCGGCGCAGGCGGCGTGGATCAGCCAGCGCCTGCAGCAGCTGGGTGACCAGGCAGGGGCAGGGGATGGCTGGCCCGATGCCGCCATCGAGCGGGCGTTGCTGCTGCAGGCCCTGGGCCAGACCGACCACGCCGTGGCGGCACTACAGCGGGCCGTCGACGACGGTTTCCGCGACGTGGCCTGGCTGCGTACCACGCCGCTGTTCGTGCCCCTGCGCGGCGCACCCGGTTGGCCGGCGCTGCTGCAGCGCCTGGATACCGACATCGCCCGCCAGCGCGCGCAGGTACTGGCCGCCGCCTGGCGGCCAGATGACCTGGCCAGCCTCAGTGCAGCGCCGGCAGCAGGAACTCGGTAAGGATGCGCCGCGATTGCGGGTGGGCGAAGCTGCGGTTGAACGCTTGGGTAGTGACTACCGCCACCGCGCGTTGTTCGGGCAGCACGAACACGTAGTTGCCGCCGTTGCCGGACATCGCCCACACCGTGCGCGGTGCACCCTGCGCGTCCAGTTTCAGGCCCCACCACTGGTAGCCGTAGTCGCTGCCATCGGAGGTGGTCGCCTGCGCCTGCACCATCGCCTCGATGTAGTCCTGTGGTACCAGCTGCTGGCCCTGCCAACGGCCCCGGTCCAGCACCAGCTGCCCAAGCCGGGCCAGATCGCGGCTGCGGTAGCGGGTCCCGCCGCCGCCCATGCCGATGCCTTCCGGCGAACGGTTCCAGTGGCGCTCGGTGATCCCCAGCGGGCGCTCGAGCGCGGTGGCGGCGAATTCGGCCAACGGCTGCCCGGTGGCCCGTTCGAGCACCGCGCCCAGCACGAAGGAATTGGCGGTGCAGTAGGCGAACGCGCGGCCATGCGGGCTGTCTTGGGGGCGCTGCATCCACGGCGCGAAGCCCTTCACCGGCAGGCCCAGGGCAAAGTCCAGCCAGCGTTCGCCCACGTACATGCGCTCCTCGTTGCCGGCCGAGAACGGATTCTCGTCGTCGCATTCCCACAGGCTGCTCATGGTCAGCAGGTCCTGCACGGTGGTGGCGCGCAGGCGGGGGTCAACGCTGTGGCTGGCGGTGTAGGCCGGGAAGTAGTCGTACACGCGGGCCTGCACGCCCGGAAGCCGGTGCTGGCCGATGGCCGCGCCGACCAGCAGTGCGGTCACGCTCTTGCTGGCCGAACGCACGTCATGCAGGGTCTGCGCGTCGGCACCGTTGAAGTAGCCCTCGTAGACCACCTTGCCATCGACCTGCAGCAGCACGCTGCGCACCTGCTTGAGCTCATCGCGGGCGATGGCCTGTTCCAGCGCCTTCAGGCGCGCCGTATCCAAGGGGGCTGCGGTGCAGGGCAGGGTGGTGCACAGCAGCAGGATGAGAAGGGTGATCGTGCGCATCGGCAAGGCTCCGCTGAAGGGAGCCCTGATTCGGCCAGAGCGCCGTCTGAAGTGCTGGAAATCCGCCTGAAGAATTCTGAAAGCCTGATGTGGCGGGCCTCTGCAGGTAGCGTCGAGCTTGCTCGACTGCTCTTGAGATTGCGCCAACAGTAGTCGAGCAAGCTCGACGCTACGCGTCCTCGCCCAGCCACCAGACCTGGCCCGGCGCGGGATCACTCAGCGGATGCTCGCGCTGTTCGATGACCTCCAGCACGCGCCCCGGCCCCGCCGCTGTCCACGTTGCCAGCAGCTTCTCCACCGCAGCCCGGCCCTGGGCGGCGATGCCTAGATCGCGCTCGCGCTTCCAGCTGCCGTCATCATCTGGCGTGGCCTCGTTGTCGTGCTGGTGCGGGGTGCCGTAACTGCAGCGGCGGCACAACCGGCGGATGTTGGCAGTCCAGTCCTCGACCATGCCGATGCCAGGCAGGGTCATCGCCTCCAGGGCGGCGACGTCATCGGCTGAATCGCAGTGCACGAACACGGTGAAGGTCGCCATGTCCGACCGCTGCAGGCGCTGCATGGCGTTGAACACCGGCACGTCCTGTCCGCCGTAGGTGCGATGGCCGGTCGATGCGCCGTCATGCAGCACGATGTCGCCGAAGCGGAAGCCGCTTTCGGGCAGTGGAACGTTGTCGATGCGTGCCCGCACCGGATCGATGCGCGTCATGTACACCACTTCGGCGTCCGACCAGGGCGCCAGGCGTACGCAGGCCACGCCGAAGTTGCCTTCGATCGGGCCTTCGCCTTCCGGCAGGGTGATGCCACAGCGGTTCCACTGCCGGCGTGCTTCGGCCCAGTCGCAGGCGCCGGTCGCGGCAATAGCGGCATTCCATGCAGTGGCTTCGTCAAACGCATCGCGCCGTTGTTCCGACTGCAGGTTGTCGCGCAGCGACGCGTGCCAGTCACGCAGGTATTTGTGGGCCAATCCGCGCATGTAGTGCAGATGGGGAATCTCGGGCGTCTGTTCGACGAGTTCGCCGAACAGGCTGGCTGCATCGCGCAGGTCGCCGTCGTCGAACGCTGCATAGGCACGCGCTTCCAGTGCCTGCAGCTTCTCCAGGGTTTCGTCGTCAAGCAGTTCGCCGTCCGTGGGGTGGTCTGCGGTCATGTCCATGCGCCGTTGAAATTCCAGCGCCACCATAGCGCAGACGGGTCGCATGCTGTCCTGCAGTGACCGGTTTTCTGCGCGGGCCGGCCCCGCCTCTGGCTGCTCGCGGCAACCCGCGCATGTCCAGCGGACGACATCAGCGGACATCCGCGCCGCAGCGCCAAGCGTTTGCTAACGTGGCTGCGTCATTGATCTGGAAGATCCCATGTTCCGCCAGTCCGTCGCCGTCCTTGCCGTGCTGATTGCCGGCGCACTGCCCACGGTTGCACGGGCCGCACCGGCACAGCCGCCCATTCTCGGTGCGTACTATCCCGGAGGCTCGGCCGAGCGCTACCCGGTGTCGCGCATTCCGGCCGAGCGCCTGACCCACCTGTTCTACGCGTTCGCCACCATCGAGGACGGGCGCTGCACGGTCGGCGCGGAAGCGCCGCAGAACTTCGCCGCGCTGGCCGAGCTGAAAAAAGCCCATCCGCACCTGCGCACGCTGATCTCGATCGGCGGCTGGGGTGCAGGCGGGTTCTCCGACGCGGCGCTGACCGCGGCCAGCCGCAAGCGCCTGGTCGATTCATGCATGGCGCTGTTCTTCGAACGCCATGCAGGCAGCTTCGATGGCGTGGACATCGACTGGGAATTCCCGGTCAGCGGTGGACCGAAGGAGCTGGCCCATCGCCCGCAGGATCGCGCCAATCTGACCCTGCTGGCGCAGGCCTTCCGCGTGGCGCTGGATGCGCGCGGCCGCAAGGCAGGGCAGCCGATGCTGCTGACCGCGGCGCTGGCCGCCGGTCGCCTGCAGACCGATGGGCCCTACGACCCGGCGGCGAGCTATGACCTGCCGGCGTTGGCCGCGGTGTTCGATTTCATCAACCTGATGAGCTATGACATGGGCACGGGCTTCTCGGCGGTGTCCACCTTCAATGCGCCGTTGCATGAAGTGCCGGCCGACCCGCTGGCACCGGAACTGCGGCGCTGGAACAACGTGGCCGGCGCGGTGCAGTACTACCGCGAACACGGCGTGCCGGCGCACAAGCTGGTGCTGGGCGTGCCGTTCTATGGGCGCGGCTTCAAGGTCACCGGCGATGCCGCCGACGGTCTGTACCAGGCCTACAGCGCACCGGTCGATGCCGGCGACTGGCGGGTGATCAAGGCGCGTTATCTGGACCAGCCCAGGTGGGCGAAGCACTGGCAGCCGCAGGCACAGAGCCCCTGGTTGTACAACGCCGAACAGAAGGTGTTCATCAGCTACGAAGACCCGCGTTCGATCGGCCTGCGCGCGCAGTTCGCGCGTGCGCAGGGCCTGGCCGGCGTGTTCATGTGGGAGCTGACCGGCGACGACGAACAGGCCAGCCTGCTCAATGCCATGCTGGCGCCGTGGCAGAAGGCCCGCGTCGGCGATTGAGCCGCCCAGGTATGTCGTCGGATGCGTGTGGGCTACGAACCCGCTGTTGTAGAGTCGAGCCATGCTCGACTGCCCTGGGCGCAGAGCAACACCAGTCGAGCATGGCTCGACTCTACCGGGGCGAGCCGTAGCGCGCCGGACCATGCCCGGCAGAATGGCGCAAGGCCAGCGGCCCAACCGCGCACATCGGGCCTGCGGCCGTCGCGCTAAGCTGCGGGCATGATCATCATCGACCGCCTCGACCATCTGGTCATTACCGTTGCCGATATCGAGCGCAGCTGCGATTTCTACCAGCGCGTGCTGGGCATGGACGTCGTGCGCTTCGGTGCCGGCCGCACCGCGCTGCAGTTCGGCCAGCAGAAGATCAATCTGCACCCTGCCAGTGCGCCACTGCAGCCACATGCCGCACACCCCATGCCGGGCAGTGCCGACCTCTGCCTGGTCACGCGTGCGGCAACGGCCGATGTACTGGCCCACCTGCAATCACAGGCCGTTGTCGTGGAGGAGGGGCCGGTTGCACGGACCGGCGCGCTGGGGCCGATCGAGTCGGTGTACTTCCGCGATCCGGACGGCAACCTGATCGAAGTCAGTCGTTATCCCGACGCCGGATGACCGGTAGCGCCGGGCCGCGCCCTCGGACCCGATATGCCGTGTAATGCGTGTGGGCCACAAACCCGCCGTTGTAGAGTCGAGCCATGCTCGACTGCCTTTCGCGCGGAGCAACAGCAGTCGAGCAAGCTCGACGCTACCGGGGCGAGGCATAGCGCGCCGGGCCATGCCCGACGGTTTCATCAATTCGCCCAGACGCTGTTGGGGTCGCCGCTGCGGGCGCGGCGTTGGCTGGCCACTGCCAACCGCGCAAAGCCGGCGGCCATGGCCAGGGCCACCACGTCGATCCAGAACAGCGGCCAGTGCCCACGCCCGGCGGCCAACCACAGCCAATCGCCGTTGAGCGCGCCATGCGCCACCGGTACCAGCGCGGTGCTGATCGCCGCGGCCCACAGCAGTTCACGCGCGGCCTGGGCCGGGCGACGCAGTGCCGCCCACAGTGCGCACGCCGCCCACGTGCCGAAGCAGGCCCAGCGGATACCGTGGTCCACGCTGGCCGGGGCCACCCGTTCCAGCACCAGCGCGGTGATGAAGGCGACCGAGATCGCCACGCACAGGCCGATGCACACGCCCACCGTCGCCCGCGCCATGTTCACCCCCGAACGCGGCTGCTCGACCTGGCGCCGCTTGCGCCGCGATTCGATCCACAGCAGGTTGCCCGAATAGAACAGGAAGGCGCCGCCCAGCCCCAGCAGGAAGTACAGCCAGACCACCACGCCATTGCCGAACTCGCCGAAGTGCAGGGCATAGGCCGCGCTCAGCGTGGCGTGGTTGGCATCGCGACGCCCGGGCAACTGGGTGGCCAGGACCTCGCCGCTGGCCACGTCCAGCGCGACCGAACCCAATGGGCCCAGCGTGCCGCTGGATTCGCCGGTGATCTCGATGGTGGCCCGGCTGTCGCCACCGTTGGCCAGCTTCAGGTATGCCGGTTCGAAATCGGTCACGCCCTGCGCGCGCGCGGCTTCCACGGCGCGCGCATGCAGCAGGCGCAGGCTGCCCGGTTCGGCCGGCACGCCGCTGGCCTCGCGCACTGGTGCGGTATCCATGGCCGCAGGCACGGCCTGCAGCGCCTTGCCGTCGTAGATCAGCGGATTGAGCAGGGCAATCTGGATGAACACCAGGCACAGCAGGGCGCCGGTCACCGCGAACATCAGATGGAAGGGCAGGCTGAGCACGCCGATCACGTTGTGCGCGTCCTGCCACATCTGCTTCAGGTTGCGGCCCGGCCGCAACGCGAACAGATCGCCCAGCAGCTTGGGCAGGTGGATGACCAGCCCGCTGAGCAGGGCCATGCCGTACAGCAGGCTGACGAAGCCCATCACGTACAGGCCGGCCACCGGCAGGCCCAGGCTGTAATGCAGCTCGTTCACCAGCTCGGCCAGGCCGGTCTGCGGCGGCGTGGCGCTGCCGCCGGTATGGCCCGGCCAGGCGTAGCGCCAGCTGCCATCGCCGGCCTGCCAGTAGGCCAGCGGCCGCGGGTGGTCGTCACCGGGGAAGGTCATGCCGACATGGCGCCGGGCCTCGGCGTGCTGGGCCAGCACGTCATCGAGCAGGTACTGCGCATCGTCCAGCCCGGCCGGCAGGGCCGAGGCGGCGCCCGGTGTCTGCCACAGCGGCAGATCGTGGTGGAACAGGGTCAGCGCGCCAGCGTAGAAGGCCACGAACAGGCCGAAGCCGGCCACCAGGCCGACCCAGGTATGCAGCGTGGTGAAGGTGCGCAGGGTCTGCGAACTGAATTTCATGCGGAAAGTCTCACTGCACCGCGCCGGTCAGACGCAGCAGCCACAGGGCAAGGAAGCCGGCGGCGGCGCACGCCGACAGGACCAGCCAGGCGCGGGTGGGCGAGCGGAAGCTGAAGGCCCACAACGCCGCCAGCATCCACAGGGGCACGAAGGCGATCAGGCCCGGAACCAGCGCGCTGGTCCACGGCCCGGGTGGCAGCCAGGTCAACAGGCCGGTGGCCGCGGCGGCCAGCAGGAATCCGGCCAGCAGGCCGGCGAAGGCGCGCATCCACATCAGCGCGGCTCCACGCCGGGCCGGTGCCAGGCGGCCAGCGCCGGCAGCAGCAGGGCGGTCAGCATCCACGCGCACAGCATTACCACCAGTCCGGTGGCGAAGCCCAGTTCGGCCATCCACAGCCACAGCGCGGCAGCGGCCGCCACCAGGCCGATCTGCCGGCCCAGGCGCCCGGCGCGGCGCAGGCGCGGCCAGCGGCAGTGCGGCGAGGCGGCATAGAAGGCCACGGCAGAGAACATCGACGCCAGCAGGCCGAGGCTGCAGAAGCCCAGGCTGGACAGAGCCACGGTAATCATCGGCGGTTCCCGTGCTGGCGCAGGACCGACAGCTGCGGGACACAGGCGGGGCCGGCGGCGGCCGGTCGAGGCGGGTGGCGCATCACGGGATCCTGGGCAAGCGGGGCGGGCGGGCATCGGCTGCGCCGACCGCACATGGTAATCATTGCTATTTCACCCCGCCAGCAGGTCCCATTCAGTCCTGCGCGCAGGCGCTTGGGCTTTGTCGTGCGCTGGTTTAAGATCAGTGCCTGACTCTCTGGAACAAGGTGGCCCGCGCCCGTGCGCCGGCCGAGCGTGCGACATGAGCACTACCACCGCCCATCGCTGATCTGCCCCCGAAGGCCCTGTTCCAGGCGCCCTCGTGGCGCTTTTTTATTGCCCGGGTGTCCGCCCGGGACTGCATTCCAGCCCGCAGCGCGGGCCCCGCACGAAGCCCTATCGATGATCAACATCACCCTTCCCGACGGCAGCCGCCGCGAATTCGAAAACCCCGTCAGCGTCATGGACGTCGCCCAGTCGATTGGCGCCGGCCTGGCCAAGGCCACCATCGCCGGTTCGGTCGATGGCGTGCTGGTCGATGCCAGCGACGTGATCGCCAAGGACGCCAGCCTGCGCATCATCACCGCCAAGGACGAGGAGGGCGTGGAAATCATCCGCCACTCCTGCGCCCACCTGGTTGGCCACGCGGTCAAGCAGCTGTACCCGGACGTGAAGATGGTGATCGGCCCGGTCATTGCCGAAGGCTTCTACTACGACATCTATTCCGAGCGCCCGTTCACGCCGGAAGACATGGCCGCCATCGAAAAGCGCATGGGTGAACTGATCGCCCAGGATTACGACGTCATCAAGAAGATGACCCCGCGCGCGGAAGTGATCGAGATCTTCAAGGCGCGTGGCGAGGACTACAAGCTGCGCCTGATCGAGGACATGTCCGACGACATCCAGGCCATGGGCATGTACTACCACCAGGAATACGTGGACATGTGCCGCGGTCCGCACGTGCCGAACACGCGGTTCCTGAAGGCCTTCAAGCTGACCCGCATTTCCGGCGCGTACTGGCGCGGCGATGCGCAGAACGAACAGCTGCAGCGCATCTACGGCACCGCCTGGGCCGACAAGAAGCAGCTCGAGGCCTACATCAAGCGCATCGAAGAAGCCGAAATGCGCGACCACCGCCGCATCGGCAAGCAGCAGGATCTGTTCCACCTGCAGGAAGAAGCGCCGGGCCTGGTGTTCTGGCACCCCAAGGGCTGGGCACTGTGGCAGGTGGTCGAGCAGTACATGCGCAAGGTCTACCGCAGCAGCGGCTACGGCGAAGTGCGCTGCCCGCAGATCCTGGACGTGAGCCTGTGGAAGAAGTCCGGCCACTGGGACAACTACCAGGACAACATGTTCTTCACCGAATCTGAGAAGCGCACCTACGCGGTCAAGCCGATGAACTGCCCGGGCCACGTGCAGGTGTTCAACCAGGGCCTGCACAGCTACCGCGACCTGCCGATCCGTTACGGTGAATTCGGTTCCTGCCACCGCAACGAGCCGTCCGGCGCGCTGCACGGCATCCTGCGCGTGCGTGGTTTCACCCAGGACGACGGCCATGTGTTCTGCACCGAAAGCCAGATCGAATCGGAAGTGACCGCGTTCCACCAGCAGGCGCTGGCGGTGTACCAGCACTTCGGCTTCGACGAGATCCAGATCAAGATCGCGCTGCGTCCGGAATCGCGCCTGGGCGACGACGCCACCTGGGACAAGGCCGAAGGCGCGCTGCGCTCGGCGCTGTCCAGCTGTGGCGTGGAATGGCAGGAGCTGCCGGGCGAGGGCGCCTTCTACGGCCCGAAGATCGAGTACCACCTGAAGGACGCCATCGGCCGCACCTGGCAGCTGGGCACCATGCAGGTCGATTTCATGATGCCCGGCCGCCTGGGCGCCGAGTACGTGGACGAGAACAGCCAGAAGAAGCACCCGGTCATGCTGCACCGGGCCATCGTCGGTTCGATGGAGCGCTTCCTGGGCATCCTGATCGAGCACCACGCCGGCCAGTTCCCGGCCTGGCTGGCGCCGACCCAGGTAGTGGTGGCCAATATCACCGATGCCCAAGCTGAATACGTCACGGGCGTGACCCAAACCCTTGCGGAGCAAGGCTTCCGCGTCAGCTCGGATTTGCGTAACGAGAAGATCGGCTATAAAATCCGCGAGCATACGTTGCAGCGCGTGCCTTACCTGCTGGTCATCGGTGACCGCGAGAAGGAAAATGGGGCTGTGGCGGTGCGTACGCGTTCTGGCGAAGACCTGGGCAGCATGAGTCTGCAGGCCTTCATCGAACGGCTGCAGGCCGAGGGCGCGTAAGCAAAGGTCCGGTCCGGGGGCATAGGCACCCGGGCCGGTTCGATACCCTTGGGAGAACGTAATATCAGCACCCCTGACAACAAACAGAACCGCAGGAATCAGGAAATCCGTGTGCCGCGCGTCCGCGTGATCGGCAGTGACGGAGAAATGATCGGCGTGTTGTCGCGCGACGAAGCGCTGTCCATGGCCGAAGATGAAGGCCTGGACCTGGTCGAAATCCAGCCGCAGGCCGATCCGCCGGTCTGCAAGATCATGGACTTCGGCAAGTTCAAGTTCGAAGCGCAGAAGAAGGCCAGCGAGGCCAAGAAGAAGACCAAGCAGGTCGAGATCAAGGAAGTGAAGTTCCGTCCGGTCACGGACGAGGGCGACTACCAGATCAAGCTGCGCAAGATGCGTGGTTTCCTTGAAGACGGTGACAAGATCAAGGTCAACATCCGTTTCCGTGGCCGTGAAATGAGCCACCAGGAACTGGGTCGTGAAATGGCCAACCGCATCGAGGCCGATCTGGGCGAGGACATCGTCATCGAAAGCCGTCCGCGTCTGGAAGGGCGCCAGATGGTGATGATGATCGCGCCGAAGAAGAAGACCTGAGGCCTGGCAGGCCGCCCTTCGGGGCGCCTGGCTGAATGGTTCAGGGTGAAGGGGCGCCATGGGCGCCCCTTTGCTTTTGCGGCAATGTACGGAAACGGTTGAAAGGGCTGGTGGCGGGGCGGATTTGCCTGTATCATGCCCGGCTCGACCCACCCAGGACGGGTCGTACGCCGATCATGGCAGGACGGAAAGAGTGGCAATGGCCACCGCCAGATCAGTCAGAAACCAGGGTCACCCCCATCAAGGACATTGCAATGCCCAAGATCAAGACCAACCGGGCAGCGGCCAAGCGTTTCCGCAAGACCGCCTCGGGCAAGTACAAGTGCGGCCACGCCAACCGTAGCCACATCCTCACGAAGAAAGCGACCAAGCGTAAGCGTAACCTGCGTCAGACGAACCACGTCCGTGCAGAAGACGCCGGCCGTCTGGATCGTATGCTCCCTTACCTCTGAGGAACTGAAAAATGGCACGAGTTAAGCGTGGCGTACAGGCGCGTCGCCGCCACAAGAAAATTCTGGATCTGGCCAAGGGCTATTACAACGCCCGTCGCAAGGTCTTCCGCGTTGCCAAGCAGGCCGTCATCAAGGCACAGCAGTACGCCTACATCGGCCGTAAGCAGAAGAAGCGCAACTTCCGTTCGCTGTGGATCACCCGTATCAATGCGGCTGCCCGCATCAACGGCCTGAGCTACAGCCGCTTCATGAACGGCCTGCTGAAGGCCGGCATCACCCTGGACCGCAAGGTCCTGGCTGACATCGCCGTGCACGACGCAGCCGGTTTTGCTGCGCTGGCCGAAAAGGCCAAGGGCGCACTGGCGGCATAAGTCCTTCCCGATGCCGTTTCCGTTCACGGTGAACGGTGTCAGGTAGAGGCAATGCATGGGGAAGGGCGCAAGTCCTTCCCCATTCTTTTTTGGGTTCCGGCAATGCCGCAGGCGCGCGTTGCGGGGACCGGCGGTGGCGACAGGGGTCGGCCCTTCGCGCATCGCGATGGCAGACCGACTGGAGTTCCGGCCCCCCATGAGCGACATCCAATCCCTCACCACCCAGGCGCTGGCCGACGTGGCCGCCGCACAGAGCCCCGACGTGCTGGAACAGCTGCGCGTGGCCCTGCTCGGCAAGAGCGGCAGCATCACCGCGCAGCTGAAGCAGCTGGGCACCCTGCCGGCCGACGAGCGCAAGGCCGCCGGTGAAGCCATCAACCAGGCCCGTGACGCGCTGTCCAGCGCGCTGGGCGAGCGCAAGGCCGTGCTGGAAAACGCCGCACTGGATGCGCGCCTGGCCGCCGAAGCCATCGACATCACCCTGCCGGGCCGCAACGGCGACCGTGCCGGCCTGCACCCGATCACCCGCACCTTGGAACGCATCACCGGCATTTTCGGCCGGCTGGGCTACGAGCTGTCCGAAGGGCCGGAAATCGAGGACGACTGGCACAACTTCGAAGCGCTGAACTTCCCGCCGCACCATCCGGCGCGCGCCATGCACGACACCTTCTACTTCGGTGATGGCCGCCTGCTGCGCACGCATACCTCCGGTGTGCAGGTGCGCTACATGGGCCAGCACCAGCCGCCGCTGCGCATGATCGCCGCCGGCAAGGTGTACCGCAGCGACAGCGACCAGACCCATTCGCCGATGTTCCACCAGGTGGAAGGCCTGCTGGTGGACGAGCATTCGAACTTCGCCGACCTGAAGGGCACCCTGGCCGAGTTCGTGCGCGCGTTCTTCGAGCGCGATTTCGAAATGCGCTTCCGCCCCAGCTACTTCCCGTTCGTGGAACCGGGCGCGGAAGTGGACATCGCCTGGCAGCAGCCCGACGGCAGCACCCGCTGGCTGGAAGTGCTGGGCTGCGGCATGGTGCACCCGAACGTGCTGCGCAACGTGGGCATCGATCCGGAACGCTACACCGGCTTCGCCTTCGGCCTGGGCGTGGAGCGCTTTGCGATGCTGCGCTATGGCGTGAACGACCTGCGCGCGTTCTTCGAAAACGACGTGCGGTTCCTGAAACAGTTCGCGTAAGCGCCGACCCGTAGAGTCGAGCTTGCTCGACTGTTCCTGAATCGACTGCTCCTAAATTCGCAGGCCCAGGCGCATGCGCCGGGCCCACCAGGGTGACACCATGAAATTCTCCGAAAACTGGCTGCGCAGCCACGTCCCGACCTCCGCCTCGCGCGATGAACTGAGCGCGGTGCTGACCGCCATCGGTCTGGAAGTGGAAGAGGTGAACGCGCTCGGCAACGGCCTGCAGCACGTGGTCGTGGCACGCATCGTCGAGGCCGTGCGCCATCCCGAAGCCGATCGCCTGCAGGTGTGCAAGGTCGATGCGGGGCAGGGCGAGCTGCTGCAGATCGTCTGCGGTGCGCCCAACGCGCGCCCGGGCCTGGTCGCGCCGTTGGCCATGGTCGGCGCGCAGATCGGTGACCTGAAGATCAAGCCGGCCAAGCTGCGCGGCGTGGAATCCAACGGCATGCTGTGCTCGGCCAAGGAACTGGGCCTGGACAACGATGCCTCGGGCCTGCTGGAACTGCCCGATGACGCGCCGATCGGCCAGGCCCTGGTCGAGTACCTGGGTCTGCCCGACGCCAGCATCGAGATCAAGCTGACCCCCAACCGCGCCGACTGCTTCAGCGTGCGCGGCATCGCCTACGACGTGGCCGCCGCCACCCGCAGCGAAGTGCTGGCGTTCGCCGCCGAGGCGATTGCCCCGGTTGGCAGCCGCGAACTTGCCATCACCCTTGATGCCGGCGCCGAAGCGCCGCGCTACCTGGGCCGCGTGATCGAAGGCGTGAATGCCGCCGCCAAGACCCCGCTGTGGATGGCCGAGCGCCTGCGCCGCAGCGGCGTGCGCCCGGTGTCGCTGCTGGTCGACATCACCCAGTACGTGATGCTGGAACTGGGCCAGCCGATGCACGCCTACGACCTGGGCACCCTGCAGGGCAGCATCGGCGTGCGCCGTTCGCGCGCCAATGAAACCATCAAGCTGCTCGACGGCCGCGACGCGGTGCTGGACGACAGCTTCCTGGTGGTGACCGATGCCGACCGCGCGGTCGGCCTGGCCGGGCTGATGGGCGGCTTCGACACCCGCGTGACCGACGACACCACGGCCGTGTTCCTGGAGGCCGCGCACTTCGCCCCGGCCGCCATCATGGGCCGCGGCCGCAAGCTGGGCCTGCACACCGATGCCGGCCACCGTTTCGAACGCGGCGTGGACCCGGCACTGCCGCGCACCGCCATCGAGTACGCCACCCGTCTGGTGCTGGATCTGGCCGGCGGTACCCCGGCACCGGTCACCGAGGCGGTCAATCAGGCGGACCTGCCGCAGGCGGCAACGATCACCCTGCGCCGCGCGCGCATTACCCGCGTGCTGGGCATCACCATTGAAGACGCCGAAGTCGAGCGCATCCTGCGCGCGCTGGGCATGGGCGTGACCGCGGCCGGCGACGGCTGGCAGGTGACCGCGCCGAGCCGCCGCTTCGACATCGCCATCGAAGAAGACCTGATCGAGGAACTGGCCCGTATCCACGGTTACGAGCAGATTCCGACCACCCTGCCGGGCGGTGCGGCACGCGTGGCGATGCCGACCGAGACCCAGCTGGACGTGCTGAGCGTGCGCCGCCAGCTGATCGCCCGCGACCTGCAGGAAACCCTGAATTTCGCCTTCGTCGACGATGCCCTGCTGACCCAATGGCAGCTGCGCGACCACCTGGTGCCGCTGGCCAATCCGCTGTCGGCCGAGCTGGCGGTGATGCGCCCGGCGCTGCTGCCGGGCCTGGTCGCCACCCTGGGCCGCAATGCTGCCCGTCAGCTGGCGCGCGTGCGCCTGTTCGAGGTCGGCCGGGTGTTCGCCCAGCAGGACGGCGAAGGCCGGCCGGCACCGCTGGAAACCCCGCGCGTGGCCGGCGCCGTGTGCGGCGATGCGCAGGCCGTGCAGTGGGGCCTGCCGACCCGCAAGGTCGACTTCCATGATCTGAAGGGCGACCTGGAATCGCTGGCGGCCGCCAGCGGCGCGGTGCTCGAATTCCGCCCGTCGCAGCGCCCGTTCGGCCATCCGGCCCGTTCGGCCGAGATCCATCGCGACGGCGTGGCGATCGGCTGGATCGGCCAGATCCACCCGCGCCTGGCCAAGGCCATGGACATCGAAGTGGATGTCTATGCGTTCGAGCTGGACCTGGAGCCGCTCAGTGTCCGTGCACTGCCGCGTGCCGGCGAGCTGTCGCGCTTCCCGGCAGTGCGTCGCGACCTGGCGTTCCTGGTGCCTGAACAGGTGGCCTGGAGCGACCTGGCCGCCACCATCCGCCAGGCCGCCGGGCCGCTGCTGCGCGAGCTGAACCTGTTCGACCGTTACGTCGGGCAGGGGGTCGAGCCGGGGTTCAAGAGTCTCGCTATGGGCTTGATTTTGCAGGACAAGTCGCGCACTCTGACGGACCGCGACGTGGAAGCGGTGGTGGCCGAGGCGGTCACTGCCATCGAGCGTGAACATCACGCCCGGATCCGCGGCTGAGCGGGCAGCACTCGGGGGTAGCAGGCAATGGCATTGACCAAGGCGGAGATGGCGGAAAAGCTGTTCGACGAAGTCGGTCTGAACAAGCGGGAAGCCAAGGAATTCGTCGACGCGTTTTTCGATGTGCTGCGTGAAGCATTGGAACAGGGACGTCAGGTGAAGCTGTCGGGCTTCGGTAATTTCGATCTGCGGCGCAAGAGCCAGCGCCCAGGTCGCAACCCCAAGACCGGCGAGGAAATTCCCATTTCCGCCCGTACGGTGGTCACCTTCCGTCCGGGCCAGAAGCTCAAGGAGAGGGTGGAAGCTTATGCTGGATCCGGGCAGTAACCGCGAACTTCCGCCGATCCCGGCCAAGCGCTACTTCACCATTGGTGAAGTAAGCGAGCTGTGCGACGTCAAGCCGCACGTGCTGCGCTACTGGGAAACCGAATTTCCCAGCCTTGAGCCGGCCAAGCGCCGTGGCAACCGCCGCTACTACCAGCGCCATGACGTGCTGATGGTGCGGCAGATCCGCAGCCTGCTGTACGAACAGGGCTACACCATCGGCGGCGCGCGCCTGCGCCTGGACGGTCCGGATGCGCGCGAGGAATCGGCGCTGAGCAACCAGATCATCAAGCAGGTGCGGATGGAACTGGAAGAAGTGCTGCAACTGCTGCGACGCTGAACCTTTTTTCCAAGTAATCCGCTATACTTCACGGCCCGCCACACAGGCGGGCACATTGCAGCATCAGTCGGGGCGTAGCGCAGCCTGGTAGCGCATCTGCCTGGGGGGCAGAGGGTCGTCGGTTCGAATCCGGCCGTCCCGACCATTACTGCAATGAACCGAAAAGCCCGCGCATCACAGCGTGGGCTTTTTTGTTGCGCCGGTGTATGCTGCGCGCCACTCGTATCACCGCGGCTGCTGACCCCGGTCCTTACGAGAACACTGCATGTACCACCACCGAAACCGCGCCTGGCGTCGTGCCACGGCGCGCCTGCATGGCGGCGATCGCGCAACGCGCGTGGCGCTGATCAAGCCCGAAAAGAACTGGAAGCTGATGTACCTGCGCAGCGCAAAGCTGGCGCGTGCACGGCAACTGGGCTTCGTCTATCCCATCCAGAGCGTGCGCCAGCAGCTGGAGCAGCCATGATCAACCTGCTCTTCGTCTGCAGCCGCAACCAGTTGCGCAGCCCCACCGCCGAAGCCATCTGGCGACGGCGGCCGGGCTTCAATGCGCGCTCGGCCGGCACCAGCCCGCATGCACGGCGGCCCATCAGCGTGCAGGATCTGCGCTGGGCCGATGTGATCTTCGTGATGGAAGCCAAGCACCAGCATCGCCTGCAGGCGCAGTTCGCGCGTCTGCTGCTGCACACGCCGCTGCACTGCCTGGATATTCCCGACGATTACGCCTGCATGGACCCGGCGTTGATGGCGCTGCTGGAAACGCGCGTGGGCGCGTGCCTGGCCCAGCGGGCAGGCCAACGCGCGTAACCGCCTGCCGTTCAGCGTGCAGACCCATACGCCCGGGTACTTCCCGTATCATCATCCGCAGATCCGATCGCATCGGTCTTCCTTCGCGTTCTTCGCCGCGCCAGCGGGCTGGAGCTTCCAGCCCCGGGTTGCGGCGTAGTGGCGTGCAGGCGGTGTGCGGACCACGACGACCACAGGGGGTTGCGTTGATCAGCAGTATCGTCATTCATCGCTCGGCCGGCGAAGGCACGGCCGGCGTGCAGGTCCTGGACACCACGTTCAAGGGCAAACGCGTGTTCGTGTCCTGGGGCCTGCGCGGCGTCGAGCTGAGCCGCGAGGCAGAGCCGGCCGACACCGTGGCCGCGCGCCGGGCACTGCAGCACCTGTCGCGGCAGGTGGAAGGCCCGCGCAGTGGCGAAGTGTTCATTGCCAGCCAGTCCGGCGTGGCCATCAGCGTGTACCGCTTGTTGACCGAAGCGCGCAGCGGCGATGCGCTGTTCTTCCTGTGCGATTCGCCCGCCGTGGTGGAGTGGCTGGAAACGGCGCTGGAAATCCAGGCGCCGTAGCGTCGAGCTCGCTCGACGCTACAAAGCGTCGGCCAGCGCGGCGTCCACCGCGGCTCGGGCGTGCAGGGTGGTGGTATCGAACAGCGGTACCGGGCTGTCCTGTTCCCGTACCAGCAACATGATCTCGGTGCATCCCAGGATGATGGCTTCGGCGCCGCGCGCCACCAGGCGTGCGATCACGTCCACATAGCGCTGCCGCGAGGCTTCACTCACCACGCCGGCAATCAGCTCGCGGTAGATGATGTCGTGCACGTCGCGGCGGTCGTCGGCGTCAGGCACCAGTACCTGCAGCCCGAAGCGCTCGCTCAGGCGCTTGCGGTAGAAGTCTTCTTCCATGGTGAAGGCGGTGCCGAGCAGGCCGACCGTGCGCAGGTCGGCGCGTAGGATGGCGTTGGCGGTCGGATCGGCGATATGCAGCAGCGGCAGCGGGCAGGCCGCTTCCAGTTGTGGGGCCAGCTTGTGCATGGTGTTGGTGCAGACCACCAGCAGGTCGGCGCCCCCTGCCTGCAGCCGGCGGGCGGCATCGATCATCTCTGCGCCCAGCGCGTCCCAGTCGCCGTCGTGCTGCAGCTGTTTGATGCGGGCAAAATCCACCGACCACAGCAGCAGCTGTGCCGAGTGCGCGCCGCCCAGCCGCTGGCGGACATCCTCGTTGATGAGGCGGTAGTACTGCGCCGAGCTTTCCCAGCTCATGCCGCCAATCAGGCCCAAGGTCTTCATGCGTGTCTCCGTGCTGGAAGCCGCATTGCAGCACAGACCGGCCCTCGCATGTCGGCTGCCTTCTGTAACCGTCGATCAGGCTCCGGGCTGTACGTACTGCCGCGCGTCGCCAACCCTTAAGCTGGTGGGCTTCCCGCGTCGAGAACAGCAATGGCCCTGCAAACCTGGTGGTGGTTCCTGGCCACCGTGTTCGTGCTGTGTGGCACCCCCGGACCGAACATGCTGCATATCCTCGGCCGCAGTGTCGGGCTGGGCTTCCGCCGCAGCGTGCCGGCCATGGCCGGTTGCCTGTTGGCCATGCTGCTGGTGCTGGCTGCGTCGGCAGCGGGTCTGAGTGCGGTGCTGCGCTCATCGCCGCTGGTGTTCGACGTGCTGCGTTACCTGGGCGTGGCCTACCTGGCCTGGCTGGGCATCAAGGCCTGGCGTGACAGCCGGCACGTGAATGCCGAAAGCACCGGCGACGCACCGCTGCCGGCGCCCGTGCACGGCCACGCCGCGGTGTTCCGCGGCGGCCTGCTGGTGGGCCTGAGCAATCCCAAGCTGCTGCTGTTCGCCGCAGCATTCCTGCCGCAGTTCATCGATCCGGCACGTGCGCAGGGCATGCAGTACGCGGTGCTGGTGGCCACTTTCGCCGGCTGCGAACTGTTCTGGTATGTGATGTACGCCGCCGGTGGCCATGGTTTGCGGCGCTGGCTGGCCAAGCCGTTCGCGCAGCGCTGGTTCGAGCGCCTGGTAGGCACGGTGTTCCTGGCGTTCGCCGTGGCCCTGCTGCGTTTCCGGCCGCGCTGAGAGAACGCGATTTCACGCTGCAGGTGCGGCCTGTTCACGTACCTGGCATCGGCGTTTGCCTAGCCTGATCACACCAATGAACGCCCCGCAGGGGAAAGGTTTGACATGATCAAGTGGGCCATCATTTTCGCCATCATCGGCCTGATCGCCGGCGTGCTGGGCTTTGGCGGCATCGCCGGCGCTGCCGTGGGCATTGCCAAGTTCCTGTTCTGGGCCGGCATCATCATCGCCGTCATCCTGTTCGTGCTGGGCATGAAGGTGGCCAAGAAGGTCGCCTAGGCTGCCGCGGGCACGGTCTCCGACGGCGAGCGGCACAGCTTCAGTGCTTCCTGCGCCATGGCCAGGGCGTTGCGGCGCTCTTCCTCGCCGAGCGGTTGCCCGTAGGCCGTGGCCCAGTAGCCATCGGCCACGCAGCGTGCGGCGTACAGACGTGCGTCGCACGCCTCGGCGGGGAACTCGGCCAACAGGCGCCGCATCCATCCACGCCAGTGCGCCAGCAGGGCTGGTTCAAGCAGATGGGCCAGGCTCAGGCCGATATCGTTGGCCTGTTCCTGCTGCAGCAGGTGGTCGAAGCAGGCGCGCACATAGGCGCGGCTGAAGCGGCCGTAGGCGACCTCATCCTGCTCGAGGAGGAATCGCACGTGCACTTCGAAATCGTCGGTGAGTGCGGCCAGGGCAGCGTCGATCAAGGCCTGCTTGTTGGCGAAGTGGTGGAACAGCGCGCCCTTGCTGACACCCGCCGCATCGGCCACGTCCTGCACGGTCAGCGCAGCCAAGCTGTGCTGGGCGATCAGGCGGGCGGTGCACAGCAGCAGCGCCTGGCGCACGCTGTCCGGCGCGTTGCGGCGGATACGGGGAGAAGGGGCGGACATACGGAAGAAACCGACTGGACGGTATGCATGATACCGCGCGGCGTTGCCGCGCCGCTGTGCGCGTCAGTCGAAGTAGATCGCCAGACCGGTGCCCACCTGCAGGTCCGGGCTGTCGGCATCCAGGCCGGCGTCGAAGGAGGCGTCCAGCTGCACACGCGGTCGCAGCATCCAGGTGATCCCCGCACCGGCCACGCGCTGGTCCGGCGCGCCGCGGCTGTGGGTCATGCCGGCTTCGACGAACAGGCTCAGGCGCTCGCTGGCCGCCAGCGACAGGCTGGGTGACCACGTCGTGCTGCGCTGGCCGTCGCCGCGCTGGTGGCTGGCATACAGTGCGGCGCTCCAGCGCTCGCCCAGCGCCTGTTCCACGCTGAGCGCGAGCGCGTACTGGCGCCCCTCGCTGAAATCGGCATCGCCACGCGCCACCACGGCACTGGCCAACAACGCCCACGCGGTGCGCTCGGTGCTGCCTGGGCCGGCCCACTTCAGCGCGAGCTGGGTATCGCCGCTGCCGTGCTGGCGCTGGGTCGGCAGGTCTGCGCTGCGCACGCTCTGGCGCTGCCATGGGGTGGTCGACACCTGCAGTTCCAGTTGCTCTGAAAGCCCGGTGCGCAACAGTACGTCGCCCGCCAGCGAGCGGGTGCGCACGCCGTCGCGGTCACGGTCGCGTTGCCAGGTGGGCAGGCCGACTTCCAGTGCCAGCGCGCCGCGCGGCACCGTATCGGTGCCGAAGCCGAGGCCGGGACGATCAAAGGCCGGCAGTTCGTCGGCCAGGGCCGGCGTGGCCAGCAGCCACAGGCACGGAATCAGGAGGCGGCGCATGGGCAGGGCGATCCGGCAGGAAGTCGCCCGCAGCATGCGCGGCGCGCCCGTGCGCAGCGCGTGAGGTCGGGGCGATCAGTCGCCGATGCGGGCGAAGCGCGGCTGCGGGCCGTCGGCGCCGGGCACCTGCTCGACGAACATCGGGTAGGGCCGCACCCACAGCCCGCCTTCGCCGTACAACGCGCGGTACAGCACCAACGGTTCCAGGGTTTCGCTGCTGCGCACGATTTCCACGACCTGGTACAGGCCGCCCTTGAAGTGGCGGTAGCGGCCCGGGGCCAAGGCGGGCAGGGGGGACAACTCGGTCATCGGGAATCTCGTGGGGGTCTGCTGTCAGGGGCGGGCCGGGCGCGGCGGCGCGGCACACCAGGCACCGATGGCCTCGGCCGTATTGGCCAGACCCTGTGCCTGGGCCAGTTCCCAGGGCCGTTCGCAGCGCTGGCTGCGCGCGCACCACTGGTAGCCGGCCGAGCCGATGCAACCGTGTTCGTCGCGATCGCCACCTACCTGCGCGGGCGCCGGCGGCGACGCGGCGCCCTCGGCCGGGGTGGTCGATGGCGGCGCACAGGCCACCAGCAGCGCGCATAGCGCTGGCATCAGCAAGGCGAGACGCATGGTGATGGCCCTTGGCTTGAAAGCGTCATTTTCGGGCGCTTTCAAGCCAATCGGCAAGCGCTTACGTCAACGAAGCGCGCAGCACTTCTTCAATCAGCACGACGTAGCAGGCAACGAAATAGAACTTCAGCAGCGTGGAACGCTGGGTGGAAAGCAAGGTGCGCATGTGGAAGGGGCCCCCGTTGGTGAGGATAGTGTGAAACGACTGCGACTTCGTGACAAGGGTCACGAATTTTCTTCACTAAACGTCCTCAGGGATGTGACGAGGCCGCCGTCCCGCGCTTTGCGTACGGATTTTTCGGACAAATCTGATAGGCGTCCCCGGAACCGCTGGCTACCGTATCCCCCATAGCATCGGTCGGGCTTCTCCGACCTGGATTTTCCAACTGCAGGAGCTCGAGATGGTCATCACCGTCCAATGCCACGCCCAGCGCTGGTTGTTCATCGATCCCCGCTCGCAGGAAGTGCAGGCCTTCGACAGCGGCGCGGTCGCCTTCGACACGGCCGCCGCCCACGCCAGCGAGCACCACCACCGGACCGGGCAGAGCAGCACGGTCCGGGTGGCCGCGCTGGGCAATGCCGTGGATGCCCTGCGCTTCGGGCACTGAGCGGGCCAGCGGGCGGTCAGGTCGCGTTCGGTTGTTTGAACGCATCAGGAACCGCTGCCGCTTCCCCCTCTGTGCGCGCCGGGCCGAATCCCCGATGCTTGGCTCCATCGTATTCAGGTGGAGAAAGGTGGATGGGCAAGGAACTGCGTGGTTGGACGCTGGGCGCTCTGCTGCCCCTGCTGGCGCTGGCCGGCACGGCGCAGGCCCAGCGCTATGGCTACGACGAGCGTTACGACGATCGCGGCAGCAGTGGCATCGTGCGCTGCGAGTCGGTGAAGGGGCGCAGCAACGAATGCCGTCTGGACGGGCGGGCGCGCTTGATCCGCCAGCTGTCCGGCTCGCCCTGCGTGGAAGGTGATACCTGGGGCCAGTCGCGGTCGGGCGTGTGGGTGACCCGCGGCTGCCGTGCCGAGTTCGTCGGTGAATCCCGCGGTGGATGGGGCGGCGGCCATGGCTGGGGCAGTGGTAACGGCGGCGGCCAGGTGATTGCCTGCCATTCCAACGATCATCGCCAGCAGTACTGCGATGCGCGGGTGCGCCGCGGCGTACGCCTGGTGCGGCAGGAATCGCGCAGTGCCTGCATTGAAGGCCGCAGCTGGGGCTGGGACCGTCGCGGGGTCTGGGTGAGCGATGGCTGCCGGGCGCAGTTCCAGGTGAACTGACGCGCGTGCCGGCTCGCGAGCGAATCAGAAAAATCTGATAGCGATCACAGTTTTTTCATCGTATTGTCGGCAACCGGGGCGTCATGGACGCCCCGGTCCGCGTCGCTGCCCGGCCCAGGAAGGGCCCGCCTCCGTCGCGGTTTCATACGCTGTTCCAAGGAGTGAGCAACGCATGTTGATCCGACTGCAATGCGAGCAGCGCCAGTGGCGCGTGCTGCACCCGGACAGGCCCGAACCAATCGGGTTCCGCGATGGCGTACGCGCCTTTGATTTCGCCGAAACCCTGGCCCGCCTGCATTTCACCGACACCGGCCAGCGCGCCGCCGTGCGCGTGGAAGCCAGCGGCGCATTTGTCGAGGCGATCAGCTACGGCTGAGGGCGGCCATCCACGCATGGCGTCGGTCTACCGGGGCGTCGAGGTGGGGGTCAGAGCCCTTTCCTGCGGAAAGGAATCCGACCCTTTATCCACGCATGGCGTGGATCTACTCAGCTGGCCGCGCTCAACGGCGCCGCGCCATTGGCCAACTGCGGCCAGCGCTTGAGTACCGCCGCGCGAATGCCGGCCGCGTCGATCCCGGCCTCGGCCAGCAGGTCTTCGCGGCTGGCATGGTGCTGGAAGGCATCGGGCAGGCCCAGGTGCAGGATCGGGCGCAGCACGTCTTCTGCATTCAGCAGCTCGCCCACGGCCGAGCCAGCGCCGCCGGCCACGACATTGTCTTCGATGGTCACCAGGCCCTCGTGCTGGGCGGCCATGGCCAGCACCAGCTCGCGGTCCAGCGGCTTGATGAAGCGCATGTTGACCACGCTCAGGCCCAGTTCGCGGCCCACCTGCTCGGCGGCCGGAACCGTGCTGCCGAAGGCGAGCAGGGCGATACGGCTGCCCTGCACGCGCAGCTCGCCCTTGCCGATCGGCAAGGTGGACAGATCGGTGCCGGCGGCAACGCCGGTGCCGCTGCCGCGCGGGTAGCGCACCGCGGCCGGGCCCGGGTGCTGCAGGCCGGTGCTGAGCATCTGCCGGCATTCGGCCTCGTCAGACGGGGCCATCACCACCATGTTCGGCACGCAGCGCAGGAAGCTCAGGTCCAGGTTGCCGGCATGGGTGGCACCGTCCGGGCCGACCACGCCGGCGCGGTCGACGGCGAACAGCACGTCCAGGTCCTGGATGGCCACGTCGTGCACCAGCTGGTCGTAGGCGCGCTGCAGGAACGTGGAATAGATCGCCACGACCGGCTTGCCGCCCTGGGTGGCCATGCCAGCGGCCAGGGTGACCGCGTGCTGCTCGGCGATGGCCACGTCGAAGTAGCGCTGCGGGTATTCCTTGCTGAAGCGCACCAGGCCCGAGCCCTCGCGCATGGCCGGGGTGATGCCGTACAGGCGCGGCTCGGCGGCGGCCGCATCACAAAGCCAGTCGCTGAACACATCGGTGTAGGTGGGCTTCTTGGCGCCGGCCTTGGCCACCAGGCCCTTGTCCGGATCGAACGGCCCCACGGCGTGATAGCCGATCTGGTCGCCTTCGGCGGGCTCGTAGCCCTTGCCCTTGGTGGTCATCACGTGCAGCAGCTTCGGCCCCTTGGAGGCGCGCAGCGTCTTCAGCGTGGACAGCAGGGCCGGCATGTCGTGGCCGTCGATCGGGCCGGTGTAGTGGAAGCCCATTTCCTCGAACATCGTGGAGGGCACGAACATGCCCTTCCAGTGTTCTTCCCAGCGCTTGACGAAGCGCGCGGGATTGTTCTTCTTGTCGCCCAGGATCTTCTTGCCGCCTTCGCGCAGTGCGTTCAGCGTGCGGCTGCCGGTGGCGCGGCCGAGCATCTTGGTCAGCCCGCCGACAGCCTCGGAAATCGACATGTTGTTGTCGTTGAGGATCACCAGCAGGTTCGGTTCGGGGTCCATGCCACCGGCGTGCATCAGCGCTTCGAAGGCCATGCCGGCGGTCATGGCGCCATCGCCGATCACCGCCACCACCTGGCGTTCATCGCCGGCGGCCTGGCGCGCGATGGCCATGCCCAGCGCCGCGGAAATGGAGGTGGACGAATGGCCGACCCCGAAGGTGTCGTACTCGCTTTCCTCGCGCTTGGGGAACGGCGCGACGCCGTCCTTCTGCTTGACGGTGTGGATCTCGTCGCGGCGGCCGGTGAGGATCTTGTGCGGGTAGGTCTGGTGGCCCACGTCCCAGACCAGCTGGTCGTGCGGGGTCTTGTACAGGTAATGCAGCGCCACGGTGAGTTCGATCACGCCCAGGCCGGCGGCGAAATGGCCACCGCTCTTGCCCACCGATTCGATCAGGTAGGCGCGCAGTTCATCGGCGACCGCGCGCATCTCGGATTCGTCGAACGTGCGCAGGTCATCCGGGGTGCGGATGCGCGCGAGGCGGGGATAGCGGGCAGAGTCGATCATCGTGTTCGCACTTGTTCTGAACGGCCATTTTCGCCCTCAATCGGGGGTGGGGCAAGCAAACGCCGCTATCCGTGACAGGACAGTGACGGCTGCCGGTGGCGGTGTTCAGGTGCTGAGCTTGGAACGCTTGGGCAACTGTGCTTTCAGGAAGGCCATCTGGTCGGCCAGGATGTTGCGGTTGGACAGGATCAGGTGCTCGATCCAGCTGGGCCGGTACGGTACTGCCAGCAAGGGCATGCCGGCCTGTTGCGGGGTGCGGTCGCTCTTGCGCGAATTGCAGTGGAAGCAGGCGGTGACTACGTTTTCCCAGCAGTCCAGGCCGCCCTTGGACAGCGGAATGACGTGGTCGCGGGTAAGCGTGGGACGGTTGAACTGCTGGCCGCAGTACAGGCACAGGTGTGCGTCGCGGGCGAACAGGGCCGGGTTGGTCAGGTTCGGCGTGGGGTCGATGGCGCGCGAACGGGCGTGGCCACGTGCGGCGATGATCGGGTGCAGGTCCATGCCGCTCTGCGTGCCGCTGAGCCGGTTGGTGCCACCGTGGATATGCAGGCAGGGATCGCCCAGGGTCCAGGCCACGGCGTCGCGGGCGTAGAGACAGGCTGCGTCCTGCCAGGTGATCCAGTCCAGTACACGGCCGTGGGCGTCCAGGGACAGCAGCCGGACCGTTCCGGGGCGGTGCAGGGTACCTGCGTTGGGCGATGCTTCGGCGCCCGGAGCAGAAAACGAGGCTCCGGTTTCGATCAGACCCAAGCGTGTAGTGTCTGTCTCCATCGGGAAAACAGCTTATACCTGAATGTTGACAATTTGTGTATCGCCCGTTGGGCGTTACACAAATTGTCAACATCCAGGTCCGCGCATTCCTCCTATTCCCCGCGCCTGTCGGCGCGCCCCCTTTAACAAAAGGGGGCTTTTCTCCAGACAGAGGGTCGGGGGCTGCCGGGTGGGGGTCGGATCCCTTTCCGCAGGAAAGGGCTCTGACCCCAAGGGCTCAGGCGCCGAAGCGTTCGTCGTCCATGGCCATCAGCGGGGCGGCGCCGGCCTGGATGGCGGCGGCGTGGCTGAGGGTGCGCGGCAGCACGCGGGCGAAGTAGAAGCGCGCGGTCTCACGCTTGCCCTGGGCAAAGGCGGCGCCGTGTGCGCTGGCATCGGCGGCGGCCACGCTGCGTGCCCACCAGTAGGCCAGCACCACGTAGCCGGAATAGAACAGGTAGTCGTAGCTGGCCGCGCCCAGTTCGTCCGGGTTGCCGGCCGCGCGCTGCAGTACGTCCATCGTCAGCTTGCCCCATTCGGCGGCCTTGGCGCGCAGCGGGCCGATGAACTCGGCCAGGGCCTCGTTGCCTTCGTGTTCCTTGGCGAAGGCTTCGATCTCGGCCAGCATCAGCTTCAGGCCGGCGCCCTGGCTGGAGGCGGTCTTGCGGCCGATCAGGTCCAGCGCCTGGATGCCGGTGGTGCCTTCATACAGCGTGGTGATGCGGGCGTCGCGCGCCAGCTGCTCCATGCCGTGTTCGCGGATGTAGCCGTGGCCACCGAAGCACTGCAGCGCGTTGTAGGTGTTCTCGATGCCCCATTCGGTCTGGCAGGCCTTCGAGATCGGGGTGAGGAAGCTGACCAGGGTGTCGGCGCGCTCGCGCTCGGCCGCATCGTCGGCGCTGTGTGCCACGTCGATCAGGGTGGCTGCATGCAGGGCCAGCAGGCGGCTGCCTTCCACCAGCGACTTGATGGTCAGCAGCATGCGCCGCACGTCCGGGTGCACCAGGATCGGATCGGCGGCCTTTTCCGGGAATTTCGGCCCGCTCAGGGCGCGCGACTGCAGGCGCTCGCGGCTGTACTTCAGCGCGTTCTGGTAGGCGCGCTCGGACAGGCCGATGCCCTGCAGGCCAACGCCCAGGCGCGCAGTGTTCATCATGGTGAACATGGCCTGCAGGCCCTTGTGCGGTTGGCCGACCAGGTAGCCCTGTGCACCATCGAAGTTCATCACGCAGGTGACCGAACCCTTGATGCCCATCTTGTGCTCGATCGAGCCGCAGCGCAGTGCGTTGCGCTCGCCGACATTGCCGTCGCGGTCGACCTTGAACTTGGGGGTGACGAACAGCGAGATGCCCTTGGCGCCGGCCGGTGCGTCGGGCAGCTTGGCCAGCACCAGATGCACGATGTTTTCGGTCAAGTCATGTTCGCCGGCGGTGATGAAGATCTTGGTGCCGGTGATCGCATAGCTGCCGTCGGCGTTCGGCTCGGCCTTGGTCTTCAGCAGGCCCAGGTCGGTGCCGCAGTGCGGTTCGGTCAGGCACATGGTGCCGGTCCAGCGGCCTTCGATCAGCGGCTTCAGGAAGGCGTCGTGCTGCCACGCTTCGCCGTGCTGCTTCAGCGCTTCGATGGCGCCATGCGAGAGCAGCGGGAAGTTGCCCCAGGCCAGGTTGGCGGCGTTGATCATTTCATTCAGCGGCACGCCCAGGGTGTGCGGCAGGCCCTGGCCGCCCAGTTCCGGCGATGCGGTCAGGCCGGTCCAGCCGCCGTCCACGAACTGGTCGTAAGCCTGCTTGAAGCCGGGCGGGGTGGTCACTTCGCCGCTGGCCTGGTCGAGCACGCAGCCGATTTCATCGCCCACGCTGTTCAGCGGCGCCAGCACGCTGGCACTGAAACGGCCGGCTTCTTCCAGCACGGCATCGACCACGTCGGCGGTGGCGTCGGTGAAGCCCAGGCGGGCGAACAGCGGTTCCACCTTGAGCACGTCGTGCAGGGCGAAACGGAGGTCGGAAAGCGGTGCGGTATAGCTGCTCATCGGGTACGTCTCGATCAGGGAACGGGGAGCGGCGACGGGCGCCGCGGCAGGGAAGGACTCAGCGCAGCACGCCGGGCAGGCCGGGCGCCTGGTTCAGGGTGCTGCGGCCGGAAATATCGAAACTGCGCTGCTTCTTGTCTTCGGGCGTGGCCGCGACCGTGCCCTTCAGGCTGTAGGCCAGGGTGCGGTTGCCGGCCAGCGCGTCGGCCACCACCAGGCGCGCGGCGGCGCTGGGGGTGAATTCAAGGTTGACCACATCGGCCGACACCCCGCCGATGGAAATGGCGGGGCGGGCCTGCAGGGTGCCCGCCTCGGTGTCGCCGACGGTCAGGGCCAGGGCCACGTCATCGAAGGTCATGGGCATGGAGCTGAAGTTCTGCAGGCGCAGGGCCACGGTCCAGCCGCCGTCGGCGCGCACGGTCAACTGCTGCAGGCTGGCCGCCGGTTCCGAAACACGCTTGACGATGCCATCGCTGCAAGCAGCCAGGGCCAGGGTGCACAGGATGATCAAGGCGATACGGAAGCGGTGGAGCATGGGCGCAGGTCCTCTGGAGAGCAGTGCGTGGAGTAAGCATACTACGGCGTATGGTTGAATGGATCGCCGCTGGCGACCTTCACAAGGGTAGCGTGTGAAGATGGCGCGCTGCGGTCACCGCCACGCTCAGGGCGATGCGGTCTCAACCAGGGGCGCCATCATCCGCAGCGGCGCCAGGTCATAGCCCATCTGCTCGGCCCGCGCCTTCAACTGCTGGAACAGGGCGCGGTCCATGCGCGGTTCGCGCGACAGGATCCACAGGTACTTGCGGTCCGGTTCACCGACCACGGCCCACTGATACTCCGGGTCCAGGGCGATCACCCAGTAATCGGCCCAGACCAGCGGCACCCAGCTCAACCAGTCCGGGGCGAAACGCACTTCCAGTTGCCCGGGCTGGCCGGCCACCGGGCGTGCAATGCCATCGGCCTGCAGGTAGTCGCCTTCGCCGGTGCGGCAGCGGTTGCGCACGCTGATGCGCCCGTCCTGGCGCAAGCCGTAGGTGGCGGTGATGTCGGCCACGCACTTCTTCTGGAACGACACCGGCAGGTGGGCGATTTCGTGCCACTGGCCGGCATAGCGATCGATATCCAGCGCATCGACCGCGCGCACCGGTTCGGCCGCAAGGGCAGCGGGCGTAGTAATAAGCAGCAGGCAGGCAAGCAGGGCGGGGCGCAGGTGCATCGGCGGGCTCCGGCAGGGAACCCTGAGCGTAGGCGGCGCGATGCACGGCGGTGTAAATGTTTCGTCAACCGCGCGCGGGCAAAAAAAAGACCTGCATTTCTGCAGGTCTTCATACATGGTGGCCGAGGACGGAATCGAACCGCCGACACGGGGATTTTCAATCCCCTGCTCTACCAACTGAGCTACTCGGCCCTGTATCTGGAAAAAAAAGACCTGCATTTCTGCAGGCCTTCGAAAGTGGTGGCCGAGGACGGAATCGAACCGCCGACACGGGGATTTTCAATCCCCTGCTCTACCAACTGAGCTACTCGGCCACTTGTTTCGTTGCAGCGAGGTCGCTGCCGAGGACGCGCATGTTACGGAGGTAGACCGCATTCGGCAAGCGTTTTGGCAAAAAACCTTCACATTGCCGTCTGCGCGCGCGCAAGTGCTTGATCCTGCGTGCGCGGCGGAATGCAGGCCGCCGGTGGGCGGGGGATGCGGGCTTCCGCCTGCTGCAGGGGCGCAGCTTCGGCAAGCGGGTGGTGAAGCTTGATTGAGCCTGCCAAGGCGATTCGGCCGGGCAGGGCGGTGCACTAGCGGTAGGACAACCCACTGCTGGCCATGAAGCCCTTCGGGTCGAACACCGCCCAGGCCTCGCCCCAGTCGAAACGTGCGCGACCGGCGTTGAGCGGGCGTCCCAGTGCTTTGGCCAAGGCGCGGCGCATGAACGCGACTTCGGCATCGATGGCGGCCTGGGTGGGCCAGCCGTCTTCCATCGGCGCGCCGGGCAGCTGCACGCCGATGGACAGCATCGACAGCGCCTGCCCGTGGAAGCACAGGGCGATTGCCGCCGGCACGCCCTGCAGCTGAAGGGCGTGCAGGTGCAGCCACTGGTAGCCGTTGCCGAGGTCGCGGCTATGCTGCAGCAGCGCGGCAAAACCCGCGCATGCCTGTGCCAGCGTGAGCGTCGGCCCGATCCTCAGCGGCAGCTCACCCAGGCCGATGCTGCCGTCGGCGGCGTCGAAATCAAGCGCCCGAAGTGCGCTGCCATGCGTACTCACGGTGCGAAACGCACCTGTCGTGGATCGCTGACGCTGATCTGCGTCTGGTAGTAGTACTTGCCGCTGGGCTGGCCGTTGGCATTGATGAAGTCGATGCGGACCCGGCGCGCGGTGCCGCCCACCAGCAGGCGGCGGTTCTGCAGGTAGTCCAGCTTCAGGCCCAGCGCTTCTTCCAGTGCGGGGCGCAGCGCGGCATCCATGCTGAGGGTGATGTTCAGCGGGTGCCGGTAGTCGCGTTCGCTGTTGAGGTAGATGCGGCCATCGTCGCTGCCGACGGCCTGCACGCTCATGGCGAAGGTGCCAGAAATGCCGCGCGCTGGATCGTCCTGCGCGGCACGCACAGCTTCGTAGTTGCCGATGTAGCCGGGCACCGGCGGCGGCGCGGCAGCCAGGCGATGGGCGCAGCCGGTCGCCAGCACCAGTGGGACCAGCAGTGAGGCCAACAGGGCGGGGCGATTCATGGCGCTTCCTTGTGCGTCGGTGGACGTGCCGATTGTGGCCGCGCGTAGGTTGCAGCTACAAGCGCGCTGTCCAATCGGCCCGACGATGGGGCATGCTGGGCCGCGTACCACATCGACCAGGGAAGGACATGCCGAGGACCGCCGACGTTCATGCCATCGATTGGGGCACGCTGCAGTGTGCCTATGGCGACGCCTCTGAAGCGGGGGCACTGCTGGCCGCGCTGATGGACCCGCAGCACCAGCAGGACTGGAACGACATCTGGTCGCATCTATGCCACCAAGGCACGGTCTACCCTGCCAGCCACGCCGCGCTGCCGGTGCTGCTGTCAATCGCGCGGCAGACCGGGCGCAGCGACGGTGATGATGCGCTGCTGCTGGCCGGTGCGATCGTCGCCGGCTCGGACGTGGGCGACCCGGGCCTGGCGCCGCACGGCGATGTCATCCAGGCGCTGCGCAGCAAGGTGCTCAAGCGCCTGCAGGGCAGTGGCCGGGAGGCAGTGCCGCTGTCCGAGGATGGGCATGGCCCGCGTGGCTGGCTGCGCCAGGCGTGGCTGGGGCTGAGTGGTGAAAAAGCCTGGTCGCAGCACCTGGACCGGCTTGCCGAGGGCGAGATCGTGGGAGAGTGCGTGGCTTGCTCGGCCGACCTGTACTGCACGCTGGATGTTGAAGCCCCGTATGTCTGCCATGAGGATCCGGTATTCGGTGCCCCGTCGGCGACGTCTGCGCTGCTGCCCGGTGAACCGGTCGGCGTGGCCGAGGAGTGGCTGATGCAGCAGGTGCGCGGCGATGGCGATATCCGCGCCGGGCAGCTGCTGGAACTGGCCTTCGGTCATTCCGAATGCAGTGCCTGCGGACACCCCTTCGCGGTGCGCGAGTGCGTGCAGGCCTGAGCCGTAGGCGCCTGCACGCGGCGGTTGGGCAGTTGTTGCAGAATTACATCGCGCGCTGCAGCGCCAGCAGCAGGGTGTCGTAGTCCCAGCTGTCATCGTGGCGCACGCCGTTGATGAAGAAACAGGGCGTGCCATTCACACCGCTGCGCACGCCGCCCATGAAGTCGGCCTCGATGCGTGCATCGTGCGCGCCGGCCAATGCGGCGCGCACGCGTTCCGGCGGCAACTGCAGCAGTTCGCCATAGCGCTGCAGGTCATGCGGTGCCAGCGCACCCTGGCGTTCGTACAGCAGGTCATGGGCGCTCCAGAAGTGTCCGGCGTCGGCCGCGGCTTCGGCCAGGCGCGCGGCATTCAGGGCATCCGGGTGCATTTCGCTGAGCGGGAAGTTGCGGAACACCAGGCGCAGCGAATCGCCCAATGCCTGCTGCAGGGCCTTCACGATGGGATAGGCCTGGCCGCAGTACGGGCACTGGTAGTCGCCATATTCGACCAGGGTGACCGCCGCATCGGCCGGGCCACTGGCATGGTCGCTGGCGCTGACGGGAACGTGCAGGCGGCTCATGGGGTCACCTCCGCTGCCGCCGTGCGCGGCAGGCGTGACAAGGCATCCAGAATGCCATCGGCACCGGGATTGATGCCCAGTGGCGACAGGTAGCTCCAGCGCACGATGCCCTGCGCATCGATCACGAACAGCGCGCGTTCGCAGACCCCATCGTGTTCGCGATAGGCACCGAACTGCCGGGCGACGGCGCCCTTGGGTTCGAAATCAGCCAGCAGCGGAAAATGCAGGTGGCGCTGTTCGGCGAACGCGGCGTGGCACCAGACGCCATCGACGGAGATGCCGATCAACTGCGCGCCCTGTCGCTGGAACTCGGGCAGCAACTGGTTGTACAGGGCCATCTGGTCGCCGCAGACCGGGCTCCAGTCAGCGGGATAGAAGGCAAGGATGACCGGGCGGCCACGCAGCTCTGCCAGGGTGACGGTCTGGTCGGGCGTGGCGGGCAGGCGGAAGTCGGGGGCGGGCGTTCCCGGCGGCAGCGGGGCGTGCGCAGGTTCGGGGCGGGGCAGGGAGGACATGGCGGGCTCCTGGCGGGATGGGATGGCGCGCGGTGGGTTCTGCATCGGCAGCGCCATCGTCGGCCGGTAGCGCCGGGCTGCCCATTGCGCCTTGGTTTCCGCCGCTCATACCAGGGTATGCACGCGCCGCTCGCGGCAGCGCGACCACGGACTCACGGCCGCGCCGCTAGCGTGGTCGTGCAAGCCCGGCACGGTGCCGGTGCGGAGCCCGCCATGACTACTCCCCGCACGCCTTCGCCCGCCGAAAAGGATGCCGGTACCCAGGAAAGCCGCCAGGACCAGCACCAGGACGACGTGGCCAAGCGCCGCCCTGGCCAGAACGATCAGAAGGTGCATGACGAGAACACGCGGCGACCGCAACGCAAGGATGGGAGCCAGGAGCCGGGTTGAGCCGGTGATGGACAGGTCGAGTCTCAGTCGGCCAAGGTCATGCAGACGGCGGCGTCTGCGCCGCGCGGCCCACGTCGGCGAACCAGTCCGCGAGTTCGTGCATGTCGATCTGCTGGATCAGCGCAGGATTGATGGGATCGGCGGGTGCGGTCGGCAGGATGGCGGCCGCCACCTCGATCGCGCAGTACCCCGTACCGTCCCAGAGGCCTGCCAGATAGGAGGAGAGGGGAGCGCCCTCCCACAGCGGTGCTGCTGATGGCCATGATTGCCGATCTTGCATCGCGCGCCAGCGACCGTAAGGGCGCACCTCGCTCCGGCGCTGTGCAAGCCATCGGATTGCAGCCTCCTTGGCCACGCGCGCTGCGTCTTCCAGCTCCCGATGCCCGGACACGATCCTGATCTTCTCCCGGATGCCGTCGTAAGACAGTTCGCGTAGGCGCAGGACGACGAGCAACTGACTTCCCTGCAACCGCGCCTGTTCAAGACCAAGCCCATGGGCGACGTCAGCGACGTAGCTGGGAATGTACCGACCCTTCCAGCCGGGAATGAGGGTTGAAAGCGGGATCAGATGTGGATCCGTTATCGAGGCATGGTCCATGGGACCCCTTCCTGGATGTGGCGCTCCGCGCCGCGGGTACCCTCATCCTATCGGTCCGGGCGGTCCGTGCCCAAAGAAAAAGCCCGCAGATCACTGGGATCTACGGGCTTCTCTGAAAATGGTGGAGCCAAGGAGGATCGAACTCCTGACCTCGTCATTGCGAACGACGCGCTCTCCCAGCTGAGCTATGGCCCCACGGCGAAGCCAGTGTAGCGCCGCCGCCCGGGGCTTGCCAAGCCGCATGTGCGGCAGTCGTGGCAGGCTGGGCGCCTTGAGTGCCGGAAGACGCTCCATGACCGACTACCGTCCCATCGCGTGCGACCTGCACGACGTACTGGAAATCGCCTGCCTGCACCGCGCCCTGCTGCAGGTGGAACTGATCGATGGCCGCACCTTCGTGGCCCGCGCGCGGACCACGCTTAGCACGCCTGGCAAAGAGGAATTCCTGCTGCTGGACGCCGATGAGGGCGAGCAGCGCATCCGCCTGGACCATCTGCTGGCGGTGACCACGCTGGGCGCAGACGGTCTGCCCGGACCGCGTACCGTGCTGGCCGTGCCTGGCCCTGGTGAAACTGAACAAGGTTTATGAATCAAGGGCTTGGCGCTGTCAATAACCTGAAGCGGCTAGGCCGGGTGGCGTAAAGAGGACCAGAACGGTGCCGTTAAGAGGGGGCGCCTCGCGCGCTCCCTTCCACGGACATTCCCCCTGATGATGACCCCGGCTGCCTCCCGATTTTCCGCCTCGCCGCCGAAGCGGACCCTGACCATCGCAACCCGCCTGGCGCTGCTGATGGTGGCGATCACCACCGTGGCCTTCGCCGCACTGGCGATCCTGATCTACCGCGATACCGCCGACAGCTACCAGCAGCGCGTGGTTGCCGGCCTGGATACCACCACGGTGCTGATGCGCGATTCGGTGCAGCTGTATGACCGCAGCCTGGGCGAAAGCACCCAGCGCATCGCCGGCACCTTCCGCGCGATGCTGCCGCAGGGTGAGGCGCTGGCCGATGCCACCGCGCCCATCGACGTGGCCGGCCGCAGTGCGCCGACCCTGCGCCTGGGCACGCAGGTGATCGGCCCGGCATCGACCGAGGTTGATCGCTTCGCCGAGGCGACCGGCGGCGTTGCCACCGTGTTCGTGCGTGACGGCGAAGACTTCGTCCGCGTGGCGACTTCGTTGCGCAACGCACAGGGCGAACGCGTGCTGGGCACCGTGCTGGACCACGCCAACCCGGCCTATGCGCGGGTGCGCGCGGGGCAGGGCTACACGGGGCCGGCCCACCTGTTCGGCACCGATTACATGACCCACTACATGCCGATCCCGGCGGCCGATGGCAGCGTGGCTGGCATCGCGTTCGTGGGGCAGGACTACTCGCAGGGCCTGGCCGCGCTGAAGACGCGCCTGCGCGAGGCGACGCTGGGCCGCGAGGGCCGCTTCATCGTGGTCGACACGCGCCAGGGCAAGGACCACGGCCGGGTGCTGGCCGCCGCCGATGGCGAAGGTGGCCTGCTGCAGGAACGCGTGGCCGCAGCCGATCTGCCGGCATTGCAGGCGCTGCTGGATGGCCGCAGCACGCAGGCGCGTCTGCATCTGCGCCCGGCCGATGGTGGCGCCGAGCAGGCCTGGTTCGCGGCGGCGCAGCGCTACGGCGCCTGGCAATGGCTGGTGATCGGCCTGGAACCGGAATCGGTGCTGGCAGAGGTGCTGAACGGCCTGATGCTGCGCATCGCGCTGATTTCCGTGCTGGCGCTGACCACCGTGGTCGTGCTGATCGTGCTGGTGGTGCGGCGCTTGCTGGGTCGTCCGCTGGCCGCAGCGGCGCAGGTCGCCCGCGATGTGGCCAGCGGGCGCCTGGACCGCGAAATCGATACGGGCCGCGATGACGAGGTCGGCCGTCTGCTGGGGTCGTTGCAGCAGATGCGCGCCAAGCTGCGCGAGATCCTGCAGGCGCAGGCCAGCATGAGCGAACGCCATGCGGCGGGCGCGGTCAGCCACCGGATCGACGAGCTGGCCTTCGAGGGGGAGTTCCGCGCCATGGTGGCCGGCACCAACGCGCTGGTGGCGGCGCACCTGCAGACCCAGCAGCGCATGGTGGCCCTGGTTCAACGCTACGCTGAAGGCGATCTGCAGCAGACCATGGACGTGCTGCCTGGCGAACAGGTAGCGATCACGCAGGCGCTGAACGGCGTGCGCGGCAAGCTGCAGGGCATCAACGGCGAGATCAAGCGCCTGGTTGCGGCGGCGGCGAGCGGTGATTTCAGCGTGCGCGGCGATGCGCAGGCCTTCGCCAATGACTTCCAGCAGATGGTGCAGGGCCTGAACAGCGTGATGGCTACTGCCGATGACAACCTGCTGGCGCTGTCGGGCCTGCTGCGCAACCTGGCCGAAGGTGACCTGCGGCACCGTATCGACGGCCAGGCGCAGGGGGTGTTCGCGCGCATGCGCGAGGATGCCAATGCAACGGTGGGCGCCCTGGCCGGCATCGTTGGCCGCATCCAGCTGGCCGCCGCTGCGGTCAGCACGGCCGCTGCGGAAATCGCTGCCGGCAACGATGATCTGTCCCGCCGTACCGAACAGCAGGCTGCCAACCTAGAAGAGTCTGCTGCCTCGATCGAGGAAATGACCTCGGCCGTGCGGCAGAACGCCGACCACGCACGCCGCGCAGACCGCCTGGCGAGCGAGGCGGCGCAGGTGGCCGGGCGCGGGGGCGCGGCCATGGCCGCGATGGAAGCGACGATGGGCCAGATCGATGCCGCCTCGCGGCGCATCGCCGAGATCATCACGGTGATTGATGGCATCGCCTTCCAGACCAACATCCTGGCCCTGAATGCCGCCGTCGAAGCGGCACGCGCCGGTGAGGACGGCCGCGGCTTCGCGGTGGTCGCCAGCGAGGTGCGCGCACTGGCACAGCGCTCGACGCTGGCGGCGGCGGAGATCAAGGGGCTGATCGAAGAATCGGTGGCCCGCGTGGCCGAAGGCAACGTGCTGGCCGGCGATGCCGGGCGCACCATCCAGGACGTGGTCGCCTCGGTGACCGAACTGGGCGGGCTGGTGGGCGAGATCGCCCATGCCTGCCAGGAACAGGCGGCGGGCATCGAACTGGTCAACCAGAGCATCGTGCAGATGGATGGCGTGACCCAGCAGAACGCCGCGCTGGTGGAAGAGGCGTCCGCTTCGGCCCGCTCCATGAGCGAACAGGCGCACGCGTTGCAGGACGCTGCCGGCCGCTTCGTGCTGCAGCGGCGCCCGGCATTGGCCCCGGCGTAAGGGCAGCCGGGGTTGGGAGGCAGTGGTGCCGGCTACCGCCTTCCACCGGCGGACTTTGCCGCAGCGGGCGGGACGCGGACTGCGACGGGATGCGCAACGAAATCGTAACAATTCGGGCGATAATGGGCGCTTGCGCAGTGGTTCCCCCTCTACCGCCCGGCTTGCGCAGGCCGCCCGGACGTCTCCCAAGAGCTTTCGATGCCTTCCCATATCGCTTCCCGTCGTTCGACGGGCATGTCGTCTTCCTCGCTTTCCTTCCGCCGCCATCCGCTGGCCCTGGCCTGTGCCGGCCTGGCCCTGGCCGCCAGCTTCGGCGCCGCCGCGCAGGACAGCGCACCGACCCCGACCGGCCTGGACACGATCACCGTGACCGCCGAACACCGTGAGCAGAACCTGCAGGAAGTGCCGGTGTCGGTGGGCGTGGTGCAGGGCGAGCGCATGCGCGATTTCACCGCCGGCGGCGATGACACCCTGCTGGCGCTGTCCGGCCGCGTGCCGAGCCTGTATGCGGAAACCACCACCGGTCGCATCTTCCCGCGCTTCTACATCCGCGGCCTGGGCAACATCGATTTCTACCTGGGTGCCTCGCAGCCGGTGTCGATCATCCAGGACGACGTGGTGCTGGAACACGTGGTGCTGAAGTCCAACCCGGTCTACGACGTGGACCAGGTGGAAGTGCTGCGCGGCCCGCAGGGCTCGCTGTTCGGCCGCAACACCACCGCCGGCATCGTCAAGTTCGACACCCTGAAGCCGACCGATGAGTACACCGGCCGGGTCAGCGCCAGCTACGCCACCTACAACAGCGTGTCGGTCGATGGCGGCTTCGGTGGCCCGATCAACGACATCGCCTCGTTCCGCGTGTCGGCGCTGTACCAGCACCGCGATGACTACGTGGACAACACCTACCGTGGCCCCAGCGCCGACGGCACGGTCAGCCCGAAGAAGAACGCCATGGGCGGCTTCGATGACCGCAACGTGCGTGCGCAACTGCTGCTCAAGCCCAGCGACCAGTTCTCGATCCTGGCTTCGGCCCACGCCCGCGATTACGACGGCACCTCGACCCTGTTCCTGCGCGGTGCGCTGACCAAGGGCTCGAACCAGACCGACGTGCCGCGCGACAAGGTGGCCTACGACGAAGCCGACAACAACCCGCAGGCCTACAAGACCTACGGCGGTTCGGTGAAGGCGATCTACGATTTCGGCGCGGTCGATTTCACCTCCATCACCGCCTACGAAACCACCTCCGGCTACAGCCGTGGCGACACCGACGGCGGCGCGGCGGCAGACTTCCCGTTCAATGGCGTGGCCAACGGCTACGGTCAGTCGATGGGGCAGATCCGTGACCTGGACCAGTGGACCCAGGAATTCCGCCTGGCCAGCCACGATGACAGCGCCCTGCAGTGGCAGGCCGGTGCGTTCTACTTCAACGGCAGCGATACCACCGATTTCTACCAGCGCGGCTGGTTCCTGCAGGGCGCGGCGCGCAACCCGAACAACTGGGTGCGCCTGCGCAACAAGAACACCTCGTGGGCCGGTTTTGGCCAGCTCAGCTACGCCTTCACCGACAAGTTCAGCGTGACCGCTGGTCTGCGCCAGACCCGCGACGAGAAGCACACGCGCCTGCTGAAGACCGCCGACACCGCCGCCGGCGTGGTGACCTACAAGGGCCGTACGGACGTGAAGATGTCCGATACCACCCCGAGCTGGGACGTCAGCGCGATGTACCAGTTCAACCCGAACGTGAGCGTCTACGCCAAGGTTGCACGTGGCTTCCGCGGCCCGACCATCCAGGGCCGTTCGGCCGTGTTCAACGCTGATTTCACCACCGCCGACTCGGAGACCATCCTGTCCTGGGAAGCCGGTGTGAAGAGCAGCCTGTGGGACAACCGCCTGCGCCTGAATGCCACCGCGTTCACCTACACGGTCAACGACATCCAGCTCAACGGCAACGATTCGGACGGCAACGGCGTGCTGTTCAACGCCGACAAGGCCAAGGCCTACGGCTTCGAAGCAGACATGGAACTGCGCCCGGTTCCGAACCTGACCCTGAGCGCCGGTGTCAGCCTGCTGCACAGCGAGATCCAGGACAAGCGCGTGTATGCGCAGGTCTGCGGCCTGAACGGCCAGGTGGTGTGCACGGTGAACGACCCGACCATCAAGGTCGGCGCCAACACCTTTGCCCAGATCGATGGCAACCCGCTGCCCAACGCGCCGAAGTACAACATCAACTTCGCCGCGCGTTACGACATGCCGGTCAGCGACGCGGGCACGATGTTCGTGTCCACCGACTGGAACAAGCAGGGCTACACCAGCTTCGTGCTGTATGACAGCCAGGAGTTCAATTCCAAGGGTGATTTCGAAGGTGGCCTGAAGCTGGGTTACTCCGGCAACTACGGTGCCTACGAAGTGGCGCTGTTCGCGCGCAACATCACAAACGAAAAGAACCTGAAGGGTGTGATCGAAAACTACATGGCCGCGGTCTACAACGAACCGCGCACCGTGGGTGTTTCGTTGAACATGAACTGGTAAGGCCTGCTTGATCGGGTAACGAAAACGGCGCTCTTCGGAGCGCCGTTTTTGTTGCGTACCTTGGGGGGAGTTCAGGGCGTGGCGCTGACGCCCAGTCCCAGGGCCGGATCGGCAGGCGCGCTGGGCCCGAGCACCTGCAGTTGCATCGCTTCCATCCGTTCCAACACTTTGCGTTGCTTCGCGTTGAGCCCCTGCGAGGTGATCGCGATGTGCTTGCGTGCGGCGTCCAGCGGGGCTGGCTGGTAGTGCACGGTAAAACGTCGCAGGGCGCAGCCGGTTACGTTCTGGACGGGCGCGCAGTCGCTCCCGTTGAAATCGACATCACCATCGCCGGCAACGATGAACGGGCTCAGCAGGATCTGCCCTTCGCGCGCGGTGAAGGCCAGCGGCGCATGGGCCTTGGCGATGACCGCCTGGATGCGCACGGCCGGGATGGTATCGGGAACGATCCGGTCTTCCCAGAACCCTTCCCTGGCTTCCGAGGTCTGGTAGTTCTGCGTGCCCCAGGACATGCAGTTGCCCGACGCGACGTGCACGGAGGTACACACCTGCCGGGAGTGCTGGTCGGTTGCCGTGTAGGGCGGCACCCAGACCTTCTTCCACGAATAGAAGCGATAGTCCACGTCGGCCAGGCGGGTAGCGCCGATGTCCTTGGAGACCTCGTCCTTGTCGCCCAATGGCTTCAGCTTGGCCACCCGGGTGTTCAGTCGATAGTTTTCCGCGCCATTGAGCAGGTAGGTGCCCGGCGGGATCAGATGGACTTCGAACACGTCCATCAGCACCGTGCGCTGCGGGCCGGTTTCCAGTTCGTTGGTATTGAACAGCTGCACATAGCCCTGCGAGGGAACGTCCTTGTGCTGCCAGGACACGCGCGCGGAGAAGCCGGGCAGGTCGGTCGAGCGGCGGCCCAGATGGAAGCCGGTGATGGGAGAGCCGACACCGGGTCCGCCGGTGTGCACGACATACGGGGCCGGCACCAGGACGGCAACCAGACCGTCGCGGGTGGCGCCATCAATGATGTCCACCAGCTTGGCCCTGTTTTCCTTTTCCTGCCCGTAGGTTGGCCGCGTCGCGCTGCTGGCCATGGCGGGCGCTGCCAGCAGCAGGGCACACGCTGCTGCGATCTTAAGGGGATTCATTGACGTCTCCTTGTCTGCACGGCGCAACCCTAGCACGGCGCCTGCGGCACGGCGGTGCAGGGCGGCCTTGCATGCTAGGCTGCCGCGCTGTGTTGAACGGACTTCGACCATGATCCAGACGCTGTACCAGCAGTATGCCGATGCTCGCGCCGCCGAGACCCTGATTGAACAATGCCGGGCGCAGGTGGTGCGCTGGCGTTGGGCCAGCGGCGACATGGCGCATGACGCGCCGTTCATGGCCGAAAAGTATGGCGTGCGCCGCAGTCGCTGGCTGGACGATGCCAAGGCGGACCCGGATGCGCATGTGCACCATGGTTTCGACGCGCAGGAGCGCATCGTGCTTGCCGTGGCTGACAACGGGGCCAGGACCACGGTGTGGCTGCACGGCACCGAGCAGAGGCACAGCCTGAGCTTCTACCGCGGTGGACGCATTGCCTCGGCCCGCGCCTGGCACGAACACCGCGGGCGGCTGCAGCGCAGTGAGCTGACTGTTGGCCATCGCGGTCATGACAGCATCTATCACTGGGACGGCGAAGTGCTGCTGCGCGTGGTGGTGCGCAACTGGGGGGACGAGCGCCCGAGCTGGTGGTGCCAGGATGTCTACAGCTACGATGAGGCCGGCGCCCTGGACCGTATCGAACTGCAGTATCTGCATGAAGACGGCACACCCACCGGCAGCCAGCGCCTGCAGTACCAGCGCCCGCGCCGCGGCGAAACCCTGGCTGCCGCCGCTGCCGATGTGGAGCGCCGGCTGATGCAGGCCATCGCCACGCAGTTGCCGCTGATTCCTCGCGACGAGCCGCTGTATTGCCTGCTGCTGTGCTTCACCGATGGCGATTTCAGTTCGGCCTGGCCACCGTTCATCACCTGGGGGCGCCAGTCCTACCGGCAGGCGGTGCTTGAACGCGGTGAGGACGTTGCCTACTACCTGTGGGCGCCGGACGAGATGCGTGCCGGCCAGCGCGACGACGATGAGTGCTGGTTCGACGATCCGGCCCTGCTGGACGCGTGCAAGCGCCATGGCCGGTTGATGGAGATGCGCGGCAGTACCACGTCGGCGATGCGCCTGCTCACGCGGGTGGCGGCGTGGCTGGATGCGCCGGAACAGCGCGCCCACCTGCACACCACCGAGGACTTCGTGGTGGCGGTGGCCGACAACACCGGCGCGGTGGACCCGCTGCCGGCGATGCGCAAGGCGATCGGTGCGCAGCGCTGGGCGCGCCTGAAGGCGGCCGGCTACGTGTGATAGGGGAGTGCCGCGCCGGTCAGGCGCGGCGGCCTGTCATGCTGGCAGCAAGGCCTGCAGGCGTGCTTCCAGTTCCTGCTGGCGCCAGCCGGCCAGCGCGGCCGGCCACTGGCGGCGTTCCAGATAGCTTTCCAGGTGCTTGCGCGAGGCCAGTACGCCGTCGGCCAGGCCCAGCTCGCGGCTGCGCTCGGCCACCGCATCCTGCAGCTTCTTGATGGTCTTCTTGTCGGCGTCGGTGGCCTGCACGGCCAGCGGTGCTTCGGCCTCATCGGGCAGCGGCGTTTCCAGCGCCTGCCACACGGCGGCGGTGAGCTTGCGCGGGGCTTTCGGGAACTGCTCGAACAGCTTGCCCAGCGCGGCCAGGTCGGCCGGCGGGGTGCGTGCCAGGGTGGCGGCCAGTTCGTTGTCCAGGATCCAGCTGCGCGGGCGGTCGCTGCTGCGGGCCTGGCCGTCGCGCCAGCGCAGCAGGCGCAGCAGGCGGCGCTGGGCGGCCGCGTCGAGGAACTGTGCCGCGCGCATGCCCAGGTGCGGCCAACGGTCTTCATCGTTGGCAACGTTGGCCAGCAGACGTTCGGCATCGTCCTGCAGCCACTGGCGGCGGCCCAGCGCCTGCAGCTTGGCTTCGATCGCATCGTGCAGGGCAAACAGATGCTCGACGTCGTCGGCGGCGTACTGCAACTGCGATTCAGACAGCGGACGGCGCATCCAGTCCGAGCGCGTTTCGCCCTTGGCCAGCGTTACCCCGGTAATTTCCTGCACCAGTTTCTGGTAGCCCATGCCACCGCCGATACCGGCCAGCGCCGCGCCGATCTGGGTGTCGAACAAGGGCCGGGGCAGCACGCCGCAGGTCCACTTGAAGGCCACCAGGTCTTCGCTGGCGCTGTGCATGACCTTGATGATCGATTCATCGGTCAGCCACGGTGCCAGCGCTTCGGGCATGCCGGGAATCAGCGGATCGATCAACAGGATGTCGTTGCCCACGGCCATCTGCACCAGGGCCAGCTGCGGCCAGAAGGTGCGTTCGCGGATGAATTCGGTGTCCAGGCCGATACGGGCCGGGCGCTGCTGGCGGTAGGCGTCCAGCTCGGCGGGGGTGGTGATCCAGATTGCCACGGGTGGGGGCCTGCTACTCGGGTTTGCTCAGGCAGGGGAGAATAGCCTAACGTCGGTGCGCACCCGTACCGAAGGAGCCTCCGTTTGCGTTTTGCCCTGCCGATTGCGCTGTGTACCGCCCTGGGCCTGGCCCTGGCCGCGTGCACGCCGTCGCCGCCTGCAAGCCCGTCGGCCGGCGAACCGGAACGGCCGCGGCCCAAGGTGGACGACACGGCTGCTGCTGCTGCGGCGGCGACGGGCACGGTGACCATTGCCGGCGAGGATGCCAGCGAGGACGTGCAGCGCTGGACCCCGGCACGGGTGGATCGGCAGGGGCGGACGCTGGCGCAGCTGCGCCGTGCCGCCGAACAGGCGTTCAGCGACGGGCGGCTGTACGAGGACGCCGAGGCGGCCATTCCGCTGTGGCTGGCGGTGCAGGAAGAAGCCCCGGACGACCGCGCGGCCCGCGCCGGTCTGCAGCGTGCCCGGCAGCGCCTGCAGCAGCAGGCCGACGCCCTGCTGGCGCGGCCGCTGCAGCAGCGCGAGGCACTGACCGAGGCAGGGCGGCAGGCGCTGGTGCTGCTGACCCTGGCACCCAACGAGCCGAAGGTGCGCGCGCTGCAGAGCCGGGTGGAGACCGCCCAGCGCGTGGTGGCCTACAACCGCTCGGGCGAGGAGGATCTGCGCGCCGGTCGGGTGGGCGAGGACGGTGACGGGGCCATTCCGGCGTTCCGTGAGGCGCTGGCACTGGATGCCAACAACCGCCGTGCCCGGCAGGGCCTGGCCGCCGCCGAAAGCGCGCTGATCCGGCGCGCCGAAGACGCCGCACGCAGCCGCGATTTTGCTTCCGCCGGGGCCTGGCTGGCCGAAGCCAGCAAGGTGCGGGATTCGTCGCCGACCATCGCCGACGCGTTCGAACGCATCGAGCAGATCCGTGCAGCGACCCTGGTGCAGTTGCGTGACGGCGGGCTGCGCGACCTGGAAACGCCGCAGGGACTGAAGTCGGCCCGTGAAAAGCTGGCCGAGGCCTTGCGCATCGCCTTGCCGGGCGATGCCGTGGTGGCGCAATTGCGCGAATGCATCGACCTGGCCACCCACTACGGCAGTTTCCGCCCAGGGCAGGTGTTCAGCGACCCCCTGCGCGATGGCGGGCGCGGGCCGCAGATGATCGTGGTGCCGCATGGCGGCTTCCAGATGGGCGCCGGTGACACCGAACCGGGCGCCAGCGACGCGGAGCGACCGTCACACTACGTGCGGTTTGAACGTGGCTTTGCCATGGCGATCACTGAAGTGACCGTCGCCGATTTCGAGCGTTTCGTGAAGGCCACCAGCGCGCGCCCGCGTGCGACCCGTCGCGGCCACTCGGTGGTGTATGACGAGCGCAGCGGCAACTTCATCCGCCGCAGCGGCGTGGACTGGCGCTCGGACTACGATGGCAGTCGCGCGATGGGCAATTCGCCGGTGATGCACGTGAGCGTGCGCGATGCGGAAAACTACGCCACCTGGCTGTCCGAGCAGACCGGCCGCGCCTACCGCCTGCCCAGCGAAGCCGAGTTCGAGTACGCCCTGCGGGCCGGCGGCAGTGGCCGCTACCCCTGGGGGGATGCCGGTCTGCCGCCTGCGGGCAGCGGCAACTACACCGGCAGCCAGGATGTTTCCCCGTCGGGCCGGCACTGGCACAACGCCTTCGTGGGCTATGGCGATGGCTGGTGGGGGCCGGCGCTGGTGGGCAGCTTCCAGGCCAATGCCTTCGGCCTGCACGACATGGGCGGCAACCTGAGCGAATGGGTGGCCGATTGCTGGCATTCCAGCTACCGCCGCGCCCCGTCCGATGGCGTGGCCTGGTACAACCCGGGCTGCCGTTCGCGGGTGATCCGTGGCGGCAACTGGGCCAACGCGCCCGAGCAGACCCGTGCGGCGTGGCGGCAATCCCAGGATTCAGACACCACCAACGCCCGCATCGGCTTCCGCCTGGTGCGCGGCATCTGATGCGCCTGTTTCACCCCGCGCAGGCGGCGTCGCACTAAGATTGCAGCGTGCCCGCCGGCCGGCGGGGTCCGCCGGAAGACCTGCCGATGCGCAACGATCCCTTTTCCCGCTCGCCGCAACAGGGTTCGCCACGGCGCGGTCTGTTCGGCAACATCCGCTGGTGGGTACTGCTGCTGGCCGCCGGCTATGCAGCGTACTACTGGTTTTCCAACCGAACGGTGGACCCGTACACCGGCGAGAAGGTGCTGATCGACAGCAGCCTGGATGCCAGCGAAGAACGTGCGTTGGGCTTGCAGGCCTACCAGCAGATCCTGGCGCAGGAACGGCCACTGGACCCCAACGCGCAGATCTCACGCGATGTGCGCGCCATCGCCCAGCGCCTGATCGCCAAGGTGGATGTGGTGGAAACCGCGCTGGCGCAGGAACATGGGCTGCAGCCGGGGCACTTCTCGCGCGATTTCGAGTGGGAAGTGAACGTGATTCCCAGTGACCAGGCCAACGCCTTCTGTCTGCCCGGCGGCAAGATGGCCGTGTACACCGGGCTGGTGCCGGTGGCGCGCACGACCGATGCCATGGCGGTGGTGATGGGGCACGAGATCGCCCATGCGCTGCTGCGCCATGGTGCGCAGCGCATGGCCCAGCAGAAGCTGACCCAGATCGGGCAGATGGCTGGTGCGGCCAGCGGCATGGATGCGCAGCAGCAACAGATGATGATGTCGGCGATGGGTTACGGCTATCTGTTGCCGTACGCGCGCAGCCACGAGACGCAGGCCGATGAAGTGGGTCTGATGTTGGCGGCGGCGGCGTGTTTCGACCCGCGCGAGGCGATTCCCCTGTGGCAGCGCATGGGGCAGGCCAGTGGTGGCCAGTCGCCGCCGGAGTTTTCGTCGACCCATCCCAATCCCGGCACCCGCATCCAGAACCTGCAGGCGCTGATGCCCAAGGCCCTCGAGTACCGGCAGAAATTCTGCGAGCAGGCGCGGTAGGGGGTGGTCGGCAGGGCTTGCAGCCTGCACCTGCTTGGATCAACGGCAACGGCAACGGCAACGTCAAAGGCAACGTCAAAGGCGGGTTTCCCGGGGATGGCGGGGCGGTGTCGGATTGCGGGGGCGCCGCAAGTCCCCCTCCGGGGCCCGGCCCAGCCGCTGGCGGCTGTGCGTTCGGGCGCTTGCGAAGCAGTGCTTCGCAAACAAAGCGCCCTCACCCCTGTAGGCTTGGCAGCCGCATCCATGCGGCTGACACCCCGCACTCCGACACCGCCCCACCTCTGACAGATCGCCGCGGTCTGTCGGAACGGCATTCTGCTCTGGTAGGTGTCGACCTTGGTCGACACAGTAGATCCACGCGATGCGTGGATGATTCATTCGACATCTGACAGACGTGTCGACCAAGGTCGACACCTACCCACAGCCGTCTTCGACACGGCGTTCTGCTCTGGTAGGTGTCGACCTTGGTCGACACAATAGATCCACACGATGCGTGGATGATTCATTCGACATCTGACAGGCGTGTCGACCAAGGTCGACACCTACCCACAGCCGCCTTCGACACGGTGTTCTGCTCTGGTAGGTGTCGACCTTGGTCGACACAGTAGATCCACACGATGCGTGGATGATTCATTCGACATCTGACAGACGTGTCGACCAAGGTCGACACCTACCCACAGCCGCCTTCGACACGGCGTTCTGCTCTGGTAGGTGTCGACCTTGGTCGACACAGTAGAGCTACGCCATGCGTGGATGAAGTTGTCAGACACCGAAAAGAATGCGGGGTCAGAGCCCGTTGCTATGCAACGGGATCCGACCCCGCCCCGCCATCCCACGGAATGCAGGCTCTTGACGTTGACGTTGACGTTGACGTTGACGTTGCTTCAGTCGAGCATGGCTCGACTCTACAGGGGTGCAGGGCGCAGCCCTGCCGAACAACCCCTCACTTGACCTGTACGTCGATCACGCCGTCACCCACGCGGGCCTGCAGGGTATCGCCCGGCTGCACCTGGTCGATGTGCCGCACCAGTGCGCCATCGTCGGCACGGGTCAGGATGCTGTAGCCGCGCGCCACGGTGGCCAGCGGACTGACCGCCTCCAGTGATCGCGCCAGCCCGCGCAGGCGCAGGGCATCGCGTTCCAGCAGCCGCTGCAATGCGGCCTGCGGACGCCCGCGCAACACGAGCAGGCGCCGTCGAATCTCGTCGAGCTGGCGCTGCGGGTGGTGCGCGCGCAGCACGGCCGCGGCATGGCGCAGGCGCGCCGCACGACGCTCCTGCTGTTGGTTGAACGCGGCATGCAGGCGTCGGCCCAGATCCGCCTGGCGGCGGCGCAGCAGGTCCAGTCGCGCCTGCGGGCTCTGCGCGTTCAGGCGCAGCAACGCACGGTCGGCGCGCTGCATCGCCTGCTGCATCGTATGCCGCTGCAGCTGCACCATGCGCGCCGCGCTGCGGCGCAGGCGCAGGGCCAGTTCGCGCTGGTCCGGCACCAGCAGTTCGGCGGCCACCGACGGTGTGGGTGCGCGCAGGTCGGCAGCGAAATCGCTGAGGCTGAAGTCGGTTTCGTGGCCGACGGCCGAGACCACTGGCGTGCCGCTGGCAGCGATCGCGCGGGCCAGCGCCTCGTCGTTGAAGGCCCACAGGTCTTCCAGTGAACCACCACCACGGGTGAGCAGGATCACGTCGTAGCGGCCGCTGGCATCGGCGGCCTGCAGCAATCGGGTGATCTGCGCGGCAGCACTGCTGCCCTGTACCAGGGTCGGCAGCAGATCCACTTCCAGCAGCGGGAAGCGCCGCGCCAGCACACTCAGCACGTCGCGCACGGCGGCACCGGTGGGTGAGGTGATCACCGCCAGGCGTTGCACGTGCGCAGGCATGGGCCGCTTGCGCGCGGGGTTGAACAGCCCCTCGGCCTGCAGCCGTGCCTTCAGTTCCTCGAACGCGCGGCGCAGGGCGCCTTCTCCCGCCTCTTCCATATGGTCGAGCACCATCTGGTACTCACCACGCGCGTCATACAGTGTCACCTTGCCGCGCACCAGCACGCGCATGCCCTCGCGTGGCACGAACTTCAGGTACTGCGCCTTCATCCGGAACATGGCGGCACGCAGCTGCGCGCGTGCATCCCTCAGGGTGAAGTACAGGTGCCCGGAGGCGGGGCGGGCCACGCTGCCCAGTTCTGCTTCCACCCAGATGGCCGGGAAACTGCCTTCCAGCAGGTCGCGGGCCAGCGTGTTGAGCTGGCTGGGGGTGAGGATGTCGTTGTTGCGAGATTGCATGGATGCGGCGCGTGGCGGGTGGAACGGGGGCTCAGGATCGCACGTCAGGCTGCGCCGTGCTGGGCCAGGGCCCACTGCACGTGCTCGCGCACCACGGGCGAGGGATCGTTGGCGCGGGTATGCAGCGCGGCCAGTGCCTCGGCCGATGCCGGCGCATTGCCCAGCGCCACGGCAATATTGCGCAGCCAGCGTTCATGGCCGCTGCGGCGGATCGGGCTGCCCTCGGTACGGCGCAGGAACTCCGCTTCGTCCCACGCGAACAGCTGGTCCAGGCGCGCGGTATCCAGGTTGTTGCGCGCGCGGAAATCGGCCTCGTCGGTGCGCTTGGCGAACTTGTTCCAGGGGCAGACCAGCTGGCAGTCATCGCAACCATAGATGCGGTTGCCGATCAGCGGCCGCATGTCTTCGGGAATCGCGCCGTCGTGCTCGATGGTCAGGTAGGAAATGCAGCGGCGTGCATCCAGTCGATGCGGCGCGGTGATGGCCTGGGTGGGGCACACATCGATACAGCGCGTGCAGGTGCCGCAGTGCGCGGTGGCCGCTGCATCGATCGGCAGCGGAATGTCGATGTAGATTTCGCCGATGAAGAACCACGAGCCGCCATGGCGATCGATCAGACAGGTGTGCTTGCCGATCCAGCCCAGCCCGGCGTTGCGTGCCAGCGCACGTTCCAGCACCGGTGCGGAATCGACGAAGACGCGGTAGCCCAGCGGGGCGACTTCGTCGTTGATCTGTGTGGCCAGCTTCTGCAGCCGGTTGCGCATCAGCTTGTGGTAATCGCGGCCCAGCGCGTAGCGCGCCACGTAGGCGCGGCCGGGATCGGCCAGGGTCGCCCAGGCTTCGGTGTCGTCCTTGTGGCTGTAATCCATGCCCACCGAAATCACCCGCACGGTGCCGGGCAGCAGTTCAGCGGGGCGGGCGCGCAGCGTGCCGTGGCGGGCCATCCAGTCCATGGTGCCGTACAGGCCCTGGCCCAGCCAATCGGCCAGGTGCGCTTCATCCTCGCCCAGCTCGATGCCGGCGATGCCGCAGCGCTGGAAGCCGTGCGCGCGCGCCAGATCGCGGATGCGCTGCACGGCCAGGGCCGGATCGAGGGGGGCAGGGGCAGGGGCAGGGGACATGCGCACCAGTATAAAATCTCCGCATGGCCAACCTTGCCGATCTGTTCGATTCCGCTGCCGCGCGTGCGCTCGATGCGCAGGCGTCGGCGCTCGCCGGCGATGGCGGCTGGGAGCTGATGGCCCAGGCCGGGCTGGCCGCGTGGCAGCGCCTGTTGCGGCACTGGCCGCAGGCGCTGCACGTGGGCGTGGTGGTGGGCAGTGGCAACAATGGCGGCGATGGCCTGGTGCTGGCCCGCCACGCGCAGCTGGCCGGGCGCCGGGTGAGCGTGCTGACCCAGCCGGGCAGACCGCCGGGCACCCCGCTGGCCCGCCGCGCCGCGTCGGATTTCAAGTCCGTCGGGGGCGCGCTGACCGAGTTCGACGGAACGCTGCCCGACGCCGATGTCTGGGTGGATGCCCTGTTCGGCCTGGGCTTCGACCGCGCGCCGGAAGGCGTGGCCAAGGCGCTGATCGATGCACTGAACGCGCAGGGCTCACCGGTGCTGGCGCTGGATGTGCCCAGCGGCGTGGACGCCGAACGCGGCAGCGTGCCCGGTGTCGCGGTACATGCCACGTTGACGCTGCAGTTCATCGTGCCGCATCGCGGTCTGTATACCGGCAGCGCACTGGAGCATGTGGGCGAACACGCCCTGGCGGCGCTGCAGTTGCCCAAGGCGGCATGGCAGGGCGTGGAAGCGGCCGCTGAATGTTGGACGGGTGATCGCCTGGCGGCACTGCTGCCGCCCCGACGGGCCAACACGCACAAGGGGGAATCGGGCCACGTCCTGTGCGTGGGCGGTAATCACGGCAGTGGCGGCGCCATCGCCCTGGCCGCCGAAGCCGCCCTGCGCGCGGGTGCGGGCTTGTTGAGCATCGGCACGCGTCGTGATCACGTGGGCCCGTTGCTGGCCCGTCTGCCCGAAGCCATGGCCCATGCGCTGGAAGACGGTGACGCGCTGCCGGCGCTGCTGGGCCGGGCCGGCGTGGTGGCGATCGGTCCGGGCCTGGGCCAGGACGATTGGGCGCGCGCGCTGTTTGCGCGGGTAACGGTCTGCGGCAAGCCGCTGGTGATCGACGCTGATGCCCTGAACCTGCTGGCCCAGGACCCGCACGGCATTGCCGACGCCATCCTGACCCCGCACCCCGGCGAAGCAGCCCGCCTGCTGGAAACCACTACCGCGGCCATCCAGGCCGACCGTGCCGGCAGTGCGCAGGCACTGGCGCAGCGTTATCACGCCGTGGTGGTGCTGAAGGGCGCCGGCAGCATTGTTGCTGCGCCGGGGCAGACGCCGCGCCTGATCGCCGCGGGCAACCCCGGCATGGCCGTGGGTGGCATGGGCGACCTGCTGACCGGCATCATTGCCAGCCTGCGCGCGCAGGGCCTGTCCGCCTTCGACGCGGCGGCCGCTGGCGCGCTCCTGCACGCCCTGGCCGGCGATGCCGCGGCGGCCGATGGTGCGCGCGGCCTGCTTCCTACTGATCTGCTGGCGCCCCTGCGGCGGCTGGCCAACCCGGAACACCCCCGATGACTGAATTCTTCCTGGCCGATCCCGAGGCCACCGACCTGCTGGGCCAGTGGCTGGCCGCGACCCGTCCGCCGCAGGCGGTGGTTGAACTGCGTGGCGACCTGGGGGCGGGCAAATCCACCACCGCGCGCGCGCTGCTGCGTGCACTGGGCGTGCAGGGGGCCATCCGCAGCCCGACCTACACCCTGGTCGAGCGCTATCCGCTGGCCAGCGGTGGCGAGGCCTGGCACCTGGACCTGTATCGCATCGGCCAGGCCGGCGAGCTGGATTTCCTGGGATTGGACGAGGGCAGTGCGGTGCTGTGGCTGGTGGAATGGCCCGAGCGCGGCGCTGGTGCGCTGCCGCCCACCGACCTGGTGGTGGCGCTGGACATCGAAGGCCATGGCCGGCGCGTCCGTCTCACTGGCGCCAGCGACGCAGGCCGGGAATGGCTGGATCGGCTTCCCGATGGGGGCGACTTGCAGGCCATTTCTGTCGCCTGACGAGAACAAACATCGGCAGGTTACGGATTATTAAGGAAAAAGGTGTTGCATTCCGTTCAGCGCGGTGATTGAATCCTGAGCCATGCGCCTGGGGAACCGTCTCATCGCCATCTGTGCCGCCGTCGGACTGGGTCTGACGAGCGCGGCTGCGTGGGCGGGCGAGGTTCGCCAGGTGGTGCTGAACACCGGTTCGACCGGCACCCGCGCCGAGATCGCGCTGGTTGGCAGTGGCGGCTACAAGACCCTGTCGCTGTCCTCGCCGAACCGGCTGGTGGTCGATTTCCCCGACTCCAGCGCGGTGCGCAACCTGAAGATGCCGGCGGCGCAGGGCGTGGTTACGGCTGTGCGTACCGGCCAGCCGGTGCCCGGCACCTTCCGCGTCGTCTTCGACCTGGCCGAATCGGTCGCGCCGTTCCGCCCGCAGATGCAGCGCGAAGGCAATGAATCCAAGCTGGTGATCGAGTGGCCCGGTGACGGCGCGGCACCGCTTGCCAGTGCGCCGGCCGCGCAGCCCCCCGTTGCCAGCCCGGCGCCCGCGCCCACGCCGGCGGCGCAGAGCGCGCAGACCCGCGGTGATGCCGCCCGCGCTACCGCGCTGCTGACCGCGCAGGTGCAGCAGCAGGCCAGCGCCAGCGCGGCGGCTCCGGTGGCACCGGCGCCCGCACCCACGACCACTCCGGCACAGGTAGCTGCAGCGGGCACCGTGGCCGCCAGTACACCGCCTGCCGGTTCCCCGGCCGCCATTCTGGCCGGGCAGCCGACCCGCGCCGTGGTCAGTACGCCGGCCGCACCGGCGCCGACGCCCGCAGCCCCCACCGAGGCGCCGCGCCCGGCCATGCCCAGCGATGCCTCGCGTATCCGCATGCAGCCCGGTATGCGCCATCTGGTGGTGGCGATCGACCCGGGGCACGGTGGCCAGGATCCGGGCGCGATCGGCCCGACCGGCAAGCGCGAAAAGGACGTGACCCTGGCGGTTGCGCGTGAACTGGCGCGCCAGGTCAACGCAACGCCGGGCCTGAAGGCCTTCCTGACCCGCGACAGCGACGTCTTCATCCCGCTGCCGATGCGTGCGCAGAAGGCGCGTGCGAACAAGGCCGACATTTTCATCTCGATCCACGCCGACGCGGCGGAGAACCGCTCGGCCACCGGTTCGTCGGTCTACGTGCTGTCCACCAAGGGCGCGTCCTCGCAACGTGCGCGCTGGCTGGCGGACAAGGAAAACGCGGCCGACCTGGTCGGCGGCGTGCGCCTGCAGCAGACCGAAGGCACCCTGGCCAACGTGCTGCTGGACCTGGCCCAGAGTGGCTACATGAAGGCATCCGAAGACGCGGCCGGGCACGTGCTGGGCGGCCTTAAGCGGATCGGCAACAACCACAAGCCGAACATCGAGCGGGCCAACTTCGCGGTGCTGCGCACCTCGGACATGCCGGCCATGCTGGTGGAAACGGCGTTCATCTCCAACCCGGACGAAGAGCGCCGCCTGACCGACCCGGCGTACCAGCGCAAGGTTGCCGGCGCTGTGCTGGATGGCGTGCACACCTTCTTCAGCCGCCAGCCGCCGCCGGGCACGCTGTACGCCGCCCGCGCCCAGGCCGAGATCGACGCCGCCGCCACCATGGCCGGCGGCAGCAAGTAACCCGCCGAAGGCGGGTTTCTGCTTTCTGTAGAGTCGAGCCGCGCTCGACTGGACCTTACCGGCAACCCGTCAGTCGAGCATGGCTCGACTCTACCCATGGCGGCTCCGTTATCATCGCTGGATGAAGTCTGATGCTCATCCGCGCCCGATCCGGCCGTTGCCGGAAATCCTGATCAACCAGATCGCCGCCGGCGAAGTGGTCGAACGCCCTGCGTCGGTCGTGAAGGAACTTGTCGAGAACGCCATCGATGCCGGCGCCAGCCGCGTCGACATCGATCTGGAAGAGGGCGGCGTGCGCCTGATCCGCATCCGCGACAACGGCAGCGGCATCGCGCCGGAACAGTTGCCGCTGGCGGTATCGCGGCACGCCACCAGCAAGATCGCCGATCTGGACGATCTGGAATCGGTGGCCACGCTGGGCTTCCGCGGCGAAGCACTGCCGTCCATCGCCTCGGTCAGCCGCTTCACCCTGGCCTCGCGCCGCGCGCATGACGAACACGGTTCGGCGCTGCAGATCGAAGGCGGCAAGATCGGTGAAGTGACCCCGCGCGCGCATGCGCCGGGCACCACGGTGGAAGTGCGCGAGCTGTTCTACAACGTGCCGGCACGGCGCAAGTTCCTGCGCGCCGAGCGCACCGAACTGGGTCATATCGAAGAGTGGCTGCGTTCGCTGGCGCTGGCACGGCCCGATGTCGAGCTGCGCGTGTCGCACAACGGCAAGGCATCGCGGCGCTACAAACCGGGTGATCTGTACTCCGATACGCGGTTGGCGGAAACGCTGGGCGAGGATTTCGCCACCCAGGCGGTGCGCGTGGACCACAGCGGTGCCGGCCTGCGCCTGCACGGCTGGATCGCCCAGCCGCATTATTCGCGGGCCAGCGCCGACCAGCAGTATCTGTACGTGAACGGCCGTTCGGTGCGTGACCGCAGCGTGGCGCACGCGGTGAAGATGGCCTACGGCGATGTGCTGTATCACGGCCGCCAGCCGGCGTATGTGCTGTTCCTGGAACTGGACCCGACCCGGGTGGACGTGAACGTGCATCCGGCCAAGCACGAAGTGCGCTTCCGTGATTCGCGGCTGGTGCACGATTTCGTCTACCGCACGCTGAAGGACGCGCTGGCCGATACCCGCGCCGGCGTGTCCGCGCAGGAGATCGGTGCCGGTGCGGCCCACCCCGTAGACCCCGCGGGTGCGCCGGTGCCGTCCCCTGCCGGGGCGTCGGGCTTTGGCCTGGTGCGCGGCCCCGCGCCCGGTTCGGGCGGCGGCGGTGGTGGTTTCTCCGGCTGGCGCCCGCAGCAGCCGCTGGGCCTGCAGGTGGCCGATGCGCCAGCCGCCTACGCGGCGCTGTATGCCAGCGCCGGTGCCGGTGAACGCAGCGGCGCGCTGCCGCCCATGCCCAGCGAGAACGGCCTGCCGGCAACCAGCGCCGATGCTGGCGTGCCGCCGCTGGGTTACGCCATCGCCCAGCTGCACGGCATCTACATCCTGGCCGAGAACGCCGAAGGCCTGATCGTGGTGGACATGCATGCCGCCCACGAGCGCATCGGCTACGAACGGCTGAAGAATGCGCACGATGGCATCGGCCTGCAGTCGCAGCCGTTGCTGGTGCCGATTACCCTGGCCGTGGGCGAGCGCGAGGCCGATACCGCTGAGACCGAAGCGGAAACGCTGGCCGCGCTGGGGTTTGAAGTGACCCGTGCCGGCCCGGGTGCGCTGCATGTGCGCAGCATTCCGGCACTGCTGGCCAATGCCGAGCCGGAGGGCCTGCTGCGCGACGTGCTGACCGATCTGCGTGAGCACGGCCAGAGCCGGCGCATTGCCAGTGCGCGTGACGAACTGCTGTCGACCATGGCCTGCCACGGCGCGGTGCGCGCCAACCGTCGCCTGACCGTGCCGGAAATGAACGCCTTGCTGCGCGACATGGAGATCACCGAGCGGTCCGGCCAGTGCAACCACGGTCGGCCGACCTGGGCCCGTTTTTCGCTGGCGGAGATCGACCGCTGGTTCCTGCGCGGCCGCTGAGCCGCGCTACCTGGAGGGGAGCATCCATGCGTTACTGGGGAGCGGGCGGCCTGCTGGTCGCCCTGGCGCTGGCAGCCTGCAGTCCGGCCCCTGCGCCGGTGCCGGCACAGACCGAAGATCCGGCCTTCGCCGCGCAACAGCAGCAGTGGCGTGTGCAGCGCTACCAGGATCTGGTGCGGCCCGATGGCTGGACCGCGCTGGTGGGCCTGCACTGGCTGCAGAACAAATCGCACTTCATCGGTAGCGGTGCCACCAGTGGCATCCGCCTGGCGGTGGGCCCGGCCAAGCTGGGCCTGCTGCGTCGTGAAGGCAGTCAATGGTGGTTCACCCCCGAAGCCGGCACCGACGTGACCCACGAGGGGCAGCCGGTGCGGGGCCGGATCCGCATGGACACCGACAAGGACGCGCAGCCCACGCTGCTGGCCTTCGATGGCGGCAAGGGCCAGTTGAGCCTGATCCGCCGTGGCCCGCGTGACGCGCTGCGGGTGAAGCACGCCGATGCGGCGGCCCGGCGCGATTTCGCCGGCCTGCAGTACTGGCCGGGCGGTACCCAGTGGCAGGTGCCGGCGCGGTTCATCGCCCACCCGGCGGGCAAGACCCTGCCCATCGTCGACATCACCGGCCTGACCACCGACATGCCCAATGCAGGGGCGGTGGAGTTCGAGCGTGATGGACGGCAATGGCGCCTTGAAGCCATCGGTGAACCGGGCCAGCCCCTGTTCCTGATCTTCGCCGACCGCACCAGCGGCCATGGCAGCTATCCGGCCGGCCGCTACCTGGACACCGCCGCGCCGGCCGCGAACGGCAGCCTGACCCTGGACTTCAACCACGCTTATAACCCGCCCTGTGCCTTCACCGCCTTCGCGACCTGTCCGCTGTCGCCGCCGGAAAACCGGATGGACCTGCGCGTGGATGCGGGCGAGAAGGCCTACCACCTGCCCCCGGGAGAGGGCTGACCATGTCGATCAGAACCCTGGTGCGAAGTGCTGCACTGTTGCTGGCCTGTGCCGTTGCGCCCCTGGCGGCCGCGCGCGGTGCGCCTGCCGAGAGCGGCGCCAGCAAGCCGCCGGTACCGCTGCTGTGGAAGGTGACCGGCGCCGGTGATGCGCGCCTGTACCTGCTCGGCTCGTTCCACCTGCTCACCGCGCAGGACTATCCGTTGTCGGCCGATGTCGAAAAGGCCTTCGACGCCTCGCAGCGCGTGGTGTTTGAACTGTCACCGGAAGACATGCAGTCGCCGCAGCTGGCCAGCCGCATGGTGCAGGCTGCCACCCGCACCGACGGCAGCGAGCTCAAGCGCGACCTGGACGAGGCGACCTGGCAGAAGCTGCAGGCGTTTGCGGCCAGCAACAACCTGCCGCTGGCGCAGTTGCAGGGCATGAAGGCCTGGTTCGTGGGCCTGACCATTTCGGTCGGGCAGATGCAGAAGATGGGCCTGGACCCGGCGCTGGGCCTGGACCGCCATTTCATGGAGCGCGCGCAGAAGACCGGGCGCAGGACCGCGGGCCTGGAAGACATCGATACCCAGATCAGCATGCTGGACGGCATGAGCGCCACCGAACAGCGGCAGATGCTGGCCGAGTCGCTGGACGAGGTGGCCAAGGGCGATGCGCAGGCACGCCAGCTGCACGATGCCTGGCGCCGCGGCGATGAGCGCCTGCTGTGGAACAAGATGGCCATGGAAATGCGCCAGCAGTACCCGCAGCTCTACCAGCGCATCAACACCGGCCGCAACGACGCCTGGGTGCCCAAGCTGGTGCCGTACCTGCAGGCCGGGCAGGGTGGCACCCTGGTGGTGGTGGGCGGGCTGCACCTGCTGGGCAGCGATGGCGTGGTGGAAAAGCTGAAGGCCAAGGGCTACAAGGTCGAGCGCGTGTGCACGGGGTGCAAGCGGTAGATCCACGCCACGCGTGGATGACGCGGCAACGACGGCTGCAACAAAAAAAACGGCGCGCCAGGGGCGCGCCGTTTTCGTTGCAGCCGATGGCCGGGCTCAGCGGCGGGTCTTGCCGCCGGTGCCGGTGCCGGTGCTGGCACCGCCCTCGTTCGGCTTGCTGCCAGTGCCGGTACCGGTGCCGCCCGGGCGCGGGCCGCCGAAGCCGGCGCCCATGTTGCGCTGGAATTCCTGCCACAGCTCCAGGTTGCGTTCGGTCAGCTGGTTCATCATCGCCCACGGGGTCTGCCCCAGCAGATTGCCCATCTGCTGGCGGAACTGCTGCTGCTGGTCCAGGAAGACCTGCATGCTGCGTTCCAGGTAGTTGCCCATGAAGCCCTGCAGCGAATCGCCATAGAAGCGGATCAGCTGGCTCAGCAGCTGGGTGGACAGCATCGGTTCGCCGTCCTGTTCCTGGTCGGCAATGATCTGCAGCAGCACCGAGCGGGTCAGGTCGTCGCCGCTCTTGGCGTCGCGGACCTCGAAATCCTCGCCATCCAGGATCAGCTGGCGCACGTCTTCGATGGTGATGTAGCTGGAAATCTCGGTGTCGTACAGACGACGATTCGGATACTTCTTGATGATGCGGGTCGCAGCCATGAAGCGGTACTCGTCACAGTAGATGTGCAGCATGGCGCAGTGCACAAGCCTTGGCAACCGCCCCAGCCCCCGCCGGGCTTGGCTTTGCACGCCGATCATGTTGCGCAGCAAGGGTTTGCGTGCTGCGCAGCATGGGCGCGCCGCGACCGCCCCGGAGCGGCGCGGCCGCCCGGGTTGCGCGGCTTACCAGCCCATGTGGTGGCCGCCGTTGATGTCCAGGTTGCTGCCGGTGATCCAGGCCGCCTCGTCGGCCACCAGGAACGACACGCCATAGGCGATTTCCTCCGGCTTGCCCAGGCGCCCGGTGGGAATGTCGGCAATGATCTTGGCGCGCACCTCTTCGGGCACGGCCATCACCATGTCGGTGGCCACGTAGCCCGGCGAAATGGTGTTGACGGTAATGCCGAAGCCGGCGTTCTCGCGTGCCAGCGAGATGGTGAAGCCGTGCATGCCGGCCTTGGCCGCGGCGTAGTTGGCCTGGCCGTACTGGCCCTTCAGGCCGTTGATCGAGCTGATCTGGATGACCCGGCCCCAGCCGCGGCGGCGCATGCCTTCGATCACCGGGCGGGTGACGTTGAACACCGAATTGAGGTTGGTGTTGATCACATCGTGCCACTGCTCGGCGCGCATGCGATGGAAAGTGGTATCGCGGGTGATGCCGGCGTTGTTGACCAGGATCTCGACCGGGCCCAGTTCGGCTTCCACCGCGCGCACCATGGCCTCGGCGCTGGCCGGGTCGGAGACATCGCCGGGGAAGATCGACACGTTGTAGCCGCGCGCAGTCATGGCCTGCTGCCAGGCGCGGGCCTTGGCTTCGTCGCGGTAGTTGGTGGCGACCCGGTGGCCCTGGTCGGCCAGGCGTTGGCAGATGGCGGTACCGATGCCGCCGGTTCCGCCGGTGACCAGTGCGACGCGAGATGTCATGGAATGCTGTCCGGGTTTCAGGTGGGGGAAAGGGGATTCTGCAACATCGGCGCGGAAAGTGCGCCGTCGGCCAGCAGGATGTCCTGCCGTGGCAGGCGCGCCGGATCGAAGGCGCGCCGGGCGGCCTGCAGCAGCGTGTGCAGGTCTGCGCAGTCGTCCAGGGCCGCCGGCGGCTGCCCCAGCAGTGCCCACAGCTGGCGCAGGACTGGCAGCGGCCGCGCGCTGTCCACCGGCAGGGCCGCCAGCGATTTGGACAGCTTGTGGCCCGGTGAATCCAGCAGCAGCGGCAGGTGCCAGTAGCGCGGCACGGCCAGGCCCAGGGCCTGCTGCAACAGGATCTGGCGGGCGGTGGAATCGAGCAGGTCGGCGCCGCGCACCACCTCGGTCACGCCCTGTGCGGCATCGTCCACCACCACCGCCAGCTGGTAGGCCCAGCAGCCGTCGGCGCGGCGCAGCACGAAATCGCCAACCTCTGCGTGTACGTCCTGCTGCTGCGGGCCGCGCAGGCCGTCGATGAAGCGGACCACGCTGCCCGGCGGCACCCGGAAGCGGACGGCCGGGTCCGGTCGCGGCGTGCGGGCCACGCAGCGGTGGTGGATGCCGCCGCTGGCTGTCAGATCGCTGCGGCTGCAGTGGCAGACGAAGGCCAGATCGCTGGCCAGCAGCACATCCAGCGCGGCCTGGTAGACGGCGTTGCGCTCGCTCTGCCAGAGCACCGGGCCATCGTGGGCCAGGCCGAAATCGGCCAGGGTGCGTAGCTGCGCCTGCGCGGCACCTGGCACGGTGCGCGGCGGATCCACGTCTTCAATGCGCAGCCGCCAGAGGCCGCCGGCGTGGCGCGCGAGCAGCCAACTGCCGAAGGCGGCAAGCAGGGAACCGGGGTGCAGCAGGCCGGTGGGCGAGGGCGCAAAGCGGCCGCAGGGAATGGAGGAGGTCATGCTGGCTGAATCGTCGGTCAGGTTGGCGCTTGAATTCAAGCTGACTGCACCGCAAATTGGCAGATATCGACCCCTTCCGAGCCGGAATTTCCCATGTTCACCCGCATCGCACTCTTTCTAGCCACGAACTTTGCCGTGCTTATCCTGGCCAGCATCGTGATGTCGCTGCTGGGGGTCAATCCCAGCCAGATGAGCGGCCTGCTGGTGATGGCCGCGATCTTCGGCTTCGGCGGCTCCTTCATTTCGCTGCTGCTGTCCAAGTGGATGGCCAAGCGTTCCACCGGCGCGGTGGTGATCACCGAGCCGCGCAACCCGACCGAGCGCTGGCTGCTGGCCACCGTTGAACGCCAGGCCAAGGCCGCCGGCATCGGCATGCCGGAAGTGGCCGTGTATGACGGCCCGGAAATCAATGCGTTCGCCACCGGCGCCAACCGCAACAACGCGCTGGTGGCCGTGTCCACCGGCCTGCTGCACAACATGAGCGAAGACGAGGCCGAGGCCGTGCTGGGCCACGAGATCGCCCACGTGGCCAACGGTGACATGATCACCATGGCGCTGCTGCAGGGCGTGCTGAACACCTTCGTGATCGTGCTGGCCCGCGTGGTCGGTGGTGTGATCGACAGTGCGCTGTCGGGTAACCGCGAAGGCGGCGGCCGTGGCTTTGCGTACTACATCATCGTGTTCGTGCTGGAGATGGTGTTCGGCCTGTTCGCCACCATGATCTCGATGTGGTTCTCGCGCCATCGCGAATTTCGTGCCGACGCCGGTGGTGCATCGCTGGCCGGTCGCCAGAAGATGATTGCCGCGCTGGAGCGCCTGCAGCTGAACCATGGCCAGAGCACGCTGCCCAGCCAGATCGCCGCCTTCGGTATTGCCGGCTCGACCGCCAAGAAGCTGTTCATGAGCCACCCGCCGCTGGAAGAGCGCATTGCCGCGCTGCGGGCTTCGACGGTGGCGTAAGCCTCGGCTTTCAAGGTAGTGCAGGAACGCCTGGCCTCGCGCCGGGCGTTCTTGTTTGCGGTGATGCATGCGTCGGTAATGCCACAACTACACCCGGTAGATCCACGCCACGCGTGGATGCTGTTGCTGTTGATCTTGACCTTCCAGTCCGCCTTGAGCGAGCCGAGCATCGCAGGTGAAGCAGGGGCGAAGAGGCGCCGATGTTTGAGCGCAGCGAGTTCGGCGCCGTCCCCTGGTTCGCCGAGAAGCGCAGGGCACCGGCGTGCGCAGCACGTCGGCTCGCGGTCGGCGGAGCGTTTCTTTGGTTACTTTCTTTGCGCGCAAAGAAAGTGACACCCCTCCGCGGTCGCGGAAACCAATCTCCGGGTGCACAAACGAAAACGGCACCCTCGCAGGTGCCGTTTCAGTGAATTGCGTTACGTGGACGCTCAGAACTTCGCGTCGAACTCGGCGGCGTAGGCGGTGTTCACCAGCACCTTCTGCAGGGCTTCGGCTACCTTCAGGTTGCCGGCCACGATCTGGTGGGTGTCCGGGCCGCGGTTGTCCATGCGGCCCAGGGTGGCGCCCTTGAAGTCGCACACCTTGCCGCCGGCTTCGCGCACCAGCAGCAGGCCAGCGGCCACGTCCCAGGCCTTCACGCCGGCTTCGAAGTAGGCATCGGCGCGGCCGCAGGCCACGTAGGCCAGGTCCAGCGCGGCCGAACCGGTGCGGCGCACGTCTTCGGCATGCACCAGCAGTGCGTCCAGCGCCTTCAGCTGTGCGCTGGCGCGGCTGCGCTCACGCGGCGCGAAGCCGGTGTGGATCATGGTGCCTTCCAGGTCCTTGCGGTCGGCCACGCGGATGCGACGGTCGTTGAGCACGGCACCGGCACCACGGCTGGCGGTGAACAGTTCATTGCGCAGCGGGTCGAAGATCACCGCGTCGGTCGGTTCGCCGTTTTCCACCAGGGCGATGGAAACGCAGTAGTGCGGCACGCCGCGCAGGTAGTTGCTGGTGCCATCGAGCGGGTCGATGACCCACATCTGGCGACGCTCGCCCTGCACGCCACCTTCTTCACCGAAGATGCCGTAGTCGGGGTAGGCGCGCTTGAGTTCCTTGACGATCACCTTTTCCGCATCGGCATCGACTTCGCTGGCGTAGTCCATGCGGCCCTTCTGCACCACATTCAGCGCCTCGAGCTTGTTGATGTTGCGCAACAGGACGTTGCCGGCGAGGCGGGCGGCCTTGACCATGACGGTGACGGCGGGTTTCTGCATGGCGTGGGCTCCCGGAAAGGCAGAAGAGAAGGGCTGGCGGGGGAAAAGAGCGGGTCCGGCGCAGTGGCCGGCCGCACAGTTTACCATTGGTCTTCGTCCAGCTCGACCTTTTCCCTGTTCATGTCCCAGTTTCCCGCCGCCACCCGCATCCGTTTCGTCCTTGTTGGCACCCAGCACCCCGGCAACATGGGGGCCGCCGCGCGCGCCCTGAAGACCATGGGCCTGGCCCGGCTGGTGCTGGTCGCCCCCGAAAAGCCGCTGGACGAGGAGGCCTTCCGCCGCTCGGCCGGTGCCGAAGACGTGCTGGGTGACGCGCCCGTGGTGTCCACCCTGGCCGAGGCCGTTGCCGACTGCACCCTGGTGCTGGGCTGCACGGCCCGCGCGCGCCGGGTGCAGCTGGAAGAGTTCCTGCCGGTCGATGCCGCCGCCCGTGCGGTGGACAAGGCCGGGCAGGGCGCCGAGGTGGCGCTGGTGTTCGGCCGCGAGCGCACCGGCCTGACCAACGAAGAGCTGCAGCTGTGCCACGCCGCCGTGCATATTCCGTCCGACCCGGCGTTCAGTTCGCTCAACCTGGCCGCGGCGGTGCAGGTGCTGGCCTATGAAACGCGCATGCGCCTGCTGGGCGAACAGCCGGCGGCGCAGCCTGAAGAAGGCCTGCGCGAACAGGCGGCCAGCCATGAACAGCTGGAGAGCTTCTTCGGCCAGCTGGGGCAGACCCTGGACGAGATCGATTTCCACAAGGGGCGGGCGCCCGAATCGGCCATGCGCAAGCTGCGCCGCCTGTTCCTGCGTGCCGAGCCCAGCGAGCAGGAAGTGCGCCTGCTGCGCGGCATCCTGGCCGACGCCCAGCGCATGGCCCGGCTGGCGCAGCCGAAGGATCCGCAGGGCTGACGAAGTTCTCATTTTTTCAGGTAGTCTGTCGCGATTACCTGGGGGATGAATCGTGGTGTCGGGTCTGCGGAAGGCAATGCAGGGGGGACTGCTGAGCCTGGCCTGGGTGCTGCTGGCCGGGATGGCGCATGCTGCGCCGGCGCCCGACCCGGTGCTGGTGCTGGGGCGGATCAGCGACAACCCGAAGGCGCATTACGAACAGCTGCAACCGTTGCTGGACTACGTGGTGGCCCGCATGCACGACGTGGGCATCCGCGAAGGGCGCATCTTGATGGCGCGCGATCCGCAGCAGATGGCCAGCTATCTGCGCCGCGGTCGGGTCGACTGGGTCACGGAAACGGCCGGGACCGCGGTGGCGCTGGGCCTGCGCAGCGGTGCGCAACCGCTGCTGCTGACCGAGCGCAGCGGCGTGCGCGAGTACCACACGGTGTTCTTCGTGCGCCGCGACAGTGCGCTGCAGCGTGTGGAAGACCTGCGCGGGCATCGCCTGGCCCTGCAGAACACCGCGTCCACCAGCGCCTACCTGGTGCCGGTGATGACCCTGCTTGAGCGTGGCGTGACGCCGCAGATCCTGGCCGGTAACTGGGATGTGCCCGGCCCGGACGCGGTGGGCTATGTGTTTGCCCGCAGCGAACTGAACGTGGCCACCTTCGTGCACAAGGGGCTGGCCGACGGCGGTGCGGTCAGCAGCGTGGACTGGGATGATGAGGCGCGGGTGCCGGCAGCGTTCCGCCGCGATTTCCGCGTGCTGCTGCGCACCGAGCCTTACCCGCGCGCGGTGGAAGTGGTGCGTGGCGACCTGGACCCGCGGGTGCGCGAGCGGCTGCAGCAGGTGCTGCTGCAGGCGGCGTCCGATCCGCGTGCGCAGGTGGCATTGCAGCGTTTTTTTGGTACATCCGGGTTCCACCGCGTCGATGCGCATGCGCAGCAGCGGCTGGACGAATTGAAACAAGGGTTGACGCGCGTGCGGATGGAAGTTGAATGAAGTGGCTCGGCTCCGGGATGCAGGCCCGATTCCTGCTCGCCATGGGCGGGGCAATGCTGGTGGTGATCGCGATCCTGGCCGTGCTGCTGGGGCGCCAGGCATCGATGCAGAGCGAGGTGAAGAGCCTCAGCGGCGGGGTGATCCACGAGCTGTTCGATCGCAGCGTGCGCAGCCGCGGCGAGGCGCTGGCGCGTGAACTGTCTGATTCGCTGGCCAACCCGCTGTACTACAACGACCTGGACCAGGTCGGTGCGCTGGTGCGCGGTACGGCGCGGCAGCCGGTGGTGCGCTATGTGCTGGTGTTCGACGAGCGCGGGCGCCTGGTGCACGACGGCTCGCTGGACGTGGCCGGCTTCGGCCGCGAAATGGACGACCCGCTGGCCCGTGGTGCGGTGAAGGCACAGACCCTGGTGGTGCAGCAGTCGCCCACCGTGCTGGACAACGCCATGCCGATCACCGTGGGCAAGCAGCGTATCGGTGGCGTGCGCGTGGGCATGGCGCTGGACGAGGTGCATGAGCGCGAAGTGGCCGCCAACGCGACCCTGGGCCAACGCCTGCAGCAGGTCGGCAGCCGCCACCTGGGCTGGCTGCTGCTGATGCTGGGCCTGCTGGTGGTGATCGGGGTGGTGGTGATCATGTACGTGCAGCGCACGCTGGTCACGCCCATCCGCGAGCTGGCGGCGGCCGCGCGCCGTATCGAAGCCGGTGATTACCAGGCGCCGCTGGCCGAAAACACCCGCGACGACGAGGTGGGTGAGCTGGTGCGCGGCTTCGCCCGCATGCGCGATGCCATTGCCCGCCATGACCGCGAAGTGCGGCACATGGCCTATACCGATGCGCTGACCGGGCTGACCAACCGCCTGGCCTTCCGCGAAGCGCTGGACCACCGCCTGATGGCGGCGCGCGCGTCCGGGCATCGCCTGGGGCTGCTGTTTGCCGACATCGATGACTTCAAGCGGGTGAACGACACCCTGGGCCATGAGGCCGGTGACGAGGCGCTGCTGCAGTTCGCCCAGCGCATTTCCAGCGCGGTGGCCGAAGCCGGCGGTGACGAAGCCTTGCTGGCGCGGTTCGGTGGCGACGAGTTCGTGATCCTGGTCGGCGACGGTGATGTGGCAGCCAATGCCCGCCTGCTGGCCGAAGTACTGGTGCGCGAGCTGGGCAAGCCGTTGGTGGTGCAGGGCCGCGAGCTGTTCCTGGGCACCTCCATCGGCGTGACCCTGTTCCCCGACGATGCCGCCGATGCCACCACGCTGCTGAAGAACGGCGACATCGCCATGTACCAGGCCAAGATGGCCGGCAAGAACTGCTTCCGGTACTACAGCCGGGCCATGGACCACGCGGTCGAACGCCGCGTGCACATGGAACAGGAACTGCGCGGCGCCTGGGAGCGCGGCGAACTGCGCCTGGCCTACCAGCCGATCTTCCGCATGCGCGACCGCCGCCTGGTGGGCGTGGAAGTGCTGCTGCGCTGGCAGCACCCCACGCTGGGCACCATTCCACCGTCGGTGTTCATTGAAGTGGCCGAGCAGAGCGGGCTGATCGAGATCATCGGGCCGAAGGTGCTGCGCGCCGCGTGCATGGAGGCCTCGCAGTGGCCGCGTGGCGCGGCCGGCGATGAGCTGTTCGTGTCGGTGAACGTGTCGCCGCGGCAGCTGCGCGGTGGTGAACTGCCCGCCCTGGTGGCGCAGTGCCTGCACGAATCCGGCCTGCCCGCTTCACGCCTGCACCTGGAGCTGACCGAAACGGCGGTGATCGGCGATGAAATGGTTGCCGCACAGCTGCTGGACAAGCTGCACCGCACCGGCGTGAAGGTGTGGCTGGACGACTTCGGCACCGGCTTCTCCGGCCTCAGCCACCTGCGCCAGGTGCCGGTGGATGGCGTGAAGATCGACAAGAGCTTCGTGGCCGACATGCAGCGCGACCCGGATGACCTGGCCCTGACCACGGCCATCATCGCCATGGCCCATGCACTGGGCATCACCGTGGTGGCCGAAGGCATCGAGCAGGAAGCGCAGTTCGAGCTGCTGGCCCAGCGCGGCTGCGACCTGGGCCAGGGCTACCGCTTGAGCCACCCGGTGACCGCCACCGAAGTGGTGCGGATGATCGAATCGGGGCTTTGACAACCCGTTGTCCAAGGGTCAGATCCCTTTTCGCACGAAAAGGGCTCTGACCCCGGCCCCCGCCTTACACCGGGCGCTTGCTCGGGTCGCCCGGCAGTTCCCGCACCAGCTTCGGCACCAGGTAACCGGACAGCCGCGCGGTCAGGCCGGCCACCAGTGCCTTGGCCTGTACATCGTCCACTTCAAAGTGGGCCACGCCTTCCACCCGGTCCAGCTGGTGCAGGTAGTACGGCAGCACGCCGGCGGCGAAGCTGCGTTCGCTCAGGTCCTGCAGGGCCTGCACGCTGTCGTTCACCCCGCGCAGCAGCACCGCCTGGTTCAGCAGCTGCGCACCGGTGCCGCGCAGGCGCGCCATGGCGCCGTCGACGTTGGCATCGAACTCGTTGGCATGGTTGGCGTGAACCACAATCGCCAGCGGCCAGGGCAGGCTGCCCAGCCAGGCCAGCAGTTCATCGTCCACGCGTTCGGGCAGCACGATGGGCAGGCGGGTGTGGATGCGCAGGCGGCGCACGTGGGGAATCTGCCGCAGCGCGTCGGTCAGTTCCACCAGCTTGTGGGTGGCCAGCGACAGCGGGTCGCCGCCGGACAGGATCACCTCGTCGATGTCCGCATCGTCGGCAATGGCCTGCACCGCCTCCTGCCAGCCGCCCTTGGCTGCGTTTTCCGCGCCGTAGTCGAAGTGCCGGCGGAAGCAGTAGCGGCAGTTGATCGCGCAGCTGCCGGTGGCTACCAGCAGGGCGCGGCCACGGTACTTCTGGATGACCCCGGTGGCCTTCTTGGCCGCGCCATCGCCCACCGCATCGAAGCTGAACCCGGGGACCACCTGCATTTCCGCATCGATCGGCAGCACCTGGCGCAGCAGCGGGTCGCTGGCATCGCCGTGGCGCATGCGGGCGACGAACCCCTGCGGCACGCGCAGCGCGAACTGCGCCATGGCCGCTTCGGAAACCCCCAGCGCGGCCGGGTCCAGGCCCAGCTGGGCCAGCAGCTGCTGCGGGTCACGCAGTGCCTGCCGCCAGAGCTGCTGCCAGCGTGCGGGCGCGCCCGGAGACTGGGGCCGGGGGAAGGCGGAAAGCTGCATGGAGAGGGGGCCTGCGGTTATCATGGGGGCATAAATCAGTTGCCCACCGGGGTTCCGGTGGGCTTTCCATTCTATCCGGCTCGCCGCACCCGCGGCGGTTTTGCCATTTGAGGAGCTTGAGCATGGCCACTGTGGGCATGAATGACGTCAAGAACGGGATGAAGATCCTGGTCAACAACGAACCGGCGGTCATCACGGATACCGAGTATGTGAAGCCGGGCAAGGGCCAGGCCTTCACCCGCGTGAAGTACCGCTTCATCCGTTCCGGCCGCGTGGTGGAACTGACCATGAAGGCGACCGACGACCTTGAAGTGGCCGACGTTGTCGACACCGACATGAACTACATGTACAGCGATGGCGAGTACTGGCACTTCATGGACCCGGAAACCTTCGAGCAGGTGCAGGCCGACAAGGCCGGCATGGGCGGCGCCGAAAAGTGGCTGAAGGGCGAAGAAGCCTGCATCGTGACCCTGTTCAACGGCGCGCCGATCTTCGTGCAGCCGCCGAACTTCGTTGAACTGAAGATCACCGAAACCGATCCGGGCGTGCGTGGTGACACCTCGGGCGGCGGCGGCAAGCCGGCCACCCTGGAAACCGGTGCCGTGGTGCGCGTGCCGCTGTTCGTCAACCAGGATGAAATCATCAAGGTTGATACCCGCTCGGGCGAATACTCCTCGCGCGTCAAGTAATCCGGCGCAGCCGGATTACCTGTAGAGCCGAGCCATGCTCGGCTTTCCGGGCACCGCCCGGACCCGTTGCTGGCGCCCATGGCGCCGCAGCGGACAGCCGCCGGGCATGGCCCGGCGCTACCGCCTCCCGCCAGGCGCGCCCCTGCCATCACGTTCCCCCACAGCCAAGTGAGCCCGCATGAGCGATAGCCCGCACCTCCCCGAAGCCTGCGACCTGCTCATCGAAGCCGGTTATGTCGTTCCGATCGAGCCGCATGCGGTGGTGCTGGAAGACCATGCCGTGGCCGTGCGTGGCAGCGAAATCGTTGCCATTCTGCCGCGTGCCGAGGCCCGCGCGCGCTTCCGCGCCGCGCAGGTGGTCAGCCGTCCCGAGGCGGCGCTGATGCCGGGGCTGGTGAACGCGCATACGCACAACCCGATGACCCTGCTGCGCGGCGTGGCCGACGATCTGCCGTTGATGACCTGGCTGCAGCAGCACATCTGGCCGGTGGAAGCGGCGGTGATCGGGCCCGAATTCGTGGCCGACGGCACCACCCTGGCCATTGCCGAGATGCTGCGCGGTGGCACCACCTGTGCCAACGAAAACTATTTCTTCGGTGACGTGCAGGCCGCGGTCTACAAGAAGCACGGTTTCCGCGCGCTGGTGGGTGCGGTCATCATCGATTTCCCCACCGCCTGGGCCAAGACCGATGACGAGTACTTCGCCAAGGCCGGTGAGCTGCACGACCAGTGGCGCAGCGACCCGCTGATCGGCACCGCGTTCGCGCCGCATGCGCCGTACACGGTGAACGACGCCAATTTCGAGCGCGTGCGCATGCTGTCCGACCAGTTGGACATGCAGGTACACCTGCACACCCATGAAACCGCGCAGGAAATCACCGATTCGATCAAGCTGCACGGCCAGCGTCCGCTGGCGCGGCTGGATCGCCTGGGCCTGGTCAACGACCGCCTGATCGCGGTGCACATGACCCAGCTGACCGATGCTGAAATCCACCTGTGCGCCGAACGTGGTGTCAGCGTGGTGCACTGCCCGGAATCGAACCTGAAGCTGGCTTCCGGTTTCTGCCCGGCCTGCGCCCTGCAGCGCGCCGGGGTGAACCTGGCGATCGGCACCGACGGCTGCGCCAGCAACAACGACCTGGACATGTTCAGCGAGAACCGCACCGCGGCCATCCTGGCCAAGGCCGTGGCTGACGATGCCACCGCGCTGGATGCGGCCACCACGCTGCGCGCCTCGACCCTGGGCGGCGCACGCGCGCTGGGCTTCGGCGAGCGCATTGGTTCGATTGAAGTCGGCAAGCAGGCCGACCTGGTCTGCGTTGACCTGTCCGCGCTGGAAACCCAGCCGCTGCACAACGTGCTGTCGCAGCTGGTGTACGCCACCGGCCGCCAGCAGGTCAGCGACGTCTGGATTGCCGGCAAGCCCAAGCTGGTGCAGCGCGAGCTGGTCGGCATGGACCTGCCCGGCATCATCGCCAATGCGCGCCAGTGGCGCGAGCGCATCCGCCATATCCGCGCCTGACCGACGGCGCCGCAAGGATTTCCCATGACCGCCCCGCACGCATCCTCCAATTTCGATCAGGCCGAGCTGGACAAGTTCGCCGCGCTCGCCAACCGCTGGTGGGACGCTGACGGCCCGCAGAAGCCGCTGCACGCGCTCAATCCGGTGCGCCTGAAGTACGTGACCGACCGCGTGCCGCTGCGCGGTGCGCGTGTGCTGGACATCGGCTGCGGTGGCGGCCTGCTGAGCGAGGCGCTGGCCCAGGCCGGCGCTGACGTGACGGCCATCGACCTGGCCCCGGAACTGGTGAAGGTGGCCCGCCTGCACGCGCTGGAAAGCGGCGCGAAGGTGGACTACCGCGTGCAGGCCGCCGAGGACCTGGCCGCCGAACAGCCCGGCAGCTTCGATGTGGTCACCTGCATGGAAATGCTTGAGCACGTGCCGGACCCGGGGGCGATCATCGAAGCCTGCAAGCGCCTGCTGAAGCCGGGCGGCCACCTGTTCCTGTCCACCATCAACCGCACTGCCGCCGCGTTTGCGGTGGCCATTGTCGGCGCCGAGTACGTGGCACGGCTGCTGCCCAAGGGCACCCACCACTACCAGGAATTCATCAAGCCGGCCGAGCTGGCCCGCTGGCTGCGCGAGGCGGATGTGCAGCTGGTCGATGTCAGCGGCATGGCCTACGAGCCGTGGCGCAACCACGCCCGGCTGAGCAGCCGCACCGACATCAACTACCTGGCCTACGCGGTCAAGCCGGAATGAGCAGCGCGTCGTTCCCGCGCGCGGTGCTGTTCGACCTGGACGGCACGCTGCTGGACAGTGCGCCGGACTTCGTCGCCACCTGCGATGCGATGCTGGCCGAGCGCGGCCGCGCGCCGGTGGACCCGGCGCAGCTGCGCCCGGTGGTGTCCAAGGGGTCGCGCGCCATGGTCGGCGCCGCCTTCCCGGATCTGGACGACGCCGCGCGTGACGCATTGATTCCCGAATTCCTGCAGCGCTATGAGGCGCTGATCGGCCGGCACGCGGTGCTGTTTGACGGCGTGGCCGGCATGCTGGCCGCGCTGGATGCGGCGGGCACGGTGTGGGGCATCGTCACCAACAAGCCGGAATACCTGGCGCGCCTGGTCCTGCCGCAGCAGGGCTGGCAGCAGCGCTGCGCGGTGCTGGTGGGTGGCGATACGCTGGCCGAACGCAAGCCGCACCCGCTGCCGCTGCTGCATGCCGCGCAGGCCATGGGCGTTGCCGCCGAAGACTGCGTGTACGTGGGCGACGACGAGCGCGACATCCTCGCCGCGCGTGCGGCTGCCATGCCGTCGGTGGCGGCGCTGTGGGGCTACCGCCTGCACAGCGACGATCCGCTGGCCTGGCAGGCCGACGTGCTGGTGGAAAACGCCGAACTTCTGCAACTGGCCAGTCTGTGGCCGACCCGGCCGGCAGCCCCGGCCCAGCCGTAAGGAACAACGTAGTGAGCAGTACCGCGCTGGAAAGCTTCCTCGACAAGTGGCGCAGCCGCTGGCCGGAATGGTCGGTGGCCGCACCGTTCGTGGCCGAGCCGCAACGTGACCTGGCCGTGGCGTGGTTCGCGCTGCTGCAGGAATTCGACGACATGCTCAACACCAGTGGCGATCCGCTGCCGGCCGACGCCAAGCTGGCGTGGTGGGGCGAAGAGCTGCGCAGCTGGGCCGGGCAGCGCTCGCGCCATCCGCTGGGGCGCCTGCTGGAGCCGGTGCGCGCGCCGTGGGCACAGTTGGCCGAGGCCCTGCCGGACCTGGTCGAGGCACGCACGGTCGCGCTGGACGCCGCCGGCGCCGAGCGCGCGCTGGCCCAGTACGCTGAGGCCGTGGCGGCGGTGGAGGCGGTGCTGTTCAACGACACCCCGCGCAAGGGCGCGGGCCGTGCCGTGCAGCTGCAGACCCTGGCCCAGCGCCTGCAAGACGCTGGCGTGGCCGGTGTGCCGCGCAGCCTGCTGGACGAGGACGCCAGCACGGCCAGCCAACGCTGGGCGCAGCATCTGCTGAAGGGGTGGGGCACCCGCGTGCCGGGCCCGCGTCCGCGCCGTATCTGGTCCAGCCTGGCCCGCGCCCGCGTGGCCGCGCAGGCCGCAGGCAAGCCGATCGAAGCCACCCCGGTACGCACGCTGCTGCGCGTGTGGTGGGCCGCACGCGGCTGATCGCTCCTTGCGGGTGCGGACCTTGGTCCGCACACGGCTGATCGCTGTTGGTGGGTGCGGACCTTGGTCCGCACGCTCTGGGGATCGTGCCGACCAAGGTCGGCACCTACCAAATCGCATTGCGGTAGATCCACGCCATGTGTGGATGAATGCCGGGTCCGCGCGCGCTGCGGGCTCGTGCCCGATCGCTTCTGGTAGGTGCGGACCTTGGTCCGCACGCGCTACGGGATCGTGCCGACCAAATCGCATTGCGGTAGATCCACGCCATGCGTGGATGAATGCCCGGTCCGCACGCTCTGGGGATCGTGCCGACCAAGGTCGGCACCTACCAAGGCGCATTGCGCTCGCCGGGCATGGCCCGGCGCTACCGGATCATGACCCCACCCAAGCGCATTGCGCGCGCTATTTGCGTTCCAGCACCAGCAACGGGTCGATGCGGGTATCGAACCAGTTCATGCCCCAGTGCAGGTGCGGGCCGGTGGCGCGGCCGGTGGCGCCGACGGCGGCAATCACCTGGCCCTGCTCGACACGATCCCCCACCTTCACGTCGATGCGTGACAGGTGCAGGAAGTTCGAGCTGATGCCGTAGCCATGGTCGATCAGCAACGTGCCGCCGGTCAGGTACAGATCCGGGCCGGCGAAGGTGACCACGCCGGCGGCTGGCGCCTTCACCGGGGTGCCGGTGGGCACCGCGATATCCATGCCGGAATGGCCTGCGCCGGGCTGGCCGTTGTACACGCGTGCATTGCCGAAGCGGCCGCTGATGCGGCCCTGCACCGGCCAGATGAAGGTCTGGGTGAAGTCGGTGCGGTTGTCATCGCGGGCGCGCGCCGCGGTCACCTGCGCCTGTTCGCGCTTGATGCGCTCGGCAATCGCCGGCGGTGGATTCACCGTCTTCGGCGGCACGCCGTTCACGCGCTCGGTCGGCCAGTCGCGCGGGGTCACCGAAATCGTGGCCGTCTCGCTGCCGCCATCCGGGCGCTGCACCTGCACCTGCAGCGGGCCTTTCTCGTCGCGGCCGATGCCGAACACCACGCTGCCGTAGTTGCTTACGCGCAGGTCGCGGCCGGCGTAGCGCACGTGACTGCCGGCCGGCACCTTGCCGATCACCATGGCGCCCTGCGAGGCGCTGGGCGGGAACACCACGCGGCTGTCGATCAGGCTGCCGATGCCATCCTGCGCTTGTGCCGGCGGTGCGTTGAGCAGGGGCGCGGCCAACAGCAGCGCCCCGAACAGAAGTGCCGAACGCATCAGCGGTCGTAGGTCATGCGCTGGCCGGCCGGTTCGCCCACCAGCTTGCTGCCGTTCCACACCAGCTGGCCGTTCACCCAGGTCGAGGCCACACGCGAGCGGAAGGTGGTGCCTTCAAACGGCGACCAGCCGCACTTGGACAGCACGTCCTCGCGCTTGACGGTGAACGGCACGTCTTCCACCAGCACCAGGTCGGCGAAGTAGCCTTCGCGCAGGAAGCCGCGCTCTTCCACGTCGAACAGCTGCGCCGGGGCATGGGCGAACTTCTGCACCACCTGCTCGCGGGTCAGCTTGCCTTCGTGCACGCGCTCCAGCGCGGCCACCAGGGCGTACTGCACCAGCGGCAGGCCCGACGGCGCCTGCGCATAGGGCTTCTGCTTCTCTTCCCAGGTATGCGGGGCGTGGTCGGTGGCCAGCACGTCCAGCACATCGTCAGCCAGCGCGGCGGTGATCGCCTCGCGGTCGGACACTTCCTTGATGGCCGGGTTGCACTTGATCAGGTTGCCCTTGGTCGCGTAATCGGGGCGCGCGAAGTGCAGGAAGTGCACGCAGGTTTCGGCGGTGATCTGCTTGCGGCTGCCGTCGGCGCGGATCAGCGGGCCCTTCTCGAACAGCGCCAGTTCGTCGGCAGTGGAAATGTGCAGCACGTGCAGGCGGGTGCCGTGCTTGCGCGCCAGCGACATGGCCAGGCGGGTGGACTTGATGCAGGCCTCGCGCGAACGGATGTCCGGGTGCATGTCCGGGGTCAGCGCATCGCCGTACTTTTCCTGGAATGCCTTCAGGTTGGCATCGATCATCGGCGTGTCTTCGCAGTGCGTGATGATCGGGGTCGGGCATTCGCGGAAGATCGCATCCAGCGTGTCCGGGTCATCCACCAGCATGTTGCCGGTGGACGCGCCCATGAACACCTTCACGCCCGGGGCCTTCTTCGGGTCCAGTGCGCGGATCGCTTCCAGGTTGTCGTTGCTGGCGCCGTGGTAGAAGCCATAGTTGGCCCAGGCGCGGCCGCGGGCCAGTTCGTACTTGGCCTCCAGGATGGTCGAATCCAGCGTGGGCGGATTGGTATTGGGCATGTCCATGAAGCTGGTCAGGCCACCGGCCACGGCCGCCGCCGATTCGCTGGCGATGTCGCCCTTGTGGGTCAGGCCCGGTTCGCGGAAATGCACCTGGTCGTCGATCATGCCGGGCAGCAGCCAGCGCCCCGCCGCGTCCACCACCTGTTCGCCGTCGCGCGGGGTCAGCCCGCTGCCGATCTGCGCGATGCGGCCGTTCTCGATGCGCAGGTCGCCGTCGAAGGTGCGGCCTTCGTTGACCATGCGGGCATTGGTGATGAGGGTGGAGGACATGTCAGTGTTTTCCTGTGCAACGGCAAGAAGGGGCGTGGGAAGACTCGGGCACTGGATCGAAGCCGCCGGGATGGAAGGGGTGGCAGCGGCCCAGCCGGCGCGCGGCCAGCCAGCTGCCGCGCAGCGGGCCGTGGCGGCCGATGGCCTCCATCGCGTATTCAGAACAACTGGGCACGAAACGGCAGCGCGGCCCCAGCAGGGGGCTGATGAAGCGCTTGTAGAAGCGCAGCAGGGCGATGAGCAGGCGCGAGATCACCCAGTCATCTTATGCCAGTTGGCATGAAGGCCGCATTTGTGCAGGATGGGCCGTTGGTCGCATGTCGCCGATGGCCTGCGACCGGTGCTGGCACCCTTGCAGGTGTCGGCCAGGTTCCGCACCGCGCAGGGCGGCCAGGTTGTTCGGACCGCCACGTTGGGCCCGCTGGCTCCAGGACTGAATGGAGCAGGCCCCCAAGGTTGCTGCTGCCGGTCGGGTAGGCTATAAAGGCCCGCTTTCCCGGGCCCCGGGGAATCCAAGGAAGAGCGTTTCGTGGCTGCTAAAAAAACTGCAAAGAAGGCCGTCAAGGCCGCCAAGAAAACCGCCAAGCCTGTTGTGAAGAAGTTGGCGGCCAAGCCCGTTGCCCCGAAGTCGGCCAGCAAGCCGGCAGCGAAGGCGGCGTCATCGCAACCGGCGGCCAGGAAGGCCACCGCAAAGAAGACCCCGGCCAAGGCCGCCAAACCCGCCGTGGCCAAGAAGGCAGCGCCGGCGAAGGCGAAGCCTGCGGCCGCGGCGAAGAAGGCCCCGGTGGCGAAGAAGACCGCTGCCAAGACTGCTCCGGTGAAGAAGGCTGCCGCCAAGCCGGCGCCCAAACCGGTTGCCAGGAAGGCCGCGCCCAAGCCGGCACCGAAGCCGGTGGCCAGCAAGGGGGCTGCCAAGCCCGTCGCGAAAAAGGCGGCTGCCGCTAAACCGGCGCCCGCACCTGCCGTTGTAAAGAAGGCCGCAAAGAATGTTGCCAAGCCGGCTGCAAAGCCGGCCCCGGCCCCCGTAGTGAAGTCCGCACCGAAGCCTGCCGCAAAGCCTGCTCCGGCCAAGCCTGTCCCGGCCAAGACCGCCCCCGTGGTTGCTGCCCCTCCGGCCCCCAAGCCGGCTGCGGCCGCTGCCCCGGTTGCATCGAAGGCCCCGCAATCCAAGAATCCCGTGCCCGTTTCGAAATCGCCTGCCAAGACCGCCGTGAAATCCGCCGTGAATCCTGATACCGCTCCGAAGACCGTGTCGCGCCCCGTCGGCAAGGTTGCCGTGGCTGTGACCGCCCGTTCGGCGGCGCCGGCCCCGCGCAGCAAGTACAAGGTCATCGAATACAAGACCGACGAGGCCACTGGCCGCCCGATCCTGCCGGCTGGCTACAAGCCGTCCTCGGAAGAGGAATACATGAGCTCGCTGCAGCAGGAATACTTCCGTCAGCGCCTGCAGAACTGGCGTGGTGACCTGGTGGAAGAATCCAAGCAGACCATCGAGAACCTGCGCGAGGAAGTGCGTGACATCGGCGACGAAGCCGAGCGTGCGACCCGCGAGACCGAGAACTCGCTGGAACTGCGTACCCGTGACCGCTACCGCAAGCTGATCGGCAAGATCGACAGCACCCTCAAGCGCCTGGAAGCAGGTGACTACGGCTACTGCGTGGATACCGGTGAAGAAATCGGCCTGGAGCGCCTGGAAGCGCGCCTGACCGCCGAGCGCACCATCGACGCCCAGGAGCGTTGGGAGCACCTGCAGAAGCAGCAGGGCGACTGATTCCAGAGCGTTGTGTGGTCATGCGAAAAACCCGGCCTTGGCCGGGTTTTTTGTTTGTAGCGTCGAGCCATGCTCGACTGCCTGGCTCTTGTAGAGTCGAGCCATGTTCGACTGCCTGGCTCTTGTAGAGTCGAGCCATGCTCGACTGGCGCTTCTGAAGAGCAGTCGAGCATGGCTCGACTCTACAACGGCGAGCTTATTGCAGGTCGCGCAGATTCAATTTCCGCAGCGTCGGGTTCTTCCAGGCGGTGATGCCGGCCACGCCCAGCACCGCGCAGCCGCCCAGCACCACCGCCGGCACCAGGCCCAGCAGCTTGGCCATCGTGCCGGCGTAGAACGCGCCCAGTTCGTTGGACGAGCTGATGAAGATGCCGTTGATTGAAGACACGCGCCCGCGCATTTCCTCGGGCGTGGCCAGCTGCAGGATGGTCGAGCGCACCACCACGGAAACGCCATCGAACGCCCCGTAGAACAGCAGGATCAGCGCCGACAGCCAGAAGTGCTGGGACAGGCCGAAGCTGACCACGCACAGGCCGAACCCGGCCACGGCGAACAGCAGCACGCGCCCGGCGTTCTTCTGCAGCGGGTGGCGGGCCAGCCACAGGCCGACCGCGATCGAACCCAGTGCCGGTGCCGCGCGCAGGATGCCCAGCCCTTCCGGGCCGTGGTGCAGGATCTCCTGCAGAAAGGCCGGCAGCATCGCCACCACGCCGCCCAGCAGCACCGAGAACATGTCCAGCGCCATCGCGCCGACCATGATGCGGTTGCCGACCACGAAGCGGGCGCCTTCGGCGATGCTCTTGAAGATCGGCGCAGCCGGGCCGTCATGCACCGGCTCGCTCACTTTCAGTGTGGCCAGGCAGCCCAGCGCGACCAGTGCGAAGCCGGTGGCCACCGCGTAGGAAAGGCCCTTGCCGCCCCAGCCGACCAGGATGCCGCCCAGCGCCGGGCCCACCACCATGCCCGACTGGAACACCACGCTGCCCAGCCCGGCGCCGCGCGCGAACTGCTCACGGGCCAGCACGCGGGCGAACAGGGCGTTGTAGATGGGCGACAGGAAGGCACGCACCATGCCGGTCAGGGCGATGGCCGCATAGATCGGCCAGACCCCGTGGAACGGCAACCAGCCCTTTGCCACGCAGGTCAGCACGATGGCCGTGGCCACCAGCCCGGCGCAGGCGACCATGCCCAGCCGGCGCCGCGGCAGGTGGTCCACCAGATAGCCGGCAAACGGCGCCACGCAGAAGAACGGCAGCACCTCGGCCAGGCCGACCAGGCCCAGCGAGAACGGATTGCGGGTGACTTCGTAGATGTGCCAGCCGACGGTGACGGCCACCACCTGGTAGGACAGCATGGCGAAGATGCGGTAGGCCAGCAGCTTGGCAAAGCCGGGCCGGCCCAGCAGGGCCAGCGCGCCTTCCTCTCCAGTGGCGGCGGCGGTCACGGCTGTTCGCGCTGCAGCTGGGCCTGCGCGGTCTCGCGGATGAAGGCCAGCATGGCGGCCACGCCATTACTGCGGGTGGGCGACAGGTGGCGGGCCAGGCCGATGTCCTGGATGTAGCTGGGTTCGGTGGCCAGGATTTCCTGGGCCGAGCGGCCCGAGTACACGCGCAGGGCCAGGAAGATCAGGCCCGAGACGATGGCCGAATCGCTGATGGCGTGGAAGCGCAGCGACTGCGCGTTGCCTTCCGGCACGATCCACACCATCGACTGGCAGCCCAGCAGGCGGTGCTCTTCGGTCTTCCACTCTTCCGGGAAGGTCGGCAGCTTGCGGCCCAGGTCGATCAGGTACTGGTAGCGTTCGGACCAGTCACCGAAGAAGGCGAATTCTTCGGCAATGGCGCTCTGCGCCTCGGCGGCGGTGGGTTCAAGCGGGAACGGGGAGTCGGTCACAACGGTCTCTGCAGTGGGGGCGTGGCCGGGGGCGCCGGCCACGGGGCAGGGCGGTCAGGCGCGCTTGCGCACCCAGCGCACGCCCTGCGGGGTGTCTTCCAGCACGATGCCCTCGGCGGCCAGCTGGTCGCGGATGGCGTCGGAGCGGGCGAAATCGCGGGCCTGCTTGGCTGCGGCACGTTCGTCGATCAGGCCCTGGATGCGCGCATCGTCGTCGCCTTCGCTGGCGGCGGTGCCGAACCACTGCGCCGGGTTGGCCTGCAGCAGGCCCAGCGCCAGGCCGGCGCCGAGCAGTTCGCTCTTCAGGCGCGCGCGCTCGGTCGGGTCGGTGGCACGGCGGGCCTCGCCGGCAATGCGGGCGACCTCGGCCAGCGCCTGCGGGGTGTTCAGGTCATCGTCCAGAGTGGCTTCCACCGACGCCGGAATGACGGCCGCAGCATCCACGTCCAGCAGGTCGCGCAGGGTTCCGTACAGGCGGTCCAGGGTACGCGCGGACTGTTCAATGAGTGCATCGGACCAGTCCAGCGGCTGCCGGTAGTGGGCCGACAGCAGGGCCAGGCGCAGCGCTTCGGGCGGGTGCTGGCGCACCAGGTCGTGCACGCGCTCGATGTTGCCCAGCGACTTGCTCATCTTGGCGCCGCCGAAGTTGAGCATGCCGTTGTGCAGCCAGAAGCGGGCGAAGACCTTGCCGCCGTGGGCGCATTCGCTCTGCGCGATCTCGTTCTCGTGGTGCGGGAACTGCAGGTCCACGCCGCCGGCGTGGATGTCGATGGTCTCGCCCAGGTGGGCGGCGGCCATCGCCGAGCACTCGATGTGCCAGCCCGGGCGGCCGCGGCCCCACGGCGATTCCCAGCCGGGCAGGTCGTCGCTGGACGGCTTCCACAGCACGAAATCGCCGGCGTCGCGCTTGTACGGCGCCACTTCCACGCGGGCGCCGGCCAGCATTTCTTCCGGATCGCGGCGCGACAGCTTGCCGTAGCCATCGAAACTGGCCACCGCGAACAGCACGTGGCCCTCGGCGGCGTAGGCATGGCCGTTGTCGATCAGCTGCTCGATCATGGTGATGATCTGCGGCATGTGCGCGGTTACTTCCGGCTCGATGTCCGGCGGCACCACGCCCAGCGCGGCCATGTCTTCACGGTAGGCGGCGGCGAACTTGTCGGTGATGGTGCTGATCGGCACGCCCTGCTCGCGCGCGGCGGTGTTGATCTTGTCGTCCACGTCGGTGATGTTGCGGGCGTAGCGCAGCGCGCCGAAGCGGCGGCGCAGCAGGTCGGCCAGCACCCCGAACACCACCGGGCCACGGGCGTTGCCGATATGCACGTAGTTGTAGACCGTGGGGCCGCACACATACAGGGTCGGACAGGCCGGATCGATCGGGGTGAACGGTTCGAGCTGGCGAGTCAGGTTGTTGTGCAGGCGCAGGGTCATGGGGATCGGGGTGGGGGACAAGCCTGTGATTTTAGAACGTGTCGGGCCCCTTTGGGGGCGCCGGGGCCCACCGGCGGGCGGGGTGGGGTGGGCAGGAGCGGCGCGGACGGGTAATGTTCAGCCCCTTGCGGTCGTCACTGCCTACACTATTGCCGTGTCCTTCCTTCCGTCGCCAATGAAAACCACCGCGTTGCTGACCCTGGCCTGCCTGTCGGCGGCGCCGTTCGTGGTCCGGGCCCAGGAGGCCGAGCCGCGCAACCGTGTGGTGATCGTGGAGAACGTGAAGTTCGACTACGCCCAGGTGCTGAACGTCGAGCCGGTGTTCCAGACCCTGCGCGCCACGCGTACCGAAGAGCACTGCGAGCCGGTGTCCACCCGCACCCTGGCCCCGGTGAACGTGACCGGCGAGGAGCCGGTGGAGGACAAGGGCAGGATCGGCCGCTTCTGGGACTCGGTGCGCTCGATGTTCAAGCGCAGCGACGAGGAGGCCGCCGCCGAGGTGGCCGCCGAGAACCCGGCCCCGGCCCCGGCCAACAATGGCCCCATGCTGACCCGCGACTGCCGCATCGTGCCGGTGGGCCGTGAATTCCGCCGCCCCATCGCCTACGACGTGGATTACGTCTACAAGGGCACCAAGTACCGCTCGCGGCTGCCGGAAGACCCCGGCAACCGGCTGAAGATCCGGGTGTCGATCACCCCGTGGGTGGGCGCCGACCAGACCGCTGGCGCTTCGCCCTGATTCTGCGACGCCTGCCCCTTGCGCAGGCCCCCCGCCCATGCAAAGATGTTCGGCCATGAAGCTCACCGACTTCCAGCACGACAGCAGCGCCGCCCGCCAGGCCACTGGCATGACGTCGCGTGCCCGTCGACCGGAACCCCACATTTCCGCTGGGTAACCGGAGCTTTCTGCTGTTCGTCCGAAAAAAACCCAGCCCGCCGGCTGGGTTTTTTCGTTTTCGCGTCCTGAAAGCTTCATCTGCAACCATTTCGCACCACCCTGTTTGCCGGTTTTCCCTTCCACCGCGCCGCAGCCCGGCGCCGCCACGCAAGGAAAGATGATGTCCCCCAAGCACTTCCTGAACACCCAGGACTGGAGCCGCAGCGAGCTTGACGCCCTGCTGACCCAGGCCGAGCTGTTCAAGCGCAACAAGATCGGCGACCAGCTCAAGGGCAAGTCGATCGCGCTGGTGTTCTTCAACCCGTCCATGCGCACCCGTACCAGCTTCGAACTGGGCGCCTTCCAGCTGGGTGCCCACGCGGTGGTGCTGCAGCCGGGCAAGGATGCGTGGCCGATCGAGTTCAACCTCGGCACGGTGATGGATGGCGATACCGAAGAGCACATCGCCGAAGTGGCCAAGGTGCTGGGCCGTTACTGCGACATCATCGCCGTGCGCGCGTTCCCCAAGTTCGTGGACTGGGCCTACGACCGCCAGGACATCGTCCTCAACAGCTTCGCCAAGTACTCCCCGGTGCCGGTCATCAACATGGAGACCATCACCCACCCGTGCCAGGAGCTGGCCCACATCATGGCCCTGCAGGAACACTTCGGTACGCAGGACCTGCGTGGCAAGAAGTACGTGCTGACCTGGACCTACCACCCCAAGCCGCTGAACACCGCGGTGGCCAATTCGGCGCTGACCATCGCCACCCGCATGGGCATGGACGTGACCCTGCTGTGCCCGACCGCCGATTACATCCTGGACGACCGCTACATGGGCTGGGCCGAGCAGAACGTGGCCGAGAGCGGCGGTTCGCTGAAGATCAGCCATGACATCGACAGCGCCTACGCCGGTGCCGACGTGGTGTACGCCAAGAGCTGGGGCGCGCTGCCGTTCTTCGGCAACTGGGAGCCGGAAAAGCCGATCCGCGACCAGTACAAGCACTTCATCGTGGACGAACGCAAGATGGCGCTGACCAACAACGGTGTGTTCAGCCACTGCCTGCCGCTGCGCCGCAACGTGAAGGCCACCGACGGCGTGATGGATTCGCCGCAGTGCATCGCCATCAACGAAGCCGAGAACCGCCTGCACGTGCAGAAGGCGATCATGGCCGCCGTTGCCGGGCGCTGATTTTTTTCCGATTCAATCATTTCCGCCGGGCACGGCCCGGCGCTACCAGGACATACCCTCCCCATGAGCAACAAAGACGTCGTTCTCGCCTTCTCCGGCGGCCTGGATACCAGCTTCTGCGTGCCCTACCTGCAGGAGCGCGGCTACAACGTGCACACCGTGTTCGCCGATACCGGCGGCGTGGATGATGAAGAGCGCGATTTCATCGAAAAGCGCGCCGCCGAACTGGGCGTCACCAGCCACGTGACCGTCAACGGTGGCCCGGCCATCTGGGAAGGCTTCGTCAAGCCGTTCGTGTGGGCCGGCGAAGGCTACCAGGGCCAGTACCCGCTGCTGGTGTCCGACCGTTACCTGATCGTCGATGCCGCGCTGAAGCGTGCCGCCGAACTGGGCACCAACATCATCGCCCACGGCTGCACCGGCATGGGCAACGACCAGGTCCGCTTCGACCTGGCCGTGAAGGCCCTGGGTGACTACCAGATCATCGCGCCGATCCGCGAGATCCAGAAGGAACACACCCAGACCCGCGCCTACGAACAGAAGTACCTGGAAGAGCGCGGCTTCGGCGTGCGCGCCAAGCAGCAGGCCTACACCATCAACGAGAACCTGCTGGGCGTGACCATGTCCGGCGGCGAGATCGACCGTTGGGAAGCGCCGGGCGAAGGCGCCCGCGGCTGGTGCTCGCCGCGCAGCGAGTGGCCGGAACAGGCGCTGACCGTCATCCTGAAGTTCGTGGAAGGCGAAGCCGTCGAACTGAACGGCAAGGCCCTGCCGGGCGACCAGATCCTGGCCCAGCTGAACAAGCTGTTCGCCCCCTATGGCGTCGGCCGTGGCGTCTACACCGGCGACACCGTGATCGGCCTGAAGGGCCGCATCGTGTTCGAAGCCCCGGGCCTGGTTTCGCTGCTGGCCGCACACCGCGCGCTGGAAGATGCGGTGCTTACCAAGCAGCAGAACCGCTTCAAGCCGGACGTGGCGCGCAAGTGGGTGGAGCTGGTGTACGAAGGCTTCTACCACGACCCGCTGAAGACCGACATCGAAGCGTTCCTGAAGTCCTCGCAGGCCAAGGTGAACGGCGAAGTGGTGCTGGAAACCCGTGGCGGCCGCGTTGACGCGGTGGCGGTGAAGTCACCGCACCTGCTCAACACCAAGGGCGCCACCTACGCGCAGTCGGCCGACTGGGGCGTGGAAGAAGCCGAAGGCTTCATCAAGCTGTTCGGCATGAGCTCGACGCTCTTTGCTCAAGTCAACCGCGGTTGACTTGAGCACGAGCCCACGCATTTCTCCTTAACCCTGCGCCTTCGGCGCGCCCCCTTCAACAAGAAGGGGGCTCTCCACCAGACGCATTACGGTAGCGCCGGGCCATGCCCGGCGGAATTCCACAGGATCTTTGATTCATGCTTGAACAGACGATCTCGCATCTGCAGGCCCTGGTGTCCTTCGACACCCGCAACCCGCCGCGTGCGATCACCACTGGCGGCATCTTCGATTACCTGCGCGACCATCTGCCCGGCTTCAACGTCGAGGTGATCGACCACGGCGCCGGTGCGGTCAGCCTGTACGCGGTGCGCGGTACGCCGAAGTACCTGTTCAACGTGCACCTGGATACCGTGCCTGATTCGCCGCACTGGACTGCCGATCCGCACGTGATGCGCCGCCTGGACGACCGCGTGGTTGGTCTGGGGGTGTGCGATATCAAGGGCGCGGCGGCAGCCCTGGTAGCCGCGGCCAACGCCAGCGATGGTGATGCGGCGTTCCTGTTCTCCAGTGACGAAGAAGCCAACGATCCGCGCTGCATCGCCGCGTTCCTGGCCCGTGGACTGCCCTATGAAGCGGTGCTGGTGGCCGAACCGACCATGAGCGAGGCGGTGCTGGCGCACCGTGGCATCAGCTCGGTGCTGATGCAGTTCGCCGGCCGCGCCGGCCATGCCTCGGGCAAGCAGGATGCCGCCGCCAGTGCGCTGCACCAGGCCATGCGCTGGGGCAACCGTGCGCTGGACCACGTGGAATCGCTGGCCTCGGCACGCTTCGGCGGCCTGACCGGCCTGCGCTTCAACATCGGCCGCGTGGAAGGCGGCATCAAGGCCAACATGATCGCGCCTGCCGCCGAGGTGCGCTTCGGTTTCCGCCCGCTGCCGTCGATGGACATCGATGCGCTGTTGGCGACCTTCGCCGGCTTTGCCGAGCCGGAAGCGGCGGTGTTCACCGAAACCTTCCGTGGCCCCAGCCTGCCGGCCGGTGACATTGCCGAAGCCGAGCACCGCCGCCTGCTGGCGCGCGACGTGGCCGATGCGCTGGACCTGCCGATCGGCAACGCGGTGGATTTCTGGACCGAAGCCTCGCTGTTCTCGGCCGGTGGCTACACCACGCTGGTGTTCGGCCCGGGCGACATCGCCCAGGCGCATACCGCCGATGAGTTCGTGACGCTGGACCAGCTGCAGCGCTATACCGACGCCGTGCACCGCATCATCGCCGCCGGCGCCTGATTCCTCCTTTCCGACGAAACCGAAATGTCTCCTGCCCTCCAGCCCCACCGCCAGACCCGCCAGACCATCGTGCGCCTGCTTTCCAGCATGGCCAGCGCGAAGGAGATCAGCCAGTACCTCAAGCGCTTTTCGCAGTTGGATGCCAAGCGCTTCGCTGTGGTGAAGGTTGGCGGTGCCGTGCTGCGCGACGACCTTGAAGCGCTGACCTCCTCGCTGTCCTTCCTGCAGGAAGTGGGCCTGACCCCGATCGTGCTGCACGGCGCCGGCCCGCAGCTGGATGCGGAACTGTCCGCGGCCGGCATCGAAAAGCAGACGGTCAACGGCCTGCGCGTGACCTCGCCGGAAGCCCTGGCCATCGTGCGCCGGGTGTTCCAGCAGTCCAATCTGCGCCTGGTCGAAGCCCTGCAGCAGAACGGCGCGCGTGCCACGTCCATTACCGGCGGCGTGTTCGAAGCCGAATACCTGGACCTGGACACCTACGGTCTGGTGGGCGAAGTGAAGAAGGTGAACCTGGCGCCGATCGAAGCCAGCCTGCGCGCCGGCTCCATTCCGGTCATCACCAGCCTGGGTGAAACCGCCGGTGGGCAGATCCTGAACGTCAACGCCGACTTCGCCGCCAACGAGCTGGTGCAGGAACTGCAGCCCTACAAGATCATCTTCCTGACCGGCACCGGCGGCCTGCTGGACGAGCAGGGCACGGTGATCGATTCGATCAACCTGTCCACCGAGTACGACCACCTGATCGCGCAGCCGTGGATCCACGGCGGCATGAAGGTGAAGATCGAACAGATCAAGGACCTGCTGGATCGCCTGCCGCTGGAATCGTCGGTGTCGATCACCCGTCCGGCCGACCTGGCCAAGGAACTGTTCACCCACAAGGGTTCGGGCACGCTGGTGCGCAAGGGCGAAAAAGTGCTGCGCGCCACCGAATGGAGCGAGCTGGACCTGCCGCGCCTGAAGGGGCTGATCGAATCCAGCTTCGGCCGCACCCTGGTGGCCGATTACTTCCAGAAGACCCGCCTGCTGCGCGCCTATGTGAGCGAGAACTATCGCACCGCGGTCATCCTCACCGACGAGGCCGAGGGCGTGTACCTGGACAAGTTCGCGGTGCTGGACGATGCGCAGGGCGAAGGCTTGGGTCGGGCGGTGTGGAACGTGATGCTGGACGAAACCCCGCAGCTGTTCTGGCGCTCGCGCCATGGCAACCCGATCAACCACTTCTATTACGCCGAATCCGATGGCTGCTACAAGCAGGACCAGTGGAAGGTGTTCTGGTTCGGCGCCGATGGCATCGACCGCATCAAGACCTATGTCGACCACTGCGCCCAGCGCACGCCGAGCCTGCAGGGCTGAGCCATGATGCCTGCCGATGCCTGGAACAGCGTTCCCACCCTGCGCGGCCAGCACGTGCTGCTGGAACCGCTGCAGCGTGCGCACGTGCCCGGCCTGGCCGCGGCGCTGGAAGGCAGCGGCCTGGACCAGCTCTGGTACACCCAGGTGCCTTCGCCGCAGCAGGCAGGGCACTACGTGCAGGCCGCGCTGGATGCACAGGCCGAAGGCAAGGTGCTGCCGTTCGTGATTCGTGATGCGGCCGGCGCCATCGTCGGCAGCACCCGCTTCTATGGCCTGGAAGCCGATGTTCCCAAACTCAGCCTGGGGTACACCTGGTATGCGCCGCGCGTGCAGCGCACCGGGGTGAACACCGAGGCCAAGCTGCTGTTGCTGCGGCACGCCTTCGAGGTGATGGGCTGCATCAGCGTGGTGCTGGAAACCAGCTGGTTCAACCATGCCTCGCGCACCGCCATCGCCCGCCTGGGCGCCAAGCAGGACGGCGTGCTGCGCAACCACAAGCGGCATGCCGACGGCACGCCGCGTGACACTGTCATCTTTTCCATCATCGACGCGGAATGGCAGGGCGTGAAGCGCCACCTGCAGCACCGCCTGGACCAACACGCATGAGCGATTCGACTTTCACCCTGGGCATTGTCGGTGCCCGTGGCCATACCGGCGCCGAGCTGATCAAGCTGGTGGCCGCCCACCCGCGCTTGAAGCTGGCCTTCGTGTCTTCGCGCGAGCGTGCCGGCCAGCGCCTGGCCGACCACCACCCCGAAGTGCAGGGCGACCTGCAGTACGAAAACCTGGATGCCGATGCCGTGGCCGCCAAGGGCGTGGATGCGGTGATCCTGGCCCTGCCCAATGGCCTGGCCGCCCCGTTCGTGGCCGCGCTGGACGCCACCAGGCCTGACACGGTGATCGTCGATCTGTCGGCCGACTACCGCTTCGACAATGGCTGGTACTACGGCCTGCCCGAGCTCACCCGCAGCCGTTACAGCGGCCAGAAGCACATCAGCAACCCGGGCTGCTACGCCACCGCGATGCAGTTGGCCGTACACCCGCTGCTGGACCTGCTGGCCGGCCCGCCGCAGTGCTTCGGTGTGTCCGGCTATTCCGGTGCGGGCACCAGCCCGTCGGACAAGAACAACGTCGAGCTGCTGGCCGACAACCTGATGCCGTACGCGCTGACCAACCACGTGCACGAGCGCGAAGTGTCGGTGCAGCTGGGCGTGGCCGTGGAGTTCATGCCGCACGTGGCGCCGCACTTCCGTGGCATCACCCTGACCGCGAACCTGTGGTTGAACCAGGTGCAGACCCGCGAGCAGATCGTCGCGCGTTTTGAGCAGGCCTACGCCGGCGAACCGCTGGTGGAGGTGGTGGACGAAGCACCGTGGGTCAGCCGCATTGCCGGCCGCCACGGTGCCCAGGTCGGTGGTTTCACCCTGGCGCCCGGTGGCAAGCGGGTGGTGGTGGTAGCCACCCTGGACAACCTGCTGAAGGGCGCGGCCACCCAGGCCATGCAGAACCTCAACCTTGCGCTGGGTATCGACGAACTGACGTCGATCCCGCACTGAACTCGTATTACGGAGCCCCCCATGGCAGACCTTCTTTGGCAGAAGCCGGGCGTCGCGGTCGACGCACAGATCCAGACCTTCCTCGCCGGCGATGACGTGATCCTCGACCGTGAGTTCTTCCTGCACGATATCGCCGCCAGTGCCGCGCACGCCGAAGGCCTGCAGCACATCGGCATCCTCAGTGCCGACGAACTGGACGGCCTGCTGCGCGAACTGGACCTGCTGGCGCAGGACTTCCGCGCTGGCCGTTTCGTGCTGGACACGCAGTACGAAGATGGTCATTCGGCGATTGAAGCTCGCCTGACCGAACGCCTGGGCGATGCCGGGCGCAAGATCCACACCGGGCGCAGCCGCAACGACCAGATCCTGGTGGCCACCCGCCTGTGGCTGAAGGAGAAACTGCAGCGCGTGGCCCATCTGAGCGCCGAAGTGGCCAAGGTGGCGCTGGACCGCGCGCAGGCCGAGAAGGACCTGCCGATTCCCGGCTACACCCACATCCAGCGTGCCGTGGTGTCTTCGGCGGGCATGTGGTGGGCCGGTTGGGCCGAAGCCTTCATCGACAATGCGGTGCGCGCGCGCGACACCTACGCACTGGTGGATGCCAACCCGCTGGGCACCGCCGCCGGCTATGGCGTGAACCTGCCGCTGGACCGCGAACACACCACCGCTGCGCTGGGCTTTGCGCGCATGCAGGTGTCGCCCATCTACGCACAGCTGTCGCGTGGCAAGTTCGAACTGGCTGCGCTGGAGGCCTTGGGCGGAGCGACCCTGGACCTGCGCCGCATCGCCTGGGATCTTTCGCTGTTCACCAGTGCCGAATTCGGTTTCGTCGCGTTGCCGGCGCAGTACACCACCGGCAGCTCGATCATGCCGAACAAGCGCAACCCGGACGTGATCGAATTGATGCGCGCCACCCACGCCAGCGTGGCCGCGGCGCGTACCGAGATCGAACAGCTGCTGTCGCTGCCGTCGGGCTACCACCGCGACCTGCAGTCGTCCAAGGGCGCCATCTTCCACGGCTTCGGTCGCGGCCTGGCCGCGCTGGAACTGCTGCCGGCGCTGCTGGCCAACCTGGAGTGGCGCGACGACAAGCTGCGTGCAGCGATCGATTCGGGCATGTATGCCACCGACGTTGCGGTGGAAGCGGCCGTGGCCGGTGTGCCGTTCCGCGAGGCCTACAAGGCCGCCGCTGCCGGCGCTGACAGTGCAGGGCAGGGGCGTACCCCGGAAGGCAGCCTGGCCGCGCGCGTGTCGCCCGGTTCGGCCGCCGACCTGCGCCTGGACGAACTGCGCGCGCGCTGGCTGGCGCTGGCCTGATGTCCGGCACCGTCTATCTGGTCATGGCCCTGCGCCTGCCCACGTTCACCCAGGCCGCGGTGCAGCCGCACCTGGATTTCCTGGACGCGCTGCGCGAGCAGGGCCAGCTGCAGCTGACCGGTGGCTTCACCGATGGCAGCGGCGGCGCCTACGTGCTGTGCAACGTGGACAGCCTGGCGCAGGCCCAGGCCATCGTAGCCACCGATCCGCTGGTGACGATGCACGCCTCGCAATTGACCGTGCACGAATGGCGTACCCGCTGAGATCCCGCTGATGACACACCCCGCTGCCCACGTCGCCTCGCGGTTCCCCGAACAAGCGCTGCCGCCGTGGCGGCGTGCGGTGCTGAAGGTGGGCAGCAGTCTGCTGGCCGCCGATGGTGGCGGACTGTCGCCGCGCCATGCGCTGGGCCTGGCCCAGTTCGTGTCGGCCCATGTGCTGGCCGGCCGCGAAGTAGTGATCGTCTCCTCCGGCGCTGTCGCGGCGGGGCGGGCGATCCTGCCGCGCGTGGATGAACCCGGCGCGGCCATGGCCGCCCGCCAGGCCCTGGCCGCACTGGGCCAGGCGCAGCTGATCGGCCTGTGGCAGCGCTTCTTCGAGCGCCCGGTGGCCCAGGTGCTGCTGACCCACGACGACCTGCGCAACCGCCGCCGCTACCTCAATGCGCGCGCAACGCTGAACGAGCTGCTGCGGCTGGGCGCACTGCCGGTGGTGAATGAGAACGACACCGTTTCGGTGGACGAACTCAAGCTTGGCGACAACGACAACCTGGCCGCCACGGTGGCCGCGCTGGTCGACGCCGATGCGCTGTTCATCGCCACCGACATCGACGGGCTGTACAGCGCCGACCCGCGCACGGTGGCCGACGCGCAGCCGCTGCACGACGTTGCCGAGTTGAGCGATGCCGTGTTGGCCATGGCTGGCGGTGCAGGCTCGCGTGCCGGTACCGGTGGCATGCGGACCAAGCTGGAAGCCGCTGCCAAGGCCGGCCGGCTCGGCATTGAAACCTATCTGTTCAACGGCCGCAGCGGTGACGTGGTGCGCGCGCTGACCCGCGATCGGCTGTTTGGCACGCGCATCCACGCCGCCCGCAGCCGTGAAGCGGCGCGCAAGCATTGGCTGCGGCATGCCCCGCTGGCCAAGGGCGCGATCCTGGTCGATGCCGGTGCCGCGCAGGCCATGCGCGAGAAGGGCGCTTCGCTGTTGCCCGGCGGCATCATCGGCGCCGACGGCGCGTTCCGTCGCGGTGACATGGTGCAGGTGTGCTGGAACAGCGACGCGGGGCGGGTCTGCGTGGCGCGCGGGGTCAGCCAGTACGCCGCCGACGATGTGCGCCGCATCGCCGGGCGCCACACGCGCGACATCCAGGCCGTGCTCGGCTACAACTACGGTGGCACGGTCGTGCATCGCGACGATCTGGTGCTGCCATGAACCAACCGCAGGATATCCCCATGAGTGAAATCGAAGCGCAGGCGCGGGCCTGCCGTGATGCGGCCACGGTGGTTGCCGGGCTGGACAGTGCGGCGCGCCGTGCATTGCTGCTGTCCATGGCACAGGCATTGGAAGCGAACGCTGGCCTGATCCTGGCTGGCAACGCACGCGATCTGGCAGCAGCGCGGGAAAAAGGCGTGGGCGCGGCGATGCTGGACCGCCTGGCGTTGGACCCGGCGCGGTTGTTCGGCATGGCCGAAGCGGTGCGCGACGTGGCCGCGCTGCCCGATCCGGTTGGGCAGGTAACCCGCGACGATGTGCGCCCCAACGGTATCCGCGTGCAGAAGGTGCGCGTGCCGCTGGGCGTGATCGCGATGATCTACGAGGCACGCCCGAACGTGACCGCAGAGGCCGCCGCGCTGTGCCTGAAGGCCGGCAACGGGGTGATCCTGCGCGGTGGTTCCGAGGCCATCCATTCCAACACCGCCATCGCCCAGGCCCTGGCCGGTGCACTGAAGGCCAACGGCGTGCCGCCGGCGGCGGTGACCGTGCTGACCGATCTGCGCCGCGAGGCCATGCTGGAACTGCTGCAGCTGCACGAGCTGATCGACCTGGCCATTCCGCGTGGCGGTGAAGGCCTGATCCGCTTCGTTGCCGAACACGCACGGGTTCCGGTCATCAAGCACTACAAGGGTGTCTGCCATCTGTTCGTGGATGCCAGCGCTGATCTGGACAAGGCCGTTGCGCTGCTGGTGGATGGCAAGTGCAGCCGCCCGGCGGCCTGCAATTCGCTGGAAACGCTGCTGGTGCACCGCGACGTGGCCGAGGCGTTCCTGCCGCGCGCGGCGCAGGCGCTGGGCGAGCGCGGGGTGGAGCTGCGTGCCGACGCGCGCGCGCAGCCGTTGCTTCCGGGCAGCACGGCCGCTACCGACGAGGATTTCGCTGCCGAGTTCCTCGATCTGGTGCTGGCAGTCGGCGTGGTCGATGACCTGGACGCGGCGATCGCCCACATCCGCACGTATACCTCTGACCATACCGAAGTGATTGCGACCGAAGACGCCGGCAATGCCGAGCGCTTCGTCAACGCGCTGCGTTCGGCGGTGGTAATGGTCAACGCGTCCTCGCGTTTTTCCGATGGTGGCCAGTTGGGGCTGGGCAGCGAGATCGGCATTTCCACCACGCGCCTGCACGCGTATGGCCCGATGGGGTTGGAAGCGCTGACCGTGGAACGGTTCGTGGTACGTGGCGAAGGGCAGACCCGGTAGGGGGCTTTGCGGCAGGGCCTGCGGCCCTGCACCTGCTGCACGTCAACGTCAAAAGCGTGCATTCCGTGGGATGGCGGGGTGGTGTCGGAATGCGGGGACGCCGCAAGTCCCCCTCCGGGGCCCGGCCCAGCCGATGGCGGCTGTGCGTTCGGGCGCTTGCGAAGCAGTGCTTCGCAAGCAAAGCGCCCTCACCCCTGTAGGCTTGGCAGCCGCATCCATGCGGCTGACACCCCGCATTCCGACACCGCCCCACCTCTGACAGTTTCCCGCGATCTGTCGGAACGGCAACGGGCTCTGACCCCGCAATTGTTTCGGCACCCGTCAGTAGATCCACGCCATGCGTGGATGATTCATTCGATACCTGACAGATGTGTCGACCAAGGTCGACACCTACTGTCGGCACGATCTGTCGGAACGGCATGGGGTCGGATCCCGTTGCTGCGCAACGGGCTCTGACCCCGCAATTGTTTCGGCATCCGTCAGTAGATCCACGCCATGCGTGGATGATTTATTCGGTATCTGACAGATGTGTCGACCAAGGTCGACACCTACCGTTGGCGAGCGCTGTGGGAACGGCATGGGGTCGGATCCCGTTGCTGCGCAACGGGCTCTGACCCCGCAATTGTTTCGGCATCCGTCAGTAGATCCACGCCATGCGTGGATGATTCATTCGGTAACTGACAGATGTGTCGACCAAGGTCGACACCTACCAACAGCGCGATTTGTCGGAACGGCAACGGGCTCTGACCCCGAGTTCAATATTCGATTTCCATGGAAGATCATCCACGCATGGCGTGGATCTACTGTGTCGACCAAGGTCGACACCTACCAATAGCCGCGCGCTCGAAAAGTCGCCGTTGCCAACAGCCGAGTGAACCCGTCAGAGGTGGGGCGGTGTGGGTGGGCAGGACCGCAGGCGCCATGGATGGCGCCTACGAGCCTACACGGACGTACTTGCGGCGTGTCCTGCCCACCCACACCGCCCCGCCATCCCACGGATACCCAGCTTTTGACGTTGCCGTTGCCGTTGCCGTTGCTCTGGCTTGAAGCACGTGCAGGGCTGCAAGCCCTGCCGAAACAACTCCCCCTTACACCAGCGGCTGCCGCGTCAGGCCCACCGGGCGTGCGTTGTCATCCATGTGCAGCGTCACCGCCTTGGCATTCACCAGCAGATCGGCCAGTGCATCGCTGGCACCCAGCGAGTGGGCGATCTCCGCCCGGCTCGAATCCACCCGCGGCGCGCGCCGTTCCTTGCCGGCGAAACGGTAGCGGTTGTACTCGGCCCAGGCGATCAGCAGCAGCGCGCAGCACACCAGGATGATCGGCAGCGCGATCATCACGAACGGGTCCAAATGCTGCTTGTGCTGGTACAACTGCACGAACGCCATCTGCCCGCCCAGCAGCCACGAGATCAGCGTGACCAGTGGTGCCCACAGGTAGAAGTAGAAGCCCCAGAAGGCCAGGGTGACGAAGCCCCAGGCCGTGCGCTGCAGGCGCGGCTGCTGGCGAGGCTTCTGGATCAACCGCGAATCGAAGCGGTTGGACGGTTTCTTGGTGGTGGTGCCACGTACGGTGCTCATCGGATCCCCCGGTCAGGGCTGACCCACGTGGCGCGCTTGCCGCGGCGCTTGAACAGCGTCTTCGGCAACGCCACCAGAGTGGTGAACAGGCTGATCAACCAGTACGCCATCGGGTACCAGATGACCCAGAAGTAGTTGCGTCCAATGTGTGTTTCGTAACGACGGTCGATGATCAGGCTGCTGGCGAACTGCAGCAGGCAGACCAGCGCCAGGATCACGCCGTGCCATTGCGGCAGCAGCGTATCGATGTACAGCGGGGCCGGCAGCGGAACGAACTTGCCCAGCGCCCACAGCACCACGATCAGCAACATGGTGTACGCCCAGAACACGCTCAGGATGTACTCCAGCAACACCCCCCACATGCGCCGCTTGCGCCAGCTGAACAGCGAAGTGCCATGCCGCAGCAGCACTTCCACGCCACCCTGCGCCCAGCGCAGGCGCTGCCGCCACAGACCCTTCAGGGTTTCGGGCATCAGGATGAAGCACAGCGCGTTGGGCTCGTAACGGATGTCCCAGTGGTCCAGCTGCAGGCGCCAGCTGATGTCGATGTCCTCGGTCACCATGTCGTCGGCCCAGTAGCCGATGCGGTGCAGGGCGGTGCGGCGGAACGCGGCGATCACCCCGGACACGGTGAAGATGCGCCCGTACACGCGCTGGGCACGCTTGATCATGCCGATGATCGAGGAGAACTCGGCCACCTGCAGGCGACCCAGCAGGGTCGAACGGTTGCGGATGCGCGGATTGCCAGTCACCGCGCCCACACGCGGGCCGCTGGTCAGGTGCCAGACCATCCAGTGCATGGCGAACTCTTCCAGCATCGCATCGCCATCGATGCACACCAGGTATTCCGAACGCGCGGCCAGCGCGCCCATGCGCAGCGCATTGGCCTTGCCCAGGTTGCGGTCCAGGTGCACCACGCGCAGGCGCGGGTGCTGCGCGGCCAGTGCATCCAGGCGCGCGCCGGTGTCATCGCGGCTGCCATCGTTGATGGCGATCACTTCGAAATCCGGGTAGCGCTGGGCCAGCGCCGCGCCGATGGTGTCGTCCAGGTTGTCCGATTCGTTGTGGCAGGGAATCAGCAGCGTGGCGAACGGGTATTCGGCCATCGGTGGCGGATCGTTGCGCGGCCGCGACTTCCGCTCGCGGCGGAAGAAGTAGTACAGGCCACCGGACATCCAGAAGAACGCCATCACCATCGGGTAGAAGAAGGCGAACTGGAACAGGGCATACAGCCAGGGGCTCATGTCCATGTCACTTCTCCGGGTACGGGAAGTTGCGCGCAGACATCGCGGCGCGCGCGTCCACGGTCGACGGCTTGTCGGCAATGAAATCGTCCGGGTACCACGCGAAGTGGCGTACACCCTGTGCCTGCAGGCGGCGCACCTGGGCGCGCAGGCGCTGGCCGCTGATCGGCGTCTGTGTGCGCCAATCCACGGTCTGCAGTTCGAACATGGTGTGCTTCAGGTCCGGGTCGTGCGCGCGCACGGCGGTGACCAGGCGGTCCAGCCAGCGCTCGGGGTGGCGGCTGCCTTCCATCCACGGCATGGCCATCAGTGCAGTGCGGTCGTAGGCCTTGTTGAACAGGTCCAGGCGCTGGGCGAACCAGGTGGCGCTCTGCGGTTCCAGCACCGGCTGGGCGTACAGGTTGCGCACCGTGCCCAGCTTCGGCCGCCAGCGCTGCGCGCTGTCACGCAGTTCCAGGGTGAAGTCGATCAGTGCCTGTGTGCGGCCGCCATCGGGGCCTTCCTGCGGCAGCTGCGCCAGTTCGGTGTCGCGCACGTAGGCATCGTCATGGAACAGCAGGCCTTCGAAGTACGAATTGATGGCCAGGTCTTCGTAGATGTCCTTGATGATCTGCCGCGCCTGCGGCTGGGTGAAGTCCAACCGGTACATGCCATCGTGTTCCGGGCTGGCGATACCCAGCGCGGTGCGCTGTGCGGCGTCGGGCAGTTCGTAGCCCAGCACCGGCAGCCACGCATACACCTTCACCCCGGCACGGGTCTTCAGCTGCCAGGCCACGCGGTTGAACAGGTCCGCACGCATCGGCAGGTGGCGGTTGGGGAAGTACAGGGCATCGGCGGTGTTGTTGCCGTCCGGATCGGCGAAGGCCTGCAGGTAGACGTGGGTCGGGCCGACCTTCTTTACGCGCTCGATCAGCGCATCCAGGTTGCGCGCCTGCTGCGCGGGGTTGGCGTCGTACACCGCATCCATGTCGATCTGCAGCGCGCGGGTGCCATCCAGGCTGACATTGCGGCGCAGTTCAAAGGCCAGCGAGGCGGTGTTCGGATTGTTGGTCACCAGCAGGCGCGCCAGACCGTGCAGGTCGCGGGTCACCGGCGTGCTGCGGCCTTCCAGATCGAACGACACCGGCATGCCCAACTGCTCGGCAATGTCGTTGCTCATCTGATTGTAGGCGGCGTACGGCCAGACGATCGCCTTCGGCGTCACCCCCAGCTCTTTCTTGATCAACTGCACGCTGCGGCCGAGGTCGGCGCGCAGGCGCTGTTCGTACTCCTGCGCGGTTTCGTAGCGCTGCGCCTTCGGGTCGTACACGCGGGTGATCACCGCCGGGGTCTGGTTGCCCTGCGGGTTGGACTGCACGCCGTGGTGCAGGTTGTCGGTGTGGCTGGCCAGTTCGATCAGTCCGCTGGACTGCATCTCGCGCAGCTGTGCCCAGGTCAGGAAATCGTCATGGCCGAACGGCCGGTAGCCATAGTCGATGGTGCGGCCCGGTGCCATGTCCACGTAGTCGGTGATCACTGCCACCAGCGCCGGGTAGTTGTACGCACGCAGCAGCGGGTACACGCGGGTGTAGACGCTGCGCAGGCCGTCATCGAAGGTCAGCAGCACCGGCCGCGGCGGCAGCGTCGCTTCTCCGCGCGAGGCCTTGATCAGCTGCGACAGCGAGATCGGGTGGTAGCCGTGCGCCGACAGCCAGTCCAGGTGTGCGGCGAAGTTCTGCGTGCTGACCGCGTAGGCGTCGGCGTCGGCCTTTTCGCGCACGTCATCGCGGATGTCGTGGTAGCTCAGGATCAGCAGGCCGTTGTCGCTGGCATCCAGCTCGGTGGGCTGCTGGGCTGCGGCCGGCAGTGCCAGGGCCAGCAGGCCCAGCAGCACGGTGGTCATCAGGTAGCGAAGCATCCGTTCCATCTCACTCTCCCCAGCGCAGCGCGGCATCGAAGCCGATATGACGTTCACGTTGGCCGTCGTAGACCGGCCGCGACCAGCTCACCCCGTATTCCAGGATGCGCCCCTGGCTGAACTGCCATTCGTGGCGGTACGCCACGCTGGGAATCAGTGCGCTGCCATAGCCTTCCTGCCAGTAGTCGCCCAGCGACACCGTCAGGCGGTGGCGGAAGTGGCGTTCGTAGTGGCGCCACAACTGCTGGTCGATGCGCAGGCCGATTTCCACCGAGCGGTCGCGCGAGGGATTGAAGTACGGTGCGTCGTCCTGGCTGCCACGGCTGGTGTAGACGCTGCCCAGGCCATCGATCAGCAGGCGCGGGCGGGTCAGCAGGCGCTGTTCGATGGCGCTGGTCAGGGTGTCGCGGCGGTTGCCGTCGTCGTAGCGGAACTGGCTGCCACCCAGGCTCCAGTGGGTGCGCTCGTTACGGGTGTAGTCCACGGCCACGGCCACGCTGTCGGCGGTGATGCCCGAGACGCGGGCCTGCATCGAGGCTTCCGGATCGTTGCGCGCGGCAGTGACGCCGGCATGCCACTGGTCGTTGAACTGCCAGCCGAAGCCACCGCGCAGACCGGTGTCGCCGATGCTGTCGTTGGGACGAAGCACGGCGGCTTCGGCGTCTGCGTGGCCGAAGCGGTAGCGCACGCCGGCACCCATCCACAGCGGGTTGATCTTCTGGTCCTGGAAGGTGACCGAGCGGCGGTCGGCGAAGGCGAACAGCCGCCAGCGGTCGTCCAGGATGGGCGTGGCCACTTCCATGCCGTAATGCAGGTCGTCGTTGCCCAGCGGCGAGGTGCCGCCGCCGCCCGAGCTGCGGCCGCCTTCAACGGTGGCCTGCAGCTGCCAGCCGCGGTGTGCGCGCCAGTCGCGGTCCATGCGCAGCACCGAGGGCTGGTTGGGGTAGCGTTCCAGCAGATCGTCGTGCAGCGGCCGCGCCAGATCGTCGCGCTGCAGCTGCACGTAGGCTTCGTGCATGCCCAGGCGCGGCGAGACGTCGCGCGGGTCCAGCGTGTAGGCCATCTGGTGGCGTTCCAGCGAACGCCGCGGCCAGCCGCGCATCTGGTACACGCTGCCCAGCGCGGTCTGCAGGCCGCCGTTGCCCGGGCCCACGTCCACCAGGGCTTCCAGTTCGCGCTGCGCGGTGGGCAGGTCGCCGCTGTAGGCGCGGATCATCGCCAGGTTCACGTCGGCCTCGTAGCGCGCCCAGTTGGCGTACGGGCTCTTGCCGCCGCCCCAGCGCCAGGCCGGTTCGTCCTTCTGCCACGCCTGCAGGTAGCCGATGGCTTTTTCTGCCTGCTCGGTTTCCAGGTAGGCGTAGGCCAATTCAGAGCGCGACTGGAAGCGCGACGGATCGTTCTTCACCGCCGCTTCCAGCAGCGGAATGGCTTCGTCGGGGTGCTGGGTGGCCATCATCGAATCGCCCACCGCCGGCAGCACATAGTCGGGCAGGGCATGGCCTTCGGCCTGCAGGGCGCGTGCTTCATCGCGCACCTGTGCGTGCCGTGACAGGCGGTTGAGCAGGATCAGCCGGTCCATGCGGATGCGCAGGGGGGCCTGCGCCAGCGGCGTGCCGTCGCGCTGCACGTACTGCTCCATTTCAGCCAGCGCATCCTCGGCCTCGTCCAGGCGCGAATCTTCGGTCTGGCCGTAGGCGAGGCTCCAGTTAACCAGCTTGGCTACGTAGTTCGCTTCCAGCCGGGCCTTCTGGTCGGCATCGAACAACTGCGGCCGTGCCTGGTACAGGCGCCAGGCGCGGTGCGCATTGCCGATGTCGCCCAGGGTGAGCACCTGCAGCTTGTACAGCAGGTCATCGTTGGGTTCGACCTGCTGCGCGCGCTCGATGGCGGCCAGCGCATCAACCCAGTGGGCCTGGTCACGGTAATGGCCGATTTCAGCCAGCCGATCGGCACGGGTGGCCTGGGTGGGCGGCGGCGCCGCGTGGGCCCCGGACGCCAGAGCGGCGCAGGCCAGGCCGACGCAGAGCGCCAGCGGTCGATGAACAACCATGAATTCCCCCTTCAGCATCCATTCTTAGACGATGTGCAAAAAGTGTGACGCACATCACATGCCAACTTTAGCCGACACGCCCCAAGGAGGCCAGAGCCTCGCTGTTCCCTCTACACGCAAGCGCCACCGGATACAGGCCATTTCCGTCGCACCGTCCCTTCCGCCAAAGGCTTGGACTGCGAAATCACGTTGAACCGGCCGCCGCAGCGGCGCGGTGCGCAGGCACGGTGGGCGCGCCCCGGCCAATGGGCCTGGAAGCGCCCCGCGTCAGCTTTGGACACGCTACGTCAGTTCGCGCCGAAGCGGTGTGTAGACGCGCGGGGGAAGGTGGCCCGGATCACCACAGATCTTCCAGGCGGCGCGGCTTGCACGCCACCCAGGACGCGCACAGCATCACCGTGGCACAACCGAACAGGAAGCCGAACGGCAGGCCCCAGCCGTTGCTGACCGTGTGCAGCCAGCCGACCAGGAACGGCCCCAGGCAGCTGAAGCTGTAACCCACGCCCTGCATGAAGCCGGACAGCGCCGCCGAGCCGGTGGCGGTGCGCGTGCGCAGGTTGATCAGGGTCAGTGCCAGCGGGAAGGTGGACGGGCCCACGCCCAGCAGGGCGGCCCACAGCAGGGGCACCTTCATCGGCGCCAGCAGCAGGCCGGCAAAGGCGATCACGAACGAGAAGAAGCCGATCAGCACCAGCGGGAACGGGTTCTGTAGGCGCACCGCCAGCGACGGGATGACCAGCGACGGCAGCAGCCCCAGCGCCGAGAACACGGCCACCATCACCCCGCCGAAGGCCGGCGTGGCGCCGGCTTCCACCACGATGCGCGGCAGCCAGGTGAACATCGAATAGGTCATCAGCGAGGTCATGCCGAACATCAGCGACATGCTCCAGCCCAGCGACGTGCGCCAGACCTTGCCGTGCGGCTGGGCGCTGGGATCGTTGGCCGCCAGCTGCGCGTGCGGCGCGCGGCGGGCCAGCATCAGCCACGGCAGGGCGGCGGCCAGGGCCAGCAGCGCCCACATGCCCAGCGACACGCGCCAGCCGGCCGCCTGCGCCACCGGCACCGCCAGCAGCGCCGGCAGCATGGTGCCCAGCTGCAGCATGCTGATGTACAGCGTGCTCATGGTGCCCACCTTGTTGGCGAAGTAGCGCTTCACCAGCGGCGGTACCACCACGTTGCCGATGCCCATGCCGGCCAGTGCTATCACCGAACCCAGCAGCAGGGTGCCGACGTTGCCGGCGCTGGAGCGCAGCAGCAGGCCGGCCATGGCCAGGGTCATGGCCAGCAGGGTGGTGCGTTCCAGCCCCAGGCGCCGGGCCAGGGCCGGGGTGGCCACGCCGAACAGGGCGAACGAGGCGGTCGGCAGCATGCCCAGCACGCCGGTCATGGTGGTGCCGAAGCCGAAATGCTGGCCCAGCACGTCCAGCAGCGGGGTGATGGAGGTGACAGCGGTGCGCAGGTTCACGGCCGCCAGCAGGATGGCAGCGAAGGCGAGCAGCCGCCCGTGCAGCAGTGAGGGCGAGTCGTGGGAGGCGGTGGTCATGCGGAATCCTTGCAGGTGGCGCACGCGGGAACGTGGGCGTGCAGCGGCGGCACCGGACCGGGCCGGTGCGACAGGTGGGGGCAGGGGGCCATTGTACGTGGCCGCGGCATTGCGGCCGCCATGCGGGCGGGGCGCCGATTTCAGATACAAAAAAACCCGGAGGACTGTCGTCTTCCAGGCTTCTTGCTGACCACCGAAGTGGTCGGGGAGACAGGATTCGAACCTGCGACCTCTACGTCCCGAACGTAGCGCTCTACCAGACTGAGCTACACCCCGAAGGGAGCCGCCTATTCTAGCTGTTCACCCCGATGGCGGCAAGGGGTGAAAGCGGTTTCCTTCACACTGCCAAGGCAGTGTCACTTCAGGGAACAAAAAAGCCTGGACAACTTCACCAGGCTTCAATGCGACCACAAAAGTGGTCGGGGAGACAGGATTCGAACCTGCGACCTCTACGTCCCGAACGTAGCGCTCTACCAGACTGAGCTACACCCCGAAGGAGCCGCCTAAGATACCGTGTGAAGGCCAAGGCGGCAAGGTTTTTTTACAACTCAGCGACGGTTTTCCTGTTCGAGCCGGTTCTGCTCGCGCGATTCGAACCACATGCCGTTGAGGATGGCCACGGTGGAGGCCAGGCCGGTGCCGAGAATCCAGGCGAAATACCACATGTTCGTTTCTCCTCTTTTCGGGGTAGGTGCCGACCGTGGGTCGGCACACCTTCAAATCAATACGCGTTCGGGTTCTGGTCCATCTCTTCGGTGGTCGTCTTGCCCTTCAGCACGCGGTACACCCAGGTGGTGTAGGCCAGGATGATCGGCAGGAAGATCGCCGTGGCCACCAGCATGATGCCCAGCGTCAGGTGGCTGGACGAGCTGTCCCAGACGGTCAGGCTGGAACCGGGCTGGCTGGAAGACGGCAGCAGGAACGGGAAGATGGCAAAGCCGACGGTGAGGATGATGCCGGCAATCGACGCGCCCGAGGCGATGAACGCCAGGCCGCCGCGACGAGCCCGCAGCAGCGCCGCGCTGGCCAGTGCACCCAGAAGGCCCAGCACCGGGAACACGATCGTGAGCGGCATGCTGCTGTAGTTGCGCAGCCAGCCACCGGCGGCCGTGCCGATGGCCGCGGTCTTCAGCAGTGGGTTGGTCGGGCCGTCGGTCACCACCTGCGAGGTGATCTGGTAGCCGGGCAGGCCGAAGGCCACCCAGGCACCGGCTGCGGCGAACAGCACGCAGCTGATGATCGCCGCCACGCTGCCGTAGCGCGCGGCACGATCGGCCACCGGGCCATCGGTCTTGATCACCAGCATGGCTGCGCCGTGCGACACCAGCATCGCCACGCTCACCAGACCTGCCACCAGCGCGAACGGGGTCAGCAGGCCGAAGAACGAGCCGGTGTAGAAGATGCGCATGCTGTCATCGAAGTGGAACGGCACGCCCAGCAGCACGTTGCCCACCGCCACACCGGCGATCAGGCCCGGCAGCAGGCCACCGACGAACAGCACCCGGTCCCAGTTGTCGCGCCAGCGCTTGCTGGGCAGCTTGCTGCGGTACTTGAAGCCGACCGGGCGCAGGATCAGCCCGAACAGCATGGCAAACACCGCCAGGTAGAAGCCGGAGAAGCTGACCGCATACAGTGGCGGCCATGCGGCGAAGATCGCGCCGCCACCCAGCACCAGCCACACCTGGTTGCCTTCCCACACCGGGCCGACGGTGTTGATCACCAGCCGGCGCTCTTCATCGGTCTTGGCCACGAAGGGCAGCAGGGTGCCCACGCCCAGGTCGAAGCCATCCATCACCGCCCAGCCGATCAGCAGGATGCCCAGCAGCAGCCACCAGATCACGCGCAGCGTGGTGTAATCCAATCCAAGAAATTCCATGTGCGTTCTCCTGCCTCAGACCTGGCCGGGGGCCGGCATTGCGGCATTGGGGGATGCGGGGCGGATGTCGGCCTGCAGCGTCGGCAGGATCTCGTCCGGACCCTTGCGGATCGCCTTCAGCATCAGCTTCACCTCGATCACCAGCAGCACCGTGTACAGCGCGGTGAAGATGGCCAGCGTGGTCAGGATTTCATGCAGGGCCAGGCCCGACGCGGCATAGAAGGTGGGCAGCACGCCATCCACCGCCCACGGCTGGCGACCGTATTCGGCCACGAACCAACCGCATTCGATCGCGATCCACGGCACCGGCAGCGACCACACCGCCAGCTTCAGGAACCAGCGCTTGTCCTGGAAGTTGTTGCGGCAGGAGAAGTAGAACGCCAGGGCGAAGAAGGCGATCAGGTAGAAGCCCAGGCCAGCCATCACGCGGAAGGTCCAGAACAACGGCGCCACGCGCGGCACGGTATCCAGCGCGGCCTTGGAGATTTCTTCCGGCGTAGCGTTGAGGATGTCCTCGCGGTAACGCTTCAGCAGCAGGCCGTGGCCCAGGTCCTGCCAGTGGCGGTCGAACATCTCGCGCGCTTCCACATCGTCCTTGTTGGCACGGATGCGTTCCAGCGCACCGTAGGCCAGCTGGCCGCCGCGGATGCGGTGCTCGGCGCGCTCCACCAGTTCCAGGATGCCCGGGATCGGCTGGTTGGTGGAACGGGTGGCGATCAGGCCCATCAGGTACGGAATCTTGATCGCGTAGTCGTTCTGCTGGGTGGTCTGGTTGGGAATGCCGAAGGCGGTGAAGTCGGCCGGCGCACGCTCGGTTTCCCACATCGCTTCAATGGCGGCCAGCTTCATCTTCTGGTGTTCGCTGGCGGCGTAACCACTTTCGTCACCCAGCACCACCACCGACAGCGACGACAGCAGGCCGAACGCAGCGGCCACCGCGAACGAGCGGCGGGCCATGTCACGGTGCTTGTTGCGCAGCAGGTACAGGGCGCTGATCGACATCACGAAGATCGCACCGGTCACGTAGCCGGCGCTGACGGTGTGCACGAACTTGGCCTGGGCCACCGGGTTCAGCAGCACGGCGGCGAAATCCACCACTTCCATGCGCATCGTTTCCGGGTTGAACACCGCGCCGGTCGGGTTCTGCATCCAGCCGTTGGCGATCAGGATCCACACCGCCGACAGATTGGTGCCCAGCGCCATCAGCCAGGTCACCGTCAGGTGCTTGACCGGGCTCAGCCGCTTCCAGCCGAAGAAGAACAGGCCGATGAAGGTGGCTTCCAGGAAGAACGCCATCAGGCCTTCGATGGCCAGCGGCGCACCGAAGATATCGCCCACGTAGTGGCTGTAGTACGACCAGTTCATGCCGAACTGGAATTCCATCACCAGGCCGGTGGCCACGCCGATGGCGAAGTTGATGCCGAACAGGGCGCCCCAGAACAGGGTCATCTGGCGCCAGACCTGCTTGCGTGTCATCACGTACACGCTTTCCATGATGGCCACCATGAAGGACAGGCCAAGGGTGAGCGGTACGAATAGGAAGTGGTACATCGCGGTCAAAGCGAATTGCAGCCGCGACAGTTCTACGACTGTCTGATCAATCATGGCCTGGCTACCTCGTTGGATAGTGCCGTTGCAGGTGGCGGGAAGGGTGGTCTACGGGGTGGATGATGTGACCGACTACTTCAAACAGCCTTGATCCAGATCAATGTATGAATGGCTCTGCACGGGGATCGTATGCCAAACCGGATGAAGACTGCGACCGCTGGCCGCAGGGGAGGGCGCCTGTGTGTGCCTACAATGCCGGCCATGCCCTGTTGCCCGTGACCCCCTTGAGCGCTGTCGAATCTTCCGCTGTTGCCACCGACCCGCACGCCGAATCGGCCCTGCAGCGGCGTACCCGTACGGCCTGGCTGGCCGATCTGGCACGCGCGGCGCGGGGCCGCCAGCGCCTGGCGGGGCTGTGCCTGGGCGTGTCCGGCGCGTTGCTGATCGGCCAGGCCGCGGCCATCGCCTGGCTGGTGCAGCACGTGCTGGTGCAGCGTGCGCCGCTGGCGTCGGGGCTGCCGGTGCTGGCCGGGCTGGTGGTCATCCTGCTGCTGCGCACCACACTGGCCGGCGCCAGCCAGGCCGCCGCAGGCGACGTGGCCGACGCCGCGCGCCTGGCCCTGCGCGAGCGCGTGTTCGCACGCCTGCTGGGGCAGGGCCCGCTGTGGCTGCGGCAACGTCGCACCGGCGAGCTGGGTGAATTGATGCTGCATCACGGTGATGCGATTGAGAACTATTACAGTGGGTTCCTGCCGGTACGCACCGAAGTGGTGGTGGTGCCGCTGCTGATCCTGGCGGCGGTGGCCTGGGTGGACTGGGTGGTGGCGCTGATCCTGCTGTTCACCGCGCCGCTGGTGCCGTTCTTCATGATGCTGGTCGGCTGGGGTGCCGAAGCCGCCGGGCGTGCGCAGCTGGGTGAACTGGCGCGCATGAGCGGGCACTTCGCCGATCGCATCAAGGGCCTGGGCCTGCTGCGCCTGTACGGCCGCGGCGATGCCGAACTGGCCGGTGTGGAAGCGGCGGCCGAAGGGGTGCGGGTGCGCACGATGAAGGTGCTGCGCATCGCCTTCCTGTCGTCCACCGTGCTGGAATTTTTCGCCTCGGTCAGCGTGGCGATGGTGGCGCTCTACCTGGGGCTGAGCTACCTGGGCCTGATGTCACTGCATGCCAGCGTGCCCACCCTGGGTGCGGGTCTGTTCTGCCTGCTGCTGGCGCCGGAGTTCTACGCGCCGCTGCGGCGGTTGGCGGCCCATTACCACGACCGTGCCAACGCGCTGGCCGCTGCCGCCGAAGTGGAACGCCTGCTGCACGCATTGCCAGAAGAAACGGCGTTGCCGGAGGAAGGCATGGCCACGCGCGCACCCGAACCGGCCGAGGCCGCGTTGCCGCCGCTGCAGGCGCAGGGTCTGGTGCTGCGCCCGCTGGGCGCGCCGCAGGATGTGCTGAGTGGGCTGGATGTACGCCTGGAACCCGGCCAGCGCCTGGCCCTGGTCGGCCCCAGCGGTTCGGGCAAGAGCACCCTGCTGGAAGCGCTGGCGGGATGGCTGCCGCCGCGCGAAGGCCGCGTGCTGGTGCGGCCCGGCGTGCAGGTCGCCTACGCCAGCCAACGCCCGTACCTGTTCCATGGCTCGATTGCCGATAACCTGCGCCTGGCCGATCCCGGGGCCAGTGATGCGCGCCTGCGCGCGGTGGCCGAGGCGGCACAGGTGCTGCAGTTCGCCCAGCGCCTGCCGCAGGGCCTGGACACGATGATCGGTGAGCGCGGCTTCGGCTTGTCCGGTGGCGAAGCACGGCGCATCGGCCTGGCGCGGTTGCTGCTGCGCGATCCGCAGGTGCTGCTGCTGGACGAGCCCACTGCATTCCTGGATGCCGACACCGAGGCCGCACTGCTGCGCAGCCTGGCCGCCTATGCGCGCGGCCGCACCGTGGTGGTGGCCACCCACAGCCCGGCGGTGATCGCCTGGGCCGACCGCTGCCTGTTGTTGCCCGAAGGCCGCCTGGTCGACCCGGCGCAGGCGGTGCGCGCATGAGCCGCTCGCCCGATTCGCTGCGCGCGGTATTCATGCGCCACCGTCCGCGCCTGCTGCTGACCGTGCTGCTGCTGTGGATCACCATGCTGGCCGGCACCGCGCTGCTGGGGCTGTCCGGTGGCTTCCTGACCGCCGCGGCGCTGGCCGGTGCCGCAGGGCTGGCGCAGGGCTTCAATTTCTTCTCGCCGTCAGCCGGCATCCGCGGTCTGACCATGGCCCGCATCGTCTCGCGCTATTTCGAGAAGCTGGTGGGCCACGATGCCACATTGCGCATCGCCCGCGACCTGCGCGTGTGGTTCTTCCGCCGCGCGCTGCCGCTGGCACCGGCGCGGCTGGGGGCCACTCGCACCGGTGAACTGCTGGCACGCCTGCTGGGTGACATCGGCGAAGTGGATGGACTGCTGGTGCGCGCGCTCGGGCCGCTGTTCGCGCTCGCTGCGCTGTCACTGGTGGCCATTGCATCGGCCGCGCTGATCCTGCCCGCGGCGGCCGTGCTGCTGGCCGTGCTGGCAGTGCTGATCGGCTTCGGCGTGCCGTGGCTGGGCGTGCGCGGGCGCGATGCCGAAGAAGCCGACCGCGCTGCGCATCGCGCCGCGCTGCGCACCGCCGCGTTCGAAGGGCTGGAAGGCGCGGGTGACCTTGCGGCCCTGCATGCGGGTACCGCGTGGCAGTTGAAGGTGCGCGTTGCAGCCAAACAACTGGCGGCGCGCGATCGGCGCCGGCGCTGGCGCCTGATTGCAGCGTCCACCCTGCACGGCGCGGTGGCTGGGCTGGGCCTGGTCGGCATGTTGGCGCTGGCCCTGCACGCGGCCGAACAGCAGCGTATTGCCGCGGAAATGGCCGCCGGCCTGGTGTTCCTGACCGTGGCGCTGATCGAGCTGTGGGCCGGCATGGGCCTGGCCTGGCAATCGCTGCAGTCTGGTCGTATTGCGGCCGATCGCCTGCAGTCCATCGTCGAACAACCCGCCGCCGTGGACGAGCCGCAAGCGCCGCATCCGGTGCCGCAGGCATCGGCGGTGCAGTGGGAAGACGTGCATTTCCAGTGGCCGGGCGCGGCGCGGCCGGTGCTGTGCGGGCTGCAGCTGCATCTGGCGCCGGGCGAACGCATCGCGATCCGTGGTGACAGCGGGTGCGGCAAGACCACCCTGTCCAGCCTGCTGCTGCGCTTGTGGGACCCGCAGCAGGGGCGCCTGAGCTATGGCGGCCAGGACCTGCGCACGTTCGCCCAGGCCGATTGGCATCGGCAACTGGCCTGGCTGCCGCAGAACGCACCGGTCTTCGCCGGCAGCGTGGCCGACAACCTGCGCCTGGGCGACCCGGAAGCCAGCGATGCCACGCTGTGGGCCGTGCTGCGCCGGGTGCGGCTGGGCGAATGGGCCGAGCGCAACGGCGGTCTGGACACCTGGGTGGGCGAGAACGGCGCGACGATGTCGGCCGGGCAGGCACGTCGCCTTGCGCTGGCGCGGGCGATGCTGCGCAATGCGCCCATCCTGGTGCTGGACGAACCCACCGAAGGGCTGGACGTGGATACCGCGCACGCGTTGCTGCGCGACCTGCCGGCGCTGCTGGACGGCCGCAGCCTGTTGATGATCACCCACGATGAGCTGCCGGACGGCGTGGTGGATGCGCAGTACCGATTGCGTGACGGTGTGCTGGAGCGGGAAACGTAATCGCGGTGGTAGCGCCGGGCCATGCCCGGCGGCCGTTTGCGTGATGGCGTGCCGACCGGCACATCCACGCATGGCGTGGATCTACTGGCGTCGTGCCGCGTCGTTCGAACGGCTACCGCGAAAACTCGCGCAGCATCACTGCGATCGAGGCCACGTTGGCCAGCACGCATAGCCAGAACACCCATTGGAATTCCGCCTTGCGGTGCTTGTGCCGGAACAGTGCCTGGCCCAGCAGCGCACCGGGCCAGCCACCGGCGAAGGCCAGAAGCTGCAACGTGCGTTCGGGAATGCGCCACTGCTTGCGCTGTGCCGCCCGCTTGTCATGCCCGTACAGCCCGAACGACACCACGCTGGCCAGCACGCACCAGCCGCCCAGCCACAGCGGCAGCACGCCACTGACCGTCAACGCGAGGAGCGCGCCGAACGCGGCCAGCGCGAGGTTGCGCCGCCAGGCCACTTACAGTCCGTCGAGGAAACCGCGCACGGCCGGGCCGAAGCGATCGAAATCGACGAGGAATGCGTCGTGGCCCTGCGGTGAGTCCAGGCCGATGAACTGCGCATCGGCACCGCCGGCACGCAGGCCGTCGGCCACCTGTTGCTGCTGCTGCACCGGGAACAGGATGTCGGTGTTGGCGCCGATGGCCAGCGCCTTTTCGACACGGATCTTCGCCAGCCCGCCCAGCACGTCACCGTCGGCATACTCGGCCAGGTCGAACCAGTCCATCGAACGGCTCAGATACAGATAGCAGTTCGGATCGAAGAAGCGCACGAAGCGCCGTGCATGGCCTTCCAGATAGCTCTCCACCTGGAATTCGAGGCCGAACGGATCATCATCGGTCTGGTCCGAATCCAGCCGCACGCGACCGAAGCGCCCATCCCATTCCAGCGCGGAACGGTAGGTGATCACGCCCAGCTTGCGTGCCATGCGCATGCCCGATTCCGGATAATCGATCTCGGTGTAGCGCCCGCCGTCCCACTTGGGGTCGAGGCGGATCGCTTCGCGCTGCAATGAACGGATGGCGATGGAGAACGGCAACGCCTGCGCGCTGCCGGAAATGTTGATGTGGCTGCGGGCGATGCCCGGCTGCAGCATCAGCACCGCCAGCGCGGTCATGCCGCCCATCGAATTGCCGACCACGCAGGCCAGCTGTTCGATGCCCAGCGCATGCACGACCTCGATGGCTGCGCGCGCACCGTCTTCCACCGACAGTTCCGGGAAGTCGAGGCGATAGGGCTCGCCAGTGGCCGGGTTCAACGAGGCCGGGCCGGTGGAGCCCTTGCAGCTGCCCAGCGAGTTCACGCAGACCACGAACCAGCGGTCGGTGTCGATCGGCTTGCCTGCACCAACCATGGCTTCCCACCAGCCGGGCGCGGGGTTGGCCCCGTTGGCGGCGGCGTGCGCATCGGGCGACAGACCGGTAACGATCAGGATCGCGTTGCGGCCGTCGGCGGCCAGCGTGCCCCAGGTCTCGTAGGCCACGCGCGCGCCGTGCAGGGCGCCACCGCGCTTGAACGGGAACGGCGAGGGCAGGGCATGGAAGCGGGTGCCGGGCGGAATGAATTCAGTCATGGCGCCATTCTAGCGGGGCGGCCCGTGGAGCTGGCGGCACGCTGGTTTCCATGGACGGCATGCGCGCAAAGCCGCCGGGCATGGCCCGGCGCTACCGGTCATGCGGCCCGGCGAGCGCAGCGGTGCGTGGATCACGGGAACCGCAGTTCCACCACGCCGTCATGCGGCAGCCTTACCCGCACCGCCTCGCTCTGCAGGTCGCCTTCACCGCGGTTGGCGCTGCCGCTGCGCGAAATGCGCGCCAGCACCTCCACCTCGCGGTGCGCCGACAACGGTGCGGTCGGCATCGGGCTGTCAGCGTCGCCTAACCCGACCGTGGCCGGGAAGGCGGTCAACGGCAGCTTGCGCGCCGCCACCGGCATCGGCGGGCCGCCCACGGCGCGGGCCAGCACGAACACCTGCGCACTGGCCGGCCAGTCGCCGTGCTTCACCGTGTCGGGCAGCTGCACCTGCACCTGCAGCAACGCCGGTGCCGCCGTGGTGGAAGGATCGACTGACTGTCCCGCGGCTTCGCGGGCAATCGCAATCTGCGCCTGCAGGGCCTGCGCGGCGCCCGGTTCCAACTGCGGCAGCAGGCTGCTCCAGATTTCGGCCGCTTCGGCATTGCGGCCGCGCTGGCGCAGGGCAATGCCCAGCAGCCAGCTGGCCCGCTCGGCCTGCGGTGCCACCCGCCGCGCCTGCTGCAACCACGCCATGGCGGTGTCATCGAACTGCTTGCCGGCATCGGCCTGCGCGCGCGCCTGCGCCGCTTCCACCAGTACGCCGGCATCGTCCGGTGCCAATGCTGCGGCACGTGCAAAGGCATCGGCCGCCGCCTGTGCATCGCCCAGTTCGGTCTGTGAACGGCCCAGCAGTGCCCAGCCATCGGCGCGCTGCGGATCGCGCTGCAGGGCCTGCTGCAGCGCCGTTACACCCTCGCGCAGGGTCGCCACCGACGGCGCCGGCTGCACCTGCGCTGCGCGCGGGTCGCCCACCAGCAGGTACAGGCAGGCACCGGCCACGCCCAGCGCGAACACGCCCAGTACGTAACCGCGGCGTCCCTGCCGGCGCAGCGGCCACAGCACCAGTGCGGCCATCACCGCGGCCACCAGGCCGGCCAGCACGGGCAGTGTGTAGCTCACCAGCCATCTCCTTCATCGGCGTTGCGGTCGGCCGCTGCCGGTGCCAGCGTGCGGCCGCGCCGGCGCACGATGCCCAGCACCAGCAGGGCACCGCCGCCAAGGATCAGCAACGGCCCGCCCCACAGCAGCCAGGTACCCGGCTGCAGCGGCGGCTGGTACAGCACGAATTCGCCGTAGCGGGCGACCAGGAACTGTTTGATCTGTGCATCGTCGTGGCCCTGCTGCATCAGCTGCAGCACTTCACGGCGCAGGTCCTGGGCGATCTGTGCGTTGGAATCGGCCAGCGACTGGTTCTGGCACTGTACACAGCGCAGCTGCGCGGCCAGGTCGTGGAAGCGGGCCTCTTCGGCCGCGCTGCGGAAGGCGAGCGGCCGTGGGTCGTGCAGCGGCTGCTGGGCCAGTGCGGGCAGCGCCGCGCACAGCAGCAGCGCCAGCAGCGCGTTACGGATTGCCGTGCAGGCCGGTATCGGCATGGCCTTGGGCCTTTTCGATCTTCTGCAGCGCGGGAATCAGCTTTTCGTCCACCACCTGCTGGGTCATCGCGCCGCTGTACTTCCAGCGCACGATGCCACTGCCATCGACCAGAAAGGTTTCCGGCGCAGCGGTAACGCCCCAGTCGATCGCGGTACGGCCTTCCATGTCACTGAGCACCACCATGAACGGGTTGCCCAGCGTCTCCAGCCAGTGCAGCGCATCGGTGGGTTCGTCCTTCCAGTTGTAGCCGATCACGCGCACGCGCTTGCTTTCGGCGAAGCGGGTCAGCACCGGGTGTTCCTCGCGGCAGGCCGCGCACCAGCTGCCCCACACGTTCAGCAGGTAGGGCGCACCGCGCAGTTCCTCACTGCGCACGGTCATGCTCGGGTCGTGCAGCACCGGCAGCGCGAAGGCGGGGGCCGGCTTGTCGATCAACGCCGAAGGCAGCACGTCGCGCTGCGGATCCCCCGACTTCATCACCCCGTATACCATCAACCCCAGCAGGCCGAAGAAGAACAGCACGCCGATGACGATGGCGATGGGGGGCAGCGGGCGCGATGGACGCGGAGCAGGGGACGACGACATGAAAACTCCTACGGACGACGGAAACGGCGGTCGGCGGCGGTGATGAATCCGCCCAGTGCCATCAGCAGTGCGCCCAGCCAGATCCAGCGCACGAACGGTTTGATGTGCACCCGTACCGCCCACGCATTGTTGCCCAGCGGCTCGCCCAATGCCACGTAGACATCACCGTTCAGGCGTGCATCGATGCCGGCCTCGGTCATCACCTGGCCGCCGCTGGCGTACTGGCGTTTTTCCGGGTGCAGCAGGGCCTGCTCGCGGCCGTTGCGGAACACCCGCAGGTGGCCGCGGTCGGCCACGAAATTGGGGCCTTCGCGGTGGTCCACGCCTTCGAAGCGGACTTCGTAGCGGCCCACAACCAGCTGCTGCCCCGGCGCCATCGCCACTTCGCGCTGTACGTTCAGGGCTTCCACCAGCAGCGCCCCGGCCAGGAACACTGCCATGCCGCCATGGGCCACGATCATGCCGAGCATTTCGGCGGTGAAGCGGCCATTGCCGCGCAGACGCTGCCAGACGAAGCGGGCGGTGCCCAGGCCGACCCAGGCCGCGGCCGCGACGCCCAGCCCTGCCTTCCAGCCATTCTGCGGCGCCTGCCACCACGCCAGCGCACCCAGCACGATGGCCAGCCCCATCCACGGCGCCGCCAGGGCCAGGGCGCGCGAGGGCTGGTCGCGTTGCCACTTCACCAGCGGCCCGAACGGCAGCAGCAGCACCAGCGGCGCCATCAGCAGCAGGAACAGGCTGCCGAAGTACGGTGGGCCGACCGAAATCTTGCCCAGCGACAAGGCATCGGCCAGCAGCGGGTACAGGGTGCCCAGCAGCACCATGGCGCAGGCCGTGGCCAGCAACAGGTTGTTGCCCAGCAGCAGGGTCTCGCGCGAGGTGGCGGTGAAGCCGCGGCGTGGATCATCGCTGTCCATGCCCAGACGGCCGGCACGCAGCGCATACAGCAGCAGGCTGCCACCGACCAGCAGCGACAGGAAGATCAGGATGAACAGGCCACGCGACGGGTCGGCGGCGAACGAATGCACGCTGGTCAGCACGCCCGAGCGCACCAGGAAGGTGCCCAGCAGGGACAGCGCGAAGGCGGCGATGGCCAGCAGCAGGGTCCAGCTGCCGAACGTGCCGCGCTTCTCAGTGACGGCCTGCGAATGGATCAGTGCGGCGCCGACCAGCCAGGGCATGAAACTGGCGTTCTCCACCGGGTCCCAGAACCACCAGCCGCCCCAGCCAAGTTCGTAATACGCCCACCAGCTGCCCAGCGCGATGCCCAGGGTCAAAAAGCCCCAGGCCACGTTGGTCCAGGGCCGCGTCCAGCGCTGCCAGCGTGCATCCATGCGGCCTTCCAGCAGCGCGGCCACGGCGAAGGCGAAGGGCACCGAGAACCCGACGTAGCCCAGGTACAGCATCGGCGGGTGGATGATCAGCCCTGGATCCTGCAGCAGCGGATTCAGGTCGCGACCTTCCAGCGGCGCCGGGTTCAGGCGCAGGAACGGGTTGGAGGTGAAGATCAGGAAGGCCAGGAAGCCGACGCTGACCACGCCCATCACCGCCAGCACGCGGGCCTGCACCGGCGCCGGCAGCTGCCGCGAGAACAGGGCCACCGCACCGGTCCACAGCGCCAGCACCAGTGCCCACATCAGCAGCGAACCCTCGTGCGCACCCCACACCGCCGAATAGCGATAGATCAGCGGCAGCAGCGAATTGGAATTCTCGGCCACGTAGCGCACCGAAAAATCCTGCTGCACGAAGGCGGCCGTCAGCACCGCGAAGGCAGCGGCCACCAGCAGCAGCTGGGCGAAGGCGGCTGGGCGTGCGGTGGCCATCCAGGCGCTGTTGCCGCGCTGCGCGCCGGCCAGCGGCAGGCCGGCCTGCAGCAGCGCTGCCAGCAACGCACACAACAGCAGGATCTGACCCAGCTCCGGCAGCACTCAGCGCACCTCGGGCGCCGTTACCGGCACGTCGTGCTTGCGATGGGCATCGCCCATCTTGTCGGCCACTTCCTTGGGCACGTAATTCTCATCGTGCTTGGCCAGCACTTCGTCGGCCACGAACACCCCGTCCTGCAGGCGGCCGCTGGCGACCACGGCGGTGCCCTCGCGGAACATGTCCGGCAGGATGCGATCGGTGCTGACCGGCAGCGTGGCATCGCCATCGGTCACCACGAAATGTGCCTGCAGCGAACCACTGGGGCGATCGAAGGAGCCCTTCACCACCATGCCACCCAGGCGGAAGCGCGACTGCGCGTCGACATCCCCGCGCAGCACTTCAGACGGGGTGTAGAGATAGGCGATATTGCGCTGCAGGGCGAAGGCCACCAGGGTGGTCGCCAGCCCGGATGCCAACAGCAGCAGCATCACCCAGACCATGCGGCGTCGCTGCACCGGCGTCATCGGCTGAGCTCGGTGGCCAGCGGCGCCGCTGCCGGGCCGTTGCTGCGCGCCTGCAACCGCTGCTGGCGGCGCTGCGCCTGTTGCCGGGCGTGGCGCAGGCGCAGCCAGGAACCCAGCGCATCGCAGCCCAGCACCAGCAGGAACACCGAGAACGCCGCGATCAGATAGGGCAGGTGGGTCATGGCCGTGGCTCCGTGTGGGGGGCTGCCGGTTGCGTGCCGAAGCGTTCGCCGATCCAGGCCTTGCCGGCCTCGCGGGCGATGCTGTCGGCGCGCGCCTTGGCCAGCAGCGAGCCGACGAACCACAGCTTGGTCGCCACCACCATCCACCACAGCGGCGCAATCAGTTCCGGGCGTACCGCGTTTTCACCGAACACATTGATCGACTGGCGCTGGTGCAGCGCCCCCCACCAGTCCACCGAATAGCGGATGACCGGCAGCAGGCCCACGCCGATGATCGCCAGCAGCCCGGCGGCTCGCGCGGCGCTGCGGCGGTCCTCGATGGCGTGGTACAGCCCGATCACGCCCAGGTACAGGAACAGCAGGATCAGCTCACTGGTCATGCGCGGGTCCCAGTCCCACCAGGTGCCCCAGGTGCCTTTTCCCCAGATGCTGCCGGTCAGCAGGGTGATCAGGGTGAAGCCGGCGCCCATCGGCGCGCAGGCCATGGCCAGGATTTCGCAGATCTTGATCCGCCAGATCAGTGCGATGGCGGAATAGGCCGCCATCAGCGCGAACACGAACAGGCTCATCCAGGCACTGGGCACATGGATGTAGATGATGCGGAAGGCATCGTGCTGGTTCTGTTCCGGCGGCGCCACGAACAGCCCCTGCCACAGGCCGATCAGCAGCACCGGTACTGCTGCGGCGTAGAACACGCGGGACCAGCGCGCGGCGAAACGATCGAAGGTCGGAGGTGAACCGAGTTGGTGGAACCAGCGGACGATCGGATTCATGCGTGGCGGCTATCCAGCAGGGATGGATTGGCTCTCAGCTCGTTCAACTCAGAGAAATACGGATGGCCGCGGCCGTGGCCAGCGGTGCCAGCACCAGGGCAACCACCAGCCCCGCGCCCAGCATCAGCAGCGCACCGACTGGATCCTGCCCACGGCCGGCTGCCGCCAGACTGCCTGCACCGAACACCAGCACCGGCACATACAGCGGCAACGACAGCAACGCCACGAGGATACCAGAGCGCCGGATGCCGACGGTCAGTGCTGCCACCACACCGCCGATCAGGCTCAACACGGGTGTTCCCAGCAGCAACGATGCCAGCAACATCGGCAGTTGGTCATGCGGCAGATGCAGCATTTCCGCCAGCAACGGGCTGACCACGATCAGCGGCAGCGCCGTGGTGGCCCAGTGCACCAGCACCCGCACCAATACCAGCCAGGCCAACGGCACCGGGGCCAGCAGCCATTGTTCCAGCGAGCCGTCTTCGGCATCGGAACGGAACAGCGAGTCCAGCGCCAGTTGCCCGGCCAGCAGAACCGCCAGCCACAGCACGGCACCGGCCGTAGCGGCCAGCGGCTGCGGATCGCGGCCCTGGGCCAGGGCGAACAGCACCACCACCAGCAGCGCGAACAGCAGCGGCTGCAGGGCATCGCCACGGCGGCGCCACAGCAGGCGCATGTCGCGCGCCACCAGGGCGCGAGCGGTCTGCCACAGACCCGGTTCGGTGCCCGGCGCGATCATGCGGCCTCTCCCTGGGCAAGATCCGGCTGCAGTTGCAGCAGGCGCGTGCGTACCGGCGGTGCGGCATAGGCACCATGGGTGGTGACCAGGGCGGCACCGCCACTGCGCAGGTGCGCCGAAATCATCCGGTTGACCAGGTTGATGCCGTCCAGATCCAGGTTGGCGTAGGGCTCGTCCAGCAGCCACAGCGGAGCGGGTGAGAGCCAGATGCGGGCCAGTGCCAGCCGCCGTTTCTGCCCGGCCGACAGGTGCCGCACCAGGGTGTCTTCGTAACCGGCCAGGCCGACGATGGCCAGCGCATTGCCCGGCATCTGCCGTGCGCGCCGCCCATGCAGGCCGCACAGGAAGTGCAGGTTTTCCAGCGTGTCCAGGTCCGGCTTCAGCGCGGGCAGGTGGCTCAGGTAGGCCACGTAGCGCGCGCGCTCGGCCGTGCTGGCCTGCTTGCCGTCAATGCGCACCTGGCCGGCGCCCGGCCGGGCCAGGCCGGCCAGCACGCGCAGCAGTGTGGTCTTGCCGGCGCCGTTGCCGCCCTGCACCAGCAGCGCCTCGCCGGCGTCCACATGGAAATCCAGCGGGCCGAACACGGGCTCATCATTGCGGGAGAAGCTCAGGCCGCTGGCGGCCAGCAATGCAGGGGTGTTCAAGGGGCAGGGATCTTCATGCCGGGGTGCGGCGGCAATTGTAGCGGTGAATGCGGCCCCGGTAGCGCCGGACCCGGGCCGCTGGCGGCGCGGCATATGCAAAGAACGGCCCGGTTCCGCAGGCAGGGCGTGGATTTCGTACACTTCCGGGCCTTGTTCTCCCATATTCCAGGCCGATGCAACCGAACACCAAGCTGCCCAAGGTCGGCACCACCATCTTCACGGTCATGTCCCAGCTCGCCGCCGAACACGGCGCGGTCAACCTGGGCCAGGGCTTCCCGGACTTCTCCGCACCGCAGCGGCTGATCGACGAGACCAGCAAGGCCATGGCGGCCGGCTTGAACCAGTACCCGCCGATGACCGGCGTGGCGCCGCTGCGCCAGGCCATCGCGCAGAAGTCGCTGGACCTGTACGGCGCCACCATCGACCCGGACACCGAAATTACCGTGACCAGCGGTGCCACCGAGGCCATCTTCAACGCCATCCACGCCGTGGTGCGTGCCGGCGAGGAAGTGATCGTGCTGGACCCGGCCTACGACTGCTACGAACCGGCCATCGAGCTGGCCGGCGCCACCGCCGTGCACGTGCCGCTGGACCCGCAGACCTTCGCCGTGGACTGGGACCGCGTGCGCGCGGCAATCACCCCGCGCACCCGCATGCTGATGGTCAACACCCCGCACAACCCGTCCGGCGCCATGCTGGACGAGGCCGACATGCAGGCGCTGGCCGACCTGCTGCGCGGTACGCAGATCTACCTGATTTCCGATGAGGTGTACGAGCACATCATCTACGACGGCCGCCGCCATGAATCGGCGCTGCGTTACCCGGAACTGCGCGAGCGCACCTTCGTCATCTCCAGCTTCGGCAAGACCTACCACTGCACCGGCTGGAAGATCGGCTACGCGGTGGCGCCGCCGCTGCTGACCGCCGAATTCCGCAAGGTGCACCAGTACAACACCTTCACCAGCTTCGGCCCGGCCCAGTATGGGTTTGCCGCGATGATCCGCGACGAGCCGGAACACCACCTGGAACTGGGTGCGTTCTACCAGGCCAAGCGCGATCGCTTCCGCGAGCAGCTGGCCGGCACGCGCCTGAAGCCGCTGCCGGTGCCGGGCGGCTACTTCCAGCTGGTCGACTATTCGGACATCAGCGATCTGCCCGACCACGAATTCGTGAAGTGGCTGACGATTGAAAAGGGCGTGACCGCCATTCCGCTGTCGCCGTTCTACGAAACCGCGCCGGTGGGCCAGCGCCTGGTGCGCCTGTGCTTTGCCAAGAACGAAGCCACCCTGGACGCGGCGATCGAACGCCTGCGCCTGCTCTGAGGGAACACGACCATGCAGGACCTGCGCATTTCCCTTGTCCAGGGCGACACCCGCTGGCATGACCCGGCGGGCAACCGCGATTACTACGGTGCGCTGCTGGCGCCGCTGGCCGGCCGCACCGACCTGGTGATCCTGCCGGAGACCTTCACCAGTGGGTTTTCCAACGATGCCATTGCCCAGGCCGAGGGCATGGACGGCCCGACGGTGGCCTGGCTGCGCGAGCAGGCACGTGCGCTGGATGCCGCGGTGATCGGCAGCGTGCAGCTGCGCGAAGGCGAGGGCGTGTACAACCGCCTGCTGTTTGCCACGCCTGACGGTGAGCTGCAGTACTACGACAAGCGCCACCTGTTCCGTTATGGCGGCGAGCACGAACGCTATGCCGCCGGTCGCGACCGCCTGAGCGTGGAATGGAAGGGCTGGCGGATCAACCCGCAGGTCTGCTACGACCTGCGTTTCCCGGTGTTCTGCCGCAACCGCTACAACGTGGAGCGGGCAGGGCAGATGGATTTCGACCTGCAGATCTTCGTGGCCAACTGGCCCTCGGCACGTGCCTATGCGTGGAAGACCCTGCTGCGCGCGCGCGCCATCGAGAACCTGTGCTTCGTGGCGGCGGTCAACCGCATTGGCGTGGACGGCAACCAGCTGCACTACGCCGGCGACAGTGCGGTGATCGATTTCCTGGGCCAGCCGCAGGTGGAGATCCGCGAGCGCGAGCAGGTGGTCACCACCACCATCTCGGCCGAGGCCCTGGCCGCGCACCGCGCGCGCTTCCCGGCCATGCTCGATGCCGACGCCTTCCATCTGGACGAGCGCGCCTGAGCGCACGCTGCGGCGGCTGAACGCTTGCCGCACCCACGCGCGCGCCTGCATCCACCGTGCACGCGCGCGCTGCTAGATTCGCCAGCAGTCCGATTGAAGTGGAAGTGCTGCCGATGAAGAAGTCCCTTGCCCTGCTGCTGGCCCTTGCCGCCAGCGCCCTGGCCCCGGCCGCGCAGGCCGGCGGCAACCTGGATTGCCAGTTGCGCTACAACCTGTCCGGCTGGTCGCTGATCTACAAGACCGCGTCGGGCACCGGTACGGTCCGCTGCAGCAACGGCGCCAGCATGCCGGTGCGCATCCAGCTCAAGGGCGGCGGCCTGACCGTGGGCAAGTCGAAGATCACCGATGGCCGCGGCAGCTTCACCGGTGCCAGCAGCGTGGGTGAGCTGCTGGGCACCTATGCCTCGGTCGGTGCCCATGCCGGTGCGGTGAAATCCAGCAACGCCCAGGTGATGACCAAGGGCGATATCTCGCTGGCCCTGTCCGGCACCGGCAAGGGCTGGGACCTGGGCGTGGATGGTGCGGCGTTCACCATCAGCCGCCGCTGAGCCTTACCAGCCGATCTGCAGGTGCCAGGCGTGGCCGGTCACGCTGAGCTGTTCGACCACGTAGCCGCGATCCTGGTAATGCGCCAGTACCGCTTCGGCCTGGCCTTCGCGGGCCTGGCCGCGCGGCAGGGACACTACGATGCGGCGTTCGCCCTTGCGCGAGTTGGCGTCGATGGAATGATCGATGTCCTGGATGAATTCGCCGGTGGTGCGGCCAGCGAGGTCGGCGTTGGCGCGGGCCTGGTCGGGGGTGATGCCGGTCATGGGTGTTGCCTTGTCGTGTGAGTGAGGCTTGACGATAGGCAGCGGCCGCACCAGATGCGGCGACCTATGGCACAAATGGCCTGTTTTCAAACAATTCCTAGAGAAAGCCCGCGCAACGATCAGGCGCCCTCAGGAGCCAGTCACCAACAAAAAACCCCGGCCGAAGCCGGGGTTTTTCATTTCAGCGAGGACCGCGATCAGCCGCCGCGCGGGCCGCTGCGGCGCGGGCCGCCCGGGCCACGGTTGCCGCCGGGGCCACCCGGGCCGCGGTTGCCACCCGGACCGCCGGGACCACGGTTGCCGCCCGGGCCACGGTTGCCACCGGGACCACCCGGACCGCGACCGCCCGGACGGGCGCCGTGCGCCGGCTTCGGGCTGCCATACGGGTTGAAGCCCGGGGTGGCATGGTCGGACGGGAAGCTCGGGGCATTGCCCGGATGGCCGTACGGGTGCTTGTTGCCCTGGCCCTGCGAGCGGTTGCCCGCACCGGCCGGACGACCCTGGCCGCCACCGGCGCCACCACGGCCTTCACCGCCGAAGCCGCCACGGCCCTGGCCGCCGGCATTGCCGCGACCTTCGCCGCCGAAGCCACCACGGCCCTGGCCGCCACCGGCACCCGCACCCGGGCCCTTCGGCTTGCCGTACGGACGGCCCTGGCCGCCTGCGCCCGGACCACGGGCACCCGGGCCACGCGCGCCGGGGCCGGCGTTGCGGTGGCCGCTCGGGCCGGTGCTCACGCCATCGGGCACATACCAGGTGCGGAACGCGGCCGGGTTGCCTTCCGGCAGCGAACGATCGTTCTTCGGCGCGCGCTGCTTGAACGGCTTCTGCGACTGCTTGGCCGCCGCTTCACCGCTGACGGTCAGGCCGCCCTTGAAGCCGCCGCCCTTGCCGCCACGGCCACGGCCGCGGTCTTCGCGCACGTTGTCGAAGCGGCGCAGTTCGCGGCCTTCATCGGCCGTGCTGTGGCCATTGACGTAGGCGTTGCCGCGGCCACCTTCGCGCACGCGCACGGTGGTCTTGGCGGCGCGGCGCTGGCCGATCACCGGCTGCAGGGTCAGCGCCGACGGCGCGCCTTCTTCCAGCTTCAGCTGCGCGCGCAGGGCTTCCACCTGGGCGCTGGGCAGTTCCACGGTCTGGCCACGGGCCAGTTCGCGCGGCAGCGACACCTTGCCGTAGCGGGTTCGCTTGAGGCGGCTGACCTGGCAGCCCTGGGATTCCCACAGGCGGCGCACTTCGCGGTTGCGGCCTTCCTTCACCACCACGCGGAACCAGTCGTGCGAATCGGTGCCGCCGATGCGTTCGATCTCGTCGAACTTGGCCGGGCCGTCTTCCAGCGCCACGCCGCGGGCCAGGCGGTCGACGATCGCGTCGCTGACCTTTTCTTCGCCTTCCGGCGCACGCACGCGCACCACGTATTCGCGCTCGACCTCAAACGACGGGTGCATCATGGCATTGGCCAGTTCACCGTCGGTGGTGGCCAGCAGCAGGCCGGTGGTGTTGATGTCCAGGCGGCCGATCGCGATCCAGCGCGCGCCCTTCAGCGGCGGCAGCGCTTCGAACACGGTCGGGCGGCCTTCGGGATCTTCGCGGGTGGTCACTTCGCCTTCCGGCTTGTTGTAGACCAGCACGCGCGACGGCTCGGCCAGCGCGGTGGCGACGAAGCCACGGCCGTCCAGCTCGATCTTGTCGCCGCTCTTGACCGACATGCCGGTCTGCGCGACTTCACCGTTCACCTTGACCAGGCCTTCGGCGATGCGCTGTTCCAGCGCGCGGCGCGAACCCAGGCCAGCCTGGGCCAGCACCTTGTGCAGGCGCTCTTCCAGCTTGAACTGTTCGGAGGTGGCTTCGCGCTTCAGCGACAGCTTGTTACGGGGGGTGTCACTCATCAGATTTGCTCCGGCCGACGGTTTCGAGGTCGGCCTCTGGTTCGGAATCGGCTTGGTCAACAGCCACGGTCGTCATCGCGACGGCGTTGTCTTCGCGTTCGTTCACGGGAACCGCGCGCTCGCCCGGCGCGGAATCGGGGTGCCCAGCATCGAAGGGCGAAGGTGCTTGCTCGTCACTGGCCGGTGCAGGGGCTGCGCCGGCGGAATCGGGGGTGTTGCCAGTGCCTGCGTCCAGGCGGGTGTCATCATTGGCAGCGCCGTCAGGGGCGGCACTGATGTCCGGGCCGGCGGCGCCGGCGGCGGCCGGGCCGTCACGGTCCAGTGCCAGCTGCGGCTCCAGCTCGCCCAGGTCCTTCAGTTCGGACAGTGGCGGCAATTCGTCCAGCCGCTTCAGCCCAAAATAGTCCAGGAAGCCCTTGGTGGTGCCAAACAGCGCCGGCTTGCCGGGGACGTCGCGGTGGCCGACCACGCGGATCCACTCGCGTTCTTCCAGCGCCTGGATGATGTTGCTGCTGACGGCCACGCCGCGCACCTGCTCGATCTCGCCGCGGGTGATCGGCTGCCGGTAGGCAATCAGCGCCAGCGTTTCCAGGGTGGCGCGGGTGTAGCGGGTCTTGCGTTCGGTCCACAGCCGGCTGATCCAGCCATGCACTTCGGCGGTCACCTGGTAGCGGAAGCCGGAGGCCACTTCCAGCAGTTCCACGCCGCGGCCGGTGCAGGCCTCGCGGAGCTGTTCCAGGGCGCGCTCGATGCTGCCCGGCGGCGCCGGCTCGTCGTCCGGGAACAGGTCTTTCAGCTGGGCCAGGGTGAGCGGCTGGCTGGACGCCAGCAGGGCACCTTCGACAATACGGTTGATCAGCGGTTGGTCCATCGGCAGGCAGCGCTCACTCGTTCTCGTTGGCGGCGTCGTTGTCGTCGAACTCGCTGCTGAACTGCAGCGGGGCGTTGGTGTTGCCGGCCGCCAGCGACTTCACGTAGATCGCCGCCAGCGGTTCTTCCTGCACGATGTCCAGCAGCTGTTCCTTGGCCAGCTCCAGCATGGCCAAGAAGGTGACCAGCACGCCCAGCTTGCCTTCCTCAGCGGTGAACAGACTTTCAAACCGGTAGAACCGGCCATCTTCCATGCGGCCCAGGATCTCGCCCATGCGCTGGCGCACGCTCAGTGCCTCGCGCTTGATCGCATGGCCAGTGAACAGCTCGGCGCGCTTGAGCACGTCGTGCAGGGCCAGCAGCATTTCCTTCAGGTCCACCGGCGGCGGCAGCTTCACCGTCGCCCGTTCCGGCATGAACGCATGCGCCACCGTGGTGTCGCGGTCCTGCCGGGGCAGGGCGTCGATATCCTCCGCCGCCTGCTTGAAACGTTCGTACTCCTGCAGCCGGCGCACCAGCTCGGCGCGCGGATCGGCCTCGTCGCCGTCCTCGCTGACCGGCCGCGGCAGCAGCATGCGCGACTTCACTTCGGCCAGGATCGCGGCCATCACCAGGTATTCGGCGGCCAGCTCGAAACGCAGCTCGCGCATCACCGTGATGTATTCCACGTACTGCCGGGTGATCTCGGCCACGGGAATGTCCAGCACGTCCAGGTTCTGCCGGCGGATCAGGTACAGCAGCAGGTCCAGCGGCCCTTCGAACGCATCCAGGATGACTTCCAGCGCGTCCGGCGGGATGTACAGGTCCTGCGGAATCTGCAGGACCGGTTGCCCATGCACCACGGCCAGCGGCATTTCCTGCTGCTGGGGGGCGGGCGGCCGGGTTGGCGGGTTCGCGTCGAGCGCGAGTTCGGAAGTCATCTAATGGACGTCAGCATTGCAACGGACCAGTCGCGGTACCCGCCATGCCGGGCCAACGCCACGGCCACGGGGGCACCAGGCACGCCTGTCTCGGCGCGATTCCACACATATGAAACAGCAGCACGCGCTGCACAACAGCGGCAGCGACAAGACTACGGGGAGGTCGTCTACGTGGCCCGTCAGGAAGCGGCGGGGCGATCGTCGGGGGCTGCGGAAGCCGCGGAAACCGACGGGCTGCTGCATCCAGCCACGTGCAATTGACCCTAGGGTAAGGCTTTGCCGCGCCAGTGTCCAGCAACGGCAGGCAACCGGCTGGCATTGGCTAGAATCGGCGCACCGCAACATGAACGAGGAACCACCACCATGTGGTACGTGATTGAAGGCTATGACGGCCAGGATGTGCTGGCCCAGCGGCTGCAGGTACGCCCGCAGCACCTGGCGCGCCTGCAGGCGCTGAACGACCAGGGGCGCCTGCTGCTGGCCGGTCCATGCCCGGCCATCGACAGCGAAGACCCGGGTCCGGCCGGCTTCAGCGGCTCGGTGGTCATCGCCGCATTCGACTCGCTGGCGCAGGCACAGGAATGGGCCGATGCCGACCCGTACGTGGCCGCGGGCGTGTACGTACGCACCCAGGTGCGTCCGTTCCGCAAGGTGCTGCCATGAACGCGCGGCGCATCAAACAGATTCGTGATGCGCTGCAACAAGCATTGGCCCCCAGCGTGCTGGAGATCGAAGACGACAGTCATCGCCATGCCGGCCATGCCGGCGCGCGCGATGGGCGCGGCCATTTCAACGTGCACGTGGTCAGCGAACGCTTCGCCGGCATGGCCCCGCTTGCGCGCCACCGCGCGGTCTACGCCGCGCTGGGCAGCCTGATGGACACCGACATCCATGCGCTGTCCATCCGTGCACATACCCCGTCAGAACAGGGCTGAACATGACCCAGATACTGTCTTTGCAGGTCACCGTGCGGGCCTGCGCGGGACAACTTTTTGTGTCCGGAATGGGACATTCGCCTAACGGACAGTTTACAAGCGCAGATGGAAACGCTTACATTCCGCGCCAAGCTGGTAGGTCCAAGCCGTGGAGGGCGGCTTCGTGAACAAGGCAGCCATAACAATCAAAGATGTCGCACGCGAAGCCCGGGTCTCCGTGGCCACGGTTTCCCGCGCGCTCAACGGGCATGAGAACGTTGCCGAACCGGTCCGCCAGCTTGTGCTGGAAGTGGCCGCGCGGCTGCGCTACACCCCACATGCTGCCGCGCGCAGCCTCAGCAGCCGCCGTACCAATACGGTGGGCGTGGTGCTGCCCGATCTGTACGGTGAATTCTTCTCCGAACTGATGCGCGGCATCGACGGGGTGGCCCGCAGTCGCCGCCAGCACCTGCTGGTGTCCAGCTACCACGGCGACCAGGAACAGCAGGGCGCTGCGCTGCGCGCCATGCGCGGCCGCGTCGATGGCCTGCTGGTGCTGTCCCCGTATGCGGAAAGCCCGGGGTTCCTGACCGACAACCTGCCGCAGTCGCTGCCCACCGTGCTGATCAACACCTACCTGCCCACGCAGGACCACCCGGTGTTGAGCATCGACGACCACGCAGGGGCGATGGCCATGACCCGCCACCTGCTCGATGCCGGCCACCGCCGCATCGCTTTCATTTCAGGCCCGGACCTCAACTTCGACGCGCGCGAGCGCCTGCGCGGCTTCCGTGACGCGCTGGCGGCTGCTGGCAACGGCGCCGAAGGCATCGAGCTGCCCGGTGATTTCGACGAAGCTTCCGGCCATCGCGCCGGTCAGGAGTTGCTGGCAGCCGGTGCGCTGCCCGATGCCGTGTTCGCCGCCAACGACATGATGGCCCTGGGGTGTCTGTATGCGTTCGCGCAGGCAGGCGTCCACGTGCCCACCGATGTCGCCCTGGCGGGTTTCGATGACATTCCGCTGGCGCGGTTCGTACACCCATCGTTGACCACCATGCAGGTCAGTATCGCCGAGTTGGGCGATCGGGCCATGACGCGCCTGTTGCAGTTGATGGACGGCACTACCACGGAAGGGGCAGGGGACAAGCAGACGCTGGTACCCCGCCTGATCGTTCGAGATTCCACCACCTCGCCATCCGGCCGTTGAAGCCGGAGGCTTTCCTTTTCTTTTGACTGATCGCAGGAACCGCGCAAGCGGGACCACCACCCGGAGATTGAGTTGATGATGCATTCCACCATCCGCACGCCGGCACGCCGGCTGCTGAGTACCGCCCTGGTCAGCTGCCTGATGTTGGCCGCCGCCCCGAACGTGATGGCCCAGTCGGCCAACGCCAGCCTGCGTGGCCAGGTGTCCGGCGCCCAGGCCGGCGCGGAAGTGACCGCCACCAACGTGGCCACCGGTTCGGTACGTCGTGGCACCGTGCGTGCCGACGGCAGCTACTCGCTGATGGGCCTGGACCCGGGCACCTATGACGTGGTGGCCAACGGCCAGACCCAGAAGGTCACCGTCACCGTGGCCTCCACCGCCACGCTGAACTTCAGCGAAGCGGCCGCCACCGGCGGCGGCACCACCGCGGCCACCAACCTGGACACCGTGAACGTGGTCGCGCCGACCCTGCTGCAGGAAGTGCGCACCTCCGAAGTCGGCAAGACCGTCAGCCTGCAGCAGATCCAGACCACCCCGCAGGTGTCGCGCAACTTCCTGGAGTTCGCCGACGCCGTGCCGGGCATGATCTTCACCCGTGATGCCAAGGGCAACACCTCGCTGCGCGGCGGCGCCACCAATGCCGACGGCACCAACGTCTACATCGACGGCGTGGGCCAGAAGAGCTACGTGAAGGGCGGCGGCGTGGCCGGCCAGTCCGGCAGCGCCGGCAACCCGTTCCCGCAGCTGGCCATCGGCGAATACAAGGTCATCAGCGGCAACTACAAGGCCGAGTACGGCCAGGTGTCCAGCGCCGCGGTGACCGCCGCGACCAAGTCCGGTACCAATGAATTCAAGGGTGAGGCGTTCTACCGCTACACCGACGAAGACATGCGCGCCAAGACCCCGGCCGAGCGCCAGGCTGGCCAGGACAAGATGGTTTCGGCCGAGAAGGAATACGGCTTCGCCCTGGGCGGCCCGATCGTCAAGGACAAGGCCCACTTCTTCGTGACCTACGAAGCCAAGCGCTTCGACCTGCCGGTCACCATCGCGCCGGACGGTGCGGTGACCAGCAGCGTGGGTCTGCTGCCGGCTGACGGCGCTGCCGGCCTCGGCCCGGCCAGCCAGCCGTTCCAGCAGGACCTGATCTTCGCCAAGGTCGACTTCGAGCCGACCGACAACGATCGCATCGAGTTGACCTTCCAGGACCGCGACGAAACCCAGCAGCAGTTCAGTGGCCAGACCTCGCCGGAAGCCGGCCGTGAAGTGGTCAACACCGATCGCCGCTATGCGCTGCGCTGGAACCACAGCGGTGAGCGTTACTACAACGAATTGATGGTCACCCACGAAGATTCGTTCAACAACCCGACCCCGCTGACCCTGGCCAACGGCATCACCTACACCGCGCCGGACGGCACCGAAGACCGCACCATCGTCAAGGTCGGCGGCGCTTCGGCACTGGATTCGCAGGTGAAGGGCCAGAAGGGCTGGTCGATCGAAGACAACCTGACCCTGGACGGCATCCAGTGGGCGGGCGACCACACCATCAAGATGGGCGTGAAGTACAAGGAAATCGATCTGTACGCGTCTGACGCGGCGCAGATCAACCCGACCTTCACCTACACCCTGGGCGATCCGGACTTCCCGTCGGACATCCCGTACAAGGCACAGTTCGTCAAGCCGGTCACCGGCGTGTCGGGCGTGTCCGGTGAAGTGCGTTCCAAGGCCAAGCAGCTGGGTCTGTTCATCCAGGACGACTGGCAGGTCAATGATCACCTGCAGATCAACCTGGGCCTGCGCTGGGATTACGAAAAGAACCCGGCCTACCTGGACTTCGTGACCCCGCAGCAGGTGGTGGACGCCATCTACTCGCAGGACCCGCGCGCCGCCGCCGGCCAGACCTACGCCGATTCGCTGGCGCTGGGCGGCCTGGACATCAGCGATTACATCAGCAACGGCCACAACCGCAAGGCGTTCAAGGATGCCTGGCAGCCGCGCCTGGGCTTCTCGTATGACATCAACGCCGACGAGCAGCACGTGATCCACGGTGGTGCCGGCCGTTCCTACGACCGCGACCTGTTCGACAACCTGCAGCTGGAAACCACCAAGCTGGCCCTGCCGCAGCCGACCATCTACTTCCGCAACCCGGCCACCGGCACCTGCATCAACGGCCAGGCCGCCTGCTACGACTGGAACCCGAACCTGCTCAACGGCATCGGCAACCTGCAGGCCCTGGTGGGCGCCACCAGCAATGCCGGTCTGGAAGTGGACCTGCTGAACAACAAGCTGAAGGCCCCGTACTCGGATCAGTTCAGCCTGGGCATGAGCAACCAGATCGGTGACTGGCTGACCGACGCGACCATCGCCCGTACCCTGAGCTACGACGGCTTCGCCTTCACCCTGGGCAACCGTTACCCGACCGGCCAGTTCTTCGATGACCCGCGCCTGTGCGGCGGCACCGACCCGGGCCTGAGCCAGGCCTGGAGCTGCAACGTGCCGGGCTTCGGCAGCCTGATCATCGGCCAGCAGGGCATCAAGACCCGTGCCACCCAGGTGCTGCTGTCGGCGCAGAAGCCGTTCACCAAGGAAAGCGGCTGGGGCACCTCGATCGCCTACACCTGGACGACCGCGCGCCACAACCGCGACATCAACGAGAAGTACGCGTTCGACCGCGGCCTGATCGGTGACTACCCGACCATCCGTTCCAACGGCGCGCCGCGCCACCGCCTGGTGGTGACCGGTTCGTACGCGGGCTTCTGGGGCATCACCTTCGGTGGCAAGATCACCCTGGCCACCCCGACCGCCGTCAATGACTGGTACGGCATCCCGCAGGCCAGCGGCTACACCCTGCCGACCCCGCAGGCCGCCGTGCCCAACGCCAATGGCAAGTTCCTGATCGGTGGCAAGGTGTTCGGCTACCGCTCGGTCGACCTGCAGGCGACGAAGACGTTCAAGATGCCGGGTGATACCGAGCTGTACGCTCGCCTGGACATCATCAACGTGTTCAACTTCGACAACTTCTCCAGCTACAACTACATCAAGAGCAACGGCAAGCTGGAAGCCAGCTACAACGAGACCGGTGACATCATCGGTACGCCGCGCCAGATCAAGGCCGAAGTGGGCTTCCGCTTCTGATGATCGCGCTTGGTACCGCCGGTTCGCCGGCGGTACCGGTTGTGCAATGGCCGGCCGTGATGGCCGGTCCATTGCCCATGCCAGTGCGCCGCGACTGCACGGTGCACTGGCATGGGCAATGACGCCGACACCCGGGCCACGTTTTTCGTGGTTTTTTAAGAGTCCGTGCTGTAAACGATTTCAGGTGTTTGGACGTTATGCTCTTCCATCGAACAGCCCACCGGAGGAACCGCGCCATGCAGGCACGCCACCTGTTGACCGCCGCTGCGATGACCCTGGCCATCGCCGCCTGCAAACCGGCCCAGCAGGAAGCGCCGGCCAAGCCCAAGCCGCAGGTGATCCTGGTCGAGGCCGACGCACCGCCGCGGCCGATGAAGCCGGAACTGCCGCCGCTGTTCGACGATATCGAGCGCCGCACCTTCCAGTTCTTCTGGGATACCACCAATGAACTGAACGGCCTGACCCCCGACCGCTATCCCTCGCGTCCGTTCGCCAGCATCGCCTCGGTGGGCTTCGCGCTGACCGCCTACCCGATCGGCATCGAGAACGGCTGGGTCAGCCGCAACCAGGCCATCGACCGCACCCTGACCACGCTGAAGTTCTTCCGCGATGTGCCGATGGGACCCCAGCGCACCGGCAAGGCCGGTTACAAGGGCTTCTACTACCACTTCCTGGACATGCAGGAAGGCCGTCGCTACGACAGCTGGGTGGAACTGTCCTCGGTGGATACCGCGCTGCTGATGATGGGCGTGCTGTTCGCCCAGTCGTACTACGACGGCGACGACCCGCGCGAAAAAGAGATCCGGCAGATCGCCGACAGCCTGTACAAGCAGGTGGACTGGCCGTGGCTGCAGCAGCGCGCACCGCTCATCTCCATGGGCTGGTTCCCCGAAAGCGGCTTCATCGACCACGACTGGATGGGCTACAACGAAGCGATGATGGTCTACATCCTCGCCCTGGGCTCGCCCAGCCACCCGGTCAGCCCGGATGCGTGGACCGTGTGGACCCGCACCTACGACAACGACTGGGGCGTCTACCAGGGCCAGGAATACCTGTCCTTCGGGCCGCTGTTCGGCCACCAGTACAGCCACGTCTGGATCGATTTCCGCGATATCCAGGACGCGTACATGCGCGAACGCGGCAGTACCTACTTCCTCAACAGCCGTTCGGCGGCGCTGGCCCAGCGTGAGTACGCCATCGCCAACCCGATGAACTGGAAGGACTACGGCGAGAACGTGTGGGGCCTGACCGCCAGCGATGGCCCGCAGAACACCACCCAGGAATACCGCGGCGAGCAGCGCCAGTTCCGCCATTACTCCTCCCGCGGCGCAGGCCTGCGCGAGAACTTCGACGACGGCACCATTGCCCCGACCGCGGCGGTGTCCTCGATCGTGTTCGCACCGGAGGAAGTGATCCCGGCCACGGTGGAGATGCACAAGCGCTACGGCGACTACATCTATTCCAGCTACGGGTTCCTGGATTCGTTCAATCCCAGCTTCAACTACGACATTCCGATCAAGACCGGGCGCCTGGTGCCCGACCGCGGCTGGGTCGCCAGCGATTACATCGCCATCGACCAGGGCCCGATCCTGACCATGATCGCCAACTACCGCGATGATTTCGTCTGGGAAGTGATGAAGAAGAACCCGTACATCCGCAAGGGTCTGGAACGGGCAGGGTTCAGTGGTGGCTGGCTGGCGCCGGAAGGCGAGTTCCAGCCGCTGCAGCTGCAGAAGGATGAGAAGGCCGCGGCGGCGCGCGCGGTGGGTATCGCAGAATCGCGCGCGGCCGCCGCGCAGGAACAGAAGAACAATGCCAACCGCAACACTGGACAGGGGAAGTAAGCCGGTGCATCCCTGGACCCATCGCCTGCGCCGCTGGGCGCTGCCGCTGCTGGCCGTGCTGGCCGTTGCCGGCTGCGCCCGCACCGAGCAGGGCACCACCACCGTGCGCTTCTGGGCCATGGGCCGCGAAGCGGAAGTGGTCAGCGAGCTGATCCACGAGTTCGAAGCCGAGAACCCCGGCATCAAGGTGGATGTGCAGAACATTCCGTGGACGGCCGCGCATGAAAAGCTGCTGACCGCCTTCGCCGCCGATGGCCTGCCCGATGTCTGCCAGCTCGGCAACACCTGGGTGCCCGAGTTCGCCGAACTGGATGCACTGACCCCGCTGCAGCCGTTCGTGCAGCGCTCGACCGTGGTCGATCCGCAGGATTATTTCCAGGGCATCTGGGATACCAACGTGATCCACGGCGAGCTGGTGGGCGTGCCGTGGTACGTCGATACGCGCCTGATCTACTACCGCAAGGACCTGCTGGCCAAGGCCGGTTTCGACCACCCGCCGCGCACCTGGGCCGAGTGGGACCAGCAGATGGCCGCGATCAAGAAGATGCAGGGCCCGAACCGCTATGCGGTGCTGATGCCGATCAACGAATTCGAGCAGCAGCTGTCGCTGGCACTGCAGCAGCCCGACCCGCTGCTGCGCGACGATGACACCCGTGGCAACTTCGCCAGCCCCGGCTTCCGCCGCACCCTGGCCTTCTACTCGAACATGTTCGAGCAGGGCTGGGCGCCGAAGATGTCCGAGACGCAGATCTCCAACGTCTGGGATGAGTTCTTCCGCGGCTTCAACGTCTTCTACATCTCCGGGCCCTGGAACATCCGCGAGTTCAAGAAGCTGCAGCCCAAGGAACTGGAAGGGCAGTGGGGCACCGCTGCGCTGCCGGGCCCGGACGGTCCGGGCGCGGGCATCGCCGGTGGCACCAGCCTGGTGATCTTCCGCAAGTCTCAGCAGAAGGAAGCCTCGTGGAAGCTGATCGAGTTCCTGTCGCGGCCGGAAATCCAGGCCCGCTTCCATTCCATCATCGGTGACCTGCCGCCGCGTCGCAGCACCTGGAACGCACCTTCGCTGGCCGGTGATCCGCTGGCTGCGGCCTTCCGTGACCAGCTGGAGCGGGTCAAGCCCACGCCGAAGGTGCTGGAGTGGGAGCGCATCGTGCAGGAAATGCGCATTGTCACCGAAAAGGTGGTGCGCGGTGGCCTGCCGCAGGACAAGGCCGTGGAAGAGCTGGACCAGCGCGTGGACAAGGTGCTGGCCAAGCGCCGCTGGATGCATGAACAACAACGCCTGCAGGGCGGCGGTGCGCAGGCACCTGCCGATGCGCCGGCCGCAGCGGCCGGGAGCCCGCAATGAAACGTACTTCGCTTGCCGGCTGGATCTTCGCCGGCCCCTCGCTGATCGTGCTGGGCCTGTTCTTCGGCCTGCCGGTGGCCTCGGCGCTGGCGCTGAGCGTGACCGACTTCGATCTGTACGCCCTGTCCGACAGCAGCAACCTGCGGTTCGTCGGCCTGGGCAACTACATCGATCTGCTGCAGACCCCGATGTTCTGGAAGTCGCTGTGGAACACCACCTACTTCGTGCTGATCGGCGTACCGCTGTCGATCGGCGTGTCGCTGGGCGCGGCGATGCTGCTGAACGCACCGGCGGCGCGCTTCAAGGCGCTGTTCCGCACCGCACTGTTCGCCCCGGTGGTGACCACCCTGGTGGCGGTGGCGGTGATCTGGCGCTACCTGTTCCACACCAGCTACGGTCTGGTGAACTACGGCCTGGGCCACATCGGCATCAGCCCGATCGACTGGCTGGGTGACCCGAACTGGGCCATGCCCACCATCATGCTGTTCGCCGTGTGGAAGAACTTCGGCTACAACATGGTGATCTTCCTGGCCGGCCTGCAGGCCATTCCGCATGACCTGTACGAGGCCGCGCGCATCGATGGTGCCTCGCGCTGGAAGCAGTTCCTGCACATCACCCTGCCGATGCTCGGCCCGGTGCTGCTGGTGGTCGGGGTCATTACCGTGTCCGGCTACTTCCAGCTGTTCGCCGAACCCTACGTGATGACCCGCGGCGACCCACTGCAGAGCACCGTCAGCGTGCTGTATTTCATGTTCGAGGAAGGCTTCAAGTGGTGGAACCTGGGTCGCGCCTCCGCGGTGGCGTTCCTGCTGTTCCTGATCATCCTGGCGGTGACCACCGTGATGCTGCGTTTCGGCCGCAAGAGGCAGTTGGTATGAGTCGTGAAATCGGCCAGTCGCGCTGGCACCCGTGGATGGTCAATGGTGCGTTGCTGGTGCTGGCCCTGGTCAGCCTGGCACCGCTGCTGTGGATGGTCTCGGTCTCGTTCATGCCACAGGGCGAGGCCACCCATTTCCCGCCGCCGTTGCTGCCCTCGCACGTCACCACGCGCAACTACCTGGAGTTGTTCGCGCGCACCGGCATGGGCGGCAACTTCGCCAACAGCCTGCTGGTATCGCTGGCCATCACCCTGGGTTCGCTGCTGCTCAACACCATGGCCGGCTACGCCTTCGCCAAGCTGAACTTCGTCGGCCGCGAGCGCCTGTTCCAGGTGCTGATGGCCGCGCTGGTCATCCCGGCGCAGGTGGCCATGCTGCCGCTGTTCCTGCTGATGAAGCAGCTGGGCCTGGTCAACAGCTTCGGCGGCGTGATCGTGCCGGCCCTGGCCAGCGTGTTCGGCATCTTCCTGGTGCGCCAGTACGCCCGCTCCATTCCCGATGAGCTGCTGGAAGCAGCGCGCATCGACGGGGCAGGGGAGCTGCGCATCTTCTTCCAGATCGTGCTGCCGATGCTCAAGCCGGTGCTGGTCACCCTGGCGATCTTCACCTTCATGGGCGCATGGAACGATTTCATGTGGCCGTTGATCGTGTTGACCGACCAGGAGCACTACACTTTGCCGGTGGCACTGGCCACCCTCTCGCGCGAACACATCATGGACGTGGAAATGATGATGGCCGGCGCGGTGGTCACCGTGGTTCCGGTGCTGGCCCTGTTCCTGGTGCTGCAGCGGTACTACATCCAAGGTCTGTTGCTGGGGAGTGTGAAGGGATGAAGCGTGCGATCGCCGTTGGATTGGGCCTGCTGTGGTCTTCCCTGGCGATCGCCGCACCACCGGCGCTGCCCGCGCCGAAGGTGCTGGATGACTTCGACGACATCGGCGCATGGAAGCTGGTGCTGTCCGACCAGGTCAGTGGTTCGCTGCGCCCGGTCACCGCACCGGGCGGTGGCCGCGCGCTGTGCCTGGATTACGACTTCCACAAGGTCTCCGGCTATGTGGGCCTGCGCCGTGCGCTGAACATCGAATACCCGGTCAATTACCGCTTCGGCTTCCAGCTGCGCGGCGATTCGCCGGGCAACGACCTGCAGTTCAAGCTGATCGACGCCAGCGGTGACAACGTGTGGTGGGTCAACCGCCCCGGTTACAGCTTCCCCAAGGCCTGGACGCCGGTGGAGTACCGCCGGCGCCAGATCGACAAGGCGTGGGGGCCGTCGCCGGACAAGGAGATGGCGCGCAGTGCCGCGGTCGAGTTCACCATCTACAGCAAGGTGGGTGGGCGCGGCACCGTGTGCTTCGACAAGCTGACCCTGCAGGGCCTGCCGGCGCAGGACACCTCGCCGCTGCACCCGGCGGTGATTGCCGATACCGCGCCTGCGCTGCAGGACCGCATGATCGACGGCAAGAGCGATACCTTCTGGATCAGCGGCGGGGTCAAGCAGCAGACCATCAGCCTGGATCTGCACGACACGCGCGAGATCGGCGGGGCGGTGATCGACTGGCTGCCCAGTCTGGAAGCGACCCGCTACACCGTGCGCACCTCGCAGGACGGCCGCGACTGGCGCACCGTGCGTGAGGTGACCAATGGTGGCGGTGGCCGTGACTGGCTGGCGCTGCCCGACACCGACGCGCGCTATGTGCGCTTCGACCTGCAGGGCGGCCCGAACTGGCGCTACGGCATCCGCGACATCGCGCTGAAGCCGCTGGCCTTTGCGGCCACGCCCAACGCGTTCCTCTCGTCGGTGGCAGCAGACCTGCCGCGCGGCGCGCTGCCGCGTGCCTTCGTGGGCGAGCAGCCGTACTGGACCCTGCTGGGTCTGGATGGCGGCCAGGAACAGGCGCTGATCAGCGAAGACGGTGCGCTGGAGCCGGCCAAGGGCAGCTTCAGCATCGAGCCGTTCGTCCGCCTGGATGGCAAGCTGCTGGACTGGTCCAACGTGGCCATCACCCAATCGCTGCAGGACCGCTACCTGCCCATCGCCAACGTCGATTGGGTGCATGAAAAGGCCGGGCTGTCGGTGACCGGTTTCGTGCAGGGCACGCCCGAGCGCGCGCAGCTGATCGGCCGCTACCGCTTGAGCAACCCGGACAAGGTGGCGCACGAATACACCCTGGCGCTGGCGATCCGGCCGTGGCAGGTGAATCCGCCGACCCAGTTCCTGAACACCACCGGCGGCTTCAGCCGCATCGACAGCCTGGACGTGGGCGAGCAGCTGGTGCGCATCAATGGCGAGCCGCGGGTTTATCCGCTTCAGGCGCCCGATGCGCGCTTCGCCACCACGTTCGATGGCAAGCTGGACGCGATGCACCTGGCCAGCGGCAAGCTGCCCGGCACCACGGCGGTGAAGGACAGCACCGGGCTGGCCTCCGGCGCCTTGCTGTACACCATCAAGCTGGAGCCGGGGCAGAGCCGCGAAGTGGCGGTGGTGCTGCCGCAGACCGGCAGCTGGGCGCCGCAGGCGCTGGACGTGGCCAAGGCACAGCAGCAGGTGGCCGCGCAGTGGCGGCAGAAGCTGGGCGTGGTGTCGCTGCAGGTGCCGGCCGCCGGCCAGCCGCTGGTGGAAACACTGCGCACCGCCGTCGCGCACATGCTGATCTCGCGCGTGGGACCGCGCCTGCAGCCGGGCACGCGCTCCTATGCGCGCAGCTGGATCCGCGATGGCGCCATGATTTCCGAAGGGCTGCTGCGCATGGGCCGCAGCGATGCGGTGCGTGACTACGTGAACTGGTACGCGCCCTTCCAGTTCGAGAACGGCAAGGTGCCGTGCTGCGTGGATGCGCGCGGCAGCGACCCGGTGCCGGAGAACGACAGCCATGGCGAACTGATCTACAACATCGCCGAGTACTGGCGCTACACCGGCGATGGCACCTTCCTGGAACTGATGTGGCCGCATGTGCAGGGCGCCTACCAGTACATGGAACAGCTGCGCGCCAGCGAGCGCACCGAAGAGAACCGTGCGCGCAATCCCGCGTTCTACGGGATGATGCCGGCTTCGATCAGCCACGAAGGCTATTCGGCCAAGCCGATGCATTCGTACTGGGACAACTTCTGGGCACTGCGCGGCTACAAGGACGCGGCGATCATCGCCGCGCAGCTGGGCAAGGTCGAAGCGATGCAGATCAGTGAATCGCGCGACCAGTTCCGTGATGACCTGCAGGCATCGCTGCAGTCGGCCATGCAGCAGCACCGCATCGACTTCCTGCCCGGTTCGGCCGAGCTGGGGGACTTCGATGCCACCTCCACCACCATCGCCCTGGCCCCCGGCGGCGAGCAGGGGCGCCTGCCGCAGCCCGCACTGGACAGCACGTTCGAGCGCTACTGGAACGAATTCGTGGCGCGCCGCGACGGCAAGCGCGAATGGAAGGATTACACCCCGTACGAGTGGCGCAACGTGGCCGCGTTCGTGCGCCTGGGCTGGCGTGACCGCGCCTGGCAGGCCAGCCAGTTCTTCTTCAAGGACCGCGCGCCGCAGGCCTGGAACCAGTGGGCCGAAGTGGTCTCGCGCACGCCGCGCACGCCGTTCTTCGTGGGCGACCTGCCGCATGCCTGGGTGGCCTCGGACTTCGTGCGTTCGGCGCTGGACATGTTCGCCTACAACCGCGATGTGGATGACGCGCTGGTGCTGGCCGCAGGTATTCCCACCGCCTGGTTCCAGGGCGAGGGCATTGCCGTGCAGGGCCTGCGCACCCCGCAGGGGCAGCTGAACTACCGCCTGCAGCGCAACGACAAGCAGCTGGTGCTGGACGTGCAGCCGGGCCTGCTGCCGCCGGTGGGTGGCGTGGTGCTGCCGTGGCCCTACAGCGGCGAACCCGGCGCGGCCACGGTCAATGGCGAGCCGGCCGAATGGGTGGACAACGAACTGCACGTACACGCGCTGCCAGCGCGTGTGGAAATTGAAGTGCCCAGTGCGGTGCGCCGCGCCGAACGCAAGGGGCAGTAAACATGGCGTTGAAGCAGGGGAGAGCGCGCGTGGCACTGCGCGCCCTGGGGTTGGCCATGGCACTGGCATTGCCCGCGTGGGCGGTGGCGCAGCAGGCAGGTGAACCTGCCGTTGCGCAGGCATCGACCGCGCCCGGCATGGGCATGGTCACCTTCAACCTGCACCATGACCGCGAAGACTGGCCGACCCGGCGGCGCACGATCGTGGCCGAGCTCAAGCGCCTGCAACCCGATGCCATTGCACTGCAGGAAGTGATCCAGCGCCGCAACGTGCGCAACCAAGCCCAGTGGCTGGCCAGCCAGCTTGGTTACAGGTACGTCTTCGTATCCACCGATCCGGTGGGTGCGCCCAAGCGCTATGGCAACGCCCTGCTGACGCGGCGCCCGATCCTGGCCCACGGCGAGCACCTGCTGCAGCCGTTGGATGACTACCGCACCGTGGCCCACCTGCGCATCGACGTGGACGGGCAGGCGGTGAACGTCTATGCCACGCATCTGAACGAGCGCAGTGACGAGCGCGGCCAGGGCATCCGCCGCAGCCAGGTGGAGGACCTGCTGCGCTTCATCACCGAAACCTCGGCCGGTGCGCCGGTGGTGATTGCCGGTGACTTCAACGCGCTGGTGGATGCCGGCGACCTGAGCGAACTGCGCAGCCACTACGGTGACAGCTACGGCAGCGTGCACGTGAACACCGACCTGGCGGCGGTCAGTACCTTGAACCGGCACTATTACCAGGCGCCCTCGCGCATCGACCACATCTTCTTCCAGCAGGACCGGATGGTCGCGCGCGAAGCCAAGATCCTGTTCGACCAGCCCGACGACAGCGGTCGCTGGGCGTCGGACCACTACGGCGTGTGGACCCGCCTGCAGTTCGCCCCGCCCCGCTGATGCCACGGGGCTTCATGCTCTGGTAGGTGCCAACCTTGGTCGGCACAGTCCTTCGACGCGCATTGAATCCATGGCGCTCTGGTAGGTGCCAACCTTGGTTGGCACGGACGCATCCGCGTGCGGTAAATCAAAGGCGCTCTGGTAGGTGCCGACCTTGGTCGGCACGGACATATCCGCGTGCGATGAATCAAAGTGCCAACCAAGGTTGGCACCTACCAAGCAAGTCCCTCTCAGTGCGTGGTGAATCAAATGCGCTTTGGTAGGTGCCGACCTTGGTCGGCACGGACGCATTCGCGTGCGGTGAATCAAAGTGCCAACCAAGGTTGGCACCTACCAAGCAAGCACGGACGCACCTGCGCGCGGTGAAGCAAAGGCGCTCTGGTAGGTGCCGACCTTGGTCGGCACGGACGCATCCGCGTGCGGTGAATCAAAGTGCCAACCAAGGTTGGCACCTACCAAGCAAGCACGGACGCACCTGCGCGCGGTGAAGCAAAGTGCCAATCACGGTTGGCAGCGACCAAGGCCGTACGGGCCGCACAAACAAAAACGGCGGGGATCATCGATCCCCGCCGTTTCGCTTTCACGCGATCAAACAACGATCAGTTCGCCGGCGGCGTGCGCTTGGCGGCTTCTTCGTCTTCGTCCGACGCCGGGGCCTCGGCAGCCTGGCTGGCCGAATCGGCGTGGCCATCGGCCACCGGGTCGATCGACGGCGTCACCACGGCTTCGACCGGCGCGGCGGCTTCGACCGGAGCGGCCTCCAGCACGACCGGGGCGACCGGCTGTTCAACAACCGGCTGAACGTCCACGACCGGCGCAGCTTCAACGACCGGAGTAGCGATCGGGGCGGCTTCGACAACCGGAGTCGGTTCAACGACCACCGGGGTGGCGGCGGTCACGACCGGAGCGGCTTCCACCACCGGAGCGGCTTCAACCACGGCCGGGGCCGCTTCGGCCACCGGGGTGGCTTCAACCACGACCGGCTTCACCTCGGCCACGGGGGCGGCGGCAACCGGCTGCACCGGGGTGGCCGCATCGATGGCATCCAGCATGCTGGTCTGCACCGGGGTCGGCTTCGCCTGTTCCGGCTGCGGGGCGGCTTCGCGGGCCACCGGCACGTCCACGGACTGCACTTCGGTAACGGCTTCCAGTACGGCGCTGCTGACCGCAGCCACCGGTGCGGCAGCGGCAACAGCGGCCGGTGCGCGCGCGGGCTTTTCGGCCTCTACGCTGGCCGGCTCGATCTCATCGTCGAAATCGAACTCGGGCTGCGAACGCGCCGGCTGCTGGGCAGCGACCGCAGCGGGCGCGCTGCTGTCGCGGTTCGGTTCGACCACGTCCTGGTCTTCGCCTTCGTCACCTTCGTCCTGGTCATCGCCCAGCACGTCGGCGCCGTTGGCGTTCTCGGCGCCACCGCGACGACGACGACGGCCACCGCGACGGCCGCGGCGACGGCGGGTTGCGCCTTCGCCGGCCTGCTCGCCGTTGGCCGCATCGGCTGCATCGGCCGTAGCGTCTTCATCGCCGGCAACCACGCCTTCGGCCTCAACGGCCGGGGTCGGGGTCGTGTCAGCGGGGGCCGCGACCTGCGCTGCCGGAGCGGCAACCGGGGTCGCCACCGGTGCGGTGGCTTCCTGCGCGGTGACCACGTTGGCGGCCACGGCAGTGGCGGCGACCGCGGCGGCCGGCACGGCGTCCACGGCCTCTTCGGCGGCGTTGCGCTGCGGCTTGTCGGTCGGCTTCTCGCCATCCTGCGGACGCGGCTGGCGCGGCTGCTTCAGCTTCGGCTGCTGCTGGCCCTGGCCCGGGTTGGGGTTCTGGCCCTGCTGCTCGTTGCGCGGCTTGTTCTGCTGCGGCTGCTGCGGTTGGGCAGCGTCCTTCTGCTGCTTGCCCTGCTGCGGCTGCTGCGCGTTGCCGTTGTTGTTGTTGTTGTTGTTGCGGCCGTCCTTGCGCTGTTCGTTGCGGTCCTTGCGGTTGCCGCCATCCTTCTGCGCGTTGCCATTGCCGCCGTTGCCACGGTTCTCGTCGCGACGGTCCTTGTTACGGTCCTTGTTGCGATCCTTGTTACGGTCCTTGCGCTGGCCGCCGTCGTGCTGCGGCTGGCGCGCGGCCGGGGCCGGGGCAGCGGCCGGGGCCGGTTCGCCACCAAAGATGCGCTTCAGCCAACCGACCACGCCGCCGCTGCTGGCAGCGGCCGGGGCAGCCGCAGCCACCGGGGCCGGGGCCGGCGCAGCGGCCGGTTCGGCTTCGGCACGCACCGGGGCCGGCGCAGTGTGCTTGACCTGGGTGACCGCCGGCGGCGGGATGTTCAGCTGGCCCTTGGTGAGGGCATGCACCGGCAGCTTGCGCGGGGTGCCGCGCTGGTAGCTGGGCTTGTTGCTCTCTTCACCCAGCTCGTTCTCGCGCAGGCGGGTAACGGTGTAGTGCGGGGTGTGCAGCTGCTCGTCGGCAACGATCACGATCGGCGCTTCGTGGCGGCGTTCGATCTCGCGCAGCGCGCTGCGCTTCTCGTTCAGCAGGTAATTGGCGATCTCCACCGGGGCCTGGACCAGCACCTGCCCGGTGTTCTCCTTCATCGCATGCTCTTCGGCCACGCGGATGATCGACAGCGACAGCGACTCGACGCTGCGCATGCGGCCATGGCCATCGCAGCGCGGGCAGACGATCTGGCTGGATTCGCCCAGGCTCGGGCGCAGGCGCTGGCGGCTCATTTCCAGCAGGCCGAAGCGCGAGATGCGGCCGACCTGCACGCGCGCACGGTCGTACTTCAGCGCGTTGGCCAGGCGGTTCTCGACCTCGCGCTGGTGCTTGTTGGACGCCATGTCGATGAAATCGATCACCACCAGGCCGCCCAGGTCGCGCAGGCGCAGCTGGCGGGCCACTTCCTCGGCCGCTTCCAGGTTGGTCTGGAAGGCGGTGTCTTCGATGTCGCTGCCCTTGGTGGCGCGCGAGGAGTTCACGTCCACGGCGGTCAGCGCTTCGGTCTGGTCGACCACGATCGAGCCGCCCGACGGCAGGCGCACGTTGCGCTCGTAGGCACCTTCGATCTGCGATTCGATCTGGAAGCGGTTGAACAGCGGGATGTCGTCCTTGTAGTGCTTGAGCTTGCGCAGGGTCTGCGGCATCACCTGCTGCATGAACTCCTTGGCGTGCTCGTACATCTCCTCGGTGTCCACCAGGATCTCGCCGATGTCGGCGCGCAGGTAGTCACGCAGGGCGCGCACGATCAGGCGCGATTCCTGGTAGATCAGGAACGGGGCCGGCTTGCTCAGGGCGGCTTCGGCAATGGCGCGCCAGACGCTCAGCAGGTAGTCCAGGTCCCACTGCAGCTCTTCGGCATCGCGGCCGACGCCGGCGGTGCGGATGATCACGCCCATGTCGTCGGGGATGTTCAGCTTGTCCAGTGCGTCTTTCAACGCGGCCCGGTCTTCGCCCTCGATGCGACGGGAGACACCGCCGGCGCTGGGCGAATTGGGCATCAGCACCATGTAGCGGCCGGCCAGGGAGATGAACGTGGTCAGGGCGGCGCCCTTGTTGCCACGCTCTTCCTTGTCGACCTGCACGACCACTTCCTGGCCTTCCTTCAGCAGTTCGCGGATGCCGGCCTTGTTGTGGTCGACGCCGGCCTGGAAGTAGTCGCGGGAGATTTCCTTCAGCGGCAGGAAGCCATGGCGACCGCCGCCGTATTCGACGAAGGCCGCTTCCAGCGAGGGCTCGATGCGGAAGATCCGGCCCTTGTAGATGTTGGACTTCTTCTGTTCCTTGGACGGCTGCTCGATATCGATGTCATACAACGACTGGCCATCGACGATGGCAACACGCAGCTCTTCGGCCTGCGTGGCGTTGATCAGCATTCGCTTCATTCTTGCGTTCCTCGCAAGCGGCTACCGCGCGGAACGCCATGGGGTTTCGCCTCTGGATACGGCTCGCCGCCCATTCGCGCATGCGCGGGGAGGGCAGCTTCGGTTTCCAGCGCTACGACACCACGGCAGGCCGCGGGAGCGCTTCACTCTTATGGGTTTTGGGGTGTTGCAGGGCCGCAGGCAGCTGTCAGCCAGGCTGGAGCGCCACGCGGGACATGTTCAGCTCGGTTGCGTGTCAGGCATCCGGCGATGGCCGGGAAGGCCGGTGAGCCGCTAACATGGCCGCCCCGCGGGCGGTGGTCGCGCACTGTGCCGGATTCGTCGGAAGCTGGGCTTCTGGCCCTGAGTAACTTCCAACGAAATCAATCCCTTATCTCGCCCCCCGAGTGTAACAGAATAAACAGCCCGATGACTGCATCAGACCCCACCAAGCCGGCCGGCGACAAGCCTTCCGTGCGCATGATCACCGTTCCCGAGGACCGCGCCGGCCAGCGGCTGGACAACTTCCTGCTGGGCCAGCTGAAGGGCGCCCCGCGCAGCCTGGTCTACAAGCTGGTGCGCAGCGGCCAGGTGCGCGTCAACGGCGGCCGTGCCAAGGCCGAACGCAAGCTGGAGGCGGGCGACGAGGTGCGTGTGCCGCCGGTTCGTCTCACCGAGGAAGGAGACAAGGCCGGCCCGCCCGAGGCGTTCATGCGCCGCCTGGAGCAGGCGATCGTGTTCGAGGACGCGCGCCTGTTGGCCCTGAACAAGCCCACCGGCGTGGCCAGCCACGGCGGCAGCGGCATCAGCTTCGGCGCCATCGAGACCCTGCGTGCGCTGCGCCCGGGGCAGACCCTGGAGCTGGTCCACCGGTTGGATCGCGACACGTCGGGCCTGCTGATCGTGGCCAAGAAGCGTTCGGCGCTGAGCGAACTGCAGGCCCTGCTGCGTGAAGACCACGGCGCCGGCATCCGCAAGCGCTACCTGACCCTGCTGGCCGGGCGCATGCCCGACGGTGTGATGACGGTGGACGCCCCGCTGCACGTGGGCCTGCGCCAGGGCGGCGAGCGCCATGTGCAGGTGAACGCGATCGGCAAGGAATCGATCAGCCACTTCCGCGTTCTTGAACGGCGCGGTGGGCACTCCTACTGCGAGGTGCGCATCGAAACCGGCCGTACCCACCAGATCCGCGTGCATGCCCAGCACCTGGGGCACCCGGTGGCTGGTGACGATAAGTACGGCGATCCTGCCGTCAACAAGCGGCTTCGTGAGCAGATTGGGCTGAAGCGCCTGTTCCTGCACGCGGCCTCGCTGGAGTTTGCGCTGGACGCGGGCAAAACCCCGTACGTGCTGAACGCGCCGCTGGCCGAAGAACTGGTGGAAGCGCTGGACCGCCTGAAGTAGCCCGTGTAGCGTCGAGCCATGCTCGACGGCTCTTCGGCCGGTTGCGCGGCAAGCCAGTCGAGCAAGCTCGACGCTACGGGGCCGGGGCGGTAGACCCACGCCATGCGTGGATGCGCCGTGCGGAGGCCGTCACCACTTGAACAGCACCAGGCTGATCGCCAGCGTGCCCATGCCGGCCACCAGCCCGTACACGGTCTCGTGGCCCTTGGCATAGCGTTTGGCCGCCGGCAGCAGCTCGTCCAGCGCCAGGAACACCATCACCCCGGCAATCAGGCCGAACACCCAGCCGAACGTGGCGTGCGACAGCGCGCCCTTCAGCAGGAAATAACCGATCACGGCACCCACCGGCTCGGCCAGGCCCGACAGCAGGCTGGCGGCGAAGGCGTGCAGCTTGTTCTGCGTGGCGAAGTACACCGGCACCGCGATCGCGATGCCTTCGGGAATGTTGTGGATGGCGATGGCAAACGCCAGCGGCATGCCCACCGACGGGCTTTCCAGGGTGGCAAAGAACGTGGCCAGCCCTTCCGGGAAGTTGTGCGCGGTGATGGCGATGGCCGTCAGCAGGCCGACCCGCTTGATATACGCCTTGTTGTTGTCGCGGAACGCCGGGTCCTGCTTGTCCAGCGTCTCATGCGGGTTGGGGATCAAGTGGTCGATCACCACGATCGCCAGCATGCCCAGCAGGAAGGCTGCCGTGCCGTAGGTGAAGCCGCTGCGCTCGCCGTAGGCCAGCGAGAACGAGTCGATGGCCTTGTTCAGGATTTCCGACAGCGAGACATAGACCATCGCGCCGCCGGCGAAGGCCAGGCCAAAGGCCAGCAGGCGCGGGTTGGGCCGGCGCGAGAACAGCACCAGCAGGCTGCCGATGGCTGTGGCCAGGCCGGCCGCCAGGGTGACGGCCAGCGCCATCCAGATGTTTTCAGGGGGGATCTGCAGCATGTGCCGACGCGTTCCAGGGGGGCAGTCGACCGCCCCGGCACGGGCCGGGGCGGCAAGGGCGAGGCGGGCGTCGGCTGGCCTCGTCGCAGTCAGCGCGATCAGCCGCCGCGGCGGGCGCGCTCTTCAATGGCAAAGCACTGGTCGGGCTTGGGCTGCGGCGGGTTGAAGCTGACCGGCACCTGGATCGTGGCCGGCACCGCCGCCCCATTGCGGGTGGCGGCCTTGAACTGCCAGCCCTGCACGGCGGTGCGGGCCAGTTCGTCCAGCTGCGGGTTGCCCGCGCCGGTCAGCAGGGCCACGTCGCTGGGCTTGCCGTCGGTGCCGATCACCACCTTGAAGGTGCTGGTGCCGCCCACGCCCAGGCAGGCCAGTTCCAGCGGGTACTGCGGCGGCGGTGTCTTCACCGCGGCCACTTCGGTGGGCGGCGCGGCCGGCGCCGCCGGCGGTTCTGCGCCGCCGCAGCCGGCCAGGCCGGTGGCAGCCAACAGGGAAAGGCTCAGCAGTCGCACATTCATCACTTTTGCTCCGTCAGGGCCGAAGTCTTGGCCGCGCAGATGAAGTCGTTTTCGCTCAGGCCGCCCACGTCGTGGGTGGAATAGCGCACGACGGCACGGTCGTAGTGCACGCCCAGGTCCGGGTGGTGGTCCTCGTGGTGGGCGATCCAGGCCAGCGCGTTCACGAAGGCCATGGTTTCGTAGTAGTTCTTGAAGCGGAAGGTACGCAGCAGGGCCTGGCCGGCCTCGGCCAGCTCCCAGCCCGGCACCTGCGGCAGCAGCTCGGCCAGGCGGGCCTCGCCCAGCTTGTGGTCGCTGCCCTTTCGCGGCACGCAGTGCGCCTGTGCCAGCGGAATCAGGTCGGACATGGGTTCCTCCACCTCGTGTTGACTGAACAATGCGCCGGACAGTGTATAAATCGAATGAGCGGCCGACGCTGACTTGGCTAGAATAGCCTGATGATCCAGATCTCCGACACTGCCCAGACCCATTTCCGCAAGCTGATCGAACGTGAGGGCGTGCCCGGCATGGGCGTGCGCCTGAGCGCCGTCGATCCCGGCACCCCGCGCGCCGATGCGCGCCTGGAGTTCGCCGAGCCGACCGATCTGCTGGGCGACGAATGGGCCGTGGATTGCGACGGCTTCACTCTGTACGTCGACGCCACCAGCGTCGGCTGGCTCGATGGCGCGGAAATCGACATCGTGCCCGGCACCGCCGGTACCCAGCAGCTGACCATCAAGGCGCCGCGCATCAAGGGCGAAGCGCCCGGCGAAGCGGCTTCGCTGGTGGAGCGCGTGCATTGGGTGGTGGAAAACGAGGTGAACCCGCAGCTGGCCTCGCACGGCGGCAAGGTGGCCGTGCAGGAAGTTTCGGCCGACGGCGTGGTGCTGCTGCGCTTCGGTGGCGGCTGCCAGGGCTGCGGCATGGCCGATGTCACCCTGAAGCAGGGCATTGAAAAGACCCTGATGGGCCGGGTGCCGGGCGTGACGGCGGTGCGTGACGCCACCGACCACGACAGCGGCCACGCGCCGTACATTCCCCGCGGCAACGCCGCCTGACCGGCACCGCGTGCCTCTGCCCAGGGCTGAGCAACTTGTCGATGTGCTGCTGGCACGCCAGCAGCAGCGTCTCATTCTCGAAAAGCACACCCGCCTGCCGTATGGCTGGGCGATCTGGCTGCGCTCGCTGAAACCCCTGCCACGCCTGTTCCATGCCCGCGATGTGATTGCGGTGCTGCTGCCGCGGCCGCTGCCGGGGCGTCCGGGACGACTGCCGGCACTGTCGCCGTGGAATGCGGCGCGCCGCCTGTTCTGGCAGGACTGGGAGCCGGCGCCGCGTGACCAGCGCTGGATGCGCTGGACCTCGGCCGTGCTCAGTGCCTTGCTGCACCTGCTGTTCTTCCTGCTGCTGCTGTGGGTGGCGGTGATCCGCACCACCGAGCCCGATGCGGACGGCGCCGAAGGCGAGCGGGTACAGATTGAATTCATCGGTGCCGGCGCGCAGGAGGGCGGTGGCGACCAGGCCGGTGCCGAAGCCGCCGCTGCGGCAGCGCCAGCCGGTTCCAGCGCCGCCAGCGGTGCGCCCGGCGGTGCTGCCACTGCACCGCAGCCGCAACCGCAGCCCGTTCCGCCCGCACCTGCAACGCCCGCCGCGGCGGCTGCGGTGAGTGCGCCGCCGGTGGCAGAGCCGGCGCCCGCGGTAGAGACCGCGCCGCCGCCTTCACCGGTGCAGGCCACCGAGGTCGCTGAGGTCACGTCCGATTTCGTGGTGCCGCCAGTGACCGTGCCGCGTACCGAAGTGAGCGTGGTGCCGCGCAGTGTCACCCCCAGCGTGACCGAGCGCAGCGTGCCGCTGCTGCAGGCGCCGGCCACCCCTACGCCCGTGGCACCGACGCAGGTGGTGGTGCAGACGCCTGCACCGCGCGATATCCAGGTGCGCGAGCGCGAAGTGGCCGTGGTGGATGCACCCGTGCTGTCGCCGCAGCCGATGCGCAGCGTGGAAGTGCCGGTGTCGATGCCGCAGCGCGAAGTGCAGGTGCGCGAACGCGAAGTGCAGGCGGTAGTTGATCCGCAGGTGCGCATGGCGACCGTGGCCGGCCGCGAGCCGACCGTGCGTGCGCCACAGGGCCGTGACGTGCAGGTGCGCGAGCGTGCGGTCGCCCCGGCACCGGCTGCCGCGCCGTCGTCGGCCACCGGTAGTGGCGCTGCGCAGGCCGCGGCAGACTCAGCCCAGAGCGCGGCGGCGCAGAGCGCGGCCAGCACGGCGGCCAATGCTGCGCCCGCTGCCGCAGCGAAACCGGCACAGTCCGGTGCGCGGCCGGCGCCGACACCGGGCAACTGGGCCACGCCGGCGCGCGGCGACGATTGGGGTGCATCCAGCCGCAATCGTGACGGTGCCACGCAGGGCAGCAGCCAGGCCAGCCGCAGTGGCCAGGGCGAGGGCCTGTTCAACGCCGACGGCAGCGTGCGCGTGCCCGGCCAGGAGGGCACGGGCGCGGCCGAGCGCGGCGCCCCGGGCGGGGCCAATGATGGTTGGAGCAAGGAGCGCATCGCCCAGTCCGGCACCTGGCTCAAGCGGCCGCCGTACGACTACACGCCCACCTCGTTCGACAAGTACTGGGTGCCGCAGGAATCACTGCTGGCCGAATGGGTGCGCAAGGGCATCAAGGCCATGGAGATTCCATTGCCGGGCACCAGCACGAAGATTTCCTGCGTGATCTCGATCCTGCAGGCCGGTGGCGGCTGCGGCCTGAGCGACCCGAACATGCAGGACCAGCCGGCGATCGCGCGACCGCCGCCGGATATCCCGTTCAAGAAAGAACTACAGGAAGATAACGGCAGCCGGTAACGGGGCTGCCGCGCTGGTAGATCCACGCCATGCGTGGATGACTCGCCGAGGCCGCTGCGTGACCCTCACTCGCTCTGCGAGAGAAACACCCAGAACGGCACATCACGCCTGACCCAGTCGCGGCAGGCTTCATCCATCACGTCCAGCAGTGTGTCGAAGTCCTTGCCGGCGTCGGCACGCAGGGTATCCACGTCGGCCAGGAACAGTGCATAGCCCGGCGCCGGCAGCCACTGCAGGTCGCGCAGATTGTCCGAAAGGGCATCCCAGTTGCCACCGAAACCGGCGGGGAAGTCGAGCTGCGCCGACAGCCGTGCCAGCAGCGTGCGCTTGTCGGCCACGCCCTGCAGGTCGATGCGGATCACCTTCAGCTGCGCATCGCGCATGGCAGCCGACAGTGCGGCGATATCGCCGGTGTCGATGGCATAGACGCCAGCATTGTTGATGTCGTGCAGGCCGAGGCCGAAATCATCGTGGCTCATGGGCGGTCTCCGGAAGCGGGTACGGTGAAACTGCGGAACGATTCGTAGTGGTCATCGGTGTAGTACCAGGCCTGGGCCGGGTCGCCGCCGGTAACGATGCGGCGCGCACCGCGGTTGCGGGCGCCCGGAGTGTCGACGGTGTATTCGCGGTAATAGCCACGGTCACGCGGCGGCAGCCGCTGTTCGCGGTTGCCGAAGGTGCTGCCATCCTGGCGGTGCGGGAACGGGCCGCCGCGCTGGATGAGGGCGATGGTCTGCCGCGCCTCGGCCGGCAGGAAGGTGGGCAGGGCATCGTTGCGGGCGCTGGCCGTGGGTGCTGCCACGGCCGGTTGGCCGGCAAGGCTGGGCGCGAACTGTGGCGGCGCCGGCCGCTGCAGGAAATGGTTGGCCAGCAGGCCCAGCAACAGCAGGGCGATGGCGGTGATCAGCAGCCGGGGGTTGCGCATGGGCGGGCGGGGCAGGGAAGGTGCATGCACTGTAGCGCCTGCGCGCTGCATCGCGCATGAGGACAGCGGCAGCGTCACCGCTGCGTAACAATTGCCGGAGGGCTCACGGGCAGGACGCAATTTCCTTTACATCCCCCTTGGTAATCTTCGCGTCTGTCCCCATCATTCAACGCGCACTGCCCGGCGACACCGCCGGGTGCCCTCGCTATCAGGAGATGCATCATGGCCTACACCCTGCCCAAGCTGTCCTACGCCTACGACGCTCTGGAACCGCATATCGATGCGGCGACGATGGAAATCCATCACACCAAGCACCACCAGACCTACATCAACAACGTCAACGCAGCGCTGGAAGGCACCGAGTACGCCGACCTGCCGGTGGACGAACTGGTGAAGAAGCTGAAGTCGCTGCCGGAAAACCTGCAGGGTCCGGTGCGCAACAACGGTGGTGGCCATGCCAACCACTCGCTGTTCTGGACCGTGATGGCCCCCAACGCCGGCGGCAACCCGGTGGGCGACGTGGCCAAGGCCATCGACAAGGACCTGGGCGGCTTCGACAAGTTCAAGGATGCCTTCACCAAGGCTGCGCTGACCCGCTTCGGCAGCGGCTGGGCCTGGCTGAGCGTCACCCCGGACAAGAAGGTCGTGGTTGAAAGCACCGGCAACCAGGACAGCCCGCTGATGGAAGGCAACACGCCGATCCTGGGCCTGGACGTGTGGGAACACGCGTACTACCTGAAGTACCAGAACCGCCGTCCGGAATACATCGGCGCGTTCTTCAACGTGATCGACTGGAACGAAGTCGAGCGTCGTTACCAGGAAGCGATCGCCTGATCGCGGCACTGGGATGAAACGAAGAGGCCGGGGCAAACCCCGGCCTTTTTGTTTGCGTGCGGTGGGTGCAACGCGGCGATCATTCGCTGGACGCCGGTACACCCTGCAGGCGCAGCGTGGCCATCACCCCCAGCCGCACGCCGGGTGCATCCCCTGCGGCCGGCAGGTCGATGGCCTGCTGGCGGATGCCGCCGAAATGCTTGACCTGGAACAGCACGTCCAGGCCGTGCCCGCTGGCACCGCCACCATTGGCGGCCGCCGTGTCCGGGCGTCCGCCGGGATTGCGCCGGGCCGGCTGGAAGCCCGGCGTGCTGCGCACCAGTTCGGTGGTGGGCGCGGCAAAGTCGCCGGCAATCAGGCTGGGCAGGCCTTCGGCGGTGGCGCCGATCCAGGCCATCAGGTCGCTGGTCTGGTGCTGGCGCGCGCTGGCCTCGTCCGCCTCCGGGCGCAGGCGCGCCACATAGACATTCAGCAGCGCCTCGCCCAGCCGCAGCCGCAGCATGCCCGCCGCACTGAAGGTGCCCGGCGGATGCAGCAGGGTCACCCCGTCCTCGCTTATCGGCAGTCGGGTCAGCATGGCGTTGCCGTGGCGCAGCGGCTGGCTTGGCGGGTCGGCGGTGACGAAGTCGCAGCTGTAACGCAGGCGGCTGGCCAGCCAGCACGCCGGGTTGCGGCCCTGTTCCTGCAGCACCTGCTGCACGGAAATCACATCGGGCTGCAGCTCGGTCAGCAGCTGCAGCACCTGTTCGCGCCGCTGCTTCCACTGCGCGTCATCGCGGCTGGGCAGTTCCAGCGCCGCCACGGTCAGCTGCCGCACGTCGCCGGTCGCGCCGGGCGCCGGCGGCAGCTGCGGGCGCGCCAGGGCAGGCAGGACCATCAGCAGCGCAAGGCTGCCGAGCAGGAAGCGGGCGGGGGCGAGGGGGCGCATAACGATAAGTTTACGCTTTCGCCGTGCAGGTGCCGTGACTTCCGGCACGGTGCGGCGCGCCTGCCATGGATCGGCGGCGCTGTCATGCAGCCCTGCAGCGTGCTTCGCGGGCGCAGGTTCCGGTAACCTTCACCCTTTCGCTTTGCAGGAATGCCTTACAGGATGAGCCACGACGCAGTCGCCCCCATCGCCGGCCAGGGAAAGATGCCGCGCCAGATTCCGTACATCATCGGCAATGAGGCCTGCGAACGGTTCAGTTTCTACGGGATGCGCAACATCCTGGTGCAGTTCCTGATCACCTCGCTGCTGCTGCAGGAAATCACTGCAGAAGGCCGCGCCGGTGAAGCCAAGGACATCATGCACAGCTTCATGATCGGCGTGTATTTCTTCCCGCTGCTCGGTGGCTGGCTGGCTGACAAGTTCTTCGGCAAGTACCACACCATCCTGTGGTTCAGCCTGGTCTACTGCGCCGGCCACCTGTGCCTGGCGCTGTTCGAGAACAGCCGCGAAGGCTTCTTCCTGGGCCTGGGCCTGATCGCGCTGGGCGCCGGTGGCATCAAGCCGCTGGTGGCCTCGTTCATGGGCGACCAGTTCGACCAGAGCAACAAGCACCTGGCCAAGATCGTCTTCGACGCCTTCTACTGGATCATCAACTTCGGCTCGCTGTTCGCCTCGCTGCTGATCCCGCTGGTGCTGAAGAACTGGGGCCCGCAGTGGGCCTTCGGTATTCCCGGCATCCTGATGTTCATCGCCACCTTCGTGTTCTGGCTGGGCCGCAAGCGCTACGTGCTGGTGCCGCTGCCGCCGAAGGATCCGCATTCGTTCGCCAACGTGGTGCGTACCGCGCTGACCGCGCGCGTGGCCGGCCAGGGCCGTCCGGGCCTGGTGATGGCCATTGCCGGTCTGGTGCTGGCCGCCGCCTCGTTCGGCCTGGTCGGTTCGCTGGGCATCGTGATCTGCCTGTGCCTGGCGCTGGTGGCCATCCTGGCCGGCATCGGCGGCGGAACCTGGCTGCAGCTGGACCGCGCCCGCGCGCAGCATCCGGCCGAAGCCGTGGAAGGCGTGCGCGCCGTGCTGCGCGTGCTGGTCATCTTCGCCCTGACCACGCCGTTCTTCTCGCTGTTCGACCAGAAGGCCTCCACCTGGGTGCTGCAGGGCCAGCAGATGCAGATGCCGAGCTGGTTCACCGCTTCGCAGATGCAGGCGCTGAACCCGCTGCTGGTGATGATCCTGATCCCGTTCAACAATCTGGTGCTGTACCCGGCGCTGCGCCGCTTCGGCTTCGAGCCGACCGCGCTGCGCCGCATGACCGCCGGTATTGCTTTCAGCGGCCTGGCCTGGATCGTGGTGGGCGGCATCCAGGTGGTGATGGACGGTGGCAACGCCATGTCGATCTTCTGGCAGATGCTGCCGTATGCGCTGCTGACCTTCGGTGAAGTGCTGGTCTCGGCCACCGGCCTGGAGTTCGCCTACAGCCAGGCGCCGCAGGCCATGAAGGGCGTGGTGATGAGCTTCTGGAACCTGACCACCACCATCGGCAACCTGTGGGTGCTGCTGTCCAACGCGGCGGTGCGCAACGAGGCGGTGACCCACAAGATTGCCAGCACGGGCCTGAGCGAGGCGGCGTTCCTGATGTTCTTCTTCGCCGGCTTCGCCTTCATTGCGGCGTTCGCCTTCGGTTGGTATGCACGACGCTATCGTATGGTCGACAACTACCGCAGCGCCTGAGCCTGACCTGACATGACCCCCGTCAATCTCCTGTTGATCGCCATCACCGCCGTGCTGTCCTGGATGGCGTTCAACAACCGCAAGCTGGCTGACCGCCTGATCCTGTGGCCGCCGGCGGTGGACCGCCACCGCCAGTACGACCGCCTGGTCACCTACGGCTTCATCCACGCCGACTGGCCGCACCTGATCTTCAACATGTTCACCCTGTTCTTCTTCGGGGGGTACATCGAGAGCGTGATGGTGCAGCTGACCGGCAGCTTCCTGACCTATCCGGCGTTCTACCTGGGCGCACTGCTGGTGTCGATCCTGCCCAGCTACCTGAAGAACCAGAAGAATCCGAACTACCTCAGCCTGGGCGCGTCCGGTGCGGTGTCGGCGGTGCTGTTCGCCTACATCCTGCTGAACCCCTGGAAGATCATCCTGGTGTTCTTCATTCCGGCGCCGGCGATCGTGTATGCCGCGTTCTACGTCGGCTACAGCATCTGGATGGACAAGCGCGGCGGCGATCGCATCAACCACAGCGCGCATCTGGCGGGCGCAGCGTTCGGCATCATCTTCATGCTGGCCATGCAGCCGGCCATCTTCAGCCACTTCCTGCGCGAGCTGTCCAACCCCACCTTCAGCCTGGGCGGCTGAAGCGTGCCTGGGGTCGGATCCGATGGATCCGACCCCGGTCTACCCGGTTTCAGGCCTGGCTGGTCTGGCCGTAGGTATCCAGCAGCCGCGAATACACTTCCTCGCCGATGCGCTGGAAGTCCTGCTCTTCGGTCTGCCCTTCCACAGCCAGCTGCAGGAGGCCTTCGAGCAGGGCGCGGTCGGTATCGGATGGGGACGGGTTGGGGTGCATGACGGGCCTCCACGGCAGAGTACGGGGACATCGTTCGCAAGGGCCGTGCCAGCGCGGCCGTACCCCTGCGAAGGGGTTAGCGGCCGCCCGCGCTGCAGCTTTAGGGGCACAAACTGACGCAGCCCGGCAGTCCTTGCCCCTGTTCAGGCTTCACGCGATCATGGCGCCCGGCTGCGCACCATCCACGCAGTCGCCGCAGGAGACAGTCCCATGGCTTCGGTCACACCCCCCGGTCTGGCCTATGAGGTCGCGCATGACCAGGCCAACCACCGTTTCACCGCCCGCGTGCGTGGGCATGTGGCGGTGCTGGACTACCAGCTCAAGCGCAAGCGGATGGTGATCACCCACACCGAAGTGCCCGAGCCGATTGCCGGCCGTGGTGTTGCCGGCGAGTTGACGCGGGTGGCGCTACGCTTCGCCCGTGAGCACAAGTACAAAGTGGTGCCGGCCTGCGCGTATGCCGAGGCATTCCTGCAGCGGCATGAGGAGTTCCACGACCTGCTGGTGGGGTGATGCCGGCGGGCCACGCTTCAGCCACCGCGGGCGATGATGTACGAACATGAACAGGGGATCCCGATGAAGAACGGAAACAACCGGCCGTTGCGCGCAAGCGTGCTGGCCGGGGCAATGGGCGTGCTGCTGCTGGCCGGTTGCCAGCGCGGCGACGATGCAGCACCGGCCACCGATAGCGCACCCAGCGCGGATGCCGCCGCGCCGGCCGCGGCCGAGGCGCCTGCCGCCGAAGCGCCGCTGGACCTGCGCGATGTGATCGAGAACAACGAACGCGAGGTGGTGGGAATCAGTTACCCGGCCGGCATCGACCGCTACCCGGGCCTGGCCCGCGCGCTGCAGGACTATGCGACATCGGCCCGCGGCGATCTGCAGCAGGCGCTCGATGGCCTGGGCAACGACAAGCCGACCATGCCGTACGAGCTGTCGTTGAGCTTCGAGAAAGTGCTGGAAACCCCGCAGCTGGTGGTGGTCAGTGCCGATGGCAGCCGCTACACCGGTGGCGCCCACGGCGAACCGCTGGTGGCACGTTTCGTGTGGCTGCCGCAGCAGCAGCAGATGCTGAGCGCCGACAAGCTGGTGGCCGACAGCAAGGGCTGGAAGGCGGTCAGTGATTTCGTGGCCGACCAGTTGCGCGAGCGCGTGGCCACGCGCCTGAGCGGCGAAGACATGGAACCGGCCGAACTGCAGGAATCGCTGCGCAATGCCTCGCGCATGATTGCCGAAGGCACCGGGCCGCAGGCCGACAACTTCAGCCAGTTCCAGCCGCTGACCGATGACAAGGGCCAGATCACCGCCCTGCGTTTCGTGTTCCCGCCCTACCAGGTGGGGCCGTATTCGGATGGCACGCAGACCGCCGATGTACCGGCCGCCGTGCTGCTGCCGCACGTGGCCAAGGACTACGTGGAACTGTTCGCCCGCGGTTGACCGCCCAGCAGGAGGTGTCGTGGATACAGGGTTGCAGGAGCGGGTGACCGGTCTGCTCCACGAAGCCGGGGTCCGCATTGGCGGCACCCAGCCACAGGACATCCAGGTACATGACCCGCGCTTCTTCGCGCGGGTCATGGGCCAGGGCTCGCTCGGCCTGGGCGAAAGCTACATGGACGGGTGGTGGGACGCCAACGTGCTGGATGAATTCCTGGTGCAGCTGATGCAGGCGCACCTGGATGAGCGCGTGCACGGCTGGCGCGAAGTAGCCGATGCCTTGAAAGCGCGCCTGTTCAACCTGCAGGCCGGGCAGGGCAGCTACGAGGTGGGCCGGCGCCATTACGACCTGGGCAACGATCTCTACCAGGCCATGCTGGGCCAGTACATGGTCTACAGCTGTGGCTACTGGCGCAACGCGGTGGACCTGGATGCGGCGCAGGAGGCCAAGCTGGACCTGGTCTGCCGCAAGCTGGGCCTGCGCCCGGGCCAGCGGGTGCTGGACATCGGCTGCGGCTGGGGCGAAGCGCTGAAGTACGCGGCCGAGCGCTACGGCGTCAGCGGTGTGGGCGTGACCATTTCCCAGGAGCAGGCCGCATTCGCCCGTGAGCGCTGTGCCGGGTTGCCCATCGAGATCCGCCTGCAGGACTACCGCGAACTGGACGAACCGTTCGATGCGATTTTCTCGATCGGCATGTTCGAACACGTGGGCGACAAGAACTACGGCAGTTTCTTCGAGGTGGCACGGCGCTGCCTGTCGCCACGTGGCCTGCTGCTGCTGCACACCATCGGCAGCAACATTTCCCGCCACCGCACCGACCCGTGGATCGCCCGCTACATCTTCCCCAACTCGATGCTGCCCTCGGCGGTGCAGATCACCCGCGCGTTCGAAGGGCGGTTCGTGCTGGAGGACTGGCACAACTTCGGCACCGACTACGACCTGACCCTGCAGGCGTGGCGGCGGAATGTGGAAGCGGCCTGGCCGACCCTGGACGCGCAGCGCTACGACGAGCGCTTCCGCCGCATGTGGCGGTTCTACCTGGCCGGTTCGATGGCCAGCTTCCGCTGTCGCCATGCGCAGCTGTGGCAGCTGGTGCTGTCGCCCGAGGGCGTGCCGGGTGGATACGTCGCGCCACGTTGAAGGCAGGCCTGGGGTCCAGGCATGGGGTCAGAGCCCTTTCCTGTGGAAAGGGATCCGACCCCGGGGTCGGATCCCATTTCGCAGAAATGGGCTCTGACCCCGGCCAACAAAAAAACCGCCCGGTCTCCCGGGCGGTTTTCGTTTCAGGCTACCAGGCGGGCGATCAGTTGCCGGCGCCGGTCAGGCCACGCTTTTCCAGCAGCGGTTCGATCTGCGGCTCGTGGCCGGCGAAATCGCGGAACAGCTGCATGGCATCCACGCTGCCGCCCTTGGACAGCAGGGTGGCGCGGAAGTGGTCGCCATTCTTGCGGCTCAGGCCGCCGTTGTCGCGGAACCACTTCTGGGTGTTGGCGTCCAGCACTTCCGACCAGATGTAGGCGTAGTAGCCGGCCGAGTAGCCGCCCATGATGTGGCTGAAGTACGGGGTCTTGTAGCGCGGCGGCACCGGCGCGTAGTAGATGCCGTCCTTTTCCAGGGCCGCACGTTCGAAGGCCATCACGTCCTTGGCCGCCGGCACCTGGTCAGCGCCGATCTGGTGCCAGCGCTGGTCCAGCATGGCCGCACCCAGGTACTCGGTGGTGGCAAAGCCCTGGTTGAACTTGGCCGCGGCCAGCACCTTGTCCAGCAGCGCCTGCGGCATGGCCGAACCGTTCTGGTAGTGCTTGGCGTAGTTCTTCAGGATGGCCGGGTTGTCCGACCACATCTCGTTCACCTGCGAGGGGAACTCGACGAAGTCACGCGGCACCGCGGTGCCCGAGAAGTACGGGTACTTCACGTTGGAGAACATACCGTGCAGGGCGTGGCCGAACTCGTGGAAGGTGGTGGTCACTTCATCCCAGGTCAGCAGGGTCGGCTGGCCGGCCGGCGGCTTGGGGATGTTCAGGTGGTTGGCCACCACCGGCTTGAAGCCGGTCAGCTCGGACTGCGAAACGTAGGAGTTCATCCACGCACCGCCACGCTTGGACGCGCGCGCGTACGGGTCGAAGATGAAGATCGCCAGCTGGCTGCCATCGGCATCGAACACGTCGTAGACGGTCACGTCATCGTGGTAGACCGGCAGGTCGGTGCGCTGCTTGAAGGTCAGGCCGAATTCCTGGTTGGCGGCGAAGAACACGCCGTTTTCCAGCACGTTCTTCATTTCAAAGTACGGCTTCAGCTGCGACTCGTCGAAGTTGTACTTGGCCTGGCGCACCTTCTCGCTGTAGAACGCCCAGTCCCACGGTTCCAGGGCGAAGGTCGGCTTGCCGGCGGCCTTCTGTTCCTTGTCGATCATCGCCTGCAGGTCGGCAGCTTCGCGCTTGGCGTTGGCCACTGCGGCCGGGGCCAGCTTGCCCAGCATGGCGTTGACCGCTTCGGGGGTCTTGGCGGTCTGGTTGGTCAGGTTGTAGGCGGCGAAGTTGGCAAAGCCCATCAGCTTGGCCTTGTCGGCACGCAGCTGCATGATGCGCGAGACCAGCGCGGTGTTGTCGAACTCACCGCCACGGCTGCCGCGGCTGATCGACGCTTCGTAGATCTTCTGGCGCAGCGCACGGTTGGCCAGGTTGGTCAGCGGCGGCTGGCCGGTGGTGTTGAGCAGGGTGATCACGTACTTGCCGTCCAGGCCACGGGCCTTGGCGGCTTCGGCAGCGGCGGCGATCTGTTCCTGCGACAGCCCGTCCAGTTCCTTCACGTCGTTGACGGTGATCGCCGAAGCATTCACTTCCGACTGCACGTTCTGGCTGAACTTGGTGCCCAGGTTGGCCAGTTCGGCATTCATCTTCTTCAGCGTGGCCTTGTCGGCCTCGGACAGCTTGGCGCCGGCGCGCACGTAGTTGTCGTAGTACTTCTCGACCAGGCGCACGCCTTCGGCATCCAGGCCCAGCTGGGTGCGGGTGTCATACAGCGCCTGGATGCGCGCGAACAGCTTGCCGTTCAGGGCGATCGCATCGCTGTGTGCGGCGAACTTCGCCGAGTAGTCGGCCTGCAGCTTCTTGCGCGCGTCGTTGGTGTCGGCGCCGACCAGGCTGAAGAACACGGTGGTCGCGCGGTCCAGCACGTCGCCGCTCTTTTCCAGGGCGATGATGGTGTTGTCGAAGGTCGGCTTGGCCTTGTTGTTGGCGATCGCCTCCACTTCCTTCAGCTGCTGCGCCATGCCGGCGTCGAAGGCCGGGGCGAAGTCGCTGTCCTTGATCTTGTCGAACTGCGGGAAGTGCAGCGGCAGCGGGCTGTCAGCGAAGAACGGGTTGGCCTGCTGGGCGTTGGCGGCAGCTGCCGGGGTGGCAGCGCTGGCCGAATAGGCGGGCAGGGCAAGGCCGAGGGTCATGGCCACGGCAAGGGCAAGGCGGGTGGTCAAGGCGTAACTCCGGTAAGACAGACAAGGGCCCGAGCGTAACCTGCGCAGCGGGCTGGGCACTTGTGTCGAAAGGCATGGACGCCACCGGCGCGGGCGGGTCGCTGCGATTACCATGGGGTTTTCCTGTCGGGAACGCTGCCATGGCCACTGCCTTCGATTTCACCTTCGTAGACCTGGACGGCCAGCCGCAGGCCTTGGCCCAGTACGCCGGTCGCCCGCTGCTGCTGGTGAACGTGGCCAGCCGCTGCGGCTTCACCCCGCAGTACACCGGGCTGGAACAGCTATGGCAGGACTACCGCGAACGCGGTCTTGTGGTGATCGGCTTCCCCTGCAACCAGTTCGGCGCGCAGGAGCCGGGCGATGCGGCGCAGATCCGCCAGTTCTGCTCGCTGGATTACCCGGTCAGCTTCCCCCTGTCGCAGAAGATCGAGGTCAATGGCGAGGGAGCCGACCCGTTGTGGGCGTGGCTGTCGCAGCAGAAGCGCGGGCTGCTGGGCAGTGCGCGCATCAAGTGGAACTTCAGCAAGTTCCTGGTCGATCGGCAGGGCAACGTGGTGGACCGCTTCGCGCCCACCACCAAGCCCGAGCAGTTGCGTGGGGCCATCGAAGCGCTGCTGTAACCGCCCACGCCCCGCGTCGCGCGCGCTTGCCGCTGCTCAGTCTGCTGCTGCGGCGCCCGCCTGCGATGGGCGATTGCGCACGTCTTCGGGCAGCGCAGCGATGATTTCCTCCAGGATGCCCGGCAGGCTCGCTTCGCTGTAGCCGCGATGGGCATGGGCGACCTGTCCGTCGCGGCCGATGATGAACATGTGTGGCACCGCGGCGATGCCGTACTGCTCGGCCAAGGCGCCACGCGGATCGTGCAGGTAGTCCAGCTTCGGCCAGTCGCGGTGGCGCACCAGCCGGTTGACGTCGTTGCGCGGCTCGCCCCAGTTGATCGCGTAGACCTTCATCGCGTCTTCGCCGACCACCTTCTGCAGGTGCGCCAGGATCGGCAGCTCCTTGCGGCAGGGGCCGCACCAGGACGCCCAGAAGGTCACGATGACCACCTTGCCGCGCTGGTCGGCCAGGTTGACCGGCTTGCCTTGGCGGTCATTGCCCAATGCCTGCGGCGGCACCTCACCGGGGGCGGGCGATGCGGCCAGGGCCGGAACGGCCATGACCGCAACTGCGGCCGCAAACACCCACGCCCGCATCGCCTGCGGGAACCGCTTGTTCGTCATCCTTGAGCCCCTGTTCGGGCCGGCGGCCCGTGCAGCGCAGACGATGCCGGGAAGGCGGCATCCACGCAAGGGGCAGGGCAGGGCTTATTTTTCGACGAACGCGCGCTCGAACACGTAGTGGCCCGGCTGGCCGATGCGCGGCGAGACCTGGAAGCCGCGTGCATCGAGCACGGCGCGCAGGTCGGCCAGCATCTGCGGGCTGCCGCAGATCATCGCGCGGTCGTTTTCCGGATTCAGTTCCGGCAGGCCCAGGGTGCGCTGCATCTCGCCGCTTTCCATCAGCGAGGTCAGGCGGCCCTGGTTGGCGAACGGTTCGCGGGTCACGGCCGGGTAGTACAGCAGCTTGTCGCCGATCATCTCGCCCAGGAACTCGTGCTCACGCAGTTCCTTTTCGAAGTAATCGCGGTAGGCCAGGTCCTTTTCGTAGCGCACGCCGTGGCACAGGATCACCTTGTCGAAGCGCTCGTAGGTTTCCGGGTCCTTGATGACCGACAGCCACGGCGCCATGCCGGTGCCGGTGCCCAGCAGGTACAGGTTCTTGCCCGGGTGCAGGTCGCTGATCAGCAGGGTGCCGGTGGGCTTCTTGCCGACCAGTACCTTGTCGCCCGGCTTGATGTGCTGCAGGCGCGAGGTCAGCGGGCCGTCCTGCACCTTGATGCTGAAGAACTCCAGATGCTCTTCCCAGTTCGCGCTGGCGATGGAATAGGCACGCAGCAGCGGCCGCGCCTCGGTTTCCAGGCCGATCATCACGAACTGGCCGTTTTCGAAACGGAAACCGCTGTCGCGGGTCAGGGTGAAGCTGAAGTAGGCGTCGGTCCAGTGGCGGACCTCAAGCACCGTTTCGGCGCCGAAAGCAGAAGACATGGGGGTAGTCGGGGCATGGTTTCGTCCCCTCCATTCTACCCCAAATGAGAGAAGTTCTCATTGGCCGGAACGAGAGGCGTTCTCAGGCCGCCGGCACGGTTCAGCGATAGCCCGCCGCCTGCAGTTCGAACAGCTCGGCATAGCGCCCGCCCTGGGCCATCAGTTCGGCGTGGGTGCCGCTGGCCTCCAGCCGGCCTTCGGCCAGCACCAGGATGCGATCGGCCATGCGCACCGAAGAGAAACGGTGCGAAATGAGCACCGCGGTGCGCTGCTCGGCCAGTTCGCGGAAGCGCTGGAACACTTCGAACTCGGCGCGGGCATCCAGTGCCGCGGTGGGCTCGTCCAGGATCATCACCTGCGCATCGCGCATCCACGCGCGGGCGATGGCGATCTTCTGCCACTGCCCCCCGGACAGGTCCACGCCCTGCTTGAAGCGCCGACCGATCAACTGCTGGTAGCCGCCGGGCAGGGCATCGATCACTTCTTCGGCCATACCGCGGCGTGCCGCATCGGCAATGCGCGCTTGGTCGGCCATGGCCTCCACCTGGCCCACGCCGATGTTCTCGGCGGCGGTCAGGTTGTAGCGCACGAAATCCTGGAAGATCACGCCCAGGTTGGCGCGCAGGTCGTCCAGGTCGTAGTCGCGCAGATCGCGGCCATCCAGCAGGATGCGCCCTTCATCCGGCTCGTACAGGCGTGCCAGCAGCTTCACCAGAGTGGTCTTGCCGGCGCCGTTCTCGCCCACCAGGGCCAGCACTTCGCCGGCGTGCAGCTGGAAGTCCAGGTGGCGCACCGCCCACTGCTCGGCATCGGGGTAGCGGAAGCCCACGTTCTCGAACACGAATCCCTGCTGGATCGGGCGCGGCACCGGCAACGCGTCGGCGCGCGAATGGATTTCCGGCTGGATCTGGAAGAACGAATACAGATCGTCCAGGTACAGCGCTTGGCTGGCCACCTGCGAGAAGCCGATCAGCAGGCCTTCCAGCAGCTGGCGCAGGCGCAGGAAACTGCCGGCCAGGAAGGTCAGGTCACCGATGCTGAAATCCCCGCGCACGGTGCGCCAGGCGATATAGGCGTAGGCTGTGTAGTAACCCAGCGTGCCCAGTGCCGCCAGCAGCGTGCCCCAGAACGCGCGGCGCCGCGCCAGCGAACGGTTGGCCAGGAACAGCGCCGCCGACAGCCGCCGGTAGCGCTCGACCAGGAAGCGGTGCAGGTTGAAGATCTTCACTTCCTTGGCTGTTTCCACGCTGGCGCCAAGCTGGCGCAGGTAGTCCAGCTGGCGGCGCTCGGGCGTCCACAGGAAGTTGAGGCTGTAGCCGGCCGCGTTGAAGTGCGATTCGCCGATGAAGGCGGGCACCAGGGCCAGCGCCAGCAGCACGATCAGCCACGGCGCGTAGACCAGCAGACCCACGGCCAGGCTGACCACGGTGATCGCATCCTGCACCTGGCCGAACAACTGGCTCATCAGGTTCATCCGGCCCATGGTCTGGCGCCGGGCGCGGTCCAGCTTGTCCTGCAGGTCGGGGTCTTCGAAGTCTTCCAGGTCCAGCGTGGCGGCATGTTCCATCAAGCGCACGCTGGTGGCGTTGGCGAACAGTTCCGACAGCAGCGCGTCGGCGTAGCTGACCAGCCGCCCCAGCAGGTCCGAGGCGATGGCCAGGCCGAATTCCAGCGCCAGCAATCCCAGCAGCGGGTTCAACAGGCCGCTGGACAGCGCTTCGCCCAGCGGCGGGAAGCCGGCACCGTGCTGGCTCAGGTGCAGGGCGGTGTCGATGATCAGCTTGCCCACGTACAGCATCGCCACCGGCAGCAGGGCGCGGATGATGCGCAGGCCGAGGCTGGCCAGGGTCAATGCCGGGCTGGTCTGCCACACCTGGCGCAGGAACGGCGGCAGGTTGCGCATGGCCTTGAAGCGCTGGCGCAGGCTGGGTTTCTTTTCGTTGGCAGCAGGCATACCGCCATTGTGCGCGCGCACGGCGTGCAGATGGGGTCAGATCCCTTTGCAGCGCAAAGGGCTCTGACCCCTCGACCCATCGTGTCGACCAAGGTCGACACCTACCAACTGCGACCTGACCCGCCCCGCCATCCCACAGAACCCCAGCTGTTGACGTTGCCCTTGCTCTGGCCGTTGCCTCGGCGGGTGCCGGGCGCAGCCCGGCCAGAAAAGCCCCTTACGGCAGCGGCGGCAGCAGGCCGGCGCCCAGCCGGTTCCAGGCATTGATCACCGCGATGCCCATGCTCAGGTCGCTGATGCCCTTTTCGTCGAAGTGCGGCGCCAGTGCATCGAACGCGGCCTGCGACGGTGCGCCATCGGTCAGCCTTGTCAGCGCCTCGGCCCAGCCCAGCGCCGCGCGCTCGCGTGCATCGAAGAAGCGGCTTTCGTGCCATGCGGGCAGGGTATCCAGCTTGCGTGGCTCGATGCCGCCCTTGCGCAGCGCGGTGCCGTGCATGTCCATGCAGTAGCCACAGCCGTTGAGCTGGGACACGCGCAGGAACACCAGTTCCATCAACGTCGGGTCGATCGAGCTGTCATGCACCGCCTTGCTGGTGGCCAGCAGGCCCTTGAAGGCCTCGGCGGCCAGGCGGGTGTAGGGAACGCGGGGAGATGCGTGGTCGGACATGTTCGGCTCCACGGCGGCCACGATGGCCGCCTTTCACTACCAGGACGCCGCCGCGTCCGCCGCCGTGACAACCGCCGACAATTTTTCCGGATTCAGCACGCTGTAGACCTCGGCGATGCGCCCGTCCACCACCTGCACCGTGGTGACCGAATGCAGGCGCTGGCCATCGAAGCGCAGGATCGCCGGTTCGCCGTTCACATAGCCCAGTTGCGCGGTGTGGCCCAGTCCGCGCTGGGCAATGGCCCAGAACAGCCGGCCGATGCGCTCGGCGCCCAGCAGCGGCCGGATCGCGGCGGTCACCACACCGCCGCCATCGGAGACCAGGCGCGCGTTGGCATGCAGCAGGGCCTGCACGGCCTGGCTGTCGCCCTGCTGGGTGGCGTGCATGAAGCGCGCCAGCAGTTCGCGGTGCTGGCTGGCATCGGCGTTGAAGCGCGGGCGCCCGGCCTGCAGGCGCTGCCTGGCCCGATGCACCAGCTGGCGGCAGTTGGCCTGGCTGTGGCCGATCAGCTCGGCGATCTCGGCATAGTCGTGGTCGAACACCTCTTTCAGCAGGAACGCGGCGCGCTCTTCCGGTCCCAACTGTTCCAGCAGGGTCAGGAAGGCCACCGACACGTCGTCGGCCAGCGCATGGCACTGCGCCGGGCCAGGCGCCGGGTCGGGTTCCAGGCTGATCGCCAGCGGTTCGGCCAGCCACGGGCCCACGTAGTGCGCGCGCTCGCGCCGGGCCGCGCGCAGGCGGTCCAGGCCCAGCCGCGTGGTGGCGGTCACCAGCCAGGCCTCGGCATCGCGCACGCTGGCCGGGTCGGCGCCGGACCAGCGCAGCCAGGCGTCCTGCACCACGTCCTCGGCGTCGGCGCGGCTGCCCAGCAGGCGGTAAGCCAGCGCCATCAGGCGCGGGCGGTGGGTCTGGAAGGTCGATTCAGCGTTCATGTTGGCAAGGACGCCAGAGAGGGCGGGGGCGTGACAAGGGGGCGGGGTCAGAGCCCTTTCCCGCGGAAAGGGATCTGACCCCTGCGAATCTACGCGCAGTCGGCGGAGGGGGTAAAATGGGCGGATTACCCCCGCCAGCCTTGAGCAAGCGAGCAAGCCGTGACATCGATCAAGCAGGAAGACCTCATCCAGTCCATCGCCGACGCGCTGCAGTACATCTCGTACTACCACCCGGTCGACTACATCAAGAACCTCGCCGCTGCCTACGAGCGCGAAGAGTCGCCGGCCGCGAAGGAAGCGATGGCCCAGATCCTGATCAATTCGCGGATGTGCGCCGAAGGCCACCGTCCGATCTGCCAGGACACCGGCATCGTCACCGTGTTCCTGGAAATCGGCATGGACGTGCGCTGGGACGACGCCACCATGGGCGTGGAAGACATGGCCAACGAAGGCGTACGCCGCGCCTACCTGCACCCGGACAACAAGCTGCGCGCCTCGGTGCTGGCCGATCCGGCCGGCAAGCGCATCAACACCAAGGACAACACCCCGGGCGTGGTCAACGTGAAGGTGGTGCCGGGCAACACGGTCGATGTGATCGTGGCCGCCAAGGGCGGTGGCTCGGAAGCCAAGACCAAGTTCGCCATGCTCAACCCGTCCGACTCCATCGTCGACTGGGTGCTGAAGACCGTGCCGACCATGGGCGCTGGCTGGTGTCCGCCGGGCATGCTCGGCATCGGCATTGGTGGCACCGCTGAGAAGGCGATGCTGCTGGCCAAGGAAGCGCTGATGGAGCCGATCGACATCACCGAGCTGCAGGCCCGTGGTGCATCAAACCGCATCGAAGAGCTGCGCCTGGAACTGTACGAAAAGGTCAATGCGCTGGGTATCGGCGCGCAGGGCCTGGGCGGCCTGACCACCGTGCTGGACATCAAGATCAACGATTACCCGACCCACGCGGCCAACCTGCCGGTGGCGATGATTCCGAACTGCGCGGCCACCCGCCACGCGCACTTCACCCTGGATGGCAGCGGCCCGGTGATGCTGGATCCGCCGTCGCTGGAAGACTGGCCGAAGCTGACCTATGACGCGTCCAAGGGCACCCGCGTGGACCTGGACACGATCACCCCCGAAGACGTGGCCAACTGGAAGCCGGGCCAGACCCTGCTGCTCAACGGCAAGCTGCTGACCGGCCGCGACGCCGCGCACAAGCGCATGGTCGACATGCTCAACAAGGGTGAGGAACTGCCGGTCGACCTGAAGGGTCGCTTCATCTACTACGTGGGCCCGGTCGATCCGGTGCGCGATGAAGTGGTGGGCCCGGCCGGCCCGACCACCGCCACCCGCATGGACAAGTTCACCGAACAGGTGCTGGCGCAGACCGGCCTGCTGGGCATGGTCGGCAAGGCCGAGCGCGGCCCGGCCGCCATCGAGGCAATCAAGAAGCACAAGTCGGCCTACCTGATGGCCGTCGGTGGTTCGGCCTACCTGGTGTCCAAGGCGATCAAGGCGGCCAAGGTGGTCGGTTTTGCAGATCTGGGCATGGAAGCGATCTACGAATTCACCGTGCAGGACATGCCGGTGACCGTGGCAGTCGATTCCACCGGCGAATCGGTGCACAAGACCGGCCCGCGCGAATGGCAGGCCCGCATCGGCAAGATTCCGGTGGTGGTGGAGTAATCCGCAACGGAATTACGGAAAACGGCGCCGCAGGGCGCCGTTTTTCGTTGACGGGCCAGGATCGCCCGCGACACGACGGGGTAGAGTCGACTGTCAGTCGACTATCGCGCGCAGCGCGGGATTTTCGTGGCCTGGGCGAACAGCAGTCGACTGACAGTCGACTCTACCAAGGCGGGTGGCTTACAGCAGCTCCAGCACGGTTTCCGGCGGCCGGCACAGCCGCGTGCCCTTGGGCGTGCGCACCACCGGCCGATTGATCAGGCGCGGGTGCTCGGCCATCGCGGCCAACAGCGTGGCGTCATCCGCGTGGGCCAGGCCCAGTTCGGCGAACTGCGCCTCCTTGCTGCGCACCAGCTCACCGGCGCTCAGGCCGGATTCGGCCAGCACCGCACGCAGGGTCGCGATGTCAGGCGGGGTGCCCAGGTAATCGACCACCACCGGTTCGATGCCGGCCTCGCGGATCAGGGCCAGGGCCCCGCGCGAATTGCTGCACGCGGGGTTGTGCCAGATCGTCACCGTCATCAGAACCACTCCAGCAGCGACACGCCAACGCCCACGTAGGTGGCCTTGTGGTTGTAGTCGATCAGGCTTTCGCCATAGCCGTCGAAGATCTGCACGTGGCCGCGCAGCAGGTTGCTGATCGGGAAGCCGTAATCGAGCTGCAGCGCGCCGTGCGAGCGGTCGCCGGTGCGCAGCGAATGGCGTGCCATCAGCGAGACCTCGTGGCCGTTGCGGTTCCAGATCAGCGTGGCATCGCCACGGCCCATGTAGTCTTCGATGTCCGGGTTGTTGTCGTCGCTGCGCGTTTCCGGAATGCGGTACCAGGGCCGCAGCACCAACGCCCAGTTCTCGCGGTCCAGGCCGATGTTGAGCATCACCCGGTTCCAGCTGCGCGACAGTGGGTCGGCGCGGCCGTTGGACTGGTGGTTCAGGCTGATGCCGGTCATGCGCCCGCGCCAGCCGCCGATCGAATAGCCGTTGCGGAACACCATCATCACTTCCGGCTCGTAGTTCGTTTCGCGGAAGGGGCGGGAATTCTCGGCGTTGTAGGCCTGCCAGCGCGAACTCTGGGTATAGCCAGCCCAGATATCGCCGTTGTCGCCGAACAGGTTCTCGGCGATCTTGGTCTTGAAGCTGATCTGGAACTTCAGCTCGGTGCTGTCCAGCACCTGCGGCGTGGTCACGCTGTTGACCGGGTTCGGCGACTGCGGCATCTGGTTCTTGTCGCTGGTCCAGAACGCGGGCAGCAGGTACACCGGCTTGTAGGCGCGCAGCTGGAACGGGCCCAGCTTGGAGTCTTCGGCCAGTTCCCAGCGGCTGTCCAGCAGCGAGCCGCGGCCGGCGTTGGCCAGCGCGCTGTCATCCGGGGCAGGGCGGAAGATGTCACCCACGCGGGCACGCAGGTTCTCTTCGCCCTGGCTCAGGCGCGCGGCACGGCGTTGTTCGCGCAGGGCCTGCGCGGCCTGCTGGGCGGCCGCATCGGCAGCGGCGGTGGCTTCGGCACTGCGGCCGAACAGCCTGTCGTAGCAGGCCAGGCGGGCGGCATCGGTGTCGATGGCCGCGCAGCCGGCCGGTGTGGTGGTGGCGGTCGGCACGATCTCCTGCGCGGCCACGGGTGCGGCGGCCAGGGCCAGCGCCAGCGGAGCAAGGCGGGGGAGCAGAACGGGGAGGGTCATTGCAGCAGGCCCTTCAGGATGAATACGGTGGATGCACAGTGTGGCGGCTGCCCGCACCCGCGGCCAGCCCCTTCGGTTTATGCCCGGCACCGGCGTGCGCGGGGTGTGAAGACGGGGCACTAGAGGAACCAGGCAAAGGCGAACAGCCCCAGCATGGCGATGACCAGCGCCAGCTTCAGCGCCAGCCCCAGCAGGATGCCCAGCCAGGTGGCCAGGCCCACCTTGGTGGAACGGCCCAGCTCGCGGCTGTGCCAGTACTCGCCCAGCAGGGCACCCACCAGCGGACCGGCGAACAGGCCGATGGGCATGAAGAACAGGCCCACGATGCTGCCCACGAAGGTGCCCCACAGCGCCTTGCGGCTGGCGCCGACCCGTTGCGCACCCACCACCGTCGCCAGCACGTCGACCAGCAGCGACAGCACGGTCAACACGGCCAGGATCACCAGCGTGGGCCAGCCCACATGCGCGAAACCGTCAGCCCAGGCCGCCAGCAGCAGGCCCAGGAACACCAGCGGCACCCCCGGAAGGGCCGGCAGCACGATGCCGGCCAGGCCCACCAGGACAGAAATGACCGCTAGCAGATACAAGATGAATGAGAGGTCCATGCTGTTCCGTATGGTTGGCTTTTTGGGGTTGACAGTGAAAGATTTTGCCAGTTGCTTTTTCGTTTTGGTCGGGTTAAGTTGCAGTCGCTGAGCTTGGCAAGGTCACCGTGGATCGTGGCCTGATGAAGCAAGATCTCACCGATCCGCTGCATCGTTGCACCTCGCTTCCCCCTTGCTTGTCAGCCGCCCAACCAGGCGTATCCAACAACAAGAGAGAGTCACCAGGGAGTTAGTGAGATGTCTGATCGCGAGAGCGGTACCGTCAAGTGGTTCAACGATGCGAAGGGCTTCGGCTTCATCAGCCGTGAAAACGGCGAAGATGTGTTCGTGCACTTCCGTGCCATCCAGACCCAGGGCTTCAAGAGCCTGAAGGAAGGCCAGAAGGTCACCTTCACCGTCGTGCAGGGCCAGAAGGGCCTGCAGGCCGATGCCGTGCAGCCGGTCTGACCGGAACGCATCGCGTTGAACGAGAAAGGCCCGCGCAAGCGGGCCTTTTTCTTTGCCAGTGGCCCGGGGCAGGTCAGCGCAGGATCACCCGGCCGTTGACCACGCGCACGTAGGTGTTCTCGCGGATGCCGGCCAGGTCGCGCTGGTTCACCACCACGGTGCGGCCATCATCCATGCGCACGGTGATGTCGTAGGTATCGCTGGTCACGTTCTTCTGGATCTGGTTGCCGGCCAGCGCGCCACCCACCGCGCCTGCGGCGGCGGCGATGTTCTTGTTGCCGCGGCTGCCGCCGGTGTGGTCGGAAATCTCATGGCCGGCAACGGCGCCGACCAGGCCGCCCAGGATCGCGCCGGTGGCGGCCGGTGCGGTGCGGCCCGAGGCCACGGTGTTGATGCGGGTGACGATGCCGCAGTCCGCGCAACGGCCCTGGTTGTAGCCGGAGTTGTTGCCGTAGCCGCCGTTGTTGTAGCCATTGTTGTAACCACCGCCGCCGTAGCCGGGCGAGGTGGCGCAGCCGGCCAGCGCGAGGGTGGCGATGGTGGCGGCAGCGATGAGCTGGATCTTCATGGGGCGTCTCCTGGCCGTGAAGGCGGGTGCGGGTGGTACTGCGTCATGCAGCAGGGTGGCTGGAATCGTCCGCTTTCACACGTGAACAAGGTGCCAACCGCGACAGCGCATTCCGGCTGGAAGATGAATCAGCGGAAATCCTGGTGACAGGCGCGGCAATCGTCCTGCACCCCCTGCACCAGTGTTGCCAGCGCCGTGCAGTCGGCCGGCGGCGCGGCCAGCGCGTCGTTGAGCCTGCCGCGGTAGGCACTGGCATGGGCCTGGAAGCGGCGGTCGTGCTGCAGCTGCGGGAAGGCCAGGTCCAGGTCGTTGGACAGCAGGCGCAACGCCTGCAGGCGCGGCACGCTGTCGGCCAGGCTGCAGCGGTTCTGCTGGTGGGCCTGCTGCAGCAGTTGCGACTGCCGCTGCATCACCTGCATCAGACTGTCGGGAAACGGATCGCGACGGGCCTGCAGGGCACGCCCCACCATTACCGTGGCCACCAGGCCGATCAGCAGGCCCAGCGCCAGCACGAACAGATAGCGGTAGGCCGTGGTCCGGCGGGGGGAGGGGCTGGCATTCATGCGGGCACTCCGGGCATGCAACGGTGGGTTCGGTTGCGGCGCGCTGTGGCGACCGCCGCCTGCACGTTAAAATAGCCGCATGAACGAACAGGTCAAAGAACGCTTCGCCGGCATTGAACGGCTGTATGGCGTGGGTGCGCTCGAGCGCCTGCAGGGCAGCCGCGTGGCGGTGGTGGGCATGGGCGGCGTCGGCTCGTGGGTGGTCGAAGCGCTGGCGCGTTCGGCGGTGGGGCACCTGACCCTGATCGACGCCGACGATATCTGCGTGTCCAACACCAACCGCCAGTTGCCGGCCATGGAAGGCAACTACGGGCGCAACAAGTCGGTGGCGATGGCCGAGCGCTGCCGTGCCATCAATCCGCAGATCGAGGTGGATGCGGTAGAGGCGTTCCTGACCACCGGCAACATGGCCGAACTGCTGGACCGCGGCTTCGATCTGGTCATCGACGCCTGCGACAGCTTCCGGGTGAAGGTGGAAACCATTGCCTGGTGCCGGCGCCGCAAGCTGCCGCTGTTGACCGTGGGCGCAGCCGGTGGCCGCACCGATCCCACCCTGGTGCGCATCCGCGATGTCTCGCGCACCGAACATGACGCCATGCTGGCGCTGATCCGCAAGAAGCTGCGCAGCGAGTTCAACTTCCCCAAGAACGCCAAGCGCTACTTCGGCGTGCCGGCGGTCTATTCGCTGGAAAACGTGAAGTACCCGCAGGCCGATGGCAGCGTCTGTGGCCTGCGCCCGAACCTGGGTGCCGATGCGGCGCTGAAGCTGGATTGCGGTGCCGGCCTGGGTGCGGCCACGCACATCACCGGCGCCTTCGCGTTTGCGGCAGTAGGCAAGGCGCTGGAGATGCTGCTGGAGCCGAAGAAAATGAAGGCCGAAGCGGACGCCGCCTAGGACCGGTCGCGCCGGGTCATGCCCGGCGACGTGTCAGGCCACGGGCAGGTTGAACAACCGCCGGGCGTTGTCGGCGGTCGCTTGGGCCACCGCATCCACCGCCACCCCGCGCAGCGCGGCCACGTGGCGGGCAATCACTGCCAGCCGCGCCGGCTCGTTGCGCTGCCCGCGAATGCCGGCATCGGGCTGGTCGGGTGCATCGGTTTCCAGCAGCAGCTGTTCCAGCGGCATATCGCGCACCAGACGGTGCAGGCGCTGGGCGCGCTCATGGGTCAGCGGACCGCCCAGGCCCAGCAGAAAGCCCTGCTTGTGCAGCTGCACGGCCTGTTCCGGGCTGCCGGAATAGCTGTGCACCACCCCGCGCAGCCCGCCGATGCGGCGGATCGCGGTGATCACCGCATCCACCGCCTTGCGCGCGTGCACGATCACCGGCAGGTCGAATTCCCGCGCCAGCTGCAACTGGCCGAGGAAGTAATCCTGCTGGGCCTGCATATCCAGATCGCCCGCGAAGAAATCCAGGCCGCATTCGCCGATCGCACACGGGCGCTCGCGCTCGATCCAGTCGCGCAGCTGCTGCAGATGCTCGGGCCGGTGCTCGGCCAGGAACATCGGGTGCAGGCCGTACGCCGGGTACAGTCCTGGCGCCTGCTGGCAGACCTGGCGCAGCTTCGGCCAGCTGGCCGCAGTAACCGCCGGCACCACCTGGGCCTGCACGCCGGCCGCCTGGGCGCGCGCGATCACCGCATCGCGGTCGGGGTCGAATTCGCTGGCATCCAGGTGGCAATGGCTGTCGATCAGCACGCTCAACCCTGCTGCAACGGCGGTGGCACGGCCGCGCCGCGCTGCTTCCAGTTGGCCAGCAGCAGCGTGCCCAGGCCCAGCAGCAGCTCATCCACGAACGGAATCGGGTCGGGGATGAAGAGGGTGATGGCAAACAGGCCGGCGGTCAGCTTGAACAGGGTGGGGTAGCGCAGCCGGCGTGCCCATTGCAGAACCGGCAGCAGCATCGGGTTGGCCATGGTGGAAATCCATGCGGGGAATGTGCAAACGCTACCACGGGCACAGTATTTCCAGATGCTGAATGGGTTACGGCCATGAGCAGGAAATGTGGAGATTCCGTTCAGGCGGACCATGCTGCAATCTGTCCCAAGAACGTTGCGGATCGTCCGCAGGGAGCAGGTCATGAAAAGCACAACTACAACGGTCCTGGTCGCAGCAGGCGCACTGCTGGTCGGTGGTATCGCTACCGCCGCCTTCATGAAGAGCGGCTCGTCGGCCGACGTGGCCGGTTCGGCCCAGCCCTCGGCGGAATCCCGCCTGGCCGATGGCAACGCGGCCGATGACGGTGCGCGCACCGATACGCTCGACCCGAGCGCGCCGCGTGGGCTGGAATACGCCGATGTGCTGAAGGTCGATCCGATCACTGAAAAGCAGAAGGCCTACGCCACGGTCATCGGCACCGATGCGGTGCGCGAGACCTCCACCACCCAGACCCCGCACGAAGTCTGCCAGGACGTGGTGGTGCAGGAGCGCCTGCCCGAGCGTGATGGCAATGTCGGTGGCACCGTGGTCGGCGCCGTGGTCGGTGGCCTGCTGGGCAACCAGGTCGGTGGCGGCAACGGCAAGAAGGCCGCTACCGCTGCCGGTGCCGTGGCCGGTGGCTTCATCGGCAACCAGGTGGACAAGCGCCACGTGGGCGGCCGCGTGGTGAACCGCACCGAGCGCCAGTGCCACACCGAAACGGCCACCTCGGAATCCAGCCGCGTGACCGGCTACAACGTGACCTACCGCAACGAAGACGGCACCACCGGCACCATGCGCATGGCCAGCAAGCCGGGCAACCGCATCGCCATGGGCACCAACGACGTGGTGAAGGGTTACAACGTGACCTACCGCTACGACGGCGCCGAAAAGACCGTGCGCCTGGACAACAAGCCGGCCAGCGATCGCCTGCCGGTGGTCGACGGCCAGCTGGTCACCCAGACCGCGGCAGCGGGCGATACGGCCGCCAATCGCCAGTAACGCACGCAGTGCAGCGGGTATCGGACAGGCCGGCATTTGCCGGCCTGTTTCGTTTGCGGGTCTGGATTCCGGGCCGGTATCGACGATGATGTCCGGCCATGGTCTGGCAGAGGAACCGGCATGAGCATCTTCGATCTGCGCATCGAAACCGAGCGGCTGATCCTGCGTCCGCCGCAGGCGCAGGACCTGCAGCCTTACTTGGCCTTCTGTGCCGATGAAGAAACGATGCGCAGCCTGGGCGGGGTGCAGCCACCCTCGGTGGCCTGGCGCAGCTTCTGCAGCCTGGCCGGTGCCTGGCAGTTGTTCGGCTATTCGATGTTCAGCGTGATCGAGAAAGCCAGCGGCGAGTGGGTCGGCCGCATGGGCCCCTGGCAGCCGCTGGGCTGGCCCGGCCCGGAGGTGGGCTGGAGCATCCGCCGCGGCAGTTGGGGCCAGGGCTATGCGCCGGAAGCGGCGGTGGCGGCCATCGACTGGGCCTTCGCCACGCAGGACTGGCAGGAAGTGATCCATACCATTGCCGAGGACAACGAAAAATCCAGGGCCGTGGCGCGCAAGCTGGGCAGCCAGCTGCTGCGCACGGGCCAGTTGCCGCCGCCCTACCAGGGCCCGCCGCTGCAGATCTGGGGGCAGTCGCGCGCGCAGTGGCAGCAGCGCCCGCGCTGATTGTGTGACGGCCTGCGCGCCGATGCTGCATCCGCGCTTGGCAGCGCTGCCGGCAGTTGCCAGACTGCACCCAGGCGGCCGTCGGCCGGGTTTCGCTGGAGCAGGCAATGGTGGAAGAACGCGTTCCGTTGACGGTGCATGGCATGTCGGTGTCCGGCAACTGCCACAAGGTGCGGCTGCTGCTGGAACAGGTGGGCAGCCGCTACCGCTGGGTGGAAGTGGACAGTGCGCATGGCCAGACCCACACGCCTGAATTCCTGGCGCTCAATCCCAATGCCAAAGTGCCGTTGATCGTGCGCGATGACGGCCGCGTACTCACCGAATCCAATGCGATCCTGTTCTGGCTGGCCGAAGGTACCCCGTACCTGCCGGCCGATGGCTGGGAGCGCGCGCAGGCCCTGAGCTGGATGTTCTTCGAGCAGTACACCCATGAGCCCTGCATCGCGGTGGCACGCTTCATCCGCGGTTGGACCGAGCAGGATTCGCCGCGCCGGGCCGAGCTGCCGCGCCTGCACGAACGTGCGCAGCACGCGCTGGCGGTGATGGAGCAGCACCTGCGGCAGGCGATGTGGTTCACCGGCAGCCAGTATGGAATTGCCGATATCGCGCTGTTTGCCTACACCCATGTGGCCGAAGACGGTGGCATCAGCCTGCAGCCGTTCCCGGAAGTACGCGGCTGGCTGCAGCGGGTACGCGAACAACCGCGCTTCGTGCTCATGCCGGCGGTCACCGCCGAGGTGCAGGCACGCCTGGATGCAGGCGCGTAGCGTCGAGCTTGCTCGACTGGTTTCCAGCGTAGTCGAGCAAGCTCGACTCTACGAAAGCTGGGCCGCGTGCCATGCCCGGCGGAATGCAGCAACGACACGGAGGGTGTTCGATGTTTGCAGTCGTTCCAGATCCGATTCCCGCACGCATGCGCGCGCTGAACCGCGCCGAGGTGTGTGACGTCAATTTCCTTGAAGCGGTGCGTGGATGGGACGGGGTGCCGCGACAGCGCCCGGCACCGGATGCACCGATCCTGCCCGGCAGCGGTCTGGGCGCCGCTGCGTTCGGCGAGCTGTTCGAATCACAGCTGGCCAGCCGCCAGCTGGACCTGATGGCCCGTGTGCTGCGGGTGCAGAACAAGGTCTTCTACACCATCGGTTCGTCCGGGCATGAAGGCAACGCGCTGCTGGCGCGGGCCTGTCGCCACACCGATCCGGCCTTCCTGCACTATCGCTCCGGGGCGTTCATGATCGAGCGTTCGCGGCATGTGCCCGGCCTGGACCCGCTGCGCGATGCGGCGCTGTCCTTCGCCGCCAGCGCCGAAGACCCGGCCAGCGGGGGGCGGCACAAGGTCTGGGGCAGCCGCCCGCTGTGGGTGCTGCCGCAGACATCGACCATCGCTTCGCACCTGCCCAAGGCGGTCGGCACCGCCTTGGCCATCGAGAGCGGCAAGCGCCTGGGGCAGCCACTGCCCATTCCGGCCGACAGCCTGGTGCTGTGTTCCTTTGGCGATGCCTCGGCCAACCATGCCACCGCGCAGACCGCCTTCAACACCGCCATGTGGGCCGCCTACCAGAAGCTGCCGGTGCCGGTGCTGTTCGTCTGCGAAGACAACGGCCTGGGCATTTCGGTGAAGACGCCCGAAGGCTGGATCGCCGAACGCTTCAGCCGCCAGCCGGGCCTGGACTACTTCTTTGCCGATGGCCTGGACCTGGCCGCCGGCCACAGCCAGGTGCAGGCCGCGGTGGAGCACTGCCGGCGCACGCGGCGGCCCACCTTCCTGCACCTGCGCACCACGCGGCTGATGGGCCACGCCGGCACCGATTTCGAAGTGGAATGGCGCGCGCTGGCCGACCTGTGCGCGGCCGAGGCGCAGGACCCGCTGCTGCGCTCGGCGCAGATTGCGCTGGAATCGGGCTGGATGACCGCTGCGCAGATCGAGCAGGCCTACGAAGACCTGCGCGCGCGCTGCCTGGCAGCCGCCCACCAGGCCGATGCACGGCCCAAGCTGCAGTCGCTGGATGAAGTGCTGGCGCCGCTGGCGCCGTACTCGCCGGCCGCGGTGCAGGCCGAAGCGGAGCGGGTGCTGGCGCCGGCACTGCGTGAATCGATGTACGGCGGCGCCGACCATCTACCCGAGGTACAGCCGCCACGGCATCTGGCGGTGCAGATCAACCAGGCCCTGCAGGAGCTGCTGGGCAAGTACCCGCAGGCGGTGCTGTTCGGCGAAGACGTCGCGCAGAAAGGCGGGGTCTACACCGTCACCCGCGACCTGCTGCGCCGCTTCGGTCCACGCCGGGTGTTCAACACCCTGCTGGATGAAACCATGATCCTGGGCATGGCCCAGGGCCTGGCCAACCTGGGCCTGCTGCCGATACCGGAAATCCAGTACCTGGCCTACCTGCACAACGCCATCGACCAGCTGCGCGGCGAGGCCTGCTCGCTGCAGTTCTTCTCCAACGACCAGTTCCGCAACCCGATGCTGGTGCGGGTGGCCGGCCTGGGCTACCAGAAAGGCTTCGGCGGCCACTTCCACAACGACAACTCCATTACCGCCCTGCGCGATATTCCCGGGCTGGTGGTCGGGTGCCCCTCGCGCGGCGACGATGCGGTGATGATGCTGCGCACGCTGGCCGCGCTGGCGCGGGTGGATGGGCGGGTGTCGGTGTTCCTGGAGCCGATCGCGCTGTACATGACCAAGGACCTGCATGCGCCGGGCGATGGCCAGTGGCTGTTCGACTATCCGCCGCCGGGGCAGGCACTGGTGCCCGGCGAAGGGCGCGTCTATGCGCCCGAGGCGCAGGACCTGCTGGTGATCACCTATGGCAATGGCGTGCCGATGGCCCTGCGCGCGGCACGCAGTATCGAGCAGCAGCTGGGCTGGCAGGTGCGCGTGCTCGACCTGCGCTGGCTGGTGCCGCTGCCGACGGCGTTCATTGCCGCCCAGGCCGCCGACGCTCGGCGGGTGCTGGTGCTGGACGAGGGCCGCCACAGCGGCGGGGTGGGCGAGGGCGTGGTGACCGCCTTGGTCGAGGCCGGGCTGGGCCACCTGCCGCTGCGCCGGGTCTGCGGCGCCGATACCTATACGCCGCTGGCGGGGGCAGCAATGTTCGGGCTTCCAAGCGACAATGCTGTGGTTGGCGCCGCCCTGGACCTGGCGCAGGAAACCTGATGCATGTGTGGATTGGCGGGAATGTTGTTGCCGGCGGCGCAGGCCCCGGCCGAGCAGCTGCAGGCGCAGGCGCTGGCCATGGGCCAGGCGCTGCACCACCGTGGGCCCGATGACGGTGGCACCTGGGTGGACGCGGCCGCCGGCATTGCCCTGGCCCACCGGCGGCTGAGCATCCTCGACCTGTCGCCGCTGGGGCATCAACCGATGGCGTCCAGCGATGGCCGTTACGTGATGGCCTACAACGGCGAGGTCTACAACTTCGCCACGCTGCGTGCCGAGCTGGAACCGTTGGGGCACAGCTTCCGCGGCCATTCCGATACCGAAGTGCTGCTGGCGGCGGTGCTGCAATGGGGCGTGGAAGACACCCTGCAGCGCGCCAACGGTATGTTCGCCATCGCCCTGTGGGACCGCCAGCAGCAGTGCCTGTGGCTGGCCCGCGACCGGGTGGGCAAGAAACCGCTGTATTACGGCTGGGCCGGCGACACCCTGGTGTTCGGTTCGGAACTGAAGGCGCTGTGGCAGCACCCGGAATTCGACAACGAGATCGACCGCGATGCGCTGACCCTGCTGCTGCGCCTGGATTACATTCCCGCCCCGCACAGCATCCACCAGCGCTGCTTCAAGCTGATGCCCGGCCGGGTGCTGCGGCTGGATGCGGCCACGGTGGCCGCCGGTGCGGGCGCACACCGCCCCGAGCAGGCGCAGCGGCCGTACTGGGATGCGCGTGCGCGCATGCAGTCGGCGCTGGCCGCGCCGTTCCAGGGCAGCATCGAGGAGGCCGAAGAACAGCTCGACGGCCTGCTGCGCGATGCGGTATCGCTGCGCATGGTGGCCGACGTACCGGTGGGCGTGTTCCTGTCCGGCGGCACCGACTCCTCGCTGGTGGCCGCGCTGATGCAGGCGCAGAGCGCCACGCCGGTGCACAGCTTCAGCATCGGCTTTACCGGTTCGCACCACGACGAGGCGCCGCTGGCGCGGGAACTGGCCACCCACCTGGGCTGCGACCACACCGAGCTGTATGTGAGCGGCGCCGATGCGCTGGCGGTGGTGCCGCAGTTGCCGGCCATGTTCGATGAACCCTTCGCCGATGCCTCGCAGGTGCCGACCGCACTGGTCGCGCGGCTGGCGCGGCAGGGCGTGACCGTGGCGCTGTCTGGCGACGGTGGCGACGAACTGTTCTTTGGCTACATGCGCTACGTGCGCGCGCTGCGCAACTGGCAGATGCTGGGGCGCGTGCCGGCGCCGCTGCGGCGCTGGATGGGCGCGCGTGCGCACCAGCAGGGCGAGGCCTCGCGTACCGGTGGGCTGGCCGCGCTGCTGGCCGAAACCGGCGCGCGCGGTATCGGCGATGTGTACCGCAACCGCATTTCGCGCTGGCGCGACCCGGCGGCGGCGGTGATCGGTGCACGCGAGGCGGGCAGCTTCTACGACCTGGCCGACCCGCTGCACGGGGCCGGCACCCCGGCCGACGCGATGATGCTGGCCGATTTCGTGTCCTACCTGCCCGATGATCTGCTGTGCAAGGTCGACCGCACCTCAATGGCGGTCAGCCTGGAGGCGCGGGCACCGCTGCTGGATTGGCGGGTGGCCGAATTTGCCTGGTCGCTGCCGCTGGCGTTCAAGCGCAGCCAGGACACCAGCAAGGTGCTGCTCAAGCGGGTGCTTGGCCGTTACGTGCCGCAGAACATGGTGCATCGACCGAAGCGCGGCTTTGGCGCACCGGTGAGCGACTGGCTGAAGGGCGACCTGCGCCCGTGGGCCGACGATCTGCTGCAACCGGCGCGGCTGGAGCGCGAAGGCGTGCTGTCGGCGGCGGCGGTGCAGCCGCTGTGGCAGCAGTTCCTGGGCGGCCAGCGCAAGTGGCATACCCATCTGTGGAACGTGCTGATGTTCCAGGCCTGGCAGGACCACTGGCGGCAGGTGCGCGCAGGCGTCACCCGCGGCTGATCTTCACCGGGGCACATCGGGCCGGCCGCTAGGCTGGTCCTTTCCCCGTCAGGAGTGTGCCGCCATGCCTGTACCCACCATCGCCGTGTTCGTTGGCAGCCTGCGCAAGGAATCGTGCAACCGCCGGCTGGCCCTGGCCCTGGAGAAGTTGGCCGGTTCGCGCGCGCGGTTCCAGTACGTGCGCATCGACGATCTGCCGCTGTACAACCAGGATTTCGATGGCAGCTACCCGGCCCAGGGCACCCGTCTGAAGGATGAGGTGCGCGGCGCCGACGCGGTGCTGTTCGTCACCCCCGAATACAACCGCTCGGTGCCGGGCGTGCTGAAGAACGCCATCGACATCGGCTCGCGGCCGTATGGCGACAGCGCGTTCGGCGGCAAGCCGGCGGCGGTGATCGGTGCCTCCATCGGCCAGATCGGCACGGCCGTGGCCCAGCAGCACCTGCGCAACAGCCTGGCGTTCCTGGACATGCACGTGCTCGGCCAGCCCGAAGCGTTCATCCACTTCAAGGATGAGCTGATCGGCGCCGATGGCACGATCCACAACGAGGGCACGCAGAAGTTCCTGCAGGGCTATGTGGACCGCTTCCTGCAGTTGATCGCGGTGCACGCCAAGGGCGACTGAGGTCGCCATCGGGGTCAGAGCCCTCTGCTGTGCAGAGGGATCTGACCCCTCGCTGCCGGGGTCGGATCCCGGCGCGCAGCGCCGGGCTCCGACCCCATGCGATAATGACCGTCTCAGGTTGGGCAACCGCGCTGTGTCGCGGCAGCCATCCCCCGTTCGTCCACGACTTATCCACAGAGTTGTCCATGGCCGCCGGTGTGGGTGCATGCCTACACTGGCCCCGGCCACTTTCGCAGGAAACACCGCAGCATGTCCGCCCGTCCCGGCTTCCGTTCCAACCGCAAAGACCGCGGCGATGGCTTTGATCGTGATCGTGACGATTCGCGCATCGACCAGTTGCGCGTGCCCCCGCATTCGGTGGAAGCCGAACAGGCGGTGCTGGGCGGCCTGATGCTGGCCCCGGAAGCCTACGACCGGGTCAACGACCAGCTGAACGAAACCGACTTCTATCGTCGCGATCACCAGATGATCTACCGGGCGATCCGCGAGCTGTCCGAGCGCGAGCGTCCGTTCGATGCGGTCACCTTGGGCGAGTGGTTCGAATCGCAGGGCAAGATGGAGCTGGTGGGCGATGGCGCTTACCTGATCGAGCTGGCCAGCACCACGCCGTCGGCCGCCAACATCGTGGCCTATGCCGAGATCGTGCGCGACAAGGCGGTGCTGCGGCAGCTGATCCAGGTCGGCACGGACATCGTCAACGACGGTTTCCAGCCCGAAGGGCGCGACAGCAGTGAACTGCTGGCGTCGGCGGAAAAGAGCGTGTTCGCCATTGCCGAACAGGGCGCGCGCGGCCGTACCGATTTCGTGGCGATGCCCGGCGCACTGAAGGACGCCTTCGAAGAGCTGCGCAACCGCTTCGAGAACGGCGGCAACATCACCGGCCTGCCCACCGGCTACACCGATTTCGATGCGATGACCGCCGGCCTGCAGCCGACCGATCTGATCATCCTGGCCGCGCGCCCGGCGATGGGCAAGACCACCTTCGCGCTGAACATCGCCGAGTATGCGGCGATCAAATCGAAGAAGGGCGTGGCGGTGTTTTCGATGGAAATGTCCGCATCGCAGCTGGCGATGCGCCTGATTTCCTCAAACGGCCGCATCAACGCGCAGCGCCTGCGTACCGGCCAGCTGGAAGACGAGGACTGGAGCCGGGTCACCAGCGCGATCAAGATGCTGAAGGAAACCAAGATCTTCATTGACGATACGCCGGGCGTGTCGCCGGAGATCCTGCGTTCCAAGTGCCGCCGCCTGAAGCGCGAGCACGACCTGGGCCTGATCGTGATCGACTACCTGCAGCTGATGAGCGTGCCGGGCAACAGCGAAAACCGCGCGACCGAAATCTCGGAAATCTCGCGTTCGCTGAAGGGCCTGGCCAAGGAACTGAACGTGCCGGTGATCGCGCTTTCGCAGCTGAACCGCTCGCTGGAAACGCGTACCGACAAGCGCCCGGTGATGGCCGACCTTCGCGAATCGGGCGCAATCGAGCAGGACGCGGACATGATCGTGTTCATCTACCGCGACGATTACTACAACAAGGAAAATTCGCCTGACAAGGGCCTGGCCGAGATCATCATCGGCAAGCACCGTGGTGGTCCCACCGGTTCGTGCAAGTTGAAGTTCTTCGGCGAATACACCCGCTTCGACAACCTGGCCCACGATTCGGTCGGTTCGTTCGAATAACGCCTGCGGGCGTTACCGTGGCGCCGGGCCATGCCCGGCCGATTCCCACGGTTTCGTCAGCCCCAGCCCGGTTTCGTCGCAAACCGTTTGCGGCCGGGCGGGCAGGGCGCCAAGGTGATCCCAGGCGGCAGGGTGCCGCCGCAAGGGAGACCTGTCATGAAGACGCTGTTCGCGCTGGGCGTGTGGTGCCTATTGTTCGTGCTGTGCTGGCCGCTGGCGATCCTGGCCCTGCTGCTGTGGCCAGTGGTCTGGCTGCTGAGCCTGCCGTTCCGCCTGGTCGGCATCACCTTCTCGGCCCTGTTTGCCTTCCTGCGTGCGCTGTTCATGCTGCCGGCGCGGCTGCTGGGTGGCCGGGCGGTGGCGGCATGAGGGCGCGGCTGATGCTGGGCCTGGCCCTGCTCGCAGGCCCGGCGTTGGCCGACCCGCCGCCGCCGGCCCCGACCTCGGCATGGTTGGAGCGGCAGCAGGTGTCTGCCGCCGATGAAGCCAACGCCGCGGCGGCCAAGCCGTCGAAGAAGCCCGGGGCCAAGGAGCACTGCCGGGTCGCGAAGGAATGGAAGGTTGGCCAGACGGTGGTGGAGCACAAGGTCTGCGAAGATCCGCCGAAGGAGCTGGCTGGAAAGGTGTAGCGCCGAGCCCATGCTCGGCTCTGAATGAAAGCGGACAACAAAAAACCCCGCCGAAGCGGGGTTTTTCGTTTGCGGTTCAGTGCCGACCAACCGTCGGCACCCACCCCGAAGACGAACGATCAGTTCGCCTTGTGAATGGCACGCTTGCTGACCGCCATGGCCGCGTCGTGGATCACTTCCGACAGCGACGGGTGGGCGTGGCAGATGCGGGCCAGGTCATCGGCCGAACCGCTGAACTCCATGGTCAGCACGCCTTCGTGCACCAGCTCGGACACGTTGGCGCCGACCAGGTGCATGCCGAGGATGCGATCGGTTTCGGCATGGGCCAGGATCTTCACGAAGCCCGCCGGCTCGATCATCGCCACGGCACGGCCGTTGGCGGCGAACGGGAAGCTGCCGGCCTTGTACGGAATGCCTTCGGCCTTCAGCTGGGCTTCGGTCTTGCCAACCCAGGCCAGTTCCGGCTCGGTGTAGATGACCCACGGAATGGTGTCGAAGTTGACGTGGCCCGGCAGGCCAGCGATCAGCTCAGCCACCGCGATGCCTTCCTCGAAGCCCTTGTGCGCCAGCATCGGGCCGCGCACGCAGTCACCGACCGCCCACACGCCGTCAACGCCGGTGTGGCAGTGCGCGTCGACTTCGATCTGGCCACGGTCGTTGATCTTCACGCCGGTGCCTTCGGCCAGCAGGCCCTTGGTGGCGGCGCGACGGCCAACGGCCACCAGCAGCTTGTCCACGGTCAGGGTCTTTTCGCCTTCGCTGTCGGTATAGGTGACAACGACTTCCTTCTTCTTGCCCTTGCCGGTGATCTCGGTCTTGGAGACCTTGGCACCCAGGCGGATATCCAGGCCCTGCTTCTTGAATTCCTTGGCAGCGGTCTTGGCCACTTCGGCGTCGGCCACGGCCAGGAACTCCGGCAGTGCTTCCAGGATGGTGACTTCAGCGCCCAGGCGCTTCCACACGCTGCCCAGTTCCAGGCCGATCACGCCGGCGCCGATCACGGCCAGGCGGTTCGGCACTTCGGTGAAGTCCAGGCCGCCGACGTTGTCGACGATGGTCTCGCCGTCGAACTTGGCGAACGGCAATTCGATCGAATCCGAACCGGCGGCGATGATCACGTTGGTGCCCTTCAGCTCGACGATGGAACCGTCATGCTGGGTGACCTTGACCACGTTGCCCGGCTGCAGTTCGCCGAAGCCGTAATAGGCGGCGACCTTGTTGGCCTTGAACAGCATGCCGATGCCGCCGGTGAACTGCTTGACGATCTTGTCCTTGCGGCCGACCATCGCTTCGACGTCGATCTTGGCGTCCTTGAAGCTGATGCCGTGGTCGCCAAAGATGTGGCCCATGTTCCAGAACTGGCGCGAGGAATCCAGCAGCGCCTTGGACGGGATGCAGCCCACGCGCAGGCAGGTGCCACCCAGGGCCGGCTTGCCGTCCTTGCCCAGCGCTGCGTCGATGCAGGCGGTCTTCAGGCCCAGCTGTGCGGCGCGGATGGCCGCGTGGTAACCGGCCGGGCCGGCACCGATGACGACGACGTCGAATTGTTCAGCCATTGAATTATTCCTTGTTGCTATACCAGAACCCCTCCGCGCGGACGCGGAGGGGCGGGAGGTCTCTTACAGGCCGAACAGCATGCGGCCCGGGTTTTCCAGCTGGTTCTTGATGTCTACCAGGAACTGCACCGAGTCCTTGCCATCGATGATGCGGTGGTCGTAGGACAGCGCCAGGTACATCATCGGCGCGATCACGACCTGGCCGTTCTGGGCGATCGGTCGCTCCTTGATGGCGTGCATGCCCAGGATGGCGCTCTGCGGCGGGTTGATGATCGGGGTCGACAGCAGCGAACCGAAGGTGCCACCGTTGGTGACGGTGAAGGTGCCGCCCTGCAGTTCGTCCAGGCCCAGCTTGCCGTCACGCGCCTTCTTGGCGTAGTCGGCAATGGTCTTTTCGATGTCGGCGAAGGACATGCGCTCGACGTTGCGCAGCACCGGGGTCACCAGACCCTTCTCGGTCGACACGGCGATCGAGATGTCCGAGTAGCCGTGGTAGATGATGTCGTCGCCGTCGATGGAGGCGTTGACCAGCGGGAAGCGCTGCAGGGCGTTGGCAGCGGCCTTCACGAAGAAGCTCATGAAGCCCAGCTTGATGCCGTGGGCCTTGACGAACTCGTCCTGCAGTTCCTTGCGCGCAGCCGAGACCTTGGACAGGTCGACTTCGTTGAAGGTGGTCAGCATGGCGGTGGAGTTCTTCGACTCCATCAGGCGTTCGGCAATGCGCTTGCGGATGCGGGTCATCGGCACGCGTTCTTCCGGACGTGCGCCACCGGCCTTGCCGGCGCCGCCGTTGCGGGCGAAGTTGACGATGTCTTCCTTGGTGACCGCGCCGCGACGGCCGGTGCCGTCCACGTCGGCCGGGTTCACGCCTTCAGTGATGGCGGTGAAGCGGGCGCCCGGGGGCAGGCTGTCGGCAGCCGACTTGGCAGCCGGGGCCGGTGCAGCAGCGGCGGCCGGAGCGGCAGCAGCCGGGGCAGCGGCGGCAGCCGGAGCGGCTTCAGCGGCCGGGGCCGGGGCAGCAGCCACGGCGCCTTCTTCGATGATCGCCACGACCTGGCTGGAGGTGACGGTGTCGCCTTCCTTGAACTTGATTTCCTTGATCACACCATCGACCGGCGACGGCACTTCCAGGACGACCTTGTCGGTTTCCAGGTCAAGCAGGTTTTCGTCGCGCTTGACGGCGTCGCCCACCTTCTTGTGCCAGGTGGCGATGGTGCCGTCGGCGACGGATTCGGGCAGTACCGGGGCTTTGACTTCGGTGGCCATTGCGGGAGCTTCCTGGTTTGTCTTCTAAATAGGGGGAGGAGTTATTCAGCGACCTGGTCGTTGAACGGGTTGACCAGTGCGTCGGCGACCAGCTGCTGCTGTTCACGCACGTGGTCAGCCATGTGGCCGGCAGCCGGCGAAGCCGAACGCGCGCGACCGGCGTAGTGCAGGTTCTGGCCATCGGCCAGGCAGAACTGCAGGTGGTGGCGGATCTGGTACCACGCGCCCTGGTTCTGCGGTTCTTCCTGCGTCCACACCACGTCGGTGGCGTTGCCGTACTTCTTCAGCTCGGCGGCCAGCAGCGCGCGCGGGAACGGGTACAGCTGTTCCACGCGGATGATGGCCACGTCGTCCTGGCCACGCTTGGTCTGGTCTTCCAGCAGGTCGTAGTAGACCTTGCCCGAGCACAGCACCACGCGCTTGACCTTCTTGGCGTCTGCGTTGGCGTCGCCGATCAGGTGCTGGAACTCGCCATTGGCCAGTTCGTCCAGGGTCGACACGGCCAGCTTGTGGCGCAGCAGCGACTTGGGCGACATCACCACCAGCGGCTTGCGGGTGGTCAGGTGCAGCTGGCGGCGCAGCATGTGGAAGGCCTGGGCCGGGGTGGACGGCACCACGACCAGCATGTTTTCCAGTGCGCACAGCTGCAGGAAGCGCTCCAGGCGCGCCGAGCTGTGTTCCGGGCCCTGACCTTCGTAGCCGTGCGGCAGCAGCAGGGTCAGGCCGGAAATGCGGCCCCACTTGGCTTCACCGGCGGCGATGAACTGGTCGATGACCACCTGCGCGCCGTTGGCGAAGTCACCGAACTGGCCTTCCCAGATGCACAGGGTGTTGGGGTCGGTGGTGGAGAAGCCGTACTCGTAGGCCATCACCGCTTCTTCGCTCAGCAGCGAATCGATGACGGTGGCCTTTTCCGGCGAATCCACCAGCTGCCGCAGCGGCAGGTAGTAGTTGTCGGTGGCCTGGTCGTGCAGGATCGCGTGGCGGTGGGTGAATGTGCCGCGGCCCACGTCCTGACCGACCAGGCGCAGGGCATTGCCCTCGTCCAGCAGGGTGGCGTAGGCCAGGTTCTCGGCAAAGCCCCAGTCACCCGGGATCTCGCCGGCGGCCATCTTGCGGCGGTCGTCGTACACCTTGGCCACGCGCGAGTGCAGCTGCACTTCTTCGGGCACGGTGTTGATCAGCTTGGCCAGCTCCAGCAGCTTGGCCTTGTCGACCTTGGTCGAGATCGGATCGGACAGCTTGCCTTCCAGCAGCTTGGGCCAATCGACGAACAGCGGGCTGGTCGGCGGGGTCTTTTCAACCTTGGCCAGCTCGGTGGTCACTTCGCCGCCGTCCAGCTTGTCGCGGTATGCATCGACCATCGCCTTGCCGGCGCCGGCGGCGATCACGCCTGCCTTTTCCAGCTGCTCGGCGTACATCTCGCGGGTGGTCGGGTGCTTGCGGATCACCTGGTACATCAGCGGCTGGGTGATCGCGGGTTCGTCGGCCTCGTTGTGGCCCCAACGGCGGTAGCACATCAGGTCGATGACCACGTCCTTGGCGAACTTCTGGCGGAACTCGAAGGCCAGCTGTGCAGCGAACACCACCGCTTCCGGGTCATCGCCGTTCACGTGCAGCACCGGGGCGGCGATCATCTTCGCCACGTCGGTGGCATAGCGCGTGGAGCGCGTGTCCTGCGGGTTGGAGGTGGTGAAACCGACCTGGTTGTTGACCACGATGTGCACGGTGCCGCCAACGGCGAAGCCGCGGGCCTGCGACATCTGGAACAGTTCCATGACCACGCCCTGGCCGGAGAAGGCCGCGTCGCCGTGGATCAGGATCGGCATGACCTGCTTGCGCGCGGTGTCCTTGCGGCGCTCCTGGCGCGAACGCACGGAACCGGCCACGACCGGGTCAGCGATTTCCAGGTGCGACGGGTTGAACGCCAGCGCCAGGTGCACCGGGCCGCCTTCGGTGGCCACGTCGGCCGAGAAGCCCATGTGGTACTTCACGTCACCGGCCGAGGCGTGCTCGTCGTGCTCGAACTTGCCTTCGAATTCGTCGAACAGCTTGCGCGGGTTCTTGCCCAGGGTGTTGACCAGCACGTTCAGGCGGCCACGGTGGGCCATGCCGACCACCACGTCCTTGACGCCATCCTTGCCGGCGCTGCGGATGATGGTGTCCATCATCGGGATCAGCGAGTCGCCGCCTTCCAGCGAGAAGCGCTTCTGGCCGACGTACTTGGTGTGCAGGTAGCGTTCCAGGCCTTCGGCAGCGGTCAGGCGCTCCAGGGTGCGGCGCTGGGTGTCAGCGTCCAGCTGGTAGTTGCCACCGGCCAGTTCCAGCTTCTTGTAGATCCACTGGCGCTGCTCGACCTCGGAGATGTGCATGAACTCCGCACCGATCGAACCGGTGTAGGTCGCCTTCAGGCGTGCCAGCAGGTCGCGCAGCTTCATGCGCGGCTGGCCGCCCACGCCGCCGGTGCTGAACTCGCTGTTCAGATCGCCATCGGACAGGCTGTGGAAGGGCAGGCCCAGGTCCGGGGTGTTGACCGGCTTGGTCAGGCCCAGCGGGTCCAGGCGGGCATCGAGGTGGCCGCGCGAACGGTAGGCGGTGATCAGACGACCGACATTGCGCTCACGCTCGTCGCCCGCACCGCTGCCGGTGCCGGCTTTCAGCGCATCCTTGGCCGCGTCCGCAATGTGGGAGATGACGGCCGAGTGCGGAATGTCGCCTGCTTCGCGGCCCTTGAAGCCGTCGAAGTAGGTCTTCCATTTGGGATCGACACTATCCGGGGAGACCAGGTACTGCTCGTACAGGTCCTCGACATAGGAGGCGTTGCCGCCGGCGAGTTGCGAAGATTGCGCAAACTGCTTCAGTTGATTGTCCACGATGGAGGGTGTTGATTCGCTTTGTGGGGTATGGCTTCAGAAGGACCCTGCAGGAAAATGAATAGCCCTGCACGGGCGCGTTCAAACAGCCAAATTGTACCCCCATCCGCACGGGATGGGGCAGCAACGGCGGCATTGCGCGCGCCGCGGTGTCGGTGCCAGACAGGTTTGTCCGCGTGGGCCGTGTCAGATGCCCAGGGCACGCAGTTCGCTGCATTCGCGCGAACGGTCCCAGACGCGCTGCAATTGCTGCTCGAACGGCTGTGAACGTGCAGGCAGGGCGATGCCGGCTTCACCGTCCAGGCGGTGGCCGATAAGACGAAAGTAGAAGTCGCCCGCATCGTTGACCAGGCAGGCCGAGGCCAGTGCGCGGTCGACCGGATCGCTCACTTCACGGAACTGGATCACGCTGGGCAGGCGCTGGTACAGCGCCAGCAGCGGCGCCCCGGCACTGGCAATCGCGGCGGCGTCGTGCACGATCACCCGCAGCTGCTTGTCGTGGCGGGTCGTGGCGAAGCGGCGCAGGGCGGCCTGCACCGGCGGCGCATCCAGCAGCCCGGGGTCCAGCTGGCGGCTGTGCAGCCAGAGCTGGCGGCGGGCCCGGTGGATGATGGCGGTAGTGATGGCCACCGCCTCGGCCCGGCTGTCGATGGCGCTGGTCACGCCCAGCCGCCGTCGCATCTGCTGGTGGCCGATGCCGGCTTCCTCGAACACCTCGCCTTCGGGCAGGAAACCCAGGCGTGCGTAGAAGTCGCGCGCCGGCAGCTGCGCGTGCAGGTGCAGGTCGGCCAGCCCCAGGCGGCGACCGGCGTCCACCAGCGCCTCCAGCAGGGCCTCGCCAACGCCCTGGTTGCGGTGGCTGGCCAGCACGGCCATGCGGCCGATGCGGCCATCCGGGGCCAGGCGCCCGGTGCCGACGGGCTGGCCATCGGCGTCCAGGGCCAGCACATGGGCGCTGACCGGGTCCAGCGCGTCGCGCTCCAGTTCAGCGGCAATGCCCTGTTCCTGCACGAACACCCGCTGCCGCACGTCGTGGATGGCAACGTGGGCATCGGCGTGGCTGACCTGCTGGACCCGGATCATGGCCATGGCTCAGGCGCGACCGTCGTTGCTGTCGTCCTCGTCGTGGTCATCGAAGTTGACAATGACCTCGATCCCGTCGTCATGCACGGTCACGGTGTGGACATCGTCGGACACGACCTCGTCGTCCAGTTCCGCCACCTGGTCGCGGCCTTCCACCACCTCGCCCAGCACGTCGTGGTCGCCGGCTTCCTCGTCTTCGTCCTCGTCGGCGTAGACCTCGTTCGGGTCGATGAGCTGGAACACGCCGCCGACCAGCAGCTGCTGCAGCACCGCGCGGCCCTTGTCCGACAGCCCGCGATAGGCGTCGGCATCGAGCTGTTCGGCGCCGGCCAGGCGTTGCGCGTCCTTGGCGGGCAGGGCGAAATCCTGGCCGCTGACATACAGGCTGGCGCCGCGCTTGGCCCGGCGCCAGGCCAGGCGTGCCCACGGGTGGCGCTGCAGCAGCAGGCCCGAGGCCAGCGCCTGCACCACTTCTTCCGGCGCCGGCGCGGCCTGGTGGGCCATCACTTCGCCGGCGGCGCGGTAGGTGGTGATGAAGCGGCCGAACCAGTCGCCCAGCTTGTCCGGGTCGTTCATGCGGATGGCGTTGAGCGCGGTGATCACCCGGGCCATCGCCACCGTGTCGATTTCGTTCGGGTCGGCCGGCACCTTCAGGTCGGCATCCTGGTAGCGGATGTTCTCGTCGGCATCGGCGATCAGGGTATCCAGGTAGTCGCTGATCAGCTCGGCCGAGGACGGCGCGCGCATGCCGAAGGAGAAGGTCAGGCAGGGGTCTTCGGCCACGCCGTGGTGCGGCACGTTCGGCGGCAGGTACAGCATGTCACCCGGCGCCAGCACCCAGTCATGGGTGGGCTTGAACACCTGCAGCAGCTTCAGTTCCACATCCGGGCGGAAGCCCAGCGGCGGGCGCTTGCCCTTGATCGATTCGCTGGCATCGATCTGCCAGCGGCGGTGGCCGTGGGCCTGCAGCAGGAACACGTCGTACTGGTCGACATGGGCGCCGACCGAGCCGCCGGTGGCGGCGAAGCTGATCATCACATCGTCCATGCGCCAGCGCGGCAGGAAGCTGAAGTGCTCGATCAGCGCGCGCACGTCCTTGTCCCACTTGTCCACGTCCTGCACCAGCAGGGTCCAGTCGTGGTCGGGCAGGGCGGGGAACACGTCTTCCTGGAACGGGCCGCTGCGCACGCGCCAGCTGTCCTGGGCCTTGTCATGCTGGATCAGGCGCGCCAGCACGCCTTCTTCGCAGGCCAGTCCGGCCAGGTCTTCCGGCTGCACCGGGGTCTGGAAGTTGGCGAAGGCATTGCGGATCAGCAGCGGGCGCTTCTGCCAGAAGTCGCGCAGGAAGGTGGCCGGGGCCATGCCCAGCGGCTTGCCGGGGCGGGCGGTGACTTCAATGAGCGGAGCGGAGGACTTGCGGGCGGCCATGGGGGAATCCTTGCAGCGGAAAGCGGGAGGGGCGGCGCGGCGGGCCGCCAAGGTCTCCATTGTCCGCCGTTCGCTGGGATTGCGCACGTGCGATGGTTTGTCGCGGGGTTCCGGCCAACGGCGGAGCCCCTCGTGGCGGGTGGGGCTCCCAACGGCAGAATCGCGCTTGGCCGGGCGGGTGGGCTGCGCGGGGGACCCCGTTAACCCTTCCATGGGGGCTTGGCCGCCGCTTGCTTGTGTGCGCTGTCCTGCGCACACGGCAAGACCGGGGTTGGGCGTCCTGCCCAACCCGCCCGAGGCATGCCTCGGGCCCATGCGGCGGACACCCCCGCGCAGCCCACCCGCCCGGCCCCTGACAGTTTCCTGCGCGGCCCGCCACGGAAGGGAAGAAGAAAAGCAAAGGCAACAGCGGATCGCGCGCTGCGCTTGCTCGCGTAGCGTCGAGCTTGCTCGACTGAGCGGAAGCAGTCGAACATGGCTCGACTCTACAAAGAGCCCAAAACAAAGAGGGACGCGGCGAAGCCGCGTCCCTCTCAATTCCGTCCCGACAACGTCATCCACGCATGGCGTGGATCTACTCATCCGTCACCGGAAATCTGTCAGGGGTGGGGCGGGTTGGGTTCGCGGGGGTGTCAGCCGCATGGATGCGGCTGCCAAGCCTCCACGGACGGATTCACGGCGTCCCCCGCGAACCCAGCCCGCCCCGCCAAGCACGACAACAATCCAGAGCCGCCTTTGACGTTGCAGTTGCTGTTGCCCTGGCAGTAAAGCCTGCCGCAGGCAGCGCCGCGGCCGCCGCCGCAAAGAAAACCCCTTAGATCTTCTTCGCCAGCGACTCGGCCAGGCCGGTGTAGCTGCCCGGGGTCATCTCCAGCAGGCGCTGCTTGGCATCGGCCGGCAGCTCCAGACCCTGCACGAACGTACGCATCGACTCGGCGGTAATGCCCTGGCCACGGGTCAGCGCCTTCAGCTGCTCATACGGATTGGGCAGGCCATGGCGGCGCATCACCGTCTGCACGGCCTCGGCCAGCACTTCCCACGCCGCATCCAGATCGGCATCCAGGCGCTGCGGGTTCACTTCCAGCTTGCCCAGGCCCTTGGCCAGCGAATCCAGTGCCACCTGGCTGTGGCCGAACGCAGTGCCCAGCGCACGCAGCACGGTGGAATCGGTCAGGTCACGCTGCCAGCGGCTGATCGGCAGCTTGGCGCTGAAGTGTTCGAACAGCGCGTTGGCAATGCCGAAGTTGCCCTCGGCATTCTCGAAATCGATCGGGTTCACCTTGTGCGGCATCGTCGACGAGCCCACTTCGCCTTCCTTCAGGCGCTGCTTGAAGTAACCCAGCGAGATGTAGCCCCAGATGTCGCGGGCCAGGTCGATCAGGATGATGTTGGCGCGACGCGCCGCATCGCCGATCTCGGCCACGTTGTCGTGCGGCTCGATCTGGGTGGTGTACGGGTTGAACACCAGGCCCAGGCCGGTGACGAAGCGCTCGGCGAACGCCGGCCAGTCCACGTCCGGGTAGCTGGCCACGTGCGCGTTGTAGTTGCCCACCGCGCCGTTGATCTTGCCGGTCAGTTCCACCGCGGCGATCTGCCGGCGCTGGCGCTCCAGGCGGGCGACCACGTTGGCCAGTTCCTTGCCCAGGGTGGTGGGCGAAGCGGTCTGGCCATGGGTGCGCGACAGCATCGGCTGGCCGGCCTGGGCGTGGGCCAGGGTGCGCAGCGTGGTGGCGATGCCGTCCAGGGTCGGCAGCAGCACTTCGCGGCGGGCCTGTTCCAGCATCAGGCCGTAGCTGAGGTTGTTGATGTCTTCGCTGGTGCAGGCGAAATGCACGAATTCCAGCGCCGGGGCCAGCTCGGCGTCGTCCTTCAGCTGTTCTTTGATGAAGTACTCGACGGCCTTGACGTCGTGGTTGGTGGTGCGCTCGATTTCCTTCACGCGCGCGGCCTGGGCCGGGCTGAAGCCGTCGGCCAGGGCGCGCAGGCGGGCGATGGCGCCCTCGGAGAACGGCGCCAGTTCGACGATGCCCGGCTCGGCGGCCAGCGCCAGCAGCCATTCCACCTCGACCACGATACGGGCCTTGATCAGGCCATATTCGGAGAAGATCGGACGCAGGGCGTCGACCTTGCCGGCATAACGGCCATCGAGCGGGGACAGGGCGAGCAGGGCGGAATCGGACATGTCGGCAGGGCTGGGGCAGGCGGCGGGGGCCATATTCTACGACGCGGGGCCTTCGCATGCTCGGTCGCGCCGGGCCAAGCCCGGCCGATGGCGGCCGCGCTGCGCGCTCGCTGGGCACGGCCCGGCGCTACCCGTGTAAACGGCCTTGCGGACGGAACGATCTGGCCCGTCCTCGTCATCCCATGCTTCGGACAAGAGAGTATCGTTACCGCAGCCGCCAGCCCGGGAAGCGACACCCTGCCAGCCGCCGCTTCCCTTTCCCCAACAGAAGTAGTGCGGAGTCGATGCAATGAGCAAAGCTGCAAGCAAGGGTGGAACCGCCGGGTTCCGTGTTGAACATGACAGCATGGGTGAACTGCAGGTACCCGCCGACGCCCTGTGGGGCGCGCAGACCCAGCGCGCGGTGCAGAACTTCCCGGTGTCGGGCCAGCGCATGCCGCGCGGTTTCATCCGTGCCCTGGGCCTGGTGAAGGGCGCCGCCGCCGGCGTCAATGCCGACCTGGGCCATCTGCCCAAGGGCGTGGCCAAGGCCATCCAGTCGGCCGCCGCCGAGGTGGCCCGCGGTGACTGGGACGCGCATTTCCCGATCGATGTCTACCAGACCGGTTCGGGCACCTCCTCGAACATGAACGCCAACGAGGTCATCGCCACCCTGGCCAATCGCGGCGGCAAGGCCGGCAAGGCCAGCGTGCACCCCAACGACCACGTCAACCAGGGGCAGAGCTCCAACGATGTGATTCCCACCGCGCTGCGGGTTTCGGCCGTGCTGGCCGCGCAGGAGCACCTGCTGCCGGCGCTGGCGCACCTGCGCAAGGTGATCGATCGCAAGGGCCGCAGCCTGCGCAAGGTGGTCAAGACCGGCCGCACCCATCTGATGGATGCCATGCCGCTGACCTTCGAGCAGGAGTTCGGCGCGTGGTCGGCGCAGCTGGCCTCGGCCCAGGCGCGCATCGACGACAGCCTCAAGCGCCTGCGCCGCCTGCCGCTGGGCGGCACCGCCATCGGCACCGGCATCAATGCCGATCCGCGCTTCGGCGCGCAGGTGGCCAAGGCGTTGAAGCAGCAGACCGGGGCGAAGTTCGACAGCGCCGACAACAAGTTCGAAGGGCTGGCCGCGCAGGACGATGCGGTGGAACTGTCCGGTCAGCTCAATGCGCTGGCGGTGGCCCTGATCAAGATCGCCAACGATCTGCGCTGGATGAACGCCGGCCCGTTGGCCGGGCTGGGCGAGATCGAACTGCCGGCGCTGCAGCCGGGCAGCTCGATCATGCCGGGCAAGGTGAATCCGGTCATTCCCGAAGCGACCGTGATGGCCTGCGCGCAGGTGATCGGCCACCACACCGCGATCACCGTGGCCGGGCAGACCGGCAACTTCCAGCTCAATGTGACCCTGCCGCTGATCGCAGTGAACCTGCTCGATGGCATCGGCTTGCTGGCCAATGTGTCCACCCTGCTGGCCGACAGTGCCATCGACGGCCTGAAGGTGCGCCAGGACCGCGTGGCCGAAGCGCTGGCCCGCAACCCGATCCTGGTGACGGCGCTGAACCCGATCATCGGTTATGAGAAGGCCGCGGCGATTGCCAAGCGCGCCTACAAGGAACAGCGCCCGGTGCTGGAGGTGGCGCTGGAAGACAGCGGGCTGGCCGAGGCCGAGCTGCGCCGCCTGCTGGATCCGACCGCGCTGACCGCCGGTGGCATCCAGGCCGGTGGTGGTGGCGCCGGCGGTTGATCGTCCGGTTGCGTACGTAAACGGGAAACGCCGCCCTGGGGCGGCGTTTTTCGTTTCAGCGACGGTCGGCGACGATGTTGCCGAAGGTGTCGGTGTAATCCTTGAATTCGGGGATGGTCTGCACCAGGTTGGCGGGGATGACCTCCAGCCCTTCCGGCGGCTGGATCTTCACCGGCTGCATGTCGGGGTCGGCCGGGGCGGCCACCAGGGTGTTCTGGCGCAGCACCTGCAGCTTGCCGAACATGGTCTGCAGCATCTGCCGCTGGGTGTCGTCCAGCGGAATCTGGATCTCGTCCATCTTCATCGTGCCGTCGGCCAGGATGATGATGTTCGGCGCGGGCTGGCGGCGCACGGTCACCATGGTCTGGCTGACCGAAATCTTCGGCTTGCCGCGTTCGGCGCGGTGGTTGCGGTACTCCTGGTCGCAGCCGGCCAGGCCCAGGCAGAGCAGGGCGGTCAGCAGCAGAAACAGCTTCTTCATGGCGGTCGATCGGGGCAAACGGGGTGCTTAGTGTAATCCCGCCCGGCCGCGGCGGCCGGCAACGCGGGGGCGCTGCCGGCCGGGTGCGACGAAATGTCTCAGGGCGCGCGCACGACTACGTCGTCCTTGCCGCAGTCGTCCACGTCGCTCTGGTCCATCGTGGCGTAGGGCTGGAAAGCCGGCAGGTCGCGTGCCAGCGCCTGCTGGCTGGCCAGCATCGCCGGCAGGCGGTTGCACAGCTGCTTGGCCTGCGCTTCGATCTTGGCCGCTTCGTCGTTGATGCGCTTTTCGATGCCCTCGCTGTCACCGCTGAAGACGCCCTTCAGGGCTTCGCCGGCGGCATTGACGCCCAGCCGCGCACCGGCCACGCCGATGTCCATGCCATCGCTGGCGATGCCGGCGATGTGGCCGCGGTATTCCTGCAGCTGGCGCCGCTGCGCTTCATTGGTCGGTGACTCGGTGCCGCCGATCAGCAGGCGGCCGTCCGGGGTGATCTCGGCACGGGCCTGGCCCTTGCCGGAAATCTTGATGTTGCCCTGGGCGATCTCGCGGCGCGCCTTGTCGGTGGCGTCCTTGATCTCCTTGCCCACCGTGCTGCTGGCCTCGGCCACGGTCTTGCCGGCGCTGTCGGTGGTGGACGATGGGGACGTCCCGCCGCAGGCCATCAGCGGCAGGCACAGCAGGGTAGCGGGCAGCAGGCGCAGCAGGTTCATGACAGTTCCCTTCCGTTGAATGAGGTGGAATTACTTGCCGCGCGGCAGGGTGACGCTGCCGCCGATATCGCGGTGGCGCACATCGCCACTGCCGCTGTGCTGCACGGTCAGGCTGCCGCGGGCGCCATTGACGGTGATGTCGCCCGAGCCGTGGCTGCGTACGCGGACGTTGCCGCCCACCTCGCTGATCTCCACGTCGCCGGAGCCGACCACGCCCACCTCGACATCGCCCTTGACCCGCTGGAAATCGATATCGCCGGAGCCCACGGTTTCCAGACGCACGCTGCCGCCCACGTCGAACAGGTCCAGATCGCCCGAGCCGACGGTGCCGGTGCGGGCATCGCCGCGGATGTTGCGCGCCTTCACTTCGCCCGAGCCCAGCGACAGCAGCTCCAGCGAGCCGGCGCCGTCGATGTCCAGGTCGCCCGAACCGACGGCGGCATGCACGCTGCCGCGGGTGCCGCGGGCACGGCCATCGCCGGAGCCCACGTCCATGCTCAGCGACTGCGCGTTCTCAACGCTGCCATCGCCGGAGCCGATCTTGAACTGCAGCGGCAGGTTGTCCGGCACGCTGCCGCCGATGTCCAGCCAGGCGTAGCTGTTGCCCAGCGACAGCGCCGAGCGGCCATCGCGGCGCAGGCTGACCACCAGCTTGTCGCCCACCCGCTGCTGGTCCAGCACCAGCTGGTCCAGCCAGTCGGCATTGGAGGCACAGGCACGACCTTCCAGCTGGCCGCCGCCACTGCGGGCGACCACCTTCAGGTCATGCTGGTTCACTTCGAACACCACCGCTTTCACCCCGGCCGTTTCCAGCTTCAGCGCGCGCGGCGCCGAATGCTTGCAGTTCGGGGCATCGGCAGCCAGCGCCGACAGCGGCAACAGCAACAACGCAGAGCAGGCAAGCAGGGTACGCATATGGGTGCCTCCAGTAGTGGTAGAGGGGAGCGTCAGATTTCGCCAGCGCGCCTACGCAGGCGGATGGCGATGAAGATGAAGGCCACGCCGAACGCCGCGCCGATCCACAGATCGGGCATCGCCAGCGACTTCAGCTGCTGGGCAGGGTTCATCAGCGAGACGATCGTATCCAGGCTCTTGTGCTCGTCGCTGGCGCCAAGGCGGTACAGCAGATCCACGCCGGGAACGGTGCCCAGCAGCAGGCGGCCGACGATGTGCTGCCAGAACCAGCCGGTGCTCATGTCGAACAGGTGCATCACCTTGGTGGTGCTGACGATGATGCCGGCGAACAGGGGCAGCATCACCGCCCACAGGAACGGCTTGCTCTTGGCCCAGGCCGAGCAGAGCAGCAGCCAGCCGGCAGTGGGCAGCGCCCACAACGCATAGACGGGGATGGCGGCGAGCAGGCCGGCGGACAGGGTGAGCGGGCTGGCCGGGCCCCAGATCAGGGTGGTCGGGCTGCCGCCATGGGTCAACGCGACCAGGCTGATGATCAGCAGGAAGCCGAACATGGTGGCGATGCCAGCCAGGGTGGCGACCAGCGGGGCCACGATCAGTGCGCTGAGCACCTTGGACAGGACGGTCTGGGTATCGGACAGCGGCAGCGACTTCCAGAACAGGATGCTGCGGTCGCGGCGATCGTCGTACAGCGCACCCAGGCAGTAGAAGAACACCACGAAGGCCAGCACCAGGAAGGGCCAGGTCGAGCTGAGGATGAGGGTCAGGTCCAGGCCGTTGCCCAGGTCCGCCATATCCTTGGCGCTGATCTGGCGGGTCAACAGGCCCAGATCCAGGCCGTTGATGTTCACGTCCTCGCCGTCGATGTGCAGGCCGCCATCGCGCGCGGCACGATGCAGGGCGAACAGGCCAAAGCCGATGCCGACGCCGCTCATCAGCAACGAAACAATGCCGGCGATGACCGGGGCGTACAGGAAGCCACCGCGGTTTTCCCAGTATTCGCGCTTGAGCAGCCAGCGCAGCGTGCCTGCGGGGCTGACCGGATGATTGACGGCATTCATGCGTAGGTCCCCTTCATGACAGCAACGAACAGATCGGCCAGGCCCGCAGTGCGGGTTTCGCCCAGGGTGGAAAGCTGGCTGCGCGGCACGCCGTCATACAGCAGCACGGTCTTGCCGAAGGCCTGGCTGCGCTCGTCGATCGGCTTGAGGGCGCGCGCGGTTTCCAGCTGTTCGGCGCCGACCAGCACTTCGGTATAGCGTTCGCCCACCTCGTCCATTTCGGCGCTGAGCACGATGCGGCCGTCACGGATGAACATCACATCGCTGAGGATGTGCTCGATCTCTTCCACCTGGTGGGTGGTGACGATGATGGTCTTCTGCTCGTCGAAGTAGTCTTCCAGCAGGCGCTGGTAGAACTCCTTGCGGTACAGGATGTCCAGGCCCAGGGTCGGCTCGTCCAGCACCAGGATGCGGGCGTCGATGGCCATCACCAGGGCCAGGTGCAGCTGCACGATCATGCCTTTGGACAGCTCGCGCACGCGCTGTTTGGGCTGCAGTTTGGTGCTGGCCAGGAAGCGTTCGCAGCGGGCGCGGTCGAAGCGCGGGTGTACGCCGGCGACGAAGTCGATGGCCTCGCGTACGCGCAGCCAGCGCGGCAGCACCGCCACGTCGGCGATGAAGCAGATTTCCTTCATCAGCTCGTCGCGGTGCAGGCGCGGGTCACGGCCGAGCACGCTCAGCTCGCCCTCCACCGAGGTCAGGCCGAGGATGGCCTTCAGGGCGGTGGTCTTGCCGGCGCCATTGGGGCCGATCAGGCCGACGATGCGCCCGGCGGGGATGTCGAAGGTGGTGTTGTCGAGGGCGAGGGTGTTCTTGTAGGCCTTGCGCAGACCCTTGGCGGTAATCACCGCTGGGCTGGATTCAACGTTCACGACACTGGCATTCATGAGGATTTCCCCTGGGGCAGCAATTCGTTCAGGCTCAGGCCCAGGCGCTGGATGCGCTCCAGGACCGCCGGCCATTCGTCGTTGAGGAAGCGGTCGCGCTCGCTGCTGCGCAGCTGCGTGGCCGCCTGCTCGGTCATGAACATGCCCAGGCCGCGGCGCTTTTCCACCAGGCCTTCATCGGCCAGTTCCTGGTAAGCGCGCGAAACGGTGATGGGGTTCAGTTGATAGTCGGCCGCCACCTGGCGGACCGAGGGCAGGGCATCGCCCGGCTTCAGGATGCCGTCGAGCATCATGGCAATCACGCGCTCCTTCAGCTGGCGGTAGATGGGAGCGCCGTCGCTCCACTGGATGTCGCTCATGGTCAGCTCCGTGGGGTCAGCGGCTGTGCGAACGAGAAATACGGCATGGACAGGGAGCTGTGCAGCCGACGCGGGGGGGAGGGTTCGGCGGTCCCTGCCGGGGTGGAGATCGCGTCCTGCGTGGAATCTGGGGAGGGGGAGGATTCTGCCGGCGGTGCCGGCAACAGCAGCCACGTCAGCACGAACAGGGTTGAAACAGCGGTGACCGCGGGAGCGGTATGGCTGCGACGCATCCGGATGTTCATGGTTCCCCCTGTCTCAGGTGACTGGTGTTGTATGCAACTATAACACCGGCACGCCTATGTGCAACCCCCGACACACCCCAACTGATGGCAGGGGCCATGAATGGCCGCGGTTGCGGATCCAAGTGGTTGATTTCATTGAAATGGCATCGGCGGGCGCGGTTCTTGACCTGGGCCTGGCATTCATACATGTGTACGGCGTGTCCAGCAAGCGCGCGCCAATCGGCCCCGGCTACGTGCCGCCACGGCGGGCAAAGTGCATGCGCGGCGCCCGCGACAGTGCGCTGGCAGGCCGGTGCTATAGTTCGGCCGATCCCCGGTCTGCAAGGGCCGGGCCCCTGTTGCAGCTACCGTGGAATGTCCCGCATGCCTGTGTTTCTCACTGCTCCGCGCCGCCTGCGCGGCCTGTCCCTGCTGGCTGTTCTGGTGCTGGGCCTGGCGGGTTCCGCCAGCGCCGTGGCGGCCGACCTGCTGGACGTGAATTACCGGCCGCTGGCCGGCAAGCAGCAGGTGAACCTGCTCAAGCGCTACCAGGGCCAGGTGCTGCTGGTGGTCAATACGGCCAGCAAGTGCGGCTACACCCCCCAGTACGAGGGGCTGGAAGCGCTGCAGAAGCAGTACGCCAGCCGCGGTTTCGCCGTGCTGGGTTTCCCGTCCAATGACTTCAAGGGGCAGGAACCGGGCGATGAGAAGCAGATCCAGGATTTCTGCACGCTCACCTATGGGGTGAAGTTCCCCATGTTCGAGAAGGTGCACGTGGTAGGCGAACAGGCCACGCCGCTGTATCAGCGCCTGACCGCCGCCACCGGCGTGGCCCCGGGCTGGAACTTCCACAAATACCTGATCGGCCGCGACGGCAAGGTCATCGCCCAGTTCGCCAGCAAGGTCACCCCGGATGATCCGCAGCTGGGCGCGGCCATCAGCAAGGCGCTGGCCGCACCGGCACCGCGTTGATCACCGGCACGCATGCCTCGACATCTCCGGCATGCGTGCGACAATGGTTCTTTTCGCGCCGACGTCGGCGCCCAGACACTTCCAGGAATGCAGCGAATGAAGATGGGAATGCGCGGCGCCGCGGCGTCGGTTCTGATTCTGGCGATGGGTACCTCTGGTGTCGCCCTGTCGCAACAACCGGCCGCACCGGCGGCCGCCAAGGAGACCGCAACCTTGAATTCCCCCAAGCAGAAGCTCGGCTACGCCATCGGTCTGGATGTGGCCAAGTCGTTCGCGCCGATCGCCGATGAAATCGACGTGGCCGCCCTGCGCACCGCCGTGGAGCGTTCGTTCGAAGGCCTGCAGCCGCAGATCACCCAGGACCAGGCCAAGGCCACCGATGCCGCCCTGCGCCAGGTGGTGATGGCCCGCAACGGCCAGCAGGTGCCGGGCGTTGCGCCGGGCTCGCAGCCGCCGAAGGTGGACCGCGTGAAGGTCGCGCAGATGATCGGTTCGTACTCCATCGGTCCGTCGCTGGCGCAGCTGAAGGACGATATCGATACCGCCTCGCTGTTTGACGCGATCAGCACCGGCCTGACCAAGGGTCAGGCGAAGATGACCGAAGCCGACGCAACCGCCACCATCCAGTCGTTCATGGGTGCCAAGCAGGCCGAGATGCAGGCCAAGGCCGCGCAGGCCGCGCAGACCAACCGCAGCGAAGGCAATGCTTTCCTGGCCAAGAACAAGACCCAGCCGGGCGTGGTGACCACCCCGTCGGGCCTGCAGTACCAGGTGATCCGCCCGGGTAGCGGCGAGCGTCCGCTGCCGAGCAGCAAGGTGCGCGTGAACTACGAAGGCAAGCTGCTGGACGGCACCGTCTTCGACAGCTCCGCGGGCCGTGGCCCGGCCGAATTCGGTCTGGACCAGGTCATCAAGGGCTGGACCGAAGGCGTGGCGCTGATGCCGGTGGGCTCGAAGTACCGCTTCTGGATCCCGGGCGAACTGGCCTACGGCGAGAACGGTACCCCGGGCGGCCCGATCGGCCCGAACGCCACCCTGACCTTCGACGTCGAGCTGCTGGGCGTCCTGCCGTAAGCGACCACGGAGCCAGCACGGATATGCGCGTTGCGATTTTCGGTACCGGGTACGTCGGTCTGGTGACCGGCACCTGCCTGGCCGACGTAGGCCACCAGGTGGTCTGCGTCGACATCGACCAGGCCAAGGTGGATGGGCTCAACCAGGGCATCATCCCGATCTACGAACCCGGCCTTGAGCCGATGGTGAAGGCCAACCATGCCGCGCTGCGGCTGTCCTTCACCACCGATGGCGCCAGCGCCATCGGCCACGGCCAGGTGGTCTTCATCGCGGTGGGCACGCCCCCCGACGAAGACGGCAGTGCCGATCTGCAGTACGTGCTGGCCGTGGCCCGCACCATCGGCCGCCACATGGCGGTGCCGACGGTGGTGGTGAACAAGTCGACGGTGCCGGTGGGCACCGCCGACAAGGTGCGCGCGGCCATTGCCGAAGAGCTGGCCGCGCGCGGTGCGGACATCGCCTTCGATGTGGTGTCCAACCCCGAATTCCTGAAGGAAGGCGATGCGGTGGCCGACTGCATGCGCCCGGACCGCATCATCATCGGTGCCAGCAGCGCCGACTCGGTGGCGGTGATGCGCCGCCTGTACGCACCGTTCAACCGCAACCACGATCGCGTGGTGGAAATGGACGTGCGTTCGGCCGAGCTGACCAAGTACGCGGCCAACGCGATGCTGGCGACCAAGATTTCGTTCATGAACGAAATCGCCAACATCGCCGAACGCGTGGGTGCCGACGTCGAGCAGGTCCGCCAGGGCATCGGTTCGGACCCGCGCATCGGCTGGCACTTCATCTATCCCGGTGCCGGCTACGGCGGCTCGTGCTTCCCCAAGGACGTGCAGGCGCTGGCGCGCACCGCCCAGCAGTACGGCCTGGAGCCGAAGCTGTTGAATGCGGTCGAAGCGGTGAACGATGCCCAGAAGGGGCACCTGTTCGCGCTCATCCAGCGCCACTACGACAAGGGCGAGGACGAGGGCGTGCGCGGCAAGACCTTTGCCGTGTGGGGCCTGGCCTTCAAGCCCAACACCGATGACATGCGCGAAGCCTCCAGCCGCCGCCTGCTGGCGCAGCTGTGGGAAGGCGGTGCCACCGTGCGTGCCTACGATCCGGAAGCGATGCACGAATCGCAGCGCATCTTCGGTGAGCGCGATGACCTGGTGTTCTGCGCCAATGCCAGCGAAGCGCTGGAAGGCGCCGATGCACTGGTGGTGGTCACCGAGTGGAAGCAGTTCCGCAGCCCCGATTTCCAGATGCTGCGCGAGCGGCTGAAGGATGCGGTGGTGTTCGACGGGCGCAACCTGTACGACCCGGCCGAAGTGGAAGCCGCCGGCGTGGCGTACTACGGTATCGGCCGGGGGCGTTCGCTGCATGTCTGAGCTGCCCACCGAACGCGAACAGGCGCTGGAAGCGCGCCTGGTCGAACTGGAAATGCGCGTGTCCTTCCAGGAACACGCGCTGGCCGAACTGAGCGATGCATTGGCCGACGCCCGCATGCAGGGCACGCGCAACGCCGATGTGCTGCGCGTGCTGCTGGAAGACCTGGGCAAGGTGCGCAACGCACTGAATTCTTCTGATCCGGCGAGCGAACCGCCGCCGCCGCACTACTGATCTGCATTCCTATGAGCGATACCCTCCGCGACCAGCTGATGGGCCTGGGCTTCAAGCCGGCGCCCAAGCCCGAGCGCAAGAACGATGCCCCCCGCCGTGATGGCCGCCCGCAGGGCAAGGGCGGCAATGGCAATGGAAAGCCGCAGGGCGCAGGCAAGGGCGAGCACAAGCCCGGTGAGCGCCGTGGTGGCCACGGCCACGCTGGCGCAGGCAAGCCCGGGCAGTCCCGTGGGCCGGGCGGGCAGGGCCCACGCAAGCCGCGTTCTGCCGAAGAAATGGACCTGGCCAAGGCCTATGCCATCCGCGCGCAGAAAGAAAAGCAGGAACGCATTGAAAGCGAACGCCTGAAGCAGGAAGAGGCGCGCGTGCGCCGCGAGGCCAAGGCCAAGCTGGAAGAACTGCTGAAGGACAAGAGCCTGAATGCCGAGGCGGCCGATATCGCCCGCCACTTCCCGTATGGCGGCAAGATCAAGCGCATCTACGTCACCCCCGAACAGCTGACCGCGCTCAATGCCGGTGAACTGGGCGTGGTCCAGCTCAATGGCCGCTACCTGCTGGTGACCGCCGAAGTGCTGGCGCAGTCCGAGGCCGTGTTCGCCGCGTCGGTGGCGCTGAAGGTCGACCCGAACGCGCCGGCCGAGGAAGACCCGTACGCCGATCCGCAGTACCAGGTGCCCGACGACCTGGTCTGGTAACGCACGACCGCCGTGGCGCCCCCTGCGGCAGCAGCGGCAGGGGGAGACGGATGTCCACTGATCCAAGCCGCGGCTACGTGCCGCACATTGACGGCCTGCGCGCGATTGCCGTGCTGGCCGTCATCGTGTTCCACCTCGACCCGGCCTGGCTGCCGGGTGGCTTCACCGGGGTGGACGTGTTCTTCGTCATCTCCGGCTTCGTGGTCAGTGCGTCGGTGCATCGCCTGCCGGCCCTGTCCTGGCGCGCCTCGATGCTGCGCTTCTATGCGCGCCGGGTACGCCGCATCGCGCCTGCGCTGGTGGCCTGCCTGCTGGCGACGGCCGTGGCCAGCGTGTTGTTCATTCCCGATTCGTGGCTGAGCGAAGCATCCGACAAAACCGGGTTGATGGCCTTCTTCGGGCTGAGCAACTGGGTGCTGGCGGCCGTTGGCAACGACTACTTCGCGCCCAAGGCCGAATTCAATCCCTATACGCACACCTGGTCGCTGGGCGTGGAAGAGCAGTTCTACCTGCTGTTCCCGCTGCTGTTCCTGGCCTGGGCCCGCGGCCCGCGCGGCCGTTGGCTTAGCGTTGCATTGTTCGCCGCGGTCAGCGTCGGGTCTTTGCTGCATGCGGCCCTGCTGGGGTTGCGTGATGCGCCGCCGGCCTGGGCGTTCTACGCCACCAGCACCCGCTTGTGGCAGCTGGGCGTGGGCGTTCTGCTGTTCCAGCTGCTGCATGTGGCCGATCGCGGTGAGCCTGGCAGTGCTGCACGGGTGGGCCGTTGGCGCTGGGCGTGGTCAGCGTTGGCCCTGCTGTCGCTGGGCGCACTGGGCTGGGCGCTGTGGACAGCGCGTGCCGGGCGCTCGCCCTGGCCGGACGGCGTGCTGCCGGCGCTGGCCACGGCCGGCCTGCTGCTGGCCCTGCATCAGCACCCGCAGGCATGGATCGCGCGGCTGTTGGCCAGTGCGCCAATGCGGCGGATCGGCCTGCTGTCCTATTCGCTGTACCTGTGGCATTGGCCGGTGTTCGTGCTGATGCGCTGGACGGTGGGCCTGGAAACGGCCCTGCAGATGTCCCTGGCCAGTGCGCTGGTGGCGCTGCTGGCATGGATCTCGTGGCGCTGGATCGAGCAGCCCTTCCGTGGCCCCAGGTGGCAGCACCTGGCACCCGGGCGCTGGGTGGCCGCCGGCGTGCTGACCCTGCTGCTGGCCGGTGGCCTGCAGGCGTTGCTGTACTGGCAGTCGCCCCTGCTGTCACTGAGCACGGTCAGCCGCCATCCGGCGGACTGGTACCCCGACGGCAAGAGCGTGGCGGCTGATTACCCTGGGTGCGCGCTGCAGGTGGGTAAGCATCGCTACGCCGGTGGCAGCGCACGCACCTTCGCCCGCGGCGATTGCCCCCGCGCAGGGGCCGTGCAGGGGCCGGCGCAGGTGTTCCTGGCCGGAGATTCGCATGCCATGGCCTACCGCGAGCTGCTGCAGCGGCTGGCGCTGGAAACCGGTTCGACGGTGTCGCTGTACGGCCGCGGTGGCTGCCCGCAGATCAGTCTGCAGCAGTGGCGCGGGGCCGGCGCGGGCTGTGCCGAGCATGATGCGGCCGTGCGCGCGGACATCGCCGCACGTGCGCAGCCGGGGGATGTGGTGGTGCTGGTGTCGCTGCGGGTACCGCGCCTGTCCGACCAGTACGTGCTGTTCGATGCGCAGGCACAGTTGGCGGGCGAGCGCAGTGCGCAGGCCGCCGCCGGCCGCAACGCCGAGGTGGCCGAGGCCATCGCGCAGTGGCTGCCGCTGGCCCAGCGCGGTGTGCGTATCCTGATCGAAGCGCCGAAGCCGGTGCTGCCGGCACCGCCGTACCGGTGTTCCGACCGCTTCAACGCCAACAATGCGATCTGCCGCAACGGCCTGGATATTTCGAGGGCCGACATGGAAGCGCTGCGCGCACCGATGCTGGGCAGCCTGCAGCAGGTGGTCGATGGCCTGCCAGGCGCCGTGCTGTGGGATCCCTTGCCCGATCTCTGCACGGCCACGACGTGCGCGGCGCAGCGTGATGGCCGACCGTTGTTCTTCGACGGCGACCATCTGAGCGGTCATGGCAACCGCGTGCTGCTGCCGTCCCTGCAGCGGGTGCTGCAGCCGTAGCGCCGGGCCGCGCCCGGCACACGGGGCCATCGGCCATCAGCGCTCGATCGCGTGCCCGGCCTGCCACACGGCGTGGATGTGCTGGGTATTGCCGATGTCGGCCAGGGGATCGGCATCGAGCACCAGCAGGTCGGCACGCTTGCCGGCGGCAATGCGGCCGCGATCGTCCATGCCCAGCAGCGCGGCGGCGTCGGCGGTGGCGGTCTGCAGGGCCTGGGCCGGGCTGAAGCCGGCCTCGGTCAGCAGCTTCAGTTCGCGGTGTTCGGCAAACCCAATCACCCGCTGTGGCATCGCCCCGGCATCGGTACCGAAACCGAACTTCACCTTGGCCGCGCTCAGCCGGCGCAGGTTTTCCAGGTTCATCGCCACCGCTGCACGCGCACCGGGAATGTTGGCCCCGGCCAGCTGCTCGCGCTGCCACTGCGGCTGCTGCCAGCGCGCGCGCACCGCAGCGGGCAGGGCATCGCGCAGGAACGGCTGCTGCAGTGCCTGCGGGTTTTCCGCATACCAGTAGTTGGCTTCGTCGATGTTCACCGTGGCGATGTACCAGGTGCCCTGGTCGTGCATCTTCCGCGCCAGCATCGGGTCCACCGCGCGATCGCGGATACCGTGGGCGATGATGTCCACGCGTGCATCCACCAGGTCGCGCGCCTGGTCCAGGTCGTGGATGTGCGCGGCCACCTTCAGGCCACGCGCGTGGGCTTCGGCAATGGCGGCGCGGTAGATCTCCGGCGCCATCATCGGGAACTTGCCGCCCAGCGAATCCACCCATAGCTTGATCACGTCCACGCCGTCGGCCTGCTGCGTGGCGACGGCGGCGCGGGCTTCTTCGGCATTGCGTGGCCGCGCCACCGGGTCGTGGGCCAGGCCCATCGCGGCCGCCGGCGGTGCACCGGCGAAGGCACCGATGCCGGCGCCAGCGCCGTACAGTTGCGCGCCCAGCGCGGGCGAGGCGTTCACTTCCTTTCGGATATCGAAGAAGGCCGGGCCGTTCATGCCCAGCGCGGTGACGGTGGTGATGCCGTAGCGCTGGAACTGGCGCAGGTCGCGCACCACGTTGTCGCGGGTGTAGTAGCGATCGCCGTGCTGCAGCCCTTCGGTGTTGCCCACGTGCGCGTGGTTGCTGACCAGGCCGGGCAGCAGGGTCTTGCCCTGGTAGTCGATGCGTCGGGCTGCGGTGGCGGCGGCCGGCAGCGGCGTGCCGACATGCACGATGCGCTCGCCGTCGATCAGGACCGGGGTGATGCCCAGGTCGCGGCGGCCGTCGAACACCCGGGCATTTTCCAGCAGGATCGGCTGCGCGGCGGCAGGAACGGCGGCGGTGGCGGCAAGCAGCAGCGCCCACAGGCGGGTCGGTCGCATCGGCAACTCCGGTCAGGGGGAAGCCCGAGGGTAACCGATGGGCCGCCCGCAGGCGTGTGGGCCGGGTCTATTCGGGGTCGTAATCCAGGTTCGACGCCAGCCAGCGCTCGGCCTGTGCGCGCTCCACGCCCTTGCGCCGCGCGTAGTCGCCTACCTGTTCACGGCTCAGGCGGCCGACCACGAAGTACTGGCTCTGCGGGTGGCTGAAGTAATAGCCCGACACGGCAGCGGTGGGCAGCATGGCGAAGCTTTCGGTCAGTTCCATGCTGGCGTGGGTTTCGGCCTGCAGCAGATCGAACAGCCGGCGCTTCTCGCTGTGCTCGGGGCAGGCCGGGTAGCCAGGGGCGGGGCGGATACCGCGGTACTGCTCATCGATCAGCGCTTCGTTGTCGAGGGTCTCGGCATGGTCGTAGCCCCAGAACTCGGTGCGCACGCGCTGGTGCAGGCGTTCGGCCAGCGCTTCGGCGAAGCGGTCGGCCAGCGCCTTCAGCAGGATCGCGTTGTAGTCATCGTGGTCGGCCTCGAAGCGGGCCACGTGTGCATCGATGCCGATGCCGGCGGTGACCGCGAATGCGCCGATCCAGTCCTGCCTGCCGCTGTCGGCCGGGGCAATGAAATCGGCCAGGCAGAAATCGGGGCGCTCGGCCGGCTTGTCCACCTGCTGGCGCAGGAAGTGCAGGGTGGTCTCAGCAGACGGGTGCTGCACGCGGACATCATCGCCCACGCTGTTGGCCGGCCACAGGCCGAACACCGCCTTGGCGGTCAGCCACTGCTCGTCCACGATGCGCGCCAGCATCGCCCGCGCATCGCGGTACAGATCGCTGGCCTGGGGGCCGACGATCTCGTCGGTCAGGATCGCCGGGAACTTGCCGGCCAGTTCCCAGGCCTGGAAGAACGGCGTCCAGTCGATGTAGTCGACCAGCTCGGCCAACGGGTAGTCATCGAATACATGCAGGCCAGGCTGCTTCGGCGCAGGCGGGGTGTAGCTGTCCCAGCCGCCCTGGAACTTCTGCCCGCGTGCATGTTCCAGGCTGACCAGGCGCTTGGCGTCACCGCGGTTGCGATGGCGCGCGCGGATCTCGGCGTAGTCCGCTTCGTTGGCGGCCACGAAGGCATCGCGCAGCTCGCGCGAGATCAGCGACTGCGCCACGCCCACCGCGCGCGAGGCATCCTTCACCCACACGGTGGGGGCCTGGTAATGCGGGTCGATCTTCAGCGCGGTGTGTGCGCGCGAGGTGGTGGCGCCGCCGATCAGCAAGGGCAGGTCGAAGCCCTGCCGCTGCATTTCGCGGGCAACGTGGCTCATCTCCTCCAGCGACGGTGTGATCAGGCCGGACAGGCCGACCAGATCGGCGTTGTGTTCGCGCGCGGCGTCGAGGATCTTCTGCGCCGGCACCATCACGCCCAGGTCGATCACTTCGAAGTTGTTGCAAGCCAGGACCACGCCGACGATGTTCTTGCCGATGTCATGCACATCGCCCTTCACCGTGGCCATGATGATGCGGCCGTTGCTCTTGGCGGTATCGCCGCTGCGCGCCTTTTCGGCCTCGATGTACGGCAGCAGGTAGGCCACCGCTTTCTTCATCACGCGCGCGGATTTGACCACCTGCGGCAGGAACATCTTGCCGGCCCCGAACAGGTCGCCGACGATGTTCATGCCATCCATCAGCGGGCCTTCGATCACGTCCAGCGGGCGGCTGGAGCCCTGCCGCGCCAGTTCGGTGTCTTCCTCCACCCAGGCGTCCAGACCGTGCACCAGCGCATGCGCCAGGCGCTGTGCCACCGGTTTTTCGCGCCAGGACAGGTCCTCGGTCTTGGCCGCGCCCTTCTTGCCCTTGTAGCGCTCGGCGATCTCCAGCAGGCGCTCGGTGGCGTCGCTGCGGCGGTTGAGGATCACATCCTCAACGCGTTCGCGCAGGTCCGGCTCCAGCTCGTCGTAGATCGGCATGGCGCCGGCGTTGACGATGCCCATGTCCATGCCGGCGGCAATGGCGTGGTACAGGAAGACCGAATGGATGGCCTGGCGTACCGTCTCGTTGCCACGGAAAGAGAACGACACGTTGGAGACGCCGCCGGAGACATGGCAGTGCGGCAGGGTCTGCTTGATGATGCGGGTGGCTTCGATGAAGTCCACCGCATAGTTGTCGTGCTCTTCGATGCCGGTGGCCACGGCGAAGATGTTCGGGTCGAAGATGATGTCCTGCGGCGGGAAGCCGATCTCATCGACCAGGATGCGGTAAGCGCGGGTGCAGATCTCCACCTTGCGCGCGCAGGTGTCGGCCTGGCCGGTTTCGTCGAAGGCCATCACCACTGCGGCGGCGCCGTAGCGCAGCACCTTGCGCGCGTGCTCGCGGAACAGGGCTTCGCCTTCCTTCAGCGAGATCGAGTTGACCACGCTCTTGCCCTGCAGGCACTTCAGGCCGGCTTCGATCACGCTCCACTTCGACGAATCGACCATCACCGGAATGCGCGCGATGTCCGGCTCGGACATGATCAGATTCAGGTAGCGGGTCATCGCCGCTTCCGAATCGATCAGGCCTTCGTCCATGTTCACATCGAGGATCTGCGCACCGCTGGCCACCTGCTGCCGGGCCACGTCCACCGCTTCTTCGTAGCGGCCTTCCTTGATGAGCTTGCGGAACTGCGCGCTGCCGGTGACGTTGGTGCGCTCGCCCACGTTGACGAACAGCAGGTCCGGGGTGATGACCAGTGGTTCCAGGCCAGACAGGCGGGTGTAGGGCGTGGTGCTCATGCGGCCTGCTGCTCCTGCGCGCAGGGCACCGCGCGCGGTGGCAGCCCGGCCACGGCCTGGGCGATGGCACGGATATGGTCCGGGGTGGAGCCGCAGCAACCCCCGACCAGGTTCAGCAGCCCATCTTCGGCAAAGCTGCGCAGCGTGGCGGCCATTTCCTCGGGCGTTTCATCGTATTCGCCGAAGGCATTGGGCAGGCCGGCGTTGGGGTGCGCGCTGACGTAGCAGGGGGCGACCTGGGCCAGGGTCTCCACATGCGGACGCATCGCGTCGGCGCCCAGCGCGCAGTTCAGGCCGATCGACAGCGGCCGTGCATGCGCCAGCGAGGCGTAGAAGGCTTCGGTCGTCTGCCCGGACAGGGTGCGCCCGGAGGCATCGGTAATCGTGCCGGAGATCATGATCGGCAGGCGCGCACCGCGTGCATCGAAGGCCTCTTCGATGGCGTACAGGGCGGCCTTGGCATTCAGCGTGTCGAAGATGGTTTCGACCATCAGGATGTCCGCGCCGCCATCGATCAGGCCGTCAATGGCCTCGCGATAGGTATCGCGCAGGGCGTCGAAGCTGGTGTTGCGGAAGCCGGGATCGTTCACGTCCGGGCTGATCGAGGCGGTGCGGCTGGTCGGGCCCAGTACGCCGATCACGAAGCGCGGCTTGTCCGGGGTGGTGGCCTGCACCGCATCGCAGCAGGCGCGCGCCACGGCGGCACCGGCCTTGTTCAGTTCGTAGACCAGGTGTTCCAGGTGGTAATCGGCCTGGCTGACCGAGGTGGCGTTGAACGTATTGGTTTCCACCAGATCCGCGCCGGCCTGCAGATAGGCGGTGTGGATGTCGGCGATGACCTGCGGCCGGGTCAGCAGCAGCAGATCGTTGTTGCCCTTCAGGTCATGCCCTTCGGGTGTGCCATGGTCGCAGCCGGGGCCGTGGCTGTGGTCGTAGCCATCGGCGAAGCGTTCGCCGCGGTAGTCCGCTTCCTGCAGTCCGTGGCGCTGGATCATCGTGCCCATCGCGCCATCGATGATCAGGATGCGCGCGCGCAGGGCGTCGAGCAGGGCGTTGGCACGTTCGGGATGCAACCACGGCAGGCTGGACACGGCGACCTCAGGGCTTGTTGGCGATCAGCGAGATGACTTCAAAGTGCGGCGGGCGCTTTTCGCGCGTGACTGTTTCCAGGCTCGATACCTGCAGTCCGGCCTTGTCCACGAACTTGCGCAGTTCCTTGTCGCTGAAACCGAGATTCACGTGGCCATAGGCTTCCACTGCCGCCTTGTGTTCGTGGCGGGCCAGGCTGCACAGCAGCAGGCGTCCGCCCGGGCGCAGCACGCGCGCCGCCTCGGTCACCGCCTGTGCCGGCTTGCTGGCATAGGTCAGCGCGTGCATCAGCACCACCAGGTCGAAGCTGCGGTCCTTGAAGGGCAGGGCGTGCATGTCGCCTTCGCGCACTTCCACGTTGGGCAGGCGGCGCAGGCGCTCGCTGGCCGCGGCCACCACGCGCGCGCTGGTGTCGATGCAGATGTAGCGCTTGGCATGCGGGGCCACCAGCTCGGCCAGCACGCCATCGCCGGAGGCGATGTCCAGCACGTCGCCGGTTTCCAGCAGCGGCAGCGCGGTGCGCGCCAGCGCTTCCCAGGTACGGCCCGGGGAGTAGTGGCGCTCCATGTCGCCGGCCACGCTGTCGGCCCAGTTCTGGTCGGCGGCGCGGTGGGCCAGCACGGCGGCCACGCGTTCAGCATCCTGGCGCAGCAGCGGATCATCGCTTCCATTGCTCAGGGCATGCCACAATGCACGCTGCGCCGGGTCCAGCTGGGCCTCGTCGAAGCGGTAGTAGGCCGACACGCCCGAGCGGCGGTCGCGCACCAGGCCGGCTTCCTTCAGCCGCGCCAGATGGGTGGACACCCGCGGCTGTGCCAGCCGGGTGATGGCCGACAACTCGGCCACGGTCAGCTCTTCCTGCTCCAGCAGCGCCAGCAGGCGCACGCGGGTGGCGTCGGCGAACACCTTCAGGCGGGTCGACCAGTCTTCCAGATCCATAAATATCTACCTATCGCGATATAGAGATATATTCGCCGACGGGTGCTGTCGTGGTCAAGCCGGTGCGAGGCGCGAGTCAGCCGCCGATGCCCGCCCGCAGTTACAATCGGCACATCCGGGGGCGCTTGTTGCGGCCCCCGTCATCATGTACCTGGGAGGGTGTTGTGGATTTCAGCTTTACCGAAGAGCAGTTGATGCTGCAGGACGTGGCGCGGCGCATCGCGCAGGAAAAGATCGCCCCCAGCGCGGAGCACCATGACCGCACCGGCGAGTTCCCCCTTGAGAACATCCGCCTGCTGGGCGAAAACGGCCTGATGGGCATCGAAGTGCCGACCGAGTACGGCGGCGCGGGCATGGACCCGATCGCCTACGTGCTGGCGATGGTGGAAGTGGCCGCCGGCGATGCCGCGCATTCGACCATCATGTCGGTGAACAATTCGCTGTTCTGCAACGGCATCCTGACCCACGGCAGCGAGGCGCAGAAGCAGAAGTACGTGCGCGCCATCGCCGAGGGCGAGGCCATCGGCGCCTTCGCGCTGACCGAGCCGCAGTCCGGTTCCGATGCCACCGCCATGCGTTGCCGCGCGGTGAAGCAGGCTGACGGCACCTACGTGATCAACGGCAAGAAGAGCTGGATCACCTCCGGCCCGGTGGCCAGGTACATCGTGCTGTTCGCGATGAGCGAGCCGGACAAGGGCGCGCGTGGCATCACCGCCTTCCTGGTCGACACCGACAAGGCCGGCTTCGGCCGTGGCAAGACCGAGCCCAAGCTGGGCATCCGTGCGTCGGCCACCTGCGAGATCGAGTTCAACGATTACGTGGCGCAGCCCGAAGAGGTGCTGGGCCAGGAAGGCGAGGGCTTCAAGATCGCCATGGGCGTGCTCGACGCCGGCCGCATCGGCATCGCCTCGCAGGCGATCGGCATCGCCCGCGCCGCCTATGAAGCCACGATCGAATACGTGAAGGACCGCAAGGCCTTCGGCGCGGCCATCGGCACCTTCCAGATGACCCAGGCCAAAATTGCCGACATGAAGTGCAAGCTGGACGCGGCGCTGCTGCTGACCCTGCGCGCAGCGTGGGTGAAGGGCGAAGGCAAGCGCTTCAGCAACGAGGCGGCCATCGCCAAGCTGACCGCCTCGGAAGCGGCGATGTGGATCACCCACCAGGCCGTGCAGATCCACGGCGGCATGGGCTATTCCAAGGAAATGCCGCTGGAGCGCTACTTCCGTGATGCCAAGATCACCGAGATCTACGAAGGCACCTCGGAAATCCAGCGCCTGGTGATTGCCCGCAACGAGACCGGGCTGCGCTGAGTCGCATGGGGGCCCGCCCTGGTAGGTGCCAACCTTGGTTGGCACGCATCCAGGGCGCCAACCAAGGTTGGCGACTACCGGGCTCCCGCCGCTCTGGCACCAACAAGAAGACCCCGGTGGGCTGCGCCGCTGCAATGGCGGCGCATAGGAGCCCGCTCTTGGCGGGCGATACCTGATCTGTTCCAATGCAGGCCGTTTTTACCAGGCTTGGAAAGATGATCTATCGCGGTTGGGGGTTTGTGACCCTGGTGACGCCGATTGCAGCGATCCTGCTGCTGGCGTATTTCTTCCCGCAGGAAGGCCCGAAGGGCAATATTCCGCTGCAGCAGGTGCTGCTGGGCGCGGGCCTGGGTGCTGCGCTGAACGTGCTGCTGGGGCTGTGGTTGAACCGCGCGCCGCGGCAGAAGGGTGAGGCCGCGCCGCATCATTTCTTCTTCGTGCCGATGCAGTGGGTGGCGCTGCTGATCGTGGTGGTGTGCGGCGCGATCGCGTTGCTGCGCTGAAGCGCGGCGAGTGCCAACCAAGGTTGGCACCTACCCGACCCGCGCGCACCCACCCGACCCGCACGCACCTGGTAGGTGCCAACCTTGGTTGGCACGCATCCCGGTAGTCACCAGCAAAAAGGCCCCGGATCGCTCCGGGGCCTTTTCATTTCACTTCACTGCCGGATCAACGATCCGGACGGTGTGCCGATTCGGCATCACGCTGGCGTTCCATGAACTCCTTGGACGGTTCGTCCAGCTTGTCGCCCAGCATGCGGCGCACCACCACGAAGAACACCGGGATCATCAGCAGACCCAGCAGGGTGGCAAACAGCATGCCGCCGATCACGCCGGTACCGATGGCGTGGCGCGAGTTGGCGCCGGCACCGGTGGAGATGGCCATCGGGATCACGCCCATGATGAAGGCGAACGAGGTCATCAGGATCGGGCGGAAACGCAGGCGGGCCGCTTCGATGGTGGCATCGCGCAGGGTCTTGCCCGCTGCACGCTGCTCCACCGCGAATTCCACGATCAGGATCGCGTTCTTCGCGGCCAGGCCAATCACGGTGATCATGCCGATCTTGAAGAAGATGTCGTTGGGCAGGCCACGCATCATCGACAGACCGATGGCACCCAGCACGCCCAGCGGCACCACCAGCAGCACCGCCACCGGAATCGACCAGCTTTCATACAGCGCGGCCAGGCAGAGGAACACCACCACCACCGACAGCACCAGCAGCAGGGTAGCCGCGTTGCCCGCCAGGATTTCCTGGTAGGACATGCCCGACCAGTCGTAACCATAGCCGGCCGGCAGGTCGTTGTTGACGATGTCTTCCATCGCGGTCATCGCTTCACCCGAGCTCTTGCCCGGTGCCTGCGAACCGACGATGTTGATGGCCGAATAGCCGTTGTAGCGGCTCAGCGACGGCGGTGCCGACACCCACTCGGAACTGACCACGGTGCTCAGCGGGATCATCGCGCTGGTGCCATCGGCATTGGTGGTCAGGCTGGACGGGCTGTAGAAGCTCTTCAGCGATTCCTGGCCGGTACGGTACGGCGCGTCGGCCTGCATGGTCACGCGCTTGATGCGGCCCTGGTAGAAGAAGTCGTTCACGTACACCGGGGCCAGCATCAGCTGCACCGTGCTGTACACGTCCGACACCGACATGCCCATCGACTGCGCCTGCACGCGGTCCACGTGCAGCTGCAGCTGCGGGGCGTTTTCCAGGCCGTTGGGGCGCACGCCGGCCAGCTTGTCGGTTTCCTGCGCGGCCTTGCCAAGCAGCATGTTGCGCGCCTGGGTCAGCTGTTCGTAGCCCTGGCCGCCACGGTCCTGCAGCCACATGTCGAAGCCGCCGAACTGGCCCAGACCCTGCACGGTGGGCAGGTTGACCACGAAGATCTGCGCTTCCTTGATGCCGTAGAACGCGCCGTTCATGTTCTGGATGAACTCCGGAACGGTCACCTTGCGCTCGCCCCAGGGCTTGAGGCGGATGAAGCCCATGCCCACGTTTTCGCCGGAACCGACGAAGCTGAAGCCGGCGATCTGCATCAGACCTTCGTAGCCTTCCTGCTTTTCCAGGATGCCGCGCATCTGGGCGAAGACTTCGTTGGTCTGGCTCTTCGGCGAACCCGGCGGCAGCTGCACGATGGCCAGTGCGTAGCCCTGGTCTTCTTCAGGCAGGAAGCTGCCCGGCATGCGGGTGAACAGGAAGCCGCACAGTGCGGTCAGCACCACGGCCAGGATCATCCAGCGCGGCGCATGCTTCACCGCCGAGGTGATGTGGCCCACGTAGGTGTGGCTGATCTTGTCGTAGTACTTGTTGAACGTGCGGTAGACGATGTTCGGGTGGTCGTTGTGGGTCGGCTTCAGGAAGGTGGCACACAGGGCCGGGGTGAAGCCCAGCGCCAGGAACGCCGAGAAGCCCATCGAAATGGCGATGGTCAGTGCGAACTGCTTGTAGATCTCACCGGCCGCACCGCCCTGCAGCGCCGAAGGAATGAACACTGCCGCCAGCACGACGGTGATGGCTACCACCGCGCCGGTGATCTGGGTCATCGCCTTCTGCGTGGCCGGCTTGGGCGCCAGGCCCTCCTCGGTCATGATGCGTTCGACGTTCTCGATCACCACGATCGCGTCATCGACCACGATGCCGATCGCCAGCACCATCGCGAACAGGGTCAGCTGGTTGATCGTGAAGCCGATCATCCACATGCCCAGGAAGGTACCCAGCAGGGCCACCGGAATGACCAGGGTGGGGATGATGGTGGCGCGGAAGTTCTGCAGGAAGATCAGCATCACCAGGAACACCAGCAAGACCGCTTCAAACAGGGTCTTGACCACTTCCTCGATGGAGATCTTGACGAAGGTGGTGCTGTCGTACGGCGAGAACCAGCTCACGCCCGCCGGGAAGCTGGGCTGCAGTTCGTCCATCTTGGCGCGCACCGCATCGGCCACGTTCAGGGCGTTTGCGCCCGGCAGCAGCTGGATGGCGAAGGCGCCGGTGGGGGCACCGTTGTACTGGGTGTCGAAGCCGTAGTTGTTGGCGCCGAAGCCGATGCGGGCGATGTCCTTCAGCAGCACGCGCGAGCCGTCGGCGTTGGCACGCAGGATGATGTTCTCGAACTCTTCGGGCGAGCTGAAGCGGCCTTCGGCCGAGACCGTGGCGGTGAAGTGGCCATCGGGCGAGGGGTCCGAACCCAGCGAACCGGCAGCGAACTGCACGTTCTGGGCGCGCACCGCCGCCAGCACCTGGCTGGCCGACAGGCCGTAGCCCTGCATCTTTTCCGGGTTCAGCCAGATGTTCATGGCGTACTCGGAACCGAACTGCTGGGTGCTGCCGACGCCGGGAATACGCGAGACCTGGTCGAGCACGCGCGAGCCGACGATGTCATTCAGCGCATCACGGGTGATCGACGGGGTTTCCGAACGCAGGCCCACCACCATCAGGAAGCCGGCGTTGGCCTTGGCCACCACCACGCCCTGCTGGGTCACTTCGGTGGGCAGGCGCGGCGTGGCCAGCGACACCTTGTTCTGCACCTGCACCTGGGCGATGTCCGGGTCGGTACCGGTTTCAAAGGTCAGGGTGATCTGCGCACGGCCGTTGGACGAGGACGACGAGCTGAAATACAGCAGGTGATCGATACCGGTCAGCTGCTGCTCGATCACCTGGGTGACCGATTTTTCCGTCGTGTCCGCGCTGGCGCCCGGGTAGGTGGCCGACACGGTCACCTGCGGTGGGGCGATGTTGGGGTAGGACTCCACGCCAAGGTTGAGGATCGCGATCACGCCGCTGAGCGAGATCAGGATCGCCACCACCCAGGCGAAGACCGGATGTTCGATGAAAAATTTAGGCATGACGGAAGGGTCCCGTTACTGCTTGTTCGATTCGGTGGCAGCCGGTTCGGCCTTGTCGGCCGCTTCGGCCGGGGCCTTGTCGGCGGCCGGTGCGGCACCGGCGGCGGCCGGCTTGGCGCTGGCATTGGCGTCCTGGCCCGGGGTCCAGGGCTTTGCCGTGGCCGGCGCCCCTTCCTTGACCTTCTGCACGCCGGCCACGATCACCTTGTCACCGGCGGCCAGGCCGTCGCTGACCAGCCAGTTGCCGCCCTGGGCACCGTCGGTCTTCACGTTCTTGCGCACCACCTTGCCGTCGGCGCCGACCACCATTACGAAGCCGCCCATGGTGTCGCGCTGCAGGGCCTGCTGCGGAACCAGGTAGGCGTTGTTGCGGTCACCCAGGTTGGCCTGGAAGCTGACGAAGGCGCCCGGCAGCAGGATCTGCTGCGGGTTCGGCAGCACCGCACGCAGGGACACCGCACCGGTGGTCGGGTCCACGGTGGTGGACGAGAAGTCCAGGGTGCCCTGTTCGCTGTAGGTGGTGCCGTCGGACAGCTTCACCGCCACGGTGGCCTTGCCATCGCCGGACAGCGCCAGCGCGCCCTTGGCCTGCTGCGCGCGCAGCAGGCTCAGTTCGTCCACGCTCAGCGAGAAGTTCACGTACAGCGGGTCCAGCTGGTCCACGGTGGTCAGCAGGGTCACATCGCCCTGGCCGACCAGCGCGCCTTCGGTCACCTGCTGCTTGTTGGCCACGCCGCTGATCGGCGCGGTCACTTCGGCATAGCCCAGGCTGATGCGCGAGGACGACACGGCCGCTTCGGCCTGCTTCACCGCGGCCAGCGCGGTGCGTTCGGTGGCCTGGGCCGCGTCCAGGTCGGACTTGGACACGTACTGCTGCGGGGCCAGCGAACGGGCGCGGTCGGCGGCGACCTTGGCGTTGGCATAGGTGGCGCGGGCCGAGGCCAGCTGGGCCTCGGAAGCATTCAGTTCGGCGCGCAGCGGGGCCGGATCGATCAGGAACAGGGTCTGGCCCTGCTTGACCTGGCTGCCTTCCTGGTAGACGCGCTTGAGCAGCACGCCGGGCACGCGGGCGCGCACGTCGGCACTGCGGTAGGGCGACAGGCGGCCGACCAGTTCACGCTGCAGCGGCAGAGTCTGCGGCTTGGCATCGATCACGCCCACTTCCGGCGGCGGGGGCGTCTGCTGTTCCGGCTTCTTGCAGGCCGCCAGGGCGACAGCGACGGCGCACGTCAAGGCAAGGGTGCGGAGTGGGGCGGTCATCAGGAGAAACTCCGGTGTTGGTTTGTAGACGGGACCGCTGCCGGTTCCGGCGCGAACGCGCGCAGGAAACCGTCAACGGAGAACTCGGCCCAGCGCCTGCGCGCACGCGCGTCATCGCGATGGGGGGTATGGAAGCGTTGTTTGTCGAAATCCTGACCGGCGATCATGCTCAGCAGCAGTTCGGCCATGTAGTGCGGGTCGTCATGCCGGAGCAGGCCACGCCTGCAAACGGTTTCAATCCATTCAGCAAGATGAAGTGTCAGCGCCCCGGCGCCTTCCCGGTACAGCGTACGCGCCTCTTCGGGGAACTGGGATGCATCGGCGGCAATCAGTCGGCAGGCCTGGCCCACGTGGGGCTGGTTGAAGTGCTCCAGGAAGTCGGTGGCGAACTGCAACAGGCTGGCACGCAGGTCGTCACTGCGGAGTGCACGCAGCAGGATGCCGCTGGCATCGCCCACGTGCCGCTGCACGACCCGGCGCAGCAGGTCCTGCTTGTTGCCGTAGCGCGAATAGAGCGTCTGTTTGGAACAGCCGGCCTGCTGGGCCACCGCGTCCATGCTCATCTGCATGCCCTGGCGGCCCAGCAGTTCGCGCACGGCATCGAACACGCGCTCATCGCGCGCGTCCACGGCAACGGGGAGGGGAGTGGGGTTCACGCGGTGGACTATACCGTCCAGTTCAGGATTGTGGAATCGTGCCGATAGTCCTGCCTGTCACCTGTCGCGTGGTTTTCCGTAACACGCTTTGCCGATCCTGTCGGCAGCGGCGCAACGCCCGTGCGCGCCATACCGGTGCGAACTGAATAGGCGTCTAAACCGCAGCAAACCCGAATCTGGTTATTCCGTCCTGCAGCAAGGCCTTTACGCGGGATAGGTCTACAATTTCATTTTCCCAACTGAGCAAGCGCATCGCTCTGCCATGAAACCGCAAAAAACCGCAGCCAAGACCGTGAAAAACAAGACCAAGCCAGCTGAGTCGGAGGTCGCAGTGACCGCTGGTTTCTCCCTGGAGCCGGTGTACACGGCCTTGCGCAAGCGTTACCCCTCTGCCGCGCAGGCCGAGGCAGTGGCATTCGCCGCGGATTTCTACAAGCGCATGGAGTCGGACGAGTTCCCGCACCACAGCGCTGACGAGTGGGCCGCGCTGGCCGCCGACACGCTGGAATTCGCCCGTGCCCGCAAGGCCGGCAAGGCCAACGTGCGCGTGTTCAACCCGACCACCAAGGCCAACGGCTGGGAATCGCCGCACACGGTGCTGCAGATCGTCAATGACGATATGCCGTTCCTCGTCGATACCGTCACCATGACCTTGGCCGAACAGGGCGTGGGCGTGCACGTGCTGGGCCACCCGGTGCTGCGCTTCACCCGCGACAAGGCCGGCAAGCTGGCCAAGGTGGGCGAGGGCGAAGCCGAATCGGTGATGCTGCTGGAAATCGACCGCCAGCCGGCCGATGCCATGGCCGCCATCGAACAGGCCATCAACAAGGCGCTGGACGAAGTGCGCGCCATCGTGCGCGACTGGCAGCCGATGAAGGACAAGGCCCTGGCCCTGGCCGACGACCTGGGCAGCCGCACGCTGCCGGTGGACGACACCTCGCGCGCCGAAGCACAGGAATTCCTGCGCTGGGCCGCCGACAACCACTTCACCTTCTTCGGCTACCGCGAATACCGCGTGGAGAAGCAGGGCAAGGAAGACGTGCTGGCACCGCTGAACGACACCGGCCTGGGCCTGATGCGCGGCAAGGACAAGTCCGCTGCGCGCCCGGTCAAGACGCTGGCTGCGCAGGGCCTGAACACCACGTCCGGGCTGAAGGACGCGCTGATCCTGACCAAGACCAATGCCCGTTCGCGCGTGCACCGCGCCGGCTACATGGACTACATCGGCGTGCTGGAATTCGACGCCAAGGGCAAGATCATCGGCGAACAGCGCTTCCTGGGCCTGTTCACCTCCAGCGCCTACAACCGCCGCCCGTGGGAAATCCCGCTGGTGCGCCAGCGCCACGAACACGTGATGAAGCAGTCCGGCCTGGCCCCGGCCAGCCACAGCGGCAAGGCCCTGCGCCACATCCTGGAAACCCTGCCGCGCGAAGAGCTGTTCCAGTCCAGCGAGGACGAACTGCTGCGCACCGCCATGGGCGTGCTGGGCCTGCAGGAACGCGTGCGCAGCCGCCTGTTCCTGCGCCGCGACAAGTACAGCCGTTTCATTTCCGCACTGGTCTACCTGCCGCGCGAGCGCTTCAACACCGACGTGCGCCTGCGCATCGAGGCCATGCTGAAGGAAGCGCTGCACGGTGAGTACGTGGACAGCTCGGTGGTGCTGGGCGAATCGCCGCTGGCCCAGGTGCACCTGATCGTGCGCCCCAAGCCGGGCGAAATGCTGGACGTCGATACCGCCGAACTGGAACAGAAGCTGGCCCAGGTGCTGCGCAACTGGCAGGACGACCTGCGTGAAGCGCTGGTGTCGCGCCATGGCGAGACCGAAGGCCTGCGCATCGCCGCCCGCATCGGCAAGGCGCTGCCGGCCGGCTACATCGAAGACAACAGCACCGCCGTTGCCGCCAACGATGTCAGCCAGCTCGACGCGCTGACCGGCCCGGACGACCTGCGCCTGAGTCTGCAGGCCGTGCCGCGTGAAAGCGGCGATGGCCTGCGCCTGAAGCTGTACCGCCAGCTGGACGACATTCCGCTGTCGGACGCGCTGCCGATGATGGAAAACATGGGCCTGCGCGTGATCGCCGAGCGTCCGTACCGCCTGTCGGTGGACAACGCGCCGGTGTACGTGCAGGACTTCGAAGTCGAATCGACCGCCGGCGCCATCGATGCCGCGCGCGTGGATGAAGCCTTCGGCGAGACCTTCGCCCGCGTCTGGCACGGCGATGCCGAGAACGATGGCTTCAACCGCCTGGTGCTGGCCGCCGGCCTGCACTGGCGCCAGGTCGCCATGCTGCGTGGCTACTGCAAGTACCTGCTTCAGACCGGCGTGCCGTTCTCGCAAGCCTATGTGGAAGGCACCTTCGCCCGCTACCCGCTGCTGGCACGCCTGCTGGTGGAGCTGTTCGAAGCCCGCTTCGATCCGGCCACCGGCCATGAAAGCAAGGACGACATCGCCGCTGGCCAGGCCCATCTGAAGGCCCACTTCGACGTGCTGGCCGCCGGTGACGAGGCCACCCTGAAGGTGCTCAAGACCGTGGTCGACGCCCGCAAGGGTGACCGCGATGCGCAGATGCAGGCCGCGCGCGATGCGCTGCTGAAGCTGATGGACCGCGTGTCCAGCCTGGACGAGGACCGCATCCTGCGCTCGTTCATGGGCGTGATCGACGCGACCCTGCGTACCAGCTACTACCAGACCGATGCCAATGGCCAGCACGGCCATGTCATCAGCTTCAAGTTCGATTCGGCGCTGGTGCCGGACCTGCCCAAGCCGCGCCCGTACCGCGAAATCTTCGTGTACGGCCCGCGCGTGGAAGGTACCCACCTGCGCTTCGGTGCCGTGGCCCGTGGCGGCCTGCGCTGGTCGGACCGCCGCGAAGACTTCCGTACCGAAGTGCTGGGCCTGGTGAAGGCGCAGATGGTGAAGAACACCGTGATCGTGCCGGTCGGCGCCAAGGGTGGCTTCTTCGCCAAGATGCCGCCGGTGAACGGTGATCGCGATGCGATCTTCGCCAACGGCGTGGCCTGCTACAAGCTGTTCATCCAGGGCCTGCTGGACATCACCGACAACATCGTCAACAACAAGATCGTGCCGCCGGTGGACGTTGTGCGCCACGACATGGACGACCCGTACCTGGTGGTGGCGGCTGACAAGGGCACCGCGACCTTCAGTGACATCGCCAACGGCCTGGCCATCGCCCACGGCTTCTGGATGGGCGATGCGTTCGCCTCCGGTGGTTCGGTCGGTTACGACCACAAGGGCATGGGCATCACTGCACGCGGTGCGTGGGAATCGGTCAAGCGCCACTTCCGTGCGCTGGGCCGTGACAGCCAGACCCAGGACTTCACCACCGTCGGCGTGGGCGACATGTCCGGCGACGTGTTCGGCAACGGCATGCTCCTGTCGCGCCACATCCGCCTGCTGGCCGCGTTCGATCACCGCCACATCTTCCTGGACCCGAACCCGGATGCGGCCACCTCGTTCGTCGAGCGTGAGCGCATGTTTACCGTGCCGCGTTCCAGCTGGGCCGACTACGATGCCAAGCTGATCAGCAAGGGCGGCGGCATCTATCCGCGCAGCCTGAAGTCGATCGAGATCACCCCGCAGGTGCGTGAAGCACTGGGCCTGGACGAGAACGTCAAGGCGCTGTCGCCGAACGATCTGATGAGCGCGATCCTGAAGGCACCGGTGGACCTGCTGTGGAACGGCGGCATCGGTACCTACGTGAAGGCTGCCAGCGAACAGCACAGCGATGTCGGCGACCGCGCCAACAACGCGCTGCGCGTGAACGGTGGCGAGCTGCGCTGCAAGGTGGTGGGCGAGGGCGGCAACCTGGGCATGACCCAGCTGGGCCGCATCGAAGCCGCCCAGGCCGGCGTGCTGCTCAACACCGACTTCATCGACAACTCGGCCGGTGTGGATACCTCCGACCACGAAGTCAACATCAAGATCCTGCTCAACGATGTGGTGCGGGCCAAGAAGCTGACCGTTGAACAGCGCAACAAGCTGCTGGCGTCGATGACCGACGAAGTGGCCGACCTGGTGCTGAACGACAACTACCGCCAGAACCAGGCGCTGAGCCTGATGGAGCGGATGGCCGTCAAGCGCCTGGGTTCCAAGCAGCACTTCATCCGCACGCTGGAACAGCAGGGCCTGCTGGATCGCCAGATCGAGTTCCTGCCGTCCGATGCCGAGCTGTCCCAGCGCAAGGCGCGTGGCCAGGGCCTGACCCGTCCGGAACTGTCGGTGCTGCTGTCCTATTCCAAGCTGGTGGCGTTCGCCCAGCTGCTGGATTCGGACATTCCCGAAGACCCGTACCTGTCCAAGGAACTGCAGCGCTACTTCCCGACCCCGCTGCAGAAGAAGTACGCCGACGCGATGGAGCGTCACCGCCTGAAGCGCGAAATCATCGCCACGGCCGTGACCAACCAGACCATCAACCGCATGGGCGCCACCTTCCTGATGCGCATGCAGGAAGACACCGGCCGTTCCATTGCCGAGGTTGCCAAGGCCTACACCATCAGCCGCGAAACGCTGGATGCCCGCGCGCTGTGGGCGCAGATCGACGCGCTGGACGGCAAGCTGCCCGAATCGGTGCAGATCGACGCACTGGAAGTGATCTGGAAGCTGCAGCGTTCGTTCGTGCGTTGGCTGCTGTCGCGTCCGGGCCCGATGCCGGGCATCACCGAGGCGGTGAACCGCTACCAGGGTCCGTTCAACGACATCCGCGTCGCTTCGGGCGTGCTGCCTGATTCGCAGCGTCCGACCTACGAAGCCCTGGTGGCTGAGTGGAAGGAGAAGGGCCTGCCGTCGGCACTGGCACAGCAGCTGGCGGAACTGCACTTCCTGGAGCCGGCGTTCGACATCATCGAACTGGCCCGTACCCGCAAGCTGAAGCCGGTGGACGTGTCCAAGATCCACTTCCGCCTGGGCGATGCCCTGCAGCTGCCGTGGCTGTTCGAGCAGATCGACGCGCTGGAGGTCAACGGCCGTTGGCATGCCGTGGCCCGTGGCGTGCTGCGCGACGAGCTGGCCCACCACCACCGCAACCTGGCAGGCCAGGTGCTGGCGACCAAGGGCGGCAGTGCCGAGGCCAAGGTGTCGGCGTGGATCGGCCGCGACGACAACAGCCTGCGCTTCACCCTGTCGATGCTGGCCGAACTGGCCGAGCAGAAGACCCTGGACTACCCGACCGTTTCGGTCGCGGTGCAGCGCCTGGGCCAGCTGGCAGCACATGGTGCGTAAGCGCATTCGCGCTGACGCCCCACGGTTTGCTCTGCAAACCGTGGGCCCCATGCCAACCATGCTCCCAGACCCCCGCGCCGTTGGCGCGCCCCCCTGACTCAGGGGGGCTCCTGATCTGCAGCAGTTGGAGGAACGGCCCCGCGAAAGCGGGGCCGTTCTGTTTCTGCGTGCATTCGCCGGGCATGGCCCGGCGCTACCGACGCACGGGCCATGCCCGGCGAGCGCAGCGGCGCTCGGTTATGCTCTTGAACAGCCTTCCCCCGGATCCACCCATGAGCGACACCCCCCGCATCGCGTTCCTGGCCAGCACCACCGAACCTGCGCAGATGGCCCGCGCGGCCATGGTGTCGCGCTACGGCGACCACGCGCCCGACCAGGCCGATGTGTTGTGCCCGCTGGGCGGCGACGGTTTCATGCTGCAGACCCTGCACCGCCATGGCCACCTGGGCAAACCGGTGTTCGGCATGAAGCTGGGTACGGTCGGCTTCCTGATGAACCAGTACCGCGGCGACGATGACGTGCAGGCCCGCATCGCCCGCGCCGAGCCGGCCAACCTGCGCCCGCTGGAAATGATCGCGCTGACCGAATCGGGCACCAGTACCGGCTCGCTGGCCTACAACGATGTGTCGCTGCTGCGGCAGACCCGCCAGGCCGCGCATATCGGCATCGATCTGAACGGCCAGGAGCGCGTGGCCGAGCTGATCGGCGATGGCGTGCTGGTGGCCACCCCGGCCGGCAGCACTGCCTACAACTATTCCGCGCACGGCCCGGTACTGCCGCTGGGCTCCCACACCATCGCCCTGACGCCGCTGGCCCCGTACCGGCCACGCCGCTGGCGCGGCGCCATCCTCAAGGCCGACACCGAAGTGCGCTTCCGTGTGCTGGACCCGTACAAGCGCCCGGTGAGCGTGACCGCTGATTCGCACGAGACCCGTGACGTGGTGGAAGTGACCATCCGCGAATCCAAGGACCGCCGGGTGACCCTGCTGTTCGACCCCGAACACAACCTGGAAGACCGCATCCTGAGCGAACAGTTCGTTTTTTAAGGGACAATACGCCGCCGGCCCCCGCCGTCCGCTGCAAGGAACCCCCGCCATGGGCGACAACACCCCCCGTTTGCTGACCGTCGCGGTAACCTCGCGCGCGCTGTTTGATCTGGAAGAGAGCCACGCGCTGTTCGAGAGCGATGGCGTGGCGGCCTATGCCGAATACCAGCGCCAGCACGAGGATGACATCCTGGGGCCGGGTGTCGCGTTCCCGGTGGTGCGCAAGCTGTTGGCACTGAACCAGGGCGCCAGCCCGGAAAACCCGCGGGTGGAAGTGATCCTGCTGTCGCGTAACTCGGCCGACACCGGCCTGCGCATCTTCAATTCCATCCAGCATTACGGGCTGGGCATCATCCGCGCCACCTTCACCGCCGGCGAGCCGACCTGGCCGTACGTGAAGCCGTTCGGCACCGATCTGTTCCTGTCGGCCAACCCCGAATCGGTGCGCAGTGCGCTGCGCCATGGCATTGCCGCCGCCACCATCCTGCCCAAGCCGCCCGGCGAAACCGCCGCGGCCGCCGAGGACCAGGTGGTGCACAGCGAGCGTAACGCCGGCCAGCTGCGCATCGCCTTCGATGGCGACGCGGTGATCTTCGGCGATGAAAGCGAGCGCATTTCGCGCGAGCAGGGCGTGGAAGCGTTTGGCCGCCACGAGCGCGAGCGGGCGCGCGAGCCGCTCAGCGGCGGCCCGTTCCGCGGCTTCCTGTCGGCGCTGCACACGCTGCAGGAAGTATTCCCGGCCGGTGAGAGTGCGCCGATCCGCACCGCGCTGGTCACCGCGCGTTCGGCGCCGGCGCATGAGCGGGTGATCCGCACCTTGCGCGAATGGGGCGTGCGACTGGATGAAGCCCTGTTCCTGGGCGGACGGCACAAGGGCCCGTTCCTGCAGGCCTTCGGCGCGGACATCTTCTTCGACGATTCCCAGCACAACATCGACAGCGCCCGCGAACACGTGGCCGCCGGCCACGTGCCGCACGGCGTCGCCAACGAGGGGTGACGCCATGATGGGTGGGTGCCAACCGTTGGTTGGCACGTCATCGCCCCGGTAGGTGCCAACCTTGGTTGGCACGGTTGTGCGTCAATGCCCACCAAGGTGGGCATCTACCAAAGTGGGGCTACGGGCTGCCCGACATCCCCAGCTGCAGGTCCACCACCTTCCAGCGCAGGCCCTGCGGTTCCAGCACCACCTTCAACGGTGGCTGGCCCGGCCCGCGGTCCACGTCCACCACGAACCGGTCCAGTGCCTCGAAATGGTGTTTGGCGTGTTTCAGCGGCTGCGCCGGTTCGGTCGGGCCGAAGGCATCACCGCCCTGCAGTTCGTTGCGGCCACGCTTCCACAGCACGTGGCCCTGCAGCAAGGCACCGATGCCCGTAGGCGTAATCATCGTGTCCACCGCCGCGCCGCCCAACTGGTCGCCCAGGCCATACAGCAGCGCGCCGAAGGGGCTGCTGGCCACTTCCGGCCCGGCCTGGCGCACCAGGTAATCATTGAGCTGCGCGCGCAGGCTGCTGCGCACGCTCGGGAAATCCACGTAGCGCTCCAGCCGCGCGGTGTCGCGCTGCTCGATGGCCTTGGACAGGCCGTGGACGGTCAGGTAGGGGCCGCCGAACCACCACGCACACACGGCCGCAACCGCCAGGATCAGGACGCCGATGAGCTTCTTCATGCCGCCCAGACTGCCGCAAACGCCGGCTGCGCAGGTGAAGACTCAGTGACTGGGTGAGCCGCGGCCATCACCGAAGGCGGCCACCAGCCGCTGCCGCTCGGCGGCGCTGAGCGCGTCCACGCGGCTAGCCAGCACCTCATCCAGGCTGCGCAGGCGGGTAGTGCCGAGGATGCCGCTGGCCACGCCCAGGTGTTGCAGCACGTAGGCGAAGGCGGTCTGCGCCGGGCGTTGGCTGTGGATGCTCGCTACCGCGCGGCGCATCACGCCCGCACTGCGCATCAACTGGCGGCTGCTCGGTTTCAGCCATGCGCGGGCCAGGTACCAGGCATCGGCCAGCCGGGGCAGGCGCGGGCGTGCTGGCAGCAGGTGCCCCTGTGCCAGCACCGTGCCGGCCAGCACGCCGATTCCGGCCGCGTGCAGCCGATCGATCAGCGGCGCACGGTCCTGCTGCAACGCGTTGAAATCCAGCAGCACCACGTCGAAGGCCTGCGGGTGGTCAATCATCCATTCCAGCGTGGCGGCCGAATGGGTGTTGATGCCGGTGTGCCGGATCAGCCCGCGTTCGCGCAGGCGGGCCAGCGAGTGCAGCAGATCGTCGTTGATGTCGTGCTGGCTGGCGCCGTGCAGCTGGTACACGTCCAGGTAGTCCAGGCCCAGGTTGCGCAGCGAGGCCTCGCAACTGGCGGTGATCGCCGCCGGCGAGAAATCACGCTGCTCGGCACCGCTGATGCCGGCCTGCCCGGTCAGCGTGCCGCCCTTGCTGGAAATCACCAGCGACTCGCGCGGGAAGCGTGCCAGCAGCGGGCGCAGGATGCGGCCCAGGCGCGGTTCGGCGTGGAAGCCGGAGTAGTTGTGGCCGGTGTCGAGCAAGTTCACGCCCTGCGCCAGCGCGTGTTCGACCACTGCTGCAGCGGCGTCCTCGGCGAAGCGCGGATGGCCCCAGAAGCCCGAACAGCCCAGCCCGACCGGTGAGACGGCCAGCCCGGTGCGGCCCAGCATGCGGCGCTGCTGGGGCAGGGGCAGGGCGTTGCCCATCAGAACTCCAGGTCCAGTGCCGCGCACAGGTAGTCCACGAACGGCGCCAGGGTGGCCAGGTCCTTGCCCAGGGTCGACAGCAGGCGCGGACCGGTCATGGTGTCATCGTCCAGCGAACGCCACATGACCCAGTTGCGGTGCTTCAGATCGTCGATGAACTCGAAGTCGGCCGGGAAGCCGCGCGGCGGCCGCACCAGCTTCTCGCTCTGCTCGAAGTCGAAGCGCTTGCGCAGGGGCGCGCCGTGCGCGGCCGCCTTCCAGCTGCCCGGGTTGTCCAGGATGAAGTGGCGCACGCGCCGCTGGGTCTCCGGTTCCGGGTGCCACAGGCCGGCGCCGACGAAGCTTTCGCCGGGCTGCAGGTGGATGTAGAACGAGGGCGCGGCCACTTCACGGCGGCGCTCGTGGAACAGGCGCGCACCCTGCCAGATCTTGTACGGCGACTTGTCGTTGGAGAAGCGTGCGTCACGGTGGATGCGGAACAGCGATCCACCGACGCCGCGGGTGTCGGCGCGGAAGTGCTCGCTGACCTCGCCCAGCGCGGGCTGCAGGTCGCCCAGCAGGCGCAGGAACGGCTGCCGCACGTGGTCTTCGTACTGCTGGCGATGGTCGTTGAACCAGGCCTTTTCGTTATGCCGCGCCAGGCTGCGCAGGAACTTGAAACTGGCCTCGGAAAAATACGTACTCACAGCTGCTCCTGCAGGTGGTGGCCCCAGTCGCGCAGCGACTGCAGCAGCTCAGCGCGGCGCACGTCGTCGGGCGCTTCGGCGGCCAGCGCGTCGATCTGCTGCTGGTACTGGGGCAGGTTCAGTTCGCCCAGGCCCTGTTCGCCCAGCAGGCGTTGGCGGCGGTACGCCTGCCATCGTTCCTGTTCGGCCGGCGACAGGGTGCCGGGATGGTTGCGGGCGCGGTAGCGGAACAGCAGTTCGGGCAATCGCGGGTCGCGGAAGCGCTCTTCCAGCGCGGCCAGTTGCTGCGGCGCGCTTGTGCGGGCCAGGGCCAGCAACGGCTTGTCGCCGGCGCCGAGGAAACCGTCGTACAACGAGGCGTCCACATCGGTCAGCATGGGGGGGCGCGGCTGGTTGAACACCTGGCGGGCCTTCTCGGCCAGCTGCGGCGCCACCTCGCGCAGGCGCGCGGCCTTGGCTTCGATAGCGGCCACGTCCAGCCCCAGCCGTGCATGGTCATCCGCACGCAGGTGGTTCCAGGCCACCAGCGCCGGCACCTTGTTCAGATGCACTTCCTTCAGCGGCACGCGGGCCACGCCCTCGGGCAGTTCGCTGGCGCGCAGGTACAGGCGCTGGGCGATCACCTCGGCCGGCAGCGCCAGCAGGTCGTCCACTTCGCCGTCCAGATCGAACACGATGGCGCGGTTGCCGATGGTCGGGTGCATGGCCAGCGGCAGCACTGGCGCCGCGCACAGGCGGCTGGCCGGGTAGCGCATGGAAATGTGCAGTACTGGTTGCATCGCGGCCACGTCCAGCAGGCTGCCGACGAAGCGCTTGTCGCGCAGCTTCAGGGCGTAGTCCCACAGGCGCGGCTGCGACTGCTTGAACAGGCGGGCCATGCCCAGCGTGGCGCGCACATCGGAAAGCGCTTCATGCGCATCGCCTTCGCGCACGCCATTGGCCTCGGCCAGGTGTTCCAACTTGAACGAGGTCGCGCCGTCTTCGCGCTGCGGCCACTGGATGCCGTCCGGGCGCAGCGCGCGCATCAGCCGCAGCATGTCCAGCAGGTCCCAGCGCGAATTGCCGTTGCGCCACTCGCGCTCGTAGGGATCGTGGAAGTTGCGGAACAGGCCGTAGCGGATGAATTCGTCGTCGAAACGCAGGGTGTTGTAGCCCAGCGCACAGGTGCCGGGCCGTGACATCTGTTCGTTGATTCGGTCGAACGCCTCGGCCTCGCTCACGCCCTCGGCCATGGCCTGCTGCGGGGTGATGCCGGTCACCAGGGTGGCCATGGGCGAGGGCAGCAGATCATCGGCCGGGCGCACGAAGAAGCTGACCGGCGTGTCGATCACGTTCAGATCGGCGTCGGTGCGCATGGCCGCGAACTGCGCGATGCGGGTGCGGCGCGGATCCTGGCCGAAGGTTTCCAGGTCATAGAACAGGAAGCTGTCAGCCATCAGTGCGCGCCCTCCAGCACCGGCAGCTGCGCGTGGATCTGCGCTTCCAGTGCGGCCCAGTCGATGTTGTCCAGCGTGGTGTGGCCGGCAGTGGCCGCCACCAGCATGTCGCGCTGCAGTTCGGTGCGGCGCAACGCTTCGGCATACGGCGTGTGCAGGAAGGTGACCATGGTGTAGTGCGGCACGAAGCGGGTCGGCCAGCGCCGCTGCAGTTCCTGTTCCAGCTCGCGCTGCAGCAGGAAGGCCGGGTCGGCCACGCGGTCACGCATTTCCAGGTAGTTTTCCAGCGCCATCTGCTGGATCGCCTGCGCATTGGGCTTGCGCTCGGCCTCGAAGGCGGCGAAGGCGCCCTGCAGATCGTCGGCGTCCATCAGGTGCCGGGCCAGCGCCACGCAATCTTCGAACGCGCAGTTCATGCCCTGGCCGTGGAACGGCACCATCGCATGCGCGGCATCGCCGATCAGCACGGCGCGGCCGTCCTGGTGCCAGCGCTCCAGGGTCAGCGTGCCCAGCAGGCCCGGCGGGTGCTGTTCCCAGTCCGCGCGCAGGTCCGGGATCAGCGGCAGCGCATCGGCGAATTCGGCGGCGAACAGCGCCTCGGCCTGCGCACCGGTGTTGACCGTGGCGAAGCTCGGGTTGCCCTGGTTGGGCAGGAACAGGGTGACGGTGAAGGTGCCTTCGTGATTGGGCAGGGCGATGCACATGTAGTGGCCGCGCGGCCAGATGTGCAGCGCATTGCGCTCGATGCGGAAGCTGCCATCGGCGGCCGGCGGGATTTCCAGTTCCTTGTAGGAATGGTCGAGGAAGGCGATGTCCTCGCCCAGCGGCGCGCGCCGGTTCATTGCCGCACGCAGTGCCGAACCGGCACCGTCGGCGCCGATCAGGCTGTCGAAGCGGATGTCATGCGGGCTGTCGTCGCGGTCATCGATGAAGCGCGCGTAGCCGGCGTCGAAATCCACGGTGTGCAGGCGGCGGTGGAAATGCACGGTGGCACCGGCTTCTTCGGCCAGCTGCAGCAGCGTGGTGTTCAGTTCACTGCGATGGATCGACCAGATCACTTCGCTGTCGTCGCGGCCATAGCGTTGCAGCTGCGGCTGGCCGTCGCGTGGGTGAACCATGCGCCCGCGCATCATCACCGCGCGAACCATCACTTCCTCTTCCACGCCGGCCTGGCGCAGCGCATTGCGGCCGCGCTCGGCCAGGGCCAGGTTGATCGAACGGCCGCTTTCATAATCGGCCACGCGCGGGTCGCCGCGGCGTTCGTACAGGGTGATGCGCCAGCCCTGCCGCGACAGCAGGATGGCCAGCAGGGAACCGGCCAGGCCGGCGCCGATGATGCTCAGGGAGCGGGAAGCGTGTGCGATCAACGAACTGTCCAGCAATAGGAGAGGGCGCGGCTTACAGGCCGGCCCAGGCTTCAACTTCCTCGACGAAATGGTGCACGTCCAGGTAGCGGTTGTAGAGCGGGGTGGGCGAAATGCGGATGACGTCCGGCTCGCGCCAGTCGCCGAGCACGCCGACGCCACGCAGGTATTCGAACAGCGCGCGGCCACGTTCGCGGCCGCCGATCACCCGCAGCGACAGCTGGCAGCCGCGGCGTTCCGGTTCGGACGGAGTGACCACGTCCAGCACCTGCGGCAGGCGCGCGCGCACCAGTGCATCGAGCAGGCCGGTCAGCGCCAGCGATTTGCTGCGCAGCGCCTCCATGCCGGCGCGTTCGAACAGGTCCAGCGAGGCGCGCAGCGGGGCCAGGCCCAGGATCGGCGGATTGCTCAACTGCCAGCCTTCGGCGCCCACGGCGGGGGTGAACTGTGGCGACATCTGGAAGCGCGTGGCTTCTTCATGGCCCCACCAGCCGGCAAAACGCGGCAGGGTGGTATCGCGGTGATGGCGCTCGTGCACGAAGGCACCGGCCACGGCACCCGGGCCGCTGTTGAGGTACTTGTAGTGGCACCATACGGCAAAGTCCGGCGCCACATCGTGCAGGTGCAGCGGCACGTTGCCGACCGAATGGGCCAGGTCGAAGCCGATGCGGGCGCCCTGCAGGCGCGTGGCGCGGGTGATGGCGTCCAGGTCGAACACCTGCCCGCTGCGGTACTGCACGCCCGGCCACAGCACCAGCGCCAGGCGCGGGCCGTGTTCGGCGATGGCGCGCTCGATGGCGGCCAGCGAAATCGTGCCGTTGGCTTCATCCGGCTGCACTTCCACCAGGCAGTCGGCCGGGTCGAAACCGTGGAAACGGATTTGTGCTTCCACCGCGTGGCGGTCGGTCGGGAAGGCGCCGGCTTCCATCAGGATGACCGGACGCTGCGCGGTGGGCCGGTAGAAGCTGACCATCATCAGGTGCAGGTTCACGCTCAGCGTGTTCATCGCCACCACTTCGCTGGGCAGGGCGCCGACCACGCGGGCCAGCTGCGCGCTCACCAGGCGGTGGTAGGACAGCCACTGGGTGGGGCCGGTGAAATGACCTTCCACGGCCAGTTCGCCCCACTGCTTCATCACTTCCTGCACCGCCGCCTGTGCGCCGCGCGGCTGCAGGCCCAGCGAGTTGCCGACGAAGTAGGTCTGCTCACCGCCGCCATGGCGCGGAATCAGGAATTCGTTGCGCAGCGGGCGCAGCGGATCGGCAGCGTCCAGGGCAATGGCGTGGGTGCGGCTGAGCAGATCGGACATGGGCGGGCAACAGGCTGCAACGGGATTGCCAGTGTAGCGCCTGGCGCCTGCCCGGGGCGTCGCGGCCACGCTTCGGGCGTCGCGATCTGCTGGTAGTGGCCAACCTTGGTTGGCGCTCGCAGATCCATGCGCCCACCAAGGTGGGCGCCTACCGGTGCGGGCGCCGCGTTTTCTGGTAGTGGCCAACCTTGGTTGGCGCCGGTAGATCCATGCGCCCACCAAGGTGGGCGCCTACCGGTGCGGGCGTCGCGTCTGCTGGTAGTGGCCAACCTTGGTTGGCGCCGGTAGCTCCATGCGCCCACCAAGGTGGGCGCCTACCGGTGTGGGCGCTGCGCTTTCTGGTAGTGGCCAACCTTGGTTGGCGCTGGTAGCTCCATGCGCCCACCAAGGTGGGCGCCTACCGGTGTGGGCGCTGCGCTTTCTGGTAGTGGCCAACCTTGGTTGGCGCTGGTAGCTCCATGCGCCCACCAAGGTGGACGCCTACCGGTGTGGGCCTCAGCCCGCCGCGGGCGCCGGCAACGGGTCCACGTGCCCGCATTCACTGCAGGTGCGCAGTTCCAGGCTCGCCTGGTAGCGCGCGAACACCTTGGGCAGGTCGGTTTCGATGTTCTGCAGGGTGAAGTACTCTTCGTACAGCTTGTGGTTGCACTGCTCGCAATGCCAGATCACGCCATCGCGCTCGTGCGCCAGGCGCTTGCGCTCGACCACCAGGCCGACGCCGCCGGGCGGGCGCCGCGGCGAATGCGGCACCTTGCCCGGCAACAGGAAGATCTCGCCGGCGCGGATCGGGATATCGCGCACGGCACCGTCTTCCTGCACCTTCAGCACCATCTCGCCTTCCAGCTGGTAGAACCACTCCGGACCTTCGTCGTAGTGGTAGTCGGTGCGCGAGTTCGGGCCGCCCACCACCATCACGATGAAGTCGCCGTTCTCGATCATCTTGTTGCCCACCGGCGGCTTCAGCAGGTGCCGGTGTTCTTCGATCCAGGCCAGCAGGTTGATCGGCGAGGCGAGCATGGCAGTCTCCGGTCGGTCAGTCGCGCTTGCCGTGGCGGGGCACGAAGGCCAGGGCCTTTTCGTATGCCGGCTTCAGCTCGTCCTGGGCGCCGACGTCGATACCCATCTCGCTCACCCGGCCGTCCTTCAGGCTGTACACCCAGCCGTGCACCATCAGCTTCTGGCCACGCGCCCAGGCGTCTTCCACGATGGTGGAGCGGCACAGGTTGGCGACCTGTTCGATCACGTTCAGTTCGCACAGGCGTGCGTGCTTGAGCTCGTCATCGTCGATCGCATCGAGGATGGCTGCGTGCTTCTGCGCCACATCGCCCACGTGGCGCAGCCAGTTGTCGGCCAGGCCCACGCGGGTGTTGTGCAGGCAAGCGTGCACGCCGCCGCAGCCGTAATGGCCCACGATCAGGATGTGCTTCACCTTCAGCTGGTCCACCGCGTACTGCACCACGCTCAGGCAGTTCAGGTCGCTGTGGGCCACCACGTTGGCCACGTTGCGGTGCACGAACACCTCGCCCGGGGCCATGCCGATGATCTGGTTGGCCGGCACGCGCGAATCGGAACAGCCGATCCACAGGTATTCCGGATGCTGCTGCTTGGCCAGCTGGTGGAAGAACTCAGGGTCTTCCTTTTCGATGCGGTCGGCCCATTCGCGGTTGTTCTGCAGCAGCTTGTGGATGTCTTTCATGTTCGGGTGTCCCTGACGTCAGGTGGGCGCACGAGGCGGCCCTTCCGGCCGCGTCGTGGTGGGGAAACGGGCACTCAGCCGCCGGCGGCGGCCTCGTCGCGGTGCCAGCGCATCCACTGCGCCAGCTCGGTCGATGCGGGGGTGTGCAGCTCATCCAGCGCAGCGATCACCGCCAGCTGGTTGGCTTCGGGGTGGTTCTGGCTCAGCTTCAGCTTCACCTGCACGTGTTCAACCTGGAAACGGAAGCCGACGATGGCGCGCAGTTCCGGGCCGTGTTCGGGGCGGTCAGCCTCGAACTGCCACTGCTGGCCGACACTGGCTTCGTAATGGTCGCTGATGGCGCCGACCAGGTCGGCCAGTGCGGCCGGGTCGTCGAACCGCTGCAGCTGCCCGCGCAGTTCGGCGGCCGCGTAGTTCCAGGTGGGAACGCGTGCGGCGGGTTCCTTGTCGGGGTACCAGCTGGCCGACACGTACCCGTGCGGGCCATCCACCAGCACCTTGGCCGGGCCGTCGCGGCGCGACTGCGGGTTGGCCCGGGCCCAGTGCCCGCGCAGTTCGATCCGGGTGCCCTGGCGCTGGTACAGCACCGGCATCCGGGTCAGTTCAGGCAGGCCGTCCTCACCGGTGGTCAGCACGGTGACAAACGCATCGCGGGCCAGCAGGCGGTCCAGCCAGCGCAGGTCGGTTTCGGCGAAGGCGCGCGGGGTGAACATCGGCCTGGGCTCAGGCGCGCCCGCCCAGCGACTGCACCATGCGGCCGCGCAGGCCTTCATCGCTGCCGGCCTGCGGCGGCTGTACTTCATGCAGGCTGAAGCCGCGGACCAACGCGTCTTCTTCGTCCAGACCGTCGTACTCGACGAATTCGGCATCGAACAGCTGCGAACGGGCAGTATCTTCGCTGTCGTAGCTCAGCGTGTTGCCATCGCTGTCCAGCACTTCGGCGGTGCCGGCCGGGCGCACGCGCAGGCGGGCCCAGATCAGGGTGTTGCCAAGGCTGGCCAGCCACCAGCTGTCGCGGGCGTCGTTGTTGTCGTTCATGTGCGTATTACCAGAGCGAGGCCAGCCAGAGCAGGGCAGCCATGCCCAGTCCGGCCAGCAGGGTCAGCAGCGATACCCAGGCCGGCGTCGCCAGCCCGGACAGCGAGCGGTCCGGCTGCTGGCGATAGTCGCGGCGCAGCAACCAAGCCAGGGCGTCGGGCTTGAGGAAGGCGCCACTGCCAAAGCGCGCGGCGAGCGCCGGATGGCGGTCGCGCACGTGTACCAGGGTCAGCGGCCAGAAGATCACGAAGGCACTGAACCCGGCCACTGCAACGCCGACGAAACAGAGGGCGAAGAACAGGGTCATGGGGGCAGTACCTCCGTGCTCGTGTGGGGCTTAGAAGTCCGCGCTGCCCGGGGCGCGCGGGTAGGGAATGGCATCGCGGATGTTGGACAGGCCGCAGACGTAGACCACCAGGCGCTCGAAGCCCAGGCCGAAGCCGGCGTGCGGCACCGAGCCGTAGCGGCGGAAATCGCGGTACCAGCTGTAATGCTCGCGATCCAGGCCGAACTGCGCCATGCGCGCGTCCAGCACGTCCAGGCGCTCTTCGCGCTGGCTGCCGCCGATGATCTCGCCGATGCCCGGGGCCAGCACGTCCATCGCGGCAACGGTCTTGCCGTCGTCGTTCAGGCGCATGTAGAAGGCCTTGATGTGCTCGGGGTAGTTGGTCACCACCACCGGGCGGCCGACGTGTTCTTCGGTCAGCCAGCGCTCGTGCTCGGTCTGCAGGTCCAGGCCCCATTCGACCGGGAAGTCGAACTTCTTGCCGGACTTCTGCAGCAGGCTGACCGCATCGGTGTAATCGATGCGCTCGAACGGCGCGTTGATGAAGTCTTCCAGCTTGGTGATCGCGTTCTTGTCCACGCGCTCGGCGATGAAGGCCAGGTCGTCGCCACGCTCGTTCAGCACGGCACGGAACAGGTACTTCAGGAATTCCTCGGCCAGGCGCGCGTCTTCGGCCAGGTCGGCGAAGGCGATTTCCGGCTCGATCATCCAGAACTCCGCCAGGTGGCGGGTGGTGTGGCTGTTTTCGGCGCGGAAAGTCGGGCCGAAGGTGTACACCTTGCTCAGCGCCAGGCAGTAGGCCTCGACGTTCAGCTGGCCGGACACGGTCAGGAAGGTTTCCTTGCCGAAGAAGTCGCGGCTGAAGTCGATCGCGCCCTTCTCGTCGCGCGGCAGGTTCACCATGTCCAGGGTGGACACGCGGAACATCTGGCCGGCGCCTTCGGCGTCGGAGGTGGTGATGATCGGGGTGCTGATCCAGTTGAAGCCGTTCTCGTGGAAGAAGCGGTGCACGGCCTGGGCCAGGCAGTTGCGGATGCGGGTGACCGCGCCGAACAGGTTGGTGCGCGGGCGCAGGTGCGCCACTTCACGCAGGAACTCCGGCGACATCGGCTTGGGCTGGATCGGGTAGGTCAGCGGGTCTTCGACCCAGCCGACCACTTCCAGCGCACTGGCCTGGATCTCGAACGACTGGCCCTTGCCCTGCGACTTCACCAGGGTGCCGGTGGCGATGACCGAGCAGCCGCTGGTCAGGCGCTTGATCTCGTCGAAGTTGCCCAGGGTGTCGTTGGCCACGACCTGGATCGGGGCGAAGCAGGAGCCGTCGCTCACATTCACGAAAGCCAGATTCGCTGAACCGCGCACCGTGCGCACCCAACCGCGTACCGTGACTTCGCCGCCTTCCGGGATCTTCCCGGCAAGCGCATGTTCAACGCTGACCACCGTCATGACTTGAATCCTCTGCTGATCGACTCGATCTGTGAACACGGGAGTTTACCGGTTGCAGCGTTCTGCTTGCGAGGCATTTTTCGCGCCGCTGGGCTCCTTATAATGTCCCCGTACCCCTGGAGTGAGCCTCATGGCCGTCAGCCTGACCCCCATCGCCTTCGAGCGCGTGCAGCGCTTCGTAGCCCAGACCCCCGGCGCCCTGGGCCTGCGCTTCGGCGTGACCAAGACCGGTTGCTCCGGCTGGGGCCATGTGACCGACCTGGCCCGAGACGAGCGCGAGGGTGACACCGTGTTCGACCAAGACGGGGTGAAGATCTACGTCGATGCCAAGAGCCTGGCCCTGGTGGACGGCACCGTGATCGACTTCGGCAAGCACGGCCTGAGCGAAACGTTCACGTTCAGCAACCCGAACGCTACCGCCGAGTGCGGTTGCGGTGAAAGCTTCACCACCGACGCCGACAAGGCCTGACGCGCGGTCCCGGCGCCCGCCGGGGATGGCCCGGCGCTACCCCGCCCGCTATGGCCCGGCGCAACCCCGCCGGCGAAAGGCCCGGCCAACCCGCCTGGCAGGTGCCAACCGCACCCCGCCTGGTAGGTGCCGACCTTGGTCGGCACGAAAGGACCCACGGATGGAACGCCCGGTTTTCACCTACCACCCCAACGCCTACGCGACCGCCTTCGAAACGGTCGATGGGGTCTGTGACGGCTGCGGCCAGTCGCGCGCGCTGCGCTATCGCGGGCCGTTCTACACCGCCCGGAAGCCCGACTACCTGTGCCCGTGGTGCATTGCCGATGGCAGTGCGTCGGCACGTTTCGAGGGCGAATTCACCGGCTGGAGTGACATCGAGGGGGTGTCGCCGGACCCGGCCGACCCGCCGCCGACCATCCCGCGTGAGATGCTGCTGGAGATCTGCGAGCGCACCCCGGGCTACCCGTCCTGGCAACAGTCGGTGTGGCTGAGCCATTGTGAACGGCCCTGCGCGTTCCTCGGATTCGCCAGCGGCGAAGACCTGCTGCCGATCCTGGACCAGGTCCGGCCGGACGTGGCGGCGGTCAATCCGCGCGACGCCGACGGGGTATTGGAGTGCCTGACCCGTGATGGCGAGATGGTCGGTTGCCTGTTCCAGTGCCTGCAGTGCGGCCAGCACCGCCTTCACGTCGATCTGGGCTGACACCGTCACCGTTCAGGCTTGGTAGGTGCCGACCTTGGTCGGCACGAGATCCAGGCCCGGCGGGTGCCGACCTTGGTCGGCACGACGGCACGACGGCACGACGGCACGGCGGGCCGGGTTGCCCGCCACCCCCATCTGCGCCATAATGCGCGGCTTCCTGCCCTCTGGGCGGGAACCCTTGCCCCACCGCGGTATCCACGGCGGGGGGCTGTCCGGCCGCAAGGCCACATCCGAAAGGTAGAAAAAACATGAGTCGTCATTACGAAATCGTGTTCATGGTCCACCCGGACCAGAGCGAGCAGGTCCCGGCCATGATCGAGCGCTACAAGTCGCTGGTCGAGAACGGCAACGGCACCATCCACCGTCTGGAAGACTGGGGCCGCCGCCAGCTGGCGTACCCGATCCAGAACCTGGTGAAGGCGCACTACGTGCTGCTGAACATCGAAGCCGACCAGGCCGTGCTGAACGAGCTGACCGAAAGCTTCCGCTTCAACGACGCCGTGCTGCGCAACCTGGTCATCAAGCGTGACGAGGCTGACACCGAGCAGTCGCTGATCATGAAGAGCAAGGACGAGAAGGGTGACAAGCCGGAGCGCGGTGAGCGCCGTCGTCGTGACGACGAAGAAGGCGAGTCCACCACCACCGCTGACAACGAAGCCGGCGACGACGCCGCTTCCGCCGCCTAAGGAGCCTTCCCATGTCCAAGTTCTTCCGTCGCCGCAAGTTCTGCAAGTTCACGGCTGAAGGTGTGAAGGAGATCGACTACAAGGATCTCAACACCCTGCGCCAGTACCTGACCGAGAACGGCAAGATCGTGCCGAGCCGCGTCACCGGTACCAAGTCGAAGTACCAGCGTCAGCTGGCGACCGCCGTCAAGCGCGCTCGCTTCCTGGCCCTGATTCCGTACACCGACAACCACGACGTCTGATGCCCGGCGGGGCGGCCCCGTGCCGCCCCGCTGTGCCAGCTATTCGGACAGCCACAGTTGCGGGGCGCTGCCTCGCTAACGAATAACTTATCTGGAGCACTACCATGCAGCTGATCCTCCTGCAGAAGGTCACCAACCTCGGCAACCTGGGTGACCTGGTCACCGTCAAGCCGGGCTACGGCCGTAACTTCCTCGTGCCGCAGGGCAAGGCCGTGCCGGCCACCGAGAGCAACAAGGCCGAGTTCGAAGCCAAGCGCGCCGAATACGAAGCCAAGGCACAGTCCATCCACGCCGACGCTGAAGCCCGCAAGGCCAAGCTGGAAGGCGCGAGCGTGACCATCGCCGCCAACGCTTCGACCGAAGGCAAGCTGTACGGCTCGGTCGGCGCCCGCGAAATCGCCGATGCCTTCACCGCTGCCGGCCTGGAGCTGAGCAAGAGCGAAGTCATCCTGGGCGAAGGCGCCTTCCGCAACATCGGTGAATACGACGTCCTGGTGCACCTGCACGCCGACGTGGAAACCACCGTCAAGGTTGTGGTCGAAGCCGAAAAGGCCTGATTCCGGGCCAAAAGGCCGGGTATCACCGCAGAACGGGCGCCCGCATGGGTGCCCGTTTTGTTTCGGGCGATAGTCGGGTATGTAGAGTCGAGCCATGCTCGACTGGTTGTTCAGGTGGTCTGGATGACGAATCGACCGCAGTCCATTGAAGGTGCGGGAATGTTGCGTTCAAGCAGCAGGTATCCCATTCCGCCGACAAGAATTCCTCGATGCGTTGGCGCTGCCCGGTTCAAGCGGGAACTGTTGATCTGGAGGATGAATTCCCGTCCTTCACTGCAATCATCCTGGAGCCAGGTAGGAATTCCGCCGATTTTGGCGATTCCATTTTGGGCGTCATCTGGGATGGAAGCTGCGCCAGTGTTGATCAGACACGGGTCAAATGGGAGTGCTGCGCTGCGTGCACCGAGCGCGTGAGGTACATAGGCGATGACACGTCCGCCAGCCTGTATAGCGGTCTCGATATAGGCATCATCACGAACGTCATAGGGTGTGAAAATCGAAACGCAGAGATTCGCTTTGATAGCGATCTTCGGAGCGTGCGCTTGAACGAACGGCGCAGGCAGGCTCGCAAGATGAAGCATTGGCTTTCCCTTGGCGTCGCAAGGCCAAGGAGTATCGGGAGACAGGTATGGGGCGCCTCCCAAGAAAGCGCAGCCCGGAGCTTGGCCATAATTTTCGAATACAAGTTCTCTGTACATGGATGAGTCCGATGGCGTTGAGGGCCGAGCCAGCGATGACCTGTTCTTGTCCGGTCTGATAAGTCATGGCCGGCCGATGTCGGGCAACTGACTTGGCCCGTCCCTCAAGTCGTCTGGATGACGAATCGACCGCAGTTTTTCGAAGGTGAGGGAATGTTGCGATCAAGCAACAGATAGCCCATCCCCCCGACCAGGATTCCTCGATGCGTCGGAGCTGCCTTATCAAGATCGAATTCGTCGAATTGAAGGGCGAACACTTGGCCCTCCGATTCGTCATCCTGCAGCCAGTAAGGCCGCCCACCAATCTTCGAACCTCCGTGAGGTGCTTCGCCCTCAGCCACCGCCGTCCCGGCGCAAATGTGGAGTGGTCCAATCGGAGCGCAGGGAGAAGGCGTCGGTTCACGCCCGGGCCAGTGAGCAATTACACGGCCGCCGTGGTTCATGGCTTCTTCGAATCTCTGCTCGCCCGAGGTGAGGTATGGCGTGAAGACCGAAATGATCAGCCCGGGCGCTAGGTCGAGTCCGGGGACGTGGTTTCGAATGAATGTGGTCGGAAAGCTAGCCAGGTGAAGCAACGGGTGTCTATGGATGCTGGTTGGCCAAGGGGCGCGGGCATCCAGCCAAGCGGTTCCTCCGAGCACGGGAACAGTCGCCGCGTCGTAGGTGGGGGTAAATGAAAGCGGTCGGTACATCCGTCCATCCTGCACAGCTTCTGTTGTGCAGGGCTGCGACTCGGTTCAGTAACCAATAAATATCAATAACTTGCACTTTGCTCGTTGCCTGGGTAGTCCCGCGCGCCGGGCGTAAAGCGACATCGGGGTCCACTCCACGGGCTCTCCGCGCCCGTCATCCCGCCCGTGGAACATTCGCCCCGCTATACTCATTCCATTGCGTCACCCTTGGCCTTGTTGAATTCTTTTGAAATCAAGGGCTTGAGGTGCTGGCTGACCTGACATCCACTATGGTGGCGGCCGTAAGGCCCTTGCCCGGAACCCAATCACGCCATGCGTCTTTCCACGATCAAGCTGTCCGGCTTCAAGTCGTTCGTCGATCCGACCACCCTGCACCTGCCGACCAATATGACCGGCGTAGTGGGGCCCAACGGCTGCGGCAAGTCGAACATCATCGACGCCGTGCGCTGGGTCATGGGCGAAAGTTCGGCCAGCCGCCTGCGCGGCGACTCGCTGACCGACGTGATCTTCTCCGGTTCCAATGCCCGCAAGCCGGTCTCGCAGGCCACCGTCGAGCTGATCTTCGATAATTCGGACCACACGATTTCCGGCGAGTACGCCTCGTTCAACGAAATCTCGGTCAAGCGCACCGTCAGCCGCGACGGCACCAGCAACTATTATCTGAACGGCACCAAGTGCCGTCGCCGCGACATCACCGATCTGTTCCTCGGTACCGGCCTGGGCCCGCGCAGCTACTCGATCATCGAGCAGGGCATGATCAGCCAGATCATCGAGGCGCGCCCGGAAGACCTGCGCGTGTACCTGGAAGAGGCCGCCGGCATTTCCAAGTACAAGGAACGCCGCAAGGAAACCGAAACCCGCATCCGCCATACCCGCGAGAACCTGGACCGGCTGGGCGACCTGCGCGATGAGATCGGCAAGCAGCTCGAACACCTGAAGCGCCAGGCCAAGCAGGCCGAGCAGTACCAGGCGCTGCAGGAAGAGCGCCGGGTGAAGGACGGGCAGTGGAAGGCGCTGGAACTCCGCGGCCTGGATGGCCGTCTTTCCAAGCTGCGCGAAGGCTTGTTGCAGGAAGAGACCCGCCTGCAGCAACTGATTGCCGAGCAGCGTGAAGCCGAAGCCCATATCGAAACCTCGCGCGTGCGCCGCGAAGAGGCGGCCGACGCCCTGAACACCGCACAGGCGGCGGTCTACCAGGTGGGCAGCACGCTCGCCCGGGTGGAACAGCAGATCCAGCACCAGCGCGAGCTGTCGCAGCGTCTGCACAAGGCGCGCGACGAAACCCAGCAGGCGCTGGCCGAGCTGGGCCAGCACATCAGCTGCGACGAGGCGCGCCTGGGCGTGCTGCGCGAGGCCGTCGAAGACGCGACCCCGCAGCTGGAAGCGCTGCAGGAAGAGAACGAGATCAAGCAGGAAAGCCTGCGCGAGGCCGAGGACCGCCTGGCCAGCTGGCAGCAGCGCTGGGAACACCACACCTCGCAGAGCTCGGAGGCCTCGCGCGCCGGCGATGTCGAGCGCACCCGCGTGGACTACCTGGACAAGCAGATCCTGGATGCCGACCGCCGCCGCGAGGCGCTGGTGGCCGAGCGTGCCGGCCTGGATGTCCAGGCACTGGAAGAGGCGTTCGAACAGCTGCACCTGCAGCACGACACGCAGAAGACCGCGCTGGACGAGCTGACCGAAGCGGTCGAGCACCGCAAGGAAGGCGTGGCCGCCGTGCAGGAACAGCAGCGCGCGGGTCAGAACGAACTGGCCGAGCTGCACAAGCAGGTCAATGGCCTGCGCGGGCGCCTGGCCTCGCTGGAAACCCTGCAGCAGGCCGCACTGGGCCAGGAGCAGGGTGCTGCGGTGGCCTGGTTGCAGTCGCACGGCCTGGATTCGGCGGCGCGTGTCGGCGAGCGTCTGGACGTCGATGCCGGCTGGGAAAATGCCGTGGAAAGTGCGCTGGGCGAACTGATCGAAGGCGTGCTGGTCGATGACCCGTCCGGTCTGGTCGATGCGCTCGGCGAGCTGGGCGAAGGCCGCATTGCGCTGGTCGCCAGCGATGACGCCGCGCTGGATGTGGCGCCGACCTCGCTGGCCGCGCGCGTGCGTGGCCCGGTGGCGATCCGTCGCCTGCTGGCGCACCTGCATGGTGCCCGCGACCTGGCCGAGGCCAAGACGCTGCAGGCCGGTCTGCCCGAAGGCGATTCCATCATCACCCAGCACGGCGAGCGCCTGGGCCAGGGCTGGCTGCGCGTGTCGCGCTCCGGCGCCGCGCAGCAGGGCGCCTTGCTGCGCGAACGTGAGATCAATGAGCTGCGCGAACAGATCGAACAGCTGCAGGATCGCGAGGCCGAGCTGGAAGAGCGCTTGGCCGGCCTGCGCGAGCAGTTGCTGGCCGCCGAGCAGCAGCGCGAGGACGCGCAGCGCACGTTGTACCAGGCCCATCGCGGCGTATCCGAACTGGCCGGCCAGCTGCAGGGCCAGCAGGGCAAGGTGGAGGCCGCGCGTGCCCGCATTGACCGCATCGAAGGTGAGCTGAAGCAGTTGCTGGAGACGCTGGACGCCAACAACGAACAGGCGCGCGAAGCGCGTTCGCGGCTGGAAAACGCGGTCAGCAGCATGGGCGACCTGGAATCGACCCGGCAGGGCCTGGAAGGCGAGCGCCGCCAGCTGACCGAAGCGCGCGATCTGGCCCGTGATGCTGCACGTGCGGTGCGCGAGCGTTCGCATGCGCTGGCACTGACCCTGGAATCGCAGCGTGCGCAGCTGGCGTCGCTGGGGCAGGCGCTGGAGCGCATGAGCACCCAGCGTGGCCAGCTGGATTCGCGCCTGGGCGAACTGCATTCGCAGCTGGACGATGGCGATTCGCCGGTGGAATCGCTGCAGGCCGAGCACCAGCGTGCGCTGGAAGAGCGTGTGCGCGCCGATCGCGTGCTGACCGAGGCGCGCACCCTGCTGGACGGCATCGATGCCGACCTGCGCACCTATGAACAGACCCGCCACCAGCGTGACGAGCAGGCGTTGGCCCAGCGTGAGCGTATTTCCCAGCGCCGGCTGGACCAGCAGGCGCTGGTGCTGAGCGCCGAGACCCTGCAGGCCGCCGTGGAAAAGGCCGGTTTCGTGATGGCCGAGGTGCTGGAGGCGCTGCCGGACGATGCGCGCCTGGGCGAGTGGGAGCAGGCCGTGCACCAGATCGACGCGCGCATGCGCCGGCTGGAGCCGGTGAACCTGGCCGCCATCCATGAGTACGGCGAGGCCTCGCAGCGCTCGGACTACCTGGATGCGCAGCACACGGACCTGACCACCGCGCTGGAAACCCTGGAAGATGCGATCCGCAAGATCGACCGCGAAACCCGCGGGCGCTTCAAGGACACCTTCGACCGGGTCAACGCCGGCGTGCAGGCGCTGTATCCGCGCCTGTTCGGTGGCGGCCATGCCTACCTGGAACTGACCGGCGAAGACCTGCTCGACACCGGCGTGACCATCATGGCGCGCCCGCCCGGCAAGCGCGTGTCCAGCATCTCGCTGCTGTCCGGTGGCGAGAAGGCGATGACCGCGGTGGCCCTGGTGTTTGCCATCTTCCAGCTCAACCCCGCGCCGTTCTGCCTGCTGGACGAAGTGGACGCGCCACTGGACGAGGCCAACGTCGGTCGCCTGGCCAACATGGTCAAGGAAATGAGCGAGAAGGTGCAGTTCCTGTTCGTCAGCCATAACAAGGCGACGATGGAAGCGGCGCACCAGCTTTCCGGCGTGACCATGCGCGAACCGGGCGTCAGCCGCCTGGTCAGCGTGGACCTGGAAGAAGCCGCGCGATTGGCGGGCGCGGCCTGACGTGCCATTCTAGTTACCTGAATGAACTAGCCGGAGAACCCATCGAATGTCCGACACGGCACTGTTGCGCATCGGCATCCTGGCCGCCGGCCTGCTGCTGGTGGCTGCGATCTTCCTGTTTGGTCGCCCCAAGAAGAAGCCGCAGGGGCGCCGCGTGGACGGCCCCGAGCCGGCTGCGGGCGAGCGCCGCGAACCGGTACTGGGCGAGGACGGCGTACCGCTGGCCGAGACCCGCAGCGAACCCGGCCTGGGCGAAGAGGGTCAGCAGGCCGAGCTGGGCCTGGCCGATGCAGACGGCGCGGCCAACGATCTTGGCAAGCGCGCCACCCAGGATTTCGACAAGATCGTTTCGCTGTTCGTGGCCGCCCGCGCAGGCGAACAGCTGCGTGGCGAAGACATCGTGGTGGCGGCGGAAAAGACCGGCCTGGTATTCGGCCACATGAACGTGTTCCACCGGCTGGTGGAAGGCCACCCCGAGCGCGGCCCGATCTTCTCCATGGCCAGCATCATGAAGCCGGGCAGCTTCGACATGGCCAACATCCGCGCCATGGAAACCCCGGCCATCGCCTTCTTCCTGACCCTGCCGGCGCCGCTGACCGCGCTCGATGCCTGGGAAAAGATGCTGCCCACCGTGCAGCGCATGGCCGAACTGCTCGATGGCGTGGTGCTGGATGACAGCCGCAACGCCCTGGGCCGCCAGCGCATCGCCCATATCCGTGACGAACTGCGCGCCTACGACCGCCAGCACCAGGCCCCGCCGCTGACCAAGACCCCGCGCTGGTAACAGCGCCAGTCGAGCATGGCTCGACTCTACATATCGGCGCAACTTTGTAGAGTCGAGCCATGCTCGACTCAAATTACTACGGCGACCGATCAAACCAACGGCACCACGCAAACGGATGATCGCCAAGCTGCGCCGAAAGGCCCGCGCGTACGGGATTGGCGGCGATGTACAGCGCCTGGCTTTTCAAGGATTCGTCGCACCGTACTGCGTGGTCATAGTAGCCACGCTGCCAGAGAGGGCCGTCGGTCCCAGCCAGACGGCTGCAGCGCGACTTCATCATCTGCACCGACGCAGCAAGGGTTCCTGTGCGCAGTTGCATCAGCCAGTGCACGTGGTCGGGCATGACCGCCCAGGCAAGATTGAGGCATCGGCCCTCCTGCTGGATCCATTGCAGTCCCGCAACGATGACGGCGGCGCGTTCTGGATCGTCAAAGTAGCGACGGCGTTGATGGGTGACCGTCGTGATCGCATAGACATTCCGCACCTGCGACCAACGGCCTTTCAGGAGAAGTGGACTGGGCATGCCTCAGCATTGGCTGGGCAAGGTAGCTTGGGTATCGCTTGAATGCGGTCAGGTTTGTAGGGAAGGCCCCAGTCGAGCATGGCTCGACTCTACAGATGGGTCGCCCTCGGCGTCATGCCGGTACGCCGGCCACCTTTGCAAACGCGCGGCGGAATGCTGCCATCTCCGCTTCGGTCCCCACGGTGATGCGCACGCGCTGCGGCCAGATCGGCCAGCTGCGGCCGATCACCACGCCGTTGTCGGCCATGTCCTTGGCAAAGGCACTGCCGTCGCGCTGCACATCCACCACGAAGCAGTTCGCTTCCGACGGCACGCAGCTGAAACCGCGCTTGCCCAGCCAGGCGATGGTGGCCTGGCGTACCTGCGCGTTCTGCTGGCGCCGCTGCGGCACCAGCTGCGCGTCGCCCAGGCTGGCCAGCGCTGCGGCCAGGGCAGGTACGGGCAGGGGGTTCTCGCCCAGGCTGGACAGTTCGCGCAGGCGCTCGGGATGGGCGGCGGCCACGCCCAGGCGCAGGCCGGCCATGCCATACAGCTTGGAAAACGTGCGCAGCACGATCAGGTCATCGCGCTGGGCGACCTGGCCGATCAGGCTGGGCTGGTCGCTGTACTGCAGGTAGGCCTCGTCCACCAGCACACGGGTGGACGCCGGCTTGTTGGCCAGCAGCCAGGCCAGTTCGGCCGGCGCGCTGATCGATCCGGTCGGGTTGTTCGGGTTGCAGACGTAGATCAGGCCGCTGGGCCGTGCGTGCGCCGCTGCCACCATCGCGCGCAGGTCGTGCGCGCCGTCCTCGCGCAGTGGCACCTTTGTTACCTGCGCGCCGCGCGCAGCAGCCAGGTCACCCAGCGCCTCGAAGGTGGGGTCGGCCACCACCAGCGCAGACTGCGGCCCGGTCCAAAGCGTGGCGGCGCGGTTCAGGGGTTCGCTGGAACCCGGGTACAGGCGCACATGGTCGGCCGGCACGGCGTTCTGGGTGGCGAAGACATCGCGCACCTGCCCGGCCAGCGCAAACTGATAGCGGCCGCTGCCGGCGATGCTGTCGCGAGCGGCCTGTTGGGCGGCGGGCGCAGGGCCGTAGGGGCACTCATTGAAGTTCAACAGCACTGGGACAGCTGCCACGGGCGCCGGTTGCGCTGCAGCAGCGCGGGGCAGACCCGTGCCGGCAACAGCCAGGCCGACGCCGGCCAGGTGCAGGAAATGGCGGCGCGATGTGGGCAGGGTCACGGGCAGGATTCCAAGGGGCGGTTGCCGCACGCTAGCGCTGGTGGGGCAGGGCGGCAAGCCCACCGCCCGGTAGAGTCGAGCTTGCTCGACTGCCTTGCTTCGGTAGAGTCGAGCTTGCTCGACTGGGCTGGAAAAGCAGTCGAGCAAGCTCGACTCTACAAATACGGCAATACGGGGCCTGACGGTCGGGCGCGGTAGAATTCCCGGCCATCCCAGAACCACCGGATTCCGATGAGCCCCAGCCCCGCCGAACGCGCCGAGGATCTCCGCCGGCAGATCGCCCAGGCCAACCGTGCCTATCACGAGCTGGATGCGCCGGAAATTCCCGATGCCGACTACGACCGCCTGGTCCGCGCGCTGGAGGCACTGGAGCGCGAGCATCCCGAGCTGGCCCGCGCCGACAGTCCGACCCAGCAGGTGGGCGCGCGCCCGTCCGGCCGCTTCGCCGAAGTCGCCCACGCGGTCCCGATGCTGTCGCTGTCCAATGCGTTCAGCGATGAGGAAGTGGCGGACTTCGTGCGCCGTATCGACGAGCGCCTGCGCCGTGGCGCGCTGCGCTTTTCCGCCGAGCCGAAAATGGACGGCCTGGCGATCAGCCTGCGCTATGAAGACGGCCAGTTCGTGCTGGGCGCGACCCGCGGCGATGGCAGCACCGGCGAGGACGTGACCGCCAACCTGCGGCAGATCGCCGATATTCCCAAGCGCCTGCAGGGCAGTGGTTGGCCCGATGTGCTGGAAGTGCGCGGCGAGGTGTACATGGCCCGCGCCGATTTCGAGGCCTACAACGAACGTGCGCGCCTGCACGGCGGCAAGGTGCTGGCCAACCCGCGCAACGCAGCGGCGGGATCATTGCGCCAGCTCGACGCGAAAATCAGCGCCCAGCGTCGGCTCAGCTTCTTTGCCTACGGCACCGGCGAAGTGCAGGGCGGCGAGCTGCCGGACACCCATTCGGGCACGCTGGCGCAGCTCGGGGCCTGGGGTTTCCCGGTCAGCGAGTTGTGCCAGGTGGTGGAAGGCAGCGACGGGCTGCTGGGCTACTACCGCATGATCGGCGAGCGCCGTGACGGCCTGCCGTTCGATATCGACGGCGTGGTCTACAAGCTGGACGATCGCGCCGGCCAGCAGACGATGGGCTTCGTTTCGCGCGCGCCGCGCTGGGCCATCGCACACAAGTTCCCGGCGCAGGAACAGAGCACCACGGTGGAGGCGATCGAGATCCAGATCGGCCGTACCGGTGCGGCCACGCCGGTCGCGCGTCTGGCGCCGGTGGCGGTGGCCGGGGTGATCGTGTCCAACGCCACCCTGCACAACGCCGACCAGATCGCGCGGCTGGACGTGCGCGTGGGTGACAGCGTGATCGTGCGCCGTGCCGGGGATGTCATTCCCGAAGTGGTCAGCGTCATCGTGGACCGTCGCCCGCCGGGCACCACGCCCTGGCAGATGCCCACCCACTGCCCGGTGTGCGGTGCGGAGATCGTGCGCGAAGAAGGTGCAGCGGCATGGCGCTGTTCGGGCGAACTGTCCTGCCCGGCGCAGCGCAAGGAAGCCATTGCGCACTTCGCATCGCGCCGCGCCATGGATATCGACGGCTTGGGCGACAAGTACATTGAAACGCTGGTGGATGCCGGCATCGTGAAAAGCGTGGCGGATCTGTACCGCCTCAGCCGCGACACGCTGCTGCACCTGAAGCTGGTGCTCGATGCCGAAGATCCCTCGGCCCTGGCCGCAGCATTGAAGCTGCACCTGCCCGCCGAGGGCAGTGGCGCGGTGCTCACCGCCGTGCTGAAGCTGGACGCCGCCGATGCGGGCTGGCGCGCGCAGGCGCTGGTGCAGCCGGCCAGCTTCGAATGGAACACGAAGAAGATCGCCACCAAGTGGGCCGACAACCTGATCGCGGCCATCGATGCCAGCCGTGATGCCACGCTGGAACGGCTGTTGTTCGCGCTGGGCATCGAGCACGTGGGCGAAAGCACGGCCAAGGCACTGGCGCAGTGGTTCGGTGACCTGGAATTGATCCGCCACCTGCCGTGGCCGCTGTTCAAGCGCGTGCCGGATATCGGCGGTGAAGTCGCACGCTCGCTGGGGCATTTCTTCGAGCAGCCCGGCAACCAGCAGGCCATCGACGATCTGCTGCAGGTGGGGCAGGTGCGCATTGCCGATGCCCATCCGCCCAGCGCCAAGCTGCGCGAAGGGCTGGATCTGGCCCAGCTGCTGGTGGAGGCCGAGATTCCCGGCATCACCCGCCTGCGCGCTGAAAAGCTGGTGGCAGCGTTGCCGTCCGCGCAGGCGGTGCTGGATGCCGAGCACGGCCAGTTCGTCAACGCCGGCCTGCCCGATGACACCGCGCGCGGGCTGGCGCAGTGGCTGGACAGCGACGGCCAGGGGGCAATGCTGCTGGCCGCCGAGCGCGCCATGCAGCACATCCTGGCCCACGCGCCGGCCCTGGCCGAGGTGGTGGCCGGGCCGCTGGACGGGCAGACCGTGGTGCTGACCGGCACCCTGGCCCAGCTCACCCGCGATGCGGCCAAGGAACGCCTGGAAGCGCTGGGCGCCAAGGTGTCGGGCAGCGTCTCGAAGAAGACCAGCTTCCTGGTGGCAGGCACCGAAGCCGGTTCCAAGCTGGACAAGGCGCAGTCGCTGGGCGTGCCGGTGTGGGACGAAGATCGCCTGCTGGCCTATCTGGCCGAACACGAGTGATGAACCCGCCGGGCGCCGCGTGCGCCCGGCCTGAAGCAAGAGAGGACTACCGATGCAGATCGCCCCGCTGGATTTCCGCCTGGCCACCCGTGCTGATGAAGAGGCATTGATCGCCTTGATGCGCGATTTCTACGCCGAAGACAAGATCGAATTCGATGATGCCCGCGTTCGCCGTGGGGTCGATGCGCTGCTGGCCGACCCGCGCAATGGCGAGGTGCTGCTGTGGCTGGACGAAGCCGGCGAGGTGGTCGGCCATGCCGTGCTGGCGATGGGTTTCAGCCTGGAGCAGGGCGGCCATTTCGTGCTGCTGGACGAGCTCTACCTGAGCCATCGCGCACGTGGCCGTGGTCGTGGCAAGCAGGCGCTGGCCATCTGCGAACAGCGTGCACGCGGCCGCGGCGTCACCCGCCTGCGGCTGGAAGTGAACCACCACAACGAGCTGGCACGCCGCCTGTACCTGGCCAGCGGCTATATCGATGACACCCGCAGCCTGCTGACCCTGCCGCTGGACCATCCGCGCGCCGAGGGCATCCTGTGAATCCGCAGCTGATGCGCACGCTGCAGCAGCGCGCGGCGTTGAATGCGCTGCTGCGCCGCTTCTTCGCCGAACGCGATGTGATGGAAGTGGAAACGCCGATCCTGTCGGTGGCCGGCAATACCGAGCCGAACATCGACAGCTTCCATACCGATTTCAGTGGTCACGTCGATGCCGGTGGCCGCCGCCGCTGGCTGCGCACCTCGCCCGAATATCCGCTCAAGCGTCTGCTGGCGGCTGGCGTGGGCGACTGCTACGAGCTGGGCCGGGTGTTCCGCAACGGCGAAGCGGGCGGCCGCCACAACCCCGAATTCACCATGCTGGAATGGTATCGGGTCGGCTGGGACCACCACCGCTTGATGCACGAAACCGCCGAGCTGGTACGCCAGGCGCTGGCCCTGGTGGGACGCACCGCCAGCCTGCGCGTGCTCAGCTACCGCGAGCTGTTCCAGCAGCATGCCGGGGTGGATCCCTTCGCTGCCGACGAGGCAGCACTGCGCGCGGCGCTGGGGGAGGTGCACATCGACCCGGTCGGGCTGACCCGCGATGACTGGCTGGACCTGCTGATGACCCATCGCATCCAACCGCACTTCGATGACGCGGTGATGACGGCGGTGCATGACTGGCCCGCCAGCCAGGCGGCGCTGGCCCGCATCCGCGCCGGCAGCCCGCCGCTGGCCGAACGCTTCGAGCTGTACCTGGGCACGGTGGAGCTGGCCAACGGCTACCACGAACTGAACGATGCCCATGAACAGCGCGCGCGCTTCAACAGCGATCTGCAGCGCCGCCACGCGCGTGGGCAGGTGCAGCCGGCGCTGGATGAGGCGCTGCTGGACGCACTGCCGGGCCTGCCCGACTGCGCAGGCGTGGCGGTAGGCGTGGACCGCCTGCTGATGGCGATGAACGGCACGCCGCGCATTGCCGATGTGCTGGCCTTCGACTTCGCCCATGCATGAGTGTGGCGTGCGCGCGTTCTTCGCGCCGCCGCTGCACGGCCTGAACGGATCGAGCACATTCCACGCTTGATTCAGCAACGGCGATGATGCTCTTATCACGCCTGATGCCAGACACTGGCAGCGTGGTTATCGACTCGGTTGGGGAAAGCTTTGGTCAAGTGGTTGGCGGTCGTAGCGGCACCGGTGTACGCCATGGCGATATGGGGCGCGGTCATGCCGTTGCCGGCGTCGGCGCAGACCGGTTATGACGGCCAGGTCATCACCTGCGAATCGCGCGACATGGGCTGGGTGCACTGCGACCTGGACGTCACCAATGGCGTCGATCTGGTGCGGCAGTTGTCCAGCAACAGCTGCATCCGCGGCAGCGAATGGGGCACCGACCGCAGCGGCGTGTGGGTCACCCTGGGCTGCCGCGCCGAGTTCCGCGCACGCCCGGCCGCCGGTACTGCGGCCACGACGGCCAGCCCTGATGCCGGCAAGCGCCTGGTGCGCCGGGTGGTGCGCTGCGAATCCAGTGGTCGGCCGCAGAGCTGCCCCGTGCGGCTGGACGGCGCGCCGGTACGGCTGCTGCGCCAGTTGTCGGTGCTGCCGTGCCGGGAAGGGCAGGGCTGGGGCTACAAGCGCAATGAAATCTGGACCAGCCGTGGCTGCCAGGGCGATTTCGAGGTGGCCGACGAACAGGGGCGCTTCGTCGATATGCCGCGCCGGCTGACCTGCGAATCCAAATCCAAGCGGCGTCGCTTCTGCGGGGCCAGCATCAGCGCCGGCGCCGTGGTGTCGCGGCAGATTTCCGGCACCGCCTGCGTGGAAGGGCAGACCTGGGGCTGGAACCGCAACGGGATCTGGGTGGACGGCGGCTGCCGGGCCGAATTCTCGGTGAATTGACCGCCCGGCAGGGCCACGGGGCAGGGGCTGGCCCTACAATGGGCCCATGAACACTGCCACCGATCTCGATTACGCCCGTTACGACCACATCCGCCCGATCCTGTGGACCGGCGACGCGCTGCAGCTGCTGGACCAGCGCAAGCTGCCGTTCGTGGTGGAACACGTTGCCTGCCATGACAGCGACGAAGTTGCCGCCGCCATCCATGCGCTGACCGTACGTGGCGCGCCGGCCATCGGCATCGCTGCGGCCTGGGGCGTGGTGCTGGCCGCGCGCGACGTGCAGGCCGCCGACGGCGCGCATGCGCTGCAGCAGCTGGAACCGGCGCTGCAGCGCCTGAATGCCTCGCGCCCGACCGCAGTGAATCTGGCCTGGGCGCTGGCGCGCATGCGCCGCGCGCTGTCCGCCGCCGGCGCCGACTGGAAGGCCGTGCTGGAAGCCGAGGCGCAGGCCATTGCCGAAGAAGACCTGGCCGCCAACCGCCACATGGGCGCACTGGGCGCGGGTCTGATCGAGGCCGGCAGTGGCGTGCTGACCCACTGCAACACCGGTTCGCTGGCTACGGCCGGTTTCGGCACCGCCCTGGGCGTGATCCGCGCGGGCATGGCCCAGCAGCGCATCGCCCGGGTGTTTGCCGGCGAAACCCGGCCGTGGCTGCAGGGCGCCCGCCTGACCGTGTGGGAACTGCAGCAGGATGGCATCGACGCCACCCTGATCGCCGATTCGGCCGCCTCGCACCTGATGAAGACCGGTGCGGTGCAGTGGGTGATCGTCGGCGCCGACCGCATCTGCGCCAATGGCGATACCGCCAACAAGATCGGCACCTACCAGCTGGCCATCGCCGCCCGCCACCACGGGGTGAAGTTCATGGTGGTGGCACCCTCGTCCACGGTGGACATGGATACCGTGGACGGCAGCCAGATCGAGATCGAGCAGCGCGACCCGGGCGAGCTGTACGGCGTGGGCGGTACCCGCACCGTGGCCGAGGGCATCGCCGCCTGGAACCCGGTGTTCGACGTGACCCCGGGCGAGCTGATCGACGCCATCGTGACCGAGCGCGGGGTCATCCTGAACCCGACCTTGGAAAACATGCGGGCCGCGTTCGGCGGTTGACGGACAGGCGGGGTCAGAGCCCTTTCCTGCGGAAAGGGATCTGACCCCGGCCCCGGTCGCGCCGGCGGCTGCCCGGCAATCCCCTAAGTTCCTGATTTGTGCCGGTAAAACCCCCGTAAACACGGGCGGAAAACGGCCCGTTGTGGTAGTATCGGCAGGTTGAATCGAGGTTCCGGCACGACCCCTCCTGCAGTGGGCTGCGCCGGACTGGACCGCTACCAGACAACGGAACCCGAATGGCAGAAACCGCCAAGGAAATCATCCAGGTCAACCTGGAAGACGAGATGCGCAAGAGCTACCTCGATTACGCCATGAGCGTGATCGTGGGGCGTGCGCTGCCCGATGCGCGCGATGGCCTCAAGCCCGTGCATCGCCGTGTGCTGTTCGCGATGAACGAACTGAACGCGCACAGCAACAAGCCTTACTTCAAGTCGGCGCGTATCGTCGGTGACGTGATCGGTAAGTACCACCCGCACGGCGATCAGTCGGTCTACGACACGCTGGTGCGCCTGGCACAGCCGTTCTCGCTGCGCTACATGCTGGTCGATGGCCAGGGTAACTTCGGTTCGATCGACGGCGATTCCGCCGCGGCGATGCGTTACACCGAAGCCCGCATGTCCCGCCTCGCCCACGAGCTGATGGCGGACATCGACAAGGAAACCGTCGATTTCCAGCCCAACTACGACGAAAAGGAACTGGAGCCGACGGTCATGCCGACCCGGTTCCCGAACCTGCTGGTCAATGGTTCGGCCGGTATCGCGGTGGGCATGGCCACCAACATCCCGCCGCACAACCTGAGCGAATCGATCAACGCCTGCATCGCGCTGATCGACAACCCGGAAATCGACGTCGACGGCCTGATGGAGTACATCCCGGGCCCGGATTTCCCGACCGCAGGGATCATCAACGGCACCGCCGGCATCGTCGCCGGCTACCGCACCGGCCGTGGCCGCGTGCGCATCCGTGCCAAGGCCGATATCGAAGTGGCCGACAACGGCCGCGAATCGATCATCGTCACTGAAATTCCTTACCAGGTGAACAAGGCGCGTCTGATCGAAAAGATCGCCGAACTTGTCAAGGAAAAGAAGATCGAAGGCATCAGCGAGCTGCGCGATGAGTCCGACAAGGACGGCATGCGCATCTACATCGAGATCAAGCGCGGTGAATCTGCCGAGGTTGTGCTGAACAACCTGTACCAGCAGACGCAGATGGAATCGGTGTTCGGCATCAACATGGTGGCGCTGGTCGATGGCCGCCCACAGTTGATGAACCTCAAGCAGATGCTGGAGGCGTTCGTCCGCCACCGTCGCGAAGTGGTCACCCGCCGCACCGTGTTCGAGCTGCGCAAGGCGCGCGCCCGTGCCCACGTGCTGGAAGGCCTGACCGTTGCGCTGGCCAACATCGACGAGATGATCGAACTGATCAAGACCTCGCCGAACCCCAACGAAGCGCGCGAACGCATGCTCGCCCGCCTGTGGGAGCCGGGCCTGGTCGGTTCGATGCTGGGCGCCGCCGGTGCTGAAGCCTCGCGTCCGGAAGATCTGCCCAAGGGCGTGGGCCTGATCGAGGGCGGCTACCAGCTGACCGAAATCCAGGCCACGCAGATTCTGGAAATGCGCCTGCACCGCCTGACCGGGCTGGAGCAGGACCGCCTGACCGAGGAATACAAGCAGCTGCTGGAAGTGATCGCCGGGCTGATCCACATCCTGGAAGATCCCGACCGCCTGCTGCAGGTGATCCGCGAAGAGCTGATCAACGTGAAGGCCGAGTTCGGTGACGAGCGTCGTACCGAAATCCGCCACAGCGAAGAAGACCTGGACATCCTGGACCTGATCGCGCCGGAAGACGTGGTGGTGACCGTGTCCCACGCCGGTTACGTGAAGCGCCAGCCGGTCAGCGTCTACCGCGCGCAGCGCCGCGGTGGCCGTGGCCGCAGTGCGGCGGCGACCAAGGAAGAGGATTTCATCGAACAGCTGTGGCTGGTCAATACGCACGACACGCTGCTGACCTTCACCAGCTCGGGCAAGGTGTTCTGGCTGCCGGTCTACCAGCTGCCCGAAGCCGGTTCCAACGCCCGCGGCCGTCCGATCATCAACTGGATTCCGCTGGAACCGGGTGAACGCGTGCAGGCCGTGCTGCCGGTGCGTGAGTACGCCGATGGCCAGTTCGTGTTCTTCGCCACCAGAAACGGTACGGTGAAGAAGACCCCGCTGAGCGAGTTTGCCTTCCGTCTGGCCCGCGGCAAGATCGCCATCAACCTGGACGAAGGCGATGCCCTGGTCGGCGTCGGCCTGACCGATGGCGAGCGTGACATCCTGCTGTTCGCCTCCAACGGCAAGACCGTGCGCTTCGGCGAAGACAAGGTCCGTTCGATGGGCCGTACCGCTACCGGCGTGCGCGGCATCAAGATGCCGGCGGGCGAGGAAGTGGTCAGCCTGATCGTGGCCGAAAGTGCCGGTGGCATCGAGGACGAGAACGAGGACGACAACGGTGTCGAGGAAACCGCCGCCAATGGCGATGCGGTGATCGACGGCGCCGACGACGCCAGCGTGCAGTACATCCTGACCGCCACCGAAAACGGCTACGGCAAGCGCACCCCGCTGCCGGACTACCCGCGCAAGGGCCGTGGCACGCAGGGCGTGATCGGCATCCAGACCACCGAGCGCAACGGCAAGCTGGTCGCCGCAGTGCTGATGGGGTCGGGCGACGAAGTCCTGCTGATCTCCGACGGCGGCACCCTGGTGCGTACCCGCGGCTCGGAAATCAGCCGCGTGGGCCGCAACACCCAGGGCGTGACGCTCATCCGCCTGTCCAAGGACGAGAAGCTGCAGGCCGTGGAACGCATGGACGCCTCGATCGACGAGGACGAGGACGAGGTGGCTGCTGCCGCTCCGGCCGAAGCCCCTGCACCGAGCGAGGACGCGCCGCAGGCGTAAGCCCGCGTCGCGACGTCACCTCAACAACGCCGGCCTCGTGCCGGCGTTGTTGTATCCGGCGCTCACCGCACGCGCACTTCACAGCGACGGTGGGATAACAGGCCATGCTGCCCCCGGAGATCGACGATGTCCGCCACGCCGCAGTCCGCCGCACCCGTTGTGTCCCGCCACCCATTGGTAACCGTGCTGGCCCTGCTGCTGGTCGTGCTGGGGCTGGTCATCGGTGGCCTGGGCGCGTGGCTGGGTAGCCTGGGCGGCTCCTGGTACTACGCCATCGCCGGTGCCGGCCTGCTGGCCAGCGGCATCCTGCTATGGGGCAATCGCCGCAGCGGCGCACTGGTCTACGCGGCGCTGTTCGTCGGCACCCTGCTGTGGACCTGGTGGGAATCGGGCAGCGATTACTGGCGCTGGGTGCCGCGGCTGGGCATGGTGACCGCGCTGGGCATCGTGCTGGCGTTCGTGGCACCCACCCTGCGCACGCCGGTGCCGAAGCGGCTGTCGCGCAGCGTTGGATGTGTGCTGATCCTGGTGTTCGTGACCGCCTTCGCGCTGGCCTTTGCCCCGCATGGTCAAGTGGATGGCCGCCAGCCGTACCCCGAGGCCGCAGTCAGTGCTGGCCTGGACCCCACGCGCGACACCACCGGGCTGCAGCCGTCCGACCAACCTGCCGAAGAGGACTGGGCGGCATGGGGCCGCAGCAACGCGGCCACGCGTTTTTCGCCGCTGCAGCAGATCACCCCGAAGAACGTGGGCACCCTGCAGCTGGCCTGGCAGTTCCGCACCGGTGATGTGCCCCGAAAGCGCTGGGGTGCCGAGACCACGCCGCTGAAGATCGGCAGCCGGCTGTACCTGTGCAGTGCGCGCAACCAGTTGATTGCGCTGGACGCGGCCAGTGGCAATGAAGTCTGGCGCTTCGACCCCAAGGTGCGCGACGCCTCCATTCCCTATACCGCCGCCTGCCGTGGCGTGGCCTACTACGAGCAGCCCAGCGCGCCCACGGTGGCCGATGCCGTGCTGGCCGATGTGGCCGCCGACCTGGCCCTGCCGGCGCCGCCGCCCACCCCGATGCACCGCGCAGCCGCAGACGGCAGCCGGCCGTTCTGCAGTGCCCGCATCATCGAAGGCACACTGGATGGCCGCCTGATCGCCGTGGATGCAGACAGCGGGCGACCCTGCGCCGCCTTCGGCAACAACGGCCAGGTGGACATCACCCTGGGCATGGGCGAGGTGCCGCCGGGCTATGTGTCCATCACCTCGCCGCCGGCCATCGTGCGGGGGCTGATCATCACCGGCCACCAGGTGCTGGATGGCCAGCGCCGCGATGCGCCGTCCGGGGTCATCCAGGCCTACGACGCGATGACCGGCAAGCTGCGCTGGGCCTGGGACATGGACCAGCCCGAGCGCAGCGGTCTGCCGCCGCGCGACCAGACCTACACCCGTGGCACCCCCAACATGTGGACCACGGCCACCGGCGATGAGCAGCTGGGCCTGGTCTACCTGCCGATGGGCAATTCGGCCGCTGACTACTGGAGCGGCTCGCGCACCGAAAACCAGAACCGTTACGCCACCTCGCTGGTGGCCCTGGACGTGACCACCGGCAAGCCCGCCTGGCATTTCCAGGCCGTGCGCAAGGATGTTTGGGATTACGACCTGGGATCGCAGGCCAGCCTGATCGAGTACCCGACCGCGGCCGGCAAGGTGCCGGCCATCCTGCTGCCCACCAAGCAGGGCGACCTGTACATCCTGGACCGGCGCAACGGCCAACTGCTGACGCCCGCCGAGGAGCGCGCGGTGCCGCAGGGCGGGGTGGAGCCCGAACAGCGCTCGCCCACTCAGCTGTTCTCGCTGTACCACACGCTGCGCCGCGACCATGACCTGACCGAGCGTGACATGTGGGGGCTGACCCCCATCGACCAGCTGGTCTGCCGCATCCAGTTCCGCAAGGCGCACTACGAAGGGTTCTACACGCCGCCCACCAGCGACCGCCACTCCATCGAATACCCCGGCTACAACGGCGGCTCGGACTGGGGAAGCGTGGCCATCGATACGCGGCGCGGCATCATCGTGGCCAACTACAACGACATGCCCAACTACAACCGGCTGGTGCCGCGTGCCGAGGCCGACCGCAAGGGCTGGCTGCCGCGCGAACAGATTCGCGCCGACAACAAGGGTGGTGCCGAAGGGGCGGGCGACCCGCAGGTGGGCACGCCGTATGCGATCGACGTCAATGCCGGTTGGCGGCTGCCGTTCACGGGCCTGCTGTGCAAGCAGCCCCCTTATGGCGGCATCCGCGCCATCGACCTGCGCAGCGGCAAGCTGCTGTGGGACCGCCCGTTCGGCAGTGCGCGCGGCAATGGCCCGTTCGGTATCCGTTCCGGCCTGCCGATCGAGATCGGCACGCCCAACAATGGTGGCGCGGTGGTGACCGCCAGCGGACTGATCTTCATCGCCGCCGCCACCGATGATCTGCTGCGCGCCATCGACCTGAAGACCGGCAAGGAACTGTGGCACGCCAAGCTGCCGGCCGGCGGCCAGGCCAACCCGATGGTGTACGCGCAGGGCGGGCGGCAGTATGTCGTGATCGTCGCGGCCGGGCACCACTTCATGGAAACCCCGAAGGGCGATTACGTGATGGCGTATGCGTTGCCGGAATGACGATGCCCTTGGGGTCGTGTTCTGGATGCCTCCTGGGTACCGCCGATGGAATGCTGTGACTCGGGTCGCAGAACGTGGACGCGGCAACGGGCAGCATCCATCATCGGAAGAAGACGGGGCCAGCCCAGTGCCCCCATGGAAGGCATCGTATGTTGACGTTTCCACGTGTGCGCGGGCGGCGCATCGCAGTTCCGGCGGCACTGCTGACTCTGGCCGCGTGCTTGTGCATTGCGGTACACGCTGCACCTCAGGCGGAGGCACGGAAGCGGCCAAGCGGAGCTCAGCTCCTGGCTGGTGATGCACGACACCTTACGCCGGCGTACGGGCAATGCATGGCCAGCGCCAATGCGCTTGACGCCCGCCAACGCTGTGTCGACGCTGAGTTCAGGATCCATGACACCGCTCTTAAGGAAGCTTACGTTGCAGCACGATCGAAGATGGCCGTCGCTGACCAAGTCGTGCTTCGCAATCTGCAGCGGCAATGGCTTGGCCAGCGTGACAGCAGATGCCCGCAGGCAGGGGATGCCGCGGTCCAGCTGGATGCGCAGCAGTGCCGCACCCATATGACGTTGCTACGCGCCCGTCAGCTGCAGGGCAGTGGGGCTGCAGCCCTGGTCGCCGAAGCCAAGGCAGCCCCCATCACACCAGCGCAGGTCGCCACCTATACAGCCGACGCCGCGCCTGATTACGACGGCAGGATCATCCTGCAGCCTGGTCAGGGTGTGATCTCGCCTCCATTACAGGTGACGTTCAACGTGGCCGATTGTAGTGACACGGACAACGTGACCACCTGTCAGGTGGAGGCGATGAAGGTGACGCGCGGCGCTCGCAACGTCGCTGTCACCGGCGTGCAGCCGCAGCTGACCCGCGTGGGTGCAGGTGCCGGTGCAAAGGTAGCCGAGCTGCTGACAGTCGCCGATCTGAACGGAGACGGTGCGCCGGATCTGCAGGTCTGGCTGGACAACAACGGTGTCTATAACGTCCCCGTGTATGCGTTTTACCTGCTCGACGCCAACGCCAATCGCTATGTGCGTGCAAGCGCGCTGGAAACGGCCATTGGTGGGCGGGACATCGATCGTATCGAGAACGGCAGGCTTGTTCTGCGCGCCCAAGTCAGTCCGTGCGAGCGTGAGGACAAGGTTATCCAGCTAAGCGGAAGCGAAACGCGCACGTTGCTGGAACGCCGCTACAACACCTGCAACGGTGAACGCCCGACCGAATCAGAGCTTCTGAACTAGCGTCCGCGGCGAACGGAATCGATCTGTACAAGGAGTATTGAGATATGAGTGACGGCTATGGAAAAAGCAGCGTCGGATTCGGCCTGACCCGTGATCAGTCGGTGGAGATGATCGTCCGGACCTGCATCGATAATGGCATTACCGATCACAGGCAGATCGCGTATGTGCTGGCGACAGCTCAGCACGAATCGCGCGATTTCGCGGCACCTGAGGAAGATTGGGGAAGGAAGCAGGCAGTGGATCTTCGTTACTTTGGTGGCGAAGAGTACTACGGTCGTGGCTTTGCACATCTTACCCATGTGAACAACTACGAACGGCTGGGTGAGGCACTCGGCATGGGCCGCGAGTTGGCCGAACATCCGGAACGGGCGGCGGAAGCGGAAATCGCTACGAAAGTGCTGGTTGTTGGCATGCGCGATGGCATGTTTGGTGCGCGCCTGTCTGACAATATCAATAGTAATCATGTTGACTATCGGCAGGCGCGGGCCTCGGTCAATGGTGGCGAGCTGAACAATGGCAGCCCGTACCCCGACAGCATCGCCGTACTGGCCACCGGTTGGGAGACTGAGGTGGCAGGCTTGGTCCAGCGTGTACAGCAGCCGGGCTTCCAAATGCCGGTGCCGACCAGCCAAGGGCCGGTTGCCGCAATGGACCTTCACCGTGGGGACGCCAGCCAGCAGGTGTTCGAGGCACAGCAATACCTCCAGCGTCTGGGAATGCGCGACAATGCCAATGTCGAGATCAAGCCTGATGGAGACTTCGGCGTATCCGCTGAGCAGGCCGTACTCCGTTTTCAGACCGAGCGCGGAATCATTCCGGCCAACGGCCACTTCGACGAGGCGTTGATGCAACGCTTGCGGGCGGACACGCTCACACTGGACCCGGACTTCAAGCGTAGATCGGTGACCGATCTGACCGGCCCACTCGCCGATGGCAACCTGCAGCCCGGCGAGCGGGGGGAGCCGGTGTTCGAGATGCGTCGCCAACTTGAAGCGCTGGGTTATCTGACCGAGCCCAACCAACGCCAGGAGCGTGCTGCGCGCACCTATGACGCAGACATGCAGGCCGCAATGCGCAGTTTCCAGCAGGATCAGGGCCTGCCGCTGCGACCGGGCGGTGTCATCGATGGAGATGCGCGACACCAGCTCAACGATGCTGCCGTAGCAATTGAGCACGCTCCCACCACAGAGTTCGATCGCGCCGAGAACTGGCCGCCTCAGCGCCCACCCTATACCCGCACCGAGTTTCAGCCGGACCAAGTGCAGGCACGGCAACAGGCCGTTGCCGACCCAGTAGTGCCGGCATCTGAACAAGCGGAACTGGCGTGGGTGCAGCACGGCAGCGCAGCCCCGTCGCTGTCGCCGAACGATGCCGCGTTGTTCCAGCGCATTCGCGATGGCGCCCCGGATGCCGTTGGTGATGACCATGTTCTACAAGCGGTTCTGGAGTCCAAGCGCAACGGCATCCAGAGTGCCGAGCGCGTGGATCGGGTGATGGTGGCGGGTGATCGACTATGGGTGGCCGGTCTGATACCCGGCGAATGCGCCAGTGTTGATACCGCGCAGCCCGCACGCTCGATGGATGAGTCAGCTCGTGAGCTGTCGAGCGAAAACCTGCAGCGCGAGCAACAATGGGCCATCGACACCCGCCAACACGAGAATCGAGGGCCCTCGCTGGTCTGATGCTGGGGGAGAGTGGCAGCGTAGGATGGCCACAGACTTGGTACGCGAGGAAGTATCCATGTTCATGCGCTTTCGTCTGACAAGCCTGTTGATCTTGGCGCTTACGTTGCCCTCACTTTGTACGCAGACCGCCAACGCGGCGCCACCTGCGCCCGATGCCCGCACAGCCGCCGATGACTGGCTGGCCGCGTTCAATGCCGGCAGCCTGCAGCACCTGCAGGCCTTTGCCGAGCGCTATGCCAAGACCGAAGGCAGCACCCCGCAGGACTATCTGGAATTCCGCGACTCCACCGGGCCGCTGAAGCTGCTGGAGGTACGGCAGAGCACGCCAATGCAGACCACCCTGCTGGTGCTGGGCGAGCGCAGCGAGCGCGCGCTGCTGGTGCACGCGCAGATGGATCCGGTCCATCCGGCGCAGCTGAAACAGTTCCAGCTGGAAGGCACGCCCACGCCGGAGCAGTACCAGCCGGCGCGTGTTCCGCTGCCGCAGTTGATGGCCGATGCGCGCACGAAGCTGGATGCGCTGGCGGCCCAGGATGCGTTGTCCGGCAGCGTGCTGGTCGCGCAGAACGGGCGCGTGCTGCTGGAATGGACGGGCGGGCTGGCCGACCGTGCCGCGAAGACACCGGTGGCTGCGCAGACCCGCTTCCGGCTGGCCTCGTCCAACAAGATGTTCACCGCGGTGGCCGTGCTGCAACTGGTGCAGGCCGGCAAGCTTGGTCTGGACGATACGATCGGCAAACACCTGCCGGACTACCCGAACACGACCGTCGCAGAATCGGTGACCGTGCGGCAGCTGCTGAACCACACCAGCGGCCTCGGCGACTTCTTCGCGGATGATTTCGAGCAGTACTCGGCCTCACTGAAGACGCTGGACGACTACGTGCAGCGCTTCGCCAAGGATGCGCCGCAGTTCACGCCCGGCAGCCAGGACAGCTACTCGAACTACGGCTTCATCGTGCTTGGGCGCCTCATCGAGGCGGTGTCCGGCCAGTCGTACTACGGCTATGTGGATGCGCACATCCTGCGTCCAGCAGGCATGACCGGCACCGGCTTTGAGCCGGAAGCGGTGGACGTTCCGCAGCGTGCCGTCGCTTACACCCGGGTGGATGGGCAATGGGCGCGCGAAACGAAGACACTGCCCTGGCGTGGCATGTCCGCCGGCGGCGGCTACAGCACCCCCGGCGACATGCTGAAGTTCTGCGAAGCGCTGCGCAGCGGCGCACTGGTCGCGCCAGAGCTGCTGCAGCAGGCCACGCGCGCGCAGAACCACAAGGGCTGGTATGGCTACGGCTTCGTGGTGCAGGGACAGGGCCGCCAGCGCCAGTACGGGCATGAAGGCGGCGCACCGGGGTCGAACAGTGCCATTGTGGTGCTGCCCGAGCAGGGTTACGTGGTGATCGGACTGGCCAACGTCGATCCGGACGCGGTGGGCAATGTGGTCAACTACATCGCCCGGCGCCTGCCGCTTTGATCAACGCTTGCCGGGCACCGGCGCATCCGCGGCAATCAGTTTTTCCTGCTTCAGCTCGGCCCAGAAATCGGCGGGAATGGCGATGGCCATCGAGGCCACGTTCGCCTGTACCTGCTCTGCGCTGCGCGCACCGGGAATGATCGAGGAAACCACCTCGGGCGCATCGGCGAACTGCAGGGCCGCGGTGCGCAGGTCGATGCCGTGGCGTTCGCAGATGGCGGCCATGCGTGCACGCTTGGCCGGTGCCCACTCGGGAATCGGGCTGCCGTACAGATAGCGCTCGCGGCCGGTCAGGTAGCCGGCCAGCAGGGGAGAGCCGACCATCACCGACACGCCTTTCTCGGCCAGCTTCGGGAAGGTGTCGTGCAGGGTGGCTTCGTGGTCCAACAGCGAGTACTGGCAGGCCAGCAGCATGATGTCCGGATCGGCTTCGGCCACCGCGCGCAGGGCGGGCTGCGGCCGATTCACCCCGAAGCCCCAGGCCTTGATCAGCCCTTCCTCGCGCATGCGCGTCAGCTCGGGCATGGCGCCCTTCAGGGCCTCGGCGAAGCGTTGTTCCCAGGGCATGCCCAGGTCGGTGTTCTCGGGCGAAAGATCATGGATCAGCACGATATCCAGCTGCGCCACGCCCAGCCGGTTCAGGCTGTCTTCCACCGAACGCCGCGTGCCGGCCGCGGAATAGTCGTAGGCGTAGCGGAACGGTGCCGGGTCGTGCCAATTGGTTTTCTGCAGCGGCCCGGCGGTGCCGGTCAGCAGGCGGCCGGTCTTGCTGGACAGGGTGTACTGGTCCGGCACATGGGTGTGCAGCTCGCGGCCCATGCGTCGTTCGCTCAGGCCCAACCCGTACCATGGCGATGTATCAAACGTGCGGATGCCAGCGGCCCAAGCGGCGGCCATCGTGGCCTGTGCGGCCGCATCGGTGGTGGGCGCCAGACTGCCGCCCAGCGGTGCCCCGCCGAGCCCCAGACGGGTCTGCGGGCGATAGCGACCACCTGGCTGCGGCGGGTTGCGGGCCAATGTGGCTCCAGGGCGCGGCGTGCCGCGGGTCGGCAGCACGCTGCCCGGCGCAGGCGATTGCGCGAACAGCGGTGCGGTGGCCGAGAGTGCGGCCGCAGCGGCGGCCAGGGAAAGGAAGCGGCGTCGTGAGGTCACGTCAGTCTCCTGTGCGGAAGGCGGGCGGGTGTCTCGCAGAGCCGGTTCACTGTACCGCGCAGGTGTGTCGGGCGCGTTCACGCGCGGCGCCCGTTCGCACGCTCAGCGCTGCGGCACCCGCACCATCCTGTTCATCAGGTGCTCCACCACGCCGGCCGGATCAGCGCTGCGGCCCACGTGCGTGCTGGACATCTGCACGATGGAGCTGCGCTTGGCGGTGAGGAAATGGAAACGCGCGCGCGCGGGCAACTGCGCGATCGGGCCCGCGTTGGCGTCGCCGCGGCAGATCGCCACGATTGCATCCAGCCACGGCTGCAGCGCGTCCTGGTCGAGTGCGGGCGCGAACGCGTGCATGCGCGCCGGGTCGATCTCGATGGCCGCTTCCAGATGGCGAGCGCCAGGGCAGGAGACGATCACCCCGACGTTGATGAACTCTTCGCGTTCCACCCGCGGTACAACGCGGATGACCGCATAGTCATACGTGTGCAGCGTGGGCACGGATGGCCTCCTGCACGAACACGGCACGTACCTTCAGGCGGTGCTTGAGATAGTTGATATAGCCCTGGCGGTAGGCCTGCGGGCTGTCGAAGGCGGGCTCGTTGACCAGCCAGCTGTCCGGTACCAGGCCGACGATGCGCTCGATTTCCGCATCGGGAAGGCGCGCGGCCAGTTCGGCATCCACCTCGGCGATGCGGCTGGCGAAGGACAGCAGCACGTGGTCGCGGATCAGCGTGAAGGGCTTCTCGCAGGCATCGGCGGCGTTGTCCCAGTCGTGATGGAAGTACATCGCCGCACCGTGGTCGATCAGGTACAGCTTGCGATGCCAGACCATCAGGTTGGGGTTGCGCGAGGTGCGGTCCACGTTGCTGGTGAAGGCATCGAACCAGACGATGCGCGAGGCCAGGTCGGCATCGACCGGCATGGCCGCCGGATCGTAGTTGATCGCGCCGGGCAGGTAGTCCAGGCCCAGGTTCAGGCCTTCGCTGGCGCGGATCAGGTCCTGGATCTCCGGGTCCGGTTCGGTGCGGGCGAATTCGCTGTCCAGCTCCACGAACAGGACTTCCGGAATCGGCAGGCCCACGCTGCGGGCCATCTCGCCGGCGATCAGCTCAGCAATCAGGGCCTTGGGCCCCTGGCCGGCGCCGCGGAACTTGAGCACGGCCATGCCGTCGTCGTCGGTCTCGACCACGGCGGGCAGGGAACCTCCTTCGCGGAGTGGGGTGATGTAACGGAGGGCATGGACGGTGCGCATGCGCGCATTCTAGCGTGGCGTGTGGGGGAGCGCCGGAGGATCGTCCGCTGTGCCGGTGCGCGGCAGCCTCGGAGGGGCTGCCGATCGCATTCTATTGCACGCTCACCAGGCGAACGCAGTCGCGCACTGCCTGGCCGTTGGCTGTGGAGTGCTCCGGGATCGTGTCCACCTTGATGCTCAGCTGCGCGCGCTCAAAGCGGTGGTAGATGGTCCGGCCGTGCTCGCCGCGCACCGTCTCTTGGTTAAAGCCGGCAGCATGAAGCGCAGAGGCAAATCGGTTGAAGTCCACCTGGCAGATGGCCGTGGCCGGCGAGCTTCGCTGCGGACGGGTGTCGATGAAGTTCAGATCCAGTCGTGCGTCTGGCGTGCCAGCCTGTTTCACTTCCAGGCCATAGCTCCACTCGGGGGTGAGCGCGCCACCGTAGCCGAAGTGACCGGGTGCGAAGGTGCGGGCGGGCTCATGCAATGCGGCGGATACGCGCTCGAGGGTCAGGTCGCTTGCGGTGGTTGCGGTCTGGATGAGATCCATCAGGCGCAACAGCAACTGTTCGGCGTCCAGTGGTGCGTCAGGCAGGCTGTCCGAACCGGTCTCCAGGCTGCTGCCGGGATGCTGGTCAGTCGGCGTGCGATCTGTGGTGTAACCGCTGGCACCGAGCGTGGCTGCCGAAAGCAGGAGGGTCCACGATCGCATGAATGCGTGCCTGGGCATGCGCGTCCCTTGCGTGATGAAGGCTGACCGTAGGGGCAGCCGGGTGAAGCACAGATTAAGCGCAACAACCGGTGCGGAACACTGCGGCCGTTCAGCACTGAGACCCGATCTTCACTTCCCCCTGCCGCAGCCGATGGCAGCATCCAGACGTGGGGAGACTGAACCGGCCAGGATGGCCGTGGTGTACGCAAGCTGCCATCCTTCAAGCGTTTCCACGATGTACTTGCAGGCTTTGGAGGTGCACCGATGAGCGACGAATCCATTCCCATGCTGCCGCCACTGGACAACGCCAAGGCGCGGCAGATGATCGGCAAGGTGGTTCTGGTTGGCATCACCCGTTATGGCGGTGACGGCCAGATGCGCGATCAGCAGCAGTATTCAGGCACCGTGCTGCGCATCAGCGCCGAAGAGGGCGTGGTGCTTGCCGACGAGGACGATGGCCACGAGCATTATCTGCCGCCGATGCTGGACCAGTACCGGCCGGCCGAGCCTGGTGAGTATCAGCTGCGTACCGGGGGCGCCATCGTGGTGGACCCCGATTACCTGACCACGTGGGATCTGCACGCCCAGCAGTGAGCCCTGTCCTTCGTTCGCCGGGCATGGCCCGGCGCTACCGGAGGTTGCCAACGCCCGTGGTAGCGCCGGGCCATGCCCAGCGTGCATTGCTTCCGGCCCATGGACGGGCGGGGCCGGGGTGCTAGATTCGGTGCATGCCCATAGCACGGGCACCGGATCGAACCCAGGGGTTGAGGATGCTCATTCGTCGTACGTCACTGGCAGCGGCCATCGCCGTTGCTTCCTTCGGCCTGCTGGCCGCTGGCCCGGCACTTGCCGATTACGCAAAGCCGCCAGAACAACTGCTCAAGGTGCTGAAGGCACCGCCGCCGCCGGTTCCCAGCGTGGACCCCAGCGGCCAGCGCCTGTTGCTGACCACCGCACAGACCTATCCGTCCATCGCCCGCGTGGCCCAGCCGTACTTGAAGCTGGCCGGCGTGCGTCTGGAGCCGAAGAACCGCAGCCGCCATGACACTCCCGGTGGTTACGGCATTCCGGCCTGCGTGGCCGACTTCAGCGTGGTCGAGATTGCCAGCGGCAAGACCACCCCGGTGACGCTGCCGCAGGGCTGCGCCGGCGGCGCGCAATGGTCGGCCGACGGCCGCCATTTCGCGTTCCAGAATGCGGTGGCCGACAGCGTGCAGCTGTGGGTGGGCGACGCCGCCACCGGCCAGGTCAAGCAGGTGCCGGGCGTGCAGCTGAACCCGATCTTCGGCAGCACCGTGCAGTGGCTGGGCGGCAGCAACAACCTGCTGGTGAAGCTGGTGCCGGCCAACCAGGGCGCCGCGCCGTCCAACGGCGGCGTGCCGACCGGCCCGGATGCACAGGAATCGCTGGGCAGCAGTGGCGAGAGCAGCACCTACGAAGCCCGCGATACGCTCACCAGCGTGCACGATGAAAAGCTGTTCGCGTACTACGGGGCTTCGCAGCTGGCCGTGGTCGACACCGCCAGCGGCCAGGTGCGCCCGGTGGGCAGCGCCGCGATCTTCAACGACGTGAGCGCCGCGCCCGATGGCGTGCACGTGCTGACCGAATCGATCAAGCCGCCGTTCTCGCATGCGGTCACCTACCAGCGCTTCGCCAACGATGTGGCGGTGCTGGACATCACCAGTGGCAAGAGCACCGCCATCGCCAGCCTGCCGCTGGCCGACCGCGTGCCGGTGCACGGCGTGCCCGAAGGCCCGCGCGGTTTCGACTGGCGCTCCACCGATCCGGCCACCCTGGTCTATGCCGAAGCGCTGGACAAGGGCGACTGGAAGGTGACCGTGCCGCACCGCGACCGCGTGCTGATGCTGAAGGCGCCGTTCAACGGCAAGCCGGTGGAGATCGCGCGCACCGCGCAGCGGTTCGAAGGCCTGGCCTGGTCGGCCGACCCGGCCGTGTCGTTCCTGTTCGAGAATGATGAGAACCGCCACTGGGTGCAGACCCGCATCGTCGATGTCGACCAGCCGAAGAAGGAAGGTCGCCTGCTGTGGGACATGTCCAGCGATGAGCTGTACGGCGATCCGGGCAACCTGGTGTTCAAGCGCCTGCCCAACGGTGCGGCCGTGGTGCGCCAGGAAGGCAATTTCGTGTTCCTGCGCGGGCAGGGGGCTTCGCCGCAGGGTGACCGCCCGTTCCTGGACCGCCTGGACCTGGGTTCGCTGAAGAGCGAGCGCCTGTTCCGCAGCGATGCCGATGCCTACGAGCAGTTCCTCGGTTTCAGCAGCACGCCCGGCCGCTACCTGACCTGGCACCAGTCGGTGATGGACCCGCCGAATGCCTTCGTGCGCCAGCAGGGCGAAGCGGTGGCCGCTGCGAAGGAAGGCGAGGCGCAGTTCGCCTCCACTGCTACCGCACTGACCACGCTGACCGACCCGACCCCGGAAGTGCGGCAGATCAAGAAGCAGCTGGTGACCTACAAGCGCGCCGATGGCGTGGATCTGTCCTTCACCCTGTACACCCCACCGGGCTACAAGGAAGGCCAGCGCGTGCCGGCCATCCTGTATGCCTATCCGGCCGACTTCGCCAATGCCGCGCAGGCGGGCCAGGTGTCCGGTTCGCAGCAGACCTTCACCCGCCTGCAGCCATACCGGCTGATGCTGCTGGCCGGTTACGCGATCATCGACAACGCCTCGTTCCCGATTGTCGGCGATCCCAAGACCGCCTATGACACCTACCTGGAGCAGCTGGAAGCCGACGCCAAGGCGGCGGTGGACAAGGCCGTGGACATGGGCGTGGTCGACCGCAACCGTATCGGTGTGACCGGCCACAGCCACGGTGGTCTGATGACGGCCAACCTGATCGCCCACACCAACCTGTTCAAGGCCGGCGTGGCGACCAGCGGCTCGTACAACAAGACCTTCACCCCGTTCGGCTTCCAGAACGAGCGGCGCTCGGTGTGGCAGGCGCAGGACGTGTACCTGAAGGCGTCGCCGTTCTTCTATGCCGACAAGATCAAGCTGCCGCTGCTGCTGGTACACGGCGAGGACGATGCCAACCCGGGCACCGAACCGTTCCAGTCGCGCAAGCTGTACCAAGCGATCCGTGGCAATGGCGGTACCACCCGCCTGGTGATGCTGCCCAACGAGCCGCACTGGTACACCGCGCTGGAATCGAACGAACAGCTGGTCTCGGAAATGCTGAACTGGTTCGACACCTACGTGAAAAACGCCCGGTAACGTCGAGCTCGCTCGACTGCCGTAAACAGGGCCGCCTTCGGGCGGCCCTTCTTGTAGAGTCGAGCCATGCTCGACTGCCCTGCTCACCACGGATACTCATGAGAAAGGCCTTACGGGAACTCTCAGGATGGGGATGGCTGCTGATCGGCCTGTTGTCCAGCGGCACCGCCGCCGTGGGCTGCACCGCGCTGGGTCGGTTTGCGATCCCGCAGTTCGTTGAGCGTTTTGCCGAAGCGGGCCAGCCGCTGCCGCTGATCACCCAACTGTTTGCCAGCAGTTACGGGCTGGCCTGGCTGGCTCCGCCGCTGGTGGTTGCCGCCTGGCTGGCAGGACGTGCGCGGCTGTCGGCGTTGATCGGCAGCGTGGCGGTGATGCTGGCAACTCCGCTCGCCATGTTTGCCGCCTACCTGCCGTTGTTCAAGCTGGGCACGTTGTACTGATCGGCGCGCGGCCGATGGCCGCGATCGTGACCGGGTACCGCCAACCATGACCTCCGGCCCGTCGCAGGGCACTCAGCACGTACTACTCTCAGTGATTCAAGGCGCGTGCGTGCCACCTTCCACTGGAGTTGTCGATGTCCCGTTCGTTGCTGGTCGTCGTTTCCGCGGTGTTGACGCTGTCGCCGCTGCCGCTGATGGCCGCCAGGGCGCCCGCACAGGACCTGGCCGCCGAGGTCAATCCTTTCATCGGCACCACCAACGCCGGCAACGTCTACCCAGGGCCCACGGTGCCCTTCGGCATGGTGGCCTTCAGCCCGGAAATGACCGCGCTGCCGGGCAAGCGGTTTCCCATCGCCGCCCCCGGTGGCTACGAGTGGCGCAGCAACGGCGTGCGCGGTTTCAGCCTGACCCACGTCAACGGAACCGGCTGTACCGGTGCCAGCGGCGATGTTCCGCTCATGCCGGTCACGCTGCCGGTAGAGCTGTCGCCATCTTCTGCCGATGCCGGCATGCGTTACACCAGCCTGCTGGACCACCGCAAGGAATCGGCCAGCCCCGGTGCCTACACACTCACCCTGGACAACGGGGTGGCGGTCAGCCTGGCGGCCACGGCGCGTACTGCGGTCGGCCAGTTCCAGTTCCCGGCCGACAAGCCGGCCAACCTGCTGTTCCGCACCTCCGACAGCGAAGTAGGCAGCAGCGATTCGACCATCATCATCGACCCGGCCACGCGCACCGTGCGCGGTTCGGTCACCAGCGGCAACTTCTGCGGCTATCTGGCCGAAGACCGCCGCGAGAGCTACTACACCCTGCATTTCGTGGCGGAGTTCGACCAGCCCTTCGAGGTGGGGGGCACCTGGCGCGATGACACGGTGCAGGCCGGCGCGCGCGAGGGTGGCGGCGGCACCACCTATGGCAGCAAGGGCCACCCACCGGCCGGCAAGGGCGCGGGTGGCTGGATCAGTTTCGATGCCAGGCGCACGCCGGTGGTGACCGCACGCATCGGCATTTCCTACGTGGATGAAGCCGGCGCGCGGGCCAACCTGCGCCGCGAGAGTCCGCAGGGCACCACGGTGGCCGCCACCCAGGCCGCTACGCGGGCGAAGTGGAATGACCTGCTGGGCCAGGTGCGGGTGCGGGGTGGCACGCCCGATGAGCGGACCGTGTTCTACACCGCGCTGTACCACGCCATGCTTGCGCCCAACCTGCACAGCGACGCCGACGGGCGTTACCGCGGCATGGACGGCAGGGTGCATGCGCTGGCCAAGCGGCAGCAGGCGCAGTACGCCAATTACTCGGGCTGGGATGTCTATCGCTCGCAGCTGCAGCTGCTGACCCTGCTGCAGCCGCAGGTGGGCTCGGACGTGGCGCAGTCGCTGCTCAACCAGGCCGACCAGAACGGCGGGGTGTGGGATCGCTGGACCCACATCACCGGCGCCACCGGCGTGATGAACGGTGATCCATCGCCGCCGTCTGTGGCGGCCATCCATGCGTTTGGCGGCCGCAGCTTCGATCTGCAGCGCGCCTACGCGTCGCTTAAGAAGGCCGCGACCGTTCCGACCGCGCGCGATCTCGACACGCGTGGTTGCCCGGTGTTGTGCGTGGGCCAGCGCCCGGGCCTGGACCAGTGGCTGGCGCTGAACTACATGCCCGAAGGAGCACCGGGGTGGGGGAGTGCGGCCGATACGCTGGAAATGGTCAGCGCCGATTTCGGCCTGTCCGAACTGGCGCTGGCGGCCGGCGATGCGCAGGGGGCGCGCCAGTTCCGTGAGCGCTCCGGTTGGTGGCGCAATCTGTACAACCCGAAGGCCACCGCGCAGCAGGGCTATATCCAGCCGCGCAATGCAGATGGCAGCTGGCCGGCGTTCGACCCGGCCGCCGACGAAGGTTTTGTCGAAGGCAGTGGTGCGCAGTACCTGTGGATGGTGCCGTTCGATCCCGCCGGCCTGTTCGCAGCATTGGGGGGCCGCGAGGCCAGCATCGCGCGGCTCGATGCGTTCTTCCGCAAGCCCGACGGTACATGGGCGGTGACCAAGTCCGGCCCGCTGCACGCCGAACTGGACAACGAACCGTCCATCGCCGCGCCGTGGCTGTACAACTTCCTCGGCCAGCCGTGGAAGACCCAGGAAACCGTGCGGCAAGCGATGCGCCAGATCTGGACCAACACGCCCGAGGGCATGCCCGGCAACGATGACCTTGGCCAGATGTCGTCGTGGTACGTGTGGTCGGCGCTGGGCCTGTACCCGGTGTACCCGGGCCGCGCGGACCTGGTGATCGGCAGCCCATTGTTCACCGAAGCGGTGATCACCCGCCCGGGCGCGAAGATCGTGGTGCGTGCACGCGGCGCAGCGATGGATGCGCCGTACGTGCAGTCGCTGCGGGTGGACGGCAGGGCCAGCAACGCAAGCTGGCTGCCGGCCAGTTTCGTACAGCGCGGCGGCACCCTGGACTTCGAGCTGGCTACCACCAAGAACGAGCAGTGGGGCGCGCAGGACGTTCCGCCCTCGCACGGCCCCCGCTGATCCAGAGTCTCCAGGAACAACAATGATCCATTTTCTACGCACCCGATGCTGCGCCACCGCGGTGGCACTCGCAATGAGCGCCACCTGCGCTCAGGCGCAGCCGCCCGTGGCGATCAATCCTTTGCTGGTGAAGCCCGTGGACCAGCTCCGCCCGGATGAGGTGCGCTACATGCAGCAGCGCCTTTCCGACTGGCCCGATCTGGGCCGCTACCGTGAAGCCAATGCGCGCGTGCCCGCCAAGCAGGCCGGCGTGCCGCGCGTGCTGTTCTTCGGCGATTCCATTACCCAGGGGTGGGGCGAAAAGGATCCTGCGGCGTTCTTCCCCGGCAAGGGCTATCTCAACCGCGGTATCAGCGGGCAGACCACCCCGCAGATGCTGCTGCGCTTCGGCCAGGATGTGGTCGCGCTGCAGCCGGACGTGGTGGTCATCCTCGCCGGTACCAACGATATCGCCGGCAACACCGGTGCCAGTACGCAGGCGATGATCGAAGACAACCTGCACGCGATGGTCGAGCTGGCGCGTGTGCACGGCATACGCGTGGTGATGGCGTCGGTACTGCCGGTGAGCGAGTACCCGTGGATGCCGGGCATCGAACCTGCGGCAAAGGTGCGCGCCCTGAATGCCGCGCTCAAGCAGTACGCCCACGCGCAGGGGCTGGTGTACCTGGACTATTACGCGGTCATGGCCAATGCCGCCGGTGGCCTGGATCCTGCCTTGGCCGCCGATGGCGTGCACCCCACCGCGAAGGGCTATGCGCTGATGGCGCCGTTGGCTGAGGCCGCTATTGCGCGGGCGCTGCAAGCCGCGCCGCGCGGCGCGCCCGGATCGCACTGACTGCGCATGGCGGCAGTGTCCAGCAAGGTGGTCGAAGCGATGGCGCGCGCCGTGTTCAAGCGCAGCCCTGTGCTGGTAACGGAGCTGTACTCGCGTGCCGGTGGGCAACCGCGGCGCTACGACTCTGCCGAGGCACTGTGCGAACACGGCCGGGCGTTGCAGTGCGTGTCTGGCGGCATGCTGCTGGTGGGTGTGCAGTTCGCGGACATGGGCGGCGCCGTACGCGTGCGCCCGTTTGACACCGGGCGCGGCGACTTCGGGCGCGTCACCGTTTCAGGTTGGGGCCTGATCTCAATCCTGCTCCCGATCGCGATCGATGCGAACGTCGCGGCCAAAGTGCAGGCCCTGACCGAGCGCGCCGCACTGGCCCGCGAGCGCGGTGCACTGGATGTTCCTCCGGTGTGCGACTGGAACTGGAAGGCGGTGGAATCGCACAAGCGCCGCTTGCAGGATGTGCTCAGGCGAGCCCTGTAACGCGCTGCTCAGCCGTCGTCGCGCTTCAACGCCGCATCGGCCGCCAACAGCGCTTCGGCCGCTGCACTCAGCGGCGGCGAGGGCGGCGTGGTGCTGCCAATGGCCGCCATCATCCGATCCATGCCCACGAACGCGCGCGCGCGGCGGTCGTAGATGCCAGTGACCAGCAGCGCCCGCGTGGCGATCTTCTGTTCCGGGCCGATCAGTACGCGCTGTTCCATGATCACCCGCGTGCCGACCCAGCCGGCCAGTCGCGTTTCCAGCGTGTAGTGCTGGAACGGGCGCAGTTCGCGGCGGAACTGGATGGTGCCGGCGCCAACGATGGGCGCCCATTTCTCGCGCAGCGCCACCTTGCCCAGGCCCATGCGCAGGATCAGGTCCAGCCGGCCCAGATCGAAGATGTTCCAGTAGCGGCCGTTGGTCATGTGCAGGTTGCTGTCCAGATCGTTGGGCAGCACGCGGAACTGCAGGCGGGAAACCCCGAACGGGGCATCCAGGCGCGGGCGGAACAGGCTGCACAGCAGCAGGTGGAGCAGGCGGAACCAGAGATTCATGGCTATGACGACTGTTATAGAACGGGCGTTACGCTAATCTATGACGACTGTCCTAGCAAGGAGCCCAGCATGAGCCCACGCGCGAGCGATGCCCCCCAGCGTGTGATCGATGCGGCGGCCCAGATGCTGGCGCGGGTAGGCCTCAATGCCACCAGCATCCGCGAAGTCACCAAGCTGGCCGACGCCCCGCTGGGGTCGACCTACCACCACTTTCCCGGTGGCAAGCAGGAACTGCTGGCCAAGGCCACGACGCTGGCCGGCGACAAGGTGGAAGCCCTATTGCTGGACCTGCTGCGCGAGGGCGCCGTGCCCGGCCTGGAGCGATTCCTGGCGATGTGGCGCGAGCGCCTGCTGCGCTCGCAGTTCCGCGCCGGCTGCCCGGTGCTTGCGGCGGCGGTGGAAGAGCCCGTGGAGGCGGTTGCCAGCCAACCGCGCGCAGCGGCGGCCGAGGTGTTCGCGCGCTGGCAGGGGCACTTGGCCCACGCCTTCATCAGCGATGGTCATGCGCCGGAGCAGGCGGCGGGTCTGGCCAGCCTGGTCATTGCCAGCGTGGAAGGCGCGGTGGCGATGAGCCGCGCGCTGCAGGACATCGCGCCGTTCGACCAGGTGGCCGCGCAACTGCTGAAGGCCGCGCGCGCGGGTTGAGCGGTCGGCGGGTTGAGCAGCGTGCTATTTGAACAGCATGTACAGCCAGCCGAGCAGCACCGGAACCACTACCGACACGATCGATGCCGCCAGCCAGCGCAGGTAGCCGACCTGCGCCGGCAAGCCCTGCCGCTTCAACGCCCAGGCATGCAGCGGCAGCACCAGCAGGGCCTGTACGACCAGGGCGGCCAATGCAGCCATCCATAGCAGGATGACCCCCAGGCAGCCGTCGCTGAAGCAGTAAGTAGCGGCCCACGATCCCCAGCCGGCCAGGCCGATCATCGGCACGAAGAGAAGGAGGGCGAGGGGGCGGGTGAACTGGCGGGCCTGCATGCCGTGCAACGTCCTGTGTCCGGCCGGCCACGATAGCGGCCCAGTGGCAGCAGCGCCATGCCGCAGCCACATGGATTCGCGGTTAGAATCGGCCATCGCCACCACCGCGTGCCCGGCAAGGACGTCCGCATGCTGCACCACCTCTCCCTGGGTGTCCGTAATCTGGATGCCGCCGCGCGCTTCTACGATGCCGCCCTGGCAGCGCTCGGCTTCCGCCGCGTGTTCGAGGACGACGAGGCGATCGGCTACGGCCTGATCGACGATGAAGACATCCTGTGCCTGAAACAGCGTGACGATGCGCTGGCGCCCGGGCCGGGCTTCCATCTTGCGTTTGCCGCACCGTCGCGGGAGGCCGTGGATGCATTCCATGCCGCGGCGCTGGCCACGGGCGGGCGTGACAACGGTGCCCCGGGAGTGCGTACCGATTACGGCGACCGCTACTACGCCACCTTTGTTGTCGACCCGGACGGTCATCGCATCGAGGCCGTCTACAAAGGCGCAGCGCCTTGACCAAGCGCGGCCGGTTCAACGCACGCGCGTTGAAGCTGCCCATCACCCGCCGCGGTGAAGTGCTGAGCGCGCGCCGGCAGCTGCAGCGCAACGGTTGGCCGCGCCTGCAGATGGCGGTGATCGTGCTGATGACCGGCGCGGCAGGATTCCTGGCCGCGCATGCGTTGCGCGTGGCGGGTGTGGACATGATGGTGCTGCGCTACCCGCTGGCGGTGCTGCTGGCGTACGGCGTGTTCCTGCTGCTGATGTGGTTGTGGATCCGCTGGCGCTGGGACGCCGTCGATGGCGCGCCGGATGTCGGTGGCGGCGGTGGTTCAGGTCGGGATGTGCAGGGGCCGGTGTGGGACGGGCAGGGTGGCCAGTCGGGTGGTGGCGGTGCATCGGCATCGTGGGCGGAGGGCTCGGCTCGCTCCGTGATCGACAGTGATGGTGCCTCTCTGTTGGATGCCGCCGATGGCGAAGCGGGTCTGCCACTGCTGGCGGTGCTGGGCATCGTTGCCGTGGTCGGCAGTGCGGTGCTGGCCAGCGCCTGGGTGGTGTGGTCGGCACCGCTGCTGATGGCCGAGCTGCTGGTGGATGCCGCGATTGTGGGTGGGCTGTACCGGCGCATGCAGGGCATGCAGGGCATGCAGGGCATGCAGGGCATGCAGGCGCAGGGTTGGTGGCGGCTGTGTGTAACCCATACCGTGTGGCCGCTGGTGGGGCTGCTGGTGTTCTTTGCCGCGCTCGGCTGGCTGGCGCAGACGCTGGTACCCGAAGCGGTCACGCTGATGCAGGTGGCGCGCGCGCTGTAGCGTGGCGCTACGGTTGCAGGACGAAGCAGGGGGGATCATGCACGTACGCATCATCTGGAGGCGCATCCTGTGGCTGGTCGTGGCCTTGCTGGTCCTGGCGCTATCGGTCGAGCGCGGGTGGCGGGCGCCGCCGGTCCAAATCGGTCCGACGCCCATCGTGCTGGGTACTGCGCAGATGCAGGCCGAGGTGATGGCGCTGGCGATCCGCCAGGTACGGCCACCCTTTCCGCCGATGCCCCCGCCGCCGCCGATAGTGAGGGCATTGTCGATGCAGGAGGCTGCAGCCTTGCCGCACCGGCCCGTGCCGCACATGGAGGCAGCAGGCCCAGGGCCATCGGCGGACGTGGTCAGGCTGGCCGACACCGCGCCTGCGGTGAAGAATGTCGGGCGCTGGCGGCCACCGAGACAGCCCACGCTGGATACCCCGGCGCCTTCCTGGGCCAGGGTGATGGAGTGGACGCTGCCTTTCTGCAGGCAGCGCCTGGCGATGACCGATTGCCAGGATGATGCTCCGCTGGCTCGTTTCCCCGATGATGAAGGTGCGGAGCTGTTCCGGCTGCGGCAGGAGCTGGAGGCTGCGCAGCGTGCCGCCAATGCGCGGCGTTCGCGTGTACCCGAGCAGGCACTGGCGGGTGTGCAGCGGATGACCCAGCAACAATTACAGAGGATGAAGGTGGCGCGCGGGCCGGGCTGCAACCGGGACGCGACTCAACAGCAGTTGCAGATCGTATCGCTCTCACGCCCGGTGTTCAGTATCGACGGGCAGTGGGCGATGATTTCGGTGGTCAGTGGCAGCTGCTTTGATGGATTTGGTATACGGGAGAAGTTCCTGCTGCACCGTGAGGACGGCCGCTGGGTGTTTGAGCGGGCAGACAGGGGCGGCGGCGTGCGCAGCAGCCCTGGTATATGGCCCTACACGTGGTGAACTGATCAACTGACAGGAAGGAGACGCGAAATGGATATCGCAATGCGCAGGAACAGCATCTGGCTTCGATGGACGTTGGGGGCCGTCCTGGCGCTGCTGCCGTTCACAGGAATGGCACAGTCGTCGCCTCCAGCGCAGGTGCCGGCAACAGGCGAAGCAGCCAGCCAGGTCTCGGCCGCTGCGAATGAAGGCGAATGCCGCGCGTGCGGCTATGAACGGGTAGGGCGCAAGATCGATATCGCCCTGGTGGTGTTGATCGCCGTGTCGCTGGTCAGCGTGCTGGTCGCGCTGTCGCGCGAATGGGGTACGACCTCGCAGCGCTGGACCTGCCGCAGCCTGGCGTTGTTCATGCTGGCCGTGGGGGCGGTGCTGCTGTGGCGTACGGGCAGTGTGTTGTATCTGGGCTACAACCCGTGGCAGGAAGACGCTGCAGCTGTTGATGCCGGTTGGGCCACTGCACTGCTCAGCACATCGCCGAAGTGGCTGATGGCCGTGCTGCTGATCGGGGCCGCACCGACGCTGTGGAAGCGCAGCGAGCGACTGCCGCGCTGGCGTATTTCCTGAGCCACGACGACGAGTCTTGAATCGCTTCCGCAAGGATTGGCGCCGGGATGTTCCCGGCGCCAATCGCCGTGCTCAGTCGAAACGCCAGCGCATCCCTGCATAGACACCGCGGCCTTCGCCCGGTGTCGAACGGGCCACGTCCTTGCCAGCGTCGTCATAGCCGGGCGTGACCGTTGCCGCGTAATGGCGGTCGCCGATGTTGCGCACTTCGGCCCAGGCCTGCCAGCGGCCACCCGGTGCGTCGTAGCCGATGCGGCTGCCGAAGATCACGTGGCTGTCGGCCCAGTAGCTGTTGGCGTAATCCACGGCAATGCGCGAGGCATATTCGGTGTTCAGCGCCGCGTACAGGCCCGAGGCGTGATCGAACCGCAGTTCGGCCTGGTAGCTGTGCTGCGGCAGGCCGGGCAGGCGGTTGCTGCCGAAGCGCGTATCGTGGCGATAGCGGAAATCGCTGAAAGTGTAGGCCTGGCGCAGCGACAGGCGGCCCGGCACGCCCTGCCACAACGTGCTGTCCAGCCCGGCTTCGATGCCACGGTGCACGGTAGGGCTGGCGTTGTTTTCGGCGATGAACAGGTTCGGCACCGGTTGCAGTTCCACCGTCAGCAGTTCGTGGTTCACGTGCGCGTAGTAGCCGGTCAGCTCCCAGCGGCCGAGCGCGGCGTCACCGCGCGCACCCAGTTCCAGCGTGGTGGCGGTCTGGTTCTGCATCGGAACCGGGCTGCGCTGGCGGCCGGTGGACGGCCCGTTGCCCGCAGCGAAGTACTGGTTCGAACCCCAGATCATCGACCACGGATGCGGCGCTTCCACCGAACGGCTCAGGTTGCCGAACCACTGCGTCTGCGCGCTGTGCTGCCAGGTGAAGCCCAGGCGCGGCGCGTAGTCCCAGTCGTTCTCGCGCAGGCGGCCGCCACTGCTGGGCCAGGTCACCTGCACGTCACGCTGGGTGTTGATCAGGGCCAGGCCGGTCTGCACGCGCAGGCGCTCGTTCAAGGCCAGGCTGTTGCCGATGTGCAGGGTGCTGTCGGTGCCGTGGTGGCGGAAATCGCGCGTGTGGGTACCGGCGGCATAGCCGTTGCTGGCAAAGCGCAGCGACTCGCGCACGTTCGCCTGCAGGTCGTGGGTCACGCGCAGGCCGACGGTGGTTTCGCTGTCCCGCCCGAACAGTAGATGGCGACGTCGGTAGTCCAGCGTGGCATTCAGATTGGCGTAGTCCAGCTGCTGGCGGTACAGGCTCTCGTTCAAGTCCATCGGGTATTTGTGATAGACCAGCCCGGCCTGCAGCGAGGAATCCTCGTCGATCTGCAGCGTGGTCATGTTGCCGATCCAGGTGCTGCCCGGCTGCGGGCGGCGCGCGTCGATGGCCAGATTGGCGGCGTTGGCCGCGCGTGGGTCGTTGCGGATCTGCGCGCGGGTCAGGCGCCCGGGCGTTTCGTGATTGGTCTCGCGGTAGCGCACGAAGAAGCGGGTCTGCAGGTCCGGGGTGATCTGCCAGCCGATGTTGGCCATCGCGCCTTTGCCGTCGCCACGCGCGTGGTGCTGGTAGCCGTCAAACTCGGTATCGGTATAGGCGAGGAAGTAGTCGACATCGCCGCTGACGCCGCCCCAGCTGATGCCGCGCTTCTGGTAGCCACGGCTGCCGGCTTCGTAATGCAGCTGCACACCGGCCGAATCACGGCCGCTACGGCTGACGTAGTCGATCGCGCCGCCCAGTGCCAGCGCACCGCGCTCGAAGCCGTTGGCGCCGCGCAGCACCTCCACCCGCGACAGCCACAGCGGTTCCAGCAGTTCGTAGGGCGTGCCGCCCGCGCCGGTCAACGGCAGGCCATCGAGCGAAACGGCGATGCCCGAGGCATGCGCGCCGGGCCCGCGGTTGATGCCCGAGCCGCGGATCGACACCTTGGTGCCCTCGTTGCCCGGCGACTGCGCACTGATGCCCGGCTGGTAGGCCAGTACATCGGCGCTGCTGGACAACCGGCTGTCGGCCTTGGAGACGTCGATGACGTTGCTGGCGCCGGGCACGCGCTTCAGCGCCTCACGTGCCTGTGCACTGGCATCGGCGGCAGTGACCTGCACGGCATCAAGCGTGGTGGCCTGCGGGGCGGCGTTGGCCGTGGCAGCAAGGCTGAAGGACACGGCCAGGAACAGCAGCGACGGGGTGGGGCGGCAAGACGGAAGCGACATGCGGACAGGCTGTAAACCACGAAAGTGGCGCGCAAGTTAACAGCTCGCGCGCGCCACGTCACCCACCGGCAGCGTATGGCGTGCCCGCGCCCTTGTAGAGTCGAGCTTGCTCGACTGCTTTTCCCGGTCTGTCGCGAATGCCCCTTAACCTCTGCCGCCTCGTGAGCTACAAGACCGTCTCAGTCCGGGCTGCCGAAACAGCCGCGCAAGGGAAGAACAATGGAAGACGATCAGGATTTCGCACTCTTCATCGAAAACTTCGGTGAGGCAACTGCACGCGATCCGGTGCCGGAGGCCAGTCTCCGCAGGTGGGCGGGCATCCTGCCCGATTCGCTGTTGCGCTATTGGCGGCGTGATGGATGGGCGAACTATGGCAACGGACGGTTGTGGACGGTGAACCCCGAAGACTACGAAGACCTGATGCACGCGTGGTTGGAGGAAACACCCTTTTCTCAGATCGATTCTTACCACGTGTTTGCCCGGAGCGGATTCGGAAGGCTCTACCTGTGCGGCGAAGCATCAGGCGTCGGTGTGAGCATCGATCCGATCCGCGGTGAAGTGTTCGCTCTCCAGAACCGCCTGAGATTGAAGTCTCTCGCGCAGCAGGAAGGTGGCATCAAGGCCTTCTTCGCCTGTGCCGAGCCCGACGATTTCGATCTGCTGGATGCGGACGAGGCACTGCTCTTTGCCAGGGCCATGAGCACATGCGGCCCCTTGCAGGCAGACGAGATGTATGGCTTCGAACCCGCGCAGGTCTGCGGTGGCGAGGTTGCCCTTGTCAACCTGCGCAGGCTCAAGCTTCATCCCCACCTGCACATGCTGAGGCAGTTCGCCGCGCCTGCGTTTCCACGCTATGCGGTTGATCCGAAGCCACTGGCGCGCAAGTGATTGGGCGGGACCAGCTTTGTAGAGTCGAGCCATGCTCGACTGGCCTTTCCCGGGACGGCGAGAAGAGCAGTCGAGCAAGCTCGACTCTACAAGAGCCGCACGGTAGCGCCGGGCCGTGCCCGGCGACGCTCGATCAGCCCAGAATCCCCGGCAGATCCAGTCCCTTCTCCTTCGCGCATTCCACCGCGATCTCATATCCGGCATCGGCATGGCGCATCACGCCGGTGGCCGGGTCGTTCCACAGCACGCGGCCAATCCGCTTGGCCGCCGCCTCGGTGCCGTCGCAGACGATCACCATGCCGGCATGCTGCGAGAAGCCCATGCCCACGCCGCCGCCATGGTGCAGCGACACCCAGGTGGCGCCGCTGGCGGTGTTCAACAGGGCATTGAGCAGCGGCCAGTCGGACACCGCATCGGAGCCGTCGGCCATCGCTTCGGTTTCGCGGTTCGGCGAGGCCACGCTGCCGCTGTCCAGATGGTCGCGGCCGATCACTACCGGCGCCTTCAGTTCACCGTTGGCCACCATCTCGTTGAAGGCCAGGCCCAGGCGATCACGGTCGCCCAGGCCGACCCAGCAGATGCGTGCCGGCAGGCCCTGGAACTTGATCTTCTCGGCGGCCATGTCCAGCCAGCGGTGCAGGTGCGGGTTGTCCGGAATCAGCTCCTTCACCTTGGCATCGGTCTTGGCGATGTCTTCCGGATCGCCGCTCAGTGCGGCCCAGCGGAACGGGCCGATGCCACGGCAGAACAGCGGGCGGATGTAGGCCGGCACGAAACCGGGGAAATCGAAGGCATCGTCCACGCCTTCTTCCAGCGCCATCTGCCGCAGGTTGTTGCCGTAATCCACGGTGGGTACGCCCAGCGCATGGAAACCGAGCATGGCGCGGATGTGGTTGGCCATCGATTCGCGCGCGGCCTTCTCCACGACCTTCGGCGCAGAAACGCGCTTCTGGTCCCATTCCTCCACCGTCCAGCCCTGCGGCAGGTAGCCGTTCACCGGGTCGTGCGCCGAGGTCTGGTCGGTCAGCAGGTCCGGCTTCACGCCGCGGATCAGCAGTTCGTCCAGCACGTCGGCCACATTGCCCAGCAGGCCCACCGACAGCGGCTTCTTGGCCGTGCACGATTCCTCGATCAGGCGCAGCGCCTCGTCCAGGTTGTCGGTCCAGGTGTCCAGGTAACCGGTGCGCAGGCGCATGTCGATGCTGCTCTTGCGGCATTCCACGGCCAGGCACGAGGCACCGGCCATCACCGCGGCCAGCGGCTGTGCGCCGCCCATGCCGCCCAGGCCGCCAGTGAACAGCCACTTGCCGGCCAGGTTGCCGTTGTAGTGTTGGCGGCCCATTTCCACGAAGGTTTCGTAGGTGCCCTGCACGATGCCCTGCGCGCCGATGTAGATCCAGCTGCCGGCGGTCATCTGGCCGTACATGGCCAGGCCCTTCTTATCCAGCTCGTTGAAGTGGTCCCAGTTGGCCCAGCGCGGCACCAGGTTGGAATTGGCGATCAGCACGCGCGGCGCATCGGCATGGGTGCGGAACACGCCCACCGGCTTGCCCGACTGCACCAGCAGGGTCTGGTCATCGTCCAGCCGCTTCAGCGTTTCCACGATGGCATCGAAGCTTTCCCAGTCGCGCGCGGCGCGGCCGATGCCGCCGTACACCACCAGTTCCTGCGGGCGCTCGGCCACGTCCGGGTGCAGGTTGTTCATCAGCATGCGCAGCGGCGCTTCGGTCAGCCAGCTCTTGGCATTCAGCGTGGTACCGGTCGGCGCGGTGATGGTGCGGCTGGGGTCGTTGCGGGTCATGCGGCGCTCCGGTTGGTAGCGAATTCAAGGCAGGCATTGAGCACCTGTGCCAGGGTGTGGCGCAGCGGTGCGGCGTGATCGGGGTCCAGCGGGGTGGGCCAGCTGTGCTCGTCCACCTGGTCGGGCAGCGGCTCGTGCATGTAGCCGCGGCAGGCCAGTTCCATCTGCAGCGAATGCACGCCGCCGGGGATGTCGCTGTAGTGCCGGGTGATCCAGCCGCCCTTGAAGCGGCCGTTGCGCACCTGGCTCATGCCGCTGATCTTCAGCAGGTTTTCCACCACATCGCTCAGCGCGTTGTCGCAGGACGTATCCGGTGCGCCAGACGGACCGGCCGTACCCAGGTTGAACTGCGGCAGTTCGCCATCGAACAGATGCGGAATGTGCGAACGGATCGAATGCGCGTCGTACACCACCACCGTGCCGTGCTGCGCACGCAGGCGCGCGATCTGTGCGGCGAGTTCATCGTGGTAGGGCGCGAAATACGTGTCGCGGCGGCGCGCGATTTCCGTTTCGTCCGGTTCGCGACCTGCGTGGTACAGCGGCTGGTTGTCGAAGGTGGTCAGCGGGCACAGGCCGGTGGTGTTCTGGCCCGGATACAGCGAAACACCACTCGGGTCGCGGTTGAGGTCGATCACCGAACGCGAGATCGCCGAACGTACCGTGGTCGCGCCCATGCCGCGCGCGAAGTCGTACAGCTCGTGCACCCACCAGTCGGCATCGCGCCGCGCCAGCCACGGCGAGTGGTAGTCGCCCATCAGCTCGTGCGGCAGTTCGCTGCCGGTGTGCGGGAAGCTGACGATCAGCGGCGCATCGCCCTCGTGCACGGTCAGCCAGTCGGGGCGAGTGTTCATGCCTGCGGCTCCACGGTGGGCAGCAGGTCACCCAGGCCCTGTGCCAGCGCACCGCTGCGCACCAGATCGGTGGCGGCCACCATGTCCGGGTGGAAGTAGCGGTCTTCTTCCAGCGTTGGCACCTGCGCGCGCAGGGTGGCGCGCACGCTTTCCAGTGCGGCGCTGGAGCGCAGGGGCGCGTGGAAATCGCAGCCCTGGGCCGCGGCCAGCAGCTCGATGCCGATCACGTTGGCCGCGTTCTCGGCCATCTGCATCAAGCGGCGCGCGCCGTGTGCGGCCATCGATACATGGTCTTCCTGGTTGGCCGAGGTCGGGATCGAATCGACACTGGCCGGGTAGGCGCGCTGCTTGTTTTCAGAAACCAGCGCCGCGGCGGTCACCTGCGGAATCATGAAACCGGAATTCAGGCCGGGGCGCGGGGTCAGGAAGGCAGGCAGGCCGGACAGCGCCGGGTCCACCAGCATGGCCAGGCGGCGCTCGCTGATCGAACCGATCTCGCACACCGCCATGGCCAGCATGTCGGCGGCGAAGGCCACCGGCTCGGCGTGGAAGTTGCCACCGGACAACGCTTCGCCCGTATCGGTGAACACCAGCGGATTGTCGGACACGCCGTTGGCTTCGATTTCCAGCGTGGTTGCCGCCTGGCGCAGGATGTCCAGTGCCGCGCCCATCACCTGCGGCTGGCAGCGCAGGCAGTACGGGTCCTGCACGCGTACATCGTTGTCGCGGTGCGATTCGCGGATGTCCGAACCCTGCATCAGCGTGCGCAGAGTGGCGGCGGTGGCGATCTGCCCGCGTTGGCCACGGATGGCATGGATGCGCGGATCGAACGGCGTGTCCGAACCCTTGGCCGCTTCCACGGAAAGTGCGCCGGTCACCAGCGAGGCCTGGAACACGGTCTCGATCTCGAACAGCCCGGCCAGCGCGTACGCGGTGGAGAACTGGGTGCCGTTGAGCAGGGCCAGGCCTTCCTTCGCGCCCAGTTCCACCGGCTGCAGGCCCGCGCGTGCCAAGGCTTCCACGGCCGGCAGGCGCTCCTGGCCAACGAAGGCCTCGCCCACGCCCAGCATCACGCTGGCCAGGTGCGAGAGCGGTGCCAGATCGCCGGACGCACCGACCGAGCCCTGTGCCGGCACTACCGGCAGCACGCCCTTCACCAGCATCGCTTCCAGCAGCAGCAGGGTCTCTTCGCGCACGCCTGAAGCACCCTGGGCCAGGCTGACCAGCTTCAGCGCCATCATCAGCCGCACCACGCTGGCCGGCATCGGTTCGCCCACGCCAGCGGCATGCGACAGCACGATGTTCCGCTGCAGGGTGGCCAGGTCTTCGCGCTCGATGCGCACGCTGGCCAGCTTGCCGAAGCCGGTATTGATGCCATACACCGGCGCGCCTTTGGCGACGATGGCGGCCACGGCGGCGGCGCTGGCGCGCACCACCGGCAGCGCGGCCGGATCCAGTGCAAGCGGCGCGCCGCGGTAGACCTGCCGCCACTGGGCAAGGGTGACATGGCCGGGGCGAAGAACCAGGGTGTTGCTCATGTGTTGCTCCAGGAAGCAGGCAGGTCGGGCTGCCCGCGCACCACGCGCGCGTGCAGCGGGTTGAATCCCATGCGATAGACCAGGTCGGCCGGCGCGTCGATGTCCCAGATCGCCAGGTCGCAGTCCATGCCCACGGCCAGGCGGCCGATGCGTTCACTGCGGCCCAGCGCGCGCGCCGCTTCACGGGTGAAGCCGGCAATGCATTCGTCCACGGTCAGGCGGAACAGGGTGGCGCCCATGTTCATCGCCAGCAGCGGGCTGGTCAGCGGCGAGGTGCCGGGGTTGCTGTCGGTGGCCAGGGCCAGCGGCACACCGGCCGCACGCAGCGCGGCAATCGGGGGCAGGGTGGTATCGCGGGTGAAATAGAAGGCGCCGGGCAGCAGCACGGCCACGGTGCCGGCGGCGGCCATGGCGGCGATGCCGGCCGCATCCAGATGTTCGATATGGTCGGCTGACAGCGCGCCGAAGCCGGCGGCCAGTTCGGCGCCATGCTGGTTGCTCATCTGTTCGGCGTGGATCTTCACTGCCAGTCCGCTGGCACGTGCCGCCTCGAACACCTGCCGCGCCTGTGCGGGCGAGAACGCGATGTTCTCGCAGAACACGTCCACCGCTTCGGCCAAGCCTTCGGCGGCGATGGCCGGAATCATCACGTTGCACACCTCGTCGGTGTACTCCTGCGCCTGCCGGCCCGGCGGCACCGCGTGCGCGCCCAGGAAGGTGGTGGCCACGTTCACCCGGCATTGCTCGCCCAGCGCACGCGCGACCTGCAACTGTTTGCGTTCGTCGGCCAGGGTCAGGCCATAGCCGGACTTGATCTCGACCGTGGTCACGCCTTCGGCGCGCATCGCCAGCAGGCGCGGGCGGCTTTCTGCGGCCAACTGCTCCGCGCTGGCCGCACGGGTGGCGCGTACGGTGGCGACGATGCCGCCGCCGGCGCGCGCGATATCGGCATAGCTGACGCCCTGCAGGCGCTGCTCGAATTCGTTGGCGCGGTTGCCGGCGTAGACCAGGTGCGTGTGGCAGTCGACCAGCCCGGGCGAGATCCAGCGGCCCTCGCCATCGAAACGCGTAGTCGGGCGCAGGTGGGCATCGCTGCCGGCCGGGCCGACATGCACGATGCGGCCGTCGGCGCAGGCCAGCACGCCGTCGCGGATGATTCCCAGGCCCTCGCCATCAAGGGTCATCAGGTGGACATTGGACCAGAGGGTGTCGACGTGCATGGCATCCACTACGCGGCTGTGCTTATATGTCTATACAATATAAGCGTCCCTTTTGGGTTGTCCAGCCATGTCTGATTCGCGTTCCCCTGCCGCTTTCCACGCTGCCCATGCCTTGCTGGCCGACGGCTGGGCCCGTGATGTGCGCCTGCAGGTGCAGCACGGTCGCATCACCGCGATCAGCACGGGGCAGGCTGCCGAAGCAGGCGATACCCGCGTCGACATCGCGGTACCGGGCCTGCCGAACCTGCACAGCCACGCCTTCCAGCGCGGCATGGCGGGCCTGACCGAGATCGGCGGCGGCGACGGCGACAGCTTCTGGAGCTGGCGCGAGCTGATGTACCGCTTCCTGGCCCACCTGCGTCCCGATGCCGTGCAGGCCATTGCCGCCCAGGCGTACATGGAAATGCTGGAAAGCGGCTTCACCCGGGTGGGCGAATTCCACTACCTGCACCACGATGCCGATGGCCAGCCGTACGCGAACCGTGCCGAGATGAGCGCGCGCATTGCCGCCGCTGCGGCACAGACCGGCATCGGCCTGACCCTGCTGCCGGTGTTCTATGCGCACGCCGATTTCGGCGGCGCGCCGCCCAATCCCGCGCAGCGCCGCTTGATCCACGACGTGGAAGGTTTCGCGCAGCTGCTGGATGCGGCCAAGCCGGCACTGGCCGCCCTGCCCGATGCGGTGCTGGGCATCGCGCCGCACAGCCTGCGGGCAGTGACCGGTGAAGAACTGAGCGCGCTGCTGCCGTTGACCGACGGCCCCGTGCACATCCATATCGCCGAGCAGGTGCGCGAAGTCGACGCCTGCCTGGCCTGGAGCGGCCAGCGCCCGGTGCAGTGGCTGTACAACCATGCGCCGGTGGACGCGCGCTGGTGCCTGGTGCATGCCACCCACATCACCGACGACGAGCGCGCCGCGATCGTGGCCAGCCAGGCGGTGGCCGGGCTGTGCCCGATCACCGAGGCCAACCTGGGTGATGGCCTGTTCCCGATGCAGGCGTTCGCGCGCGAAGGCGGGCGCTTCGGCGTCGGCTCCGATTCGAACGTGCTGATCGATGCGGCCGAAGAGCTGCGCCTGCTGGAATATGGCCAGCGTCTGAGCCTGCGCGGCCGCAACGTGCTGGCCCCGGACGCCCGCCGCAGCAGTGGCCGCTTCCTGTTCGAAGGCGCCCTGCACGGCGGTGCGCAGGCGCTGGGCGTGGCCGCCGGCCTGCAGGTTGGCGCCAGTGCCGATCTGCTGGAACTGGACGCCGCGCACCCGGCGCTGCAGGCGCGACAGAATGACGCATGGCTTGACAGCTGGGTCTTCGCTGCACGTAATGGCGCGCTGCGTTCGGTCTGGCGCCATGGCCGCCAGGTCGTGGCCGACGGCCGCCACCTGCAGCGCGAGGCCATCACCACCGCCTTTGCTGCAGCGTTGCGTGGCGTGCTGGGCTGACCGCCTCCCTGCTTTTCGAGATCCTCATCGAGATCCCCACCCCCGTGAAGGCCCGCAAGTCCGCCACGCTCAACCAGCGTATCCGCAGCGATCTGGAAAGCCGCATCCTCAGTGGAGAGTGGGCGCCGGGTTTCCGCATTCCGTACGAACACGAGCTGATGGAGCAGTACGGCTGCTCGCGGATGACGGTGAACAAGGTGCTGACCGCGCTGGCCGAGAGCGGCATGATCGAGCGCCGGCGCCGCGCCGGTTCGTTCGTGGCCCGGCAGCCGCCGCACCTGGAACAGGTGGCGCTGGAAATTCCCGATATCGCGATGGAAGTCGGCTCGCGCGGCCATCAATACAGCTACCGCCTGCTGCAGCGTGAACTGCGCGGGGCCAGCGCGGGTAATGCCGGCGAAGAAGAGCTGGCCGGTGCGGGCTCGCTGTTGGCGATGCGCTGCCTGCATCTGGCCGATGACCGGCCGCTGGCGCTGGAACATCGCCTGATCAGCCCGGTGGGCGTGCCCGAAGTGCTGGGGGTGGATTTCAGCACCACCGCGCCCGGCAGCTGGCTGCTGCAGAACGTGTCCTGGACCCGCGCCCAGCACCGCATCAGTGCCTGGGGCGCCGACGCCGCCGCGGCCAAGCTGCTGCAGGTGGCGCCGGGCACGGCCTGTCTGGTGATCGAGCGCCTGACCTGGCGCGGCGATCAGCCGATCACCCGGGTGCGCCAGGTATTCCTGGGCGATGCCTGGGACCTGGTGGCGCGCTTCGCGCCGGGCGGACGCTGAGGCGGCCAATCCACGCATGGCGTGGATCTACTGGGTGAGACCACGCAGGGTTGGTACACGTAATGCCGGGACCCCGCACGGGTGATCGACCCCATGCCGGTAGATCCACGCCATGCGTGGATGGCGTTCCTTCAACCGGCAGATCTGTCGCCTTGAACTCTGTCGAGGCGTGTGGACGGTGTGTATCGTCCCCGACATGAAGAGCGGGGACCTAATCGCACATCGTTACCGTGCCCCATCCCAGGAAGGATCTGGGAACTGGCCTGGTCAAGGCAATCCGGAAGCTTGCTGGACTGAAGTAGAGGCTCCCATGCGATATCCAGTCTTGATCGAAGCCGGTGATGAACACACTGCATGGGGCGTGGTGGTGCCGGATCTCCCGGGCTGCTTCTCTGCAGCGGACACGCTCGATGACGCACTGCGTTCGGCCGAAGAGGCTGCGCTTGCCTGGATTGACGCCGCACTGGATGCCGGGCACTCGATCCCAACACCGTCGGCACCACAGAAACTGGTCGCCGACGCGGCAGGTGGAACGCAATGGATTCTTGCCTATGTCAGCATCGATCCCGCACTGCTGGATGACACCATCGAGCGGGTGAACATCAGCCTGCCGCGACGGATCCTGTCCAGGTTGGATGCGCAGGCCAAGGCGGCCGGGGAAACACGTTCCAGCTACATCGCCCATCTTGCCGCGTTGGCTTGACGGCGGCGGGTGGCGCAACCATCCACGCATGGCGTGGATCTACTGGGTGAGACCACGCAGGGTTGGTAAACGTAATGCCGGGAGCCCGCACGGGATCGACCCCATGGGTGACACCATGCCGGTAGATCCACGCCATGCGTGGATGGCGCACCACTCAATACGTGGCGCACTGCCGCCAGCGCACCGGCTCGTCCACGCCCGGGCGGGCGTTGAGCTGCACGCGCACGGTGCGCAGGGCAGGGTAGCGCAGCACTTCCTGGCAGACGCGCGGCCAGACCTGCTCCAGTTCGCCGGTGCGGTTGATGGCCAGAGTCTGCCGGGTCAGCCAGACGCCGCTGGCAATGCCGCTCTGGCCGGCCAGCGCGCGGGCCAGTTCGGCCTGGTAGCGCTCCAGCGTGGCCGCATCGGGGTTGGGGTTGCTGCGGCTGTCGTCGCCGGCCTTGGCGGCCGGCACCACGGGCGCGCTGGCCGGGGTCGCATCCGCTGCAGGCGCCGGCGCCGGCGCTGCAACGGGGGCGGTCGGTGCCACCACTGTGCTGGCAGTGGCCACGGGCGTGGGCTCGGGGGCGGCAACCGGTGCATCGGCGTGCAGCCCCTGCAGGCTGACCCCGACCAGCAGGCCCACGGTCACCGCGCCCAGTGCGGAAATGGCGATGCGGCGCACGGCCTCGTGGCGGGCGCTGGCACGCACGCGGCTTTCGATATCGCCGGGCAGGTAAGGCTGCAGCAGCGGCCACAGGCGCGGGCCGTCCAGCACTTCCACCGCCTGCTTCTCGGCGGCAGCCAGGCCATCACGCTCCACCCGCCCCTCGGTGATCAACAGGCCACCCTTGGCGCCGCCCAGGCGCGTGGCCGCGCCCAGCTCGTTCACCGCTGCCGTACCAATGCGGTAGGCCAGGCCGTGCTTGCACCAGACCATCCAGGTGTTGGGGCCGTCGGTCAGCACGAAATCGCTGCGCGGCTCGCGCGCATCCTCGTCCGCGTCATGCGCCTCGCGCAGCCCGCGCTGCTCGCTCAGCATGCGCTTGATCAGCGTGGAAAACTCACGCCAATGCATACCGGCCAGGGCCTGCAGGCCCAGTCGCATTTCCGTTTGCCGCCGCTTCACCCACCACAGGTAGACAACAGCCAGGGTGCAGATGAGCAGGGCCGACAGCAGGGCCAGAATCCAAGGGAGCATGCAGGTGCGAACGGAAGGAAAAATTCAGAAGCCGACAGTGTAAAGGCCACACTGGGCGATTGCGTCAGGGTGTTCCTGACAAGAAGCGTGATGCAGCGCGCAGATCAGCGCTGTGCAGACACGAAAAAACCCGCCAATCCTGAAGCCGTGAGGGGAGGGAACAAACGGCAGGCGAAGCGATTGGCGGGTTCTCGCGATTGTCAGACAAATTTTATTGCATTGCAACAATTGGCCGGTCAGGCGGCGCCCGGCCCCTGGTGGCTGCCGGGGGCGGGGGCATCAGTGCCCGATGCGGCACGGTTTTCCAGCTTGGCCAGGCGCGCATGCAGCGCATCCAGGCGAGCCTCCAGTGCAGCCACATCCTGTGCGGTGGGCACATGCATGCGTTTGAGCACGCCCTGCACCTGTTCGTCGAAGGCCTTTTCCACCTTCGTCCAGGTGCCCGACGCCTTTTCGCGGGCCTCATCCAGCGACTGTTCCACATTGTCACGCCAGCCCGGGCCCTGTTCGCCGCTGCGTTCGCGACGTCGGGCTTCCCAGGCTTCGCCTTCCTTCACCAGGCCATCGAAGAAGCGGTTTCCTTCGGCCTGTGCCCGGCCCAGTGCGCCCAGCCCGGCCAGCCAGACCTGTTGTGCCGAATCGCTCAACTTGCGCGAAAAGCGCCCCGCCTGCTCGCCGAAGCTGGCGTCATCGTCGCGGCGGTCGTCGTTGTCGTAAGTGTTCATCGCACTCCCGGGGAGGTTGGGCCTGCCCCGAGAGTAGCGCGGCGTTGCGTTGCTGGGCCGTGATGGCCCGGCGCCAGGGTTCAGCCCAGCTTTTCCTTCAGCACGCGCTGGATCTCGCTTTCCACCATGCCCTTCATGGCCGACAGCAGGAAACCGAGCTTGGCCGTCACCCGCACCGCGCCCGGCTGCAGTTCGATGGCACCGTCCACGCCGCTGCCGCTGAAGTTCAGCACGTCGGCCGCCCAGCTCGACTTCAGGCCGAAGCGCTCGGACAGCTTGGCGGCCACCTGTTCGATGGCCTCGCGTGCCTGCGCGTCGGGCAGGGAATGGGCGTGGCGGACGTCGATGCTGGACATGCAGGCTCCTGGCGCAGGGCCGGGTTGTAGTAAGAGGGCGGCCATTGTGCGCATCGGCGGGCGCGGCGCCAAGCACTCACGCTGGGTTCTTCTGCGTTGGCGGCCAACCTGCTAGTCTGCGCCGCGTGCAGAACCTGCTTGTTCACTTCAGTCAACACCAACAGCCCGACCAGCCGCTGCGGCCCGGGGTGCAGCGCATCGTGCGCCAGGCCAATGGCAGCGTGCGGCTGGGCGATGCCGGCAACGGCGCCCTGTTGTTGGCGCAGTTCTGCCTGGATGATCGCGGTCTGTGGCTGCAGGTCGGCAACGGTATCCGTGGCATCCACGTGAATGGTCGCCCGGTGCGGCGCATGGCCATGCTGCGTGCCGGCGATGCGGTGTACGTGGACGGTGTGGAAATGGTCCTGCAGGGCGAGGTGGAAACCCTGCTGCAGGCACCGGCGCCGACGGCGCAGGCCGATCCGGGCATCGACGAACAGCGCGTGCTGCGCGGCGTGGGTGGCCTGCACCATGGCCGCGGTTTCACCCTGGCACGGCCGCGGGTGATCGGTCGCGGTGACGATGCCGACATCGCCATTGATGAGCCGGCCTTCGCCGATCAGCACGCCCGGGTCGAGCTGCATGGCGAGCGGGTGCTGCTGCGTGACCTGGGCAGTGCCGAAGGCAGCCGGGTGAACGGCGTGGCCGTGCGCCACTGCTGGCTGCAGGCCGGTGACCAGCTGGTGTTCGACGGCCAGCATCGCTTCGTGTTGGAAGTGCCGCACGACCCGCGCCGGCGCCCGGCGCCCAGCGCGGACGACGAGGCGGCAGACAGCGAGCAGGCGCCGGTGGCCCCGGCGGCGCCGCGTCACGTGCGCCGCTGGCCGTGGCTGCTGGTCAGCGCCCTGCTGCTGGCTGGCGTGCTCAGCCTGCTGCTCTGGTTTGGCGCGCGCTGAACCCGCTCCGCCGGGCATGGCCCGGCGCTACCGCCCGCCCGAACCCGCTTCGGTAGGTGCCAACCTTGGTTGGCACGATGCCCCCGGCCGCATGACGCCCTGACCGCTTTGGTAGGTGCCAACCTTGGTTGGCACATTGCCCCCGCCGGCAATTGGATACGAATGCAACCAAATTTCCCTTGCGCGACAAGGCCGCAAGGCTGGTGCGCTGCGGCATACTAGGGGTCTTGCCCCACAGGTGTGACATGACGCGCGCGTTCAACTTCAGTGCCGGCCCTGCAACCTTGCCGGAATCGGTCCTGCGCCAGGCGCAGGCGGAAATGCTGGACTGGCACGGTGCCGGCGCCTCGATCGTGGAAATGAGCCATCGCGGCCCGGAATTCATGTCCGTGGCTGCCGAGGCCGAGGCCGACCTGCGCCGCCTGCTCGATATCCCCGACGACTACGCGGTGCTGTTCCTGCCCGGGGGTGCCACCACCCAGCAGGCGCTCATCCCGCTCAACTTCGCCCAGCCCGGCCAGCGCGCCGACTATGTCGTAAGTGGCCATTGGGGAAAGACGGCGGTCAAACAGGCCGGCCCCTATGTGGATGTGAACATCGCCGCCAGCAGCGAAGCCAACGGCTATCGCGAACTGCCCCCGCGCGAGGGCTGGCAGCTCTCGGCCGATGCCGCCTACGTGCACATCACCGCCAACGAGACCATCCACGGCGTCGAATTCCGTGATGTGCCGGACACCGGCACTGTGCCGCTGGTGGCCGATTTCAGCTCGTCCATCGCCAGCGAACCGCTGGATGTGCGCCGCTACGGCATCATCTATGCCGGTGCGCAGAAGAACCTGGGCCCGGTCGGCATTGCGGTGATGATCATCCGCCGCGACCTGCTGGAGCGCGCAGGCCAGCCACGCGCGGACATCTTCGACTACCGCTCGCACGTCGCGCGCGATTCCATGCTCAACACCCCGCCCACCTGGAACTGGTATCTGGCCGGCCTGGTGTTCAAGTGGATGCTGGCCGAAGGTGGCGTGGTCGAATTCGCCAAGCGCAATGCCGCCAAGGCCGCACTGGTGTACGGCGCCATCGATGCCTCCGGCGGCTTCTATCGCAATGAAGTGGCACCCTCGGCGCGCTCGCGGATGAACATCCCGTTCTTCCTGCCCAGCACCGACCTGGACGCGCGCTTCGTGGCCGAGGCCAAGGCCGCTGGCCTGCTGGCGCTGAAGGGCCACAAGGTGGTGGGCGGCATCCGCGCCTCGCTGTACAACGCCATGCCGCTGGCCGGGGCCGAGGCGCTGGTCGCCTTCATGGCCGATTTCCAGCAGCGTCACGGTTGAGCACTGAACGGCGCGCACCGTCCGGCGCGTGCCCTGCAACAAGGAATTCCAATGGCAAGCAAACCCGCCAAGAAGGCGCCCGCCAAGGCTGAAACGGCCAAGGGCAGCGCGGCCCCCAAGGGCAAGAAGACCGCCACCGCGGCCCCCACGCTGGCACCGCTGGCGCTGGCCGACGTGCGCGCCAAGATCGACCAGATCGACCGTGACATCCAGGGCCTGATCGCCGAGCGCGCGCAGTTCGCGCACCAGGTGGGCAAGGCCAAGGGCAAGCTGGCCGCCGCCGTGGATTACTACCGCCCCGAGCGCGAAGCCCAGGTGCTGCGCATGGTGGTGGACCGCAACGAAGGCCCGCTCAGCGACGAACTGCTGGTGCACGTGTTCCGCGAAATCATGTCGGCCTGCCTGGCCCAGCAGGAGCCGCTGAAGATCGGCTACCTCGGCCCGGAAGGCACCTTCAGCCAGCAGGCCGTGCTCAAGCACTTCGGCCGCTCGGCACTGGGCCTGCCGATGGCCAGCATCGAAGAGGTGTTCCAGGAAGTGGAAGCGGGCAACGCCGATTTCGGCGTGGTGCCGGTGGAAAATTCGGGGCAGGGCACCATCCAGATCACCCTGGACATGTTCCTGACCTCCAACCTGAAGATCTGCGGCGAAGTGGAACTGCGCGTGCATCAGTACCTGATGTCACGCAGCGGGCGTATCGAAGATGTCGAGCGCGTCTACGGCCACCCGCAGTCCTTCATGCAGACCTCGGCATGGATGCGCGCCAACCTGCCCAAGGCCGAGAAGATCCCGGTGGCCAGCAATGCCGAAGGCGCGCGCCGTGCGCGCAATGCCGACGACGCGGCGGCCATTGGCGGCGAGAGCGCCGGCCACGTGTACGGCCTGAAGAAGGTCGTCACCAAGCCGATCCAGAACGATGCCGACAACACCACTCGTTTCCTGGTGGTTGGCCGCAACATCTTCCCGACCTCCGGTCATGACCGTACCTCGGTGCTGGTGTTCATCCATGACAAGCCCGGCGCGCTGTTCGATGTGCTCAGCCCGTTCGCGCGCCATGGCATCAGCATGAACCGCATCGAGTCGCGCCCCTCGCACCATGGCAAGTGGGAATACGGCTTCTTCATCGACCTGGCCGGCCACATCGATGACGCGCCGATGCAGGCCGCATTGGCCGAACTGGAAGCGCACTCGGCGCAGATCAAGGTGCTGGGCTCCTATCCGGTGGCCGTGCCCTGATCCCTGCTGCGGCGGCTGCGGCCGCCACCCCTGATGCATCGCCGGCGCTGCCGGTGTTTACGGAATGATCGAACGATGAGCAACGCGCAACACTGGATCGCCCGCAAGGGCCAGCCGCTGCAGGGCAGCCTGACCATTCCCGGCGACAAGTCGGTGTCGCACCGCTCGGTGATGTTCGCCGCGCTGGCCGATGGCACCTCGCATATCGAAGGCTTCCTGGAAGGTGAAGACACCCGCGCCACGGCGCGCATCTTCAGCCAGCTCGGCGTGCGCATCGAAACGCCCAGCCCGTCGCAGCGCATCGTGCATGGCGTCGGCATCGACGGCCTGCAGGCACCCAGCGCACCGCTGGACTGCGGCAACGCCGGTACCGGCATGCGCCTGCTGGCCGGCCTGCTGGCGGGCCAGGCGTTCGACTGCACGCTGATCGGCGACGAATCACTGTCCGGCCGCCCGATGCGCCGTGTCACCGGCCCACTGTCGCAGATGGGCGCGAAGATCGACACCGAGGAAGACGGCACGCCGCCGCTGCACGTGCATGGCGGGCAGTCGCTGCACGGCATCGACTTTGCCTCGCCGGTGGCCAGCGCGCAGATCAAATCCGCCGTGCTGTTGGCCGGCCTGTACGCGCATGGCGAGACCAGCGTGACCGAACCGCACCCGACCCGTGACTACACCGAGCGCATGCTGTCGGCATTTGGCGTGGACATTGAATTCTCGCCGGGCAAGGCCCGCCTGCGTGGCGGCCAGCGTCTGCGCGCCACCGACATCGTGGTGCCGGCCGATTTCTCCTCGGCCGCGTTCTTCCTGGTCGCCGCCAGCATCATTCCCGGTTCGCACATCCGTTTGAAGCAGGTGGGCTTGAACCCGCGCCGCACCGGGCTGCTGCACGCGCTGCGCCTGATGGGCGCAGACATCACCGAGGAAAACCCGGCCGAGCAGGGCGGGGAAGCGGTGGCCGACCTGGTGGTGCGCCATGCCCCGCTGAAGGGCGCGCGCATTCCCGAGGAACTGGTGCCGGACATGATTGATGAGTTCCCGGCGCTGTTCGTTGCCGCCGCGGCGGCCGAAGGCCAGACCGTGGTGACCGGCGCGGCCGAGCTGCGGGTGAAGGAATCGGACCGTCTGGCGGCCATGGCCACCGGCCTGCGCGCGCTGGGCATGCAGGTGGACGAAACCGAAGACGGCGCCACCCTGCACGGCGGCGTGACCCTGGGCAGCGGCACCATCGAAAGCCACGGTGACCACCGCATTGCCATGGCGTTTGCCATTGCCGGGCAGATCAGCAGCGGCGAGGTGCGCATCAACGACATCGCCAACGTCGCCACTTCGTTCCCGGATTTCGACGGCCTGGCCCGCAGCGCAGGCTTTAATCTGGCCTGACGATAGAGTCGAGCCATGCTCGACTGCTGCGCACCGTCAGTCGAGCATGGCTCGACTCTACAGGGCGGTGTGCAGCAAAAAAAAGGCGGAGGCCGAAGCCTCCGCCACATCACGAACCCCTCGTCCGCGATCAACGCTGTTCGGTACGGAAATCCACCGGCACGCGCACCACACTGGCCACGGCGCGCCCCTCATGCATGGCCGGCTGGAACTTCCAGCCCTGCACGGTATTGATCACGGCGCGGTCCAGGTCGCGGCTGCGTTCGCCGCTGCGCGACACGATGCTGGCCTGGGTCACATTGCCGCGCGTATCCACGTTCAGACTGGCCACCACGCTGCCCTGCACGCCACTGCGCAGCGCAGCAGCGGGGTAGGTCGGCTTGGCGTTGCTGGCCAGCTGGCGCGCCTCACGGTTACTCACGGCCGGGGCGCTGCGTCGGGTGCTGTTGGCCGGTGCCGCGTTGCGCGCCGCCGGCGCGGTGGTGGCAACCGGGGTCTCGGTGGCCGGAAGCATGCGCTCGCCCACCGGGGCCGGCGCCACGTCTTCCTGGTTGGCAAAGCGCAGCCAGACGAAAGCGGCCGCGAACATTGCCACGATCAGCGCCATCCACAGCCACGGCGACGTCGGCCGGTGCGGCACGTCCTGCTGCAGCTGGGGCGAATGAAGGTTTTCGTGGGTAGTAACCGTCATTGCTTGCTCCTCGCGTCTGTAACGACGCCCCGAGTCTGGACCGGGCAGCAGTGGCAATGTGTCAGCGTTGCGTCAACGCAACCGGCAGGGTTCAGGTTGCCTGCCGGGCACCGTTCAGTTACTGCGGCTTGAAGTCGAACGGCACTTCAATGCTGCCCGGTACGGCTTGGCCGTTGCTCTGCGCCGGGGTGAAACGCCAGCGGCGCACGGCGTCGGTGGCGGCGCGGTCCAGGTCACGCGAACCGCTGCGCTGGATCACCGTTACGTTGTTCGGGTAGCCGGTGGCATCCACGTCCACGCGTACCACCACGCTGCCGGCCTCGCCACGGCGCAGGGCGGCGGGCGGGTAGCTGGGCGCGGGCGACTGCTCGGCAATCGGCATCGGCTGCGACGTTGCCGCAGCCGGCGCGGCCGTACCCGGGGCCGGGGCGGCCGGGTCCACCGTGGCCGGCGGTGGCGGGGCGGTTTCCACCAGCTTCGGCGCCTCGTCCTCGGGCAGCGGCGCCGGCTTGGCATCGGGCATGTCGCTGGAGCCCGCCGCGGCCGGCAACGGCTCGGGCAGCGGCTCGATCTGCGCCGTTTCCTGCGGGGTGGCCGTGGCCGGGTCGGCGCGGAAGAATTCCTTGTCGCGGCCGGTCAGCCAGACCACCACGAACAGCGCAATGCCCACGCCGAAAGCGATGCCGGCGATCTTCAGGGCGTTGCGCGGAATGTGCACAGTGAACGACTTGGCAGAGGACGAGCGAGGTGCAGACATGGACCAGACCAGCGTGAAGTACCCCGATTCTGCCACGCCCGGAATGAACCGGGCGGCAGAAATCCGTATAACAGGCGATAATCCCGTCCCTGTTACCCACCACGACTCCTGCCATGCTTGATCCAGCCCTGCTCCGCCACCAGCCCGCCGACCTCGCCGAACGCCTGCGCACCAGCCGCGGCTTCGAGCTCGACGTGTCTGCCCTGGAGTCCCTGGAGGCCGATCGCAAGCGTATCCAGGTGCGTACCCAGGAGCTGCAGAGCCTGCGCAACAGCCGTTCCAAGGCCATCGGCCAGGCCAAGGCCAAGGGCGAGGACGTCTCGGCCATCATGGCTGAAGTGGCCGCGTTCGCCGACGAACTGAAAGCCTCGGAAGTGGCCCTGGACGAGCTGCGCGAGAAGATCGACACCATCGCCGCCGGCATCCCGAACCTGCCGGCCGATGACGTGCCGGCCGGTGCCGACGAAAACGACAACGTCGAGCAGGCGCGCTGGGGCACCCCGCGCAGTTTCGATTTCCCGGTGCTGGACCATGTTGAACTGGGCGCACGCAACGCCGGCCTGGACGCGGAAACCGCGGCCAAGCTGTCCGGCTCGCGCTTCACCGTACTGCGCGGCCAGGTGGCCCGCCTGCACCGTGCCCTGGCCCAGTTCATGCTGGACCTGCACGCCGGTGAGCACGGCTACGAAGAAACCAACGTGCCGCTGCTGGTCAACGCCGATTCGCTGCGTGGCACCGGCCAGCTGCCGAAGTTCGAGGACGACCTGTTCAAGACCGCCGTGGGCGATTCCACGCGCTATCTGATCCCGACCTCGGAAGTGCCGCTGACCAACCTGGTGCGCGACGAGATCGTCGACGCCGAGCGCCTGCCGCTGCGCGTGACCGCCCATTCCATGTGCTTCCGCGCCGAAGCCGGCAGCGGTGGCCGCGACGTGCGCGGCATGATCCGCCAGCACCAGTTCGAGAAGGTGGAACTGGTCTCGATCTGCCGCCCGGAAGACAGCGACGCCGAGCACCAGCGCATGACCCGTTGCGCCGAAGTGGTGCTGGAAAAGCTGGGCCTGCCGTACCGCAAGGTGCTGCTGTGCACCGGCGACATGGGCTTCTCGGCCATCAAGACCTACGATCTGGAAGTCTGGCTGCCGTCGCAGAACACCTACCGCGAAATCAGCTCTTGCTCCAACACCGGTGATTTCCAGGCCCGCCGCATGCAGGCCCGCTGGCGCAACCCGGCCACCGGCAAGCCGGAGCTGGTGCACACCCTGAACGGCTCGGGCGTGGCCGTGGGTCGCGCCATGATCGCGGTGATGGAGAACTACCAGAACGCCGACGGCACCATCACCGTGCCTGACGTGCTGCGCCCGTACATGGGTGGTATCGAAACCATCGGCTGAACCCGGTAGCGCCGGGCCATGCCCGGCGTTTTTGGGGGTGGGGCATCCACGCATGGCGTGGACCTACGGGGGTGCGGCGCGCGTATGTAGTAGCAACTGTCTTGTCAGGGGCTGCCGAGGGCCACCTCGGCGTCCCGCTTGCGGGCATTGAGGATCACCAGCATTTTGCGCATGACCGCAACGAGGGCCACCTTGCTCGCCTTACCCTTGGCTTTC
>NZ_CP025996.1:2099559-2620840 GCF_003086875.1 Stenotrophomonas sp. ZAC14D2_NAIMI4_6 | reverse complement strand
GGACAGCCACATCCAGCGTGGCTTTGCTGACATCGATCCCGATCCCAAACATGGCAGAACTCCGCTAGGCTGACAGGGTCGAGAGCTCCCCCCGCTTGCCCAGTCTTATCAGTTCGAGCGCCAACTCAACCAACTGTTCGGGCGGTTCAGGGAGAATCCGGCGTGGGGACCCAAGCTACTTCACGGTCGCAAGACCTGGATCCACACGGTCGCCCACGCCGGGCTCTCGGCACCCAAGGTGCCAGATCGGCAAGAGATAAGATCCACGCCATGCGTGGATGAACCCCGCGATCACCCCACAACCCGCACCTTCTCCAACGGCACCCACCCGGGCTCGCCAACCTCCGGCACACACCATGCCCATCCATTGAGCGTGCGCAGCCCGCGCAATCGCTGGCCCGGGTCCAAATCCAGCTCCCGCGCGCAGTAATCCTGCGTGGCAAATGCGCCACCGTGCGCATCGCGCCCGATCACCGGCGCCGGCACGAACCCCGGCTCCTGTCCCTCGGCCTGGCATAGAAACCAGTCCTCCCAGCCCTCAGGGCCTTCATAACGTTCGCCCACCACCAGCGCCTGCCCACGGCGCAGGGTGATCGGTTGCGGAAATTCGCTGCGGTGCGCAGTGCTCACGATGTAGTCCATACCCCCAGCCTACCGGCCCCACGCAACAAAAAACGGCCCCGCACTGCGGAGCCGTCAGGGTGGGCCGGGATGGGGGAGGGGCTCCCGGCCCGCAATCAGCGCCCCCGACGAGGAGGGGGAAGGGCGCCGATCGCTGGAACGCAGTACTTACGCAGCCACTTCTTCGGCAGCGTGCGACGGCAGGGCCGACAGCGCGCCGGCAATGGCGTCTTCGCGGTGCTTCGGCGAATAGGCAATGCCCTCGGCGCGCACGAATTCCACGTTGTCGATGCCCATGAAGGCGAACACCTGGCGCAGGAACGGCTCCTGGAAGTCGGCCGGCGAATCGGTGTAGATGCCGCCGCGGGCGCTCACCACGATCACGCGCTTGCCACCGGCCAGGCCCACCGGGCCGTTCTCGGTGTACTTGAAGGTGCGGCCGGCCACGGCCACGCGGTCAATCCAGGCCTTCAGGGTGGACGGAATGCTGAAGTTGTACATCGGCGCGCCGATGACAAGGATGTCGGCGGCCAGGAACTGCTGCATCACCTGTTCAGCATCGGCCGCCTCGGCGGCATCGGCGCCGGCCAACGAGCCGCTGCGCAGATGGGGTACCGGGTTGGCGTCCAGATCGCGATAATCGACCTGCAGGCCGTCGATCTGGTCCTTGAACTGGGCGACCACCGCCGCAGTCAGCTGACGCGAGACGGAGTTGTCGCCAAGCACGCTGGCGTCGAGATGCAGAAGCTTCATGGCAGTCACCTATGTTCGGGAAGGAGGGGCGGGTTCGCCGCCGACGGAGAGAACGATAGGTTGTTGCATGGGCGGGATAAAGGTGGTTCAATGCCACGAATTGTTCTAGATATGGAACTCGGGTATGCATGACCTGAATGACCTGTACTACTTCGCCATGGTCGTGGACCACGGCGGTTTCGCCGCCGCCGAGCGCGCCCTGGGTATTCCCAAATCGCGCCTGAGCCGCCGTATCAGCCAGCTGGAAACCGACCTGGGCGTGCGCCTGCTGCAGCGTTCCACGCGCCGCTTTGCGGTCACCGACGTCGGCACCAGCGTGCACCGCCATGCGCAGACAATGCTGGCCGAGGCCCAGGCCGCGCGCGAAGTGGTGGACCGCCTGAGCGCAGAGCCGCGCGGCGTGGTGCGCGCCAGCGTGCCCGTCTCGTTGGCGCAGATGCAGCTGCCCAAGCTGCTGCCCAAGTTCCTGGAGCAGTACCCGAAGGTGCGCCTGCAGCTGAACATCAGCAACCGCCGCGTGGACATCATCAATGAAGGCTACGACGTGGCCCTGCGCGTGCGTTCGCGCCTGGACGACGACGGCAGCCTGGTCATGCGCAGCTTCGGCCAGGTGCAGGAACTGCTGGTCGCCAGCCCGAAGTACCTGGACCGCGCCGGCCGCCCGAAGGACCCGGAAGAGCTGACCCAGCACGTCACCCTCAGCATCAGCGAAGACGAGGCGCGCCAGCGCTGGGAACTGCATGGGCCGGAAGGCGAAGTACGCCGGGTGGACCTGCAGCCGCGCGTGGCCGGCTTCGACTTCCCGCTGCTGCAGAGCATGGTGAAGGACGGCTTCGGCATCACCATGCTGCCGGAAACCGTGTGCGCCGAAGCCGTGCGCAACGGTGAACTGGAAGTGGTGCTGCCGGACTGGTCGCTGCCGCAGGGCGTGTGCCATGCCGTGTTCGCCTCGCGCCGTGGCCTGCTGCCGGCGGTGCGCGTGTTCATCGACTTCCTGGCCGAACACCTGCCGCCGCAGCTGGAGGCCTCGCGCCTGGACTGCGGTGGCGCGTGCGAGAAGGCCAAGGAGAAGATCAAGGCCAGTGCGCTGGGTGCGCTGGCGGTGGATGCGGGCTGAGGCCTGCCGATAGCGCCGGGTCACGCCCGGCGTTACGCCGGTCTTGGGCAAATCGCCCGGCCGTGCGAGAATGCGTGCCCGGCCAGCAGGCTGGGCCGATACGGAGAGATGGCCGAGCGGTTTAAGGCACCGGTCTTGAAAACCGGCGAAGGGTTAAACCTTCCGTGGGTTCGAATCCCACTCTCTCCGCCAGAATTCTTAAAAAGCCCCTAGAAATAGGGGCTTTTTTGTTGCCTCAGCTATTGCTACCCGCCCAGCTACCCATCCACTTACAGCGGTCGATTCTGCGCGATCTGCTGCCGAACCCAACCCTGCACCTCGGATTGTATCCACAGTGCTCGGCGTCCGATGCGGATTGATCGAGGGAACCGGCCAGCTTTGATCTCGCCGTAGATGAAGGTCGTGCCCATGCCGGTCATCTGCCGCACGCGGTCGAGCGACAGCAGTTCTTCCAGTCGTTCAGCGGCGCCCATGATTGCCTCCCGCCCGCTGCAGATTCGTGGACTCAGCCAGGCCGAGCTTGAACTGCACGACGTTGTCGGCTGCCGCCGGCACCACCGGCGCACGCACGGCGCGGGGCGGGCGGTTGATCCGGCGCCACTCGGCCAGCGCCGTGTCGGGGTTCTCGCTCTTGCTGGTCGCCCGGCATGCGCACTCAACCAGGTGGCCGCCGCCGGCGCTAGGGCGGCGCTCGTCGTGAATGTGGCGTGCGCGGTGCCCGGCGGCACAGGTCGGCAAGCCTTCGGGATGGCTGATCTGCTTCTGGGTCATGGCTTCTTGCACTCCGGATATTGGGCTTCCAGCTTTTCGATCAGGAAAGCGGCCTGTCTGGCGCGGTGTTCGCGGTCGTAGCGGTTGAGGCCGCCGGGGCGGGCGTCGCGCAGCCACCGCAGCGGCTCAAGCAGCCATCGGGGGTCGAAGGGGAGCGTGGCGCGCGGATCCGCGTTGACCAGCGGCACGCAGTCAGGGCCGGCCCAGTCTTGGGGGTCGCCGCACTTGGTGCAGGTGCTCTCCTTGAACACGTGATTACGCTCCGGCTTCTGCACTCGCGGGGCTTCCCACAGTGCGCGCACGATCCAGCCGCGTTTGTGGGCGTGGAAGACGTGCTCAGGGGTGGCCGTGATCCAGCAGCCCGGGCCAGAGTCGCCCTGGTGCCGGTACTCCCAGCGAACGGCCGGCTGCGAGTACAGCTGCTGCAGCAGGGTGTCGCCCCACACGCGGACCTGGTCGGCCGACACGGGGGCGCCGGCCGCGCCCAGCCTGCGCATGATGGCGATGACCGCGGCGACCGGCGAGGATGCCTGGCTCGCGTCAACGGCGGCTGCCGGGCTGGTGGGGTAGCTTGCTGCGGTCATGCGAACAGATCCTGTTGAACCGGTTGGGCCGGCTTGGCCGGCAGTGGTGCAGATGCAGTGGCGCGCATGCGCGCGCGCTGTGCTGCGCGGAATACGAACCAGAAGCCGTGGGAGTTCCGGCGGGCGCGGCATTCGGAGAGGAGCGCTCGGGCGGTGTGTCTGGCTTGATCTGTCTTCACAGGTGCGCCCGCCATGTGGGAGTAGTTTCGGCCCTTTCACTCAGGGAGGGGCGGGGATGGACGAGCACGAGGGTGTGTTTAGGCTTGTGGCGGTGGCTGGCCAGGACAGCTGCGTGCCGAACCTGTGGAAAGCCATGGGCTTGGTCTATGCGGCAGGGGAGGCGGTCTTCTTGGAGCAGATACACGCCGGAGCTGAATTCGCCACTCGGGAAGAAGCCGTGGCAGGCGCTATCGCTGCGGCGCGAGCTATAGCCAGAACGCTCGATCCCACGGAATGTCGGGCCAATCGAGCGGCGAGGTTCTGGTAACGCCAAAGTCGGCTCTTTCCAGTCCCGAAGGACACAGGTAGATTGTCGAACGCCCACAACCCCGCATTGCCCATGAACACTGGTGGCTACCGCCGAACGATGCGAGGCGTGATTCAAGGTCACAGGTTCCTGTTGACCGTCACCAGCCAGATCGATGACGTTTTTCTTTACTCCGCTGTCGTAGACGGCGTTGCAGTTGAGCTGCGCATCGAGGGCGTGATCCGTAACAGAGGTGATGCGCTGCAGCTGGGAATGGCCGCCGTCGAGCGACATATTTCCGGCCTCGCACCCAAGGCCTGACCCCTGGCGCCTGGCGCCGACGCATTGGTTTGTCATGCTCGCGGCTCCTTTGCGCCGTTGATCTGCTGGCCGCCGAGGGCGGCGCTGAATTCCCAGCGCTCTGCCTCGCGGGTGTAGTAAGCGGCGCGCTCCTGGCGCTCGCTTTCGGTGAACTGCCTGTCGTGTAGCGCGTGGTCCGCTGCTTCGCGGTTGGCCTTGGCCATGCGGACCGGGTCGTCTTTGAAAATGTCGAGCTGGTTGCGCATGGGGTTCCCTAGGATGGATTGCCGGCTGTGTGGAAGTCCCGCCGGCGTGGGAGGCCGGTTGCGCCGGCCGGGCGGTTGCTCAGTGCGTGTCGTCTGCCGGCAGTGCCGGTCGGCGACGTGCGGCGCTCTTGCGCTGCATCTCGGCGCGGAAGGCCGGCCAGTTGCGGCGGGTGTCACTGACGCCGGACCAGCCGAAGTAGGCGATGCCGACCAGGCAGACGAGGACGAAGGAATCGGCGCCGGTGTAGATGGCGCGCGCGAGCAGCGCCATCAGGAGGCCGACGATCACGGCGCAGTAGAAGGGCAGGGCCAGGTGGCGCATCACAGCTCCCCTCGGCTCGTGGTGGGGTTCTCGATCTCAACCCAATCCCCATTGGTGATTGGATGTTCGAACGAGCAGGCCATCGAGTTCTTCTGGCCGCCGCGCGTGTGCACGATGGAATGGCCGTCAGAAAACACCTCGACATAGGCCGTGTCATCGCGGAAGCCGGTCCGGTTCACGTAGCACTTGGACGTCAGAACGCTCATGCAGCACCGCCTTGGGCGCGCAGCATGCGGCGCAGGTTCTTGCGCACGTCGGCGATGGCGCGGCCGGCGCTGGCGCGCTGGTCGAGGACGGCGCGCGCTGCAATGTCGGCGGCGGCGGTGACCAGGCTGGGCGAGAAGCCCATGGAGTTAGCTGACATGGCGGCCAACTTGGCCGCGCCGGCGGCGCGCTGGGCGAGCGGGTAGGTGGCGGCGACGATCATGCCTGCACCTGCAGGTGCTTCTCGGCACGGTCGGCGGGCAAGGGCGCCCCGGCCGCCGGGCAGGCGGCGCGGAACAGATCGATAGCGAGCTGGCGAGCGTCGGCGGTGGTGAGCAGCAATGCGCTGGCGCCCAGGTCTACGACGACGTTGTGTTCGTCGGCGGTGACCGGCATGGCGCGGCCGGCAGGGTGGACGCGAGCGAAGACCCGGGCGCTCATGCTGCGTCCTTGCCACTCAGGGCGTCGGTGTACTGCTTGGCGGTGGTGCCGCCGATGCGCAGCGCCTGAGCCGCGCGCTGCAGCTCGACCGCCAGCTGGTCAGCTTCGACCGGCTCCAGATACAGGGAGGCGGAGCCGAGCTTTACGGCGACCTTGCCGAGGGAATCCATGGTGAGGACGGAGGGCGCCATGTTGGTGGCGCCGAGGGACAGGCTGGCCATGTGTGATCTCCTGAGGGGGATTCGCGTTTCGAGCGGCCGCAGCTATGCTTCGGCCATGGAATGGACGAATTGGCTGACGCTAGGGATTGCGGTGCTGGGCGCTACGCTCGGCGTGTTCAACGCCGTGTGGCTGATCCGGAAGGACACCGTGCGGCTGAAGGTCAGCTACGTCTCGGTGTACATCCCGGGCGCGGACATCTGGAGCGGCGGCGTGCAGATCATCAACGCCGGCTACCTGCCAGTGACCGTCACTGAGATCGCGTTCCACGACGGCAAGACGGATAAGAAGCGCGCCGCTGTCTTCAGTGACTACGTCCAGCAGGTCAAGCTTCCGCACCGTATGGAACCCAGGACGGCCATTACCGTCGTCGCTGACCCCGGAATTCTTCGGGGTGTACAGGGTGGGCAGTTCACCTGGTGCAGCACAGGTACTGCCTGCGGCATGCGGGTTTACGCCAAGGTCAAGCGGAAGAAGGGCTGATGCCTGCAGCGTCTCACCGGGCTTGAGCGGGATCACCCGGATTCGGGTGCGCAGACGGTTGATCCGGAACACCACGTACACGTTGAGCGCCACGCCGATGCCGGCGATGGCGAGTGCTGCGTGTTCAAGGGTGAGCGTGTCCATGGTGCGATCTCCTGCGCCCGGCCCCGGGATGGGGCTGCGTTGGGCGACGGAGAGGAAATTACAGAATGCTGTAATTCAATGTCAACAGTATTCTGTAGGTGCCGGGGCTTAAGTGCCCCGGCATCCACCTTCTTCCTTACCTCAAGATTTGGCTCCAATCGAAGCTAAGCGCCCAGAGGAGGAATGACCCGATTCCTTGTGCGATTGCCAGCCAGTCTATGGACGGGGGAGGCTCCGCCTTGAGCGGCATCCCTGACGACCTAGTCGTCTTCTTCTTAGAGACTGAAAGACCACGTTTCGTTCGAGTCAGGCTGAACGTGGTTGTAGAGGATGACGAGTGTTGATGGCGTTTACTTCGGGTCTTACTGTGAGTTGGTTGTTCCATACTTGTTTCCTTGTGTTGGTATGGTGCGGCTTCGACCCATGCCCATTCCACTAGCGGAAACAACCAACGCAACTTGTCGTCGTAATCTTAGTTGTAATTCCTAAGAGTTCGTATTACAGTTGCATCAAGGATATGTCACAACAACTCAAACGAGCAGTCCGAGAGTTGCTACAAGCTAAGAACGGCAATTCCTAGCTTGACCCGCCAGCTTCACCAGAACCCAGGGGCCGAAAGGACTTGGGTCTTGGCATAATCATAACCACAGTATGAACGAATTCAGGGCAGTTGTCAAGGCTGACCTTGTTTTTTTGCGATCTGTGATAGTCAAAAGCCCCGCATCGCGGGGCTTTTTCGTTTCTGCGTGGTGGTTAGAACTTTCGCAACCCTGCGTGAATCAAGGCCTTTCCGAGGATGCTCACATCGTCAGGGTCTGGCCGGTAGGGGGGGAAGTCTGTGTTTACGCTGACCACGTACAGGCCATCGCCGCGCTTCTGCAGCATCTTGATCTGCGTCTCGCCGCCGATGTTGATCAGGTAGTAGTCGTCGCCATCGAAGTAGTCGCAGCTGGTGTCGATCCAGACGATATCGCCGTCTTCCAGCTTGGGTCGCATGGACGGGCCGCGGCCGGTGATGATCTGGATCCGACCAGGCTGGGGCAGGTAGCCAAGCTTTCGGCGTACTTCCCATTCGGCCACCTCGATGGTTCTCACTACCTCGGGGTAGTCCTGGTTGACGATCCCTGTACCCATGCCCGCACCCCCTTCAAACAAGTCGAAGCGAACATAGCCGGGTGGCGTCTCAATCTCCGCGACATATGAGACAGGCCGATCTTCAACACTGCGGTGCATCGAGCCCTTGCCAGTTTCCAGCCAGGTGAGCGAAACGCCGAGGGAATCGGCCAGAACCCGAAGCTTAGTGCTCGTCTGCATGCCACCGCGCTCTAGCTCAGAAATCGTGCTGTAACCCACACCCGATGCCATCGCCAACGCGGATCGGGAGATGCCCTTCTGGGCACGGGCTTCTTTTACGCGGTCACCAATAGTCTGCATCCCAGCATGCTCACAGAAATCTGTAACAGAATGCTGTTGAATGACATTACAGAATCCTGTAATTTCGCCGTCCATGGACTGGAAATCTCATATCGAAGGGTTGTTGGGGGCCGGCGCCACGGTTGATCAGTTGGCGAGCGGGATGGGCGTTACGCCTAACGCGATCAGAGAGATTCGCGCTGGTCGAACCCGTTCCCCTCGCGCAGACGCCGCGTTCCGGCTGGCCGCCATGAAGCCGGAGCAGTTCAGACACGATCCCGCGTCTTTGGTCATCACGACCTCTGTTACGAAGCGCGCGCTGCTCGACCGTTTGGGCATGTCTAGCGCCACGCACTTGGCGAAGGTGCTGGACCTTCCACCAGCACAAGTAGTCGGTTGGGCGGATGACGCGCCTGTCCCGGCATTGCCGCAGGTGATGAAGCTGCTGGGGCATACCGAGCAGGACGCCCCGGCCACCCCGATCAACGACGACCCCGACGCGGACCGCATTGGCCCGGTCGATACCGCCTGAAATGCCATCCCTGGCCGTCGTCCCTGAGTTGTCTCTGTCCATGGCGCCCATCGTGCGCCGCCCGGGCCCAGCCCGAAACCCTGAAATGCCGTCCCTCCCAAGGTGACCCGATGACCTGCCGCACCTCACCCCTCAACTGGCTCGATGCCCTCTACAACTCCGTGCGCGAGACGCCGGGCGGCGTTGAAGCCGCAGCTGCCTTCCTGGCCCAGCGCCGGGGAAAGTCGCTGCACCCGGAAACGCTGCGCGCAAAGCTGCGCGGGCTGGAGGGTGAGTCGGTGACGCTCCAGATCGCCGAGCTGCTGACCGAGTGGATGCAGGAGCAGACCGGCGGCAGTGAGCGCGCGCTGGTCTGGCTGCAGTCGCTGGTGGCCCGCTTCGGCATGGCCGCCGACGTGGTGCCGCCGGCGCCGGAGGGCGGCTGGTCTGATGAGATCGGCGCCATCCAGATGAAGCTGCTGGAGATCACCAGCCGCGTCGGGAAGCTGTCTGGCACTGCCGTGGACGCTATCGCCGATTCGACCATCACGAACGCTGAGGCGGAGCAGATGATCGCGGAGATCCGCGCGCTGCGCACCATGGCCAATCGCCTGGAGCGCAATGTGGCGCGCGCTGCAGCAAAGGGGAGGGCGGTGCGATGAGCCATCTGGCCCGCTCTACCGATCCCAACAGCAGCCACGCGGCAGCGGCTGACCTTGTCGCCACCGGCAAGCTGCTGGACCAGCAGACCCAAGCCGCCGCTGCAGTGCGCCGGCACCCGGGCCAGAGCAGCCTGCATCTGGCTTCGCTCACCGGCCTTGACCGCCACATGCTCGGCCGACGCCTGCCGGAGCTTGCGCGCCAGGGCACGATCTGGCGCGGCCCAGCTGCCCCGTGCGCAACCACGGGCAAGAGCGCTTGCACCTGGTGGCCGGTGGCGCCGGGCCAGAACCTCTCGCTGGGGATCTGACGTGAGCGCACGCGTTACAGGCATGGTGTTCGACCGATACCCGAACGGCGGTGGCGAGATGCTGCTGGCGTTGGCTCTGGCCGACCACGCGCACGACGATGGCACGCATATCTTCCCGTCCATCGCCCGCCTGGCAGAGAAGACCCGCCAGTCCGAGCGGTCGGTGCAGTACCAGCTGCGTCGCATGGAGCAGTCGGGATGGCTGGTGCTGGTCAACGCCGGCATCGGCGGCCGCCGCAGCGGGTTCGGTGAGGGTGGTCGCACCCGTCAGTACCGGATCAGCCCTGAATGGATGAAGGGTGCAGATATTGCACCCTTCGGAAAGGGTGCAAAACAGGCCGTTGAAGGGTGCAAAACGACGCAGGAAAGGGTGCAAAACGGCGTCGAAAAGGGTGCAACAGCTATTGCACCCGAACCAAGAGCAACCAAAAGCAACCAAGAGCAACCCTCACACCGCGAGTGTGAGCGTGAGGCCGATCCGGCTGCGCTGACCGCCGAGCAGGTGGATCGCGAGCTAGCGGGATTCGGGGTGGTGCCCACCGGCATCGACCGCCAGATGCTTGCCCGGTTCGTCCGCCACCGCGCTGCGATCCGCCGCCCGCTGTCCGTCCAGGGTTGGTTCCAGGTGCGCAACCAGCTGGTCGGCCTGATCGCCGTAGGCCACGACCCGAACGAATCCCTGATGCAGACCATGGCCGCCGGCCTGTCGCTGCCCGTCACCCCTGTTGCCCAGCAATCCGCAGGAGCCGCCCATGCAAACCCTCAGCACAGTTCTGCCGACCGTATCGAGCAGCTCCAGCAGCAGTTCGACGCCCAGCGCCGCGGAAGCGGCCACGGTGGCGGCCCTGGCTTCGACCCTGCCGCAGTCCTCGACGCAGAGTTCTCTGTCGTCGGCTGAGCCCGTGAGCGGGCAGGCCACGTCGTATCTCTGGGAGTTCTGGAAGCAGATGACGGCCATGTTTCCCGGCAAGTGGGAGCGCGAGAACGGCGCTGCACCGGTGAAGCGGGACGGCAGCCTGACTATCGCCGGCACGACGTGGTTCCAGGTGTTGAAGGGCCGCACGGTGGCGCAGCACGCGCGTGGCATGCAGTGCTGCCTGACCGAGGGCCGGGAATGGCCGCCGAACCCGGGCCGCTTCCTGACCATGTGCCTGGACATTCCGGTCATGGCGGCGGTGGAGCGCGAGATGGCGCCTGGCCGGCCACAGAGCGCGTTCACCGTGCTGGTCCGCTCGATGCTGGACCTGCACGTCTACGCCACGGCGGAAAGCGGGTTCCAGCAGCGCCGGATGCTGGAGGAAGCCTACGACCGCGCGGTGCGCCACGTGGTTGATGGCAAGCCGGTTCCGCAGCCCGTACTGGCCGTGGCCCATGAACAGCACGGCGTGCGCCCGGTCCGTGACCGCGATGCGGCGCGCGCTGCGATGGCTCGCGCTGCTGAGGAGCTGAACTTCGGTGGTCACTGATGCGGAGCTGGCTCAGGCCGAGCAGGCCGGCCGGTGGGCGCGTGAGGCCTGCCGGGATCGGGAATCGGCCCCGCGATACGAGATGGGCATGGACGGGCTGAGGCGCCGCCGGCGCTGGCAGGCCGGCTGGGATGGCCGGGACCACGAAATGAAGGCGGCACGCCGCAACACGAATAGGAACAAGAACTGATGTGGTCGAAGGCACCACCACCGACCAGGGAAGAAGCGGCCCGGATTGAGTTGGCCAAGACAGGCCCTTGCATGGCCTGCCTGGCGCTGCAGATGCAGGCACTGCTGGAACCGGAGCTGGTCGTATACGGCTGCGACTACAACCACGCAAAGAGCGGGAACCTGCGGCGTGGCCACATGCTCGGCTTCGCCCTCTGCAAATGGCACCACATGCGCTACCCGATGGAGGGGAACACCTTCGCGACGATGCGCCAGATCTACGGCCCGAGCCTGCTGGACGGCTCGCGGACGTTCCACGAGACGTACGGCTCAGACGACGAGCTGATTGACCAGCAGACCTACATCAACGAACTGAGGGCAGCAGCATGAAGAATCCAAAGGCCCTGGCGCCGAGGTTGAATCCCCAGGTGGCGCCCCGCGAGCGGCGTATGGACCACAACACGGTTTCCCGCCCGCGGCGGGTGAAGGTCCGGCCTGTGGCTGGTGGGCCGCCGGAGACGGTGGAGCAGTTCCAGGCGCGGGGCGGGCAGGTGCAACGCCTGACGGCCAGCTGGGAGCAGGCAGCATGAGTGCACCCTGCGCCAGCGCACTGTTACTCCGAGCCGGAAGCAGCAGCTGCCTTTCTAGCGGCGACTTGAGCTGGAAGTGTGAACGTGTAGGTGAGAAAAAGCTCAGTAAAGCTTGCGAGTTGGGAGATTTCTTCCGAGCTCAGCTCATCGTCGTCATGCGCTCCCTGATTGCCATCAAGCCGGATCAGGTGCGCCCACTCCTTCAGGTCATCGGTCAGCTTCCCAGCCTTATGAAGGGCATCAATTCTTGGCGCGAGGTTCTTTCCCGCGAGGCTGCTATCGAGCTCTCTGGTGGCAACGTCGAGAGCCTTCCTATACATGGCTGCCGCAGCGTCAGCATGGCCTCGGGCTGCGTTATCCGATCCTTGCGTATACGCCCTTTGGACGGATGGGGAGATGTGCTCTGGAACCTCCATTCGCTTTGGTGTTGGGTAAATTTTTGTTATCACCGCTCCACGCGCTCTGCATTCGGCACTAAACTCCCCGTGACTCTGAGTGATCCAGCTGTGGTCGAATGCTGCATATCTCGTTGCGACGCAGATCAAGTCATTGCAGGCATTACAGCGAAATACGACAGTGGGATCTTTTCCGCGTGGCGCAGATGTCACCACATAACTCATTCCCACAGACTCGGTTCGGCAGTGAGGGCAGGTATCTACGAAGGTATTTGCCATGAATGATGTCGCTCTTCAGTCAAAGAAAGTCCTAGGCGAGATGAGATCGGTCGACTGCAGGACCCCCGGCCGACTTCTTGAGCATTATGAACGATGCTCTGAAAGTCAACGAAAAGACTACGTGGTGGCGCTTGCAATGGCCCTCTGTGTCAGCGAGCAGCGTCGGCGTAGAAGAATCACTTCCGGGCAAGGCTTGAGCGAGCGAGGCACGGAGGAATCTGCTGGGAGGGACGTCCCATGAATAATCAATCCGCTGCGCGCCGTAGCAACAGGTCACCCGGCTGGATGAGGTGGGAACCGAAATATGTCTCGCTGACGGCTGCTCTGCCAACGGCCTGCATGTATGGCGAGCGCATCCCGTCGAATGCCCGGTCTCGGGCAGGCTTGAAGGTTAGCCGGGCAACGATTTCCCGTAGGTGCGCGCCTTTCCGCGATGCAATCGAGCATTACGAGGCCGTCTATGAAGGATGACCTCGGTCTGGACCTGGTGCTTCCCTGGCCGAGCAAGGATCTGTCGCCCAATGCCCGCGTGAACCGGTGGCGGAAGGCTGAGGCAACAGCCAGTGCCCGGCAGCTGGCCGCGGTGCTTGCGTACAACGCGGGCTGGAAGGGCATGCAGCTGCCCGCCGGCCGTCTGTATCTCTGGATCGATTGCTACCAGGCGCCGGGCAAGAAGCTGCCGGACGACGACAACATGGTCGGCCGCTGCAAGCCGTATCGGGACGGCATCGCGCAGATCCTGGGGATAGACGACGGACGCTTCCTGTCTCGGCCGTTCGTCCACGACGAGCGCCGGCCGGGTGGCCAGGTTGTGATCCGCATCACGGGTGGGCCCGAGCCGGGCAGGTAGGTCGCGGGTTGTGCGACGGATGGGGAACAAGCTGGCTGGATGGACCTGACCCGCTATGACGACAAGGCGCTGGAGCTGCTGAGCAGCCTCCAGCAGGAGATAGCCGAAATGCGATGGACCCGGGCGTGGACGGCACCGGGCCAACGCGGCAAGGCCGAGCAGGCGCTGCGCCGATCACGCGCGCTGCGCCGCGAAATCAACCGACGAGATCGATTAAGGGGGAAGGGATGAAAGACGCGCGCGAGCTGCTGTCCAGCGGGACGGGCCCGAAGGCAATGAGTTTTGACGGCAGCACCGGTGGGCCATCCACGCAAGAGATTCTGGCCGCCCTGGCATACGTCCACCACGGGCTGGGGCGTGAACTGTTGGAGGCGCTGTGGTGGCCGGAGAGTGGCTCGCGGCGCCGTGAGCAGCTGCGGCAGGAGGTAATCGCCCTGGTGGCCCCCGAGTTCACTCGCCAGATGCATGCCCTTGCAGACGCCAGGACGAGCTTCGGCATTGCCAAGGCCTGCATTAGCTGGACCGCCGGGCAGACCACCGACAAGCAGCGGCGGGAGCTGCAGCGCACCGAGCAGGCGCTGGAAGATGCGCGCGCTGCGGCATGGCCCAACAACACCATGGAGCAGCTCGGCGTTTTGGCTGGTGCAGTGATGGGTGAAATGGCGGAATGCTGCGAGTGCCCGGCTTGTGAGGGGCGGCGGGTGGTTCAAGACCCCGCGGTTGCCGGGGCTGTGAACTGCGCGCGCTGTGGCGGGACCGGCTACGAGCCGTTCAGCGGCCGCCGGCGTGGCACGTCAATCGGGGCCGACTGCTCGGCGTACAGCCGCTTCTGGCGCCCCGTCTACGAATGGATGCTGGCCAACTTCCGCGCGGCTGAGGCGCGCGCTGCAGTGGAGTTCAGGAATGCCCTGTTGAAGGCTGCGTAGCGATGACTTCCTAGGTCATCGGAAAAGGGGGCATTCTTGCCACCATCCAATCGCAAGCCCCGGCCCAGCCGGGGCTTTTTCTTTGCCCGCGTCCCAGCCGGACTAACTCTCGTGCCCAGCCGGCGCTAGGGGCGGGCACCTATCAACCGGGAGGGGCGTATGCCGAACCGGACAAGCAACGGGGCCACCATGAAGGACGAAATCATTGGCACCGCCGCAGGTGCTGTGGCGAAGGCTGCGCCACCGGTGACGGTCGCCGGCGCGGTCGCTGCCGGCGCAAACCTCGACCGCGTGGTGGTGGTGCTGACGATCATCTACCTGGTCGGCCAGATCAGCTACCTGGGGTGGCGCTGGATCCGCGAGTGGCGCCAAAGGGCTCAGGCATGAAGGTCAAGCTGATCGGCGTAAGCGCCGCTGCGGTGATCGCCTTGGCCGGAACGGCCCTGGTGAAGCCTTGGGAAGACTGGTCGCCCACGCCATACATCGACATTGTTGGCGTGGCCACGCATTGCTACGGCGACACCAGCCGCCCGGAGAAGGCGGTCTACACCGAGCAGGAGTGCGCAGCAAAGCTCAACAGCCGTCTCGGTATCTACCTGACCGGAGTCAGCCAGTGCATCAAGGTGCCGCTGGGCGAACGCCAGTGGGCGGCGGTGCTGAGCTGGACCTACAACGTCGGTGTGGCCGCAGCCTGCAACTCGACCCTGGTGCGCAAGATCAACGACGGCCGGCCCCCTGCGGTGTGGTGCCCCGAACTGGACCGCTGGGTCTATGCGGGTGGCAAGCGTGTGCAGGGGTTGGCCAATCGACGCGCCGCTGAGCGTGCGATGTGCGAGGGCAGGTCGTGAGCCGGCAGGTGGTAGTGATCGCCGCCTTCGCTGTCTGGTCGGCAGCCATGTTCGGCGCTGGCTGGGCGTGGCGCGGTGATCGCGCCGAGGGCAGCGAGGCCTTGGGCAAGGTGGCAATTGGCAAGCAGGCCTTACAGGTTGAGCAGCAGGCCCGCGCCACCGAACAACAGCAGGCCGAAGACCTGGCCATCATTGGAGCGAAGCATGAAGAAGACCGCGCGGCGGCCCAGGCCGTCCCTGCTGCTGTTGTGGCTGACCTGCGCGATGGTCGTCTCCAGCTGCGCGACGACCTCGCCACCTGCAGTACCAGCCTCCTGTCCCAAGCCGTCGCCGGCGCCGTCGAACGTGACCAGGCAGCCCAACTACGAGCAGAGGTTGCGGGCGCTTTTGTTCAAGTCGGACGAGACGCAGACGACCAGGTCCGCGCCTGCCAAGCCGTGATCGAGGTGGATCGTGGTGGATGATCGGCTCGACAAGCTGCTGGCCCTAGCAGAGAAACAGCACGCCACCATCGTGGAGCAAGGCAGGCAGAACGTCGCGCAAGGCAAACAGATCGCGGAGCTTGGCATGCACGTCGGCTTGCTGGTCCAGGCAGTTGCGCAGCTGTTGGGTGAAGAGGCCGACATGCCAGTCCAAGACGAGGGCACTGAATCGCCGCGCGTCGACCTGGACGGGAACCCCTACTGATGGCTCGCCTACGCACGGTCCCACCGCGCATCGGCGCAGTGTCGACGCGTATCAAGAGCGTGACTCCGGGAAGCTGGCGCGGTGCCGAGACGAGCAGCGCCAAGCGTGGCTATGGATACCGCTGGCAGAAGTATCGAGCGAGCTTTCTGGAGACGCATCCGCTGTGCGTGATGTGTGGGGTGCGCGGCCTAGTGATGGCCGCATCGGTGGTAGACCACATCACTCCACATAGGGGTGATCACCGCCTCTTCTGGGATCCGAAGAACCATCAGTCGCTTTGCAAGCCCTGCCACGACGGAGCCAAGCAGCGAATTGAGCGTGGCATCCCATAATCGTGGAACAAGCTCATTTCGGCATTAGGGCTTAGTGTGTTCCACGATTTGGCTCGAAACATACGGAGGGGGTATCAAAAGTATGGAAGTGATTCGGACCTAGACCGCGCCCCCTCGCACGCGTGGAAAAAAATCCCGCAGGAATGGAATTCAGCAAATGGCAGGTGTCAAAGGCAAGAGCGGCGGCGCGCGCAAGAATGCAGGCGGCGCAAGGCCTGGCGCCGGTCGAAAGCCCAAGCTTTCAACGCCCGCGCCGCCAAAGAAATCAGCAAATACGAAGGCTGCTGCGGCACCGGCCAAGAAGGCCGCTGCGGTAGAGGTCCAGCTGGAGCCGCAACCGAAAGGCGGCGCTCTGAAGCGAACCAAGGCGGTCGCTGTCGAGCAGGAAGAGACGGACATGCTCACCCTGCTCCAGCGGATTGCCCTCGGCCAGGTGGCGGCGACGGCTATTCAGGTAAAGGCGGCCTCTGCTGCATTGCCCTATACCCACGCGAAGAAGGGTGAGGGCGGCAAGAAGGAGGAGCGGCAAAAGAAAGCCGAGGCGGTGGCGGGTCGGTTCGCCCCCTCTGCGCCACCGCGGCCGAGGATGAACTGACATGGGCGTGCCGATTTACACGACCGCATGCCCCGACTGGGCCGAGAGGTTGGTGGCCGGGCAGTCGATCATCCCGCCCCCGATCTATCCGGTTCAGGCCCAGGAGGCTCTGTCGGTATTCAAGCAACTGCGTATCGTCGATGCGCCCGGCAGCCCGACCTTTGGTGAGGCATGCGAGTCATGGGTTTTCGACTTCGTCGCGGCCATCTTCGGCGCATACGACGCTGAGACCGGGCGCAGGTTGATTCGCGAAGTGCTGATGCTTATCCCCAAGAAGAACAGCAAGTCCACGCTGGCGGCGGGGATCATGGTGACCGCGCTGATCCTGAACTGGCGCGTGTCGGCGGAGATGATCATCCTGGCGCCGACGGTCGAGATTGCGAACAACGCTTTTGCTCCAGCGCGGGACATGATCAAGGTCGATGAAGACCTGTCCGAGCTGTTCCATGTGCAAGACCATGTGCGAACCATTACCCATCGAACGATGGGGGCCACCCTGAAGGTGGTTGCCGCTGACAGTGAAACTGTCGGTGGCAAGAAGGCGAGCTGGGTTCTGATCGACGAGGAATGGCTTTTCGGCAAGCGACCGAATGCTGAGGCCATGTTCCGCGAGGCGGTCGGTGGGTTGGCCTCAAGGCCTGAAGGGATCGTCATCAAACTGACGACTCAGTCCGACGAGCCACCTGCTGGCGTGTTCCGACAGGACCTGCAGCGCATGCGGGACGTGCGCGACGGCAAGATCCTGGATCCCCAGTCGCTGCCCGTGCTGTACGAGCATCCACCGGAAATGGTCAGCGCAGGTGATCACCTGAAGCTGGAGAACATGCCGCTGGTGAACCCCAATTTTGGGGTCTCGGTGGACTCGGAGTTCCTGCGGCGCGAGTACGAGAAGGCCGACCAGGCTGGAGAGCATTCCCTGCGCGGCTTCTTGGCCAAGCACGCCAACGTCGAGGTGGGGCTGAACCTGCGATCTGACCGATGGGCGGGTGCTGACTTCTGGCTGCAACAGGCCCGGCCGGAACGGGTGGCCACCCTGGAGGGCCTGCTACAGCGCTGCGAGGTGGTCACCTGCGGTATCGACGGCGGCGGCCTCGATGACCTTCTCGGCCTAGTTGCTGTGGGGCGTGAGCGCGAAACACGAAAGTGGCTGGCCTGGGCCCATGCATGGGCGCATGAGATCGTCCTGCAGCGCCGCAAGGACATTGTCACCAAGCTTCAAGAGTTTGAGGTGGCAGGTGATCTGACAATCGTGAAGCTGCCTGGCCAGGATGTTGACCAGGTCGCTGATGCGATCTGCAAGATGAAAGCAGCAGGACTGATGCCGGACGAGAACGCCATCGGCGTTGATCCGGCCGGCATCGGTGCGATTGTCGATGAACTGACCACGGAGGCCCGCGGGATTGATCTCAAGCAGATCGTAGCGGTGTCTCAGGGCTGGAAGCTAAATGGCGCCATCAAAACGACCGAGCGCGCATTGGCTGGTGGCGATCTGATCCATGCCGGGCAGCCGCTTATGGCGTGGTGCGTTGGCAATGCAAAGGTGGTTCCTGCCGGGAACGCCATCACGATCACCAAGCAGGTCAGCGGTACTGCAAAGATCGACCCGCTGATGGCGCTGTTCAACGCGGTGTCGTTGATGGCACTCAATCCATCTGCTCGCGGTCCCTCTGTGTATGAGAGCCGCGGCATCCGATTCCTATAAGGAACCACATGTCTCGTTTCAATGCCGAAGCTCTGGCGTCTCTGGATCGGTACTGGAACCCACCAGCCGCCATTGAGTCGCCTCCAACGCCGGGCGCGCGCGCTGAAGCCGGACAGTTCTCCGGGATGAATGATCCGGCCTTGCTGGAATTCATGCGGTCCCGCGGTGGCCACGGCGGTGGCGGCTACCAGCTACGCAACATGGCGGTGCTGAGGTGCCTGTCCCTGATCTGCGGGACCATCGGCATGCTGCCGCTGAACCTGGTTGAGTCGGGCGGCAAGAAGCGGATTGCGACCGAGCACCCCGCGCACCGCCTGCTCAAAATTAAGCCGAATCCATGGCAGACGCCGTTGGAGTTCAAACGGCAGATGGAGCTGGCCCGCCAAAGGCACGGCGATGGGTACGCGAGGATCATCTGGTCGGCCGGCAGGCCTATCCACCTGATACCGCTGGACTCCCTGGCTGTTCGCGCTGAGCTTGGCGACGACTGGCGGATGGTCTATCGGTACAACACCAAGAAGCGCGGCGAGGTAATCCTCAAGCAGGAGGAAGTGCTTCACATCCGTGATCTGTCCGTGGACGGCGTGACCAGCCTGTCCAGAATGAAACTGGCAGACCGGGCCATCCGCCTGGCGCTAGATGCGGAACATGCTGCGAGCCGGATCTTTGAGACCGGCAACATGGCTGGCGGCGCCATCGAGGTGCCGAATGCGCTCAGTGACGTGGCGTATGAGCGGATGCGCAATTCCCTCGACACCGATTACGCCGGCGCCGCCGCCGCACAGCGCTGGATGCTGCTGGAAGAGAATGCCAAGGCCAATAAGTTCGGCAGCACCGCCCAGGAAGCCCAGCACGTTGAGAACCGCAGCGCGCAGGTGGAGGAAGTAGCCAGGCTGTACGGCGTTCCTCGCCCGCTTCTGTTCCTTAGCGACACCAGCTGGGGTACAGGCATCGAGCAGCTGGGGATCTTCTTCCTGCAGTACACGATGCTGGAGCACTTCACCAACTGGGAGCAGGCCGTCGCGCGTTCGCTGGTCGCTGAGCATGACTTGGAGCGATTCCAGCCGAAGTTCAACGTGCGTGCGCTGATGCGCGGCACGCTCAAGGATCAGGCGGAGTTCTTCAAGGCGGCTCTTGGCTCGGGTGGTACTGCGCCGTTCCACTCTCAGAACGAGGTCCGCGATCTACTGGACTATCCGGAGTCGGATCAGCCAGGGGCCAACGACCTAGTCAACCCCATGACACAGAAGGGAAAGAGCAATGAGCCTTCGGCAGCTGCCTGAAATCCGAGCCGAGCGAGGACTCGGCGCCGCCCAGTTCGATATGCGCCCCGACGCGCTGGAGCGCTGGGAGCCCGAAGTACGCGCCGCAGGCAACGACGCGAACAGCATCTCGATCTATGACTCCATCGGCGAGAACTGGGAGGGGACTGGCATCACCGCCAAGCGGATCAGCGCTGCCCTGCGAGCCATTGGCGATAAGGACGTGGTGGTGAACGTCAACTCGCCCGGTGGAGACTTCTTCGAGGGCGTTGCGATCTACAACCTGCTGCGTGAGCACCCCGGCCGCGTGACCGTGCAAGTCATGGGTCTGGCTGCCTCGGCCGCGTCGGTGATCGCGATGGCTGGCGACGAGATCCTGATGGGAGACGGGTCGTTCCTGATGATCCACAACGCTTGGGCAGTAGCCATCGGCAATCGCCACGATATGGCTGACGCAGCAAAGCTTCTGGAGCCGTTCGACGCAGCCATGGCCAAGGTGTACGCCGCCCGCTCGGGCATCTCCGAAAGCGAAGCTGCCCGGATGATGGACGAAGAGACCTGGATCGGCGCCGCCCATGCGGTAGACGATGGTTTTGCCGATGGCCTGCTGGACGGGGCGGCCGCGACCAAGGATGCCAAGCAGGCATCTGGTGGGCGCAAGGCCTTGGCCCTGGTCGAGGCGGCAATGGCGAAGGCGGGCCACTCCCGTTCCATGCGACGCGACACCCTGAAGTCACTGTTCAACGGCAAGCCGAGCGCTGCCGGATCCGCTACGCCGAGCGCTAGCGTCAACGAAACCTCGGCCCTGTTGCAGGGCCTTCTCGACAATCTCAAAGCCTAAAGGGCCGACACATGACCAAGATGACCCACGGCCGCATCCCGCGCGGCCTCGTTTCCGTGCACGCCGACGGCGGCAACCAGCCGGACGTGAAGGCGCTGGTGGAGAGCCTGAACAAGGCTTTCGCCGACTTCAAGGCCGAGCACAACAAGCAGTTGGACGAGATCAAGAAGGGCAACGCTGATGCGCTGCAGGCCCTGAAGGTCGACAACATCAACGCCGATATCACGCGCCTGCAGGCCGCCGTGGACCAGGCCAATACCCAGATGGCCGCATTCCAGATGGGTGGCGGAAGCGCCGGCAGTGGTGTCGCGGATGCCGAATACACCGATTCGTTCCGTGCCCATTTCCGGAAGGGTGAAGTGCAGTCCGCCCTTAACAAGGGTGCGGCCGACGAAGGCGGCTACCTGGCGCCGATTGAATGGGACCGATCGATCACCGACCGCCTGGTGATCGTCTCGGACATGCGTCAGCTGGCGAACGTACAGCCCTGCTCCGGTGCTGGCCTGACCAAGCTCTACAACACCGGCGGCACGTCCTCGGGCTGGGTCGGTGAGGAAGATGCGCGACCGGAAACCGCCACGTCCAAGCTTCGCCCTCTGGGCTTCGGCTGGGGAGAGATCTACGCCAATCCGGCCGCGACCCAGCAGCTGCTGGACGATGCCGAGATCGACCTGGAAGCCTGGCTCGCCGGCGAAGTGGAGCTGGAGTTTGCTCGCCAGGAGGGTGATGCCTTCTTCTCGGGCAACGGTGTCAACAAGCCGTTCGGCATCCTGACCTACGTGGAAGGCGGCGCCAACGCGGCCAAGCATCCGTTCGGCGCGATCAAGGCTGTGAACAGCGGCGTCGCTGCGGGCATCAACGGTGACAGCATCCTGGATCTGGTCTACGACCTGCCGTCCGCGTTCACCGCCGGCGCCAGGTTCGCGATGAACCGAAAGTCTCAGGGCATGGTCCGCAAGCTGAAAGACGCGCAGGGCAACTACCTGTGGCAGCCGTCGCTGGTGGCGGGTCAGCCGTCGACCCTGGCTGGTTTCGCGCTGCAGGACGTGGCTGCCATCCCGGATGTGGCCGCGAATGCGACAGCGGTGCTGTTCGGCGACTTCAAGCAGACCTACACCGTGTACGACCGCAAGGGCGTGCGGGTGCTGCGCGATCCGTACACCAACAAGCCGTACGTGATGTTCTACACCACCAAGCGCGTGGGCGGCGGCGTGCACAACCCCGAGCCGATGCGCGCCCTCAAGATCGCCGAGTAATCGGCATTACAGCGACCGGGCGGCCTTGCGCCGCCCGGCTTCCAACCTTTGATCTGGGAGCCACAATGGCAAACTTCATCAAGCCCTTTCGCGGAGTGCCGAAAGGTGAGATCTATCCTGTTCAGTTCGTTACCGGTGATCCTTGCCCGCCTGAGCTGGAAGCCGGCGCGCTTTCCGTCGGCGCAATTACGCTGAGCCCGGCCCCCGCGACGATCCTCTTGGGATCGGATCTGCAGCCTGCACAGTTCTACTTCGAAGATGGTGTCGAGGTCCTGCTTGGCGACGTGATTGCGCTCGCGCATGGCGCCTCCGGCCTTTCTGCCGAGGACTGGAACGCGCTGAGTGCGGCCACGCGCGAATCGGCAATCGCCGAAGTCGTGCAGCGCCTGTCCGCTGAGGCAGACGAGAAGAAGGCCGCAGCCACTGCCGCGGCTGTCGCAGCAGCGGCGGTTGCAGATGAAACGCCGACCGACGCGAAGGCCGCTCTGATCGTGAAGCTGGAAGCGTCGAACATCCCCTTCGACAAGCGCTGGGGCGTGGAGAAGTTGGCTGTCGCACTGGCCGAGGGCAAGAAGGACTGATATGGCCATCGTCTCTATCGCACAGGCCCGCTCGCATGTGCGGGTGGAGGCGGACTACCCGGTGGAGCAGTTGCAGGATGCTATTGCCGGCGCAATCGACGCCGCGCAGGCGTACCTCAATCGCACGGTCTACGAGAGTGCCGACGACCTGGCTGCTGCGAGGGCGCTGTACCCGGGATCAGTGAGGGCGGCAGCGGCTGCCAGGGACCAGGCCCTGGCCGATGCGGTCTTCATCGAGAGCGACGAGGAGCGCGCAGCGACCATTCGGGTTGCGAAAGTTGCCTATCAGGAGGCCGTGCTGGCCGCTGGGGCAAGCGTCCACGGGGCGGTCGTCAACCCCAGCATTGTCTCGGCGGTGTTGCTCACCATCGGCCATCTGTACGCCAACCGGTCTGACGTGGTCGTTGGAGCCACGGCGGTCGAGCTTCCCCTTGGCGCCAGGAGCCTCCTGCGCCCCTATCGAAGGGTGATGATGCCATGACGCTTCAAGATGGGGACCTGCAGCATCGCATCCGGTTTGAGCGCAAGACCGTGACGCGCGACCCGCTTGGCGGTCCGGACAAGGCGACCTGGGTTGAGGTCGTGTCTGTCTGGGCGAAGGCGATCAACAACCTTGCAGCGACAACCGAGGCTGTGGCTGCAGGTGCGGAGCGCTACAGGGAGCAGGTACGGTTCGATATCCGGCCGAGAAACGTTGATCCGCTGTGGCGAATCGTGTTCCGGGGCCGGAACTTCGACATCAAGAGCATCGCCCCCAGCAATGACGGCAGTGAGATGGCGATCATCGCCGTGGCAGGGCTGAGCAATGGCTGACCAGATTTCGATTCAGGGCCTGGAGGGCCTGCTGCGTTCGCTAGGGGAGTTGCCTAAGGCGATCCAAGGCAAATCGGTGCAGAGGGGGATGCGCAAGGGCGGCAACATCATCAGGGATGATGCCCGGCGGCGGGCGCCGCGAGAATCAGGGTTCATGGCCTCGCAGATCGTGACCCGCAGGGCCAATGCCAGAAACCGGCAGCGTGCAGGTGTGGGTGCGGGCGGCGAGTACTTCACCGTTGGGGTGAAGACTGGCCGCCGTCGCAAGTACGCCAACACCAAACGTAATCGCCGCAACGGCCGCGTCGGAAGAACGTACGAGGAAGCCGGCTGGGCCTACTACTGGCGCTTTGTCGAGTTCGGGACGAAGAAGATTCGGGCCTCCCCGTTCCTGACCCCCGCTGGCGAAGCCAAGGGCCCGGAGGCTGCACAGGTGGTCATCAACGAGACTTGGGCGGCGCTCGAGAAGCAACTGAAGAAGGACGGCTGGAAATGATGGTGCCCCTGATCCAAACGCTGTTGCAGGACGCCGCGACCGTCCGGCAGGTTCTTGGCGACCCCGTCCGGGCGTGGCTGGGGAATGCGCCCCAAGATACGTCGCTCCCCTACGCGACCTGGGAGGTCGTCGGCGGTTCGCCCACTGCCCTGCTGTCCGAGCCGTCTCCGGCCGATGCTTGGCGGGTTCGGTTGACCGTATGGGGCGACAGCTTGACGCAAGCCAATGACGTGGCCGTTGCCATCCGCGATGTGGTCGAGAGAGTTGGCTGCATCGAGTCGTACAATCCGACGCCCGACAGCGAGGACACCGATGCTGTAGGCATTTCCTTCGACGTGCGTCTACTTTCCCGTCGGTAGTTACTTGGGCAGCTTCTTTCGGCGCTGCTCAACTCGCAAATTCTTATCCGCTATTCTGGCGATCGGCTGTACAACAGCACCAGTGTCCGGCGCGCGCTTCCTCAGCCAGTCGATCGCTAGCCGTGATGCTGTCTCTGCCCAAAGAATGTTCCCCAAAACAAGTCCGATTGCGACTGATTTGCTTGGGTTCTTGAAGAACAGCGGTCCAATCAGTCCCATGGCTCCATAGGAGATGAACACGGCAGCTCCTATTGCGATGACGATGCACTCAAGAACTGGCCTATTTCTCTTGAGTTGCTCTTTTAGTTCGGCTCCCGTAAGGCCGTAGACATAGCTTGTCATTGTGGTAATGCAGGCGGCGCCAATAAACGCCAGTGAGTACCCAAAGCAAAAATCGGTGAAGGGCTGTCGATACTGTTCGGGATCCTCGCTGATGGTTAGAACCACAAACCCCGCGAGTGCGACCGCCGTGGAGAACCATCCTATCGCGTGAAAAAGCTTCTTCATTACTCGCAGTCCATTGCCCTCAGTTAGCAGACTATCGGCGGGAGTTCTTTTTACTTGAGCCGAGATTGCCCATTTCCATCGCCCAGAACGGGCCCCAAGCAGAGGTAGATCATGGGACAGGTTCTTAAGTCCAAGCACACCCAGTTGTTCATTGCCATCGGCGCGGCCGAGGTCATCAAGGTGACCCGCGTGCGGTCCGTCGGCTTCCCTGATGGCCAAGCGTCGGAGATCGATATCTCCGACTTCGACGATGACTGGGATCAGTACGTTGCCGGTCGCAAGGCTACCGGCAGCACCACTATCGAGGTCATCTACGACGCCGAGGATTCCGAAGCGCTGGAAGAGCTGCACCGCACCGGCGCGGTGGTGAACTTCCTGGTGACGGCGCCGGAGTCGGAGACGGCCGGCGTTGCCAAGCCGGCGGCTGTCGCTGGCGTCATCACCCCGCCGGACAACGTGCTTTGCAAGCAGTTCAACGGCTTCGTTCAGAACTTCGCCGTGACCGTGGCGGACAACGACGTTTGGAAGGCGACGCTGACCATTCGTGGTTCCGGTGCCGTCACCACGCACCGCCCGGACTGATCGGCCGAACGGCGCTCTCTCTTTTGGCCCGCGCGAGCGGGCCACTCTCTTTGGCAGGGCGCGCGGATCCACCGCGTGTCAGCCGTGCGCGGTCCGCGCGCCCTGCCGCCATACCTGGAAACGGCCAATGAGCAAGACCAACGAAACCAACGACTCACAGCAGGTGGAGCCGGTGAGCATCCTGCAGGCTTTCACCAACGCGGGCATGTTCGCGGCCAAGGATGTGCAGCCGGATACCATCGAGCTGCCGGATGGCAGCAAGGCCCAGTTCTACGTGCGTGCTCTGCCGGATACGGAGTTCCGCAAGCTCTACGCTTCCGGCGACCGCGCCAAGCTGATCGCAGCCACGATCTGCAACGAGGACGGCCAGCGCGTCCTCACCGAAAAGCAGGCCGGCGAGCTGAAACCCAAGGTGGCGGCCAGCCTGCAGTCCATCGCGCTCAAGCACGCCGGTTTCGGCAGTGATGCCGACGCCCTGCTGGAAGAAGCGGGAAACGACTAAGGAAGCGCGGCGAGGATTGGTTTTGGCACGTCCTCGCCGGGCACCTGCATCGTACGGTGGCAGAGCTTCGCGCCACCATGTCTCGGCGGGAGTTCCTGTGGTGGTGGGAGTTCCACAAACGTAACCCCATCGACCCGGTGAGCATCCACCAGAAGCCGGCCGCGCTGATCGCGTACGTCACTGCTGCGCACAGCCAGGGTGGCACCAAGCGCAACATGCAGCACTTCTTGGACACGTTGGTGCCACGATCCGACGAGGACGAGGCAAACGACTGGTTCGAATCACTCGGATGACCCATGGCCGATACCTTCGGGCGCTTTGCCGCGCTTCCAATTGGCCCTCTGCTCGCGGCCCGCGACGGAGGGCTCACCCTGGCAACTACTGCGGCTGCCGATACCAACCGCTGCGCTCGCTCCGACTTCGCGCTGGCCGATGGCCTAGTGGGGGTCGAGTTCGCGCTGTGGGGCGATGACGACCTGGCGGCAGTGGTCGGCTTCGTGACCGCGGCGGCGGCCCTGGATGAATCCCCCGGCTCCAACGGGGATGGCATTGGCTGGGAGCTGGCCACCGGGCGGCTGGTGCAGGGAATCGGCGCCATTGCCACCGGACTGCCGGTGGTGGCCCGCGGCGATATCGTGGGTCTGCGCGTTGCCTTCGGCAGCCCCTCGCGGCTGAACCTGTATCTCAATGGCGTCCTGGTCCACCAGCGCGATCTGCTGCTGGCCGGTCCATTGCACTTCGCGGCGGGTCTGGCTGCATCCAAGGCAGGTGGGCTGTGTCTGGCGGTGAATGCGGGGCAGTGGGGCGCGCGTAGCGAGGCGGCGCTGGCGGGGTGGAAGCTCGATGCCAATGCCTCGGCCACGCCCCCGGTGAGGTTGGCCGATGCCGACTGGCTCAGCGCGCCTGGCGACAGCCCGGCCAATGCTCGATACGAAGGCCTTGTCGCCGAGGGTGTCAGCCTGGTGCAAGAGCTGAGCTTCTGGCCTTGGGGTGGCGATCCGGTTTCGCAGACGGCGGCCGCGCAGTGCCTGGTGGCCGATGCCGACGGGGTGCTGGACGCATTGGCGCTCTCCGGTGGTTCGGGCGAATCTGTCCGAATCCTGATGGTGGATGAGTCCGCCATGCTGGCGGATGCGGAACCAGCGTTCCGCTGCGCAATCGATCAGATCGAGATCAACGACGACGGCAGCAAGACCTTGCACCTGCGGGACGCACACGATTACCTGAGCCAGACGCTGAACCGTGGCGTGTTCCTGCCCAACATCGAGTCTCTTGCATGGAAGCCTCAACCGGTCGTGATCGGCGCGGTGGCCAGCGTGCCGGCCGCCGGCGGCAACTCGGACGCAACGGCGATGTTTCTGGCCGACGTGCCAGTGTTCGTCGAAGCGGTCATGGACCGCGGCGACCTGATGGAGCCGGGCACGTTCAGCACCACGCCGGACGGGCAGCAGTTGCTGATGAAGTCGCCACCGGTAACCCCGGTGGTGGCCGACCTTTCCAGCATCGGGCCCGGCATGGCGCCTGCGACGCTTACTGCTGCCGTCGCTGATGTGATGCGTAGGCTGGGGCAGGGTGCATGGTCGGCGGCTGACTGTGGGGCTGTGGACACCGCCACTGGCTATGCGGGCGTTGGGTACTACGCTGGCACCTCGATCACCGGCCGGGATGCGTTGAACGCGATCCTGCCCAGCTTCGGGGTGGGGTGCTACCAAGACGCGGCCGGCATCCTTCGATTCGTCCAGGTGGTTGCGCCGGAATCGTTCACTGGCCAGATGGCGTTTGAACTGTCCGAAGCCGATATGGCCAGCGATCTGGTGGGGGTGCCGGACGAGGCGCCGAACCTTACCCGCCGCATGGCCTACCGGCCGAACGCGCAGGCGTTGGGTGCGTCCGACCTGGTGACGGACGTGATTGACGTTCCCCAGGCCCGCCGCGACGAACTGACGGGGCTGTACCGGGGCCAGGTGTACTCGGCTGGCCCGTTGGACCCGCACTATCGCCGGGCCGATGCGGCCGACCCGGTGATCTCGCTGTTTTGGAATGCGGCCGACGCCCAAGCGGAAATCGACCGCGTGGTGGCGATTTACCAGCGGCAACGGTTCTTCTACCAGGTGACCGTGCGAGGCGACCAGCAGCTGGCACCGCTCCCCGGTCAAGTTGGCCGGCTGACCTACGGTCGCTACGGCCTTGCCGATGGCAAGCCGGTGCTGGTGCGGCGCGTGGAGCGCAACCCTGCCACGGGTGACGTGGTGCTGACGGTGTGGGGGTAAGGGCGTGCTTATTGGATTCGGAATGCCGGCGGTGGAAACTGCCACCCTGACTGGTGGCACCTGGTTGACCGCCGATCAGGGCAGTGCGCTTTTCGACGGCAAGCCCGCACGCGCAACCCGCGTGAGGCGCACGGGCGATCTCGCGATCACCATCACGCTTGCCCAGGCAATCGTGCCTGGGATCATCGCGGTGTTGGGCCTGAGCGTGCCGGCGGGCGTCGAGGTCCGCGCCGCCGGCGCAACCGCTACGACGATCCAGCTGCCGGACGGCAGCGTGTGCGCGTGGCTCTTCCCGCTTGGCGGTGCGCCGTTGAGCGTGGTGTCGGTCGAGATCGCCACCGCCGCCCTCAACGTCGATATCGGCGAGATCGCCATCTTCCGATCAGTCGATGTGGGTATCAGCGATGGCTGGGGTGTCGTCACCATCGACACCAGCGGCCACACCCGCACCAAAGGGGCGCAGCTCAACACGGTGCCTGGCGCCACGTATCGACGCCTGACCTGCAACCTGTCGGGCCGGCCAACCGAGCTGGTGCGCGGCGGCGGCCTGGCCGGTGGCGTGGATTGGGAGACGATTGCTGCCGCAATGGCCGGGCGCCGGCGGTCCTGCCTGGTGCCGCAGTTCAGGGATATCGCTTCGAAGGTGTTCGACCCCGTGCTAGCGGCGAGGTCGGCGATGTATGGGTATCCCACCCAGCTGCCGAGCGCGGAGAACATCAGCCGCAACTACTTCACCGGCTCGCTGGAGTACGAGGAAGTCCCGGCCTGACCCAGCCGCAGAACAATGGCATCATGCCCCGAATGACCGATCATAGGGGGACGTGGATGTACATCTTTCTGGCCGTTGTGGGTCTGTTGGCCGCGCTTGTGGGGGCCTTGATGCTCACCAAAGCAACCATGGGCGTTGGTGTGATTGCCTTCGGAATATTCCTGGCCGCCCTGGCTCGTATCATTCAGGCGGAGCGCCACCAGGCGCAACTGCTCGGTAAGTAAGCCGGATCCCCGGCGCCCGTCAAAAGCCCCGCCTTGTGCGGGGCTTTCTCGTTTCTGGAGCCGACATGTCCCTGTACACCCTCACCGTCGATCTGCTGATGAAGACCGGATCCTTCGTGAAGGATACCGGCAAGGCCGCCCGCCAGTTCGAGCAGTCGATGGATCGCATGCAGGCCACTGCGAAGCGTGCCGGGACCGCAATCGGGCTTGCGATCTCCGCCGGCATAACAAGCACCAGCGCAGCTGCTGTTGCTTGGTCGCGCCAGGTCGCGGACCTCAGTGTGCAGTACGAGCGCATGGGCACGCTGGCTGGGACCAGCTCCGAAGCCTTCCAGCGAATGGCTGCTGGTGCGAACGTTGTAGGGATCAGCCACGAGAAGCTGGCCGACATCCTCAAGGATGTGCAGGACAAGATCGGTGATTACGTCCAGACGGGCGGCGGCGCGATGGCCGACTTCTTCGACAACATCGCACGGCGCACAGGCGTCACTGCGGAGCAGATGCGAAAGCTGTCTGGTCCAGATGCGCTCGGGCTGTACTTCAACAGCCTGGAGCGGGCCAACCTGTCGCAGTCCGAAATGACCTTCTACATGGAGGCCATTGCCAGCGATTCCTCAATGCTGATGCCCCTGCTGCGGAACAACAGCGCCGGGTTCCGCCAATGGGGTGACGCGGCTGAGGCGGCCGGCGCGATCATCGATGGAAAGACCACGAAGGCGACAGTGCGTCTGCGCGAGATTACGCAGGAAGCGGATCTCGCGATGATGGGGTTGAAGGTCAGCGTTGCCGAAGAGCTGCTGCCGACACTGAACAACCTCACCGAGTTCATGGCGTCGCAGCAGACGCGAAACGCTTTTGCCTCCGCTACCAAGTGGGTAGCCGAGCTGACGGGGGAAATGGCGAACGGTGCTGTTCAGATAGTCAACCTGATTGGCCGCTATGCCGAGCTGCAGGCTCTGGAGGGTGCATCGTCCGACTCGCTCAGTAGCGCAACCGAAGACGCTCTCAACGAAAAGATGGGCGAGTTGGGGGCGCGTCGTCGTCTACTGCTTTCCGTGGAATCGCCTTCTGCGGAGCGTGACAAAGAGGCCGAACGACTGCAGGCCGAGAGGGTGCGCATCCAGCGCGAGCTGACGCGCAGGTATGGCCCCCAGGTCACGCTGATCGACAACGGGCAGATGCTCCCCGACAGCGCGCTGAAATCGGCGTCCGTTGGCTACAAGCCAACCGGGAATATCGATAAGGGCGCTGGAGACAAAGCCGCAGATGAGGCCAAGCGGCGCGCCGAGGAGATGGCGCGCTACAGGCAGCAGGCAGAAGAAGCCGCCGGCGCCATGGATGGTCCTCTGGCCGAGGCGATGGCCAAGCATCTTGGCAACATGGCCGAGTACAACGACCTGTTGTCGAAGGGCAACATTGCCCAGGCCGACGCAAATGTGCTGATGGGGCAGAGCGCCCTGCAATACGCGAAGGTGGCGGCCGAGGTCGAAAAGGCCATGGGCGGGCCGGAACAGCTGTTGGCCACGTTCGATTCCGAGCTGGTGATGCTGGGCAAGGTTGGCCGGGCGCGCGAGCTGTACCGCCGCCAGCTCGTCAACGAGAAGGACATGCGCGACGAGCTGCAGAAGGCCGTGGAGGCTGCGGGCAGCAAGGGGGCGCTGGCCTTGGCCAAGGGCGCTTCCAGCTATGCGGAGTACGAGCGGGCCATGCTCGACGCCGCTGCAGCGGCGGCCGAGCTGTCGCTGCAGGTCGAAGAATCGGCGGCCCATGCAGAGGCCCTGGCGAACGTGATCGTGTCCGGCCTGTCCGATGGCGTCGATGCATTCGCCGACTTCGCTGCCGATGGCCTGCGCAACTTCGACAACCTCTGGGATGACCTCAAGAACGTCGCCAAGCGCGGGCTGCGCGACATGATTGCGGAGATCGCCAAGCAGAAGCTGATCATCCCCATCCAAACCCAGATCATGAACGGGATCAGCGGTCAGGGCGGCGGCTTGAGCCTGCAGAGCATCATGGGCCTGTTCGGTGGCAACGGCACCGCGGCGGGTGGCCAGAATGCCAGCACCATCGCTGGCCTGCTCTCGCAGGGCCAGGGCCTGTTCGGCGGCGCCACGTCGGCCGCAAGTGCGACCGGAGCGAGCTCGCTGGGCGGCAGCATGGCGAGCTTGGCCGCGTTGACGGGCGGCGGCACTGCCTCCACCGGTGCGGCGACCGGCGCCGCCGGCGCGGCAACGGGGGCGCTGGCTGGCGTCGCGGCGTTCGCGCCGTATGCCGCCCTGATCGCCATGGGCATGCAGATGGCCGGCAGCGCGTACAAGGAAGGGTTCGGGCTGGAAAACCAGAACAAGATGGACCTGTTGAACCGCGGCCATCTGGCATCTGGCGGCCTGCTCACGCCGGTGATGATCGACAGCATGTCGCTGGACTACCTTGGCCGCGCGCTGGGGATGAACAGCAAGACCGCGGCCATCTTCTCCGGCAGTTCCCTGATGGGTAAGGCCTTCGGGCGCAGCGCCCCGAAGATCACCGGACAGGGCATCACCGGTTCGTATGGGTTCGGTGGCCTGGACGGCCAGAGCTACGCCGATGTGAAGCAGAAGGGCGGCTGGTTCCGTTCGGACAAGAAGTGGACGCAGTACGGCACGCTGGATCCGGGTATTGATCGCACGTTCGACATGGCGGCTCGGCAGATCCGTGGGGCAACCACGGACCTGGCCAAGCAGCTGGGCGTGGATCTGACCCGGCAGCTGGCATCGGTGAGGGTGGACCTGGGCAAGCTGCAGCTGTCTTCCGATTCGGAGGAAGCGCAGAAGCAGCTGGAGGCCTACTTGGCCGACATGCAGGATCGGCTATTCACCGAGGCGGTGAAAGCGTCCGGCTTCGGTGGGCAGCTGGATGGCTACTTCGGTTCGGCGGACGTGTTCAACGCCCTGAGCGCGTCCATTGAGCTGGCCGTCGGCAACGCGGACGACCTTGGCCGCGCGCTGACCGGGCTGGAAATCGACAAGGTCAACAAGGCCGTGGACTACTTCCAGGATCTGGCCAGCGTCGCCGGCACGGACCTGGCCACGCAGATCCAGAAGGTGACCGGGTTGCTTGGGAACTACGCCACGCTGATGGCGGACGTGTCCACGCAGCTGCTCACCGGTGACCTGTCCAGCTACCAGCAGCAGGCGCTGACCATCGAACGGACCTACCGCCAGCAGGTGAAGGCGGCCAACGACTACGCCAAGGCGCTGGGCCTGTCCGGTGCAAGGGCTGAGGATCTGGCCAAGATCGAAGCCCTGCGTGCCATGAACATGGGCAAGCTGCAGGCGCAGATCGACAAGGACAAGAAGGCCATGCAGTACGGCCTTTCGATCAGCGACCTGTCGCCGCTGACGGACCAGGAGAAGCTGGGCGAGGCGATGAAGGAGCTGGAGCGGGCTGTGGCGGGCGGCGACACCAGCGCCGCGCAGGCGGCCGCGCAGGCGGCGCTGGGCTTCGGCCGGAACCTCTACGCCAGTGGCCAGGACTACAACGGCCTGTACGACCAGATCACCGGCCTGATCGACGGCATGAAGGTGGGCGACCTCGATATGGAGGACGGCACCAGCATGGGCGCACTGGCCGATGTGATCGAGGCGCTTCCGGACAACTTCAGCCGCGCCGTGTTCGACCTGGTGGTGGACAGCAACGGGCAGGCGCAAACCACGGCCGCCGTGCAGCAGAGCAACGCGCTGCTGACAGATGTGAAGGGGCTGCTGCAGGACCTGCTTTCGACCACCACCCAGGGCGTCCGGAACTCGGCCAGCTCTGCGCTGCGCAACTCGCTCAACGCCTAACGAGGTAACTCCATGCTGCAACGGAAACTCACGCTGGTGGAAATCGGCGTGGGCGCTCTGCCGTCCCCGATGCCGCCGGCGCCGCGCTTCTCGAACTGGTTCCCGGTTGCCTACCGGGCACCGGATGTACCGCCGGTGGAAGGGGTGACCCCGACGCCGGTGGCCGATGGTGTCCTGCTCGAATGGCCTGCCGTGGACCAGGCCGGCGTCATCTACGTGATCGAGCGTGGCCCGGCCGAGGATGGGCCGTGGACGGAGATCTACCGGACCACCGAAACCCGCTACGTCTACAGCGACGCCAGCGGCACGCAGTGGTGGTTCCGGATCACCCCGACGGTGCGAGGCAAGCCGGGCGGTGGCACGGTGGTGGTGGCAACGCCGACGCCGGCCACCGCCGACCTGATCGAGCAGCAGCTGCGGTTGAGCAAGGAGATTTCAGACCGGATCGAGGCCGAGGCGCTGGAAGCGGCAGCCCGTGCCGATGGCCTGGCCGATGCTGCCCGCGATCTGCTGGCCGAGGCCGTGCTGCGAGAGCAGGGCGTGGCCGATGCCATGGGCGCGATCGCGCAGGAGGCGCAGGACCGCGCCGATGCGGTGCTCAATGAGCGGCTGGAGCGCGAGGCGGCAATCAGCCTGGAGGCAGAGACGCGGCAGAGCGATGTGGAATCGCTGTCGCGCGCGCTGTCCGAAGTCGTGGCCGGCAGCGGCACGCAGTTCGACAGCCGCAAAATCTGGTACTTCGACACGACCGTCGAGGGATGGATCGGCAATGGCGCTGATCCAACGGTGATGGATGGCTGGCTGCGGCCGGCCAACGGCGCCGATTCCCCGTGGGTACAGTCTCCGCCCGCTCTGGCGATTGATGGCAGCGCGTATCGGTTCGCCAAGCTGCGGGTGAAGCGCGTAGGCATGCCGGCGTGGAACGGCACCCTGCAGTGGATTACAGCAGACGACCAGGCCTGGGACGATGAGAAGCGCGTGCCAGTGCCTGAGCCGCTGTGGGACGACCACGGCGTGGCGACTGTGGACGTGGCCGATATCGCCTGGTGGCCGGGCGAGATCGATGCCATCCGGTTGCAGTTCGGCGATGAGCAGGCGGTGGCTAACTACTTCCTGCTGGACTGGGTGGCCATCGGCCGTCCGACCCCGGGCGCCGGGGTGGCCCTGGTGCAGGATGAGGCACGGGCCCGAGTGGCCGCTGACAGCGCCGAGGCCAGCCGAAGGGAGACGCTGGCCGCGCAGCTGCGCGGCGACTATGACGGCACGGACATTTCCCAAGTAGCCACAGGGCTTTTCGCTGCTGAACGGGATGCCCGCGTAAGCGCAGATGAGGCCAGCGCCACCGCGATTGAAGTCCTGCAGGCCCGCATGCCCTTGGGTGACGGGGTGCTGGCCACCGAGGCCAGCATTACGGAAGAGAGCCAGGCCAGGGCCGACGGTGACAGCGCCAACGCTGAGGCCTTCCAGCTGGTGCAGGCCCGCATGCCGGACGGCGACGGGGCCGTGGCGTCCGCAGCGGCGCTGGAATCCGTATCGGCAAGGGTGGAGGAAACCGAGGATGGACTGCGCGCCGTCGGTGAGCGGGTCAGCTCGGTCACTGCGCAGCTGGAAGGTCCGCACGCAGGCGACGAGGACTGGTATGCCGGCGATGAGGACGTATACGCCGGCACAAGGACGGTCTATTCGGCAATCGCCGAGGGTGACCTGGCGCAGGCCATGAACCTCAGCCGCTTGGACGCCGAGGTGGGGCAGTTCAAGGCGCTGGCCACGCAGCAGATTGAAGCTGTCGCCACCGACGTGTCGGCGCAGGCGCAGCGCGTGGACGCGGTGCAGGTCGAGCTGGAGGGCAAGGCATCCGCCGAGGCCGTCTCCCAGCTTCGGGCATCGGTCGAGCAGAACGCCGATGGGATCGTAGCCGTGTCCGAATCCCTGCAGGGGGTGAAGGTCGAGCTGGGCGAGAAAGCCAGTGCTCAAGTTGTGCAGGGCATGGAGGCCCGCGTGCAGGAAACGGAAGGCGGCTTGGCGCAAGTAATGGCCAAGGCCTTTCTGCACCTGATTGCCGATAGCGGGGCTGGGCCGCTGATCGGCGGCATGGAGCTGGGCAATGACGGCAACGTGGTCAGCCTGCGCTTCCTGACGAACAGTATGGAGATCGTCGCGCCCAACGGCGCAGCCGAGGGCATGGAGTGGCGCTCCGGCTACCTGCGGGTATGGAAGGGGGCGGCGCAGCGAATCATCGGCCCTGGCTTCGGCGCGGCCGGTGACAACCTGGTGGACTACTTCGGGCCGAACGTCGGTGCCGCCGCCGCTTCCAAGGCCAACGCCATGATGTGGATGGACGCAAGCGGCAGTGCGTACTTCGGTGGGCAGCTCTCAGCCGGCGTGCTGCGAAACGCCGTGCAGACCACGACCACCCAGGCAATAGGAACCGAGCTGGTCAACGGCCCGTTCTCCACCAATGGACGCGTACGCACCGTCACCGTCAGCTTCACCAGGCGCCACCGGCGGACGCAAACCACATCTGGCTCTACAGGCTTCGTTGCCGGTGCAGGCCAGAACACCGCGCGGGTGGAGGTCTATCGAAAGATCGGCAACGCCGACGAGACGCTGTGGCAAGTGCTCAACGCCGCTGGTGGCGTGGTCATCAACAACGAGCGCGACGGTCCAGACGAGGCCGATTCGTCCTGGGGCGGAGCTTTCACCATCAACGACACCAGCCCCAGCTCCGACACGGTCCAGTATCGCGCGGTGATTACCGGCTTTACCGAGCAGACCGTGACGCACACCTCTGGTTCGTTCCAGGGGCAAACCCTCATGCAGAGCCTATCGATGATCTCGGTAGAGCAGTAATCGGAGAAGAAATGGCCCTTCAACTCATCGACATTGACGCGCCTGCGCCGAACGGAAAAACCGGAGAGTCCGCCCGCTCGACCCACATCAAGGTCAACGCGAACACTACGGAAATTGGCCAGCGGCTGGAAGCCTTGGAGGCGGACAGTGGCGGCGCCGGCGAGGCCATTGGCGATCTGCGCGCTGAGCTGCAGCAGGAGGCGCTAGAGCGGCAGCAGGATACCGAGGAACGTCGGGCGGCAGACGCGGCCATTAGTGAGCAGCTCGACGTTGAGCGAGTTGCGCGGCAGCAGCAGGCGGAGAGCCTTAGTGCCCGCATCACTGGTAGAAATCGTTTGGTCAATGGCAACTTCGATTTCAGTCAGCGCGGCAATTCGGGCATCGTCAGTAGCGCCGCGCTTTACACGGCAGACCGCTGGATTTGCTCGGCGGCTGGCGGTGTCCAATGCAATTGGGGCATTGGCTCCCCGGCTGTTGGTGAAATTCCCTGGGCACGCCGTTTTCTTGGCTTTAACATCGTGGCGGGCACAACGTCTGCATGGGTGGGGCAGCGAATTGAGAACGCCAGCACCTTTGCCGGTGGTAAGGCCACTGTTTCGTTCTGGGCGCGGAGCGGAGTAGCGGGAAAGAAGGTGGGCCTTCTTATCCAACAGGTGTTCGGTTCTGGTGGCTCGGCGATTGTGCAGGTGGACGGGCCATTGCTCACCCTCGGAACCGCCTTTCAGAAGTTCACGGCTACGTTTGATGTGCCGGCTGTTGCTGGGAAGACATACGGCGCCAACGATAATTTGCTGTTGTGCTTCTTCTACTCTGACAATCGCCCCGAACTGTTCGGCGGTCAGCTTATCAATCAGACTGGTCTTTTTGAACTCGCGCAGGTGCAGTTTGAAAGCGGCGAGAAAGCAACGGAATTCGACTTCCGCCCTTTGGGGTACGAATTGACGCTGTGCCAGCGGTACTATGAAAAAAGCTACAACTTGGAAATTAATCCAGGTAGTGTCAGCGGCTTGGGTCGGATTAATACGTTCTATGACCGAAGCACCAGCGGTGCCAGCACGTCCGATATCCGCTTCCGTGTAACCAAGCGGGCCATCCCTGCACTTGTGATTTATTCGGATGGCACAGGAGAGACTAACCGCACCAGTGGCAATACCGGTGCGGCGGGCACAGTGAACAGCATTGTTAATGCTGGTACTAGCGGCGCACAGGTCAATTACACCCCCGGCGCAGGTAGTTGGGGCGCATCTTTCCAATTCACCGCAGACGCTGAGATTTAATCATGTATCAGCTTACTGAAAACCTTGACAGCATTCTTTGCATTGAAACTGGCGCCCATATCCCTCGCGGGCATCGTGATTGGGACGCATACGAAGCGTGGCTGGCCGAAGGCAACGAACCTGCCCAGGTCGAGCTGGTTGGCCCGGCTCCGCACTCGCCTGAGCATTACCGCGCGATTCGTGATGCAGCGTTCGCATGGATGCGTAACGTGGCCGTGGCGCGTGGCTACGACAGCATCGAAAGCTGCGTGAGCTACTTCAACAGCAGCGTAGAGCAGTATCGAAAGGAAGCGCAGGCAATGTCGGCATGGCGCGACGACGTAAACCTGGCGCTGGTCGCGTTGGTGCAGAATCCGCCAGAGGGAATCGAAACGTGGGATCAGGTACGCCCGATGCTGCCGCAACCGGAAGCTTACCCGTGGCCTGGTGCGGTGGAGTTGCCTCTGGGCGCTGAGGCCGCGCCGCCGGTGGCCATCTCCTAAGCCACAGCCTGCAGCAGATCCTCGCGGTTGTTCTTGGGGGAGTTCACCGCGCGGCTGACGCGGTACGCTTCCATCGCTGGCGGCTCACTGGCCAGCAGCATGGCCATGGCATCGTCTGGCCCTGCGGCTAGCCATTCATCGATCTGGCCGGCCTGCAGCCAAACCGGCATGCGGTCATGGATATCTGCCGACACCCCGCTGCTGTCCCCGGTGATGATGGTGAAGGTGCCCAGGTTGCCGTCGGGTAGAAGCGGGCTGGTGTCTTCCCACAGGCCTGCGGCCAGCAGTGGCCCGGCTGCGTGGATGAACCACGGATCCTTCTTTCCGTCCTCGGGGCTGATGGACCATTCGTAGTAGCCAGCCATGGGCACTACGCAACGGCGCTTCTTGAAGGCAGAGCGGAAGGCGGGTTTGGTGGCCACCGTTTCGATGCGGGCGTTGATCGTTGAGCCCTGCAGACCCTTGGCTTTGGCCCAGAAGGGCAGGAGGCCCCAGGCCATCCGGGTGACCTGCCGCCCGTCGCCGCGGTCCAGGATCAGCGACGCGCGATGCGTCGGCGCAAGGTTGAAGCTGGACTGGATCTCGGCCAGGCCGGGAGCAAGGTCCGCCATGCCCGGCTGGCCGAAGTTCACAACGGGAAGCTGGACGAATCGGCCGCACATGGCGCTACCGTACCGTGGCACCCGAAAGGCCGCGTGACACAGGCCTAACGGTTAGCCTCGTAGCCTGCGGCGACAACATTCGGAGCGTCTCGCCATGAGCCTGACCGACGTGCAGATCGCCATCTTGCGGGCTATTGAAGCCAGCCGGGTCGTTTCGCCAGTAGAACGAGGTTGGGCGGTAGGGGAGGGCTACGCGGCCGGCTCAAAAGAAGGCGAGATCGGGCTTACATCTGCAGGGCACGCGATGCTAGCTTCGGCCTTAACCTGACTAAAGATCCCCCCGCGTACGGCGCGAGTTAGGCGGACATTGCGGGAGAGGGTGTTGGAGAGAGAACGTGTTCGCACTCAACCAAACGTGCATTGCTTACAGCCTGTCGCTCGCCACATCCCACGCACACTAGCAGGGTGCCCCCTGGCAGCGTCTCCAGCTGCGGCACCGCAGACTGCGTGACGTGTTGGCAATGATTGCACCGGACAGTGATTGCGTTCACACGCTCCAAGCTGCCGCTTGCGTTACGCGTCGCATCAAGATCGAGAACGTAGAAAAGGCCTGTGTCGGGCATTACGAAGTACCGGTTCTTTTTTGAAATGCTGCCGCTATGGGCGCCCGCATTCTGTGATGAAGGCCCACATTCAGCAAGATTAGTTCCTGCATCGTTGTGCAAAGGTTCGTTACATCACGTTGACGTGGCCTTGACCCTGATAGGGTCGTGCCTTACCAAGGAGGTGCGCAATGCCCATCAGGGCAGTTGTATACGTGAGCACCGCCGGCGAGGAGATTGCCGGCGACAAGCTGGGCCTGTCCAACGGAAAGCTTGATCAGATAGTGGACGATGCGGCCCGGTTCAACCGTAATGCCGGAGTTACGGGGGTGCTCCTCTTCGATGGTGAACGCTTCTGCCAGTACTTGGAGGGTCCAGAGGACGGGCTGTCAGTCGCTTATTCTCGAGTGCTTAGCGCCAGCAGTCACCACAGCGTCGTAGAGCTGCAGCGGGGTAGGGTTGGTCAGCGACGCCTGCCGTTCTGGCCGATGAAGTGGCTGCCTGTCGAGGCTGACGATCTTCGTAGGGTAGCGCACGCTGATTGGACTGGGTTCAGTCAGCGCGGAGATGCCGAAGACTCTAACCCTACAGCGATGGACCTGCTGGTCGCGCTGGTAGAGCCCTACGCTGTGGCCGCTTGATCCCCTGGCCCGTGTTCTCCGATTTGCTCGGTGAGCACAGCCAGCGATTGTTGGAACGCGGCGGCGAATAGATCGCCGCCGCTGTCCCGATGCTTCGCAGCAATGCTGGGCAAAAGACGCTGCCAGGTTTCGGAGAGCCGCACGGACGCCGGATGGGTCAAGACAAGCGCTCGCAGTGCATATTCCATCGCCTTGATATAGGCACGATGCGCTTCTAGCTCCATCTCACATGCGTCCAGTCGCTCAGACAACTGCTCTACCGTGGGTGTCATGACAGGCTCGACTTGAGAATGAATAGGACGGATAGTCTGCGCAGGCCATCCGGCGCGCGACATGAGCATCCTCAACGTTCTACTGCGTCCTGACCAGCTGCTGGTCGCCGTTGACACCCTCGCCGAAGACGCTCTTACCGGGGCGAAATCCTCGGGCGCGAAGCTGCTCCTGATCCCCCAACACAACCTGGTGCTCGCCACCCGGGGCAGCACGCAGTTCTTCCTGCGCATCTATGAGCTTGCGCTGCAGGCCAGCTTCCGAGCGGACTTCACCATGGAGCAGCTGGGCAAAGAACTGGGCCTGGTGGTGGATCAGCTGTGGCCGGCCTATGAGAGGGCGGCTCTTGACGCCGGCATACCGCGGGAGGCACTCGGCACCGAGTTGGTACTGGGGGGCTGGTCACCCCGCGCGGGGCGCATGGTGGCCACCGCCTATGCGAAAAGCGACAGCGGCACGGCCGCGGTGGTCCAACCGTTGGCCGGCGGTCTCGCGTCCCCTGGGGAGCCACTACAGGGGAGACCCGACAGCTTCGCTCCCGAGGCAGTGCTGGCTGCTGGGCGCGCCCAATCGGTCTGGCTGAATGAAAAGGCTGGCCGTCCGGTGGCAGGAGGGCGACTTCTCGTTGCCAGCCTTAAGTCCACTCAGGCGCTGATCTCAGACCTAGGGCCCGTATAGATCGTCTGGATCAATGCCGGCGTTCCAAAGTAGCCGGTCGCGACGTACTTGCTCGGCCCACTTTTCCCGAAGTTCAGAAATAGGCACGTCTGCTGTGGCGTCGCAGGCGGGGCAGGTCAGCACGATCACATTCGGATCATGGGCTAGCCCCTCTCCTTTCGATAGGCGAGCGACGTAGTCACAGGCCGAGCACTTGCAGAAGATTGCTTCGATCTCATCGAAGCTTCCATTCAGACAAAATGTCGAGCGGATCCTGAGGATCTGGAAAGGGCTTTGGGGGGACATGTGTCTAGCCAGGTAGGGGCTGGACACGGACACGAAGGATTTCGTGTCGGAGAAGAGCCAAGTGTCGGCAGTCTCTCACGTCGCCGTGAACGATTCATAAAAGTGGCATTCGCAGGGTGTGCGACCAACGTTCGTATTCTCTTGGCCATGCTCACCCCCAGCAGCTACCAAGGTATCCGCTCCGCCCCGATTCCGTCTGGATGGGTCCAGACGGGGGATCGCTGGGCGCTTTGGTACAACGGGCGGGAGACGGCAAGCGTGGTGCCAGATGGCCAGCCAGGCCTCCGTCTGTGGATGGAAGGCCAGAAGTTCTGGCAGGTGAAGGATGTGCGCGTGGCCAGCGTTCGGCAGGGCAAGCGCTTCGCTGAACGCTGGTGTGCGGCCAGGCTCTACCCGGGCGTGCCCTTGCGCGAAGCGGTGGCACGCCTGACCGATAACACGCCCATTGAGCCGGTGCCGTTGCCCCCCGGCCTGCCACCGACGCGCGAGCAACTGCAGCAAGCCCAGCGCCTGGACGAGGCGGCTGCGGCTGCGGTCGCCCGAGTGATGCCTGCACTGGAGCCGATCCGGCCGCCGGCGGAGACCAAGCCCAGACTGACGGATCCCGCTAAGGCTCGGTTGAGGGAGGCAAAAGTCGGATCAAAGCGGCGCTGACGCGGCGCTGGGCCAATGCCCAGCGCTCGCGGGTGCCGTTACTCGGTAGCGGGCTTGGCACGGGGCTTGAGCCTAAAGCTCACCCCTAGCCGATTGATCGCGTTCATTGCCGCGATGGTGAGCGTGAGATCTACAAGGTCCTTCTCGCTGAAGGCCGCGGCCACGGCTTGGTACGCCTCGTCAGATGCGTGGGTGTCGCTGACAAGCGTCACTTCCTCAGCCCATGCCAATGCGGCGCGCTCTTGCTCCGAGAAGAGGTACGCGGCTTCGTGCCATACAGGCAGAAGTGTGATTGTGTCGAAGGGCATGCCTTCCTTGAGCAGATCGCGTGTGTGGATGTCTATGCAGTGCGCGCATCCGTTCAGTTGAGAAACGCGCAAGAACACTAGGTGGATCAATTTTGAGGGCAACGATGTGCCGTTGGTCACAAAGTGATGGAGCTGTCCAACCGCTTTGGCACCCTCCGGAGAGACCACAAACCAGTTCGCTCGGTTCATTTCTAACGTCCTTTTCCTCTAAGTGTGGGCCGGAGTCGGTCCACTCAAAGGTAGGGACGCCGAGCAGGGACGGTTCGTGACAGCTGATAGCGTGCGGCAGGGCAAGCGCTTTGCCGAACGCTGGTGTGCGGCCAGGCTCTACCCGGGCGTGCCCTTGCGAGAAGCGGTGGCCCGCCTGACCGATAGCACGCCCATTCAGCCAGCGTCTCTGCTCCCCGGCCTGCCGCCCACGCGCGAGCAACTGCAGCAGGCCCAGCGCCTGGACGAGGCTTGCCGCCGCCAGAGTCAAAGCGGCGCTGGAACCACGGCAGGCGCCGATGGTGACCAAGCCCAGGGCTAAGGATCCGATGAAGGCGTGGGTTAGGGCAGGGAGAAGCCAGTTGCCGCGAGCGCACGCCTGATCCCCCTTTCAGGGGAGGCGGGGGACGGTGCGTGCTTGCCAGACTCGCCTTTTCAACAGAGAGAGCGACGATGACCGCAACCAATCGCAAGACCGCCAGCTTCGGCGTGCCGTGGGAGTCGGCCTACGGGTACGTTCAAGCAGTCCGCGTTAACAACACGATCTTCGTTTCCGGCCAGCTTTCGCATACACCGGACGGGCAGTTGGTCGCACCTGCCGACCTTGGTGCGGACGGCAGGCCTGCCAACTTCGACACCATGGAAGCCCAAATGAGGCGCACCTATGAGAACGCGCAGGTGCTGCTGGCCGAGCTCGGCGGGTCGCTTGCTGACGTGGTCGAAGAAACCCTATTCGTCATCGACGTTCCGGCGGCTTTCGCAGCCAGTGGTAAGGTCCGGCCTGCCGTGTATGGCCAGCCGGTGCCGCAGGTTGCCAGCAACCTCATCGGTGTCTCCGCCCTGGCGTTCCCGGAGCAGCTCATTGAAATTGCCTTCCGGGCGGAAGTGCAAGGCTAAAGCGGGTGCCGGGCGGAGCATGCTCCCGCCCGGCTCACCGTTGCCAGGTACTGCGCACCAGATCAATTGAAGGCGCGGGTGAGGGCAGGCTCCGCCCTGGTGCCGCCCGGTCTGACTCTTCTGCCTCCAGAAAACTCGGGCACTCCGTGTTGTGGCGCAATGGTCCCGACCGGCATGCTCCAGAAATGAAGTCAAAGCAAGTCTTTGATTTCGGTTCACAGTCAGGCAGACTTCTAAGCCGTTGCTTGGAGTGAATCCGAATGGATGTCAATAGCGCGGATCAGTTTGGGGATGCGGGTGACTACGACCGAGCCCGCAAGAGCCTTTACGACGTCTCGAACCTCCTTTTTGCCTTCCCTCCTCAGCGGGAGAACGAGAGGCACTTCCTGCTTGCCGCTGTCAGGCGGACCCTTTCTTTGGAGAGGGCGTTTCTGCAGGCAGTTGATGACCACAACGGCCAGATGGCTATGACAATGGTTCGATTGAATCTTGACACCGTTGCTCGTTCGTATGCTCTGTACTGGGCGGAAGAGACGCCGGGCATGACGGCCGAGTCGTTCGCACGCAGGGTTGCTGAAGGTGAGAGCATCAAAGATTTCAAGTTTCGGGGCGCGACGGAAAAAGCCAGTGATAGGTGGCTGATTGAGCAGATAGCCCCGCTTGAGTCTTGGATCAAAGACGTCTATCGCACGACTTCTGGCGCCATCCATTTTTCTGACTTTCATATAAAGCAGCTATTGCAGCAGCACGACGGTAGTTCTCCACGGACTGACGGTGCAGTGCTAGTCAGTCTGGTTTTGGGCCCTACTGATTTTGATCCCTCGCCCACCAGGTATGATGAAGTCCGCGCAGCATTTCTCCATACAACGCTCTTGCTTCTGAACCTGATTTTCCATCGTGCCAAGAGGGCCGGCGTTGCATAGCTGGTGAATATCTCAATTTGCCAAAAGCAGCTGGAGGCAGAAATCTGCCCAGCTCTGCATCAACACTCGCCGCTTTTCCAGCATCGTACCTCGCTTGTAGGCTGCCTTCGCCTTGTCCCGGATTCTGTGAGCCAGAGCGGCCTCTGAGAGGTCGTCAGAGAAGTCTGTGGTTTCGCTAGCCCAGTCTTTGAAGGTCGACCTGAACCCGTGAACGGTGATGTGACCAAACCCCATGCGCTTGAGCAACGCCAACATGGCGTTCTCGCTGAGCGGATCGCCTGTGAGGTCGTTAGGGAACAATAGCGCGCGCTGCATGCGGGGCTTGGCCAGTGCCAGCGCCGCCGGCGTTAGAGGAATCGTGTGGTCAACCTTTGCCTTCATCCGGCTACCGGGAACGGTCCAGGTGCCGGCTTGGAGGTCGATCTCCTTTGGCACTGCCCCGAGCGTCATTCCCGTGCGGGCTGCAGTGAAGATGGTGAATTCCAATGCCCGTGCCGCTTCGCCGTGCCGGCGCGCCAGCGCGGCCATGAAGGCGGGAAGTTCTGCATAGGGCAGGGCAGCGAAGTTCTCCACCTTTGTTACGGCCGTCGGCTTGGGCAGGATCATGGCCAGGTGACCGCGCCACCTGGCCGGGTTCTCGCCGGTCCGTTTCTTCTGGACAGTGACCGAGTCCAGCACCGCCTCTACCCTCTGCCGGACGCGACTGGCCGTCTCTGTCTTGGTTGACCAGATGGGCCTCAGCACAGCAAGCACATGATCCGTCTCGATACGGTCCACCCGAAGGTCGCCCAGCACCGGCTTGGCGTAGGTTTCCAAGGTGCTGGTCCATTGACCGGCATGTTTCGGGTTGGTCCAGCCGGCCTGGCGCTCCGCAATGTAGGTCACAGCGGCTTCCCAGAAGGTCGGGATGGATGACGTGGCCATGGCGGCGGCGCGCCTACCGGCAAGAGGGTCCTGGCCGGCCTGGATCAACTTCCTCGCGGCATCAGCCGCCACCCGTGCATCGGCGAGAGCGATCACATGCAGCGGGCCAAGTCCCATCTCTGGGCGTCTCCCCTCAAAGCGATACCGAAACACCCAGCTCTTCGCTCCGGAAGCGGTAACCTGTAGATACAGGCCTCCACCGTCCGCGTGGTAGCCCGGCTCCGTGACCGTGGCCACCCGTCTCACCGTCAAGCGATTGATCTTCAGACCCATTCCTACCCATCCATGTACCCGCCCAGTTGACGCGGTTTCCCGCGAAGGCGTGCGAACCAGTCCGGATGGTGAAACATAGCTGGCGCAAGGGCTGAGACTGGTTCCACGGAAGCGCACGGAAGCTAGGGAACTCCCTAGAATCAGACACTCTCTCCGCCAGAATATTTGGAAAGCCTCTGGAAACAGGGGCTTTCTTTTTTGCCGTGCCGGCGTATGAAAGACCCCTGGCGGGGCATTTTCATCCGTCATCTGGCTGCGCAATCACGTGAGAGCAACGAACAGATGGGGTTCGGTTGCGCAGCAATTATCCCATGCGCATCGCATCTCGCGCCTGCTCGTGGGCTTGCTCTTTCTGGGCAACCTGCTGCTGCGCCTGTGAGGTCTGCTCTGCCTTGGCGAGTGACTGCTCCACTGGGGTGTTGATCGCGTCGCTGATGGCTACCGATGCCCGCAGATGTGCCGGGTTGTCGAGCTCACCTTGCACAACGAACATGCGCGGGCCAGAGCCGTCGGAAGATGGGTTGCCCAAGACGACGTGATCGACCCGATCCAGGCCGCCACTCTTGGCCGATGCCAACAGGCTGGCACAGACGCGTTCGCTGGTTTCGTCGAAGCTGCGCCCATGCGTGGAGTCCACGGCCGATACACCATTGCGGATCTGTTGATAGAGCGGATGATCAGGGTGCCCTTTGTCCCTGGGATCTTGATTCATCTTGTCCAGGGTCGATTCGATGCTTTCCTGTAGTGGACTCTTGGGTGCGAAGCCCGGGTTGCTCAGCGAAGGCGAGCCCTTGTCGGTTGCTTCTTGCGTCAGTCGCTCACCAGGTTTGAGTGCACTGTGTGCCCGTTGCTCCGCTTCGGCCTCGCGGCGAGCGTACTCGCCGGCTTCCTCGGTGCCTCGCAGATGATTGATCCCGTCACGTAGTAGCCCTGGGCCGCCACCTACAACAACGGTGGCTCCCATGCGTACTTGATGGATGTCACTGCGGTACTCAGCGACCCGGCGCAGGTCGTCGGGGGCGGTGATCCGTGCGCTGGGATCGTCAAGGACGGACTGCACCGGCCCTTTGTCGGTCATGCGATCAAGGAAATGAACTACCCGATGGGAGTCGCCTAATTGCACCGCCACCGCCGCGGAGATGGCGTGCCCGCTCCTCAATCCAGGTGCCAGAAGGGACCCGACGCGTTGGCCCTGTTCGGCGTTGCGCAGAACCTCCAGTTCCTTGGGGAGCGCATACATCTCAACCTTGCCGTAATGGGGGCCGCCTGCGCTCACCAGGTCGCCTGCCATGACATGGTTGGTGAAGGGTGCCGCATTGGCGGGCTGGCCTTCGGGAATGCGGTACGCCAATCCGGCAGCGCCGTAGGGATTGAACGCGTCGCCGGGGAGGTTGTAGTGGTGTGCGGTGATCTGCGCAAGCGCGCCACCCAGGGAGTGGCCGGTGACGTGTACAGGGCCGTACCCCATTTCATTCGCCATTCTGATGGCTTGTTTGGTCAGCGCGAGGGCATCGTCGAGCTGAGGGTTGATTCTGGCAGCAACCATGGCGGCGTCGATCCCGCCATCGAGCAGTGGCTCGCGATCAAACTCGGTGCCGCGGTGGGCAACAATGACTTCGTTCGTTGCTAGGCTGCGATAGACGGTGCCTTGATATCCGGTACTGGAGTCGCGTCTGGCCAGAATCTCGTACTTGATGCCCGCAACGGTGATGAACGCATCTTCCAAGGGAGGGGATTCATACGTGCTGTTGGAGAGCGCGGCGGCGGTAACAGGATTCATCGAATCTCTCCTTCAGCATTTCTGGAAATCTCGATAGGGAAGTACTTTGAGTGCTCACCTTCGGGGATCTTCTGGAATTGGCTGTCTGGCCAGATGCCCGCTCGCTCGGGTGTCTGTCCTGGAATCAGCGGTCTAAGTGCCTTCTCCACGTATGTAGTAGAGCGCGCTTTATCTTCGATCTCTGGAAAGAAGGCGGGAATAGCTACTCTTATCGGGCGGCCTTCGACGTCCATCATGAACGATGCTTGCACAAAGCGTGGCGTCCAGTTGCATGGTCCGCGGCCATAGTAGTCGGCGACCTCCATCCCATCTTTGAACACTGTTGCAGTGAATTCGGTCTTGCTGACGCGTTGCACTGGAAACACAACTGACTGGCGTTGCGGTGCGTACTGCACGCCCTCGTAGTTGTCGATCGGCGGGAGACAGAGCGGGTCTATTTCGTAGGAGACGAAGACCTTGGGAGCAGGGACGTCCACGGGCGCATCCTGTACCCGAATCACGATAGCAAGCGCGTCCGTGGGAGCAGGATTCTCGCGGTAGGCCGGGTACGAACGGTCCTCACTGCAGCCAGGCGCGACGACGGTGACCAAGGCGATGAGAACTACACGAGGAAGGGTCTGGAGGAATGTCAGCATGATCGATCCATGTCGCTGATTGAGGTGCTTCCGGCCGGCGCCAGTACAGGCTTACTACAAGGCATGGCCATCAGTGCGTGACGCAGTTCGCAGGACTGCCCAGATCGTAGATCAGCTGGGCAGAGCGTGTCGCCTTGAAAGATGAAGCCCAGACTGGCTTCTTGGGCAGATGCGACAATTCGCGCTCGCTCAGCTTCACGTTCATCGGCGCGCCATTGCAAGGCGTGCGCTGACCATACGATCCGCTCTGGCCAGGCCTACCCCCGACGCCCACCCTTCGGCTTGTTATGGCACAACGGATAACTGGAACACGACCGGAACGCCCCATGCGGCCCATTCCGCTCCACGAACACCCCCACCTTGCACACCGGGCAGCGCTCCTCATTGATCGCCACACCCGACACGCTCGTCACTTCCACCACGCCATCCTGCACCAGCTCATCCAGGAACGGCGAACGCTTTCCCTGCAGCGTGAACATCGCAACACTCCGCCGCGCACGCGTCAGCGCCACATAGAACAGCCGCCGCTCTTCGCCCAGCGGGAAGGTATCGCCTTCGGGCATCGCAAGCGAAAGCACCGGATCATCCGCGCGCAGGCTGGGGAAGCCGCGGTTCACCATTCCCGGCAGGATCACGTAGTCCGCCTCGCGGCCCTTTGAACGGTGCGCGGTCAGGAACTCCACGTCCATCGTGCTGCCGAACGCTGCCTTCCAGTCCGCTGGCAGTGCGCTGCGCTCATTCCGGTAGCGGCCCAGAACGAACACCGTCACGCGCCCGTTGCGGCCGCGAGGCACGGCGCCAGACAGCAGTTGCTGATGCAGCGCGGCCAGATACTGGCGAACGCCATCCTGCACTTCTTCGCGCCGGGTCATCTGGAAGGCCTGCAGCACCGGCCCAATTGCCGGCGCGGCAGAGCGAACCGCCTTGGCAATCTGCGCCGGGTTGCGGCTGATGAAGCGGCTGGAGATATCGCACAGTTCCTGCGGGCAGCGGAAGGTCTGCTCCAGTTTCAGTACCTGGCCGTGCCCCATCCATTCGCGGAAACCGGTCATCACCGAAACATCGGCACCGGCGAAACGGTTGATCGACTGCCAGTCGTCGCCCACCGCAAACAGGTAGCGTCCCGGGCGGTTGACCAGGGCGCGGCACAGGCGGGCGCGGGCGCGCGAGGCGTCCTGGAATTCGTCGGCCATCACCAGGTCGTAGGGCGATTCATAGTGGCCCTGTTCCAGCAGTCCGGCGGCCATGTTCAACATGTCTTCGAAATCAATGCTGCGCTCGTCGGCCAGTGCGTCATCCCAGGCCTGGAATACGGGCCCGGCGATTTCCAGGAAGCGCCGGTAGCGTTCCTTGAACTGGTCCTCGGGCATCTGCCGCAGGCGCTCGGCCATGTCTTCCAGGCTAAGGCAGTTGCTCTTGGCATGGGCAATGAAGGTGCGCATCAAGCCGATCAGATCGGCATCGGGCATGGGCTTGGCGCCGGCGTCGGGCAGCTCGCGGTCCGGATTCGGGTCCAGTTCAACGCGCGATTCGCCCAGCCGCTCGGACAGGTGGTGCAGGGCCTCGCCACTGCGCAGCCCGAACGAGGTGGTCTCGATCAGTGCGGTCCCGCGTGCGGCATGCTGCTCGCGTTTCCAGCGCACACCCTCGGCGTAGTTGGCGAACTGCTGCGGCGGCTGGCCGTCGGCATCCAGCGCGAAGTGCTCGTGGTAGAGCGCGGCATCCGGGTAATAGAAGTCCGGCCGATACTGGCGATGGATATCGGTGGCGGTATCGAATTCGTAGCGCCGCTCGTAGTCGTAGGCCACGCCGTTGTAGAACAGCCAATCTGCAATCACGCACTCTTCCAGACTCTTCACCCGCTCGCCCTGCAGCGTGCGGATATAGGGCGTGCCATCGCGGTCGTAGCCGTCCGCCAGCATCTGCGCGCCCAGCGGCGGCAGATCGCGCCCGAACACCAGCCGGAACATGTCCCACTGGGTGCGGAAGTGGGTCGAGCGGTCCTTCAGGTCGTCCACCAGCTCGGCCAGCTTGTTGAAGCCCAGCGTCGCGTCGATGGCCCAGTCGGGAATATCAGGCTTGCGTCCGGTCGCCTTGGCGATGATCGACAGGCCCAGTGCGTGGAAGGTGCGCGCCTCCACCACGGTATCGCCCATGCCCAGCCGTTCGAACGATCGCTGCGCGCGGTCCTCCAGTTCCTTGGCGGCATCCTTGTTGAAGGCCAGCATGACGATGCGTTCGGGCGCAACGAAGCCGCGATCAATGGCATAGGCGGCCTTGGCGACCATGGTCGAGGTCTTGCCGGAGCCGGCCGCGGCGACCACCTGCACGTGGTTGTCGAAGCAGATGACCGCGCGCGCCTGTTCTTCGGTCAGTGGCTTGCTTTCGACCCGGTGCAGGAAATTGCGGGCCAGCACCAGCTCGCGTGTTGCCATGGTCGCGTTGGCTTCGGCCCAGACGGACGGCCAATCCAGTTCCCAATCGTGCAGGGCGTCCAGCGCGGCACGGTGGCTGGGCGACTGCAGGTCGTCGTGCACGTCCTCGTCGAGGAACAGCCGCTGCAGCGCGGACGGCTGCAACGGCAGGGCGGGCCGCTCGGCCACCAGTGCCTGCTGTTGTTCGTGCGTGATCCAGCGGCGGCCGGCGCTGCCGCGGTCGGTCAGCGCGTCTGCCTCGGCCAGCCAGCCCTGAATCTGCGGCAGGATGTCTTGAAAGAGCGCCTTGCGCCCACGGGTGGTGCAGGCAAGCAAGACCTGCTGCACGGCGGCCGAAAGCTGCGATGCCTGGCGGTTGGGCAGGCCATCGACGGACAGCGTTTCACCGTCGTCGCGCTGCAGCTCGATCCGGGCCCAGAACAGGCCCGGAATGATCCGCACACGCGCGGCGCCATCTACGTGCTGCTGGTACAGCGTGCTCCCAATCGAGAGTTCGACCTGTTCGCCATCCAGCCGCAGCCGCCAGTCCGGCGAGCGGGTCACACGTTGGCCCCAGCCCGAGGGGCGCCATTCCATAGACATCCAGATACTGCCTTGCGTACGTCACTGGGCGTAAAGCGCCCTTACAGCCCAATGATAAGGGGGCTTGGCGTCGCGTGTGGCTTTTACCTCCGTGCCGGACCGGGGTACGCTGCGGTCCAACGGACAATCCTCGACAAGGAAGGAATGCCATGCCTGTGAATCAGAAGGGACGTTGTCTGCTGAGCCTACTGCTGGTGCTTGCACCGACAGTGATGGCCCAGTCATCTGGCCCTTGGCTCACCTGTACCGTGGAAGAAAAGGGTGTTGATGGGCGTTGGCTCGCCACAAGGTACGTGAGCGAAAGTACAGGCGCGGCGGTCGGGCTGTCGGAGAGCTATACGTGGACGCCTGCAGAGAAGGCATCCTTTGCTCCAGGTGCGACGTTCAGGTGGTCGCTGAGTTATGAAATCCGGCCGGGCGCAGGCGATGCTGTGAAGGCCGTTGCGGAACGTGACGTTGTCGCGGAAATGGACTTCTGGTTCGACGCGCAGCAAGCCGGGACGCCAATGCGCGCGTCTAAAGATGCGGCGTTGCACCTGTACAGGTCTTCGGATCCGCAGAAGGAGTTCCGCTCGTCATCCACGAGCCTGACCACGTCTCTGCACTGGGGTGAACATAACAACGGTAACGTCGGCGCGACGGCATTCATGCCCTTGGATAGCGTGCTGGCGTTCGGGACGGGATGGGATGCGCTGGCCTGGAACATTCGTAGCGCACCCAACAGCCTTGGGGGAACGTCGGCCATCGCTGCGGGGACGATTTCGGTAGTGGCACTACGTAACAAGGTGGGCACGATTCCAAAGCTGCGACGTGCGCTGGACCGCAAGGCCGCCAACTTCCGCAAGGAATGCCAGATGCCGATCACCATGGTGGGCGGATAGGGTAGATCGGGCTCGACGCGGCCCACGTCGATTGGGTCGACGTGGGCCAGATGGGTGCGCGAACCTGGATGGGCACCGGCGTGCGCCGATCTACGCGCCCTCAGGCATTCACATCCACCACGATCCGCCCGCGCACCTTGCCCGGGATGATCTGCTCGTACACATCCAGCACTTCAGCCAGCCCGATCTGCTGCACCGTGCTTTCCAGCTTCTTCGGGTCCAGATCGGTGGCCAGGCGATCCCAGGCGCGCTGGCGCACCTGCTGCGGTGCGTTCACCGAATCCACGCCTGCCAAAGTCACGTTGCGCAGGATGAACGGCAGCACCGAGCCGTGCAGGGCGTCGCTCTGCGCCAGGCCGCAGGCCGCCACCGCGCCGCGATACTTCGTTTCGGCCAGGGCATTGACCAGGGTCGGGCCGCCGGCCACGTCCACCACGCCCGCCCAGCGTTCGGCGCTGATCGGCTTCTTGCGCGGCTCGGAAAGCTCCGCGCGGTCGATGATCTCCGCCGCGCCCAGGCTGTGCAGGTAGTCGGCATGTTCGGGGCGGCCGGTCGCGGCCACAACGCGGTAACCCAGCTTGGACAGAATGGCGACGGCAATCGAGCCGACGCCGCCATTGGCGCCGGTCACCAGCACATCGCCCTTGTCCGGGGTCACGCCGGTATCTTCCAGCGCCAGCACGCACAGCATGGCGGTATAGCCTGCAGTGCCAATGGCCATGGCATCGCGGGTGGTCAGGTTGCCGGGAATCTTGTTCAGCCATTCGCCACGCACGCGCGCGCGCTGGGCCAGGCCGCCGTGGTGGCCCATGCTCAGGTCCCAGCCGTTCAGTACCACGCGATCACCGGTCTTGAAATCGGCATTGCTGGATTCCAGCACCACGCCGGCCAGGTCGATACCGGGAATCAGCGGAAACTTCTGGATGACCGGGCGGCTGTTGGTCAGCGCCAGCGCGTCCTTGTAATTCAGGGTCGAATAATCGACCTGCACCAGCACATCGCCGTCCATCAGGTCGGCCTCATCAAAATCGACCAGTTCAGTGACGACGCGGTCGTCGGTCTTGCTGGAAAGTAGTGCCTTGAATGTCATCGCGGGCCTCACGGTCAATGGATGCGCCCATGCTAGGCTCGCACCGTTATTGCAACAAGAACGATGGTTTTTCGTAGGTACTATGGTTTTCCGGAGTATTCATGCGTAGCAGGCGTTGGGACAACAAAAGTGGTTGCGCCGTGGAAGTCACGCTTTCGGTGATGGGTGGCGTGTGGAAGCCGATCATTCTGTTTCACCTGATCAAGGGCAGGCGCCGGTTCATGGAACTGACGCGGCGGGTGCCCAATGCCACCCAATCCATGTTGACCAGCCAACTGCGCGAGCTGGAGGCCGATGGCGTGGTGATCCGCCATGTCTATCCAGAAGTGCCGCCGAAGGTGGAGTACGAACTGTCCGAGTTCGGCCACACGCTGGTGCCGGTGCTGCTGGCCATGCGCGAGTGGGGCGAAACCTATCGCGGTTATCAGAGCGCGCGCGATGACAGTTGACGGGTGAGGTGTCGCGATTGGCCTGTAGGGGCGAGTTGAATTGCGGCTGGCGTGGATGAAGGCTCCAAGCCGGCAGCGCCATTGAAGGGGGCGCCCGTCACCGCATGACGCATGTGCCTTGACCACGCCATGGCGGCGTATTTCCCTACTTTTCATCCACGAAAGACTGCGGCAATCATCGCCACGCCAAGGCACTCGCCCTGGCCGGGATTGGCGTCCCGAACTTACGAGATACACGGCGTCGGGTTTGCACTGCAACGTGCAGTCCCGACAATGCACCGCCTGCCAGTCCATGGTGGACGGTGCGTGGGGATCTTCCGATCCGCCGGCTTCTCGTATCTCGTATCCGGCACGCCAACCCGCACCGTCCGCCACCTTGCTTTCGCAGGTGGCCACACCGTGAGGTTGCCGCCATGTCCGACCTGCTTCCCGACTATCCCCGCCTGCACGCGCTGCTGGGGAATGCCACGCGCGATCTGCCCAATGCCATCGCCGAACAGCTGGAAGACGCGCTCTGCGATTCGCCCGACAGCCTCGCGCCGTCTGCCTTCTTCGCGCACCTGAAAGGCCACGGCAGGAACCTGCGTGCCGACGGCCAACCGTGGGGCGAGCATCGCCTGACTCCCACCCGCGCATTCGATCTGGCCCTGGCCACACGCTGCGCGTCGGGCATTACGGCACTGACCGCCGTGCTGCATGCCGCCCATGTGGCGCGGGAGAGTGATGATCCGGCGGGCTGCCCCTCAGCGGCCGTGGTCGATGGGTTGTTCGACGCCTGCGAAGCCTTGTCGCTGCAGGTGGAACGGTGTCTGGTTCCGTGACAACCCACGATCCGCTGCGTGCCCGGTAGGTGCCCACCTTGGTGGGCACGAAGGGTAGGCAGAGAGCAATGCCCACCAAGGTGGGCATCTACCAAAGGCATTTTGGTAGGTGCCCACCTTGGTGGGCACAAGGGGTAGGTAGAGAGCAATGCCCACCAAGGTGGGCATCTACCGGGCGCTGCCGTGCGCCGCTTCGGTCATCACCTGGGCCAGTTGCTTCAGCGAATACGGCTTGCGCAGCAGGGTGAAGCCATGGCCCGGGTCGCGCGCCAGCAATTCGCTGTAGCCGCTGGTCAGGATGATCGGCAGCTTCGGGAACTGCGTGCGGATCGTGCGTGCCAGCTCCAGGCCGTTGGTGCCGGGCATCACTACGTCGGTGAACACCAGCTGGAAGCGCGCGGCGTCATGTTCCAGTTCGGCCATGGCCTCGGCCGCATTGCGCGCCAGGACCACGCCGTAGTCCAGCTCGCGCAGCGCGCCCACGGCGAAGTCGGCCACGTCCACGTTGTCTTCCACCACCAGCACGCACAGCCCGTCGCCACTGGCCAGGCCAGGGTGCGGGGCAGGGCGCGGCACGCTGTCGGTGCATTGGGTCAGCGGCAGGTACAGGGTGAAGCAGGTGCCCGCGCCCGGCCGGCTCTGCACATCCACTTCGCCTTCGGACTGCTTCACGAAGCCAAATACCTGGCTCAGCCCCAGCCCGGTGCCGGCGCCCACGCCCTTGGTGGTGAAGAACGGTTCGAAGATGCGTTCCAGCACCGAAGGATCAATGCCGCTGCCGGAATCGGTCACGCTGATCGCAGCAAAGTCGCCCTTCAGCGGAATCGACTGGCGCACAGATGGCACGGTGCTGACCCGTTGCACTGCCAGTGTCACCTTGCCGTGGCCCTCGATCGCATCGCGCGCGTTCACCGCAATATTGATCAGCGCGGTATCCAGCTGGTTGCGGTCCAGCAGCACCGGCAGCGGCACGTCGGGCAAGTGCAGGTCCACATCGATACGCGCGCCCACCACGGTGGTGATGATGTCCGCCAGCGCCAGCACGCTCTCGCACAGGTCGAATACTTCCGGCGACAGGCTCTGCCGCCGCGAGAATGCCAACAGCTGGGCGGTCAGTTTGGTCGCACGCTCGGCCGCCGATTCGATCGCCTGGGCGTAGCGCCGGCGCGGGTCATCGCTGGGCCAGCCGTACAGCAGCATGTCCACCGAACCGGTGATCACCTGCAGCAGGTTGTTGAAGTCGTGCGCCACGCCACCGGTCAACTGGCCCATGGCTTCCAGTTTCTGTGCCTGGCGCAGCTGCTCGCGTGCGCGCACCAGTTCCAGGTGCGCCTCGCGTGCTTCCTGGGTAATGGCAGCCACCTGGCGGCTGTGCAGGTCGCGCTCGATCACCCGCTCGGTCTGCTCGCTCACCACGCACAGCAGACCGGCAATCTCGCCGTTGCCCAGCCGCAGCGGCGAATACGAGAAGGTCCACCAGGTTTCCTTCATCGCGCCGTCGCGGTCCATCATCAGGCGCAGGTTCTGGAAGCTGCGCGCGGTGCCGGCGAAGGCATCGTCGATGGCCTGGCTGACGTCGGCCCAGACATCGGCCCACACCAGATCCAGGCGTGCGCCCATGGCGCCGTGCAGCTTGCCGCCCAGCAGCGGCAGGTAGGCGTCGTTGAAGAAGAACGCCTTGTCCTGCGGTCCCCAGGCAATCCACATCGGCTCGGGTGAATCGAACACCATGGCCAGCACGGTGCGCAGTTCGTCCGGCATCTGTGCGGCCTGCGCGGTCTGTGCCCAGTCACTGTCCTGCAGCAGACGGTACGCCAGCTGCTCGGGCGCAGAGACCGGAAGGGAAAAGGCGTGCATGGCCGCTCAGGGCAGGAAGGTGGCACAGCGTACCCGACGGCGTGTGTGCATGCTCTACACGCCGCCGGGTGGTCACTGCGGCATCAGAAGCTGTACGCCGCCTGCAGGTACACCCGGCGCGGTTCGCCGGGGAAGTGGCCGTTGCGCTCGATGAAGCCGCTGGCCGCATACACCTTGTCGAACAGGTTCTTCACGTTGGCCTGGAACTGCCACTGCTGCCAGGTGGTCTTCCAGCTCATGTCGAACACCGCATAGGGCTTCACCCGCTGGCCGTCCAGGCTGACGCGCTCACCCACGTAATCGGCGCCGAAGCCGATGGCCGAATGCAGGGCGGGCAGGTCGTAGCGGGTCCACAGGCCCAGCTTGTTGCGCGGCGCATTGGCGAAGCGATCGCCGGAGGCATTGGTGATCCCGTTCGGGCCGGCATCCTTCACCCGCGCATCGTTGTAGGCGTAGGTCAGGTTCAGCACCCAGCGTTCGGTCACGTCGGCCAGCAGGTCCATTTCCATGCCGGTGCTGCGCACCAGGCCCAGCGCAGCGAGCTGGTTCACCCCGCCCACCACTTCGCCGGTGGCCTGCACGATGTTGCTGCGGTCGATGCGGTAGGCGGCCAGGTTCAGGGTTACCCGGTCGGCCAGCAGCGATTTCATGCCAACCTCCCACTGCTTGCTGCGCTCGGCATCGAACGGACCGCCGGCGGCTGAATTCTGGTTCGCCGCGGTCTGCGGCACGAAGCCGCTGGCCACGTTGGCGTACAGGTTCAGGCCGTCGCGCACGATGAAGGTGCTGCCCAGCCGCCAGCTGATGTCGTTGCCATCCACGCTGCTGTGGGCGATGCGGTCTTCGTCCTTGAAGCCGTCCCAGCGCAGGCCAGCCAGCACGTGCCAGCGCGGGGTCAGGGTCAGCTCGTCCTGCAGGTAGCCGCCGTAGCGCTGGCTGCGGGTGGACGTGCTGCGCCAGGGCAGGGCGGCCAGGTTGTAGTCATGCCAAGTGCTGGCGCCGTACACCGGGTTGAACAGGTCGATGCCCTGCACCGGGCCTGCGCCGCGGGCCAGGTCGGCACTGTTGGCGGTCTGCGCAGTGAAGTCCGCATCGGTCTGGTACACATCGGCGCCGAACAGCACCTTGTGCTCGATGCCGCCGGTGCGGGTGCGCCACACCGCATTGGCATTTGCGGTCACCGCGTCGTTGTCGCGGAACTGGTTGCGCAGCTGGCGGGTCATCCACTCGGCCACGCCGTCGCCGTCACGGTCGATCAGCCCCATCGGCTCGTGGTACATCTGGTGTTCGCTGTTCTTGAACCAGCGCGCCGCCACGTCCACGTCCAGCGCGTCGGTGGGGGCGAAGCGGTACTGCGCCAGCGCCACCTTGGCACGCATGTCCAGGAAATCGCTGGCCTCGTTGTGGTTCCAGCGGCGGTCGGTCAGGAAGGTGCCGTTGTCGTCCACCGGCACGCCGCGCAGGCGGTTGCCGCCCAGATTCTGGGTGATATCGGTGAACTGCAGCACCAGCTCGCCGGTGTCGCCCACGTCGAAGGCCAACGAGGCATCGCCAATCACGCTTTCACTGTCGGTGTTCCAGCGCACGCCCGATTCGCTATCGCCATACAGGCCCGCGCGATAGCGCACGCTGCCGCTGCGGTTCAACGGGCCGGTGCCTTCGATCGAGGCGGCGCGGAAGTCCTCGTTGCCCACCTGCAGCTCGATGCGGCGCTCGGCGCTGGCCTTGGGCTTGCGGGTGACGTAATTGATCACGCCGCCGGCATCGCCGCCGCCGTACAGGGCGCCGGCCGGGCCCTTCAGCACTTCCACCCGTTCGATGTTGAACAGCTGCGGCACCGAAAAGCCGGCGTAGGGATCGCCGCGCAGGCCGTCGTACAGCACGTTTTCCTGGCGGAAGCCGCGCAGGGTCACGCCGGCGTAGCTGAAGAAACTGATGCCGCTGATGCTGCGGTACAGATCAGTCACCTGGCGGGCGGCCTGGTCATCGATCAGTTCGCGCGGCAGCACCTGGATCGACTGCGGCACCAGGGCCAGGGGCGTGTCGGTGCGGGTGCCGACGGCGGCGTCGTCGGCCCGGTACAGGGTCTGTGCGCGGCCGCGCACCTCTACCTTGTCCAGGTCCTGGACGCTGGAAGGCGGGCTGTCGGCGGCGTGGGCGGTGTGTGCGGCAATAGCCAAGGGCAGGGCGAGCGCGGCGCACAGGACGCGGCGGCGGGGCAAGTTGACGGGCATGGGCAGCGTGGGGTGGTTGCAAATGAGAAATATTAGCATTTGCAACACTTCGACACGCATCCCCCGTTCGGGCAATGCCGTTTCGTTTCAGAGGCGCAGGGTCAGTACCGTGCCCGAATCGCTGGCGCTGGCCACCGACAGGGTGCCGCCATGGGCCTTGGCGATCTGCGAGGCGATATACAGCCCCAGGCCGAGGCCGGAATCCAGGCGCTTCTCCTGCGGGCGCGAGAACGGCTCGAACAACGCCGCCAGCTGCGCCTGCGGGATCACCCCGGCGTTGGCCACCTCGATGCGCAGGCCGTCTCCCTCGCTGCGGCCGGTCACGCGAATGGGTTCCCCGGCGGTGCCATGCACGGCGGCGTTGATGACCAGGTTGGCCAGCAGCTGGCACAGGCGCGCACCGTCGCAGCGGAACACCGGCGGCAACTGCAGATCCACCTCGCAACGGCGCTGCGGATAGGCACGCATGGCCTCGCGGCAGGCCACGGCCAGTACCCCGGAAAGATCGGACCAGTCTTCCAGCTTCAGGGCAATGCCGGTGCCCAGCCGGCCCCGGGCGAAATCCAGGGTCACATCGATCAGCTCGGCAATGCGGTCGGTGCTGTCGTTGATGTGCTCCAGCACCTTCTGCTGCGCCACGCTCAGCGCGCCCAGCGAAAGCAGGTCGGCGCCGGCACGGATGGCCTGCACGGGGTTGCGCAGATCGTGGGCCAGCACCGCGATGAACTCCTCGCGCTCCTTGCCCACCCGCAGCAGCTCGGCATTGTTGTGCTCGGATTCGGCCAACTTCACGTCGCGGCTGGTCCCATCACGCTTCAGGCCATCGATCAGTTCCGCATCGGCGTCGTGGCTGTGCACGGCATCGATCTGCGCGGCCACCAGCCGCGCCAGCATCGTCAGCGCCGCCACATGGCTCTCGTCCACCGGCCGGGGCAGCGGATCGAGCGTGCAGAGCGTACCGAAGATGCTGCCGTCAGCCAGGGTGATCGGCACGGAGATATAGCTGCGGAAACCATACAGGCCGGGTACCGGGCTGTGCTGGAAATCCGGGTGGGCGTGTGCGTCGGCAAACCAGACCGGGCACTGCTGGGCCTTCACGTCCCTGCAGAAGGTCTTGTTGATGTCCAGCACCATGCCGTTGCTGATGCCCAGGCCGGCGCGGTCAACGCTCTGCACGGCCCGCCAGTGCGCATCGGTTATTTCGCCCACCAGCGCCACGCGCATGCCGGTCAACTGGCAGGCGAGGTCCAGCGAGGTGCGGAAGTCGATTCGTGAGGGCATCGCAGGCAATCCGGCATCGCGTCTGGGCAGGGGCAGTATAGCGACGCGCGGTGCGCCAGCGATTCACTCGGCCACGTGGGTATCCAGCAGCGGACGGCTGTGGCCGGTGAACAGCTGATCCGGATCCATCGGCCGGGCCAGGGCAAATCCCTGGATCTCATCGCAGCCCAGTGCGCGCAGGCGGCTGACCTGGTCGGCACTCTCGGCGCCTTCGGCCACCACGCTGTAGCCCAGGCGATGGGCCAGGCCGATGATCGCTTCCACCTTCACGCTGGACCGGTTGTCCAGGCACAGGCGATCGATCAGCGACTTGTCCAGCTTCAGCGTGCTGATCGGCAGTTCGGTCAGGTAACCAAAGTTGCTGTAGCCGCTGCCGAAGTCGTCCACCGCCACGCGGATGCCCGCATCGGCCATCCGCTTCAGTTGTAAGCCCTGCTGCGAATCGGCACGCAGCCATTGGCTTTCTGTGATCTCCACCTCGACCTGCGTGCAGGCCAGGCCGCGCCGGTCGATCCCGGCGATCAAGCGCTCGGTCGCGCCTTCGCGGGCCATGTCGCGGGCGGAGTAGTTGATTGACAGGTTCAGCGGCAGGCCATCGGCGTGCCAGCGGGCAAGCTGGTCCAGTGCGCGGTCCACCACCCAGTCGGTGATGCCGTGCATCAATGCGGTGCGTTCGAACACCGGAATGAACTCGGCCGGGCTGACCGGACCCAGTTGCGGGTGGTTCCAGCGGATCAGCACTTCGGCCGCGACGGGCTGCAGGTCGCGGGCGCGGAAGCGGGGCTGGTAGACCAGATGGAACTCGTCCTGTTGCAGCGCCGTGCGCCCGTCGGTGGCCAACCGGTAGCCGCGGCGGGTACTGGCATCGTGGCCCTGCGAGTACCAGCGGAAGGGCGCGCGGGCAGACACCGCCGCGCTCAGCCCCACCAGCAGGCGGCGGATCACTTCCCCGGCGCTGTGCTGGCCCAGGGTCAGCTCGCAAACGCCGGCGTGGAAGCCGGGTGACATCGGCACTTCGGCGGCCATCATCGGCCGGGTCACCCGTGCCTGCAGTTCGGCCAGCAGGGCCTCCACCGCACTGGCCTGCTCCAGCTCCAGCACGAAGGCAAAGCGCGCCACGCCTACGTGGTAGACCTGGGCCAGCCCGTCCAGTGCCACCTTCAGGCGCACGCCGGTGCGCCGTATCAGCGTTTCCAGCGGCGCCATGCCCAGCACCTGTCCCGCCTCGGTGGAAATGGCGGTATCGAACACATCCACCAGCACCGCATGCATGAAGGTTCCCGGCTCGCGTTCGGCCAGTGCATCGTGGTCCAGCATGAACTGCTGGCGATCAGGCAGGCCGCTCACCGGGTCGGTGCGTCCGCTCATCGCCCGCAGCTCCAGTTCGTTCATGGCCGCCCGGGCCAGCGTTTCCAGCTGCCGCCGCTCGGCCTCGGACAGCGTGCGTGGTGCATCGTCCATCACGCAGAACGCGCCGATGGCCACGCCGTTGCGCGCCACCAGGGGCGCCCCGGCGTAGAAACGCAGGTGGGGCTCGCCGGCCACCAGCGGATTGCTGGCATGCCGCGGGTGCTGCAGCAGATCGTCGATCACCAGCGTTTCGGCTGAACCAATCGTGCTGGCGCAGATGGAATCGCGGATATGGGTCTGCGACATCGCCAGGCCACGGCGCGAGACCAGCCGCTGGCGGTCGATCTGCAGCAGCGAAACAAACGCCACCGGCACGTTGAAGGTGTGCGTGGCCAGCTCGGTCAGGCTGTCCAGCGAGGCGCCACTGATCTCGCCCAGCGCATTGAGGCCGGCGAGGGTGGACATTCGTTCTTCATCACGGCTGGCAGGCATGTACGGGACATCGTTACGGCGGTCGGGGCGCTACACCGCCAGCATGCCGCAGGCGGCGCGAAGGCGGTGTGGCGTCGGCTTGCATGGTGCGCCCCTGCGATCCTGCCCACTGAATCCTTCAGCTGGGCAGGGCAGGGCATGCGCTTACGCTGCGCGCTGCAACGTCGCGTGCGGTGCGCCAGCGGCTGCGATCTTGAACGTCGCTGCGGCCTGGTCCAGCGCGCTGGCCTGCTCGGCCATGGCACGCGCCGACGCACTGGCTTCTTCCACCAGCGCGGCATTCTGCTGGGTGGCCTCGTCCATCTGCGCGATGGTCTGGTTCACCTGCTCGATGCCGGATGCCTGCTCGCTGCTGGCCTGGGCGATCTGCTGGATCAGCGTATCGGTCTGGGCAGCGGCGGCACGCAGCTGGTCGATGGCCTGTTCCGACTGGCGGGCAATGCCGATGCCGGCCTGCACGTTCTCGCCGGAGGTCTCGATCAGCGCCTTGATGTCCTTGGCCGACGCTGCCGCGCGCTGCGCCAGGGTACGCACCTCGCTGGCCACCACGGCGAAACCGCGCCCCTGTTCCCCGGCGCGTGCCGCTTCCACGGCGGCATTCAGGGCCAGGATGTTGGTCTGGAAGGCGATGCCATCGATCAGGCCCACCATCTCGCCGATCCGCTGGGACGAGGCATCGATCTGCTGCATCACCTGCACCACATCCTGCACCGCGCGGGCGGTGCGCTGCACGGCATCACCGGCGCTGCGCGATGCGGCGTTGGCATGCTGGGCGTGTTCGGCGTTCTGGCGCACCGTCGACGTCAGCTCTTCCATTGACGCGGCGGTTTCCTCCAGGTTGGCCGCCTGGCTCTCGGTACGGCGCGAAAGATCGGCGTTGCCGGCGGCGATTTCGTCCGAGCCGCTGGCAATGGACGCTGCCGCTGTCTGGATGCGTTGCACGATGCCCGACAGGTTTTCAGCGGTGCGGTTGGTGTCGCGCTGCATGGCCGCGAACACACCCTGGTAGTCGCCCTGCAGGCGTCGGCTCAGGTCACCCTCGGCCATCGCGCCCAGCACCACCGACAAGGCTTTGAGGCTGCCATCGGCGGTTTCCATCAACTGGTTCAGATCCACGATCATGCGCTGGAAGTCATGGCGGTAGGCACCGGCATCGCCGCGTGCGCTGAAGTCGCCGGCCGCTGCCGCGCGGGCCAGGCGCTGGATGTCCTGGTTGATCGCGGACAGGCTGGCCTTGGCCGCATCCATCGATTCATGCAGCATCGCGCGGCTGCCGGGCAGGCGCCGGGCGTCGCGGCGCAGATCGCCCTGTGCATACTCGTTCAGCACCTCGATCGCATCGACGATGGCGTCCAGATGCTCGAACACCATGGTGTTCATGCCCTCGGCCAGTTCGCCATACACGCCCGGGAAGTCGGTCGGCATGCGATGGGTGATGTCCTCGGCGGCATGCTTGTCGATCATCTGCCGGGTCTGCTGGGAAAAGCGCTGCAGCAGCTGCACCATGCCATCGGTGGCGCGCAGCATCTGGCCCACCTCGTCCTGGCTGTCATCCTGGGCGCGCACGCTCAGGTCGCCACGGGTCACCGCATTGATCGAGGCCTGCACGCGTGCCAGCGGCACGGTCAGGCTGCGCGAGATCAGCCACGCGGCCAGGATGCCCAGCGCCAGGCTGGCCACGCCGAACAGGGTCAGCAGACCAGTGGTGCGCGCGGCCAGCGACTGCATCTCCGCCGCGGCTTCGGCTACGAGCTTCTGCTGCAGATCGGCGAACTCGCTCAGTGCTGTGTTCCATTGCGCTGCGGCCGGCGCCACCTTGTCCAGCAGCAGGGTGTCGGCGGCATCGAAGTCGCCCGCACGCATGCGCGCGTCCAGCTCGGCCAGTGCGGCCTGTGTGGCCTGCTGGTGCGCGGCCACCTTGTCGCGCATGGTCTGTGCCAGCGGGCTGGTGGCCGGTCGTGCAGTGAAGTGCTGCCAGATCTGATCGTAGCGCGCGGTCTGCGCCTGCACGGCAGCCAGGTCGCGGTCCAGTGCCTGGCCGCGGCGCAGCAGCATATCGCGGCGCAGCAGCAACAGTTCCTTGTTGATGATCAGCATGTCGTACAGCTCGCCCATGCGGGTCACGCGTACGTTCACCGCGTTGTCGAACTGTTGCCGCTGTTTGTAGTTGCTGTGCAGGGCGATCGCAAGAATGCTGGCGATCATCAACAGCAGGATGGAAAAACCAGCGGTAAGGCGGGTGCCTACCTTGAAGCGGCGAAGTGTGTTCAATTTGTGAAGTCCGGTAGTCGTCGTAAGCCCGACTGCCGGGCGTGTCTGCACAGGAGAGAGTCCCGGCAGGCAGTAAGACGGTAGCGGCGCTGCAGGCCGAAGCTTTAGCGCCGATTTCAGTAGTGTTTTCGTGGGGCGCGCACCGCTGGCGCGCTAGACCATGCAGGCAAGGAACACGCCGCACAGCGCCAGCGTCAGCGCGAACACGCGCCGGCTCAGGGCCAGGCAGGCCACCAGCGCGGCCAGCGCCCAGGCGCCCAGCAGGGCACAGGCCAGCAGCCAGAGCCCGGTGACCAACGGCGAACCTGACAGCCCTGTGGCCAGGGCCAGTGCCTTCAGCAGCGCAATTGCCAGAACGCTGCCCAGCATGCCCGCCTGCAGGGCAACCGCATCATGTCGGGCTGGGGGTGCGGTCTGGCGCATGGCGAAAGGCGGCTATGCAGTGGGTGCAGCGCTACTGTGCCGCAGGCGATATCCACGCGGTGTGTTTTTCCGGCATTCACCTGGGCCAGCTGCGGGTTCAGTCGTCTTCGGCGGAATCGTCGCTCGACACGGCATCGTCATCGTCATCGTTGACGGGGGGCTCGACGGGATCCAGCAGGGTGTAGTCGTCGCGGCGGGGATCGGCTACCGCCGCCGCCACGTAATACGCTTCCAGGTCGGGTGTCTGCGCCTGCGCCAGCAGGTCTGCGGCGGTCATGCGCTTGCCCAGCAGCCAGGCGCCCGCTGCGGAAGGGTCCAGGAACACGGGGCCGTCGGGCGAAAGCGGGGCAGGAATGTGGGCGTCGGCGTGGGTGAGCAGGGTGAATGCATCGCGAGGTTCATCGCTGTCGGCGTCGCGCCAGCGCTCCCACAGGCCGGCGGCCAGCAATGCCAGGCCATCGGCGCGCTGCACGTACATCGGCCAGGGGCGCCGGCGCTGCCGGTCCCATTTGAAATACCCCGTCAGGGGCACGATGCAGTGCCGATGCTTCCAGGCATCGCCGAACAAACGGCTACGCGCGGCGCGGTCCACGCGCGCGGTGACCGTGGTGTAGGGCGTGCTGGGTTCCTTCGACCAGCGCGGCACCAGGCCCCAGTGCATGGGGGCCACCCACGCGGGATCATCGCTGCCCGCAGCCCAGACACAGGCCTGCGCATCCTTGCCGATGTTGAAGTGGGCAGGCGCAGCGGCGAATGCTTCCGCCACGTCAGCCGGCAGGCCGGGTGCGAAGGCATCTTCCGCAGCGAAGGCCTGTACGAAGCGTCGCATGGGGTCCCTCGGATAGGGTTGGCTGCCGCGGGCGCCCGACGTCGCGCGGTACCGGTGCCATCAGAGCTGGGCGGTCGCCTCTGCCGCGCCGGCCCAGGCCTGCCCATCGGCCAGGCGCGAATTGCTCACGGCCTGGTGGCAGCCGCAGGCTTCGCAACGGAACAGGGTGCCGCCGGGCAGATGCAGCAGGTTGTGGTCGGCTGAGGTGGTGGTGGTCGAGCAGTGGCGGCAGCTGATGGTCAGCGCGGTGATCCGCTCGATGCCGCCGGACAGGTTGAAGATGGCGTCGAAGGCGAGGATCGAGAAGCGACCGGTGTCCGGCATGGGGAAGCTCGGCAAGTGGAGGAGATTCCATCGTCCGGTTCGGGCCGTGACGGCTTCGTCTGTGGCGTGCGGTGCTGCTGTCAACGCATGCGCGTGGCGGAAACACAAACGCCCCTCGGTGAGGGGCGTCTGCGCAGGTTCCAGCGGGTGGCGACTCAGTGTGCGGTGACGGGCGACGCCTTGCGGCGGCGGTCCACCATCACCGATATGCACCACAGCAGCAGGCCGCCGATGGCGGTCGCCGCGCCCACGTAACCGGTGGTGGCCGGGCTGAAGCCGGCGCTGATGGCCATGCCGCCCAGCCACGGGCCCAGTGCATTGGCCGTATTGAAGGCAGCGTGGTTGGACGCGGCGGCCAAGGTCTGCGCTTCGCCGGCCACGTCCATCAGGCGGGTCTGCAGCACGGCCGCCAGTGCGCCCATGGTGCCCACCGTCACGATCATCGGGCCGATGGACCACACCGACTGCGCTGCAATCGGGTACAGCAGTAGCATCACGATCGACCAGGCCAGCACCACGGCGGCGGCCTTGAAGTGGAACTTGTCCACCAGCCAGCCGCCGGCAATATTGCCGATGATCGCGCCGATGCCGAACACGCCTACCGCCAGCGGCATCCACGATTCGGCCACGCCAGTCACCTGCACCAGCGTCGGGGCCAGATAGGTGAACACACAGAACATGCCGGCAAAGCCGACCGCACCGATCGCCAGCGCCAGCCACACCTGGGTGGTGTTGAACGCGCGCAGCTCGCGCATGGGGGAAGTGCGCACCTCGTCCGGGTCGGGCAGCAGGAAGCGGGCAATCATCACCACGGTGGCGATGGCCAGCAGGCTGACCAAGGCGAAGGCGGTGCGCCAGCTGACCTGCTGGCCCAGCCAGGTGGTGAGCGGGTTGCCGATCAGGATGGCAATCGACAGGCCGAGCAGTACCCGCGACATGGCCTGGCCGCGCTGGCCGGCCGGGCTGATTGCCGCGGCTACCAGCATGGCCACGCCGAAGTAGGCGCCGTGCGGCAGGCCGGCGACGAAGCGGGCGACCAGCATGGTGGCGTAGTTGGGCGCCAGGGCGCTGGCCAGGTTGCCCACGGCGTAGAAGCCCATCAGCGCCAGCAGCAGCTTGCGCCGCGGGAAGCTGGCGCCGACGAAGGCCAGGATCGGGGCGCCGACCACCACGCCGATGGCGTAGGCACTGATCAGGTGGCCCACCTGGGTTTCGCTGATGGACAGGCCGCGGCTGATTTCCAGCATCAGGCCCATGCTGGCGAATTCACTGGTGCCGATGGCAAAGCCGCCCAGCGACAGGGCGATGATGATCAGGGTGCGCTGGCGGGGCGTGAGCCGTGCGGCCAGGGAGGAATTGGGGCTCATGCGGGGGCGCGATGGGGCAGGGGAACGGGCCATTGTACTGCTGCACTGCAGCAGGCGGCATCGGCGTTCAGGAAAATCAGTGTTCGGCCGGTGGCGCGCCTAGACGGCCGTTGGCCCCAGCTGCGCCCGTGCGGCCCGGTACTTCCCGCGCAGGCGCTCGGCGGTGGCCGCATCCAGGGCCGAAAGCCGGGTTTCATCGGCATTGTCGGCGATATCGGCCAGCTTCACTTTCAGTGCCAGCGGGTTGGCCGCGATGCCTGCATAGTAATGAGCGGTGTCGGCGCTGTGGTTGCGGCTCAGCAGCTGCACCGCGTGCTGGATCGCCGGCGGGAAGTCCTGCACCTGGGCGGCGAACCCCGGGCAGTCCTCCAGCACGTCGTGCAGCCAGGCCACCACTTCGGCGTCGTCATCGCCGCGTACCCGTGCCGCGACGCGGGCCACATGCCCGATGTAGGGCGCACCGGCCTTGTCGATCTGCCCGGCGTGGGCGTCAGCAGCCAGTGCGCGGGCGCGTGCAATCCAATCCATGGTGGTCTCCGAAGCGCAGGCGTGTATTGTCAGGGGTGGCACCCGCGCGTTGCCAGCCCTGATCGGGGCGACGCACGGGACCGTCGTGGGAACGACATGTGAACGCCGTCACGGAGTGAAGCAATGCAGCAGTACACACATCAACTTGAACTACGCGGGCGCTACCGATTGGTAGCGGTGACCCACGCGCCGGTGTACGCTCCCGGCGATGTGATCGGGCATGCGGTCATCGCCGATGACGGGGAACGTCTGTCCGATCTGATGTCGCTGGCCGAGGCGCGGCACTACCTGGAAGGGCTGCTGCGGGAAGAGGGCATCGAGCCCGGGCTGGAGGATGAAAACCACCTGCGGAAGAAGGCGTCACGCTGGCGCCGCCGCTAGTTCGTCGCGCCCTTGGGCGCATCATGGAGGATTCGGGTGTTGCCCAGTAAGAAGTATCTGCTCATCGCCATCGCCACCCTGGCGACCCTGGTGCTCGGGTTTGCGCTGTCCGGTTATCTGACCCTGCTGTTGCTCGGCCTGGATACCAAGCTCTTCACCTGGAACACCTATTACCAGTATTTCAATGCCCTGGACCAGCCGCAGGTCGCCCCGTTCGTGGGCAAGATCAAGTGGGCCGGCTACCTGGGCTTCGGCGTGCCGCTGCTGCTGCTGGCGGTGATCGCGCTGGTGGCGCTGCTGAAGAAGGACAAGCGCTCGCTGCACGGCGATGCCCGCTTTGCCACCAGCGCCGACCTGGCCAAGCACGGCATGTTCAAGAAGACCGGGCAGAGCATCGTGGTCGGCAGCCACGGCGGCAAGCTGGTGCGCCTGGACGGCCAGCAGTTCGTGATCCTGGCTGCGCCCACCCGTTCGGGCAAGGGCGTGGGCGTGGTCATTCCGAACCTGCTGGAATACGGCGAATCGCTGGTGGTGCTGGACATCAAGCAGGAAAATTTCGACCTGACCAGTGGCTGGCGCGCCAGCCAGGGCCAGGAAATCTACCTGTTCAATCCCTTCGCCGAAGACCGCCGCACGCACCGCTGGAACCCGCTCAGCTATGTGTCCGACGATCCGGCCTTCCGCGTCTCGGACCTGATGAGCATCGCCGCCATGCTGTACCCCGATGGCGCCGAGGACCAGAAGTTCTGGGTCAGCCAGGCCCGCAATGCCTTCATCGCCTTCACCCTGTACCTGTTCGAGAACTGGGACGACGAGCGCGCCAGCGGCTTCCCCGGCGGCATGGGCACGCCCACGCTGGGTGCGGTCTACCGCCTGTCCTCCGGTGACGGCACCGATCTGAAGAAGTTCCTGAAGGGCCTGTCCGAGCGGCCGTTCCTGAGCAGCAATGCGCGCTCGGCGTTCGCCAACATGCTGTCCCAGGCCGATGAGACCTTCGCCTCGATCCTGGGCACCTTCAAGGAGCCGCTGAACGCCTGGATCAACCCGGTGCTGGACAAGGCCACCAGCACCAACGACTTCCTGCTCACCGACGTGCGCAAGAAGAAGATGACCATCTATATCGGCATCCAGCCCAACAAGCTGGCCGAGAGCCGCCTGATCATCAACCTGTTCTTCAGCCAGCTGATCAACCTCAACACCAAGGAACTGCCCAAGTCCAACCCGGACCTGAAGTACCAGTGCCTGCTGCTGATGGACGAATTCACATCGATCGGCAAGGTCGACATCATCGCCTCGGCGGTGTCCTACATGGCCGGCTACAACGTGCGCCTGCTGCCCATCATCCAGAGCATGTCCCAGCTCGATGCCACCTATGGCCGGGAAACCTCGCGCACCATCATCACCAACCACGCGCTGCAGATCCTGTACGCGCCGCGCGAACAGCAGGACGCCAACGACTACTCGGACATGCTGGGCTACACGACCATCCGCAAGAAGAACGTGACCCATGCCCGTGAGAAGACCCACAGCTACAGCGAAGAGCGGCGTGCGCTGATGCTGCCGCAGGAACTGAAGGCGATGGGTCCGGACCACGAAGTGTTCCTGTACGAAGGCATCCCGCATCCGGTGAAGTGCGACAAGATCCGCTATTACAAGGATCGCTATTTCACGTCGCGTCTACTTCCGAAAGTTGACGCGCCGGTGCTCGACATTTGAGTTTCCGTCGATAAATGTGACGCATGCACGAATTCATGGATGTGAATTGGTGAAGTGCGTCAAAAAAACACCATACGTTGGTGGAATTCAGACTTGTCTGACATGGAATTGACGTGCGGTTGTGCGACTCTATGCACGGCTTGGGAATCCTCGTGATTCTGCTTGCTTTCAGAGTGGCCAGGAGTTTCAGCCATTGGAACAGGGATGGTTCCGACGTTGGTGAGGGCGCATGAGTGCGGCTTGGAAAAGCCGTGGTCTGCGACCTGGTTGGCAGCCTTCGGGTTGCAGGGGAACCGTGACAGTTGTGCCCTGTTAAGTGCGCTTACTGTGACGATTCCGGCGTGCGCCATGCAGCGCCGGACGACCAGGGGACCAACATCGGGACTGCTTTTTCGTACGTCAAAGTGAAGCCCGTATGAATCAGGCGTTTATCGTAAAAATGTCCATCGCCGCAGCCGCGGCGTTGATGGTGGCAGGTTGCGCCACCAAGCCCGCACCCGATTTCGGCGGACGCTGGAAGCCGGTGAACCGGTTTGCCACGGCCCCGACCGAAATCCCGCTCTATACCAGCTACGTGTACCAGGCGTCGCCGATGGACGGCACGCTGAAGGCGATGCTTGAGCGTTGGGCCAAGGACTCCGGCCGCACCCTGGATTATCGCCTCAGCTCGGATTTCACCCTGTATGGCGCGGTGTCGGACATCGACACCACCAACGCACAGCAGGCCGTGATCGACCTCACGGCAGCCTATGCGGCACAAGGTGTTTCCGTCTCCATCGTGGGCAACCAGATTGTCGTGCAGAACGCCGGATCGACGCCCACTGCGGCGGTTCCGGCGGCTGACGCCAACAGCGGCAGCTGAGCCCCACCGAAATCATCGAACGTGCCGCACCCCGCGCCCGCCGCAGGGGCGACACGCCCATTGATGTTTCAGCAGTACGGAAGAATCCATGTTCCGCAAGAAGGATGCAGGCAACAGCCAGAAGGTCGAGCAGTCGGTCGCCAAGGCGGTCAGCTACGAGATCACCGTGGCCGACATGGCACGACGCAGCGAGCGCCGCGCCTGGTGGGTGGCCACCGGTTCGTTGCTGATGTCGCTGGCGCTGGCGGGCGGCTACTACTACATGCTGCCGCTGAAAGAGAAGGTGCCGTTCCTGGTGATGGCCGATGCCTACACCGGCACGGCCACGGTGGCGCGGCTGACGGGCAATTTCGAAGGCCAGTCGATTACCGCAAGCGATGCGATCAACCGCAGCAACGTCGCCCAGTACGTGATGGCGCGTGAATCCTACGATTTCGCGGTCATGGGCCTGCGCGACTGGGCCCTGGTGCATGTGATGTCCGACACGCGCACCAGCTCGGCCATCCGGGCCTTCTATTCGCAGAACAATCCGCAGAGCCCTGTCGTGCTGTACGGCAAGGATCGGGCGATCCGGGTGAAGATTCTCAGCATCACCCCGCTGGAAGCACAGGTGAATGGTGGCTTCCGCGGTGCCTCGGTGCGCATCCAGCGCAGCGTGTACGACAAGAACAAGGCCACCACCTCGTACCTGGACAACCAGCTCATCACGCTGCGGTTCCGCTACGACAGCAACCTTGCCTTGAACGAGCAGCAGCGCATCCTCAATCCGCTGGGCATGCAGGTGTTCGAGTACCGTCGCGACAACGACTACTCGCGCGGCGTACCGGGTCCGGACGAGGCGCAGTTGCAGCAGCAGGCAGAACAGCAGGCGCTGCAGGCACAGCAGGGGGTCTACGACCCGAACAATCCTGCTGCGGCCACCATGATCGATCCGGCCACCGGCCAGCCGTTGGCGGTGCCGGGCGATGTGCAGGTCACCCCGCCCATGCCGGGGCAGCAACCCATGCCGGGGCAGCCGATGCCCGGCCAGCCCGTGCAGCAGGCTCAGCCGATGCAGCAAGGCCAACCGATGCAGGGCCAACCCATGCCCGGGCAGACCATGCCCGGCCAGCCGGCCATGAGGCCGGCGCAGAACCAATCCACCGGAAATGCTGATGGAGCAAGCAACCGATGAGTAGTCGAAAAGTCAGGGGGAGCGCATTGGCGCTGCTGTCGTTGCTGTCGCTGGTGTTCTCCACCGGCGCCATGGCACAGGCAGTGGACCATTACGAGTATGAAAAGGATCGCATCTATCCGGTTCGCACCGGCCTGGGCCTTACCACCCAGATCGAGTTGAGCCCGAACGAGAAGATCCTCGACTACAGCACCGGTTTCAGCAACGGCTGGGAGCTGACCCGTCGCGAGAACGTGTTCTACATCAAGCCGAAGAATGTGGACGTGGACACCAACATGATGGTGCGCACCGAAACCCATTCCTACATCTTCGAACTGAAGGTGGTGGCCACCGACTGGCGCCAGCTGGAACAGGCCCGCCGCGCCGGCGTGCAGTACAAGATCGCCTTCTCCTACCCGAACGACACGGTGTTCGGCGTGGCCCAGCAGGCGGTGGAAGAAGAAGCGCAGCCGCTGCTGAGCAGCGAACTGGCCAAGGATCGCCAGTACAACTTCAACTACTCCTATTCGACCAGCAAGGCGAAGAAGATGGGGTGGCTGATCCCCGTCAATGCCTATGACGATGGCCGTTTCACGTACCTGAAACTGCCCAACTCGCCCGAATACAAGACCGGCATTTTCCCGGCCGTGTTCGGTCGTGAGAAAGAGTACGGCGAGGACTTCGTGGTCAACACCACGGTCGAGGGCAACACCCTGATCGTCCACGGCACCTACCCGTACCTGGTCATCCGCCACGGCGAGTACGTCGTTGGCCTGCGAAGGAACGTGAAGAAATGAGCCAGCAGAACACCCCCGGCAACGATCCGAACAACGCCCGCGACGACGGGCAGTCGCCCTACGGTGGCCAGGGCCAAGGACCGGCCGAGTCGACCTCCAATCCTTACTTCGGCACGCAGCAGACCGAGTCCGCACCGAACCTGGATGCGGCGGCTCCGCAGCTGCGCTCGGCCGAAGAGCAGCGGCTGAACCGCAAGGCGCTGATGTTCCTCGGCGGCATCGTGGTGCTGCTGGTGGCCATGGGCTTCCTGCTGTTCCGCAAGGGCCAGGATGACAAGAACGCAGCGCCCTCCAACCGTCAGGAGGCCCGGGTATCGACGCCGGACCTGCCGACCGTTGCGCCTGCGCCGAGTGCAGCGGCGCCCGTCGCGCCGGCCGATCCGATCCCGATGCTGCCGCCGCCGCCGCAGCAGGACATTCCGATGGTCAGCCTGCAGGACGCTGATCGTGCGCGCCTGCGCCAGTCGTCCGAGCCGCAGGGTCCGTCGCTGCTGGACCGCCGTATTGGCAGCAGCAGCGGCTTCGGCGCCGGCGATGGCAACGCCAAGCCGCAAGGGCAGGGCACCGACTACAGCCAGGCGATGATCGCCGCCATGCAGGCCGCCAACCCGCAGGCCCAGCAGCAGCAGAAAGTGCGCCGTGGTCCGGACGTGGAAGACGTGTCCAACGCCAGCTTCATCCAGAGTCCGGATGCCCTGCTGGTGCGCGGTACCTACCTGCGCTGCGTGCTGGAAACCCGCATCATCACCGACATTGCCGGCTACACCTCGTGCCTGCTGACCGAACCGGTCTACTCGATCAACGGCCGCAACCTGTTGCTGCCGAAGGGTTCGAAGATCTATGGCTCCTACGGTGGCGGCCCCAACGGCAAGCGCGTGGAAGTCATCTGGGATCGCGTCACCACGCCGAACGGTATCGACGTGGCCATGTCCAGCCCAGGTATCGATGGGCTGGGCGGTGCGGGCCATCCTGGCCAGTACACCGCGCACTGGGGCAGCCGCATTGCGTCGGCGCTGATGATCAGCCTGATCGCCGATGCGTTCAAATACGCCGCAGCCGAGCACGGCCCGGAGTCGACCACCGTGGCCAGCAACGGGTTCGCCGTGCAGTCGCCGTATGAAAGCGCGACCGCCCGCACCATGGAGCGCCTGGCCAACGAAGCACTCAGCGAAGGTCGTCGCCCGCCGACGGTCACCATTAACCAGGGCACCATCGTGAACGTCTACGTCGCAAAGGACGTCGACTTCACCAACGTGCTCCACCCGCGCCGGTAATTCATAGAACGATCATGGACGCCGAAGTGTCTCCCATCGCCCTTGTTTCCAGCGAATTCCTGCGCTATCAGTACGAAGTGCTGGGCATCGCGGAGTACATGAGCTCGCCCGACGTGACGGAAATCTGCATCAACCGTCCGGGCGAGCTGTACCTGGAAACCCGGGCGGGGTGGCAGCGCGTGGACGTGCCGGGCCTGACCTTCGAGCGGGCCCGGCAGTTCTGCACCGCGGTGGTGAACGAGAGCAACACCGGCCAGCGCATCACCGATGCCGATCCGGTGGTCTCGCTCACCTTCCCCACCGGGCAGCGTGCGCAGTTCGTGATCCCGCCTGCGTGCGATGCCGGCAAGGTGTCCATCACCATTCGTCTGCCGTCCAAGCACACCAAGTCGCTCACCCAGTATCACGAAGACGGGTTCTTCAACCAGATCCTGGAACAGGACGGCAGCCTGAGCGAGCAGGACCGCGAGCTGCTGGAACTGCGGCATTCGCGCGAATACGCCGAGTTCTTCCGGCGTGCGGTGATGTATCGCAAGAACATCGTGGTGTCCGGCGCCACCGGTAGCGGCAAGACCACCTTCATGAAGGCGCTGGTCAACCACATTCCGGACAACGAGCGCCTGGTCACCATCGAGGACGCCCGCGAACTGTTCCTGACCCAGCCTAACGTGGTGCACCTGCTGTACTCCAAGGGTGGCCAGAGCACCAGCAACGTCACCGCCAAGAGCTGCATGGAAGCCTGCCTGCGCATGAAGCCCGAGCGCATCATCCTGGCCGAGCTGCGCGGCGACGAAGCGTTCTACTTCATCCGTAACTGCGCCTCCGGTCACCCGGGTTCGATCACCAGCTGCCATGCCGGCAGCCCGGAACAGACCTGGGACCAGCTGGCGCTGATGGTGAAGGCCTCCAACGAAGGCTCCGGCCTGGAGTTCGAGGTCATCAAGCGCCTGCTGATGATGACCATCGATATCGTCGTGCATATCAAGGCGCATGCCGGTTCGCGTTACATCACCGGCATCGATTTCAATCCTGGGCGTGCCCAGGGGCAGGAGGGCTGAACGATGTTGCCAGGCCTGGAAATGATGGCATGCCCGGAAATGGCCGTGTCCATGGACGTCATGCAGCACGTCATCAACGTGGAATCCTCGCGCAACCCCTTCGCCATTGGCGTGGTGGGCGGTGCGCTGGTGCGCCAGCCCAAGGCGCTGGATGAAGCGCTGGCCACGGTGCGCATGCTGGAAGAGAAGGGCTACAACTTCTCGGTCGGCCTGGCCCAGGTGAACCGCTACAACCTGGCCAAGTACGGCCTGGACTCCTACGAAAAAGCCTTCCAGCAGTGCGCCAACCTGCAGGCGGGCTCGCGCATCCTGGCCGAGTGCTACAAGCGTTCCGGGCAGGACTGGGGCAAGTCGTTCAGCTGCTACTACTCGGGCAATTTCACCACCGGCTTCCGCCATGGCTACGTGCAGAAGATCTACGATTCGATGCGCCGTGGGCAGCAGGTGGCCAGCAATGGCGCAGTGCCGATCGATGTGGTCAGCCGTGGCGAGCGTCGCACGGTAAAGGTTGAACACCATCCGCAGACGCTGTCGCCGGTGCAGTCGCGCATCGTCGCCCAGGCCGACGCGCCGGTGTACGTGCCGTCCAATGATCCGGCCCGTGCCTACACGGTCTACCCCTCGGCGGGTGCCATGGCGCGAAGCAGTGCCTTGAACCTGGCCGACCAGGCGCTGTCGCGCGTGGTGCTGGGTTCGGTGGATCGCATGATGCAGCCGCAGGCCCAGCCCCAGGCCATGCCACAGCAGATGCCGCAGCAGTTGCCGCAGGCTGGTGGCGACCAGGCCATGCCGCAGCAGCTGCCCGGCGTGGCAGCGGGGAACGGGCAGCCGGTCATGCTGCGCCCGTGGAGCGAGCGCAACCAGCCGGTGGCCGCACCAGAAAATGCATACAACGTGCCTGCGCAGGGAGCGCCGGTGCAACAGATTCCCGCAGGGGATGCGGCCTTCGTGTTCTGACGAAGTCGTGGTACGGCCAGACCCCCGGCTGGCCGATTCAGTTGTGTTAGTCCATCAACAAGGAAATCAATCCATGAAGCGATTCAATCTCGATCTGGCCCAGGCCCAGCGCACGCTGAAGACCATGCTGATGGCCGTTGCCTTTGTCGGCCTGGTGTTTGCTCCGCAGGCCATCGCCAGCGGCACCGACTTCGGCGGCACCGATGAAAAGGTCTGCGGCTTCTTCAACAACATCAATGGTCTGCTGAACATTGCCTCGATCGCCGTGGTCACCATCGCGGTCATCTTCGCGGGCTACCAGATTGCCTTCGCCCACAAGCGCATTGCCGATGTGGCCCCGATCCTGATCGGTGGCGTGCTGATCGGCGCTGCCGGCCAGATCGCCCGCATGCTGCTGGGTGAAGGCAGCGACGGCAACTGCTCGGGCAGCTCGGCCGCCATCATCAACAACGTGCTGCAGTACTACAGTGCATAAGAACGTGCTGTTCCGCGGCTGCACGCGCCCGGCGATGTTCCTGGGCGTTCCCTACCTGCCATTTTTCATGGTGGCAGGTGGGTTGCTGCTGCTGAGTGTGTACACGAACTTCTGGTTCCTGCTCACCATTCCTGTCGCCATTTTCATCATGCGGCAGATGGCCAAGCGCGACGAGCTGATCTTCCGCCTGCTGGGGCTCCGCCTGCTGTTCAAGTTCAAGGCGCGCAACCTGCAGGACCACGATGGAATGTGGGTGTTCAGCCCGAACCACTACCGCAAGAAACCCGCCCGCATGGATTGACGGGCAACGGCCGGGCAGGTGTACGAACCTGCCCGGCCACCTCGTAGTTCCCCGGCTTACCTTTTGGAAGCAGTCGCATGTTCTCTCCAGATACCTCCATCAGCGAATTCATTCCCCTGTCGTCGCATGTGGCGCCGAACGTGGTCAAGACCACGGGCGGTGACTATCTGTTGACCTGGTACCTGGAAGGGCTGCCCTTCGTCGGCCGCGAAGAGTGGGAACTGGAGCACCGCCACAACACCTTCAACCGCCTGCTGCAGACCCTGCGTGCGCCGGACTTCGTCAACGTCGCCTTCTGGGTGCACGACATCCGCCGGCGCCGCACGCTGAAGGGCAAGAGCCACTACGGGCAGCGCTTCAACCAGGACGTGGCTGACCAGTACATGGGCATGCTGTCCTCGCAGCGCATCATGCAGAACGAGCTGTATCTGACCATGATCTACCGCCCGGTCGTGGCCGGTAAGCGTTTCGTGGAAAAGTCGGCCAGCATCGAAAAGCTGCAGGGCGAGCAGGACCAGGCCGTTGAAAAGCTGCTGGAGCTGGCCGGCAACGTCGAAGCGGTGATCCGCGATTACGCACCGTACCGCCTGGGCATGTATGAAGCCAAGAATGGTGTGGTGTTCTCCGAGACGCTGGAGCTGTTCGGCTACCTGATCAACCGCGTGGACGAGCCGGTGCCGGTGCTGCCCGCGCCGGTGAAGGACTATCTGCCGATCAGCCGCCACATGTTCTCGGCCAAGACCGGTGACTACGTCATCAACACGCCCAATGGCGCCAATCACTTCGGCGCCATCCTGAACATCAAGGAGTATGCCGAGGGTACCTACCCGGGCATCCTCAATGGTCTGAAGTACCTGGACTACGAGTACGTCATCACCCATTCCTTCAGCCCGATGGGCCGCCAGGACGCACTGAAGGTGCTCGATCGCACCAAGGGCATGATGATTTCCTCCGGCGACAAGGCAGTCAGCCAGATTGCCGAGCTCGACTACGCCATGGACCAGTTGTCCTCGGGCAACTTCGTGCTGGGTGAATACCACTTCATCATGGCCGTCTACGGCGACAGCCAGGCCAAGCTCTCGCAGAACGTGGCGACCACGCGCGCCGAGCTGTCCAATGCCGGCTTCGTGTCGACCAAGGAAGACCTGGCCATCACCTCGTCGTTCTATTCGCAGCTGCCGGGCAACTGGCGCTACCGCACGCGATTGGCCAACGTCAGCTCGCTGAATTTCCTGGGCTTGTCGCCGCTGCACAACTTCGCCACCGGCAAGCAGCACAACAACCCCTGGGGCGACTGCGTCACCACGTTGCAGACCACCAACGGCCAGCCGTACTACTTCAACTTCCACGCCACGCATCCGTCCGAGAATTCGCTGGGTGAAAAGGCCATCGCCAACACCATGGTGATCGGTAAGTCCGGTACCGGTAAGACCGCGCTGATCAACTTCCTGCTCAGCCAGGTGCAGAAGTACGACCCGTCGCCCACCATCTTCTTCTTCGACAAGGACCGCGGCGCCGAGATCTTCGTGCGTGCCTGTGGCGGCAACTACCTGGCCCTGGAGAACGGCGCGCCGACCGGCTTCAATCCGTTCCAGTGCGAGAACAGCGAAGCCAACGTGCAGTTCCTGGCCGACCTGATCAAGGTGCTGGCTGGCAAGCGCGAATACAGTGCCCGCGAAGAGGAAGACATCTACCGCGCGGTGGAAAGCATGCTGGACACGCCCATGCACCTGCGCAGCATGACCAACTTCCAGAAGAGCCTGCCCAACATGGGCGACGACGGTCTGTACGCGCGCATGCGCCGCTGGACCTCGGGCAACTCGCTGGGCTGGGTGTTCGACAATCCCGTCGATACGGTGGACCTGAGCAAGGCCAACATCATCGGCTTTGACTACACCGACATCATCGACAACCCCGAAGTGCGCGTGCCGGTCATCAACTACCTGCTGCACCGCCTGGAATCGCTGATCGACGGTCGTCCGCTGATCTATGTGATGGACGAGTTCTGGAAGATTCTGGACGGCGAGGGTGGCCTGAAGGAGTTCGCCAAGAACAAGCAGAAGACCATCCGTAAGCAGAATGGTCTGGGCATCTTCGCTACGCAGAGCCCGGAAGACGCGCTTAAGAGCGACATCTCCGCTGCCCTGATCGAACAGACCGCTACGCTGATCCTGCTGCCGAACCCGAACGCCAGCAAGAGCGACTACATGGACGGCCTGAAGCTGACCGAGGCCGAGTTCAAGGTGGTGACTGCGCTGGACGAGCGCTCGCGCTGCTTCCTGGTCAAGCAGGGCCACGCCTCCAGCGTGTGCCAGCTCAACCTGCGCGGCATGGACGACATCCTGTCGGTCATTTCGGCATCGACCGACAACATCGAAGTCATGCACCGGGTGCTGCAGACCGCGGCGGTGCGCGCCCGCGTGACCGTGGACGAACTGACCCCGGACCAGTGGCTGGACGCGTTCTACAAGAATCGAAAGGGCTCGGGCAAGCGAGCCGACAAGGACCAGGAGGAGGCGGCATGAAAACCATCACCGAACTGCAAAAGGAAACTGCCATGGGCATTGAAACCCGAAAGAGCGCGCCGCGTCGTCGGCGCTTGGCGCCGCTGTTCGCGGCCATGTTGACCCTGGGCATGAGCTTCAGCACCGGTACGCAGCAGGCGCAGGCCATGACCGTGTATGACCCGGCCAACTGGATCATGAACTTCCTGCAGGAATACAAGTCTGCCGGCGAGTACGTGACCGAAGCCGGGCGCTGGAGCGAGACGGCCGGGCAGTACATGAAGACGGTGGAGAACTGGGTTTCCAGGTTGCAGAACTGGTACCAGATCATTGCCTCCCCTCTGATGCCGGTCACGCCGGTGCTTACCCGAATTCCCGAAAGCTGGAACGTCGCCGAGAAGTGCGGTGGTGGCTCGATGGTCAGCCAGGAAGGCCTGATGTCGTTGCTGGGTGTCAGCCCGGGTGGCGACATCGGCGCACAGCAGCGCTCGATCTGCGCCTACATCCAGGTGCTTGAGAACAAGAAGTACAACGAAACCGTGGACGTGGTGACCAAGTCGCTGCCGGCCATGGAAGAAATGCTGGGCACGCTGCGCAAGATCCGCAACGCGTTCCGTAACGAGGGCGCGCTGCAGGAGGATATTTCCAATAACACTGCCAGCCAGCTTGCGATGGACAAGGCGTTCAAGGAATGGGAGACCAAGATCAAGGTCTACGACCAGCAGATCGCGGCCCTGCAGGGGCGTCAGCGCAACCTGACCGAGCGCGCACTGAAGGGCGAGAGCAACCCGCTTGGCACCGTTATCAAGGCTGCCGCGCTGAAAACCGCGCTCTCCAAGTGAACCACGTGCGTAACGCACTCCAGCAGGGCCCCAACGCGGGGCGGGTGATGTGATGAGTCAGGGAATGATGCAGGGCATGGTGATCGGGGATCTGCTGCACGGAACGCTGTTCGCCTCAGTGGGCGACTTCGTGTTCTTCAAGCTGATCCTGGAGTACCTGCGAGAGGAAATCGCGAACTTCGGCGAAGGCGTGCTCGGTCGCATGATGACCTGGGTGGGCTCGATCGCGCTGGTGCTGATGACGCTGTGGGTGCTGATCCAGGGCTTCCGCATCGTGACCGGGCGCAGCCGCGATTCGATGGCGGCGCTGGCCACCAACATGGCGCGCGCGGCGCTCATCGTGACGGTGGCCACGTCCATGGCGATGTTCGGCAAGGATCTGCAGTCCTTCCTGACCCAGGACGTCCAGGACGAGATCACCTACGTGGTGACCGGCAAGGATGACACGGCCGAAGAACTGATCGACCGCAACCTGGGCTACATGCAGTTGGCGCTGACGTCGGTGAGCGTGCTCGACGTTGCCGGCGACGTCACCCTGGACAGCGCGAAGACGCGTGCGATGTGGTTCATCGGCCTGGGCACGGGCGGTCCTGCGGTCACCGCCGGCGCCATGCTGCTGCTGTACCAGGTCGCGATGGCCATGTTCATCGGCTTCGGTCCACTGTTCATTCTGTGTCTGTTGTTCGAGCAGACCAAATCCTTGTTCCAACGCTGGTTGTTCTATGGCATCGGCACCATGTTCTCGATGGCGGTGCTGGCCGCCATGACAGGCATCGCCATGGAGATGGTGGCACGCGTTGCCGCCTCGTTCTGGGGCGCTGCCGCACTGGGCGCGCTGCTGAGCACGAACCTGACCGAAGGCATGAGCAGCATGGCGCTGCAGCAGGGTGGCATGGGCCTGATCCTGACGACGCTGATTCTGACTGCACCCCCAATGGCTGCGATGTTCTTCCAGGGTACGCTGGGTACCTTCATGGCATATTCGCAGATAGGCGGAAGTCCGGGTGCGGCTGCACCTGGCCCGCAGGGTCAGCCGCCGGGCTCGCATGGTGGTGGCGGTGGTGGTGGTGTATTCATTCCTCAAGCGCCGGTTGCCACCGGGACGCAGTACAAGGGTGGTGGCTCGGGGTCCCAGCTTGGGGGGTTCGCGGACTCAGCTCAGAGCACCGGCCAACGTGGCGCAGCAAATAACGAACGAGGTTGAGGTTTTACATGTCGATTCGCATCCTGCGTTTTGCCACCATTCCATTATTCTGTTTCGCGGCTTTCCTGGCCCATGCCGAGGGGGGGTGTCCTCCAGGTATGTATCCCATAGGAGGGCAGGGGGTTCAGGGCTGTGCGCCAATACCGGGAGCGCAGGGCGGGGGCGTGAGTGCCCCCTCAACAACGCCTATGCCGCCACGTCCACTCGGCGAGTGGATCAAGACCTGGGGTGCTTTGGCAAGGCCATCCAAGGGAAACATGGGGGGCGCTGTGGCCAACGAACTTACCGAGCCTGCTGCCAGGAGGAAGGCAGTAGAGAACTGCGAGCAGAACGGGGGGGGCGATTGTAAGGTTGATTTTGTCTACCAGAATCAGTGTGTCTCCGCTGTCTCCTCCCCAGAGTTGACTTCCAGTGGGACGAATTATGTCAGCGCTGCAACTGAGGACGAAGCGATCGAGGTCGCTCTGCAGGATTGCAAGAAGGCTGGCGGTAAACAGTGCCGGAGTATCTACTCGGCGTGTAGTGTTCCTTTTTTCAAGAAGTACTAGTGCTAGCTTCTGAGTTGGTCAGCTTTGCTTTGCAAAGACTCCACTGGCTTGTTGATTAAGCGAACGGAGCCTGTGGCAGTAGTACAGTTGGAAATAGGGTGCTTGCGCTGTCTGGCGCGTAACTACTTAGGCCTCGGGCGTGCACCTGCAAGTCCCACTTGTACGCTTCCTTTTCGTCGGATGGGGCTCCGGTGTCTTTGGTCGAATAGAGATCGTGGCCAAGTGTCGAGTGACATCAGCTGCCCATGCTTCCGCCAGGAGCCGCGCTTCCGAGGTTATGGACCTACAGGTAGACGCCGAGGCGGTGAAGTAAGCTGGTTGCGCAATGCGAGGTCACCAAACATTGCCGCAGTGAGTACATATTCATACGATTTGACAAGGTTTTTCGCGCGCGAACCGCGGGGTAGGTGCCAGAATGGTCAAACGGTGGGGAGCAAGCGTCGGAGGAGTGATGGTCTTGTGAATATTCGCTTTCTGCGCATCGCACTTTTGCCGCTGGTTTACTTGACCCTCTCCACTGCTCATGCCGAGGGGGGATGTCCTCCGGGCATGTATCCGATCGGCGGCCGAGGCGTCCAAGGCTGTGCTCCTATTCCTGGTGCTCAAGGCAGTGGCGCGGGCTCCTCGGTTTCTGCTCCAGCTCCTCCGCGCCCGACGGGCGAGTGGATCACGACTTGGGGCGCGCTCGCGGGGGCGGTCGAAGGAATGCAAGGTGGTGCGTCGGAGAGTGAACTCACCGAGCGCGCTGCGAGACGCAAGGCGATCGAGGACTGCGAGAAGCGCGCTGGTGGACGATGCCAGGTTGAATTTGTTTATCACCAACAGTGCGCGGCAGCAGTGGTGTCTGAGCTCGCATCGACCGGCACCAACTATGCCAGCGCCGCGACGGCAGATGAGGCGACAGAGGCCGCCATGCGTAATTGCAGAAAGGCCGGAGGCACGCAGTGCCGGTCTATTTACTCGGCGTGCGCTGTACCGTTCTTCAAGAAGTATTAGTCTCGTCCGATCTGCCGTCCAAACGCTCGGGTGCCTATGATTCGTCGGTTTCTCGTTGCCGTGCTGTTGATGGGTGCTGGGGGCAGCGGCACAACTGCTTATGCCGAGGGAAGGTGTCCGCCCGGTTCCTATCCGATCGGGGGGCAAGGCGTGCAGGGATGTGCTCCGATCCCGGGCGCCGGCGGTGGACAGAACGGTTCCACTATTCCGACACCTCCTCGGCCAACCGGGCGATGGCACGATGCATGGGGCGCGATTGCTCATTCCAAGTCGACGTCAGTAGTGGGAACTGCAAGCGCTGAGACTTCCCGCCGTTCTGCCGAGCGCACCGCGCTGGAGAAGTGCGCGGTTGAGGGGGCCAAAGATTGCACGGTGGTCATGGCGTACACGAACCAGTGTTTTGCCTGGGTCATCCCCAACGTTGGCGGGCCGGGGGCACAATCAGGTATGGCAAGGGCGGCGACGATGGAGTTGGCCAATGAGCTCGCCCAGAAGGAATGCAAGGATGGTGCTGGCGATGCCTGCAAGCCTTTCTACTCAGACTGTGCCGAACCCACGTTTGAGCGCTTCTGACTGGAATGGTGGCAGGTGTGGTTGCCTATCCAGGGTACATGTACATGGCAGGCGTGTGCTGCGCGCCGGAAGGGAGTTCGCATGATGTTCCATTCACGCACCAGCTACTTCGCGTGGCTGATCAAGCCAGCCACAGTGGTGCTGGTGCTGGTGCTGGCGCTGGTGTTGGCGTGGCCAGTCTTTGCTGAAGGCGGCTGCCCCTCGGGCTACTACCCCATCGGCGGCCAAGGTGTGCAAGGCTGTGCTCCAATTCCCGGCAGTCAGTCCGGTGGATCGCCGGCCCAAGGTGCCGTGGTCGCGACGCCCAGACCGTCGGGTGAGTGGTTGACGACCTGGGGTGCAGTTGCGCAGTCGCCTACTTCCGATCTTGTAGGGACGGCGGCGAACATGTCGAGTGAGCGTGCTGCGGAGTCTGAGGCCCTGCGCATTTGCGCATCCGAAGGCGCGAAAGACTGTAAGACGTCGCTGACCTATTACAACCAGTGCGTGGCATTCTCCGTGCCGAATTCTGGCAAAGGCAGGGGCTCGGTCAATACGGCCGTAGATCTGCCCACCGCCAAGAAGGATGCGCTGGACAGTTGCAGTGATACGGGTGGTGGGCGGTGCGTTATCTCTCACGCTGAATGTTCGGAGCCAGTGTTCAGGGAATTCTAGTGCTCACGTGCCCACGTGTTTTCTGGATGGTGTTACGTCTGCGCCATCGCAGTATCGGGGACGGCGAGATGGTGATTTCGCTTGCGCTTTGGGATGTGTGCTGCTGATGAGCGGCCTACGGATCTCTTCAATGGCCGTGGAGGTGGTTCAATGAAGCTGCTCGCCCGTACTGTCGTAATAGGCATTGCGATGCTTGGAACAAACGTGGTCTTCGCCGAGGGCGGATGTCCTCCGGGCATGTATCCCATCGGCGGCCAAGGCGTTCAAGGCTGCGCCCCCATTCCGGGCGCTCAAGGCGGCGGCCCCGGTTCCTCTGTTTCTGCACCGGCTCCTCCGCGTCCGACCGGCGAGTGGATCACGACCTGGGGGGCGCTCGCGGGCGCCGTCGAAGGAAAGCAGGGGGGGGGCTTCGGTTAGCGAGCTCACCGAGCGTGAAGCCAGGCGTAAGGCAGTTGAAGACTGTGAGAAACGAGCTGGCGGGCGGTGTAGGGTCGAATTTGTCTATCATCAACAGTGCGTGGCGGCAGTAGTGTCTGAGTTGGAATCAACCGGAACTATTTACGTCAGTGAGGCGACGGTAGAGGCGGCGACAGAATTGGCCTTGGAGGATTGCAGGAAAGCCGGCGGGAAGCAGTGCAGGTCGATCTATTCGGCGTGTACAGTTCCGTACTTCAAGAAGTACTAGCCGCAGTTCGTAGTCCGGCCACTTTCTGCTGTTCTTCACTGAGGCGGTGGAGTGCGTTGTTCAGCCGTGCGCCGCATGTTTCATGGGGTTTTAGACGGCGCAGTCGATTCACCCCGGTTCGGTTTGACGTGCGTCCCAATCGATCAGCTTCTCGATGGCCGTGCTGGCCGCTATGACAAGCATCGCGATGGAAATGGTTGCCCGCGTTCGGGACACAGTGCAGGAGTGGTGGCTCGGGGTCCCGGCTTGGTGGGTTCGCGGAACCAGCTCAGAGCACCGGCCAACGTGGGGCAGCAAATAACGAACGAGGTTGAGGTTTCATATGTCGATTCGCATTGTGCGTTTTGCCACCATTCCAGTGTTCTGTTTCGCGGCTTTCCTGGCCTATGCCGAGGGAGGATGTCCTGCTGGCATGTATCCCATCGGCGGCCAGGGGGTGCAGGGCTGTGCGCCGATTCCAGGTGCGAGTGGCTCGACCTCTCAGCAGCTTCCGGCCCTTCCGCCGCGGCCGACTGGGCAATGGCATAAGACATGGGGCGCCATGGCCATCGGCAGAGGTGGGGATACCGGCGTTTCGAAGGGCAGAGATTCGAAACGAGAAGCCGAGGAGGTGGCGCTTGCGCAGTGTGCAACCTGGGGAGCGGATGACTGCAAAGTCATGCTTGCCTACGAAAATCAATGCGCTGCAATAGCCACCCCCAAGGCGTCAAGCACCGGCTCATCCTTTTCAGGGGGTCCAACCGTGGAGAGTGCCTCGGAAACTGCAATGAAGTCCTGCAGGGAAGAGGGAGGCATGCAGTGTGAGATCGTCTATTCTGACTGTAGCGAACCGCGGTTCGAGAGATTCTGACAGGGACGCCTGGTATGGGGCGGCTTGGGGCGCAGGCGCATTGGCTCCGGGCGGTTCGCGCCACGCTGATGCAGCCAGGACAAGGGAGTAGTGATCTTGTGAACGTTTGTTTTCTACGAGTTGCACTGTTGCCGCTGCTTTATCTCGCCATTTCCGTCGCATACGCGGAAGGTGGATGCACCGCCGGCATGTACCCGATTGGTGGGCAGGGCGTTCAAGGCTGCGCCCCCATTCCTGGCGCGCAAGGCGCCGGAGCCAGCGGAACCTCACCCGCGCCCCTGCCGCCCCGCCTGCTGGGAGAATGGATCGAGACCTGGGGGGGCGCTCGCCGGTTCAATCGAAGGAGAGGAAGGCGGTGCTTCGGTAAGTGAGTTGACGGAGGCAGCGGCCCGCGAAAAATCGATAGCGAACTGTGAGCGCCAAGGTGGAGGGCGCTGCAAGGTCGTTTTCGTCTACCAGAACCAATGCGTCTCGGCAGTGACTTCCGAGCTCGCTTCAACTGGCACAAAGTATGTGACTGCAGCGAGCGAGGAAATCGCGACGAAGCTAGCTGTTCAAGATTGCGAAAAAGCCGGTGGCAAGCAGTGCAGGTCCATCTATTCCGCTTGCACCGTTCCTTTCTTCAAGAAGTACTGACGAGCGCCAGTGGTCATCCGCCGCGTTTTGCTCCATGGCGGAAACGAGTGAGATTGAGGTGTGCCATGGTCATTCGCATCATCCCCGTTGCCCTGTTGCTCCTGACGGCTTTCGCTGTCACACCCGCCTACGCTGAAGGCGGCTGTCCGCCGGGTATGTATCCCATTGGCGGGCAGGGCGTCCAAGGCTGCGCGCCGATTCCCGGGGCCCAAGCAGGGGCTGGAGGTGGGGCGTCGTCCACGCCCCTGCCGCCGCGTCCTACCGGCGAGTGGATCAAGACCTGGGGCGCGCTGGCCGGCGCAGTTGACGGTACCGCAGGCGGTGCGTCGGTGAACCAGCTTACTGAGGATGCGGCGCGTCTGAAGGCTGTTGAGAACTGTGAGCGCCAAGGTGGTGGGCGCTGCAAAGTTGACTTCGTCTACCAGAACCAATGCGTGTCCGCAGTGAACTCTGAACTGGTCTCTACCGGTACCAAGTACGCCAGCGCAGGGTCGGTGGAGTCAGCGACCAGACTCGCGGTCCAGGCATGCACAGCGGCCGGCGGAAAGGAGTGCAGGTCCATCTACTCTGCTTGTGCAGTTCCATTTTTCAGGGAGTACTAGTGCCATGCGCGCACGTTTCTTTTTCGCATTGCTGCTGGGTGGCATGGCCGTGACGGGGACCGCCCATGCCGAGGGCGGCTGCCCATCCGGCATGTATCCCATCGGCGGCCAGGGCGTGCAGGGCTGTGCGCCGATTCCAGGGGCGTCAGCAGGGCAGGGCGGTGCAAGTCCGCCCGCGCCGCCGCGCCCCACTGGGCGCTGGCACGATGCCTGGGGCGCAATTGCGCACTCCAGATCAACGTCGCTGGTTGGCACTGCAACCGCGGAGACGTCGCGTCTCTCTGCGGAGCGGACTGCGCTGAAGAAGTGCGCTGTCGAGGGCGCAGACGACTGCACGGTGGTGATGACCTATTCCAATCAGTGTTTTGCCTGGGTGGTCCCGGGTGTGGTTGGACCGGGTACCCAGTCCGGCATGGCACAGGCGCCGACCTTGGAAGAGGCCACAGCGCTTGCCCAGAAGGAATGCAGGGACGGTGCTGGCGATGCCTGCAAGCCTTTCTATTCAGACTGTGCCGAACCGACATTCGAGCGCTTCTGAGCGCGTTTGCAGAAGGGCATGCCGATGCCCGGGCACGGGGCCGTGCGGTGCGGTGGCAAATGAAAGGAGTAACAAGGTCATGAATATCCACGTTCTGCGCATCGGGCTGTTGCTGTTGCTGCATCTGGCCGCCTTCGCCGTCCATGCCGAGGGCGGCTGCCCATCAGGTATGTATCCCATCGGCGGCCAGGGGGTGCAGGGCTGTGCGCCGATTCCCGGGGCCTCCGGCGGTGCCGGGCCGGCCGCAAGCGCTGCGCCGGCGCGTCCCTTGGGGGAATGGCTGACACGTTGGGGGGCTGTGGTGGAATCGCCGTCCTCCAATCTCGTTGGCACTTCGGCAAACGAATCCAGCGAGGAGCGCGCGGTGGCTGTGGCCACCCGGAAGTGCGCCGCGGAGGGAGCGCAGGGCTGCAAGCCTACGGTGACTTACTACAACCAGTGCGTTGCCTTTGCTGTCCCGTCTTCCGGCAAGGGCCAAGGGTCGCTTGATACTGCGGCGGACACGGAGACCGTGGCACAGAACGCAATCGGAAACTGCAAGGACACCGGTGGCGGCAGGTGCCACGTTGTGTATGCGGAGTGCTCGCTTCCTGAATTCAGCAGATTCTGAACCGCGGGCGTGGGTAACGAAAATCCGCTCGGCGACTGCGAACCACGCAGGGGGCCGGCGCCATTCGTAGCAGGGTGAATCAATGAAAAGCATCGCCGCGCGCGTTTTCGCTGTGTTCGTCGGTTTGTCAGGTGTGGGCGCAGCCTATGCCGAGGGCGGCTGCCCATCGGGCATGTACCCCATCGGTGGCCAGGGCGTGCAGGGTTGTGCGCCCATGGGGGGCGCAGCAGGTTCCACGTCACAGCAGATGGCCTCGCCACCGCCCCGGCCTTCGGGCGAGTGGATCCGTACGTGGGGCGGAGTGGCGGTGTCTGAGACCACATCGGACGCAGGCGTGTCCACGGGGCAGCTGACCAAGAAGGATGCCGAGCGCGATGCCATGGCCAAGTGCGCGAACAGCGGTGCTCGCGACTGCAAGGTTAGCGTCACCTACTTCAATCAATGCATGTCCTGGGTCGTGCCCAGTGGTCGCACAGGTAATGGCAGGTCCGGTATCGGCACCGGCCCGACGCTGGAGCGTGCGGCCGAACTGGCACAGGGGATCTGCCAGAACGACATGCCCGGCGCGTGTGCGCTTGTGTATGAGAACTGCACCGAGCAGATCTTCAGACCGTACTGACGGTGTCGCCTACAGCGCACCCGCTTCGCGAAAGTCACACTTTTTTTGTGACTGAAACCGCTCTTTCAGCGCTTACCCCTTCGACGTAACGAATGCCCTCGCGGTAAGCTCGCTTTGCGTCAGAAACATGACGCGTCGGTGCACTGCATGCAGGAGCTTTCCCGTCCATGAGGACTCTGTCTGTCCCGTCCCAGGGTGACGCTCGCCACCATCGCCGCGGCGACGGTGCCGGGGCTATGATCCGTTTCGACGGACAGCCCGGTGCAGGTGGACCTGGCGTCCGTGCCCGCGGAGCGGGTGGGCACCGGCGGCATGACATTGAAGGAGTGGGAGGGGATGGAGAACCGGAGTGGCGCGCACATGGACAATGCCCTGGCATTCGTTCCGTCTGGCGCGAACCTGCTGGAAGCCGTCAGGGGCGTGTGCAACGGCGACGGTGTGCAGTATCAGCTGCTGGTGATCGACCAGCCCGCGCCGGAAGGCCTGGTGGCCGGCCAGCACGGTCCCAACCGGGTATTGCTGTTGCTGCGCGGTGACGGCGGCGGCCGCTGGCAGCTGGCCGCGCGCAACGACAAGCTGGTGCCGTGTTCGACCCGGGGTGGCCTGGCCGGCGACCCTTTTGCGTATGCAATGGTTGAGGAAGACACGTTCAGCGTGATCACCAACGGCGGCAGCCGGCAGCGCTGGAGCAGCACCTACACGTTCCGCTATGCCTCGGCGGAGCGGGACTGCTGGGTCGATACCGTGCGCCGCAAGGTGGTGGACATCGAAACCGAGGCGACCAACATCCGCGAATTCTCGGCGGCCGAAATCGGCCGGGTGCGATTCGAGGATTTCGATCCGGCCAGCGTCGCAGAGGTGACGCTTCCATGAGCCAGGCTTCAACCGGCGGGACGGACCCCGCGCTGATGACTACCCAGGAGTGGCACCGTGTCGAGGGATAGGGAGTCGCAACTGCTGCGGCAGGCGACTGCGGCAGGCATCGATTCGCCACGCGAACTGGCCAATTTCATGGCCCAGGCGGGGCACGAGTCGCGCGGCCTGTCGCGTCTGAACGAGAGCTTCAACTACACCCGGGGCATCTCGCAGATTCCGGTGGAAGCGGCGTGGCGCAACGGCAACGACGCACTGGAGTCGGCGCGCCAGGAGGCCCTGCGTGGGCGCCCGCAGGCGCTGGCCGAGCTGATGTACGGCGGCCGGCTGGGCAACGATGCGCCAGGCGATGCGCTGACCTACCACGGGCGCGGCTATCTGCCGCTGACCGGTAAGGACGCTTACGCGCGCGCCGGCCAGGCGCTGGATCTGGATCTGTTGAACCACCCCGAGCTGGCCGCGCAGCCCGAACACGCTGGTCGCATCGCGGTCTGGCAGTGGCAGCAGCACGTACCGGAGCAGGCGCGCGAGGACGTGCGCGAGGCAACCTATGCCATCAATGGTGCGATGAACGGGGTGGAGGATCGGCTGCGCCGCTTCGACGGCTGGCAGCAGAAGCTGACCCCCGACGTGATGGAGCGCCTGGGGCGTGGCGAGGTGGGCGAACGCGCCGCGGTGGCGCGTGACATGACCGATCCCAGCCACGCAGGCCATGGCCTGTTCCTGGGTGCGCGCAACGGGTTGCAGCAGCTTGGGCCGGGCAGTGGCCTGCGTACGCCGCAGGAACTGGACAATGCCGCTGCGGCCCTGGCCGCAGGCGCGCACAAGGCCGGGTTGCAGCAGATTGACCACGTGGTCGCTGGCGCGGACGGGCGCATGCTGTTTGCGGTGCAGGGCAACATGGGCGACCCCGCCATGCAGCGCTGTGCGGTGGAGCGCGCGCAGGCCGCCCAGCAACCGCTGGAAGAAAGCAGCCGGCAACTGGCGACCGATGCCACTGCACGGCAGGAACAGTCGGCTTCGATCAACCGCGAGCAGGAACAGCAGCGCTCGCGATCGCTGTAAGCGCGGTCCGCCTGGGCACAGGCGTGGGATCGCATGGGTTGGGTGCCTGCGGGCGCCTTCATGGAACTTCCTTGTAGGGACACAACATGCAGAATCGTGAATCACCCGCGCGGCGTGCTGCCGCGCATCGCCCGCGCTGCGGCGTGCGCCTGGCGCCGTTGTGGGCGCTGTCGCTGGCACTGACCGCCACGCTGGCCCAGGCACAGGACGCGCCTGCTGCTGCGGAGGTCGCTGCACCTGAAGTCGCACCGGCAGTGGCGGCTGAGGCCGCACCGGCTCCGGCGCCCGTGGCCGAGGCGGCACAGGCACCGGCGCATGCCCCGGCTGCCGAACCGGCAGCGGAACCTGCGGCAGCGGTAGCGCCGGCCGCACCCGTGGCGGCCGAAGCTGCGCCCGCACCCGCACCGACTGTCGCACCGGCGGAAACGCCTGCCGCGCCGGTAGCCGAGGCGCCGGCCGCTGCCGTGGCTCCGCCGGCACCCGCCGCGCCACCCGCACCGCCGGCACTGGCCGTAGTGCCGCTGCTGCCGGACCAGGCCACCGAACGCCAGCTCGGCGCGCGTTGCCCGGTCGACCTGGCCGGGCGCCTGGCGCCGCAGGGCGATCTGATGATCGGCGCCTGCCAGGGCACGCTGCCCGCGCATCTGGCCGCATTGCTGGTGGCCGTGCCGGAACAGGACATCCTGCTGCCGCGCGCCTGGCGCGAACGCGAGGTGCGCCAGCGCGTGTGGTTCAAGGCCGTTGCTGGCTTCGGCGAGCGGCCGGATTTCATCGCCCGCCTGGGCGATATCTGGGTGCGTTCGTTCGAAGGCGCCGATCCGGCGATCACCACCTATCTGGTGCAGGCGCCGTTCGAGTGCGCCGACCGGGCGTTGCCGACCGATGCCCGCCCCGATCCGGTGCGCGTGCCGGCCGGTGCCTGCCAGCAGGCCTACGTCAGCCAGCGTGTGTACCAGATGGGGGCTGATGGCGTGGCCCAGGACGTCACCGCCAAGGTGATGCCGTCGGCACCGTCGATCACCGAGGCCGACCGCGCCCGCCAGCAGGCGCGCGAAGGCCGGGTGCTGCTCGACCACAGCAAGCTGCAGTACGGTCCGGCGCTGCGCTGGTACGTGCAGTATCCGGAATCGCCGCAGAAGACCGGCCCGCACGCATTCAGCGACTGGAATCGCGAACACCTGGCCTTCGTGGTCTGGAACGGGCAGAACTTCGAACTGCGCGAGCGCGTGGCGCGCAGGCAGTGGCCGTGTGATCCGGTCGCGCCCGGCGATCGCGCCTGCGGTGGCTTCCCGGATTCAGGCCCGGATGTCTACGTGACGGCCGACAACGCGGCCGGCGACAGCACCGCGGCAATCTCCAGCCCGTAACGGCGCCATTGCGTGCTGCACCAACGGGAGCCGGCAGGTCCGGCTCCCGTTTGCGCAAGCCGTCGCCCGTCAGGAGGGCAGGGCGCGTGCCTGGCTCTGCACCAGCTCCTGCTGCGGGTCGCGTTCCTGGCTCTGGCGCTGCGCGGTCTGCTGCTCGATGCGCTGGGTGCTCTGTTCCAGCGGCGTGTGGGTGGCCACTGCGGTATCCACCGATACCCGCAGATGGCCGGGATCACCACTCTGGCCCTGCACCGCAAAACTGCGCGCGGCATCGCCGCTCATCACCACCTCGTCGATGCGCTGGCCGCCGGCGGCGTGCATTTCCGCTGCCAGTGAACCTGCCAACTGCGTGCTCATCGCATCGGGCGTGCGCCCGGCACGTGCGTCCAGGGCGTGTACGCCGCGCAGGGCATCGTTGAACAGTGGATTGCCGGCATGGTCACGTTCGGTAATGCCCGGCAACGGCGCCACCGGGGCCTCCCGCCGTGCCGGTTCGCCCGGCTGTAGCGGGCCGCGGCTGTGGTCGTAGATGTCGTACAGGTTGCCGGTGATGCCACGCGCGCCAATGGTGATGCCGCGGCGCACGCGCTCCACCTCGTTGCGGTACTCGCCGATCATCCGGCTGTTGTCGCGGGCCAGCTCCTGCGTGCCCGCGGTGTTCAGTACTGAATCGTCGCCGAGGAAGTTGCTGAGCTTGTGCGAGCCCAGCGATGAGGCGGCCGCGCCCAGCGCACTGTCCGGAATGAGCGCGCGGAAGCGGCTGTTGCTGAAGCCCCAGCTGCCCAGCGTGTCGATTTCCTTCTGCGTGGCGTACATGCGCACGTCACCGAAGTGCTGCGAGGCCGCGCTGACCGGGTCGGCCGCCATTACGTGGTTGAGCACGTTGTGGCCGCCTTCGGGAATGCGGTAGGTCAGGCTGACCGCGCCGTAGGCGTTGAAGGTTTCGCCCTTCAGATCGAAGTGATGGGCCGAAATCTGCGCCAGCGTGCCGCCCAGCGAATGCCCGGTCACGCTTACTTCCGGGGTCTGGCCCAGGTCGCGGCCTTCCTTCTGCGCGTAGGCCAGGGCGTGGCGGGTCAGTTCCAGTGCGTCGTTGGCCTGCAGGTTGCGCCGGGCCAGCACCATGCCGCCGTCGGTCAGGATGCCGTCGCGGCCGATCTGTTCGGTGCCACGGTGGGCGACCACGATCTCGTGGGTATCCACGCGCTGATAGATGGTGCCCTGGTAGCCGTTGAGGCGGTTGTTGGCGTGTTCCAGCACGCGGTAGGCGTTGCCATTGAGGATGACCGGCTGTTCCTGTGCTGGATCGTGGCGGCCGACCCGTTCGTCGCGGTAGGCATCGCTGGCCAGCGCGGCGTAGTCCTGGCTGGTCACGGTCATGGGCTGACCTCGTGCGCGCTCAGGGTGGCCGAGAACAGTGCATCACGCAGTTCGGCGCGGAAGCGGTTCGGGTCCTGCTGGCCGCTGGCGCCGTAGTCGGGCATGTCATCCACGCGCGGGTAGTCGCCGCGCGGGTAGTGGCGGGTTTCGGTGCGCCCACCCATGAACGGATCGGCGCCGAGGAAGGACAGGAAGCGGGTTTCGCCGTCGGCGCCGGTGGCCTTGAGCATGGCGCCGGCACCGCTGAACGACCAGGTGCAGACGCCGCGGCCGTAGTAGTCCTCGTCCAGCATGCGGTCCAGGTACACCGTGCCGCGATACTCGTTGTCGGCCACCTTGCGCAGGGTCACCGGCTCCTGGCTGGTGATGCGCGCGGGGGTGCCGGTTTCCGGCTCGATGTAGCCGCATTGGTCTTCGTTGGTGACGTCGTACTGGGCCACGCCTTCGACCACCGCGAAATCGCCGGGTGGGTTGGCCAGCCGCAGGACCAGTTCATAGGCCTTGCGGGGGGCGGGGTTGAGCTTTGCCAGGCCGCGCCCTCCCTGGGCGACGTTGGCGGCGGCGGAATCAAACTCCTGTGACATGAGAGCCTCCGGGCTGCAGGCGATCAGCAGCGACAGAACAACGCAGGGAAATGTGCGGCCGCGCATCCTCAGGCCGCCGGTGGGGCGGGGCAGGGACGGTGCGGCAACACGGCAGGCAGCGTCTGCAGATGTACAGCCGTGCGCGCGAACGCCAACGCAATGTGCACGGCAGGTCTCCTTTCCTTGGGGACGGGAGTTTTGATTATGGGAGGCCATGACGACACGCTGCCACCGCTTGCGGCCTGGTTCCGTCATGAATTTGACGCAAGCAGCCCAGCCGGTGCCGTGGAAATGCCTGTTTGCACAAGGGCTTGCGCATGCTGCAGCACGCTGGAACCCGCTGTGGACGGGTGTCTCAATTCGTGAGGTGGGTCAACAATTCACATGGAGTGTGCAGGCCCGCCAACGTTGCGGTTGCGTGAATCCGCACGCCGCGCCATCGTGTGCGCGCTTCCCTGGAGTCCCTGAAATGCCTTTCATCCGCCCCGAACAACCGGCCGACGTGGCCGCCATTCACGCCCTGACCGAGGCCGCCTTCCGCCAGGCCGAGCACAGCAGCCATACCGAGCAGTTCATCGTGGATGCACTGCGGGCGCGCGGCGAACTGACGGTGTCGCTGGTTGCCGAGCAGGACGGTGAGGTGGTCGGCCATGTGGCGGTGTCGCCAGTTGCGGTGAGCGACGGCAGTATCGGCTGGTTTGGCCTGGGGCCCATTTCCGTGCTGCCGGCCCGGCAGGAGCAGGGTGTGGGCGCGGCGTTGATGCAGGCCGCGATCGATGCACTGCGTAGCCAGCAGGCGCACGGCTGCGTGCTGCTGGGCGAGCCGGCCTACTACGGTCGGTTTGGTTTCCGCGCCGAACCGGGGCTGATCCTGCCGGGGGTGCCTGCGGAGTATTTCCAGGCCCTGTGCCTGCAGCCGCCGATGGCGCAGGGCGAGGTGCGCTATTCGCCGGCGTTCGAGGCGACTGCGCCGTTGTGATGGGGCCAGATCCGTTTTCCGACGCAGCGCAGCTCTGCCCCCGGCGTCAAGGCGCCTGCCACGGGCGCGGTTCCGGCGCCGGCGGCGGAATGCGGTAACCACCGATGTGCGTCAGCAGTTCATTGGTGCGGCGTTGTTCGGCCAGCAGTTCACGCATCAGGCTGCGCACGCCGAAGATCGCGAACGGCACCAGGATCCACACCACGCTCATGACGGTGGCGAAGATGAAGAACAGAATCTGACCCCCCATTGCGGGCACTCCTTCCTTGGGAAAACGTCGAATCTAGCATTGTGAGCGGCCGGCCACCCGGCCTGCACGCGCCCGGGGCGTACAATGCCGGCCGTCCGGCGTGGCCGGGTCTTCACTGCGAGAACCACCATGAGCGATTCCCTGGGCGTGCCCGTGCACGATGCTGACGAACACTGGATGCGCCACGCGCTGGCGCTGGCCGAGCGCGCGCAGCACGTGTTCGATGAGATTCCGGTGGGCGCGGTGCTGGTGGGCGCCGACGGCCAGGTGCTGGGCGAGGGCTGGAACCTCAACATCGCCAGCCACGACCCCAGCGCGCATGCCGAAATCGTCGCCATGCGCGAGGGCGGTCGGGTGCTGGCCAACCACCGCCTGGTGGGCAGCACCCTGTACGTGACGCTGGAGCCGTGTGCCATGTGCGCCATGGCCATCGTACATGCGCGTGTGTCGCGCCTGGTCTATGGCGCCAGCGACCCGAAGACCGGCGCCTGCGGCAGCGTGTTCAACCTGCTGGGCGATGCGCGACACAACCACCGGGTGGAGATCCATGGCGGCGTGCTGGCCAAGGAGGCCAGCCTGCGCCTGACCAACTACTTCCGCGCCAAGCGTGGCAAGCCACCGCTGCTGCTGGAAAACCACGCCGACGAGGCCTGAGCAGCGAAAGGGTATGATGGTCGCCCCTTTCCTATTCCTGCGGCGGGCCACGTGCCAGCCCGGCAACGAGACGACACGATGGCCGACAACGGCGCGAGCAACGAGCGACTGATCTGGATCGACCTGGAAATGACCGGGTTGGATACCGACAACGATTCGATCATCGAGATCGCCACGGTCGTGACCGACGCGCAGTTGAACGTGCTGGCCGAAGGCCCGGAATTCGCCATTCACCACCCGCTGGAAACGCTGGAGGCGATGGACGAATGGAACCGCAACCAGCACCGCCGTTCCGGGCTGTGGCAGCGCGTGCTGGACAGCACCACCACGTTGGGCCAGGCCGAAGCGCAGACCATCAACTTCCTGGCGCAGTGGATTCCGGCCGGCGCTTCACCGATGAGTGGCAACTCCATCTGCCAGGATCGCCGCTTCCTGCACCGGCAGATGCCGCGGCTGGAAAAGTATTTCCACTACCGCAACCTGGACGTATCCACGGTGAAGGAACTGGCCAAGCGCTGGGCCCCGAGCGTGGCCGCGGGCCTGACCAAGAACAGCAGCCACACCGCGCTGAGCGATGTGCATGATTCCATCGCCGAACTGCGCCATTACCGCCAGTTCATGGGTGAGCTGTCGGGCCTGCCGGTCGCCTGAGCAGGGTCGGATCCCTTTCCAGCGGAAAGGGCTCTGACCCCAGTAACGCCGGGCCACCTGCCCGCGACGATCCGTTCAACTTCCCAGCGCTATGATCGGCCTCATGAACGAGCCGATCCTGCTGCCGCGCGATATCGCCCACGATGCCCAGGACTGGGGCGACCTGCAGCGGGCGGTCGCCCTGCTGGAGGCGCCTACGATCACCGCGCGCATGGCCAACCTGGTGGGCACGCCGCTGGAGTTCGCGGTGAAGGCGCTGCCGACTGCGGTGTCCGGTCGCATCCACGGCGCCGTGCAGGCCGCCTTGTCCAAGTCCGCGCAGGCGGCGTTGTGGAGCATGGGCAACACGCCCGGGAAATCCGCGTCCACCCGCTGGCACAAGCTGGCCGCAGCCACGTCCGGCGCGGTGGGCGGTGCGTTCGGCTTCGCCGCGCTGTTCATTGAACTGCCGGTATCGACAACGATCATGATGCGCGCGGTGGCCGATGTCGCCCGCAGCGAAGGCTTCGACCTGTCGCAGTTCAGCACGCGCCAGGCCTGCCTGGAGGTGTTCGCACTGGGCGGCAATTCGCCGCGTGATGATGCCAGCGAAACCGGCTATTACCTGGCGCGCGGCTTCACCACCGATGTGATGCGGCATCTGTCGGCCGAACTGGCTGGGCGCGTGGTGACCGGGCGCGACCTGACCCTGGGCGTGGCACCGAAGGAGGCCGGCAAGCTGCTGGCCAAGCTGGTGGAGAAAGTGGCGGCCCGCTTCGGCGTGGTGGTGACTGAAAAATTCGCCGCGCAGGCGGTGCCGATTGTCGGCGCCGCGGCGGGTGCAACGCTCAATACGATGTTCACCGACTACTACCAGGACATGGCGCGTGGCCATTTCATCGTGCGCCGGCTGGAGCTGAAGTACGGCGAGGACGTGGTGCGCGCGTGCTACGACCGCATTGCCCATGGCGGGGCGTTGATCGAACCAACGCTGTAACCGCGCATCGTAGAGGGTAGAGTCGACCGTTGGTCGACTGCTTTTGGCCGACCCGTCATGAACGCCCGCGCTGCGCGCGATAGTCGACCAACGGTCGACTCTACCGCGGGGGCGGCCTTCATCCTTGCCTTCACGGCACAACTGTTTTGCCAGACTGCGTCTGTTGCGTGCCCCGGCCGATCCCCATCCTTGTGGGCAGTCCCCCGCACGAGATGCCGCCATGTTGTTCACCCCCTATCGCCTGGGCCCGCTGCGCCTGCCCAACCGTATCGTGATGCCGCCGATGACCCGCTCGCGGGCGGCGGCCGGCAATGTCGCCACTGCGCAGATGGCGCAGTACTACGCGCAGCGTGCCAGCGCGGGGCTGATCGTGAGCGAAGGCACGCAGATCAGCCCGCAGGGCCAGGGCTATGCGTGGACGCCGGGCATCCACAGCGCCGAACAGGTGCAGGGCTGGCGGCAGGTGACCGATGCGGTGCACGCCGCCGGTGGCCGCATCTACGCGCAGCTGTGGCATGTGGGCCGCGTTTCGCACGTGGCCCTGCAGCCCAATGGCGCCGCGCCGGTGTCTTCGTCGGCGCTGCTGGCCGAGGGCGTGAAGGTGTTCGTGGACCCGACCGGTGCCGGCCCGGACGCCGGGGTGGGCGAGATGCTGCAGCACTCGATGCCGCGCGCGCTGGCCGAGGACGAGATTCCCGGCATCATCGCCGATTACGCCCACGCCACCCGCAATGCGCTCGCCGCCGGCTTCGATGGCGTGGAGCTGCACGGCGCCAACGGCTACCTGATCAACCAGTTCATCGATTCGCAGGCCAACCAGCGCACCGATGGCTACGGTGGTGCGCTGCAGAACCGCCTGCGCTTCCTGCGCGAGGTGGTGCATGCGGTGGTGGCGGTGGCCGGTGGTGATCGCGTGGGCGTGCGACTGGCGCCGCTGACCACCCTGCAGGGTGCGGTGGATGACACGCCGCAGGCGACCTATCTGGCTGCCGCGCATCTGCTGGGCCAGCTTGGCGTGGGCTACGTGCACATTGCCGAGGCCGACTGGGAAGACGCACCGGAGATGCCGGTGGCGTTCAAGCAGGCGCTGCGGATGGTGTACCCGGGCACGCTGATCTATGCCGGCAAGTACAGTGCCGAGCGCGCCGAGCAGGCGCTGGCCGAGGGCTGGGCCGATCTGATCGGGTTCGGCAGGCCGTTCATTGCCAACCCGGATCTGCCCGAGCGGCTGCGTACCGGGGCGGCGTTGAACGCACCGGACCGCGCGACCTACTTCGGTGGCGGAGCGGCGGGCTACACCGATTACCCGGTGCTGGGCGAGGCTGTCGAGGCCTGATGCTGGCAGAGGTGCCGACCAACGGTCGGCACTCACCGGCATCGGTAGCGCCGGGCCATGCCCGGCGGGAACCTGGAAATCAGGGCTTGTCGCGCACCAGCGCGTCGGCTTCCAGCACGCCGCCGTCCTTGCCGTGCAGGTACAGGTGCATGTCCTGCTGCGGGTAGGGAATATTGATGCCGGCCTTGTCGTAGCCCAGCTTGATCTGCTCCAGCAGCGTGACCTTGGTGCCGAAGTGGTCGGCCGACTTCACGTAGCAGCGGATGCCCAGGTTGATGGCATGCGCGCCCAGTTCGTACACCACCACGTCCGGTTCGGGCGTGGCCAGCACGCGAGGGTCGGCCTTCATCAGCGCCAATGCAGTGTCGCGCGCCTGCTGGATGTTGTCCTCGTAGCCGATGCCCACCACCAGCTCCACACGGCGGGTGGGTTCGGCGGTCAGGTTGATGATCGGCGCGGCGGTGATCAGCGTGTTGGGAATGGTGGTGTGCTGGTTGTCGGCGCCGGTGATGACGGTCTGGAAGATGCGCACTTCGCGCACGGTACCGGTCTGCCCGGCCACGGTAACCACGTCACCCACGCGGAACGGGCGCAGGGTCACCAGCATCACCCCGGAGGCGATGTTGGACAGCGAGTCCTTCAATGCCAGGCCGACGGCCAGGCCGGCGGTGCCGAGCACGGCCAGCAGCGGGGTGATCTGCACCCCCAGCGTGCCGATGGCCAGGATCACCACGATCACCAGCGAGGCGGCGTAGACCACGTTGCGCAGGAAGCTGCCCAGCATCGGGTCCACGCCCATGCGCGCGGTGGCGCGCGGCATCGCGTTGGACAGGCGACGGGCCAGCCACATGCCGATCAACAGCACCACGATGGCGGCCAGCAGCGGCACCCCATACGTTTCCAGCAGGCGCTCCCAGTCCAGCGAGTGGAACCAGGAAGCGGTGGCGGGGGCGGACGGGGCAGTGGCAGTCATGGGGGCTCCTTGGCAGGGACGGCATCGGCGTGCGCGCACGCCAGAAACAACAAACCCCGCAGTAGCGGGGTTTGCGTGCAGCGCCAGTATGGGCCGACGACGATGAACACGACGTCAGCCCATGCCACTACGGCATCAGCCGTTGGCCTTCAGCTTGGCCAGACGCAGCCAGGTGTCGACCACGGTGTCCGGGTTCAGCGACACCGACTCGATGCCTTCCTGCATCAGCCATTCGGCCAGATCCGGATGGTCGGACGGGCCCTGGCCGCAGATGCCGACGTACTTGCCCTTGGCACGCGCCGACTTGATGGCCATCGACAGCAGCTTCTTCACCGCCGGGTTACGTTCGTCGAACAGGTGCGCAACGATGGACGAATCGCGGTCCAGGCCCAGGGTGAGCTGGGTCAGATCGTTGGAACCGATCGAGAAGCCATCGAAGATTTCCAGGAACTCATCGGCCAGCAGTGCGTTGGACGGCACTTCGCACATCATGATGATCTTCAGGCCGTTCTCGCCCTGCTTCAGACCGTTCTGGGCCAGTACCTCGACCACCTTGCGGCCTTCTTCCAGGGTGCGCACGAACGGAATCATGACCCACAGGTTGTCCAGGCCCATTTCGTTGCGCACGCGCAGCACGGCCTGGCATTCCAGCGCGAAGGCGGCGGCAAAGCTCGGATCGACGTAACGGCTGGCGCCGCGGAAGCCGATCATCGGGTTCTCTTCGTGCGGCTCGTAGCTGCTGCCGCCGACCAGGTTGGCGTACTCGTTGGACTTGAAGTCCGACAGGCGCACGATCACCGGGTTCGGTGCGACCGAGGCGGTGAGGGTGGCGATGCCTTCGGCCAGGCGGTTCACGTAGAAGCTGACCGGATCGCCGTAGCCGGCGATCTTCTCGTCGATCTTCTTCTTGGTGGCCGCATCCTGGCGGTCGTATTCCAGCAGCGCATTCGGGTGGATGCCGATGTGGCTGGCGATGATCATTTCCAGGCGGGCCAGGCCGATGCCGGCGTTCGGCAGCTGGCCGAAGTCGAAGGCACGTTCCGGGTTGGCCACGTTCATCATGATCTTCAGCGGCGCCGCCGGCATGTTGCCCAGGTCGGTGGTGGTGCGCTCGAACTTCAGCTGGCCTTCGTAGATGAAGCCGGTATCGCCTTCAGCGCAGCTGACGGTAACCGGCTGGCCATCTTCAATGACCTTGGTCGCGTTGCCCGAACCGACCACGGCCGGCACGCCCAGTTCGCGGGCGATGATGGCCGCGTGGCAGGTGCGGCCGCCACGGTTGGTGACGATGGCCGAGGCGCGCTTCATCACCGGTTCCCAATCCGGGTCGGTCATGTCGGCGATCAGCACGTCGCCGGGCTGCACGCGGTTCATGTCGTCCAGGGTCTTGACCACGCGGGCCACGCCCGAGCCGATCTTGGCGCCGACGGCGCGACCTTCGGCCAGCACGTTGCCGCCCTTTTCGGTCAGCGCGAAGCGCTCGATCTGGGTGGCGTGGCTGCGCGACTTCACCGTTTCCGGGCGCGCCTGCACGATGAACAGCTTGCCGCTGACACCGTCCTTGGCCCACTCGATGTCCATCGGGCGGCCGTAATGCTTTTCGATCACCAGCGCCTGCTTGGACAGTTCCTGCACGTCCTCGTCGCTGATGGAGAAGGTGCTGCGCAGTTCGGCCGGGGTGTCTTCGATCTTGACGCGCTCACCGGGCACGTCCGAATACACCATGCGGATCGCCTTGCTGCCCAGCGAGCGGCGCAGGATCGCCGGCTTGCCGGCCTGCAGGGTGGGCTTGTAGACGTAGAACTCGTCCGGGTTCACCGCGCCCTGCACGACCATTTCGCCCAGGCCGAACGAGGAGGTGACGAAGACCACGTCACGGAAGCCCGATTCGGTGTCCAGGGTGAACAGCACGCCGGAGGAACCGACGCCCGAACGCACCATCAGCTGTACGCCAGCGGACAGGAACACGTCTTCGTGCTTGAAGCCGTGGTGCACGCGGTAGGCGATGGCGCGGTCGTTGTACAGCGAGGCGAACACTTCCTTGACCTTGTGCACGACATCATCGGCACCGGTGACGTTGAGGAAGGTTTCCTGCTGGCCGGCGAAGGAGGCATCGGGCAGATCTTCGGCGGTGGCCGAGGAGCGCACGGCCACGGCCACATCGCCGCCGCCGTTGTCGGCGCTCAGCTTGGCGTAGGCACTGCGGATGTCCTGGTCCAGCTGCGGCTGCAGCGGCGCATCGATCACCCAGCTGCGGATCTCCTTGCCGGCGGCAGTCAGCGCGGTCACGTCTTCGACGTCCAGCGTGGCCAGCTTGTCGAAGATGCGCTTGGACAGGTCGTTGTGTGCGATGAAGTCCTTGAAGGCTTCAGACGTGGTCGCATAGCCCCCGGGGACGGAGACGCCCAGACCGGCCAGGTTGCCGATCATCTCGCCCAGCGAGGAATTCTTGCCGCCCACGCGGGCCAGATCGGCCAGACGCAGTTCGTGCAACCACAGGATGTTCTCGTTCAAGCGCGATGCTCCGTTTGGCCATCGCCCGAGGCGGGCTGAGTGGCCGCGTCCGTAGGAAGAAGTCGATATGATGCCGGGCAGACCACCGTCGGCACAAGCTTGTGCTGGCGGCCCTTTTAAGCTTCGTAGGGGATAAAAGCGCGCATGTCGACCATCCGACCGGTGTTCTACGTTTCCGATGGAACCGGTATCACCGCTGAAACCATTGGGCATAGCCTGCTCACCCAGTTCACCGGGTTCAGCTTCATTACCGACCGAATGTCTTTTGTCGATGACCCCGAAAAAGCGCGTGAAGCCTGTGCCCGGATCCAGGCGGCGGGGGAGCGCTACCAGGTTCGGCCGATCGTGGTGAACAGTTGCGTGGACCAGAGCCTGAGCCTGATCCTGGCCGAAAGCGGGGCGCTGATGCTGGATGTGTTCGCCCCGTTCATCGAGCCGCTGGAGCGGGAATTGGCCAGCCCACGCCTGGCCCGGGTCGGCCAGGCCCACGGCATGGTCGACTTCGACACCTACCACCGCCGCATCAATGCGATGAACTTCGCCCTGACCCACGATGACGGGATCGCGGTGAACTACGACGATGCCGACGTGATCCTGGTGGCGGTATCGCGGGCCGGCAAGACCCCCACCTGCATCTACCTGGCCCTGCATTACGGGGTGCGCGCGGCCAATTACCCGCTCACCGACGAAGACCTGGAGAGCGACCGCCTGCCGCCGCGCCTGCGCAACTACCGGCGCAAGCTGTTCGGCCTGACCATCGACCCGGACCGCCTGCAGCAGATCCGCCAGGAGCGCCGGCCGAATTCGCGCTACGCCAACCTGGACACCTGCAAGCGCGAGGTGGCCGCGGCCGAGGTGATGTTCCAGATGGAGCGGATCCCGACCCTGAGCACCACCCATACCTCGATCGAGGAGATTTCCAGCAAGGTGCTGGCCACGCTGGGGCTGCAGCGCGAGCTGTATTGACCGGTGCGGTCCGCCGGGCCCGGCGCTGCCAGGGGTTGGCCTGCGCGTGTCAGCCCCCACGTTGTATGGCCAACGTGTAGGATCGACCCATGGCCCACGCCTCGCCCCGAACCGAACGCATTCCCCGCCTCAGCCGGCTGAGCTGGCTGATGGGGCTGTACGCCGAGAATTACCGGCACCTGGTGCGCCTGTTCGCGCCGGCCGAACTGACCGCTGGCAGTTATGTTTCCTCGGTGGGCGACGGCCTGGACGTGCGCCTGGACGTGATCGAATGCCACCGCTACACGGTGGAGCTGCGCCTGACCTACGACCTGGCCGACCCGGTGACCGGCGAACCGGACCCCTCGGCCTATGTGCGCCTGTACCGGGATGCCCGCCAGGCCGAGACCACCCACTGCTACGTGGGCCGGCGCTGGCAGGACACCATGGGGCTGTACCCGCCACCGGCCGAGCTGATCAACCACCGCATGCGCATGAACACCTTCCTGGGCAAGTGGCTGGAATACCTGGCTGAGCGCGGCCATGGCGTGGCCACGCTCAGCCGCGACCCGGACGGCCCGGCAGCGGTTTCGGCCGAGCGCCGCCTGTCGCTGGTGCGCTGATCGGCCATAATCGTGGGCTGACCCGCCGCCGGATCCGCCCCATGCCGTATACCCCGATCGTCGCCACCCTGGGCTATGTGCTGTCGCCCGATCGCCGCCAGGTGCTGATGATCCACCGCAATACCCGGCCCGGTGACCACCACCTGGGCAAGTACAACGGTCTGGGCGGCAAGGTCGAACCCAGCGAGGACGTGGCCGCCGGCATGCGCCGTGAGATCGCCGAGGAGGCGGGCATCGACTGCACGGCCATGCGCCTGCGCGGCACCATCAGCTGGCCGGGCTTCGGCAAGCACGGCGAGGACTGGTTCGGCTTCGTGTTCGTGATCGACAGCTTCGAGGGCACCCCGCACGGCGGCAACCACGAAGGCACCCTGGAGTGGGTGGACGTGGACAAGCTGGACACGCTGCCGATGTGGGAAGGCGACCGCAACTTCCTGCCGCTGGTGTTCGATGCCGACCCGCGGCCGTTCCACGGGGTGATGCCCTACCGCGACGGGCGCATGCAGAGCTGGTCGTTCAGCCGGCTGTGAGGCGGTCGGGCGCCGCAGTGCTCGCCGGGCATGGCCCGGCGCTACGATTCCGCGCCCCCTGAGGTAGCGCCGGGCCATGCCCGGCGGGGTGGCTCAGCGGCGCTGGGCCAGCAGCAGGTGGAAATACTTGTCCCGCGTCTGCCCATCATTGCCGGCCGCCGTCTCGCGGTGCGCGCGCCAGCCGCACACACTGAACCCGGCCACGCGCAGGGCCAGCTCCAGCGCGTCCAGTTCGTGCAGGTGGAAATCATCGGTGAAGGGCAGGGTGCGCATGAAGGCGGCATCGACGAAGGCCAGGCACACGCGGCCACCCCGGCGCAGCACGCGGGCCAGCTCGGTCAGTACCGGGGCCAGGTCCGGCCAGAAGTACAGCGTGTTGACTGCCAATGCGGCATCGATGCTGGCATCGGCCACCGGCAGGGCGTGGGCATCGCCCGTGCGCAGCGCGGCGCGGCCGTCCAGCCCTGCCGACGCCAGGCGCCGGTTGCCGGCCTCGACCATGGCCGTGGACAGTTCAATGCCCAGATAGCGGCTGCCCTGGGCCTGCAGCAGCAGCGGCACGAAGGCTGCGTTGCCGGGGCCGATTTCCAGAACCTGCTCGTGATCGGCAACGGCCAGCAGTGCGATGGCGGCCTGGTTCAGCGCCGCATTGCTGCGGTTCATCGATTCGCCCACGGCCAGCGCGGCCTCGCCATGGGGCTGCCGCAACTGCGCGGCCAGCGTACGTGCATCCAGCATCAACATCGTCCGTCAAGGGGGGAGCTCGGACGTGGCGGCGGCGGGTCCGCCGTTGACCATAGCGCTGCGCGCCCAGGTTGGGAAGTAGGAAAACCCCGCAGCGTGGTGATGAGAAAATAGCCAGCGTCGCAGCCCCTGCGACCGGGTTGTCCACAGGGGGTGTGGATTACGCGTGGGCAACTTTGTGGATAAGCCGTGGCAGGCGCCACCCCCCTAGGCTGTCAAGATGGGTGGCGAAAAATTCACCGCAGGTGAGCAGGCGTGATGCCCGGGTGAAGGCGGGTCATCGCCGCGCTGTTGTCCGCGCCGGTGGTCGCGGTACCCTGTGGCCCTTGATGCCCCGTGAGATTCCATGAAACGTCATTTCTCGATGCTGCGCGAATTCCAGCTGGCCGATTGGTTCACCCTGGCCAATGCGTTCTGCGGCACCGGCGCGGTGTTTGCCGCGATGCGCTTCCTGCAGGACGGCGAGCGTGGCTACCTGCTGTTTGGCATGGCGCTGATCCCGCTGGCCTTCATCTTCGACGCGCTGGATGGCCGCATCGCACGCTGGCGCAAATCCAGTTCCACCCTGGGCCGCGAACTTGATTCGCTGTCCGACGTGATCTCCTTCGGCGTGGCGCCGGCGGCGCTGGCCTATGCCTGCGGCATGCAGGGTGGCTGGGACTGGCTGGTACTGAGCTATTTCGTCTGCTGCGGCGTCAGCCGCCTGGCCCGCTACAACGTGACCGCCGAGGCGCTGGCCGGTGACGAGGGCAAGGTGAAGTTCTTCGAGGGCACGCCCATTCCGACCAGCCTGGCGCTGGTGATCGTGCTGGCCGTCGCCGCTGGCACCGACGCGATCGGCCATGACCTGTGGTTCGGGCAGTGGCAGATCGGCCCGTGGCAGCTGCACCCGATGGTGTTGTTGTTCGCGCTGTCCGGTTCGCTGATGATCAGCAAGACCCTGCGCATTCCCAAGCCCTGATGCAGCCCCGCGGAGGCGCACGATGACCAGCTCGGCCCACGACGCCGGCAGCAGCGATTTCGAAGCCCTGGCCCGGCAGTACTTCGGCGCCTGGGGCGATGCCCTGCGCCACGCCGGCGCGCCGGGCGCTCCGGCCGGTGATGACCCGGCCAGCTGGCAGCGCCTGTTCGACTGGTGGGGGCAGCTGTTGCCCGAACAGGGGCAGGGCGCGCCGGAAGACGCGCTGCGTCGCTTCCGCGAACAGGCCGGCAGCTGGTACGGCACCATGCAGGAAGTGGCCGCGCGCTTTGCCGGCCGCGATGCCAGCAGCGCCGATGTGGCCCAGGCCTGGCGCGAGGCGGTGAACGGGCAGGGCGAGGGCATGCTGCAGTGGATGCTGCAGGGCGCGCGCGGCAGCACCCAGGCCGGTGCGTCGGTGCCCGAATTCGCCGCCTGGCTGCAGCAGTGGCAGCTGCAGGCCGGCCCCTGGCTGCAGAGCCCGGCGTTCGGCCCGGGCCGCGAGCACCAGGCGCGCTGGCAATCCCTGCTGCGCGCGCAGGAGGAGTACCAGCAGCACTCGCGCGCCTACGTGGAACAGATCAAGCAGGCGCTGGAAGAAGCCTTCACCCTGTTCGAGCAACGCCTGGCCGAGCACGAACAGCCCGGCAGCCAGCTGACCAGTGCGCGGGCGATGTTCGACCTGTGGATCGAAGTGGCCGAAGAGGCCTATGCCAAGGTCGCCCTGTCCGAGCCGTTCCAGCAGGTGTACGCCTCGCTGGGCAACGCGCAGATGCGCCTGCGCGCAGGCCTGCAACGCGAGGTGGAACAGATGAGTGAACGCATCGGCCTGCCGACGCGGAGTGAGATGGATACCGCGCACCGGCGCATTGCCGAGCTGGAGCGCAGCCTGCGCCGCCTGCAGGCGCAGGTGGCGGTGCTGGCCGGGACTGCAGCCGTGGACCCGGTGGCACAGCCGGCGGCGGCCAAGGTGAAGCCGGCGCCGCGCAAGGCAGCGAAGAAGGCGGCGCCGGTGAAGCAGGCGGCGGCAAAGAAGTCGCCTGCAAAGAAGGCACCGGCCAAGAAGACCACCGCGCGCGCGACGCCAAAGGTACGTGGGCGATGAAAGGGCCGCTGGGCTTCAATGCCGACGATCTGATGCAGGAAACCCTGGCCATGCAGCGCAAGCTGATGGAAGGGTTGAAGCTGCTGCCGCAGGTGGAGGACGTGGACTACGGCGCCACCGCCCGCGAGGAAGTCTGGCGCGATGGCAAGGTGGTGCTGTACCGCTTCGTGGGCGAACACGCGCCCACCCGGCGCCGGCCCCTGCTGATCGTCTACGCGCTGGTGAACCGGCCCTACATGGTCGATCTGCAGGCCGACCGCTCGCTGGTGCAGAAACTGCTGGCACTGGGCCAGGATGTGTATGTGCTGGACTGGGGCTATCCGGACCGCTCCGAGCGTTTCCAGACGCTGGAAGACTACCTGCTGCGGTATATCGACGGCGCCGTGGATACGCTGCGCGCGCGCAGCGGCGAGCCGGTGGACATGCTGGGCATCTGCCAGGGCGGTGTGTTCGCCCTGTGCTACGCCGCACTGCGCCGGCAGAAGCTGGCCAGCCTGATCACCATGGTCACCCCGGTCGATTTCCATACCGCCGACAACATGCTGTCGCACTGGGCCCGGCAGGTGGACGTGGACCTGTTGGTCGATACGCTGGGCAACATCCCGGCCGATCTGATGAACGCCAGCTACCTGATGCTCAAGCCGTTCCGCTTGAACGTGCAGAAATACGTGGGCCTGCTCGACATCCTGGATGACAAGGCGGCGCTGGAAGATTTCCTGCGCATGGAGAAATGGATCTTCGACTCGCCGGACCTGGCCGGTGAGGCATTCCGTGACTTCATCAAGCAGTTCTACCAGGGCAACGGGCTGGTGAACGGCACCGTGCGCATCGGCGAAGAGGCGGTGGATCTGTCGCAAGTAACGCTGCCAGTGCTGAACATCTATGCCGAGCAGGATCACCTGGTGCCGCCGGATGCCTCGCGCGCCATGCGCGGGCGCCTGGGCACACAGGACTACACCGAGTCCAGTTTCCGCGGCGGCCACATCGGGATCTACGTCTCCGGCCGCGCCCAGCGCGAAGTCCCGGCCACCATCGACGGCTGGCTGAACGCCCACGACCGGTAGAGTCGAGCTTGCTCGACTGCCGAAGACGGGTAAGCTCCAATGCCCAGTCGACGGACAAGTGCATGGCCCAGCCGCCAGTTTTTGCCCGGAACAACGTAGCCTTCAACGACTCGGCGCCATCGGTCCCGATTGATCTGGTCGCAGCAATGGTGCCGGGCAGTTTCCCCGGCCGAGACGGTTTCATCGCGTTCTATGCAGCGCACAATGGAGGCTATTTCGACGGCGGCGCCGTCTTCTATCGAAATGCCTTCTACGAAGCGGCCTCAGACGAATTCAATCGACTGGAGTTGGAAGCATTCCATTACATCGAGGCGCCGCACATGCCTGCCAATCCGCGACTTGTGTCGATGGGTGAAGTGATGAAGTGGAGGAGGGATCACCATCCTGAGGCGCGGGCTTTCCTTGAATTCCATATCCCCTTCGCGGGTGACTGCGGCGACAATGACTACTGGATTGACCTTCGGACAGGTGCTGTGAAGTTCACGGTTTCATGGGACGGTATTCGCGCGAATGAGGCGATTCCTGTTGCGCCCGACTTCCTCGCCTTCTGCGCAAACATTCAACGCCGATCGTTGTAGAGTCGGGCTTGCTCGACTGCCGTTGGCGATGAACCGGAAACCACGATGTCCCGACGAACTCTTCTGATCCTCGCTGCAGTGCTGGCCGCCCCGCTGGCCCATGCCGCCCCCAGCCCACAGGCCCAGCGTGAAATCGCCCAGCTGATCGGCAGCCTGGACGGCTCGACCTGCCAGTTCCAGCGCAACGGCAGCTGGCATGACGCCGCCGCCGCCCGCGCGCACCTGCAGCGCAAGTACGATTACCTGCTGAAGAAGAAGCTGGTCGATACCCCCGAGCAGTTCATCGAGCGGGCCGCCAGCCAGAGCAGCATGAGCGGCAAGCCGTACCGGATCCGCTGTCCGGGCCAGCCGGAGCAGACCGCAGCGGCCTGGTTCGGCGCCCGCCTGCAGGCCCTGCGCCAACGCACGCCGTAGACAAGGGGCGGTGTAGAGTCGGGCCACGCTCGACTGCCTTTTCCGTAATCTGGGAGAACCGCCATGAACACCACGCCGAAAACGCTGTCGCGTTCACTGAACGACCGCATGATCGCCGGTGTCATGGGCGGCATCGCCCACCGTTTCGGCTGGAGTCCCACGCTGCTGCGGGTGGTCTATGTGCTGGTGTCGCTGGCGTCGGCCGCGTTCCCCGGCATCCTGGTCTACCTGATCCTGTGGCTGCTGATTCCCAACGAGGCCGATTGAACGCGGCCGCGTCCGGTCCGGTGCCGCTGTGGCTGCGCGCCGTGCAGGTGCTGGGCGCGCTGTGGACCCTCCCCAATTCGTTGATCGGCCTGCTGGCCGGGCTGGCGGGCCTGCTGGGTGGCGCCAGGCCGCGCTGGAGCGGCCGCGACTGCGCAGTGGTGTTCGACCGCTGGCCTTGGGGCCCGGGCGGGGCGATCACCCTGGGCAATGTGATCCTGCACACCGGCCACGATCTGGGCATGTGCTGCCGCACCTACGCGCACCAGGCGGGGTGGGGCGTGGAGCCGTTGATCCGGCTGGATGACCACGAGCGGGCGCACGTGTACCAGTACCTGGTGCTGGGGCCGCTGTACCTGCCGGTGTATCTGCTGTGCGGGGGCGTGAGCGCGCGTAATCCGTTCGAGCGCGCGGCCGATCACTACGCCCGGTTCGGGCACGGCTGGTGGCCGTAGGTTCCAGCCAACGGCGCAGCCCCTCGTGGCTGGGGCGCTGCATCTGATTCACGGGGTTGGCCGGGCAGGTGGGTTGCGCAGGGGACGCTGCAAGTACGTCCATGTAAGCTCGGTCGCCGCATCCATGCGGCTCAAGCCCCTGCGCAACCCACCTGCCCGGCCACGGACACGTTCCTGCGGCGTCCAGCCACGGGAAAGAAAAAGAAAAGCAGAAGCGGGTCGCGCGCTGCGCTTGCTCGCAGCCGAGCATGGCTCGGCTCTACAGGAAGCAAAGAGCCGCCGGCCAAGCTGCTCTGCTCTTGATCTTCTTTTTTCTCTTCGTGGGCGTGAGCACCCGGAAACTGTCGGGGGACGGGCGGGTTGGGGGCGCGGGACCGCAGGCGCCATGGATGGCGCCTACGAGCCCCCAAGGACGGGTTTACGGCGTGTCCCGCGGCCCCAATCCGCCCGGCCCAATCGCATGAGCCGCGTTCTACGGCCACCCACGAGGGGCTGCGCCGTTGGCTGGAAACCCTCGTTTGTTAGTTGGAGGTTAAAGATCCGTAAGCGTTCTGCTGTGATCGGGTCGTCATCTGCATGCAACCGATCGTCATTAGCCTTCGTGACGTTCCAGTCAGCTTGGTCGCGGTAAGCTCTACCCCGATGAGCCCACAAGTACCGCTCATCGTGCGCAGTACGCAGTAGCAATTTGGAGGAAGACATCACATGGCGATTGTTCTTTATGTCGGTGGTAGCAAGGACGGCGAGAAGGGCGTGGTGCCCTACGGCTTCAGCAAATCCCGCGCCGACACCGCGCTGGGGCCGGAGTTCTACACAGAGCGGTTCATGGAACTGCAGGGTGTCGGCAAGGTCCGCCTGATGGCACTGGAAAGCATGCGTGACGAGATCGTCATGCAGCGTGCGGCCCGCCATTACCGCTGACCTTCGCTACACGCGGCAGGGTGCGCCCACGCGCGCGCACCCGCGCCGGCATCCCAGCCGGGCCAGCACGGCCCCTTCCGCCAGGATGCCGGCGTCCCCACCCGGTGCTGCCGCCTGAACCCTGCTGCTGTCAACGCTTGTATGCCCGTGGCGGGCATGGCAAGAATGGGTCTTTCCCGTAACGCGGCACAGACCGGAAGCAATGCACGACGCCAAGAACGCCCAGAGCGCGCTCGCCCAGCAGATCGCCCAGACCATCGCCGTCGAGATCGGTGCCCAGTCCGCCCAGGTGCGTGCCGCCGTCGGCCTGCTCGACGAGGGCGCCAGCGTCCCCTTCATCGCCCGCTACCGCAAGGAAGTGACCGGTGGCCTGGACGATACCCAGCTGCGCAACCTGGAAGTGCGCCTGACCTACCTGCGTGAGCTGGAAGACCGCCGTGCCGCGGTGCTGGCCAGCATCGACGAGCAGGGCAAGCTGAGCGACGCGCTGCGCAACGACATCCTGGCCGCCGATACCAAGAGCCGGCTGGAAGATCTGTACCTGCCCTACAAGCCCAAGCGCCGCACCCGCGCGCAGATTGCACGCGAAGCGGGGCTGGAACCGCTGGCCGATGGCCTGCTGGGCGACCCCAGCCAGGACCCGCAGGCCTTCGCCGCCACCTTCATCGACAGCGACAAGGGCGTGGCCGACGCCAAGGCGGCGCTGGAAGGCGCACGCGCGATCCTGATGGAGCGCTGGGGCGAGGATGCTGCGCTGGTGGGCGAACTGCGCACCTGGCTGGGCGATACCGGCGTGATCCGCGCGCGCGTGGCCGAGGGCAAGGAAAACGAGGGCGCCAAGTACCGCGACTATTTCGAACATGCCGAAGCGCTGGCGAAGATTCCGTCGCACCGGCTGCTGGCGCTGTTCCGTGCCCGCCGCGAGGAAATCCTGTTCCTGGAGTTGGACCCGGGCAGCGATGCCGAGGCCGGCCACCAGTACGCCGAAGGGCGCGTGGCGCGCAAGGCCGGCATCGCCGACCAGGGCCGCGCGGCCGACCGCTGGCTGCTGGACGCCTGCCGCCTGACCTGGCGGGCCAAGCTGCATACCCACCTGTTGCTGGACCTGTTCAACCAGGCCCGCGAAAAGGCCGAGGCCGAAGCGATCGCGGTGTTCGGTGACAACCTGAAGGATCTGCTGCTGGCTGCCCCGGCGGGCCCGAAGACGGTGCTGGGGCTGGACCCCGGCATCCGCACCGGTTGCAAGATTGCCGTGGTCGACGCAACCGGCAAGCTGCTGGCCACCGAAACCATCTACCCGCATGAGCCGCGGCGGCAGTGGGATCAGTCGCTGCAGACGATCAAGCAGCTGTGCGCCCGGCACAACGTTGAACTGATCGCGATCGGCAACGGCACTGCCAGCCGCGAAACCGACAAGCTGGCCGGCGAGGCGATCAAGGCCATCGGCAACCCCAAGCTGCAGAAGGTGGTGGTCAGCGAAGCCGGTGCATCCGTGTACTCGGCCTCGGAATTCGCCGCCAAGGAATTCCCGGGCCTGGACGTGTCGCTGCGTGGCGCGGTGTCCATTGCCCGCCGCCTGCAGGATCCGCTGGCCGAACTGGTGAAGATCGAGCCCAAGGCGATTGGTGTGGGCCAGTACCAGCACGACGTGGACCAGTACCGCCTGGCGCGCGCGCTGGATGCCCGCGTGGAGGACTGCGTGAACGCGGTGGGCGTGTACGTGAACACCGCCTCGGCCGCGCTGCTGTCGCGGGTGTCGGGGCTGTCGTCCACGGTGGCCGAGAACATCGTGCGCCACCGCGATGACAACGGGCCGTTCAAGCGCCGCAAGGACCTGCTGAAGGTCGCGCGGCTGGGTGAAAAGACCTTCGAACAGTGTGCCGGCTTCCTGCGCATTGCCGATGGCGACCAGCCGCTGGACGCCTCGGCCGTGCACCCGGAAGCCTACCCGCTGGTCGAGCGCATCGTGGCCAGTACGGCGCGCCCGATCAAGGCGCTGATCGGTGATGGCAGCTTCCTGCGTGGGCTCAAGCCGGAACAGTTCACCGACGCCACCTTCGGCGTGCCGACCGTGCGCGACATCCTGAAAGAGCTGGAAAAACCGGGCCGCGACCCGCGCCCCGAGTTCAAGGCGGCGCGCTTTGCCGAGGGCGTGGAAGACATCAAGGACCTGCGCGAAGGCATGGTGCTGGAAGGCGTGGTCAGCAACGTGGCCGCCTTCGGCGCGTTCGTCGATATCGGCGTGCACCAGGACGGCCTGGTCCATATTTCGGCGCTGTCGGACACCTTCGTGAAGGACCCGCGCGAGGTGGTCAAGGCCGGCGACATCGTGAAGGTGAAGGTGCTGGAAGTGGACGTGGCGCGCAAGCGCATCGCCCTGACCCGGCGCCTGGACGATACCCCGGGCCAGGCCACCAGCCGCCCCGGTGCGCGCGATGAGCGCGGCCAGGGCGGGCCGGCGCGGCGCGATGGCGGCGCAAACCGCGGCCCCAACCGCGGCCAGGGGCAGGGCGCTGCGCGTCCCGCAAGCTCGGCGCCGCCGGCCAACAATGCCCTGGCCGAGGCCTTCGCCCGGGCCAAGCGCAGCTGAGCCATCGCCCCCCGGCCACGCCTGCCGTGGCGGGGGGACTTGTCGGCCCTCCCCGGCGTGCGCACACTGGCGCCCATGGGGGGCCGCGGGCCGCCCTGCAGGGCGCCGGGGAGGGCCATGACGCCAGCACGAGCCGCCAACGCGACCGCAGGCTGCAGCGCCGGGCTGCCGCTTCGCTGTGCCCGCCGTTCCGCGCGGGGGCGCCGATGACCGGGCACGTCCACGACGCCAACGCCAACGCGCTGCTGGAGCGGCGCCTGCAGGAACTGTCCGAAGAACGCCGCCGGTTGGCGATGATCATCGAAGGCACCGCCGCCGGCACCTGGGAATGGAACGTGCAGACCGGGCAGATGCGGGTGAACGCGCGCTGGGCCGAGATCGTCGGCTACCGCCTGGACGAGCTGGAGCCGATCTGCCAGGAAACCTTCATCGCGCTGGTGCACCCCGACGACCTGGCCCATTCCGACGCGGCGCTGGAGGCGCACTTCCAGGGCCACAGCGACCATTACCGCTGCCTGCTGCGCATGCGCCACAAGAACGGCCAGTGGATCTGGATCCACGACCGTGGCCGCGTGTACGAATGGGACGGGCAGGGGCGCCCGCTGTGGATGGCCGGCGCGCATGCCGACGTGACCGAACTGCAGATGGCGCGACAGGACGCTGCCGACATGCGCCATCGGCTGCAGGCGGTGGTCGATGCCTCCGACGAAGTGGCGGTGATCGCCACCGATACCGAGGGGCTGATCACCCTGTTCAACACCGGCGCCGAACGCCTGCTGGGCTATGCCGCCAGTGAGGTGGTCGGCAAGCTCAACCCCGGCGTGTTCCATGAGCCGGACGAAATGCGTGCCTACCTGGCCCCGCTGGCCGACGCCGATGGCCAGCCACCGTCGGTGTTCCAGGCACTGACCGCACAGGCGCAGGGCCAGACCTTTTCGCGGCAGTGGACATTCCTGCGCAAGGACGGCCAGCGCCGCCAGGTGCGCCTGTCGATCAGCCGCATGGACGGCGCCGACGGCGAGCGCATCGGTTATGTCGGCATGGCCATCGACATCACCGAGATCCTGCAGGCGCGTGCCGAAGCGCGGCTGGCGGCGGACAAGTTCGCCGGCGCGTTCACCTCCGCGGCGCTGGGAATGGCCCTGGTGTCGCTGGAAGGGCGCTGGTTGGATGTGAACGATGCGCTGTGCCGCATCCTGGGCTACCCGCGCGAAGAACTGCTGCAGGTCGACTTCCAGCGCCTGACCCACCCGGCCGACCTGCAGACCGACCTGCAGCTGGTGCAGGACCTGTTGAGTGGCCGGCGCAACCACTACCACCTGGAAAAGCGCTACCTGGACCGCGATGGCAACACCATCTGGGCGCGCCTTTCCGTTTCGCTGGTGCGCAACGAGCGTGGCGAGCCGCTGCATTTCGTGTCGCAGATCCAGGACATCACCGGCCAGCGCAGCAGCGAACAGCGCCTGTTTGAAAGCGAGCAGCGCAGCCGCATCACCCTGGACGCGGTGGCCGACCTGGTGCTGAGCGTGACCCTGCAGGGGCGCATCGAATACGCCAATGCCGCCGCGGTGCGCATGCTGTCCGGTGATGGCGCGCTGACCCTGGCCGGGCACAACGTGAAGGACGTGCTGGCGCTGACCACCGAATACGCACCGAACTCGGTGCTGGACGTGGCGGTGCTGCTGGACCCGGACAGCAATGCGGTGGACCTGCATGCCGACCTGCTGCTGCGCCTGGGCACGGCCACGGTGGCGGTGGACCTGACCCGGGCCTGGCTGCGCGACGATGAAGGGCATGTGCGCGGTGCGGTGTGGGTGCTGCGCGATGACACCCAGCAGCGCGCCCGCCAGCGCGAGGCCCGGCACCTGGCCGAGATGGACCCGCTGACCGAACTGAGCAACCGCCGTGGCTTCGAGGTGCACCTGCAGCAGGCGATCACCCATGTCGAGCGCACCGGCCAGGCCGCGTCGCTGATGTACATCGACCTGGACCGCTTCAAGCCGGTGAACGATACCTGGGGCCATCTGGCCGGCGATGCGGTGCTGTGGGCGGTGGCCAGCGTGCTGCGCCATGGCGTGCGCGATTCGGACGTCGTGGCCCGGCTGGGCGGCGACGAATTCGCGGTGATCCTGTCCGGCTGCGGCCCGCGTCGCGCTGCACGCATTGCCGGTGAACTGCTGAACACCCTGGCCGCGCTGGCCATTCCGTGGGACAAGGCGGTGCTGCGCATCGGCGCCAGCATCGGCATTGCGCCGCTGGCGCCGGGCATGGGCGTGGACCAGGCGGTGGCCGCCGCCGACGCGCAGTGCTACCGGGCCAAGGCGCTGGGCCGCAACAACGTGCAGGTGCAGGGCCTGACTGCAGATCTGCCACCCGAAGACGGCGACGGCGGCTGAACCGGCCCGTACCAAGGGCCCGCATGAAGGATGTTTCATTTGCCCGCCCCGGCCGATTTGGCGAGCATGGGCGGGTCTGAGCACCCCAGGACCCCATGTCGCGCGTACTGACCATCGAGGACGATGCCATCACTGCCCAGGAAATCGTGGCGGAGCTGGGCAGCCATGGCCTGCAGGTGGACTGGGTGGCCGATGGGCGCGAAGGCCTGGTGCGCGCGGCCAGTGGCGAGTACGACGCCATCACCCTGGACCGCATGCTGCCGGGGCTGGATGGCCTGGCGATCGTGACCACCCTGCGCCGCATCGGCGTGAACACGCCGGTGCTGATGCTCAGTGCGCTGTCGGACGTGGATGAGCGCGTGCGCGGCCTGCGCGCGGGCGGCGACGATTACCTGACCAAGCCGTTTGCCTCCGATGAAATGGCCGCGCGGGTGGAGGTGCTGCTGCGCCGCCGCCAGCAACCGGCCGGCAACGATACCGCGCTGCGCGTGGGTGACCTGCAGCTGGACCTGCTGGCGCGCACCGCACAGCGCGGTGGGCGCACCCTGAGCCTGCTGCCGACCGAGTTCAAGCTGCTGGAATACCTGATGCGCAATGCCGGCCAGGTGCTGACCCGCATGATGCTGTTCGAGGAAGTGTGGGGTTACCACTTCGACCCGGGCACCAACCTGATCGATGTCCACATCGGCCGCCTGCGGCGCAAGCTCGACCTGCCCGGCGGCCCTTCCATGATCCGCACCGTGCGGGGTTCGGGTTATGTCCTCAGCGAAGCTGTCTGACGGCTGGCGCTCGTCCAGCAGCCGCTTGCTGGGCCTGTACAGCCTGCTGTTCGTGGCGTGGTGCAGCGTGCTGCTGGGTGTCCTGTACTGGCGGGTGTCGCATTACCTGGATGACCTGGCGCAGTCGGCGCTGCTGCAGCGTGCGCATCTGTTCGAACACTTCACCGGCGATGCACTGTGCGAGGCGCTGCGCGAGAACCGCCGCTACGACGTGCACGGCATCGATGCCTATGGGGTGTTCAGTGCAACAGGCACGCCGTTGGCGGGCCCGCTGAAGGCGCTGCCCGCGCAGCTGCCGCTCGATGGCCAGGTGCACCGGGTCAGCGGATTGCCCTTGTCCGATCCGACGGCGGTGGGCAAGCGCGGCTTCGGCCTGGCCATGCCCACCCGCGATGACCGCGTGCTGGTGCTGGTGCGCTACAGCGGGCCGTTGAACGAAGTGAACCACCTGATCCTGGACGCGTTGCTGTGGGGGGTATCGCTGACCCTGCTGCCGGGCCTGCTGGGCTGGCATCTGCTGCGGCGGCGCCCGCTGCGGCGCATCCAGGCGATCGAGCAGGCCACCGCGCGCATCGTTGCCGGTGACCTGGGGCAACGCCTGCCGGTGGCCGATCGCCGTGACGAGCTGGACATGCTGGCGGCCATCGTCAACGCCATGCTGGACCGCATCGAGCAGTTGATGACCGAGGTGAAAGGGGTCTGCGACAACATTGCCCACGACCTGCGCACGCCACTGACCCGCATGCGCGCGCAGTTGTATCGGCTGCGCCAGCAGCTGGGCGAGGGCGATGCGCAGGCGGTGGCACTGGACCAGGTGCTGGATGAAACCGATACGTTGATGGCGCGCTTCCGCGCGCTGCTGCGCATTTCCGAGCTGGAGGACCACCAGCGGCGCTCCGGTTTCGTCGAGCTGGCGCCGGAAGCGCTGCTGCAGGAAATCCATGCGTTCTACGCGCCGTTGGCCGAGGAGAAGGGGCAGTGGCTGCGGCTGGAACTGGCGCCGGACCTGCCCAGCGTGGTGGGTGATCGCGGGCTGTTGTTCGAAGCCATCGGCAACCTGCTGGACAACGCGATCCGGTTTGCGCCCGAAGGCGGACGCGTGCAGTTGTCGGCGCGTGCTGAGGCCGGGGCGACGTGCATCGTGGTCGAAGATTCCGGGCCGGGCATCGCCGAGGCCGAGCGTGAGCTGGTGTTCCAGCGTTTCCATCGCAGCGAGGCCAGCCAGGGCGGCGGCTTCGGTCTGGGGCTGTCGATCGTGGCGGCCATCGCCGGCCTGCACGGTTTCCGGCTGGGGGTAGGGCAGTCGCCACTGGGCGGCGCCAGCTTCAGCCTGCTGTGCCGGCCGCAGGTGTTGTAGGGGGGAGTGTTTATGCAGGGCTTGCAGCCCTGCACCCGCTCCATGCAACGGCAACGTCAAAAGCTGGGTATCCGTGGGTTGGCCGGGTGGGTCCGGTTGCGGGGGACGGCGCAAGTACGTCCATGTAGCCTCGGTCGCGCCATCCATGGCGCTCACGCCCCCGCAACCGGACCCACCCCGCCTTCGACAGTTGGCCGGTGGCCAGTAGATCCACGCCATGCGTGGATGCTTTTCGATTTCAATTCGAAATCTTCGATTCCGATTGAGATTCATCCACGCATGGCGTGGATCTACCAGATCGCCGGAATCTGTCAAAGGTGAGGCGGTGTCGGATTGCGGGGTGTCAGCCGCATGGATGCGGCTGCCAAGCCTACAAGGACGTACTTGCGGCGTCCCCGTAATCCGACACCGCCCCGCCATCCCACGGAATGCCGCTTTTGACGTTGAAGTTGACGTTGAGCGGGTGCAGGGCGCAGCCCTGCCGAACACCCCTTTCATGAAATATGTTTCATGCGCGGCACAGCCTTGTTTTAGGCGCCAGCACGGATACTTCACGGCCTGCGCTGCCCGCGGTGGGCAGTGGCACTGTTGGAGAGCTGCATGCTCGGCTTGGTCAGGACCGCGCTCAACAAGCCTTACACCTTCGTGGTGATGGCCATTTTCATCTGCATTGTCGGCCCGCTCAGCGCGCTGCGCACGCCCACCGATGTGTTTCCCGATATCGGCATTCCGGTCGTGGCCGTGGTCTGGCAGTACACCGGCCTGTCGCCCGATGCGATGGCCGGGCGCGTGATCTCGCCCTACGAGCGCGCGCTCAGCACCACCGTCAATGACATCGAGCACATCGAATCGCAGTCGCTGGCCGGCATGGGCGTGGTCAAAGTGTTCTTCCAGCCGGGCGTGGATATCCGTACGGCCAATGCGCAGATCACCGCCATCTCGCAGACCATCGTCAAGCAGATGCCGGCCGGCATGACTCCGCCGCTGATCCTCAACTACAGCGCCTCCACCGTGCCGGTGCTGCAGATGGCGTTCTCCAGCCCCACGCTGGGTGAATCGCAGATCCGCGACCTGGCGCAGAACAGCGTGCGCCCCCCGCTCACCTCCATTGCCGGCCTGGCCATTCCCGCGCCCTACGGCGGCAAGCAGCGGCAGATCACCCTGGATCTGGACCCGCAGGCGCTGGCCGCCAAGGGCCTGTCGGCGCAGGACGTGGGCAACGCGCTGGCGGCGCAGAACCAGATCACCCCGGTGGGTACGGCCAAGCTGGGCAGCAATGAGTTCACCGTGCTGCTCAACAACAGCCCCACTGACATCCAGGCGTTGAATGATCTGCCGATCCGCACGGTGAACGGTGCAGTGGTGACCATCGGCCAGGTGGCGCACGTGCGCGACGGCTCACCGCCGCAGACCAACATCGTGCGGGTGAACGGCGGCCATTCGGTGTTGATGGCCGCCCTGAAGAACGGCGATGCATCCACGCTCACCCTGGTCAGCCGCATCCGCGACATGTTGCCGCAGATCAGCGAGACCCTGCCGCCGTCCCTGAAGATTTCGCTGTTGGGCGATGCCTCCACCTTCGTGCGCGAATCGATCGGCAGCGTGGCCCGCGAGGGCATCATTGCCGCACTGCTGACCAGCGTGATGATCCTGGTGTTCCTGGGCAGCTGGCGCTCGACGGTGATCATCGCCGCGTCCATTCCGCTGGCGGTGCTGTCGGCCATCGCGCTGCTTTCGGCGGCGGGGCAGACGCTGAACGTGATGACCCTGGGTGGCCTGGCGCTGGCGGTGGGCATCCTGGTGGACGATGCGACGGTCACCATTGAGAACGTCAACTGGCACCTGGAGCAGGGCAAGGGCGTGCGCGAGGCTATCCTGGACGGCGCCGCGCAGATCGTCGGCCCGGCGTTCGTGTCGCTGCTGTGCATCTGCATCGTGTTCGTGCCGATGTTCCTGCTGGACGGCATTGCCGGCTATCTGTTCCGGCCGATGGCACTGGCGGTGATCTTCGCCATGGCCAGTTCGTTCGTGCTGTCGCGCACCCTGGTGCCGACCATGGCGCTGTACCTGCTGAAGCCGCACCGGGTGGAAGGGGGTGTGGGGCACCACCCCGAAGATGCCTTCCTGAACCACCATGAGGGCGACCACCCGCAGCATCGCCGCGCACGTCTGGCCGCGATGCTGGTGCGCTGGCAGCAGCGCTTCGAGGCCGGGTTCTCCGCCGTGCGCGATCGCTATCACGCGCTGCTGGGGCTGGCCCTGGCCAACCGCCGACGCTTCCTGGTCGGCTTCATGGCCTGCGTGCTGGTGTCCTTTGCGTTGCTGCCCACCCTGGGCCAGGAGTTCTTCCCGGCCACCGAAGCCAGTGCATTGTCGCTGCACGTGCGGCTGCCGCTGGGCACGCGCATCGAGGAAACCGCAGCGGCCTTCGACCGCATCGAAGCGCGCATCCGGCAGGTGGTACCGCCGCACGAGATCGACGCCATCGTCGACAACCTGGGCCTGCCGATGACCGGCATCAACATGGCCTACAGCGCCAGCGGCACCATCGGGCCGCAGGACGGTGACATCCAGGTCTCACTGAAGCCGGGCCACGGCGATGCCGCCGCGTACGAGAAGCGTCTGCGCGAAGTACTGCCGTCGGCCTTCCCCGGCACCAGCTTCGCCTTCCTGCCGGCCGATACCAGCAGCCAGATCCTGAACTTCGGTTCGCCCGCGCCGCTGGATGTACGCATTGCCGGGCCCGATGCCGTCGGCAACCGCGCCTATGCGCAGGAACTGCAGCGCCGCCTGCGGCATGTGCCGGGGCTGGTGGACCTGCGCCTTCAGCAGCCCGATGGCTACCCGACCCTGCAGGTGGACGTGGATCGTCTGCGTGCCAACGGGCTGGGTATCACCGAACGCGATGTGACCAACAGCATGGTGGCCTCCCTGGCCGGTAGCGGGCAGGTGGCGCCCACGTTCTGGCTCAGCCCGAAGAACGGCATCTCCTACAGCGTGGTGGCCGCCACCCCGCAGTACCGCATGGACAGCCTGGCGGCGCTGCAGGCACTGCCGGTGACCGGCAGCAGTGGCACGCCGCAGGTACTGGGCGGCCTGGCGCAGATCCAGCGCGGTTCCAGCTCGGCGGTGGTCAGCCACTACAACGTGCAGCCCACGCTGGATCTGTACGCCAATGTGCAGGGCCGCGATCTGGGTGCCGTGGCGGCCGACGTGCAGCACGTGATCGATGGCATGGCCGGCCAGCGCCCGCGGGGTACCCAGGTCGGCCTGCATGGCCAGATCGATGCGCTGCATGTGGCCTTCACTGGCCTGGGCTACGGCCTGCTGGCCGCGATCGTGCTGATCTACCTGCTGATCGTCATCAACTTCCAGTCCTGGACCGATCCGTTCGTGATCATCACCGCGTTGCCCGCCGGCCTGGCCGGGGTGGTGTGGATGCTGTTCCTGACCCACACCACGCTGTCGGTGCCGGCATTGACCGGGGCCATCCTGTGCATGGGCGTGGCCACGGCCAATTCGATCCTGGTGGTCAGCTTCTGCCGCGAGCGCCTGGCCGAGCATGGCGATGCCGCCAAGGCCGCGCTGGAAGCAGGCTTCACCCGTTTCCGCCCGGTGTGCATGACCGCCCTGGCGATGATTCTGGGCATGCTGCCGACCGCACTGTCCACCGAACAGAACGCGCCGCTGGGCCGCGCGGTGATCGGCGGCCTGCTGCTGGCGACCTGCGCCACCCTGTTGTTCGTGCCGGTGGTGTTTGCCCTGGCCCATTCCCGCAAGTCCGAAACCGCCCCCGCCGGAGAGCCCCTGCATGTCTGATGCTTCCTTGCCGCAGGCGCCGCTGCGCCGCCGTCTGATCCTGGGGGCTGCCATTGCCGTGGCGGTCGTGGCCGCTGGCCTGGCGCTGCGTGCGCAGCAGGCCCATGCGGTGGGCGAATGGACCGAACAGCAGGCCGTACCGGCCGTGCAGGTGGTCACCGCCGGTGCGCAGGGCGAAGCGGGCACGCTGACCCTGCCGGCGCACCTGGGGGCCTGGACCGAGGCGCCGATCCATGCGCGCGTGGGCGGCTACCTGAAATCCTGGAACGCCGATATCGGCCAGTCGGTGAAGGCCGGCCAGGTGCTGGCGGTGATCGACAGCCCGGAACTGGACCAGCAGATTGCCCAGGCGCATGCGCACCTGCTGCAGGCGCAGGCGGATGCAGCGTTGGCCAAGGTCAGTGCCGAGCGCTGGCAGGGCATGCTGGGCAGCCACTCGGTATCGCGCCAGGAAGCCGATGAGAAGCAGGCCAATGCCGTGGCCGCGCAGGCCAGCGTGGAAGCGGCGCAGGCCGACTATGCGCGGCTGCAGGAACTGGGGCGCTACCGCACGCTGCGCGCGCCGTTCGACGGCACCGTTACCGCACGCCTGACCGACGTGGGCCAGCTGATCCGCGCCGATGACAGTGGCCGCGAACTGTTCAACATTGCCGATACCCGCCGCCTGCGGCTGATGGTGCCGGTGCCGCAGAACAGTGCGGCCAGCATCCAGCCGGGACTGCAGGCCACGCTGCAGGTGCCCGGTCTGGCCGGCCGCCATTTCACCGCCACGCTGCAGGGCGATTCCAGCGCGATCGACCGCAGCTCGGGCACGCTGCTGGCGCAGTTCGTGGTGGACAACGCCGACGGTGCGTTGCTGCCCGGCAGTTATGCCGAGGTGACCCTGCCGCTGCAGGGCGGCGCCGACGGCGTAAGCGTACCGGCCGAGGTGCTGATCTTCCGTGCCAAGGGCACCCAGGTGGCGGTGCTGGATGCGCACGACGTGGTGCATCTGCGCGACATCCATATCGCCAGCGACCTGGGCAGCACGCTGCGCATCGACCATGGCCTGAAGGCCGGCGAGCGGCTGATTCCGAACCCACCCGATGCATTGCGCGAGGGCGATCACGTGCGCGTGGTGGCCGCGGTCAAGGAGCCGGCCCATGCGCGCGGTTGAGGGCGGCGTTGCCGCGTCGCTGGCCTTGCTGCTGGCTGGCTGTTCGCTGGCGCCAACCTACCAGGTGCCTGCGGTCGATGTGCCGGTGGCCTACGAGCAGCCGACCGCTGCTGCGGCGCAGCCGGCACTGGCGCGGGACTGGTGGCGGGCATTCAACGACCCCGTGCTGGACCAGTTGCAGGTGCAGTTGCGCCAGGCCAACCCGAACCTGGCGCTGGCCGTGGCGCACTACGATGCCGCACGCGCTGCCGCGGGCGAGGCCGCCTCGGCACGCCCACCCCAGGTCGGCTTCAGTACCGGCCCGATGCGCCAGCGCCAGTCGGATGACAAGCCGCTGCGCAGTGCCACCCAGCCAGCGGTGTATGACAGCAATGCGGCCACGTTCTCGCTGTCCTTCGATCTGGATCTGTGGGGCCGGCTGCGCAACGCGGCGGCGGCCGGGCATGCGCGCGCGCAGGCCAGTGCAGATGACCTGGCCGCGGCACGGCTCAGCCTGTCCCAGCAGTTGACCGCCACCTACCTGCAACTGCGCAACACCGAGGCACAGCAGGCCATCCTGCGCGACAGCATCGACGACTACCAGCAGGCGCTGCGCCTGACCCAGGACCGCTTCCAGGGCGAGATCGCCTCGGAGCTGGATGTGGCGCGCGCACGCCATCAGCTGGCCAGCGCGCAGGCCGATCTGGATGCGCTGCAGGTGCACCAGGCCATGCTGCGGCACGCGCTGGCCGAGCTGGTGGGGGCGCCGGCCAGTGGCTTCAGCGTGGCGGCAATGGCACAGGCGCCGACCCTGCCGCAGGTGCCCGCCGATCTGCCCAGCGCCCTGCTGCAGCAGCGCCCGGACATTGCCGCTGCCGAGCGCCGGGTGTTCGCTGCGAACGCTGGCATCGGCGTGGCGCGCGCGGCATGGTTCCCGCAGCTGAGCCTGACCGGCCTGTTCGGTGGCCAGACCTCGGGCAGCAGCGCGCTGCTGGATGCCGGCAACCGCTACTGGGCGCTGGGCCCGCTGGCGGCATTGCCGGTGTTCGACGGCGGCCGGCGCAAGGCCGCCAAGGCCGAGGCTTATGCCGAATTCGATGCGGCCTCGGCGCAGTACCGGGCCACGGTGCTGGCGGCGATCCGTCAGGTGGAGGACCAGCTGGTGCAGTTGCATGGCCTGGCCGACCAGCGCGGCCACGAGGAAGAAGCCGTGCAGGCCGCCCGCCGTACCGAGCAGATCGCCCGTGACCGCTACGCCGGTGGTGCGGTGAGCTATCTGGACGTGGTGACCGCACAGACCGACGCGCGGCAGGCGCAACTGGGGCTGCAGGACATCCAGAGCCGCCAGCTGCAGGCAAGCGCCGCCCTGATGGCCGCCCTGGGCGAGGGCTGGTCGGTGGCGGCAGACGCGCGCGACTGAGGGTGTCTCACCCTGTGAGAGGGCGGGGCGGAACAATGCCGCCATCGCAGTTCTCATGGGAGTACGGCATGAATGCTTGGATCGGCAACACCATCGGCGCCTACGCGCCGGCTTTCATTGGCTGGGTGCTGGCGCTGGCCGGTTGGCTGCGGCTGGAACAGCTGCGCATCGATCCGCAGGCCCAGGCGCTGGTGCCGGTGCTGCAATGGGGCGTGGTGAGTGCGCTGCTGGTCACGCTGGGGTGCATCGTGGCGGCCAGCGCGATGCTGGCACGGCGCGGCCGTTCGTAGCGTCGAGCTTGCTCGACGGTGCCTTGAACCCGCGGTTGAATCGTCGAACGTGCTTGAACCCGCCGTTGAATCGTCGAACGTGCTTGAATCCGCCGTTGTAGAGTCGAGCTTGCTCGACTGCTTCGGGAAAAGCAGTCGAGCAAGCTCGACTCTACGGAGCGCGACGTCGAGCACGCTCGACGCCACGGTTACGCGGCCCTCAGCGCAGCAGCGGCGTGCTATCAACCAGCTGCACATCGTGCATCTGGTCCAGGTAGGCCTCGTAGTACCACTTGTGTGATGCACCGACGATGGCCAGCATGCGCGTGCCGGGGTACTGGCCCAGTACGTCGCGGATGTTGGCGACCATGCGCAGGTTGCGGGTTTCCCAGTAGCCCAGGTAATTGCGGCCGAAACCCTGCGGCGACGGTTCGACCAGCGTTGCGCCGAAGTCGCTGTCATAGACCAGTCTGGCGGTGGCCGGATCGTTGTCGTTGCGGTAGATCGCCATCAGCCCGTCAGGCGCTGCGACATCGGCGTACAGGCGGTCGTAGGTTGCCCGCCGTGTTGCCCCGGCGGGGGTGTTCCATGCCGCGCGGATCGCCTTGGCGTAGTCCTTCTGCAGTGCCTGCGGGGTAGGGGCATCGGCGGTATGGTCGTCCACCGACCACAGCCGTTCCAGGCCCAGGCGTGCGGCCAGTTCGGCGGCGACCAGACTGACTTCGTCCTTGCGTGCCGCACGGGCGTCCAGGAACTCGACCAGTTCCGCGCTCAGGCTGTCGCCCGCGCGTCGTTCGGCAGTGGGCAGGCGCAGCCACTGCACGATGGCCGAACCGCGCTCGCCGGCGGCCAGGAACACGGCGGCCAGGTGGCGACGCTGTGCCGGCGTCGGCGCCTTCGGCCAGGACGCCAGCAGGCGCTCCATCTCGGCATTCGCGGTGGGTACATCCATGCCGGTGGCAGCCTGTGCCGGGGCGGTGTCAACGCAGTAGCTCTTGACGCTGTCGGCATAGCGGGTGGGATTGCGGCGCATGAAATCGCACTGCAGGCCGGACACGTTCTCAACCGCGATGGCGGTGGGCTGCCAGGCCTGCAGGCGCCCCAGCAGCGGCTCCAGCTGCGCAGGCTTGAACGCCTCCGGCAGGCCGGACAGATGCGGGCTGCCCAGCACCAGCACTTCGTTTACCCGGCCGGCGGGCGGACCCTTCAATTGATCGGGGTGGAACGAGGGGCGATAGCGGCCGTCGTCGGCAGCGGCCAGGGCACTGGCACTGCACAGTGCCAACAGGGCAAGACAACGCAGTGGTCGCAGCATGTAGTTTCCTTGCATGAGGTGGCTTCCGTGGAAGCGCACAGCCTGCCAGTGCGTGCCGGCATGCATATCTCCCGAAGGTCATGTAAACCTTCTGGCCCTGGCATGCATCGCAGGTTCAAGGGGTGTGCGCGACACTGCCGTTGTAGAGTCGAGCTTGCTCGACTGCTTTTTCCAGGACAGTCGAGCAAGCTCGACTCTACGAAGCGGACAGTCGAGCAAGCTCGACTCTACGAAGCGGACAGTCGAGCAAGCTCGACTCTACCGGGCAGGTTGTCGGGCACGCTCGGCGCGGCTGACGCACAAGAAGGAAGCATCTGAATGGAAGCAGCCATTCCCATCGCAATGGTCGGTGCCCTGCTGGGTACCCTGGTCGGTTTCATCGGCCCGGTTCGCTGGCCCTGGCAGTTGCTGCGGTTGGCGCCGCTGCTGGTGCTGCCGGGCGCGTTGTACATCCTGCAGCACGCCAGCTGGATTCTGGGTGGGGGCGGGCCGTGGGTGAACGCTGCCCTGCTTGCCCTGATTGGCGCGGTGGGCTACCTGCCGTCTGTGCTGGCGGTGGCCGTGCTGCGCTGGGCGATCTGGCGCCGGGGCTGAACCGACGCTGCAAAAATAGTCCTCAAGGCCCCGCCATGGCGGCCGATATACAGACTGCCTCCCTTGCCGGAGGCGCTTGCTGCCGCTCCGCGCCATCGCTCGAGTGACGCCGCCCCCAGGTGTCTGCAGGTTCCAGGCAATCGATGTTCCCGTGGGCATTCCGCCCATGGGTCGCACCGCTCACGGAAACCAAGGAACAGACCATGCTCATGCCAGGCTTCACCGCGGGCGCGCAGGCGCCGGCAGACACACCGTCCCGTTGGTCTTTCTGGCGCGCCCTGCAGGGGCGTCTGGCCGGGCAGGGCGGCACCGCCGCGTCCGAGACCGCAGCCGAACGCGAGCGCGCCGAGATGGCCGCGCAGGTGGCGGCGCTGCACCGGGTGCAGGCGGTCATCGAATTCGCGCTGGACGGCACCATCCTGCAGGCCAATGACAACTTCCTGCAGGCGGTGGGTTACACCGAAGATGAGATCCGCGGCAAGCACCATTCCCTGTTCGTGGACCCCGAGCACGCCCGCAGCGCCGAGTACCGGGCGTTCTGGGCACGGCTGGGGCAGGGCGAATTCGACGCGGGCCAGTACCGCCGTTTCGGCAAGGGGGGCCGCGAGATCTGGATCCAGGCCTCGTACAACCCGGTGCTGGACCGCTTCGGGCGACCGGTGAAGGTGGTGAAGTTCGCCACCGACATCACCGCGCAGAAGCAGCAGGCCGCTGAGCTGGCCGGTCAGCTGGCGGCAATCGACAAATCACAGGCCGTGATCGAGTTCAGCATGGACGGGCGGATCCTGACCGCCAACGCGAACTTCCTGACCGCCACCGGCTACACGCTGGACGAGGTGAAGGGCCAGCACCACTCGCTGTTCGTCGAACCAGAGTACCGGGCCAGCCCGGCCTACAAACAGTTCTGGGAAAAGCTGGGGCGCGGCGAATACGATGCTGGCCAGTACCGGCGGTTGGGCAAGAACGGCCGCGAGGTGTGGATCCAGGCCAGCTACAACCCGATCCTGGACGTGAACGGCCGACCGCTGAAGGTCGTGAAGTACGCCACCGACATCACCGCGCAGATGCACGAAAGCCAGGCCATGCAGCAGGCCGTGGCGCAGACCCGCGAAGTGGTGGCGGCGGCCAAGCTGGGCGATCTGACCGGGCGCGTTCCGCTGAACGGCAAGCGCGGCCCGGTGGCCGAGCTGTGCGAGGGCGTGAACGCGCTGGTGGAGACCATGGCCGGCATCATCGGCCAGATCAAGTTCGCCGCCGACACCATTGCGGTGGGTGCCAGCGAGATTGCGCTGGGCAACAGCGACCTGTCGCAGCGCACCGAACAGCAGGCCGCATCGCTGGAAGAAACGGCCGTTTCGATGAAGGGCCTGGCCGACACCGTGCAGCGCACCGCCGGCAATGCCCGCCAGGCCAGCACGCTGGCCGGCGGCGCGGCCGAAGTGGCTGCACGCGGTGGCAGTGTGGTGCACGAGGTGGTGTCCACGATGGCCGTCATCAACGCGTCGTCGCGGCGCATCGTCGATATCATCGGGGTGATCGACGGCATTGCCTTCCAGACCAACATCCTGGCGCTCAACGCTGCGGTTGAAGCGGCGCGCGCCGGCGAGCATGGGCGCGGCTTTGCCGTGGTGGCCACCGAAATCCGTGAGCTGTCACAGCGCTCGGCCAGTGCGGCCAAGGAGATCAAGCGCTTGATCGACGAATCGGTGGCCAATGTCGGCGCCGGTACCGCCCAGGTGGAAAGCGCCGGGCGCACCATGGACGAGATCGTGCGCGACGTGCGCCGGGTGAGCGATCTGATGGCCGACATCAGTAGCGCCGCGCAGCAGCAGAGCGACGACATCCAGCAGATGAACCAGGCCGTGGACCTGATCGACCAGGGCACGCAGCAGAATGCTGCGCTGGTGGAAGAGGCGTCGGCGGCGGCGCGCAGCATGGAAGAGCAGTCTGCGCAGCTGCTGCAGACCGTGGCCGGGTTCCGGGTAGAGGCCGGGGCAGGGCACGGGCCTGCCGGGCATGCGCCGGTGCTGCGGGTGGTGTGAGCGCTCGGCAGGCCCAGAAACGCCAAAGGCCAGGTCGATGACCTGGCCTTTGATGCGTTGGTGCCGGTGAAAGGACTCGAACCTTCATGGGGTTACCCCCGGCTGATTTTGAGTCAGCTGCGTATACCATTCCGCCACACCGGCAGCAGCGGGCTAGTGTAACCGAGCCCGACGGCTGTTCATAGAGGGCGCCGGAACCTGAGACGATCCCCCCGTAATTTGTCGGTAACGGCACTGTGATGGCTATACTGCACCGGCTTAACACGTGTCGGAGCGAGAGCCCATGTCAGCGTTGCAGGACCTTCGGGTGCTGGTGGTCGAGAACGACGAAATGAGCGCCTCGCTGCTGCAGATGCAGTTGGAACAGTTCGGCGCCGAAGTGATCGGTGTGGCCGCTTCGGTGGCCGATGCGCTGCGTCTGCTGGCCGCCCAACGCCCGGACGTGGTGCTGCTGGATTACCGCCTGGCCCGCAACGAAACCAGCGAGCCGGTGGCGACGGCCCTGGTCGAGGCGGGCGTGCCGTTCGTGCTGGCCACCGGCATGAGTGCGGCGCAGTTGCCGGCCGCGATGGGCGCCGGCGTGCTGCTGGTCAAGCCTTACCTGTCCATTGATCTGTGTACCGCGCTGCAGCGTGCGGTGGGGCGATCCAGTCAGGCGGCCTCTTCGTACACGTAGTGGATGTCCTCGCGGTCGTCCAGGATCGCGTACTGCAGCCCCAGCTGGTCCGGATCCGGATTCAGCCAATCATCCAGATGTTCGGCGCGGATCGGCACCACGCCGCGGTCGTGGCCGGCGGCTGCCACGTCGGTCGGCGGCGCATCGGTAATGGTAGCAAACGATAGCAGGCGGCCTTCGGGCCCTTCCCATTCCGCCCACAGGCAGGCCAGCAGCAGGTCGCGCGGCGGGTCGGGGCGGAATTCCAGGATCACGTCCTGTTCCTTCTCGTCGCTGCCCAGCTGTCGCCCGGCGATGGCATGGCGCGGTACGTGCTCGTAGAACGCGCGCACCATCACCACCCCGTGGCGAAGGCCGAAGGCGCCGCGCCAGTAGCCCTCCAGGCTGTCGCGCCGCGCGTTGTAGGTACCCGGATAGAGCACGTCGTTGCGCGCCGGTTTGTCCGGAAGGCGGCATTGATAGCGCATCGGCTTGATCACCCGCTGGCCGTTCTCGCTGACCATGACCGGCGCGTAGGTGCCGGGGAAGATGCGGTTGTCGCGCGGCAGCAGCTGCACGCGGTGCAGGTCGTCCAGGCGCGCCTGCGCACGCTCGATGCGGTTGCCGGCCACGCGCAGGTCGTTGCGGGCCTTCTGCGTGGGGCGGGTGGCCAGCGTGGCGGCGGCAATGTCGCGGCGCTCGCTCTGTTTCACCAGCTCGGCCTGCAGCGCCTGCTGTTCTTCGGCGTGCCATTGCTGGATCTTTGCCACGATGTCGCGGCCCTGCTCAGTGCGCGCGCCAGCAAAGCCATCGTCCATGGCCTTGGGGGTCTTGGGTCGCTTCTTGCCGGGATCGTGCGCGTACAGTTCGGCAAATTCCTCCAGCGACAGCACGGCGCCGTATTCACGGACAAGCTTGGCGTAGTCGGCGCGGATCAGGGCGGAATAGCACATGCGGGCGTGGCCGGTGGAGGTCGCAGCGGCTGCGACGGGAGTGCGGCAGGATAGCCGGACAATCCGGGAGAACGTGTATGAATGCTGCAAGCAACTGCCAGTTCCGCGACGCGGTGCCCACGGTGGAAGACTACTGCCAACTGCGGGCCCTGGCTGGGTTGAGTGCCAAGACGCGTGAGGCCGCCGAGCGTGCGCTGCCCAATACGGTGTTCGGGGTGTGCGCCTACCAGGGCAGTGAACTGGTGGCGATGGGCCGGATCATTGGTGATGGCGGCTGCCATCTGCAGGTGTGCGACATCGCGGTTCTGCCGCGGCTGCAGGGGCAGGGGCTGGGCAAGCAGGTGATGGCGCGGCTGGATGACTGGATGCGAGCCAATCTGCCGCCATCGGCATACGTGAGCCTGCTTGCCGATGGCGAGGCGCACCGCCTGTACGCGCAGTTCGGGTTCGCACCCACCGCGCCGGCATCGATCGGCATGTACCGGCGGTTTTGAGTTCAAGGCGGTGAGGCACTTGCCAGGATCGCAGGCGAAAAAAAACCCGGCCGAAGCCGGGTTTTTCCAAGAATTGGCGTCCCCACGGGGATTCGAACCCCGGTCGCCACCGTGAAAGGGTGATGTCCTAGGCCTCTAGACGATGGGGACGCACGAAAACTTCAAGTTGTAGAACTTCGACGGCCTAATGTCGAAGTGGTGGAGCCAAGCGGGATCGAACCGCTGACCTCCTGCATGCCATGCAGGCGCTCTCCCAGCTGAGCTATGGCCCCAATGAAACCGCGGATGATCTGCCGGGAGCAGAGTCCGTTTTGAAACTGGCGTCCCCACGGGGATTCGAACCCCGGTCGCCACCGTGAAAGGGTGATGTCCTAGGCCTCTAGACGATGGGGACGCACGAAAAACTTCAAGTTGTAGAACCTTCGACGGCCTAATGTCGAAAGTGGTGGAGCCAAGCGGGATCGAACCGCTGACCTCCTGCATGCCATGCAGGCGCTCTCCCAGCTGAGCTATGGCCCCGTGTTACCGAGCCGCCTATCTTACCAACGTATTCACCTTTGTGGAAGCTTTTTTTTCGCTTTCTTCGTCGGGTTCCGCCAGGCCACGAGGGCAGGGGATCCACAACGCCACAACCTGAACGCCGGTGGGCGGTGAACAAAAAAGACCCGGTTATCGGCCGGGTCCTCGTTGTTCATGATGAGTTGGCGTCCCCACGGGGATTCGAACCCCGGTCGCCACCGTGAAAGGGTGATGTCCTAGGCCTCTAGACGATGGGGACGCAGATCTCATCAATGTTCTTTGCGACCTTTCGACGGCCTAATGCCGAAAGTTTGGTGGAGCCAAGCGGGATCGAACCGCTGACCTCCTGCATGCCATGCAGGCGCTCTCCCAGCTGAGCTATGGCCCCACGTCGCTGAGGAGCGAAATAATAGCTGTGCCCCCGGGGGTTGGCAAGCATTTGTTGCACTTTTCTTCACGTCGTTTGCGACGCCCGTGTCAGCCACCCGGCAGACGCTGTGCGCGCAGGCGCAGCGCGTTGCTGATCACCGAAACCGAGCTCAGGCTCATCGCCACCGCAGCCAGCATTGGCGACAGCGAAATGCCCCAGGGCACCAGCACGCCGGCGGCCACCGGAATGCCCAGGCCGTTGTAGAGGAAGGCGAAGCCCAGGTTCTGCCGCATGTTGCGAACGGCTGCACGCGACAACTGGCGCGCACGCAGGATGCCGCGCAGATCGCCCTTCACCAGCGTGACCTGTGCACTGGACATGGCCACATCGGTGCCGGTGCCCATGGCGATGCCGACGGCAGCACTGGCCAGGGCAGGCGCGTCGTTGATGCCATCGCCGGCCATCGCCACCGTGCGGCCCTGCGCCTGCAGCTGCTCCACCAGTGCGGCCTTGTCAGCCGGGCGCGTTTCGCCGTGTACCTCGTCCAGGCCCAGCGTGCTGGCCACGGCCTGTGCGGTCAGCAGGCCATCGCCGGTGGCCATGATGATGCGCAGGCCATCCTGGCGCAGCGCCGCGATCGCTTCGGCCGTGGTGGGCTTGATCGGATCGGCCACCGACAGCAGGCCGGCCAGCTGCCCGTCCGCCGCCAGATACATCACGCTGGCACCGCGCCGGCGCAGGGCGTCGGCGGTGTCCTGCAGCGGCGTCACGTCGATGCCGTGTTCGTCCATCAGGGCGGTGTTGCCCAGCCACAGCTGGCGCCCCTCAACGCGTCCGACGACACCGAGCCCGGTGATCGAATCAAAGTCCTGCACGGGCAGCAGTTCCATCGTGCGCAGGCGTGCTTCGGCCACGATGGCGGCGGCCAGCGGATGTTCGCTGCCCTGGTCCAGGCTGGCGGCCCAGTGCAGCACCTGGTCGGGCGCATGGCCGTCGGTAGCATGCACCGTGTCGAACGCCGGGCGACCTTCGGTAAGGGTGCCGGTCTTGTCCACCACCAGCGTATCGACCTTCACCAGGGCCTCGATGGCCTCGGCGTCGCGGAACAGCACGCCGTGCTGCGCAGCGCGACCGGTGGCCACCATGATCGACATCGGTGTGGCCAGGCCCAGCGCACAGGGGCAGGCAATGATCAGCACCGCCACCGCACTCAGCACGCCATGGGTCCACGACGGTTCCGGGCCAAACAGACCCCAGCCGAACAGCGTCAACACGGCCACCGCCAGCACCGCCAGCACGAACCAATAGGCAACCTTGTCTGCCATGCGCTGCATCGGCGCGCGCGAGCGCTGTGCCTGCGCCACCAGCTGCACGATCTGCGCCAGCATGCTGTCATCGCCCACACGCTCGGCCTCGATCACCAGCGCGCCCGAGCCGTTCAACGTGGCGCCAATCACACTGTCGCCCGCCTGCTTGCTGACGGGCACCGGTTCGCCGGTCAGCATCGATTCGTCCAGCGTGGAACGACCTTCCAGCACGCGGCCATCCACCGGCACCTTCTCGCCTGGGCGAACGCGCAGGCGGTCGCCGGCCTTCACGGCGCTCAATTCCACGTCGCGTTCGCTGCCATCGGCGTCGATGCGCCGCGCGGTCTTCGGTGCCAGCCCCAGCAGCGCCTTGATCGCCGCCGAGGTGCGGGCACGGGCACGCAGTTCCATCAACTGGCCCAGCAGGGTGAGCGAAATGATCACTGCCGCCGCTTCGAAGTACACGCCCACGTGCCCATGCTGCTGGAACGAGGGCGGGAACAGGCCCGGGGCCACGGCGGCGACGACGCTGTAGCCGTAGGCGGCGATCACGCCAGTGCCGATCAGGGTCCACATGTTCGGGCTGCGGTTGCGGATCGACTGCGCCCAGCGCTGCAGGAACGGCCAACCGGCCCACAGCACCACCGGCGTGGCCAGCGCGCCTTCGATCCATACCCGCACGGTGGGCGACACCGCGTGCAGCAGGGGGGTCATCGCCAGCATCGCCAGCGCCATCGTGGCCACGCTCAGCGGCAACGACACCCAGAAGCGGCGGCGGAAGTCGGTCAGCTCCTGGTTCTCGTCGTCGTCCAGGCTGGGCATCATTGGTTCCAGCGCCATGCCACAGATCGGGCAGGTGCCGGGGCCTTCCTGCACGATTTCCGGATCCATCGGGCAGGTGTACAGCGTGCCCGCCGGCACGGGGGGCGCGACATGCGAAGCCGGGTCCAGATAGCGCTGCGGATCGGCCAGGAACTTCTGCCGGCAGCCGCCGCTGCAGAAGTGGTAGGCCGTGCCCTGGTGCTGGGCGTGGTGTGGGGTGGTGGCGGGGTCGACGTCCATGCCGCAGACCAGGTCCTTCACCGTGTTGGCGGTCTTCTTCGAGCCGCCGCAGCAACTGGCCTTGGCCGCGGGCGCGTTGTGGTCGTGCGCGGGGCCGGTATGCGTGCTGTTCATGCGTTGTCCTCGGTCAGCGCGGCCAGGATCGGGCACTGTTCAAGCGCGCCGTGGCCCGGGCAGGCATCCACCAGCTGTGACAGCGCCGCCTGCATGCGTTGCAGTTCGACCATGCGCTGTTCGATATCGGCCAGCCGCGCCCGTGCGGTATCGCGCACGCTGCCCATGTCCTGCGCATGGCGGTCGCTCAGGGCCAGCAGCTCGGCGACTTCTTCCAGGCTGAACCCCAGCGCCTTGGCGCGGCGGATGAAGCGCAGCCGGCGAAGGTCCTGCTGGCCGAAGATGCGATAGCCGCCGGCCGACCGCGCTGCGGTGGGCAGCAGGTGCTGCCGCTCGTAATAGCGGACGGTGTCGATCGGCACGCCTGCTTCGCGTGCCAGTTGCCCGATGTTCATGGCGCACTCCCGTGGAATCTGCAGCCATTGTGAACCCTTGAGTCTGGTCCAGAGTCAAGGGTTGTGAACGGAAGCCGCTCGTTCAGGGATATTTGCAACTTTCTTCATAGCCCCCGCTCCGGGGCGGTTCCTACCCTTCGTCTGCACCGGCCGCTGGATGGCCTGAACGAACGGAGGAAGGGCTGTGGACGCACTCAATAGCGAAGGATTCGTGGAGGTTGCAGTGGTGGAGTACCCGGGCGGTGACCCCTCGGCGGCGTCGGTCCTGGCGGAGATGGCGCATGTTGCCAATCGCCTGGCCCAGCAGAAGAAGCGCCCCTTCCCGCGGGTGCTGATCACGCGGTGGATCGTGCCGGCCAGCAACAGCGGTGTGCATCGGCTGGCGGGTGCGGACATGCTGGATGCGGCCATTCCTGCGGTCATCGCCTTGCCGACCCTGGTCAGCCCCGGGGCCGCGCTGCGTACCGAAGATGTGCTGCTGGACTGGCTGCGGGCACATTACGACGGTGGCAGCCTGCTGGCGGCCGCCGGCGATCGCGTGGGCGTGCTGGCCCGTGCCGGGCTGCTGGCCGGGCGCACGGTGTCCGGTCCGGACCTGAGCCGCTACCCGGGCCTGCAGGGCCAGCCGTCCAGCTGGGCGCCCAGTGAGCGCGCGCTGGTGGACGATGGCGATGTGTTGACGGTGGGCGGCAGCCAGGCCTGGCGTTTCATGGGGCTGCGCCTGCTGTACCGGCTGCATGGGCAGGGCGTGGCCAGCGAGGTGGCCGCACAGCTGGGCATCAGCGTGCCGGTGGCGATCCAGCAGGATCTGGAACGTTTCAGTGCGAACTTCGCCCATGGCGACCGCGATGTGCTGAAGGCGCAACGCTGGCTGCACACCACCGCAGCGCGGGGCGCAACGCTCACCAGCATCTGTGAAATGTCCGGGCTGGAGCCGCGCACCCTGCAGCGCCGCTTCCTGAAGGCCACCGGCCTGCGTCCCATCGAATATTGCCAGCGGCTGCGCATTGCCAAGGCGCAGGCCATGCTGCAACAGGGTGCCAGCATCGATGAGGTCGCCTGGGGCGTGGGCTATGCCGACCAGAGCGCGTTCCGCCGCCTGTTCCTGCGCATCATCGGGATGACACCGGCCAACTATCGGCGCCACGTCAGCTGCAACAAGCAGCGCGAGCGTGCCGCGGTGGCTGCGGCTACGGCCACCGTGCGCGGGCTGCGGCCATCGCCGGAACTGCAGATGCGGCGCGATGCCGCCTGACCCGTAGCCCGGCCGCCCCTTGCCTTTGCAGCGGGCGGCTTTGAACATGCAGTGTGCTGTGACAGATTGAGTGGCGTATGTCGAGTGTAGGGCCGGTGCCGATGCCGGTGATTCTGATCATGCTGGCCTTGTTGGCAGCGATGGGCCTGGCCCGGTTGTGGCCGCGCGCCACGGCCGGCGATGCAGCGCCATCGCCGGCCAGCGTGGTGCTGGACATGCTGCTGTTGGGCCTGCTCTGCGGGCGCTTGGCGTTCGTCGCGTTGAACTTCGAGCTGTATCGGCCGTCACCGTGGTCGGTGCTGCAGATTGTCGATGGCGGCTACTCGGTCCCCGTGGCGCTGCTGTCAGGCGCTGGCTGGGGGCTGTGGGCACTGCGCCGGCATCCGCGCCTGCGCCTGCCTGTGTTCAGCAGTGCGGCCCTGGGTGTGTTGTTGTGGGCGGGCGGCGGCATCGCGCTGTCGCAGTGGCAGGCCGCACACATGCCGCTGCCAGCGGTGCAGACGGTGGATCTGCACGGGCAACCACAGGCGCTGCAGCAGTTCCAGGGGCGCCCGCTGGTGCTGAACCTGTGGGCGACCTGGTGCGGCCCGTGCCGGCGCGAGATGCCGGTCCTGGCCCAGGCGCAGCAGGCGCATCCACAGATCCAGTTCGCCTTCGTCAACCAGGGCGAAACCACCGGGGATGTGCAGGCATTCCTGTCCGCCAATGGTCTGGCGCTGGACAACGTGCTGCTGGATGAAGCGTCCGAGGCGTCCACGGTGCTGGGGGTGAAGGCGTACCCGTCCACGCTGTTCTTCGATGCGCAGGGGCGCCTGCAGGAGCTGCACCTGGGTGAACTGACCGCCGCCGGCCTTGAACACAAACTGCGCCAGCTGCGGTAGCCTGCCCCGGCATTTCATTTCGGAGTTTCCATGCTGTCCATTTCCCCGCGCGTTGCGCACAAGGCCCTGATCCTGCCGGCACTGCTGGCGCTGGCTGCCTGCAGCCAGGCGCAGACCCCGCAGGGCAAGGCGGAAGCCCAGCCGGCAGCCGCCGCAGCCAAGGGCGATCGCCCGGCGGTGCTGCAGGGCATCGAGAAGCACGGCTTCCAGGTCGTGGCCGAGTTCGATGCGCCCGGTGGCCTGCGTGGCTTTGCCGGCGTGGTCAACGGCCAGCAGCCGGCGGCCGCTTACGTGACGGCCGATGGCAAGAACGTGCTGGTCGGCAGCCTGTTCGACGCGCAGGGCAATGAAGTGGCCGCCGACAAGGTGGAAAAGCTGGTGGCCGGCCCGATGTCCGAACGCATCTGGAAGGATCTGGAAGGCAGCGCCTGGGTGCGCGATGGCAAGGCCGACGCGCCGCGCGTGGTGTACACCTTCAGTGATGCCAACTGCCCGTACTGCCACAAGTTCTGGGAAGCGGCACGGCCGTGGGTGGATACCGGCAAGGTGCAGTTGCGCCACGTGCTGGTGGGCGTGATCCGTGAGGACAGCCCGGCCAAGGCCGCCGCCATCCTGTCCGCGCGTGACCCCAGCGCCGCACTGCTGCAGAACGAACACCAGTTCGAGCAGGGCGGCATCAAGCCGGTGGCCACGATCAGCCCCGAACTGGCCGGCAAGCTCAATGCCAATCAGGAACTGATGATCAAGCTGGGCTTCCAGGGCACGCCGGGCATCCTGTTCCAGGATGCGCAGGGCCAGGTGCAGCGTCGCTCGGGCATGCCGCAGGGTACCGATCTGCAGACGGTGCTGGGCCCGCGCTGACGGCGCCGGGACGTGTGCCGACGCGGTTCGGCACACGTCGGTAGTGCTGTCGCATTCTGCGACATGGCGGCTGTACGGATGGCGCAGTCGCCTTGCCGGTGTCACCGATGAAGCGTGACCTGGTTCAATAGTTCTGCCTTGATTGTGATCAAGGCCAAAAGCGACACGCTGGCTACGCTGGTGTGCATGAAACCCCGCACGGCAGCGCATTTCGCACCCCTTGGCACGTGGCTGAATCCGCAGCGGCACGGCGTGCCGTTCACGACACTCTCACTTCGCGCTTGTTACCCAGACCGCTGCGACCGCCACCTCTCCGGCAGCGTGGCCGCAGCGGCGAAGACGTCGACAGCCGCAGGGCAGTGTCATCGTCCTGTTGCCTGCGATGGGCAGGCTGTCAGCGCTCGCCAACGCAGTACCTGCATTTCCAGTAGCGGTGGGGTGCCCACCTGGCTGCGCGCATGCGCACGCCGGAAGCGCCCCGCGATCGTTCGTTTGGGGAGAATGCAATGCGCGTTGCGGTTTTGAGTGTGGCGTGTGCGGCGGTGCTGGCAGCAGCACCTGCCCAGGCACAGGAAGGTGCACCCGATGATGCACAGGCGCTGCGGCGCGAAATTGAAGGCATGCGGCAGACGCTGGAGCGCCTGCAGCAGCGTCTGGACCGGCTGGAGCAGCGCGATAGCAGTGCGCCGGTTGCGGCAACGCCGTCGGCACCGTTGCCCAGGCCGGAGCCGGCCACGCCAGCGCTGGCAGGCACCGCGGCAGGACTGCACGCCACCCAGGTGCCAGGGGTCGCGCAACCCGTGCTGCCCCAGCGTGATTCGGTATCCGACCCCTCCACCGCGGCTTCGCGCCCGGACAGTGCGGCCGGCCCCACCGATCCTGACCTGAAGGGCTTCTTCGCCATCCCCGGTACCGACACGGTGATCCGCATCGGCGGCTACGCCAAACTGGATGCGATTGCCGATTCGCGGGCAGCCGGCGACGAAGACCAGTTCATTCCCTCGTCGATGCCCGTCGGCGGCAGCCACCGCGATGTGTCCAACTTCAACCTGCATGCCAAGCAGACCCGCTTCAGTTTCGAGGCACGCCGGCCGACCGCCCACGGCAACCTGCGCTTCTACCTGGAAAACGACTTCTTCGGCAGCAGCGACGGCTATCAGTTCCGGTTGCGCCATGCCTACGGGCAGTTGGGCAACACCTATGCCGGCTACGGCTATTCCAGCTTCATGGATGCCGACAGCCTGCCCGACACGCTGGACTTCGCCGGCCCGGGTGGCGCGGGCTACCTGCTGGTGGCCGGCATCCACCATAGTTTTGCGCTGGGCAAGGGCACCACGCTGACACTGGCCGCCGAAGACCCGGATACCGAGCTGGCCGGGGCCAGCGACAGCGTGATTGCTGCCAACCGGCTGCCGGATGTGACCGTGGCCGCGCGCGTGGAGCGCGACTGGGGCCACCTGCAGTTGGGGGCGGTGGCGCGCAGCCTGGCCTACGACGGTGAGGGCGAGCGCGACCGGCGCATGGCCGGCGGCCTGCAGCTGAGTGGTTCGGCGGCGGTGGGCGAGCGTGACCTGCTGCTGTTTGGCGCTTTGGGCGGGCGCGGCTTGAGCCGCTACACCGCCGATCTGACCGGTTCCGGCCTGGACGCGGTGGTGGATGCCGACGGGCGCCTGCGCGCGCTGGACGTGCACGGCGGCTTCGTCGGCTACACCCATTACTGGTCCGAACTGTGGCGTTCGAACCTGATCTACGGACAGCTGACGCTGGAGCGCAACGCGGCGCTGCCGGCCGACGCCTTCCGTGAGAGCCGCTACGGCGTGTTCAACCTGATCTGGAGCCCGGCCCCGTCGTGGACGATGGGCATGGAGCTGCTGTACGGCCGCCTGGAACAACAGAGCGGCGCGCGCGGCGACACGGTCCGGGTGCAGGGCAGCCTGCAATACAACTTCATCAAGTAGACGCCAGCGGCAGTACGCCCGCGTTTTCCGTCCCCATGCCCGGTGCTGCCGGGCCCGTGCCAGGTGCAGGAGAGTGTCATGGCAGAAACAAAGAAGATCGGGGTGGTCGGTGCCACCTTCCTCGTGGCCGGCAACATGATGGGTTCAGGGGTGTTCCTGTTGCCATCGAGCCTGGCCAAGATCGGTACCGCCTCGATCTGGGGCTGGTTGATCACCACCGCCGGGGCGCTGCTGCTGGCGTTCGTGTTCGCCAAGCTGGGCAAGCTGGCGCCCAAGGCCGGCGGCCCGTATGCCTATGCGCGTGACTGGTTCGGGCCGTACATGGGCTTCCAGACCAACACCATCTACTGGTTCGCCAACTGGATCGGAAACGTGGCCATCCCGATCGCGGCGGTGGGCTATTTCAGTTACTTCTTCCCGATCCTGTCAGAGCCGCTGGTGCGCTGCATCGCCGTGCTGGTACTGGTCTGGGCACTGAGTTTCGCCAACGTGATCGGGCCGGCCTTCGTGACCAAGGTGCAGACGGTCACCACCAGTTTCGCGCTGGTGCCGATCCTTGGCATCGCCATCTTCGGCTGGTTCTTCTTCGATGCGGACATCTTCAAGGGTGCCTACAACGTTTCGGGTGAATCGAACTTCGGCGCCATTTCCAGTGCCGCCGCACTGACCCTGTGGGCGTTCATCGGCGTGGAATCGGCGTCGGTGACCGCTGGCGTGGTGGAAAACCCGGAAAAGAACGTGGCCCGCGCCACCCTGGCCGGCGTGTTCCTGGCGGCGGTGGCCTACATCGCCAGTTCGTCGGTGATCATGGGCATGGTGCCCAATGCCGAACTGCAGACCTCCGATGCGCCGTTCGCGCTGGCCGCCGCCAAGGCGGTGGGCGGCTGGGGTGGTGGCCTGGTCAGCCTGTGTGCCTTCATCGGTGCGGCCGGTTCGCTGGGTGGCTGGATCCTGCTGACCGCGCAGAGCGCCAAGGCGGCGTCCGACGATGGCCTGTTCCCGAGCATCTTCAGCAAGACCAACAAGGACGACGTGCCGGTGAAGGGAGTGCTGATCGTGGCGGTGCTGATGACCCTCGCGGTGCTGGTCACCTCCACCTCGGAAACCGCGTCGGCACAGTTCGATGTGATCACCTCGGCGGCGGTGGTGTTGACCCTGCTGCCGTACATCTATTCCTGCGTGGCCTGCTATTTCGTGGTGGAACGCTCGCACACCATCGTCCACACCGGTGCGTTCTGGGCACTGACCAGCCTGACGGTGGTGTATTGCCTGTGGGCGATCTACGGCTCGTCGGGAACGATCGTGCAGTACGCCTTCCTGTTCGTGCTGTTCATCACCGTGTTCTATCCCTTCTTCAGCGAGGAGCGTCGCCAGCAGCGGCAGCGCACCCGTGAGGCGGCCGCGTTGTCCGGCGGCGCCCAGCGTTCCTGAATTCGACAAGGAGAATCAACGTGTACTTCAAGTCCCTGGATTACCCGGTCATCGTCATTGATGGCGACTACGATTCGCCGCGCATCGGCGGCATCCTGATCCGCGCGCTGGTGGAAGAGCTGCGTGGCAACGGCCAGCGCGTGCTGTGCGGCCTGAACCTGGACGATGCGCGCGCCGGTGCCCGTACCTACGTGGCGGCGTCGGCGGTGCTGATCTCGATCGATGGCAGCGAAGAGGGCGAGGGCGAGTTCCAGCGCCTGGCCGCCTTCCTGCGCGAACAGAGCGCGCGCCGGGCCAACCTGCCGGTGTTCCTGTACGGCGAGCGGCGCACCATCGAGAAGGTGCCCAGCAAGCTGCTCAAGTACATCCACGGTTTCATCTTCCTGTTCGAGGACACCAAGAACTTCGTCGCCCGCCAGGTGATGCGTGCGGCCGAAGATTACATGCAGAACCTGCTGCCGCCGTTCTTCAAGGCGTTGATCCACCACGCGGCCGAATCCAACTATTCCTGGCATACCCCGGGCCATGCCGGTGGCGTGGCGTTCACCAAATCGCCGGTGGGCCGTGCGTTCCACCAGTTCTACGGCGAGAACACCCTGCGCAGCGATCTGTCGATCTCGGTGCCGGAACTGGGTTCGCTGCTGGACCACACCGGCCCGATCAAGGACGCCGAGGACGAAGCCGCGCGCAATTTCGGCGCCGACCACACCTTCTTCGTCACCAACGGCACCTCCACCGCCAACAAGATCGTCTGGCACGGCACGGTGGCGCGCGGTGACGTGGTGTTCGTGGACCGCAACTGCCACAAATCGCTGCTGCATGCACTGATCATGACCGGCGGCGTACCGGTGTACTTCACCCCCAGCCGCAACGCGCACGGCATCATCGGGCCGATCAGCCTGGACCAGTTCACCCCCGAGGCGCTGCAGCAGCGTATTGCCGACAACCCGCTGGCCAGCCAGGCCTACCAAGCCGGGTCGAAGCCGCGCATCGCGGTGGTCACCAATTCCACCTACGACGGCCTGTGCTACAACGCCGAGAAGATTGCCGAGGAGATCGGCAGCGCGGTGGACTTCCTGCACTTCGATGAAGCCTGGTATGCCTACGCGGCATTCCATCCGTTCTACGAAAACCACTACGGCATGGCCAAGGGCAAGCCGCGCGAGCAGGATGCGATCATCTTCACCACCCATTCCACGCACAAGCTGCTGGCCGCGTTCTCGCAGGCGTCGATGATCCACGTGCGCAACTCGGCCAGCCGCGACCTGGATGCCGAGCGCTTCAACGAATCGTTCATGATGCATACCTCCACCAGCCCGCATTACGGGGTGATCGCGGCCTGCGACGTGGCCTCGAAGATGATGGAGGGCGAGGCCGGGCGTTCGCTGGTGCAGGAAATGCACGACGAAGCGATTGCCTTCCGCCGCGCCATGCTGCACGTGCGCGATGACCTGGGCCGCGACGACTGGTGGTTCAGCGTGTGGCAGCCCACGAAGGTGGAGCGCAGCCTGGACAAGGGCGATACGCCGGCACCGCTGGTGGCCAAGCGTGAGGAATGGTACCTGCAGCCCGATGCGCACTGGCACGGCTTCGATGGGCTGGTGGACGACTATGTGCTGATCGACCCGATCAAGGTGACCCTGCTGACCCCGGGCCTGACGATGGACGGCAGCATGGGCAAGCTGGGCATTCCGGCGGCGGTGCTGAGCAAGTTCCTGTGGGGCCGCGGCATCACCGTGGAAAAGACCAACCTGTACTCGGTGCTGTTCCTGTTCTCGATGGGCATCACCAAGGGCAAGTGGAGCACCCTGGTGACCGAGCTGATGGCGTTCAAGGAGCTGTACGATCGCAACGCGCCGCTGAACCAGGCACTGCCGACGCTGGCCGCCGATTATCCGGTGGCCTATGCCGGCTGGGGCCTGCGTGACCTGTGTGAGGCGCTGCATGCCTTCAACCAGGAATTTGCCGTGGCCAAGGTGATGCGCGAGATGTACGTGGACCTGCCGACCCCGGTGATGACCCCGGCCGATGCCTACAACCATCTGGTGAAGGGCGAGATCGAGCGGGTGGACATCGAACAGCTCAGCGGCCGCATTGCCGCCACCATGCTGGTGCCGTACCCGCCGGGTATTCCCACCATCATGCCCGGCGAGCGCTTCGGCGCCAGCGACGAGCCGATCATCCAGTCGCTGCGCATTGCCCGCGAACAGAATGCGCGCTTCCCCGGTTTCGAATCGGATGTGCACGGGCTGATCATCGAGCACGACGAAGAAGGCACCACCTACCGGGTGGAGGTGCTGAAGGCCTGAATGGATACCGCCCGCGAACAACGCATCCTGCTGCTGTCGATCGGGATGACCGTGGCGGTCAGTGCGGCCGGCTTCCTGGGCGGCCTGCTGGTGGGATCGCAGGCCATCCTGTTCGACGGCATCTACAGCCTGGTGGACGTGGCCCTGACCCTGGTGTCGCTGTCGGTGCTGCGGCTGGTGGCGCGGGAGCAGAGCCCGCGCTTCCAGTACGGCTATTGGCATCTGGAACCGATGGTGGAGGCGCTGGGCGGGGTGATCCTGTCGCTGGCCTGCGTCTACGCGCTGGCCAACGCGGTGATCGGGCTGACCACCGGCGGCCACGTGGTGAAGTTCGGGCCGGCGCTGTGGTGGGCCGGTCTGATCAGTGCAACCAACCTTGGCATGGCCGCGTTCGTGGCAGGGCAGGCACGGCGCCTGCACTCGCCCTTGCTGTGGCTGGACGTGCGTGCCTGGCTGCTGGGCGGGCTGATGGCATTGGCGGTGGTGCTGGCCTTCGTGCTGGCCTTGGCCCTGCAGGACGGGCCGTGGCAGCACTGGGTACCGTACCTGGATTCAATCGTGCTGATGCTGATCAGTCTGGCCGTGCTGCCGGTGCCCACGCGCGCTGCATTCAAGGCGCTGCGCGAGGTACTGCAGGTCGCGCCCGATGACCTGGACCAGCGCGTGCAGCAGGTGATGCAGGCGTTCGTGGGCGAGCGGGGCTATGCCGGCTTCACCAGCCACGTGGCGAAGATGGGGCGCATGCGCTTCATCGAGATCCATGTGCTGACCGACCCGGCCACGCCGCTGGGCACGGTGGGCGAGGTGGATGCCATGCGCGATGAGATTGCCGTGCGCCTGGATGCACGCGGCGGCATGTTCTGGCTGACCATCGATTTCACTGCCGACCCGGCCTGGACCTGAGCGGCGGCGCGGCGCGCTTCAGCGCAGGTAGTACTCCACCGGTACCACGCGTTCCTGCGGTGCCGGCAGATCATCGGGAATACGCGGCAGCGGCTGCGCGCGGCGGAAGGTCTGCAGAGCGGCCTGGTCCAGCATGGGTTCGCCACTGCTGCGTTCCAGCAGCAGCGTGCGCAGGCGGCCGCTGCGGTCGACGCTGGCGCGCACCCAGGCCGTGCCCTGCTGCCGGCGCGCGCGGGCGGCACTGGGGAAATAACGGTGGCGTTCCAGACGGGCCATCAGACGTGCTTCCCAGGTATCGCTGTGGGTGCCGGCCAACTGCGGCGCCGGTGCGGCGTCGGGGGTGGGTGGTGCTGCACTGATCGACGCCGGTGCCGGGGGCGCGTCGTGGGTCGGCAGGACCAGAGCCGGTAGGGGCTGTGCCTGTGCATCGGGGGTACGACCGTCAGCGGCGGCCAGGGTGCCTTCCGGCGCGCGGCTGGGCGGGGGCGGCGACAGCGGCCGTGGCTGCGCTGGGCGTGGCTGCTGTGCCTGGCTGGGACGCTCGGCCTTCAGTTCTTCCAGCGGCTGTGGCGGCGCGGTGGGGGGCAACACGCGCAGGCTGATGCGCACCTCTTCGACAGGGGGCACGGGGCGGGGTGTGGACGTCGTCCAGTGCAGCAGCCCCAGCACCGGCAGCAGGTGCAGGGTGGCGGTGATCGCCACCGCCATCCAGTGCGTGCGGCGCTCGCGTGCGCCGCGCCGCGCCGGGCGGGCAGGCGTCAACGGCAATGGCTTTGGACGGAGCGCTTGGACGGGCACGGACGGCTGCGGAGAGCGGGACAGGAACGGCCCGCGGCGGCAAGGGCAGCGCGCGCACCTTACCGCAAAAGAGAATCGTTTGCATTAATGCCGGGCCGTCAGGTCCCGGTTCACGGCGCGGCGTTGACCCCGGGGCGCACGTAGTAGGTCTGCCCACTGTCGTCCAGGAACAGCAGTTCCGGCTTGCCCTGCCACGAGGTGAGCATGGCGCCGGTATTGTTCTGGTGGCGGACCATCAGGGTGGCGCCGCGATCGGGGTTGGCGACCACCTTGAACACTTCGGTGGTGCCGCTGGCATCGTCCAGGGTGAGCAGGGCTTCGCCGCCGCGGTCGCTGGTGCCGTAGCCGCCGCGTTCGGAACCGTCCGGGCCGAGCAGGATCACACCGGACAGTGCCGCGGCACGCGGGCCCTGGGTGCGTCCTTTGCTGGTCGGATCGGGTACCGGCGCACCGACGATGACGCGGGCCTGGCCCTTGGCATCGTGGACGACCAGGCCGCGTGCATGGATCACGCGTTCGGGCGACTGGCTGTCGTGCAGGTTCCAGGCCGTCCAGCCGGACACCAGCAGGGCGAGGGTGGACACCCCCAGGGTAGTAAGCAGCAACGCACGGGCCATCGTGTAGTCCTTCCTTGGATGTGGCGACGATAGCGGATGCAAAAGCGGATGGGTAGAGTCGACTGGGTAGAGTCGACTGTTAGTCGACTGTTAGTCGACTGCCCTTGAAACGGCGTGCAGCAATTCCGCGCTGGCCCGCTAGTTGTGATCTCTCTGTACGTTGTTCATCCGGGACATCTCTGGAAAATGGTGGTTACCACACCTCTCCAGATCCCAAAGAGCCCGGATGAACAACCATAAAAATGCCCGTTTAACGCCGTTTAGTCGAGATCGGACCAACGCAATTCCGTGCTGACCCAATGGCTGCACCACTACAACTGGCACCGTCCCCATATGGGGATCGGCGGCCAGCCACCTATCTCCAGAGTGCCGCTGAACAACGTAGTGGGTTTACACAGCTAGTCGACTGACAGTCGACTCTACCCATCAATGGCACAACCGCGCTGGCGCGCTAGTCGACTGACAGTCGACTCTACCCATCAATGACCCATCAATGGAAATCGCGGCTGTGGCTGCGCAGGCCCTGCAATAGATCGTCCAGCCCCAGCATGCGCTGCACGATGACATGCTGCACGCCGTCCACGCGTTCCAGCCGGCCGTCGATCTGCATCAACTGGGTATCGACCAGGATGCGGTGCTGGCGGTCGGCCACGTGCCGCCAGACCACGGCGTTGACCATGCCGGTTTCATCTTCCAGGGTCAGGAAGGTGACCCCGCTGGCGGTCTGCGGCCGCTGCCGCATGCGCACCAGCCCGGCAATGCGCACGCGGCGGCCATGCCCGTGGGCAGACAGTTGCGCGGCATCCAGGCAGCCGCGGCTGCGCAGCTGTGCGCGCAGGAACGACAGCGGGTGGCGGCCCAGCGTGGTGCCGGTGCTGCGGTAATCGGCCTGCATGTCGTCCCAGGCGCTGGGCAGCGGCAGCGGAACGCGTGCTTCGCCGGTGGCGCGGGCCGGGTCGAACAGCGGCAGGCGGTTTTCCACGCCGGAAACATCCCAGCGTGCACGGTGGCGATGGCCACTGAGGCCGCGCAGGGCGCCGGCATCGGCCAGCAGGCCCTGCTGGCGGCGATCCAGTGCGACGCGCTGGCACAGATCGCCCACATCGTCGAACGGGCGCCGTGCGCGCTCGCGCAGCAGGGCCTGCACGGCCTGTTCGCTGCAGCCATCGACCAGGCGCAGGCCCAGGCGGATGGCGGCCGCGCCCTTGCTGAAATCGAGGGTGCAGTCCCAATGGCTGTGGCGCACATCCACCGGCAGCACGGCAATGCCATGGCGGCGCGCATCCTGCAGCAACTGGTCGGGGCTGTAGAAGCCCAGCGGCTGGCTGTTGATCAGGCTGGCGGTGAACGCGGCCGGGTGGTGGCACTTCAGCCAGCAACTGACATAGGTGAGCAGGGCGAAGCTGGCGGCATGGCTTTCCGGAAAACCGTAATTGCCAAAGCCCTTGATCTGCTCGAACAGGTGTTCGCCGTACTCGCGGCTGAAGCCGTTGCGCAGCATGCCGGCCAGCAGTTTTTCCCGATGCGGTTCCAGCCCGCCACGGCGCTTCCAGGCGGCCATCGAACGGCGCAGGGCATCGGCCTCGCCCGGGGTGTAGCCGGCCGCTTCCACCGCCAGCTGCATCACCTGTTCCTGGAACAGGGGAACGCCCAGGGTGCGTGCGAACACGCGTTCCAGCTGCGGTGGGTAGAGCGGGTTGGCCGGGTCGTTCAAGGCCTCGGGCCCCTGTTCGCGCAGGATCCGGCGGCGTTCCAGATAGGGGTGCACCATGTCGCCCTGGATCGGCCCAGGGCGCACGATGGCCACTTCGATCACCAGGTCGTAGAAGCTGCGCGGCTGCATGCGCGGCAGCATGGCCATCTGTGCGCGCGATTCGATCTGGAACACGCCGATGGTATCGGCGGCGCAGATCATGTCGTAGGTCGCGCTGTCCTTGGCGGGCACCGCGTCCATGCGGCCGCTGTGCAGCCCGTGCTGCTGCAGCAGGGCCAGGCATTTGCGGATGGCGGTGAGCATGCCCAGCGCCAGGCAGTCGACCTTCATCAGACCGGTGGCGTCCAGATCGTCTTTGTCCCACTGGATGACGGTGCGGTCGGCCATGGCCGCGTTTTCCACCGGCACCAGGGTGGACAGTGGATGTTCGGAAATCACGAAACCGCCCGGGTGCTGCGACAGGTGGCGTGGGAAATCGATCAGCTCGGCGGTGAGTGACAGCAGCCGCCGCATCAGCGCTGTGTCCGGGTCGAAGCCGCGTTCGCGCAGGGTGTCCGGCAGCGGTATGTGCCCGCCCCAGTGGTCCATGGCGGCGCCCAGTTCGTTCACCTGGTCCATCGGCAGGCCCAGTGCGCGGGCCACATCGCGGATGGCACTGCGACCCCGGTAGCTGATCGCCACGGCGGTCAGTGCGGCACGTTCGCGGCCATAGCGCTTGAACACGTACTGCAGCACTTCCTCGCGCCGCTCGTGCTCGAAATCGATGTCGATGTCCGGTGGTTCGTCGCGTTCTTCGGAAATGAAGCGCTCGAACAGCAGGTTGCTGCGCGCCGGGTCGATCTCGGTGACGCCCAGCACGAAGCACACCGCCGAATTGGCCGCCGAACCGCGGCCCTGGCACAGGATCTGCTGGCTGCGGGCGAAGCGCACGATGTCCTGCACGGTGAGGAAGTACGAGGCGTAGTTCTTCTTGGCGATCAGTTCCAGTTCGTGTTCGATCTGCTGGCGCTGGGCCGGCTGGATGCCGTCCTTCCAGCGTTCGGGAATGCCTTGTTCCACCAGCGCGCGCAGCCAGCTGTCCGGGGTGTGGCCTGCCGGCACCAGTTCGCGCGGGTAGGTGTATTTCAGCTGGTCCAGGCTGAAGTGGCAGCGCGCGGCGATCTGCAGGGTTTCGGCCAGCAGTTCGGGCGGGTACAGCTGGGCCAGCGAGGTGCGCGGGCGCAGGTGGCGTTCGCCATTGGGAAACAGGCGCCAGCCGGCTTCGGCCACGCTGCAGCGGTGGCGGATGGCGGTAAGGGTGTCCTGCAGGGCGCGGCGACGGCGCACGTGCATGTGCACATCGCCGCTGGCCACCAGCGGCAGCGCGTGGCGTTCGCCGAAGGCCTGCAGCTGCTGCAGGCGGCGCGCGTCGTCGTGTTCGTGGTGCAGTTCCACCGCCAACCACAGGCGGTCGCCGAAGCCGGTGCGCAGCCCCTGCAGGTGGCTGGCATCGGGCTGCCGGTCCAGCCACAGGCACAGCAGGCTGTCGGGCAGGCCCTGCAGATCGTCGGCCAGGCAGCGGTACTCACCCTTGCCGGCGCGCCGGCGGCAGGTGGTGATCAGCTGGCACAGCCCGGCATAGGCATCCTGGTCGGTGCACAGCAGGGCGATCTTCGGCCCGTCTTCGATCTGCAGTTCGGCGCCGACGATCAGCGCTACGCCATGCGCCTTGGCCGCCTGCCAGGCGCGGACGATGCCGGCCAGCGAGCATTCGTCGGTGATCGCCAGGGCGCGGTAGCCCTGGCTGGCGGCGCGCGCGAACAGTTCGTCGGCGGTGGAGGCGCCGCGCTGGAAACTGAAGGCCGACAGGCAATGCAGTTCGGCATAGGCGGGCAGTTCTGCGTGCATGCCGGTTCAGCCGAACCAGCCGTGCAGCATCCACGGCGCATGCGGGTCGTTGCGCGGGCGGAACGCCCAACCGCGTTGCCCGTGCGCGGTTTCCACCACGTAGTAGTCGCGCCGCGCATCGGCCTGGTCCCACCAGCCCGATTCAATCCGTTCCGGGCCGGCGACGATGCGCAGGCGTGGGTCGCGCAGCGGCTGGGGTGCATCCAGCAGCCAACCGGGGCGCAGCGGCCAGTGTGCGGGGGACTTGGCCGGTGGCTGGGTGCCGCTGGCGCGTTCGGGGCGATGGTCGGCCTGCACCGCCAGCGGTTGCACGGCATCATCGCCCAGCCGCGCGCGCAGCCGTTCGCGCAGCTGGTTCCACGGCATGGCCTGGGCCGGGCGGGTGTCGAACAGATCGCGTGCCACCGGCACGAACGGCGGCAGTTGTTCGGCCTGCAGGCGCAGTGCGCGGCTGCCGGCGGGCAGGGCGAAGGCTTCCATGCGGTTGCGGGCGATTTCGAACAGCAGCGCGGCATCGCGTTCGGGGGCCAGCAGGCCGATGGTCAGCACGCTGGCCGGCAGCAGGTCGTGTTCGAAGTGCAGGTCGAAGCGCTGCACGCCGCCATCGCGCGAGCAGAGGAAGGCGGCCAGGTCCAGCAGCAGGCGCCGCAGCGGGAACAGCAGGGCCTGGCTGGATTCGATTTCGTATTCGAATTCGATGCGGGCATCGAAACGGTCGGGGGGCTGGTAGTAGCGCAGCGGCGTGTTGTCCAGGCCGCGCACGGCATCGAGCTGCTGCAGCACCTGCGGGGCGAAGCGGCGGGCCAGGCTGTCGCGCGGCAGGTCGAACACCGCGCCCAGCGTACGCAGGCCGGAACGACCGAGCACGGTGACCGCATCGGCCGGCAGGCCGCTGCGTGCCAGTGGCAGTGGCGCCAGCGCGGCCGCCAGTTGCATGGCGTCGATGCCCAGGCCGTCGTGCACGTTGGCCAGCACGCGCGCGGCATGCGGGTTGGGCGCGGCCACCAGGCGGTGGCGGAAACCGAGTTCATGCAGGCCGTGGCGCAGGCGCTGTTCGATCTGTGGCCAATCGCCGAACAGGGCGCGGCTGGCGTGGATTTCCAGCACCAGCGCATGCTGGAAATCGAGGCTGACCTGCGAACTGTAGGCGTACAGCCAGCTGGCCAGCAGCTGCCGGGTCTGTTGTTCGGCGGCGGGATCGTAGTCGTGCAGCTGCATGTCCTGCACCAGCACCTGCGCGGCCGACAGCAGCATGCCCGGGCGCAGGCCGGCGGCCCGTGCGGCCGGGCTGACCGCGCGCAGCACCCGGCGCTGGGCCGGGCCCTGCAGCAGCACCAGCGGCCGCTGCGGGTCCGGCTGCTGGCGCAGTACGCTGTCCAGCGCCAGTTGCGGCAACAACAGGCAGGCCCAATGCATGGCGCGGCCTCAGTGGGCAATGGCCAGCGGCAAGGGCTGCGCAGGCGGCAGCCCGCCGCGGCACTTCAGCACGCGCACCTGGCCGGGGTCGAGCTGCAGGCGCAGGCTGGCCGGCGACGGATTGCGTGCGGCGCGCGCTTCGCGGAACACGAAGCCCAGGCACTGGCCACTGTCGGCGGCCACCTGCAGCCGGCGCAGGGAACGATCATCGGCTTGCTGCGGCCAGCACAGCACCGCCGCACAGGCGGCCGAGCGCAGGCACTGTTCGGCTGCCCACAGCGCCTGCTTCGGCGCGGCGTGGATGATCTGCAGCTGGGCCAGGTCCAGCCCGGCCGCGGCCCAGGCCGGGGCATGCGGCCGATGCGGCGGGGCGACCAGCACGATCGGCCGATCGCGCTGGCTCAGCTTGGCCAGTGCCGGCCAGACCAGGGCCAGTTCGCCCACGCCGGGGCAGGCCAGCAGCACTTCGCACAGCCCGCTGGCGGGCCAGCCGCCGCCGGGCAGGCGGGCATCCAGGGCCGGGTGCCCGCTGGCCAGATGGTCGCTGGCCGGGCCATGGCGGGCCGGGCCGCGCCACAGTTGGCGGCCATCCAGCAGGCGGTCCAGGGCGACGACGGCGCCCATCAGCCGGTCCTCCAGGGGAGGCGCTGGGCAGGCAGGAAGCGGCGGCAGTGGACGGAAACGGCGGGCATGGAACGAGTATCGACAGGCCGGTATCAGGGGCTGAGACCGGACATGCTACTCGCCTTGTGAGTAGAATTACTAATGAAATCGAGGGGTGGTTTTCAGGTTGCTGAAGGGGGCAGGGAGTGCCGACCAAGGTCGGCACCTACCGGTATGGGACGCCCGGCGCTACCCGGCGCGTTACCGGCGTACCGGCAGGGCCACCGGGCGCAGCGGGGCGGCGTCGCCGCCGCGGATCTTCAGCGGGCCGCCGATGAAGGCGAACTCGTAGACCTGGTCACGGGCCAGTTCGTCCAGCGCCACCAGCTCGATGATCGGCGCGCCCTGCTGGGCCAGCAGGTAGGTGTGCAGCGGCACGTAATCATCGGACACCTCCGAGGGGAAGGTCTCGAAGCTGAGGTTGTCGGCGCCGACGATCATCGCGCCACTGTCTTCCACCAGGAAACGGGCCGCGTCCAGGCCCATGCCCGGCGGGTTGGCCATGTAGGCGCGGGGCTGTTCGAACAGGCGCATGCGACCGGTGCGGATCAGCACCACGTCGCCCTGCTGCAGGGTGACGTGCTGGCGTGCCAGCGCATCCTTCAGGTCCTGGCGGGTGACGCGGTAGCTGTCCGGCAGCATGTCCACGCCCTTGGCGCCGGCCACGTCGATCAACACGCCACGGGCGATCAGCGGCGGGAATTTCTCGATGCCGGTGACCTTCCAGCCACGGTCGCCAAGGTGCTCATCGGCCTCGAAGCCATTCCAGATCTTTCCGTGGATGCCGAAGTGGTTCAGCGCATCGATATGGGTGCCGGTGTGGCTGTACATCGAAAACGCGGTGCCGGTGTAGCTGCGGGTGAGGTTCATGGCCTGGCCCACGCCCATCGGGTCGTCCACCACGGTGCCGCGCGGGGTATGGGTCATCCAGAACTGGTAGTGCGGGTCGCCGGCGTCCTGCCAGCTGGGCATGCCGACGTAGTATTCGGTGGCCAGGTCGTAGGTCTTGCCGCCGCTGACCCGCGACAGGATGGCGGCACGCGAGGCGTCGGTGATCAGGTTGAGGCGACCGATTTCGTCCTTCGGCCCCCAAGGGCTGGTGCCGACCTGCTGGCCGGAAGGAGCGTGTTCGTGTGCGGACACGGCGGTGGATGCAGCAGTGCTGGCCAGCAGCAGGGCCAGTGCGCTGGCCAGGGTACGTGGGGTCATGGGGTTTCTCCTTGCAGGGTGGGGAAGGGCGCGGCGGTGGCCGCGACCAGGGGCGCCAGGGCCTGGCGCAGCTGTGGCAGCGGCAGGGTCTGCAGGCGCAGGCCGTGGCCGCCGATGACGGTGGGAATGGAACGGATGCCGAGGACGGCGGCTTCTGCGCGGTCGGCCTGTACGCGTTGGCGCACGGCGTCGCTGCGCATGTGGTCAGCGAAGACGCCGCGCCGGTGGCCCAGCGATTCGGCGATGTCCAGCAGGACGTCGGCATTACCGATGTTGCGGTGCTGGTGCAGGTGCGCCCACTGCACCGCATCGAACATCGCGCCATGGGCATCGTTGCCGCCGAGCACGCCGGCCGCCTGGCAGGCCAGTGCGCCCAGCCAGCCGGAGGGATATTCGAACGTCTGCGCGCGCATGCCGTCGATGTCGATGCGCGCGGTGTCTTCATGCGCCGCGCAGTCGGCCCAGTGGCGCAGGATGGTGTCCTTGGCGCGGGGCATGGAACCGAAGACGTCGATCATCCGGGCGCGCGAGTCCTGCAGCACGAAGCTGCGGTGGCGCACCTGGATGCCCAGTTCGGCCGAAACCTGCTGCAGGCGCGGGGCCAGTACGAAGCACCAGCCGCAGACCACATCGTGGAAGAAATCGACCACCGGCGCGGCGGTGGTGGGGGAGGGAGCGGAAAACATCTGCCTGCCATCGGTGAGAGGGGAGGCGGCAGCGTAGGCAGCGCAGCGTGGCCGAAACAGCGGGTTCCGGGCAGCTCAGTTTTCGCTGGCGGTTACGAATCCAGTCCCGCGCAGCTGGGCAGTTCGGCGTGCAGGAAATCGATGAAGGCCCGCACCTTGGGCTGCAGGTGGCGCGCGGTGGGGTAGACCGCATGCACAAAGCGCGGGGGATAGCGGTGGTCGGCCAGCACCTGCTGCAGGTCGCCGCGTGCCAGCGCGGGCGCGGCCAGGAACGAGGGCAGCGCGCCGATGCCCAAGCCCGCCAGCAGCAGGTCGCGCAGCAGCAGGCTGTTGTTGGCGGTCACCCGTGCCGGCAGGGTGATCGTGACCTGGCCATCGGGGCCCAGCAGCGGCCAGCTGCCTGGTGAATCGGACAGGCTGTAGGCCAGCACGCTATGTGCATGCAGATCCTGCACGGTGTGCGGTGCGGGGTGCTGCTGCAGGTAGGACGGTGCCGCGCACAACACCTGCTGCAGCGAGGCCAGCCGCCGCGCCACCAAGCGTGAATCGTCCAACTCGGCGCGCAGCCGCAGCGACACATCGAAGCCTTCGCCCACCGCGTCGAGCAGGCGGTCTTCCATCACCAGATCCAGCGACAGGTGCGGATGCTGTTGCAGGAAGCGCGGCAGCAGCGGCGACAGCGTGCTCAGCGCGAAGGACTGCGGTGCGTTCACCCGCAGGCGGCCGGCAACCTCGCCACGCTGTTCGGCGATGCCGCGTTCCAGCGCGTCCAGTTCGTCCAGCAGGCGGCAGCACTCGCGGTAATAGGCGTGGCCGGTTTCGGTCAGGCTCATGCGCCGCGTGGTCCGCTGCAGCAGCACCACGCCCAGGTGCGCTTCCAGCGTGCGCAGCTGTTTGCTCAAGCCGGCCGCTGACAGGCCCAGGTCTTCGGCCGCGCGGGCCAGGCCGCCGCGTTCGACGATGCGGCGGAAGGTGCGCATCAGGTTGAAGGAATCCATGCCAGCCCCGGCGCGAAGAGGGCGCCATTGTAGATCCACGCCGTGCGTGGATGGATTTCCATCGGAATTGAATCCATGGAGATCCGACCCCTGTGCCGACCAACGGTCGGCACCCACCACCATCAGCAGCAGGTTCCAACAGCAGCAGGTTCCAACAGCTCGCAGGAAACCGTCGAAGGCGGGGTGGGTCCGGTGGCAGGGGCGTGAGCCGCATGGATGCGGCGACCGAGCTTACATGGACGTACTTGCAGCGTCCCCTGCCACCGGACCCACACCGCCATCCCACGGAATGCAGGCTTTTGACGTCGACGTTGACGTTTCCTCTGCGGGTGCCGGGCGGCAGCCCGACCGTCCCATCACCGCCCGTGGGGGTCCGGCCGGTGGTGCACGTACTCGACCACGGTGCCATCGGGGTGCACCGCGTTGAACGCCGCGCCGGTGGGTACCACCTGCAGCGGGAAGATGATCTGCGCGCCGGCTGCGACCAATCTGTCGTGATAGGGCCGCACGTCATCGACCAGCAGGGTGCCGGTGGTGGAGGTGAACGGCGCCAGTGCGGTGTCATTGCCTTCGATCAGCAGGAAGGCACCGACCATGGCCAGGCGCAGCCCGGCATCGGGGAAGGGGAAGCCCGCGTCGGCCACCACGCCCTGCAGTTGTTCGTAGAAGGCCACCCGTGCTTCCAGTTCCCCGGGGGCGACGAACACGCGGATCAGCACGCGTGGGCTGCGCTGGCTGGAGGTATCACAGCGGTCGCGCCAGAGATGGTCGAAGTCGCGGTGCAGGGTCATGGGCAACGCTCGGGGCCGGGAATTCCATTATCGGCAGCACCACAGGCCACGCTGATGACCAGCGGTGATGGCCTGATAACCAGCTTGCGCGCGGGCGCCTGTGACTTAGGTCCTGTTGACAGCGATCAACGCCCTCGCACAATCTTCACATGATGGGTCGCCGTGTGCGGCCCGGGCAGGCAGGTTGTCACGCCGGGAGGAGGGTCCCGCGCGCAGACCGGCCCGTCCTTTGGCCTGCAGGTGTTGCCCGGCAACGCTTGCGCGGCATGACGCTGCACCCTTCGGCGGCACTTTCCCTGGACCGATTGCCTTGGCAACGGAATTACGCCTGCCGATGAAAACGTTTACAAAGCCGCTTGCCCTGTCCCTTGCCCTGTCTGCCGCATTGGCCGCCCCGGCCTGGGCCGACCCGGCCGCCTTCACCGTGCTGACCTTGGACCAGGCGCCTGCGCCGGACGCGATGCCGGCCCTGGCGGCGCAGCTGAAGACCCTGCAGGTGGACGCAGTGAGCGTGCGCCAGGTGCAGCGCGGTATCGGCCAGGTCGATCCGTTGCAGCTGTTGGCCGATGGCCTGGGCTACGACTACCGCTTCATTGCCGCCGGCCAGGACGATGGCCAGACCCAGCGCGGCCAGGCCGTGCTGACCCGCTTGCCGATTGCCGCGGAAAGCGGCCCGGACCAGCCGGGCCTGAACTACCTGCGCCTGGATGACGGCCGCCATACCGTGGCCATCTACACCGACGCCGGTGCCGGCGCCGCGCAGTTGCCGGCGCTGGTGTCGCGTTCGCGGCTGGGCGCACCGGCGGTGCTGCTGGGTGCGGTGGCCAGTGAATCGGCCAAGGCAGCCGGTTTCGATCCCTCGCGCGTGGCCCTGGAAGCCGATGCCAGCTACTTCAGCGATGGTTTCCAGGCGGCCAGCAGCGCACCGTTCAAGGTCGATGGCAATGGCCTGCAGGCCACCCTGCTGACCCTGGCCTACGCGGCCGACAAGGGCGGTGAGCGCCCGTGGATGGACGCCAGCCTGAACGCCGATGCGCGCGCTGCGCTGCTGCTGAAGGCGATGACCGAGGACGAGAAGTTCCAGATGCTGCACAGCTATTTCGGGCTGGGCAAGGATGGCGGTCCGCTGCCGGAAGGCGCGGTGGGTTCGGCCGGTTTCGTGCCGGCGGTGCCGCGCCTGGGCATTCCGGCGCAGCAGTCGGCCGATGCCGGCGTGGGCGTGACCAACCCCGGTGGCATCCGTCCGGGCGATTTCGCCACGGCCATGCCGTCGGGCCCGTCCACCGCCTCCAGCTGGAACCGCGAAGTCGCCTTCGCCGGTGGCGCGACCATGGGCCGTGAAGCCTGGCAGCAGCGCTTCAACATCCTGCTTTCGGGCAGCGTGAACCTGCAGCGTGACCCGCGCAACGGCCGCAATTTCGAATACGCCGGTGAAGATCCGCTGCTGGCCGGTTCGATGGTGGGCGCGCTGATCCAGGGCGTGCAGAGCCAGCACGTGATTTCGTCGATGAAGCACTTCGCGCTGAACGACATGGAGACCCGCCGCAACTTCCACGATGTGCGCATCGGCGAACAAGCCATGCACGAATCGGACCTGCTGGCCTTCGAGATCGCGCTGGAAGCTGGCCGCCCGGGCGTGGCGATGTGCTCGTACAACAAGATCAACGGCACCTACGGCTGCGAGAACGGCTACCTGATGAACCAGGTGCTGAAGCAGGAGTGGAAGTTCCCCGGTTTCGTGATGTCCGACTGGGGCGGCGTGCACAGCGGTTCGAAGGCGGCGCTGGCCGGCCTGGACCAGCAGTCGGCCGGTGAAGTGTTCGATGCGGCGGTGTTCTTCGATGAGCCGCTGCGCCTGGCCGTGCACGGCGGCGTGGTGCCGCAGGCGCGCCTGAACGACATGGTGGCGCGCATCCTGCGCACGATGTTCCTGCACGGCAACTTCGACAACCCGCCGCAGCACCAGAAGGTGGATGCCGAAGCCGGCTTCGCCGTGGCCCAGCGCACGGTGGAAGAAGGCAGCGTGCTGCTGCGCAATGAAGGCAACCTGCTGCCGCTGGCCGACAGCGTGAAGCGCATCGTCATCATTGGTGGCCATGCCGACAAGGGCGTGATCGGTGGCGGTGGTTCGTCGATGGTGGGCGTGACCGCCAAGGGCACCAATGCGGTGCCGGGCGTGCTGCCCACCACCTGGCCGGGCCCGGTGATGTTCCACCCGTCCTCGCCGCTGGAATCGCTGCGTGCAGCGCGCCCGGACGCGACCATCGAATATGTGGACGGCAGCAACGCTGCCGCGGCGGCCAAGGCTGCCGCGCAGGCGGACGTGGCCATCGTGTTCGCCACCCAGTGGGCGGCCGAGTCGGTCGACCTGCCGGACATGAAGCTGCCTGACAACCAGGATGCGCTGATCTCGGCAGTGGCCAAGGCCAACCCGAAGACCGTGCTGGTGCTGGAAACCAATGGCCCGGTGCGCACGCCGTGGCTGGCGCAGGTGCCGGCCATGCTGCAGGCCTGGTACCCGGGCATCCGTGGTGGCGAAGGCATTGCCGCGCTGCTGACCGGCCAGGTGAACCCGTCGGGCCGCCTGCCGGTGACCTGGGTGGTGGACGAATCGCAATTGCCGCGCCCGCACGTGGATGGCCTCGGCTTCAAGCCGGCCAAGCCGTTCGGCGATGTGTTCGATTTCGATATCGAAGGCGCCAACGTGGGCTACAAGTGGATGGCCGCCAAGGGCCTGACCCCGACCTTTGCCTTCGGTCATGGCCTGTCCTACACCTCGTTTGCCTATGACAACCTGAAGGTGAGCGTGGAAGGCTCGCGCCTGGTCGCCAGCGTGGACATCCGCAACACCGGCAAGCGCGCCGGTGCCGACGTGGCCCAGCTGTACCTGAAGCTGCCGGCCGGCAGCACCACGCCGATCCGCCTGATCGGCTACGACAAGGTGAGCCTGCAGCCGGGCGAACAGCGCCGTATCCGCATCGAAGCCGAGCCGAAGACGCTGGCGCATTACGATGCGCAGGCCCGCCAGTGGAAGATCGACGGCGGCACCTATCAGGTGCAGCTGTCGCGCAACGCGGCCGAACCGCTGCAGAGCGTGGACGTGCAGCTGGTGGAGCAGGTGCTGCGCTGATTCCGTAGATGATGGATGCTTGAAGACACGGCCCCGGAAGGGGCCGTGTCTGTTTGTGGGGGTGTTGGGTTCGCGGGCCATGCCCGGCGGGCGCGAATTCACCCGGCCGGGCCGGCGAACCAGCTGCGCAGGAAATCGATCAACTGCCGCACTTTCGGCGACGGTTGCGTGCTGTGCGGGTACACCGCGTAGACGCTCTGCTGCGGGAAGCGGTGCTGGCGCAGCACCGGCCGCAGGCGATCCTGGGCCAGGTCGTCTTCGATCAACCAGCGCGGCAACACGGTGACCCCGGCGCCAGCCAGGGCGAAGGCGCGCAGGCTGCTGGCACCGTCCACGCGCACCACCGCATTGCCGGGGTTGGTAGCGAACAGGGCGTCGCTGCCATCCGGTGCGACCACCGGCACGTCGGCCAGGCGCGGATAGCCCAGGCGGGGCAGGGTGCCCAACTGCGCCGGGTCGTCAGCTGCTTCGGTCGACGGCAGGCGTGCCAGCAGCGCAGGGGCCGCTACGGCGCACAGCGGGTGCCGTTCCAGTTCGCTGGCGTGCAGGCCTGAATCCGGCAGGCGGCCAAGGCGGATGGCCAGGTCGAAACGCTCGGGAATCAGGTCGGCCGGTGCCGGTGAGGTCGACAGGTGCAGCTGCAGCGCCGGGTGCCGCACACGGAACGCTTCCAGCGCGGGAATCAAGCGCAGCTGCGCGTACTCCGGCGTGGTGGTCAGGCGCAGCGTGCCCTGCAGCTGATGCTGGTCACGGCGCGCGGCGTCAATGGCCGCCTGTGCCGCGTCCAGCGCCTGCACGCAGTGCTGCAGGAACTGCTCGCCGGCCTCGGTCAGGGCCAGGTGCCGGGTACTGCGCAGCAGCAGGGTTACGCCCAGCTCCTGTTCCAGCCGCTTCAGGTTGAAGCTGACCACCGCGCGGCTGAGGCCAAGGCGGTCGGCGGCAGCGGTCAGGCTGCCGGCTTCGACCACGGCGCGGAAGATATCGAAGCGATCAAGGCTGATCATGATGCTGCATTGTCAAAATGAATTTGACAGTGTTGCAGCTGTTGTCGTGTTTTTTCAATCCGGCATGGGCGCCATGCTTTGCGTCTCTCCCCGCGCGAGTGCCGCCGATGCCATCCGCCCGCCTGCGCCATGAGGCGATCTTCCTGCTGGTGTTCGCCCTGGACCTGGTGAACATGTTCATCGCCACGGTGGCCTACCCGGCACTGGCGTCCCAGCTGCAGGCCGAGGTGGGCGTGTTGGCCTGGGTGGGCACTGCGTACATGCTGGGCCTGAGCGTGGTGATTCCGCTGGCGCCGTGGCTGGCCGCGCGCTGCGGCGAACGACGCCTGCTGTTGGTCGCGCTGTTGGTATTCGCCGCCGCTGCCGCGCTGGCCGGGGCTGCACCGTCCATCGGCTGGCTGCTGGGTTGGCGCCTGCTGCAGGGCCTGGCCGGTGGCCTGTTGATCCCGGTGGCGCAGGCCGCGGCGTATCGGCAGTGCACGCCCGACCAACGTGGCGCGTTGACCCGGCGCATCCTGCTGGTGGCGCTGCTGGTCCCGGCACTGGCCCCGGCGCTGGGCGGGCTGCTGGTGCAGTGGCTGTCCTGGCGCGGCGTGCTGTGGGCCAGCCTGCCGCTGGCACTGGCGGCGATGGGCCTGGTGTTGGCGTGGATGCCCGCCGATGGTGAACGCACTGCGCCCCGGCTGCAGGCCTATGCGCTGGCCACGGCGTTGAGTGCGCTGGGCGTGCTGCTGCTGGCGCTGACCTGGCTGGGTGAACCCGGCCACCGGATTGCCGGCGCGGTACTGTTGTTGCTGGCGCTGATGCTGGCGACGGCCCACCTGCGCCATGCGCGTGGGCAGGCGCAGCCGCTGCTGCGCTGGTCGCTGCTGTCCCTTCGCGGCCTTCGACTGGCAATGCTGGTCTACCTGGCCGTACCCGGCGTGTTCATCGGCAGTCAGTTGGCCAGCACGCTGCAGCTGCACCAGGCCGGGTTCAGTGCTGCGCGCATCGGTGCGCTGATGCTGCCTTGGGCGCTGGCGTCGGCCGTGGCGATCACCGGCAGCCGGCGATTGCTGACGCACATCGTTCCTGCCGCGGTGCTGCGCATCGGCATGCTGCTGCAGGCGACGGGTCTGGTGTTGATGGCCGTGCTGCCGCAGCCCGCGTTTGCGCTGGCAGGGCTGTTGTTCGCGCTGATGGGTGCCGGCGGCAGCCTGTGCAGCAGCACCGCGCAGACGCTGGCCTTCACTGGCGTTGACGCGGATGCGCTGGGTGACGCCAGTGCGCTGTGGAACCTCAACCGCCAGCTCAGTTTCTGCCTCGGCACGGCAGCCATTGCGCTGGTGCTGGCGCTGGCCCTGCAATGGCTGCCAGCGCGTGCCACGGGCGCGGCGCTGGGCATGGCCGCTGTCCTGACCCTGCTGCCGATGCTGCTGTTGCGCCGCGGGCAGTCACTGATCCTCATGCAACCGGAGAATGCCTGATGCAACACACCGCCGAAGATGAAATCCACGTACTGCACGACGCGCTGCAGGCCTGGTTCCGTGCCGACACCGGCGCCGACGCGCTGGATGACCTGATGGCGCACTTCTGCGCGGACTTCAGCATGGTCGGCATCGCCGGGCGGCGACTGGACCGGGACGCGGTGCAGGCGCTGTTCGTGGGCGGGCACGGCGCGCGCCCCGGTCTGGAGATCGCCGTTGAGGACGTGCAGAGGATCCAGGCGCCCGCACCACTGGCGGTGCTGCGTTATCGCGAAGGGCATGCGGTGGCTGGCGGAGCGCTGGCCTGGCGGGAATCGTTGGCGGTGCTGCGGCAGGACGCGGGGCGCTGGCGCTGGTTGGCGCTGCACGAGGTCCCTGCGGGCTGATGGATCCGCCGGGCCATGCCCGGCGAGCGCGGCGGCCGCCGGCCGCACATGTGCCATCAGTCGTGCCCCGGACACCACAGAACGCAAAGCCGGCGCACACTTCGGCGGGGTGGGCAGGAGTACGCTGGAACCTTTCCTGCCGAGGGGTCATCCATGCATGTGCGTGCCGTTGCTGTAGCCATCGCCCTGTGCCTGTCCAGCAGCGTGCTGGCCGCCGATACCCCGCCGATGACCCCGGACATCAGTGGCAAGCCGTTCGTTGCACCGGATATCGGCCGCGACTACGACAAGCGCGTGGTGATGGTGCCGATGCGCGACGGCACCCGTCTGTACACCGTGATCGTGGTGCCCAAGGGCGCCCACAACGCGCCGATCCTGCTGACCCGCACGCCCTACGATGCTGCCGGCCGCGCCAACCGCAGCGATTCGCCGCGCATGCGTGACCTGCTGCCGCAGGGCGACGAGGTGTTCGTCGACGGCGGCTACATCCGCGTGTTCCAGGATATCCGTGGCAAGTACGGTTCCGAAGGCGATTACGTGATGACCCGGCCGCTGCGCGGGCCGCTGAACAACACCAAGGTCGACCACGCCACCGACGCCTGGGACACCATCGACTGGCTGGTCAAGCACGTGCCGGAAAGCAACGGCAAGGTCGGCATGCTGGGCTCATCCTACGAAGGCTTCACCGTGGTGATGGCGCTGACCAACCCGCACCCCGCGCTGAAGGTGGCCGCGCCACAGAGCCCGATGGTGGATGGCTGGATGGGCGATGACTGGCTGAACTACGGCGCCTTCCGCCAGGTCAACTTCAACTACTTCGCCATGCAGACCGAGAAGCGCGGCAAAGGCACGCCGCTGCCCAGCCTGGGCTACGACGACTACAGCACCTTCCTGCGCATCGGCTCGGCCGGCGACTACGCGCGTTTCACCGGCGTGGACCAGCTGACCTGGTGGAAGAAGCTGGTGCAGCACCCGGCCTACGATGCGTTCTGGCAGGGCCAGGCGCTGGATGCGGTGATGGCCAACACCCCCTTGAAGGTGCCCACGATGTGGCTGCAGGGCCTGTGGGACCAGGAAGACATGTGGGGCGCCAACCATGCCTACCAGGCCATGGAAGGGCGCGATACCGGCAACACCCACAACTACCTGGTGATGGGCCCGTGGCGGCACAGCCAGGTGAACTACAGCGGCAGCGAACTGGGCGCCCTGAAGTTCGATGGCGATACCGCCCTGCAGTTCCGCCGCGATGTGCTCAAGCCGTTCTTCGACCAATACCTGGTGGACGGCGCGCCGAAGGCGGACACACCGCCGGTGCTGATCTACAACACAGGTGAAAACCACTGGGACCGCCTGCAGGGCTGGCCGCGCAGTTGTGAGAAGGCGTGCGCGGCGGCCAGCAAGCCGCTTTACCTGCGCGCCGGTGGCAAGCTGGCCTTCCAGGCGCCGGCGGCGGGTGAGGGGGATTACGAGGAGTATGTGTCCGACCCGGCCAAGCCGGTGCCGTTCGTGCCGCGCCCGGTGCGTTTCGGCGACCGTGACATGTGGACCACCTGGCTGGTGAAGGACCAGCGTTTCGTGGATGGTCGGCCCGATGTGCTGACCTTCATCACCGAACCCTTGAGCGAACCGCTGCGCATCGGCGGTGCGCCGGTGGTGCATCTGCAGGCGTCCACCAGTGGCACCGACAGCGACTGGGTGGTGAAGCTGATCGATGTGTATCCGGATCAGGAAGCATCGACGCCGGAGATGGGCGGCTACGAGCTGCCGGTGTCGCTGGCGATCTTCCGCGGCCGCTACCGCGAAAGCTTCAGCGAAGCCAAGCCGCTGGCCGCCAACCAGGTGCTGCCGTACCGCTTCGATCTGCCCAATGCCAACCACACCTTCCAGAAGGGGCACCGGGTGATGGTGCAGGTGCAGTCCAGCCTGTTCCCGCTGTATGACCGCAACCCGCAGACCTACGTGCCGAACATCTACCTGGCCAAGCCGGGCGATTACCAGAAGGCCACGCAGCGGGTCTGGCACAGCGCCGCGCAGGCCAGTTACATCGATCTGCCGGTGTATTGAGGAGGGGGCGGGGTGACGCCGGGCATGGCCCGGCGGATGCGGTGTGGCGCGGGCCCTGGTCGGGCATGTTGGATTGCGATGAAGTCCAACACGTGTCGACCAAGGTCGACACCTACCAGAGCGGGTGGTAGCGCCGGGCCATGCCCGGCGGATGTGGAGCTTATGCGCCCAAGGCGGGGTAATCGGTGTAGCCGTGCTCGCCGCCGCCATACAGTGTGGCCGGGTCCAGTTCGGCCAGGGCCGCGCCGCTGCGCAGGCGTGCAACCAGATCGGGGTTGGCGATGAACGCACGACCGAAGGCGACCATGTCGGCGTAGCCGCTGGCGACGGCGTGCTCGGCACTGTCCACGTCATAGCCGTTGTTGGCAATCCACGGGCCGCGGAAGCGGGCGCGCAGCGCGGCGTAGTCGAACGCGATGTTGTCCCGGTCACCGCCGGTTGCGCCTTCGATCACGTGAATGAAGGCCAGCCCTTCGATACTGTCCAGACGTTCCACCGCGCGGTTGAACAGCGGCTGCGGGTCGCTGTCGTGGGCATCGTTGACCGGGGTGACCGGCGACAGGCGCACACCGGTGCGGGCCGCGCCGATGGCCTCGGCCACGGCGCTGGTTACTTCAAACAGCAGGCGCGTGCGGTTTTCAATGCTGCCACCGTAGGCATCGCTGCGGTGGTTGCTGCCATCGCGCAGGAACTGATCGATCAGGTAGCCGTTGGCTGCATGCACTTCCACGCCATCAAAGCCCGCCGCGATGGCGTTGCGCGCGGCATTGCGGTAGTCCTCGATCAGCGCCGGAATTTCATCGATCGCCAATGCGCGCGGCGCGGACACATCCTCGAAGCCGTTGGCGGTGAAGGTCTTGCCGTTGGCGCGGATCGCGCTGGGTGCCACCGGCACTTCACCGTCCGGCAGCAGGCTGGTGTGGGAAATGCGGCCCACATGCCACAACTGCAGCACGATGCGGCCGCCTTCTGCGTGCACGGCATCGGTAATGTGCTTCCATGCCGCCACCTGCTCGGCGCTGTAGATGCCTGGAGTGTCCAGGTAGCCCTGGCCAAGCGGACTGATCTGGGTGGCCTCGGCAATGATCAGGCCGGCGCTGGCGCGCTGCTGGTAGTAGGTGACCGCCAGCGGCGACGGTACGCGATCGGGCAGGGCGCGGTTGCGCGTAAGCGGAGCCATGGCGATGCGGTTGGCAACGGCGATATCACCCAGGCGGGTGGGCGTGAACAACACGCGGGATTCGGCACTCATCGGGGGTCCATGCACTGCAGGGGAGGTGTGCATGAGCATAGGGCGCTGCGCGTTGCAGCGATGGGAAGGATCGTTGCGTGGCGGCGGTGCGCCGCGTGCCGTTTCCGTAACACGTGGCGGCGTAGATTCGAGAGCAGGCGGGCAGGCCCGCATCGATTGCCAACACGTGGAGTACACAGATGATCGATTATCAGCTGGGCGGAAAGACCGCCATCGTTACCGGCGGTGTTTCCGGCATCGGCTTGGCCGTGGCCGAGCTGCTGGCTGCATCGGGCGCACGCATTTCGGTGTGGGACCTGAAACAAGACGCCGTGGATGCGACCGTGCAGGCCTTGAAGGCCAAGGGTGCCGAAGCAATTGGCATTGCGCTGGACGTGACCGACGAGGCGGCGGTGGAAGCGGCCGTGCAGCGCACGGTGAGCGAACTGGGCGGGCTGGATGTGGCCGTGAACAATGCCGGTATCGGCGGCCCTGCGGCCAGCAGCGGCGATTACCCGGCTGATGGCTGGAAGCGCGTGGTGGATGTGAACCTGACCAGCGTGTTCCTGTGCCAGCGCGCGCAGATCCAGGCGATGCGCGCGGCGGGCAAGGGCGGCAGCATCATCAACATGGCCTCGATCCTGGGCCAGGTGGGCTTTGCCGGTTCCACCGCGTACGTGGCGGCCAAGCACGGTGTGGTGGGCCTGACCCAGACGGCGGCCTGGGAACATGCTGCCGACGGCATCCGCATCAACGCGGTCGGTCCGGGCTTCATTGCCACGCCGCTGCTGGACAAGATGGATGCCAACGCGCGTGCCACGCTGGAAGCCAAGCATGCCCTGAAGCGGCTGGGCAAGCCGGACGAGGTCGCTGCGTTGGTGGCCTGGCTGGCCAGCAATGACGCCTCGTTCGCGACGGGGACCTACTACGCGATCGATGGCGGTTACCTGGCGCAGTAATGCGCCGAGGTGCGGTGCCGCCGGGCCACGCCCGGCGCTACCGGGTGAACCGGCCGTGCGGGCGCCTTCACTGTGGTGCCACGCGCGGCGCGCGACGCTCCGGGAAAATCCCGGAGCCTGCCGATGGAACTCACCCAGGACGTATCGATCCTGCTGCGCGTTGCCGCCGCCATGCTGTTTGGCGGCGTGCTGGGCGTCGAGCGCGAGATGGGCAGACACGCCGCGGGCCTGCGCACACACATGCTGATTGCGGGTGCGGCGGCGCTGATCGTCGGCCTGGGCGATTCGGTGGCCGAACATTTCCAGCAGGAGCGCTACCGCGATCTGCTGCAGGTCGATCCGGTGCGCCTGATCGAGGCCGTGGTGGCCTGCGTGGGGTTCGTTGCCGCCGGCACCATCCTGCGCGGTAACCGCGAAGACCAGGTCAGTGGGCTGACCACCGCCAGTTCTCTTGTGATGGCCGCCGCCATCGGCATTGCCGTGGGCATTGGCAAGTACGTGATCGCCATGGGGGTGAGCGTGCTGTGCCTGCTGGTGCTGGCGGTGATTCGGCGGGTGGAGAAGAAGCTGTGAGTGCCGGGGTGGGGTCAGAGCCCCTGCGGGGATCCGACCCTGTCGCCATGTAGGTCGGAGCCCCTGCCGGGGTCCGACCCCGCCGCGACCAGGGTCAGATCCCCGCAGGGGCTCTGACCCTTTCTCGTAATGGTCCTACCAATAAACCAGAACTAACGCTATGGTCTAATAGGCGTCCTGCGGGAATGGCGGTTCAATCCGCCACCAGTGGTGCATTTGTTGCGGATAATGGTACGACCAATATCTGCGCGCCACGGACCGCCCCACTGCGGTGGGTTTCCCGTCAACGCCGAGATTTTCCATGCAGCCCTGGCAACACCTGTACGACCCCGCCGGCAACCTGTGGTTGTCCAGCCTGATCGCGCTGCTGCCGATCGCCTTCTTCTTCGTCGCCCTGGCCGTGCTGCGCATGAAGGGCTGGCTGGCCGGCACGATCACCGTGGCCATCGCGCTCGGCGTGGCCCTGCTGTTCTACCGCATGCCGCTGGCGCAGGCGCTGGGCGCGGCCGGCTATGGCTTTGTCTACGGCCTGTGGCCGATCGCCTGGATCATCATCGGCGCGGTGTTCCTGTACAAGGTCTCGGTCAAGACCGGGCAGTTCGACATCATCCGCGCCTCCATCCTGTCGGTTACCGAAGACCAGCGCCTGCAGATGTTGATGGTCGGCTTTGCCTTCGGTGCGTTCCTGGAAGGCGCCGCCGGGTTCGGCGCGCCCGTGGCGATCACCGCCGCGCTGCTGGTCGGCCTGGGCTTCAAGCCGTTGTATGCGGCCGGCCTGTGCCTGATCGTCAACACCGCACCGGTTGCGTTCGGTGCCATGGGCATTCCGATCATCGTCGCGGGGCAGGTGACCGGCCTGGACGCGTTTGAGATCGGCCAGATGGCCGGGCGCCAGCTGCCGTTCCTGACCATCATCGTGCTGTTCTGGATCATGGCGATCATGGATGGCTGGCGTGGCATCAAGGAAACCTGGCCGGCGGTGCTGGTGGCCGGTGGTTCCTTCGCCATCGCCCAGTACCTGACCTCCAACTTCATTGGCCCGGAACTGCCGGACATCACCGCTTCGCTGGCCTCGCTGGTCTGCCTGACCCTGTTCCTGCGCCGCTGGAAGCCGGTGCGCATCTTCCGTTTCGATACCGAAACCAGTGCGCAGGCCGCTGCACAGGCGCTGGAGGCACCGCGCCACAGCGTCGGCCAGATTGCCAAGGCGTGGTCGCCGTTCCTGATCCTTACGGCGATGGTCACGCTGTGGAGCATCAAGCCGTTCAAGGCGTTGTTCGCCACTGGCGGTGCGCTGCAGGGGTGGGTGCTGAAGATTCCGGTGCCGGGGCTGGACCAGATGGTGCAGAAGATGCCGCCGATCGTGCCCGCGCCGCTCAGCTACGAAGCGGTCTACAAGTTCGACTGGTTCTCGGCCACCGGCACCGCCATCATCCTGGCCGCGGTGATTGCCATCGTCGCCCTGCGCATGCCGGCCAAGGCCGCGCTGCAGACCTTCGGCGAAACCGTGCGCGAGCTGCGCGTACCGATCTATTCCATCGGCATGGTGCTGGCCTTTGCCTTCATCGCCAATTACTCCGGGCTGTCGGCCACCCTGGCGCTGGCGCTTGCCCACACCGGCGATGCCTTCCCGTTCTTCTCGCCGTTCCTGGGCTGGCTGGGCGTGTTCCTGACCGGTTCGGACACGTCTTCCAATGCGCTGTTCTCTGCCTTGCAGGCCACCACCGCCCAGCAGATTGGCGTGTCCGATGTGCTGCTGGTGGCGGCCAACACCACTGGCGGTGTGACCGGCAAGATGATTTCCCCGCAGTCCATCGCCATTGCCTGTGCGGCGGTGGGCCTGGCCGGCAAGGAATCGGACCTGTTCCGCTTCACCGTCAAGCACAGCCTGATCTTCACCACGATGGTCGGCCTGATCACCCTGGCCCAGGCCTACTGGCTGACCTGGATGATTCCCTGAGCCATGGCCGCTCTGCTTCTCCAGCCTCGTGCGGTTCGGGTGACAATGGCGCCATGAGCATGCAACGGGTTTCGGACAAGGTGGCCGCGCAGCTGCGCGCGCTGGTGCAGGAACAGCAGCTGCAGCCGGGCGACCGGCTGCCGGCCGAGCGCGCACTGGCGGTGCAGCTGGGGGTATCGCGCACGGCGCTGCGCGAGGCCATTGCGCAGCTGGCCAGCCAGGGCCTGCTGACCGCACGGGTGGGCGGCGGTACCTACGTGGCAGCACCGGCCGCACGCGCCCGGCAGGCGCTGGATGAACCGCTGGCGCCGTACCTGCCGCTGTTCCAGGGCGACCCGGAATACCGCTTTGATGTGCTGGAGATCCGCCATGCGCTGGAAGGCGCCACCGCCTGGCATGCCGCATTGCGCGCGACCGATGAGGACCGCACGCGCATCGCCGCCGCGTTCCAGACCATGATGGACGCGCACGGCAAGGATGACCCCGCCGGTGAAGCGCAGGCCGATGCCGCGTTCCATCTGTCCATTGCCGAGGCGTCGCACAACCTGGTGCTGCTGCAGGTGATGCGTGGCCTGTTCGAACTGCTGCAGACCAATATCTCGCAGAGCCGCGAGAAGCTGTACACCTCGGCCCGGACCTTCTCGCCGCTGTCCGACCAGCATCGGGAAATGATGGATGCGGTGCTGGCCGGCGACCCCGAGCGTGCGCGCGCGGCCGCGCATGCCCACCTTGAATTCGTGCACACCACGCTGCGCACGCTCGATGACAACGAAGCCCGGCGTGCACGGGCCTCGCGCCTGCCGTCCCCGCACGGCTGACTACTTCCGGTTGACCCCATGATCATTTCCGCCTCCACCGATTACCGTGCCGCAGCGCAACGCCGGCTGCCGCCGTTCCTGTTCCATTACATCGATGGCGGCGCGTATGCCGAGCACACGCTGAAGCGCAACGTTTCCGATCTGTCCGACATCGCGCTGCGCCAGCGCATCCTGCGCAACATGTCCGACCTTAGCCTTGAAACCGAGCTGTTCGGCGAGAAACTGGCGATGCCGGTGGCGCTGGCGCCGGTGGGCCTGACCGGCATGTATGCACGCCGTGGCGAAGTGCAGGCGGCACGCGCGGCCGACAGTCGCGGTATTCCGTTCACCCTGTCCACGGTGTCGGTGTGCCCGATCGAGGAAGTGGCACCGGCCATCCAGCGCCCGATGTGGTTCCAGCTGTACGTGCTGCGCGACCGTGGCTTCATGCGCAACGCGCTGGAGCGGGCACAGGCCGCCGGCGTGACCACCCTGGTGTTCACCGTGGACATGCCGGTGCCCGGTGCGCGCTATCGTGACGCGCACTCGGGCATGAGCGGCCCCAATGCGCCGCTGCGCCGCATCGGCCAGGCCATCACCCATCCGCGTTGGGCGTGGGATGTGGGCCTGTTCGGCCGCCCGCACGACCTGGGCAATATTTCCGCTTACCGCGGCCATCCGACCGGACTGGCTGACTACATCGGCTGGTTGGGCAGCAACTTCGATCCGTCCATTTCCTGGAAGGACCTGGAATGGATCCGCGAGTTCTGGAAGGGGCCGATGGTGATCAAGGGCATCCTGGACCCGGACGATGCGCGGGATGCGGTGAAGTTCGGTGCCGATGGCATCGTGGTGTCCAACCACGGTGGCCGCCAGCTCGATGGTGTGCTTTCCACCGCGCGGGCGCTGCCGGCCATTGCCGATGGGGTGCAGGGCGATCTGAAGATCCTGGCCGATTCGGGCATCCGCAATGGCCTGGACGTGGTGCGGATGCTGGCGCTGGGCGCCGACACAGTGTTGCTGGGGCGCGCCTTCGTCTACGCATTGGCGGCCCAGGGCGAGGCCGGCGTGGCCAACCTGCTGGACCTGATTGCCAAGGAAATGCGGGTGGCGATGACGTTGACCGGCGCGCGGCGCATTGCCGATATTGGCCGCGATTCGCTGGTCAGCCTGCCGTGAGCGGCGATGACGCCGTGCTGCAGCAGCTGCGCCAGGCGGTCGGCCGCCGCCATGTATTGACCGGCGACAAGGCCACCCGCCGTTTCCGCCGCGGCTACCGCTTCGGTGAAGGCCCGGTGCTGGCGGTGGTACGGCCTGGCACGCTGCTGGAACTGTGGCGCGTGCTGCAGGCCGCCGTGCAGGGTGGGGCGGCGATCATCCTGCAGGCTGCCAATACCGGCCTGACCGGCGGTTCGACTCCGGATGGCAACGATTATGGGCGCCCGATCGTGTTGATCAGCACGCTGCGGCTGACCGGCATCCAGCTGTTGAACGGCGGCCACCAGGTGCTGTGCCTGCCGGGTGCAACCCTGGACCGGCTGGAACAGACGCTGGCACCGCTGGGGCGCGAACCGCATTCGGTGATCGGTTCGTCCTGCATTGGTGCCTCGGTGCTGGGCGGGGTCTGCAACAACTCCGGCGGCGCCCTGGTGCGCCGTGGCCCGGCCTACACCGAGCTGGCGCTGTATGCACAGGTCGATGCGCAGGGCCGGCTGCAACTGGTCAACCACCTGGGCATCGCCCTGGGCGATAGCCCCGAGCAGATCCTGCAGCGCCTGCAGGACGGGCAGTACAGTGCGGCCGACGTGGGCGATGGCGATGGGCGCGCCGCGTCCGACCAGCGTTACAGCGACGACGTGCGCCAGGTCGATGCCGATACGCCGGCACGCTTCAATGCCGACCCCGGCCGCCATTTCGAGGCAGCGGGCTCTGCCGGCAAGCTGGCGGTGTTCGCCGTGCGCCTGGACACGTTCGAAAAAGAAGCGGCCGAAGTGTTCTACATCGGCAGCAACCACACCGCCACGCTCACCGCCATCCGCCGCCAGCTGCTGACCGGCTTCGAGCGGCTGCCGATCGCAGGGGAGTACATCCACCGCGATGCGTATGACATCGGCGAACGTTATGGCAAGGACACCTTCCTGCTGATCGACCGCCTGGGCACCGCCCGCGTGCCGGCCGCATTCGCATTGAAGAGCCGCATTGATGGTTGGTTCGAGCGCGTCGGGCTGCGCGGCGTCACCGACCGGGTGATGCAGGCGTTGACCGCGCTGCTGCCTTCGCACCTGCCGCCGCGCATGGGCGAGTTCCGCCAGCGTTTTGAGCATCATCTGCTGCTGAAGGTCTCCGCGCAGGATGCGGCCGAGACCGAGCGATGGCTGCGCGAATGCTTCGCCAACCATGAGGGTGGCTTCTTCCGCTGCACGGCCGAAGAAGGGCGCAAGGCTTTCCTGCACCGGTTCGCCGTGGCCGGTGCCGCGGTGCGCTACCGTGAAGTGCATCGCGCGCAGGTGCAGGACATCGTGGCACTGGATATCGCGCTGCGCCGGGATGATGCCGAGTGGTTCGAAACCCTGCCGGCAGATATCGACGGGCGGCTGCTGCACAAGCTCTACTACGGCCACTTCCTGTGCCACGTGTTCCACCAGGACTACATCGCGCGCAAGGGCGAAGACCCGATGGCGATTGAACATGCGATGTGGGCACTGCTGGACCAGCGCGGTGCGGAGTATCCGGCCGAGCACAACGTGGGCCATCTGTATCCTGCCAAGCCGGCGCTGGCGGCGTTTTACCGGTCGCTGGATCCGAGCAACACCTTCAACCCCGGCATCGGCCATACCTCGAAAGCGAAGGGGTGGGGCGGGTGTGATTGCCCAGCTTCGGTAGAGTCGAGCAAGCTCGACTCTACTATCATGCGGATTCGGCATGGATGCGCGGATGCGCAGGAGCGATGATGCACACCCCGATGTCCCGAACGGCGCTGGCCGCTCTGCTGCTGGCCAGCCCGGTACTGGCGCTGGCGCAGGGATCGATTCTTCCGCAGCAGCGCGATGCCGCTGGCAATGTGATGGAGCCATTGGGCCAGGTGCTGCGCGTGGATGAGCGCGGCGGACCGTCCGGCTTGTACGACTGTACCGGTGATGGTGCCTGGTGCGTGCGCGTGCTGCCCGCATCCGGTGACGGCGAGCGGCCGAGCGTGTTGGAAGTGCTGGAGACGGTGGCCGGCGAGGGCCAGCCGCAGGCGTACCACGTGAGCATCGACGTTCCGCCCGACGGCGAACTGTCCGTATGGCCGTGGATCGTGCGGCTGGCGCCGGACGTGGGCGCCGACCAGACGGTAGCCGATCCACAGCAGCGCGCGCGGCAGAATGTGCTGGTGGGCGGCATCAGCAAGGTCAGCACGATGTATTCCGGCGGCGGTGCCGAGGCGTCGCGCCTGCAGTTGGCGCGCGTGCGGCACCTGGACGACGGCATCCAGATCGACGATGCGGTGCTGGGCCTGGCGTGGACGGGCGAGGCGGAGATCCGGGCCTGCTTCGGCGAGCAGGACGTGAAGCGGCGCGCCGGTGCGTGCCATGACACCTATGGATTCTCGGCACGGCTTTCGCTGGATGCCGCTGCCACGGGCATGCCGGTGCTGCGTTACCAGACCGTGGCCACGCGTTTTCCGGCCGGTGTTTCGCGAAACAAAGATTCATTGGCCAGGGCGCCACTGACCAGGAAGGACCTGCGGACCGAGCAGGACCCGGCGTGCACCTATGCGCGCATGTTCCACTTCAGAGGGGGTGCATACCAGCCGGACCAGGCATTGCCCGATTGTTCGGGTTACACGGATCGGTAGAGTCGAGCTTGCTCGACTGAACGAAGGCAGTCGAGCAAGCTCGACTCTACGAAATGGCAGAGCCGGAGCAGTCGAGCAAGCTCGACTCTACCCAAAGCCGGGGCGCGGGCCGTGGGGCACGCCCGGGGTTATTCGCAGCGGGCGGCGGTGATGATGTTGTCCTTGTCCACGTACACGCGCAGGCGGTCGGGGCGGATGTCCTTGGTGGTGATCGTGTTCGGCCCGATCGGGTTGACCAGGCCGGCGCCGCTCTCGCGTGACAGGCGCCGCATGTTGGCTTCGTCGGCCGGCTGTCCGACGGCCCAGCCCAGTGCGCTGGCGTTGCATTGGCCGCTGCCGCTTACCTGCGGGCCGGGCGTGCTGACACAGGCCGACAGCAGCAGGGCCGAGGCGGGCAGCAGCAGGGACAGGCGGATGGCGGTCATGCGGGCGCTCCTGCGCAGGGGATTGGCTGCACCATAGCACCGCCGCCGTGCGGCCGGGAGCGGTGCGATCATTGCCGCTGGCGGCGCCACGCTGCATAGTGGCCGGTGTATCGACAGGCGTGTGATCGCAGATGAAGGCAGGCAGGTTCCACCCGGCGCAGATCCTGGCAGGCGTGCTGTGCCTGTGCACGGCGGTGCTCGCCCAGGCGCAGGCCGACCCGGTCCCGGCGGCCGATGGCGCTCCGTTCGGCGCCTGGCGCAACCTGCAGACCGAGACCGGCTATGAGCCGGCGCAGCGCAACCTCGCCTTTGCCATGCTGCCGCAGGCGGCCACCCGCGGCGACCGGTTCGCGATCCTGGACCGTGAGGGCCGGCGCACGGTGTGCTGCCTGCAGGTGGCCAGTCCATCGCTGGGGGTCAATGCACTGCGCGAGCAGTACCACCTGCCTGCGGTATGGGTGGCCGATCTGAGCAATCTGCACAGCGCTGCACGGCCGTATGTCCCGCACGTGTATGCCATGCAGCGGGTGGACGAGTTGATCGACTACCGCTTCGCCGACGTGCCTGGTGCGTACAGCGATCTGGGTGGCCTGCTGCTGCCCGAGGGTGCCGCGGTGGATGCTGCGGGCACGACCGTGCGCTGGGGCCAGGCGCAGTACCAGCTGAAGTTCCAGCGTCTGCCACAGGCCGATGAGGAAGGCGCGCTGGACCGTTACACGCTGCAGTTGCTGCCTGCCGGTACGCCGCTGCGGGTCGAAGTGCCGTTCGGCACCTACTGAGGCGTTGCCGGCAGCCGGTAGAATGGCGGCCCGCCTGTACGGAACCCGCCGTGTTCACCCGTTCGTTGCTGCTGTTGTCCCTGGCCTGCGTGGCCGGCTGTGCCACCACGCCGCCGCCCGCCCACTCCGATGCGCTGTGGCGGGTCATCCAGCGTGACTGCCTGAGCGAGCAGGGGCCCCAGGGAAGCTGCCTGCAGGTGGAAGCGGCCGCCGACCGGCGCGACGTGCTGGTGAAGGATACCCACGGCGATTACCAGTACCTGCTGATGCCGCTGGACAAGCTGAGCGGCATTGAAAGCCCGGCGCTGTACCGGCGCGGTGTGCCCAACTATTTCGCCGCGGCCTGGCGGGCCCGCGTACACAGCGAACGGGCACTGGGCCAGGCCCTGCCGCGTGAAGTGGCCAGCCTGGCGCTGAATTCGCCGCACGGACGTTCGCAGCACCAGCTGCATATCAATGTGGACTGCCTGCGCGCCGACGTACTGCAGGCGCTGGACGCACATGCCGCTGCGCTGGGAACCCGATGGGCGCCGCTGCCTGTGCCCTTGCGCGGCCACCAGTACCAGGCGCGCCTGCTGCCCGGTGCCGAACTGACCGCCAATCCGCTGAACCTGCTGGCCCATGAGCTGAGCGGCGTGGGCGATGTTGGCCAGTGGAGCCTGCTGGTGGCGGGCCGGCAGAACGTGCAGGGCACGCCCGGTTTCGTGCTGCTGGCGACCCGGCTGGATCCGGCCAGCGGCAACGAGGCCAGCGCCGAGGAACTGCAGGACCATGCGTGTTCGGTACTGACCGGCGCCGGCCAGGCGCTGGAGCGGGTGCGCTAGCCCAACTCGCCCTGTCGGCGGCGCCATTCCGGCGCGGTCAGGGCGTGCAGGTGGCGATCCTGCCAGTGCTGGCCGTCGAAGTGCTGGCCGCGCAGCACGCCCTCGTGCGCAAAGCCCGCTTCGGTCCAGACCGATGCGATGGCCGCGGGGGTTCGTGCCGGCAGCAGCACGTACAGGCGGTGCAGGCCCACCTGCTCGAGAAGGAACGCACAGAGCGCGTGCAGGGTATCGCGCAGGCGCTCGGCATTGCCCCACGTGGCCTGGCAGAACGGGTGCAGTTCGGCGCTGCGTGCCTGGGTGGACTGCAGGCGTACGCCCAGTTGATCCACCAGGCGGCGGCTGCTGGCGTCGAACACGCCCAGCAGCAGTTGATCGTTGTCGAACTGCAGGCGTGAACGCTGTACGCCGATCAGCAGTTGTACGTCAGCATCCGGGCGGCAGCTGAAGCCGTGCCGCGCGCGGCGTGTCACGCACAGGCCGAGCCACTCGTTCAGGTCATTGCGGTGCAGCGGGCGCACGATCACGCCGCCGTGGGCCAGATGCAGCAGGTGCCGGCGCAGGACCGGGTGCAGTGCGGGAATGGGGGAGGGAAGGGGTTCGGTACACATGCATTCGACGGTGACCTGCCGGCCCGGCAGAAACCATCGAATACGTTGCAAAGCGCGTGAAGGCGCCCAGTGCGCTAGGGCAACGCAGCGACCCCGTAGGATTCGATCACATAGCTGAAAGGCTGCTGCTCGCGGTCGCGCAGGAGTGCACGTACTTCCAGGATCACGCCCTGATTGCCATCGCCACGTGGCGGCCAGAACGTCTGGTCGGCCAGGGTCTGGCGCTGGAACCCGAGCGGCCCGACCACCCGGCCGAAGGGCTCGTCGGTGCTGTCCAGCACCTGGTTCATCGCCGGGCTGAGGCGCGCAGGCAGGTACCAGTTGTCGGCCTCGGACAGCACACGGCTGCCGCAGACCAGCTGCACGCGACGGTAGTGCACGGCGCTGCCATCGGTTGCACCCAGCGCGTGCAGCACATCGGCCGGGGCGGCCTTGTCCTGGCCACGCACGCGTACCGCACGCACCCGCGCCTGCTCGGCCAGGCCGTGCTCGGCACACCAGCTTTCCAGCGTGGCGGTGGCGCTCTGGCCACTGAGCACCCGCTGGTGCAGGCGTTCCACCAGCACGGCGGCGGCGACGCGCTGCTGGCCGGGCGGCGTGGGCGGCGGCGTGGTGGCCGCAGCATCGCTGGCGGACAGGCTGGCGATCGGGGCAGCGGCCAACAGGGACGCGGCCTGCCAGCGGCGAAGACGATCGTGGCGGTCGGACGGGCCCATGCGGCATCTACAGCGGGAACAGAGCGCTATGTTACCTGTTCAGGGGGGTGTGCAGCGTGGCGACGAGGCGGACGCATCGCTCTGGTGAATGTGTGGCATCGCCATATTTCGTTGGCCGATGGCAGCGAGGGGGCGCACGATGGGCCCCTTGTCTGCCTTGCGGAGTAACCCATGACCCTTCAGTTCGTTCATGGTGGCGTGGACCGCCACGGGGCGCCACTGCACTTCCACATCCGTGACGGCCAACTGCAGGCGATCAACGCAGCGGGCGGCGCGGCGGAAGGGGCGGAAAACGTCAATCTGGCCGGTTTCACCGTGCTGCCGGGGCTGGTCGATGGCCATATCCATCTGGACAAGAGCTTCGTCGGTGACCGCTGGCACCCGCACCAGCCGGTGGCCAGCCTGCGCGAGCGCCTGGCCGTGGAAAAGGCCGCCGTCGCCGCGGCCGTGCCAATGGCCGAGCGTGCCGAGGCGCTGATCAGCCAGTGCAGTGCCTTCGGCACCGTGGCCATGCGCTGCCATGTGGACATTGATGGCAGCACCGGCCTGCAGCATCTGCAGGCGGTACGCGAAGCGGCCGAGCGCTGCGCGGACATCATGCAGATCCAGCTGGTGGCGTTTCCGCAGGCCGGGGTGATGTCCTGCCCGGGCACCGCCGAGGTGCTGCGGCAGGCCCTGGACGCTGGTGTGCAGGTGTTGGGCGGCATCGATCCGACCACGCTGGACGGTGATGCCGAAGGACAGCTTGCCCTGTTGTTCGGCCTGGCCGAGCGCCACGCCGTGCGCCTGGACATCCATCTGCATGAGCCGGGCGAAACCGGACTGGCGCAGTTGCTGCGGATTGCCGCGCGCACCCAGGCCGCTGGCCTGCAGGGCCGGGTGGCGGTCAGCCATGCCTACGCGCTGGGCGAAGTGCCGCTGGCGCGTGCATTGCAGGTGGGCGAGGCGCTGGCCCGCGCGGGCGTGGCGATCATGAGCAACGCACCGGGCGACCACCCGTTCCCGCCGTTGCGTGCGCTGCATGATGCCGGGGTGCGGGTGTTTGCTGGCAACGACAACATCCGCGATTGCTGGTGGCCGTACGGCAACGGTGATCTGCTGCAGCGGGCGATGCTGCTGGGTTACCGCTCGGGGTTCTACACCGATGCCGATCTGGATCTGGCGCTGGACATGGTGACCACCCATGCCGCGCAGGCGATCGGAGTGCCGCAGTACGGCATTGGCGAAGGGCTGCCGGCGACCTTCGTGGCAGTGCGTGCGGACCACGGCCCGGCGGCGGTGGCCGGCGTACCTGTGGAACGGCGCGTGGTCGTGCAGGGGCGGTGGTTGTAGTTGGCAGGGCTGCGCCCTGCACCTGCCGAAGCGTCGAGCAACGTCAACGTCAACGGCAAAAGCGGGCTATCCGTGGGGTGGCGGGGCGGTGTCGGAGTGCGGGGACGCAGCAAGTCCCCCTCCGGGGCCCGGCCCAGCCGCTGGCGGCTGTGCGTTCGGGCGCTTGCGAAGCAGTGCTTCGCAAGCAAAGCGCCCTCACCCGTGTAGGCTTGGCAGCCGCATCCATGCGGCTGACACCCCGCACTCCGACACCGCCCCACCTCTGACAGATTCCTGCAGCTGTTGGGAACTGCGATGGTTGTCCGCGCGGCTGTTGGTAGGTGTCGACCTTGGTCGACACGATTTTTCTGTCAGATATCGAAATGAATCCGGGGTCAGATCCGTTTTCCTGCGGAAAACGGATCTGACCCCAAGAGCCGTTCCAACAGACCACGTAAAACTGTCGAAGGCGGGGTGGGTCCGGTTGCGGGGGCGTGAGCGCCATGGGCCCGAGGCATGCCTCGGGCGGGTTGGGCAGGACGCCCAACCCCGGTCTTGCCGTGTGCGCAGGACAGCGCACACGAGCAAGCGCGACCGAGCTTACATGGACGTACTTGCAGCGTCCCCCGCAACCGGACCCACCCCGCCCACCCCAGGAATCCAGCCTTTGACCTTGACGTTGACGTTGAATGGGCAGGTGCAGGGCGCAGCCCTGCAAACAAAGAACTACTCCGCTTCGCGCTGCACTTGGCGCCAGAGTTCGGCGGCCAGTGCGCGTACGGCTTCGTCTGCATCGGGGCGGTGCAGCAACCCCAGCTCGTAGTTGTCGATCACCGGCAGGCTGCGTTCGCCATCGATGATGCGATGCTCGCGGCCCACCGCGCGGCGTGGCAGCAGGCTGATGCCGATGCCATCGGCCACCGCGCCCTGGATGCCGCTGAGCGAGGAACTGGTGAACGCAATGCGCCAGCGCAGCCCCAGCGCCTCCACCGCCTGGATCATCTCGTCGCGGTACAGCCCGCGCGGCGGGAAGGTGACCAGTGGCAGCGGATCGTGCTGCAGGCTGCTGCTGCGCACACTGTCGATCCAGTGCATCGGCTCGCGCCGGCAGTGCACCGCCTGGCGTGTGTTGCGGCGCTGCTTCACCAGCACCAGGTCCAGCTCGCCATGGTCGAACCCATGGGCCAGGTCGCGGCTCAGGCCGCTGCTGATTTCCAGCTTCACCTGCGGGTGGCGACGGCTGAAGGCAGCCAGCATGCGGGTGGTCTGCGGGTTGACGAAATCCTCGGGCACGCCGATGCGTACCGCGGTTTCCACCGTGGCACCGGCCAGTGCCTGGGCCAGCTCCTCGTTCAGATCGAGCATGCGCCGTGCGTAACCCAGCAGGGTGTGGCCGGCGTCGGTGGGGTGCACATCGCGGTGGCCGCGTTCGAGCAGGCGGTGTCCAGCCAGTTCCTCCAGCCGCCGTACCTTCTGGCTCACGGTGGACTGGGTGGAGTGCAGGCGGGTGGCGGCGGTGGTGAAACTGCCGCAGTCGGCCACCATCACCAGGGCCCGCAGCAGGTCCAGTTCGAACAGTGTTCTATTCGATTTGGCACTGTCAGCCATTTGAACATTTCACTTCTGGATGATTGCTGCGACTTCTACCATGCAGGAAAGGGTGCGGCAAGCGGGCCGCAGCGCCGCACCGGCCCCGCCGCACAGGAGAAACGCAGATGCGTATCCATCGTTGCCGCCGCTGTCCCACGCTCGGGCGTCTGTTGCTGCTGTGCGTGCTGGCGATGCTGGCGTCAGCCTGCTCGGCCAGCACAGGCGCGGCCGATGTGCGTCTGCGCGAAGCCGCTGCCCGTGGTGATGCCGCGGCCGTGAGAGCGGCGCTGGAGGGCGGTGCCCAGGTGGAAGCGCGCGACGCGCAGGGCCGTACGGCGCTGCTGCTGGCCACCCACGGCAACCGGCTGGAGGCAGCACGTGTGCTGATCGACGCCGGTGCCGACGTCAACGCCAAGGATGCGATGCAGGACAGCGCCTACCTGTACGCCGGGGCGCGCGGGCTGGACGAGATCCTCGCGCTGACCCTGGCCCACGGTGCCGATCTGCGCAGTACCAACCGCTATGGCGGCACGGCCCTGATTCCCGCCGCCGAGCGCGGCCACGTGGCTACGGTGCGCATGCTGCTGCGCGCCGGGGTGGCCGTGGACCACGTCAATCGTCTGCACTGGACCGCGCTGCTGGAGGCCATCCTGCTCGGGGATGGCGGCCCAGGCCACGTGCAGATCGTGCAGTTGCTGCTGGAGGCCGGCGCCGATCCGCATCTGGCCGACGGCGATGGCGTGACGCCGTTGGCGCATGCCCGCCAGCGCGGCTACACCGCCATCGAAACCCTGCTGCGTCAGTACGGCGCGACCCATTGATACCCCTTCCACCCCGCACGTCTGCGTGCCTGCCAGGATGCCATCCATGCTCCGTTCCCGCCCCTTGTCCCTTGCGATCCTTGTTGCTGTCGCGCCGCTGTCGGCGTCTGCAGCCGAACGTGCCGACCTGCTGATCCGCAATGCCACCGTGGTCGATGTCGAGCACGCGCGCAACCTGCCCGGGCAGAGCGTGGTGATCCGTGGCGATGACATCGTGGCGGTGGGCCCCGACGCGCAGCTGCGCAGCCAATGGAGCGCCAGCCGCCAGATCGATGCCGCCGGCAAGTACCTCATTCCGGGCCTGTGGGACATGCACGTGCACTTCGGCGGCGGCCCGGCGCTGGTGGAGGAAAACAAGGCGCTGCTGCCGCTGTACATCGCCCACGGCATCACCACCATTCGTGACTGTTCGGGCGACCTGCCGGAACAGGTGCTGCAGTGGCGCGGGCAGATTGCCGACGGCACCCTGTTCGGGCCGCGCCTGCTCAGTTCAGGGGCGAAGATCGAGGGCATCAAGCCGGTATGGAAGGGCACTATCGAAGTGGGTGACAAGGCGCAGGTGGATCAGGCGATCACGCGGCTGCAGCACGACAAGGTCGACTTCGTGAAGATCACCGACAGTACGCTGAAGCCGGAGTTGTTCCTGTACTCGGCCACCGCCGCGCGCAACGCTGGTCTGAAGGCATCCGGCCATATTCCGATGGCGTTGACCGTGGAGCAGGCGGTGGATGCGGGCCTGGCGTCCATTGAGCACTTGGATTACGCGTTCAAGGCCGGCAGCAAGGATGAGGCGCAGATCGCCGCCGACTTCGGCGCTGGTCGCATCGACCGCGCCGAAGCCAACCGCCGGCTGGACGCCAGCTTCGACCGCGATACCGCGATGCACGCCTACCGCGACTTTGCCAAGCGCGGCGTATTCGTGACCCCGACCCTCAATGGTGGGCGCATCCTGGATTTCCTGGACCAGGATGACCATGCCAATGATCCCTACCTGGCCTACATCGGCCCTGGTCTGCGCGCGACCTACACCTGGCGCGTGGAGCGTGCGGCCAAGGCCAGCCCGGCGCAGATCGAGGCGCGCCATGCGCAGTACCACCAGGTGGCCGCAGTGCTGCCGATGCTGCAGGAAGCAGGGGTGACGATCATCGCCGGCACCGACGCAGGCTTCCTCAATTCGTACAACTTCCCCGGCATTGCCCTGCACCAGGAACTGCAGTTGTTCGTGAAAGAGGGGCTGAGCGCACCGCAGGCGCTGTCGGCGGCCACCCGTTCCGGCCCGGCGTGGTTCGGGCAGATGGACCGCTATGGCGGTGTGGCCGTGGGCAAGGCTGCCGATCTGGTGCTGTTGACCGCCAACCCGCTGCAGGACATTGCGGCAACGCAGAAGATCGACAGCGTGATCCTGCGCGGGGATGTGTATGACCGCGCCGCGCTGGACAAAATGCTGGCCGATACCCGCGCCAAGGTGGCCGCGTGGAATGCGCAGTCGAGCTCGCGCGACTGAGCGGAACGCCATGAACGTAGAGTCGAGCTTGCTCGACTGAGCGGAACACCATGAACGTAGAGTCGAGCTTGCTCGACTGAGCGGAACGCCATGAACGTAGAGTCGAGCTTGCTCGACTGAGCGGAACGCCGTCGAGCAAGCTCGACGCTACGGTGAGGCAGAAGCCGTCGAGCAAGCTCGACGCTGCGGTAAGGCAGAGGCCGTCGAGCAAGCTCGACGCTAGGGTGAGGCAGAGGCCGTCGAGCAAGCTCGACGCTAGGGTGAGGCAGAGGCCGTCGAGCAAGCTCGACGTTACGGGTTGCCGTCGTCCAGGCTGATGATGCCGCGGCGCAGGGCCTGGGTGACCGCGTGGGTGCGGTCACCCACCCCCAGCTTGTCCATCAGGCTCTTCATGTGCGCCTTCACGGTCTGCTCGGAGATCTGCATGCGCTCGCCGATGCGCTTGTTGGACAGGCCGCTGGCCACGTGGCGCAGTACTTCGGTTTCCCGCGGCGACAGGCGGTCTTCCACCACGTGCGCGGCGATGCTGGCGGCCACTTCGGCCGGAATGGCCGCGCGGCGGCCGTCGGCGACGGTGCGGATGGTATCCACCAGTTCGTGGCGCAGCATGTCTTTCAGCAGATAGGCACTGGCGCCGGCCTGCAGTGCGCGCACCGCACGCACGTCGCCGCGGTAAGTGGTCAGCACGATGATGCGCGCGCGCGGATCGAGCGCGCGGATCCGCACGATGGCTTCCACGCCATCCAGGCGTGGCATCTGCAGGTCCATCAGCACCACGTCGGGCTGCAGCTGCTGGTAGCGGGCGACGGCTTCCTCGCCGTCTGCGGCTTCGCCCAGCAGGCGAAGGTCGGCATGCGCGCCCAGCAGGGCGGCCAGGCCATCGCGCAGCAGGGGGTGGTCATCGACCACCAGTACGCCGATGGGGGCAAGGGAATCAGTCATGGGTGGGGCGGCTCCAGGGCCAGCGCCAGCGTGGCGCGCGTCGTTGGTACAGGCGGCGGCCGGGTACGGCCAGCGCGACTTCGGTGCCCAGGCCAGGGCGGGTCCACAGCTGCAGTTCGGCGCCCAGCCGCTGTGCACGCTCGCGCATGCCCTGCAGGCCCCAGTGGCCGTGGCTGGCGCCGGGGTCGGCAATGCCGATGCCATCGTCGCGCACGTGCAGCAGGAAGCTGCGTGGGCCGTAGGACAGCTCCACTTCGATGGCGCTGGCCTGGGCATGGCGCAAGGCGTTGCGGATGGCCTCGCGGCCGATCAGGAACACTTCCTCGGCGGCGTCGGTCTGCAGGGGCGGTGGGGTGCCTTCCACGGTCAGGCGCAGCGGATTGGTGCCTTCGCCAGCGTACTCGGCATGCACATCGGCCAACGCCGTGGCCAGGTCGCGGCCACTGAACGGACCATCGCGCAGCGCGTTCACGCGTTCGCGGCCTTCGGCCAGGTTGCGCTCGGCCAGCTGCATGGCCGATTCCAGCTGTGCGCGCACCGGTTCCGGGGTGCGTTCGGATTGGCTGATGGCATGCAGGCGCAGGATCAGGCCCTGGCTGCCCTGCAGCAGGGTGTCGTGCAGGTCGCGGGCAATGCGTTCGCGCTCGCCGTGGCGTTCCTGCAGGCGGGCGCGGAACAGCGCGGCCAGCTGGCCACTGCGCACGCGCACGGCCATGGCCAGCACCAACAGCACCGCCAGCGCGCACAGCAGTTTGAACCACACCGTCTGCACGAAGGTGGGGGCGATGCGGAAGCTGCGGCTGGCCGGCTCCTGGCTCCAGACGCCGTCCTCGTTGGCCGCTTCCACTTCGAAGCGGTAGCTGCCGGCGGCCAGGTTGGTGTAATAGGCACGGGTGCTGCTGCCGGCATCCTGCCAGCTGTCATCCACCCCGGACAGGCGGTAGCGATAGCGGTTGCGTTCGGGCCGTGCCAGTGACAACGCCACGAAATCGATCTGCAGCTGGGTGGTGCCGGCCGGCAGTTGCAGGCCTTCGGTCAGCGGCTGGTGCGTATCGCCGTAGAGCACATCGCCGATACGAACGCCCGGGGCCTGGGTGTCGATATGGTTCTGGGTGGTGTCCAGCCAGGCCAGCCCCTGGTTGGTGGCCAGCCACAGCAGGCCGTCGGCGGCCAGCACCGCAGTGGGAATGGGGCCACTCTGCAGGGCGATGCCCGGCATCCCATCCACCGCATCGAACAGGCGCGGGCTCAGCGGCGTGCCCTGCAGCAGCGCGCTGCGCAGGGTGGTTTCCTGCAGGCGTACCAGGCCGCGGCTGCCGTTCAACCAGACCCGGCCGCGGCCATCAACCACGATGCCGGTAATACCCTCCAGCACGCCGGCCAGGTCGGTGCGCACGCTCATGAACCGGCCGTCGCCGATCCGTACCGACAGGCCCGACTCACCGGCAACCATCAGCAGGTCACGGTGTTGCAGCAGGGCGGTGATCGGGCCCACGTCCAGCCCCTGCGCGGTGCCGTAGGTGGCTACGCCGCTGCTGTCCAGGCGGCGCACGCGCCCATCGGCATACCCCAGCAGCAGGCTGCCATCGCTGCCCTGGGCCAGGCTGGAGCAGGCACGCTCGGGCAGGCGCGGTTCGCGCAGCCAGTGCCCGGCCTGGTAATGCAGCACGGCCTGTTCGCCCGCACAGACCCATGCATTGTCGTTGTCAGGGAACAGCAGGGCGTGGCTGGGCTGGCCGGTGAACGGCGCAGGCAGCGGAATGCGCGTGGTCTTCCCGGCTTCGGTGCGGGCCAGGTTCACCCAGTCGAACTGCCACATCGGGCGCGCTTCCCGGCGCGCGGCGGCCTGCAGCTCCTGCGCGCTGCGGTCCAGCAGCTGCCGGCGCAGATCGTAGGGCTGCAGGTCTTCGCCATAGCCGTACACGCGGCCATCGTCGGTGCGCACCAGCGAGCGGTACGGGTCGGTCGGTCCGACGGCCAGGGTCTGCACGCTGCGCGCGCGGAAGCGGTTCAAACCCAGGTTGGTGCCCACCCAGATATTGCCTTCGCGATCGAGCACCACCGGTACCGCCGACGTGGCGGTCAGGCCTTCGGCGGTATCGAAGCGCTCAATGCCGGTGGCGGTGTCGCCGTCGAAGCTGACCCGGGCCACGCCACCGTGCGGGCTGAAGGTCGCCCACAGGTCGCCATTGGCGGTGAACTGCATGCGCGATGCGAGCAGGCCGGGCAGGCGTCGCGCCTCGCGCTCGCTGGCCGGCAGCAAGCCGTTGCGGTCGGCCAGCGGCAGGGTGCCGCGGTTGCGGTCGGCCAGCCACACTTCGCCACGCGGGCTCTCGGCCAACGTGGACATCTGCGAGACGGTGATGCCAGTCGAGGTGAAGCGTGAGGCACCGGCCGGGCGCGACCAGACCTGCAGGTCGGCCAAGACCCACAACGTGCCGTGGCTGTCCTGGAACACCCACTGCACGCGGCGGTCGGGCAGGCCGGTGCTGGCATCGGCCTGCCAGCGCTGCCCGTCGAACCAGCGCAGGCCGCCGTTCACTGCGGCCCACAGCCGCCCATTGCGATCGTGCTCGAAGCGCGGCACCACGCCCACGGGAACACCCTGGGCGCGACCGTAGTTGTCCAGCCGCCCGGGCTGGTTGTGGCTGATGCCTGCCTGGAAGTAGCCGATCCACAGGCCCTGCTGCGGGTCGCGCGCCAGGGTGACCATGTTGGTCGAAGGGAAGCGCTGGCCTGCCGGCGCTGCCTGGCGCTCGAAGCGGCGGCCATCGAAGCGGTAGAGACCCGAGCCGGTGGCCAGCCACAGCAGACCGTCGCGGTCCTGCGCGATATCCCAGATATCGCCCGGTGCGCCCTGGCCCACGCGCCAGGCCGTGTGCTGGTAGCCGGGCATGCCGGTGCTGACCGGCGGCTGCTGCACGGCCAGCGCCGTCGCCGGCAACGCCAGCGACAGGCAGCAGATCAGCCCCTGCAGGCACTGCAGGAAAGAGCGGGGGAGGGCGCGCATGCCGTCATTCTGGCAGGTGCGGGGCAGCGCGGGGTGACCCGAACGGGGCAGGCGCCCAGCGTGTGGGTGCGCTATCACATCGCCATGGAGCAGGGAGGCCACCGATGCAACGTTTGTTCGTGATGTTCCCCGACCGCGCGCCGGGGATCGGTCTGCTGTGGCTGCGCCTGTGCCTGGCGGCGGCGCTGTGGCCGGCGCAGGCGCCTGGCAGTGGGGTCTGGCTGGTCTGCATGGGCGCGCAGGTGCTGTTGCTGCTGGGCTGGCTGACCCCGCTGGCGGTGCCCTTGGCCCTGCTTGGGCTGTGGCTGCAGGCCGCGCCGTGGCCGCTGCTGGCATTGCCGGTGGCGCTGTTCCTGCTGGGCCCCGGGGCCTATTCAGTGGATGCACGCCAGTTCGGCCGGCGTGTGCTGGAGCGCGGGCCTCCCCCAAAAGGGTGAGTGGCACGCTGGACCGTCGGGGGTAGGGCGCGGCATGACCGCGGCGCACCATGAAGGCCCCTGTCGCGGTGCATTCGCATGGCCCTGCAAACTCCGCCTGCGTTCGCGGTAGACGCGCTTGCCCCGAACCAATCGGCCGCCCTGCAGCGCGCCCTGCGTTACATCGACGAACACCTGTCGCAGCCGCTGCGGGTGACCGAGTTGGCCGAAGTGGCCTGCGTCAGCCGCTTTCATCTGGTGCGCCTGTTCCGCACCGGTACCGGTGCCAGCCCACTGCGCTATGTGCGCCGCCGGCGCATTGAACGGGCCCGCCAACTGCTGCCCGACAGCACCGGTTCCATGTCCCACCTGGCCCAGCACCTGGGCTTCTTCGACCAGAGCCATTTCGTGCGCAGTTTCCGCGCCGAGACCGGCTGCAGCCCGGGCCAGTACCTGGCCGGTGACGCCGCCCTGCGGCTGCCTGCCGAGCGCGCCTGCGGCCGCCTGACGCCCCCGCCTTCAACCACCCCTGGAGTCTGACCATGACCACCGCAACCGCCACCCCCGCCAAGGCCCTGCTGTCGCCCACCGACCACGCCCTGGTGCTGATCGACTACCAATCGCAGATGGCCTTCGCCACGCACACCATCGACATCTCGGCCCTGCGCAACAACGTCTCGCTGATCAGCAAGGGCGCCAAGGGCTTCAACGTGCCGGTGGTGCTGACCACCGTGGCCGAGAAGTCGTTCTCCGGCCCGATGTTCCCGGAACTGCCGGAAATCTTCCCCGGCCAGACCGTGTTCGACCGCACCTCGATGAACACCTGGGAAGACCAGCCGGTGATCGATGAGATCAACCGCATCGGCAAGCGCCGCCTGGTGCTGGGTGGCCTGTGGACCAGCGTCTGCATCGTCGGCCCGACCCTGTCGGCGCTGGAGCAGGGCTTCGAGGTCTACGTGATCACCGACGCCTGTGGCGACGTGAGCGACGAAGCGCACGAGCGCGCCATCACCCGCATGGTGCAGGCCGGTGCCGTGCCGATCACCAGCGTGCAGTACCTGCTGGAACTGCAGCGCGACTGGGCGCGCGGTGAAACCTATGGCCTGACCACCGGCATCGCCCGCGACCACGCCGGCGGCTACGGCATCGGCATCCAGTACGCCAAGACCATGTTCGGCGCACAGGAAGGCGGTCACTGAGCATGACCAGCAGTCACGGCCTGGACCTGGCCTTGCTGATGCTGCGCGTGGCGGCAGGTGGATTCCTGCTGCCACATGCACTGGGCAAGCTGCTGGGCTGGTTCGGCGGCCCCGGCTTGGCTGGCTTCGCCGGCGAACTGCGCGGCTTTGGCCTGCCCTCGGCCGCGCCCCTGCCGTTGCTGCTGGCGCTGTTGCAGGTGCTGTCCGGCCTGGCCGTGCTGCTGGGCTGGCAGACCCGCGTGGCCGTCCTGGCGGCGGCCGCGTTCATTGGCTTCACCGCGGTGCTGGCCCTGCCCAAGGGCTGGTTCTGGATGCGCGGTGGCGTCGAATACCCGCTGATGTGGACCTTCGTCCTGCTGGCCATCGCCTGCGCCGGGCCCGGTGCCTGGGCGCTGGATGGCCCGCTGCTGCAGGGAGACCTTGCATGAGTTCCGACCCCCACCATCCCGGCCGCCGCAACGTCGTGCTGGGTGCCGGCGCCGCGCTGGCGCTGGGCCTGGCCGGCACTGCCGCCGGCGCCATCGAATCAACATCCAAGGAGCGCCGCATGAGCACGCTGGTCATCCGCAATGCCCGTATCACCACGCTGGACCCGCAACGCCCGCACGCGCAGGCACTGGCCGTGCAGGAAGGCCGCATCGTCGCCGTGGGCAGTGATGAGGAGATCATGCGTGCCTGGGGCAACGAGGCCACCATCCTGGATGCGCAGGGCCGTCGCCTGGTTCCCGGGTTGAATGACAGCCATACCCACCTGATCCGCGGTGGCCTGAACTACAACCTGGAGCTGCGCTGGGACGGCCTGCGCTCGCTGGCCGACGCCATGGCCATGCTGAAGGCGCAGGTCGATCGCACGCCGGCGCCGCAATGGGTGCGCGTGGTCGGCGGCTTCACCGCCAGCCAGTTCACCGAAAAGCGCCTGCCGACCCTGCAGGAACTCAATGACATCGCGCCGGATACGCCGGTGTTCCTGCTGCACCTGTACGACCGCGCGCTGTTGAACCGTGCCGCGCTGCGTGCCTGCGGCTACACCAAGGACACCCCGGACCCGCCGGGCGGGCAGATCGTGCGCGATTCGCTGGGCAACCCGACCGGCCTGCTGCTGGCCAAGCCCAACGCGCTCATTCTGTATGCCACGCTGGCCAAGGGTCCGCGCCTGCCGGTGGAATACCAGGCCAATTCCACCCGCCACTTCATGCGCGAACTGAACCGCCTGGGCATCACCTCGGTGATCGATGCCGGTGGCGGGTTCCAGAACTACCCCGAGGATTACCAGGTCATTGAGCAGCTGCATCGCGATGACCAGCTGACGGTGCGCATCGCCTACAACCTGTTCACCCAGAACAAGGGCAACGAGGTGAACGATTTCCGCGGCTGGAGCGAGATCCTGCAGCCGCGCCAGGGCGATGACCTGCTGCGCCACAACGGCGCCGGCGAGATGCTGGTGTTCTCGGCGGCCGATTTCGAGCTGTTCAACGAGCCGCGGCCGGAACTGCCGCCGGAGCTGGAGCCCGAGCTGCACGACGTGGTCAAGCTGCTGGTGGAAAAGCGCTGGCCGTTCCGCATCCACGCGACCTACGATGAAAGCATCACCCGCATCCTGGACGTGTACGAACAGGTGAACCGCGAGGTGCCCTTCGATGGCCTGCACTGGTTCATCGACCACGCCGAAACCATCACCCCGCGCAACATCGAACGTATCCGTGCGCTGGGCGGCGGCATTGCCGTGCAGCACCGCATGGCTTACCAGGGCGAGGCCTTCGTGCAGCGCTATGGCGTGCAGGCCGCGCGCCACACCCCGCCGGTCAAGCGCATGCTGGCCGAGGGCGTGCCGGTGGGCGCCGGTACCGATGCCACGCGCGTGGCCAGCTACAACCCGTGGGTGGCGCTGTCGTGGCTGGTGACCGGGCGCACCGTGGGTGGGCTGGCGCTGTACGGCGACGAGAACATGCTGGAACGCGAACAGGCCCTGCGCCTGTGGACCCAGGGCAGCGCGTGGTTCTCTGGCGACGAAGCGGTGAAGGGCACGCTGAAGGAAGGCCAGCTGGCCGATTTCATCGTGCTGTCGGCCGACTTCTTCCGCGTGGACGATGCGCAGATCGCCGATATCACCAGCCTGCTGACCGTGGTCGGCGGCCGCATCGTGCATGCCGACGGCGACTACGCCGGGCTGGCCCCGCAGTTGCCGCCGGCCATGCCGGACTGGTCGCCGGTGAACAAGTTCGGCGGCTACCACGTGGGTGGCGCGGCAACCGGATTGGCTGCGGCCCACCACCATCATCACGGCGCCGCCTGCGGCACCCACGGTGCGCACGGCCACGCCGCCCACCACGCCGCACCGACCGATGATCTGACTGCGTTCTGGGGCGCCATGGGGTGCTCGTGCTTCGCGTTCTGACCCTGGCTGCGTTGGCCGCGCCGTCGCTGGCGCTGGCCTGCGACGGCGGCGCCTGCACGGCAGTGGGCGATGGCCAGCTGCAGTGGGATGCCTCGGTGCGCGTGCGTGGGCTGTACTACGACCCCACGCGCTTCGGCGTGGGCGGCGGCGAGGACGGCTACGGCCTGCTGCGCGCGCTGGCCGCGGCCACCTACCGCCGTGATGACTGGGAAGCGAAGCTGCAGCTGGGCGTGCACGCCGAGGACGGCAAGGCTGGCGGCCCCGGCCGCACCGATCGCAGCGCGCTGGATGTGCAGCAGGCTTACTGGCGCTGGCAGGGTGAAGGCTGGCACGTGCAGCTGGGCCGGCAGGAAGCCGGCTACGGCAGCTCGCGGCTGCTGTCCGTGCGCGATGGCCCGAACATCCGCCTGGCCTTCGATGGTGCGCGCGTTGGCTGGAGCGGGCGCCTGGGACAGCTGGACCTGATGGCGTTGCGCCCGGTGGAAAACCGTCCCGGTGCGTTCGACGACCGCGGCGAACACGGTGCCCACCTGTGGGGCGCCTATGCCACCACCGCGCGTGGGCATGGTGCCGGGCAGTGGGATGTCTACGCGCTGGACTACCGCCGCGACGGTGCGCGCTTCGCCGCTGGCACGGGCGTGGAGCGGCGGCAGACCGTGGGCACGCGCTGGTTTGGCCAGGCCGGCGGCCTGGACTGGAACACCGAACTGGTGGCCCAGGGCGGAGAGCTGCGCACGGCCGGCGCCGATCTGGACATCCGTGCGTGGACCATCGCCACGGACACGGGTTGGCGCTGGTCGGCGTTGCCGCTGCAACCGCGGCTGGGCCTGAAGGCCGACCTGGCCAGTGGCGATGGCAACCTGCATGACGGCCGGCTGGGCACGTTCAACGCGCTGTTCCCCAAATCGGCGTACTTCAGCGAGGCCAGCCTGTTGGCGCCGGCCAACCTGATGGACGTGCAGCCGACGCTGGCGCTGCGGCTGGACCCGAAGGTCACCACCGAACTGGGCGTGCAGATGGCCTGGAAGCACCGCCGCGCCGATGCGGTCTACACCACCCCCGCGCCGCTGTCGGCGCTGCCCGGCAGTGCCGGTGGCGCACGCCGCATCGGCACCCAATACAAATCCGAAACCCGCTGGCAAGCCAGCGAACACTGGCAATGGCAGCTGCAGCTGGCCTGGGTCGATGCCGGTCCTGCACTGAAGCAGGCCGGCGGCCAGGACACCCTGTTCGCCTCGATCGTTGGAGCATGGCAATGGTGAACGCAACCGCGTCACAACCTTCCCCCCAGGCCGCAGGTGCCTGGTCCCCGCTGAAAGTCAGCATGTTCCGGGCCCTGTGGCTGGCGATCCTGGCCAGCAACATCGGCACCTGGGTGAACGACGTCGCCGCGGCCTGGGTGATGGCCGAGCGCACCGGCTCGCCGCTGATGGTGGCCCTGGTGCAGTCGGCCACCACGGTGCCGATCGTGCTGCTGGCGCTGGCCGCCGGTACCCTGGCCGACATTGTCGACCGCCGCAAATACCTGTTGTTCACCCAGGGTTGGATGCTGCTGGTGGCGGCGGTGATGGCCACGCTGACCGCGTTCGACCTGCTGACCCCCAACCTGCTGGTGCTGCTGACCTTCTGCATGGGCTGTGGTGCGGCCATGGCCATGCCGGCGCAGGCTGCGATCGTCTCTGAACTGGTGCCGCAGCCGATGCTGGCCTCGGCGGTGGCGCTGAATTCGATCGGCATCAACATCGCCCGTTCGATCGGCCCGGCCATCGGCGGCGTGATCGTGGCGCAGCTGGGTGCGGTGTGGGCCTTCGGCTTCAATGCCATCACCTTCGCCGCCATGCTGTTCGTGGTCTGGGGCTGGAAGCGCGACCCGAAGGCATCGAGCCTGCCGCCGGAAGGCTTCGGTGCGGGTCTGAAGGCCGGCCTGCGCTATGCCAGCCGCGCCGGTCGCCTGCAGGCGGTGCTGATCAAGTCGGTGGGCTTCTTCTTCTTCGCCGCCGCGATGAACGCGATGCTGCCGGTGGTGGTGCGTGGGCAGATGCATGGCGGGGCAGGGCAGTACGGCATCCTGCTGGGCTGCATTGGCATCGGTGCGGTGGGCGGTGCGCTGCTGCTGCCGAAACTGCGCGCCAAACTTGATCGCGACCTGCTGGTGCTGCTGGCGACGCTGGCGCTGGCGTGCAGCCTGGTCGGCCTGGCCCTGACCCGCAGCTGGTACGTGCTGCCGGTGGTGATGCTGGTCAATGGCTTCGCCTGGATCACGGTACTGTCCTCGCTGCAGATCGCGGCGCAGACGGCGGTGCCGGCATGGGTGCGTGCACGTGCGCTGGCGCTGTACATCATGGTGTTCTCGGCCGGCATGGCGGCCGGTGGCCTGAGCTGGGGCGCACTGGCCCAGCGCACTTCACCGGAACTGGCCCTGCTGGTGGCGGCCGTGGGCGCGGTGGTGGGCGGCCTGCTGGTCTGGCGCGTGCGCATTGCCGGTACCGAAGAACTGAACCTGCGCCCGGCCGGGCATTGGCCGGCGCCGGAGCTGGCAGTGCCGGTGTCGCATGATCGCGGCCCGGTGCTGGTGACGGTGGAATACCGCATCGAATCCGGCGACCGCGCACTGTTCCAGGCGCAGATGCGCGCGCTGGGCACGATCCGCCGTCGTGACGGTGCCGTGGTGTGGGGCGTGGTGGAAGACGTGGCAACGCCGGGCGTACACCTGGAGTATTTCGTGACCCCGTCGTGGCTGGAGCACCTGCGCCAGCATGAGCGCATTACCGCCGACGACAAGGCGATCCAGGAAACGCTGCGCGGCCTGCACCGTGGTGAGCGTGGACCGATCGTGCGGCATTTCGTGGGTGGGCAGGATCCGTTGCCGGCCAACGTGCCGCACCATCACAGCGATATCTGAGAGCGGTCGCCGGGCATGGCCCGGCGCTACCGTGCAGGGGCGGCGGCGCGCTGGGCGCCGCCGCGATGGATCACTTGCGTGCGAACGCCAGCAGGTCGGCGTTGAACTGGTCGGCGTGGGTGACGGTCAGGCCGTGCGGCGCGCCCGCGTAGACCTTCAGCTCGGCATCCTTGATGATCTGCGAGGACAGCTTGGCCGAGGCATCGAACGGCACGATCTGATCATCGTCGCCATGCACCACCAGCGCCGGCACATCGATCTTCTGCAGATCGGCGGTGTAATCCACTTCCGAGAACTCGTGGATGCAGTCGTACTGACCCTTCACCCCGCCCAGCATGCCCTGCTGCCAGAACGAATCGCGCATGCCCTGGGTAACGGCATTGCCGTCGCGGTTGGCGCCGAAGAACGGCGTGGTCAGGTCCTTGAAGAACTGCGAGCGGTCACCGGCAGTGCCCTTGCGGATGCCGTCGAACACCTCCAGCGGGGTGCCGGCCGGGTTGCTGGCGGTCTTCAGCATCAGCGGCGGCACCGCGCCGACCAGCACCACCTTGGCCACGCGCTTGCTGCCGTGGCGGCCAACGTAGTGCGCCACTTCGCCACCACCGGTGGAATGGCCGACCAGGATGGCGTCGTGCAGGTCCAGTGCTTCGATCACCGCGGCCAGGTCATCGGCGTAGGTGTCCATGTTGTTGCCGTCCCAGGTCTGGCTGGAACGGCCGTGGCTGCGGCGGTCATGGGCGATCACGCGGTAGCCGTTCTGGCCCATGAACAGCATCTGCGGGTCCCAGGCGTCGGACGACAGCGGCCAGCCGTGGGCGAACACGACGGGCTGGCCGGTGCCCCAGTCCTTGTAGAAGATGCGGGCGCCGTCTTTGACGGTAACGAAGTTGCTCATCTTGGATTCCTTTGGCGGAAGGTGGAAGGCACCGGTCGCGGCGACCGGTGTGCGCGCAGTACAGCGCAGCCTGTTCCGCCGGCATTGCACGGCTGTGGCAGGAAGTCGCATTGGCCTCTGGCGGCACACTGGTTTGGGCGGAACCATGCCGGCAAGGAGGGCGTCATGAGCCGAGTGATGGCAGGCGCGGTGCTCGCGCTGCTGTTGGCCGTGCCGGTGCGGGCACAGACCAACGTCTACAAATGTATTGAGGGCCCGCATGCGGTCTACCAGCAGACCCCGTGCCAGGGCCAGGCAGAATGGAAGTGGCAGGTGCCTGCGGAAGCGTCACCGGCCAGGCCGGCCGTACCGGCGACCCCGGCACGCCCGCGCAAGCGTCGCGCAGAAGCGGCACGGGCGGTGCTGATTCCCATCGAGCGCGATCCGGCCGGTTGCAGCCGTGCGCGCCAGCGGCGGGCGGATGCGCTGCGGCCGGATTATCTGCAGCAGCGACAGCTGGACGACGCTGTGCGTGCGGCCTGCCGTTGAGCGCACATGAAAACGGCACCCGAGGGTGCCGTTTGCGACATGCGTGGCCGCAAGGCGCGAGGGCTCAGTGGCCGTCGCCGCCAGCGCCAGCGCCAGACGCGGCATCGGCCTTGGGCAGGCTCAGTTCCGGGTTGCCCTGTTCGGCCTGCAGGATCTGGATGCGACGCTGCAGGGCATCAAGCTGGCTGTTGGTGCTCTGCACGTCGGTGCTCAGGCTGACCGCCTGCTGCTGTGCCTGCTGCAGCGCCGCGCTGACCTGCGCCGACTGCGCCTGCTGCTGTTCCATTTCCTGCTGCAGGGTGCGCAGGCGCTCTTCGTTGTAGGCCACCAGGCGTTCGGTGTAGCGCTTGCCCGCTTCCAGACGGGTGGTGTCGATATACACCTGGGCCAGCTGCTCGGTCTGCTGCACGAAGGTGCGGTACACGCGCTCGGCGTTGTCCACCGCATCGGTCTTGATCACGCGCCAGAAATTCTTTTCCTGGAACAGCGCCACGTAGTAGGTAAGCGTGCTGGCGTTGAACAGCAGGCTGGCGCCGTAGTTGCCGTTGTAGGTGGTGCGCAGTTCGGTCAGTTGCTGGGCATCCATCAACTGCTTCAGTTCGTCCACCGTGTTGCGCACCACCGGGGCCGGGCGTGCCGGTTCGGCAGCGGCCTGGCGGTCGCCACGGGCGGCCATGGCCGACGGTGCCGCCAGAATCATGGCCGTGGCCAGCAGCGCTACCGCGCGCGGGTACCGGGCGAAGACAGTGCCCCCTGAAATTTCTCGCATGTCTGGACCATCCACGAACGTAGTGTGGTTGAGATGAATGTGATTCCCCGCCCGGAGTCTAGCATGGGCGGGCGCGGCGCCAAGCCGGGCGGCGGCGCTCAGTAGACCAGCTGCGCGGGCGTGCACTGGATCGACTGCACCTGCACATCGGTGCGGCCAAGCTCCAGCCCCAGCAGGCTGGCCAGGGTGCCGCTCAGCAGTGCGCCCACGCTGTTCAACACCGGCTTCAGCGCGGCCAGCACCGGGGTCAGTACCGCGCACAGCAGGCCACTGCAGTTGACGGCGTTGCCCGGCGTGGTCACGCCGCCGCCGGCGTACTGGTCCAGGAAACCGGCCGGGGCGGTCTGGATGTAAGCGGCCAGGTTGTTGCGGACGCAGCCGTTGTAGTTCACCAGATTGCTGATCAGGCTGTCGCAGCGGTTGATCAGCAGCCCGCCCAGCAGCGAACCCAGCACGCCGTCGAGCACGCCCAGGCCCTGGCCGGTGACGGTGGTGCGGTAGCCATCCCACACCGGGCCATCCTTGCGGCACGTGGTGAGGTACAGCGGCGGGCAGGCGTAGGGCACGCCCTGGGTGACGGTCCAGGTGCCCAGCGGGTTCAATTGGCGGCTGGCATCGCCGTCGCGCAGCAGTGGAATCACCTTGTCCACGTCGTAGCGTCCGCCGGTGGGGTGCGCAGCGGCCAGGTAGCGGTCGGCCAGCGCCTTGGCGGTATCGCTGGAACTCATGCCCTGCTGCGGGCTCTGCAGCATGCCCGACAGCACGCGCAGCAGCTCGTTGACCAGATCGGACACCGCCGTGCCCACCGCCAACGGGTTGATCCGGGTGGAACCGGTCTGCCCGGCGGCCAGGGTGAGATCCTGTTGCGCGGTCAGCGCCGGCAGGGTGATGCGGTCATTGATCAGCGGCTGACCCAGCAGGGTCAGCAACTGCTCGTTCTGCAGGGTGGCATCGCAGACGTTCTGTTTGGAAAAGCGATCGGCCTCGGCAATCCTGCCTACGCAGGCACGCAGCACCGACGAATCCACGCGGATGGTGGCGGTGGGCGGCGCGGCACCGCATTGCAGCGATGTCAGCGTGCCCATCGCATTGGTCACGTCCACGTGCAGCGGCAGCTTCAGGCGGGTGCCCAGCAGGTTCAGCAGCGCGCCCACGGCCGGCACGCGGTTGCTGTCCACGTCCACCATCAGCCGCACCTGCGCGTTGTAGGCGCGCGCGCCAACGCCGCCGATGGCGATGGAGGGGGGCTCGATCACGCCTGCCTTGACCTCGATGCCGACCAGGTTCAACCCGCTGATCTGCACGCCGTTGTTGTCGTTGGCAAAGGAAATGGCGGTGTTCAACAGGTCCAGCACGTTGACCTTCGATTCCAGCGCGCTGCCAATGGTGCCGTCGGGCGAGATGACTTCGGCAAACAGGCCGCCGCCACCGCTTTGGCTGCCCAGCGCGATGTTCAGCTGGTTGATGTCCAGGCCGGTGGACACCAGGCTGGACAGTGCCTGCAGCTGCACGCCGGCGGTGCTGTTGCGGCCCACGACTTCGGCGGTGGCGTTGACCAGCTGCGCCAGCGATACGCGGTTCAACGCCAGCAGGCGATTGAAATCGGCCACGCTCAGATCGGCGGTGACCGGAATGCCCAGCGCCTGCAGCAGGCCCGAAGGCGTAACGCTGACCTGGGCAAGGCCATCGTAGGACAGCACCGTGGCATTGCTCACATCCAGCCCGACCAGGCGCAGGGTGGCCGTCAGCGGCGAATTGCCATTGCTGCGCAGCAGCTGCGAGCCCACGCTGAACACCGCGGTGGGTTCGGCGCGGCGCGCGACTGCCTGGGTGCGCACCGTGGGCAGCGTGTTGTTCTGGCCGAAGAACGGCAGCACGCTGCGTTCGGTGGTCACGCGCACGGCGTTGCGCGGATTGGCTGCATCCACGGTACTGCTGAAGTGGTCCTCGGCGGCGTGGGCGGCATTCCAGTTGCCGCACTGCACCTGCACCTGGCCGGGGAAGCGGTTCTGGTTGACCGCGTTCTGACGTGCCGCGGTGTTGTCACTGTTGTCGGCGCTGCACAGGTCCAGTCGCTGCGCGCCGGCCAACGCTGCCAGGTCGGCCACCTTCTGTGCATCGCGCTTGGCCCAGTACAGGTAGCCCACCTCGATCAGGCCGAGCATGGCCACCAGCGCGATCATCACCAGCATCAGGGTGACCGACATGCCGCCGCGCTGGCGGTTGAAGGTGATGCGGCGTGACCGGTGCATGGCCGACCTCAGCGTGATGAGCTGGAACGGTTGCTGGAACGACCGACGTCAGGATCGAAGAAGTCGGGGATCTCGTGCTCGAAACTCTTCAGGTAGCGCGCATAGCTGGCCGTGGCCTGGTCGCCCAGGATCGGCAGGCGTGCGCCGGCCTGCTGGCCCGATGCCTGCAACTGCAGCAGGTTGCGGACGCTGTCGCCGTGCTGCGGGCGGGTGGTGGTGCTGGCTGGTACGTACGCAGGCGGCGGGGCTGGCGGCGCAGCCGTGGTATCGACCGTGGCCAGCGGCTGCGCGGACTGCACCGTGGGTGCCGGTGTCGTCCGCTCGCCCAGCATCTGTCCGGTCAGGGGGGACTGCGTGGATTGCGCCGATGCGTGCGGCGCCGACAGGGCAACGGCAAGGGTTGCCAGGGGCAGCACGGTGCGCAGCAGGGCGGACAGGGTCATGGGGTTCCCTCGTTGGCAGGGCGGGAGGAGCCGAAGCGTTCCAGCATGGACGGCGGCAGGTGCGCCGGATCGCGGTCGGTGGTGCTGTCGCGCCGGGCTTCCGCTGCCAGCCGCATGCTGCGCGCCGGCGTTGCCGCGGCGGTCGGCGGGGGCGGTGCCACGGCGGCGCTCTGGCGCTGCTGCAGGCGGCTGCGGATCTGCTGTGCCTGCTGCTGGATGCTGCGACGGGTCTCGTCGTTGAGGTTGGCCTGCTGCGCGAGCTGTTCGGCCGTGGCGGTGTCACCGCGCAGCAGCGCCCACAGCGACAGGTTGGCCGTGGCCTTGGCGTTGCCCGGGGTCAGTTCCAGCGCCTTGGCCAGCGGTTCGCGCGCCTGTTCGAACTGCCCGGCGCGCAGGCGTGCATAGCCCAGGTCGCCCAGGTAGTCGGTGTTCAACGGTTGCAGCTGGCTGGCGCGCGCCAGCGCCTGCTCGGCCGCGGCATCATCACCGGCGTGGGCGGCAATCAGGCCCAACCCATGCGCGGCCGCGGCGGCCTGCGCGCCGTTGGCCAGTTGCTGGTAGAGCGCGCTGGCGGCCGCGGTCTGCCCGGTTTCGCGCAGCGCGTCGGCCTGCAGCAGGCGCAGCGCGGGCAGGTCGCCGTAGCGCTGGCGGAACGCATCCACGTGCGCCAGCGAGGCGTACCACGCGCCTTGCTGCTGCATGCGCGAGATCAGTTCCAGATAGGTGTTGCGGCTGTCCTGCGGCGCCGGTGTGGGCTCGGCCAGTGTGGGGGTGTGCAGGTACTTGGCCGTGCTGGACGCACAGCCGCTGGCCAGGGTGGCCAGGGCGAACAGCAGCAGGGCAGGGCGTGCAGCAGGCATGGACGTCATCCCATCTTCGACATGGTGGTGGCCAGCGCGACCAGCGCCGGGCCGGAAAGCACCAGCATCAGCGCTGGCAGCAGGGTCAGCATCATCACCACGGTCATCTTCACCGACAGCTTGCCGACCTTCTCTTTCAGGGTATTGCGGCGCTGCTCGCGCAGGCGCAGGCTGAACTGCTTCAACGGCTCCTGTACCGCGCCGCCGTGGGCATGCACCTGCAGGATCAGCTGCACAAGGCTGGACAGATCGTCATCGCCATACACTTCATTCAAGCGGCGCAGTGACTGCGCGCGGCTGCGGCCGTGGGTGTAGGCCACGTTGGCTTCCTGCAGTTCGCCGCCCAGCACCGGCAGTGCGTCGCGCAGCTTGTCGCCCAGGGTCTGCAGGCTCTGGTCCATGCTGAAACCCACGCCCTGCAGCAGGCGCAGCAGGTCGATCAGCAGCGGCAGTTCGTTGTGCACGGCGCGCTGGCGGCGCTTCACCCAGGCGCCCAGCACGAACTTGGGCAGCAGCAGGCCGGCGGCCAGTGCGCCGACCACCACCATCACCTTGGCCAGCCCATGCGCATCGCTGAGTGCGATCGCCAGTGCGACCACCACCGCAGCCAGCAGCAGGCGCAGGCCCAGGTAGATGGCCGTGCCGCGGCGGGTGTTCCAGCCGGCCAGATCCAGCAGCAGGCGGTCTTCGCTGGCCAGCAGTGCGGCTTCCAGGCGGCCGCCGCTCAGTTGCCGGCCCAGGCGTTCCAGCCAGCCCAGCGAATCGCGGCGGGTCGCTTCGGTCTCGGCATCACGGGGCTGCAGGGCGGTCTTCAGCGTGGCCTCACCACGTGCCTCGCGCTGCCCGCGCACCCAGCCCCCCAGGCCGAGCAGGGCGATGCCGGCGGCCAGCAGCAACAGCGCGCACATCCACCAGGTGTTGGCGCTCATGGTTCACCCGCGCTGGCAGCAAGTGCGGTCATAGCGATTTGGCCAGTCGGTACAGCAGGAAGGCGCCCACCAGTTCCAGGCCGACGGCCAGCGCCAGGATCTTGTGGCCCAGCGGGTGGTGCAGGATCGGCTGGAAGAAATCCGGGCTGGAAATGGCCATCAGCACGGCACTGGCCGGCGGCAGCAGGCCCAGCACCCAGGCCGACATGCGCGTTTCCGACGTGGTCGCCGCCAACTCCTGCTGTGCCTGTTCCAGATCGCGCATGAAGTCGCCCAGACGTTGCAGGATCTGGTCCGAACGCCCGCCGATACGCACGCTCACCCCGATCACCACCGCCAGCACTTTCAGCACGTCCATGCGGTAGGGCTGCGCGGCCAGTGACAGGGCGCGGTCCAGTTCCATGCCGCCGCGCGCGTAGCGCACCGTGGTGTCCAGCAGCTCGCGCAGGGGCGCGGCGGTCTGCGTGCTGGCCACCTGGAAGGCAGCCTGCAGGCTGTTGCCCAAGGCGGTCAGGCGCACCAGGTTGTCCAGGAAATCCGGCAGCTGATGCAGCAGCTTGGCCTGCAGCTTGCCGATGCGCCGCAGCAGCCACAGCCAGCAGCCGATCAGGTACAGGCCCAGGGTGAGCGGGAACATCCACGCGGTGCCCAGCCGCGCCACTGCGATGGCCGACAGCACCAGACCGGGCACCAGCAGCAGCACCGGCAGTTTCCAGCCGGGCTGCAGGCCGGCCCGCTGCAGCAGTGGGTCCCAGGGCAGCGTCCGCCGGTTGCTGGCGGCAGCGGCCACGGGCGCGGGTGCGGCGCGGCCGCTGTCGGCGACCGGGCTGCCGGCGCCGCGGGCCAGCTGCTGTTCGGCATGCTGCAGCGAGGCCTGCCGCTGCTCGCGGCTGTGCGCGCTGCTCCACAGCCAGGCGGCCAAGCCCAGCAGCACCGAGACAATGCTCAACACCATCAGCAGCACGCCCGTGCCCATGCTTACAGGTCTCCGTACAGTGAATCGCGCAACTGCTGGCGGAAGGGCTCCAGCTTGTGCGAGTGCGGGTGGAAACCCAGCCCGATCCAGCGGTCGGTTTCGCGCCCGCTGCCGTCGACCTGCACCTCGTGGCGGAACATTTCCTGGGTGGTGATCAGGTTGTCGCTTACCCCGGTGATTTCGGTGATCGAGACCAGTACGCGGCGGCCGCTGCCCAGCCGCGAGATCTGCACGATGAAGTCGATGGCGCTGGCGATCTGCCGGCGCAGGCTGTCTTCGCTGCCCTGGAAGCCGGCGAAACCGGCCAGCATCTCGATGCGGTACAGGCAATCGCGCGGGGTGTTGGCGTGGATGGTGGCCATCGAGCCATCGTGGCCGGTGTTCATGGCCTGCAGCATTTCCAGCACTTCGGCACCACGCACTTCGCCCACCACGATGCGGTCCGGGCGCATGCGCAGGCTGTTGCGCACCAGGTCGCGGATGCTGATCGCACCGTGGCCGTCGGCACCGCCGATGCGGCTTTCCAGGCGCACCACGTGCGGGTGGTTCAAGGACAGTTCGGCGGTGTCTTCCACGGTGATCACCCGCTCGTTGGCCGGGATGTAGCTGGCCAGTGCGTTCAGCAGCGAGGTCTTGCCCGAACTCGTGCCGCCGGACACCAGGATGTTGCAGCGCCCCAGCACCATGGCTTTCAGCAGGGCCTGCATCGGCGCATCGAAGGTGCCCTTGGCCAGCAGTTCGTCCGGGGTGAACGGGTCCTTGCGGAACTTGCGGATGGAGACCATCGGGCCGTCCACCGCCAACGGCGCGATGATGGCGTTCAGGCGGCCGCCGTTGGGCAGGCGCGCATCCACCATCGGGTTGGAATCGTCCAGGCGGCGGCCCAGCGGGGCCAGGATGCGGCGCAGGATGCGCAGCAGGTGGGTATCGTCGGTGAAGCGCTGGGTGGCGCGCTTGAGCTGCCCGCCCTGCGAGACATGCACATCCTTGAAGCCGTTGATCAGGATGTCTTCGATGGTCGGGTCATGCAGCAGATCGTCCAGGGGTCCGAAGCCGGTCAACTCCTTCACCAGGCCTTCGGCCACCACCTGCATTTCTTCTTCATTGATGGGAATGCGCCATTCCTGGATGAAGCTGACCGTCTGCACCTGCACCCATCGGGCGATGGTGTCCGGCGCCCAGGAATCGATGTCGATGCGCTCGTCTTCAATGCTGTTGAGCAGGTGTTCGTGCGCGGCCGACAGCACCTTCTGGTACTGCTCGGTCTGCGCGAACGGCAGTACGCCCGGGGCCGCGTCGGGGGCGCTGGCACGGGCGAGGGCGTTCGGGAACAGGGTTACTTTGTCTTCCATTGCGATCCACCCAGGGCAAGGGCAAGTCTTTCCCGCAGGCCGTGCGGCTGCACCGGGCAGGCAGCAGGGTCCAGGCGCTGGACCAGCGGGGCGAGGGCGCGCAGGTACGGGTCGCGCGGGGCGTCCTGCAGCAGCAGATGGCCGTGGCTGGCTGCGGTGCGTACGCGCGAGCGTTCGGGCAGCGTGGCCAGCAGGGGCAGTTCGAAGCGTCGCGCAATCTGTTCCGGGCTCATGCCGGCGCTGTCGTCATGGCGGTTGATGACCAGCTGCAGGCGTTTTTCGCGGTCACGCTGACCGGAAAGATGCTTCAGCGCGTGGTCCAGCGACACCAGGGTGGCGATGGACGCATCGGCGATCAACCAGATCTCGTCGGCCTGTTCCAGCAGCAGCGGCGGCAGTTGCCGCAGCGGGCAGCCGCCGGCATCGCACAGCACGCTGGCAAACACCCCGCGCAGGCGCTGCAGCAGGGCGCCGGGATCGGAGGGCGGCACCGCGTCGCTGCCGCTGGCGCGATCCAGCAGCACCAGGCCGCTGGTATGGCGCGCCATGGCCGTGCGCGCCAGCGTGGCATCGATGCGGCTGGCGTTGCGCAGGGCGTCTTCGTAGTGGAAACGGCTGTCCAGGTTCAGATACAGAGCCAGGTCGCCGGCCGGCTGCGCCAGCTCCAGCAGCAGGCCGTCCTGTGGGTGTGCTTCGCCCTGCGCCAGCAGATGGGTCTGCTGGGCCAGCACCGAAAGATGCGCGGCCAGTGTGCTGGTGCCCACGCCGGCGCGCACGCCCAGCAGCACGATCAGCCGTGCCTTCTGCGCCTGCTGCGGGGCGGCCGCCGTACGTGGCGAGAGCGCGCGCCGCAGCGCGGCTTCGATACCCGCGTTGTCGCTGTCCAGGTCCAGCACGTCGCGCAGCCCCGCGCGCAACGCCAGCACCACCCCTTCCACCTGACCGGCACTGGTCGAACCCACGGCCACCAGCACCAGCTCCGGCTGGGTCTGCTGCAGTTGCTGGGCCAGCACGGTGGACGCCGACGCATGCTCGGGCCGGAAGTCGAGTAGCACCAGATTCTGCTGCCCGCGTTGCAGGTCCTGCGCGGAGGTCGGCTGGGTACTGTCCTGCCAATGCAGCGCCGTGCCCGGCGGCAGCTTTGCGGCCAGGCGCGGCAGCAGATCGCGGTCCATGCCATACAGGACCAGGTTCATCGGCGGTCCGGCGGGATGCAGCGGCTGTGCGGTGGCATAGGGCATGGGGGTGTCCTTGCAGTGGCCGGTCAGCGCGAGAAGCCCGGTACCGGGTCGCGACTGATCGGGCCCAGCAGCCAGGCGCCCCATTCGGGCAGGTTCGGGCGTGCTTCCTGTTCGCCGGGCAGCGCCAGTTCGGTGTCGCGCGCCAGCGGTTGCACCAGGCGCGGGGTCACGATGATCACCAGTTCCTTGTCCTGGCGCTTGTAGTCGAAGTTGCGGAAGAACGAACCGATGATCGGCAGGTCGCCCAGCAGCGGAATCTTGTTCACCGTCGATGCCACGCTGGAACTGACCAGGCCGCCGATCACGAAGCTCTCGCCATCGCCCAGTTCCACCGTGGTATCGGCGCGGCGGGTGGTGATGGAAGGGATCTGCACGCCATCGAGCGCGATCGCGTTGCTGTAGTCCAGGTCGCTGGCTTCGGGTGCGACCTTCAGCGCAATGCGGTTCGGTGCCAGCACCGTGGGGGTGACGGTCAGGCCGATGCCGAAGGGCTTGTAGGTGATGGTGGTGGTGCCCAGGCCCTGCGGTTCCAGGATCGGCAGTTCGCCGCCGGCCAGGAAGCTGGCGCTCTGCCCGGAAAGCGCCACCAGCGTGGGTTCGGCCAATACGCGGGCCATGCCGTTGGCCTGCAGCAGGTCCACGTCGGCATTCCAGCGGTGCTTGGTGGAACCGAACACCAGGCGGAACGCGGAGGACAGCGGCGAATCATCCTCGTTGGCGCTGCCGCCTTCTTCCATGCCCGGCAGCAAGCCGGTGTCGCCGGGCAGGCGCCCGCCAGGGCGGGCGATGCCATAGGCGAACGAGCCATTCTTGTTCTGGAAGTTGATGCCGATCTGCTTCAGCGCGGTCTTGTTGAATTCCACCACCTTCACTTCCACCTGTACCACGCCGCCGCTGGCAATGGTGGAGGCATCGGCCAGCAGGCCGTCCTTGCCCAGCGCCATGGCGGCGGTCTTCTGCGCCTGCATGTGCGACAGCACGCTGTCGGTGCTTCCCTGCAGCAGGCCCTGCTGGTCCTGCTGGGTGAACGAAAGTCCGCTGTCGGCGGCGCCCGCAGCGCCCTGCACCGCGCTCTGCACGCGCACCTGCACGCGCTGCGGTTCGGCGCGCGCGCGGTGCCACAGCAGCAGCGTGGTGCTGCCCGGCGCCTTGCCGACCAGCAGGGCCTGGCGCTGCCCACGCAGCATCACGATGTCGGCCACGCCGGGGTCGGCAATGGCGACCCGTTCCAGATCGGCGGGCAGGGTCCACGGGCGCTGCTCACGTGCCTGCAGCACCAGATCGTCGGCAGCCAAGCTGGTGGCAGGCGCCAGCACCACCAGCAGCAGGGCCAGCCAGCGCTGGTGCAGTGATCGGGCAATGCAGTGGCGGCGTTGGGTCATGGAGGCTCCGGAATCCGGTCAGAGGGAACCGCGGGGCGCAGCGCTGTCGCCGCGGATGATTTCGATGCCGGCCGGGCGCGGCGCAGTGCGGCGCGGCGCGCTGGCACGTGCAGTGGGTGCGGCGGGGGCGCGTTCGGTCAGGCCCTTGCCGGCCAGTGCTTCGCCGTCCAGGCCGGCAAAGGCATTGTTCTCGGGGCGCTGCAGCGCCGCCTGCTGTTCGGCGTCCAGGCCGCGCACGGGATCGAGCACGCCCTTGGCCGGCGCGAACAGCGCCACATCGGGCAGGCCGGTGTCGGCCGGATTGCGCAGGGCCAGGAACAGCTTGCCCTGCTGCGCGCCCAGCAGCAGCCGGTTTGCTTCGGCGACCGGCACGGCCAGCACGGCGCTGCGCGCCGGTTGGGTGGCTTCGGCGCTGCCCTTGCTGGTGCTGCTGGAACTGCCGGCGCCGGTGATGTCGGCCGCGCGCGGGTCGTTGTCGGCGGGCGTGGTCGCCGCCGCTTCCGCCGCAACCGGAACGATGTCCTGCTGGCCGTAGCTCAACACCCGCAACCGCGACAGCAGCAGGCGGGTCTGCGCCACGTCCTGTGTGCCATTGATCGCATTGTTGTTGCTGCGCAGGTTCATGAAGACATCGACGAAATCGCCGGGAAGAATGCGGTTGCCGGCGCCGACCAGTTCATCCACCGGCACCGCCAGCGCGCGCTCGCCAGGCCGCAGCTGCAGCGAGAACCCCTGCGCCAGCAGCCCCTGGCTGATCGCGCTGCCTTCGGCGATGTCCTGCACCGGCACCTTGCCGACCACCGCCGCCAGGTCCGTGGGGGCGCCGGGTACCGGCTGGGTGCGCTGGGCCAGGCGTACGCCGGCCGCTGTGATCGGCTCACCGGCGGGCAGACGGGCAATGGCTTCCACCACGGTAATGGTGGCGGCGCCGGGCTGGCTGGCAATCGGTGCGGCGGCCGGCGCGGTGGCGGGCGTGCGGCCCACAACGAAGGCGACCAGGGCCAGCAGCACGGCCAATGCGATCAGCGCGATGGCGGCGATGCGGGTCAGCTTCAACATGATTCGCCTCTCCTGGTACGTGGGTCAGTTGCTGCCCAGATCGAGCTGGGCCACGGCACTGCTGCGGATCGGATCGCCCATCACCCAGCCGTACAGCGTGCCGGTGCCGGGCAGGAAGGGGTGGGCGGCATAGTCATAGCTGACCGTGACCGTCACGCATTGCGCGCTGGCCAGGCCGTTGCATGCGGCCAAGGGGGAGACGACGATGGCGCCGCTGCCGCCAGCGCTGCAATCCGGCTCCTGGCTGGAAAACTGCAGCAGCCACTGCATCGAGCGGCGTGCTGCAGTACAGGCGGCCACCCGGCGCTCGTTCGCGCTGGCATAGCGCAGCGATGCGCGTGCGCCTTCGGCCGACGCCGTTGCCAGCGTCTGCTGCGCGGCCATGATCATCACCCCGGAAAAGGTGAACATCAGCAGCGGGATCAGCCCGAGCATCAGCATCAGCGCGAATTCAATCGTGGCAGCGCCGTGTTGCCGGCGTGGCGCGCAGCGCTTCATGCGGCGCCTCCATAGGTGGTGACCAGAAGCCAGCCGATGGCCGCCAGGGCCAGATAGCTCGCGTAGGGCGTGCCCGTACGGCCCTGTCGAGCCTGCTGCATGTCGCGCAGGGCAGGGTGGGCCTGCCAGTGCTGCGCCTGCAGCGTTGCCGGCAGTCGCGGTGCCAGCAGCCGCGAGGCCACGACGATGCCAGCGTGCAGTCCCGCGGCCAGACTGGCGACGATCCAGACCGGCAACAGCGCCTGCCAGCCCAGCAGCAACCCCAGCACCGCGAAGAACTTCACATCGCCGGCGCCCATCATGCGCAGCAGATGGAACGGTAGCAGCGCCAACAAACCCAGTACCGCGCCCAGCAGGTGCGCCGCCAGCGGTTGCGGCGTGGCGGTCAGCTGGCTGGCCAGCAACCACGGCAGCGCCAGCACGCACGCCGCCAGCAGCCAGGCGTTGGGCACCCGACGGGCGTACAGGTCGCTGATCGCAACCCGCAGGCACAGTCCAATGGCCAGCAGTCCCAGCAGTGTCATCACGCACCCTCGTCGTCCATTACCCGCTTGTTCCGTCTGCCCCGGGCGCGGCATCGCGGTGCGATACCGGCACCGGGCCGGCGGCAGCTGCGCGATCGGTCAGCTGCCGGTGCCGCCGCTGGCCGAGCCGGCTGCGTTGGTCACCACGTTCTTGAGTGTGGTGAACAGCGTTTCGAAGAAATCGCGGATCTGGTCGTTGCCGACCGCCACCAGGATCCCGGCGATCACGGCGGCCAGCAGGCCGTATTCCAGCGCGGTAACGCCGTCTTCTTCTTTCAGGAACTTCTTGATGGAAGCGTTCATGACGGTGATCTCCCTCTACCTGTCAGATGGTGTTGCAGGGCACTGCATGGGTGGTGGCCCGGCTCCGCCGGGATCAACCCTGGGCCTTCGCCGTCCTGGCGGAGGAGGCCGGGCGGATGGTTCCGCCTGGCGCGTCTGCGAAGATCCGGCTCCCGGGGGACGGCATCGGCGCATACGCGCGCGCAGCCGGCCGGTCATGGCCGTCGTGCGTGCCTGTCGTTCTGCTGCGCATGTCCATCGTGTTCCCCCTGGGTGCGGCCGCTGCTGCAACGCCGGATCACCGTGCTATCGACTTTGCCTGAACGAGGGTGGGCTGCAACCGGAACCTATATGCAAATTCGGCAGATCCGGAATAATCATGAAGATTTCAGGCCGCTTTTGTGATCGATATCCGTTGGCTGCCACAACGATTCACGAAAGTGCAGGTTGCGTGATTATGTGATGGCTGCATGCGAAAACTGTGCCATAACCCTGTTTATATTCAGGAATGAACGCGTTGGCCGCAACGAAAGTGTGATCTGTTTACGGACACCGATTATCGGGCATACTCCCATTCAAGGTTATGCGGTTTCCGATGGGCGGTATCTGTGAAGGCCGCCGTCGGCATGCACCAGGAGGTTCGTGGAGGCAGTACGCGCCCTGTAAGGCAGTGGGGGCGGTGCTGCGCGGCAAACCAACAGGGGAAGACACTGTCATGGTCGATGGTGGGGTGGCGGACGGCGCCGACAGCGGGCTCAGGTCAATCGACCTGGCCACACTCAGCGGTGTGCTGCGGGTGTGCGACGTGGAACTGCTGCTGCTGGATGGCAACGGTCCGCGCGCGGCATTCGCTTCGCGGGTGCACGAAGAAGCCTTGTTCTGCAGTCTGCACTGCGGCTTCCATTGCCGTGGCCGGTTCATGCTGCCACCGGACTGGGCCATGCTGGGGTATCTGCACACCACTGATGACACGCTCAGCTGGTGCCACGGCGTGCCGCTGGCGCCGGGCATGGCATTGACCATTCTTCCCGAAGGCATCAGCGAATTCACCCTGAGCCCCGGCACTCAGATGACCCTGATGCTGGTGCCGGTGGAGCGCGTGCAGCGCAAGCTGGCCGAGCTGAGCCTGCGCAGCACGCCGCCGGCGGGGCAGGCGCTTTCGTTGATCAACCTGGGCGCCGATGAACTGCCGCTGGCCCGGCATTATCACCAGCTGCACCAGCAGCTGGGCCAGGGCGGGGTGCTGCAGGCCGAAGAAACCGAGCGCCTGCTGCATGAGCACGTGCAGGCGCTGCTGGCCACCGGCCCCGGTGATCGCCCCGGGTGCAGCCGTGCGCGCCGCACCCATTACCTGATCGCGCAGCGCGCCGAGAACTTCATGCGGCTCAACCTGCGTCGCAATATATATATGAATGAAATCTGCGACGCCGCCGGGGTCAGCGAGCGCGGCCTGCGTTACGCGTTCGAGGATCTGTTTGGCACCTCGCCCAACCGCTACCTGTCGATGCTGCGGCTGTGCGCGGCCTGCCGCAGCCTGTCCATGGCCGATTCCAGTCGGCGTTCGGTGAAGGCCATCGCCCTGAGCTGCGGGCTGTGGGATCTTTCGCGGTTTGCAGATAATTACCGCAAGGTATTTGGCGAACTGCCGCGCGACACGCTGATGCGCGCACCGGCACAGATCGGCCAACCGGCCTGAGTTACTCCCTGCGTTGCTGAATACCCGGTTCTGCCGGTTTTGCATATCCGGCTGCCGAATCTGGCCGTCGTTTTGCCGGAATGCGCGATTGCCGTGCCGGAATGAAGTGCCCCGTGCGCGCGGAAAGGCGCGAAATGTCAGTCACCTGCCTTGCGGCACTCCACTGACTTTCAAGCTGTACGCCTACGGGGGAATTGCTCATGAACCGCATCTACCGACGCGTCTGGAACCGCCAGCTCAATGCCATGGTGGTCGCTTCGGAACTGGCCACCGGTGATAACGCCGGCGCCACCCTGCACGACGCGCGCAGCGCGATGCCGGCACCGAGCCTGCTCGCCCTGGCGCTGCTGTGCGTATTGGCCAGCGGTACAGCGCACGCGACCGAAAGCAACCAGTCGCTGCGTGACCTGCAGGCGCTGGCAGCCAAGTACACGCAGACGATGCCGGTGAAGGTCGATGCCGAAGTGGCGTTGGCGGCACGGGCGGCGCAGGCCAACACCGCAACCAATGCCGATGCGCGCGTTGCGCTGCAACTGAACACCGGCGCGCTGCCGATCGTGCGCAACGTGCTGCCGGCCAAGGTCAACGTGACGCTGGCTGCGCCGGCGCAGTCGGCACCGGCGCTGGGCGCCCAGCTCAACGCATCGGTCGCACTGGGCGGCAGCGAAGCGGTCGCGCTGGATACGGGCGTGACCGCCGCACTGCAGCCTTCGGCGCAGGCGCCGCTGGCGGCAACGGTGCAGGCCAACGCGAAGGCGAACGTCGGCGTGGGCGGTCACACGGTGGCCGCGGTCGACGCCGCGCCCCGCGTCACTGTGGGTGGCAGCGTTGACCCGGCCGGGCTGAAGGCGGCGGTGGATGGCAAGGTGGGTGCCAAGCTGGCGGTCATCGGCCAGCGCATCGAAGGCGATGCCGATGTGGCCGCAACCGCTGCGGTCACCCTGCCGGCCAAGGAAGAAACCCCGGGGGATACCGACGACCGCGCGATCACCGCCGCCTTCGATACCGGCGTGGCGGGCAACGTGCGCGTGCAGGGCCTGGATGGCCAGCCGGTGGTGGCCGACCGCAACCTCAAGCTGGCCGCCAACGCGACCGCCACCGCCCAGACCTCCGCGCTCGGCCTGGGCGGCCTGTTGAACGGCGTCGGTTCGGCGCTGGGCGGGGTGGGCGACGCGGTGGGAAGCCTGCTCAATGGCGATTTGAACGGAACGGTCGGCAACCTGACCGGCGCCGTGGGTGGTTTGGTCGGTGGGGCGGTCGGCGGCCTGGGCCTGTCCTCGCCGTCGCCCATTGCCGCCAGCACCGGCAAGGCGCCGGTCGCCGGCGATCCCAACGCTGGGCTGATCATCGGCAACGGCGGCGTGGTTGGCGGCTTGAGCGCGCTGATCGGCCCGACCACCAACGGCCTCTTTGGCGGCGATGGCTACCTGAGCAACGGCAACCTGCGGGTCAGCACCGCCAACGTCATGCAGACCTATTCGGCGGTCAACGCACTGGGTATTCCGCTGGTCAACGCCTCGCCGGTGGGCAGCACGCTGAACGGCCTGGGCGGTGCGGTCACTGGCGGCAATTCGCATCTGACCCTGATCGGTGGGGTGACCTCCGACAGCTACATCTACAACATCAACAACGGCAATCCCGGCGGCCTGCTGGGCCTGCTGCTGCCCTCCGATTCGCCCGAATGGGCCGGCAAGTGCCTGGACATCGGCCTGGCCGACATCTCCTGCTGGGCGGTCAATGCCGCGCAGGACTACCAGGTGTTGATGGGTGACGGCGCCTACGCCAACGGCTCGCGCGAAGTGGTGATCGGCGCCAATGCCCGCCACGAACTGCCGCAGGTCGATGCCAACGTGGCCTTCCCCGGCAACGGCACCAATGACCCCAGCAATCCCACCGGCGTGCCCACCGCCGACTACGCCGCGCGCATGGGCCATTCGGTCATCGTCGGCGACAGCGCAGTCGGCACCGCGAACGGACAGACCCTGTTGGGTGCCGAAGCGACCTCCAACCAGGCCAATTCGGTTGCACTGGGCTTCCGCTCGGCCGCGGTGCGCGGCGCCCAGGCCAGCTACAGCGCCTACGGCCTGACCACCGCGCAGGTGTCGGCCGGCGAAGTGTCAGTGGGCAGCGCCAACGGCGGCGAACGCCAGATCACCAACGTGGCCGCCGGTAGTGCCACCACCGATGCGGTGAACGTGGCCCAGCTGCAGGGCGCCATCTCGCAGATCCAGGCAGTGGGCGATGCGGCGGTCACCTACGATCTGGACGGTGCCGGCGATCCGATCTACACCCGCGTCACCCTGGGCAATGGCACCGGCGCCACCACGGTGGCCAACCTGGCCGCCGGCGCGATCAATGCCGGCAGTACCGAAGCAGTGAATGGCGCGCAGCTCTACGCCAGCAACGATGCCATCGCGCGCTTCTTCGGCGGCCAGGCCGCGTTTGATCCGGCCACCAGTGCCTTCACTGCGCCGCTGTTCCAGATCAGCACGATCGGCAGCGACGGCGCGATCGCGCAGGGCCTGTATGACAACGCCACCGACGCCTTCGATGCCGTGGATGGCTCGCTGGTCAATCTCAACACGCAGATCACCGATATCCGCAACGGCGGCACCAAGTACCTGCGGGTCAATTCCACCGGTGTGGAAGCCCTCGCAGCAGGGGCCGATTCGATTGCGGTGGGCAGCAATGCGCAGGCGGCCGCTGCGAACAGCATCGCCGTCGGTGCCGACAGCCTGGCCGACCGTGACAACACGGTGTCGGTGGGCGCGGCCGGTGCAGAGCGGCAGATCACCAATGTTGCCGCGGCCACGGCGGCCACCGATGCGGTGAACCTGTCGCAGCTGCAGGCTTCGGAAGAGGGCGCGCTGCGCTATGACCTCAATGGCGATGGCAGCGTGAACTATGCCAGCGCCACCCTGGGCCAGACAGGCACCGCCACCACGCTGCGCAATCTGGGCCCTGGCCAGCTGAGTGCGGCCAGCACCGAGGCGATCAATGGCGCGCAGCTGTTCGCGGCCAACCAGACCCTGGCCACCCACCTGGGCGGCGGCGCCACGGTGGATGCCAGCGGTGTGGTGCTGGCGCCCACCTACACCCTGAACAACGTGGCCGCCGATGGCTCGCTCAGCCAGGGTAGCTACAACGACGTCGGTACCGCGTTCGATGCGGTGAGCGTCTCGCTGGCCAACGTGGCCGAGCAGAGCGACGAGCTGGACGCACGCGCGGTGAAGTACGACGTGGACGGCAGCGGCAACGTGGTCGATTCGATCAGCCTGCGCGGTACCGGCGGCGCGCCGGTGAAAGTGACCAACGTGGCCGCCGGCAGCATCCTGGCCGGCAGCAGCGATGCCATCACCGGCGACCAGCTGTTCGCCACCCACACCACGGTGGCCAGCTATTTCGGCGGCAGTACCACCTACGACGGCAACACCGGCCTGTGGGTGGCGCCCAGCTTCCGCATCTCCTCCATCGCCACCGATGGCACGCTCATCCAGAACGACTACAGCAACGTCACCGCCGCGTTCTCCGCCGTGGATGGTTCGCTGCAGGTGCTCAACCAGCGCATCAGCAGCGGCGGCAGCAGCCCGTATCTGGCGGTCAACTCCACCGCCGCCGCCGCGACCGCCGCTGGCGCCGAAGCGCTGGCGCTGGGCCCGCAGGCCAGTGCGGCCGGTGCCGGCAGCGTGGCGGTGGGCAACGGGGCCAGTGCCAGCGCCGACAACAGCGTGGCCCTGGGCAGCGGCGCGGTGGCCAGCGTGGGCGCGCAGAGCGGCTACACCGGCGCCTATGGCCAGACCGGTGCCAGCAACTCGGCCGGCGAAGTGTCGGTGGGCAGCACCGGCAGCGAACGCAAGGTGACCCACGTGGCCGATGGTTCGGACACCTACGATGCGGTGAACGTGGGCCAGTTGAACAACGGAGTGACCTACGCCATCGACCAGTCCAAGGCCTACACCGACCAGAAGATCCAGAACATCACCAACGTGGCAGGCAGCTTCCGCGCCAACAACAGCAACAACCTGGCCGATCCGGCCGCCACCGGCGCCAATTCCGCCGCTGGTGGTGCCGGTTCGGTGGCGGCCGGGGCCAACTCCACCGCACTTGGCAACGGCGCCCAGGCGCAAGCCGATAATGCCGTGTCGCTGGGCGCCGGTTCGGTGGCCGACCGTGCCAACACGGTGTCGGTCGGCGCGGCCGGCGCAGAACGCCAGGTGGTGAACGTGGCCGACGGCAGCGCCGCCACCGATGCGGTGAACGTGCGCCAGCTGCAGGCCTCTCAGCAGGGCAACATCCGCTACGACACCACCACCAACGGTGCCACCAACTACAACAGCGTCACCCTGGGCAGTACCAGCAGCGGCCCGACCACGGTGCGCAACGTGGCCGCCGGCACGGCCGGAACCGATGCGGTGAACGTGGACCAGCTGAAGTCGGGCATGGCGCAGACCCTGGACTGGTCCAAGGCCTATACCGATGAGCGCATGGGCGGTTTCGAGCGCAACCTGCGCAAGACCGACAGCCGTGCCTCGGCAGGCGTGGCCTCGGCCATGGCCACCGCTTCGCTGCCGCAGCCCAGCGAAGCGGGCCGCAACATGGCCTCGTTCGCAGCTGGCAGCTACAACGGCGAATCGGGTGTGGCGGTCGGTATCTCCGGTGTCTCCGAAGGCGGGCGCTGGATCTACAAGTTCAGCGGTTCCACCAACAGCCGCGGCGAAGCCGGCGTGGCCGTCGGTGCCGGCATCCAGTGGTGAAGCACGCCGCCGGGGCGCCAACGCATCCCGGCGGCGCTGTTCCGTACAACAGGGGGAAGCACATGAAACTGCATCGCATCCTGCAATCGCGCCGCATCGTCGCCTGGCTTGTGCTGTTGCTGGTGGCCGGCCTGCTGGCCGCCTGCCGCAGCCACGCACCGGCAGGCGATGGCCCGGCCGAAGCCAGCGTGGTGTTCCCGGAGGCGCGCAAGGCCTCGCTGAAGGAAGGCATCTACCCGGACATCGCCGATCTGCGCCGGTTCGCGCCGGGCATGAGCAAGCGCCAGCTGTACACCCTGCTGGGCACGCCGCACTTCAACGAGGGCATGTGGGGCGTGCGCCAGTGGAACTACCTGTTCAACTTCCGCACCGCGCAGGGCGCCAAATACTTCACCTGCCAGTTCCAGGTGCGCTTCGATGACAAGGGCATTGCCCAGGGCGGTTACTGGAAGCCCGAATCCTGCGCCGCCGTGCTCGACCCGCCGCGTCCGCCGCCGCCGCCGCCGGCCGCCGCGTTGCCAGAACAACCGCTGCATCTGTCCGCCGATGCGCTGTTTGCCTTCGACAGCGCCGCCCTGAGCGCCAACGGGCAGCAGGTGGTGCAGGGCGTGCTGGGGCAGGTGCGTGAAGCCAGCCAGGTGCAGTCCATCCAGGTGGTGGGCTACACCGACCGCATCGGCAGCGCCGCGTATAACCAGCACCTGTCGCAACGGCGCGCCGAGGCCGTGCGCAGTGCGCTGGTCCAGGGCGGGGTCCCTGGCACCAGCATCCGTGCGGAAGGACGCGGCGCTGCCGACCCCCTGGTGCAGTGCGCGCAGCGCGATCGCGCCCAGCTGATCGCATGCCTGGCGCCGAACCGGCGCGTGCAGATCGCCGGTGTGGCGCAGCCGCATTGACAGCCTTGCCAGCGGCGGTGCGTTGTTCGGCGTGTTTTCCCCCTGGTCTACCGGCGGGCAGGGCTACGTCTCCCCCGTCACCCTGCCTGCCGGTGGTCCAGGCTTTACCCGGTGCCCACGATGAATGCCCAATTCCTGCCCCTGCGCATGAAGACCGATGAAACGCTGACGGTGTACGGGCCGCTGGGCAACCATGCGGTGGTGCGCATCCCCGGCCGCCGCCTGCCCGGATTGATCGTGCAGGCCGATACGGTGCTGGGCTTCCTGACCCAGCTGCAGGAAGCCCAGGCCAGCCTGCGCAGTGGCCGGGCGCAGCGCGCAGATGCCGAACTGGACATGCTGGTGGACCTGCTGCAGCAGTGGCAGGCGCTGATCGAATCGCGCCTGGCCGACGCCGGCGAGGCGTTGTAGCCTCGCGCCCGCGCCGGGCCTATTCGCTGTCGTCCACCCGTTCGCCCATCAGTTCGCGCTGGCGCTTGTCCAGTTCTTCGGCATAGCGCTTGCGCACGAACGCCTCGGACACCACGCCCAGCACCTGGCCATCGCTGGCCACCACGGCCAGCTCATCGGCCTGGGTCTGGTCGAAGCGTTGCATCACGCTTACCACGTCGGCGCTGGCCGACAGGGCCACGTCGCGGTTCTCGGCGAAATCGGTGAGCGGTGCATCGGCCTTCACCCCGTCGCCGAACAGGCGGGCAATCTGCACGATGCCGGCATAGTGGCCTTCGCCGTCGATCAGGATCACCCGGGTGCCCGAGCCCAGCGGGAAGCGCTGGCGGAAGGTGGCCGCGTCCAGGCTGTCCGGCGCGGTGGCCACGCCCTTGCGCATCATCCGCCCGGCGCTGAGGGTATGAATCCAGCCCACGTCGCGCGCACTGCGGATGTTCTCGCCACGCAAGTGCATGCGCCAGGTCGAGAACGAGTAGCCGAACCACTGCCGCACCAGCGTGCTCGATACCAGCACCGCGCTCATCACCACGCTGGTCAGCAGGAAGTCGTGGGTGCCTTCCAGCACCAGCATGGCCATGGTCATCGGTGCGCCCACCACCGCCGCGGCCAGCGCGGCCATGCCGGCCAGTGCGGCCGAGGTGGCATCGATCACCGGCACGCCGGTGGCCAGCGCCAACAGGCCGGCGAACAGCGCGCCCACCAGGGTGCCCATGAACAGTGAGGCGAAGAACAGCCCGCCGCGGAAGCCGAAGCCCAGCGAAATGCCGGAGGCCAGGCACTTCAGGGTCAGCAGCCCGCCGATCCAGATCAGCGGCAGGTGGGTGGTCAGGTCCAGGTGCAGCGCGCCATGTCCGGACGACAGCACCTGTGGGCTGGCCAGCGCCAGCGGAATCAGCAGCAGGCCGCCCACCACCGGGCGACCCCAGGCGGGCAGGGGGCTGCGCTTCACCCCGCCTTCGATCGAGGCGATCAGGCGCATGATCAGGATGCCCACCATCGCGCAGCAGCAGCCGAGCAGGCCGTAGATCGCATAGTCGGCGGCGCGCACGTCGATGGTGGCGGCGGCCGGCAGCAGGTAGGCATCCATGCCGGCCTGGTCGGCCACGAAAGCACCGGCCAGCGCGGCCACCGCCACCGGCGCCAGGGCCGACGGCGTGTACGCGCCGATCACGATTTCGAAGGCATAGAAGGCGCCGGCCAGCGGTGCGCCGAACGCGGCGGCGATCGCCCCAGCCGCACCGGCGCCCACCAGGGTGCGCACGTCGTTGCGGCGCAGGCGCATCACCCGGCCCAGCTGCGAACCGCTGCCCGCGCCCATCTGCGTGTACGAGGCTTCCAGCCCGACCGAGGCGCCGCTGCCATTGGACAGCAGGGTCTGCACCAGCACGATCAGGTTGTCCCGCATCGACATGCGGCCGCCGTGCAGGGCATTGGCTTCCACGGCATCCAGCAGCGGGCGCTTCAGGCGGCTGGCGGCCAGGCTGACCAGGCCTACCAGCAGGCCGCCCAGCGGCAGCACCAGCAGCGCGGTCCACGGCAGGGACGGCAACGAGCTCAGCCGGATGCAGTCGTCCAGGCCATACAGGCTGGCCTGCAGGCTGCGCGCCAGCCCGGCCTGCAGCAGGGTCAGGCCGCCGGCGATCAGGCCCACCACCAGGGCCAGCGCAATGAACCACAGGTCGCTGCCACGCAGGCGCAGGCGCAGGCCCTGGAAGGCCAGATGCAGGCGCGATGGCGAAGCGGTGGGCGACATGGTGGCGGCATGATACGCCGCCACCGTGATCGCCACCGTCACCGCATCAGGCGGCTAGGCGCTCAGAAGCGGTAGCGGCCCTGCACGTAGAAGGTGCGTGGCGCGGCCACCATGCGGCCGGCATTGCCGTCCACGTTGCGGGTGTACCAGCGCTTGTCGGCCAGGTTGTTCACGCCCAGCGCAATCTCGCTGTCGCTCAGCCCCGGCACCTGCCAGGCCACCTGCGCGTTCCACAGGCGCACGCCGGGCACGCGGCCCACGCGCGCATCGGCGCTCTCGGCCCAGGTGTTGGCGGCGTCGGAGAACTGGCCGCTCTGGTGGGTGCTGGACAGGTTGAAGGTCCAGCCCGACAGGGCATAGCGGGCGCCCACGCTGTCGGTGTCGCGCGAATAGAACGGCACATCCAGGCCGCGGTTGTCACCGGACTGCTGGATCGCCTTGGTCCAGGTGTAGTTCGCGTACAGCTCCAGCCCGGCCAGCGCGCTGTCTTCGGCGAACTGGTAGGCCACGGCGCTTTCCACGCCCTTGTGGTCGGTGGCGCCGATGTTCTGGAAGGTGGCCGGGGTGATGCCCGGCACCTGCAGGATCTGGTTGTCAAAGCGCATCTTGAACACGGTCACTTCCGCGCGCAGCGCACCGTCCTGCCAGCGCGCACCCAGTTCGGTGGTCTTGGCCACTTCCGGGTTCAGCGGGTTGCTGGCGGTCTGCGAATTCAACTGGATGTTCTGCACCGGCCCGAACGAGGTGGTGTAGTTGCCGAACACGGTCAGCTGCGGGGTCAGCAGGTAGGCGATGTTCAGCGACGGCAGCGCCTTGTCGTTGCGGCTGCTGAAGGTGGCCGCGCCTCCGGCCTGGCGGCGGTCCATGTCGATCCACTCCATGCGCACGCCCGGGGTGATGCGCCATTGGCCCACGGCAATGCGGTCGTCGATGTAGAACGAATGCGCGTCGGTGGCGTTGTTGAAGCGGGTGGTGGCACTTTCCGCGCCGGTGCGGCGGGTGATGGTGTAGCTGCGGTCGTTGCCGCGTTCGCGCAGGAAACGGTAGCCGGCGGTCACGTCATGCACGGTGCTGCCCCACTGCAGGCGCTGGGTATAGCGCGGCTCGATACCCAGCACGCGGTAGTCGCGCGGCTGCACGGTGATCTGCGTGTTGGCGGCGTTGATGAGCGCGCTGGCGCGGTTGCTTTCGTTGTAATACGCCAGTACTTCGAACTCACGGGTGTCGGACAGGGTGTTGGTGTAACCCAGGTCGATGCCGGCGCGGTGGCCCTTCCAGAAATCGGTCGGGCGGGTGTTCTGGAACGGGTCCGCTTCGTACTGGGCGCGGGTCAGGCCGCCGGGGGTGAGCGAACGCACGTTGTAGTAGGACAGCTTGGCGCGCAGCTGCTGGCGCTCGTCCAGCGCATAGGCGAACTTCAGCGCCAGGTCGTCGAAGCGGTCATCGCTGCCCTGGCGCCAGCCACGGCCATCCTGGCCGGAGTACAGCAGGGCCATGCCCAGCCCGTTGTCTGCGGTGCCGCCCAGGAAGGCGTTGTACTGGGTGCTGTCACCGCCGCCGTGGTCATTGGCGCTGTAGCGCACCCCGGCCTCGCCGTGCAGGCCGGCCTCGGTGGGAATGGCGCGGGTGCTGAAGTTGATGATGCCGCCCACGTTCTGCGGCCCGTAGCGCACCGCGCCGCCGCCACGCACCACGTCGATCGCTTCGATGTTGGACAGGCTGGTGGGCGCGAAGGAGAGCTGCGGCTGGCCGTACGGCGCCACCGCCAGCGGCACGCCGTCCAGCAGCACGGTGGAGCGCGGCGAGTAGCGGCCGGTCAGGCCGCGCACGCCGATGTTCAGCGAGATCGAACTGCCGGCGGTGCCGGAATTGTCGGTCACCTGCACGCCGGGAATGCGGCGCATGGCATCGCCGATGCTGGCCGCGCCGCTGGCGTCTATGCTCTGCCGGCCGACCACGGTGCGGGCGCCAGCGAAGCGCTTCACGCTGTCATGCAGGCCGGTGCCCAGCCAGCTGCCCGAGACCTGGATGCTGTCCAGGGTGGTGGCGCTGTCCTGCGCCTGGGCGGTGGCAGTCAGGCACAGGGCAAGGGCGGCGGCCAGCGGCAGGCGCGCGCCGGGGCGCAGGGTAGGGGTAGGCATCGGGGCAGGTCAGGAAGGGTGGTAAATGAGAATTATTGCTGATTGGTTGAAGGAAGGGAATCGCCCGCCCGTTCAGTGCCGTGGCCCCGGTGCTAAAGTGCTGGGCTGCTTCCTGATACCGCGAGAACTGCATGTCCCACGCCGCCTTCTACCCCGTCGGAACCCTTGGCCAGCCGTGGGGCGCGGCCGAGCGTGCGCAGTGGCAGGCGCGCCAGCAGCGCCTGCGCCGCTACGAGCAGGACGTGCTGCCGCGCATCGAGGCGCTGGCCGATCGCTTCGACAAGGTGGCCTACGGCCAGCTGGACTACGCCGGCGAGACCTACACCCTGTTCGCCCTGCGCAGCCACAACTGGAACCCGGCGCTGCCGGCCGTGCTGGTCACCGGCGGCGTGCACGGCTACGAAACCAGCGGGGTGATGGGCGCGCTGGAGTTTCTGGAAAAGCAGGCCGGTCGCTATGCCGGCCAGGCCAATGTGCTGGTGGCCCCGTGCGTGAACCCGTGGGGTTACGAGCGCATCAACCGCTGGAACCATGATGCGATCGACCCGAACCGCAACTTCCGCGCCGACGGCCCGGCGCGCGAATCGACCGCCCTGATCGAGCTGATCACCCCGTACAAGGGCCAGTTCGTGCTGCACATCGACCTGCACGAGACCACCGACAGCGACGAAAGCGAGTTCCGCCCGGCGCTGGCCGCGCGCGATGGCAAGCCGTTCGAGCCGGGCCTGATTCCCGATGGTTTCTACCTGGTCGATGACAGCGAGAACCCGCAGCCGGCGTTCCAGCAGGCGGTGATCGCCGCAGTGGAGCAGGTGACCCACATCGCCCCGGCCGACGACAAGGGCGAGATCATCGGTTCGCCGGTGGTGGCGCATGGGGTGATCGAATACCCGCTGGTGAAGCTGGGTCTGTGCGCTGGCATCACCGGTGCGAAGTTCACCACCACCACCGAGGTCTACCCCGACAGCCCGCGGGCCACGCCGCAGCAGTGCAACGATGCGCAGGTGGCGGCGGTGTGTTCGGCACTGGAGTACGCGTTGGCGAAGGGCTGACGGGTATGGCGCTCGATCAGCTTTTCGCCGGTGTTCAGGGCCATCGGGTGCCATAGCCCTAGCGCATGGGTCGGTTTCCTTCCAATGCCAACTGGACCATTCGGGCGCGGCGGCGATGCTGGGTACTGGATATGAACAGCCTGCACGCGTCGCTGAATGCACGGGCATAGCTGACGTGTTCCTCTGCCAAGGAAGGTGATCCTCCCCTGTCAAGGAGATCGACAACATAACTGCGTAGTTCTTCGGAGTTCACTTTCTCGAGTTGGGCAGCAAACCACTCTGCGCTCTGTTGATCAGTTGCGCTTGAATAGCCGAATGTGCCGATGATCGACATCCTGTAGAGATCCGGGTCATAGGAATTCTGGTCTGCTTCCTTCTTCGGTGCGTGATCCACCAGTCCCTCCTCCTGCAGCTGGCTCTTCAGTTTTTCATGGAGTCTTTCGGCTTCGTCCTTGGATATTCTCTTTAGGTCTCTACTCGTGATCGATCGGGTAGTGCGACCGTACTCCAGAAGCGCCTCTTTCATTGTCTCTGGCGGGCTTCCAATGTGCTCGAGCATGTGGAGCGCTCGGCTGAGCAGCTGATGATTGAGGTGTCTGGCTGCAGAGAGTGCAGCTGTGGCAGCTGCCGCATGAGAGGCGCTGTCGGTCCAGTCAGGGTCCCAGTCATAGTCATTCGATATGCTCCTTATTTCCTCCGACAGCGCATGCTGGTCCTCGTTGCTGAATTCTTGCGACAGGATCTGCCTCACTCGATCCTGCGGAAGCGCTCCGGAATGGATCAGTTCAATCACGCATGCCGTCAATGCATGCCTGCGTTGAATGCCGATGTTCTCCGCAGCCTTCTCGCTTTCCGCGTCAAGGACCAGCTCGCCATCCATTTCAAGTCGGAAGCTGGTGTGAGTTGTACTCTGTCCTGCTCTTGCGCGCAGGTGAGTGCCGAGAATGAAAACCAACGGAGCCAGGAAAAGTCGCGCAGTCGCGCTGTCCGGCGATACCTCTGCCGGGAGGCCTCGGTTGGCCTCAGTTATTATTCTCTTGATCACCCTTATGTTGGTTATCCCGCATCCGGCAAGTAGAGGGTCCAGGGCGGACTTGAGTTTGCTTTCCGTTGCCATTGCTACTGCAAGCGAATCGCTGGGGCGGGGCCTGAGGTTGATTTCGCGATCAATGATCTTCTCGTGTACCTCTCTCCATTCGGAGACGTCGGCGAGCTTCTCATCATTCATTACCAGGATGAAGCGCGCCCCGTGGTTCAGCTTGAAATTCTCAATGAATCCGGACAGCTCGCTCATCTCCAGCTGGTCGTGCTTTCGCTCGATGTCATCAAGTACGATCAGATGACCCGCCAGCGCGCGCGTTGACCAGAGCATGACCATTTCGTTCGCCAAGGGGCCCAACGTGTGGACTTTGCCCAACACGGCGGGAAGGTCATTCCTGGCCCACCCCAGTTTCTTCTGGATTGATGATCGGATGCCCCCTGCCGACGAGGCGATGCTGTCGAGAAGCGCGAGCTTCAGTTCCGCAATTGTTCTTACACCGAACAAGGAGGCACGGGCGATTCTGATTCTCCGGCTCTCGCGTATCTCTTTCAGCGTCTTGTCAACGGAATGGGTCTTGCCCGAGCCCCACGGGCCGCTGATTGAAATTACCTTTGCATCGGTTTCATTCAGGGCTTTCTCCAGCTTTGATTGGACGTCGTGGAGAATTCCGCTGGAATGTTCATTGAGTATGAAGTTGTAACGAGGCATCGTTGCTTCCTTGCATCATGGTTCTCGATAGTAGCGGATAACCAAACTGCTCTTGAATTGTTTTTCGCGCAGGCGTGGTCTCCGTGCCGGACCTGAGGGTGTCGATGTCTCGTGGTGCTCGGGCTAGCCAGAACGCTGTCGGCTCGGATGGGGCGCGCGGCAGCTTGGGTGCGCATGGGCTCGCGCATGTGGTCGACAGCGCAAACTGTACCCGGCCTACCTGCGCGACCCCGCTAGCACGCCCGGCCTGTCCCCCCGCTGTCATCGCGCGGGGGCACTTCATGCGGCGTCCACTGCGGTTCAGCCAGACTCGGCCGGCTCATTCTTTGATCGACCGGAGACCGCCGCCCCATGGAAGCACTGGAGCCGCAACCTTCCCCGGTGCGCACCCTACGGCCTGTGTTCGCCTTCGCGGCGATCGTTGTCGTGGCGTTCGCGCTGTTTGTCAGCCTGTTCCCGCTGGGTGCCGGCCGCCTGCTGGTGAAGGCCCAGGACTGGGCCGCGCTGAACGTGGGCTGGTACTACCTGCTGGCCATGACCCTGTATCTGGTGTTCGTGGTCGGCGTGGCGCTTTCGCGCTATGGCGGCATCAAGCTGGGCGCCGACCATGACGAACCCGAGTTCAGCTATCTGTCGTGGGCCGGCATGCTGTTCGCCGCCGGCATCAGCATCACCCTGTTCTTCTTCTGCGTTTCCGAACCGCTGACCCACTACCTGCAGCCACCGCAGGGCGATGCCGCTGCCGGCGAGGCCGGTGCGCGCCAGGCCATGCAGCTGCTGTTCCTGCACTGGGGCCTGCACGGCTGGGGCGTGTTCGCCCTGGCGGCGATGGCGATGGCCTATTTCGCCTATCGCCACAACCTGCCGCTGGCGCTGCGCTCGGCGCTGTACCCGCTCATCGGCAAGCGCATCAACGGCCCCATTGGCTACACCGTGGACGCGTTGGGTATCGTCGCTACCGTGTTCGGCATCGGCGCCGACATGGGCTTTGGCGTGCTGCACCTCAACGCTGGCCTGACCCACCTGTTCAACGTGCCGCATTCCAACCTGGTGCAGATCCTGCTGGTGGTGGCGATGATGGGCGCGGCGGTGGTGGTGGCCGTGTCCGGGGTGGAAAAAGGCGTGCGCTGGATGGCCAACATCAACATGCTGCTGGCCATCGCGCTGGTGCTGTTCATGTTGTGCGCCGGCCCCACGCAGTACCTGCTGAGCACGCTGATGCAGAACCTGGGCGACTATCTGGGCAGCGTGGTCGGCAAGAGTTTCGATGTCTACGCCTACGGCGGGCGGCCAGAATGGCTGGGCGGCTGGACGGTGTTCTACTGGGCGTGGTGGATCGGCTGGGCGCCGTTCGTGGGCCTGTTCATCGCGCGCATCTCGCGCGGGCGGACCATCCGCGAATTCGTGTTCGGCGTGCTGCTGATCCCGCTGGGGTTCACCCTGGCGTGGCTGTCGATCTTCGGCAACAGCGCGCTGGACCAGGTGCTGCACCATGGCCAGCAGCAGCTGGCGCAGTTGGCGGTGGATGACCCGCCCACGGTGTTGTACGCGCTGCTGGACGGCTACCCGTGGAGCCGCGTGGTGATCGCAGTGACCGTGCTGGTCAGCTTCATCTTCTTCGTGACCTCGGCAGATTCCGGTGCGGTGGTGTTGTCCACGCTGTCTTCGCACGGTGGCGCGCCGGAAGACGACGGCCCGCGTTGGCTGCGCGTGTTCTGGGGCACGGTGATCGCGGTGCTGACCGCCGGCCTGCTGCTGGCCGGCAGCATCGACGCGTTGAAGTCTGCGGTGGTGCTGGCCTCGCTTCCATTTTCGGCGGTGCTGTTGTTGATGATGTGGGGCCTGACCCGCGCCTTCAGTGACGAATCACACCGCGAGCGGGCGCAACAGTTCCGGCCGTCGCCGTTGATTGGCGATGACCGCCACCACCAGGGCTGGCGCCAGCGCCTGAGCCAAGCCATGCACTTCCCGGTGCGTGACCAGGTGTACCGCTTCATGGATGACACGGTGAAGCCGGCAATGGAAGCGGTGGCCGAACAGCTGAGCGGGCAGGGCTGGGAGGTGAGCACGCGCTTCGAGGCCGGCGACATGGAATTGTCGGTGAACCATGGCGAGCAGCAGGACTTCCTGTACCGGGTGATCCTCAGCGGCTACCTGACGCCGTCGTTCGCCGCACAGCAGCTGCGCAACCAGCGTTATTACCGCGCCGAAGTGCATCTGTTCGAAGGCAGCCAGGATTACGACCTGGTGGGATACAGCCGCAAGCAGATCATCAACGACATCATCAGCCAGTACGAACGGCACCTGCAGTTCCTGCATCTGAGCCGGTGATGGTGGCCGGGCCGCCGGGCATGGCCCGGCGCTACCGGCGTGCATGATGGTTGGTAGAGTCGAGCTTGCTCGACTGCTTCTGGCGACGGGAGTCGAGCAAGCTCGACTCTACGGGCAAGCGGGCGGGCCGGCGTTATCGGTCATGTACGAACGCAGGGCATGGCCCGGCGCTACCGGCGTGCATGATGCTTGGTAGAGTCGAGCTTGCTCGACTGCTTCTGGCGACGGCAGTCGAGCAAGCTCGACTCTACGGGCAAGCGGGCGGGCCGGCGTTATCGGTCATGCACGAACGCCGGGCATGGCCCGGCGCTACCCTGGGTCAGGGGCGCAGCAGCACTTTGCCGCCGCGGCCGGGCTTGCCGCTGGCGGTCACTGCGGCGGAGACATTGTCCAGTGCGAAGACACCTTCCACCGGCAGCCTCAGTTCGCCGCTGGCCGCGCGCTGCAGCAGCTCGCCCACCAGCCGGCGCTTGTCTTCCACCGCCATCGCCTGGCTGACCTTGCTGCCCCAGAAGCCCTTCACTGTGGCCTGCTTGAAGATCACATCGCCCGACGGAATCTGCATCGGCTCGCCGGTCATCGAACCGAACGACACCAGGGTGCCGCCGTCACCGAGCAGGCCCACCAGATCGCCGGCGGCCGTGCCACCCACCGAATCGACCGCGGCAGTGGCACCGGCGTCGCCCAGCACCGCGCGTACCGCATCCTTCCAACCATCGCTGGCGGTGGAGAACACATGGGCGATGCCCAGCGCGGCCATCTCCTGCACGCCGGCATCGCGCCGCACCAGGTTCACCACCGGAATGCCGCGCGCGGCGGCCAGCATGGCCAGGGTCTTACCCACCGCGCCATTGGCAGTGTTCTGCACGATCCACTGGCCCGGTTCCACCTGCAGGTATTCCAGCAGCATCAGCGCACTCAGCGGCATGGCGATCAACTGCGCGGCGGTTTCATCGGCAATCGCCTCGGGCATCGGAATGACCATGCGCGCCGGGGCGATGAACGCTTCGGCCCAGGTGCCGTGCACCGACGCGGCAGCCACGCGCTGGCCGATCTGCAGGCCCTGTACGCCGTCGCCCAGCGCGTCGATGGTGCCCAGGCCTTCGCTGCCACCGATGGCCGGCAGCGTCGGCTTGTAGCCGTACTGGCCGCGCACGGTCCACAGATCGTGGTTGTGGATCGGCGCCAGTACGGTACGGATGCGCACCTCGCCGGGGCCGGGAACCGGCAGGTTGGCGTCACCGGCGGCCAATACGGTGGCCGGATCGCCGAAGGAAGCATGCAGGGCTGCGCGCATGGGGAAGGTCCTGTGGAAAGAGAGATGTGATGTGGGGCCAGCGCCGGTGGCGACAAGCGTTGGTGTGTGCAACACCGTATCCTGCGACCGTTCGTCGCGACACGGTGTGATTACCGCATCTTGTGTTGACGATCCGCTGTATCCCCACTATGTTGTGGCCGTCACTCCCGGTCAGCCGCCGCCGCCGGACGATGCAACAAACGTCCCGCGGCCCGCCCCTGATGGCTTGCCGTGTCGACGCGGCCGCCTTCGTGCGGACCCAGGTCGCCCCCACGGTCCGGATACCGGCCGCAGGCGCATGCCGACGATCTGGTGTTCCCGCGCATGGGCATCCCCAACCGACAGCCCCGTGCGCCGGTATCGCGCTCTGGGCCGCCACGGCGCTGCATGTTGTCCGCGTGCAGGCCTGGAGACGCACCACCATGAACGACACCCCCTATCGCACGGCCGATCTGGCCGGCGCCGGCGAAGCCTTGTCTGCCGGCGGCGAACAGGTGCCGACCTGGATCAGCAAGGAAGCCGGTAACCGTCGCCTGCCGTTCGACGCCGAGCGCCTGCAGCGCAGCATCGACAGCATCCACGCCGAGTTCCCGCAGCTGGATGTGGCCGATTACCGGCGCGTGGTCCAGGCCATGGTCGAGCGCAAGCCCAGCATCAGCGCAGACGATCTGGTCGACCTGCTGATCCGCGAAGCCGAATCGCGCGTGGACCTGACCGCACCGGAATGGGAGCAGTTCGCCGCCCGCCTGTACCTGCGCCGCCTGTACAAGCGCGCCAGCCGCAACCGCTTCTACGATGTAGCGCTGAAGTACGGTTCGTTCGTCGGCCTGCAGGAGAGCCTGGCCGACCGCGGCGTGTACAGCAACGATGTGCTGCGCTGCTATTCGAAGGAAGAACTGCAGCAGGCCGGGCAGATGATCGATCCCGATCGCGACCGCCTGTTCGCTTACAACGGCCTGTATCTGCTGGCCACGCGCTACCTGGCCACCGATCGCACGCGCGAGGTCTACGAGCTGCCGCAGGAGCGCTGGCTGACCATCGCCCTGTACCTGATGCAGGACGAAAAGCCACGCGAACGGCGCATGCAGCTGGTGGGCGAGGCCTACTGGGCGCTGTCGAACCTGTACATGACCGTGGCCACGCCCACCCTGGCCAACGCCGGCAAGGTCGGTGGCCAGCTCTCCAGCTGCTTCATCGATACGGTGGACGACAGCCTGCAGGGCATCTATGACTCCAACACCGATATCGCCCGTGTTTCCAAGCACGGCGGCGGTGTGGGTGCGTACCTGGGCTACGTGCGCAGCAGCGGCGCGCCGATCCGTGGCGTGCCCAATTCGTCGGGCGGCGTGGTGCCGTGGATCAAGCAGCTCAACAATACGGCCGTGTCGGTGGACCAGCTTGGCCAGCGCAAGGGCGCGGTGGCGGTCTACCTGGATATCTGGCACCGCGACATCGAAGCGTTCCTGGACTTGCGCCTGAACAATGGCGACCAGCGCCTGCGCGCGCACGACGTGTTCACCGCCGTGTGCGTGCCGGATCTGTTCATGGAAGCGGTGGAGCGCCGCGCCGACTGGTACCTGTTCGACCCGCACGAAGTGAAGCAGGCCAAGGGCTGGTACCTGCAGGACTTCTACGACGAGCAGCGCGGGCAGGGCAGTTTCCGCGACCGCTACGCCGAACTGGTGGCCGACGAACGCATCAGTCGGCGCACGGTCAAGGCCATTGATCTGTTCAAGCGCATCATGCTCAGCCAGCTGGAGACCGGCAATTCGTTCCTGTTCTACCGCGATGAAGTGAACCGGAAGAACCCGAACAAGCATGCGGGCATGGTCTATTCCAGCAACCTGTGCACCGAGATCCTGCAGAACATGAGCCCCACCCGGATGATCCAGGAGATCGTCAGCGGTGACCAGATCGTGACCACGCGCAGGGCAGGGGATTTCGTGGTCTGCAACCTGTCGTCCATCAACCTGGGCCGGGCGATCACTGCGCCGGACGATCTGTTGGCCAGCGATGTGCTGGAGCGGCTGATTCCCATCCAGGTGCGCATGCTGGACAACGTGATCGACCTGAACGCACTGCCGGTGCCGCAGGCCACCATCACCAACCGCAAGTACCGCGCCATCGGCCTGGGCACCTTCGGCTGGCACCACCTGCTGGCGCAGCAGGGCGTGCACTGGGAATCGCCGCAGGCCGAAGCGCTGTCGGACAGCCTGTTCGAGCGCATCAACTTCCTCACCATCCAGGCCAGCGCTGCGCTGGCCCAGGAAAAGGGCAGCTACCCGATGTTCGCCGGCAGTGACTGGCAGACCGGGCGCTACTTCCGTGATCGCCAATACGCCGGCGAAGGCTGGGACGCGCTGGCGCAGACCGTGGCCACGCAGGGCCTGCGCAATGGCTGGCTGCTGGCGGTGGCACCGAACATGAGTACCGCGCAGATTGCCGGCTCCACCGCCTCGATCGACCCGATCTACAGCGCGTTCTACTACGAGGAAAAGAAGGACTTCCGCCGTCCGGTTGCCGCGCCGGGGCTGTCATTGGAGACCTGGCCGTACTACGAAAAGGGCGCCTACAAGGTCGACCAGTTCGCCAGCGTGCGGCAGAACGCGCGCCGCCAGCGCCATGTGGACCAGGCCATCAGCTTCAACCTGTACGTGCCCAGCAGCATCCGCGCCAGCACCCTGCTGGAACTGCACCTGAGCGCGTGGCGCCTGGGCCTGAAGACCACCTACTACGTGCGCTCCAACGACATCGACGTGAGCGAATGCGAGTGGTGCTCCAGCTGATCGGTGAGCGCATCGCGCGACCACCACACATTCCGCCGGGCGTGGCCCGGCGTTACCTTTGCAGGAACGACCATGGCAACTCCGCTCGACCGCATCAAGATCCTGGAACCCCGCCACCCCAACCGCAGCACCGGCATCATCAACGGGCGCACCAGCGGCATCCTGAACTGGAACGACATTCCTTACCCCTCGTTCTATCGCGCCTACAAGGAGCTCTCCACCAACTTCTGGATTCCCGATGAGGTGGACATGAAGCTGGACGCACGCCAGTACGGCGAACTGTCCGGCCGCGAAAAGAACGCCTACGACTCGATCATCGGCCTGCTGGCCACGCTGGATTCACCGCAGACGCGCTTCATCTACAACGTGGCCGAGTACATCACCGACCCGGCCGCGCATGCCAATGCGGCGATCATCGGCCAGCAGGAAGTGATCCACAACGAGAGCTACAGCTACGTGCTGGCCTCGATCACCGACCTGCCCAACCAGAACCGCATCTTCGAAATCGCCCGTACCCATCCGACCATCATCAAGCGCAACGCGCCGATCATGGGCGCCTATGACGATTTCATGCGCGAGAAAACCGCCGAGACCCTGCTCAAATCGCTCATCCAGTCATCCATCCTGGAAGGCATCAACTTCTATTCCGGGTTCGCGTACTTCTACAACATGGTGCGGCAGAACCGGATGACCGGCACCGGCAAGATCATCAGCTTCATCAACCGCGACGAACTGGCCCATACCAAGTTCATCAGCGAACTGATCCGCGCCATCATCGGTGAAAACCCGGAACTGCAGACCCAGCAGCTGAGCGACTACGTGCATGGGGCGTTCCAGCACGCCATCGAGCTGGAAACCCAGTGGTCCAGTGAAGTGCTCGACGGCATTGATGGCATCGACGTTGACGAGATGGTCCGCTACGTGAAGTACCGGGCCAACAAGATGGCCGGCATGCTGGGCATCGAGCGCCTGTACAGCGATACCACCGACAACGTGATGCCCTGGATCAAGGCCTACGCCGACAACTTCACCGAAACCAAGACCGACTTCTTCGAGATGCGCAATGCAAGCTACAAGAAGACCAACGTCGACAACGGCTTCGACGATCTGTGAGCCGCGCGGCGCGCTGCGCATCCTGATCGTGGTGGCTTCGCTCAGTGGCAACACGCGCGAACTGGGGCGGATGATCGCCGGCCACTGCCGCGCGGCGGGGCACGCCGTGTACTGGCAGGAGGCCGATGCCGCAGATCCGTCGGAAGCACTGGCCGCAGACCAGGCCGATCTGGTGCTGCTGGGCAGCTGGACCGACAACGCCGGGCGCACGCCGTCGGAAATGAAGGCCTGGATTGCCGCCACCGCTGAGCGCGGGCAGCGGCCGGCGCAGATGGCGGTGTTCGGCACCGGTGAAACGCAGTGGGGGCAGGAGTACTACTGCGGCGCCGTGCAGCGCTTGATCCGCTATTTCAACAGCACTTATCCGCCGCTGCGGATTGAACAGATGCCGCATGGTGAGCGCCATGCCGCTGCCATCGCCGAGTGGACCGCCGCGGTCCTGGCGCATTATTGGAGTACCGCCGATGCAGATCATCAACGCCACCACGCCTGAACAGTTCCAGCAGCTGCTGGCCGAGCACCCACGGGTGCTGGTGGATTTCCACAAGGACGACTGCCCCGGCTGCCGCATGCTGGACATGTCGCTGCATCGGGTGGCCACCAGCGCGGCCGGGCAGGGCACCACCCTGCTGCGGGTGCAGCTGGAAGCGGTCGGTGAATCCTTCTTCCGCCAGTTGGGCCTGCGGCAGACGCCCACGTTGTCGCTGTTCCGTGATGGTGACGAGCAGGCACGGCTGCCCGGTTTCCAGTCACCCCAGCAGATTGAAGCCGCGATCGCACAGCATCTGTAACCCCAATCGGCCGGGGTCGCTTTTGTAGAGTCGAGCCGTGCTCGACTGCTCCGCGCGCGATGCACGATGAACGATGAGTCGAGCATGGCTCGACTCTACAAGAGCATCCACGCATGGCGTGGATCTGCCGGGGTCGGATCCGCGCTTCGCGCACCCGCTTTTGTAGAGTCGAGCCGTGCTCGACTGCGCCTTCGCGCGATGGCCGATCAGTCGAGCATGGCTCGACTCTACAAGAGCATCCACGCATGGCGTGGATCTGCCGGGGTCGGATCCGCGCTTTGCGCACCCGCTTTTGTAGATTCGAGCCGTGCTCGACTGCCCTTCGCGCGATGGCCGATCAGTCGAACATGGCTCGACTCTACAGGGGCATCCACGCATGGCGTGGATCTACCGGGCTCAGCCGCCGGCGAAGGTGTCCAGCAGCAGCTTCACATTCAAGCCCACGATCAGCAGTGCGATCACCCACGCGGTGCCGCCCAGCCAGCGCGGTGCCACCAGGGCGCCCATCGTGGCCTTGTCGGTCACCAGCCGCACCAGCGGGATGATCGCGAACGGCAGCTGCATCGACAGCACCACCTGGCTCAGCACCAGCAGCTTCACCGCGCCCTGGTCGCCAAACAGCACGATCACCACCACCACCGGAATGATCGCCAGCAGGCGGGTGATCAGCCGCCGCAGCCAGGGCGGCAGGCGAAGGCGCAGGAAGCCTTCCATCACGATCTGCCCGGCCAGGGTGGCGGTCACCGTGGAATTCAGGCCCGAAGCGAGCAGGGCCACCGCAAACAGGGTCGATGCCAGGCCCACGCCCAGCATCGGTGCCAACAGTTGATGTGCCTGCTCGATGTCTTCCACATCCAGGCGGCCGTTGGCATGGAACACCGCCGCGGCCAGGATCAGGATGCTGGCGTTGATGAACAGCGCCAGGGTCAGCGCGATGGTGCTGTCGGTCACCGCCCAGCGCAGCGCACTGCGGCGACCTTCATCGGTGCGCGGGTAGGCGCGGGTCTGCACGATCGACGAATGCAGGTACAGGTTGTGCGGCATCACCGTGGCGCCGATGATGCCGATGGCGATGTACAGCGCGTGCGGATCGGTCACCACCTGCGCGCGCGGAATGAAGCCGCCCAGCACTTCCATCACCGGGGGCGCGGCCAGCGCGATCTGCACCAGGAAGCAGCCGAAGATGATCATCAGCAGGGCGATCACGAAGGCTTCCAGGGCGCGGAAGCCACGATTCATCAGCAGCAGCACCAGCAGCGTGTCCAGCGCGGTGATCACCGCACCCCACAGCAGCGGCAGATCGAACAGCAGCTTCAGGGCGATGGCCGTGCCGATCACCTCGGCCAGGTCGCAGGCGATGATCGCCGCTTCGCACAGCGCCCACAGCGCCAGGTTCACCGGCTTGGGGTAGCGCGCACGGCAGGCCTGGGCCAGGTCCATGCCGGTGGCGATGCCCAGCCGCGCCGACAGCGCCTGCAGGATCACCGCCATCAGGTTCGATATCAGGATGACCGACAGCAGCAGATAGCCGAAGCGCGAGCCGCCGGCCAGGTCGGTGGCCCAGTTGCCCGGGTCCATGTAACCAACCGACACCATGTAGCCCGGGCCGATGAACGCCAGCAGGCGGAACCACCAATGGCCCTTGTCGGGTACGGCCACCGACGCGTTGAGCGCGCCCAGACTGGCCGCAGGGGCGGCCGGGGAGTCGGTTTGCGCGACAGTGCTCATGGGTGCAATATAGCCACTGCTATACCGATTAGCAATGTGAAACAATCGTCTTTGCCGTGTCACTGGTCCAGAATTCAGCTTTGAATACAGGCATGACTGGAAGGGCGGGCAGACGCGTGCGCAGGAAGGACGATCCGACAACGGCAAAAGCCACCCCCTTGATCGAGGCCGAGCGCCAGGTCGAGAGCTTCCGCCAGGTGCGCGAGGCACACCGTATGGAACTGGTGGAAGACTATGTCGAATTGATTTCCGACCTGCTGGCCGATGGCGGTGAAGCCCGCCAGGTCGATATCGCCACCCGACTGGGCGTGGCCCAGCCCACCGTGGCCAAGATGCTGCGCCGGTTGGCGCGTGATGGCTGGGTGGTACAGCGGCCTTACCGTGGCGTGTTCCTGACCCCGGAGGGCGAGGCGCTGGCCCATGCCAGTCGCCAGCGCCACCAGACCGTGGAGCGCTTCCTGCTGGCGCTGGGTGTAGATCCGGATACCGCCCGCCGTGATGCCGAGGGCATCGAGCACCATGTGAGCGAACAGACCCTGGCGTTGTTCGAAGCCTTCGTGCGCAAGGCCGAGGGCTGAGGTTTGTGCGCAGGGCTTGCAGCCCTGCACCCGCTGCAGATCAACGGCAACGGCAAAAGCCGGCTATCCGTTGGATGGCGGGGTGGGTCCGGTTGAGGGGGGGCGGCGTAAATACGTCCATGTAGCCTCGGTCGCGCCATCCATGGCGCTCACGCCCCCTCAACCGGACCCACCCCGCCTTCGACAGTTTCCCGCGAACTGTTGGAAGGGTGTTCTGCTTTGGTGGGTGTCGACCTTGGTCGACACAGTAGATCCACGCATGGCGTGGACCTACTGGCCGCAGGCCGACCCCGGCACTTACCGGCCGCGGCGGAACGCGGCCGGGCTGCGGGCGCCGACGATGATCATGCGGATCATCGTGGAAATCTGTTCGATCAGTTCCGGGTCTTTTTCCGGCGGCAGGTCCATGGCGGTAGCGCCCATGGCGAACACCAGCCGGGTGATGGCGGTGGCCACCAGCTCCGGCTTGTACAGCTTGGCGCCATCCAGCGCGGCCAGGCGCACCAGGTCGTGCTGCAGCTCTTCTTCGAAGTAGTGCAGCTCGCGTTCCACCGCGTGCTTGAAGTCGTCCGACCCCACCGCGCCCTCGCGCAGCAGCACGTGCAGCAGCTTGTCGTCGGCGCGCAGCTGTTCCATGAAAGTTTCCACCGACACCCGTACCACGCTGGTCGCGCTGGAGGTGGCGCGCTGGCGGGCCTCACCAATGATGGTGCGCAGCGAGCGCCCGGCCACATCGATCAGCGCCACGGCCAGTTCGTCCATGTCGCGGAACTGGCGGTAGAAGCTGTTGGGCGCAATGCCGGCTTCGCGTGCCACTTCGCGCAGGCTGAGCGTTGACAGGCTGCGGTGCGGGCCAATCAGTTTCAGCGCGGCGGCCAACAGGTCCTCGCGGCTCACCGTACGGCGGGCCGGGCTGTTGGCATCTTCGGGCGGCGTCAGGGCGGTGGCAGCGGCCATGGGACTTCCGGGGGGACAAGGCTGAATCATACCCAATCCGGTTCAATATACACATGTATACACAGGTGTATGTGCGCCCGTATAGTGGCCCCATGAGCGCTGTCATCCGTCCGTCCCTGTTCTCTCCGTACCGCTGGCTGTCGCCGTCGCTGTTCGATTTCTGGGCCGGCCAGCTCAATCCGCTGTGGACCCTGCGCGAGCCCCTGGCCCGCCTGGTGCGGCGTGAACCGGCCGGGGAGGGCGCCACCACCCTGATCCTGCGCTGCAACCGGCACTGGAAGGGCATGCGTGCCGGCCAGCACATCACCCTGGGCGTGGAACTGGGTGGGCGCATCCTGCGCCGCAGCTACAGCCCGACGATGATCGGGCGCCGCGAACTGGCCATTACCGTCAAGGGCGTGGAAGGCGGGCAGGTCAGCCAGCACCTGCTGCAGCATGCGCGCCCGGGCGATCTGTTCCGGCTGGATGCCGCCTTCGGTGATTTCCACATGCCCGCCGCAGCGCCGGTGCTGTTGCTGGCCGCCGGCAGCGGCATCACCCCCATGCGCAGCTTGTTACGCGAGGCCTGCCAGCGCCCGTTGGCCGCGCCGGTGGATCTGTTCTATTGGGAACGCACGGCGGCAACCCAGCAGTTCCGTGACGAACTGCAGGCGCTTGCCGCGGCCACCCCGAACCTGCGCGTGCACCTGCTGACCACCCGCGAGGGCGATGCCCCGGCTGCGCGCATCGATCGCCACACCTTGATGGTGCCCGGCGATGACACCCCGCTGGCCCAGCGCCATGTGCTGGCCTGCGGCCCGGACGGTTTCGTCGCCGCCGCGCGTGCGCGCCTGGCCCACCAGGTGGCCGGCTTCCAGGCCGAGGCCTTCACCCCGCCGGCGCCGATCACCGGCGCCGACAGCGAGGGCGAAGTGGCCCTGACCCTGGCCCGCAGCGGCCGCCAGCTGAAAGTACCGCGCAACCGCTCGCTGCTGGAAAGCCTGGAAGCGCAGGGCATCAAGCCCAAGCACGGCTGCCGTATGGGCATCTGCAATACCTGCACCTGCGAAGGCGTCAGTGGCGGCACCCGCCACCTGCGCACCGGCGAAACCCAGTCTGGCCCGGCCGCCCCGGTACGGATCTGCGTGAGTGCGCCAACCACCGACCTGACTTTGGATCTCTGAGGAACCGTTGCCATGACCCGCGCTACTGACCGTGCCCTGAGCCCCGTGGAGATGGATGCCTTCGGCAGGGAACTCGACGCGATCCGCGACCGTGTGATCGGCAGCCTGGGTGCGTCCGACACCCGCTACATCCGCCGCGTGGCCGCTGCCGTGCGCTGGTCCGGCGTGCTCGGTCGTGGCCTGCTGTTCCTGGGCGCGTTCTCGCCGCTGTTCTGGGCGCCGCTGCTGTGGCCGGCCTGCATCGCCGGCACGCTGCTGCTGGCGCTGGCCAAGATCCTGGAAAACATGGAGCTGGGCCACAACGTGATGCACGGCCAGTACGACTGGACCGGCGACCCCAAGCTCAACGGCAACACCTACGAATGGGACATCGTCGCCACCGGTGACAACTGGCGCAAGACCCACAATTTCCGCCACCACACATACACCAACGTGCGTGGCATGGACGATGACATCGGCTACGGCCTGCTGCGCATCTTCCCCGAACAGCGCTGGAAGCCGTTCTACCTGCTGCAGCCGATCATCGCGCCGATCTTCGCGCTGCTGTTCCAGTGGGGCGTGGCCGCGCAGGACCTGCGCCTGGGCCGTTGGTTCAAGGGCCGCATCAGCAGCCGCGCCATGTGGCTGCAGACCCGCCCGGTGGCGCGCAAGATGCTGCGCCAGGTGCTGAAGGACTACGTGTTCTTCCCGCTGCTGGCCGGCCCGTTCTTCCTGCCGGTGATGCTGGGCAACCTGGTGGCCAACGGCCTGCGCAACATCTGGACCTACGTCATCATCTTCTGCGGCCATTTCACCGCCGAATCGGAAACCTTCCCCAAGGAATGCCTGCGCAATGAATCGCGCGGCCACTGGTACCTGCGCCAGCTGCGCGGCTCGTCCAACATCAGCGGTGGTTTCATCATCAACGTGCTGTCGGGCAACCTGAGCCACCAGATCGAACATCACTTCTATCCCGATCTGCCGGCCAACCGCTACGCGACCATTGCCAAGGAAGTGAAGGACATCTGCCGCCGCTACGGCCAGCACTACAACAACGGCTCGCTGCCGCGCCAGTTCGGCCAGGTGGTCTGGCGCATCCTGCGCCATGCCTTCCCCAGCAAGCCGCGCCGCCTGCCGCTGGCCGACATCCTGTCGTCGCCCAGCCCGGCACCGGCCAACGCGGGCTGATCGCTCAGCCCGCCTGCACCTGGGCGGCGCCGCCGGCGCGGTCCAGGCGGCGCAGGAACACCTGCATTTCCCGCTGCGCCTGCTGGTCGCCCTTGCTGCCGGACACGCACAGCCCACGTTCCCAGGCGGCGCGCGCAGCGCCCGGCTGGCCACCGGCCAGCCATGCCTTGCCCAGCAGCTTCCACGCGGCCGAGTACTGCGGGTCCAGGGCCACGCAGCGGCCCAGATGCATCGCCGCGCGCAGCGCGTCACCGGCGTCCAGCCAGCCCTTGCCCAGGCCGAAGCGCAGCAGCGCGCTGTCCTTGCCCGCCGCCAGCAGCGCCTCCAGGGCCTGCATGTTCATGGGATGACATCGAACACGGGCTGCAGCGATCCGGCCTGGAAGCGCCCGCGATGGAACAGCAGCGGAGCCCGGTCGGCGTCGCTGGCCTGCAGCACGCGACCCACCAGCAGCAGATGGTCGCCCACCGGCCAGTGCGCATGGCGGCTGCACACCAGGTGTGCCACCGCGCCGGCAATGCGCGGCGGCAGGCCGTCGTCCTCATCCAGCAGCGGCACGCCTTCGAAGCGATCGCGCACCAGTGGGTCGGCGAACTGGCGTGCCAGCGCCACCTGGTGCGCGCCCAGCACGCTGATCGCAAACTGCGGTGCGCGCTGGAAGGCCTTCAGGCTGTGCGCGTGCAGTGCCAGGGTCCACGACACCAGCGGCGGCTGCAGCGAAACCGGCACGAACGAGTTGATGGTCAAGCCGTGCAGCTTGCCGCGCGCGTCGCGGGTGGTGGCGATCGCCACGCCGGTGGGGTAGTGGCCCAGCAGCCGCCGCAGGGCGCGCGGTGCCAGCGCGACCGACGGCTGCGCGGCCGGGGCGGGGTAGACCCCCGCCCACGGCCCGGCATAGGGCATGCCTTCGGCGCTCATGCGTGCATCGCCTGTGTGTAGCGACGCTCCACTTCGGCCCAGTGGATGATCTGGAAGAACGCACCGATATAGTCCGGGCGACGGTTCTGGTAGTGCAGGTAGTAGGCGTGCTCCCAGACATCCAGCGCCAGGATGGGCGTGTTGCCGGACAGGCCCACGGCCGCGCCCATCAGCGGGTTGTCCTGGTTGGCGCTGCTTTCAATCTGCAGCCGCCCGCTGCGATCGCTGGTCAGCCAGGCCCAGCCGCTGCCGAAGCGGGTCTGCGCGGCCTTGCTGAAGGCGTCCTTGAAGGCATCGAAACCACCCAGGTCGCGTTCGATCGCTGCGGCCACTGCGGCGCCGGGGGTGCCGCCGGCCGGGCTCAGTACCGACCAGAACAGGCTGTGGTTGGCATGGCCGCCGCCGTTGTTGCGGACCGGCAGGCGCAGCGCTTCGGGCAGGGCCTCCAAGTCGGCAATCAGGTCTTCCACCGGCGTGGCTGGCAGCCCGGCCTGTTCCAGGGCAGCGTTGAGGTTGTTGATGTAAGTCTGGTGGTGCTTGCCATGGTGGATTTCCATGGTGAGCGCATCGAAGTGCGGTTCCAGCGCGTCGTAGGCGTAGGGCAGGGCGGGAAGCGAGTACGGCATTGCAACAGTCTCCGTGGGTGGCCAGGTGTCTGGCCGGGGGAGCACTGTTATCGCACCTCAACGTTGGTTGAGGTCAAGCATCCGCCGCGCTCGCCGGGCGTGGCCCGGCGCTACCTTCGAACGCGGCTTCGAGCTTGTCCAGGAACGTGAAGAGGACCTCGTTCATGGCCGCGTAGTCCTGCGCCAACAGCTCGGCCGGCTGCTGGACAAAGCGCGATGAACGCAAGGCGTCGAGCTCCTGCGTGGACGCGGCAATCAGCAATGCAACCACCTCGCGATTGAATTCCATGTGGCATTGAAAGCCATACACCAAGGGGCCGTACTGCACGATCTGCCGTGGGCAGCCTTCGCTCTGGGCGATGACCGTGGCATCGGCGGTCAGGCCGGGCATGTCGTTGTGCCAATGGCCAACGTCGAGCGTATCGCCGAAGTGGGCGAACGTGGGGTTGGCACGCCCTGCGGCGGTCAGGGTGATCGGGAACGTGCCGATTTCCTTGTCCGGGCTGTGCTCGAAGGCCGCACCCAGGGCTTCGCCGATCAACTGCGCGCCCAGACAGACGCCCACCACCGGCTTGCCCGCCGCGGCAAACGCTGCAATCAGGTGCGTCTCTGCTGCGGCGTTGAAATGCGGGCATTCGTCGAGGGTCGTCGCCGGGCATTGCGGGCCGCCCATGACGATCAGCATGTCGTGGGCGTTGGCATCGGGCGGCAGCTGATCGCCCGCATGCAGTCGAGTGAAGCTTGTTCCGTGGCCCCTGCTGTCGGCCCATTGCGCATACGCGCCGGGCGCCTCGAAGGCTTCATGGATGACGAAGTGAACCTGCATCGGTGGCGTCCTGGGTTGAGCGGCGTGTGGGGTGGGTGCGAGGACGGCGCGCTACAGCGCGAGACGTTGCATTGCAGCGGTCAGGTCATCGGCAAAGCGCACCGCATCATCGGGCGCGAGTGAGGAAATGGTCAGACGCAGGCCGTGCGACGGCGCCTGCACCCCGAACGACTCGCCACCCCGGGTCAGCCAGCCGTGCTTGGCCAGTTCGATGACCAGCGGCTGGCTGTCGGTTTCAAGGGGAATCCAGACGTTGAGCCCATCGCCGGACGCAGCGGTGGTGATACCGCGTTCGTGCAGAAGCTGGACCAGCAGCGAGCGTCTGTCCGCATAGCCGTCGCGCGCGTCTGCAATCTGGGCGTTGACCGTGGGCGAGCCAAGGCAGCCGATCACCGCCTGTTGCAGCAGATGGCTGACCCAGTGGGCGCCGGCAGCCAATCGAAGCCGCAGTCGGCTGGAGGTCTGCGCGTCGCTGGCAACGAGCGCCAGGCGCAGGTCGGGGCCCAGCGCTTTCGAGACGGACCTGACCAGCGCCCAGCGCCGCGCATCGGCAGGAATCACATCGAAATAGTCGTTCGTAGCGAGCAGTGCAAAGTGATCGTCAACGATCACCAGGACATTGGGACGGCGTGACAGTACGGCCCGGATCTCGGCCGCGCGCGTGGCACCAAGCGAACATCCCGTGGGATTCTGCGCACGGGGCGTCAGGATCACGGCCTGCGCCCCGCGGGCAAGTGCTTCCTCCAGCGCCGCCGGGATCATGCCCTCGGCATCCATGTCGACAGGGGAAGGCTGCAGACCCGCCACGCGCAGGGTGTTCACGCTGCTGACAAAGCAGGGGTTCTCAACGACCACCTTGTCGCCGGGCACCAGATGGCAGGCGAGAAGCCGCTCCACCGCGTCTACCGCGCCCCCGGTGATGTCCATCTGGAACGCGGGCGGGCAGTCGCCCTGCATCCACGCGGTGGCCAGCGCTTCCAGCTCCGGATGCACCGCCGGCGCCCCGTACAGCGCAGGCGGCTGGGGCCGTTGGCCAAGCACCTGCACGATGTCCGGCAGCCACTCCGGGTTCGGGTTGCCTCCGGCCAGGTCAGTCAACCTGCATCCCGGAACGGTTCCCTCGGCTTCGCCCAGGCGCATCGGGTCACGAATGGTCGTGCCCAGGCGGCCCTGTGTGGTCGCAACCCCTGCGCTGACCAGGCGTTTGTAGGCGCTGGAAACCGTATTGCGGTTCACGCCCAGCGAGGCCGCCAGATCCCGCACCGTCGGCAGCTCCTGCCCGGCCCGCAGCTGCCCGGCCTGGACCAGGCCACGAACGCTTTCGAAGATGGCCGCAGCCGAGGTGCCTACGATTTCCACAGTGTCCTGGGACGTGATAGCTTATTGGCCTAGGACAATAACACGGATGCCGTCGCGCAGGGCGCGAAGCGGCAACCACCCCACGTGAGGCATTGAATGACTACCGGCGGCAACCCACAGACAGGCACACGGCACGACCTACACGGCCTGTGGCCCGAGGCGACCACGGTGCAGGACATCGTGGCGAACCTGGCCACGGTGCAGTCCAGGATCGACGCGGCCTGCCTGCGCGTTGGGCGCGACCCGGCCAGTGTCAGGCTGCTGCCGGTCAGCAAGACCAAGCCGGAAGCCACCGTGCGCCGCGCCTTTGCGGGGGGCTGCCGGATGCTGGGCGAGAACAAGGTCCAGGAGGCCGTGGCGAAATGGGAAGCGACGCAGGATCTGCCGGCGCTGAAGTGGTCGATCATTGGCCATCTGCAGACCAACAAGGCCAAGGTGGTCGCCCGGTTCGCCGATGAGTTCCAGGCGCTGGACAGCCTGAAACTGGCCGAAGCGCTGGACCGCAGGCTGCAGATCGAAGGGCGTGGCCTGGACGTCTTCGTGCAGGTCAATACGTCAGGTGAAGCCAGCAAGTACGGGCTGGACATCGACAGCGTGCCGGGATTCCTGCGCCAGTTGGCACCCTACCGTTCGCTGCGCGTGCGGGGCTTGATGACCTTGGCCATGCTCTCGGCGCAACCCGAACAGGTGCGCCTGTGCTTCATCCGCCTGCGGCAGCTGAGAGAGCGCCTGCAGCAAGCGGCGATCGAGGGGGTGTCACTGGACGAGTTGTCCATGGGGATGTCGGGCGATTACGAGATCGCCATTGAAGAAGGCGCCACGGTTGTGCGCGTAGGCCAGGCCATTTTCGGCGCCCGCGCCACGCCTGATTCCCATTACTGGCCTTCCCATGGCGAGGGGAGCGGGGCATGACGGTGTACCGACTGAACCTGTACCGGGGCGATCGCCTCCTCGGGCACTTTGAAACGGCAACGACCTGCACCCTGCCGGACCTGCGCGAGCTGGTGGACCGCTTGAGCGCGGACTATCGGGTCGAGACGCTGGCCAGCTACGACGAGAAGCGACTGGTCGAGGCGTCTGCTGAAGGCATCAAGGTGCTTTACCGCGAGCTGCAGTTCAGAGCGATCGACCTGACCTGACAACGGCCCCGTTGTCCGTCGGTAGGTGCCCACCTTGGTGGACACGCCGTGATCGCCGCACGTTCGCCGGGCATGGCCCGGCGCTACCGGTCAATCCGTCGGTAGGTGTCCACCTTGGTGGACACGCCGCTCAACTCAACCAATCCCGGCACGCACCGTCGCTCTGCTCGCCGCAGACCTGCTGCATGCGCTGCTGCAGGCGGGCCAGGGTCTGCGCGCCCTGGTGCTTGCCGCTCCAGGTCTTCAACTGCGCCGCCAGCCGCTCGAAACGCTGCCGCGTGCGCTGGTGGTAGCCCGACGGCTGGCCCTGCAGTTCGGCAATCAACGCATCGGTGGCCTGTTCAATGCGGGGTGCATCCTGCGGGGCCAGCCGCAGCAGGCCTTCCACGTACAGCACGCCCCATTGCACGCGCGTGGCCGGACCCTGTGCGCCTTCATAGGCACGCTTCAGCCATTCCAGCGCACCGGCGGTGTCGCCGCGTTGCTCGGCCAGTTCGGCCAGTTCGGGCATGTAGTAGTAGGGCTGCTCGCTGCGCTTGATCTCGGCCAGCAGCAGCGCTTCGGCACCGGCGTCATCGCCGATCTGGCGCAGGGCGTACACCGCGCTGCTGATCGTGGCCTGGCGTGCGTGTGCATCGCTGGCGGCGGCATCGGCGGCGGCCACGCGCTGTTTCACCTGCGCGACAAGCGCGGGCGGCAGCGCGCCTTCGGGTTGTTGCTGGCGGGCCAATGCCAGTTCGGTCAGCGCACGCGACAGGGCGTCGTCGGCACGGTTGCCCTGGGCGGCGTCGGCGCGTTCCAGCGCGACCAGCAGCTGCTGGCCCAGGCGCTGCTCGGTGGCGGGGCCGGCGCTGGCCAGTTTCACCAGCTTGGCACCGGCATAGCCCAGCAGCTCGCGATTGCGGCGCACCTCGGCCGGCTGTGCCAGCACGGCCTCCAGCAGTTCGCGGGTGGCGGTCGGGGCGCTGCGCGGCGTCTCGGCCGTAGCCAGTGCCAGCAGCGCGAAGCGGCGCTGCAACGCAGGCTCGGGCGCGGCGGAGGCCAGTGCACTCAAGACATCGGTACTGCTGCGCGTGCCGGCCAGCTTGTTGGCGTCCACTTCCCAGCCGTAGTCGCCCAGTACCTGCCAGTCCTCACTGCCCAGTTTGGCGGGCGTGGCCAGGGCGGTGGCCAGGGTGTCGGCCACCGCGCTGCGGCGACCGGCGGCCACGGTCAGCACCCGGGTCAGTTCGGCCGCATCGTTGCCGCCGGCCACCCGGGTAATCTCATTGCGCTGCGGGTCCAGCACGATCAGCGTGGGATAGCCGCGCACGCCGAAGCGCTCGCCCCAGGCCTGCGCGCCTTCCTCGTCGCCGTCCAGGTAGACCGGCACGAACTTTCCGGTCAGGGCGATGAAGGCCGGATCCTTGAACAGCCCGGCCTTCAGCTGGTTGCAGGGCGGACACCACACCGCGCCCCAGTACAGCAGCACCGGCTTGCCACTCTCGGCTGCTTCATTGAAGGCATCGTCCACGTCGCCCTGGCGCCAGGCGATGGCCGTGGCCGGCGCGGCGCTGGCCGCATTGGCCGAAGCAACCGGGGCCTGCGCGGGCGAGCAGGCGCTCAGTGCCGAGGCGAGCAGCAGGACGGAAAGGGCAGTGCGCATCGGCGGGCGGTCCGTTGGGGGAATGACGCATTGTAGGAAGGCCGCCCCCTGCGGTTGATGCAGTTTGAGCATGACGGCCGTGCCTGCCGGCATATGCGGGTCAGGGGGCCCGCGCCGCCTGCAGTTCGTCGGCCAGCAGGCCGGCCAGCCAGTGCATGAAGGCCTGCACGCGGCGGGGCAGATGGCGGCGCTGCGCATAGACCAGGTTCACCGGCATCGGTTCGGCCACGCAGTCGGGCAGCACCTGTACCAGCCGGCCCTCGCGCAGCGCCTGGCGGGCGCCCATTTCCGGTACCTGGATGATGCCCAGCCCGGCCAGTGCGGCGGCGCTGTAGCCGTCGGCATTGTTCACCGTCAGCGCGCCGCGCATCGGCCAGCTGCGGTACTGCTGGCCATCGAAGTATTCAAACCCCGGCGAGCGCTGGCCCAGCGTGCCCACGTAATGCACCAGCGCATGCTGGTCCAGGTCGGCCAGTTCGCGCGGCACACCGCGCGCGGCCAGATAGGCCGGGCTGGCCACGTTGACGATGTGCATGTGGCCCAGTGGGCGCGCAACCAGGCTGCTGTCGTCCAGGTTGCCGACCCGCAGCACGCAGTCGAAGCCTTCGCGCACCACATCCACGCGGCGGTCGGTCGCGCTCAGTTCCACTTCCAGCGCCGGGTGCTGGGCCAGGAAGCCCGGCAGCTGCGGAATCACCAGGTTGCGCGCCAGGCCGCCGGGCATGTCCACCCGCAGGCGCCCGCTCAGTTCGCTGGTCTGGCGGCGGAACAAGCCCTGCAGTTCTTCCATGTCGTCCAGCAGATCATGGGCACGCTGCTGCAGCTGGGTGCCGTCGGCCGTCAGGTGAACGCGGCGGGTGGTGCGGTGCAGAAGCTGGGTGCCCAGTTCGGCCTCCAGGCGCTGGATGGCCTGGGAAACACTGGCCTTGGGCAGGCCCAGGCCGTCGGCCGCGCGGGTGAACGAGCCCAGCTCGGCCACGCGCAGGAAGACCCGCAGGGTATCAAGGCGGTCCATGGATTGTTTGGCCAGGTTGAACAGTCAAATCAGGATCGCGCGATTTATGGCGCCCGGCAATCCCAATAGTCTGGTCCCACTTCCTCCGCAACCAGGTGCACCGTCATGACGTCTTCTTCCCGTGTTGTCCTTGTTACCGGCGGCAGCCGCGGCCTGGGCCGTAACGCCGCCTTGGCGCTGGCCGCCGATGGCGCCGATATCGTCATTACCTACCGCGCGCAGGCCGACGCGGCCGAACAGGTCGTGCAGCAGATCCAGGCGCTGGGCCGTCGTGCTGCGGCGCTTCCGCTGGACATGGCCGACAGCGCCGGCTTCGCCGCCTTCGCCACGCAACTGCAGAACGTGCTGCAGGGCTGGGGTGCCACGGCGCTGCAGGGCCTGTTGAACAATGCCGGTGAAGGCCTGTACGCGCCGATTGCCGACACCACCGAGGCGCAGTTCGACAACGCCGTGGCCGTACACCTGAAGGGCCCGTACTTCCTCACCCAGGCGCTGCTGCCGCTGATCGCCGATGGCGGTCGCATCCTCAACGTGTCCAGCGGGCTGGCGCGCTTCTCGCTGCCCGGCAGTTCCGCCTACGCCATGATGAAGGGCGGCATTGAAGTGTTCACCCGCTATCTGGCACGCGAACTGGGCGCGCGTGGCATCAGCGCCAACACGCTGGCGCCGGGCGCCATCGAGACCGACTTCGGCGGCGGCCGCGTGCGCGACGATGCGCAGACCAATGCCATGGTGTCGTCGATCACCGCGCTGGGCCGCGCCGGCCTGCCCGATGACATCGGCCCGGTGGTGGTGGCGCTGCTGTCGCCGGTCACCGGCTGGGTGAATGGCCAGCGCGTGGAAGCGTCCGGCGGCATGTTCGTCTGATCAGCGCGCTCAGTGCCGGGGCGGGGCGGCCAGGGTCAGCGGCTGGTAGACCAGTCCGTGCGATTCGGCCACTTCGCCATCCAGCACGAAGCCGTAGCGCTGGTAGGTGGGCACGGCATTCAGTGACGCGCTGACACTCATCTGCGGCGTGCGCAGGTGCGGCAGTACCGCCTGCAGCAGCGCATGGCCGATGCCCTGGCCCTGGCAGGCCGGGGCCACGAACAACATCGCCAGGTGGCGGCCCTCCTTCAGTTCCACCACGCCCACGATGCGCGCGTCCTGTTCGGCCACCAGAATGTGGTTGTCGCCCTGCAGGCGATCGCCGAAGGCGGCGGGCGCGGCCACTGCGGTAAACGTGGCCACGCCCTGCGCGCCCAGCGTGGGCGCCACCGCCTGTTCGAACGCGGCCATGCACACGGCGCTGATCGCCGGGGTGTCCTGGGCGAGGGCGGGGCGGATCCTGTGCATGCAGTGTTCTTCCTGTGGTGGCGTGGCGGTCAGCCTGCCACGCTAAGCTGCCTGCATGAGCGATTTCAATGCCGCCCATGCGCGGGTGTTTCCATCGCAGGGCCTCAGTCTGGGCCTGATGACCCCGCTGGCCGCGCACGGTCTGGCCGACCTGCGCAGCGCACGTGCGCACGCACGGCTGGCCGACGATCTGGGCTTTGCCGCGCTATGGGCGCGCGATGTGCCGCTGATGGTGCCGCAGGGGCCCGATGCCACGGCCAGTACACTGGACGATCCGTTCCTGTGGCTGGCGGCGCTGGCTGGCGCCACCGAACGCATCGCGCTGGGCAGCGCGGCCATCGTGCTGCCGCTGCGGCATCCACTGCATGTGGCCAAGGCCGCGCGCAGCCTGGACCGGATCAGCGAAGGCCGCTTCATCCTCGGCCTGGGTTCGGGTGACCGCCCGGAAGAGTTCGCCGCGTTCGGCGAAGACCTGGACCATCGCGGTGCGGCGTTCCGCCAGCGCTGGTCGGTGTTGCGCGCGGCGCTGTCGCCCGACGCGCACGCGCAGGCCGAGCTGGCCGATGCCACCGGCGGCTTTGCGGTACTGCCGCCGCCGCAGCAGCGTATTCCCATGCTGGTGGTGGGAACGGCGCGGCAGAGCCTGCAGTGGATCGCACGCGACGCCGAGGGCTGGGCCACCTATCATCGCGAAGAAGGCGCACAGGAAGGCCGCATCGGGCTGTGGCAGCAGGCGCTGGCGCAGGCCGGCACCGCCAAGCCGTTCGTGCAGTCCATGCAGCTGGATCTGCAGGCCGATCCGCACGCGCCGGCCACGCCATTGCCATTGGGCATGAAAGTGGGCCGCCACGGTCTGCAGGCGTATCTGCAGCGCGTGCATGCGCAGGGCGTGGCGCATGTGATGTTCAACCTGGTCGATAACGGGCGCCCGGTGCAGGCCGTGCTTGAGGAGATCGCGTCGGTCGGGCTGTGAGGGGGCGGCCGCCGGGCATGGCGGGTTCCTGCTGGCGTTCGCATCTGCGTATCATTCGCGTTTGATTCCCCGGCCCGGAGCCTTTCGTGACCCAACGTTCCCCCCTGCACCCGTTCGGGCGCGCGTTCGCCATCGTTGCCTTCATCGAGGCGCTTACCTGGGCCGGGCTGCTGCTGGGCATGTGGCTGAAGTACGGCCCGGCCGACACCGTGGCGCTGGTGAAGGTGTTTGGTCCGCTGCATGGCGGGGCCTTCCTGGTCTACGTGGCGGTCAGCCTGCTGGCGGCGCTGCGCCTGCGCTGGCCGTGGTGGGCCACCGGCCTGGCCCTGCTGGCGGCGATTCCGCCGCTGGTCACGCTGCCGCTGGAATGGTGGTTCCGCCGCCGGGGCCTGTTGTCGGCGCGTAGCGTCGGCTGAGCCTGCGCAAGCGCACGTTGCTGTCCCGTTCAAGTGAATGGGTATCAAATGCAAATACGAGCCGTTATCATTTGAGCGCTGGATGCACGCCTGACGGTGTCGCGCCAGACGGGCCCCGCAAGGCGCCCGCGCTCCTTTCCTGAAACGGCTGGTGTTCCATGAATGCACGTCCCGTCGTCGCCGGTCTGCCGGCATTGGTGTTGGCTGCCCTGATCGGCACCATGGCGATGATGTCCTTCGTCGCGGTCATCGGCCCGGTGGTGCGCTTGCTGGGCCTGGCCGAATGGCATGCCGGTCTGTCGGTTACCGCCGCTGGTGTGCTGTGGATGCTCGCTGCACGCCCGTGGGGCCTGCTGAGTGACCGCATTGGTCGCAAGCGTGTGCTGCTGCTGGCCATGAGTGCGTATACGGTGGTCTACATCGGCCTGGCGGTGTTCATCGACCGCGCGCTGCAGTCGGTGCCGGCGGTGCTGGTGTCGGTGGTGGTGCTGGTTGGCACGCGCGGCCTGATCGGCCTGTTCTATGCGGCGGTGCCGCCAACGGCTGCGGCGCTGATCGCCGACCAGTCACCACCGGGCCAGCGCACGCAGTTGCTGGCGCGACTGGGCAGCGCCAATGCGCTGGGCATGGTACTGGGCCCGGCCGCGGCCGGTTGGTTGGCCTACCGCAATCTGCCGCTGGCCCTGTACGCCGCCGCGCTGCTGCCGTTGCTGGCGCTGGCGCTGCTGGCCTGGCGCCTGCCGGCCACGCCGCCGGTGGCGGCCAACGCGGCGCAGAAGCGCACGCCGTTGGCGCGCATGGATGCACGCGTGCGGCTTCCGCAGCTGACCGCGTTGCTGGCCATGATCTCGGTCACCATCGCCCAGGTCACGGTCGGCTTCTTTGCGATTGATCGGCTGGCGTTGGACGCCGCCGCCGGCGCGCGCATGGCCGGCATCGCACTCACCGCGGTGGGCCTCGGCCTGATCCTGGCGCAGGTGCTGGTGATGAAGCTGGACGTGCATCCGCGGCGCTGGATCGCGCTGGGCGCGTTGATCGGCGGCCTGGGCTTCGCCTCGGTGGCGGCCGTGCAGCAGCCCTGGCAGTTGCCGGCGGCCTACGCCATCGCGGCCTTCGGCATGGGCTTCGTATTCCCGTCCTTCCAGGCGCTGGCTGCCGACGCGGTGGAACCGCACGAGCAGGGTGCCGCCGCCGGTACCGTGGCCGCCGCGCAGGGCGTGGGCATGGTGGTCGGGCCGATGCTGGGCACGCTGCTGTACCGCGCCAACGCCAGCCTGCCGTACCTGATGGTGGGCGTGCTGCTTCTGCTGCTGTGCGCACTGGCGCTGGCCCACCGTCGCGCGGAGGCCGCATGAACGATTCGATCGTGTTGGGTGATCGCAACCACGAAGCGCCCTTGGCCGACGCAGCAATCAACGCCGATCAGGCCGACCTGTTCGTGCTGCAGCAGGCGGGCCAGCAGGTGCATGCGCGCGGCTGCCGTGCGCGGCTCCCTGCCGGCGCACTGACCACGCTGGCCGACCGCGTAGCGGATTTCTTCAGCCAGCAGCGCGGTGGCCCGGGGCTGCTGGTGGGCGCGGTACCGTTCGAGCCGCGCGCCGACGATGCCTTGTACCAACCCGAGCGCCTGTTGCCGGCGCTGCCGCTGCGGCCACAGGCCGCGCCGGTACTGCAGGGGGCGCTGCAGGCCGAGCCGTCCGCACAGGCCTATGCCGATGCGGTGGCGCAGGCGGTGCTGGCCCTGCGTGCCAGTGATGACCCGTTGCAGAAAGTGGTGCTGGCTCGCAGCCTGCTGGCGCAGACGCAGCAGCCGCTGGCGCCGGATGCGCTGCTGGCACGGCTGGGCGCCGATCCCTCGGTGGCGACCTACGCGGTGCCGCTGCCGGTCGACCCGGCACAGCCACCGGCCTGGCTGGTGGGCGCAACGCCGGAGCTGCTGCTACGCAAGCGTGGCGCCCAGGTGTTGTCGCATCCGCTGGCCGGTTCGGCACGACGCAGTGCTGACCCCGCCCAGGACCAGGCCGCTGCGCAGGCGCTGCTGGCCTCGCGCAAGGATCACGACGAACACCGCCACGTGGTCGAGGCCATCGTGGCCGCGCTGTCACCGTGGTGCCGCCAGGTGGACGCGCAGCCGCGCCCGGTGCTGCATGCCACCGCCAGCATGTGGCACCTGGGCACGCGCATCCACGCCACACTGGATGATCCGTCCACGCCGGCGGCGTTGCTGCTGGCCGCACTGCATCCCACCCCGGCGGTGTGCGGCACGCCGCAACAGGCCGCGCTGCAGCGCATCCGCGCCCTGGAACCGGTGCCGCGCGGCTTCTACGCCGGTGCCGTGGGCTGGCTCGACGCGCAGGGCGATGGTGACTGGTACGTTGCGATCCGCTGTGCGCGACTGCAGGGCCGCCAGCTGCGGCTGTATGCCGGCGCCGGCATCGTCGCCGAATCCTCGCCGCAGGCCGAAGTGGCCGAAACGGCGGCCAAGTTCACCGCCTTGTTGAATGCGCTGGGGGTCCATGACCCTGCGCCGCTGCAGGAAATCCTGTCATGACCACGCCTTCTGTTTCCCACCGTGTTCCGCTGCAGCAGGTCTGGCCGGCCGAGCGCGCGCAGCGCTATCGCCAGGCCGGCTACTGGCGCGGCGAAACCTTCCCCGGCTTCCTGCGCGAGCGCGCCGAACGCTATGCCGACGATGTTGCCGTGGTTGCCGGGGATACCCGCCTGACCTACGCGCAGCTGTGGCATGAAGCTGGGCGCATCGGCGCCGGTCTGCTTGCACTCGGGCTGCAGCCGGGCGACCGGGTGCTGCTGCAGCTGGGCAACACCGCCAGCTTCATCAGCGTGGCCTGTGGTCTGTTCCGCGCCGGGCTGGTTCCGGTGTACGCGCTGCCGGCGCACCGCATCACCGAACTGGTGCATTTCGCCACCAAGGCCCAGGTCAGTGCCTACGTCACCACGGCGCTGCACGAAGGCTTCGATCACCGCGAACTGGCGCGGGCCCTGCAGGCGGCGGTGCCGGCGGTGCAACAGGTGGTGATCGATGGGGAGGCAGGCGAGTTCACCGCGCTGGATGCGCTGCAGGGCGAGCGCGGCACGCTGCCGGCAGACCCTGACCCGCAGTCGGTGGCCTTCCTGCAGATTTCCGGTGGCAGCACTGGCCTGTCCAAACTGATTCCGCGCACGCACGACGATTACCTCTATTCGTTCCGCGCCAGCAACGAGATCTGCGGCATCGACCGCGACAGCGTGTATCTGGTGGCCCTGCCGGCTGCGCACAATTTCCCGATGAGCTCGCCCGGCTTCTTCGGTGCGCTCTACGCCGGTGCGCGCGTGGTGATGAGCCCGGGCCCCGGGCCTGACGCCGCATTCCCGCTGATTGCCCGCGAAAAAGTGACCTGCTGCGGCCTGGTGCCACCGCTGGCCTTGCTGTGGGCGCAGGCGGCGGCCAGTCGCAGCGAGGACATTTCCAGCCTGCAGGTGCTGCAGGTGGGCGGTGCCAAGCTGGTGCCCGAAGCTGCGCGGCGCGTGGTGGACGGGTTGGGTTGCACGCTGCAGCAGGTGTTCGGCATGGCCGAAGGGCTGGTGAACTACACCCGGCTGGACGATCCGCTGGAACTGATCGTGGCCTGCCAGGGCCGGCCGATCAGTCCCGACGACGAAGTGCGCGTGGTCGATGACCACGACCAGCCGGTGGCCGAAGGCGAAGTCGGCCACCTGATCACCCGCGGCCCGTACACCATCAATGGCTACCACAACGATCCGGTGGCCAATGCACGCGCCTTCACCGACGACGGTTTCTATCGCACCGGCGATCGCGTCCAGCAGTTGCCTGGCGGCTACCTGGTGGTGCAGGGCAGGGCAGGCGACCACATCAACCGCGCTGGCGAGAAGATTTCGGCCGAAGAGATCGAAGACCATCTGCTGGCGCACCCGGCGGTGTTCGACGCGGCCGTGGTCTCCATTCCCGATGAGTACCTGGGCGAGCGCAGCTGTGCCTTCGTCATTGCCCAGGGCGAGCCGATCAAGGCGCCGGCGCTGAAGGCGTGGATGCGCACCCGAGGCCTGGCCGCGTTCAAGGTGCCCGACCAGGTGCTGTTCGTGGACAGTTTCGATACCACGGCGGTCGGCAAGATCAGCCGCCGCGAACTGCGTGCGCAGCTGCGCGCGCGTCATCTGCAACAGACAGGAGGAACGCGCTGATGGCGCTGCCCCGCATTACCCCCTACGCGCTGCCGACGTCCAGCGAACTGCCGGTTGCACGCGGCCCCTGGCAGCCCCAGCGCGACCGCGTGGCGCTGCTGGTGCACGACATGCAGCGCTACTTCCTGGCCGCCTTCGATGGCGAACAGGCACCGCTGCAGCCGGCCGTGGCCAACATCGCGCGGCTGCTGGCGCATTGCCGCGCGCACGGCATTCCGGTGTTCTACACCGCCCAGCATGGCAACCAGGACCGGCGCGACCGTGGCCTGCAGGCCGATCTGTGGGGCCCGGGCATGCAGCGCGGGCAAGCGCATGAAGCGATCATCGACGCGTTGGCGCCGCAGGAAGGCGAGCACGTGCTGGTCAAGCACCGCTACAGCGCGTTCCAGCGCAGCAACCTGGAAACGCTGATGCGCGTACGCGGCCGCGATCAGTTGCTGGTCACCGGCGTCTACGCCCATATCGGCTGCACGGCGACCGTGGCCGAGGCCTTCCAGCGTGATATCGAAGCCTTCATCGCCGCCGATGCCGTGGCCGATTTCTCGCGTGCCGACCACGACCAGGCGCTGTACTGGATCGCCCGCACCTGCGGGGTGCCGATGACTACCGACCGACTGCTGGAGCTGCTGTGATGAGCGTAGGCGCTGAACCGCTGACCCTGGAACGCATGCGCGGCGACCTGGCGCGGGTGCTGGACTGCACGCCGGCCGAGATCGGTGACGATGACAACCTGATGGATCTGGACCTGGATTCGATGCGCATGCTCGGCCTGGTGCTGGCCTGGGGCAATACCGGCCTGCCGCTGGAATTCTCGCAGCTGGCCGAACACAGCACGCTGCGCCAGTGGTGGACGGTGGTGCAGCGACTGCAGGCTGCGCAGGCGGCATGAGCGCGGCAGTGCTGGCCACGGCCGTTGCCCTGACCGAAGCCCAGACCGGGCTGTGGTACGCGCAGCGGCTGGCACCGCTCAGCCCGGCCTTCAATACCGCCCATGCGGTGTGGATGGACGGTGCGCTGGACGTGCCCGCCTTTGTGGCCGCGGCCAACCAGGCGGCGGCCGAGGCGCAGGCGTTCGCACTCCGCTTCGGCCAGCACGCACAGGGCGAGCCCCTGCAATGGCACGGTCCGGCACATGTGCCGACGTTGCAACTCCACGATGTTTCCGGCGCAGCCGATCCGGACGCGGCCGCGCGCGCGGCGATGCAGGCGGACCGACTGACGGCGGTCGATCCCACCCGCGACCGTCTGGCAAGGCAGGTGCTGTTCCAGCTGGGCCCGCAGCGCTGGGTCTGGTACCTGCGCGTGCACCATCTGGCCACCGATGGGTATGGCATGGCCTTGTTCAGCGATCGCGTGTGCGCGCTCTACGCCGGGCGGCCCGGTGACGCGCTGCCGGCGTTGGATGCCGTGTTGGCCGACGATGCCGCGTACCGTGCCGATGCACGGCGTGACCTGGCCCGGCAGTGGTGGCATGCGCAGCTGCAGGGGGCGCCGGCGGGCGTGGGCCTGGCGGGCACCGCCGCGGCCAGCGACGATGCGCTGCGCTGGGTGCAGCCGCTGGACAGCAGCTTCCGTGAGCGCCTGATGCAGACCGCGGCGGCTTGGCTGCAGCCGTGGCCGGATGTGCTGACTGCGCTTACCGCCGAGTATCTGCGGCGCATGGGCGCGGCCGACGAAGTGGTGCTGGGCATTCCCTACATGGGCCGGCTGGGCAACGCCTCGGCACGCGTGCCGGCGATGGTGATGAACGTGCTGCCGCTGCGCGTTGCCGCCGCCGAAGGCAGCGTGGAATCGCACTGTCGCGCGCTGGGCCGTCAGCTCAGCCAGGGCCGCAAACACGGCCGTTACCGGGGTGAACAGCTGCGCCGCGACCTGGGTCTGGTGGGGGCGCAGCAGCGCCTGCATGGGCCGCTGGTGAACGTGCAGCCGTTCTACCGCCCGCTGGCGATGCCCGGTGTGCAGGCCACTCTGGAGGTGTTGTGCACCGGCCCGGTGGACGACCTGACCCTGGGCTTCCGTGGCGATGGCCAGCAGATGCTGGATCTTGAGATCGAAGCCAATCCCGCGCTGTACGGCGAGCAGGATCTGCGGGCGCATGCGCAGCGCCTGCTGCATTTCGTGTCGGCGGCCCTGCAGGCCGACGACATCGGCGATGTGCCACTGGCCACGCCCGAAGAAGCGCAGCAGGTGCTGCACGGCTTCAACGCAACCGACCACCCGCTGCCACACACCACCCTGGCCGAGCTGCTGCGCCAGGGCATGGATCGCGACCCGCAGGCGCCTGCGCTGGTGCTGGGCGCGCAGACGCTGGACCACGCCACCCTGGAAGCGCGCAGCTTCGCGTTGGCCGCGCAGTTGCGCGCGCTGGGCGCCGGCCCGGGCACGCGGGTGGCCGTGGCCTTGCCGCGTTCGCTGGAACTGGTGATCGCGCTGGTGGCCGTGCTGCGCGCAGGCGCCGCCTACCTGCCGCTGGATCTGGACCATCCTGATGAGCGCCTGGCGCGCGTCCTGGGTTGGGCCAAGCCGCTGTGCGTGTTGGGCGAAGCGGACACCGCGCCGCGCCTGGCGGGTGTGCCGGTACTGGCACCCACGCAGTGGACCGATGTCAGCTTCGCCGCGCCATGGCCGGCGCCCGACGCGCACGATGCGGCCTATGTGATCTACACCTCCGGCTCCACCGGCGAGCCCAAGGGCGTGGTCATCGAGCACCGCGCCATCGTCAACCGCCTGCTGTGGATGCGCGAGCACTACGGCTTCAGCGCCGATGACCGTGTGCTGCAGAAGACACCGGCCACCTTCGATGTGTCGGTCTGGGAATTCTTCCTGCCGCTGCTGTGCGGGGCGACCCTGGTGCTGGCCCCGCCGCAGGCGCACCGCGATCCTGTCACGCTGGCGCGGCTGATCCGTGCGCACGGCATCACCACCGCGCATTTCGTGCCGTCCATGCTCGATGCGTTCCTGGCCGTGCCGGATGCGCAGGGCCTGCACCTGCGCCGCGTGTTCACCAGTGGCGAAGCGTTGGATGCCTCGCTGCGCGACCGCTTCCATGCGCGCGTGCAGGCACAGCTGCACAATCTGTACGGACCGACCGAAGCCGCGGTGGATGTGAGCTATTGGCCTGCATCGGCGGACGATGCGTCGCGCCCGGTGCCGATCGGCTTCCCGGTCTGGAACACGCGCCTGTACGTGCTCGATGCCGCGCTGCGGCCGCAGCCGGTGGGGGTGCCGGGCGATCTGTACCTGGGCGGCGTGCAACTGGCACGCGGCTATCTGGGCCGCGACGACCTGACCGCCGACCGCTTCCTGGCCGATCCCTTCCTGCCCGGCGAGCGCATCTACCGCACCGGCGACGTGGCGCGCTGGCGCCCGGACGGCGCGGTCGAATACCTCGGCCGCAGCGACCACCAGGTGAAGCTGCGCGGGCTGCGCATCGAACTGGGCGAGATCGAGGCGGCGCTGCGCGAACTGCCCGGCATGCAGCGGGTGGAAGTGCTGCTGCGCCACGATGCGCCGGCCGAGCCGCGGTTGGTGGCCTATGTGCCTGCAGGCCTGGACGATGCGGCCGCGCTGCGCAGCCATCTGGCCGCGCGCGTGCCCGACTACATGGTGCCCTCGCTGTTCGTGGGGGTGGAACAGTGGCCGGTCACCGCCAATGGCAAGCTGGACCGCGCAGCGTTGCCTGCGCCTGCGCAGGTGGTGGCTGCCGGCCTGGCGCCGCGCACGCCGCTGGAACAGGAACTGGCGCAGCTGTTCGCGCAGGCACTGGGGCGCGATGCGCCGGTGCCGGTGGACGCGGATTTCTTCAGCCTGGGCGGCGACTCGTTGTCGGCGGTGCATCTGTTGCTGGCCATCGAACAGCGCTGGCGCTGCGAGCTGGGCCTGGGTGCGCTGTTCGCCCAACCCACGGTGGCCGCGCTGGCCACGCGGCTGGCCGAACCGCCGGCCAATGCCGACCATGCCCTGGGGCCGGTGATCGCACTGGCAGCGCCGGAGGGCGAAGCCACGGCTGCACCGCTGTTCGTGCTGCACCCGGCCGGCGGCATCGCCTGGAATTACCGCACGCTGGCGCGCGCACTGCAGCCGGCGCGCCCCGTGTATGGCCTGCAGTCGCCTGCGCTCGACCCCGCGCAGCCGCTGCCGGGCAGCATCGATGCCATGGCCAACGACTACGTGCAGCGCGTGGTAGCCCTGCAGCCGCGCGGCCCCGTGCATCTGCTGGGCTGGTCGGTGGGTGGCATCCTGGCCCAGGCCATGGCCGTACGCCTGCACGACATCGGGCGCGAGGTGGGCGAACTGGTGCTGCTGGATGCCTATCCCGCTGAGTGCTGGCGGGCCGAACCCGAGCCCGACCCGATTGCCGCGCTGCGGGCGTTGCTGGCCATTGCCGGGCATGATCCCGACGCGCACCCGGAACTGGACAGCCGCGAGGCCATCCTGGCCTTCCTGCGCCAGGGCGGCAGCGCGCTGGGCAGCCTGCCGGATGTAGTGCTGGAAGGCGTGGTGCGCGCGGTGACCGGCACCAATCGATTGATTCGGTCCCACCACCACCGCCCGTACGTAGGCACGCTGGTGCATGTGCGGGCTGGGCGCGACCACGTGGCCCGGCCGCAGTTGCAATCGGCGCTGTGGCAGGCGCACGCGCTGGACGTACAGGCGCTGGAACTGCCGTTCCTGCACGCCGAACTGACCGGCCGCGACGCGGTCGCGCAGCTGGCGCCGTGGCTGTCGGCACGCCTGCAGCACTGGGATGAACAACAGGAGATCGCAACATGCAGTTGACCGGGTTTGAAGGCCGCGTGGCGCTGGTGAGCGGCGCCGGTGGAGGGATCGGCGCGGCGCTGGTCGAACTGCTGGCGTCGGCTGGTTGCACGGTGGTGGCCACCGATCTTGCCGCGCCCGTGGCGCAGGCACGTGGGGTACACGCCTTTGCACTGGACGTGACCGACAGCGGTGCAGTGGATGCGCTGGTGGACCAGGTGGAAGCGCGCATCGGCCCGATTGCGCTGGTGGCCAACGTGGCTGGCGTGCTGCATGTGGGCGAGGTGGTGCAGACCACCGATGCCGATTGGCGCCGCGTGTTCGCGGTCAATGCTGAAGGCGTGTTCCATGTCAGCCGCGCGGTGGCGCGGGTGATGTCACCGCGTCGGCAGGGTGCGCTGGTGACGGTCAGCTCGAACGCGGCCGGTGTGCCGCGGCATGGCATGGCCGCCTATGCCGCATCGAAGGCAGCGGCGACCATGTTCACCCGTTGCCTGGGGCTGGAGCTGGCGCCGCTGGGCATCCGCTGCAACATCGTCGCTCCCGGTTCCACGCTCACCCCCATGCAGACCGGCATGTGGGAAGACGCGCAGGGCGCCGAGCGGGTGATCGCGGGCAACCTGGAGACCTACAAGGCAGGTATTCCGCTGCGCAAGCTCGCCACCCCGGACGACATCGCCCAGTCGGTGATGTTCCTGCTGTCCGAGCAGGCCGGCCACGTGGCCATGAGTGATCTGTACGTGGACGGCGGCGCCACCCTGCGCGGGTGATGCACGCGTCGCCGATTCCCGGTAGGTGCCCACCTTGGTGGGCACGCGGGTGCTGCCAGTGCCAACCAAGGTTGGCACCTACCAGGCGTCGGGGCGCTGCGCGTGCTACGGGCCGCCTATTTCCGGTAGGTGCCCACCTTGGTGGGCACACGGGCGCCACGCGTGCCAACCAAGGTTGGCACCTACCAGAAGCGGGTCGGTTGGCACCTACCAAAAGCGGGGCAAAGCGCGGTTGGTGTTTGCGCCGGTCCGGTCAGCCTGCGGTTCGGGGTTTGCGCGTGCGCTTGGGCTTCGCCGCATCACTGCTGCTGGCTACGCCGTCCTGCAACGCCTGCAGCCACGACAAGGTATCCACGTAATCAATGAAATGCCGCAGGTAGCCGGGGCTGGCGCCCTGCATGGTGTCCAGCATGCGCTGCACCAGCACCGCCGAATTCAGCGGCCCGCCGTCGGCCGGGGCTTCGGCGCGCAACGATCGCTTTACCTGCAGTTCGCTGCGTAGGGCCGACCACTCGCGGCGCACCGTTTCCAGCATCGGCACCTGCGGGTAGTGTTCGCGCGCGCGCGAACCGGCATCCAGATCGCGCACCAGGGCACGCAACCCCTCACGCGCAGCGCTGGTAGCCGGCTTATTTGCCATCGCCAGCCTTCGGCTTGGGAATCGGCGCGATCTCCACGCGGCGGTTGCGCGCGCGGCCGGCTTCGTCTGCGTTGGAACTGACCGGCTGCTCGCTGCCGAAGGCGGCGGCGAACACGGCATCGGCCGGCACGCCGTCGGCGATCAGGGTACGGGTCACGGTCAGCGAACGCTGTGCGGACAGTTCCCAGTTGTCGGCGAAGCGGCGATTGCCATCGCGGATCGGCGCATCGTCGGTGAAGCCGCTGACCATCAGGATTTCATCGCGCGAACCCAGGTAGGCCGACAGCGGGGCAGCCAGGCTGCGCAGCAGTTCCTGGCCTTCCGGCTGCAGCTGGTCCGAGTTCAACGCGAACAGCACGTTGCCGCTGATGCCGATGCGGCCATCGACCAGGGTCACCCGGCCGGCAGCCAACGGCCCGGCCAGTGCCTGTTCCAGCGTCTGCAGGCGCTTGGCCTCGGCCTGGCGCTGCTTCACTTCGGCGTCCAGGCGTTGCGACAACTCCAGCTGCACCGCTACCACGCCCACCAGGATCAGCACGAAGGCGCCCAGCAGCACCGACATCAGATCGCCGAAGGCGGCCCAGATCGGGGCGTGTGAACCGCCATCGACCTCCAGTTCGTCGCTCATGCGCTGCCGGCCTTGCCACGGCGCGCGGCCAGCTGCTGCAGTTCGTCCATCACCTGCTTCTGCGACAGCAGGCTCAGGTCGACCACTTCACGGGCCTGGGCAACGTAGTAGGCCAGCTGTTCATCGCTGCGTGCCAACGAGGCATCCAACGCGCCGCCAATCTGTTCCAGGCGGCCGGACAGCTCGACCGCTGCGCTGCCGAACTGTTCCACCGCCGCACCGAAGCTGCCGGCCAGCTGGCCCACGTCGCCGGCGCTGCCGCTCAACTGCGCGGCAATGCCATCCAGCTTGCCGGTCTCGGCGGCGATGTGATCGGTGAAGCGGCTGCCCACGCGTTCCAGCAGCTCGGCCGAACCGCCCACCAGTGCCTCCACCGCGCTGCGCTGTTCGTGCGAGGCATGGTTGATGGCCTCCAGCAGGGTCTGCACGGTGGCCAGCAGGTGGCCGCGTTCTTCCAGCACGGCGTTGTCGCGCACCAGGCTTTCGGACAGCGTGTTGCGCAGTTCGTTGATGACTTCGGCGGCAGCCTTCGGCGCCTGCGCGGCGGTCTGCAGCAGGGTGGACACTTCGGCCAGGGTGGCGCTGGCCTGCGCGCGGCCGTTGTCGCCAATCTGCTGGGCCGTGTCGGCCAGGGTCTGGCACACGGTCTGCTGCTGCGCGGTCAGATCGGCAGAGGCCGCCTGCAGTGCATCGGTCCAGCGCTGCAGGCGCTGTTCGTCGCTGGCCTGCAACTGCGCCTGCAGGGCCGCGTGGGCCTGCTGCAGATCGGCGCTGACCGCATCCCAGCGCGCCTGGCGCTGCTGTTCGCGGGTGTCCAGGCTGGCCTGCAGTTCGGCATGCGCGGCGGCCGCGGTGGCCTGTGCGCTGTGCCAGTCCTGCGTACGCTGCTGCTCGTGCGCCTGCAGCAGCGCCTGGCTGTCGGCATGGCGCGCATCCAGCGTCTGCAGCAGGGCCTGCGCCTGGGTGTGCAGGCTGTCGTTGGCGCTTTGCAGCGCCTGCTGCTGGTGCTCGGCCAGCTCGCGGTTCAGCGCGTGCTGCTGCTCGGCGGCCGTGCGCCAGGTGTCGGCATGGCGCTGGGCATCGCCCTGCAGGCGCTCACCCAGGCTGGCCAGCAGCGTTTCACTCTGGCGGGCCTGGCCATCGCTGAAGGCCTGCAGGTGCTGCCGCAGTTCGGTCACCAGCGCCTGCTGGGCCTGGGTCTGCTCATCCACCACGCGCGCCCAGCTGGCCTCGGTGGCCACGCGGCTGCGCTCGAAGCCGTCGGCCAGCCCGGCCAACTGCTGCTGCACGGCCTGTTCGACGCGCACGTGCAGTGCCTGGCCGTGGCTGGCCAGACCGGCCAGCGTGGTTTCGGCCAAGGGCTGCAGGGCGCCGCCAATGGCGCTGGCGCTGGCTTCGGCACCTTCGCGCAGCGATTGCTGCAGCGAGACCGCCAGCCTTTCCTGCAGCGCCTGGCTCTGGGTCAGGAACTCGCCCTGGCCAGCCAGCAGACGCTCGTTGGCGGCACTGCTGTGCTGCTCGAACGCACGGGTCATGTCCTGCAGGCGGTCCACCAGTGCGGGCAGGGCGGTGGACTGTGCCTGCAGCAGGCGCAGCGATTCGGCACGCTGCCAGGCCTGCGAATGCGGGTGCAGGTCGCCGGCGATGGCGCGGTCCAGCTGCTGCACGGCCTGCAGGCGGTCGCGGCGCAGCAGGGCGGCCAGCAGGCCCAGCATGGCTGAACTGGCCACACCGGCAATGGAGGTGCCAAACGCCACGGCCAGACCCTGCACCGGCGACGCCAGGGAACCGCGGATGGCGGCCATGTCGGTGGCGCTCTGCAGGGCCAGGCCGGTGCCGCGCAGGGTGTCCATCATGCCCAGCAGGGTGCCCAGCATGCCCAACAGCACCAGCAGCCCCACCAGGTACGGGGTCAGCACCGGCGCGGGCAGGGCGGTGCGCTCGCCTTCCACGCGCAGGCGCACGGCATTGCGCAGGCCGGCCGGCACGCGCTCCAGCCAAGGCTGAAGGCTGTCCTTGGCCAGCGATACATCGGCCAGTGCGGCGCGCAGGCCGTTGCTGGCCTGGCGGTAGCGGTACAGCTCCACGCCACCGGCCACGTAGCAGGCCGCGATGACCGCTGCCACCAGCGCGCCCAGCGGATGCACGGTCACATAGCCAATGCCGATCCAGCACACGGCCAGCAGGCCCACAAGGAAGACAACGACGGGGAAGACGGTTCTGGACATGGTGTTCCGGTCAGTGGGGGCGCAGGGCTGCAAGCAGCCCATGAATCGGGTGGAAGCGCAGTTCAAGTTCGGCCAGCAGCAGGCTGCGCATGTCATTCCTGAAGGGAGCGCGCCAGCCGGGCTGGCCATGCACGCGCTCGAAGCGCGCGCCCAGCACGGCCGGGGCGGTGGCCAGCAGGGCGTGTTCGCGCGGGCTCAGGGTCTGTTCCATCACCGCGTCGACCTCGGCCAGCCGCGCCAGTTCGGGCGTGGTCTGTACCAGTTGGTCACGCAGGCGGCCGCGCAGGCGGCCGGTGGCGGTCTGCATCGCCCGTTGCAGCACCAGATAGCGCTGCCGCAGCGAAGCGAAATTTGCGGTGGCGGCCGCCTCGGCCAGGTCCAGCAGGCGCTCGGCCTCGGCATCCTCGTTCAGCGAGGCCAGCAGGCTGGTCTCGGCCTGGGCGCAGTCGGCCAGCAGATCGTCCAGCGCTTCGGCCGGCTCGGCAGCCTCGGGCAGGCGGCCATCCAGGGCCCCGGACAGGGCCACGGCACGGCTCCAGTCCACCCACTGGCCGAGGCGATCGGTCAGGGCAGGACTGGTGGCCGGCATCGCGCCGTCACTGAGACGGGCGAGCAGACGGAGGAAGTCCGGTCCGCCCAGGACCGGCTGCACTGCGTTCGCCATCAAGGGGTTGGGGGCCAAAACCGTTGATTTTACAGCCAGATGACCCTGGCCGTATGAAAGGGCCGGCGGCATGCCGCCCGTGCCCGGCAGCGGGCGTACAATGGCCGGCTGCACTACCGCACCTGAATCCACTGGAGTTCCGCATGACCCTGGCGCAGTTCTACCCCATCGGCACCCCCGGCCAGCCCTGGGGCGATGCTGAACGCGCACAGTGGCGGGCCCGCCAGCAGAAGCAGCGCAGTTACCACGACGATGTGGTGGCCGAGCTGGAACGCCTGGACGAGCGCTTCGACGTGCTGCAGTACGGCCAGCTGGATTACGCGCCCGACCATTACCCGCTGTTTGCGGTGGTGAACCACGACTGGAACCCGGCGCTGCCCACCGCGCTGGTGACCGGCGGCGTGCACGGCTACGAGACCAGTGGCGTACATGGCGCCCTGCAGTTCCTGCAGGACCAGGCCGAGCGCTACCTGGGCCGCTACAACCTGATCGTGGCGCCTTGTGTCAGCCCGTGGGGCTACGAGCGCATCCAGCGCTGGAACCCGGACGCCATCGACCCGAACCGCAGTTTCCGTGACGGCGGCCAGATCGAGGAAGCGGCGGCCCTGATGCGCTGGCTGGCCGAGCGCAAGCCGAACATCCGGGTGCACCTGGACCTGCACGAAACCACCGACAGCGATCTGCACGAGTTCGACCCGGCACGCTGCGCCCGCGACGGCAAGCCGTTCGAGCGCGACACCATTCCCGATGGCTTCTATGTGATCGGCAACAGTGAAGACCCGCAGCCAGAATTCCAGAAGGCGCTGATTGCCGCCGTGGCGCCGATCACCCATATCGCCCCGGCCGACGCCGAGGGCAACCTGGTCGGTCTGCCGCTGCAGTCGCCGGGCGTGGTCTGGGGCGAGTCGCGTTCGATCGGTGCCTGCGCCGGCTTTACCGATGCGTTGTATGCCACCACCACCGAGGTCTACCCGGACAGCCCGCGCACCAACCCGCTGGAATGCAACGACGCCCAGGTGGCGGCGGTGTGCGCCGGGCTGGATTTCGCGCTGGCGAACTGAGGGGCGCAACGAAATAGCGTTGCTTTTGATCAAGCAACCGAATTCCGTTGCCTCTGGCCGTTGTGCGCCGGTCTGGATTTCGCGCTGGGTAACCCGGTAGCGTCGGGCCATGCCCGGCGAGCGCGGCAGGGCCGCCCGGCCTAGCAGCTGGGCACTTCGTCCGGGCGCGGTGCCAGGGCCAGGGCCGGGCGTTCGTCGGCCACCGCAACGAACAGCGCGTTGTAGCCGCGCATGTCGCAGTCCACACCGGTGCGGTAGGAATTCAATACCAGCCGTACCGGGCCACTGAAGTAGTGCTGCTGTTTCAGGCCGGTCTTGCGCTGGGCCGGCGACAGCAGCGCGCCGATGATCGTGTCGGTGTTGCGGATCCAGATCTCACTGACCGGGCCACGGCCCGCATCGTGCGGCAATCGCCGCTGGCTGGCCGCGTCCGGTTTCAGCACCACCCGGTAGCCGCCGCCGAAGCCCTCGCTTTCTGGCTCCCAGGCGACCTGCAGCGTGCCCGATACGGTGGCGCTGCCGCTGAAGCGGGTTTCGTTCGGCGCGACAAAGACCGAACGCTTGAAGGGCGACGGCTCGGAGGAGATGAATCGCGCCTCCTGGGCTTGGGCATTGGCTGCACCCAGGGCGAATGTGGCGACCACGAACAGCAGGGCGTGTGCTTTCATGCGGCGGTCCGGGCCGGGGCAGGGGCGATCTGCTGCGCACACTAGCACCGCACTGGCCTGCGGTCACTCGGTGGCGGCGCCTGCGCCCTGCGGGCCGTTCGGGAACGCTTTCGGGCAGACCCGTGCGTACTGCAGGGCCGAGATCGGGTTGTAGCAGTAGATGTTGGTGATGGTGAAGGTGCCGGTGGCCGGGTCGACGGGCGCCCAGCAGTCGCCGGGCACGCCAAGGGTGCAGAACAGGAAGGGGTTGTCGTTGTAGTAGGGGATGGGCTCGTAGTAGTTGTCCGACTGCGCCCCTGCCGGCAGGGCGAGCAGCTGCAGCAGCACCATCGCGCAGACGCCGCGTGTTCTCTTCATTGCAGGTTCTCCCTTCTTCACAGCATGCGGCTGCTGTCATGGTGGGCGTTGCCGCGAAGGCCGGTCGCTTCCGGCAACGGTGGCGGCGATGCGGCGAAGGTGCCCATCGGTAGTGCATCCTGCGTTGCCATGGCCGGCGTTGCTGCCGGTGCCGGTGCCGGTGCCGGCGCCGAAGAAAGCCCAGGTGAGCCCGACACGCCCGGCGGCGGTGTCGGGCTGGCAAACGGCGAATAGGCCATGAAGGCGCCCATGTTGCCCTGCCACATGGCCGCGCCGATGGTAGGCGCCGTGATGATGAGCGCGGTCATCAGCAGCCCGATGCCGCCTTGTTGCAGCGCCTGCGATGACAAGCCTTCGCCAGTGTCGATCGGGAGCAGCTCCATTACCCAGTAGGCGGCGGCCACTTTGGCGGTGAACTTCAGCACCATGGCCGACACCACCGACAGGAGGGACATCGAGAACAGCGTGCCCAGCACATAGAACAGCCACTTCTTGAACAGGTCCTTGGTCTGTTCGAACATCAGGGCGAGGATGAAGATCGGCCCGATGCCCATCAGGAACGCCATGGTGAACTTGAACAGCAGCAGCATGGCACCGGCGGCCATGGGCGGGCTGGCGGTACCGAAGCTGGCCAGCTGCATGGCGCGGCCTTTCTTTTCGATCAGTTCGGGATCGCTTTCATCCACGTGGATGGCGTCCAGCGCAGACAGCGCCAGCTGCGTGTACATCAGGTTCTCGTCAATCGCATCGGCTGCACCGCCGCTGCGCTTGCCGGTAAACAGCTGGTGGATCTCCTTGTCCAGGTTGTCGGTAACCGCCTTGTGCAGTGCCGTGCCATTGGCGCCTGCGGCGGTGGCGGCCATGAGTACCAACGCCACTTTTGCCGCCCGCCCCATGACAGCCATGGCCGACTGTTGCGAGCGCCCGGCGGCGAGCGCGTAGCCCTGGATCAGCACCCAGAACGTGGTGAGCGTCATTGCGGTGAAGGTGACCCATCGCGCGGCGCGGCGGGTAAGGTCGAGCCCGAATTCGGCGATCTCTCTGTCGAAGTAGTCACTTACCAGTCGGAAGAACAGGAAGTTCCCCGGCGTGATGTCTGCAAGAAGCGGTAGGCCGAACGCGGCGGTGTCAACGAATCCATTCATGCCATCTGTCCATCGGTGGGGGGAGAGGGAACGGCGACGCCTCAGTTCGACAGCGCCCTTGCCAGCACGGCGCCCCGTACCAACTGGCCCAGCAGGCTGGGGGGCTTGCCGTCCAGCGCCTGGCGCGCCAGCTGCGCCCGTTGTGCGGTCAGGCCTTCGATGTAGCCGTCGTAGGCCTTCATCTGGGCCTGCCAGTGCTGCAGGTCCATTTCGTTCTGCGCAGCGAAGCGGTGGACTTCGTTGTCATTGGCGGCCAGCTTGCCTTGGCTGTTGCCGGTCTGGCTGCGCTGGGTCTGGATGGCCTCGAACTGCTGGTTGCGCTGGACCAGCCGATCGAGCATGCGCACGGTGGCGTTGTACTGGGTGTTCCTGGCGCGCACGATGCGCGCGCAGATGCGCGTCTGCTCGCTGGCTGCATCGCCGCCGATGCCTGGCAGCAGGTCGCCGAGCCGGCTCGTCAATCCGCCAATCCCGCGCCCTGCTGCGCCGGGGCAGCGCTCCTGCAGCTGGTAGTCCTCGCTGCGTTCGGAAAAGCTGTCGGTCATCACCGAATCGGTGCGCGGCAGTGGATTGAGCTGGATCAGCTGTTGTTTGTAGTGTTCGACCTGCTGCTTGTAGTGCTCGGCCTGGCGCTTGTACTGCTCGATGGCCTTGGCCATCGACTGCGGGTCGTTGACGGTCCAGGTGGCATGCGCGGGCCCGGCCAGCAGCAGCATGGCAACGGCGACACACGCCAGCAGGCGCATCGCGCGGGAACGAACGGGTGAGGTGCGAGTCATGGCAATCCTTGCAAACCGGGCGGGGTACCTGCGGTTCCAGCGCCGTGCGATCACGGCTCCTTCCGCGGTGCCCACATTCCATTGCCAGGGCACGAGGGCGGTCAATCAGAAACCTTGCACCTCGTGTCGCATGTGACTGGTGGCGCCGTGTCGACGGCAGCGGGAACGAAGACGCGGTACGGATTTGCGGTGGTTCAGCCGCCGCAGCTCGCAGACGACATGCCGCTCAACAGCCTGTGGAAGCGGCGCCCTGAATCTGTCCGTTCACGCCATCGCGCGCGGGAACGACGTTGATCAGGGCGCCAGAGGCTAACCGTTGAACAGTTCCTGCCCGCAACGCGGGCATTCACCGCTGGCCAGCGCGCGTTTGCCAAACCTGCCCAGCAGATGGCGCGAACAGGCCGGGCAGACCAGTCCGTCGGGCAGCGGGCGGTTGCGTGGGTTGTGCAGCAGGATGTGGGCGAGCAGGCCCAGCAGCACCCCCAGATGCAGCAGCGTGGGCAGGGGCTTCAGGTGCAGGGGAGTTATCGAAAGCACCAGCGACGGCACCGTTGCGACAATGCCGAACAGCCAGAGGTGCTTGATCAGGAACTGCTTTTCCACGGCACGGAAGGCGGTCTGCAGGTAACGGAAGCGGCCGCGGGTCATGGCTGTGCGCCTGCGCCATCGCCGTGCAGGCGATCACCCACCTGTGCGCTCAGCGCCAGGCACGCCATCATCAGCCCTTCCATTACGCGATCACCCAGGCATTCCTCGTCGTTGCCGCTCTGCCGCACGCGTTCGGCGGCCAGCAGCAGTTCCTGCACCACGCGCAGGCCGGCCACGGCGCAGTCGGCATCGGCCAGTTGCATGCGCCGGGTCGGCAGCGGGTGCTGTTCGGACCAGGGTTGGCCATTGGCGGCGGCGCCGCAGGCGATACGACGCAGTGTGGCGGCGAAGGTGGTGGGGTCGGCGGCCGCCGGGCGGGCAGGGCGCAGCGGCGAAACATCAGGCGTGGTCATGGCGTGGCTCCGAAAGGGGCAAGCAACAACCGCCACACAAAGGTGGCGGGCGGTACGCGGTTCGAATCCGGATAAAGCCAAGCCGGCGGGCGTGAACGCCCCCGCGCACCGCCCGCCATGGCCGGCAGGCGGATTGCCAGCCGACGCCGCACACGGCGGCGCCGACTGGCAAGCGCAATCACTCAGCTTTAATGCGGGATTCGAAGCCCGGCCATCCGTAATCGATGGCCCGCCATCTGTAACCGCGGTGATGCCGAATGCCAATCAGAAAAGTTGAAGAACGCATTCTGATAGCGACGCTTTCGGCATTGTCGCAGGCTGTTAAGCAATCTCCATCCAATATGGCGCTTGGCGCTGCGCCCAACCGGCAATCTGCGACACAGTGCCGTGTTGAACACCTGCACTTACACACCGCAACGTGGCATTTGCGACAAGGCCTTAGCCCAGCGCGTCCTGCACCGCCGCCACGAACGCGCGCACTTTCGGCGGCACCCGGCTGGCGCTGGGGTAGACCGCCCAGATATCCAGCGGTTCGGGCGCGGCGTCATCCAGCGTGATCGCCTGCACATCGCCGCGCGCCAGCGCATCGCGCACATACCACTGCGACAGATTGGCGATGCCCAGCCCGCCCGCGCAGGCTTCATACACGGCTTCCACCGAACTGGCCGTCAGCCGGCCCGCCACCCGCTGCCGCAGCGGCTTGCCCTCGCGCAGGAACGCCCAGTGGCGGGTGCCGCTGGCGGCGAGGCACTCGTGCGCTGCCAGATCGGACAGCAGCTGCGGCTGGCCACGCTGTTGCAGGTACGCCGGCGAAGCGATCAGCACGCGTGGGTTGTCGGCCAGACGCCGCGCCACCAGCCGGTTGTCGCGCAGCGGCGCAATGCGGATGGCCACATCAATCCCCTGCGCGACGATATCCACCTGTTCGTCGGTGGTGTGCAGATCCACGTGCAGGCGCGGGTGCTCGGCCATGAAGGCCGGCAGCAGCGGCGCCACCACCCGGCGCCCGAATGCGGTGGACGCGGTGATGCGCAACTGGCCGCTCAGGCCGCCGCCATCGGGGTGCAGGTCGGCCAGGGCATTGGCCTGGCCTTCCAGCAGGGCTTGGGCGTAGGGCAGGAACACCTCGCCATCGCTGGTGGGCGACAGGGAACGGGTGGTCCGGTGCAGCAGGCGCGCACCCAGCTCGGCCTCCAGCGCACCCAGGCTGCGCGAGGCGGACATGGCGGTCAGGCCCAGCTTGCGCGCCGCGCCGGCCAGGCTGCCCACGCGCACGGCTTCCACGAACACCTGCACATCGCTCAAGTTCATTGTAACGATTTCCGTTTGGCTGGCCTAACTGATTGGCAGTCTACTGCATGAATCGATACGCGCTCATAGTGTCGCCACGCCCACTCCGGGTGCGAACCGAGCCCGATCCATGCGCACTGCAACGTCACCGGCACAACCCGCCGCGCTACCGGCCCTGACCCCGGCCCTCACCCTGGTGATGGCCCTGTGTGCGGGCCTGGCCGTGGCCAACATCTATTACAACCAGCCCATGCTGGGCCTGATGCAGCGCGAGCTGCCGGGCACGCTGACCGGCCTGGTGCCGACCGCCACCCAGCTGGGCTACGCGCTGGGCCTGTTCGCGCTGGTGCCGCTGGGCGATCGCATGGAGCGCCGCCGCCTGATCGTGGTGCAGTTCACCCTGCTGGCCGTGGCCCTGGCATTCACCGCGCTGGCGCCCAGCGGCGCCATGCTGCTGGCCGCCTCGCTGCTGGTGGGGGTGACCGCCACCGTGGCCCAGCAGATCGTGCCGCTGGCCGCCGCACTGGCCGCGCCCGAACGCCGCGGCGCCACCATCGGCATCGTCATGTCCGGTGTGCTGTGCGGCATCCTGCTCAGCCGCACCCTGTCTGGCGCGGTGGGCGACCACGCCGGCTGGCGCGCCATGTTCTGGCTGGGCGTGCCGCTGGCGCTGGGTGCGGCGGTGCTGGCACGCACGCTGCTGCCGGTCAGCCAGCCCACGCAGGGCGCAAGCTATCCGGCGCTGATGCGTTCGCTGGTGGGCCTGTGGCGGGAACTGCCGGTACTGCGCCGTGCCGCCATCACCCAGGCCTTGCTGTTTGCTGCGTTCGCCGCGTTCTGGACCACCTTGTCGCTGCGCCTGCCGCAGGTGAATGCCCACTACGGCGCACAGGTGGCGGGGCTGTTCGGCATTGTCGGTGCGGTCGGCATCCTGGCTGCACCGCTGGCCGGCCGCATTGCCGACCGCCGTGGCCCGCACCTGGCCATCATCGCCGGCAGCGCGCTCACCCTGCTGTCGTGGCTGCTGCTGGGCCTGTGGCCGTCCATCATCGGCCTGGTCGTGGGCTGCGTTCTGCTGGACCTGGCCGTGCAGGGCGTGCTGGTTTCGCAGCAGCACGTGGTCTACGCACTGCGGCCGGAAGCCCGTTCGCGGCTCAACACGCTGTTCATGGGCTCGATGTTCCTGGGCGGTGCCGCCGGTGCCGCAGCCGCCAGCTGGGCCTGGTCGCTGGATGGCTGGCGTGGCGTGGTGGTGTTGTCGATTGGTCTGGCGGCGCTGGCCACCGCACTGCAGCTCGGCACCCGCGCCGCAGCGCGCTGAACACCTCTCTCATCTTTCCCCCACGTTGAAAGGACACCCTGATGAACCCGTTCGTCAGCCACACCGTGCGTGCCAATGGCATCCGCCAGAACTTCATCGACGCCGGCAACGGCGCCCCGGTGGTACTGCTGCACGGCTTTCCGGAAACCAACTACGCCTGGCGTCACCAGATTCCGGTGCTTGCGGCCAACCACCGGGTGATTGCGCCCGATCTGCGCGGCTACGGTGAAACCGAGAAGCCGGCCACCGGCTACGACAAGCGCAGCATGGCGCAGGACATCGTGGCCCTGCTGGACACGCTGGGCATCGACAAGGTGGCGCTGGTCGGGCACGACCGCGGCGCCCGCGTGGCCACGCGCCTGGCCAAGGATCACCCGCAGCGCGTGGACCGCCTGGTGGTGATGGACAACGTGCCCACCCGCATCGTGGCGCGTGAACTGAACGCCTCCATCGCCAAGGCGTACTGGTTCTTCCTGTTCCACCTGGTGCCGGACCTGCCCGAAGCGCTGATTGCCGGCAATGAAGCGAAATGGCTGCGCTGGTTCTTCTCTGACTGGGCTTACGATCCGGCCGCGATCAGCGGCGAAGCCTTCGACACCTATGTGCGTGCCTACAGTGCGCCGGGTGCGGTGCGCGGGGCGATGTCGGACTACCGCGCCAACGCAGTGGACGTGCAGCAGGACCTGGAAGACGCGCACGTGCGCATTGCTTGCCCGACGCTGGCCCTGTGGGGTGCGGAATTCGAGGCGGTGGGGCGCATGTTCGACATGCCACAGGTCTGGGCGGAAATGGCCGAGAACCTGCGTGCGGTTGCCATCGAACGCTGTGGCCACCTGCCGCATGAAGAGCGCCCGGAGGTGGTGAACGGCCTGCTGATGGAGTTCCTGCAGGACTGGAGGGGCTGACGGACAGCGCTGCTGCAGACACGGCTGCACACGGTGCAGTACACCGCCATGTATCCCCGAGCCTATTGGCCTTTTCGTTCAACACACGCAGGAATGCAATGATGCACAAGACACACACACTCGCGGCCGCACTGTTGCTGGCCGTTGCCTCGGCGCTGCCGATGGCCGGCATGGCGGCCGAACCCGCTGCGGCGGCCGTGCAGCAGCCACAGCAGGCACCGGGCTTCTACCGCATGCAGCTGGGCACGTTCCAGGTGACCGCACTGCTGGATGGCACGCATCTGTTCCCCGTGGACCAGTTGCTGCTGGGGGCGCGTCCTGGTGAAGTGGATCGGCTGCTGGCGCAGCAGTATCTGAAGGCGCCCGTAGAAGGGATGATCAACGCCTTCCTGATCGTGCAGGGCGACCGGGTGATGCTGGTCGACACCGGTGCAGGCGATCTGTACGGCGCCGAGGGCGGCGGCCTGGTCGCGGCGCTGCGGGCATCGGGGCATGGCCCGGCCGATGTGGACGACATCTTCATCACTCACCTGCATGAAGACCATGCCGGCGGCCTGCTGCGCGATGGCAAGGCGGTGTTCCCCAATGCCACGGTGCATGTGGCCAAGCGCGAGTTCGACTTCTGGACCAACAGCCGCAACCAGGACCAGGTGGGACCGCTGCAGCGTCCGTTCTTCGCCGCCGCGCAGAGCGTGCTGGCGCCGTATCGTGCGGCCGGCCGTGTGCAGACCTTCGAACCGGCAGGCCAGGACCTGGTGCCGGGGCTGCGTGCCTTGCCAGCCCCCGGCCACACCCCCGGCCACAGTGTCTACCTGCTGCACGATGCCTATCAGGCCATGCTGTTCTGGGGTGACACCGTGCATGTGGCGGCAGTGCAGTTCGACGATCCGCAGGTCGCCATCCGCTACGACTGGCAGAGCACCCAGGCCATTGCCTCGCGCGATGCCTTGTACCAGCAAGCGGTAGCGAACGGCTGGTGGATCGCCGCGGCACACATCTCCTTCCCCGGCATCGGCCATATCGCCGAAGGCGCGCCGTACCAGTACCGCTGGGTGCCGGCCAACTACACGCTCAATCGTTGAGGCAGACCGGCCGTACGTGGAAGCGTAGAATTCCTTCGCCGTTAGCGCCTGCATCCGCAGCGCCAGCGGCAAGGAACCCCACTGCAAATGGAATGTAGGTAATGAACGTAACTCCCTCCCTGTCGCGTGCACGCCGCATGCGTCTGAAGCTGCTGGCCCCGCTGCTGGCCGTCGCCGCCGCTGCACCGTCCGCCCACGCCTTGAACGCTACCCAGTGGCAGGCCATCGCGCCGTCGCTGCAGGCCGCGCTGGAATGCCGCGCCGCCCCCGATACCAACAACGCCGCCTGGAAGGCGCTGCCGCGCGAAGAAGACGGCAGCCTGAAGCCAATCACCCCGGCCGCCGGGTTCACCCTGTTCGGTCTGCCGGTGAAGGAAATCACCGCTTACATCGACGATAGCGATGGCATGGGCCAGAGCTACAGCGCCGAACTGGGCGCCAGCGTTGCCGCCGTGCGCAAGGCCGCCAAGCTGAATGCCGGCGGTGGCCGCGAAACCAAGCTGGGCTCGCTGATGGTGAGCGAAGGCAGCCCGGTTACGCTGACCTGCACCGTGCCGGGTGAGTACGACGAGCGCGACTACCAGGAAAACTGAGCGCGGCCGCCTCCCGGTGTCTTCGTCCTGCAGGCGCTTCCAGCGAAGCGCCTGCAACAGCGCGTCATTTCAATGTCGGCATCCGCAGCGGTGCTCCGTAGACGATGCCGACAATGGTTTCCAGGAACGTGTTGGTCGCGATGCGCTCGCCATTGGTGGCATAGGCAATGGCAATGCCGTCGGCCGGGTTGTAGACCACCCTGGCATGCGCGCCCAGTACATCGCCCCCGTGGCCGAGGAATGCATGTTGTCCGATGGGAAAGGCAGCCAGACCCATGCCCCAGCCGTCATGACCGCCCACCGGCAGCATCATGGCCACGGTTTCAGCGCGCAGCAGCCGGTGCTGGAACAGCGCGGAAACAACGGTGTTTAGATCATTGGTAGTGCTTGCGATATCACCAACGCCGATCACGTTGCGGTAGTCGATATCCTTGATCGGCTGCCAGTGACCAACAAAGGTGTGCGAAGTGAAAGTGGCGCCCTGTGTGGCCAACGCGGCGGTGAAGTGCTTCAGCCCCAGCGGCGTGGCGATTTCCTCCTGCACGATCTGGTGGTAGGGGCGACCGTACTTCTGTTCCAGCACCAGACGCAGAAGGTAGTACGCGGAGTTGGAGTAGGCAGTGCGACTGCCGGGTGCGAACGCCACGCCCTGGCGCCTGATTTCCTGCAATATCTGCGCCTGACTGACAGGCTCGGTCACCCAGATGGCACCGTTCCGGATGGCGAAATTTCCCAATCCACTTGTGTGCTGCAACATCTGACCGATGGTGATGGTTTCACCCTGCGGGATGTTCTCTACATACGTTGAGAGCTTGTCTTCGAGGTGGAGATCATTACGTTCGATCAGCCTGAAGGTCAGGATGGCCGTGATCATTTTCGTGACCGATGCAATCGGGTAGGGCGTATCGGGACTCGGTGCCGGAACAGCGTCTTGCGGTTGACCAAAGCTGCGCATGTAGATCGGCTGCCCTTGCCTGAAAACGGACACGCTGCCACGGCCGGCGTTGTGGTCTTCGATGTAGCGCAGATATGCATCCAGGTTCTGTTGGTGGATGTCCTGCGCCTGCGCCTGCGCCTGCGGCGTTGCGGCCCGGGCCCGTGGGGGAACCGCAACCATGGGGACCAGTAACAGCAGGATCAACCATTTCATCGAGTGAGTACCAAGGCCGGGTAGTGGGCGCCGGACGATGCTAGGACGATCGCTGCTGGCCAACAAGCATGGGTCATGAGGGCCGGCACGCCACTGCGCATGCCCGCCCGCACGCTCAACCAGATTGGAGTGCTGCGTGGCGCGGCCTTCACTGTTCGGTGGCCTCCAGCGCCGCAGAGAACTTTGCCATCAGGCGCACCAGATCCTTGACGTCCTGCGGTTCCCACGTGGCAAAAATGCCCGCCGCCATGCGCGCACGCGCTGCATCCAGGCGGTCGGTCATCGCCTTGCCCTTCGGCGCGATCACCGCCTCGCGCATGCGCCGGTCGGCGGGGTTGCCCTGGCGGGTCACCAGTTCCTTGGCGACCAGCTTGGCCACCTGGCGGCTGATGGTGGTGTAGTCGCGGCCCAGCCGGTCGGCCAGTTCGACAACGCCGATCGGCCCGACCCGTTCAATCACCACCAGCAGGCGGAACAGCGCCGGGTCCAAGGTAATGCCGGCCTCCTTGATGAGCCGCAGGTCGTTGGCCGGGCGGTTCATCACGCTGACGATGCCCAGCATGGACAGGTGCAGCGACTTCAGATCCGCCGAGATATGTGTATCTTGCACGCGCTTTTGGGTGGGCATAGGCTGCTCCTGAAATATGTGCATCCTACACATATATGTGGGTGGTCGAAATGAAGGTGTCAACTGAAGTAGTGATCTGTGGCGCAGGTGCCGCAGGCCTGGCCCTGGCCATTGAACTGGTCAGGCGCGGCGTTGCCATACGCGTGATCGAGCAGCGCGAAGCGCCGTTCCAGGGCTCGCGCGGCAAGGGCATCCAACCGCGCAGCCTGGAGATTTTTGAAGACATGGGCGTGGTCAACCGCCTGTTTGCCGTGGGCGGTGCCTACCCGCCAACGCGCACGCATCACCCGGACGGCAGCAGCGCCGATGCCGCGATGCTGGAGGCATCCCGTGCGACCGTGGCCGAGCCCTATGGCGTGCCGTTGATGGTGCCGCAGTTCGCCACCGAGCAGGTGCTGCGCGCACGCCTGGCCGAACTGGGCCACCACGTGGCGTTTGCCCATGTGCTGCGCGACTTCGAGCAGGACGCTGACGGGGTCACGCTGCAGCTGGACACCCCCGCTGGCCCGCAGGCGCTGCGCGCGCGCTATCTGGTCGGCGCCGATGGCGGCCGCAGCACGGTGCGCCGGGTGCTGCAGATCGGGTTCCCCGGCAAAACGCTGGGCGTGCGCGCGGTGGTTGCCGATGTCAGCCTGCAGGGCCTGCCGCGCGATGCCTGGCACACCTTCAACGAGCACGACCCGCAGCAACGGCTGATGCTGTGCCCGCTGATGGGAACGGCGTTGTTCCAGCTGCAGGCACCGGTACCGCTGGAAGGCGAGGTGGACCTGTCCGCCGCCGGGCTGCAGGCGATGGTGCAGCTGCGCACTGGGCGCGATGACATCGTGGTGCAGCAGGTGCACTGGGTATCGGCCTACCAGATGAATGCGCGGCTTGCCGACCGCTATCGCAGCGGCAATGTGCTGTTGGTGGGCGACGCGGCCCACACCCATCCGCCCACCGGCGGGCAGGGCTTGAACACCAGCGTGCAGGATGCCTACAACCTGGGGTGGAAGCTGGCAGCGGTGCTGCGCGGCGCGCCGTCTGTGCTGCTGGACAGCTACGAGCAGGAGCGCCGGCCGATAGCCGCCGCCATGCTGGGCCTTGCCACGAACCTGCTGGAGCGCGCACAGCAAGGGGACCACCGGCGCGGGCGCGAGGTGCAGCAGCTGGATCTGCAGTACCGCAGCTCGCCACTGACCGCGCAGGCGGACGCGGGCATCGCGAAGGTGCTTCCCGGCGATCGCATTCCGGATGCGCGGCTGCAGGGCGCGGGCGGTCAGCCGGCACGGCTGTACGATCTGCTGCGCGGCACCCACTGGACGCTGCTGGGCCACGCCACGGACCGGCACAGCGTTGTGCCGCGCGCCGGGCTGCAGGTGCATGTGCTGGGCGCCCAGCGCGAATGGCGGGACGTGCACGGCGACATTGCCGCGGCGCTGGACCTTGCCGAAGGCCATTGGCTGCTGATCCGCCCCGATGGCTACGCCTGCGCGCTGGGTGCGGCGCACGAGGTGGATCGCGTGCTCGCCCGATTCGATGCCTGCATGCCAGCGTACTGAGGCAGGGGCGTTGGCAGTACCATGCACGCCCACGATCGTTCCGGCCTTGAATCATGATGTCTGCGAACCGCCCCGCCCAGGTGCCCGCATGAAAGTAGAACTGCAGCAGCAATCGCTACGCCTGTGCCTGGAGCGCGCCGAACTGCAGGTGCTGCTGGGCGGGGAGACGGTGGAAAACATGACCCGCTTCGGCGGCGTGGAAGGCTGGGGCCTGGCGCTGTCGCTGCACGCGGGTGACCAACCTGTGCTGCTGGATGGCGGTACGTTCTGCCGGCTGGTGCTGCCGCGTACGACCGTGCAGCCGCTGGCGGACGCAGGTTCGGTGCCAGTGCAGCAGGTGCTGTACCTGGACGATGGCAGTACGCTGCAGGTGCAGGTTCTGGTCGCGCCGGCGCAGTCTGGCGCGTGAGCTCGCAATGGGGGCGGCGTTGCCCCCGCAAGGCCGGCCCACGTGCCGGCCAGATGGCTGGTGAAGGCACAGGGCGGGCTGCATCGAACGATGCGTACTGAGCTCATGAAGCCCTGTCACAAATAAATCGCCATCACTTCACAGCTGTTTGATATGCAACAGGGCACATTCGCGTAGAGCCTACGCGCACGTCCCCCACGTTCCGCGACGACTTCCTTTCCAGCACACGCGCCCAGCAGGGCGCCGCTGGCGTCTGCCTGACTGATTCAGAGAAGCATCATGGCCCTCGATCTCGTCGCCGGTTCCCCGTTCGACTCCGTGGCAGACACTGCGCTGCCCGCACCCGGCGCTGTGCCCATCGGCACGCGCCGCGGTCCCTCACAGCCCATTGAACTGCCTGCGCTCGTACAGCGGGTGCTGTTCGTGGCCACCGAGATGGCCGACTTCATCAAGGCCGGTGGCCTGGGTGATGTCGCTGCGGCCCTACCACGCGCAGTGCGCGCCGGCTGTGATGCGCGGGTGCTGTTGCCGGGCTATCCCGAAGTGCTGCAGCGCCTGCCGCAGCTGCGCGAGGTGGGCCGCATTGGCGGCCGCGCCGGGCTTCCCGCCTGCACCCTCGGCATGGCGCTGCAGGCCGATGGGCTGCCGATCTACGTACTGCTGTCGCCCGCCTTGTATGAGCGCGACGGCTCGCCCTACGTGGATGCGCAGGGCAGGGAGTGGCCGGACAACGCGGTGCGCTTTGCCACGCTTTCGCATGCCGCCGCCGAGCTCGCGGCGGGCAGGGCGGGGCTGGACTGGAGCCCGCAGTTGCTGCATCTGAATGACTGGCCGGTGGCGCTGGCCGCCGCCTACGTACGCTGGGATCGCACCGCCGTACCGACCCTGCTGACCATCCACAACCTGGCCTACCAGGGGCTGTTTCCCTTCGCGCTGGCGCCCGCCCTGGGCGTGCCTGCCGAACGCTTGGATGAACTGCGCTTCCACGGCCAGATGTCCTTCCTGCAGGGAGGCATTGCCAATGCAACACGGCTGAACACGGTCAGTCTTCGCTACGCGCAGCAGATCACTGCGGCCGAGGATGGTTGCGGCCTGCATGAACTGCTGGCGCGTCGCGCTGCCGGGGGTCACCTCAGCGGCATCGTCAACGGCATCGATGCCAGTTGGGACCCGCGCCGCGACATCCATCTGAAAGCGCGTTTCAGCGTGGGCCAGTGTGCGGGGCGCGATGCCAACGCGCAGGCCGTGCGCCAGGCCTTCGGTCTGCAGCCATCGCAGGGCCCGTTGTTTGCCGTGGTATCGCGCCTGGTCCACCAGAAGGGCCTGGACATTACCTGTGATGTGGCCCCGCAGATCGTTGCTGCCGGTGGCCAGCTGGTGGTGATCGGCGGTGGCGAGTCGCAGGTCGAGGCGCAGGTGCAGGCACTGGCGCAGCGCTACCCGGGCCGGGTGGGCGCCTTCATCGGTTTCGAAGAAGGCCTGGCGCGGCAGATGTTCGCCGGCGCGGATTTCCTGCTGATGCCATCGCGTTTCGAACCGTGCGGGCTCAGCCAGATGTACGCACAGCGCTTTGGCTGCCTGCCGGTGGCGCACGCCACGGGCGGCCTGGTCGACACGGTGGAAGACGGCGTGACGGGCTTTCTGTTCCATGGCGCCAGCGCCGATGGGCTTCGCCGCTGCGTGGAACGGGCCATGCGTACCTTCCGGCTGCCGGTGCTGATGCAGGCCATGCGGCGTGCCGCGATGCTGCGTCCGGGCGGGTGGGAAACCGCCGGCCGCGCGTACCTGGCGCTGTACCAGCAGACCTGCGGGGTAGCGGCATGACCGACGGCGGGCGCGGCACGGTGGGTGTGGAATGCGGGCTGGGCCCGCAGGTGGATGTTGCCGCGGCAGTGGCGGCGGAACTGCAGGATCTGGCCCAGGCCCGGCCTGCGGACGCGTTTGCATGGCTGGGGCCGCATGTCGATGCCGATGACAATCGGCTGATCCGCGTACTGGTGCCGGACGCGCTTCGGGTGGAGGTGGTGTCAGCGGGCGGCCGACGCTGGGACCTGCGCAGTACCGGACTGGCCGGACTGTTTGTGGGGCCGGCCGGCGACGAGGAGATTCCGCTGCTGGCGCTGCATTTCGCCCACGGTATCGAGCAGGTGCATGACGCCTACGCGTTTGGTCCGTTGCTGGACGAGGAGCTGCTGCAACGCATCCACCAGGGCGATGCCGATGCCATGCGCGCGCTCGGCGCGACCGCGATGACACTGCACGGTGTTGCCGGTGTGCGCTTTGCGGTGTGGGCACCGAATGCGCGGCGCGTGGCGGTCATCGGTGATTTCAACGGATGGGATGGACGCCGCCACCCCATGCGCCTGCGCCATCGCGCCGGGGTGTGGGAACTGTTCGTGCCTGGGGTGAAGCCGGGGGACTGCTACAAGTTCCGCATCATCGGTGCGCAGGGCCAGCTGCTGCCGGACAAACTGGATCCGATGGCGCGGTGGGCCGAGCGCGCACCGGCGACCGCATCGCGCGTACCTGCCGCCGCACCGCTGCACTGGAACGATCAGCCCTGGCTGAACCGCCGCCGTCGGCTGGGCGCTGCAGCGCCGCTGTCCATCTACGAGGTGCACGCCGGCTCGTGGCAACGGCTGGACGACGGCGGCGCGCTGGACTGGGATGGGCTGGCAGAGCGGCTGATCCCCCACGTGACCGGCCTGGGATTCACCCATATCGAACTGCTGCCGGTCAGCGAGCACCCATTCGGTGGATCGTGGGGCTACCAGCCGCTGGGTATCTATGCGCCAACGGCCCGCTACGGTACCCCGGAGGACTTCGCCCGCTTTGTGGACCGCTGCCACCAGGCTGGGCTGGGTGTGATCGTGGACTGGGTGGGCGCGCACTTTCCCGAGGATGGCCACGGCCTGGCACGTTTCGATGGCACCGCCCTGTACGAGCATGCCGATCCGCGCGAGGGCAAACACGCCGACTGGGACACGCTGATCTATAACTACGGCCGCAACGAAGTGGCGGGCTACCTGCTGGGCAGCGCGGTGGAATGGATCGAGCGCTTCCACATCGATGGGCTGCGCGTGGATGCCGTGGCTTCGATGCTGTACCGCGACTACAGCCGCGCCGACGGGCAGTGGGTGCCCAATGTGCAAGGGGGACGTGAGAATCTGGAGGCAGTCGCGTTCCTGCAGCGCATGAACCAGACCCTGCGTGAGCGCTTCCCGGACGTGCTGGTCATTGCCGAGGAAAGCACGGCCTGGCCGGGCGTCACCCGTGCGGTGGCCAACGGCGGCCTGGGCTTCAGCCATAAATGGAACATGGGCTGGATGCACGACACGCTGCAGTACCTGCGGCGCGATCCCGTGCATCGCCCGCATCACCACAGCGAGATCAGCTTCGGCCTGGTCTACGCGTTCTCCGAACGTTTCGTGTTGCCGCTGTCGCACGACGAAGTGGTGCACGGCAAGGGCTCGCTGCTGCGCAAGATGCCGGGCGAGCGCCGCCAGCAGTTTGCCCAGCTGCGCGCGTACTACGCTTTCATGTGGGCGCACCCGGGCAGCAAGCTGCTCTTCATGGGCGGCGAATTCGGCCAGACGGAGGAGTGGGCCCACCAGCGCGGGTTGGAATGGCAGCAGGCCGGCACGCCCGAGGGGGGCGGACTGATGCGCCTGGTGGCCGATCTGAACGCGCAGTTGCGGCAGCAACCTGTCCTGCATCAGCACGAGCATGACGAGCGCGGGTTTGCCTGGAGCGTGGGCGACGACAACGGCAACAGCGTCTACGCCTTCGTGCGGCAGGACCCCTCAGGCAGGGCGCCTGCGGTGCTGGTGGTCAGCAATTTCACCCCTGTGCGGCGCGACGGCTATCGCGTGGGCGTGCCCACGCCGGGCCGCTGGTCAGAGTGCCTGAACACCGACAGCCACCATTACGCAGGCGGCAACGCAGGCAACCTGGGTACGGTCGGCACCGATGCCCGGCCCATGCACGGCCATGCCCAGTCATTGCGACTGACGCTGCCGCCGCTGTCGACCCTGTACCTGCAGGTAGCGCAATGACCGCAGACGCGCGCCTGGGCGCGTGGCCGGTGGACGACGGTGCGGTGGGGTTCCGGCTGTGGGCGCCGGATGCTGCGCGGGTGGAACTGGTGCTGGCGGGTGCGGCGATACCGATGCGCCGGGAACCTGACGGTACCTACTGGGTTCATACCGCTGCCGGGCATGGCGACCGCTACCGGTTCCGCCTGCCCGACGGCAGTGAAGTGCCAGATCCCGCCTCGCGCTGGCAACCGGACGGCATCGATGGCCCCAGCGCCGTGGCCATGCCTGGCCACCACGTGTGGCTGACCGGGCAACGCAACCCGGTTGCGTGGTCGGACATGGTGATCTACGAAGTGCATGTGGGCGCTGCAGGTGGCTTCGAAGCGCTTATCGCACAACTGCCGATGCTGGCCGAGACCGGTGTCACCGCGATCGAGCTGATGCCGGTGGCGCAGTTTCCGGGCAACCGCAACTGGGGCTATGACGGTGTGTTTCCGTATGCCCCGGCGCAGGCCTATGGTGGCCCCGACGCGTTGAAAGGCTTTGTTGATGCCGCACATGCGGCCGGCATGGCCGTACTGCTGGATGTGGTCTACAACCATTTTGGACCGCAGGGGAACCATCTGGCCCGGTACGCCAAGGCATTCTTCCGCAGTGGGCACAGCACGCCGTGGGGCGAGGCCATCGATTTTTCACAGCCGCAGGTGCAGCGCTTCTTCATCGACAACGCGCTGATGTGGCTGCAGGAGTACCGTTTCGACGGCTTGCGCCTGGATGCCGTGCATGCCATCGCCGATGACAGCTTCCTGCAGCAGCTCAGTGATGCGGTGCGCGCCCAGGTGCCGCATGCCTGCCTGGTGCTTGAGAACGAACGAAACCAGGCGCACTGGCTGCGCGGCGCCTACCAGGCACAGTGGAATGACGATTTCCACAATGCGCTGCACGTGTTACTGACCGGCGAGAACGAAGGCTATTACGCCGCCTATGCCGGGCGGGCCGAGGCGCTGTTGGCACGCTGTCTGGCCGAAGGCTTTGCCTGGCAGGGCGAGCCCGACCTGCACGGCGTACCACGTGGCGAAGCCAGCGCAGACCTGCCGCCGTCGCGGTTCGTGGTGTTCGCGCAGAACCATGACCAGGTCGGCAACCGCGCGTTCGGTGATCGGCTGAGTACGCTGGTTTCGCCGCCGCAGCTGCGCATGGCCACGGCGCTGACCGTGCTGACGCCGATGGTGCCGTTGCTGTTCATGGGCGAGCCGTGGCAGTCAACATCGCCCTTCCTGTTCTTCACCGATTTCGAAGCGCCGCTGGACGAGGCCGTACGCGAAGGACGCCGGCGCGAGTTTGCCGGGTTCAGTGCCTTTGCCGATGCCGCGTCACGCGCGCGTATTCCCGACCCGAACGATCCGGCAACGCTGCAGGCGTCCTGTGTTGCCTCGCCCGGTGCTGACCCCGCGGCGCAGGCGGCATTGACATGGCTGCGCGAGCTGCTCATGGCGCGCCGGCGTTACCTGCAGCCGGGCCTGGAACAGGCGCGTTCGCTGGGCGCGATGGTACTGGGTGCGGGCGCCGTGCAGGCCGGCTGGCAGTTGCCTGCCGGGCAATGGTGGATCGCCATCAATGCCGGCGCAGAAGCGGTGGCCCATTCGCTTCCGGAGGGCGATTCGCCGCTGCAGCTTCCGGCCGGTTCACGGCTGGCGCCCAAGGGTGGGCTGCAGCTGCGCTGGTTGCCGGCATGAGCACCGACGCAGCGCTGCAGAGCGCCGCCCGTGCGGCCGGACTGATGCCCGAGTGGGAAGACGTATCCGGGCGCCACTGCACAGTGTCGCCCGCGGTGCTGCGTGTGGTGCTGGCGCAGTTGCAGCCGGATGCAGACGCCCAGCATGCCCCGCTGCGTACGGCCATCTGCGGCCAGCCCGTGGCGCTGCCGGCAGTATCCGGCATGGCGGGCTGGGTGGATGAAGCGGGCAGGACGCACGACGCGCGGCAGGATTCGCGCGGTGCGTGGACCGCGCCGGAAAAGCCGGGTTACTGGCACTGGCAACAGGGGCGGCGGTCCATCGCCATCGCGGTGGCGCCGCAGAAAGCGTGGTGGCCCGCGCAGCTTGATCGGGCCTGGGGCCTGGCGGCGCAGGTGTACAGCCTGCGCAGCGGCGCCGACGCGGGGATCGGAGACAGTGCAGGGTGCGGGCCGTGGCTACAGCGCCTGGTCGCGCACGGCGGGCACGCACTGGCACTGAGCCCGTTGCATGCCGGCTTGCCGCCGACGGCCGGCTACAGCCCTTACTCACCCAGCGACCGCCGCTGGCTGGACCCGTTGCAGGCCTCGCTGCTGCAGGGCGTTCCCGATGCGGCCCGTGCCGCGCTGGCAAGCAACCCTGCCTTGGCCGAGGCCGTGCAGGTCGCCACCGCGGCGCGGCGTATTGATTGGCCCGCCGCAGCCGACCTGAAGTGGCGCTGGCTGCGTTCGGCCAGGCCCCAACTGCAGCGCCTGCAGCCGGAGCTATGGGACGCGATGGGCCAGTGGCGGTCCGACGCCGGGCCCGCGTTGCAGGCGTACTGCGCCTTGGCCGCCGATCCGCGCAGTGGCGATGCGGACGATCACGCGTTCGCGCAATGGCTGGCGCAGCGGTGCTGGTCGCAGGTGCAGCAGCGCGCGCGCAGCGGCGGTGCCGGCATCGGGCTGATCGCCGATCTTGCCGTCGGCTGCGCGCCCGAAGGTGCCGAAGCGCGTTCGCAGCCGCAGTGCATGCTCTCGGGTCTGGAGTTGGGTGCGCCGCCGGATGCCTTCAACACGCAGGGCCAGGCCTGGGGGATTACGGGGTTCTCGCCGCTGGCCTTGCGCAGGCAGGGCTATGCCCCCTTCATCAACCTGCTGCGATCGGTGATGGCCGGTCGCGGCGGCGTGCGTATCGACCATATCCTGGGCCTGCACCGGCTGTGGGTGCTGCCCAGCGGCGGCTCGGCCAGTGACGGCGTCTACCTGCAGTTTCCGTTGGATGATCTGTTGAACCTGCTGGTGCTGGAGTCGTGGCGGCATCAGTGCATGGTCATCGGTGAAGACCTGGGGGTGGTGCCTGCCGGCATCCGCCAGCAGCTGGCCGGCCGTGGTGTGCTGGGGGTGGACGTGCTGCCGTTTACGCGCGATGCAAGCGGCTTCCTGGCGCCTGCCGCCTGGCGGCGGGAGGCCGTCGCGATGCCTTCAACCCATGACCTGCCGCCGCTGGCGGGATGGCTGCGCGGGCGCGATCTGCGCTGGCGGGCGCGGCTGGGGGAGATGGACGATCTACCCGCTGCGATGGCACAGCGTCGCGCCGATGCGCTGGCGCTTGCGCAGGCCGCGCACGGTGACGGCGTGGAAGACGCTGCACTGGAGCGGCTGGCCGCCACGCCGTCACGGCTGGCCCTGCTGCCGCTGGAGGACGCGCTGGGGCTGCGCACGCAGGTCAACCTGCCCGGCACCGTCGGCGTCCACCCGAACTGGCGGCGGCGACTGCCGCTGCACTGGGATGAGCCTGCACTGCAATCGCGGCTCGGGCGCATCAGCGCCGGTCGCGGCGGAGCCGGCCGATGACCGCGTTGCGCGCCACCGCCCGCCTGCAGTTGCACGCTGGCTTTGACTTCGCCGCCGCCGCGGACCAGGTGGGCTATTTCTCGTCGCTGGGCGTCAGTCACCTGTATCTGTCGCCGATTGCGGCGGCCATGCCCGGTTCCAGCCACGGCTACGATGGCATCGACCCCACCCGCATCAACCCGGAGCTGGGCGGTGAAGCGGGCTTCCTGCACCTTGCTGGCCGCGCTCGCGCGCATGGACTGGGCCTGATCCTGGACTGGGTGCCCAACCACCTGGCGGCCGCGCCACAGAATGCCTGGTGGTCGGATGTGCTGATGCATGGCCGGCGCAGCCCTTACGCGCATTGGTTCGATATTGACTGGGATGCCGCAGCCTGCGGGCAGCGGCTGTGGCTGCCGGTACTGGATCGGCCGCTGGACGCGGCCATCCGATCCGGCATGCTGCGCGTGGACGACGACGGCGATCTGCCCGTGCTGCGCCACCACGACCTGTGCCTGCCGTTGTCACCGCGCAGCTATCCGCTGGGCCGCGGCGCGCGGGATGGCTGGGTGGCACGCTGCAATCGTTCTGCCGAGCGCATGCATGCGCTGCTGGACCGGCAGCACTACCACCTGGCGTGGTGGCGCACCGCCGGTGACCAGGTCAACTACCGCCGCTTCTTCGACATCACGACGCTGGTTGCGCTGCGGGTGGAGCGCGAGGACGTGTTCGAGGCAGTGCACGCGCTGCCGCTGCGGCTGGTTCGCGAGGGCCGGGCGGATGGGCTGCGCATCGACCACGTTGATGGGCTGTCCGACCCGGGCGGCTACTTGGCGCGGTTGCGCGCCCGCCTTGACGCGGCGGCGGTAGAGGGCGGCCGCGCGGGCCATGAGATCACCCTGCACGTGGAGAAGATCCTGGCCGAGGGCGAATCCTTGCCAGAACGGTGGTGCTGCGATGGCACCACCGGCTACGACTTCATGGACCAGGTGGGCGCATGGCTGCATGACGATGCAGCGGCCGACGCGCTGACGGCACAGTGGCAGGCCCGGGCTGGGGACCGGCGTACCGTTGACGAGGTGCAGCGGGCGGCCCGCGACGCGCTGTTGGACGGCTCCCTGCATGCGGATCTGCAGCGACTGCGGGTCTGCGTGCGGCAGGTGCTGGGCGCAGCGGCACGGCAGGCCGATGTGACCGACGCAACGCTGCGCAGGGCGGTGTGCGCGCTGCTGCGCTGCTACCCGGTGTATCGGCCGTATCATCTGCAGACCGAAGCCGAGCGCGATGCCTTGCAGCGCGCCAGTGAAGCGGCTGCCGAAGGGCTGGATGAAGCCGCACGCACAGCGTTGCGCCTGCTGGTGGATGCCTTGCAGGCCCCGGAAGCGGACGCGCTGCGCGTGCGCTTTGGCCAGCTCTCGGCACCGCTGAACGCCAAGGCGGTGGAGGATACCGCCTTCTATCGCTATTACCGCCTGCTGTCGCGCAATGAAGTGGGCAGCGACGCACAACGGATCGGTCTTGATGGCAGCGAGCTGCTTGCGCTGGCACGGGCACGTGCGCGGCAGCACCCGCTGGCGATGCTGGCCGTGGCCACGCATGACCACAAGCGTGGACCGGATGCCCGGGCGCGACTGGCGCTGCTCAGCAGCGATGTGGCCGCGTGGCAGGCAGCGCTGGCGGACTGGGAACGGCGCTGTGATGCGGCAGGCATGGCCATGCCACTGCCCGCTGCCGAAGCCTATGCGCTCTGGCAGGCGCTGATAGCAGCCTGGCCGATGCAGGGCAGGCCAGAGGCGGATTTCGCAGAGCGGATGCAGCAGTGGCTGCGAAAGGCCCTGCGCGAGGGCAAGCGGATCAGCAGTTGGCTCGACCCCGATCTGCCGTTGGAAGATGCCGCCTGTGTGTGGCTGCAGTCATTGCTTACCGGCAGCCGCCTGCAGGATGTCCGCGCGGCTCTGGCTGCGTTTGTTCAACGCCTCGCACCTGCCGGCGCCAGCAACGGACTGGCACAACTGTGCCTGCAGCTGTGTCTGCCAGGTGTCCCGGACATCTACCAGGGCACCGAGTTCTGGGATCTGAGCCTGGTCGATCCGGACAATCGGCGCGCGGTCGATTTCGCGCAGCGCGCACATGCACTGGCCGATGATCGATCGTGGGCAGCGTTGCTGCAGGACTGGCACAGCGGATCGCCCAAGCTGCGGATGCTGGCCGCGCTGCTGCGATTGCGCAGCGACATTGCCCCGCTGTTCCTGCAGGGCACGCTGCACAGGCTGTCCGAAGCGGAGTGCACGCGCCTGGTCTTCGTACGTGAGTACAGGGGGCAGCAGTTGCTGGTGGCGGTCAGGCGGGCGGGGATGGAACAGCCTGCCGGCCCAGGCCTTGCCTGGCAGGATGCGGCGCAGCAGTTGGTGCCAGGCGTCCCGCAGCGACGCATGCGCAACGTGCTGGATGGCCGCACGCAGATGTTCAACGGTTCCGCCACCGACGCGTTGCTGTTTGCGGGCAGCCCGGTGGCGGTGTGGATCAGCCAGGAGAGTGGGGCAGATGGACAGCAGTGAGCGGCGACGCCGCATCGAATTGTTGGCGCACCAGATCTGGGAGGCCGAAGGGCGCCCGGATGACCAGCAGCAGCGGCATTGGCACATGGCCGAACGCCTTGTTGAAGCAGAAATTGCGGCCCTGAATGTGGCTGAGGACGAACACGATGGCAACGCGTAAGTGGACCCAGACCTCGCGCGTGCGCGAAGGCCGCCCCTTCCCGCTGGGCGCGACCTGGGACGGCCTGGGAGTGAACTTCTCGCTGTACTCGCGGCATGCCACCAAGGTGGAACTGTGCCTGTTCGATGCGCGCAACCGGGAAGTCGAACGGATCGTGCTGCCCGAATACACCAACGAGGTGTGGCATGGCTATCTGCCGGATGTGCGGCCGGGCCAGCGCTATGGCTACCGCGTGCATGGACCGTACGCGCCGTCGGACGGGCATCGCTTCAACCCCAACAAGCTGCTGCTGGACCCGTATGCGAAGCAGATCGTGGGTGAGATCAAGTGGGCGCCGCACCTGTTCGGCTACACCCTGGGCCACCGCGATGCAGACCTGAGTTTCGACCGTCGCGACAGCGCGCCGTACATGCCGCGCTGTGCGGTGATCGATCCGGCCTTCAGCTGGGGCGGCGAGCGCGCGCCGGCCACCGCCTGGGACCGATCGGTGATCTACGAGGCACACGTGCGTGGCCTGACCATGCAGCACCCCGGCGTACCGCCGGCCGAGCGCGGCACGTTCTCGGCGCTACGCCACGACGCGGTGGTGGACCACCTGGCGTACCTGGGGGTGACCGCGATCGAGCTGCTGCCTGTGCACGCCTACGTGGACGACCAGCAGCTGCTGGAACGGGGGCTGCGGAATTACTGGGGCTACAACACCATCGGCTTCTTCGCGCCGCAACCGCGCTACCTGTCGCTGGAAACCGTTGCCGAATTCAAGCAGATGGTGGCGCGCCTGCACAGCGCGGGCATCGAGGTGATTCTGGATGTGGTCTACAACCACACCGCCGAAGGCAACGAGCTGGGGCCCACGCTGTCGTTCAAGGGCATCGACAACGCCAGCTATTACCGCCTTGCCGAGGACCGTCGCTACTACATCAACGATACCGGTACCGGCAACACCTTCGACCTGACCAATGCCGGTGCATTGCGCATGGTCATGGATTCTCTGCGCTATTGGGTGACCGAGATGCGCGTGGATGGCTTCCGTTTCGACCTGGCCACCATTCTCGGGCGCGAACGCCATGGGTTTGATCCCTCGGGCAGCTTCCTCGATGCCGTGCGCCAGGACCCGGTGCTGAGCCAAGTGAAACTGATTGCCGAACCGTGGGATATCGGCCCGGGCGGCTACCAGCTTGGTCAGTTCCCGCCCGGCTGGGCCGAATGGAACGACCGTTTCCGTGACACTACCCGTGCGCTGTGGCGCGGTGATGCCGGGCAGCTGCCGGAGTTTGCGGCGCGCTTCACCGGATCGGCCGATCTGTTCGACCATCACGGCCGCCGGCCGTCGGCCAGCATCAACCTGGTCACCGCCCACGACGGCTACACGCTGCATGATCTGGTGAGCTACAACGACCGCCACAACGAGGCCAACGGCGAGGACAACCGCGACGGCCATTCGCACAACCTGTCGTGGAACCACGGCGTGGAAGGCGATACAGACGACGAAGGCATCCTGACTCTGCGCGCGCGGCAGATGCGCAACCTGCTGGCCACGCTGCTGCTGGCGCAGGGCACGCCGATGCTGCTGGCCGGCGATGAGTTCGGCCATTCGCAGCGTGGCAACAACAATGCCTACTGCCAGGACAATCCGCTGAGCTGGATCGACTGGGAACGCGCGGCGCAACCCGGCCCGCAGGCGCAGGCAGCGTTCGTGCGGCGCGTCCTTGCGCTGCGGCGGCGCTATGGCCTGCTGCGGCGCAATCGCTTCCTGACCGGTGACTACGACGCATCCCTGGGCATGCGTGACATCGAGTGGCGGCGGCCGGATGGCGAGCCGATGGGCGAAAGTGACTGGCACGATGCGGAACAGCGCGCCTTGCTGATCGTGCTCGATGGCCGCAGCCCTGACAGTGGCCTGCGGGAACCGGGCCGCCACGTCAGCCTCGCCCTTCTGCTGAACCCGAGTGACCAGCCGCAGCGGTTCCGCCCGTCCGACCAGGTGCTTTCGTTCCGCCGGGTGGTGCTGCAGACCGACGAGGCGCCACTGGACATGGACGAAGAGGGGCAGTGGACGCTGCCGGCACGCAGTCTGTGCCTGTTGGCATCGAGCAGCGCCGCGTGATGGCGCGACCGTTGAGGGCCGTTAGCGCCGGGCTATGCCCGGCGGAGGGTTCACCGCTGCAAGGGGAACCCGATCGTCTGGTGGCAATGCTGCGCAAGGTCGCGGCCTGCACCCTTGATGTACAGAATCCCTGCGTCGCCGAAGAACTGCGCTAGCGCCGCTCCGGCTTCGTTGCCGGCATGCCCGAAACGTCTGGCTGCCTGTGACAGGAACGCATCCGCGCGCGGATCGTGTCCGCCTGGCAGATCGGCACGTGCAAGAGCGCCTTCGATCAAGAGTTGGGCACAGGCGCCGGCCAGATAGGCATCGGGTTCGCGCTGCCTGCCGCGTCTCGCCTGGCCTGCCAGTGCGGTGGCGATATGCTGGAATTCGTGTGCGGTGGTGGCGATCACGCGCCGGCGCATCGCATCGGTGTCCGGGCCGTGCGGGAACCAGAAACTGACGGTCTGTCCCGGCCGGTTCGCGTGTGGCAACTGCCGCCAGATGCCACCTCCGTCGCTCACTATCGTGATGCGATAACGCACCGGGGTCCATTCAAGCCCAACGGCCTGCAGCGGTAGCCCGGCAGAGCGTGCGGCCGCCTCGCAGAGCTGTGCGGCCTGCTCGGCTGAAAGCGTGCCATCTGCCCAGAGAATCTGGGTTGCAATGGCGGACCACCCGCACTCGGTGGATCGATTGGGACGCTCCCGGCTTTCCGGTCCGGGAAGCACAGACACTGTGCTGACTGTCAGACGGGAGGCAGGGCCTCGCAGCACGGTGGCATATCCTCCCTTGGCGCCTACCAGGTCACGGGGAGGAAGCTCGATGGAATGGCATGCACTTGTGGCCAGAAGGACGGCCGCCAGTCCCGCGTGGCACCCGGACTTGAACGTCTTGAACTGAGGCCGTCTTGTTGGCTCCGCCATAGTGATCGCCCATCGCTACGCGCCATGCTGCGCTTCGGTTGACCGACAGGTTCAACCTGCGGATCGCGATCGGGCAATCAGAATGGTTTCAAATGCCTGCACAGCAGGTCCGATCGAGAGTGCGTCGTCGGTGGTGCCGGCGGGGCGTGTGACGCCGGGCATGGCCCGGCGGGCGCTTCACCCGAAAACGTAGCGCAGCACGCCCGCCGAAACCACGCCGATCAGCACCGTGGGCAGCATCGACCAGCGCGTTGCCGCCAGCAGGGTGATGGCCAGCGCGGCCAGGTCGGCCGGGTTGTTGGCCACGAAGTCCGGTGCGATCACCGAGATCAGCACGCAGCCCGGCGCCGCTTCCATCACCGTAACCGCGCGCTTGCTCAGGGTGCGGTTGCGCAGTGCCAGGAAGCCGACGATGCGGGTCAGGTAGGTTACTGCGGCCATCAGCAAGATGGTCAGCAGCGAGGTCCAGTGCAGCAGGCCGTCGAAGATCATGCCTCGTCTCCTGCCAGCCACCACGCGGCGGCCAGGCCAGCCAGCGCGCCGCTGGCCACGTACCAGGCACCCGGCACAAGCAGGTAGGTGGCCGCCGCCACTACCAGGCTGACCAGCCACGGGCGCGCCGCGCGCATGCCCTGCCACATGCCGCGCAGCAGCACCAGGAACACCGCCGGGAAGGCCATGTCGAAACCGTAGGCGTGGATGTCGCCCAGCAGCGGGCCCACCAGTGCGCCGATGCAGGTGCACACCACCCACACTGTATACAGGCCGGCCGAAACACCCAGGTAGTAGGCCAGGCTGAACCCCAGGGCGCGCCGGCGCGCGTCGGCCACGCCCAGTGCCCAGCTTTCATCGCACATGAAGAACAGGGCCGGCAGCACGCGGCGGCGCGGCAGGCGCTGCAGCAGGGGTGCCAGGCTGGCCCCCATCAGCAGGTGGCGGCTGTTGACCAGCGCGGTGATGGCCACGATCAGCGCGATATGCGGCGGCGAGGTCCACAGCTCGACGGCAGCAAATTCCGAGCCGCCGGCGAAGTTCAGGCCGGTCATCAAGGGCACTTCCAGCGCGCTCAGGCCCTTCTGTGCGGCTTGTGCGCCCAGCACCAGGGCAAAGGGCAGGAAGCCGATCATGACCGGAACGGCGGCGCGCAGCCCGCGCAGGAATTCGCTGCGGGTGCTGGTCTGGCAGGCGGGGTCGGGCAGGGGCAGGGTGGTGCGGGCGTCCATGGAGCATGCTTGCGTGGGGGTGGCCCATGCTAGCGGGCGCGGCGCAGAATCGGCTTGCGTTGATGCGGCAGTTGTGCGGAATTTCCGCATATGATGCGTCAAGACCGCGAAATGATGGAATCCGATGCTTGACGCCCTGGACAACCTGGATAAGCGCATCCTGCAGGCCCTGCAGCACGATGGCCGCCTGCAGAACCTGGAACTGGCGCGGCAGGTGGGCCTTTCGCCCTCGGCCTGCCTGCGGCGGGTGCGCCTGCTGGAAGAGGGCGGCTACATCGACCGCTACGTGGCCCTGTTGAACCCGGCCAAGGTCGGACGCGGGTTCACGGTGTTCGTGCGGGTGTGGCTGCGTGGGCAGGATGAGGACACCACCAACCACTTCATCAACAGCGTCAAATCCTTCCCGGAAGTGCTGGAGTGCCACCTGATGGCCGGCGACTGCGATTTCCTGCTGCGGGTGGCAGTGGCCGATCTGGATGCCTACCGGCAGTTCCAGATCCAGCACTTGAACCGCATTGCCGGGGTGCAGAACACCAAGACCGAAATTCCCATGCAGCGGGTGAAGCAGACCACCGAACTGCCGCTCTAGTGCGGCATCACCACATGCCCAGCAGCTTCCACCACGCGCTGCCCACCAGGGCGAACACCAGCAGTTCCAGCACGCACATCACAAAGCCCACCCGCCACCACGTGCCCAGGGTGACGTAGCCACTGCCGAAGATGATCGGCGAGGTGCCGGTGGCGTAGTGGGTCAGGGTCATCATGATGGCCGAACCGGCAGTCATCATCAGCAGGAACGGCACCATGTACTCGCCGGGAATGAGCTGCACGCCCACGCCCAGGAAGGCCAGCAGCATGGCGCTGATATGGGCGGTGGTGCTGGCGAACAGGTAATGCGAGAACACGAAGGCCAGCACCAGCACCGCGGCGATGGCCTGCCAGCCCATGCCGCTGCTGGCGATGGCGCCCTTCATGCCCTGCGAGAACCAGTCGATCACGCCCAGCTTGTTCAACTGCTCGGCCAGCATCACCAGCGCGCCGAACCAGATCAGGGTGTCCCAGGCGCTCTTTTCGGAAAGCACATCGTCCCAGCTGATGGTGCCGGTGATGATGAGCACGAACAGGCCGACGAAGGCGACCACGGTGGCGTCCAGGGTCCAGGCGGGGCCGAAGATCATCGCCGGCACGTTCGCCCACAGCAGCAACAACAGGCCGAAGGTGCCCAGCATGACCTTCTCTTTAGCGGCCAGCGGGCCCATCGCGGCCAGTTCGCTGCGCGCAAAGGTGACCGCGTCGGGGGTGTGCTTCAACTGCGGCGGGCTGAGCAGATACACCACCAGCGGCATCAGCAGCAGGCACAGCAGGCCGGGCAGCAGCATGCACAGCGCCCAGGTGGTCCAGCTCAGCTGCAGCTGCTGGCCGCTGGCCTTGGCCACGAAATCCACCACCAGCGGGTTGGGCGCGGTGGCGGTCAGGAACATGGCCGAGGTGATCGGGTTGGCGTGGTAATTCACCAGTGCCAGGTAGGTGCCGACCTTGCCCTGGGTGCCCTTGGCCGGATCGGAATCGAAGGCGGTGGCGATCGAGCGCATGACCGGATGCACGATGCCGCCACCACGCGCGGTATTGCTGGGGGTGAACGGTGCCAGCAGCAATTCGCACACCGCCAGGCCATAGCCGATGCCCACCGTGCGCTTGCCCAGCAGTGCAATGAACATCAGGCCGATGCGGTTGCCCAGCCCTGTTTTCTTCAGGCCGCGGGAAATGAGGATGGCCACCACGATCAACCAGATCAGGGGGCTGGCGAAGCTGCTCAGCGCATCGGTGATGGCGCCCTTGGAGCTGTTGGAGGTGACCTGCGAAAGCGAAACGATGACGATGGCCATCATCGCCATCACCCCGATCGGCATCACCTTCAGGATGATCGCCACGATGGTGGTCAGGAAGATCGCCACCAGCCGCCAGCCATCGGCGGTCAGGCCCTGCGGGCAGGGCAGCAGCAACAGGGTGACCAGCACCGCCGTGGTGATGAGGGCGGGCACCAGGCGGAACGGAACGGCCTGGTTGAAGTACTGCAGTGCGGCCTTGATGCGCTCGAGCATCGTTGCTTCCTTACCGGATGAGGGGAGGGCACGGCACCTGCCGCGCCATGATGGCACGGGCGATCAGCGCGGGCGTGACAGGCGCGCGGCCTGGGCCAGCTGCGCGGCCAGCTCGGCATGCAGCTGCGCGTAGTCAACATCGGTGAACGCGGCGGCCATGGGCGAGTGCGCGGCGGCACGGGCCTCTTCGGCCAGGGCCTCGTCCAGTGAATCGCTGCGCGCGGCCAGGTCGGCCAGCACGATCACCCGATCCGGCTGCACTTCCACGTAGCCGCCGCTCACGTGGATTTCCACCATGGCGGTGTTGTCGGCGGGAAACAGCCGCACCAGACCTGCGGACAGCGGTGCCATCAATGGCGTGTGGCCGGGCAGGAAGCCGAGGCGGCCGGCAGCGCCGGGCACGCTGGCTTCGCGCACATCGCCGTCCCAGTGCAGGCCATCCAGGCTGATGACCTGGAGGGCGAAGCTGGAACCGGGGGTTGCAACCGCCACGGGGGCGGCGGGAGGCAGAGAAGACATAAGGCCGTGGTGCGGTGTGGGGACTTCAGGGTGGCAGCAACGGCGCGTGCGGGCCGTGATCTGGGTCAAATGCGGGGTGGATCGTGTGCGATCATCGGCGCATGGATCGCATTGCCAAGGGAGCTGCAATGAAAGAACGCAGGCAGGGGCCATTGCAGGCCGCATGCACCGTGCTGTGGATGCTGCTGGCGGCCACGGCGGTGGCACAGACCACACCGGCAGAAGGGGCGGCCGCGCCGGCCGAGGGCATCAGCTATGACAAGGCGCGGCGCACCGCCGAGGCCTCGCTGCGGCTGCACCCGGCCACCGACAGCACCTACGATTACCGACCGCTGTGGGCCGGCAATGCCGATCTGGATGGCGATGGCCGACCGGAGATCATCTATGTGTACACGGCCGCGCAGACCGGCGCGGCGCAGCAGTTGAACGAATTGGTGGTGATGACCGCGCTGGCCGACAACGACCCGCGCGCGCAGGCGCCGGCGCCGGGCAAGAGCGTGTACGACGATGAGACCTATGCGCTGATCCGTGCATCGGGGTACGCCGACGCTGCCAGCGTCCACGTGCCCGGCGAAGTGGAAAGCGTGACGTTCGACGCCGGCCGGATCGTGGTGGCGTTCAGCAGCGCACGGCCCACGCGCCTGTGTGGCGCCGGGAAGGGCCGCACGGCGTGCCCGCCCGATGGGCGGCACACCTGGACGTATGCCTGGACCGCAGGGAAGCTGGCCCGCACCGATTGACGGGATGGGCGAGGTCAACCCGCTTTTGTAGAGTCGAGCTTGCTCGACTGGCGGTGCACGTGCAGTCGAGCAAGCTCGACTCTACCTCGACCTCCCTGGTAGTCGCCAACCTTGGTTGGCGCGCGGTTACCAAAATACCAACCAAGGTTGGCACCTACCAAATGCCAACCAAGGTTGGCACCTACCAGAGCGGGGCGGTCAGGCCGGGCGCGCTTGTTCCGGCTCGGCCGGTTCCGGCAGCGGCGGCAGGGTCGGGTCAACCGTGACCGGGATGTCGCTCTTCAGCAACGCAGCAGCTTCGCGGTCGCTGCCTACCGCCGGCGGCGAACCGCGCAGCGGCAGGCCGGCGGTCTCCTTCACGAACAGCATGGTGATCAGGCCGATTACCGCGGCGCCCATCAGGTAATACGCCGGCACCAGCGGGTCGCCGGTGCGTTCCACCAGCCAGGCGGTGACCAGCGGCGTGGTGCCACCGAACAGCGACACCGACACGTTGAACGCGATCGACAGCGCGCTGTAGCGCACCGGGGTGTAGAACAGCGCCGGCAGGGTGGACGGCATCGAACTGGTGAAGCACACCAGTGCCAGGCCCAGCAGCATCAGGCCCAGGAAGATGAGCCAGTCATTGCCGCTGCCGACCAGCAGCAGGCACGGCACGGCCAGCACCAGCAGCGCGATGCAGGCGCCGATGATCATCGGCCGGCGGCCCAGTTTGTCGCTGAACAGGCCGCCGACCACGTTCAACGGCATCATCACCAGCATCACGATGATGATCAGCAGCAGCCCCTTGCTCTCGGCATAGCCCATGGTCACGCTCAGGTAGCTGGGCATGTAGGTCAGCAGCATGTAGTCGGTCACGTTGAAGACCAGCACCAGGCCCATGCATACCAGCAACTGGCGGCCGTGCACCTGGAACAGCGCGCCCAGGCCCGGGCGCTCATGCTCGCGCTTGTCAGCTTCTTCGGCGAAGGCGCGGAAGGCCGGGGTTTCCTCCAGCTTCATGCGCATGTACAGACCCAGCAGGCCCAGCGGGCCGGCAATCAGAAACGGAATGCGCCAGCCCCAGTCCAGCATGTCTTCGCTGCTGAGCATCATGTGCAGCGCGGTGACGGTGCCTGCACCGGCGATGTAGCCGCCCAATGTGCCGAACTCCAGCCAGCTGCCCATCAAGCCGCGGTTGCGGTCGGTGGAATACTCGGCGATGAAGGTCGCCGCGCCGCCGTATTCGCCGCCGGTGGAAAAGCCCTGCACGACGCGCGCGAGCAGCAACAGGACCGGTGCCCAGATGCCGATGCGTTCGTAGGAGGGAATCAGGCCGATGGCAAAGGTGCCCAGCGCCATCAGGATCATGGTGAAGGCCAGCACTTTCTGCCGGCCATAGCGGTCACCCAGCGGGCCGAACACCAGGCCGCCCAGCGGGCGCACCAGGAAGGCCACGGTGAAGGTGGCAAAGGCCGCAATGACCTGCGCGGTGGGGTTGCTGGAGGGAAAGAAGACCTGGCCGATGGTGACGGCCAGATAGCCGTAGACACCGAAATCGAACCATTCCATCGCGTTGCCCAGTGCAGCGGCGCCCACGGCGCGCTTGAGCATGGGCTTGTCGACAACCGTGATCTCGTCAACGTTCAGATGGCGGCGGCGTTTGAACCAGCCGAAATGGGCATGGGCATCGGAGTTGTCCTGCATGGGGACTCCTTGTTGGGTGAATGCAGTGCGGAATAGACGGTGTGGTGTGTCCCGAAAAACGGAAACGGCGATGCGGGCGCAACTGGCGCATGGGCATCGGGGCGGGAGGCCAAACGGCCGGGAAAGCGCGCAAAGGTAGAGTCGAGCTTGCTCGACTAAGCGCGAAACATGGGTGCAACGAGGTAGAGTCGAGCTTGCTCGACTACTCAACTAAGCGCGAGACGCGAAGAAGCGGTGTCTCAGGCCTGCACCATCATCCGCCGGGATCCAGCGCCAGGCGGTGGAATTTCGGGGCGGATGCGGTTGCGGCAGGCGAGGCGCCGGTCGGCAGTGCTTTCCACGCAACGGGCATGCCCATTACGCAGTGGGTCGTGTCGATCATCCGTTCATGATACCGGTTACAACGTGAGCGTGCCGACAATACGGGCGAAACAGACGCTGTGTTCCATCGCGCCTGTTCATGCTGACAACGATTGAACGCTCTGTGGTCGTGCCGCTCACATGCGTTTTTCTACGGTGGAGCTGCAACGTAACCAGAAGGAACATCGCATGACCCGACGCATTCCCGAAGGCACCCTGGTGGTGGTGACCGATGGTGGTTCCGCACGTGTGTTCACCAACGTGGGCACCGAGCACCAGATCACCCTGAAGCAGGAGGGTGAGCTGCGCCTGGCCGATATCAGCGAACAGGGTGTGTCCGGGCAGGGGCCGTCTGGTGCCGTGCCGAAGGACATGTCGATCTCACAGTTGAACGAAGCGACCTTCGCCAAGCAGGTGGCCGAACAGTTGAACGATGATGCGCTGAACAACCGGTTCTCGCATCTGATCCTGGTGGCCGACCCGATCACGCTGGGGCGCATCCGCCCGCTGCTGCACAAGGAAACGCAGGCGCGATTGCTGGATGACATCGCCAAGAACTTCACCAACGCGCCGCTGGAAGACATCCAGCGCGCCATCGCGGCCTGAGCCATGCCGTTCATGCGCAGCCATCTTGCTGCCGAACCTGCGCCTGCCGATGTGCAGGCGCAGGCGGGCTGGCTGTTGTTGGAGTTCGGCGCGCCGTGGTGCGGCCATTGCCAGGCCGCGCAAGCGGCGTTGCAGGCGTTCGTGGATGCGCACGATCTGGCGCACTGGAAGATCGAGGATGGCAAGGGGCGAGCGTTGGGGCGCGCTTTTGCTGTGAAGCTGTGGCCGACGGTGGTGCTGCTGCGCGATGGCCACGAGGTAGCGCGGGTGGTGCGGCCGGTGGAGAGCGCGGATCTGTCCACGCTGCAGGCAGCGCTGCCGACGTGACTTTTGTAGAGTCGAGCCATGCTCGACTGCCGTTGCTCTTGCCTTTGCGTAGAGTCGAGCTTGCTCGACTGCTTTTGCTTTTGTAGAGCCGATCCATGCTCGGCTGGAAGAGCAGTCGAGCAAGCTCGACTCTACGGGGCGGGTTGCACGTGTATGTCGAACTGCTCCGGCCAGTCGCGGTACAGGGCGACCTGGCCTTCGCGGCGCACGGCGGCCACGGCTTTCGCATCAATCTCCCCCATCAGCCAGCGGCTCTGTTCGGTGAACACCGCTTCGCTTTCGCACAGCACGCCGTTGGCCGGCATGCCCCGGTCCGCCGGTACGTACAGCGCGGCGCGGCCGAAGTTCACGTCGACCGAGGGGCTCCACGGCGCCAGGCCGGCAGTGGCCGACACCAGTACCGGCATCTGGTTTTCCAGCGCCCGCGCCTGCGAACCAATACGCACGCGGTGGTAACCGGCTTCGGTGTCGGTGCAGCTGGGGGCCAGCAGCAGGTCCACGCCGGCTTCGGCCAACCGCCGCGCCAGCATGGGGAATTCGGTGTCGTAGCAGATCAGGATGGCCAGCGTACCCAGCGGCGTTTCGAACACACGCAGGCCATCGCGGCCGCCGCTGATGTTCCATTCCTCACGCTCGAAGCGGGTCATGATCTGTTTGTCCTGGTGGCCCAGCAGGCCGTCCGGGCCGAACAGGAAGGCGCGGTTGCGGTAGCACCCGTCGTCGTCCAGCACTGGTGCCGAGCCTGGGCAGAACCAGATCTGGTGGCGCCGCGCGATCTGTTCGCACAGTGCCTGCCAGCGCGGCAGCAAGCCCTGCATGCCGGCGATCGATGCGGCCAGATCGCTGCGCTGCGCGGCGGGCAACTGGCCGGTCAAGGTCATGGCCGCGTACTCGGGCAGCAGCACCAGCTGCGCGCCGGCGGCGGCAGCTTCGGCCACGTGTGCGTCCAGATGGGCGGCGTAGTCATCCCACTGTTCAATCAGCTCGATGGCGTACTGGCTGGCGGCGAAGCGGATCATGCGCGCAGGTCCTTCAGCCAGAACGACATCGGCTTGGCACTTGCGTGGTCTTCGCCCACGTCGCGCCAGCGGAAGGTGGTGTGCAGTTCCGGGTGGTGCACATAGCCGCGCTTGTGCCAGAAGGCGTCCAACGGAACGTAGTTACGCGGGCGAGCCGGGTGGTCCTGTGGGCGCTGCACGGCGCTGAAGCAGCAGATGTCGAAACCACCGGCCTGGCGCGCATGCGCTTCGCGTGCCTCGAAGAAGCGCACGCCCAGCCCCTGGCCACGGTAGGCCGGCAGCAGCACCGATTCGCCGAAGTAGAAGATGCGCTGCGGGTTCCATGGGCCGCTGAGGAAGGGCGCCTGGAATTCTGTGGTTTCTTCGCACAGGGGCAGGGCAGTGGACGCGCCCACCACGGTGTCGCCGTCCTGGGCCAGCACGATGATGCTGCCGGGGGCGGCGGCGTAGGTGGCCACGTAGTCGCGCTCGTAGCCCAGGTCGCCTTCGTACAGGTAGGGGAAGTCGCGGAAGACGCCGATGCGCAGGCGCGCCAGGTCGTCCAGATACGGGGCGGCGGCGGCCCCCTGCAGCGTGGTGATGCGCACGATCGCTCAAGCCCATGGATACTGGGGGTGAGTATAGGCTATGCTCCGCAGCCCGCCCACCCTCAGGACATTCCCCATGAGCGCCACCGACGTCATCCATGCTTACTACGCCGCCTTCAACAGCGGGGACATCGAGGCCTTCGTGGCCCAGGTGACCGACGATGTGGTGCACGACATCAACCAGGGTGGCCGTGAAGTGGGCAAGGACGCGTTCCGTGCGTTCTGCCAGAAGATGGCCCGTTCCTACCGTGAGCAGTTGACCGATATCGTGGTGTTCGGCAATGCCGACGGCACGCGCGGTGCGGCCGAGTTCACCGTGAATGGACAGTACCTGGCGACCGACGAAGGCCTGCCCGAAGCCACCGGCCAGGCCTACGTGCTGCCGGCCGGCGCCTTCTTCGAGATTCGTGATGGCAAGGTGGCGCGCATCACCAACTATTACAACCTGCCGCACTGGATCGCGGCGGTGGGCGGCTGAAGGCGAGCCCGGTCGCCATGCGGTTCAATGCAGGGTGACCTTCAGGTACTGCTGGCGCAGTTCGTTCAACAGGCGTCGGCCATGCTGGCTGAGCGCCATCATCGCCACGCTGATCTTCTGCACGTTGTAGCCCGGCCGCGTGTGCGCGGTGGGGTCGGCCGGTTCGTTGTCGCTGATCATCAAGGCCATGCCTTCGGCCGAACTGAGGGCGTGGTCGATACGGGACAGCAGGGATTCCACTTCCGGGGTCAGGACAGGCGGTTGCGGTGACATGTGATGGCTCCTGGCAGAACAGGCCACTGGTATGGTGGCGGGCGATGCGGGGTTGGAACTTCGGCTGAGTAGTTGGAAAAAGCCGAGGGCCATGCGGCCGCCGCGCACCGCCCGCCGTAGTCATGGCAGGCAGCTCCAACTACTCATTTCGGGGTTCCACACCCGGCGGCGGCGTATCCGCTGCGGGGGCATCGTGCGCAGGTCTTGATCGAGATTTCCATGTCTTTTCCCGAAGCTGCCGTGCAATACCGTGGGTCGTCAAGTGCGGTTGAAGCGAGGCGTGCTGGAGGCGACATCAAGTGGCGAAACGGGGTCAATTACTGTGTCATGTCGCGTGTACGGAGCGGCGTCGACGCCACCGGCGGCATGCGCGGACCATGCCGGAAGCGACCGATTGAGTGGAGCGCGCTGGACTGCTCTGCCGCCCTTCGGGCACGGTGCGGCACGACGGAGGTTCAGCCGCAGCGCAACATGCCAGGGGCTCGGGGCGGTGCTACTCTCTGACCACCACCTGAATCGATCCAAATGCCGATGCCCACGCTGGACCGTCGTCTCCTGATCGCAGTCGCCGCCACGGCGATGTTCGCTTCCGGCCTGGCCAGTGCGGCCCCGGCCCGAACCCCTGCCGACAAAGCCTATGCCTCGGTGGACCCGTTCATCGGCACCGGCGGGGAAGGCCACACTTACCCGGGCGCCACGCTGCCGTTCGGCATGGTCCAGCTCAGCCCGGACACGCGCATCCAGCCGCGCGAGAAGGCCTATGGCTGGGCCGCGGGCTACCGCTACGACGACAGCAGCATCGTCGGCTTCTCGCACACCCATTTCTCCGGCACCGGCCATTCCGACCTGGGCGACATCCTGGTGATGCCGTTCACCGGCAACCCGGGCCTGGAGCGCGGCGATCCGGACAAGCCGCGCAGCGGCTATGCCTCGCGCTTCCGCCACGACGATGAGAAGGCCGAGCCGGGCTACTACGCGGTCACTCTGGACGATTACAAGGTGCGCGCCGAGCTGACCACCAGCGCGCGCGTGGGTGTACACCGCTACGCCTTCCCCAAGGGCGCCGATGCCAAGGTGCTGCTGGACATGCGCACCAGCATGTACGACTACCCAGGCAAGGTGCTGTGGTCGCGGGTGCGCGTGCGTGCCGATGGCACCATCACCGGTTTCCGCGAAACCCGTGGCTGGGCGCCGGGCCGCCAGCTGTACTTCGCCATGCGCTTCTCGCGCCCGTTGGCCGCCCACGAACTGCACAACACCGAGCAGGACATCGCCTACAAGGGCTTCCCGCCGCCGGGCCACCAGGACCCGAAGCAGCGTGCGCAGATTGAAGGTCGGCAGCTGGTCGGCACCTTCGACTTCGGCAAGCTGGATGCACCGCTGGTGGTGAAGGTGGCGATTTCGCCGGTGAGCGAGGCCGGTGCGATGGCCAATCTGGATGCCGAAGTGTCCGACTTCGATTTCGACCGCGTGCGTGCGCAGGCGAAGCAGGAATGGACCCAGGCGCTGTCGGTGCTGGATATCGACGCGCCGGAGCATGCGCGCCGCAGCGCCTACACCGCGCTGTACCACACGCTGCTGGGGCCGACGCTGTTCATGGATGCCGATGGCCAGTACCGCGGCCCGGATAACGCCGTACACAAGGCCGAGGGCTACACGAACTATTCCACGTTCTCGCTGTGGGATACCTATCGGGCACTGCACCCGCTGCTGACCCTGGTGCAGCCGGAAAAGCGCAACAGCGATTTCATCAACTCGATGCTGGCCCATCATGAGCACAGCCCCTACGGCATGCTGCCGATGTGGTCGTTCCACGGGCTGGAGGACTGGTGCATGATCGGCTACCACGCCGTGCCGGTGATCGCCGATGCCTATGTGAAGGGCATTCGTGGCTTCGATGCGGACAAGGCGTTGAAGGCGATGGTGGAGACCGCCAACTACGGCCCGTATGACGGCATCGCGCAATACCGCGAGCTGGGTTACGTGCCGATTGATGAGGAAGGCGAGGCGGCCAGCAAGACGCTGGAATATGCGTTCGACGACTGGACCATCGCGCGCATGGCCCAGGCGATGGGCAAGACCGAAGTGGCGGCGACATTCGACAAGCGCGCCGGCAACTGGCGCAACGCTTTCGACAAGGACACCGGCTTCATGCGCGCACGCAAGCGCGATGGCAGCTTCCGTACCCCGTTCGATCCCAGCGCCAGCGGTTACGGCACCGACTACACCGAAGGCAATGCCTGGCAGTACTCGTGGTACGTGCCGCAGGACGTGGCCGGCCTGGCTGCCGCGCACGGTGGCAGCGACAAGCTGCTGGCGCGGTTGGATGAGGTGTTCAACGCCACGGTCGATCCTTCCATCTTCGAGCACATGGAAGACATCACCGGGCTGATCGGCTGGTACGCGCATGGCAACGAGCCCAGCCACCACGTGGCCTACCTGTATTCGTATGCCGGGCAGCCGTGGCGCACGCAGGCGCGCTTGAAGCAGATCATGGACACCCAGTATGCCGACCGCCCCGATGGCCTGGCCGGCAATGATGACGTGGGCCAGATGTCGGCGTGGTACGTGTTCACCGCGCTGGGCTTCTACCCGGTGGCGCCGGGCTCGGGCGAGTACATCCTGGGCCGCCCGTTCCTGCCGAAGACTGCCATGCGCCTGCCTAACGGCAAGACCTTCACCATCGTGGCCGACGGGCTGGATGACAAGCACACCTATGTGGGCGGTGTGATGTTGAACGGCAAGCCGCTGCAGCGCACGTTCCTGCGCCACGACGAGATTCTGGCCGGAGGTGAGCTGCGCTTCACGATGCAGGCAGAGCCGAACAAGGACTGGCCGGGGCAGGGCGCGCAGGCGCCGTATTCGATGAGCCGGTAACGGCGGCGAAAGGGCGGAAACTGCTTTGGTAGGTGCCCGCCAGGAATCCGCTCTGGTAGGTGCCCACCTTGGTGGGCACGAGCAATCCGCCTTGATAGGTGCCCACCTTGGTGGGCACAAGCAATGCGCTCTGGTAGGTGCCCACCTTGGTGGGCACGAGCGTGCCAACCAAGGTTGGCACCTACCAGGCAGAAGCGTGCCGACCAAGGTCGGCACCTACCAGGCAGAAGCGTGCCGACCAAGGTCGGCACCTACCAGGCAGGGGCGTGCCGACCAAGGTCGGCACCTACCAGAGCACGAGCGTGCCGACCTATCCGTCGGTCGGGTTATTGCGCGGTCATTACGGTCTGCGGTTCCAGGAAGGCTTCCAGGCCCCACTGGCCGCTTTCGCGGCCAATGCCCGATTGCTTCATGCCGCCAAACGGGGCCATCGATTCGTGCTGCAAGGTGTTCACCAGCACGCGGCCGGACTGGATCTGCCGGCCCACGGCGGTGGCGCGCGGGGTGTCGGCGCCGATCACCAGGGCACTCAGGCCATAGGGGCTGTCGTTGGCAATCGCTACGGCATCGGCCTCGTCGCGGTAGCCGATGATGCACAGCACCGGCCCGAAGATCTCCTCGCGGGCCACGGTCATGTCGTTTCGCACATCGGTGAACAGCGTGGGGCGTACGAACCAGCCATGCTGCAGACCGTCGGGGCGGCCTTCGCCACCGGCCAGCAAGCGCGCGCCTTCGCCCAGGCCGGTGCGGATATAGCCCTGCACGCGCTCCCATTGCCGTTGGCTGACCATCGGCCCGACCTGGGTGGCGGGATCCTGCGGGTCGCCGCTGCGCACGGCCTGCACCGCACGCGCCAGCGCGTCTTCGAACTCGGCGCGGCGCGCTTCCGGCACCAGGATGCGGGTGCCGGCCACGCAGGCCTGGCCGCTGTTGATGAAGCCGGCCTGCACCGCCAGGGCAGCGGCGCTGTCCGCGTCGGCATCGTCGAGGATGATCGTGGGCGACTTGCCGCCTAGTTCCAGGGTAACCCGCTTGAAGCTGTCCGCGGCCGCACGCAGGATCGCGCGGCCGGTGCCGGTGGAGCCGGTGAAGGAGATCTTGGCCACCTGCGGCGAGGCACTGAGCGCGGCACCGACATCGTGCCCGGCGCCGTTGACGATGTTGGCCACGCCCGGCGGCAACTGCGCGGCGTGCAGCGCCTGCATCACCACCTGGGTCTGCAGGGCCGACAGCTCGCTGGGCTTGACCACGGCCGTGCAACCGGCGGCCAGCGCGGTGGCCAGCTTGGCGCAGATGAAGGCGGCGTTGCTGTTCCAGGGCGTGATGATGCCGGCCACACCCACCGGCAGGTAATGCACCTGGGCCTGGCCGACGCTGCGCTGGAACGGGAAGTCGGCCAGGACCTTCATGGCGTCTTCGATCACCTGCACCGGGTGTTCCACCATCCAGCGCGAGCGCGCCGACGGGGCGCCGTACTCGGCAAGCACGGCGGCATGCAGATCATCGCGGCGGGCAGCTATGGCATCGCGGAAGCGGCCCAGCAGGGCCAGCCGTTCTTCCACGCTGCGCGCGGCCTGGGCCGGCAGTGCGGCGTGGGCGGCGGCGATGGCGCGCTCGGCGTCCACCGCATCGCCCAGACGCACCTGGCCGATCACCGCCTCGGTGGCCGGGTTGTGCAGGTCGGCCAACTGCTGGCCGTGCGAGGCGACGAAGGCGCCGTTGATGTAGTGCTGCTCGATGCGTTGCATGGCGAGGGATCCGTTGGGAGGGTGCGGCCAGTCTGTGCCCGCTCGACCGTGCTGGGAATCCGGTTTATGGTGGATGGGGAGTCCCGATTTCCGGGACTATGTGAGTGCGACCGTGCATCGATCCGGACTGGTGGAGCTGGAGGCCGTACTGGCCGTGGCCCGGCGTGGCAGCTTCCGCGCGGCGGCGCGCGAGCTGGGCATGTCCACTTCGGCGTTGAGCCATGCGGTGGCCAGCCTGGAAGCGCGGCTGCAGGCACGTCTGTTCCACCGCACCACGCGCAGCGTGGCGCTGACCGAAGCTGGCGCGCGGTACGTGGCGCAGATCGGGCCGGCAGTGGATGCGATCCGTGGCGCCGGCGAGGTGCTGCACGAGGACGAGCGTGACCCCGGCGGCACCTTGCGCATCAACGTGCCGCCGGAAAGCACGCGCATGCTGTCTGGGCTGGTGGCCGAGTTCGTGCAGCGCTACCCGCGCGTGCGGCTGGAAATGGCTGCCGAGGCGCGGCTGGTGGATATCGTGGCCGATGGTTTCGATGCCGGCGTGCGCCTGCACGAGCAGGTACCGCAGGACATGGTGGCGGTGCCGCTGTACCGCCAGCAGCGCATGCGCGTGGTGGCCGCGCCAGGCTATCTGGCCGCGCACGGCACGCCAGACACGCCGGACGCGCTGGCCACGCACGCGGCGATCCGCATGCGCCTGTCGCACGGTGGGCTGTACCGCTGGGAGCTGGAGCACCGCGGCCAGGTGCTGCAGGTGGACCCGCCGGCGCGGCTGGTGGTGGCCGAACTGCAGGCGGCGCGCGCGGCCGCGCTGGCCGGCGTGGGCCTGGCATTCCTGTCCGAATGGCACATCCGTGACGACCTGGACAGCGGCGCGCTGGTGCCGGTGCTGGACGCGTGGTGCCCGCCGTTCCCGGGCCTGTACCTGTACTTCCCCGGGCACCGGCACGTGCCGCCGGCCCTGAAGGCGTTTACCGATCTGCAGCGCGAACGCGATGCTGCCGGGCTGGCGCCGGACGCGCTGCGCGCGGCTCCGTAGCCAGCCCCTGTTGTTGAAGCCGGATCAGCGCTTGCGCAGATTGCGTTCGGCGGCATCGGCATACGCGCTGCAGGTCAACGCCTTCGCGGCTGCTTCGTTGCCGGCGCGGTAGTTCCAGCCGCTGGCGCCGGGATGCGGGGTCAGCAGCAGATCGCAGGGCAGGCTGCGCACCGTGGCGAAGCTGCGCTGGAAATCCTGCGGCAGATACGGGTAGCGCGGGTTGTCTTTCACCGTGTAGCCCGGTGCGCTCAGGCTGTCCACATAGGCGATGCGCAGCGGTGCGCCGTTGCGGGTGTCGGTCCAGGTCCAGGCGGTGCTGCCGGGGGTGTGCCCGGGCACGAAGTGCGCCGTGAAGCGGATGCCGCCGAACTCGACGACTTCGCCATCCATCACGATGCGGTCGGCCTGCACCGGCGGGAAGGTGATGGCGTCGCCGAAGTGCAGGTCGTTGCTGCCGCCGCGTGCCAGCAGCACGGCGGTTTCGGCGTTGGCCAGCACCTGCGCGCCAGTGCGGCGCTTCAGTTCGGCCACAGGGCCGGCGTGGTCGGCATGGGCATGGCTGAGCAGGATCAGGCGCAGATCGTGCGGCGCCACGCCGCGCAGTTTCATGTTCGCCAGCAGATGATCGGCCATCTGCGGCATGCCGCCGTCGAGCAGCACCGCCCCTTCCGGCGTCTGCACCAGCAGCGCGGTGAGTTCGGCGGTGCCGATCTGCCAGGTGTGGTCGGCAATCTGCAGCGGCGCGATCGGCTGCAGCCAGTCGCTGTCGACGGTGTAGGCCTTCAGTTGCGGCAACGGCGCGGGTTCGGCGCTGGTGGCGGCGAAGGGCAGGGCGGTGAGCAGAGTCAGGGCGAGTGTGCGCATGGCGATGGGCGGTGTGATGGCAGTGGGGACGCTATCACGCGGGGCGCGCGGGCCGTTTCGCGTATTTTTCATGGCAGCCATAAGGGCAGTACGCGGGGGGGGGGGGTGTTGTAACGTTGATGATTCCATATACCCGGACTGTCCGAAGTAGCCGAGTGGCTCGGTGGTAGATGTGGTAGGGTGAAGGGATGGCGGGTGGGGAGGGGGGGGGGGATTGAACATTTCTGATCGCCCATGACCGGTAGAGTCGAGCTTGCTCGACTGCTCCGTGCAACACGACCCCGCGCGGCAATGCGGCGTTACGCGAACGGCAGTCGAGCAAGCTCGACTCTACGGCCGTGCGCGGGTGTGGGCGGTTGGGCGAACGCGACGCGACGCGCGGCGGTTTGCGATATGCGCGATGGCCAGCAGCACGCCACCGCATGCGGTCAGCAGGCCATGCCACAGCAGCGATTCCTTCAGCGGCAGGTACAGCGCCGAAGGCATCAGCAACAACGCGCCTGCCAACGCCAGGCCCAGCGGCAGGGACCGATGATGCCGGCGCCGCCCCAACGTGGTGCTGACTACTGCCAATACAGAGGCGAGCAGCGCGAACACCCATTCCCAGCGCGACATGACCAGCAGGGCGGTCATCAGGCCGTGCGCCGGGTGCTGGAACGAACGCAACGCCATCAGCGCCGCCGGCACGAAGGCCAGCAGCAGCGGCAGGGTGATGCAATGTGCGGCGCAGGCCATGGCCAGCCAGGCGGCACCGAAATCGAGGCGGGCATGCCAGCGTGCCGATGCTGGCGGTTGGGTGGCGTGGCTTGCGGGAAGCGTGGTGATGTGGTCCATAATGTTACATAGTAACAAATAGGATCTGCCATGAAGTACACCTTTGCATTCCTGCTGCTGAGCGCTCTGCCAGCGGCGCACGCACATGACCACCGGCAGCTGGGCGCACACGTACACGGCCAGGCCAACGTTGATCTGGCCGTGGACAACGGCGCCCTGGAACTGGCCCTGGCCGCGCCGGGCATGGGCGTGCTGGATTACGAACGCCCGCCGGCGAACGAAGCCGAGCGCGCGGCGCTGCAGCGCGCCCTGACGGTGCTGCGTGAGGGACGTTGGTTGACCCTGCCCAGCGCCGCGCAGTGCACGCGCATCCGCGCCGATGCCCAGGCCGAGGGCTTCCAGCCACAGCGCAGCAACACCGGCAGCAACACGCACGCCCATGCGGGCTTTACTGCATCGCTGGCGTACCGCTGCGCCAACCCTGCGGCGCTGCGGGTGGTGCTGGTCACGCTGCCCACCGTGTTCCCGGGTCTGCGCGAGGTCATCGTCAACACGGCCACGGCCGACGGGCAGGGGCGCAGTATCGTGACGCCGGACAATCTGCGGGTGGTGCTGGCGCCATGACCGGCACGCCCATCATCGCTCTGGACGCGGTGCGCTTCGGTTACGGCGCGCACGCTGTGCTGGATATACCCCAGCTGCACATTGCCGCCGGCAGCAGCGTGTTGCTGCGCGGGGCCAGCGGTTCGGGCAAGAGCACGCTGCTGGGCCTGTTGGCCGGGGTGCTACGGGTGCAGCAGGGCAGCGTGCAGGTGGCCGGCCATGCGCTGCACGCACTGGGCGGAGCGGCCCGCGATCGTTTCCGTGCCGACCAGTTGGGCGTGGTCTTCCAGCAGTTCAACCTGTTGCCGTTCCTGAGCGTGCATGACAACGTGGCGCTGGGCGTGCGCTTTTCGAAGGCACGCAGCGGCCGCGTGCAGGGCGGCCTGACCGCTGAGATCGCGCGGCTGTTGCAGGCGCTGCAGCTGGACCCGGCGGTGATGCAGCGGCGCGCCGGAACACTCAGCGTGGGCCAGCAGCAACGCGTGGCGGCGGCACGTGCGCTGATCGGTCGGCCCGCCGTGCTGCTGGCCGATGAGCCGACCTCGGCGCTGGACCGCGAGGCCGCGAATGCCTTCCTGCGGCTGATGACCGCGCAATGCCAGGCGGCCGGAACCACGGCGGTGGTGGTCAGCCACGATGACAGCCTGCCGGCGCTGTTCGACCAGGCGCTGGACCTGCAGGCGATCAACCACGCGGGGATGGCCCATGCTTGAACTGGCCTGGGCCAGCCTGCGCAGTCGTGTGCTGGGCGCGGGCCTGACGATGCTGGTCATTGCCCTGAGCGTGACCCTGCTGCTGGGCGTGGAGCGGGTACGCACGCAGGCCCATGAAGGTTTCGCCAGCACGGTGTCGGGCACCGACCTGATCGTGGGCGCACGCTCGGGGCCGGTGAACCTGCTGCTGTATTCGGTATTCCACATGGGGGATGCGACCAACAACGTGTCCTGGCAGTCCTACCAGGAACTGGCGGCGCTGCCGCAGGTGAAGTGGGCGGTGCCGCTGTCGCTGGGCGATTCGTGGCGTGGCTACCGGGTGATCGGCACCACGGCCGGCTACTTCGACCACTACCGCTACGGTGCCGGCCATGCCCTGCAGCTTGCCGATGGGCGGGTCTTCGATGATCTGTACGACGCCGTGCTGGGCGCCGATGTGGCGCGCGCACAGCGGGTGGGGGTGGGCGATACGCTGGTGCTGGCCCACGGTACCGCTGCGGTGACCCTGGCCACGCATGCGGACAAGCCGTTCCGGGTCAGCGGTGTGCTGCAGCGTACCGGCACGCCGGTGGATTCGTCGGTGCTGGTGTCACTGCCGGCGATCGAAGCGATCCATCTGGACTGGCGCTCGGGCGTGCCGATGCGCAGCCAGCAGATCAGTGCCGAGGCGGCGCGCCACAGTGATCTGACCCCGACCAGCATCACCGCGTTCATGCTGGGCCTGCACTCGCGGGTGGCGACATTTGCGGTGCAGCGGCGCATCAACGATTACCCCGATGAGGCATTGATGGCGATTCTTCCGGGTGTGACGCTGCAGCAGCTGTGGCAGAGCCTGGGCGGTGCCGAACAGGCGCTGCGGCTGATCAGCGCGATGGTGGTGCTGCTGGGGCTGGTGTCGTTGGTGGCGATGCTGGTCAGCACCCTGCAGGAGCGCCGTTGCGAGATGGCGGTTCTGCGCGCCTGCGGTGCGCGCCCGGCTGCAGTGGCCGGACTGCTGGTGCTGGAAGCGGTGGCCAGCAGCACGGTGGCCGTCGTGCTGGCGCTGGGCGTGTTGGCGGCCGTCAGCCTGGCTGGACGCGAGTGGGCGCTGGCCCATTACGGGCTTTCGATCACGCATGTGTGGCCGGATCTGCGCGAACTGGCCTGGGCGGCGGCGGTGGTGGCGTTGAGCGCGGTGGCCGGGCTGGTGCCGGCGCTGCTGGCCTACCGGCGCACGCTGGCCGATGGCCTGGCGCCGGCGGTATGAACATGCGCCACGTGTTTGCGTTGTCGTTGCTGCTGCTGGCGGCCTGCCAGCGTCCGGTGGATACCGGCGTGACCGCGGTACCGCAGGATGCGCCTGCCGCTGTGGTGGCGGCCGAACAGGAGCTGGATTGGCTGCAGATGCTGCCGCCCGATGAACTGGCGGCGCTGGAGCGCGGCGACGGGCCGGAGGTGAAGCACAGCGGTAACCGGCGCATGGCGCAGTTCGGTACGTTCCGCACGGTCGATGCGGTGCTGCAGCGACCGGTGCGGTTGCCGGGCTACGTGGTGCCGCTGGGCACCGCAGCCGACGGGCGCTTGAGTGAGTTCCTGTTCGTGCCGTATTACGGCGCATGCATCCATGTGCCACCACCGCCGCCGAACCAGATCGTGCATGTGCGGCTGCCGGAACCGATCGCGATGCCGGACATGTATGCGCCGTACTTCCTGGCCGGGCATCTGCAGCCCGAGCGGGTGGACGACGATCTGGGTGGGTCGGCCTACAGCATGCGCGAACCGACGTTGAGGCCTTATGAACCCTAGGTGCTTGCTGATCGCGGTGCTGGGTCTGCTGGGAGCCTGCGGGCGCGAACCAGCGGGGGCGCCCACTGCTGCCGCAGCGCCGAGGGGTCCGCCCGAGGCTGCGGTGATCGCGCAATGGGACAGTTTGATGCCGGACCAGGATATGTTCCAGCGACCCCCGCCGCAGATCGGTGTTGCGCGCGGTAACGGAATGCAGGGCATTGGCGGGCTGATCGATGACAGCGGTGCCGGCAGTGCGCCGGGTACGGTGATCGACCACTCCAGCCCGGTGCGCGCCAAGCAGTTTGGTTCGTCGGCGGTGGTCGAGGCGGTGGACGGTCGCCCGGTGCGCCTGCGGGGCTATCTGGTGCCGCTGGGCGGCGACGATGCCGGGCGGGTGAGCGAGGGATTGTTCGTGCCGTTCTACGGCGCGTGCATCCATGTTCCGCCGCCACCGCCGAACCAGGTGATTCATGTGCGCCTGGCGCAGCCGATGGCGCCGGGCGCCTTGTGGGATGCGTATCGGTTGACCGGCACCCTGCGGGTGCAGCGGTTCGATGCGGATATCGCCAGCGCATCGTATGAGGTGGGGGATGCGGAACTCGTGGTGGTTGAGGATGCAGCGCGGTGACCGTTTGGGTGTCGCGATGATGGGAAACGAGGGGCGGTGACCTTTCGGGCGTTGCGATGATGGGAAACGGGGTGCGATGCCCTTTCGGGCGCCGCGATGATGGGAAATGAGGGGTCGTAGAGTCGAGCTTGCTCGACTGCTTTTGGCAGAAGCAGTCGAGCAAGCTCGACTCTACGAAGGGCGCGGAGCAGTCGAGCAAGCTCGACTCTACGAAGGGCGCAGAGCAGTCGAGCAAGCTCGACTCTACGGGGCATGGCGCCTCCCCGGGGTGGGTTAGGTTCATATAACTATACCGGACGTCCTGTACAGTTATGGCCGTCAATTCTCCTTGCGGGCGTGTTCCATGGCGGTTTCCCAGTCTCTGGCCGGCGCTCCGGCCCTGTCCCGTGCCCGGCGCTGGGCGCTGCTGTTCACCGTGGCCGCGGGCCTGTTGCTGGTCACCTTGGACAACTCGGTGCTGTACACCGCGCTGCCCACGCTGAGCGAGGCGCTGGCGGCCACGCCGGCGCAGGCGCTGTGGATCATCAATGCCTATCCGCTGGTGATGGCGGGCCTGCTGCTGGGCGCCGGTACGCTGGGCGACCGCATCGGCCACCGCCGCATGTTCCTGATCGGCCTGGTGGTGTTCGGGCTGGCCTCGATCGTGGCCGCCTATGCCGGCAGCGCCGCACAGTTGATCGCCGCGCGGGCGCTGCTGGCGGTGGGCGCGGCGGCGATGATGCCTGCCACACTGGCGCTGATCGGGCTCAGCTTCCACGACCCGCGAGAGCGCACGATGGCCATTGCGATCTGGGGCTCGGTGTCGCTGGTGGGTGCGGCGCTGGGGCCGATCATCGGTGGCTGGCTGCTGCAGCACTTCTGGTGGGGTTCGGTGTTCCTGGTGAACGTGCCGGTGGTCGTGGTCGCTTTCGTGGCCACGCTTGTGCTGGCGCCTGAGGGCCAGCGCGATCACTCGCGCCCGTGGGATCTGTGGTCGTCGCTGCTGGCGCTGGCCGCGCTGTCGGGCCTGGTGTTGGCGATCAAGTCGTGGATTGCCGCGCCGCCGGCTTATGCCGTGGGCGGCGCGGCGCTGCTGTTGGCCGCGGTAGCCGGTTACGCGTTCGTGCGCCGGCAGCGTCGTCTGCCATACCCGTTGCTGGATTTCAGCGTGTTCCAGAATCCGGCGTTCCTGGCCGGCACGTTGTCAGCGGTGTTCACGCTGTTCGCGTTGGCTGGCCTGCAGCTGGTTACCACCCAGCGCTTCCAGCTGGTGGCCGGCTTCAGCCCGTTGCATGCGGGGCTGCTGGTGTCGGTGGCCGCGCTCGGCAGCCTGCCCAGCGCGTTGCTGGGCGGCAGTCTGGTGCATCGGCTGGGCCTGCGGCCGCTGATCGCCGGTGGCCTGGGCATTGGTGCGGTGGGCGTGGCGGTGGTCGCGTTCGGGTTCCCGCTGGGGCTGGGCTGGGTGATTGCCGGTATGGCCATCACCGGTTTCGGCATGGGTGCGGCGATCTCGGTGGCGTCGGCGGCCATCCTCAACAACGTACCGGCCCACCGTGCCGGCATGGCATCGTCGGTGGAAGAGGTGTCCTACGAGTTCGGTGGCCTGCTGGCGGTGGCGCTGCTGGGCAGCCTGAGCGCGGCGCTGTACGGCGTGTTCCTGCCGGCGACGGGGCTGCCCGATGCCGCACGCGAGGGCTTCGTGCAGGCCGCGCATGTGGCCCGACAGAGCGGGCCGGAGGCCTGGTTCGTGCAGGCCCTGGCAGCCTACGACCGCAGCTACCGCATCGTGCTGTGGGTGGTGGCCGCGGTGCTGGCGGTCGGCGCGATCGTCACCGGCCGACTGCTGCGTGGCCGCGCCGGCAGCCGCGAGGGCGCGGCCGATCGCGTAAAGTAGCGCGCATGAGAACCAGCAAGCGCCAACGCATCCTCGACGCCGCCGTGGCCGTCATCAATCGCGAGGGCGTGCGTGCGGTCACCTTCGAATCGGTGGCTGCCGAAGCGCAGTTGACCCGCGGCGGGCTGCTGTACCACTTCCCATCGCGCGAAGCGCTGCTGCGCGGGATCGACGAGCATCTGGTGCAGCAGTGGGAAGCGTCGATGGAAGTGCTGCTGGGCAAGCGCGCCGAAGAAGCCAGTGCGCTGGAGCGCTACCAGACCTTCGTGCGGGTTTCGGCGCAAAGTGCTACGCGGGCCGAGCTGTTGTTCATGCTGGAATCGATGGACCCGGAGGCCGGTGAACGCCCTTGGGCACCGGTGATGGAGCGCTGGGCACCGGCGCCGCCGGTCAGCGTGGATGACGCGGCGGGAATGGATAGATTCGTAGCGCGGCTGGCGGCCGATGGGCTGTGGATCTATGAAGCCATGTATGAAGGCAAGCTGGAGCCGGCGCTGCGCGCGCAGGTGGCCGAGCGCATTGCTGGGTTGTTGGCGAAGCCGTAGCGTCGAGCTTGCTCGACGAATTTTCGCGTGGGGTAGTCGAGCAAGCTCGACTCTACCTCCCGAGCAGCCTGGGAAGGACTAGCTGCACGCTACAGCGTTGCTGGCATGCCAGTCACAAGCGCCAAGCAAGCAGGTCGCTGGCGGACGGCTGCATTACGTCGCTACAAGTGCGCGGTCTACGGCAACGCGCCGCGATCGCACCTGGTGTGGGCGGCGGGGCTGGTGGTGCTCGGCTTCGTTCTGCCATAGACGCCTCTGCTGGCCGCAGGGCCGCCAGTCCGGTGGTGGCGGATCGAACTCAGCCGTGTCCTATGGGGAGGGAGGCCAAAGCACCGATAACCTCGTGAACCCACCACCGGCCCTCCACGAGCGAGCCGCCCCGACGCGGTGCGTCGCTGGCGCCTGCTGCACCTTCCATGCACTGGTTTTCCTCCCTTCCAGCTCTGTTGCGCGGACGCGCCTCCTTCGACGATGAAGACTGCGATGTCAGTGCGCTGCGCCGATACCAGCACCGCGTGCTGCTGTGGGGCGGGTGCCTGCTCAGCTTCGCCGTCGTTGCGGGTGTGGTCGCGCTGGTGCTGCTGCATGCCAGCGGCTTCCAGACACGTCGCCTGGAGGGGCTGCAGCGCACCCATGCCGCTGTCGAGGCGCATCTGGTGGCGGCGGACGCGGCCCACCGGCGCATGCTGAACATGGCCGAGTATGCCTGGCGACATCGTCCGGACAGCGACGCCGCTACCCGACGGGCAGAGCGGCAGCGCTACCTGGCCGGCGGCCAGCGGATGATCGTCAGCGCCGGGCCTGAGAGCGCTCCGCAGATGGTGTTGGGGGTGGGCACCGAGACCTGGCCGCTTGCCCGTCTGGACCGCTATCTCACGTTGGCCCATTCGCTGTCGGTGATCCGCAGGCTGAGCACGCCGCAAGGGGAAGCGGATACCGCTGCCAGCGGTTTCTTCTTCGACCCGAGCCACCAGTTCCTGGTGCTTGGAGATGGCCTGACCGAACAGCGCCTGCTTGCGGCCACCGGCGCCGAGCATCGCGCTGGATTGTTCCAGCAGCTGCAATTGCTGTCCTCGTCCTCCGCAGATGCCGGGAACGCGTCGGGCGCCGCTGCGCGGGGCGGCGATGGTGCGATGCAGATCGCACTGGTGCGCGATCCCGTGTACGCCGCACCTTCGATCGCCGTGCGGCTTTCAGCGCACGACAAGACAGGTGCAATCGGTACCTTCGTGACCCTGGAGCCCACGGACCGGCTGGTAGGGGTGATGATGGCTGCTGATCGTGGCACGTCATTTGTGGTTGCCGCTGATGGCCGCGTGGTAGCGGGCACTGCGGACGCGGCGGAACTGCCACTGGCTAATGCGGTGCGTGGACTGCGCGCAGGCAGGCAGGGTGATGGGGCCGTGGTGGCGTTCCGGCGAGGGCTCCGCTTCTACCAGGCGCTGCGTGTCGCCGGCACCGACTGGCTGCTGGTGAACACCTATTGCGTGGGCGACATCGCTCACGATGGCCGGCGACTGTATGGTGTGGCTGCCGCGCTGGGAGGTGGGTTGCTGCTGGGCCTCTGGACGTTGCTTGCCTGGCTGCACTGGCGTGTATTCGGCCCGGCGCTGGCGCGTGCCGCGCGGGTCTACCAGGGGGAGCAGCTCAGCCGTTCCCTCATCCAGTTGTCGCCGGTGGGCCTGTGCCTGATCGACCGCGGCGAGGCTCGTCCTGTCCTGCAGAACGAGCTGATGCGCCACTATGCGGCCGCGGCTGAGCGCAGCGGCATGCCGCTGTACCTGCAACTGGTGCAGCTGGCATCCGAGCACGAATCGGGCGCCGGCACGTTCCAGGCGCCGGTGGAGTTCGAGCTGCCTGTTCCGGCAAACGATACATCACCCGGCCAGCAACTGCTGGTGGGTGCGGTGGGCGCCACCTACCAGGGGCGCAGCGTGCTGCTGTGCGCACTGCGCGATCTCAGTGCGCGAGTGGAGCTTGAGCAGCAGCAGGCGCAGGCACGCCAGGCGGCCGAAGCGGCAAGCCAGGCCAAGGGCATCTTCCTGGCGACGATGAGCCACGAAATCCGCACGCCACTGCACGGCATCCTTGGCCACCTGGAACTGCTGGGCCGCTCCTCGCTCGATGAGGATCAACAGGCCCGGCTGCGTCGCATCAACCAATCGGCCGACTCGCTGCTGCAGATCATCAACGACGTGCTGGATTACTCCCGTGCAGAGGCGGGCCAGCTGGAGCTGCACACCGAAACGTTTGAGCCGATCGTCCTGCTGGAACGGGTTGCCCTGCTGTTCGCGCCGCTGGCCGAAGCCAAGGGACTGGTGATGGACCTGTCAGTGGATGCGTCCGTGCCTGCCCAGGTGGAAGGCCCGCAGGCGCGCATCGAGCAGGTATTGCGCAACCTGGTCAGCAATGCAGTGAAGTTCACCCTGTCCGGCCGCATCGCGCTGCGTGCGCGGGTGGAACTTCAGGGCGAAACACTGTTGCTGCAGGTGGAGGTGGCTGACTCAGGTATCGGTTTGGACCCGTTGCAGCTGGAGCGATTGTTCCAGCCCTACGTGCAGGCCGATGCCAGCATCATCAGCCGCTTCGGTGGGTCCGGCCTGGGGCTGTCGCTGTGCCGCGAACTGTGCATGCGGCTAGGCGGGGAGATCCATGCGCGCAGCACGCCTGCGGTCGGCAGCGTGTTCACCTTCGCGGTACCGGTGGGGCGTGTGGCTGGCGCCGCGCCTCGGCCGCTTGCAGGACGCAGCGTGGTACTCGTCTCGGCGGCGGCCGGCTGGAGCGAGGAACTGAGCCGACGCCTGCAGGCATGGGGCGCCCATGTGCAGGTGTTCGATGATCCCGCGCTGCTGGCCCAGCACGATGTCGATGCGGCTACGCCGCTGGTGCTGTTCGAACGGGGGCCAGGTCGGGAACTGCCCGCCGCCGTCGAGGACGGGCGCTGCGTGGTCCGGGTGAGTGCCAATGGCCCCCTGCGAGCGCAGCGGCGGGGATCCATGTGGCGGGTATCCTGCTATTCCGGCGAGTCGCTGCTGCAGGCGCTGCAGGCACCGGCCCGACCAGGGCAGCGGCTGCTGGCGGTCGGGCAGGGCTTGGACTAGATTCATCGCGGGCGACACCGCACGACTTCATTCAAGGGGAATCTCCATGCTTCCGGCCGTGCCTGCAGCGAACAGCAACCAGATCGACGCACTGCGCAGGCTGCAGCGACGCCTGCTGTTCGGCGGGGGCGGCCTGATCAGCATCCTGATCCTGCTGACGGCCGTAGCCAGTCTCGTCGGTGGCATCGGCGCCTTCCATTCACGCGAGCGGCAGACCTTCCAGGAGGCGCAGTCGGCACTGGATTACTTCCTGTCCCAGCGCGACCGTGCCTATGCCAACAGCATCAATGCCAACGACGCCTTGTGGACGGACCAGCGCGACGAGCTGCGGCGACTGGGCGCGCCGTTGCTGCCCTCTTTCCACGCGCAGGGACAACAGCTGGTGGTACGCGCCGAAGGACGAGCGTCGGTGCCGTGGCTGGTACTTGGCAATACCGCACAGCCGATGCCGGCAGGCGAGCTCGAAGCCTACCTGGGCATGCTGCACGAGTATTCGGCCTACACGGCCGGGACCATCACTGCCCTGCAGACGCAGGGGCCGATCATCATGTATGCGTATGAGCCCAAGGGACGGCTGCTGGCCGTAGCCGGTGTGATCGACGAGGCCCAGCTGCTGCAGACCCTGCGTGTGCCGACCCGTGCCCAGGCGTTCGAGAAGCTGATGGAGATGGAAGCCGCGGTGGGTGATCGGACGCCCGCGCCGGGCCCGGTGGCGAGCGCCGCGCAGGGGCGCCGCCTGGTGTCATTTCTCGGTGACAATCCACTCAACGGTCAACCGGCACTGATCGGCGTGATGACGATGGCCCGCGCCGACGTGCCGTACTTCCGGCGCGTGGTGTTCGAATCCATCGACAACCTCAAGGAACGACTGGAGGCTACCGATCCCGGCAGTTACCTGGTGACCACCGGTGACGGGCGCGTGGTGCTGGCAGGCGGTCCACTCGCGCAGTCACCCGCAACGTTGGCTGCGGCGCTGTCGGATGCGTCGTCTGCCGCTGGGCAGCGCCACTACCACGACGGATGGTTCCTGGTCAGCGGTTCACTGCGCGGGGTGGATTGGCGCCTTACGCATCTGTACGGCTGGGCGGACCTGTGGCGCGAGCAGCACGCGGCGATCCTGCTGCGGGTGTTTACCGCACTGCTGATCCTGGCGGCACTGTGGATGCTGCTGTGGCGGATGGACCGTCGCGTCTTCGCACCAGCGCTGGCCGATGCCTCGCGGGTATATGAGAGCGAGGCGCTGAGCCAGGCCATCATTGGTACCGCGCCGGTTGGCCTGGCGCTGCTGCGCCGCCGTGATGGTGCCGCACTGCTGCAGAACCAAGTGGCGCGCGAACTGGTCGGCGAATCCGGCCAGGAAGCAGCCGTGCCGGAGCTCTATGCCCAACTGATCGCGCACGCGCGCGGGCTGCTGCCGGCCCGTGGCGGTGAATTCAACTGGGCGCTCGACGCCGGTACCAACGACGCCCGCCAGCTGCAGGTCGCCCTGGCGGCAGCCAACTACCACGACCAGGCCGTCTGGGTGTGCGCGATGCGCGATGCCACCGCGCAGGTCGAGCTTCAGCAAACGCTGCAGCAGGCGCGGCAGGATTCGGAGCGCGCGCGCGAAGCGGCCGAGGCAGCCAGCCGCGCAAAGACCGCGTTCGTGGCGACGATGAGCCATGAGATCCGCACGCCGCTCAATGGCGTGCTGGGACATCTTGAGCTGCTGGCCCGTTCGCCGCTGCAGCCGGACCAGCACGAGCGCCTGCAGCGGATTCGTCTGTCGGCCGATTCACTGATGGCGATCATCAGCGACGTGCTGGACTTTTCCAAAATCGAAGCGGGGCAGCTCGATATCGATCCGCTGCCGTTCGCGCTGCGTGCGCTGATCGAACAGGCTGCGCTGCTGTACGCCCCGGAGGCCCAGCGCAAGGACGTAAAGCTGTACTTCGCCATTGATCCCGCGCTGGATGAGGTCTTCATCGGCGACGTGCATCGTATCCGCCAGATCCTCAACAATCTTCTGAGCAATGCGGTGAAGTTCACCGCATCCGGTCGCATCACCCTGCGCGCCGAGGATGCTGGTGGAGCAGGCGGGGAACGGCAGCTGCGCTTGCAGGTGATCGATTCGGGCATTGGCCTTTCAGAAGAACAGGTCGCCTCGCTGTTTCGACCTTTCCAGCAGGGTGATGCCAGCGTGTCCCGCCGCTATGGCGGCAGCGGGCTTGGGCTGGCGTTGTGCCGGCAGCTGGCGCAGCTGCTCGGTGGCAGCATCCATGTGCAGAGCACCTTGGGCGTGGGTAGCGTGTTCACTCTTGACGTCCCCGTTCAGCGTTCAACGGTTGCGGCAGCGCCGGACCAGCCGCTGTCCGGCTGCCGCATTTCCCTGCTGTCGTCGGCGCAGGAGTGGCGGCAGGAGATTGGGCAGTTGCTGCACCGCTGGGGCGCCGAGGTGACGGTGATCGAGCGGCCTGCGGATGGCGCCGCGGGGGCCGCGCTGGTGATCGTCGGCGAGCGCCGGGCCTGGACCGAGGATGAAGAGCTGGCGGTACTGCCCAGCTATGCCAGGGTGCTGCGAGCCTATCCCAGGGGACCGCTGTCGCCTGAGCAACGCGATGATGCGGTGCACGTCTCCTGCTACGCCAGTCCGGCACTGCTGCAGGCGCTGCGCGGGGATGGGATGCCCGTGCTGCGGACGCACGGTGCGGTGCCGCAGGCCGGAGCACGCCGCACGAGGGGGCGCGTTCTGCTGGTGGAGGACAACCCGGTCAATCGGGAACTGATCCAGCAGCAGCTGGAGGAGCTGGACTGCCAGGTCGATGCGATGGAAAACGGGCAGGTGGCTCTGACTGACTGGCGATCCGGGCTATGGGATATCGTGATGACCGACATCAACATGCCGGTCCTCGATGGCTACCAGCTTGCAAGGGCGCTGCGGGGGCGCGGCGAAACGCTGCCGATCCTGGCCGTAACGGCTACTGCGCTGGCCAGTGAACGCGAACGCTGTCGCGCGGCGGGCATCGACGACCTGCTGCTGAAGCCGCTGGACCTTGCCCGGCTGCAGGCGATGCTGGATCGCTACCTGCAGGCGCCGGCATCGTCGCCACCGCTGCGCTCTGTCGCAGGAAAGGACAAGCCGCACAAGCTGCGTGCACTATTCGTGGAAACCAGTACCCGCGACCTCGACAGGATGCAGTCCACAGGCGAGCGCCGCGACGACGCGGCGTTGCTGGAACAGCTGCATGCGCTGAAGGGCGTACTGCTGATGATGGGGGAAAAGCCGCTTGGCGCCCGCTTCGGCGATGCCGAGCGCTTGCTGCGCGAAGGACAGGCGCTGCCGGAACACGAACGCATCGCGCTGCTGTCCGATCTGCGCCATCTGATCGAAGCCTATCGCGATGGCCTTCGGGACGAAGCGTGAGCAGGCTGCCGCTATCAAGTATCCGGCTTGGCGGTGCGCAGCCCCAGCTCGCTGGCGAACTTGAACAGATCGGCATCCTTGTCGATGCCGAGCTTGGCCATTCCTGCGGTCTTCTGGGTACTGATCGTCTGCTTGCGGCGGTCCAGCCGGGCTGCGATTTCATTGATGCTAAGCCCCGACACGAACAACGCCAGCACCTCGTGCTCGCGCGGCGAAAGCGCCGCAGTGGCACGTGGCGCCCTGCGTGTGGGGAGCAGCTGGGTGATCGACGGCGACAGGTAGCGACGGTTGGCCCAAGCGGCCGCAATCGCCGCCGGCACGTGACTGGTGTCGTCGGCCTTGCTCAGGATGTGGTCGATGCCGCTGGCGTGCAGCGCCTGGATCATCGCCGGCTGGTCCAGGCCGGTCATCACGATCAGACGCAGGTCCGGAAAGTGCGTGCGCAGATGGTCAAGCAGCTGCAACCCGTCACCGAAGGCGCCGCCTGGCATCGCGTAGTCGGTCACCACCACGTCGCAGGCGGTCTGCTCGAGCAACGTGACCAGCGCAGAGGAATCGCCCACCGCGCCGATGCAGGACAGGGTAGGTACTTCGTCGATGGCGGCTTCGATGCCCATGCGGATGACCGGATGGTCATCGGCGATGGCAACGCGTATGACAGGATGGGACATGGGAGACCCTGTTGAGTAGGCCGACAGAAATTGCCGTAGTTTGCGTTGACCACTATAAGGCAGCCGCCCCTGCTCTGGCAGGCCGTGCGGTGCGCCGTCACCGGAGGAAGCAAGCATGCCGTTGAACATCGCTGTGGCCGATGACCATCCGGTCCTGCTGGCCGGCATGGAACACCTGCTGCAGGCTGTGCCGGGCCTGGCTGTTGTCGGGCTGGTGCGCGACTCGACCGAACTGGTCGATCTACTCAGCCGTACAGCCGTCGACGTGGCGGTCTGTGATTTCTCGATGCCCAACGGCCGTTACGGGGATGGCGTCACGCTGCTGCACTTCCTGCAGCGCCGCTTCCCGGCCCTGCACCTGGTGGTGCTGACCGGCATGGAAAGCCCCTTGGTGCTGCGCTCGATCCAGCGGGCCGGGGTGTCGTGCATCGTCAGCAAGAGTGACCCCCTTGAACAGCTGGTGCCAGCGGTACACGCCGCCAGCTGCAGGCAGGCCTACATCTCGGCGGAGATCGCGCGGCTGATCGCCGAGGACGGCCTGCAGGGTGATGTGCAGGTGGCCGGAGGGCTGTCGAAGCGTGAGTCGGAGGTGCTGCGGATGTTTGCCGAAGGGCTGAGCGTGATGCAGATTGCCGAGCGCGTTGGACGCAGCCGCAAGACCGTCAGCACGCAGAAGGTTGCAGCGATGCGCAAGCTTGGATTGCAGCGCGATGCGGACATCTTCGAATACGCGCTGACGCACGGCCTTGTGCAGGCGTCACAGAGCGCACGCGCAGGCGCAGGCGCAGGCGGTGAAGGATCCACCGACTGATTGAGGACCGGTCCGATGGACCCTGCGTCGTCCATGTCTAGGCTCGGAGACGGACCCCTTGCTGCGGTGATGATGTGCCCGTTCGAGACGACCCACGATTGACCTCCCTGCTGCTGCACTTCACCCGGCTGCCGGCAGCGGCGCAGGCGCACTTCCTCGAACTGTTGAACCACTACCTGTTTGCCTCGCCGAAGCGCCGCACCCAGCTACGCCGTCGTTGGCACCTGCTGGCGCCCGCCGAGGACGAGGACGATGGCGATGACGTGTGATCCCGGGTAAGGCGCGGTCAGCGCCCGTGGCCGAAATCTCGGCCGGGTCCGATGGAGGCCATCGACTTGGATTCCTAGCATTCCTCCCGTAGGCCAATGAACCGGCCTGCCGGGAAGGACGCTTATTCCCCAGGTGTCCCGCCCGTTCCCGGCCCCGCCGCTCTCCCCGGCGGCGGGGCCATTCCTCCGCCTCGCGCGGATCACACCTGTGAAGAAGAATCCAACACCATGAAGCTCCTCCCGATTGCTTCCGCTGCAACCCTGCTGCTGGCCGCTGCGGCCGCCAGTGCCCAGTCCTACGGCTCGGGCGTCATCGAGTTCACCGGCGAAGTGACCGACCTGACCTGCACGATTTCCGGCGGTGCAGGTGCCATCGGCACCACCAACATCACCGTGCCGATGGACGCGGTCCAGGCCAACCAGCTGGCAGCTGCCGGTGACATCGCCGGTCTGCACCCGTTCCAGCTGGTGATTGGCGGCCCGGGCCAGGGTACCTGCCAGAACGGCAAGATCGCTGAGCTGTATTTCGACCCGACTGCGGGCCAGGTGGACGCCGGCAACGGCAACCTGCGCAACCAGGAAGCGAATGCGCCGGCGGTCAATACCCAGATCCAGATGCTGTACAAGAACGCCGTGGTCGATCTGCGCGATCCGTCCTTCAAGACCGATCCGGTGACCATCGCCAACAACACTGCCGTGATCGACATGGCCAGCCAGTACGTCGCCGTCAATGGCGCTGCTGCGCCCGGCTTCGTGCAGTCGTACGTCAACTACAAGGTTGTCTACAACTGATGCCGCGCGGGGCCGTCGGCACATGCCGGCGGCCCTGTGGCCGGCCTCATCCATGAGGTGATCCATGCTTTCCTTCAACCGCATGCTCTGTGCCAGCGCCCTCGCCATTGGCACATTGTTCGCTCAGGCTGCCGACGCATCGGTGGTGATTGGTGGCACCCGCGTGGTCTATCCCGCGCAGGACAAGGAAGTCACCCTCAAATTCATGAACGAGGGCGAGCGCGCAGCGCTGGTCCAGGTGTGGCTGGATGATGGCGACGACCAGTCGACGCCCGATACCGCCCGTGCCCCCTTCGCCGTGGCGCCTCCGGTGTTCCGGCTGGACCCGAAGAAGCAGCAGACCGCGCGCATCATGTTCACCGGTGCAGCGCTGGCCGCTGACCGCGAAACGCTGTACTGGCTCAACATGCTGGAGATTCCGCCGAAGACCGGCGGCAACGGCGCCAACATCCTGCAGTTCGCCTTCCGCACCCGCATCAAGGTCTTCTACCGTCCGCCGAACCTGACGGGCGAGCCGGTGCTGGCGCACCAGAAGCTGCGCTGGTCTTTGCAGTCCGGGCCCAAGGGGCTGCTGCTGCGGGCCGATAATCCGACCCCGTACTACGTCAATTTCGCCAGCGTCGGCCTGCTTGCCGCAGGCAAGGAGCTGGGCAGCCAGGGAGGCGGCATGGTCGCACCGTTCGCGCAGGCCGAGTTCCTGCTCGACGGGGTGAGCGGACGTCTGCCGGGTGAACTGAAAGGCGCGGTCACCGTGATCAATGATTTTGGTGCGCTGGTGCCGACCCAGGTGGCCCTGCAGCCCTGAGTGCAACGCGGCGCGGACCCGGTCCGCGCCAGCCCTGATCCCCGGAGAACCTCCTGATGAACGCCCCGAACCGGGCGCCGGGCAACGGCGCCTGCCGCCCGCTGCGTGCCCGGCTGCCGATCCTGGTGGCGGCCATCCTGTTCGCCCGTGCAACGACGTCGTCCGCGTCGACGGCAGACGATGAGGTGTTCTTCGATGCCGCATTCCTGCCGGCCGGCGCTTCGGCGCGGCTGGACCTGGAGCGTTTCACCCAGGCGGACTACGTGGCGCCAGGAACCTACCGTGGCGACATCCGCCTCAATGGCCAATGGCAGGCACGCACCGATATCGTCTATCGCGAGGTGGATGGCAGCTCGCGCCTGTGCCTGGACGCCGAACGCCTGCAGGGTTATGGCATCGCACCCTCGCGGCTGCTGGCCGACCCGGCACAGGTACCGCTGCGGCCGTGGCCGCAGGGCGAATTCTGTGACCCGCTGGGCGATCTGATTCCGGGCGCCACGGCGGTCTTCGATGCTGGCGCACAGACCCTGGATCTGCAGGTGCCCCAGCTGTACCTGCGCAATGAGGCACGCGGCTATGTCGATCCCAGCCAATGGGATGCGGGCATTCCGGCGCTGGCAGTGGGCTACAACGCCAATGCCTACCACTACAACAACGGCAGCGGTGCGCGCTATTCGGGCTTCGTCGGCCTCAACGCCAGCGGTCGTATGGCTGGCTGGCAGCTGGTGCACCAGGGTGCGCTGACCCTCGGCGGCAGCCAGCCGCAACGCTACCGCTCCAGTGCCGCCTACCTGCAGCATGACGTCGTGCCTTGGAAGGCGCAGCTGACCATGGGCGATACCGCGACCCCCGGTGACCTGTTCGAGAGCGTGCGCCTTCGTGGCGCACTGCTGGGCAGCGATGACCGCATGCTGCCGCAGTCGCAGCGCGGCTTCGCGCCGGTGGTGCGCGGTGTGGCCGAAAGCAACGCGCGGGTAATCGTGCGCCAGCGCGGCGCGGTGCTGCACGAGGCCAGCGTGGCACCCGGCCCGTTCGAGCTGACCGATCTGTACCCGACCGGCTACGCCGGCGATCTGGAAGTGGAAGTGCGCGAGGCCGATGGCCGCTCGCGCCGCTTCAGCGTGCCGTATTCGGCAGTGCCGCAGCTGCTGCGACCGGGCCAGTCGCGTTGGAGCGCGGCCCTGGGCCAGGTTGATGAGAACGGCCTGAGCGATGCCCCAGGTCTGCTGCAGCTGCAGTATCAGCGAGGCCTCAACAACGCGCTCAGCGCCTACGGCGGCGTGTCGGCCGGCGAAGACTACCGCGCGGCGGTGGCCGGTGCCGCCTTCAACACCGCGTGGGGCGCCCTGGCGGCCGATGTCTCGCTGGCGCGCACCGCCGTGCAGGGCCTGCCGGTGATGTCAGGCAGCAGCTTCCGGCTCGCCTACAACCGTAACGTGGTGCGCACTGGCACCAGCTTCGCCGTGGCCGCGTACCGCTATGCCACCCGCGACTACGTGAGCCTGCGCGACTGGGCCTCGCTGCGCGATGCCCGCGCCCGCGACCAGGACGCCGACAGTGTGGCGCGGCAGCGTAACCGCATGGACCTGAGCATGAACCAGCAGCTGGGCGAGCGCGGCGGACAGCTGTTCGTCATCGGAACCCGTCGCGATTTCTGGAACGCGCCGGGTCGCCAGTTGGATCTGAGCATCGGCTACAGCAACCAGTGGAAATCGCTGAGCTACAGCCTGAATTTCCAGCGCACCCGCGATTCGATCGATTTCGGTCGCGGCTACCTGCAGGACCGGGTGCCGGGTGCGGATCTGCCAGTGGCACGTGCGCAGGACGCCCGCGTGGACAATCGACTGATGCTGATGGTGTCGCTGCCGCTGGGCCGCTCGGCACGGGCCCCGCTGGGCAACCTGATGCATACCCGCAGCCGCAACGGTGAACCTGCCACCCAGCTGTCGACCAACGGAATCTCCTCGCTGGATGACCGTTTCAGTTATGGCGCGACCCTGTCGCGCATCGCGGGCAGCAACAGTGTGGACCTCAATACCGGTTATCGCGGCGCACGCGGACAGTGGGCAGCCAGCATCAGCAACGGCAGCAGCTACACGCAGCTGGGCCTGGGCGCTTCCGGCGGTGCGGTGTTGCACGGCGACGGACTGACCCTGTCGCCGCCGCTGGGTGACACGGTGGCGTTGGTGCACGCGGCCGGTGCGGCGGGCGCGCGCATCGAGAACGGGGGCGGCGCGCGGCTGGACAAGCGCGGCTATGCGGTGGTGCCGTTCCTGACGCCTTACCAGCTGAACACCATCTCGATCGATCCGAAGGGCACCGGTTTCAATGTGGAACTGCAGGAGACTGCACGCAGCGTCGCGCCGCGTGCCGGTGCGATGGTGCGGCTGGAGTTCAGCACCCGCAGCAGCCGCGGCCTGATGGTCGATGCGCGTACCGAGGACGGCCGGCCGCTGCCGTTCGGCGCCGAGGCCACCGATGCGGCCGGCAGCAACGTCGGCATGGTCGGGCAGGGCAGTCGCCTGCTGCTGAGCGGACTGCAGGACTCCGGACCGGTGCAGGTGCAGTGGGGCACCGGCGCGGACCAGCAGTGCGTGCTGCAGGTGCAGATTCCCGCTGCCCGTTCCACCGATGGCTACACCGTGATTGACGGACGCTGCCTGCGACCGACGCCCACTGCGAATTCGCACCCCGTTGCGCCGCCACCGCTGGCCGCGCTGGAGAACGCCCCGTGAACGCCTTTCAATTCGTGATCCGCCTGCTGCTGGCAGTCCTGGTGCTGGCCTGGGCCAGCAGCCCGGCGTCCGCGCAGAACTGCCGGATGGCCGATGGCAACAGCGCGCTGGTCAACATCGCCAATCTCAACGGCTCGATCACGGTCGGCCCCGACGTGTCGGTGGGGGCCGAGATCTTCCGGGCGACCTACTATGCCGGCCCCAGCAATCTGGTCAACTGCACCGCAGGACGGCTTGACCGCATCCGCCAGTACACCTCGCTGCCTTACCGCGCCTCCGGCTATGTGCACCCGCGCTACGGCACGGTGTATGAAACCAACGTGCCGGGTGTGGGCGTGGCTGTCTGGTTCAGCGGCAGCGGCTTTCCCATCGTCACCGAAGGTGACACCCAGGTGCAGCCACCCACGTTCTTCCAGTACTGGCCGGTGCAGTCCTACGACGTGAGCCTGATCAAGATCGGTCCGATCAGTGCGGGCACGGTGACCGGCGCCAGCCTGCCGCAGTTCGAGTACCGCATGACCGGGGTCAACCGCAACGTGCTGCTGTGGAGCGGCCGCGTGCAGGGCAACCTGAGCATCGTCTCGCGCACCTGCTCGACCAGTGACGTGCCGATCGACCTGGGAACGCATCAGATGAGCGAGATTCCGACGGTCGGCAGCGGCACCGGTTGGGTGAATGTGCCCGTGGTGCTGCGCAACTGCCCCGCGTTCTTCGGCCGCTACCGCGGCCACCTGACCACCGGGACCGTGCAGACCGCCAACGGACGGGTCGACAACAGCATCCGCTTCCGCGTCGATCCAGTCACGGCCGTGGCCGACCGCACCCAATCGGTCATGGCGCTGCAGGACGACGGGGTCAACTTGACCGCAACCGGCATCGGCATCCAGATCGGTACGCAGACCCAGGACTCGGTGGGCTTCAATGCCATGCGCGATTCCGGCCTGGCACTGACCGAGGTCAACAACGCGCAGTACACGCTGATGCTGCGGGCACGCTATTACCGCTTGAATGCCGCCGCATCGTCGGGGCAGGCCAACGGTGCTGCCACGATCACCCTGGAGTACAACTGAGATGCGCCTGCTGCTCGCCATCGCGATGCTGTTGTCCGCGCTCCCGCTGCAGGCGGCGGACCTGACCGTGCGCTTCAGCGGACGATTCCAGCCGGGCACCTGCCAGTTCAGCGTGGCCGATGTCGACGTGGGCACCTTCGAGGCGCCGTACTTCAGCAGCAACCCCAGCTCGCCGGCGGTCAGCTTCGTGCTCAACCGCAGCAGCTGCGCCGCCGACCTGCGGGTGCTGCATGTGCGTCTGGCCGGCAATGCCGACAGCAGTGATGCGCGCTACTTCGCTGTGCCCGCCAGCGGCGGCGTGCGCGGTCTGGCCGTGCATCTGTACACATCGGGGCGGCAGACGCTGGCGCCCAACCAGCCTGGATTCGACTGGTACACCAGCGGCTCGGCGGCCGGTGGCTATCTGCTCTACGCACAGCTGATCCGCACCGGCACGGTAACGGCCGGCACCCTTCGTACCCCGGTGACCGTCCAGGTCACCTACAACTGAGAAACCACCATGCATCGTTCAACCGTTGTGCTGATGCTGGCCCTGGCCACTGCGAACGTGCAGGCACAGGACAGCCAACCCTTTTCCGTCTCCGGCGAGATCCTGCCCGGTGCCTGCCGCGTTTCGTTCCCCGATGTCGATCTGGGCTCGCATTCGGCGACCCTGTTCACCGGCAGCTTTGGCACGCCCTACGTGGATTTCAACGGCACGGTCAGCGATTGCGACCCGCTGGTGACGCGCGTGGCGATGACCTTCGACGGCAGCGCCGACGCCGACAACGCTCAGCTGTTCCAGGGCGTGAAGGGGGTCGGCATCGAGCTGGTGCGTGTGGTTGGCAGCACGCCCGTGCCGATTCCGCCGGGAAGCCGCACGCAGTACGTGACCGCAGCCGGCAGCTATCCGTTCCGTGCGCGCTTCCTTCAGTCAGCCGCCAGCGTGGGGGCGGGCCGGGTGACCCGGCCGATCACCGTCTCGCTGTCCTATAACTGAGGGCCCGCCATGCGTCGTTTCCGCTCCCTGTTGCTGATGTCCGGCCTGTTGCTGTGCGCTGCTGCCGCGCAGGCACAGACCGCCACCACCACCAATTTCAACGTCACCGGCACCATCCTGCCCGGGGTATGCCGGATCGCCGTGGCCGACGTCGACCTTGGCACCTACCAGTCGACCCAGTTCACCGGTGCGTTCACTACGCCGTTCCAGAACGTCAACGTGGTGGTCAGCCAGTGCGATCCGTTGATCACCCGCGTCGGGCTGCACTTCGACGGCAGTGCCGACGTCAACGATGCGACCCTGTTCCAGGGCGTTGCCGGCATCGGCATTGAACTGCAGCGCACCAGCAGCGGGGCACGCCTGCGGCCGGGAGGATGGACGCAGATGACCACTGCGGCCGGCACCCATGCGTTCCGTGCGCGCTTCGTACAGAGCGCGGCCGCGGTGTCCGCGGGTACGGTCAGCCGGCCGATCACGGTCTCGATGACCTACAACTAGCCCTCCTCATTGCGCTGAACGCCGCCCACGCGTTTGCCACGCCACACCGCAATTAGGCCCGGTCCGATTCGGCGCGGGCCTTGTCTTTCCTACGATTTTCCCCGTGGACGCGGCCCTGGCCGCCTTTCGACCCGTTCGACCAACCAGGCACTTCGCCTACGGAGAATTTCATGAACAGCATCTATCGGATTGTCTGGAATGCGGCCATCGGCAAGTGGGTGGTCGCCTCGGAACTGGCCACGGGCCGCAGCAAGAAGGGCACCAAGGGGGCTGCACGCGCACTTGCTGCGCTGGGCCTGCTGACGCTCGCCGTGCCGCTGTGGGCGGCCGAGGACAACGGCACCACCTGTGTCCTGGACCAGGGCCAGCCGGGCGTGCTCGATGCGCAGGGCCGCTGCGTCGCGGCTGATGCCGATGCCGAGGCTGGCGCCGGGGTGTCGCCGCAGGCCCGCACCATCGGTGTGCAGGCCGCCGTCGACGACCAGTATGTGAAGGTGAATGGCTCGGGTGCCGCCGCCACGGCCGCAGGGGTGGGCGCGATCGCCATCGGCAACAACGCACGCGCATTGGCCGATGCGGACGGCAACGCCGACAACGCCATCGCCATGGGCGCCAACGCCAGCACCCAAGGCAACAATGCGGTGGCCATCGGCATGGGCGCCAGCGCCAACAGCCAGAACGCACAGGGCGCGGCAGGCTCGCTGGCCGTGGGCGCCAATGCCAACGCCGGCGGCTGGAACAGCGTGGCCGTGGGCTACAACACCAATGCCAGCGGCTCGGGGGCGGTGGCCGTGGGCCGCGGCGCGCGCGGCAGCGCTTCCGAAGCAGTGGCGATGGGTGACAACAGTTCGGCCAGCGCCGAAGGCGGCGTCGCCCTCGGCGGTTCGTCGCAGGTCACGGCTGCCGGTGCGGTGGCGATCGGCCGTGCGTCGGTCGCCAACCGCGCCAATACGGTGTCGGTCGGCAGCGCAACGCTGCGCCGCCAGGTCGTCAATGTTGCCGCGGGTACGCAGGCCAATGATGCGGTGATCGTGCAGCAGCTGCGCGCGGGCGTGCAGGCGCTGGGCGGCGGCGCCGACGTTGCCGCCAACGGCAGCATCACTGCGCCCAGCTATGTGCTCGGCCATGGCGGCACCCACACCACCGTTGGCAGCGCGCTGGAAGCGCTGGACGATGGCCTGACCACCACCACCACGACCCTGAACCAGTTGAGCACTTCGCTGGACAACGGCACCGTGGGCCTGGTGCAGCAGGCGGCACCGGGTGCCGAGTTGACCGTGGGCGCCAGCACCGACGGTGCGGCGGTGGACTTCAGTGGCACTGCCGGGGCGCGTCGCCTCCGTGGCGTGGCCGATGCCGCCTCGGCCGACGAAGCCGTGACGCTGGCGCAGCTGCAGGCATCCTCGGCGTCGGTGGCCGATGCGCTCGGCGGTGGCAGCGTTGCCGATGCGCAGGGGCGCATCGGTGCACCCACCTACACCGTGGGTGGCAGCAACTACGGCAACGTGGGCGATGCATTGACGGCGCTGGACGGCCGTGTCGGCGGCACCGGCCAGGACCTGGCCGACCTGCGCGACGCACTGGATGCAGGCAGCCGCTACTTCAAGGCGGACGGTTCGGGCGTGGCCGACGAGGCGGCTGCAACGGGTTCGGGCAGCATCGCGGCGGGTGCCAGTGCAGCCGCCAGCGCTGAACACGGCGTGGCCATCGGCTGGGGTGCGCGCGCGAGCAAGGGTGACGGTGCGATTGCCCTGGGTGCGAATGCGCGCGCCACGGGTGAGAATTCGGTTGCGCTGGGTGCTGAGGCGGTAGCAGACCGCGACAACGTCGTGTCGGTTGGCTGGGGCATGGGCGGTAACGGCACCCGCCAGGTCATCAACGTGGCCAACGGTACCGACGCGGCGGATGCGGTGAACGTGCAGCAGCTGCTTCCGGTCATCGATGGCCTGGGCGGCGGCGCCGCGCACAATGCATCGACCGGCACGGTAACCGGCCCGCAGTACAGCGTGCAGGGCCAGACCTTCGACAACGTGGGCGATGCGCTGTCTTCGGTGGATGGTGGCCTGACCGTGATCGATGGCCGCGTGACCCGCAACGAAGGCGATATCACCCAGTTGCGCCAGCAGCTGGTGGAACTGGGCAATGGCGAAGCCGGCCTGGTGCAGCAGGCGGCTGCGGACGCGGCTGTGACGATCGGTGCCGGTACCGGTGGCACCGTGGTGGACCTGCGCGGTACCGACGGCGAACGCCAGCTCAAGGGCGTGGCCGCGGGCACCGACGCCAATGATGCGGTGAACCTGGGCCAGCTGGCCTCGGCCGTCGATGACCTTCGTGCCACCGGCAACCGCTATGTGCGGGTGGATGGTGCAGGCGATGGCAGTGATGATGCGCAGGCCAACGGGCAGGGCGCGATGGCGGTAGGTGCATCGGCCCAGGCCAATGGTGCGGGCAGCGTGGCGTTGGGCCAGGGTGCGGTGGCACAGGCTGACAACAGCGTGGCGCTGGGCGCGGGCGCCGTTGCCGATCGCGCCAACAGCGTGTCGGTCGGTGCGGTTGGTGCCGAACGCCAGATCACCCATGTGGCCGATGGCAGCGAGGATACCGATGCGGTGAACCTGCGCCAGCTCAAGGCGGCCGGGCTGGTCGGCGATGGCGGGCAGATGCTGGATGCGGTGACCTACGATGCCGGCAGCCAGCGTGCACAGGTCACCTTCGATGGGACCAATGGCACCGTACTGACCAACGTGGCCGATGGTCGTGTGGGTGCAGGCAGCCGCGAGGCCGTGAACGGTGGCCAGTTGGCCGCGCTGCGCGACCAGCTGCAGGGCCGCATCGGCGATCTGGATGGCCGCGTCGGTGCCCTGGAAGCCGGCGATGCCGGCGGTGGCAGCGGCGGCAATCCGCCGTACTACGGTGCGAATCCGCAGCCCGGCGATCAGGCCGGTGACAACCCGGCCCAGGCCGTCGGCCAGGGCAGCGTGGCGGCGGGTGCCGGTGCAGAGGCCCGAGCTGACAACAGCGTTGCGCTGGGTGCCGGTTCGCTGGCCGACCGCGACAACAGCGTGTCGGTCGGCCGCGAAGGCGGCGAGCGCCAGATCACCCACGTGGCGGCCGGCGTGCAGGCCACCGATGCGGTGAACGTGGGCCAGCTGCAACAGGGTGTGCACGACGCCAAGGCCTATGCCGACGAGCGTGTGCAGGATGCCTGGAGCGGCATGGAGCAGCGCCTGGGCCAGGTCAACCGCCAGGCCAACCGGGGCATCGCCGCAGCCGCTGCGCTGGCACCGATGACGCCGTACCTGCCGGGCAAGACCACCATCAACGCCAACCTGGCCAATTACCGCAGCGAAACAGCGATGGGCGTGGGCGTGTCGCGCTGGAGCGACAACGGGCGCGTCAATGTCAACGGTGGCGCTTCCATGGCGCGCGGCGACAAGCCGATCTTCCGCATGGGCGTCGGCGTGGTGCTGGGCGACTGAGACCGGCGCGGGGTGCGCCAGTTCAGCGCGCACCCCGCCGCAACCTGCTGAATCACAAACCATTCCACGGGTGTATCCGGGCGCGCTTTAGGCCGCGTCCGATACGCCAGCGGGGGGCGCTTGCCTAGCATCCAGTCATGGCTGCAACGACCTGCTGCCTACCCCCAACGGGCGTCCCGCCCTCGGAGAACGACCATGAACTGCATCTATCGCATTGTCTGGAACGCGGCCACCGGCAAGTGGGTCGTCGCCTCGGAACTGGCCCAGGGCCGTCGCCGTCGCATGAGCGCGGGCGTTGCCGCCGTACTGCTCGCGATGATTGCTCCGAACGTGCTGGCCAACAACATCCAGCAGGCACTGTGCAATGCGCCGGACGAACTGCAGCAGGGGGCCTGCGTGGACCCGGCTGCGCTGCGTGGCGTCCTGCCGCTGGCCGCAACCGATGACAGCCTGCTGGTGGTCAACGCCGGCAGCAACGCCACGGCCGCCAGCGTCAATGGTATCAACATGATTGCCATCGGCAGCAATGCCGTTGCACGACCGGCCAGCAATGGCGCCAACAACGGTGCCATCGCATTGGGCAGCAATACGCTGGCCGCCGGCACCAACGCCGTCTCGATCGGCTACGGTGCCACGTCCGACAGCCAGAACGGCTCGGGTACCAGCGGCGCGACCTCGCTGGGCGCCAGCACCCGCACCACCTGGAACGCGACCGCGATCGGCTTCCAGGCCAATGGCGCCGGTACGGTGGTAACCGCATTGGGTTCAGCGGCGGTGGCCACGGGCGAGCGCGGCATCGCTCTCGGCCGTGCAGCGACGGCCAGCGGGCAGTATTCCTCCGCGATCGGCGCAGGTGCCCGTGCGACGCACGCCAACAGTGTTGCCATCGGCGCCGGTTCGGTCAGCCGCGGCAACGCCACGGTTGCCCTAGGTTCAACCACGGCACGCCGTGGCATCGAGAACATGGCCGATGGCACCCAGGACAATGACGCGGTCAGCGTGCAGCAGCTGCAGGGACTTCTGCAGGCGACCGGTGGTGCGTTGTCGGCCGACGGCACTGTCATCGCCCCCGGCTTCGATCTCGCCCACGGCGGAACCCATACCAGCATCGGCAGCGCGCTCACCGCGCTGGACGGCGGCCTGTCCAGCGTCGAAGTGTCGGTGAATGATCTGCACACGCGCGTCAGCCAGGGCACCATCGGCATGGTCCAGCAGGCCACGGCGGGCGCCGACCTGACCGTCGGCGCGGATCGTGATGGCGCCGCCATTGGCATGGCTGGAACGGCGGGTGCCCGCCGTCTGGGCGGTGTTGCCGATGCGGCCGCCGGCGACGAGGCCATCAACAAGGCGCAGGCCGACGCCGCCGTGGCCAGTGTGGCAGCGGCGCTGGGTGCAGGCGCGGGCGTGGCCGCAGATGGTACGTTGCGGGCTCCGGACTTCAATGTGCTGGGTGCCACCTTGCACAGCACCGGTGACGCGCTGCACGCACTGGATGCGGAAGACCGCGCGCAGCGTGCCGCACTGGTCGACCTTGGAAGCAATATGGTAGTCGCCCAGCGCTACTTCCAGGCCGCAGCCGGTGATCTCGATGCGCCCGCGACCACGGGCGGGATCGGTAGCGCGGCGCTGGGTAGTGCGGCGGCAGCAGGCGGCCAGCATTCGATGGCCCTTGGTGCCGACGCCCGTGCAGCGGGGCAGAGCAGCGTGGCCATCGGTGCCGGTGCGCGCGCCAACGGCGAGAATACAGTGGCGCTGGGCGCAGGCTCGGTTGCCGATCGCGACCAGGTGTTGTCGATTGGTGGCGGTACTGCGGGTGCGCGCCAGTTGATCAACGTGGCCAACGGCACTGACGCGACCGATGTGGTCAACCTGCAGCAGTTGCAGGCCACGGTCGCCGCCCTCGGTGGCGGTGCGCAGGTGGACGCGGCCACCGGTATCGTGACAGGCCCGACCTATGTCGTGCAGGGCAGCAGTTTCCACGATGCGGGTTCCGCGCTGGGTGCAGTGGACGGGCAGCTGCAGCTGCTGGACCAGCGCGTCAACCACAGCGAAGACGACGTGCTGGACACGCAGCGCCAGATCGATGCGTGGAATGACGGCGACGCAGGCCTGGTACGCCAGGATGCCGCCAGCGGCAACATTGCGGTGGCGGCTGGCCGTGCCGGTGGCGTGGTCGACCTTGCGGGGGCGACGGGCGCGCGGCAGTTGAAGGGCGTGGCTGCTGCCGATGACGCAACCGATGCAGTGACACTGGCACAGATGCAGGATGGCCTGGCGGCGGCGCAGCCGGAGGACAGCCGCTATCTGAAGGTCGATGGTCGTGGTGATGGCAGCGACGACGCGTCCATCAGCGGCGTGGCGGCGCTGGCCATCGGCGCGTCGGCGCAGGCCGACGGTGCCGCAGCCATCGCACTGGGGCAGGGCGCGCAGGCGTCTGCGGACGGCGCCATTGCACTGGGCGCAGGGTCGGTGGCCGACCGTGCCAACGCCGTATCGATCGGGAGTGATGGTGCCGAGCGCCAGGTCACCCACGTGGCCGATGCGAGCGACGACACCGACGCCATCAATCTGCGCCAGCTGAAGCAGGCGGGGCTGGTGGGCGACAATGGTGATGTCCAGGAGACGGTTGGCTATGTGGCGGGCAGCGATCGCAGCCAGGTGATGTTCGGTGGGGCCGCAGGCACCGTGCTGGCCAACGTCGCCGACGGTCGCGTACAGCTGGGCAGTCGCGAGTCGGTCAATGGTGGCCAGTTGTCGGCCATAGGCGAAGGCATCGGCCGCCAGTTGGATGGACTGCAGGATCGTGTCGGGGTTCTGGAAGGCCAACCGGGCGACGGGGCGGGGTCGGATCTGCCGTACTACGGCGCTACCGGCAACGAGGCGCTGGTGGCCAAGGGTGCGCCGGCTGAAGCCACGGGCCAGGGCGCCGTGGCCGCCGGTTCCGGCGCGCAGGCGAATGCAGACAACAGCGTTGCGCTCGGTTCCGATGCCATCGCCGATCGCGCTGACAGCGTGTCGGTCGGGCACGCCGGGGGCGAGCGCCAGATTGCCCATGTTGCCGCTGGCAGCGCCGATACCGACGCGGTCAACGTGGCGCAGCTGCAGGAGCAGATGGCGTCGGTGAATCGTTACACCGACCAGCGCGTTGAAGCGATGGAGCAGGCCATTGGCGCAAAGGCGTCGCACATGTCGCGACAGATCAATCGCGGTATCGCCGCCTCGGCGGCGCTGGTGCAGGTCACGCCTAATCTGCCGGGGAAAGTGACACTGAACCTGGGTACGGCGACCTACCGGGGGGAATCGGCCTTCGCGCTGGGTGTGTCGCGCTGGAGCCGGTCCGGTCGATTCAACCTCAATGCCGGTGTGGCCATGTCGCGGGGTGACCAAGCGTTGTTCAACATTGGCTTTGGCATGGCGTTCGACTGAGCCCAGACACATTGACGAAAAACGCAGAACAGCGCCCTCGGGCGCTGTTCTGCGTTTCGGTGCATGCGCTGTGTGGCTTATTCGGGCACGGCGCGCCAGCCACGACTGTCCTGCTGCAGGTTCAGAATGGCTGGGTGTAAGGCCTGGGACTGCGCGTGGCCAATACCGGGGAACGCTTCAAGCACACGGGGGTGCGTAGCCCACGGCGCCAGTTCAAGGTGGTAGCTGTACACCGCGCGACCGCGCACGAACGGCGGCGTGGTCGTTGTCCACTCGGTGACGGCATCCAACGCCTTGCGGCCCCAGCAGATGTCCTGCAGGGCCCGCGCCTCGGTGCCCATCAGCGTGGGTTGTTCGATGCTGCGCGTATGCAGATACGGGGTGGCAGCGTCCGCTGGAACATAGCGGATACCCATGACCCGATGGCCGTCCGCCAATGGATCCAGCTCCATCTCTTCGGACAGCAGCAATCCAAGTGCAGCCAGTGCGGCCGCCTGGCGGGCCTGTGGGCCTTCCTGGACGACATCAAGCGGCCATTGTGTGAGCCCCAGGCACAGCAGGTCGTCACGCTGCAGTGCGGCGCGCACGATGGGCGTGGGATCAGCATCGGAAGCGAGGTGTGCGGTCACGAGCAACGCCGCGCTGCAGGCCAGCGCAAGCAGTGCGCAGCGCCGAGGTTGGGCACGCATGGGTGCCTCCGGAAGCAAGAGTCAGCGGCGATGCTAGGTGTTGCGGCCGTTCGCTGAATTAGGACCGGTCCGGAATTGAAGCACCGTGGGCGTGCAGTGGCTTCGTAGCGTTGAGCGTGCTCGACGGCTTTTCGCGTGGAGCAGTCGAGCAAGCTCGACTCTACCGGTGGGGTTTTGGCGTGTGGCAGTCGAGCAAGCTCGACTCTACGGGCGTTCGGCGCTCAGGCGATCGTAGAGGCGGACCAGGTCGACCAGGGTGCGTGCGCCCAGCTTGCGCATCAGTTGGCCGCGCCGGACCTTGACCGTGATTTCGCTGACGCCCAGATCGGCGGCGATCTGTTTGTTCAAGCGGCCGGCAACCACGCCCTGGGCGACCTCGCGCTCGCCGGCGCTGAGGGTAGCCCAGCGTGCCTGCAGGGCGGCCGCTTCGCTGTGCTCGCTACGGCGCTGCCGGTCCTGCGCGATGCCTTTCTGGATGGCATCCAGCAACTGCTGGTCGCGGAACGGCTTGGTCAGGAACTCCAGCGCGCCGTCCTTGATGGCGTTCACACCCATGGCGATGTCGCCGTGGCCGGTGATGAACACCACCGGCAGGTGCAGGCCGTGGGCGGCCATCTGCCGGTGGAAGTCCAGGCCGCTCTGGCCGGGCATGCGCACGTCCAGCACCAGGCACGCCGGCGCATCGTCGCGCGCCGCGTCCAGGAACGCCTGGGTTGAAGCAAAGCTGCGCACCTGCAGCCCCATCGAGGCCAGCAGATCCTCCAATGCCGCACGCACCGAAGCGTCGTCATCCACGACGTAGACCACGGCATCGGGTTCAGTCTGCGCGGTGCGGGTCATGTGCGGCGTCCTCCATGGCAGGCAGTTCGATGATGAAGCACGCGCCGCCGCCACTGGCGCGCTCGGCGTGGATGCGGCCGCCATTGGCTTCCAGCATGCTGCGGCTCAGGCTGAGCCCCAGCCCCAGGCCGTCGGGCTTGGTGGTCCAGAATGCATCGAACACCTGTTCGATCGCTTCGCTGGGCAGGCCGGCGCCCCGGTCGCGCACGCTCAGGCGCACGTGCTGGTCGCGGGCGTGGGTGAGCACCGACAGGCGGCGCTCGGGCAGCGGCGTGTTGGCCATGGCTTCGATGGCGTTCAGCAGCAGGTTGCCGATCACCTGCTGCACCTGCACGCGATCAGCCAGCACCGTGGGCAGGGCCGGGTCGAGCAGCGTGGCCACGGTGATGTGCTGGCGCTCCAGTTCGGCTTGCGACAGGGCAAGCATGTCCTGCACGGCCTGGTTCAGGTCGAACACTTCGCGCTGTGGCGCAGCGCCGCGGGTCAGCCCGCGCACCCGGGCGATCACGTCACTGGCGCGGTGCGCGTCGGCCAGGATCCGCGCCAGTGCCTGCTGCGCCCGCTCCACGTTGGCCGGCTGTTGGGCCAGCCAGCGCTGGGCGGCCTCGGCACTGCTTGCGATGGCGGCCAGCGGCTGGTTCACTTCGTGCGCGATGGACGTGGTCAGCTCGCCCACGGTAGACGCACGGGCCACCCGCAGCAGCCGCGTCTGCGCGTCCTGCACGGCGGCCTTGGCCGCTTCCATCTTCAGCGACAGATAGGTGGTGATGCCGATGACCAGGATGCCGATGGCGGTGTTCACCAGCCCGATGCGATAGGCCCCGGCGCGGGTGAGCAGGAAGCTGGCGATGGTCAACGCGACGCAGGCCAGGGCCAGGCCCAACAGGGGGCGGGGCAGCAGCCGCCGCGACATGGCCAGGATCAGCGCGGCGTAGAAGCAGGCGGCAGCGACGGCATAGTCGCTGAAGGTGTCCACCAGGAAGATCGCCGCCATCGCGACGATCAGGGCCAGGTGGGCCAGCGGGCGGCGGAGCGGGGGGCGGGGCATCGGCAACGGTTCCCGGGCGGGCAGGCGCGAGGATAGCAAAGCGGGCTGGGGGCGCTGGTGGGGCGCGTGCACGTCATTCTTCCAGAGTGGCATTCCAGAACCCCTGCAACATGCCCGGTTGCGCCGCCAGTTCGGCCAGTACGGCGTCCAGTTCGGTTCCATCGACGGTGGTGGCGTAGAGCACCGCTTCGATTTCCACGTCGCGCTCGCCGAACGGGCGCTGGTCCACCGCACGCACCGGGTACTGGGCCTGTTCCAGCAACAGCAGCAGACGGTCCAGCACCTCGGCCTGCTGCTCGCGCTGGCACACCACGTTGATGGCGTAGGTTGCTTCGCTGAAGGCTTCCGGCAGCGGCTGGCGCTGGATGCGGTTGACCACCGGCCGCAGCAGGGTGTTCGAGGCGAGGACGAAGACGGCGGCCAGCAACGCTTCGGGGAACAGCTTCAGCCCTGCACAGGCCCCGACCGCGGCCGAACCCCACAGCGTGGCGGCGGTGTTCAGGCCCGATATCTGGGCGCCGTCCTTCATGATGGCGCCGGCACCGAGGAAGCCCACGCCGGAAATCACGTAGGCGACCACGTGCAGCGGCGAAGGCGTGCCGCCGTGCAGGCCGTGATAGCGCACGGCCAGATCGACGAATACCGCGGCGCTCACCGCGACCAGGGTGTTGGTACGCAGACCGGCGGTGCGCTGGCGCACCTGCCGTTCCAGGCCGATGGCGCCACCCAGCACGAAGGCGGTGGACAGGCTGAGCAGGGATGCCAGGGTGGCGCCGGCATCGAATGCCGGCAGGTGCAGATCGAGGTTCATGGGGTGTAGCCCTCCACGGATCGGAGCCGGTCATGAGTGATGAAGCACGAATGCGGCGACGCACAGCTGCAGGCGGACGCGCGGGCTGCTGCCGATGCACAGCGGCTTCATGGTTTCGCGCAGCGGCGCGGGCAGGTGGCGAAGTACGGTGATGCGTTCGCCCATGGGCAGCAGCGAAAGGGCGTCGGCCACCACGCGCGGTGAGCCCAGCGCCAGCGCACGCGCGAACAGCACCGGGCCGTGCTGCAGCAACTGGCTGCGCAGCGCTGGTACTGCGCGTTCGCCGATCAGACGGCGCAGGGTGATGTAGAGGATCTTGTAGGACATGGGCGGGCTCCGGGCAGGCGATGCCCGCAGCCCCGGTCACGCAACGTGATGCGAACCGGTTGCCAGGCACCAGCAGAGAGGGACAAGGGGGCAGGGCGCGCGCGCAGCGCACCGGACAGGATCGGGATCCATTTTCGACTCCGCAGTGGATGCAGGCCGGTATTGTCCGCCGCCGGCCGTGCCCGGCCTAGAGGCCCGTGGTACAGCGCGGGTATACGTGGGTATAGCCGCGCGTGCGAGGGGGGCGGGGTTTTCGTAGCGTCGGGCTTGCTTGACGGCTTTTGGCGTGCGGCAGTCGAGCAAGCTCGACTCTACGGGTGTGCGGGGTGGGCGCGGTGTGCGGTACGGGCGTGTCGGGGTCAGCCGGCGTGGCCGCCGAGGGCGGCATCGGTGGCGCGGATCAGTGCATCGGTGGTGGCCGCTTCGGTGGCGCTGTGGCCGGACAGCACCATCTCCAGCCGCGCTTCGGGCCAGGCCTGGGCCAGCTCCCAGGCGCTGCGCGCGGGGCAGATGATGTCGTAGCGGCCCTGCACGATCATGCCGGGCAGGTGACGGATGCGATCGATGTTGCGCAGCAGCTGGCCGTGTTCCAGGAATGCGTTGTGGCGGAAGTAATGCGCTTCGATGCGTGCCTTGGCCAGGGTCTGCTGCGGGTCTTCATCGGATACCGCGTTGACGTCGTGCAGCAGGGTGGCCGCGTTGTCTTCCCAGCCCAGCCAGGCCTGCGCGGCGGCAATGCGAACGGAGAGGTCCGGGCTGTCCAGGCGCTTCCAGTACGCCGCGATCATGTCGCCCCGTTCGTCTTCGGGAATGAAGGCCTCGTAGCGTGCCCAACGCTCCGGGAAGATCCAGCGGGCGCCGCCGTCGGCTTCGGCGAACCAGCGGTTTTCTTCAGCACGGCCCAGATAGACCCCGCGAACGATCACCCCGGTGGCGCGCTGCGGGTGCGCCTGCGCATAGGCCAGTGCCAGCGTGGACCCCCACGAGCCACCGAATACCAGCCAGCGCTCAATGCCCAGGTGAACGCGCACCTGCTCGATGTCGGCCACCAGGTGCGCGGTGGTGTTGTCGCGCAGTTCGCCAAAGGGCGTGGAGCGGCCACAGCCACGCTGGTCGATCAGCACGATGCGGTAGCGGGCCGGGTCGAAGAAGCGGCGGTGCACCGGCGAAACGCCCGCACCGGGTCCACCATGCAGGAACACCACGGGCTGGCCCTGTGGGTTGCCGCATTCTTCGATATGCAGCGTGTGCAGGGCATCCACGGCGAGGCTGTGCTGGCGGTAGGGTTCGATGGACGGATACAGGGTGCGCATGGCGGTGCCTCACGTGCAGGACGCACAAGCATAGCCAGCCGTGGCAAGATTTTGGGGCGTAACCAGGAACCCAACACCCATGCAGGATGCAACCACAGCCCCGACCACCGTTCCCTACGTGCTGCCCAGCGGCGCGCGTGAGGCGTTGAAGTGGCTGGCGCTGCTGTTGATGACCGGCGACCACGTGGCCAAGGTGGTCTATGGCGGCTACCTGCCGCTGGTGAGCGAGCTGGGGCGTATCGCGTTTCCGCTGTTTGCGGCGGTGATGGCCTGCAACCTGGCCCAGCCCGGCGCAGACCTGGGCAAGTCGATCCGCCGCCTGGCGCTGTGGGGCGTGCTGGCGCAGCCGGTGCATGCCTGGGCATTCGGCGGCTGGCTGCCGGTGAACATCCTGCTGACCTTCGCCTTGGCGGCGCTCGCCATCCAGGCGCTAGCACGGAATCGACCGTGGTCGCTGTTGCTGGCCGCGGGCGTGCTGCCATTCTTCGTGGATTACCGCTGGGCCGGCGTGGGGCTGGTGCTGCTGTGCTGGATCGCGTTCCGCCACCGGGTGTGGTGGCTGCCGCTGCCGGCGCTGGCCGCGCTGTGCTGGTTCAACGGCAACGCGTGGGCGCTGCTGGCGGTGCCGGTGCTGTGGCTGATGGCACGCTGGCCCTGGTCCATTGCGCGCACGCGCTGGTGGTTCTACGTGTACTACGTCGGGCATCTGGCGGTGCTGGCGGCATACGCGCAGCTGCTGCGCTGAGCGGCTACTGCGCGTGGCTGCCGGCAAGATCGCTGCTGTACTGCAGCACTTTGTCGTCATGCTGCAGCGGAACGACCTGTACGGGCTGGCCGACCAGCGCTGCGGCCAGCCGCCGTGCAGCGTCGTCGGCATGCTGCAGTTCGGCCGGCGGCAGCGACAGCTGTACGCTGCCATCGGCGTGCTGGTGCACGACGAATCGTGACAGCGGCAACAGCGCCAGCGCATGGGTGAGGTCGATGTTGTTGATCCACTGGCCCTGCGCGGTGCGGTAGCGCAAGGGGCGGCGCCCCTGCAGCCCGACAATCATCGGGGTGTCACCGGCCATCGCCAATGCGCCGCGATCGCCGGTGCGGTAGCGCAGCAGTGGCAGGCAGAAGTTGAAGCCGCCGCTGAGCGTGATCTCGCCGGTCTGCCCGAGCGGTAGTGCGGTGCCCTCGGCATCCAGGATTTCCACGTACATGCCCGGCTGCAGCAGCACGTGGCCGCCGGCCTCGGCATCGAACACCGCCAGCGGCCCGGCCTCGTTCATGGAATACAGATCCAGCACCGGGCAGCCGAAGCGCTCGGCCAGCTGGGCACGCAGCCCGTGCGACAAGGCCATCGACACCGACAGCAGCGCACGCGGGCGGTGCTGCACCGGCAACTGCAGCAGGGCGGCGAACGAGATCGGATCGCCAGCGATCACCTCCGGCTGCATCTGGTCGATGTAGCGCGCACGATCATCGGGATGGCGCCAGTCGTCCGGGTGCAGGTTGATCTTGGCTAGCCCCGATTCGCCCATGCTGGGGGTGACCGACACATAGGTGAAGCAGCGCTGCTGCATGCCCAGCAGCATCACCCCCATCTGCCCGGCGCCGTGCTGCAGGGTGAGGCCGAAGCGGTGCAGCGCGCGCTTGTGGTAGGCCAGGTAGCGCGCGGCCACCACCGGATGCGAGGGCAGCACCAGCGGATGACCGGTGGTGCCGGTGGTGCGGAAGTTGATCATCCGCTGCAGCGGCACCGGGTCGGGCACGAAGCGGGCCACGTCGGCGGCCAGGTCGCCGCGGTGCACGCTGTGGATGTCCTGGAACGCTGACGGGCGACCCAGTGCCCGGTAATGCGGCACCTGGGCGAAGGTATCTGCCACAAACGCGTCCAGCCACGGCGGCGGACTGCCGGGGTGCCAGTCGAACCGCGCCTGGGCGATGTCGCGTTCGTAGCGGCGCAGCGCGGCCACTTCATCGGCCAACAGACGGTTGCCGCTGGCGTTGCGGAACAGCGGCGCGGCCGGGTGTTCGCGCATGTGCCGCAGCATTGCGCGGCCGGCATCGCTCAGGGTGGGGTAGCGATCGGCATCGGTCGGTTCGGTGTTCATCGCCACCGGGTTACTCGCGCGTCCACTTGTCGGCCGATTCTTCGGCGGCCTTGCGCGCCAGCGCCTCGCGGATCGCACGGGCGCGCGCTTCGGTGGCGCGGCTGGCGTCGAGCAGGCGCTGCCGTTCCACGCCACTGATGCGGGCCAGGCGGTCGGCGGCCTGGGCGGCGGTTTCCCCGTCCGGCAGCAGGCCCAGGCGGGCAATGGTGGTGCGCGCCAGTTCTTCGCGGCGGTCGGCCTCGAACACGAACTGATCGGCCGGGGCGCTGGCCGCCAACGCGGGGATGGCGTCTGCGAACAGGCCTTGCCAGCGCTCCTTCTGCAGGGTGATCTGCTGCCAGTGCGGGTCGGCCATCAGCCAGGCGGCAACGGCGGCCACGCTGAGCTGGTTGGCGCCCACGCCCGGGAGATCGCCGGACAGGGTGGCACGCAGTGCGGGCGGCAGGTCCAGGCCGTGCTGGGCGAACACATCGCCGACCACGGCTGCCACATGCACGCCGCCCTGGCCCGCACGGCGCGGCACGGCGAGGAAATCCGGCGGGGTTTCCAGCAGGCGGCGCAGCAGGACATCAAGGTCGGGGCCAGCGGTCATGGTCATGTTCCGAATTTTGCAAACACCTGGGTGGAAGGACAATCACCGCAGACCGCGGCCGGCCTCTGCAGGCGCTGTTGCCGCAGCCGCTCGCGCAGCGTATCGAGGTCGTCGGGCTGGCGCAGGTCGCGGCTGTCGATGGCGTGGGTGTCGACGGTGAAACTGCAGGCGCCGATGCGGCCGTGTTCGTCGATGAACAGGGTCGGGCGGCGGGCCTCGCAATCGAGCACCGGCAGCGCGGCGCCGATGGCGCTGGCATGGAAGCGGTCCAGGTAGGCCGGCTGGGCATGCAGCTGCACGCCGCGCTCGGCCAGTTGAACGGCCAGCGCGGGCAGGGCATGACGCAGCTGTGCCACATCGGCGGCCGTCAGCGCGTGCTGGCGGTGAAACAGCGGGCGGTCGCGGCCACCCAGCTGGTTGAAGGTGATCTCATCCACGCCCCACGCGGCCAACTGCAGGCACAGATCGGAGAAGTGTTCGAGGGTGGGGTGCATGAGCACCACGTTGGCACGCAGGCGCGGGCGGTTCTGGTTTCCGCTGGCGTGTAGGCCAGCCAGGGCGCGGATCGCCTGTTCCAGCCTGCGCGCACCGCCGGGCCAGCCGCGCAGCGCATCGTGCACGGGGCCCGGGGCATCGATGCTGAAGGTGATCTCGTCGAAGGCCTCGGCCAACGCCTGCGCAGCACCCGGTTGCCAGGCGCGGGTGCCGTTGCTGGTCATGCTGATCCGCAGGCCCTGCCGACGCAGTTGCTGCGACAGCGGCAGCAGGCCGGGCCAGAGCAGCGGCTCGCCACCCAGCCAGCTCAGCAGTACCGGCTGGCCGCTGCGCAGCTGGTAGCGCACGAACAGGTCCGCGACACGCTCGACTTCAGCGGCTGGCATGTGCACGCGGGGCTGGCGGACACGGCGATCGTAGGCACAGAACCCACAGGCCAGGTTGCACAGCGTGGTCAGCCGCCACAGCACGATCACGGTCGTGGACCCACCGGGCCCGGCGCGTAGTGGCGCTGAGCAAAGACGCGCGCGAACTGCAGCAGATCCGCCATGTCGCGCACTACATGGATATCCCAGCCGGCGTCGCGCGCGCGCAGCAGGTCGGCGGTCCAGCCGGTGGCCGCGGCATCGGCCAGGTATGCCGGCAGCGGGCTGTACAGGTTCAATGCCATGGTGCCGCCGCCGCGCGCGGCCTGCAGCGCGTGGCGGGCGATGTCCCAGCCGCTGCCACCGCGCTCGTCCTGGTCGAACATGGTGGTGATGCCGTCGTCGGAGATGTGCAGGATGTGTACGGCGCGGTCGCGCGGCGTGCGTGCGGCATAGGTGTCGCGCAGGCGATGGATCGGGAAGGCAGTGGCGCCGCCGAAGTACCCGGTCAGCACGTGCAGGATGGGGTCTTCGGCGCGCACGAAGCCATCGGTATGCAGGTGCTGGTGGGTGCCGCTCCACAGCGTGGCCTGCACGCGCGCGCCGGCCCGCAGTGCCGACAACGCAATGATGGCACCGGCCAGGGCCAGGTAGGAGGTGTGCTGCTGCGGGTTGGGCATCGAGCCCGAGCTGTCCACGTAAAGATCCAGATCAATCGGTTCGGTCGCCGGCTCGCGGCCGGGCGCGAGCCCGTACACCCGCTGCACGGTGGTGACCCCGGGGATGACGTGCGGCGATTGCAGTACCGACTGCAGCCAGTCCACCGTATCCAGTGCATCGCCCGGCTCCCACGGTTCCAGGCCTTCGGGCAGTGCTTCCAGTGCCTGCGGCTGTGGCGCGCTGGGGTAGCGGATCAGGTGCGGAAGCGCGCGTTCGCGGTAGTAGCGGATGGCGATCTGGTGGTCATCCAGATCCAGCCCGGCCGCGCGCAGGATCTGCCCGTATTCGAACGGTTCGCGCATCTGCCCGCGCGAGGTGGCGGCCGCCGTATCCTGCGGTGCTTGCGCTGGGCCCGCTTCATCGGCCTGGCCGGTGATGAGCGGGTCGTGTGCCGGGTGCAGGACCGGCGACAGCTCATCGTCATCCAACTGGCCCAGGCCCGCTGGCTGGCTGCCGTGGCCGGCGTGCTGGGTGTCCATCAGGGCGTCCAGCCGTGCATCGGTCTGCGCCTGCAGCAACCAGGGCAGCAGCAGGGTCGCAAAGCGCGTGGCACCGGCCATCCAGTCGTTGGCGTAGACGCGCACCACCCGCGCGCCCAGCCACGCATCGGCGTGCACGGCCGCATCGTCCGGGGAGCCGCCCAGCGCGCCGCGCGGCTGCTGCCACAATTCCTCGTAGATGCCCATGTACAGCTGCCAGACCGTGGATGCCGGCTGGGTGGCCGCCTGCGCCAGGCGCCGGTAGATGGCATCCATGTGCAGGCCGTTCTGGCGCTGCAGGCGGTCGTTGATGAGCAGGTCGGTGTAGAGGTTGGCCACCATCGGCGCGTGTGCTTCCAGCGTCGGCAGTGCGCGCCGGATACGGGCCAACATGCGCGCATGGTCGCTGGCGGTGGCCGGGGCCAGTACGTGGTGGCCGATCTCGTGCGCCAGGATCTCCACCGCATAGGGCTGCAGGCCGAGCTGCTGCACCTGCTCAAGATCAATCACGATGCGCTGGTCGGCCAGGCGGATGGCGGCGAAGCTGCCGGTCAAGCCCTCGGCAGCGGCCTGCACGTGCGAGTCGCACAGGCGCGGGTCCTGCAGGCGGGTGAACCGGCTCCAGGCGGCCAGTGCCTGCGGCCACGCCTGCTGCCAGGCGAGCAGGGAACCGGGAAGCGGTGGCGGGTTCATTGCGGTGGCAGCACGCGCAGCGCATGCGACCAGGTTGAGAACAGGACGATGCCGGCGTCACCGGCCACCGCCTGCACCTCATGGCGTGCAGCTGCGTGCGGCAGGTGCTGTTCGGCCAGGCGCGCGGCGGTGGCGGCCGGCAGCGTACCGGCCGGCGCCGCATCGAACTCCTCTGCATGGGCCGGCAGCAGGGCGGCACCGAAGGCATCGGCCAGCAGCAGGAAGTGTTGTTCGCCGCTGCAGATGACAAAGCCCTGCGGCGTGGCCCGCACCAGCGGAGGCGTGCTGAACGACCCACCAAGACCAGTGAAGGCGCCCGTGCTGTGGCCGACCGCGGCACTCGGCGCTGGGTGGTACCAGCGGTCGGCGCGCAGCCGCGCGGGCAGGTCGTCCACGCTGACGGCAGGGGCGCCGATGATCGCGGTGGTCACTGCGAGCGGAAGGCTGTCCAGTTGCTGCAGTACCGGCTCACGCAGCTGCGCCATGCCCGCGCGCCAGGCCGCCAGTGCGCCCAGGTCGCGCAGCTGCTGCACGTTGCTGCACTGCGCACCGTGTGCGGCCACGGTGGCAATCCACGCGTCCACGCGTACGCCGGGTTGCTCGGCCATGCGCAGTACGGCGTTGGCCACGGTACCCAGCACCGCCTGCGGTTCACGCCGCAGCAACGGTGCCAGCGCGGGCGCCAACGTGCACCAGGCCGCATCGACCCAGGGCAGGCGCGCACGCGGCCCGGCCTGGCCATGGGCCACCAGCTGCAGCCCCAGTTCGAAGGCCACCTCGCACACCTGGGCGGTGCACGCCGGGTCTTCGCCGTCCACGGCCTGGCACAGCGTATCCAGGGTTTCGTGCACGAACTGACTGAACGCGGCCAGGTCCAGGCTTGGCCAGCGGTGGCGTGCATCGGCCACGGCCTGGTTGAACAGCGCACGCCGCGATGCCAGCAGCGACGCCAGAGTGGGCGACACCATCTCAGCGCGCCCGCAGCCAGTGCAGGTAATTGGTGTAGCGCTGGTGCAGGTACTTCAGTTTCAGCAGATCGTCGTACAGGTGGCCGTACAGCTTGCGCCCCTTCACGCGCTCTTCCACCAGCCGCTCGATGCGGGTCAGGCGCTTGCGGGTCTCGCCTTCGCCCAGGCCGTCCAGGCCCTGCGCGAACTGCTCGGACAGCGCGCCCACCGGATCGTCGCGGTCCAGGTCCAGGCGGTCGTACTCGGCGGTGGACGCATCGAACAGCCACCGCAGCCAGCCCAGGTGGTCGCTGCGGTAGGCGGCGTTTTCCGGCAGCGCGAAGAACGGTGCATCCGGGTCGGGCTGCAGCTTGTCGTTCAGCACGAAGGGCAGCACCTGGCGCACGTCGTCCAGGGCCACGGTGGTGTTGCCGCGGAAGTAGGCCATGGCCTTGGCGAACATCAGCAGGGTCATCAGGTTGCGCACGGACAGGCCGTTGCGGGTCTGGCAGCCCAGGTCCTTCATGCGGTCGCGGCCGCTGTCGGCGGCGGTCAGCTGTGCCCAGTCGGCGCCGGCCAGGCGCGCGGTGTCCTTGGTCATGTATTCGAACTGTGCACCGGCGGTTTCCATCAGCTCGAACTGGCTGCTGAAGAATTCGATGCGGCGGCGCACATCCTGCGGAACCTCGACCGCGCGGATTTCCTGCAGCAGCTGGTCACCCTCGGCTTCGGTGAAGATGATGTCGCGCGGCACGACTTCTTCGGGGCGGATGTCCTGTTCGATGCGCAGCAGCATCTCTTCCAGGAAGCGCGGGTTGAAGGCCAGCGCCTGCACGACCACGTCGATGCGGTCGCGCAGGGCCTCGATCACCTGGTAGGTGCCGCCGCCGCGATCGTCGTTGGCGGTCAGGTACCAGGCCGATTCGGGGCATTCGTAGACGTGGTTGAGGATTTCGGCGTAGTTGTCGCCCATCACCGTGAGCAGGGCGCTCTGGGTGCGGGTGGGAATGCGGTTGTACTCGTCGATGATCTTCACCCGCATGCTCAGCCAGCTGCGCCAGGCGATGCGGATCTGGTTCATGTCCTGGGCGGCGACCAGGTCGGCCGGCAGCGGGTTGCCAAGCAGATCGGCAATGGTCATCTGCGGGTGGCCGTGCTGCATGGCGCGGCGCACCTCGCGCACCGGGTAGCCGGCCAGCACGCCCATCAGGATGGCGCTGGCGGTCTTGCCACGACCGGGCCCGCCCACGAACAGGCACTTGCGGCGGGTGGCGAAGGTCAGCAGCGGCAGCAGCACGTAGCTGGAGTAGCTCTGCGCCGACGGCAGGGTGAGCGGACGGCGGCTGTCACCCACGTTGAACCGCGGCGAGGGACCGTCGTGGTATTCGATGTCGTAGTGCGGGCTGATGATCGCGTTGTTGACGATCCAGAAGTAGGCCTGGCGCAGCTTCTCGTCCAGCGCCAGCGGGGCCGCAGCGGCATCACCGGGCAGTGCCACCGGGCCCGCATACAGTTCGGCCACATCGAAGCTGCGTGGCGCCGGCTCGGCGCGGGGATTGGTCGGCGCCTGCGAAAGACGCTGGAACAGATTGAACGGGGGCACGCAGATCCTTGGGTGACGGCCTGCCGGGATTGTAGAACGGCCGCGCACAACCTGCGCCCCGTGGCTGGGGAAACATGGGGGAAACGTCGACTGGGTAGGGTCGGTTGGGGATGCGCGACCGGGCATGGCCGATTGGAAATGGGCGATTGGGTATGGCCGACTGGAAATGGCCGACTGGGAATGGCCGACTGGGAATGGCCGACTGGGAATGGCCGACTGGGAATGTCCGACTGGGAATGTCCGACTGGGAATGGCCGACTGGGTAGAGTCGACTGTTAGTTGTGATCTCTCTGTACGTTGTTCATCCGGGACATCTCTGGAAAATGGTGGTTACCACACCTCTCCAGATCCCAAAGAGCCCGGATGAACAACCATAAAAATGCCCGTTTAACGCCGTTTAGTCGAGATCGGACCAACGCAATTCCGTGCTGACCCAATGGCTGCACCACTACAACTGGCACCGTCCCCATATGGGGATCGGCGGCCAGCCACCTATCTCCAGAGTGCCGCTGAACAACGTAGTGGGTTTACACAGTTAGTCGACTATCGCGCGCAGCGCGGGTTTTGCGGCAGCCCTGGGAAGAGCAGTCGACTAACAGTCGACTCTACCCCGTCGTCGCCGTCCCGTCGTTGCCCCCCAGTCGTGGCCGTCCCGTCGTTGCCCCCAGTCGTCGCCGTTCCGTCGTCGCCCCCAGTTGTCGCCGTCCCGTCGTTCCCCCCAGTCGCCGACGTGCCGTCGTTGCCCCAGTCGTCGCCGTCCCGTCGTTGCCCCCCAGTCCGCGCCATCCGTCGCCGGGGCCCAGTCGACGCCATCCGGCTGCCGCGCCGATCTACAATGGCCCATGGCCGCTTCGCCCACCCTGGACCAGTTGCGCCGCTATGCGGTGTCACGCACCTTGTTCACGCCCACCACGCTGATGGCGGCGATCCGTCGCCTGGGTTTCGTGCAGGCCGATCCGATCCGTGCGCCCGCCCGTGCCCAGGACCTGACCCTGCGCCACCGGGTGAAGGATTACCGCGCCGGTGACCTGGAGCGGCGCTACGCGCGATTGCCGGTGGAAGAAGACTGCCTGGTGAACTACGGGTTCCTGCCGCGCGAGCACGTGGCGCTGATGCACCCGCGCGTGCCCAGGCGCGCCTGGGATGCGGCCACCCGGCGCCGCGCCGAGCAGGTGCTGGCGTTCGTGCAGGCGCACGGTGCGGTCCACCCGCGCGAGGTGGACCAGGTCTTCGCCCATGGACGGGTGACCAATTACTGGGGCGGCACCAGCAACGCCAGCACGCAGCTGCTCGATGGCATGCACTACCGCGGGTTGCTGCGGGTGCAGCGGCGTGACAGCGGCACGCGTATCTACGCACCGGCGCTGCACGCGCCGCTTTATGCCGATGGCCTGACCGCGCAGCAGCGTGCCGAGGCGTTGCTGGCCCTGGTGGTGCGCAAGTACGCGCCGTTGCCGGCTGCCAGCCTGACCTATCTGGTGCGGCTGCTGGGCTACGGCGCTCCGCACCTGGCCGCGCCCCTGCAGCAGGCGCTGCGCGAGGCGCGTTCGCAGTTGGCCAGTTGCACGGTGGATGGCACGGTATGGTTCTGGCCGGCTGACGAGAACCCGCGTTCGCGACGCCACGTAGTGGATGAGGCCGTGCGCCTGCTGGCGCCGTTCGACCCGTTGGTCTGGGACCGTCGCCGCTTCGAACAGCTGTGGGGCTGGGTCTATCGGTTCGAAGCCTATACGCCTGCACCCAAGCGCCGCTTCGGCTACTACGCGCTGCCGCTGCTGTGGCACGAGCAGGTGATTGGCTGGGCCAACGTGGCGGTGGCCGGCGGCCAGCTGCTGCCGCAGTTCGGCTACATCAGCGGCGCCGCACCGCGCGGTGCGGCCTTCAGCAACGCGCTGGACGATGAGCTGCAGCGCATGAGTCGTTTCCTGCTGGACTAGCGCCCGCCATCTCCGCGCGGGGACCGGCGAACGCGGGCACGCGCGCGGTACAGATGGTCATCGGCGCGGTGGATCGTGTCGGCCACGCTTTCGCCGGGCACATGCTGGGCGGCGCCCATCGAGAAGGCGCAGGGCGAATCGCTGCAATGATCGTTGTACCAGCGCTCCAGTTCCTGCAGCCGTGCCGGGTCGGTGTTGTTGGACACCACCAGGAATTCATCGCCACCCAGCCGTACCACGGCCTCGTCCTTGCCCAGCGGTGTACGCAGGAAGGTGGCGAAGCCGACTAGGATCGCATCACCGCGGCGATGGCCTTCGCTGTCGTTGATCTGCTTGAAGTGATCCAGGTCGAACACCAGGCAGGCCCAGGCTTGCCCGGTCTGCGCTTCCAGGGTGTGCAGGTAGCGCCGGTTGTTGCACTGGGTCAGCGGGTCCTTGAAGGACAGTTCGCGCAGCTGCTGTTCCTGGGTGCGCAGGGCAGTGACATCCTGCGCGTGGCCCAGCACATAGGGCGGCTGGGCTTCCGAATCCAGCACGTTGTGGTAGGCCCAGTAGCGCCGGGTGCCATCGGCAGCGATCAGTTCAATCACGCCCGAATCGGTGTGGTTGGCGCCGATGCGGCGCAGATAGGCGGCAAAGTGGTCCTGCTTGTCCTCGGGCATGAACTCGCCCAGGCTGCGGCCGACCACGTGCGCTTCGTCGTAGCCCAGCGACTGCATGGCGGCGGGGTTCACCGAGGTGAGCGTGCCATCCAGGGTATGGGTGCAGATCAGGCCAAGGCTGTAGTGGAACAGGCGCCGGTAGCGCACTTCGCTGGCTTCCAGCGCATCGCGGGTGCTGCGTTCCTCGCTGATGTCCTGGATGGCGCCGACCAGCCGCTGGCGGCCTTCGACGATCTGCCGGTTGCCGACCACGCGCACCCATATGTCGCGCCCGTCGGCGGTGGTCATCGGCAGCTGCAGTTCGTACGGCGTGCCTTCGTCCACGCAGCGCTTCACCGCCGTCTGGATGATGCCGCGGGTGTCGGGCCGGTAGAAGGAGAGGGCGGTGGCGAGCGTCGGTTCGTAACTGGAACGCACGCCGTGGATCTGCTTGGTTTCGCGGGTCCAGCGCACCTCGCCGGTGGCCAGCTCCAGTTCCCAGCCACCCACGCGCGCGGCGGTGTTGGTGCGCTCCAGGAAATCTTCGCTGCGCTTCAGCTCGCGGTGCAACACGCGCGCTTGTTCCACCTGGGCCAGCAGCGCGCTGCGTTGTTCCAGCACCTGGGTGGTGACCCGGCCCAGGTGCACCATCAGTTCGCGCTGCGAGGGTGAGAGCACGCCAGGCAGGGTGTCGAGCAGGCACAGCGTGCCGATCTGTGCACCGTGCGCCGTTTCCAGCGGAATGCCAGCGTAGTGGCGGATGCGCGGCCCGCCCAGCACCAGCGGGTTCTGCTGGAAACGCGGGTCCTGGCGCGCATCGGCAACTTCCATCAACCCCTGCTGCTCGATGGCGTGGGTGCAGAAGGAGATGTCACGCGGCGTTTCGCAGGTGCCTTCCAGACCGATGTTGGCCTTGAACCATTGCCGATCGTGGTCGACCAGCGAGATCAGGCCGGTCGGCATGCCGGTGGCGGCGCGCGCGGCCGCCACGATGGCGTCGAACACGGGTTCCGGTGCGGTATCCAGCACCCCCAGGCGATTCAGTTCTTCAAGTCGGGCGACTTCATCCATGGCAAGCGGGTGCTGTGTAGGGAAGTGTGGTGCTGCGACCTGCGGTCCGATCCTGACAATGAACGGGTTATGCTGATGCGCAGACCAGTGAAGCGTGCGTCAATGCGGGGTACTGGCGTATTGACGCAGTTCACGAAGGGCCCAGCGGACCCTAGGAGCCGGGTGCCACCAGGATCGCCGCATCCAGCACCGGCAACGCCTGCGGCGCCTGCCCCGAGGAGGCGACCAGGCGGATTTCCAGCGTGGTGCTGCCGCCCGCGGCCGCCGACAGCCCGCTGAAGGCCGCCAGTTTCTGCGGTAGCGGCACCGCAAACGTGGTCGGATGGCTGTGGTCCATGCCCGGCATGCTGGGGCCGAAGAACGACACCGTGCCGGCATAGTACGGACTGTCCGCATCCACGCTGCGCACCCCGGCCGGGGCGTTCACCAGCACGTCGAATTCGCGCGCGTTCTGCAGGCCGTGGGGGCGTTCCAGGGTGACTTCGGCAATCAACTGGCGCGGCGCGGTGGCGGCCAGGTGCGCACGCACCGCCGCGTGCGGTACGGCCACGCGCACCGCATCCTGCGCACGGGTACCGCGCACCAGCGTTGCTTCGGCGGCAGCGGGAACAGCGGCTGCAGTCGCGCTGGCCACCGCGCTGGTGCCAGCACCGTAGGCATAGTCGTAATCGAAGGCCTGGGTGGTAAAGAAGTCGCGCGCGGTCTTGTTGCCCACCGGCCGGCCCTGGGCATCGACGAAGAAGCGGAAGGGTTCGCGCATGAACTGTTCGCGCGTGGCCGGATCGGTGGGCATGATCGGGCGGCCGAAGCGTTGCTGCTGCTTGGTCCAGACATCCCACAGGCGATCCATGTTGGCGTGGTGCAGATAGAAGATCGGATCCAGCGGCGACAGGAAGTTGGTCATGTTGCCGTAGGGGCCGGGATCGACCGCACCGACGCCGCCAATGCAGTTGTGAACCTTGTTGTGCGGGAAGCCTTCCAGTACCGAGAATTTCGTGGCGCCGTCGGGTTGCAGCACGTGCGAGGCGGTGCGCGAACTGGTGAAGCTGCGGCTGATGTCGGGGTTGTTGAAATCCTGCGGTGACAGGCCGGCGCGGATGGTATCGGGCGATACCGCCGAGGCGGTCTTCGGGTCCAGCTGCGGGTGTTCGGCCCACAGGTAACGGGCGCCGCAGGTGACCGCGTAGGCGGCATTGCCGGAAATGCCGGTCTGTTCCTTGGCGTTGTAGCCGGTCACATCGTTCCAGACATCGTCCATGCTGTTGTAGCCGCGCAGCGACAACTGCTTGCGCTGCTCCGGGTCCAGGGTGGCCCAATAGCGCTGCAGGGCCGGTTTGATGAAATCGGTGAACACCGCCAGGTTGCGGGTGTAGCGCGAATAGGCCGCGTCGGTGGGGGTCAGTACGCTCTCGAACATCGACGGTGGAATCTTCGGCAGGTCGGTCCAGTCCCAGTACGGCATGGCGAACTGCGGATCGCCGCTGAGGCTGCGGATGGTCTGTTCGAAGTAGCCCACATAGCCCCGGTGCCAGACGTAGAACCACCAGTTGCCGTGCGGGCAGTCCATCAGGTGTACGAAGGCATTGCGGAACCAGTTGCGTGGATCGTCCGGCGGCAATGCCAGCATGGCGCGGATGCCGCGCGCATAGCTGGCCAGCATGCGCTGGCCCTGCGGGCTGGTGACGTTGTAGCGCTGGAAGCGCGCCGCACCGGCTGCAGCGGTGGCGGGTACATCGTCGGCCAGTGCCGCCGGCGCCAGCGAGGCCAGCGATGCACTGGCGGTGGTTGCGAGAAAATCACGTCGTGTGAGGCGCATGGCATCCTTCCTGGTGTGTGGTGGAACCGCATGGGGTCGCACAGCACGGCAGGGGCCGGCGGCGTGGCCGCGGGCCCAACGGATACATCCCGTCCGTTGCCTGCCCGTTGCGGTCGCGCAGCGGCAACCGGGGGCAGGCGGCCGTAGTATAGGCACCGCCTGCGGCCCGGTTCTGGGCAACAGGGCACACTCGGAACGACGCTGCGCCGGTTGTCAGCGCGAGCCCTGGGGGTTCAGGTAGAGACGGGCGCCATCGGCAACCCGGCGCCCTGACCAGCGGCCGCTGCCGCTCTGGCGGAAGCGCGCGATCACCGTGTTGTTGGTATCGGTCAGCAGCAGGTCGTTGCCCGACAGCAGCCAGCGGTTCACCGAGAACACGCCATCGGGGCAGCCGGCCGGTACCCAGGCGCCGTAGCCACCGAACCAGGTGCTGTCCTTCAGTTCGATGGTGCAGCTGTTGCCGCCTTCCTGGCCCAGGGTCCAATGGCCGAACAGATCGCGTTCGTCCACATCGTCGCGCCGGTGGCGTGCGTCGTGCCCCCGGTGCTCACCCCAGTCGTCGTCAGCGCCGTCGTCGATGCTGATGTCGATCTCGCTGCTGCTGCTGCTGCTGCTGCGTGTCTGGGTGGTCTCGCTGGAGGTGGTCTGCGTGGTGGTGCTCAGTTCGCCCACCGGTGGTGGGGCGTCCTGCGCGGCGGCGAACAGGGGGCCTGCCAGGGCCAGGCTGGACGACATCAACAGCAGCACGGAACGGGTGCGGATGACCATGGTCGGTGCCTCGAGGGTAGCGGCGGAAGGGCGCGCGCGCCCAGCCTGGCCCCGGCCCTGCATCGGAGGCGTGAACTAGCCGGTCTGTGCCAGTGCAACCCGCACCCGGGTGGCCAGTTCGTCGATGGTGAAGGGCTTGCCAATCAGCTGCACGCGCGCATCGAGCACGCCGTCGTCCACCAGCGCATTGCGGCTGTTGCCGGTGGCGTACAGCACTTTCAAGCCGGGGCGCCGGGCCAGCGCCTGCTCGGCCAGCTTGCGACCGTTGACTTCCGGCATCACCACGTCGGTGAACAGCAGGGCGATGGACGGATGGGCATCGAGCAGGGGCAGGGCGCTGGCGGCGCCATCGGCGGACAGCACGTCGTAGCCCAGCTCGGTCAGGGCATCGACCGAAAAGCGGCGCACCGCCTCGTCATCGTCCACCACCAGGATGCGCTCGGCGCCCCCGTCAGGCGGTGTGGCCGGGCTGCGTGACGGCGGCCGCGCCGACGGTGCCGCTTCGCCCAGCAGGCGCGGCAGGTAGACGCGCACGCAGGTGCCAGCGCCGGGGCTGGAGTCCAGCGCCACATGGCCCGCCGACTGCTGCACGAAGCCATAGACCTGCGACAGCCCCAGTCCCGTGCCCTGGCCCACGTCCTTGGTGGTGAAGAACGGATCGAACGCGCGCGCCTGCACGTCCGGGGCCATGCCGGTGCCGGTATCGCTGACCGCGATCAGCACGTAGTCGCCTGCAGGAATGCCGGGATGGGACGCCGCGTTGCCGATGTCGATGCGGCAGTTGCCGGTCTCGACCTTCAGCCGGCCACCACCGGGCATGGCATCGCGGGCATTCACGGCCAGGTTCAGGATCACGTTTTCCAGCTGGTTGGCGTCGGCGTGGGTCCACCACAGGTCGCGGCCCAGCAACGTTTCCAACATGATGCTGCTGCCCAGCGAATGCACCAGCAGGTCGCTCATGCCGGCCAGCAGGTGGTTGCTGTCCAGGGCGACCGGTTGCAGCGGCTGCTGCCGCGAGAACGCCAGCAGGCGCTGGGTCAGCTGCGCTGCACGCTGGGCACCATCGAGCGCCATTTCAATGTAACGGTGGGCGCGGCTGTCGCCACTGTCGATACGTAGTGCCAGCAGGTCCAGCGGGCCGATGACCGTGGCCAGCATGTTGTTGAAATCGTGCGCGATGCCGCCGGTCAACTGGCCCACCGCTTCCATCTTCCGGCTCTGCCGCAGGGCATCTTCCACCCGCAGGCGTTCGGCAACTTCGGCGTGCACGCGTGCTTCCAGTTGTTCGTTCAATTCCTGCAGGCGCGCATCGGCGGCCTTGCGGCGGGTGATGTCGATGGCCACGCCCAGCATGCGCACGCATTGGCCGTGCTCGAAGATGCCGCGGCCCTTGGCGGCCACCCAGCGCACGATGCCGTCTTCCTTGCCGACGGTGCGGTATTCCACATCGTAGCTGGCGCGCCGGGCCGGATCCGCGGCCGCATCCAGTGCGGCCAGGGTGGCGTCGCGGTCGTCGGGGTGCAGGCCGGCGCGGAAGTCATCCATGGTCACGTGCGCGCCGGCGGACATGCCGAACATGGCCTTGGTGCGAGGCGGCCAGATCAGTACGCCACGCACCAGGTCCACATCCCAGAAGCCCTGTTCACTGGCTTCGGTGGCCAGGCGCAGGCGTTCCTCACTGTCGGCCAACGCGGCTTCGGCGGCCTTGCGCGCCGACAGGTCCAGCATGGCACCGATCATGCGCAGGGGCTGGCCCTGTGCATCGCGCAGCACGGCACCGCGGTCCAGTACATCGGCGTAGCTGCCATCGGCGCGGCGGAAGCGGTACTCGTCCATCCAGGCGCTGCCGTGGCCGTCGATCACCGCATGGATGCTGCTGTCGACCCGCGCGCGGTCGTCGGGATGGATGTGGTCCAGCCACCATTGCGCCGTGGAGGTCTTTACCGCGTGGCCGAACAACGCGCTGACTGCTTCGTTCCAGATCACGTGGCCATCGGCCATGCGCCAGTCCCACACGGCATCGTTGGTGGCCTGTGCGGCCAGCCGATAGCGCTCTTCGATATCCAGGCGTTCGGCTTCGGCGGCCTTGCGGTCGGTTATGTCCAGCGAGGTGCCGACCAGGCCGATCACCGCGCCGTCGGCATCGCGCAGCGGCGCCTTGGTCGACAGCCACCAGGCCTGCCGGCCATCGGCGAAGCTGATCTTTTCTTCCAGCTGTTCGGTGCGGCCACTGGCCATGATGCGTTCGTCGGTGGCCATCACCGCGGCGGCCTGCGCGGGGTCGCCCAGCAGTTCGGCGTCGGTGCGGCCCACGTATTGCTGCGGCGGCAGGCCGATCAGTTCGGTGGCGCCATGGTTACCCATCAGCAGTCGGCCCTGACGGTCCTTGGCGTACATCACGCCGGGCGCGGCTTCCATGAACGAGCGCAGCAAGGCCTGTGCCTGGTCGCGCTCGGCCTGCACGCGCAGGCGCTCGTCAATGTCGATCAGCACGCCAGGAAAACCGGTGGCGCGGCCGCTGGCATCGCGCTCGATCCGGCCGATGCCTTCCAGCCAGTGGTACTGCCCGTCCTCGCCACGCGCCCGGTAGGGGTGGGCGAAGCGGTCGCCATCACGCACGGCGGCGTCGATGGCGGCGGTCAGCCCGGGCAGGTCGTCGGGGTGGATGGCGCCCAGCACGTCGTGCAGCTGCATCTTCTTCCCGGCCAGTGCCGGGTCCAGGCCGAACGCGCGGGCCAGGTAGGCATCCACGGTCAGCTGGTCGTTGGTTACGTCCCAGAACCAGGTGCCGACGATGGCGCCGGCAGCCAAGGCCATGTTCACGCTGGCCGCAGCACGTGCCGCAGGGGAATCGTTGGGGGGTGCAGCGTTCACGGCGGTCTCGGCAGGTAAAGAATGGGCCCCGGCCGCCAGCGGCAGGGGCGCCAGTCTAGATCAGCCGGGTGTGGTCAGGGCGTGGTGCCCGGTGGCCCGTTGCGGTCGGGATCGGGCGCGACCCGTGCCACCCGCTTGCGGTAGTCATGCACGTTGTCACCGCGCACGCGCCGTTCCTGGGTGCCGGTGATGCTGTCCACCCGCCGGTCCGAGCCGGTGACCGGCTTGGCGTCGATCTCGGTTTCGTGTTCGAAGCCGTGCGATTTGTCGGTGTTGCGGTAGTAGCGGTACAGCGCCCAGTACAGCGCCGTGGCGCCTGCCGGGCCTGCGGCCAGCAACCAGAGACCAGCGTCATCACTCATGTCGTTGCCACCAGGAAGGCGATTGCGAGGGCTTCGATGATCGTGCCGGTGGTGAGCGCGGCCAGCAGCAGCTTCCACTGCTGCACCGGCACGCTGCCCATGGTTTCACCGGTGCGGCCGTTCACCGCGATGTAGTGCAGCATGCCGCCGTTGCGGCCGGGCTGGTGGTAGGAATACAGCCAGACCGGCAGGTACATCGCCACCCAGCGGGTACCGTGCACCTGCAGTTGTTCCTGTTCCCAGCGCACGCCGCGGTCGTAACGATTCACGCTGCGCTCCACCTGCGCGCGGGCAATGGACAGCAACTGGTCTTCCAGCCGCGGCCGCAGCTTTTCCACGTCCAGATCGCGCTTTTCCGAGGTGAAGCCGGCCAGGTAGGAAGCGTTCCACTTCACCGCGTTCTTGGTATCGAACGGCAGGATGGTGTTGATGATGTTGTTGGTGTTGGCGCGGGTGTCCAGGTTGCCGCGGTCGGCGGAGGACTCGAGCGGCAGATCGTCCACGGTGAAATCCACCTGGCGTTCCACCTGGTAGATGTCGGCGTCGTAGTAGGTCTGCTTGTTCTTTTCCGTGCCGCGGGTGTATTCGCGGGTCTTGATCTCGCCCTTGCCGGCCACTGCCGCGCTCACGTTGCCGTCCACGATCATGTAGGGCAGGTACACGCCCACCACGTTTTCCGGGGTGAACTGGTCCTTGAACGCCTTCAGCGCGAACATGCGCCGCTTGTCCACGAACTGGCGGATGCGGGCGACGGCATCGTCCTTGCTGATATGGAACGGCAGCACCGCGTCGGGCACCGCGCCGTTGGCGATCTGCTCGTTCACCCCGAACACGTGCCGGCACCAGTGGCAGCGGGCGGTCATGGTGCTTTCGGTATTGACCGTCACCTCGGCGCCACAGCCGGTGCACTTGAAGGTCATCAGTGCCGACAGGTCGGCATCGATGTCGCGCGCGCCGCTGGCGATCACCGTGCCGCGAAGCTCGCCGATGGCCTCGCCCAGACCGAAGGCTTCCTCCACGCGGGCGCCGTGCCATTCGTGACGGCAGAACTGGCAGACCAGGATGTCGGTGCCCAGGCGTGGCCGGATATCGGTGGCGCCACACTTGGGACAGCGGTTCAGGCCGTCCTTCAGTTCGTTGGCCGAGGTGTCGATGGCCAGCGGGTCGGGCGCCTCGATCTCATCGCGGATCGCCTGCGGAAGCTTCGAGGTGTCCAGCGGGAAGCTGCCGGGCGGCGGCGCGACATCCTGCGGCGAGCCGGGGCCATCCAGCGCCGCCCCGGGCAGGGGCGGCGGCGTGGGTGCGGCGGGCGGCACGGGGGGCAGGGGCGGCGGGCTGTTGCGTGGATCGGACATGGTGGTGGTCGGTCCTGCTGGTTACAGCCCCAGCGCCTTGGCCTTCAGCGCGTCGTAGTCGCTCTGCGTGATCAGGCCCAGGTCCAGCATTTCCTTGGCCTTCTTCAGCTTGGCCACCGGGTCTTCCGCCGCCGGTGCGGTGGGCTGCTGCAGGTTGCCGGCACCGAACATGCCCGAGGCCATGCCCACGCCCACCAGCCCGGCCGCGCCGCCGTTCTCGCCGGCCGACTGGATGCCCTGGGCCACGCTGGCCTGCAGGTTGGAATTGCCGCGCGAACCGGACAGCGCATCGGCGCGCTGCACGGTCTTCAGCAGTTCGCGGGTGTTGGCGTCGTATTCAATGGAGACGATGGCCGTCTTGACGATGGCCAGGCCGCGATCGCTCTGCCACTGGTAGGCCTGTTCCACCGCGGCCGACAGGCTCTGCGCGAAACCGATCGAATCCTGCTGGAGCTTGGTGATGCGGTTGCCCTTGGCGGGGTCGTTGCTGTACAGGCTGAAGGCCGGCGCCAGCGAACCCACCACTTCATTGAACAGCTGGGTGGCGGCGGCGTTGTCCATGTCGGTGAAGTCGAATACCTGGCCGGGCTGCAGGTAGCTGGCCGGCACGAAGTTCTTCACGAACAGGATCGGGTCGACGATCTTCAGCGTGTACGAGCCACGGGTGACCGCACCAACCTGGGTATTGAGGAAGGCATCGTCCCAGTAGATTTCCGACTGGGTGCCGAAGCGGTTGTCCGGCAGTTCCTTCAGCGAAACAAAGAACGCTGCCTGCTGCGAACCGGGCTGGCCGCCGAACTTGAAGCGTTCCCAGCTCTGCTTGATGAAGGTGCTGACCAGTCCATCGCCGGCGAAGATCGATTGCGAATTCAGATCGTCCGAGCGCCATTCGTAGCCACCGGGCTCGGCCACGAAGGCGGTGATGGCACCGTCCTGGAACAGCAGCAGGCCGTAGCCTTCGGGCACGACGATCTTCGAGCCGTTGCTGATGATGTTGGACGAACCGCTGGTGTTGGAGCCGCGCCCGGCATTGGTGCCACGCGGCACCGCCGCGAACAGCGCCGCCGTGGACGGCAGGCCCGTCGGCACGGTGTAGAAATCCTTCCACTGGTCGGCCAGAACACCGCCTACCGCACCCTTGACCGCCTGTACCAGACCCATGACCTGCTCCGTGTGGTTGTCTGGGCAGACTATATATCAGCGCGGGCAGGGCGCGTTGGGGGTGGAAACCACCCCCGGTGCGGCGGTTACATCATGGCCCGGTTGATCAGGCCCCAGCCGATCAGCACCACCAGCAGGGCCGGCAGGGTCACAAACGAGGCGATCATCCAGCGCAGGGCCTTGCGCGAGGTGACGGCGGCCGGACCCATCTGCCCGGTCGCCTTCAGCGACGAGGTCTTGTTGGCGTAGACGGTGGCCACGATGCCGAAGGGCCAGAAGCCGCAGAAGATGCTCAGGATCGCGGCGAACAGGTAATCCTTGGGCGGATTGGCGGGTGCTGCATTCTCCATGAAAACGTTTCCTCCATTTTGGAGGCGCGATTATGGGGCAGCCCATGGGCCTTTGGAACGGCACGTTGCGCTTCTAGCGCACGGATTGAGGCACCCGTCGCAACTTGCTGATGTCATAGCCCATCGCCTGGATGCGGGCGACCGCTTGCTGGTACTGGGCCTCGCTTACCTGCGGGGTGCGGGCCATGTACCAGACGTAGTCGCGCTTGCTGCGGCCGACGATGGTCTGGCCGTAGTCCGTATCGACCCAGGCGATGATGTATTCGGCCTGGATGGGCCAGACGAACTGCATGCCCCAGACCGCGCCGGCGCCTTCCGGTTCCACCCGGCCAATGGGGTGCATGGTTTTCAGCGGCGCCTGGAAGCTGCCCTTGCGGTAGGTAAAGGTGGTCTGGATGCGGCCATCGGGGCGCGGTGCGTAGCTTTCCACCGCATCGAAGGCCTCGCGCTCGGGCCAGGAGGGAATATGGGCGATCACGTACCAGTCGCCCATGAAACGCGGCACATCCACCGATGCCGGGCGCGGCAGGGGGCGGGTGTCCTGGCTGCTGCAGCCGGTGCCGAACAGGGCCACGGCCAGCAGGGAAAACAGCGGGGGCATGCGCATGGTGGGCCTCGCTCAGCGGGGGCGGAACAGGTAATGGGCGACCAGCCACTGCTGGCCGTCGTCGTAGCCGAACAGCTCGGCGCAGGCCATCCAGAACATGCGCCAGCGCTGCCACCACACGCGTGCGGCGGCGTCGCTGCCGTAGGTCTGGGCCAGCAAGGGCAGCAGTTCTTCGCGTGCTGCATCCTGGTTGGCCAGCCAATGGTTGGCCGTGCGCTGGTAGTGGGTACCGTCCAGCAGCCAGCGCTGCTGCAGCTGCAGGTCGTGCTGGAAATGCAGCAGGGTATCGGCGGCCGGCATCAGGCCGCCGGTGAAGAAGTGGCGGCCCATCCAGTTGTCATCGCCTTCGGTTTCGAACGGGTACATCAGCGTGCGGTGCGCGAAGATGTGCACGAACAGCGCGCCGTCCGGTCGCAGCCAGCCGGCGATGCGGCCCAGCAGCTGCGCGTAGTTGCGCACGTGTTCGAACATCTCCACCGACACGCAGCGGTCGAAGGCGTGCCCGGGCAGCTCCAGCTGATTCACGTCGCGGGTGAGCACCTGCACGTTGCGCAGCCCGCGCGCTTCACACTGGGCCATGATGTGCGCGCGCTGGCTGTGCGAGTTGGACACGGCGGTGATGCGCGCCCTGGGATAGCGCTCGGCCATCCACAAGGTCAGCGAGCCCCAGCCGCAGCCCAGTTCCAGGATGTCCTGGCCATCGGCCAGGCCGGCGCGCTCGCCATACAGCGCCAGCATCGCGTCCTCGGCCTGGTCCAGCGTTTCGTGACCGGTACGGTAATAGCAGCTGCTGTACTTCAGGCGGTGACCCAGGCACGCCTGGAAGAACGCGGCCGGCACTTCATAGTGCTGGCGATTGGCCGCATCCACGTGCAGTGCCAGCGGGCTGGTCGACAGTTCCTGCAGGCGCTGCTGGAACCGCTGTGACTGCGCCTGCAGGCCGCCGGCCTGTTCTTCGGCCAGGCGTTGCGCACACAGGCGGCGGATGCCCAGGCGCAGCGCGGCATCGGGCAGCCAGCCGCGTTCGGCCCAGCCGGTCAGTCCGGTTTCAACCAGGGTGGGTGGGGTAAGCGAGGTGACCGCATTCATGGCGAGGGATCCTTGGGCGAGCGGGGGAACCACGGGAAGAACATCGGGGTGCTGCGCTGGTACTGGCGGTAGTCCTCGCCGCGGCTGCGCAGGGCCTGCTTTTCAGTGAACGGAACGCCGCTGAGATAACGCAGGAACACGTACATCAGCAGCGGCCCGGCCCAGGCCAGCCACCACAGCGGCGAGCCCACGGCCAGCAGCACGTAGGTCAACCAGTGCAGCCATTCGAAAAAATAGTTGGGATGCCGCGAGTAGCGCCAGAGGCCGTCGCGGCAGGTGCGGCCCTTGTTGCCCGGGTTTGCGCGGAAACGCGCCAGTTGGCGATCCGCCAGGCTTTCACCGCCCACGCTGAGCAGCCAGACCGCCACCGCCGCGGCGATCCAGCCCCCCATCTGCGTGCTGGTATTGGCGGCCACCGCAACGAACGGCAGGGCGAACAGCACTACCAGCAGCGCCTGCGCCATGAAGAAGCCGAAGATCTTGCCTTGGTGGCCGTGCCAGTGTTCACGCAGGTAGCGGTAGCGACCGTCTTCGTCTTCGTGGCGCACGCGCTGCCACAGGTGCAGGGCCAGCCGGGTGCCCCACAGCCCGCCCAGCACCGCCAGCGCGATACGCGGTGCCGGCGCCCCCTCACCCAACCAGGCCAGCAGCAGCGCAGCGGCCGCCACGCACTTGGCCCACAGCACATCGACCACCCCGATGTTGTCGTGGCGACGCTGCCAGGCCCAGCCCCAGCTCATCACCAGCGCGGCATACAGCAGCACCCACAGCAGGCCGCTCATGGTCGCGCCCTCTGCAGCAGGGGCCGGCGCGGTGCGCGGGCGCCATGGCGGGCCATGCCGACCAGCAGCGGCAGTGCCACCGCCCAGCCCAGGCCCAGCAGGGCAACGCCGTGCCAACGGGGTTCAGCGAAGGCGACCGCATCGAAGCCGCGTGCGGCCGACAGGTAGGCCAGCGGTGCCAGCAGCAGGCCGAACAGGATCGGCAGCAGCCAATGCCGCTGCAGGAAGGCCATGGATGCAGTCAGGGTCATGGCGAAGGCGGCCCACAGCGCACAGATCCACGGCGGTGGTGCCCAGCCGAATGGGGCGGCGGCATAGCGCACGCTGCCGGTGGCGGCCACCACGCCGTCCACCAGCCACGCGCAGGCCAGGGCCAGCGCCACCAGTTTCAGGTCCAGCCGAGGCTGCGGCGACGTCATCAACTGGCTGCCGATATAGATCGTTGCGGCCAGCAGGGCCGGCCACTGCCAGCCGCGTGCGGCACCGGCCACGGCGCACAGCCAGACCGCCTGGTTGCCGAGCAGATTGACCCAGGTGCGGCGCATTTCACACCGCCTGCCCGGCATTGCCGGCGGGGCGGTAGCCCGGGCGTGCCATCAGCAGGTGCGACACGCCGATCGAGCGCTCCAGGAAGCCGCCTTCGCAGTAGGCCAGATAGAACTCCCACAGGCGGCAGAAGCGCGCGTCGAAGCCCTGTGCCTGCACGGCGCTGCGCTGGGCCAGGAAGCGCTGCCGCCAGGCACGCAGGGTCAGGGCATAGGAGTGCCCGAAGTCGTGCTGGGCCACCAGCTGCAGGTCGCTGCTGCGGGTCTTGGCGGCCATGATCGCGTTGATGGAGGGAATGAAGCTGCCGGGAAACACGAAGCGCTTGATGTAGTCCACGCTGCGGCGCGCCTGCTCGTAGCGATGGTCCTCGATGGTGATCGCCTGCAGCAGGGCTACGCCATCGGGCTTCAGCAGGCGCTGCAGGGTGGCCAGGTAAGTGTCCAGGTATTCGGCGCCCACGGCTTCGATCATCTCGATCGAGACCAGCTTGTCGAACGGCCCCTGCAGGTCGCGGTAGTCCTGGGTGAGCAGGGTGATACGGTCCTGCAGGCCGGCCTCGCGCACGCGTTGCTGGGCCAGCGCGTGCTGTTCAGCGGAAATGGTGGTGGTGGTGACATGGCAGCCGTAGTGCCGCGCGGCATGCAGGGCGAAGCCGCCCCAGCCGGTGCCGATCTCAACCACGCGGTCGCCCGGCTGCAGCTGCAGCTGCTGGCAGATGCGGTCCAGCTTGCGCCTCGATGCGGTTTCCAGCGTTTCCTGCTCGTTGGCGAACAGTGCCGAGGAGTACATCAGGTCCGGCGACAGGAAGAGGCTGAAGAAGTCGTTGCCCAGGTCGTAGTGGGCGGCGATGTTGCGCCGGCTGCCGGCGCGGCTGTTGCGGCGCAGGCGGTTCCAACCGCGCAGTAGCCAGCCGCCCACCCGTGCCGGGCCGCGCTCCATGCCGTCCAGCAGGTCGCGGTTGCGTACCAGCAGCTGCACCAGCGCCACCAGATCGTCGCAGCGCCAATCACCGTCGATATAGCTCTCGCCCGCGCCCACGCTGCCCTGCGCGGCCACCTTGCGATAGAACGCCGGGTCTTCGATGGTCACCGTGGCGTGCAGCGCGCCGCTGGCATGGCCCAGCCGCTGTTCGCCGAACGCGTCGCGAACCAGCAGGCTGCCTTCGCGCAGCGGTGCCAGCTGGTCCAGCAGGCGGCGGCGCAGGAAGGCGTCCAGCGCGCCGGGCGGGGCCAGGGCCACCGAGGGAGTGAGTTCATTCATTGCGGTTTCTCGGCAAGGGAAGGGTGGTCGTGCACGGGGTTGCGCTTCAGCCACAGGCGCAGGGCGTGCCAGTGAATGGCGGCCACCACCTGCACGGTCATCAAGGGGTAGGCGGCCAGCACCCGCGCCAGGCCGGGGCCATCCAGCGGCCGGCGCTGCATGCTCTGGGTGGCATCGAACTGGCGCACACCGTCGCGCCAGACCTGCATATGCACGCGCAGGTGCTCGCCGGGCAGGTTGAAGCGCCAGTCGTAGTGGCAATCCATGGCCATGAACGGCGACACATGGAAGGCCTTGTCGAACTGCCAGCGCAGATCCTGGTTGCCATGCAGGGCACGCGCAACCGGCAGCACATAGGCGTGGCGCTCCTTCCACGGCGTGTTGGTGATCTCGGCCACGATACAGTCCAGGGTCTGTCCATCGGCGCGATAGCAGTAGTAGAAGCTGACCGGATTGAACACATGGCCGCCAAAGCGCAGGTGGGTGAGCAGCCGCACCGGGCCCTGCGGGCGATAGCCCAGCTCGCGGGCCGCATGGGCGCGCACGGCATCGGCAAGCGGCTGGTCCGGATCACCGAAGTAGTCGCTACGGCGGAACTCGGCCACGTTGCGGCGATTGACCGACCACAGCCAACGCCCGGCAAACACGCTGTCCAGTTCATCCAGGTCCAGCAGCAGCTGCGCGATCGGGTAACGGAACGCATGCGCGTGCGGCTGGTGACGGCGGTGCAGCACATGGCCGAAGTAGAGCGCGCTGCCGCTCATGCCGGCACTTCCACGTCGAAGGTACTGCTGGCCTGGGCGGTGCGTTCGCGCAGCGCATCCACCACCCGGCGGGCGCTGCGGATGCCGTCTTCGTGGAAGCCCCAGCCCCAGTACGCGCCGGCAAACCAGGTGTGGTGGCGACCCTGCACCTCGCCCCAGCGCTGCTGTGCGCGCACGGCGGCGTGGTCGTGCACCGGGTGCGCGTACTGCAGGCGGCGCAGCACCTTGTCCGGATCGATGGCGTCGCTGCGGTTCAGGGTGACTACCAGTGGCGTATCGCCGGGCAGGCCCTGCAGCAGGTTCATGCAATAGCTGACCGTGCAGGCCGCATCGGGCGCGCGCGGCACATGCGCATTCCAGGCTGCCCAGGCCTTGCGGTTGCGCGGCAGCAGCGATGCATCGGTGTGCAGCACGGCTTCATTGGGCTGGTAGCGGATCGCGCCCAGCACGGCGCGTTCCACCGGGTCCACCTGCTGCAGCAGAGCCAGGGCCTGGTCGCTGTGGCAGGCCAGGATGACTTCATCAAAGCCTTCCACGCCGGCGGCACTGTGGATGCGCACGCCCCACGGCAGGCGCTCCACCGCGTGCACCGGGCATTCCAGCCGCTCGCGTACCTGCCAGCGCGCACGCAGTGCATCCACGTAGCGCGCCGAGCCGCCGCGTACCACCCGCCACGGCTGGCGCCCGGTCATCTGCAGCATCTGGTGGTTGGCCATGAACTGCACCAGGTAGCGCGCCGGGAAGTCCAGCACCGTGGCCGTGGGCGATGACCACAGCGCCGAGGCCATCGGCAGCAGGTGCTCATCGACGAAGGCCTGGCCGTAGCCGTGCTGCTGCAGGTACTGGCCCAGGGTGGGGCCGTGTTCTTCCTGCAGCAGGGCCGGCGCGTGGCGATAGAAGCGGCGCAGGTCGGCCAGCATGCCCCAGAAGCGCGGCGAGACCAGGTTGCGGCGCTGGCAGAACAAGCCGTCGAGCGAAGTGGCGTTGTATTCCACGCCGCTGCGCTCGCTGTGCATGGAAAAACTCATGGTCGTGGGCTGCGAGGCCACACCCAGTTCGTTGAACAGGCCGGTGAGCAGCGGGTAGTGCTGCTCGTTGAAGACGATGAAGCCGGTATCGACGGCGAGCGGGCGTCCATCCACGGTGACGTCATGGGTGTGGGTATGCCCACCCAGATAATCGTTGGCCTCGAACAGGGTGACTTCGTGTTCGCCGTCCAGCCACCAGGCACTGGCCAGCCCTGCAATGCCCGATCCGATGATTGCGATGCGCATGTCAGTGCCTCGCCTTGGCCAGCACCCAGTCGGGTATGGGTTTGAGTCCTTTCACCAGGCCGACCGCCGCCATCGCGCGCAGGCCGTACCAGGTCAGGTCGACCTCCCACCAGCGGAAGCCCTGGCGCACCGTGCCGGGGAAGAAGTGATGGTTGTTGTGCCAGCCCTCGCCGAAGGTGAGCAGGGCCAGCCACAGGTTGTTGCGGCTGTCATCGCGCGTATCGAAGCGGCGGCTGCCGAAGCGATGGGCCAGCGAATTGATGGTGACCGTGGCGTGGAACAGCACCACGGTGGAGATGAAGAAGCCCCAGACCAGCAGCTGCGGGCCGCTGGTGTGCAGGCCCGGCGCGGTGTGCTGCAGCAGTTCGCCCAGCCCGAACAGGCCCGCGGCCAGCAGCACCGGCACGGCGATGTCGAAGCGGTCCAGCCAGCGCAGCTCGGGGAAACGGGCCAGGTCCGGCACGCGGCTGAGATCGGTGCTGAAGGCTTCGCGGGTCAGGAACCAGCCCATGTGGCTGCGCCAGAAGCCGACTTCATTCGGTGAATGCGGATCCTGTGGCTGGTCGGCATGGCGGTGGTGATGGCGGTGGTGCGCGGCCCACCACAGCGGCCCGCGCTGCACGCTGGCGGCGCCGATCACCGCGAACGCGAACTGCACCGGGCGCGAGGTCTGGAAGGTGCGGTGGGAAAAATAGCGGTGGTAGAAACCGGTAATGGCGAACATGCGCACGGCGTACAGTGCGGCCGCCACCGCAACGGCGGTCCAGGAGACGCCTACCCAGATCACCCCCAGACAGGCCACGTGCAGCAGCACGAAGGGCACCGCGCGCAGCCAGTCGATGCGCCCGGCCTGGGCTGCCGGCACCTCGTTCGCAGTGCTGCCGGTGTCGAACCAGCGGCGCAGGGTGCGCAACAGGCGGGCGCGTCGGCGGGGCAGGGGCGCAGCTGCAGACATGTTCGGTTTCCGGAAGGCGCGTGTGTAGGTGCCTACGTTGCAACAGCGCGATTGGATGCAGTGCATTCGCATACGTGCAGTAATTCACTTGGCCGTAACACCACACGAGGCGACGAGCGGCAACTCCTGCTCTCGTTGCCACTGGCTGCGGCTGGCGGGGACGGGGGGATTCCTGAAGGTTACGCGCACCTGCGGATAGCGTCCCTTGCCGTCACGCAGGTTGCTGGTGCCGTTGAATTCGAGCAGGCGACGGTCGGCGTTGGCATAGACCAGGCTCAGGCCGGGTGCCACCGCGCCGTACCAAGCATCCAGGCGCACGGCGAAGGACTGCGCCGGCTGGCCCTGCCATTGCAGCGCGCCGCGGTACTGCACCTTCAGCGGGTAGAAGCGCTGCCGCCCCGGCACCAGGAAGGACAGGGTGACCGGCTGGCCGCGCAGCAGGGTGTCCCAGTGCTGGCGCACGGCGGCATCGAAGCCGGCATCGATCACCGCGTCTGCCGGCAGCGCGACCCGTGCCTGTACGGGTGCCGCGTCGCCGGCTTCCCGCCACTGCACCTGCACGGCCGTTGCGGAAACGTCCAGCGTGGCGGCCTGGCCGCTGCGCCGGTCCTGCAGGGTATAACCGCGTGCGGCGGGGCGGCCGGTGGCAGGCAACTGCTTGCGGGCGAAGGGCTGGCCCGATCCACAGCGGTATTCCACCCAGCGCTGTGCCCCTTCGTCCGGGCCCTGCTGCCAGTGCACCTCGCGGTAGGCCACGCGCCCGTCCGCGGTGGTGGCCACGCCTTCACTGCGCAGCGGGGCGGGTTCGGCATGGGCGCAGACAGGCAACAGCAGCAGGTAGGCACAGGTGCGCATGGGCGGCTTTCCGTCGGGTCTGCCAGTACTACGTGGCGGCGTGGCCAATGGATGCACCGGCCGCTGCATCCAATCGCCGCCTGCCTGCGTAGAGGCACAGGAACCACCTTCACCTGATTGCCGCCCCTGCCCATGTACGTTGAACGCCGCCCGCCCCGCAGCCCTTTCGACGCCGCCCGTCTCGTGTCCAGTGCCCAGCAGCCCAGCAGTGAGCCCACCAACTGGACCGGTGACATGGACGGTGTGGCCCGGCTGCGTGACCGCGCCTGCTTCCTGCGCATCTACGACTATTTCATGCCGCGCCTGTGCGTGTATCTGCGTGGTCTGGGGGCAACGCCGGCGATCGCCGAGGAGCTGGCGCAGGAGGCGTTGCTGCGCCTGTGGCTGCGCGCGGCCGATTTCGATGCCGCGCAGGGCGCGCTGAGCACCTGGCTGTTCCGCATTGCGCGCAACCTGCATATCGACCGCGTGCGCCATGAACGTGGCTGGCTGCAGGCGCAGGCGGCGGTGGCCGATGCTGCCAGCTTCGACGTGGTGGAACGCAGCAGTGCCGAACAGTATGCCGACCAGGTACGGCTGCGCCAGCGCATCAATGAACTGCCGGCGGTGCAGGCACGGCTGGTGCGCATGTCCTACTTCGAGGCGCGCAGCCACGGCGAGATCGCCGCTGCACTGGGCATGCCGCTGGGCACGGTGAAGTCACACCTGCGCCGGGCCTTCCTGCAGTTGCAGTCGAAGGTAAGAGGTGGCCAGTGAGCCCGCGCCACCACCTGCACGAATCGACCTTGATCAGCTATGCGTCCGGCGGCCTGCCGACGGCGTTGAGCGTGGTCGCAGCCGCGCACCTGGAGCAGTGTCCGGCCTGTCGCCAGCGCCTGCGCGATGCCGAGGCGATCGGCGCCGTGCTGCTGGAGCAGACCCAGCCGACCGTTGACGAGGCTCGGCATGCGCAGCTGCGCATGGCCATGCTGGCGCAGATGGACCAGGCCGATGGCGGATTGGCTGCGCCCTGCGTGGCGGCCCGCGCCGTACCCAGCGAACGGCCGCAGGCCAACCCGGATCACCTGCCTGCCGCCCTGCATCCGTACTTCGGTGCGTCGCTGTCGCAGCTGCATTGGCGCTGGATTGCACCGGGTGTGTACTGCATCCGTGCGGCGCAGATGCCGTCGCTGATCATGCTGAAGATCGCCCCGGGCAAGTGCCTGCCCATGCACAGCCATGGCCAGAGTGAGCTGACCCAGATTCTGCGGGGCAGCTACAACGATGCACTGGGCCTGTTCGCGCCGGGCGATGTGGCGGATCTGGATGAGGAGGTCGAGCACCAGCCGGTGACCGCGCCGGGCGTGCCGTGCATCTGTGTTTCCGCGCTGGATGCGCCGCTGGTGTTCAGCGGCTGGCTGGCGCGCAAGATCCAGCGTTTTGTGAAACTCTAGCGCGCCGCAGGAGCCGTGCATGAGCGCTGACAACACGCAATCCTTGAAGATTCTCCTGGTCGGCAGCGGCGGTCTGGTCGGGCAGGGTGTCGCGCTGGCCTGCGCGGATTCTGGCCAGGTGCAGCAGGTGACCGCGCTGGTGCGTCGCGAAGGCGCGGCCCCTGCCGGGTTCCCGGAGATGGTGCTGCCCGACTTCCTGCAGGCCGCGCACGCCGATCTGCCGTGGGCGGGATTCGATGCGTGTTTCTATTGCGCCGGTGCGCCGCCACTGGGCACGCCCGAGGCCGAATACCGGCAGGTGACGGTGGACGCTACGCTGGCCGTTGCCCGCGCCTGGGCCGCGGCCAATCCGCAGGGCTGCTTCCTGTATGTATCCGGCGCGCACGCAAACCCGGCCAGCCGCATCATGCCGCTGCGGGTGAAAGGTGAGATCGAGCAGGCGCTGGCGCGACTGCCGGTGCGCACAGTGATGTTGCGGCCGGCAGGCGTGCAGCCGGTGGCGGGTACCGGGACCCGGCATACTCTGATGAAGCCGTTCTATTGGGTGGCCGCGCCGTTGATGGGATTGGCCGGAAGCGTGCTGCCGTCGCTGACGGTCAGCAACCGGGCGATTGGCGAGGCGATGATCGCGCTGGCTAGCATGGCGCAGCCCCCCGGTGTGGTGGAGTGCGCGCAGATCCATCGCTTCGCGAGGGCGGAACGGTAGGGGCCAGCCTTGGTTGGCCCGCTTTACCCCGCTTTGGTAGGGGCCAACCTTGGTTGGCCTGCATTGCCTCGCTTTGGTAGGGGCCAACCTTGGTTGGCCCGGGTTACCCCGCCTTGGTAGGGGTCAACCTTGGTTGGCCCGAAGCCTGTGCCGACCAAGGTCGGCACCTACCAGGGCGTGGAGCGTGTGCCGACCAAGGTCGGCACCTATCAGAGCGCGGACATGTGCCGACCAAGGTCGGCACCTACCAAGGTATGTGGCGGGACCGGGGGTTCAGGGCGCCAGCGCGTTGCGTACCGACTGCGCCAGGTCGCTGCGGGTGAAGGGTTTGGACAGCAGCGGTGCGCCGCGCCCGGGGCTGCCCACGGTGTCGTGGTCACGCGGGTAGCCCGAGGTGAACAGGACAGCCACCGAGGGCCAGCGCTCGCGCACCTGCCGGCCCAGCTCCCACCCGGACATGCCGGGCATCACGATGTCCGAGAACAACAGATCGATCTGGGTGTCGGGCCGCTCCAGTAGGCGCAGGGCGGACGGCCCATCGTGTGCTTCCAGCACGCGGTAGCCCAGCTGTCGCAGTGCATCCACGGTGTAGGCGCGCACATCGTCGTTGTCCTCGGCCACCAGGATCGACTCCTCGCGCGCTTCGTAGCTGGCCCAACCGGTCTGCGTCGGCGCCGCCTGGCTGGGCAGGGGCAGGGTTGAGCGCGGGAACATCATGGTGATGCTGGTGCCGCCGCCGGGGATCGAATCGATCAGCACGTGGCCGCCGGACTGCTTCACGAAGCCATGCACCATCGACAGCCCCAGCCCCGTACCGCGGCCCACCTGCTTGGTGGTGAAGAACGGTTCGAACACCTTGGCCAGCGTTTCGGCCGACATGCCATGGCCGTTGTCGCGCACCCGCAGCATCACGTATTCGCCAGGCGCTGCATCGGGAAACAGGGCGGCGTAGTCATGGTCCAGGTGACTGTTGTCGATTTCGATCACCAGCTGGCCGCCGTGGTCCATGGCATCGCGTGCATTCACGGCCAGGTTCAACACCGAGACTTCCAGCTGGCTGACATCCAGTTCCACGCACCAGATGTCGTCAGCGCTGCGGATCTCCAGCTGCACCAGCTCGCCCAGGGCGCGCTGCAGCATGTCCTGCATGCCATGCACGGCGTCATTCAGATTCACCGCCTGGCTGTGCAGCGGTTGCCGGCGGGCAAAGGCCAGCAGGCGCTGGGTCAGGCTGGCGGCGCGGTTGACGCCCTTCAGGGCATTGTCCAGCGCCCGCGCGGTCATGCCGGCCGGTTCGCCATTGCGCTGGTTCAGCAGCATGGCGTGTTCAACGTTGCCGGCGATCACGGTCAGGATGTTGTTGAAGTCGTGCGCGATGCCACCGGTCAGCTGACCCACGGCTTCGATCTTCTGTGACTGGCGCAGCGCGTGTTCGGCCTGCAGTCGGGCGGTGGTTTCCACCGCCTCGCAGACCACTGCGGCCACTTGGCCATCGGGGCCCTGCAGCGGCCGCAGCGAGAAATCAAAACTGCGCTTGCCAGTGGGCAGTTCCAGCTCGAACGCATGCAGTGACGGGGTGCCAGTGGCGGCGTTCTGCACGGCCTGCGCCACCAGCTGCGCGGCTGCGGGGGTCGCTGCGAACCACGGGGTGTGGGCAAACTGGACGCCGACAACGTCGGCCTTTCCTGCCATCACCGCTGCCAGCGAGGCCACGTTGGCATCGATCACCCGCCCGTCCAGGTCCAGCAGTACCTGGTGCTGGAAGCTTGATTCAAAGATGGCCTGCAGGCGCCGCTTGCTCGCCTGCAGCTCGGCGGTGCGCGCCTGCACCTGCTGTTCCAGCGACTGATTGTCCTGGCGCAGCGCCAGCTCGGCGCGCTTCAGCCCCGACACATCACTGCCCAGGCAGGTGTAGCCGGTCACCGTACCGTCGGCAGCGAATTCGGGCACGCAGTCCATCTGCACGAAGCGGGCTTCGCCGCTGCGGTGGGTCAGGGTGATCTGGAAGCTGGCGCGCTCGCCGGCCAGTACCCGTTCCAGGCTGGGCAGGGCCTGCTGGAACGAGGCACTGTTGCCGATGTCGGCCGGCTGCTTGCCCAGCAGGTCGTCCAGGGCAATGCCATGCCAGTCCAGGAAGGCCTTGTTGGCGAAGCGGTAGCGGTGGTCGGCGCCCAGGTGCGCGATCAACGCGGGAATGGCATCGGTAATCTGCTGCAGTTGTGCCTGGCTGTGCTCCAGCGCCGTGCGCGCCTGGGCCAGCTGGTTGCGTTCGCGGGCTTCATCGCGGGCACGCCGGATCGCGTCCGGCAGCCGCTGCAGCCGTTGCTTGACCACGTAGTCGCGCGCGCCGCGGGTCAGCGCCTGCACGGCCAGTTCTTCGGTCAGCGTGCCGGACACAAAGATGAAAGGGATCTGCGGCGCGTGCTCGCGCGCCAGCGCCAGTGCGGTATCGCCGTCGAACCCGGGCAGCACATGGTCGGCCAGGATCACGTCGAACTGTGCCGAGGTGATGGCGGCCAGAAACGTGTCGTGCGCCCACACCCGGTGGGTGTCGAAGCGCAGGCCGGAGCGCTGCAGCTGGGCCGTGATCAGTTCGGCGTCCAGCGCGCTGTCTTCCAGCATCAGGATCCGCAGGCGGCCGCCTGCAGGCGCGGGGTCATTCATGGGTGGGGGTGTTCCCGTTGCCGCCGCGATGCGGAGGTGGCTGGTTGGTGATGCCCCAGAACATGCCAAGGCCCTGGATGGCGTCGAAGAATTCCTTGAAGTCCACCGGCTTGACGACGAAGGCATTGACGCCCAGCTGGTAACTGCGGACCAGATCCTGCTCTTCGCGCGAGGAGGTCAGCATGACGATCGGGGTGCTGCTCAGTTCCGGGTCCTCGCGCACCTGCTGCAGCACTTCCAGGCCGTTGATCTTGGGCAGCTTCAGGTCCAGCAGCACCACCACCGGCCCGCCATGGTAGGCGCCGGCGAAGTTGCCTTCGCTGCGCAGGTAATCCAGTGCCTCGGCGCCATCGCGCACGTGCACCACCGCGTTGAGCAACTGGCAGCGCGCAAGCGCAGCCAGGGTCAGTTCGGCGTCCTTGGGGCTGTCCTCGACCAGGAGGATCGGCCGCAGATCCCTCATGGGTGTTCTCCGGTAGAAAGGGGAAGAGTGAAATAGAGCGTGGCACCTTCACCCAGCGTGCCTTCGGCCCAGGTTCGCCCGCCATGGCGGCCGATGATGCGGCGCACGTTGGCCAGGCCGATCCCGGTGCCTTCGAATTCGTCTTCGTGGTGCAGGCGCTGGAACACGCCGAACAGTTTGTCCACATAGCGCATGTCGAAGCCGCAGCCGTTGTCGCGCACATGGAAGATGTGTTCGCTGGCGCTGCGCTGGTGGCCCACTTCAATCACGGCGTCGGTAACGTCGCGGGTGAACTTCACCGCGTTGGACAGCAGGTTCTGCCAGACCAGGCGCAGCATGGTGGGGTCGGCCTCGACCACCGGCAGCGGGCCGATGCGCCAGTCGATGCTGCGCCCGGCATAGTCCAGCGCCAGGGTGCGGCGCACATCCTGCGCCAGCGCGCCCATGTCGATATGCATGCGGCCCAGGGTGGAGCGGCCCATCTGCGAGAAACTCAGCAGATCATCCACCAGCGTGCCGGCGGACTTGGCCGATTCCACGATGGTGTCCAGGAAGCGCCGTTCGTTCTCGCTCAGGCGCTCGGCCGCCGAGCTGCCCAGCAGTTCGGAATACCCCACGATATGCCGGAACGGGGCGCGCAGATCGTGGCTGACCGAGTACGAGAAGGCTTCCAGTTCCTTGTTGCTGCGCACCAGCTGTTCGTTCAGTTCGGCCATCTCTTCGGCCTTGCGCAGCACGATGTCGACGATGGCTGTGCGCATTTCGTGCGCGGCATCGGCGTCGGCGTCGGTCCAGGGCAGGCTGCGCTGCTGCACGGTTTCCTTCCAGGCTTCGAAGGAATGGCGCGGCGACAGCGCGGTTCCCGGATCGCTGGACTTGCGCGGATCGCCGCCCCAACGCACGGTGCGCACCACTTCGGGGCGGAACCACATCAGGTAGCTGTCGTGCAGCTGCGAAATGGACACCGCCAGCACGCCACTGGCCACGTCGCTCAGGCGCGCGGCCGACGGCCAGGCACCGGCCAGATGGTCGGTGTGGAACACTTCTTCGCCCGGGTGTTCGGCGGCCACCCAGTGCGCCAGGCGCAGGATGTCCTCGCGGGCGGGGCACTGGCCCACGCGCATGCAGTCGCCCTTGTGCACGATCGCCGCGCCGGCCGCTTCGGTCAGGGCCAGCAGGCTGCTGTGGTCCTGGCGCAGCGCCGCCATGAAGTCTTCATCGCCGGCCATGCGGGCCAGCAGCTTGACCAGCAGCGAACGCCGGATCACCCGCTCTTCCACCACCCGTCCGCGTTCTTTCAGCGCAATCTGCAGCGACAGGATCTGGCCCATGAATTCGCAGGCTGTGCGCACGGGGTAGGGCAGGCGGCGGGCATGGGCGGTGTGGCAGGACACCAACCCCCACAACCGGCCTTCGTGGATCAGCGAGACCGACATCGACGCGCCGGTGCCCATGTTGCGCATGTACTGCAGGTGCACCGGAGACACACTGCGCAGCACCGCCAGGCTGAGGTCGGTGGGCGCTGCATCAGCGGCCGCAGGATCACGCACCAACGGCACGGCGGTGTAGTCCGAATCGGCGATCAGGCGCACCCGGTTGCGCCGGTACAGTTCGCGGGCCTGCGCCGGAATGTCCGATTCGGGGAAGCGCAGGTCCAGGTAGGAAGGCAGCACGCCGTTGCCATCCTCGGCCACCACGGTGCCATTCCAGGCGCTGTCGAACTGGTAGACCAGGGTGCGGTCGAAGCCGGTCATCGCGCGCATGTGCTGGGCGGCCAGCTGGCACAGATCGGGCACGGTGGCAGCCGATTCGATCTCGGACATCAGGCGGCGGATGGCGGGGTAGAGCTCTTCCAGCGAACTGGGCTGGCCCGGCACGGGGCTTTCCAGTTCCACCAGCAGGTCGTGCTGCGAGCGGTGCACCAGCAACTGATGGCGGCCATGGCCATCCAGGTGCACGGCGCCCACGTGCACGCTGCTGTCGACCGCCGTGCGGCGCAGCTGTGGCAGGAACGGGGCCAGTACGCCGCCCAGCACCGCGTCCAGCGGCTGCCCGAGCGGGTCGCCGAACTGCTGCAGCAGGGAGTCCTGACTGATCGCGCGCTCGCGCACCTGCAGCGTGTGCGGGTCGGCGACCAGCAGCACCCCGTAGGGCTGGATGGCGCCGGGTGTGTGGATCGGCTCGCGGGCACAGGCAGACAGCGCCAGATCGTTCACGGCGTCAGTGGCGTTGGACATGAAGACAGGAACCCGGAAGTGGTGAGGCGGCGCAGGCGCGCGCCTGGAACAAGGACAGCAACAGACATCCCTCTACTATCGCATTGCTGTCAACGGCTGGATCAGGCATTTCTGAACGATTCATCCACGCGTCGCCCGACGAATTCAAAAGCAGCGCAGGCTGCGGCAGCCGCCTGTGCGCGCTGGGCATCCGTCAGCGCGAGCGCGTCCATCGCGGCCCGCACGTTGCGCCAGTGCGCAGCGACCCCGGCTGTGGCGGGTGCGAGATGGCGTGCGCCGAAGCCTTCGTGCAGGCCCAGGCGGGCTGCATGGCGTAGCAGTACCGCCGCGCCCATGCTGGAACCTTCGGCCACGTACCACCAGCCCAGCGCCACCGGCAGCGGGGCCGTGGCCAGCGCCGGTGCGGCGACAGCCGGCGTCGTAGGGTGTGCACCCAGATCCTGCAGATCGGCCAGCACCTGCGTGTGCTTGCCCGTTTCCGTTGCCGCCATCGGCAGATCCTGCCGCCGGTACAGTGCTGCCACCGCACCATGGAACTGCGCCTGCACCTGCAGGAAGCGCAGATAGTCGCGGCGATCATCGAAGATGCCCAGGGCCATCAGGCGTTGGTCCAGGCGCTCGTGGGTGCTGCGCGTGGCCGTCTTCAGCATCGCGCTGAGCGGCTCGTCGGGGACAGAAGAGGAGGCAGCGCGCTGCGCGCAGGGGGCGGGGACGGACATTGGGGCTAAGCTAGCAGAAGCGGTGTAAACGCAGTGAAGAGATTTCGCCCGGATTGCACCGGCAGTCAACACCGGCTGCACGCGACCAACGCTACGGTGGGCGCCGACCTCCCCGTTGGCCATCCCGTGAACCTGCAGCCCACTCCCGCGCGTCTCTCCTTCCGGCACACCTTGCCCGACACCTGCCGGTTCGATCTGTTGCAGATCGATGCGTTGAAGGACCCTGGCAGCGGGCGGATCGTCCATCTGTATTCGCTGGTGGCGCGCTGCCATGGCTGCGCGCAGGTGTTCACCGCGCACGAAGGCGCCGGCTTCATCAGCACCTCGGTGGCGCGCATCCTGCGGTGTCCGGAAGGCTGCGGTGAGCACGCCTTGAAGCCGCGGGTACTGCGCGACTGGCAGCCGGCCGCGGCCTGAGCCCTGCCGGCGCCGTCAGGGTGCCGGCGCCAGCAACGCCGGTCGACCGTCGAACCAGTCGCGCGCGCCGGTCAGGTGCCACTGGCGGCGATCGCCATCCAGTTCGATGCCCGCGCCCAGCACGCCCCAGCGCAGGTACAGATCGCCCTTGCGGCGCTGCTGCAGCAGATCCAGCCGTGCACGCAGCGAGAAGCGGTCGTTCTCCGCCTGCAGGTCATCCAGCATCAGGTGCCCGGGCTGCCAGCGCAGCGCGGTCTTTGCCTCCACCCGACCGGAATCGAGCAGTTTCAGTACCCAGCCCGGATAATCGCCGCGTTCGGCAAACACCGCCAGCAGCGGGCCGGCATCGCTCATGGCCACCCGCGCGCGTGCGTCCACCTGGAAGGGGGATTGGGCATCGATGCGGCCTTCGTCAACATCCAGGCGGCCCCGCCACCCCTGCGGTCCCGGCCGGCCATCAATCTGTACGTTGCGCAGTTCCACCGCGCTGCCGGTCAGGTCGAACCAGCGCTGGCGGAAGTCGCCGCGCTGCAGGGTGCCGTCCACACGGGTGTCGGCACGCAGGTCCAGACCGGCAAGCTGCAGGCGCGCGCCCTGGCCGAGCAAACGCGCCGTGCCCTGGCCGATGCGGCCATCGGTATCCAGCCCGACGTCACCACTCAGGCGCGCCGTGCCCGACACCAGGCGCACCTGCCCGTTGCCCAGGAAGCGGTTGTAGGCCGCCAGGTCGGGAATGTCGGCATCGCTGAAGCGCAGCCGGGCACGTACGCCGCGGCGCAGCTCACGCAGCCGGCCGTCACCGCTCAGCTGCAACGACAGGTCGCGTCCCTCGAAAAGGGTAGCCGCATCCTTGCCCTGGGTGCGTGCGGAGAAGCGCGGCAGCCGCACATCCAGTTCGGCACGGGTAGGCGTACCGGCCTTCAACGCACCGTGGGCACTGGCGGTGCCGGCCATGCGCACGCCGGCCACTTCTGCCACGGCTTCGGCCGCGGGCAGGTCCACGGTGCTGCCGGCCACCAGCTCACCGTCCTGCACACGCAGGTCGGCCTTCAGTACGCCGCCGCCTTCCAGCTCGAACCAAGGCTTGCGCACAAACAAGGCCGGAATCCAGTTGAGCGAAGTGAACGTCCATTCGCCCTGCACCTGGCCGGACGTGCGCTCCAGCAGGCTGGCCGGGTCGTTGAAGGGAATATCGTGGCCGCGGATATGCAGGTCTGCATCCAATGCCGCGCCGCGTTCGGGGCGTGCAGGCAACCGCGCCTGCAGGCGCATGTCCTGCGCCACATCCAGCTGCAGGGCCAGCACGCCGCGGTCGGGGGCGCCATCGCCCAGCTGCAGCGGCACCCGCCAGATGGCACGGGTGCCCGGCATCAGCGCGCCGCGCTGCAGATCCACGTGCGCCTGCAGCTGGCCGGCCAGCGGTGAGCTGGCGATGGCCACCTGCTGGGCGTCGGTATTCATGCGCAGGCCCTGGCTGCGCGCGGTGATGTCCAGCGTGCCCTCCACCAGGGTGAACTTGCGGATGCCCGGCGCCTGGTCGCGGTAGTGCCGCGGGTAGCGGAAGGTGGATTTCAACTGCATGCCCGACAGCAGCTGCACGCCGTGGTAGCTGGCGAAGGCATCGTTGAATTCGACCTGCGAATCCAGCAGCTGCGACGGACCGCCACGCAGCTGCTTGACGAAGCCGACGGTGCCGCTGCCGCCGCCCTGCAGCAGCAGCTTGCCGAAACGTGCGCTGCGGATGCTGTCGCTGTGGATCGCGTCGAATCGCAGCGTCCAGCCCTGGTCGCCACGCGGCGGCGAGGGCACCACGTCCTGCACGCGCTCGATTTCCGCCGACACCCCGGTCGCCTCCAGGTGCGGTACGCGCACCTCGCGGCGGAACAGCGGCAGCACGGCCAGCCGTGCACTGGCGCGGTCGGCGTGCAGCACATACACGGTGTGGTTCACATGGCCGCGCATGTGCACGTTCCAGGCAATCACATGGCCGGGCAGCAGGGTAATGGCCGGCCCGGTGGACATCACGAACTTGTGCGCCTTACGGTTGGTCACCGCATCGAACAGTGGCGTATTCAGGAAAATATTGCCGGCCAGCAGGTACAGCGCCTGCAGGCCCAGCAGGCACCACGCCAGCAGCCGCCAACCACGTGGCCAGGTGGAAAAGTGGAAGATGCGGCGCGGCATGCAGGCCTTCTCGATGGGACGTGGTTCACTATCTCGAACACTGCGGCGGTGCCGCGTGAACGCAACTGCGCGTCGGCTGCCATAATCAAGCGGTCTACGTTCAAGGAGCCCACGGCATGAATGCCACCACCCGCACGGAAGGCGCAGCCGGACAGGGCGCGCACGCGGCCACTGCCACCGCGGCGTTCGATCCCACCTATGTGTCCAGCAATGGCGAAGCGCAGTTGAAGGGCGCCGGCCATGCCATCACCGTGAACGGCGAAGACCAGTCGGTGAAGCTGGCGCAGGAAAAGAAGGTGTCAGGCACCGGTCCCGGCACGCAGTTCCGCGGCACATCGGTGGCCGCTGCAGCCACGCCCACCCGCGACGGCGTGGATTATCTGGTAACGGTCGACAGTGTGGTGGGCAACCGCATGAAGGCCGGCGGATTCACCCAGGAAGACAGCACCGGCGCACGTGGCCGCTACCGCGTCAGCCTGCCGCACGGTGCGCTGGATACCGATCCGACCACGGTGAATCCTTTTGATCCGCAGACCATTCCCAAGGGCGGCAGCGTTACCCTGGACGGCCAGCATTTCACTGGCACCGCGCTGGAAGGACGCTTCCGCAACATCGCCATCCAGAGCCAGGTGACCGAGGCGCAGGGCGCCAGCTACCGCGTGGATCATCTGGACGATGGCCGCGTACGCGTCACCACCGGCCCCAACCAGGCGGTGGAAGCGTTCAACGGTGTTGGCTTCGCGGCGGGCAAGTTGACCGCCGTGGCCGGGCGCCAGGACGCGCTGGGGCAATCCACGGTGCGCACCGCCACCTTCGATCTTGAGCAGGTGGATGGCCGCGCGGCGTACCAGCACTTCATCGACACCGGGGTGATGGATGCGCACACCCCCGGCGTGCAGGACCTGGCCACCGTGGAACGGCTGGGCATGAGTTCACAGACGCGCCTGAAGGTGGGCGTGGGCGATGCGTTCAACCTGGACGTGGCCGGGCAGCGCAACAGCGGCGATGTGGTGCGCGTCCGCCACGAGGATGGCAGCTTCACCGAACAGCGCAGCGTGGAATACAGCGGCAACGTGCCGGTCAGCCGTTTCAGTGCCTACGGTGCCGATGGCCAGGAAGACATCGCCCAGCGCCGCTATCAGTTCCAGATCGACCTGCGCGACCACGAACACGGCGAACAGATTGCCGGCATGGTGAATGCCGCGCTGACCGGCAACGCGGCCGGCGATCGTGGCCCGTTGCATGCCGGGGTGGAGAACACCCTGGTGCTGGATGAGCCGCAGATGCGCGCCCTGATGGAGCGCACCCAGGCCATGGTGAAAGACAATCCGATGCTCGGCCCTGACTGGCGCCTGCTGGCCGAGGACGGGCAGGGCAGGCCGCAGCAGGATGTGGATGCATTCGCTGCCGCGCTGGCACGCAACCAGGGTCATTCGGCCTATGGCCTGGGCGAGCGCCTGTTCCGCGTGGCGTCAGCCGAAGGTCGTGAACTTCAGCCGATCGAGGCCGGCGTGCAGTCGCAGGCCTTGCAGGACCTGCCGCGGCCTTCACCGTTGCTGCCGCAGCACGACCCGCGCAATGAAGCCAGCCCGCGCCACGGACTGTGGCTGCAGACCCAGGGCGCGGTGAACAGCCTGGACCAGGCCATGGGGCGCCAGCCCGACCAGGCCAGTGAGCGGCTGGGCATGGCGTTGCTGGTGGCCGCCACCCACAAGGGCATGGACCGGGTGGACCAGGCGGTGCTGAGTGACGATGGCCGCTACGCCTTCGCGGTGCAGGGCGAAGTGCATGCCGCCGACCGGCAGATTGCCCGCGCCGATACCGCGCAGGCGGTGGCCACACCCGTGGCCGATCACGTGCGCGAGCTGCAGCAGGTGCCAGAGCGTGCCGCACCGGAAGCGCAGGTCGCGCAGCAGCGCGAGCAGGAGCAGGTGCAGCAGCAGGAGACAGCGCGCAGTCTGGCGCGCTGAGGTAGCGCCGGGCCATGCCCGGCGCTCCCTGCAAACCTTCAGCCCGGCAATTCGCACTGCATCTTGCCGTCCACGTAGTACGGCTTGGGCACGTTCGGGTTCTCGCTGGTCTTCTCGAACACCACTTCAAAGGTGTCGGTAGCGGGCGTGCCCTTGCGCTCGGTGCAGGCGTCCTGCAGTTTCTTCTTCACCGCGGTGATGCCGGCATCTCGATTGGCGCCGTCGGCGCTGTTGGTCAGGTTCACCGTTTCGGCCCAGGCCAGCGGGCTCAGGGCCAGCAGGGCGGCCGTGGCGGCCAGGGTGTGCAGCTTGCTCATCCAATGTCCTCGTTGCGTTCCATGGGTGCAGCCCGGCGCATGCGCCCAGCGCTGGCCCAGTATCGAAAAGCGCGGTTAACGCGGTGTCGGCGCGGCCGACCGCTCTGCAGCAGGCCGCCTGAACCACGGACGTTAGTGCGAACCATTCGCATTTGGTATCATTTCATGCGTCCTTAACAGTGCCGCGGCTTGCCGCCGGCGCCCCTTCCCGGTAGGTCCCCATGAATTCCTCCGCATTTCCCGTCCGCTCGCCGCTCAGCACGGCGCTGGCTCTGGCCCTTGCGCTGAGCGCGCCGCTGGCCGCGCATGCGCAGACGCAGACTCCGGACGGCAGCAGCCCCACCGATCTGGATGCGGTGCACGTCAACGCCTACCGCACGCTCACCCACACCTCTGGCGCCACCAAGACCGACACGCCGGTTGCCGAGATGGCCAAGTCGGTGTCGGTGATCGCGCGCGAGGAACTGGACGCGCGCGGCGTGCAGACCTTGAACGAGGCCATGCGCTACGTGGCCGGTGTATCGCTGGAAAGCAGCGGTATCGACAACCGCGTGGATGATTTCCGCATCCGTGGCTTCGATGCCGGCAGCTGGAGCAACAACGTCACCATCGACGGCATGCGCGCGCCGCAGGGCGGGCAGTGGAACCGCACCATGGTGGACAGCTGGAACCTGGACCGGGTGGAAGTGCTGAAGGGCCCGTCAGCGGTGATGTACGGCCAGGTGGCTCCGGGTGGCATGGTCAACCAGGTCAGCAAGACGCCCACGCCGGACCAGCAGCAGATCGTGCAGCTGGGCGTGGATGGCAATGGCCAGTACAGCACCGCCTTCGATGTGGGCGCCGCATCGGCGGACAAGCAGCACCTGGGTCGCCTGGTGGGCCTGTACCGCGATGGCGACACCCAGATCAAGCACACCGAGCAGGAGCACTGGTTCCTGGCGCCCAGCTACACCTTCCAGATGGCCGAGCGTACGCGCCTGACACTGCTGGGCCTGTACCAGCGCGACGATGGTGGTTCCACCTACCAGTTCCTGCCGATGGCCGGCACGCTCAACGCCACGCCCTATGGGCACATGAAGAACAGCACCTTCATTGGCGAACCGAACTGGAACACCTACGACCGCACCATCTGGTCGGCCGGCTGGATGTTCGAACACGCGTTCAATGAAAACTGGACGTTGAGCCAGAGCGCGCGCCGCCTGAACGTCGATTCCACCTTCCGCACCGTGGTGACCAATGGCGCGCTGAATGCAGACGGCCGCACGCAGAAGCGCCGCGCCACCTGGGGCGAAGGCGATTCGCGCGGCGATACCGCCGATACGCGCCTGACCGGCAAGTTCAGCACCGGCGCGGCCCAGCATATGCTGCTGGTGGGCGTGGACTGGCAGAAGGCCGATTGGGATGCGGCGCGCGGTGCAATGGGCACGGCCACCGATACGCCCAATGCCATCGACATCTTCAACCCGGTCTACACCGGCTACATTCCGGCCACCACCTCGATCAGCTACTCCGGTGGCATCAATCGCCAGACCGGTGTGTACCTGCAGGACCAGATCGCGCTGGACAAGTGGCGCTTCACCGTGGGCGGCCGCTACGACTGGACCAAGGATGACACCTGGACGCAGGCCTACACCGTGGCCAGCAACCGTTTCGGCGCGCGCACCCCCAGCCGGATCAAGAACGAGGCCTTCAGCGGCAACGCGGGCATTCTGTTCGTGGCCGACAACGGCCTGACCCCGTACCTGAGCTACGCCGAATCGTTCCAGCCGGCCGGCAGCACTGCCACCCAGTCGTTCGACCGTACGCCGTTCGATCCGATCACCGGCAAGCAGTGGGAGGCCGGCGTGAAGTATCAGCCGGCCAACTTCGACGGCCTGGTGACCCTGTCGGCCTACGATCTGCGCCAGCAGAACGTGCTGACCGATGACCCGGACAGCAGCCACAACACCTGCGGCACCACCGGCACCAGCCAGTGCCAGGTGCAGGATGGCGAGGGCCGCGTGCGCGGTGTGGAACTGGAGGGCCGGGTGACCCCGCTGGCCGGTTTCAGCGTGATCGGCGCCGCGGCCTGGATGGATTCGGAAGTGACCCGCAGCAACAACGGCTACCGCGGCAAGCAGCTGGCGATGGTGCCGGACTGGACCGCCGCGCTGTGGGGCGACTACACCTTCCAGGGCGGTGCGCTGGAAGGCCTGAGCCTGGCCGCCGGCGTGCGCTACAACGGCAAGAGCTACGGCGACAGCGCCAACCTGTACCAGATTCCGTCGTACACCCTGTGGGATGCCGCGCTCCGCTACGACATCGGCCAGTACGGCAACGTCGGCACGCAGTTGTCGCTGAATGTCAGCAACCTGGCCGACAAGCGTTTCGTGTCGACCTGCACCGGCGTGTCCTCGTGCTACTACGGCACCGGGCGCACGGTGACCGCAACCGCGCGTTTCACCTGGTGATCCGCGCGGCTTGATGCAGTGCTACCGCCGCTCTCGCAGGAGGGCGGCGGTGGTGATCAGGCCGCCGTATGGCCGGTATACGCGGCCAGCACCGCCGGCAGGTCCTGCATGGATTCGAAGATGACATGCGCACCGGCCGCACGCAGCGCCTCGGGCGTGCTGTGGTACTGGCCGCCCGGGCTGTAGCCGAACACGGTGGCACCGGCAGCCACGCCGGCAGTCGCACCGGTCACGGTGTCTTCGATGACCGCGCAGCGCGCCGGGTCCACGCCCAGTGCAGCGGCGGCGGCCAGGTAGACATCGGGGTGCGGCTTGGTGCGCGGCTGGTCCTGGCCGCTGAAGATCTGTCCGCCGAAGGCATCGAGGATGCCGATCTTGCCCAGTTGCAGGCGCACCTTCAGCAGATCGGCACCGGACGCGCAGGCGATGCGGCCCTGGGTGAGGGTCTGCAGCGCACGTACAGCGGCAGGTGCACCGGGAATCTCGGTCAGATCGCGCTCCAGCGCCACGTTGCGGTGGCGGCGGAATTCATCGAGCCACGCTTCGGTGAACGGCTTGCCGGTGCGTTCCTCGATCAGACCAGCCAGGCTGGCGACCGATTTGCCCAGGAATACATCGGCGGCCTGCTGCTGGGTGAGTGGCCAACCGCATTCGGTCAGCATTTCAGAGAGCACACGGGCCACCAGCGGCTCGGAATCGACGAGGACGCCATCGCAGTCGAACAGCACGGCATCGAAGGGGAAGGGGGCCATGGGGGACTCCGGGTAAAGCGAAGTGCGCAATTGTCGCACGCCGATGATGCAGGTGCTTTGCTCTGGTAGGCGCCCACCTTGGTGGGCACGCTTTGGCCCGCGGGCGCCGCCGCGCCGATCGCTCTGGTAGGTGCCCACCTTGGTGGGCACGCTTTGCGCTTGGGTGCCAACCAAGGTTGGCAGCTACCAAGGCAGTACACCCCGACGCTTCGGTAGGTGCCCACCTTGGTGGGCACGCTTTGCGCTTGGGTGCCAACCAAGGTTGGCACCTACCAAGGCAGTACACCCCGAGGCTTCGGTAGGTGCCCACCTTGGTGGGCACGCTTTGCGCTTGGGTGCCACCCAAGGTTGGCAGCTACCAAGGCAGTACACCCCGACGCTTTGGTAGGTGCCCACCTTGGTGGGCACGCTCTGCGCCTGGGTGCCAACCAAGGTTGGCACCTACCGGGGCAAGTAAGGTTGGCACCTACCGGGGTGGCAGTGGCGGTCAGCTCAGGTCGCAGCCGCTCGGCAGCGGCCAACTGGTCGCAGGCAGCATGTTCTTCAGCGAGGCCGGTGCATTGATCGCCACGTAGCTGGCTCCCAGCAGCTCTTCCAGATCGGCGATGGTCACCAGGTAGTCATCCAGGCTGCCCAGGCCGGCTTCGTTGGGGAAGATCCAGCTGATCGCCTTGGCGGTACCGGTGTTGGGGTCGCGGGTGATGATGGTCTTCCAGAAGAATTCCGGCGTGGGAATGCCGTGGCTGCTCAGGAAGTAGTCGTTGCTGGCGTCGCCATACACCACGCCGCCGTACACATCCACCGGCGCGATATCGCGGTAGCACTCGGCCACGTTCTCGGCCTTCACCCAGATGCCCTGGTTGAAGCCGGACACCTGCGGCACGATGTTGGTCATGTAGTTGGCACGGCGGATGTAGGTGCTGTCGTAGTCCATGTGGTTGGAGGTGACCAGGTGCCCGCGGTCATAGCCGGATTTCACGCTGGCGTAGGAGCCGGTGCTGGTCTGGCCCAGGCAGCCTGCCGGCAGATCCGGGTCCTTGTAGAAGCTGGACGGGCGCGCGGCCGAACCGGTATCGGCCAGCAGCGTGTATTCGTAACGGGTGGCACTGTGGATGCTGCAGTCGTAGGTCAGCACGAAGCCGCCCTTGTTGAGGGTGACGGTCTGGGCGTGTGCGACACCGGCGAAGGCGCTGATGACAAGTGCGAACAGGAACGTTGCAGAGCGCATTGGGTGATCTCCTTGAAGTTTCCAGGACGCAGTTGCCCGTGCCGGCGAAAACGTGTTTCGACGGAGGCGGGTGCTGCGACGGATGGGATGAAGCGGACTGCCGTTGAATCGGACTGACGTTGATGCCCGGCCATGGCCGGCGGTGCTGCGGAATCGCAACCGCGTCCCCTGGGCCACGATGTGGCGCGCGGTGGCGTAAGCGTCAATTGCTGACGCTCTCAGGTCAACGCTGGATGTTCCAAGGTGTGACTTCGCGCAAGGAGTGCGCTGTATTGCGCCGGATCGTGTCCGGCGGCTTTTCTGTTCAGGCCGTGACGTCGAGCGTGCATCTGGGCGCGTCGAAGTGGGAAGTTTCCTACAGCGCGATGGACAGAAAGCCTAGGGGCGCTTCCACGCAGGACTGTTATCATATGCGAATGATGCGCATTTACACCAAACCGGCTAGCGAGCAGTCACGCTCGGTCTCCGACGATGGGAATGACGACTGTGGCAGCAAGGCTGAAGCGGGCTTTCATCACTGACCGCTTCCAGAGAAACGTATGACTCAAAGAAATAAATTCCTGTTCATATCTGTGTCGATCATCGTACTTGCAGCGACCGCGTGGTACAGCCTGTCCTCCGCGCCAGATCGCGAGAACCACGCTGAACGCTCCTCGATACCGGCGAGCGGCAACGAGACCGCCTCGATGCAGCGCACATCTGCAATGTCTCGACCTGCCGACAGCTCGGCGCCGGGCGATCCGGCCAACAGAGACCTTCGAATCCGGCAGCTGCCTGGCAGGGCGTTTGCCGTCACGGATTTTGGTCGGGTTCCCAGCGGAACAGTGGACCAGGTTATCGCAGGGCTTACCCCGCAGGCCTTGGCAGGCGATGCGACGGCATCGTATGGAATTTTCCTGAAGCTCAACGAGTGCCAGAACATCAATCGACGCGCATCCAGAGGCAGCGCGGTGCAGGCCAGTCCCGATGTGGTGTCTGCATGCCTGGATCTTTCGGCGGAAAACGAGATCAGCGCCAGTCGTTGGCTGACGCTTGCGGCAGAGCAGGGGAACATGGGTGCACGCCTTCTCTATGCCGCCGATTCCGAGTCAGCGCTCGGCGGGCCTGCCGCTTTGCTTCGCGATCCCGATCGCACCAAGGAGTACAAACAGAAAGCCACCGGCTACCTGCAGGACATGGTCGCCCAGGGAAGCGTGGATGCGCTGCTGCAACTGGGCAATGCCTACCACGCAGGCGTGCTGCTCGACGAAGATCTCGTCACAAGCAGGGCCTACTTCGAGGCGGCACGTCTTGCTGACCCTTCGGTGGTTCCGGTCCAGCAGATCAATACTCTGGACAAAGCGCTAAGTGCGCAACAGCTCTCCATAGCCCGACGAAAAGGAAGTCAAATCCATGATGCATGCTGTCGCTAGAAAACCATTTGCAATGTCGCGACGAAAGGCAATATTGATCCTGATACTAGCGGCAGGATTGATATTCGGCGTAAGCACGTTTGCATTCGAGCGCGGGCCATACTTCTGCACTGATTGCGCCGTCGCGTCGCCGGTGCCGGATGCCAGAACCCTGGAGGTTCTCAAGGACTCACGCGCACCCGTGGACTACGTACCGCTCTTTGCATGGGCAACCGGAACCATCTATCAGATCTGCAACCCGACACACTGCACCGTCTATCACGAGAATTTCGAATCCAACTGGGTAGGTGAAGGCCAGACCCCGCGTGAGGGGGTGCTGCCAGAACCTATTGATGAAGGCGGTAGCGGTGGCGGAGGTCAAGCAGGCGGCGGAGTGCCGATTGGCGGTGGCTGTTATGGCAACTGTGGCGGCGGTGGCCTCGTGACCGTCGGCCCATATCAACCCTGCCAGCAGGGCGCGGAGAGCAAGGGAGAACTCTGCATCGGCGAGGATGGGAGAGTGCGACCCGATTGACAGGGACAGGGCCGAGCACACGCTCGGCCCTGCACCCACGCTACGGTGCTTCCTGTCGCAGCTTCTTCGCCTGCGCCGCATTCACCGCGCTCGCCTGGTTGCCGAAGTCCTGGCGGATGAAGGTCGCCAACTGCGCGATCTCTTCATCGCTCAGCCGATCGGCGAACCCGGGCATGCCCAGGTTGGACGGCCGCTGCGCAGTGGAAGGCAACGCGCTGCCATGCAGCAGCAGGCGCACCAGAGTGGTAGGATCATCGGCCAGCACCGTGGGGTTGCCGGCGATGGCCGGGAACACGTTGGTGTAGCCCTTGGCATCGGTGCGATGGCAGGCGGCGCAGTTGTCCACGTACAGTTCGGCACCGCGGCTGTCATTCACCCCGGCCTGCAGTTTGCGCGCAGTGGCATCGTCCTGGGCGTATGCGGACGGATCGTTTGCGCTGGCCGGCAAGCTTTTCAGATAGACCGCCATGGCCTGCAGGTCGGCGTCGGTCAGGTGCTGGGTGCTGTGCACCACCACGTCGGCCATCGGCGAACCCACCACCGCGCTGTGTGCATTGCGTGCGGTGCGCAGCGTATCGACGATGTCCTGCGCGCTCCAGCGGCCCAGGCCATCGGCGCTGTTGCCGCGCAGGTTCACCGCATTCCAGCCATCGATGATCTGTCCGCCGGCCAGGTACGCACTGCCCGATTCATCCAGTGCTTGTTCCTGCAGCGCCAGCCCGCGCGGGGTGTGGCAACTGCCACAGTGGCCCAGGCCCTGCACCAGGTACGCGCCACGCGCCAGTTCGGCGCTGCCATAGCGGCTGGGGTCGAAGGCCACCGCATCCGCATCGGGGGCGAAGGTCTTGCGCCAGATCGCCAACGGCCAGCGCATCGACAACGGCCACGGAATGTCGGCGGCCTGGTTGGCCTCCTTCACCGGGGCGATGTCACCGTGCAGGAAATAGGCATGCAGCGCCCGCACATCGTCATCGGTCAGGCGTGCATAGGACGGGTAGGGCATGGCCGGGTACAGCGTGCGGCCATCGGGGGTGATGCCGTGGCGCACGGCCCGGTCGAAATCATCCAGCGAATAGCCGCCAATACCGGTGTCGCGGTCCGGGGTGATGTTGGTGCTGTAGATGTTGCCCAACGGCGAGGCCACCGCCAGGCCACCGGCAAACGGCTTGCCGCCGGGCCGGGTATGGCAGGCGGTGCAGTCGCCAGCCGCAGCCAGGTAGCGGCCACGTTCGATCAGCGCGGCATCGGCCGCCGGCGCATCGCCCAGTACCCGCGTGCGGGTCGGCACGAAGGCGTAGGCCAGGGCCAGCAACAGCAGCACCAGGGCAAGCACCACGATCCACAGGAGAAGCTTCTTCATGGGCGTCTCCTCAGGCCTGTACCAGCGGGCCCGGATCGGGCAGGTACTTTTCGCGGATGGCCGTGGCCGCCCAGTACGCCAGCCCGCCGACCAGCCCGGTGGGGTTGTAGCCGTTGTTCTGCGGGAACGCGTTGGCGCCGATCACGAATACATTCGGCACGTCCCAGCTCTGCAGGTAGCGGTTCAGTGCGGAGGTCTTCGGGTCGGCGCCCATGATCGCGCCACCGCAGGTGTGGGTGCTCTGGTACTTGGTGATGTTGTAGTGCTCGCCGTCCTTCTTGGCATCACCGCTCATGGAAAGCGGATTCAGCACGCGGCTCATCTCCATGGCCTTGCCGACGAAGAACTGCGAGGCCTTGATCTCGTTGGGGTGCCAATCGAAGGTCATGCGCAGCAGGGGCCGGCCGAAGCTGTCGGTGTAGTTCGGGTCCAGGCTGAGGTAGTGCTGGCGGTAGGCCATGCACGCGCCCTGTACTTCATAATAGAAGTTGTGGCGGAAGTTGTCCGCGGCCGCCTTCTTCCATGCCGCGCCCCAGCTGGGCGTGCCCGATGGCACGTTGATGCCGCGCACCGGGCCGGCGCCGGGCTGGCGCGCCCAGACCAGGCCACCGCCTACGAATCCGGCCTTGGCGTTATCCAGCTGATTGCCGTTCAGATCGTCCATGGTGGTGCCCGCACCGCCAATGCCGATGAAGCCGTTGGCCTGCACGCTCTTGTCGAAGAACAGCACCACCCGGTTGAGGTTCTGGTAGGAGTAGTTGCGCCCCACCGTGCCGGTGTTCGATTCGGGGTCGTAGGGCGTACCGATGCCGGACAGCAGCATCAGATGCACGTTGTAGAGCTGGAAGGCGCACAGCAGCACCAGGTCGGCCGGCTGCTGCACCTCGCGGCCCTGGGCATCCAGGTAGGTCACGCCGGTGGCCTGCTTGCCGGTGCTGTCCAGGTCCACCTTCAGCACCTGCGAATGGGTGCGCAGTTCGAACTTCGGGCGCTGCCGCAGCACCGGCAGGATGCAGGCGTTGGGGCTGGCCTTGGAATAGTTCAGGCAACCGTAATCGCTGCAGAAGCCGCAGGCATTGCACGGGCCCAGCTGGCAGCCGTAGGGGTTCACATACGGGCCCGAGGCATTCGACGCCGGAATCGGATAGGGGTGCCAGCCCATTTCCTTGGCCGCCTTGTAGAACAGTTCGCCGCCCAGGTAATTGGGGTTGGGGCCCAGCGGATATTCGGCCGAGCGCGACCCTTCGAACGGGTTGCCGCCGGCCTGCACCACGCCATTGATCACACCGGCCTTGCCAGAGGTGCCGCAGACCAGCTCGAACATGTGCAGGTGCGGTTCCAGTTCGGCGTAGCTCAGCGGGAAATCCTGGATGGTCATGTCATCGGGAATGAAGCGCTTGCCGTAGCGTTCTTCCACGTTGGTGCGCAGCTTCATGTCTTCCGGCAGCGGGCGGAAATGCGCGCCCGACCAGTGGCTGCCCGCACCGCCCACGCCGGTGCCGGGCTTGAACGAGCCCATCTGCCGGTAGGGCACGGCGGTGTCGGCCGGGGTGTGGCGAATCGTGACGGTTTCCTGCGCCAGGCTCTGCAGATAGCGACGGTGCACCGAACCTTCAAGCTCGTCCACCACGTTGGGGTAGGCGAAATCAGGTTGGGTATCGCGGTCGCCGCCGCGTTCCAGCGCGACCACGTGCAGGCCGGCGTCGGTCAGTTCCTTGGCCAGGATCGCCCCGGTCCAGCCCATGCCGACGATCACGGCGTCTACTTTCGGTTTCGTGATGGCCATGCGCTCAGCCCCTCCGCCCGGCCAGATCCACTGGCGGCAGCGGGTAGGCCTTGTCGCGCACCCCGATCCAGTCCAGGTAGTCGGCACGCATGCCGGGGTAGCCGATCATCTTCCACGCGGCCATGCCTTTGTTCGCCCCGTACTTGGGGTCGGCAAAGTAGCCATTCTTCACTTCACCCAGCAGGTTGGAGAAGAACAGCTTGCTGGAAATGGCGTCCAGCTCCAGCTTGCCGCCCTCGGCGGCCTTCAGCAGGGTTTCCTGCTGGGCGTGGTCCAGCTGGGCGAAGGTCTTGCCCTGGAACTGTTCACGGCAGTGCGCATCGACGGCGCCAATACCCACCCGCACGATGTCGCGCAGCGGCAGCTTGCCCTGGTAGCCGAATTCGCTGGGCGCTTCCAGGAACGGGCCCTGCATGTACCAGATGGCGCCGGCGGCGTAGGGCGTCTGCATGTGCCGGTCAAGGAACTCGGGCACCCCCGATTCCACCGCGCCGGGGCCGGTCTCGTCGGCGGGAATCAGCCGATCGCAGGCCGCGACGATGAAGGCCCATTCGGCGGCGTTGAAGAATTCGGGGCGGTAGTCGGCGGCATCAGCGGCGGGTGCCTGCGCGTCTGCCGCCGGCGTGCCGGGCGCACAGGCGGGCAGTGCGGCGGCCACGGGAATCAGGGTCAGGCCCTGGAAAAAGCGGCGGCGGCTCAGCGCCGGCGCCGTCGGTTCGGCGTCATCGTTCATGGGGGTGGCTACCTGTGGGGTGGCTGGTGCACAGCTTCGCGCGCGTCCTGTCGCGGTGGCGTGCTCGACATCGGGCCCGGCGCCGACCGCTCCCCGGCCGACATGGATCGATCCATTGTGTTGCTGCGTGATGCTTTCCGGAATGGCAATATGGGAAAGGTGCTGTTGCCTGAAAGGAAAGAATCGCGATGATCGAAGACCTGGGAGAGCTGCGCACCTTCGATCGCATCGTGCATGGGGGCAGCTTGTCGGCCGCCGCACGTGACCTGGGTGTGTCGCTGGCAGTGGTCAGCAAGCGGCTGTCTGCGCTGGAGCGGCGGTTGCAGGTGCGCCTGCTCAACCGCAGCACGCGCCGGGTCTCGCTGACCGACGAAGGCAGCCTGTTCCACCAGCATTGCCGCCAGGTGCTGCAGGCAGTGGAAGCGGCCGAAGCGGCGCTGGCGCAGCGTCAGGACCTGGTGGCCGGCGTGCTGCGGGTGACCGCCCCGAATGGTTTCGGGCGGCGGCACGTGGTGCCGGCGGTGCGGCGGTTCCAGATGGCACACCCCGGCGTGCGCGTGCATCTGTCGCTGCGCGACGAGATCGTGGATCTGGTGGGCGAGGGCATCGAGCTGGCCCTGCGCTACGGCACGCTGGACGATTCGCGCCTGGTCGCCCGGCAACTGGCGCCGAACCGGCGGGTGCTGTGCGCTTCGCCGGATTACCTGCAACGGCGCGGCATGCCGCGCAGCATTGCCGATCTGCAGCAGCACGACTGCATTGCCTCGGGCAGCCCGCCGGTCAGCCACTGGCGCTTCGGCCAGGGCGATGCCGCGCTGGCCCTGCCGCTGCAGGCCAGCACGCTGTGCGACGACGGTGAGGCGGCGCATCTGATGGCGCTGCAGGGCGCCGGCATTGCCCGCAAGTCGATCTGGGACGTGGCCGAAGACCTGCAGGCCGGGCGCCTGGTGGAAGTGCTGCCCGACCATGCCCTGGCCACCTCGCCGTTGAGCGCGGTGCATGGTTCGGGCAAGCAGCTGGCACCGCGCGTGCGCGTGTTCCTGGACCACCTGCTGCAGCACCTGCGCAGCACGGTGGCTTGGCGCTACGCCAACGCCGATTAGCCGCGCGCGTCCTTGGCGTTGGCCAGCGCCTGGTCGGCGCGCACGAACACCGCGGTGGTGTTCTCGTCGCGGGTGCCGGTGGCCGCGCCCAGCAGCAACGGGCGACCCAGTCGGGCGGCGGCTTCATCGGCCACACCCTGCAGCGCATGCAGGGTGGCATCGGCCTGGTCGGACCCCAGCACGGCAATGAACTCGCCACTGCCGGTGACCCGGTTGATGCTGTCGCCACGCTCGGCCTGCAGGCACCGTTCCAGCGCCGCATCCAGCTGCTGCAACTGGCGGTCCAGGCCGCGCTCGCCCAGCTGTTCGGCCAGCGCGGTCAGATCCTGCAGCTCCAGGATCACGATGGTGTAGGGCGTGCCCGCCGCAGCGGTGTCAGTGCCGATGGGTTCGGCGGCGACCGTCTGTTCCAGCAGGGCCACCACTTCCTGTTCGCGCTCGCGGCTGCGCGCTTCCATCAGGGTCATGGTCAGCCGGGCCAGCGCCTGCAGGGCGTCACGCTGTAAAGGTGTGAGCGAGCGCGGTGCCAGATCCAGCACGCACACCGTGCCAATGGCCGCGCCGCTGCCGGTCACCAGCGGCATGCCCGCGTAGAAGCGTGCGCCGATCTCCTTCAGCACCGGGTTGTCGGCAAAGCGCGCGTCCTGGCTCAGATCACCGACTTCCAGCAGTTGGCTGGGCTCGCGGATTGCATGGTCGCAGACCGCTACATCGCGGTCGGTCTGGCTGCCGTCCAGGCCGGTGCGGGCCTTGAACCACTGGCGGTCGCGATCAATCAGGGTGACCAGGGCCATCGGCGTGCCGCATACGGCGGCGGCCACTTTCACGATGTCATCGTAGGCCGGCTCGGGCAGGCTGCCGACAATGTGCAGGGCATCGAGCGCACGCTGGCGTTCGATTTCGTCCGTGGACGGGGTGAACCGCTCGGTCATGGTGTTCCTGTAACTACCGGGGTCGGCCCATGCTAGAGCACCTGCGTTCGCGCGCCGTCAACGGCCATGCGCGCTCGAGCTGATACGCAACGATGCGCACCGAATGCAAGCGACGCACTTCACGTATTGATAACGATTCACATTTGCCATACGATGCCGTCCGCCAGCCCCGGACGTCCGTCTCGCCAGCGCCCACGCTCACTGACGAGACAGTTCCCATGAAGATGCGTTCCCTCGCCGCGTTCGCGGCGTTTGGACTGGCGTTTATCCAGCCCGTTCTTGCCCACACGCCGTACCTGTCGCCCAGCACCTATGCGCCGCGTGCGGGGCAGACGGTGGCGCTGGACGCCTCGTTCGCCGAAGTCTTCTTCGTGCCCGAAACCGCGTTCGACGATAGCCAGTTCAGCGTAACCGGCCCGGACGGCAGGACCGCCGCGCTGCCTGCGCAGGTGATGAAGACCCGCACCGTGGCCGAGTACACGCTGCCGGCCGGCACGGGCACCTACCGCCTGAGCACCGGCCAACGCCTGGGCGCACTGTTCCGCACGTGGGAAATCAATGGCAAGCGCGAAAGCTCGCGCGATCCGGCGGTGAAGATTCCGGCCGGGGCCAAGGTGATTTCCGATTTCCAGTCGCGCACGCTTGCCGAGACGTATGTGACGGCCGGCAACCCCGACCGCGCGGCGCTGGCGCCGCACAACCAGGGCATCGAGCTGGTGCCGGTCACCCATCCCAACGATCTGTACGTGGGCGAGGCGTTCGAGTTCATCGCCCAGTACGACGGCGCGCCGCTGGCCAACCAGAAGATCGAGATCACCGAGGCGGTCTGGAGCAGTGACCGCACACCGCAGGTGGTGACCGTCACCACCGACACCAAGGGCCATGGAAGGTTCCCGCTGACATCCGCCGGCACATGGATTGCGCTGACCCGCCACCGCACGGCCGCGCCGGCCGGGGCCGCGGTGGCCGAGTACAGCAACAGCTACACGCTCAGCTTCCGCGTGCTGAACCCCTGATCCCTTCCATCGTTCGTTCCTGAGGTCACCATGAAGATCACCCTGCTTGCCAGTGCGTGCGCCTGCACGCTGCTGCTGTCGTCCGCTGTCCACGCCCAGACCGCACCGCGCCCGCTGGTGGGCGGCCACGGCAACAATGTCACCGCGTTCATCGCCGAACATGATGACAACGCCGACGGCAAGGTCACCTGGGCCGAGTTCGAGGCGTTCCGCCGCGCCCGTTTCGATGCCACCGACAGCAACAAGAACGGCACGGTGGATGAAGACGAGTACGTGGCCGAGTTCGACCAGCGCATGACTGCCGAGATCGAAAGCGAACGTGCCGGTCAGGTGGAACAGACGCGTGCCCGCTTCGCCGCACTGGACACCGACAAGGACGGCAGCGTGTCGCGCGCCGAGTTCGACGCCGCCGGTGAAAAGACCTGGCAGGGTGGGCAGAAGGCGCTGGCCAGCCGTGGCAAGGACAAGGCCGCGCCGGCCGCTGGTGGCACCGAAGCCCGCACGGCGGCCGGTGCGCAGCGCTTCGACAACCGCCGCAGCCGCTTGAACATGCCCACCAGCCACACCGCCGAAGGCTTCCTGGAGCTGTACGACGGCAATGGCGATGGCACGGTGGACAAGGCCGAGTTCGACAAGGCCCGCGACGAGCAGTTCGCGCGCACCGATCGCAATGGCGACGGCCGCCTTTCGCTGGATGAATACCTGGGCGAGTTTGAAGAGCGCCTGGACCGCCGCGCCGCCTCCCTTACCCAGGGCGATGATCGCCAGGTGCACGTGCGATTCGGTGTGCTTGATGCCGACAAGAGCGGCGAAATGACCTTCGCCGAGTACCAGGTGTCGGGCAAGCGGCTGTTCGACACCGCCGATCGCAACAAGGATGGCGTGGTCGATGCGACCGATGCGGCACTGCCGCCGCCGGCTGCGCCGCGCCGCTGAACCCTGTGCGGGGCCCGTTGCGGCGGGCCCCGTTGTTGCGGATTTCCGCGCACTCCCGAGTTGCTTCCCATGTTCCGTCGTACCTTCCGCCTGCTGCTGGCCCTGGCCGCGAGCTGGCTTGCCGTGCCCGCGGCCGTGGCCGCACCGCAGATCTTCCATCGCGACGATGTGCTGGGCACCTCGCTGGATATCAGCGTGGACGCCAGCGAGGCGCCTGCGCAGGCCGCGTTGCAGGCCGTGCTGGCCGAGACCGCGCGCCTTGACGGCGTGCTCAGCCGCTGGCGTGATGACAGCGAGTTGACCCGTTTCAACACGCACAGCGGTCCGCAGACGGTGTCGCCCGATCTGCGTGCGGTGCTGCAGCTGTGCGAACAGTGGCGGCAGCGCAGCGAGGGTATCTTCAGCTGCCGGCTGGGCCGGGTGGCCGAACGCTGGCGCCAGGCCGCATCCAGCGGCGTGCTGCCGCCGCGCGATGAACTGCGTGCATTGGCGTCGGCCGCGGCACAGGCCGAGTTTGAGCCGGCGCGCAGCGGCGCGCTGACCCGCCCCGAGGCGGTGGTGTTCGATGTGGACGGCGTAGCCAAGGGCTACATCCTGGACCGGGCGCTCGACGTGGCGCGCAAGGCCGCACCGGCAGCACGTGCCATCAAGATCGATATCGGTGGCGATGCGCGCTACTGGCAGGCGGCTGGCGAAACCGCGCCGTGGCAGGTTGGGGTGGCCGATGCGCGCCGCCCGCGTGACAACGGCACCCCGCTGGCCACACTGGCCCTGCGTGACGGCGCCATTGCCGGCAGCGGCCATGCCACGCGCGGCTACATGGTGGGCCGGCGCCACTACAGCCATATCCTGGATCCATTCTCGGGCTGGCCCATGCAGTTCGCGCCCGCCGCGACCGTGGTGGCGCCCGATGCCGCCAGTGCCGATGTGCTGGCCACCGCGCTGTCGGTCATGCCGATCCGCGATGGGCTGGCCCTGGCCGATGCACTGCCGGACGTCGCCGCATTTGTGTTGAGTGATACCGGCATTCCGTTCGTGTCGCAGCGCTGGCCGGCATTGCTTGCTGACGCACCACCGCGCGCGGCGAACGAGGAGCGGCTGATGGTGGACTACCAGATTCCACAGATCGCAGCCCAGCGCTATTTCGCGCCCTATCTGGCGCTGTGGGTGACCACGGTCGACGGCACGCCGGTGCGCCAGTTGCTGGTGCTGGGCACGCGCTCGCGTTACCTGCAGTCGCTGCCACAGTGGTGGCGGCGCTATGGCCGCGACGATCTGCCCGCCATCCAGGGCATCGCGCGGCCCACCCGATTGCCGGGCCAGTACTCGCTGGCCTGGGATGGGCGCGACGACCGTGGCCAGACCGTCGCCGATGGCGCGTATCTGCTGCAGGTCGAGGCCGCGCGCCAGGCCGGTGGGCATGAGTTTCTGTCATTGCCGTTCACGCTGAAACAGGGCAGGGCGGTGGACAGCCAGCGCCGTGGCCAGAGCGAAATCGGCACGCTCAGTCTGCATCTGACCGGGCGCTAGCGCCGGTCCTGCTTCACCCCGAACTGTCAGTACCTCTTCCCAGCAACGCACGCAACGCCATCGCGATGGCGCCCCGCAGCCAGGAAACCACCGCCGCTCCAACCGGAGCGACGGAACGCCCCTTTCCACCCCTCTGCGGAGTCATCCATGCACCTTTCACCCTCCCTGCTTGCGCTGGCGGTAGCCACCAGCCTCTCACTTCCCGTTGTTTCCCGTGCGGCCGCTGCCGATGCGGACAGCACCCTGGATACCATCCAGGTCACTGAAACCCGCAAGAAATCCGACAACCAGAACGTCACCACGCTTTCGGCCAAGACCCTGCAGCAGCAGGGTGCGCAGAGCATGGAAGACGCCATCCGCTACGTGCCCGGCGTGGAGATGGTCGACCTGGGTCGTGCCGGCTTCAATGGCTTCAATATCCGTGGCCTGGAATCGGACCGCGTGGCCATCACCCTGGACGGCCTCAGCTTCCCGCAAAGCATGGACCCGGGCACCTACCAGCCCTATGAATTCTTCCGTTCCGGTCGCGGCAGCGTCGACCTGGAAGCGGTGAAGAGCGTCGAAATCATCAAGGGTGCCGATGCGATCACCGCCGGCAGCGGCGCGCTCAGTGGTGCGGTCATGTTCACCACCAAGGACCCGGCCGACTTCCTGAAGGCCAGCGGCAACGACAGCTTTGGTTCGGTGAAGTACGGCTACACCGGCTCCAGCGATGAGAACATGGGTTCGCTGACCCTCGCCAACCGCACCGGCCGTTTCGAATCGCTGCTGGTGTACACCAAGCGCGATGGCCATGAAACCGAATCGTGGTACGACACCACCCGCGCCCAGCTGGGCCCGGACCGCCGCACGCCGGACCCGGTGGACCGCGAGAGCGACAACCTGCTGGCCAAGGTCAACTTCCTGGCCACCGACACGCAGACGCTGGGCATCGTCTACGAGCGCGCCCGCGCTACCAATGACGTGGACAACTGGACCCGCAGCGATGGCGTGGGTTCGTACTACTTCCGCAGCGCCGAAGACCGCAGCGACCGCGACCGTTACGGCCTGAAGTACACCTGGCGCGCCAACAATGCGCTGTTCGACAGCCTGGAAGCCACTGCCGACCACCAGAAGAACTACATCCAGGGCCAGACCAACGTGCTGGTGGCCAACGGCACGGCGGCCACCTATGGCACGCGCTGCTCGGTGGCGGCACCCTGTGCGCGCCAAGAAGACCGCTGGGATACGCAGAAGCGCAACCGCGTGGCGCTGGATTTCGACAAGAGCATCGAAGCCGGCGGCGTGCGCCATGACCTGGTGTACGGCGCAGCGTGGCAGCAGGCCAAGATCCACTGGAACTCGGTGGATTCGCGCTGGGGCAACGATGGGTCGCTGTTCACCCGCGATACCGACCCGTCGCTGTGGCCGGACACCAAGGAAACCGACCTGACCGCCTACGTGCGCGACCGCGTGCGCCTGCTGGATGATCGCCTGAGCCTGACCGGTGGCCTGCGCTACGACAGCTACAAGTACACCCCGGAAACCTCGGCCGGTGGCAATGGTGACTCCGGTTATGTCGATGACGGCGGCAGCGTGGGCACCTCGAAGTTCGCCGCGCCGACCTGGAACCTGGGCGCCGAGTTCAAGTTCACCGATACCCAGTCGCTGTGGACCCAGGTGGGTCGTGGCTTCCGCGCGCCCGGCGTGAACGACATGTACGGCACCTCGTCCACGACCGAAGTCACGCGTGTTTCCGACGGCGCCACGGTCACCGTGCCCGACGGCAAGAGCAACCCGGACCTGGACGCCGAGCGCAGCCTGAACCTGGAACTGGGCTGGCGCTACCAGAGTGATCGCCTGCGCCTGGGCGTGTCGCTGTTCCGTGACAAGTACAGCAACTTCATCGACACCGCCCAGTTCGTCGGCGATGCCGGCACCCAGTACAGCACCACCGTGCGCGGAGTCACCACGGTCACCAATGGCTACACCTACACCATGCCGATCAACCGCGGCGAAGTGGTGGTGAAGGGCGTGGAGGCCGAGGGCCTGTGGTTGCTGGCCGACGACTGGCTGGCGCGCGTGGCCTATTCGTACAACGAAGGCACCGACAATGACGGCCGTCCGCTGGCCAGCATCATTCCGGCCAAGGCCGTGGCCGGGCTGACCTACAACGCCCCGTCGCGGCGCTGGAGCGTGACCGCCAATGTCACCCACCAGGACCGCAAGGACCCGTCCGATTACGGCCTGAGCGTGACCAACGCCAGCTACGGCGCCGAAGTGCTGCCGGTGTATGCCTACAAGGCGCGTGAATACACCCTGCTGGATGTGTTCGGCAGTTACAGCATCACCCCGCGCATCCACCTGACCGCCGGCGTGTACAACGTGTTCAACAAGGAATACTACCTGTGGAACCGCGTGCGCACCGCCGGTGGCGGCACCGCCATCTTCCAGGGCGCCACCAGCTACGAAGGTATCGGCCGCTGGTCGCAGCCGGGCCGTAACGTGCGCTTCACCCTCAGCTACGACTTCCTGTAAGCCGGGCAGGGGTCAGATCCCTTTCCGCCAGGAAAGGGCTCTGACCCCATGGAGGGAAGGCATCCACGCCATGCGTGGATGCTTCCTGACCGTCACGCGTTGCAGTCGAGCAAGCTCGACTCTACCGGGCTTTGCCCAGGCGCAGCAGTTCCTTGGCCACCCATTCGGAACTGGCCGGGTTCTGCCCCGTCACCAGCAGGCCGTCGGTCACGCCATGCGGTGCCCAATCCGCGCCCTTTTCATAGGCAGCACCCAGCGCGATCAGCTCGTCTTCCACCAGGAACGGCACGATATCGGTCAACTCGACCGCCGCTTCCTCGCTGTTGGTGAAGCCCGTCACCTTGCGACCCTTCACCAGGGGCGAACCGTCGGCCGCCTTTACATGGCGCAGCACGCCCGGCGCATGGCAGACGAACCCCACCGGCTTGCCCGCACGCTCGAAGGCTTCGATCAGCGCAATGGATGCCTTCGACTCAGCCAGATCCCACAACGGCCCGTGGCCGCCGGGGTAGAACACCAGGTCGAAATCCTCCTGCTTCACACTGTCCAGCTTCACCGTGCTGGCCAGCGCCTGCTGCGCCTTCGCATCGCCCTTGAAGCGTTCGGTCAGTTCGGTCTGGAACTCGGGCAGGTCGCTCTTCGGGTCCAGCGGTGGCTGGCCACCAGCGGGGGAGGCCAGGGTGATCTGCGCACCGGCATCGCTGAACACGTAGTACGGCGCAGCGAACTCCTCCAGCCAGAAGCCGGTCTTCTTGCCGGTGTCGCCCAGTTGATCATGCGACGTCAGAACCATCAGGACCTTCATGAAGCGCTCCGCAGTGGGGTGGGGCAGCAGTATGCGCGCGACCGGGGATGCTGGGCGTCAACGGTGCGACGCTTTAAACCATCGGCAGGCCCGTTGCACCCAAGCTCATCAGACCTCAACCGGCAGATATCTGGTCCATGCGCACCGTTACCCTGCGGCACCTGTCCCTCGCCCCCCTTCTTGCCATGGGGGTGCTGGCTCTGGCTGGGCTGCTGGTACCGGGTTACAGCATCCTCAGCCAGCACATGAGCGAACTGGGGCTGCTGCAGGGGTGGCCGAGGTGGGTGGAACGGTCGGCCGCCGTCATCAGCGGCGCCGCGATCCTGGTCTTCAGCGTGGCGTTGTTCGCCCATGGCAGCCGCTTCGCCTGCTCCGCGCTTACCTCGTTACTGTTTGCTGCCTGCATGATCAGCAACGGCGTTTTCACTACGGGCAGCCCACTGCACGGGCTCTATGGCATCGGCATGTTCTCGGTGCTAACACCACTGTTGTTCATCAGCGAGTACGGGCAGGCGGGTTCGGCGTGGCTGCGCGTTGCCTCGAGGGCCGTTTCTCTTATCGGCGTGCTGTACCTATGGATGATGGTGTGCGGGTTCGACCCGGCCGCCTACCGTGGGCTGACCCAGCGGCTGGCGGCACTGCCCGCGTTCGCGTGGTACGCGCTGGCGGCAATTGAACTGCGCCGCGCGCATGGTGCCGATGACCGACATGACGGCTGAATAGGGCAGACCTCGCCCCAACGTGCATGAAGGCAGAAGAAAACCGTGTGCGCTTTGGCTACAAGGAACGCTGGCTGCAGCAATAGCGGCCATTACAACCGGCGTTTGAACAGCCTCTGGACCATGAACATTTACACGCCATTTCACATTTCTTCACACCCCCTCCACCTCGTCCAACCGTAGCTGAAAGGCGCTCGGTCAACTGCCTAAAAGGTCGCTATATTCGGGCTTCCCCAGACGAAGGAGGGAGTGCAATGTTCCTGAACCAGCAACACAAGACCCTGGCCCGCACGCTCGGTGTAGCCATCCTCGCCGCCGCCGCTCTCAGTGGTTGCGCCACCTACAAGGACGAATTCGCAACCATCAATTCGCGTCTCGACGCGCTTGATGTGAAGGTGCAGGGCGCAGCCCAGAGCGCCGAGTCGGCCAACCAGTCGGCACAGCAGGCCAACCAGCGCCTGGACCAGATCGAAGGCCGCGTACAGCAGCTTGAATCGGCACCGCGCCGTACCCCGCGCGGGTGATCGCTCCCCCACGCAGTACCCGTACTGTTTGACCCGGGCACCGGTGGCCTTCGCGGGCCACCGGTGCCCACCCCGTAGTACCCGCAGTACACGTAGCAAGGAGTCGTGCCATCCCTATGTTCCCCAACCCTGCAAACCGGCCGCTGCGCGCTGCGCTGGCCATGGCCCTGGCGCTTACCCTTGCCGGCACCGGTGTGGCAAGTGCGAAGAACGGCACGCCACCGGCACCGTCCTCGGCGGTTGATGAACTGCCCGAAGGCCAGAGCGTGTCCGACACGGTGATTGAACTGGCCGGTTGGGTGGTGGCCAGCAAGGACAGCCAAGGCTATCCGTTTGCCATCATGGACAAGGCGGCCGCACAGATCCTGGTGTTTGGTGGCGACGGCAAGCTGCGCGGCGCAGCACCGGCATTGTTCGGCTCGGCCAAGGGTGACCACATCGCCCCCGGAGTAGCGGGCCTGGCCCTGCGCGAGATTCCCGGCCGCGACCGCACCACGCCGGCGGGGCGTTTCATCGGCGGCTTCGGGCCGTCCATCGATGCTGGCCGCGTGCTGTGGGTCGATTACGAATCTGCGGTGTCCATCCATCCCATGCCCAAGGGCACGTCGAAGGAAAAGCGCGCTGAGCGGCTGGCCTCGGCCACTCCGGACGACAACCGCGTGACCCACGGCTGCATCAATGTCTCGCCGATGTTCTACGACGAGGTGGTGAAGTCCACTTTCGAAAAGGGCGGCGTGTTCTACGTGCTGCCGGACAAGGCATCCATCGCCGAAACCTTCCCCGAGTTCGCGCAGAGCCGCGAAAGCGCAGCGCAGAACGGCGAAGGCGCGCGCCAGTCCGCCGGCAAGTAATCGGGCACGCAATCGGGCACGTAGTCCGGTTGGCAGGCGCGCCGTGCGGCGCGCTTGCATCCGGCGCTGGCGCAGCCCACCATGCAGGTCGGCCCTGGGGAACCCTGCAATGGAACTGCTGACGCTCGATCATTTCGCCCGCCACGTCGACCAGACCTTCTCGGCCGTCATCAATGACGGCGAAGTGCCGTTCGTGCTGGTCGAGGCCCGCGCCCTGGATGCGTCGCGGGCGATGCCGGGTGCCGCACGTGCGCCATTCTCGCTGTTGTTCCGTAACGCGTCGGCGTTCCTGTTCCCACAGCAGATCTACCCCATGCGCCATCCGGAAGTAGGCGAGGTGGGTATCTTCCTGGTGCCCATCGCTCGTGAACAGGCCGGGTTCCTTTATCAGGCCGTTTTCAACTGATCTTGCCGGTCTGCTGCGCGCAGGCGCGCTGCCAGCGCATCAGCAGATGCGTGCCTTGCTGCTCGACCCCCACGAACCCAAGACGCTGGTAGAGGCGCAGCGCGGCTGGATTGGCACCGTCCACGTGCAGTTGCATGCCGCATCCACGCAGGCCGGCTTCATGCTGGCTGTGCGCGATCAATGCCGAAGCAACACCGCAACCGCGCTCGGCGGGGAACAGGCTGATGTCCACGATCAGGTCGTGCGAGGCCCCGCACTGCAGGTAGTAGCGCCCGACGGCGGCGCCATCGCGCTCGATGGCCAGAAAGTGCGAGTCGCCGAAGTGGGCCAGATAGTGCTGGTGCTGCAGCGCGAACTGGCTGTCCAGGAACATCCGCTTGGCCGCTTCCGGCCAAGGCACCGGTGCCAGTTCCTCGGCGCGGGTGCTGGCATACAACTCGCGCAGCCACGAAAGATCGCCCGCAACCAGCGGCCGCAGGGTGTGCCCGCGCTGCAGCAGCAGCGCGGGCAGGGTGGGGCAGGCATCGCGGCTTGGCGGAAACGCGGCGAGCGGTGCGGGCGCGGCCATCGGCTCAGCTGAAGCTGGGGAACACGCCCTGCAAGGCGATGCAGAAGTTGGTCGCCAGATAGGGCTGCCGGTTCTCATGGGGCTGCCCGCCACCGGAAGCGCCGATCATTCTTGGGCTGAACTGCGCATTGGCCGTGGCGTTGGTCACAAAGGGCATGCCTGTAGCAGGCACGCCGAGGTAATTGCCCGCCTCGGGCGTCGCATTGCGTTTACTGCTATCGCGCTGGTTGTAGAGCGTCAGCGAATGGCTGTGCGCCGGAACTGTCTGTTGGGTCAGGGCCACAGCATTGGTGCCGAAGGCCTCGCCGATGCTGTGCTGTGTCAGGCCCGGGCCCTGGCCCTGGCTGGTAGCCGCGCGATTGACGAAGTTGGGCAACTTGAATGTGTTTACGCCATCGCCGCCGTAGCGCGTTCCCAGCAGTGAAAACAGAGCAGTGTTCTGTCGGATGGGCAACGTCGTGCCATTGCAGGTGGCCCAGTTCCGCGGGGCGAAGTTGAAGCCGAACAGCTGGATCTCGCCGAAGAAGGGTTCGGTCATGGTGAATTCCTTGTCGGATGCAAAGAGGGGTTCAGCCCTGCGTCGGGAAAACGCCCGCCCAGGCAATGCAGAACTGCACCGTCAGCGTGGGCATCTGGTTCTCGTGCGGTTGATTGCCACCCTGGCTGACAATCACATTGGGGGCCAGTACGGCCGCGTTGGCGCCGGTGATGTCTTTCACGAAGACGCTGTCGCCCGCCACCGTTGCCGGCAGCACGCCGTTTCCTACCGTGCCGGTAGTAGCAAGGGCGGTGGTGGCCATCAGTGGCGGCGCATGCGCAGGCATCTGCACGGGAAGCACCGTGACCTGCTCAGTGCCTGCCATCTGGCCCACCACGTAGCGGCTCAGTCCTGGGCCTTGTCCCTGGTGGATCGGTACCCGGCCGCGCAGATCGGGCACGCCGAAGGTGGTAATGCCATCGCCACCGTAGGTGGTGCCCAGCAGCGTGTACAGCACTTCATATTCGGCGATCGACTTCAGTGACCCATCGCATGTGAACCAACCGTTGGGCACGCGCTGAAAGCCGAACATGCGGATTTCTCCGACGTAAGGGGTACTCATGTGAAGCTCCTTGAGCAGTCGTCGGCGCGGTCAGCTGCGCGAGGGGTAAATGCCCTGAATTGCGATAACGAAATTGATCGCCGTATAGGGCTGCAGGTTCGGGTGGGGCTGGCTGCCTCCCCCTGTGCCAACGCCTTGCAGGGGAACCAACGTGCCGTTGTCCGGGCCGAACAGAAGTCCGCTGTCGTTGCCGTACAGACCGTTGGTGGGGTTGCGTACCGCACCCGCCGCGGTGGTGCCGTAGGCCTGCGCGGTGTGCGCGGGCACTTCGTTGCTGATCAGTGTCACGTTTTCCACGCCAGCCACGAGGCCTTGCTGATACTGCGGTGGATTCCAGCCCGGATCGGCCGACGGTCCGGCGCCGACCGGCGTCCGCGATTGCATGTTGGGCAACGCGAAGTTTGTCGTGCCGTTCCCGCCGTACTGCGTGCCCAGCAGCGAAAACAGGGCCTGGTTCTGTGCAATCGAAAGCAACTGGCCGTTGCAGAGAGCAAAATCTTTGGGTGCAAACGCGAACCCCGTGAGCATTATCTGCCCGAGGAAGACTTCGGTCATGCCTTGATTCCCCCGATAGCGTGATGGCCGGACGTCATGTCCGGGCCGCATTTACTCTCGCTCAGTCAGCATGGGCGGTTCAAGTGAAATTTTTGTGCATGCGCAGCAATATCGAAAGCCGGGCAAGGGGGGCACTTCCCTTTACCCCCGGAATACTGTTTGAATATGGCGCAGCCGTTCTAAAGGGGTGCGGCCCGGGTTGTCGACCTGGCGTCCGCGGACAGGGGTAGGGTCTCGCTGTACCGGCACGGACGCCTGGGAGTGTTCGCGCCTGTGCAGTGCCAACAGGGGCAGAACATGCAACTTTCGTCAGCGCACAGCGTGGGGGCGTCGCGTGCGCGTCCGCATGCCCTGGTTTCATGGTTCGGTTCCTGGCTGGCGATTGCACTGCTGTGCATCTGCAGTCTGTGGCCGCAGGTGGCCGCCGCCGCGCCGTCCACGTTCTGCCCAACGCTGAGCATGTCTGTGGCCCATAGCGGCTCGCAGACCATCGACATCGACCATTGCCACGGCGGTTTTGGTGTTTCTGCAGGTACAGCAACCACTACTCATGGCACCCGCACCGTTGGCCAGCAGACGGTCAATGCGCAGCCGCTCACGTACACCCATAACGGCGACAACGGCACCAGCGATACCTTCGTCATCCAGGATGACTCGGGGGGCGACATCACCGTTACCGTCACCATCGGCCCGGCGGCGGCCATTACCCTGGACGCCAGCCCGGCCGTGAGCCTGCAGGCGGGTACCGCGTTCAGCAGCACCCTCAGCGCCAGCGGTGGCACAGCGCCGTACACCTTTACCCTCGACGCCGGTGCGCTGCCCCCCGGCGTGACCCTGGGCGGCAATACGCTCAGCGGCACCCCCACCCAGCGCGGCGCGTATTCCTTCACCCTGCGCGCAACGGACAATGTCGCGGTCAGTGGCACGCGTGCGTTCAGCGGCACCACCGCCAACCCGGTGCTGAGCCTTGCACCCGCCTCGCCGCCACCGGCCGGGCAGGGCGTGGCCTATTCGGTCAGCTTCACCCCCAGTGGTGGTGTGGCGCCCTACACCCTGGCCCATGAGGCCGCCAGCGGCGTACTGCCCCCGGGTCTGTCACTGAGTGGCAATACGCTCAGTGGCACGCCCACGGCACAAGGCACTTACACCTTCGGCATCCGCGTGACCGACAGCAGCAGCGGCCCCGGCTTCTATGCCGAGGTGGAGACGGTCACGTTGGTGGTGGCGGCGCCGCCCACCATTGTGGTCAACCCGGCCTCGTTGACCGTTGCCGCCATCGGGGTGGCGTACAACCAGACGCTCACCGGCAGTGGCGGTACCGCGCCGTATACCTTTGACCTCAGTGCTGGCACCTTGCCGCCCGGGCTGACCCTCAACACCACGACCGGCGCGGTGAGCGGCACGCCAACGTCGGGAGGCACCTTCAACTTCACCGCACGTGCCACCGATGCCAGCGGCTTCCAGGGCACGCGTGCGTACACGCTCACCGTGAACGTGCCGACGATTGCCGTCGACCCCAGCACGCTGCCCAACGGTACGGTTGGCGCCAGTTACAGCCAGGTCATCACGGCGACAGGGGGAACGCCCACGTACAGCTACGCGGTTACCTCTGGCTCCCTCCCTACCGGACTCAGCCTGGGCTCCAGCGGCACAATGTCGGGCACCCCAACGGCCGGCGGCACGTTCAATTTCACCCTCACCGCCACCGACAGCTCCGGCGGTACCGGTCCGTACACCGGCTCCCGTCCCTATTCGCTGACCATTGCGCCGCCCACCGTCAACCTTCCGGCCACCAGCCTGGCCGATGCGACCCAGAACTCGGCGTACAGTGCATCACTCAACCCCGCCAGCGGTGGTGTGGCGCCCTACACCTATTCAATCTCGGCTGGCGCGTTGCCTGCAGGTGTCACGCTTTCGGCGGGCGGCCAGCTTTCCGGCTCGCCTACCGCGGCAGGCACCTTCAACTTCGCGGTAATCGCAACGGACAGCTCCACCGGCAGCGGACCGTACAACTCTGCACCGCGCGGCTACGTGCTGCAGGTCATCAGCAGCCCGCCGGTGACCAATCCTGTTTCGGCAGCCGTGGCGTACAACAGTGGCGCCAACCCGATCACGCTGAACCTCACCGGCGGCGCCGCCACTTCGGTGGCAATCGGCACCGCGCCCGCACACGGCACGGCCATTGCCAGCGGAACGACAGTGACCTACCAACCCAACGCCGGCTACGCCGGCCCGGACAGCTTCACCTATACCGCCACCAACAGTGCCGGAACGTCTGCACCGGCTACAGTGACGATCACCGTGGGCAACCCGACCATTACCGTCTCGGCCAATAGTCCGTTCAGCGCCACGGTCGGCGCTAGCTACAGCCAGACATTCACCTGGAATGGGGGCGCGGCGCCCTACAGCAACTACACGGTCACGGGCCTGCCGGCCGGGCTGAGCATCACCGGAACGACGGCAAACAGCGTTACGGTCAGCGGCACGCCTGCTGCGGCGGGACCCTTTACGCTCAATGCCAGCGCCACCGACAGCAGCACTGGCAACGGGCCGTTCACTGTTGGCCAGACGTTCTCGCTCACGGTGGCGGCACCCACGCTCAGCATGACGCCCGCGGGGGGCAACCTGCCCATGCCTTACGGCACCGCCAGCACCATCAACTTCGGCACGAGTGGCGGAACCGCGCCTTACAGCTATTCACTGGTTACGGGTTCACTGCCGGTGGGCGTCAGTTTCAGTTCGGCAGGCGTTCTTTCCGGTACCCCGACGATGCCGGGTAGTTACAACGTCACGATCCGTTCGGCGGACTCCACCGTCGGCACCGGTGCGCCGTTCAACGTGCAGCAGAACTACACCATCGTGGTGGGCGTACCGACGATCAGCATTGATCCGGCCACCCTGCCCAACGGCACTGCTGCGCTTGCCTACAGCGCGCAGTTCACTGCCAGCGGTGGCGCCGCACCGTACACCTATGCGCTGCTGGCAGGCGGGCTGCCACAGGGGCTGTCCCTCAGTTCCTCGGGGGCCATGACCGGCATTCCGCGTTCGGATGGCAACTTCAGCATCACTGTTCGTGTGACCGATGGCAACGGGCAGACCGCTGACCGCGTCTACACCTTCTCCGTTGACCCGGCCACCGTGGTCATCGCCCCGGCCACGCTGCCGGGCGGCGTGGTCGCCACGGCTTACTCGCAGAGTCTGACCAGCAGCGGCGGCATTGCGCCGTACACCTACGCAGTGGTTTCCGGCGCACTGCCCCCCGGTCTCGCCTTCAGTTCGGCAGGCGTACTCAGGGGCACCCCCACCACCGCCGGTAGCTACACGTTCGTACTTCGCTCCACCGACGATGTCGGCTACAACGCCAGCCAGAGCTACACCCTGGTCATCAGCGAGGCGTTGCCGGTCGCCACCGACGATACGGCCACCACCCTGGCCCAGCAGGCGGTCACCATTCCGGTCACGGGCAATGACACGGGTGTGATCACGGCGATTGCCGTGGCCGGCGCACCGGTACATGGCACCGCTACCGTCAGCGGCTTGAACGTGGTCTACACCCCAGCGGCCAATTACTTCGGTGCCGACAGTTTCACTTACATCGCCAGCGGACCCGGCGGCAGTTCGGCCGCCGCGACCGTGGCCATTACGGTCAATGCACTGCCGGTGCCGGTGGGTCAGCCGCGCGCAGGCGTGGTCACACTGGCCGGCCAGGCCGTGCTGATCGATGCAGCCGTGGGCGCCAGCGGCGGGCCGTTCACCGGGGTCACCCTGGTGTCCGCACCGGCCACCGGCACCACCACGGTGGACGGCACGACCATCACCTACACACCGCTGGCCACGACGTCCGGCCCGCAGAACATCGTCTACACCTTGAACAACAGCTTCGGTGCGTCGGCGCCCATCACCACCACGGTGACGGTGAACGCGATGCCGGTGGCGGCTTCGCAGCGGCTCACCGCCAATGCGGGCGTGCCGGTCGTGGTGGAACTGACCACCGGCGCGACCGGAGGCCCGTTCACTGCGGCGACACTGGTCTCGCTGTCGCCGGCCAATGCCGGCACCGCGACCATCGCGGCGTCGGGCAGCGGCGCCAGTGCCGGCTACCGCCTGACGTTCACCCCGGCTGCGGCATTCTCGGGCACCGCCACGGCCACCTTCACCCTGGCCAATGCGTTCACCACCTCGGCCCCGGCCACCGTCACCTTCGATGTGATCAGCCGACCGGACCCGACCCAGGATGCCGAAGTGATGGGCTTGCTGGGCGCGCAGACGGCCACCGCGCGTCGCTTCGCCACCACCCAGATCGGCAACTTCCAGCGCCGCATGGAAGGGTTGCATCAGGGTGGGGAGGGCGCACGCTTCGTAAACGGTCTGAGCTTCGGCGTGGACCGCCGCTGCCAGGAAGACGGGTGGCGTACGCCGGGCAGCGACTGCCGTCCGCTCGGCATGCCCGATGACACCGCAGCAGGTGCAGGCGCAACTGCAGGCAACGCAGCGTCGCCGCGCAGCCGTGGCGGCGAAGGCGGCAGCCTGACGCTGTGGACGGGCGGTTCGATCAACAACGGTGACCGCGATGGTCGTTCCGGCAGTGCCGGCTTCGACTTCCAGACCAGCGGCCTCAGCGCCGGTGCCGATACCCGCCTGAGCAGCGATTTCGCCATCGGTGCGGGCATCGGCTACGGCCGCGATACCACCGATGTCGGCCACAACGACACCCGCAGCAAGGGCGAGAGCTACACCCTCGCCGTGTACAGCAGCTACCACCCGGGCGACCACTTCTTCGTGGACACCCTGCTGGGCTACCAGTTGCTGTCATTCGATTCGCGCCGTTACGTGACGGCCAATGGCGCGATGGTGCAGGGCAAGCGGGATGGCAGCCAGTGGCTGGCGTCGCTTTCGGTGGGTGGTGACTACCAGCGCGACCGCCTGTCGCTGACCCCGTATGCGCGCCTGGATCTGGCCCGGGCCACCCTGGATGCCTACACCGAACAGGGCGACCCGATCCATGCGCTGCACTACCAGGACCAGGACGTGGACACCACCACGGCCAGCCTGGGCCTGCACATGGACTACCGCGTACCGGTCAGCGTCGGCACGTTCACGCCGCAGCTGCGGCTGGAATACCAGCATGACTTCCAGGACGACAGTACGGTGATCATGAACTACGCCGATCTGCCGGGCGGGCCGTTCTATCGCAGCGCGATCGATGGCCTGAAGACCAATCGCTTCGTGTTCGGCCTGGGCGCAGTGCTGCAGACCGAGCGTGAGTTCAGCCTGCGGCTGGAGTACCGCGGCCTGTTCGGCAGCAGCAGCGACACCGACCACGGCGTGCAGCTGAACCTGGAAAAGAAGTACTGAGCCGGGCGGGCAGGGCCGAGCGCGCGCTCGGCCCTGCCACGTCGCGAACCTGCCGTCAGTTCAGCACGAAGCGGATCGGTACTTCCTGCGCCGGTTCAGAGGCATCGAATCCTGCGCCGCAGGCAAACGTCCAGCGCTTGCCTGCCGCCAGCGCTGCATCGTCCAACAGCGGTGAACCGCTGCTCTGGGTCACGTAGGCCAGGCGCGCGGTCTTGCCATCGCCCTGCGGTTGCAGCGCCAACAGCACGGTGCCCTGCACGTTGTCGCGGAATGCGGCAGGCGGATAGCGGGGAGGATTGTGCGCCTTGCTGGTCAGGTCCACCTTGCAGTGCTGGGCTGCATAGGAAACCGCCCATTCGGCGGTGCCGCCCTGGTTGCCTTCGCAGCGGTAACGCCACTGTTGTGCGCTACGGCGCACCGGCTCGGCATCGTGCGGGCTCTCAACTTCCACTTCCTTGGGTGTGCCATCGGCGGCCACCTGCACGCGCAGCTTCGCCTCGTGGGCGGGTGCAAGGGCAGTGGCGGGATATTTCAGTTCGGCCACCGCTGCAGGATGGCGAGCCATGGAATCGGCAATCACTTCGCAGCGGGCGGATGCCTGCGCTGCGGCCGGCAACAGACCAGCAATCATCAATGCAAACAGCGGCATATGGCGATGGTACTTTTTCACTCGCGCTTCCTTGTCGGTGATGGATGGGGCAGAGCCCAGCATAGCGGCGATCACGCCTGGTTTCATTCTGGCATTGCACACTACGTGGCGTTTCCTTCGCAGAGAACCTTCAATGAGCCGGATATTCGTGATTGGCGCGGCCGGAAAAGTCGGCCGTGCACTGTTGCAGCAGGCGGCGGCGCGCGGGCACCGCGTGGTGGCCATGCATCGTTCCGCCCAACAGACGCCCGAGCTGTCTGCCTTGGGCGCACAGCCCGTGCAAGGCGACCTGCTGCAGCTGCGGGCCGATGCGCTGGCCACATTGATGCAGGGCAGTGACGTGGTGGTGTTCACCGCCGGCGCAGGCGGCAAGGGCGGCACGGCCATGACCGATGCCATCGACGGGCGCGGCCTGGAACTGGCCGTGGCCGCCGCAACCCTGGCACAGGTCCCGCGCTTCCTGCTGGTGTCGGCGTTCCCCGAAGCCGGTCGCGGCAAGCACCTGTCGGATACGTTCGAAAACTACATGGCGGTGAAGAAGGCGGCGGATGTGCACCTGGCCAGCAGCAGTTTGGACTGGGTGATCCTGCGCCCCGGCACGCTCACTGATGCACCCGGCACGGGACGGGTGCATGCGGGGTTGGCCATTGCCTATGGCGATATCCCGCGTGAGGACGTGGCCGCCGCGCTGCTGGCGCTGGTGGAGCAGCCGCAGGTCAGCCGGCGCATCATTGAGCTGACCGAAGGCCAGACCCCGGTGTTCGAGGCCGTGCATCGTCTGTAGCGTCGAGCTTGCTCGACGGAACCACCCGCACACCCACCTGCGCTAGCATGCAGCTTCAAGCAAGGAGCACAGCATGGGCGATGCAATGGACACCCAGTATCTGGACGCCACACCAGCTCCTGCGCACGCGCCCGATGAAGGCCTGACCTTCCACGCACTCTACCGCCGCGTGCAGGGGCTGACGGGTCAGAGCATCTACCCCAAGCCGGGCGCTGTTGAGCGCTGGTCGGTGAGGGTGGGTGCGGGTGCCGCACTGTTGGGGCTGACCACCGGGCTGCTGCTGGACCGCTGGGTGCCTGCCAACGTACTGCTGCCGTTGCTGCTGGCGTGCCTGGCGGTGGAGGTCGGTGGCTTTGTCATCAGCGGTGTACTGATGGCGCGCAGGGAATACCGGCAGTACATCCAGCCCAGACTCTCGCACGCCAAGGAAATGGATAATGAGTTCGGGCATTGGCAGGCCGCTGTCGCCGAGCTCCAGCGCTTTCCGCGGCATGAGCGCGAACAACGCCTGCGTTTCGTCAGCGTGCTCCGCGCCAGCATGGGCGAGCGCATGGGCCTGCTCTATGGCGGCCTGCAGAGGCTGGGCCCGTTTCCGCTGCTGATTGCGCTCTACGTACAGTACCGGAGCTGGAAGGCTAATGGCTGGCAAGGCGTGTTCGACGTGGGCTGGCCAGGCGGCATCCTGATCTTCACCATGGTGCTGCTGTACATCATCGGCTGGATGCTGATCATCCAGCGCGCCCGCCTGGACACCTACGTGAACCTGCTGGAAGCCTCGTTGCACCATGAACCCGTAGCGTCGAGCTTGCTCGACTGACGCCATGGCAACCGCGATGCGTACCCTGGCCGTATGTGTGTTCCTATTATCGCAGTCCGGATGCGCAACATTCGGAGGCGATCTGATCGTACGCGTTTCTGGGCATCTGCCAGCGGCTCATGCAGCGGACGACGGCCGACCATGCGAATTGACCATACTGGGCGCATCTGACGTAGCCATTGCATCGAAACCGGTCAGCAGTCGCTTCTCGGTTCCCATGATGGTTGTTGCCGGGCCGGAGCCCAAGCAGTACCACTTCACCGTCCAATGCCCGGACGGAACAATGTTCGAATCGAAGTCGGTACAGATCAGTAGCCGGCGATCCGACGCCAGGGACATCGACCTGGGCCAACTTCACAAACGGTAGGTAGGATCAGGCGCCGGAATCGCTTGCGGCTCGGAACATCCGCGCCGTCGTTGCTGCGTAGGCCCGCGCCTGCGGCACCCTGATCTTCTTCAGGTAGCCAGGCAGGTCGGCAGCGTTGCGACGATGGATTAGATACTCGATCAGGTGACCGATCGGCGTATGCAGATTGGCCGGCTCGTTGACGATATTGTCCGGGCCGCCATCGGGCTCAGTGAATGCCGCGAGTTTCTGCCCGATGTACTGGAACGTCTGCAAGCGCTCGGCACCCATCAGATCCCGCAACGCAGTGGCTGTGGTACCGGCGTGCCCGAGCCACGTTTCATGCAGGCTGACAATGACAGGTTCTGCAGGCGCATCGAGATCGAAAGGTTGGCTCGGCAGATTCGCAGCCAGAGCTCGTACATAGTCGCGGTAGTCCTCAGAGGTCAACAGGTCGACAAGGGTCACTCGCCACCCCGCGCCGCAAGACGGTCCCAGATGCGCCCGGCACGCTGCTGCGCCGTAGTCACATTGATCACCGCCTGCACACCCAACCGGTCACGCAACTGCTGCAGGTACAGGCTGCGCGGCGCCACCACCTGTCCCATGGACTGCACGATGCCCGCAGGTTCTTCGGGCGGGAACTTGCCGGGCGCGATCGCACCCATCTGTGCCACGCTCCAGTTCATTGCGAACGGCGGTGCCTGTACCACGTAGATATCGTGCTCGGTGTTCCAGAACATCTGCTGTGCGCCCGCCCAGCCATGCCCGCTGCCGCTGTATCGGCGATTCTGCGCGCGCAGCATGTAGCCCTTGGTGTTGTCGTACAGCACGCCGGTAGACCAACGATGGTGCGGACCGCTGTCATTGCTGTCATCGGTGGCCAGGCAATCCAGAAACACGTTGGGGCCCGATGTGCGTGCGCCGATGACGAATGTATGCCGGCCGCCGCGGTTGTAGCAACGCTGGGTCAGGTTGAATGCCGCGTTGCCTTCGTACAGAAAAACATAGCGGCGTGCACCCTGGGTTTCACCGAAGCGGGGATCCAGGTAGGCGATGTCCTGCAGTGTGTTGAAATGTGCACCGTTGCGTGTAACGAAGCCGTGCGAGACATAGCGCACGGTCACATCGCGAACCCATGAATCGTGCACTCCGCCCAAGCGCACAGCGGTAAATGGGCCGATGTCTGGCGTGCCGTTCTCTGTATCGGTTGCCGGGTTGCCTTCCAGTCGCAGGTCTTCGATACCGACCTGGGCGATGCGGTCGGGGTGCGTGCGATAGACGTGGCCACCCCCGAAGCGCGCCTCGATGGCATCCACGATCGGGGCATCCAGGGTGATTGTGTCGTGGTCCAGAGCGGTGACAACCCGTTCGCTGTACACGCTGTAGTCACTGGCCGTCCATCGGTAGCGGGCGGTGTCGATGCCTTCAGGGCCCAGCCAACGCTCGTTGGGCTCACGGGCGATGGCCACGGTGTCTCCCACGCGATAGCCGGCCGTGGATTTCACCGTGATACGCATCGCCCCAACAGGTACATAATCCATGGTGATCGCTGTGCGGCGTTCATCCTGGGCAGGGCGGGGGACCTTGGGCTCGCTGTCACCCACGTCGATGATCTTTCCTTGCCGCTCTCGAACGTCAGAGCGCAGGACCGTGCCGTCGGCGCCCCGGCCTTCCCCGCGCAGCACCACGCCGCTGGTGCGAAGGGTCAACGTCCGACTGAGGCGGTAGTGTCCGCGCCGCAGCAGCACCGCACCGCGGAGGCCGCGGTTGTCTGCGGCTTGCGTGGCGACTGCATCAATGGCCGCCTGGATGCGCGGATAGTCATCGCCCTCCGCTGCGGGCTCGAGCGTCTGCAGCACGGGAATACTGCCGCGCTCGGGCAGGGCCACGCCGCCACCTTGATAACCTGCGCGGGAGAAGTCCGGCACGATGTTGCGAGGCTGCTTCGCACCACGTTCGGCGTACAGGGCATAGCGCAGTACCCCGTTGCGGCCGAGGCTGACCAACGGCGCATCTGGGTCGCCGTTGATGGGGTGGGTAATAGGCCCAGCGGACAGGGCCGGCTCGGCCGCCAAACCAATAGGCGCGCCGCAGCAGGGCAGGGCTACGAGCAGCAGCATAACTACGCGGCGGCGCGACCAGAGAGCAGTCATGTGTGCGATGCCTACTTCCCCCACCGCCATCCAGGCGGCGCACCTTTCAGCCAGCACACCAGCACCAGTACCAGCGAGACGGCCCACGTGTACAGCATGAATGCCAGGGGTCGACTGAAGGGCGAAAACAGGAACGGACCCGCCACCAGCAGTACGAAGGCCGCGCCGTAGACCACCCAGCCTTGCCACGCGCAGGGCCAGCCCCAGCCCCAGCCATAGCGCTTCGGGGTAAACCAGTAGTTCTTCTCGGCCATATCCGTATCCCTTGTATTACGCGTGTGCTTCCCTGTGCCATGCGGCGCCTGCTGCAGAGCGTACCGCGTTCATCCCCGGCAGCAGGTCCGCAACAGCTTCCACGTCCGGGTGCAGCCGCACGATGGATCCCATCGAAACCACGCGTGCCTGCGCGGGGTCAGCCCCCGCGCCGTCCAGGAAGGCCCATGAGTGGTCATCACCGTAGTGGGTCACCACCAGTACCGGGCTGCCATCCAGCACGGCCTGGCTGGTAATGCACGCCACGTTTGGCGCCTGGTCGAATTTCCATTCCATTGCGGTCTGTTCCATGTCCGGGCGGTTCAACGGTCCATCTGCTCGTCCAGCATCTTCGCCTGCTGCGCGTAGTAGCGGGCCGATGCCTCATTCTTCTGCGCCTTGAACACCGCGCTCGCGGCCTGCGCTGCCTTACTGGCTGCGGTGAAGGCGTCCGCGTTGTCCTGCCAGGCGCTGTCCTCGCGGGTCGCCAGGTCACCGTCCTTCCAGCGCCCGGCGATCAGCCCGCCTTGATTGCCGCGGGCGGTGTCGATCACTCCGATCACCGGCACGCCGTCCTTCAATTCACCATAGAAAACCTCGCCAGCCTCCGCACCATCGCGGCGGCGCAGCACGCCCAGGCCGTCGGCCTTGCCGTCAGGGCAGACGCCGATCCAGTAGGTGGGGCCCGAGGGAAGGGAACGAGGCGGCAGGAACTGGCAGCCGCTTGCCGGGTCCTTTGACCAACCGGCTTCCGGAGCGCCGGGGTTGGCGGCGCTCGCGGTGAAGGCCAGCCCCAGCAGGGCGATGATAAGCGCAGGTTTCATGTCACAACTCCTTTGGACATTCAGCGGCAGGGATCCTGGTCAGGGGAGGCATCGGGGTATGGGCACGGGAAGAAGCCCGTGTTGCCCAGTTCGGCAGCCGTTGCCTGCGCCACGCCAAGTGCAACCCGCCAGTGGCCATTCTCCAGCACGGCGCCAACTTCGGCCTGCTGCTCCTGGTCAATCAGGCGTGCAAGGAAGGGGAACGCCGCGCGCATGTCAGGTCGCTCGGTCCAGACCGGGGCATCCACGATGCGGTAACGATAGCGCACCACGCCATCTTCGCCGCGGTCAATGGCGGTGACCTGCCGCTCGCCAAAACAGAGATACGGTACGACCGAGCTGCTGTTTCCCATGCCATCCAGCCGAAGAAACGGCTTGCCCGCTTCAGTAACGGAAACCCGCGCGCGAGGGGTCGGGTTGGCGCGATCCTCAATCGCCTCGCGGTGCACCAGATCGGCGGCGATCAAGGCGTCAACCTCCGGGCGCGCCAGCAGTTCCGCGCTTTGTTCGATGGGCCATTGCGGGGCAATCAGCATCGCGCAGACCTTCGATCCGTCCAGCTGATCGCGCAGATCTTCAGCCAGCGCCGCCGATCCATCGCCTGCGCTGCAGGCCGACAGTGCCAGCGTTGCAGCCGCCGCGGCGAATGAAAATGCGATGCTGCGAATGCCCAGTTGCATCATGCGGGGGGATTCTCCTTTTGGAAATCCCATCTTAGTTCGTGGCTGCAGCGGGCGTGTCAGACGCCCATCACGAAGTGAGCGCCATCACTCAAGCATTTCCACAGCGTCGGCCGTCGGCAAGGGATAACCGTAGTGCCAACCCTGGCCTACGGCATCGGCGGCCAGTTCACGCAGCAGACTGGCCTGCTGTGGCGTTTCAATGCCCTCGATGATCACATCCATCCCCAGGTTGCGGGCAATCTGGTACATCCCCGGCAGCACCGAGCGCAGCGGTGAATCTTCGGTAATGGCGGTCACGAACATCCGGTCGATCTTCACGCCCTGGAACGGCGATTCGGCAAGGTGCGAGAAGTTCGCGCTGCCGGTGCCGAAGTCATCGATCAGCAACTTGTAACCCATGGCCTCCAGCTCGCCGATGTTGGCCTTGCCTACCGCGCACAGTTGCTCCCGTTCGGTCACCTCAATGCGTATCTGTGAGGGGCGCAGGCCTGCCTCGTGCAGTAACGCATCGAGATATCGCACTACATTGGGCTGGGCCAGATCATGGGGTTCTGCGTTCACACTCACATAAAGGTGCGGGTGGCGGCGCAGCGAAGGCCCGAGCTCCTGCAGCGCCCGGGCCAGTACGTGGCGGAACAGCAGCGGCGTCAGGTTGAACTGCCGTGCAATGGGCACGAACACCGAAGGGGGAATGTCCTCGCCGGCGTCCGGATGCCAGCGGCTCAGGGCTTCGAATCCGACCAGTTGCTGATCGCGTATACGGCAGAGCGGCTGATAGACCAGCTTTATCTCGCCCTGTTTGATGGCCTGGTCCAGCCGCGCGTGGATCGAGCCATGCTGTGCGTTTCGCCGGCGCGCCAGAACGTAGGCGCCGACCGCACCGGCGATCGCACTCAGGCACAGCATCAGCGCCAGCACCCAGCCAGGCAGCCCGGCAACGGACCGGCGCGGGGTTTCCACCACCACGCAGACGGTGTTCTGCGTGCTACAGGTGCGGCTGTGCACGGTGGCGGCCTGCGCGGCGGCCCCGGCACCCGATTGCAGCTTTCTGATGGTGTAGCTTCGATTGCCCGCGACGATGCTGAGCGTGCTGGTACTGGTGGCCAACCCATCTATGCCGTCGAATGCCGAGGTGGACGAGACACTGAAAATGCCGTCGCGGGCAATCAGCGTTGTGCCCTCATATTGGGTTCCTGCCAGATCGTCGCTCAGCCAGACCTGCGAGCTACCCAGATGGAACGTCGGCGGCGGCAGCGGACGTGCGGCCAGATCTCCCCAGGTGGCCGAGCAGGTCAAACGCCCGTCATCAAGCCTCCCCAGATCGGCAATGAAACTGGAGTGGAAGGTAAGGGCCTTGAAACGATCCAACTCGTCGGCGGAGCAGGGCACGCCCGGTACCCGCAGCGCCTCATCCATCACATCCCGCCGCACGCGGGTAATAGTCTCCGAGCGCCCCAGTACCGCATGGGCGATCCGTTCGGACGTGGCGTTGTCTTCTGAATAGAGCACGGCCTGCGCCCCGGCCAGCAGGGCGGCGGCGGCCAGCGCGGCAATCACGATGGCCTCGGTAACAGCGCGGCGGCGGGCGGTTGCTCGAATCAGGCTCAAGTACGGCCCCCTGTACGACATGGCGTCTTGGGCTGGCCCCAGCATGGGGCCAAGGGGCGGTGGGGGCAAGGGGGAGGGGGGGCAGACGCAGGCGCCGTAGAGTCGAGCTTGCTCGACTAAACCCTCGATCCGCTACCATCCTCCCACACACCAGGGGGCTGGCATGGACGCAAGAATCGGTTTCCTCATCGCACTGATAACGCTGGCACCGTGCGCACACGCCCAGCAGATGCGCTCTGCCACCGGGCCCCAGCCCGCGCCGAAGCACACGCCATCCGTTCCGAAGGCACACAACCCCGGTGCCGAGCCGATGAAATGCGATCAGTTCATCGACCCGCGCATGCGGCTGTACTGCGCAGACATCGAGCGCGGTTACGTACAGGGCGAGGCCCGGCGCCAAGGGCTGCCTACGCCATCCAGTGAAGTCGTCCGCCTGCCGGCCTATGGAACAGCCGAGTCCAAGCGGGTAGGGGCAGCCTGCTTCAGTGGCACGGCCATGCGCCGCCTCAGCAATGGCTGGGAGCAGCTACGCACTGCCAAGGGCGAATGGCTTCGCTGTCGGGAGCAGTGAGACAAGGGCAACGGATGTGTAGCAGGCGAGCCTGTCAGAACACTGTTGCGCTGTAGACAAGATCCATTTCCCTATCGTGCGTGACCCAATGGGTCGTCGCGCCCTCGGTGCATAGGTAGAACGTGCCGTTGGAAGCCGATGCGCACGACCAGGCATCGCGGGCGAACATTGGGAACCGGCGCATTACCTGCTTGCCGGGCATTTCCGGCTGTGCCGTTCTTCTGCAATTTTCGGGCAACACAAGTGCGCCAGAGCGCAGGCGGAAGACCAGCCACGACGCATTCGTGTCGATGTCGTGGGTCTCGCGGATGTTGACCGCATCTGCAGGCAACCACGTGGGCAGCCACTTCGCTTCGCCGATGGCGTTTCTGTTCATGGCCGCATCGCGGTCGGAGTATTCAGCGCTCACCACTTCCATGCAGCCGGACAGCGATACCGCCAGCGCGATTATCAGCACGTTCCAGAGAATCTTCATCGGCATCCTACGCTTGGAGTCCCGTCTCCGAGTACCAGATAGTCCAGCGAAAACACAGTAGAGTCGAGCTTGCTCGACCGAACCGTCCGATCGTAATCACTCTGCCGCCGCAACCCGCGCCCTGCCTCGGCGCGCCCCCGAAAGTGCATGCCCCGCCATGGCAACCACGATCAGCGCCAACGCCCCCCCTTGAACCGCACTCAGGCGCTGCCCCAGCAGCAACCAGCCCACCACCGCCGAAACGGCCGGGGCCGCCGACAGCACCACCCCAAGCACCGACACAGAAAGCCGCCGCATCGCCCACATTTCCAGCGCGTACGGCAGCACGCCCGACAGGCAGGCCACGGCAAGCCCCGGAATGAGGAAGGCCGGGGAAGCGAAGCGGGTATCGCCGCTGGTGATGGCAACAGGGACGGCCAGCATCGACGCCGCCACCATGCCCCAGGCGACCGTGTTCACGCCCTGCAGGTGCGAAGCGCGCTTGCCCGCGAGGATGTACAGCCCCCAGGCAACGGCCGCGCCGATCGCGCACAGTACGCCAATCGGATCCAACGCGCCCTCCGCGGCCTGGCCGAGTGGCAACAGCAGAAACAGTGCGCCCAGCGCCAGCAGCGACCACAGCAGATCCGTCAGCCGGCGGCCCGCCAGGGCGCCGACGGCCAACGGGCCCAGAACTTCGATCCCCACCGCCACGCCCATGGGAATTCGCGCGAACGCCTGATAGATCAGGGTATTCATGGCCCCAGCATCAGGCCGTACATCACTACTGCACCGAACTGGCGGCGACCTGGCCGATGGCGCCAGGCGCGCTGCAAGACCACGAGCACCACCGCCGACAGGCCAATGCGCAGGGCGATGGTGCCCTCCACGCCAATGACGCCGAACAGGTGCTTCGCGTAGGCCGCCCCGACATTCTGGCTGACAAGTGAGAGGGCGATGGCACCGATTCCGGCGGCCGCCGCAGCCTGGGCAAGGTCGTTCTTCATGGGAAGCCATGCTAGCCGTGCCCCTGCGGGTGGTTTCGCACATTTCACCAGGCAGCACGAGTAAATTACTCTGCCAGATCCACTACACGAGCGTGCGACGTGGACAAGTTCGACCTTGCCATTCTTCAGATTCTGCAGCAGGACAACCTGACGCCGCAGCGCGTGATCGCGGAGCGGGTGAGCCTGTCGCCCGCTGCGATACAGCGCAGGGTCGCGGCGCTGATGAAATCCGGCGTGATCGAGAGGAACATCGCGGTGGTTGACCCGCGCGCCGTCGGGGCATTGGTCACCGTCGTGGTAGAAGTGCACCTGGTCAGCGACCAGTCCAGCGTGGTGCGCACCGTCAAGGACGCTTTCCTGGCCGTGCCCGAGATTCAGCAGTGCTACCACGTCACCTGCAACGGCGGGCTGATCCTCATCGCGCTGTTGCGAGATCTGGAAGCCTACGGTCGCCTCGCCGAGCGGCTATTTGCAGACAACGCGCTGGTGGAAAGCTATCGAAGCCTTCCGGTGCTGGAGCGCGTCAAGGTCGGGCTGGCCGTGTGCGGGCCTGGTAGCGAATAGCCGGCAATTTCGATGCAGCAGAGGATGGGGCAGGGCGCCCGATCGGGTTCCGCTGTCATCGATAGATGCAACAATGCCGCCTGCTTGTTCGTACCGCGTACTCATGAAATATCGACTTGCCCTTCTGCTGTCCCTCATCGTGCCCATGACCTGCTGGGCGTCGCCCTCGCAGACAGTGACCTCACCCGCGCCGGTCCCGCCGTCGGATGGCCGCGTGACCGTGTTCCTGGCCGGCAGCATCGAGATGGGCAAGGCCGGCGATTGGCAGGCACAGGTGCAGCAGGCGCTGGCAGATGACGGCGTGGTGATGCTCAACCCGCGGCGGGAAGACTGGAATCCGGCATGGAAGCCCAGCGCCAGCGACGCGAACTTCCGCCAACAGGTGCAGTGGGAACTGGCCGCGCTGGAAATGGCGGACATCGTGTTGATGTACTTCGCCCCGGGCACGCAGAGCCCGATCACCTTGCTGGAGTTCGGGCTGTACGCGCGTTCCGGCAAGCTGTTGGTTGCCGCGCCGGAAGGGTTCTGGCGCAAGGGCAACCTGGACATCACCGGCGACCGCTATGGCGTGCCGCGCTACGACAACCTGGCCGAGCTGATCCAAGCCGTGCGAGCACGCATCCACCAGCCCCACCCGTAGAGTCGAGCTTGCTCGACTGAAGTCGTCCAGGGCCCCTATCAATCGCTTGCCTCGCCAGGCGCTCCAAAAAACAGGCGCGCACATGCCAATCCAGCAACGGCGCCGCAGGCGGCGAACAATGCAGCCTCGCTCAACCCACGCGAATTGCCTGCAGCAAGTGACGGCAGCGATGAAAGCAGCGCACCTATCGCGCTGCTCAACGCCAAGGCGCGCCACCCCCACAGCCAAGGCTTCAGCGCACCCACAATGGCGCCGGTCGCCATCGCAGGAATGGCACCCATTGGGTCGGCAAACAACAACAGGAACAGCACTGCCAAGGGGTTAAGCACGGTGCCCGCTTTCAGTGAGATGGCGAGAAAGGCAGCCAACGTGCCCACCAGCGGACCCACCGCTAAGAAAAGGGCCCCGCCCTTGAATTGATCTAAGGCGCAGTCCCACGCGGAGATCCGGGCGCTCCCATCCACATTCGCACTGGCCCAAATGCGGAACACCGCCGCAAGCACGGGAAAGATGACGACCAGCGCATAGCCTATCGGCATCTGAGGGGTGAATCTGCATACGCCGGATCGGCGCCCATTTATACAACCGTGCGCTTGCCGGCAGCAATGTTTCGCCGCCCTCGTGATTCAACTCACCGTGCGCCACACACGGTCGTCGCTTCCCAATTCCACCACCGCCTCTCCCGCACCCACCGGCGGTTTGATCGCCTCGGCCAGACCACCCAAGGTATAAGGCTTGCGCAGCACTACGAACCCATGGTCGGTCTCCCGCGCCAGCAGTTCGCTGTAACCGCTGGTCAGGACTACGTGCAGCCCGGGATAGGTGGCCCGCACTGTCCTGGCCAGTTCCAAGCCCGTAATGCCTGGCATTACCACGTCCGAAAAGACCACGTTGTAGCGCGCATGATTCTGCTCCAGGTCGGCCAGCGCCTCCGCGCCGTTGCGCGCCAGCTGCACGCCGCAGCCCAGTTCCCGCAGCGCCGAAACCGCGAATGCCGCAACATCCACGTTGTCTTCCACCACCAGCACGTTCAGGCCCTTCGCTTCCTGCAGTGCATGCAGGGATGAGCCTTCCATTGAAACGGGCTCCTGGTCGGTCAGCGGCAGGTACAAGACGAACGTGCTGCCTTCGCCCACGGTGCTGGTGACATCCACCTCGCCTTCGGACTGCTTCACGAAGCCGAACACTTGGCTGAGTCCCAACCCAGTGCCTTCACCCACACCCTTGGTCGTGAAGAACGGATCGAATACCTGGCTCAAGACCGAATCTTCGATGCCGCAGCCGTCATCGCTCACCGAAACCGCCGCAAAGGCGCCCCTCAGTGGTGGCGCGAACCGTACCGACGGCATGGTGTCGACCCTGCGTACGCAGATGCGCACCGTGCCGTTCTTTCCGATGGCATCGCGTGCGTTCACCGCCAGATTGATCAGTGCCGTATCCAGCTGGGTCTTGTCCAGCAGCACGTGCAGCGGATCGTCGGGCAGGTCCAGCTGCAATGCCACCCGGCTGCCGAGCAGGGTGCGGATGATGTCGGCCAGTCCTTCCACCCCCTTGCCCAGATCGAACACTTCCGGTGACAGCGTCTGCCTGCGCGAGAAAGACAGCAGGTGCGAGACCAAGCTGGTCGCCCGGTCTGCTGCCGCGCCGATGGCTTCGATGTGCCGGCGCTGCTGCTCGTCCCGGGGTTCGCCATAGCGGAGCATGTCCACCGAGCCGGTGATGACCTGCAGAAGATTGTTGAAATCGTGCGCCACGCCGCCGGTCAGCTGGCCAATGGCTTCCAGCTTCTGCGATTGCCGCAGCTGCTCGCGTGCCCTCACCAGCTCAGCATGGGCCTGCCTTGCCTCTTCACTGATGGATTCGACCTGCCGCGAATGCTCGTTGCGCTCGGACACGAACTCGGTCTGGTCACTGACCACGCACAGAATGCCGCCCACGCTGCCATCGGCCACGCGGATGGGGGAATACGAGAAGGTCCAGAAGGTTTCGCGACGCGTGCCATCGCGGTCCATGAAGACGCGCAGGTTGCGGAAGCTGCGGTGGGTGCCGGCCATCGCATCGGCGATGGCTCCACCCAGCTCATCCCACACGTCGTGCCAGACAATTCTCACCGGCGTGGCCATTGCGCCGACCAGCTTGTTGCCCATCCAGGGCGAGAACGCGTCGTTGAAGTAGAAGAGGTTGTCCGGCCCCCACGAAATCCACAGTGGCTCCGGGCAATCCAGGATCATCGTCAACACCGTGCGCAATTCGTCCGGTGCCGCCTCTGCAAGCCCGCCGTGCGCCCAGTCGCTGTCCTGCAGCAGGCGATAAGCGAGGGAGTCGGGCGAAGACACGGGTAGGTCGCTGCGGGACATGTGAAGACCTGTTGAACACTTCCTCACAGCGTCAATCATGAATGGTACAGGCAGCGTGACGAGTCGTTGGGCGCAGGGCTTGTGATGATGCTGCCACCGTCCGTTCATGTGCCAGCGACATCCGCAAGACGGCCGTGTGACTTCGCGCGACTTACTTTGAAGGCCCGCCTCCACACATAACTGCGAATGCTCGCTACCGTGCTGCCGTCACCGCTTTCGAATCTGGCCCGGCAGCGACTGCTGCAGGTCAATGCACTGCCATTGCCTGGCCAGGGCCGCACGCTGGAGCGTTGGCGCGAGCTGGCTGCCCTTGGGCATGAAGACCTGTGTCTGGCGAAGGTGCTTGAAGCCCATCATGACGCCGTGGCGATCCTGCACGAACTCGGCGCAGCGCCGTCGGACGGCCAGTTGCTGGCGGTATGGGCCGCAGAGGGACCCGCCTGCACCCTGCGCGCAGATGCAAGCGGCAGGCTGCGCGGCGACAAGCCGTGGTGTTCTGGCAGCGAATTGGTCGATGTCGCGCTGGTAACCGTCCGCGACGAGACAGGGGTGCAGCTCTATCGGGTGGATGCATCGCAGTGGCATGCACTGGAGGGTGAGCCGTGGCCCGCCCCCGGCATGGTCGGCGTACCGTCCACCACGGTGCGTTTCGACGATGCCCAGGCCGAGGCAGTCGGCCCACTGAATGCCTATCTGGATCGTCCCGGGTTCTGGCATGGCGGCGCGGGAATTGCGGCCGTGTGGTTCGGCGCGGCCACCGCGCTTGCAGATCGCATGCAACATGCCTGCAGCGAAGGCCTGCGCGCGCGTCTGCTGGGCAAGGCTGACCTCGCTCTGGCACCGGCCGCCGCGCTGCTGCGCGAGTTGGCCACCGCGATCGACTTGGCGCCGCAGCTGACGCACCGCGTGCAGGTCGTGCGTGCGCGCAGCGTGGTGGAACGCGCGGCCACCCAGATCCTGGACCTTGCCGGCCGCGCACTGGGACCAGCACCCATGTGCATGGAGGACGCGCACGCGCGCCGCTGGGCCGATCTGAGCGTATTCCTGCGGCAAAGCCACGCGGACAAGGATTGGGAATGGCTGGGACAGCAGTGCGCGGCTCAGGTGAAACCATGGGCGCTGTAGCCATCATCAACGGGCGCGGTTCCGAAGCGAGCGCATGGGACCGCTGTGACTGGCTGTGGCAGCAACCCACAGCGACCGCGGCCGAGCTCTGTGCCGGGGTAGGGCGGATTGTAGTGGTTGCACCGCATCCCGATGACGAGGTGTTGGCCTGCGGTGGTCTGATGTGCGCCGTCGCCCGCATGGGCATGCCGGTGCAGGTGGTTGCGGTGACCGACGGCGAGGCGTGCTACCCCGGTGAGCAGTGGTGGACGCCGCCGCGCCTGCGGCAGGCCCGGCGCGAGGAGCTGCGCGATGCCTTGTCCGAGCTGTCCATTGCTGCAGAGTCCATCGTGCATCTAGGCATCGCCGATGGCGGCGTGACCGATCACGAAAGCGGTTTGGAAGACTGGCTGTGGCAGTGCCTGCGCGAAGACGATCTGCTGCTGGCGCCCTGGCGGTTTGATGGCCATCCCGACCACGAAGCTGCCGGACGCGCCGCGTGGAGGGCCGCGCGTGACGTTGGCTGCCGCCTGCTTGAGTACCCCGTCTGGGGTTGGCACTGGCTGGACCCGGGCTGCGCGCACATGGCATGGGAGTCGCCGCGCCTGCTCGACATTTCCCCGGTGGCCGCCCACAAGCGGCAGGCCATTACCCGTTTCCGTACACAGACCGGCGATGTGCCCCGGCTGCAGGCCGAGCCCATCCTGCCCGCGTACGTGCTCGACCGTTTCCATCGTACCCAGGAGGTTTATTTCGCATGAGTGCCCAGCCGTACTTCGACGAAGTGCACGCCATCGATGATCCCTTCGGCTACCGCAGCCGGTGGTACGAGGAGCGCAAGCGCGGCGTGCTGATGGCCAGCCTGACGCGCCGCAGCTTCCAGCGCGGCTGGGAACTGGGCTGTTCCAACGGGGTGCTTACCGAAGCATTGGCCGGCCGCTGCGAGCGCCTGCTGGCAACCGATATCAGCCCGCGGGCGACGTTCCAGGCGCGCCGCAGTCTGGCCCATCTTCCGCACGTGCAGGTGCATTGCGCGCAGCATCCGCAACAGTGGCCGGCCGGCCGCTTTGACCTGATCGTCTGCAGCGAGATGGGCTACTACCTCGGGCCGGACGCGCTGGTGGAGCTGCGCGACGGGGTACACGCGGCATTGAAGGATGACGGACTGCTGGTGGCTTGCCACTGGTTGCCCTCCTTCAATGGCCGTGCCAGCCGCACCGCACTCGTGCACGAGCGGCTGGGGCACGGGCTGCAGGAAGCCTTCTGCTACCGGGACAGCGATTTCGTGCTGCAGGGCTGGACCCGCGCGCCACTGTCACTGGCCAGCGAAGAGGGCCTGAGATGATCGGGGTGCTGGTGCCGGCACACAACGAGGCGGGGTGCCTGGACGCGTGCCTGCGCTCGCTGTCCATTGCCGCCGCGCACCCGCGGCTGAGGGGAGAGCCAGTACGGGTGACGGTGGCGCTGGATACCTGCACGGATGCCAGCGCGGACATATGCCGGCGCCATGGCGTCGGCATGGTGCCGGTAGAGGCCCGCTGCGTGGGTGCAGCGCGAGCGGCGGCGGCGGACGACTTGATCCGCATGGGCGCCCGGTGGCTGGCCAGCACCGATGCAGACAGCCAGGTGCCGGCCGATTGGCTGGTGGCCCAGTGCGAAGCGGGCACTGAGGTGTTCTGCGGGGTGGTGGATCTGGGCGATCTGGCGCCCCGGCAAGCCTGGCTCCGCAGCTGCTTCCAGCGCGGAGAGCGCTGGGGCCAGGGGCACGGCCGGGTACACGGCGCCAACATGGGCGTTTCCACGCGGGCTTACCTGGCGACCGGTGGTTTCGCGGCGCAGCGTTGTTCGGAAGATGTGGACTTGGTGAAACGACTGCAGGCAAGCGGCGCATCCATCTGCTGGGCCGGTGATCCGGTGGTCAGCACGAGTGCCCGCCTGGTCGGGCGCGCCAGCGGCGGATTTGCCGATCATCTGGCGGCCCTTGCTGCGCAGGACCATGGTGTACCGCCCCAGCTGGCCTTGGCCAGCTGAGGCCTGCAAAGTTCACTGCCCATCCACCGCGAATGCCGCGTGCACCAGGGCCAGATGGCTCAGGCCCTGCGGGGTGTTTCCCAGCCCTTGCTCGGTAAAAGGGTCCCACATCTCGGGCATCAGGCCCACGTCGTTGCGAACCCGCTGCAGCAGGGCATGGAACAGCCGATGCGCTTCATCGTGCTCGCCCAGCAGTCCGTAGGCCTCCACCATCCAGAACGCGCAGCTGATGAACGTGCCTTCGCACTGCTGCATGCCGCTGTAGCGCCACAGTAGATCACCGCTGGCATCACTCAGTTCGCGGCGCATCGCCTCACGGGTGGCGATGAACCGCTCTGGCCGCGCCTGTGCCAGGCCGAAGCGTGATGCCAGCATCAGGCTTGCATCCAGTCGGTCACTGCCGGGGTGCATTACATAGCTCTGCTTTTCTTCGTGCCAGCAGTGCGTGTCGATCCAGTCCAGGACGCGGTCGCGCTCGCGCTGCCAGCGGGGCAGGCGGGCGCGGGTGATGTGGCCCTGTTCGGCCAGTTCGCATGCACGGCGCAGGGCCATCCAGCATTCCACCTTCGACATGGTGTAATGCTGCAGGTCCTCCAGCTCCCAGAACCCGCAGTCCTTGCGCATCCAGCGGTCGGCGCATTCGTCGGCCAGCTCGAACAACAGCCGGGCAGTGGCCGGGTCCAGAATATGGCCGGCATCGATCATGCGGCTGGCCATTTCCATCACATCGCCGTAGACGCAGGTCTGCAATTGGTCGGTTGCAATGTTGCCTACCCGCACCGGCTGGCTGCCGTGATAGCCGGGGATGTCGATGTAGCGCTCCTGTTCAACCGTTTCGCCGCGCAAGGTGTAGCAGGGCCGCAGCGCCGGGCGGTGTCTGCCGATGGTGGTCATCAACCAGCTGAACCCGGCCTTGGCGTCGGGCAGGGCGCCCACGCGCAGGAAGGCCTTGATGATGTAGGCGGCGTCGCGCACCCAGGCGTATCGATAGTCCCAGTTCTTGTCACCGCCCAGGCGTTCCGGCAGCGAAGCGGTCACCGCAGCGGCGATGGCGCCCGTGGGTGAGAACCACAGGAACTTCAACGCCAGCGCCGAGCAGATCACTTCACCGCGCTGGCGGCTGTCGCAGTGCAGGTCCGCAACCCATTGCTGCCATTCGCGATCAGAGCGGTCAATGCGGGTATCGATATCGTCCAATGGCGGAACGGGCAGCACCTCGTCCTGCGACGCCAACAACGCGACAATGCCGCGGTAGCCCGCCGTCACCCGCAGCTGCCCTTGCACGGCGCGGTCGTCACATAGCTCGATGTGGGTATCTTCTGGGCAGCGCAGCATCGTCATCACCGGACCCACGTGGTACACGCAGCCATTGGGGGTGTCGCTCATCCATGGCGTGCAGGTGCCGGCCCGGGTGCCCGGCTGGTAGTGCAGCTCGAAGATCACCTCGCCTTCCAGCCCTTCCACCCGCCTGGCCAGCTCGGACCACGGCAGGCGCCCGGCCGGACCGCTGTTCAGCGATTCGGTAACACGGGCGAATCCGGTGGAAGTGCGGATCTCCGTTTCAAGCACGTTGCTGTCGGCCCTGTAGCGCCGGTGTACAGACACGATGTCCCGAGCCTGCAGCGCAAAGCGCCCGCCGGCCGCGGCGTCCAGCAGACGATCAAACAGCGGGGGCGAATCCATGTTTGGCGCGCACCACCAGTCGATGCAGCCATCAGGTGCAATCAGCGCCGTGGAGCGGCCATCGCCAATGGCGGCGTAGGCATGGATGGGGGCATGCCCCTGCGCGTCACGTGCGGGGCTTACCCCGCTGTCTGGCGCGGACCTCACGGAAGCAGCATGCCGCCGGTGGCACCAATCACCTCGCCGGTGATGTAGCTCGATTCCTGGGTAGCCAGGAGCACGTAGGCCGACGCCATCTCGACCGGTTGGCCAGCACGCTTCAGTGGTGTCTGCGCTCCAAAATCTGGAATGGCCTCTGGCGGCTGACCGCCCGCCGGCTGCAACGGGGTCCAGATCGGGCCCGGGGCTACGGCGTTCACCCGGATGCCGCGCTCGGCGACCTGCTGCGCCAACGATTTGGTGAAATTGACAATGGCCGCCTTGGTCGGCGCGTAGTCCAGCAGATTAGGCGAGGGCTGATAAGCCTGGATGGAGGCCGTGTTGATGATGGTCGCACCCGCGGGCAGGTGCGCCAGGGCCGCCTTGCACACCCAGAACAGTGCATGCACGTTGGTGCGGAACGTGGCCTCGAACTGCTCGGTGTCCAGGTCCTCGATCTTCTCCACCGCCAGCTGCTTGCCGGCAACGTTGGCCAGAACGTCCAGGCCGCCCAGCGCATCCACGGCCTTGGCCACCAGATCGCGGCAGAACGCCTCGTCCTGCAGGTCGCCGGGCAGGGCAATGGCCTTGCGTCCTTCGGCCTCGATCAGCGCGACCACCTCGGCGGCGTCCGCCTCTTCCTCGGGCAGGTAGCTCAGCGCTACATCGGCACCCTCGCGGGCGAAGGCAATCGCTACGGCGCGGCCGATGCCCGAGTCTGCGCCGGTCACCAGTGCCTTGCGGCCGTTCATGCGGCCCAGGCCCACGTAGCTCTTCTCACCATGGTCGGCCTGTGGGCTCAGTTCGTGCACGGTGCCGGGCGGTGTCTGTACCTGCGCCGGGTAGGTCGGCTGCGGGAACTGGGTGAGCGGGTTCTGCATGTCGTACTGATTGCGGGTCATTGCGGCATTCCTTGGGGGGAGGAAGGAGTGGGGTCCAGAAAAGTCAGAGCGTGACGGCGCCGCCCGAAATGGTCAGCAGCGCGCCGGAGGTGTAGCTGGCGCTGTCGGCGGCCAGCATCACGTAGGCCGATGCCAGTTCGGCCGGCTGGCCCGGCCGGCCAAACGGCGTCTGGCTGCCAAACTGCTCGACCTCTTCGGCGGCCATGCCGGCAGGAATGAACGGCGTCCAGATCGGGCCCGGCAGCACCGCGTTTACCCGGATGCCTTTCTCTGCCAGCAGGCCGGCCAACCCGATGGTCAGATTCGCAACCGCGCCCTTGGTGGTGGAGTAGGGCAGGATGTTCGGCGTGGGCTTCTTGGAATTCACAGATGCGGTGTTGATGACGGCACCGCCGTCCTGCAGATGCGGCACGCACAGGCGGGTCAGGTTGAATACCGCGTGCACGTTGGTATCGAAGGTCTTGCGCCAGTCGTCCAGGGTGATCTCATCGAACGACTCGTAGTAGCGCTGGTACGCGGCATTGTTCACCAGGATGTCCAGGCCGCCCAGCTCGTGCACCACGCGCTTCACCAGGTCTTCGGCCTGCGCTTCATCGCTGATGTCGCAGGGAATCAGTACCGACTTCTGGCCGGCTTCCTGTATCAGCTTGCCAATCGCCGCCGCATCGTCCTTCTCGCTCTCCAGGAAGGCGATGGCCACATCAGCGCCTTCGCGGGCGTAGGCAATAGCCACGGCAGCGCCAATACCGCTGTCGCCGCCGGTGATCAGCGCCTTCTTGCCTTCCAGCTGTCGATGGCCCTTGTAGCTCTGCTCGCCGTGGTCCGGGCGCGGGTCCATCTTGCCGGTCTTGCCAGGGAAAGTCTGCTGCTGTGCCTTGAAAGGCGGCTTCGGATACTGGGGGGCAGCCATCGGACGACTCCTTCGGAAGGGGAATCGCTACTGTCTGCCTGAGTGGGTAAACGCAGCGGCCCGGTGGTGTCGCCGTGATGTGCACGGCGCGGCCCTACAGCGGGTAGGCGATCGTGGTCATGATGCTGTTCTCTGCTTGGCGCGAATCCAGGCGTGTGTGCTGCACCACCACCGGCACATCCGAATCGATCACACAGGAAAAGCCCACGCCACGCGGGACAGACGCGGGGTCCTGCAGATCGTTGAAGCGCTTGTGGCAGGTGCGCTGGGCCGGCACGGTGAAGAGGTAGGGGCCCTGCGGCTCGCGGTCCTCGAAGTACAGCATCAGGCTGATCTGTGCATCGGTACTGCCGGTATTGAGGATGCAGCAGGTTTCGTGGCTCTGCAGTTCGGGTTCCGGGCCATTGCTCCAACCGGGGATATAGCCTTCGGCAATGGCCCATCGGGTACGGCCCAGCGCGGCGTTGTTGGCACCGGACATCTCGTGGCTCCTTCGATTGGGGCTCTACAGAGTGAGGTTGCCGGGCAGCGCACGCCGTGCAGACCGGGTGCGCGGCGCATCAACGTGAAGCATTCAGCGCGCTGTCTGACCCTGCATTGGCGCCGGTCTGGCCGGTGCCTATCATGGGTTGCTGCATTCATCGATTCCCGCTGCCGCCGTACATGCCCTCAAGCGCCCAGTCCGCGCGCCGTTCTGCCCGCGCCGCCGGCTATGTCTTTCCTGAGCACCTGCGCGAGCAGGCCCGTGCCCTCCCTGCCCAGCCAGGCGTGTACACCTTCCATGGTCGCGAGGGTGGGTTGCCCCTGTATATCGGCAAGAGTGTGAACCTGCGCACTCGTGTGCTTGATCACCTGCGCACCGAGGAAGAAGCCGCGATGCTGCGGCAATCCGAACGCATCAGCTATCTGCCGATGGCCGGTGATCTGGGCGCACAGCTGCTGGAAGCCACGATGGTCAAGACCCATCGACCGCTCTATAACCGCCTGCTGCGGCGGGTACCGCGGCAATTCAGCCTGCGCCTTTATCGGGGTGAAGTGAGCGTGCTGCACTCGGGCGAAGTCGACCTGACATCGGCGCCGCTGCTGTACGGCGTCTACTCCAGTGAGCGTTCCGCCCGCGAAGCACTGCGACGCCTGGCTGACGACAACCGCCTGTGCTATTCGCTGTTGGGCCTGGAGCGCCTGCCGGCCGGGCGACCTTGCTTCCGGTCGATGCTGGGCCAGTGCCTTGGCGCATGCTGCGGGCGCGAGAGCCTGGGCGAGCACCAGCGCCGGCTGACCGAGGCACTGGCCCTGCTGGAAATCGTGCAATGGCCGTATGCCGGCCCCGTCGCCATCGAGGAGCGGGGCCCGAACCAGCGTCAGTTCCATGTGGTTGATGGGTGGTTCTATCACGGCAGTACCAAGACCCTTGCTGGCGCCCGACGCCTGCGCCGCGGACCCGCCCAGTTCGACCGCGACGCCTACCGCATTCTGCACAAGGGCCTGTGCAGCGGTCAGTGGGCCTTGCACCCGCTGTAGACACGGCCAAGGCAAGCAGGTCACAAGACCTGGACGTTCGCTTGGGTATGCCTGCGTGCAGGACCATGCCAGGAGATGATCGTGACTGACCTGTTGGATCTGGGAATGCCCTGGTTCGAATTCGTGCTGCGCGCCAGCGCGGTCTACATCGTGGTGCTGTTGCTCACCCGGCTCAGCGGCAAGCGCTCCATCGGGCAGTCCGCGCCGTTCGACATGCTGGTGATCGTGCTGCTGGGCACCGCGGTGCAGAATTCGCTGATCGGCGAAGACACGTCATTGCTGGGCGGGCTCATCCTGGCCGCGACACTGCTGGGGCTAAACTGGCTGGTGGGGTATGCCACGGCACGCAACCGTCGCCTGCACCGCTGGGTGGAAGGTGCGCCAATAGTGCTGGTCCGCAACGGCAAGGTGTTCTGGGAACAGCTGCGGCGCTGCAATGTTGCACCGGAAGATCTGGATGTGGCCATGCGTAAGGCAGGTTGTGATCGACACCATGACATCTCCTTGGCCATGTTGGAGACGTCCGGCGAGATCAGCATCGATTCGCGCGAGCGCTGATAAGCACAATCAAGGATTCTGAATCCGCAGCTATTGCCGCAGGCCGGCTGCCACCAAGTGTTAAGGCGCGCATGCAGCGCAATAGACGTCGCGCATACTGCAGGGTCACCAGCAGGGCGGCGTGAACGTGCGACGCTGCCAGACACCTACCGCGTGGAGATGGATCATGCAGGCATTGACCTATCACGGCCGCAAGGATGTTCGGGTGGAAACCGTGCCCGACCCGGTACTGGCGGCCGACGACGATCTGATCCTGCGTGTGACCGCCACGGCCATCTGCGGTTCCGATCTGCACCTGTACCGTGGAAAGATCCCTGACCTTCATACCGGCGACGTGCTGGGCCACGAATTCATGGGCGTGGTGGAGGAAGTGGGTCGTGGCGTGACCCAGGTACAGCCCGGCGATCGGGTGGTCATCCCCTTTGTGATTGCCTGCGGGGAGTGTTTCCATTGCCGGCTGGCCGAATATGCGGCCTGTGAAACGACCAACCCGGGCAAAGGCGCTGCGCTCAACGGCAAAGGCCTGATGCCGCCCGCCGCGCTGTTCGGTTACAGCCATCTGTACGGCGGGGTTGCTGGCGGGCAGGCCGAGTATGTGCGCGTGCCGAAGGCCAACGTGGGCCCGTTGCGCATTCCCGAAGGGGTGGCCGATGAGCAGGTACTGTTCCTGTCCGACATCCTGCCTACCGGCTACCAGGCGGCGTTGAACGCTGGCATCAAGCCCGGCTCGACCGTGGCCATCTTCGGTGCTGGTCCCGTGGGCCTGATGAGCGCGGCGTGCTCTCGGTTGCTGGGCGCCGAATCGATTTTCATGGTCGATCATCTGCCTTACCGCCTCGACTTCGCCCAGCGCACGTACGGCGTGACGCCCATCAATTTCAGCGAAGTGGACGATCCGGCGGACTACATCGTCAGCCAGACCAGCGGGCGGGGCGTGGATGCCTGTATCGAAGCGGTCGGCTTCGAGGCTGAAGGCAGCGCCGTGGAAAGTGCGCTGACCGCGGTAAAGCTGGAAGGCAGCAGTGGCGTGGCGATCCGCCAGTGCATTGCCGCAGCGCGACGCGGGGGCGTTGTCAGCATCCCCGGCGTGTATGCCGGTTTCATCCATGGTTTTCTGCTGGGCGACGCGTTCGACAAGGGCCTGACCTTCAAGATGGGGCAGACCCACGTGCAGGGGCTGATGCCCGAGCTGCTGACGGCCATTCTGGAAGGAAAGCTGGACCCCGGGGAAATCATCTCGCACCGCATGACACTGGCCGAAGCCGCCCAGGGCTATGCGATGTTCGACGCCAAGGACGATGATTGCCGGAAGATCGTGCTGACCCCATGAGCGACGGGAAAGGCACGAAGGTACCAATGGAGACACCGGACGGGCGGTACATTGTGGTGCGCGGCCGTCTATGGCGCGCCAGTAACCCCCACTTGCCCGCAGCCGCGCGTGCGCAGTGGGTGGCGCGGCTGATGAGCGGTCGACGAGCGGTACAAGCGGCCATGCGCGCAGGTGACCGGGAGGCGTTGCAGACCGCGCGCCGAGCTGTGGACGTTGCCAAGCGTGGGCTGGGTGAGCGGGACCCGGTATGGTGGACAGACGGGGAAAAGGACTATAACCGCTACTTGGTTAGGAACAGTCCTTACGCGGAATGGTTCAGTAGAACCTATTAGCCTCACGCCATATTACTGTCGGTGTGGGATAGTGATGTCCAGCATTCTGCTGCGTACGCTGGAGATTATCGTGCCCCTACGCGCCATCGCCTACGCAAGTGAGGCGGTGCCAGGCCTGTCCATTGACAACGTGGATGACCTCACTCGTGCCGCTACCCGGTTCTTCCCGTACTGGTCCATGCGCTGGCTTCCTGCCCAGCCTACCGATATCCGCATCGTCTCCACAGGCGATTGGTCTGGTCTGAACCGCAGCGGCGGCGTCCATCGCCTGAGTCTCCTGGTATCACAACACCTGGCCTCGCCACCGGCGGCATGATGCTGCAGGCCGGCAGCTCTCACCCGCGCTTGTTGCCGGTGGGATCTGCTGGCGGGCGCTCGTAATCCTCCGGGTGAGCGGTCTCTTCCTGTTCGGGCATGTCCTTTCCCTTTTTCCAGCTGCGGTCGGTACGCACCTTGTCCGGCGTATGGGCCTTGTCCTCATCGCTGGCATCGCCGGTGGGGTTGAAAGGCAACTTGCTCATGGTCTTCTCCCGAAAATGATCATCCGTTGGGTTGGGTTCCCAGCCGACCCCTCTGGATCGTGGCATTCACCGCTTCCTGCAACTGGGGAATATGGAACGGCTTGGCTACAAAGCGCGCCCGCTGGTGTCGGGCCGGCACTACCTGCTCGTACACCGCGGAAGCAAACAAATACGGCACGCCCAGGTCAGCCAGTCGATCGGCCACCGGGAACACCACGCCGTCACGCAACTCGATATCGAGGATGGCGGCGTCGAATTGCCCATCTTTCAGAAGACTTATTGCTTCAAACACACTGTAGGCGTGGGTGACTTCGTTGCCTTGGTCGACCAGTGCCTGCTCGACCAGTTCTGCCAGGTCGAATTCATCTTCCACCAACAGCAGGTTGCACCCACTGTTCGTACCGCGTTCCAGGTCTTGCATGTGGGTCACGTACTCGCGTTCTGCGTTGACCCCACTGTGTACTTCAAACCATCAAAATGATGACGTTTCGCCGTGTGCGCGGTGCGAAAAACGCGCGTGCACTTCGCCAATGCACTGCATTGACGCGTCGTTGGCGCGGACGGTGGATACTTCCGCCGTCGCCATTGCGGGATACATTACCCATGAATCAACGGGAAAACGCCAACCAGCCCAAGGTGCTGCGGCTGGAAACCATGCCGCTGGACTGCGGCGAACGGGCCGTCGTGGTGGAACTGGACTGCGCGCCGGGCAAGGCCTGGGCGAAAGCACTGAAGCGGGTGTTGGCGTCCACCGATGGCCTGGAGTCGGTACGCCCGCGCTGCGATGGCCGGTTCGTCTACATCATCGGGGTCGACCCAACGCTGCGCGGCTATGCGAATCGCATCCACCACGCCTTGGCTGCGGCCAGTGAGCGAAGCCCTGCACCGGACACTTCCGGCGCATCGGCGCCCACGCCGTCCTGTTCGCCCGCGTGGTCTGCGGTCAGCCCTTGACCCGGGCGGCAGCATGAGCGAGGGCGAGATGGCGGACGCGGCGGGCACCATGCGCGTCGGCTGCGCGGGCTGGTCGTTGCCATCTGCGCACGCGGCCGAGTTTGGACCCGGCGGCAGCGCTCTCCAGCGCTATTCCACCCAGTTCTCAATGGTGGAAGTGAACTCATCCTTCTATCGGCAACACAAGCCAGAGACCTATGCGCGCTGGGCGCAGAGCGTGCCGGCCGACTTCCGTTTCTGCGTAAAGATACCCCGCGCCATCAGCCACGAGCATGCGTTGGTTGGCACAGCCCCCTTACTGGATGCGTTTCTGTACGGCGCTGAACGTCTCGGCGAGCGGCTTGGGGTGCTGCTGCTGCAGCTTCCGCCCAGCGCGGCCTACGACGGGCGCGTGGCGTCGGCGTTCTTGCGCGCCCTGCGCCGCCGTACACACGCGGCCATCGCCTGCGAACCTCGCCATGCAAGCTGGTTTACTGCCCAGGCCGATGCAATGCTGGCCGGTCAGGGTGTTGCCCGCGTGGCTGCCGACCCGGCGCGGTACCCGCTCGCTGGCGAGCCCGGCGGCACACGAGACTGGAGCTACTGGCGCTGGCATGGCCGCCCGCGCATGTACTGCAGCGCCTATGAAGAGGCAGATCTGAAGGCCTTGGCAGGCCGCTGCAGGGAATCCGCGAAGGTCGGGCCGGCTTGGATCATCCTGGACAACACCGCCCATGGCCATGCGGTTGGCAACGCGCTGCGACTGCAGGCGCTTCTGCAGCACACGGACCGGGTAAACCGGCGTCCAGACTGAATTCACAACGCAATGGCGGGTCGAAGACTGCGCGTTGACGTGCGATCCGTACATTCCTCTGTCAGGCTAAATCCACTTCGCGCACCATGGTAAACCGCGCTATCGCCTATGCCAGCGAGGCACTACCGGACCTCGATCCTGACCGCCTCACCCACCTGATGGAAGACGCAGCCCGATTCAACCGCGACGCGGGTATCACCGGCGTGCTGCTGTTCGATGGGCAGCGCTTCCTGCAGTACATAGAGGGCCCCGAAGACGCCCTGAAGATCGCCTACGGCCGAATACTGGCGTCCAGCAGCCACCGCGAAATCGTCGAGCTGGCACACGGCCCCGTGGGCCGGCGCATGTTCCCCTACTGGTCGATGCGATTGCTGCCCACGGGCCACCGCGAGCTGAGCCAAGCCGCCCATGCCGACTGGCGCGGCTTCGTGAAGCGGGCAGGGCGGGAGGGAGGCCCATGGGCGGCCATGGACTATCTGGCCGCCGTGGCCGAGCCGCACTTGGCCTGACCACTGGGGGCGCTATTCACCTTCGGTGTTGTCCAGCAGGGCGATCACCTCCCGGTTGTCCAATACCTTTGCCGCATCCGAGCGCTGCAGCAGCTGCAGCGCAGGCTGCCGCCGGCCGGGCAGGGCGGCCGTCGCCTCCCACGCAATGACGGTTTGGTACTCGCGGGAATTGGCGTCCAGCGCTGTGGCGAGCACACAGGAATCCAGCGCCATTCCGGCCAGCACCACGCGGCGAACCTGGAGCTTGGCCAGCAACACCGGCAGCGGTGTTGCCAGGAACGCAGAATGCTTGGGCTTCAGAATGAAGTAATGGGACGGCTCCGGGGAAAGGGTCGAGGCAATCTGCGCGGCCGCGCCGCCTTGCTTGCGGCAGGCCGCCACAAGGCCGGGAAAATCACGCTTCCAATCACCGAAATTATCGTTCGCATGGATCACTGGCAGGCCGCGCTGGTCAAACGCAGTGCGCAGGGAAGACGCCTTCTCGGCGGCCTGCACGGCCAGCGGCGCCATCCGCCGCCCTTGCGGGAAGTCGAACAGGCTGAACAGATCGATGATGATCAGCGCGCTGCGTGAGCTCATGGCGCCACCTCATTGCGGGGTAGGTTTCCACGTCGTTGCTGCCGGCGCCACGCCATGACCTGGCCAACGATCGCCGTGATCAACAGCAGCACGTTGGTTACCACGAAAACGGTAGCGCCCAGCAGGGCACTGTAAATCGTGAAGAGCATCGAAGCAGTAATCTGGCCGAGGAACAGCCACTTCGAGACCGTTTCCGGGTGGGGTGATTGCCACTGCTTCACCATCTGGCGGATCAGCGTAGCCATCAGCACCGCGGTCGCCGCCCAGCCCAGTACATCCGGATGCATGCAGATCTCCCTGGGGCATACCGTGGGTCAGGCGCCGCCTTCACCGGCGGCGCCGTGTAACGAATGTCGCGTGCTCAGGCCGCCTGCGCTGCCTTGGCGTTGCCGCCCCCCTTGGCGAGCAGGGTCAGCTTTTCGTCGGTGGCCTTTTCTTCTTCCAGCGTTTCCAGCAGCAGCGGCAGGGCCTGCTTGTAACCCAGCTGCTTGGCCAAGGCGGCGATCGTGCCGTAGGACGCAATTTCGTAATGCTCGACCTTCTGCGCGCCGCCAATCAGCGCAGCATCGCGCACTGGCCCCTTGTCGATGGCATCGATCACTTCCTTGCCTTCTTCCACCAGACCTTCCATGGCCGCGCACTTGATGCGCTTCAGGCGGATACCCAGCACGTCCACTACCTGATCGATGCGCTCGATCTGGCCTTGGGTTTCCTCCAGATGCGTTTCGAAGGCCGCGGCCAGGTCGGGGTTCTCGGCCGCACGCGCCAAGCGAGGCAGTGCCTTGGTCAGCTGCTTCTCGGCGCTGTAGATATCAGAAAGTTCGTGGATGAACAGGTCTTCTGCGGTCTTGATCGCCATCGGTGCGCTCCAGCGTTGAGGGAGCGGCCAGCCTAGAAGGGCGGCAGACAAACCTGTTCAAAGACAAGGTGAAGGCCCCATTCCGGCCACGCCGCTTCGTCATCGCATGGCATTAGCAAATGCAGCGGATCGTCTCACGCCGACTCCCCGTGCGTGCGCGCTGAACCTCTGTACTGCTTCTACTGATCCTGCTTAAGCCACGCCACCAGCGCCGCAAACGCAGGCGAGGGCTGCCGGCGGTTGGGGTAGTACAGGTGGTAACCGGGGAAGGGAACGCACCATTTATCCAGCACCGCCACCAGCCTTCCCTCCGCGATGTGCTCGGCCACCATCGGCTCTGGTGCGTACGCCAGGCCCAGCCCGTCCAGTGCGGCGTTGATGACGTGGATCATGCTGTTGAAGACCAGGGGTCCGTCGCCGCGCACGGTGAACTCCTTGCCTTTCTCCTCGAGCTCCCAGGCATAGATGGCCCCGTTGGGCCGATGCCGGATGTGCACACAGCGGTGCCGGGTGATGTCGGCAGGTTTGCGGGGCTTGGGATGTTTGCTGAAGTAGTCGGGCGACCCGACCACCACCAGACGCCAATCCGGCCCGACCCTGACAGCGATCATGTCCTTGCTGAGCGCCTCACCCAGCCGGATGCCGGCATCGAAGCGCTGCTCCACCACATTGGTGAAACCGTAATCGACGTAGAACTCAAGCGTGATGTCCGGGTACTCGGCAAGGAACCCGGCAAGCCGCGGTCGGATGACGGTCTCCATGGAATCATCCGTACAGGAGATCCGCAGCGTTCCGGCCGGGCGGTCGCGCAGATCGCCCAGCGCTTCCACGCTGGCGCCGATGGCCTCGAAGTGCGGCGCAATGGAGCGCATCAGGCGCTCGCCGGCTTCGGTGGGGGACACGTTTCGCGTGGTCCGCGCCAGCAAGCGGATGCCCAGGCGCTCTTCCAGCAGCCGCATGGAATGGCTCAGCGCCGAGGGCGTGACCCCAAGGCGAACGGCCGCCTTGGTGAAACTCTGCTCCTGCGCCACGACCAGGAACGCCTGCAGATCGTTGGTCTTCACGGTGCTCATGGGCCAATTGTGAGCTCAACTCAGCAATGCATCAACTTTCAGCCGGCTTATCGGCGTACGGGGTGCGGCCTATCGTGGCGACCTGAGATCCCGATCGAGGCCATACGCCCATGAAACGCACCACGCTGCTGCTGGCGCTGCTTGCCAGCCTCTCCCTTCCGGCTTCGGCCATGGCCGCCGATGCGCCGACGGCCTCCCGTCCGCAAGGGGCTGACAACTTTTACCGCAGCCCCACGGTCAGGGGGGAGCGGGTCACCTTCCAGAACCAATACCAGATGGAAGTGGTGGGAACGCTCTACCGGCCGCAGGGCCTGCCTGAAGGCAGTCGCGCTCCCGCCGTGGTGGTGGGGCACCCCATGGGCGCGGTGAAAGAGCAGAGCTCGCAGCTGTACGCGCAGAAGCTGGCCGAGCAGGGCTTCGTGACGCTGGCGATCGATCTTTCCTTCTGGGGCGAAAGTGCCGGCACGCCGCGGCACCTGGTGGCGCCGGAAATCTATTCGGACGACATCAGTGCGGCCGTGGACTTCCTGAGCACGCAGACGTTCGTGGACCCGGATCGGATCGGCGGGCTGGGCATCTGCGGCAGCGGCAGTTTCGTGATCAGTGCCGCCAAGATCGACCCGCGCATCAAGGCCATTGCCACGGTCAGCATGTACGACATGGGGGCCGCCGCACGGCAGGGGCTGAACAACGGGCAATCGCTGGAACAGCGCAAGGCAGTCATCCAGTCCGCAACCGACCAGCGCCTGGTTGAATTCAAGGGCGGGGCCGCAGTGTACGTGCCGGGCACGGTGAACAAACTCGATGCTGACACGCCTGCCATCCAGCGCGAGTTCTTCGACTACTACCGCACCCCGCGCGGCGCCTACACGCCGAAGGGCGACACGGCGAACCTGACCACCCAGCCGCTTTTCAGCAGCCTGGTCAAATTCATGAACTTCTATCCGTTCAACGACATCGAGACCATCTCGCCCCGGCCGATGCTGTTCATCTCTGGCGACACCGCGCATTCCCGTGAATTCAGCGAGGATGCGTACCGCAAGGCCGGTCAGCCGAAGGAGCTCTACTGGGTGAAGGGTGCCGGTCACGTGGATCTGTACGACCGCACGAACCTTATTCCCTTCGAGAAACTGACGACCTTCTTCCAGCGCGGTCTTGTCACGCAATGAGCCACGCCGATACCACCGCCGGTCGCGCCCACTGGGGCGGGGTCTTCGCGATGACGCTGTGTGTCTTCGCGTTGATCGCCTCTGAATTCATGCCGGTGAGCCTGCTTACCCCGTTGGCGGCAGACCTGGGCGTCAGCGAGGGCCTTGCCGGCTACGGGATTGCCATCTCGGGCGCATTTGCAGTGCTCACCAGCCTGTCGATTTCCCGGTTGGCGGGCACCATCAACCGGCGAACGCTGCTGCTGTCCCTCACCGCGTTGATGGCGGTATCGGGTATGGTCGTGGCGTTGGCCCCGAACTATCCGGTCTACATGACGGGCCGTGCGTTGATTGGCGTGGTGATCGGCGGTTTCTGGTCCTTGTCTGCCGCGACGGCCATGCGCCTGGTGCCCGCGGCAAAGGTTCCGCGCGCACTGGCGATATTCAACAGCGGCAATGCGCTTGCGACCGTGGTTGCAGCGCCATTGGGCAGCTACCTGGGCGGTGTGATCGGGTGGCGCGGTGCATTCCTGTGCCTGGTGCCGGTCGCTGCGGTGGCCTTTGCGTGGCAATGGGCAGGCCTGCCATCCATGGCCGCAGAACGGCAGCATGCCCAGGGCGGGGTATTTGCACTGCTGCGCAGGCGCGTGGTGGCCCTTGGCATGATTGCCTGCGGGGCCTTCTTCATGGGGCAGTTTGCCTTGTTTACCTACGTGCGGCCGTTCCTGGAGCGTGTGACACACGCAGCAGACAGCGCCGTTCCGCTGGTGCTCTTGGCGATCGGTGCAAGTGGCTTGCTGGGCACGTTTGCCATCGGGGCATTCCTCAAGCGCGGTCTGTACCGCACGCTGGTGAGCATTCCGGCCGTGATGGCGCTGATTGCGTTGGCGTTGGTTGTGCTGGGGCCCCGGCTTTGGCCGACGGCTGCACTGCTCTCGGCATGGGGGCTGCTGGCCACGGCCGCGCCGGTGGGCTGGTGGAGCTGGCTGGCCCGCACCTTCACCGACAACGCGGAGGCCGGCGGCGGCCTCATGGTCGCGGTCGTGCAGTGCTCCATTGCGCTGGGCGCCACCGTCGGTGGACTGCTGTTCGATGGCTTCGGCTTTGCCAGCACGTTCTTGGCCAGTGCCGGCCTGTTGTTGTTTGCCGCGCTGCTGGCTTATGTCACCGCCTGCGATGCCGCATCCACGTCTGGGCCGGCAGTTGCCATGGGCGCGCAGGGTTCATGAGGCGATTCATATCGACTACGGCGAAGCTGCTTTGCCTCCTGCCTCTATTCGGATCGGCCGCGGCATGCGCTGCCGAGCCGAGTAATCACGCCGCCGCCAGGGAAGTTGGGCCCAACCCGGAGTCTCGCTCAATGAAAATCAGAATCATCATCAGCGATCAGGTGCTCACCGCCACCCTGGAAGACAGCATCCCCGCACGCGAGTTCATCGCCCAGCTACCGCTGACGCTGCAGCTTGAGGACTACGCGGCGACCGAAAGGATTGCACAGCTTCCGCGCCGTCTCAGCGTGAGCGGCGAGCCGGAGGGCATCACGCCAATGGCAGGCGATATCGCCTTCTACGCGCCATGGGGAAACCTGGCGATCTTTCACAAGCCCTTCGGCTATTCAAAGGGACTTATACGGCTGGGCCGCATCGACGGCGGGCTGCAGATCCTTCGTGCTGCGGGGCCGGTGAAGGCCCGCATTGAGGCTTTCTAGCAGTTGGCTGCACTCCTATCCACCACAGCGAGGTGAATCCCATGGATATCAATCACGCGGGCACCCAAGCATCCGTCAAAGGGCTGGAACCGGCTCACACCGTAGGAGGGAGCTGAGATGCTGTTGCGAACATCAGTGCGAGGCATCCTGGTCCTCTCATTAGGGGCCTTGCTCGGCCTTCCACACGCGGCCGGAGCCGCAGCGCCCGAACAGCAGATCACGGCCGCCGGGGATCAACCTTCCACGCAGGGCCCGTCGGAGTACTTCACCGGCAACGTTCGCATCGACCCGGTCTGGCCTGCCGACGCCGGCATCACTGCCTCGGGCGGGCTGGTGACGTTCGAGCCGGGGGCTCGCTCGGCGTGGCACACCCATCCCGCCGGCCAGCGCCTGCTGATCACCTCGGGCGTCGGGCGTGTGCAGGAGTGGGGAAAGCCCGTCCAGATCGTTCGTCCCGGCGATGTGGTGTGGTGCCCGCCGGGAGTGAAGCACTGGCATGGCGCCGCCCCCGGTACCGCCATGACCCACCTTGCGGTGACCGGCGTGCGCGATGGCCAGAACGTAACCTGGATGGAGAAGGTGACCGATGCCCAGTACGAAGCCAACTGACCCCACATCGCGGGTCCGCCATATCGCCAGTCTGCTGGGGGCGGCGATGCTTGCTGCCGCCCCCGGCCAGATGGCGTTCGCACATGAAGGAGCAGCCATGAACAGCAACGCAAACCACGCTTCCCCAACCGAACTGGACGCGCGCCAGCAAGCCATCATTCCGATCAGCGCCTTTGCGGCGGCGGGCAACATGGATGGCCTTCGGCAGGCGTTGAACCAGGGCCTGGACGCCGGCCTCAGCGTGGCTGAAACGCGCGAGATCCTGCTGCAGGTCTACGCGTATGCCGGGTTTCCGCGCAGCTTGAACGCGTTGGGCGAGCTGATGAAGGTGGCCGATGCCCGCAAGCAGCAGGGTATCCAGGATGACCCCGGCTGCGAGCCGCGCAAGCCCATTCCCACGGGCGACGCCTTGCTCGCTGCAGGCACGGCAAACCAGACCACGTTGGCCGGCGGGCCGGTCTCGGGGCCGCTGTTCGACTTTGCGCCGCAGGCAAATCAGTACCTGCGTACCCACCTGTTCGGCGACATCTTCGAGCGCGACAATCTGGACTGGCAGAGCCGCGAGCTGGCTACCGTCAGCATGCTGGCCGCCATGTCCGGGGTCGAGCCCCAATTGAAGTCCCACATTGGCATCAGCATGAACATTGGCCTGCGGCGTGAGCAGCTGTCCAAGCTGGCCGACGTCCTTGAAGGCCGCGTCAGCCGGGAGGCGGCCGAACGCGTTCGCGCCGCCGCCAATCCGTAGAGTCGAGCTTGCTCGACTGCACCACCTACCGAAGCGCACCCTCAAACAGCGCCCGAGCCTGTCGAATCGCCGTCTGATGCGTTTCCGCCTTATCGGCCTCCACCTCGCACAACGTTCCTACGACCTTACGCCCCAGCTCCGTGCACTCCGCCAGGAAGTCGTAGTGACCGACCAAGGGCAACATCTCAACTCGCGCGTTGCCATTCGCCTCGGCAATTACCTTACTGTTGGTGGCCGCCGAGGCAATCGCATCAGCCTCACCCACCACCACCGATATCGGCGCCTTCAACTGTGCGAGCTCAGCCGGGTCGAACGCCTGCACGATTGCCGGCGCCATCAGGAATACCGCCCGAACGTTGGGAATGCAGCGGTCCTCTGCCGACTTGCCCACCCAAGGCGCCAACTCCGGCGTAGCGGCCGCCGCCATCCGCCGCTCAAAGGTCAACCCAGGGTTCTCCGCCTGCGGCAGGCAGACCCCATCCTTCGGCGATGCCTTGCAGAACGCGGCCAGCCTGGACATGTCTGGCCGTGCGCTGGCCGCCACCAGCGCGGTGAACCCGCCGGCAGAATAGCCCACCAGACCCAGCCGCCCGGCATCCAGATGCGGCGCAAGCACGGGGTCGGCCTGCACCGCCGCCCAGGCCGCGGCAAGGTCATCGGCCCGGTTCCACATCAGGATGCTGCCGGCCTCGGTCATCGCGTCCACACCGTTGTTGCCGGGGTGGTCAACCGCAACCACCACGTAGCCCGAGCGCGCCATGGCCGTGCCGAACCAGCCCATCATGCGGGCACTGCCGCCATTGCCGTGCGACAGCAGCAGCACCGGCCAGCGGCCCGGCGCAGCGGGGGCATCAACCGCAGAAGCGCCTGCCACGAACAGAGGCTCGCCCGGCGGCCCGATCGCCAGCGGCTGCTCTTCCACACCGGGTCGCGCCGGATACCACACCGTGTACCGCACGGCGTCGCGGTGTCTGGCATCGCGCACCGCGGCGCTGGGGGTGTGCGCCACGCCATGGGTTTCGCCCACTACGGAAGAGGGCGCGGCTGCCCATGCCAGCGGGGCGAACACGCAGGACAGCAGGAAGCAGGCGTAGGGCAGGGCTCGCACGGAAGAAGCTCCTTGATTCATGTCGGGTCGGACAGCGGCAGCCAGATTTCTACGCCGCCGTTGCCGGTGCGGTCGTCGAAGCGGGCGTCGTAGCGTTCGAAGTCGGGGGCGTCGGCCAGGTTCAGGCCGGATCGGGGCAGGTAGTCGTTCAGCAGCCAGTACCAGGTGGAGCGGATGGTCGAGATGTGGCCCGCATGCCACGCCACCAGGTAGTCCCGGCCCGGAATGGAAACGGCCTGCCATGGCGAAGGCAGCGCGGCGGTCGCGCCGATCTCCATGCCGGCGATGTAATCGAAGGCACCCTCGCCATCACGGTTGCAGCAGACCCCGAAGGCGATGTCCTTGCCCAGTTCGCGGGTCAGCGCCAACTGCTGCCATTGCGAGGGAATGGACGCCACAGTCGCGGCGGTATGGCGGGCGCAGATGCCGGCCACCCGCAACGGGCCCTGCCAGCGACGTACCGGCTCCACCGCGCAGGGCAGGGGCGGGGCATCGAGCTTGAGCGCATCCACCAGCGCCAGGCCGTGCAGACCCTTTCGGCGGACCTGTTCCGGCGGCAGCTTGAACTGTTCGGTAAAGGCGTTGGTAAAGGCCGCATGCGAGGCATAGCCAGCGGCCAGGGCGACATCCAGGATCGGCGCATCATCCGCAGCCAGGGTGCGCGCCGCTTCGGTCAGCCGACGCGCGCGCAGGTAGCGTGCCATCGACGTGCCGGTGCTGACCTGGAACAGTCGAGACAGGTGGAACGGCGAGAGGTCGACCGCCTCGGCGATCTGGGCCAGCGAGGGGTTCTCGGCAAAGTGGCTTTCGATGTACCACAAGGCCTTGCGTGCCGCTCCCATGGCGCCTGTTCCGTGCCGGTGACTGGGTGGAAGCCTAGCGCAGGGCGGGGCAGGGCGTTTGCGGAATCTTGCTGTGGCTGCGGATGCTCAGGCCAACCGCTTGCTCATGAATACCCGCTCGTGCCCCGAATGCCACGTTCGCGCAACAGTAGAGTCGAGCTTGCTCGACTGAACCCCCGATAGCCTGTCATCTGGCCTGCTCAAGCGGCCACACCCGCACAGCTAGTTTGGCTGGAATCCCCAAGCTCTTACTCGACTGAAGGGCATGCCAGTCAAGGTAATGCACTCGCCGGGCAGCGGCGTTGCAGAGTGTGAAGACTTGACTATCCCATAACCAATGTTGCCGGAGAACATTGCAGCCCCACTGTCACCGCCCCCGCAGGCAAGCTCGCTGCCTTCCACCTTGAACCAGACCTCGTCGCAGGGAAGGGATTCGGTCGGGCCACAGATATTGCCAGGCGTATGCTTGACCGATGTAACCAAGCCGCAACTGTATCCACTGCGCGCACCACGGAAGCAGATAGTCCCGCGGACCGCCGGGGCATCGTAGACGGCCCTGATGAAACGAGTGGATACCGTTGAAGATGCGTAGGCTTCAAGAAGCGGCGTGTGCGGGGAGGGCACTTGATGCCACTGAACATCGGCCTGCGCATCGTTCTTCTGCTCCTTGAATATTAGAGGGAAGGTCACGAGGGTGCCGTCCTCCCTGCTTCCGTAGTTCCCGTAGATCAGATCGTCCGGACAGTGCCCCGCCGTTATGATTCCCTTGGCACCAGTACTTGTCTGCTTCACCGTGAAGCCAGTGGTGCAGTAGGAGTTGTTGGCTTGCAACACAGCTCCGCCGATCGCATATATCGCGTTCGTTTCTGGAACCTCGAGGGTTTTGAAGCGAAGCTTCACTCCAAAGGCACGCTGGAGCTTCAACAGAATTCCCTGATACTTTTGCGCATCCTGCGCACCCCCGCGAATGCGAACGTCAGCGGCGTTGTCGCCAGCATAGCCGGTCAGCCCGATGAAGCCCGGGATGGATTTCTGTGCCTGCAGTCGAATGCCCTTCAATTGCCTGGAGAATTCCTCTTCGGTGAAGGCATGCCCGGTTGAAAATTCTACGCGCGCACTACCTGCGCTGGTCGCCCATTGCCGCTGCGGCACTGGGCCGCTTCCTTTCAGCTTTACCGATACATGGAAGTCTGGCGATTGCTCAATGCTGATCTCCGTCAAACGCCCAGCGAACTCTCGCCGGATATCCTGGATTTCAGGCGCCAACGCGACCTCGATCTGGATTCTCCTGATCGCTTCGTCAACGGACAAAGATTCGACCATGGAAAGCAAAGAGGCCACCGCAACCGCGGTCTCCTCGTCGAGATCTTTCATCCTGTCGACTTCAGGCGCTGCTTGCTGAGCGATTGTTGTGCTGGGTACCCCACCCGCGACAATGAGCCCGAGCATTCCCATGCAGATGGCACTTCTCCTCATCTGACTTCCTCCAATGAAGACTGAGTATCGATGTGGCATGAATTCTTGACGGCGATCGATGAACTCATCGCACGCGCCACCAGTACACCGGTTATCGATGCGTGGCAAGACCGGAAAGGCAAACTTAACGCACGCACGCAATGGTTCTGACATCATCGCATCCGCCCCGCCACTGAAGAGTCCTTGAGTTGCGACTGATTCCAGGCTTATCCGCGGGCGTGAATCGGGGCAGCGAGACGACGAGACACAAGCGTCGCAGCAACGTCGGATACGACATGGATCCCGTACAAGTCTCCAGGCGTCAACACCCCATCACCAGAACCGATCCCGCTCCACCAAGGCCTACAACCGCGAACGTACGGTACCGTACCAATCAATCAGCCGGCCACCAGATGGCAACGCACACCGCTTATCCTGCGGCGCCGGAGACACAGCACGCCACCCAGCAGGACGCCTTGCGCCTCGCGCGCCACCATTCTCAGCTCGAATGCCTTCCTGGCCAGGCATAAATCTCCTTGGGCGTACACGCCTGCTGGCACGTTGCCGGTACAGGGGAGATATGCCTACCTGGTCGTCTGTTTTGTGTCGGTGACTGGGTTGGAGCTAGCGCTGGTCGGGGAGGGCGCTTGCAGAATCTTGCTGTGGGTGAGGGATCTGCCCCAACGGCGCATTGTCACCGGTCCACACGCGGCACGCATGCAGAGTCAACACGCAGTCCACATTGCCTTCCATAAAGTACTTCGGACCTCCGAAAGTGCTGCCTCATGAATCTACAGGCTCTGGCCCAAGCCCAGTACCGAATGCCTCCGGACAGCTGCCGGTTCGACCTTCTCGCTGTGGACGCGCTTCAGGATCCGGCCAGTGGACGCCTGGTGAACCTGTACTCCCTGGTGGCGCGCTGTTTGTCCTGTGAGACGGTATTCAAGGCCGAAGAAGGCCGGGGGCTGCTCAGCCATGCCACGGTGAGTGTGGTGCGTTGCCCAACCGGCTGTGGTCAACAAGCGTTCAAACCTGCGCTGCTGCGTGCATGGTCATCTCCGGCTTCCGACGCTGCGTGAGCGCCGTCCTGGCGCGCCCAAATCCGCACAGCGGCCTTGGAAGGTGCGCGCGCAGGCGCGGCAGGAGGCTGTCCCGCCGCGCCGCGCGAACGGTTTACTTCGGCATCAGCACGGTATCCACCACGTGCACCACGCCGTTGGACTGCTTTACGTCTGCCGTGGTTACCGATGCCTTGCCGCCCTTGGCATCGATAACCCACACCTTGCCGTCCTGCAGCTTCACGGTCAGCGGCTCACCCTGCACCGTCTTCAGCGTGCTGCTGCCACCGTTACCGCGCGCGGCCGCGGTCAGCTGCGCGGCCGTATAGGTGCCCGATACCACGTGATAGGTCAGCACCTTGGTCAGCTTGGCCTTGTTTTCCGGCTTCAGCAGCGTATCGACCGTGCCGGCAGGAAGCTTTTCAAACGCTTGGTTGGTGGGCGCAAATACGGTGAACGGCCCCTTGCCGCTGAGGGTTTCCACCAGGCCGGCGGCCTTCACCGCAGCTACCAGCGTGCTGAGGTCTTTGGCGGTGGACGCGTTTTCCACGATCGTCTTGTTCGCATACATCGGCACGCCTCCCACCATCGGGTTATCGGCGGCAAACGCAGTGGGTACCGCACAGGCAACTGCAATGCCGGCGGCAATGGCAAGACGCTGAATCTGGGTACGCATGTGTGTGTCCTCGCTTGCAGAGGCCATCAGGCCCCTGGATGGGTGCAGGCAATCCTGCGGATCACGCTCCAGTGCGAGCAGCTCTGGCGCGTTGTCCACTTACCTACGTGCCGGTAGCCGAGGTTGGATGCGCCCAACATGAGCTATCTTCTGAATGGTTCAACCACATTGGCATAGCGTGACGAATGGGCGCCGGATCTTCACGGAGTGCCGTGCCTCGACCGCGAGCTTGCGCGCGGTGCGTGGGCGGAGCGTTCATCCGGCATATCGGCTCAGGTAGCATGAAGCAGAGGGGCGCTGCCTGATCGATATGTTCAGAGAAACCTCGACGAATCTTGTCTCTACAATCAGATGATGCCGGTAACATGAAGAAGATGATGTCCATTTCGGTATACGGTGAGCCAGGAAACAACGCGACCGTGCATTTTCCTTGCCGCAGGAATCCTGCCGTTGCAATGCAGTCAGACACCCTGCACGGGCTGATTGCCGATCTGAAGCACGCAAGACGGTCGTTGGCCAACGGCGATGCTGTTGAGGCCATGGACGAGCTGGACGGTGTGCTCGAGCGCTTGAAGGAAATACACGCAGGCATGATCAATGACGTGCGCCTGGCGGGTGATCCTGACGGGACCGGTTGGCCTGCTGCGTAAGGGGAGGACGGAAATCCCAGCGCCGCTCGGTATGGAGTTATCCGCCATGCAAGAAATGACATCCGCATCGCACCCTTCAGGCCTTATCCATGGCGAATAATTTTCGGGAAGAGATATTTCTCAGCGTCAGCCGTGCACTGATCGGCGAAGTGTTTCCTTCACTAGTAGCGGTCTGTGCCTTCGAGACGGGCCCGGACGATTTCACTCTGTACTTCTTCCTGGATCGGCACGTTGACGATCATACTGAAGATGCTATCTCCTGCATTGAGACGGAGGTGGTTGCAGATCTTGCTCGACAGTTAAACATGGCGACTGAGATCCGAACCGCACCATGTCCGCAGCTGCCTCAGAAAGACGCATTCTGGATCTTCTACAGAAAGCTGGAATGATTCGGCTTAACGGCCGCGTAGAGTCGAGCTTGCTCGACTGAACCCCTCGACACCCATCACCAGAATCTATCCCCGCACCACCGAGCGCAAACCACGGTACCAGTCAATCAACCGGCCACCAGATGGCAACGCACACCGCTCATCCTTCGGCACCGGGGGCCCAGCCCGCCACCACGGCCGGGCCCGCCCATCGGGAATGCTGACACCCTCAACCTGGTTGAACGCCATCAACTGCTGCAGATCCAGATACAGCGTGTCAGATTCCGGCGCACGCTGTAGAGCGTCTGCCGGCAGACGCAGCGCGACCGTCGGTTTTGTGCGCTCCACCCTCAACACGGGAAAGCCTTTGCAGCGCACTTGGAAAGAGGGCGCAACGGCATCCGCCGGGTAGATCGTGAAGCCCGTTGCTCGGCGCGTGGAAACAAATTCGTGCGCACTGCCATAGAGCTTCTCGAACTCCGCGAATTCCATCTTCGGATAGACCCACGTCTCTTCGGCTGCGCTCTGCGGCCATGGCAACAAGGAAATAGCGGCCAGCGCGGCGATGACCATCAGGGCAGACGGGACGAACGACCTCACTTACGACCCTGCGCCGAGCGGCCGCACGCGTTCCTGGATGAAGACGTTGAGCGCGAGGCTGGCCATGGCCAGGCCTTCCATTACCCGGTCGCCCACGTCCTGGTCAGGGTCTCCATTCTGGCGGGCACGCTCGGCGGCCAGCAGCAGTTCCTGCACCACGCGCTGGCCAGCCAGGGCGCAATCGGCATCGGCCAGTGCAATCTGTCGGCTGCGCAGCGGGTGGCGTTCGGGCCAGGGTTGGCCGTCGGCGGCGGCACCGGCGCCGATGCTGCGCAGCAGGTGAGTGAGGGTGTTGGGGTCTGGCGCGGGATCGGCTGCCGGCGGTTCCTGGATGGAATGCGGGGCAGGGGAGTAGGGCGTGGTCATGGCGGGCTCCGTGCGTGCAGGCAGAAGCCGCCACCGATAAAGGTGGCGGACGATGCGTGGCTCGAAATCCGGTTTATGCTGAGACCGGTGGGCACGAAGCCCCCACGCACCGCCCGCCATAGTCGGCAGACGGATTGCCGGCCGACACCACGCGAGGGTGGTGTCGGCCGGCAAGCGCAAACATCAGCATAAAACCGGGATTTCGAGCCCCGACCACCGGTGTTTGGTGGCCCGGCAAGGAATACGCCCGGTTGCGCTCAATGCCAAGGCAGTAGGGGCGAAGCCGTCACTGCTTTCAACATTTTCAGAATCGTTGCAAATTGCGTGGCGATGCTGATGCCTTGGCACGTAAGGCTTCTGCCGGTATTGGCGGTTCCAGCGATTGCGTTGTCGCGAACCGACTGCAGCCACCGAGGGCAGGGCAGATGCGACATGCGACGCCCTCGGCCAGCGGCGGTTACTGGACCCTCATCGCCACCTTGGTCCGCTCAAGCCATGCTGCACTGTGGCTTCGCGCGTGGCGCGACCAATCAGCGCCATCCCGTCGGCGATCCAGGCCATTCATCGGCGGCTTCTGTTGCTTGGTCGCAAACGGGTTGCCACGCCTCTGCGCGGGTGGCAATTTCCAGCGGCGATCACGTCGACCTGGAGCCCGCATGACCCCCGTTGCCCTGTACTCGCCGGAACCGGCCCGCGGCTGGTTGCCCTGGGCCTGGCTGGCGCCGATCCTTATGATCCTGTTCAACGCGGTGCCAGTGCTCGCGCTGGACGGGTGGATGCAGTCGCAGCATTGGTCGACGCCGGGCGGCGATCCGATCGGACTCGCTGGCCTGCATGCGCTGCTGTGGATTGGCTTCGCGCCGACGCTGGTGGCCGTGCTCGCCTGGGTGCGCTTCGTCGAAGGGCGCTCGCTGGCGAGTATCGGGCTTACCGGTCCGGCGCCGCTGAACACCTTCCTGCGCGGACTGGCCGTTGGATTCGGCACGATCGCGCTGGTCGTAGTCGCGATCTGGATGGCGGGCGGCATGCAGGCGGCAGGCGTGGGGCTGGCCTGGCGATCGCCGGTCAGCCTGCTGCACATCGGTCTGCTGCTACTGAGTTTCATGTTCCAGGCGAGCGTGGAGGAGATTATCTTCCGCGGCTGGATGCTGTCGGCGGTGGCGCGCAAGACCAATGTCGCGGTGGCAGTGGTGCTGGTGTCGCTCGTTTTCTGCTTCCTGCATTTCAGTCCGCACCAGCCGCTCCGGGTCACGCTCGGCATGTTCCTGTTCTCGCTGTTCGCCTGCGCCTGGGCGCTGCGGGCCGGCAATATCTGGGGCGTGATGGGCTGGCACGCGGGGTGGAACTGGTTGCTCGCGACCGGCTTCGAACTGCCGGTCACCGGCATCGATGCGCACTTGCCGGCGCTGCTGGTGGCACTGCGCCCGCAAGGCCTCGACGCCCTGACCGGCGGCGCGGAAGGGCCGGAAGGAAGTTACCTGTGCAGCGTCTTCTTCGTCGCCGCGATCGCGTGGATCCAGTGGCGAAAGACGCGCGGAGCTCAGAGCCCCTCGCCGACGGGCTACAGCCGTTAGCGGCCTTTCATCGCCACCTTGGTCCGCTCAAGCCACGCGGCATTGTGGCTGCGCGCGTGGCGCGACCAGTGCTTGGCGTCGTCCAGGATGCTGTCGAACAAGCTGCGGGCCTGATCCCGATCGGCCGGCTGCGGCTGTGCCATCAGCCATTCGGCGTACAGGCAACGTGCGGCCGCATCGTTACCGCAGTCCACCGCGCGCTCGAACGCTGCGCGCGCGTCGGGCGACTGGGCTTCGGCCAGTGCCTGCGCATAGAGCAGGGTCTGTTCCGGCTTGCGGCGGGTATCCGGGTGGCGGGCGAACAGACCGTCCAGCGTCTCGACCGCCAGCGCGGCGTGGCCGGAATCCAGGCGAGCACGGGCCAGGCCGGTGAGGATGTAAGGATCGTCGCCCAGCGGCGAGCTGGCGGCGTGCTCCAGCAGGTCTCTGGCCTCCTCTGCCTGGCCGGCATCGAGCAGCGTCATGCCCAGACGAACCCGGTTCTGCACCGTGGGCGTGCGCGCCAGCTCGGCCCGCGCGTTGCGCAGGTCCTGGCCGGGGTTCACCAGCTGCTTGGCGGAGCGGATGGCCTGCCGGGCCCCGCGAGAATGGCGGGCTTCCGGGAAGTAGATCGCCAGGAAGTAGACGACGCTGCCGAGCAGCGGGAACGAGAAGAGCAGGAGGAGCCAGTAGAGGCTCTGGCCTGAGCGGATGGCGTGGACCGCGAAGAAGATGGCGGCCAATACGTGGAGTCCGATTCCGATATAGGGCATGTGGGTGCCTGGTCCTTGTGGGGGCTGGCACTATAGTGGGAGTGGGGTGGTGCGCCAATGGGGTGCCGGTCGAGCGTGATGCGTCACGTTAATAGGGCCGATTCCCATCGCATGACTCAGTGGCTTCGTGCGTCGGCAGGAAAGTAGCGCCTGCCCAGCCGCAGCGCGACATGCACCAACAGAATCAGCACCGGCACTTCCACCAAGGGGCCGATAACCGCGGCGAAGGCGACCGGCGAGGCCAGGCCAAACGCGGCGATGGCAACGGCAATGGCCAGCTCGAAGTTGTTGCCTGCTGCCGTGAAGGCGATTGCGGTCGTGCGCGGGTAGTCCTTGGCAATGAACCTGCCCATGAAGAAGCTCAGCACGAACTGGACAATGAAATAGAGCGTGAGCGGGATCGCGATGCGTACTGCATCCATCGGGATGCGCAGCACGTCGCCGCCCTTCAGGCTGAACATGGCAACGATCGTGAACAACAGCGCCGCCAGCGTGATTGGACTGATCGCCGGCAGGAACGTCTCTTCATACCAACGCACGCCCTTGCGCGCCTTGAGCCAACGGCGGGTAACGAACCCCGCCAGGAAGGGGATGCCCAGATAGATCAGCACCGCCTCGGCAATGGTCCAGAAACTGACGTCGATCACGCTGCCCTGCAGCCCGAACACCGGCGGCAGCCACGACAGGAAGAACCACGCATACACACTGAACAGCGCGATCTGGAAGATCGAATTGAATGCCACCAGGCCCGCCACGTACTGCCCATCGCCGCGGGCGAGCTGGTTCCAGACCAGCACCATGGCAATGCAGCGTGCCAGCCCAATCAGAATCAGGCCGGTCATGTATTCGGGGTAATCGCGCAGGAACAGCACCGCCAGGCCGAACATCAGGAACGGGCCGATGATCCAGTTCTGCACCAGCGACAGCATAAGTACGCGCTTGTCGGCGAACACCTTGGGCAGCTCTTCGTACTTCACCTTGGCCAGCGGCGGATACATCATCAGGATCAGGCCAATGGCGATCGGGATGTTCGTCGATCCAATCGACAGGCTGTGGAGCGCGCTGGGCACGCCTTCGAACATCGCGCCCACGCCGACGCCCAAGGCCATGGCCAGAAAAATCCAGAGCGTAAGGTGCCGGTCCAGGAAGGACAGGCGGGGCGTATCAGTCGTCATGGCAGGTCTCGCAGGGAGCGGTTAGTCGATCTGTGCGATCTCGAAGGGGCGAGACGTCAGCAACCCGCAGGGCGGTCGCAAGCCTGATCGCCCGCGCAGCAGTTTTCGGTCAGGTAGGCCACCAGCGCGCTCATCGCCCGGAACTCCGCCCGGTAGCAGATGGTGCGACCGCGCTGCTCGGCGGTGACCAGGCCAGCGGCCAGCAGCTCCTTCAGATGGAAGGAGAGGGTGGCGCCAGGAAGGGAAAGCGACTGTGCGATGTCGCCGGCCAGCTTGCCGCCACTTCCGGCCTGGACCAGGAGGCGAAAGATGGAAAGCCGGGTGGCGTGGCCCAGGGCTGCTAGAGCGTGGGTTGCAGTCTTATGTTCCATGTTTCTAGAATAGTCGAATCGAATCGGCAGGACAACCCGCATGCAGCAGCTTCCTAATATCGCCCCTGGAGCCTTGAGCCCTCCGGTAGCCGAAAAACTGAGCGAGCCGAATGCCTCGCCACACCGGCCCCGCATCCTGATCCTGTACGGCTCCCTGCGCCCGCAGTCCTTCAGCCGCAAGCTGGCGCTGGAGGCGCAGCGGTTGTTGGAGCACTTGGGTGCAGAGACCCGCCTGTTCGATCCGCACGACCTGCCGATGCTCGACTCGGTGCCCGCCTCGCACCCCAAGGTGCAGGAGCTGCGCCAGGCCTCGCTGTGGTCTGAAGGGCACGTGTGGGTCAGCCCGGAACGCCACGGCACCCTGACGGCCGTGTTCAAGAACCAGATCGACTGGCTGCCGTTGGAGGAGGGGAGCGTGCGCCCGACCCAAGGTCGCACACTGGCAGTGATGCAGGTTTGCGGAGGCTCCCAGTCCTTCAATGTGGTCAACGCGCTCCGCGTTCTTGGCCGCTGGATGCGGATGGTCACGATTCCAAATCAGTCCTCGGTAGCCAAGGCCTGGCAGGAGTTCGATGACGAGGGGCGCATGAAGCCGTCGGCCTACTACGATCGCGTCGTGGATGTGATGGAAGAACTGGTCAAGTTCACCCTGCTGGTGCGTGGCCGCAGTGACTACCTGGTTGACCGCTACAGCGAGCGGAAGGGTGCAGCCGAAGCGGCCGCGCTTGCCGCCGCGGCTGGCGTGGTCGAGACCGCAGTGGATGAAAAGGAGAGCGCATGAACGCTGTCATCTACCACAACCCCAGGTGCGGCACATCGCGAAACACCTTGGCGTTGATTCGTCACGCCGGCATTGAACCTGAAGTAATCGAGTATCTGGCCAACCCGCCCAGCCGAACGCAGCTGGTCGCACTGATTGCCGCCGCCGGATTGGATGTTCGCGGCGCTATTCGCCAGAAGGGTACGCCGTATCTGGAGCTGGGGCTGGACGATCCCGCATTGAGCGAGAGCGTACTGCTGGATGCCATGCTGGCAAATCCTATTCTCATCAATCGGCCCTTCGTGCAGACGGACATGGGCACGCGCCTGTGCCGGCCGTCCGAGGTGGTTCTGGACATACTGCCAAGGGTGCGGGAGCCGTTTACCAAGGAAGATGGCGAAGTGGTGATTGATCGGGATGGCAGGCGCGTGCGTTGAACGGCTAAATTGCCACGGGATAGCAACCCCTGGAAGGAAGCGTGCGATGAAGTGGAGCTTTGCGAAGGTGTCCGCTGCTTCGGTTGCGGCGCTCGCTGGCACTTCGACGCTCCGCCACGGTGCTTCAAGGTATCGACCGACCCGTAGCAGCCATTGGTGCAGCAGCCGTTCCGGCCGCTCGGTCCGCTTACATGCTGGGTTGTTGGCCGGACCCAGCCACCCTAAGATCGAACTGTATGGATAGGTCGCATACCCGGATCTACGAGTCCGTCTACTAGGCAGTTATGTAATGACCCACCGCTTTCTGCTCAGGTCATGCGGTTAATCTAGCGGCATAGGCCGCATCTGGGGTCATCATCTTCAGCGCCTGATGCGGGCGCTGTTGGTCGTAGAACGCGATCCAGTCGGCAATCACGCGCAGTGCGTGGGTCTGGCTCTCGAAGCGATGCCGGTGCACGCACTGCTCTTTGAGCGTCCGGATCACGCGTTCGACCATCCCGTTCTGCTGCGGGCAGTGCGGGATGATGAACTCCTGCTTCAGGCCATAGCTACGCACCAGCCGGTTGTAGTCGCGGCTGGTGAACACCAAGCCGTTGTCCGAGCGAAGCAGGAACGCCTCTGGGGTGGTGGGGCCGCAATTGGTGTCACTCACCATGCATCTCTGGCCCGGCCACCTATTCGCAGCGACGTTCCTGTTCCAAGGCTTGGTCGCCGCAGTATCGGCCAGCCTGCTGGCCGGTGTGCCGCTGCCGCATGTCGCGCCGGCAAGCGGCATGTCCCGACAACCACTGTCCTCCGTCCTGCTGGACCCGCGTTTCATCGCTGCGGTGATCTGTGGCGCGGTGTCGTACATGCTGATGAACTTCATGATGACCGCGGCTCCGCTGGCCACGCACATGCAAGCCCACGCGCAGGAGTCGTCCAACCTGAGCCTGCAATGGCACGTCATCGCGATGTACCTGCCCAGCTTCTTTGCCACGCCTCTGCGCGGGTGGCAACTTCCAGCGGCGATCACGTCGATCTGGAGTCCTCATGATCCTGTTCAACGCGGTACCGGTGATCGCGGTGGACGGGTGGATGCAGTCGCAGCATTGGTCGACGCCTGGCGGCGATCCGATCGGACTCGCTGGCCTACACGCGCTGCTTTGGATTGGCTTCGGGCCGACGCTGGTGGCCGCGCTCGCATGGGTGCACTTCGTTGAAGGTCGCTCTATGGCGAGTATCGGGCTGACCGGTCCGGCGCCGCTGAAAACCTTCCTGCGCGCGACGTCCCCCCGAGACTGAGTGGCGCGACGGTTTGGAGTCCAATCCTCAACGACAAGGAGATTGGACGTGAAGAAGCGCTTTTCCGAAGAACAGATCATCGGCTTCCTGCGCGAGGCCGAGGCGGGCATGCCGATCAAGGGCCTATGCCGCCAGCATGGCTTCAGTGAGGCCTCGTACTACCTGTGGCGCAGCAAGTTCGGTGGGACGAGCGTGCCCGACGCCAAGCGGCTCAAGGACCTGGAAGCGGAGAACACACGCCTGAAGAAGCTGCTGGCCGAGCAGGTGTTCGAGAACGACGTCATCAAGGATGCGTTGCGAAGAAAGTGGTGACCGCACCGGCACGCAGGTTGCTGGTGCGGAGCATGGTCGAAAAAGGGCTGAGCGAGCGGCGCGCGTTGGTGGTTGCACGCATGAGCGCCAGCGCGCTGCGTTACGAGCCGAGGCCGGACCACAACGTTGAACTGCGCGAGCAGATCACTGCACTGGCACACAGGCATCGACGTTACGGCGTGGGCATGATCCATCTGAAATTGCGACAGAAGGGGCATGTCGTGAATTACAAGCGCGTGGAGCGCCTTTATCAGGAAGCAGGTCTGCAGGTGCGTCGCAGGAAGCGCAAGTAGATGCCTGTCGGTGAGCGTCAACCTTTGCTGCGCCCGTCCGCCGCCAATCAGGTGTGGTCGATGGATTTCGTGTTTGACCGCACCGCGGAAGGCCGAGTAATCAAGTGCCTGACCATCGTGGACGACGCCACCCACGAGGCCGTGGCCATCGAGGTGGAACGGGCTATTTCCGGGCAGGGCGTTGCCAGGGTGCTGGACAGATTGGCCGTTCAACGCGGTCTGCCGCAGGTGATCAGGACAGACAACGGCAAGGAGTTCTGCGGAAAAGCGATGGTGGCGTGGGCTCACGAGAAGGGAATTGCCCTGCGCCTGATCGAGCCGGGCAAGCCGAACCAAAACGCTTACGTTGAGTCCTTCAACGGGCGGCTACGCGATGAATGTCTGAACGAGCACTGGTTCCCGACGTTGCTCCACGCCAGAACCAGTATCGAAAGCTGGCGGCGCGACTACAACGAGGAAAGGCCTAAACGAGCACTTGGCGGGCTGACGCCCGCCCAATACGCCGCGCAGTTGGCTGGCAAGAGGGATAAGATCAGCACCGGACTCTAAACCCGACCGCTACTGAGGACGGGGGGACGTCGCAGGGAAAGTAAGCTCACCTTCAACCATTTGACCCGGGGCTCTTATGGATCTCATCAGACTGCTGCGATCGCTTGAGGAGTTCCTCTATGAACTCGTAGGGTGGTTGGTGTTCTACCCGCGGACCCTGTGGAGGGTGCTGTTGCAGCCAGGCGAGGTAGCGCACTACACGCGCCGAGAGTTCTCCAAGGATCCGGAACAACGATTCGCCGACGCCATCAGCCCTGTGTTGATGTTGATTCTGTCAGTGGTGCTGGCGCACGCATTGGAAATGTCTACGCGCACCGCCCCCCTCGCGGTATCAGGACCGGTGGGCAAGCTACTGTTTGGAAGCGAGCAGGGGCTGCTGCTCACCCGTTCGGCGGCCTTCTGCATCTTCGCCCTGGGGGCGGCGCTAAGCATGCTGTGGCGACAGCGCCTGCCCATCAACCGCGACACGCTACGGGAGCCCTTTTCCATACAGGCGTTCATTGCGTGCCCGTTTGTGATTCTGCTTGCAGTTTCGCAGGCAGTTGGCTCTGCTGGTGGAGACATTGCGCATGGCTGGGGTGTGGGGATCGGAGCGCTGGCAGTTGCATGGTATTTGTGGGCACGAACCCGCACCTTCGTAGCACTGAACTGCACGGGATACCTCCAGGCATTTGGCTTTGTACTTGGCTCTTTCCTGGTGACGCTGGCACTGGTCGTCGCACTGACGCTCGCCTTGGTTGTCTAGATCAAGAGACCGCTGTTGCAACCCGGCCTGGAAACGAAATCCGATCAAATGCCTAACAATAGGCTAACAAAGGCCTAATTTCGCCTTAATCGGCGCGCTTCAGGATCGTGCCCCATGGACATGATCCCACAGCCGATTCCAATGGCCCCGCATCCGGGCAGATTCGCGGAAGCCACTCTCGTCGGGCCTGATCACCCGCTTCGTGAACAGGTACAGTCTTTTATCGCCGAGACCTATCGTCAGCGCTTCGGCGCGGACGTCCGCGACTTCATGCCACGGCTTCTGGCCTACCGCGATACGCAAGGGGCGCTGGTGGCGGCGGTCGGCCTGCGACATGCGGCCAGCGGCCCACTGTTTGTTGAGAATTATCTGGATGCGCCGGCGGAAACCGTACTGGCGCAACACCTGCCCAGTGCGCCGCGCCGTACGCAGATTGCTGAGGTGGGCCACTTTGCTGCGTCGACGGCGGGCGTGGCACGCGAGTTGATCGTGCAACTGGCCTGGGTGCTACGTGCCGCCGAAGTGGACTGGGTGATGTTCGTAGCGACCCAACAGCTGCGCAATGCGTTCGTACGCCTGCATCTGGCACCGATCGAACTGGTGCCCGCACGTGCCGAGCGCATGGGCGATAGCGCGGCCGACTGGGGTCGCTACTACGAGTCCCAACCGCGCGTGATGTGCGGCGATATCCGCGAAGGCATCGCCTTTCTTGGCGGAAAGGCGTGCGCGATCGACCAAGCAGATGCGGGCTGCTCCGCAGAGGCGGCCGGATGAGCGCTGATGCACAGGACGTCCTGCGCCTGCTGCAGGAGCATCGGCAGCCAGTGCTGACCGGCCAGGCTTCGCTGAGTGCGTCCAAACTACGGTCGCGCGTGCTGGAACTGGTGAAATGGTTGCAGAAGGCAGGCGTGACCTGCGTTGCCAGCCGCCTGGACAACGGCCTCGATTGGGTGGTTCTGGACCTGGCCCTTCGCATTGCCGAAGTGGTGCACGTACCGTTGCCCACCTTCTTCTCCGATGATCAAGTGCAGCACGCACTGCAGACCAGCGGTGCCCAGCTGCTGGTGGTTGCGGAGGGCACGTTGCCGCCGTGCGGGATCACGGCCGCACCCATGGCGTTGCCGGCACTGAGTGCGCACGGCTTAGGCCTGGACGCTCCTGCTGGCAGTACGCTGCCGGTCGGCACGGCCTGCGTGACCTACACCTCGGGCAGCACAGGGCGCCCGCGCGGCGTATGCCTTTCTGCCGGAACGTTGATGGCCACCGCCGCGTCATTGGCAGACGCCGCAGGTGACATCGCACCACGCCGGCATCTGTGCCTGATGCCGCTGTCAACGCTCCTGGAGAACGTCGCTGGATTGTATGCGGCGTTGTTGTCGGGCGCCGAGATCGCGCTGCCGTCCCTGCAGGAGATCGGTTACACCGGCGCAGCAGGGTTGGATGTCCGCACGCTGCTGAGCTGCCTCAATCGTTATCGCCCCGAGAGCATCATCCTGGTGCCGCAGCTACTCCTGGCCCTGGTCATGGCGGCAGAGCAGGGCGCTGAACTGCCAGCATCGCTGCGATACCTGGCCGTTGGGGGAGGCAGGGTTTCTCCCGGTCTTCTGTCGCGGGCACGGCGCCTGGGGCTGCCGGTGTTCGAAGGCTACGGTCTGACCGAGTGCGGGTCGGTGGTGTGCCTGAATCGTCCTGGTGCCCAGCGCGATGGCACGGTGGGGCACCCCCTGCCACACGTGCGAGTGCAGATCATGGACGGAGAAATCGTGGTGTCCGGTGCGCGTGCACTGGGGTATCTGGGCGACGAGTCGCTGCCGGAGGGGCCGATCCACACCGGTGATCTGGGACACATCGATGCAGACGGCTTCGTGCATGTGACCGGGCGTCGCAAGAACGTCTTCATCACTGCATTTGGCCGCAACGTGTCGCCCGAATGGGTGGAGAGCGAACTGCTTTCACACCCGGCCGTCGCGCAGGCTCTGGTCTGGGGGGAAGGGCAGGCCGACAACGTGGCATTGCTGGTTCCGCGCTTCGCGCAGCAGGACTCCGCCACGCTCGAGGCGGCGCTGTCCGCCATCAACGCCGGCCTGCCTGACTATGCCCGCATCGCGCGCTACGTCAACGTCGCGCCATTCAGTGCGAACGCCGGTCTGTTGACCGCCAATGGTCGCATTCGTCGCGAGGCCATCCTCGCCCACTACCAGGCAGAGATCGACGCCGCCTACCGGCGCCCTGCGTTCAGCACCATCGGAGACCCTGCATGAGCTTCCACGATCACCTTCTTGCCCAGACCGCCAGCGAGCGCCAGTCGCTGCTTCAGATTCCCATCATCTGCGACGCACTGGCGGGCCGCATCGACCGCGGTGACTATCTGGCGTTCCTGCAACAGGCGTACCACCACGTGCGCCACACGGTACCGCTGCTGATGGCCTGTGGCTCGCGCCTGCCTGCGCGCCTGGAATGGCTGCGGACCGCGATCGGTGAGTACATCGAAGAAGAGATGGGCCACCAGGAATGGGTGCTGGACGATATTGCAGGTGCCGGCGGTGATCGGTCCGCTGCTGCAACATCCGAACCCGTACTGGCCACCGAACTCATGGTCAGCTACGCCTACGACACCATCCAGCGCGGGAACCCGGTGGGCTTCTTTGGCATGGTAGTGGTGCTGGAGGGCACCAGTGTGGCGCTGGCAACGCAGGCTGCAAACACCCTGCAGACGTCGTTGGATCTTCCGCGCAACGCCTTCAGCTATCTGCTTTCGCATGGCGATCTGGATATCGAGCATGTCGGCTTCTTCAAATCGCTGATGGACAGGCTGGATGATCCCAGCGACCAGCAGGCCGTTATCCATGCGGCACGCCGCTTCTACGTTCTCTATGGCGATATCTTCCGCACCCTGCGCAGTGGCGGCGCGCGTACTGCGGAGGCGGCCTGATGGACCTGCGTGGACGTACGGTCGTTCTGACCGGAGCCAGCGGCGGCATCGGAAGGTTGCTCTGCGGCGGCCTGGTGGGCGAGGGCGCGCAGGTCGTGGCGGTGGGGCGGGGCCACGATCGGCTGCAGGCGCTCACTGACACGTTGCCGGAAGGGTCTGTCATACCGGTCGTTGCCGATATCGGCACGGCGGCGGGCCGCGGCGCGTTGCTGGCGAAAATTGATGCGCTATCCAGGCCGCCTTCGGTGCTGGTCGTAGGCCATGCCAGCGCCGCCTTCGGACTGTTCGGCGCACAGACAGAGCAGGCGTTGGAACAGCTGATGCAGACCAATCTGGTTGGCTCCATGCTGCTGATCCGCGCCTTGTTGCCCTTGTTGGAGCGGCAGTCGCACGCCAGCGTGGCCGTTCTCGGCTCGACGTTCGGCAGCCTGGCCTTCCCGGGTTTTGCCGCTTACAGCGCCAGCAAGTTCGGATTGCGCGGCCTGGTCGAAGGTCTGGGCCGCGAGTATGCCGGCAGCACAGTCAAGTTCCAGTACCTGTCACCACGCGCCACCCGCACAGATTTCAACAGCGCCGCCGTGGATGCCATGAACGCCGAACTGGGCGTTTCCCACGACTCGGCCGAGAAGGTCGCAACGGCCTTGTTGCAGGCACTGCGCTCTGGCAATCCGCGCTTGCAGCTTGGCTGGCCAGAGCGGCTGTTCGCTCGGTTGAACGGCCTGCTGCCAGAGCTGGTGGACCGTAGCCTCCGCAAACAGTTACCCATCGTCAGGCGCCATGCCAGCAGTGGCACCACCGCGGCGAGTTCTTCCGCATCCCCTCCCAGCAAGGACACCTCCCATGAAGCGCACGCAGGGTAAGACCATGTTCTATCTCATTCTTATTGCCGCCGCCGTATTGGTCGGGGTCGCTGTGGCTGCCGAACCATCAGTGCCGGTGGCGCAGATCCGTGACCGCTGGGCGCAGATCAACTACCAGACTCCCAAGCCGCAGCGCGAGGCGGCGTTCATGGCCCTGTCCAAGCAGGCCGCGCAAGCTCGGCAGGCGGCCCCGAGGGATGCCGGCGCGCTGATCTGGGAGGGCATCGTGCTGTCCAGCCTTGCTGGCGAGAAAGGTGGCATGGGCGCACTCAGCCTGGTCAAGCAGGCCCGCGACGATTTCGAGGCAGCGCTGAAACTGGATCCCCGGGCCCTGGATGGCGCGGCGTATACCAGCCTGGGCGCGCTCTACTACCAGGTTCCAGGCTGGCCGCTGGGCTTCGGCGATGACGATCGGGCGCGCCAGCTGTTGAAGAAAGGGCTGGATATCGACCCCAATGGCATCGATGCCAACTATTTCTACGGCGATTTCCTGCGCGATCAGAAGGAGTGGGGCCCAGCGCAGGCGGCGCTGCAGAAGGCACTGGCAGCGCCAGCCCGGCCAGGACGGGATGTGGCCGATGCCGGCCGCCGGCATGAGATCGAGGCCAAGCTGCACGATGTTATGGGCCATCTTGCAAAGTGAAGTCCGCGACTGGACACTGCCCTCATGCGCATCCTCCTCGTCGAAGATGATCGTTCCCTGGGTGAAGGCATCCGGACCGCGCTTCGCCGGGGCGCGTTCGCCGTGGACTGGGTGGAAGACGGCACGGCCGCCCTCTTGGCCGCCCAAGATGGTGATTTTGATCTGGTGGTGCTGGATCTGGGGCTGCCACGGGTAGATGGCATCGAGGTGATCCGCCGGATTCGGGCGGCGGCAAACCCGGTTCCGATTCTGGTACTCAGCGCCCGTGAACGACCGGCCGACCGTACGCTCGGGCTTGACGTTGGCGCAGATGACTACCTTGGGAAGCCCTTTGATACCGCCGAGCTGCTGGCACGCGTACGCGCACTCGTCAGACGCAGCAGTGGGCGTTCGCATCCCACGCTGGACTCCGGTGACCTCCATCTTGATCCTGCTACGTTGGAGGCGAGATGGAAAGGACGGACGCTGGATCTGACTCGTCGCGAGTTCTCGCTGCTGAGATTGTTGATGGAACAGAACGGGCGACCGATGGCGCGGGAAACGATCCAGAAGCACCTCTACGGCTGGGATGAAGACGTCGCCAGCAATGCGGTGGATGTTCATGTGCATCAACTGCGGCGCAAGGTCGATCCTGCAGTCGTGCGTACTGTGCGGGGCATCGGGTATGCGCTGGGGCAGTCGTCGGAGACGGATGCATGAGGTCCATGAGACGCAGCCTGCTATGGACCCTGCTGGGAACCTTGGCGGTTCTGATGGCCGTGGCCGGATTCTTCAGCTATCGCGCCGGCCTACAGGAAGCGGGGGAAATGTTCGATGCCCGGCTGGTGCAGTCCACGCGGGTACTGATGGGCCTGGTAGATGAGCCGCTAAGTGATCTGACTGCGTTTCCGGGCGATCCCATTGTGCTGCGTGGCTGGCACGGGCACGCTGAAGGCGTCGGAGAGGCGCTGGCATTCAGCGATGGACATGCCTATGAGAGCAAGCTTGCTTTCCAAGTGTGGGACACGAAGCAGCGATTGCTGCTCCGCTCAGATAGCGCTCCAACGCGGCCACTGGCTCCATTGGTGGCCGGCTACGACAGTCCTGTGATCGACGGAGAACAATGGCGCACTTTCACATTGCAGACTCGCGAGGGCCGTTGGTTCCAGTCTGGCGAGCGGTCGGACATCCGCGAAGAGTTGGCAGAAGATATTGCGGGAGGCACCATGCTGCCACTGCTGCTGGCGCTGCCCTTGATGGCGCTGGTGATCTTGTGGAGCGTCAATTACGTGACCCGCTCGCTGCAGAGCGTCTCGGACCAGATCGGCAGGCGCGACCCCGAGCGCATGTCGCCATTGGAAGCTTCTGACGTTCCGCGCGAGGCGCAAGGGTTGGTGTGGGCTGTGAACGGCCTGCTTGGGCGATTGAGTGAGGCGCTTGCACGGGAGCGTCGATTTGTTGCCGACGCGGCGCACGAGTTGCGCACGCCGATCAGCGCACTGAAAGTGCATGCTGAGAATGCCCGCATGGCGCAGGATGAAGAAGGAAGGGCGAGCGCCCAGGACATGGTGGGCGACTCAGTAGCGCGACTGGAGCGCCTGGCGTCGCAGTTGCTCACACTCAACCGCGCAGAGGCCGTATCCCGGTTGACTTCGGTGCGCCTGAGACTCGACGCCCTGGTTGGGGTGGAAGTGGATGCGCTGCGTCCCATCCTGTCGCTGAATCGTCAATGGCTCCAGCTGAAGCTGGACAGCGCGGAGATCAAGGGTGACGAGCCCGCGTTGACGGCGTTGGTTCGCAACCTGCTGGAAAACGCGGTTCGCTACACCCCTGTCGGCGGTCGCCTGAATGTCCGCGTGAAACAGGCGGAGGGTAGGGTGTTGCTCATCATCGCCGACAGCGGCCCCGGCATCGCGGAGGAAGAGCGCGATCGCGTGTTCGACCGCTTCTATCGAACGCTGGGCAGCCGGGTGCAAGGCAGCGGGCTTGGGCTGTCCATTGTCCGGGAGGTGGCTGACGCCCACGGCGCGAGCGTCACGCTGAGCTACTCGCAGGAGCTGGGCGGTCTTGAGGTGACGGTGAATTGGGCAGCAGATTCGGCGTATCGTGCCGCCATCTCCAGGTGAAAGCCGGACGCCCGGAGAGGACCCGAGAAACGTGGCTTAAGGATCATGGCTGTCCCCTTTCTGCAGTGCGACGGTGAATGAGGCCATGCATGAGTACACCAGCGACCATGGCCGCAACGAAGATGATCGCGAAGGGCTGGCCGGTTCCCAGCAATGCGATCGCTGGGCCGGGACACACTCCGGCCAGTCCCCAACCCAGGCCGAATATCGCTGCACCCATGACCAGGCGCCAATCAATGGTTCGATGGGTGGGAATGTGCAGCGATGCGGCAAGCACCGGCGTTCTGCGAGCGCGTACCCACAGGTAGGCTGCACTGGAAGGGATCAGCGCGCCCAGCATGACCAGCGCCAAGGAGGGATCCCAGGCATCGCTCACATCAAGGAAAGCAAGCACGCGAGTTGGGTTGGCCATATCGGATATGACCAGTCCCAGCCCGAAGAGTGCGCCGCACAGGAACGCGGTGAGACGTTTCATGCCGTACCTCCAGCCAGAATCCGCACAAGGGTCGCTGTGGCCATGCCCGTGAGCATGAACACGCAGGTAGCCACCACCGACCTTGGCGATGCCCGGCCCAGGCCGCAGACACCGTGCCCACTGGTACAGCCAGCGCCAAGACGAGTTCCGTAACCTACCAGCAATCCGGCAATCACCAATACCACTGCTCCCGTTGCGGAAGGCGACGGCAGTGCTATGGGTCTGGCCGCCAACGCCAAGCCAGAGGCCAGGGCAAGTCCTGCCAGAAACAGGACAGCACTGCCGCGCCCCCCGTCACCCGGCATGCCAACTGTCTTGGCAAGCAGGCCGGAAACGCCGGCAACGCGACCGAGAAGGACTAGATACGCACCGGCTGCTGCACCGATCATGGCACCGCCAATTAGCGGCCAATACCACGCAAGATGAGAGAGCGTCATAGCAGGTCCACCGGCAGCTTGAGGTAGCGCACGCCGTTTTCCTCGGGTTCGGGCAGATGGCCGGCGCACATGTTGACCTGCACGGAAGGCAGGAGCAGTCGCGGCATCGGGAGCGTCGCATCGCGGGCTTCGCGCATTTCCACGAACATGGCTTCGGTCACGCTCTCGTGGACATGCAGGTTGGCTGTCTTTTCTGCACCGATGGTCGTTTCCCATGCGAAATGGTCCCGTCCGTTGGCTTTGTAGTCATGGCACAGGAAGACGCGGGTAGCGTCGGGCAGGGACAGCAAACGCTGGATCGAGCGATACAACTGGCGAGCCGAGCCGCCTGGAAAGTCGCATCGGGCGGTGCCGTAGTCCGGCATGAACAGCGTGTCTCCAGGAAATACGGCGTCACCGATCACGTACGCCAGACAAGCGGGGGTATGGCCCGGCACGTGCAGCGACATCGCCTGGAGGTTGCCGATGTGGAAGGACGCGCCATCGGCAAACAGGCGATCGAACTGGCTGCCATCCCGCTTGAATGCAGTACCGGCATTGAAGACCTTGCCAAAGGCTTCCTGGACCGTGGTGATGCGTTCGCCAATGGCGAGCGCGCCTCCCACCTGGTGCTGCAGCCAGGGCGCTGCGGACAGGTGGTCGGCATGGGCGTGAGTTTCCAGCAACCATTGAACCTGCAGGCGCTCGGCACGCACGTAGTCCACCAACGCCGATGCGGAGGCTGTAGAAGTGCGGCCTGCGGCCATGTCGAAGTCCAGGACGCTGTCGATGATGGCGCACGCTGAAGAGGATGGATCGCGTACAACGTGGCTGGCAGTGAACGTGGCAGGATCGAAGAAGGTCTTCACGCAAGGCGAGGGAAGCAGGCCGGCGCGCGCATCGTTGGCCACGCGCACAGCCTGCTCTAGAGGGGCGTCTACCGCAACGGACAGGTTCACGACTGGATCCTGGAGGAATGGCGACTATATAATTACATGCTTGCATACACTATGCAAATGTGGGGGGCGTGGTAGATTTCGCAGCCTGCCGCTTCTATTTGCCATCACATCATCCGCCCGAGTTGCCAATGCCCGTGACCAGCCCCCCATTCAGCCCGTCAGACCTAGCCACGATGAAGGAGCGCGTGCCCGAAGTAGCCGAGCTGCTGCGCTTCATAGCCACTCCTTCGCGCCTGTTGCTGCTGTGCCAGCTTGCGCAAGGTGAAATGACGGTGGGTGGACTGGAAGAGGCCACCGGCATTCGACAGCCGGCGCTTTCCCAGCAACTAGCCGAACTCCGTCAACGAAAGCTGGTAGCGACCCGACGGGAATCGCGGTCGATTATTTACCGCATGACAGACTCGCGAGTCGCAGCACTGCTGGGCGCGATGCATGGAATCTTCTGTGTGGACGAGGCTTCACCTTGAAGCGGCGTGACGCATCCCAAGCAGGAGTGGGCTGATCGCATCGCCAGGGAGGAGCTTGGGCCATTGGTGGACGGTGAACTCCTTAAGGCGCTGCCAAGCGCGTTCCATACCTGCCAAGCGCGTTCCAAACGGACAATACGCCCAAGCCGTCCAGGCCTGCCAGTGCTCAAGAATTCTCCCGCGACCATCGCCGGCACTGCTCATACACATCCCCATCCCACCAGGCATGAAACTCCTTAGGCCGCGTAATGCGGTCCATCAGGGCGCGTGTCTTGGCCTTGTCGCCGGCCTGGCAAGCGAAATAGGCAAAGTTCTGCAGGTTCCAGTCAGACGGATACCGGGCCAGCACATCATCAATTTCCTGGCTCATCAACGGCCAATCCACCTGTTTTTCAGCGAACGGGCTGCTGTAATAGCTGCCCGCGGTGGACCAGTAGATGCGCGCATAGAGGGCAGGGCGGTCATCCTGAGGTATCAGGTGATCGAACGTTGTCGCGATGAGTTTCCGATTCGGCTGATGTGCCGTTGCCTGAAGGTTTCGGCCAGCGGCTATTACGAGTGGAGCAAGCGTCCTGCCAGCGCCCGGCAGCTCGACAATGAGCGCCTGGTACTACGAATGCGTGAGCTTCACGAGGACAGCCGGGGTACGCTGGGAGCTGGCCGCATGCGCGAAGACCTGGCTGAGGAGGGCGAGACTGCCAGCCTGAACCGGGTAGCACGCCTGATGGCGGCCGACTGCCTGCAGGGTTGGCCTCGGCGCAAACGCCGGGGGCAGCGTGGCAGTCCGGCCGTGATGCCACCGGGCGTGGTCAACCTGCTCGAACGCGATTTGGTCGCGCTGGAGCCGGAGACCAAGTGGGTGACCGATATCACCGAGATCAAGACCCAGCAGGGCAAGTTGTATCTGTGCATCGTGCTGGATCTTTATGACCAGCGCGTTGTGGGATGGTCAATGCACGATCGACAGGACCGTCAGATGGTGATCCGGGCTGTGCAGATGGCGGTGTGGCAGCGGCAAGGAAGTCATGCGGTGACCCTGCATTCGGACCGTGGTAGTCAGTTTCGCAGCGGTGACTATCAGGGGTATCTCGCCGCCAACAGCCTGATCTGGTCAATGAGCGCGGTGGGGCATTGCGGTGACAACGCGGCCTGCGAAGGCTTTTTCGGGCTGCTCAAGCGTGAGCGGATCTATCGAACGAGCTACCGCACACTCGATGCGGCACGAGCGGATGTGTTTGACTACATCGAGCGACGCCACAACCCGAGGATGCGCAGAAGGGTCGCCAGGCAGGATCAGAAGATTGCAGCTCTTTTAGAACCGTCCGTGATATCGGGGTAGAACCCCCTGGACGCCGGCGCCGTTAGAGATTGCACGCGCCCGCCCCTGGGAGGACCTTGTCGCCCGCGAGCTGGGCGATCCATGAAGTGCCCCCTATGGCGGGAACTGGTGGATAGGTCGGTTCCGGACAAGAGAACTGCCCAAACTAGGAAGCTGCTTCCATTGATGTTGTTCCGCCTCGTCGACAAAAGTCCTAGTGCTTGACGATTAGGGTGCGTTATCCCCAGTGCGGAAGACGCCTTGACGAGCGCATCTGCGTTGTCCCCGCGGGGCGGCTCCCAGTTCTTCCTGCGGTTGTATAGGCTTCCCCTGCAGACGAGCTTCGAGCGGCCTTCGCCATGGGGTAGTTGGCAAAGATCTGAGCAAATTGCTAATCAGCGGTGGTCCGTCTAGCAGAGTGCGGCTCTCCACGTCGGCCTACCTCGAGAGTCACTGGGATTGATCTTATTTCAGTGGTGGGAGCACGTCGTGCGACGCGCACGGTGGCGGCGGCGTACGCAAAAAGCCGTAGCGGCGTGGACCGCCGTGGTGCAGCCCTAGGCGCACCGCCTTCCCTCTCCCAGCAAGCCGATAAGAGTTCGGGCGTCCGGTGGCAGGAGGGCGGCTTCACGGTACCAGCCCGAGTTCCACTCAGGCGTTGGTCTCTGACCTAGGGCCCATATAGATCGTCCGGATCGATGCCGGCGCCCCAAAGCAGGCGGTCGCGCCGGACCTGCTCAGCCCATTTTTCACGTAGTTCGGGGACCTGGACGTCTGCTGCGGCACCACAGTCTGGACAAGTCAGTACGATCATGTCGGGAGCTTGGCTTAGCCCCTGTGCTTTCGACAGGCGGGCGACGTAGTCACAGGCCGAGCACTTGCAGAAGATTGCTTCGATTTCATCGAAGCTTCCATTCAGACGAAATGTCGAACGGATCCTGAGGATCTGGAAGGGGCTTTGGGGAGACATGTGTCTAGCCAAGTAGGGGCTGGACACGGGCACGAAGGATTTCGTGTCGGAGAAGAGCCAAGAGCCGGCAGTCTCTCACAGGAGCGTGAACGCTTCATAAAAAGTGAATCCGCCGCTTGGCGACTGTAACCTTCCCCATCTACAGCGGAGAGATCGAGATGAGTTTCCAGCATCCCTCGGCAATCTCTTCTGCTCCAGGATCTCCTCGAAGGCTGGGCCGACGTTCCAAGCGCTCCCTAAGGTCCAGTAGCCAAGCCAGGCGGGTGCCGTGTGGGTTCCTGATATAGATGTCGCAGGCTAGCCGGACAATCGGTGCGACCTCATGGCGGAAATTTACCGCAGGGAGCGTTCCGGCATTGAAGGCCAGTTCCCAGTGGCTTAGCTCTCTGCTGACGTCTACGTAGTCTTTGTCTCTAGGGCTTTCCATGGCAGTTCTCCTATAAGAGCTTGGACTCTACTCGCTCGGTTGCTGGCCTGTTTGCGCCGTCGTTCATAAACGGGCTGCTGCTACACGCTTCCCCAACAGGCAAAAGAGGACTGTGGTTGTGCAGCACTGGGCTGTAATGGAGTAACAAATGAACAACGTCAACCAAAGTCACGGCACTCGCTCCACCGAAGGTAGCGACGCAGAGCGAACCGCTCACAAGGCACAGGGCCAAGAAAACGGCGAAAAGCTCGGCGGGGGGGCAGATGGAAAGGATGAGAAGGATCCCCAGAAGCAGAAGCAGCAGAGCGGCCAAGAGGGCGGTCGGCAGGGCGGTGGCAAGGATGAACAGGGCGAGCAGCGGAATGCTCCCCGCTAAGCCATGACGAGAAGCCGCGCGCCGCGCGGCTTTCTTTTGACCACGCGGACGCAGAAATTATGGCCTTGCACGAGGAAACGGTGAGCCTGATGGCCAAGATCATGTACCAGTCCAGGCCGTCAAGAACGACGACGATGGGGGCGTGCCGAACTTGTCGTTGCCCCAGTCCAGGCGGAATGGAGTGCGCGCGTTGTCTCACTGATGAGCTAGGGAGAGTTATTGAGAATCATGGGGCCGCAATTCGTTGGCTTGATTCCTTCCTGAAAGTGCAGCAGGACGAGGCCCAGGTACTCCTGTGCGCCTCTCGCGCCATGCGCAGGACATCTGGCTGAGCAATTGAGATGGGTTAGGTACTCACATGCCTTTTTTTATCAGCATCTACGATAGAAATGGAACCGGTCTTCGGCTTCCCGCGGGTTGGTGGATTGACTTGTCGGGCTCTCCCCCGGCGTTGGTCCGGCGATCGACCCGGATCGATTTGCCGATGACGTTCGTAGATGAGCATCCGCGGCTCGAGCCGGTTGTTCTGGAGGACCTCTGTCGCCGCATCGAGGGTGCACAATGGCTGATATAGATAGGTACGACCCAAGGATCGTGCGTTGGCTTAGTTTTCGCTTGAAGAACGGTCAGTCCATAGGTCCAGAAAAACTTAAAGCGATCTGGTCAGACGCGTCTGAGACCAACAATTGCATTGTGCGCAGGGAGCATGACCCGGACGGTCACGTGGTCTATGCGCTTTACGGGTCGCGTGGGCTTCAGCTGCCACGGCGCGCCGAAATTAGGCTGCGGAGAATGCTGGAAGATGCAGGCTACGCGTTCACCATGGGAGCGATAGCCGTCCGGCATCCAGTTGAAGGCTAGTCCTGCCTTCGACCCTAAGTCGACGTGAGATTAGAGATCGTTATCAGAGGTAGGGTGGATGTCCGCTCCTGGCCGATAGGGGACATCGGGGGAAAGGAGATCAGGGCTCGCTATCAGTGATGGATACAAAGCGTCTATGACGGAGTTTTGCTGATCATCCAGGGTAGTAACAGTGACTACTCTCCTCACGTCCTCGGTGGCAACCTGTCGTCACGCTGGTGCCAGTTGGGCAGCTGCGGCGCGTGGCGTTTGAGCATGGCCTGGATGGCCGCGTGCGCTTGACCTCTCTCAGTGTGCTCGCATTGGTCCAGAATCTCCCCAGCCAGCAATTCAAACTGCGGCCAGAACTGTGCCGGATGCCGCACCTGCGCCAACCAGTGCACCAGCATCTCGCCCAGCGCATCAAGCTGCACCTGGATTTCGGGGCGAACGTTCATCCCGTGGCCGGCCCCAGATCAAGCGCGACACGGTAGTGATGGCCGTCATCCCGAAGCAGGACGGTAAGGTCCGGCTGCAGCATGCCATCCACATGCAGCGTAGGCTGGCCGTGCGCAGTGCGGGTCACCACGAATTCGTAGAAGCTGCGGCCGAAGCGGTAGCTCAGTTCGAATGATGGCCAGTGATCGGGCAGGCAGGGCGCGAGCGAGAGGCGATTGCCCTCACGACGTATGCCGAGCAGGGATTCGACCAGCAGGCGATACATCCAACCGGCCGAACCGGTGTACCACGTCCAGCCGCCGCGCCCGACGTGTGGAGATACGGCGTATACGTCCGCCGCCAACACATAGGGCTCGACGCGGTAGGTCTGCACCGCCTCCGGATCCAGCGCGTGGTTGAGCGGGTTGATCATGCCGGCCAGCTCCCAGGCACGCACCGTGTCTCCCTGCTGTGCGAATGCCATGGCCGCCCACACGGCGGCGTGGGTGTACTGGCCGCCATTCTCGCGCACGCCAGGCACGTAGCCACGAATGTAGCCGGGGTCTTCCGTGGTCTGGTCGAAGGGCGGATCAAGCAGCTGGATCAGCTTGGCGTCCTTTCGCACCAGATGCGTGTACAGCGAATCCAGCGCTTGCGTGGCACGCTCAGGTGCAGCAACGCCTGACAGCACCGACCAGCTCTGTGAAATCGAGTCGATGCGGCACTCCTGGTTCTGTGACGAGCCCAACGGGGTGCCGTTGTCGAACCAGGCGCGGCGATACCATTGCCCATCCCAGGCATGCTGTTCGAGATTCTGGCGCAGGCTTTCGGCCTGTTTTTTGCACCATTGCGCCCGGGGCGCATCGCCACGCGCGTTGGCCACCCCGATGAAGCGGTGGAGCGTGTCATGCAGGAAGAAGCCGAGCCACACACTTTCACCGCGCTGCTGGTCTCCGACGCGGTTCATGCCATCGTTCCAATCACCGCTCCCCATCAACGGCAGGCCGCGCTCGCCAAGCAGCCGGCAACCGCGTTCAAGCGCCAGGACGCAGTGCGCATACAGGGTGTCGCGCTGCGTCGAAGGTGTAGGCGTGTCGTAGTAGCCTTCCTCTTCAGCGGTCACTGCACGCCCCTCGATGAAGCCGACCACGTCCTCCAGCACGCTCGCGTCGCCGGTGACCTCCAGGTAACGGCACGCGCCATGGGGTAGCCACAGATAATCGTCGGAGCAGCGGGTGCGCACGCCCCGACCTTGCGGCGGATGCCACCAGTGCATCACGTCGCCTTCGGTGAACTGGTGTGCAGCGCACAGCAGCAGGTGTTCGCGGGTCAGCTCCGGGCGAGTGTGCACGAGGGCGAGCGCGTCCTGCAGTTGGTCGCGGAAGCCGAACGCTCCGCCTGACTGATAGTAGCCACTGCGCGCCAGGTAGCGGCACCCCAGTGTCTGGTAGATCAGCCAGCCATTGGCCAGTGCGTCCAACGCCGGGTCCGGCGTACGCACCTGCACCGTGGCCAGCACATTGCGCCAGTGGATGCGCACCGCGTCCAGCGCGTCGATGGCCTCCTGGGCGCCCTGGCGGCTTCGTGCCAGCGCCAGCGCTTCCTCGCGGTCGCGGCCGGCGCCAAGGCGGAACGTGGTTTCACTGCGGTCGCCCGGCGGCAGCTCCAGTGGCACCTGGATCGCCGCACAGGGATCCAGGCCTGCGCCCATCCGTCCATCCAGCCGTTCGCGCCGCAGCGCCGCCGGTGCATGCAGGCTGCCGTTGCGGCCGATGAACTCCAGGCGATCACAGGTCCAGCCACAGCCGTCGGCATCGGTGTCGAAGAAGGCCATACGGCCGCCGAAGTCGGTGCTGTAGGCATTCCGCGCCAGCAGCGCCCCGGTCTGTGGATCGCGCTCGGTGACCACGTGCATGCGCGACTTCGCGCGCAGGTCACCCATCACCCATTCGACGTAGCCGATGGCCGACAGCCGCCGTGTCCTGCCCGACAGGTTGTGCAAGCGCAGGACCGAGAACTTCAATGGCGCGGCGACGTCGACAAACACCCACAGTTCACTGGCGATGCCGTCCTCCACATGCTCGTAGACGGTGTAGCCGAATCCATGGCGCGTACGGTATGCCCCGGTGCCCCTGCGCGGCAGCGGCATTGGCGACCAGACGTGACCGGTTTCCTCATCGCGCAGGTAAAACGCCTCGCCGCCCGTGTCCGAGACCGGGTCGTTGAGCCAGGGCGTCAAGCGGAATTCGTGCGCATTCTCGAACCACGTGTAGCCCGGCGCACTTTCGCTGACGACCGTGCCCAGGCGGGCGTTGGCGATCACGTTGGCCCATGGCGCCGGCGTCGGCGCGCCTTCGCGCACCACCACGACGTACTCGCGACCGTCCTCGCTGAAACTGCCGGTGCCGTTGTCGAACTGGCCGACGCCACGGTAGGGAAGGAACGGCCACGGATCATCCATCTCCTCGTCGTGCTCGGCGCCCGGGGGCAAGCCGGCGTCGGGGCCCGCGTCGGTGACGATGGGGAGCCCCGGAGCCGCCTCCGGCGACACTGCCAGTTCCTGCTGTACCGCCTGCGGCACCAGGGGCGGGATCCGTCGCTGAGGCAACGGTTGGCGGCCGACCTGCGCAGCGAGGGTGCCGTCCTCGTCGCTGATCACCGCCCGTGCCACCGCCTGCAACAGGACTCGGTCCTCGTGGGTCATGTTCTGCACCGGCCGTACGAAGATGCCGCCGGGGCGGTCCAGCAGGCCCGTTTCCGAACTCGCGGCCACCATCCCCAGAATCTGGTCCTGCAGTTCCTGCCGATAGCCGGCCTTGCTGTCGTTCCAGATGACCAGATCGGTATTGAGCCCCTTCTGGCGCCAATAGGCGTGCGCCTGCACCAGCTGTCTGACCAGTTCCACGTTGTCCGCATCGGTGACCTTGAGCAGCACGATGGGCAGGTCACCCGAGATGGCATGGCTCCACAGCCCGGATTGTCCGCGCTGGTTCTGCAGCAGGACCCCGGCACCCGCGCGCAGCAGTGGCCCGGCATACAGCACGTGGGCGGCCAAGCGCTCGTACAGCGCCGCCTCGGCCTGGCTGGCGTTGATCTGCCGGCGCACCACCTGGCTGTGTGTCCATGCCAGGTCGAAGACGCGGTCGGCCAGGCGGCGGTCACGGTATTTGTCTACCAGTACCTCGCAACCGGGGCGGTCGGCGCCGACGCCATACACCATGTCCAGCTGCACCGTCTGCTCTGGCCCAAGCACCACGCGGACGCGGATGGCCACGATCGGATCGAGCACTGAGCCGTCGGTGCCGGACAGATCGGCATCGGTGGTCAACGCCTGCGGCGCCCGTGGCGTGTTGCCACGGCCCAGGAAGCGCGCACGGTCGGTTTCGTAGGAGATCGAGACGACTGCTGCGTCATGCACCGCTACCAGATGGAACATCCATGGCGGCACCTCGTGGTGCGAACGAGGACGGCGGGTGCACAACACGGCCTGCTTGGCCGCCAGGATCTCGCTCTGCACGAAGAGATTGCTGAAGGCCGGATGCGCAACGTCGGCCGCGGCGGGTGCCAGTACCACTTCGGCATAGGTGGTGACCTCCACGGTGCGCGGGCGACGGCTGCGATTTGTCAGGCGCAGGCGCCTGAGCTCGATGTCGTCTTCGGCGGAGATGGCAACCTGCAGGTGGCTCTCGCAGCCGCGGCGCGTACCACGGAATTCCGCCTTGGCGTCCGAGAAGATCGCCTCGTAATGGTCTACCGCCACGCAGGTGGGTTGGTACGCAGCAGACCAGAACTCGCCGCTGTCCACATCACGCAGATAGCAGAACGACCCCCAGGCGTCGGTGGTGCCATCCTCACGCCAGCGGGTGAGCGACAGGTCGCCATGGCGGCTGTAGCCACCGCCGGCGTGGGTCAGCATGCCGTGATAGCGGCCGTTGGACAGCAGCTGTACTTCCGGGCGGGGCCCGCCCGGATCCTGCAGCACACGCAGCGACGTCTCGTCCTCGGCCATGGCCGAGTGCTCGCCCAGCGCCTCCACCTCGTGCGGGTGGAATACGCCGATGCGCGGAATGCGCTCCTGCAGCAACAGCAGGGTGGCCTGGAACTCGACATCGGCAAGGAACCGGCGCTGCATTGGCTGATCGCGCAGCAGGTAGTCCAGCGACAGCAGACCCATGCCCTGGTGGTGGGCCATGAACGAACGCAACAGTACGTGATCCTGCCCGGGCGGCACTCGCGCGGGCGTGTAGTCGATGGCCTCGTACATGCCAAAGCGCCCGGTAAAGCCCAATTCCGCCAGCTCCTGCAGGTTCTGGCAGGCTGCTTCCGGCGCCACCATCAGTGCCATCATGCTCGCATAGGGTGCGATGACCCGATCCTGGCCGAGGCCACGCTTGAGCCCCAGCCCCGGCACACCAAACGCCCGGTACTGGTAGTTCAGGCGGGCGTCGACGGCGTTGTAGCCGGACTCGGACACCCCCCATGGCAGGTTCAGGGTACGACCGTAGACGATCTGCGCCTCGACCGCGTGCCGCGTGGTCTGGTCCAGCAGCGTGTCCGGATAGCTGGGCATCACCAGCTGGGGCATGAGGTACTCGAACATCGAGCCACTCCATGATAACAGCGTCGGCGTACCGTTGACCTCGGTGAGCATCCGCCCAAGCGCGAACCAGCTTTCCTGCGCCAGCTGGCCCTGGGCGATGGCGACGAAGGCGCACAGCCGCGCTTCGGAGGCCAGCAGGTCGTAGAAGCTGTTGTCGAGGCGATGGTCGTCGACGTTGTAGCCGATCGAGAGCAGGTTGCGGGTGCGGTAGAACAGGAACCCGTATTCCATCAGCGAGAACTGCCCGGCGCGGTGCGCAAGGCCCTGCAGCTCCTCAATGCGCGCGCGCGCGTCCGCACCCGCTGTACCGGGCAGGGCGGCCAGCTGGCGGAGGCTTGGCACCGGGGCCTCGTCGTCCATCGTGGCATCGGCAGGGAGGTCAGCGAGTGCCGCCTGGGCGGCGTGGCATTCGGCAGCGAACAGGCCCGGCCAATGCAGTTCGCCTTCCCCGGGCGACGGTGGCGCGGGCCACTGCGCCAGCAATAGGTCGGCCAGGTCCGCCAACTCCTGCAAGCGGGCAAGAGTCTCCGCCGTTCCGGCAGGGCGGTCGATACACGTTGAGGCCAGACGCTGGCGAAGGTGATTGAGCGCCTCGACCAGTGGTGCATCGTTGGGGCGACAACGCTGCCGTTCCTCTTCCAGTACACCGAGCGTATCGGCCAAACCATCGAACGTGTGCGGCGCCAGTACCGGCGCATCCACCAGCGCGAGCAGGCCCTGGCGCAGCGTCAGCAGGTGGCCGGCCAGGTTGCCGCTGTCCACGGTGGAGACATAGCGCGGCGGCAGCGGCGCCAGGGTTCCGGTGTCGTACCAGTTGAGGAAGTGACCGCGATGGCGCGGCAGCTTGTCCAGCGTATCGAAGGTGAGGGCCGTACGTTCAGCAACCGCGCCCATCTGCAGGTAGCCGAAATCCCAGGCCGACAGATTGGCCAGAAGGGACAGGCCGATGTTGGTTGGCGAGGTGCGGCGTGCCACCACCAGCGACGGATGCTCCTGGATGTTGTCCGGTGGCAACCAATGATCCTGCTCACGCACCCAGGCCTGGAAGAAAGACCAGGTGCGCCGCGCCAGCCGGCCCAGAAACGCCCGCTGCGTAACGGACAGCTCCGCCACGATGGCCGCAGGGGGACGGCCCAACCAAGCCATCAACGCCGGCGCAAAGGTCCATGCCAACAGCAAGGGCAGGGCGGCCGGCAATGCCTGCGGGCGCACGCTGGCCACTGCCGCCAACAGAGCCAGTGACAGCAGTGAGGCCGGCGCCATCACCCTCCATTCCGCGCCGCGGTCACTACCGAGACGGCGCTCGACTTCGCTGGAGGGGTTCCACTGCAGCAGGTGACGGCGCGTGACGGCCATGCGCCAGAGTGTGCGCAGCACCGCATCACTGGCCAGCAACGCTTCGAAGGGCAGACATGCGACCTGGGTCGACGCGCGCAGCAACGACTGCAGCGTACCGCGCCCGACCTTGATGTAATGCGCCTCCAGCGGTGTGTCGTCCGGAACGTTCAGTGCATCGCGCAGCATTCCTACCAGCGGCGGGGCGAACCACAGGGCCAGCACCCACGCCGTCCAGGCAGCAGGGTTTCCGGCATACAACCAGCCCAACACCAGCAAGGCCAGGGCAGCGATCGGCACCAGGCTGCGGCGCAGGTTGTCCAGCAACTTGCCGCGGGACAGCAGGCTGAGCCGGTTGCGCTCCCAGCCCGGGCCCGGGCGCGGTGTCCACGGCATCAACCAGGGCAACAGCTGCCAGTCACCGCGGATCCAGCGCGCACGGCGCTTGGCGTCGGCGGCGTAACGTTCGGGGTAGTCCTCGTACAGGCGCACGTCACTGACCAGACCTGCGCGCGCATAGCAGCCTTCCAGCAGGTCGTGGCTGAGGATGCGGTTCTCGGGCAGGCGGCCCTCGAGCGCTAGTTCGAAGGCGTCGACGTCATAGATGCCCTTACCCACGAACGAGCCTTCGTCGAACAGGTCCTGGTAGACGTCGGAGACCATGCGCGTGTATGGATCGATGCCAGGCTCGCTGCCGAACATCCGGGCAAAACGCGAGGTTCGGCGCCGGCCCAGGCTGGTGCCTACGCTGGGCTGCAGGATGCCGTACCCCTCCACCACGCGTTGCAGCGTCGGGTCGAAGCGCGGGCGGTTGAGTGGGTGCGCCAAGGTGGCGACAAACGCGCGTGCCGCATCCCGCGGAAGTTGCGTGTCCGAATCCAACGTGATGACGTAACGGACACCGATCAACGCCGCCGCGTCGCCGACGATGCGCATGAACGCGGCGGCGTCGCCCTGACGGAGCAGGGCATTGAGCGCTGCCAGCTTGCCGCGCTTGCGCTCGTGTCCCATCCACACGCCTTCACCAGGATTCCATTGCCTGGGGCGGTGCAGCAGGTAGAAGCGATCACCGCGCTCTGGCGCGTAGCGCCTGTTCAGCTCTTCGATCCGCGCCACGGCGTGCGCAAGCAGGGCGTCGTCCATCGGCACCGTGGCTGCCGCTGCGTCGAGAAAGTCCGTCAGCAGCAGGAAGCGCAGCTGGGGATCCCGGTTGGCCAGGAAGCGGACCTCCAGCGCTTCCACCAGCACGTCGATTCCGTCCATGCTGGACAGCATCGAGGGGACCGCGACCACGGTGGCGCAGGCGGCAGGAATGCCCTCGCTGAAATCCAGCTTGGGCAGCGGCCTGGGTGCAACCAGCACCGTCGCTGCCCAGTTCACCAGCACGATGCCCAGTTCACTGAACACCAGCAGCGCGAGCAGCGCGGCCAGACAGATGTGTACAGAACCACCGCCGGTTGCCAGCAGGGCAGCGGTGGCCAGAACTGCCAGCAGGGCGATCGGCAGCAGGTACAGCGCAAGCGGCACGCGATGTGCCAGTTGCCGTGCCCTGCGGTGGCGCGGTGCTGCCTCCGCTACCGCTTCAACGGTGGCGTTGCGGCCTTCGCCAACCAGCCAGTAGCCCACGTGCGTGCGCGGCCCATCCGGCGGCGTAGCCGCCCGTGCCAGATCCAGTGCGATGCTGGCAACGCGCTCCTCTGCCATTCGGCTACCGCGGGCGATCTTCTCCACCACGTGGCGATAGCTGTCGCGGGTGGCGAAATCCATTTGCGCGTACACGGCCATCGGGTCTTCCCGCAGGCGCTGCTCCACCACACTCATCTCTTCAACAAACGTGCGCCAATCCATGGTGGACAGAAAGCGCAGGCTGCCGATGCTGTTGCCGATGGATACCTGATCGGCCGCCTGCTGCTGCCCCTCGGCGGCGACCAGCTCGTCCACGCGCTGCCCGGCCGCTGCAGCCCATTGTTCCAACCATGCGACAGGCATGGCCCACGCACCGCCGCGCCCCTGCAGCGAGCGCGTCAGCTCGGCGATGAATGCGCCGGTCAACGGCGGCGCGGACCGTGCCATGTCGGCAACCACGAGGACCACTTCGGTGGGGGTCTCGGAGGCGGCTTGATTCAGGTTGTCAGCCCATTTCGAAGCCAGGCGTCGCTCGGTTCCATCGCGCATCACCCGCGCAGCCATGCGCCGCAGATTCTCCAGCAGAGCCAGGCGCAGCATGATGGGAACTGCCCACAGTTCGCCCAAGCTCAGTGGCGCGAGAGACTGGTATGAGGCAATGAACCGGCCCAGCGTGTCTGCGTCAATGCGCCCATCACCATGCGCAATGGCCTGCATCGACAGTTCGTATACCCGCGGCAATCCAGCCGAGGGGCCTGAGGCAAGTGAAGGCAGCTGCCGGCTGTAGCCGCGCGGCAGGTGCCGGCGCGCGGTCTGGATCTGTTCCTCGATCAGGTAGTAGTTGTCGAGCAGCCATTCCCCCGCCGGGGTTACCGGCCGCTGTTCGCGCACCACGCTGCTGAGTAGCGTGTTGGCGTCTAACAGCACGCGCTCATTGGCTTGCAGACGACCGAGCAAGCGCTCCGGGCCGGGGTGCATCCGTACGCGATGCTGGCGTGCAAGCGCGCGGCCGTACACCTCCATCTGTTCAACGCTGTACAGCGCGGCGCGCAGTGGGCCTTCGGTGGGCTCGATGGCCGGCGCCGAGGCCTGGTGCTCACGCCATCGCCAGCGCAAGCGACGGCGCAGGCGCAGCCAGCTACCAAATAGACGACGAAGGTGGGGCATGGGCTACCAGGGGAGGGGCGCGTCCTGCATAGTTGCATCGGATGTGCATCGCTGGCTGTGAAGGCCAGTCGCCGGCTGGAATCACCTGTGCTGTTTACGGTTACGAGCCTGCTGTTCTTCAAAGGCGCGCAGATATCAGACGGGCCAGGAAGCTGATTAACTTCTCTAAAGCAGTTGATCTCTCAGGAAGGACGCATGGGGGCAGCCGGCCTACTTAAGGTGGGAGCCACCATACCTCGGCACAGTGACGATTCGCTTGGGCGGCTAGACCCAAGTGTCCGCTTCTGGCCGGAAGCGGACATTGGCGGGGCAGGGGATTAGGAAGATTTATCGGGGGTAGGGAAAGGCGCCATCCGATCCGAAGCCAAAGCCCTAGATCAGGCAACCGGAGGCATAGCGGTCCTCTTTCACGTACATCAGTCAAGTTTGATCGTCGTACCGAATGCCTTCAGGACAGACTGGTCGATCAGCTACACCTTCAGATCTCAGAGCTAACGGAGCAGCGGGATCTTGGGCTTCGGAGAGCCGATCGCGCTGAGGCAGCAAGACAACATCTTGATGCCCGGCTTCATGAAATGCTGGAAACGGCAAAATCTGAGCGAGAGGACTGGACCGAGTACGTCAGATCTGTCGAGAATCGAACGCTCGGCGACGTGGATCGATCTCGGCAGGAGGCGAAAGATCTCCAGGCTCAACTCATCAATCAGGCCAGAGCCCAGAGGGCAATCGAGGATCAGCTACGCCAGGAGCTGCATGCAGCCCACTCTGCAGCTATCTCGGCCGGTCAAGCTGCCGATGTTCTCCGGGGCAGGTGCGAGGGACTTGAGAAGCGACTCAGCAGTCTGCGAGAACTTCCGGCGCAACTGGAGGCAGCCTTCAAGCGGAACACACCGAAGCAAGCGACCCCAAGGTTGCGCCCACGACGCCAGAGCCCGAAGGCGACATGAGCGTAACCGCCGAAGGGTCCCCGAACAGATGCATCGACCTTCTGCAACTTTCCGACTCATGCTGGCTGCATCGATTGTCGCCCGCACGCGCGCCACCACCTGATCGTGATGAATCGCCGGTCGCGCATCGGCAATGGCGCGCTCAATTTTTGCCCGGAGCCACTGGTTGTAGCTCTCGGCCACGGAGGAACCGTATGCCAACTGTCTTACGAACAGGGTCGAAGGCAGCTACAGCCGACACTTCCTTATTTAGGATGGTGTCCCTGAATGCCTCAAAATTCCCAATGAAATCAAGAAGGGGCACGATCCTAAGCAAAAGGACAAGAATCAAGAAAACTGACAACAGCGCCGCCAGCCATTGCCACGCAGAGGCCACGAGTGCCGCAGCACGGGCCGTCCATGATTGCGCATAATGTATATTATGTTACGACAAAGTAGCGCCCAGGCCACCCCAGGCCCTACAACCGCTCAATCCGCTCCACATAGATCACATCCTCCGAGCACCCGAACCCTTCGATCTTCCGATCCTTGATCTCCCACCAGATCACTTCGTCCATCCGTGGCCGGAACTGCATGGATCCCGCAATCACCACGCGCTTCCCAAACCAGCGCATGCTGTCCTTCAACACGCGCTTGGGAAGTGCCAGATCAAAGCATCTGCCGTCATCTGCGCGGATCTCACTAAGGCCGTGACCGCCTGGGTAAACCTCCAGCCTGCCGGTGACCGCGATCATGGCGTCAGCCACAGCCGGTTCGGATTGGGGTTCGGGTTCTGCAGCTGAAACGGATCCCACGGCCCACGCTGTGGTGACCAAGCTCAAGACCACGGCCAGGCTGCAGATCAATCGCCTCGAGGGTCGCACGGGCCAGCTCCTGGGTTGCACATGGCAGGCCCAGACTCTACGCCGGCATCCGCTGCAAGGGGTAATGGGGTCGGAGCCTTTCGCGTTGCGAAAGGCTCCGACCCCGGCCACCCGGGCAGGGGATCCCTCCCCGGCCCACCCTGCCCCCTTGGTCAGTAGTCGTAGCTCACGCTCACCCGCAGCGATCGCGGCGCCTGCCGTACCGTCGCCGCGCCGTACAGCGGGTCAGGCTGCCCCGGGTCCAGCTCCGAATAGGGCGATTTCCACAGGGCCGTCTGGCTGTTGAACACGTTGAAAACGTCCAGATTGAAGCCCAGCCGGCCATCTGCAGCCGCAGGACGGTAGGAAACGCCCAGATCCAGCTGCTTCAGCCACGGCAGGCGGCCCTGGCTGCCGGGAGGTGCCGGCTGGCCGTTGTAGAAGTGGTAGGCAATGCCGTAGCCAGACGGATCTTCGAAATTCGGCCCGTAGGAACCCAGCGCACTGAACGGCGTGCCCGAAAGCGCCTTGATGTTGGCCGACACCAGCCACTCCGGCGTGATCTGGTAGTAGCCGTGCAGCTTGATCTGGTGGGTGTGGTCGTTGCTCTGCGGGCCGTTGGTGTGCTCCATCAATTGCGCGTAATCCCAGGCCTGCGTGGTGGACACCGCGGTCTGGCCGATGCCCGAAAGCAACTGGCCTTCGGTGGTGCCATAGCTGCGCGACCAGGTGTAATCGGCACGGGCGTACCAGCGGCCATCAAACGGGTGCTCCAGCGACAGGTTCACCGCGTAGTAGTTGCGCTTGAAGCGCGGGAAGCCCATTTCCGCGTTGCTCAGCGGGACGGACACGTAATTGCCGCTGGTATCGACCAGGTTGAAGGTGTTTGCCCGGCCCGGATTGATCAGCCAGCAGCTGACCGGGTTGCTGTCCTTGGTCACGTTGTAGCCCAGGCTGCTGGCCTTTCCCAGCACGGCGTCGATATCGCAGTAATCATCCACGCCGCTGCGCAGCACGCGGTACGTGGCCTTGGCGCCGTACACCCAGTTCTGGCCTAGTGCCTTGCTGAAGCCCAGGATGAACTCGTCCTGGTAGGACGGCTCGATGCCCGAGGTGGCCACCGTCTTTGCATCCGGCAGCAGGCCGTAGTTGTTGTTGGACGACACCGCGCCAGAGAACGCGGTAAGATCGGTCGGGTAGCCGTTGCTGTCGATGCCGCCGTACGTGTAATAGGTGGACGTTGCCAGGGTGGCGCCGGCGGCATTGAAGGCCGGGTTCAGTGGCAGCGCCAGGTAGTAGCGGCCCACATTGCCGAACACCTTGAAGCGCCCGTCCCCACCCACGTCCCAGCTGAAGCCCAGGCGCGGCGCCCACTGCCCGCTGGTCTGCTTAATGTACGCGTCGCCATCACGGTTGAAGTTGGTGAACTGGTCCAGGCGCAGGCCCAGGTTCAACAGCAGGCGATCGGTCACCTGCCAGTTGTCTTCGATGTACTGCGCCCGCTGCGAGGCGCGCACCGAGGCCAGTGCGCTGTAGATGTACTGGCGCACGTAGTAGCCGTCTTCGCCATTGCGGATACCACCGGTGGCCGGCACGCCCAGGCCCGTGTTGATCGGCACGTTTGGATTCGACTGGCCGTAGATCCAGTAATAGCCATCGGCCGATGCCACCGAGCCACGGTTCAGTGCGCGCGCGTTCTGGTTGTCGATGCCCACGGTAATGCTGTGGTTGCCCCAGACATAGTTCGCATCCAGCCGGAGGTTGTTGCTGCGGTTGCCGCGGTCCGGGTTCACCAGCAGCGACGTGGTCTGCGCATTCGTGATGGGCGTGCCACCGGTAATGGCCGGGTTCTGCAGTGATGCGCTGTTGATGTAGGTCAGGCTGCCGTCGTAGGCTGGATTGCCGATGTAGTCATCGGTGTTCATTTCGCCGTATTGCGCGCTCACCGTCAGGCGGTCGGTCAGGTAGCCGGTGTACTTGGCCGTCCACAGGTCGCCACCGGTCTTGGTGGTGTCTTCCTTGCCGCGCTGCTCGCCCCGGCTCAGCGTGTCGTAGTCATAGGCAAAGATGTCGCCGCGGAACACGTTGCGGCTGGACGCACCGGTCAGTTCCAGCAGGTGGTTGTCGGTGATGTTCCAGTCCAGCTTGGCGTACCAGCGCGGCCGGCTGTATTCGTACTTTGAATAGGAATTGGTGGCCTCGACGTTCTTCACGTCGGTGCCCTCGCGGCGCTCCAGTTCGTAGGAACCGAAGAAGAACAGCCGGTCTTCGATCAGCGGGCCGCCGGCATAGACGCTCTGCGTGGTCACCCACTCGCGGTCCTTGCTCTCGGGCGCGTACAGCGCGCCGTCGCCCGGGTAGCGCACATCGTCCTTGTCCGATCGCGCCGAGGCCGGCTCCCACGTCACCTGGCCGCCGAAGTGCCAGTCATTGGTGCCGCGCTTGCCAACGGCGTTGATCACGCCGCCATCGGAGCGGCCGTACTTGGCGCTGTAGCCGCCGGTGTAGATTTCCTGCTGGTCGATGCTGCCGTACGGCAGGGTCAGGCCGCCCAGGCCACGCAAGGGATCGGTCGAGTTGAAGCCGTTGATGTAGTACGCGTTTTCTGCGGCCGACGAGCCGCCAAAGCTCACCAGCTGTGCGCCGGTCGGGCCGGCATAGCTGCCGTTGCCGCTGTTGCCGATCACCCCCGGCGCAAGTTGGGCGATGGCCTCGGCCGAGCGCCCCAGCGGGAGCCGCTGCAGCTGCTCGGCGGTGATGACGGTGCGTGAATCCACGCTGCTGACATCGATCGCCGCGGCGGCGCGATCCGCGCTGACCTGCACGCCATCCAGCCGGGTAATGCCGGCAAAGGACACTTCCGTGCTGGCGCCCACGGTCAGCGCCACATCCTGGCGGGATTCCAGCACCTTGCCCTCGGCATCGCGCGCTTCCACCGAATAGCGGCCCAGCGGCAGCTGGCTGACACTGAAGCGCCCGCGTGCATCGACCGCCACCTCGCGGCTGAGGCCGGTGTCACTGCGAACGAAGATGCGCTGCGTGGAAGGCGGCGCCTGGCCGGCGATGGCACCGGTGGTGGACTGCGCATGCAGCGCGGGAGACGCGGTGGCAAGCGCCACCGCCAACGCCAGCAGACGCGGGCGCAGTGAAGAACGAGCTGTCGTCATCGTGTTTCGGTACGGGTAGTGGGGGAAGCGCTGCCCACGCGCCGCAACCGACGCGCCAGACCTTGCACATTCATTAACCCCGCTCGCGCCCCAATGCAGAAATGCCCAGTGGTTATCTGCTATTGGCCGATGGCGATAGGCGGGCCTCTGCCCTCCCCTCGCACTCGCACCTTGCTCCGCCGTGACGCGTCACGTTAATGGTGCCGGGCACGCGGTGCCTTCATGGTCGAAACGCCAACGCAACGCGCACGCTTTCGCAGCGCTTAGGTTAAAAACGACGCGCTGCAACAAATAGGAATAATCGTAAAACTCGAACGAATTCGAGGTTTGCGCGACGTGCAGCGCCAGAATGGGCGCCACGCCCCAGCGGCGCCGATCACCTCCCGCGCATGAACGGATTCCCTGCACCGCGCCGCCTGCGTCTGGCACTGCTGGACGACCACGATGTCGTCCGTCGCGGCACCGCGCTCCACCTGGGTACCGATTTCCGCTTCCAGATCGTGGCCAGCCACTCCGCCAGCGCGTGTTTTGCACAGACGCTGCAGCAGGAGCGGGTCGACGTGGGCATCATCGACCTCAGCCTGGCGCCCGGCGATCTGAGCGGTACGGCGCTGGTGGAACATCTGCGCGAGCACGCACCACGCACCCCGTTGCTCGCGTTTGCCGGGCAGGCCTCTGCCGCGGCGATCAGCCACCTGCTGGCGGCCGGCATCAATGGCTATGTCGGCAAATCCGAGCCGCTAAGCGAACTAGCCGACGCCGTGGTGCGCGTGTCGCAGGGGCTGTACCGCATTCCCGCCGCGTGTCGGCGGCTGCCGGGCCAGGATGAGTTGAGTCGCAACGAGCGCGAAGTGATGCGCCTGCTGCTGGCGGGCTACACCGTTTCGCAGATCGCGCAGTACCGGCACCGCAGCGTCAAGACCATCAGCACCCAGAAAGTCGCGGCGCTGCGCAAGCTGGGGCTGCGCAACGACGCCGAGATCTTTGCCATGCGCCGCGAACTGGAGGCCTTATGAGCTGCACGCCCACCCCTTGGCGCAACGTGGCAATGGTGGCCGCACTGACCCTGCTGCCCTGCGCCTCCGCCGGCGATACGAATCTGTGGCAATGGGGCGATGACCGCCAGGTGCGCGTAGCCACCTACCCCACCCTGCGCCCCTTTCCTGACGCCCCGGGCAGTCGCCCAGTGCTGCCCACCATCGCCCACGGCTATGCCGAGCTGGTGGAGCGCCACTCCGGGCTGACCTTCGTCGATACGCCCTATGACAGCCTGCGCGAGGCCCTGCTGGCCCTGTGCAGCCGCGAGGCCGACCTGATCCTGGTGCAGGGCAGCGCGCTCGATCACGCCACCTCCTGCGCATTGCAGACCGGTCGGCGCAGCTTCCCCGGCGCAACGACGGCGCTGGCCGGGCGCAACGGAACGCGCCTGCCGCGCGATGCCGATGGGCTGGATGCGGTGGTGCTGGCCGCCGTGCAGGGTGGCGCCTACCCCGGCTGGCTGGCACAGCACGCCGGCGATGTCCGGGTGCTGGCGGTCCCGAATGTCTACGCCGCGCTGGCCGCGGTGGAGGCCGGTGCGGCTGACGCGGCCATCGGCATGGAAGCCTCGCTGCGCCCGATCCTGCGCCGGCATTTCAACGAGGGCCTGAAACTGCAGCCGATCCGCTCGGGATTTCCGCAACAACTGCATCTGCTGGCCCACGCTGATGAGCGGGCGCTGCTGGATCGGGTGGAACAAGGCCTGGACAAGATCACCCTGGAAGAGCACGCCGCGCTTGGTCATCGCTGGGCCGTGCAGACCCTGCCCCGGTCGATTGCCGACGCATTGGCACAGGCGGGCGTGCGCGGTTCGTCGGTACTGCTGCCCGCGGTCGCACTGGTCGTGGGCGGGCTGTGGCTGCGTCGCCGGCTGGCCGGGCGTTGGCGCCAGCGCTCGCAGTCGCAGGCGCGAGCGGTGGGCATGCTCAGTCACGAAGTGCGCAATTCGGCGCACCTGGTAATGTCGGCGCTGGATCTGCTGCGGCAGTTGCAGCTGCCCGCCAGTGCGCGCGAGCTGGTGAGCGCGGCCAATCGCGCGACACTGGAACTTCGCGGGCGACTGAATCGCGCACTGGATTTCTCGCGCCTGGCAGCCGGCACGTTCCAGCCCAGCCCGCGCCCCTGCGACGCGGCCGACATCGCAACCCAGGCGCTGGACGCCATTACCCCCGAAGCCCAGCGCAAGGGACTGACCCTGCATCTGGACGTATCGCCACAACTGCTGCCGGCGCTGCAACTGGACCCGGACTGCCTGCGGCAGTTGCTGGACAACCTGCTGGGCAATGCCATCAAGTTCACCGATGCCGGCGGCATCGAGCTGCGCGCGCAGTTGCTGGCTGACGCAGACGCCGCGCAGTTGCTGGTGGATGTGATCGACAGCGGCATCGGCATTGCGCCGGCGCAGATGGCGGTGCTGTTCCAACCTTTTCAGCCCGGCGACGAGGGACAGGCGCGCGGCGGCAGTGGCCTGGGGCTGTCGATCTGCCGCGAGCTGGCAGCATCGATGGGCGGTACGCTGGACGCGCACAGTGTGCAGGGCCGCGGCAGTCGCTTCAGCCTGCGCCTGCCGGTCACGGTCATCCCGTTGCCGGATGCCCAGGCACCGGCCGCGCCAACGGCCGCGGCCACGCCGCTGCTGGCAGGCCTGGATATGCTGCTGGTGGAAGATCACACGCTGTCGCGCCGGGTACTGGCCGCGCAGCTTCGCAAGCACGGCGCGACCGTGCATGAAGTGTCCAGCGCTGGCGCGGCCCTGTTGCGCCAGGCGGCCGCGCAGCACGCGGTCATCCTGCTGGACATCGAGCTGGGGCGAAGCAACGGCTACGCGCTGGCGCCGCAGCTGCGCCAGGCCAGTACGGCCAAAAGCGGCACGCCGCAGATCCTGGCGCTGTCGGCCCACACTGGGCCCACGCACCGGCAGCGCTGCCTGCAGGCTGGCTTCGATGGCGTACTGAGCAAGCCGCTGCAGCTGGATGCGTTGCTGCAGGCGCTCGGCCGTGGCGATGCAACGGCCGAACCGCCGGCGCATGACAGGAGCGCGCTGACGGCAGAGATTGCCGAGGATCTGCGGCGCGAACATGCGGCAGCAGAAAGTGCGGTGCGTGCTGGCGATGGCGTGGCACTGGCGCACCATGCGCACCGGTTGCATGGTGCGTTACAGATGCAGGGCCTGCACGAACTGGCGGCGAAGGCCGCAACACTAGCCCAGCACGGGCGCGAACGCACGCCCGATTGGGGCGCTGCATTGCAGCTGGTCGATCAACTACGCGGCGTACACGACCCCGGCGTTACCGGGGCCGTGTAGCCGTTCTGAATCAGGCGGCGCTGCGCGCAATCTGGCGACGGGTCAGGTCGTTGAAGCGGCCCAACGACATCAGGTGCTGGTGAATCAGTGCCAGCCAGCCGTTGCGGTGCCATTCGACCACGGTCGCGTCGGGCAGTGCGATGAACTTCTCGACATCCACCACGAAGAAGCCGTTGAGGTTGAATTCGCGGCCATCGGGCAGGCGCACGTTGGCATTGCGCTCCACCAGCAGGTTGTTGTCCACCAGCGCCTTGGAGAAGGCCTGGGTCTGGTCGTGTTCGCGGGTGAACTGACCGCAGAATTCCAGCGCCTGCTGCACCAGCTCGGTGGCCTTGCCATCGGCAAACAGCGGCTGGCCTTCCTCGCCACCGCGGGCGATGCGGGCGCTGTCTTCGTCGATGCCCAGCAGGAAGTCGTTGCCTTCGCCGGTGTCGATGAAGATGAAGGGGTGGCGGCGCAGGTAGGCCGGAATGTAGGTCTCATCGGCCCACAGCCCATCGGTGATGAACAGGTTGTCGGTGGTGATGCCCACCGCTGCCATCGGCACCGCGCTGGGGCCGGCGAACAGGATCGGGAAGTGGTGCAGCGCCAGCGAGAATTCGCCCAGCACCAGCGGGATGGAGTTGCTGCTGGCAGCAAATTCGAGCTTGCCCGGCAGGATGCGCACGTCGGCATGCTTGTCGGCCTGCAGCGGCACCGGACGGGTGTAGAACAGGGGCGCGCTGCTCGGTGCAGCTTCGGTGGTGGTGTCGCTGGTAGTGGTCATCGTAAAACCATGTCGATCATGCGCGCCTGCCATCCCGGGCGCGCCAGCGGGAACAACCTGAACCCCGCATTATCAACAAGCTGGGTGGCCACGGCCACCCCGACCACGAATTATTTCAACTGAAGCGGGTAGCGCTGCCACAGAACGTGGACCAGGAAGCCGGCCAGTTCGGTGTCGCGGGCGCTGACGGCCGCGCGGATCTTGTCCAGCAGCACCATGTCGCTGCACGAACGCACGTCGGCGTGGTTGGCCTGCCCTGCCCTGCGTGCGCGGTAGCGCGCCGCCCGCTGTGCATCGCTCATGGCATACCCGAACTTGGGCGGCCGACCGCGTTTGCGCGGCAGGGTCAACTCCAGGGTTCCGGGGTCATTGTCATCACGCATGGTGGGTGCGATCGGCGGTAATTCAACAGGGGGTGCGCAATTTATCGTGAGGCATCACTTTAATCCAGCTTTTTCTGCACCTTTGTTGCGTTGCAGCGGGCGGGACACCGCATCCACGCATGGCGTGGATCTACTGCAGCGCGCCGACCATCCGTGCAACGCGCCGATGGACGCAGTAGATCCACGCCATGCGTGGATGGGACGCCCTTCGCCCCTTCCGCCCCCAGCAAAAAGGGGAGCCCGCGAACGGACTCCCCTGCCTTGCCTGCTATGCGGCGCGCACCGGCTCATAGCCGTGCAGGTGCGCTTCGCTGCTGGCCCGCCCCTGGCTGAGCGAGCGCAGCGCGGTGGTGTACCCCACCAGGTTGGCCAGCGGTGCAAACCCACTCACCTCGGCGCGACCGTCCTGGTCGTCGATGCGGGCGATGCGTCCGTGGCGGCGATTCAGATCACCCACCACGTCACCCACCGATGCCGACGGCGAATGCACCGTCACTTCCATTACCGGCTCCAGCACCTGGGTGCCGCTGCCAGCCAGTGCCGCCCGCACCGCTTCCAGCCCGGCACGATGGAAGGCCAGTTCCGAGGAGTCCTTGGCATGGGTTTCGCCATCGACCAGAGTCACCTCGATACCCACCACGGGGTAACCCTGCGGGCCATCGGACAGCGCCGCACGTACACCCTTTTCCACCGCGGCGATGAAGCCACGCGGCACCACGCCACCGACGATGCGGTCGTTGAAGACCACCTCGCCATCCTCGCGCGGCGCAACGTCCAGCACCACGTGGGCGAACTGACCCTGCCCGCCGTTCTGCTTGGACACCCGGCCCACCACACCGGAAACGGCCTTGATTGGCGTTTCCTGGTAGGCCACGCGCGGCGATCCCACGCCCACGTCCACCTTCCATTCGCTGCGCAGGCGCTCGACCATCACCTCCAGGTGCAGCTCGCCCATGCCCCAGACCAGGGTTTCACCACTGTTGCGATCCGTTTCCACACGGAACGACGGGTCTTCCTGGGCCAGGCTGGCCAGGCCCTGCGCGATACGAATCAGGTCCGCCGCCCGCGCCGGGCTCAACCGCCATGCCAGTACCGGTGCCTGCGCCTGGATGTTTTCCAGTTGCAGCGGGCGTGACCGGCTGCTCAGCGTTTCACCGCTGACCGCATCCTTCCAGCCCAGCACCGCCACGATGTCGCCGGCCACGGCCTGTTCGATGTCGTGGGTCTGGTCGGCCTGCACCCGCACCAGGCGGCTGACGCGCCGCCCCTGCGGATGCTGCGAACTGGCCACGGCATCACCCACCTTCAAGGTGCCCGAGTACAGCCGCACGAAGCTGAGCGCGCCGTGCTGCTGGTGGGTGATCTTGAACAGCAGGCCCGCCAGCGGACCGTCCGGGTCCGGCGGCAGTACGACGTCACCGTGCTCGCTCACGGCCGTAACCGCGGGGCGATCCAGTGGCGAAGGCAGGTAGTCGACCACCGCATCCAGCAGCGTCTCGATGCCCTTGTCCTTGAACGCGGCACCGGCCAGCACCGGCACCCCTGCGCCGGCCAGGGTGGCCCTGCGCAGCGCAGCGCGCAGCAGCGCTGCATCGATGGCGCGACCGTCCAGCCACGCATCGGCCAGCGCGTCGTCGTGGTCGGCCACCGCCTCGATCAAGGCCTGGCGGTGCGCCCGCCACTGCGCGCGCGCGGCATCGTCCCACGCCGAAACGGTGGTGGTGCCATCATCGTGCCACTGCAGCACGCGCTCATCGACCAGGTCCACCCAGCCGTTGAAAGCACTTTCGCTACCCAGCGGTACACCCAGCGCCCACGGCCGCGCCTGCAGCTTGTCCCGCATCTGCTCCAGCACCCGTCCGAAGTCGGCACCCACGCGGTCCATCTTGTTGACGAAGGCAATGGACGGCACGCCATGCCGGCGCGCCTGGCGCCACACGGTTTCCGACTGCGGTTGCACGCCGTCCACGGCCGAGAACACGGCAACGGCACCGTCGAGCACGCGCAGCGAACGCTCCACTTCAATGGCGAAGTCGATGTGGCCGGGGGTGTCGATCAGCGTGAGCCGGTGCGGCGGCAGATCGCGCGGCGCCCACTGCGCCTGCACGGCGGCGGCGCCGATGGTGATGCCGCGCTCGCGCTCGATGGCCGAAAAGTCGGTGGTCGCATTGCCGTCGTGCACTTCGCCGACGCGATGGATTTCGCCGCTTTTCCACAGCAGGCGTTCGGTCAGCGTGGTCTTGCCAGCGTCGATGTGGGCAATGATGCCCAGGTTGCGGCGGCGGGAAAGGGTCTGGGTGTTCATGAGATAGGTTCCTGCAAAGCCAACTTCAGGGGCCGCACACCCCGGTTGGCGACAGGGCATGCGGCTAGCGTTCGGTCTCGGCGATCTGGTGCATGGCACGTTCTCCTTGGGTCGAGCCGGCGGCGCCGGCGACGTTGAAAATGAAATTGCGGAAACGAAAAGAGCGCCCCGAAGGGCGCTCTGTGGATGGTCCAACGATGGCCGTATCAACGGCTTCGTGGCACTCCAGGCAGACACGCCCGTTCCGCGCTTGCGCGGGTCAGGGTGAAAAACTTCAGGAGCGGCATCCGGTTCATGCAGCGCATTCTAGACCTGCCAATCTGGCGCGCAAGGGGCTATTGCACGCATTCATGGAACAATGAGATGTAGTGGGGTGTGCGGGGTCAGATCCCTTGGCCACGCCAAGGGCTCTGACCCCAGCAACGGCCGGTCACTCGCAGCCGTTGATCCGCCGCGCGTCGCCAACCGTCGCCGCGTTGTCACCGGTCACCGACACCCAGCCCTTCAGCGAGTACGCCGGATCGACCTCGCCACGGCGCGGGGTGTTATGGAAGGTGACTTCAGTCCAGCTGCCAACAGCACCCAGCTCGCTCAGACGTGCGTCCTGGTCTTCGTCCGTACTGAAGGCATCACCCGGCTTGGAGCGCTTGGCCGTATTCACCGTGGCGGTCTTCACCGCGCGCACCCGCAAAGCGCCATTGGGCATGCGCTGGCTGGTCACATCGTAGCGCTCGGTGCCGTAGGCCCACGGGCGTTCGGCCTGGCGGCGCACTTCGCTGCCATCGTCGGCCACGGCAACCGAGCCATCCACCATCTCGGCAATGGCCGCATAGCTGGTGTAGCCGGCCATCATGGCCTGAGCGCCGATCATCTGCCGCTGCTCCAGCGGCAGTTCGCTGGCAGCGGGCTTCATGCCCGGCAGCTTCAGATACGCAGACTTCCTGCACAGCACCAGCACCTGCTGGTCGGCCCACGCCATCATCATCTCACCGCCCACGTAGTAGTGCGTGGTGAACAGATCAGGCGTGGCGCCCTTGCCCTTGGCGCTGCGCGTTTCGATCGAGGTGGCCTGGTCGGCCGCTTTGCTCAACGACACCGAGGTCGTGGCTGCATTGGCCGCGCACGCCGAAGCAAACAGCGAAGCGACAAGTGCGGTACGTGCGAAGGAAACTTTCATGGGGGGTCATTCCGTTGAAGAAAAACGAACCGCCAAGGATACGTCGCGGCGCGAACGGAAGCTTTGCTGCTTGGGGTCAGAGCCTTTCGCTGGGCGAAAGGATGTGACCCTGAGCATTCAGTTCTCAGCTGGCGGATCGAAGTCGAAACGATGTTCAACGAATCCACCCTCGTCCCTCCCGTCACGCTGTGCGGGCACGTAGCACCAATTCCACACAGTCTCTGCGGCAGCCGCATCCTGCGCCGGGTCACCACTGGACTGGACAACCTCGACGGATCGAAGCGTGCCCGCAGCGTCGACCTGCATGCGAACAACGGCGGCACCACCGGAAAGCCGGTCGGGCGGATACTCAAGCGGATTCAAGAACACCGAAAAGAATGAGATGGAAGGCTCAGACGATCGGGTCGCCTTGAAACTGCAGTCATCACGCCGATAGAAGCGCTTCTCGCGCGCTTGCACGATCCGCTTCAACGATGCCACGGCTTTCTCCACACAGGTGTCCGCGTGCAGCGCAAGACGACTTCGGCAGACCGTGTCAGCCACGCGCTCAGGGGCGGAGTCCTGCACGCACGCTGCGGACGCCAGCATGCAGACCGTAGTGGCGGTAACGCGAAGCAGCTTCATGGTGGCAGGCCGGTGGGAAACGGGCTGCACAGGATCCTATCGGCCAGCCGCGCCGGTCCATGCAACTTGTCCGAAATTCTCGCCTGGGGCCGACCCTGGGGTCAGAGCCTTTCGCTGGGCGAAAGGATCTGACCCCGTCGACTCAGGTCACTACCACCAGCGGGACGCCACGCTTGGGGTGCTGCAGCACCACCACATCCTGCTGGTATACGCGCTGCAGATTGGCTTCGGTGAGCACCTGCAAGGGCGTGCCATCGGCGGCCACCCTGCCCTGTTCCAGCAGCACGATGCGGTCGGCATAACCAGCGGCAAGATTCAGATCGTGCAGCACCACGATCACGCACGCACCGGCTTTGGCGCAGGCGCGCACGCTACGAAGCGTACGTTCCTGGTGGCGCAGGTCGAGCGCTGCGGTGGGCTCGTCCAACACCAGCAGCGGCGTGTCCTGCGCCAGCACGCGGGCGAAGGTGGTGCGCGCCGATTCGCCGCCGGACAACTGCTGCACTTCGCGCAGGCGCAGTGCCTGCAGCTCGGCCGCATCAATGGAGGCTTCCACGCGCGCATCGTCCACGGCCGGATCGGGTGGGTGCGGCAGGCGCCCCATCGCCACCACTTCTTCAACGCTGAAGGCGAAGCGCACGCCGTGTTCCTGCGGCATCACCGCGCGCTCGCGCGCCAGCGGCCCGGCCTTGTACGCGTGAAGTGGACGGCCGTTCAACGCCACGTCGCCGACATCGGCGCGCAGATCGCCTGCAGCCACCGCCAGCAAGGTGGATTTGCCCGCCCCATTGGGCCCCACCAGGGCAGTGACCGTGCCCGGCGCGAAATCCAGGGTGATGCCATGCAGGATCTCGCGCTGCTGGCGGCGCACCACCACATCGCGCAGGCTCAGCAAAGCGCTCATGCAGCCACCTTGCGGCGCTGCTGCAGCACCAGCCACAGGAAGAACGGCGCGCCCAGCGCGGCCGAGAACAGCCCCAGCGGAATCTCCGCCGGCGGGTCCAGCGTACGCGCGGCGGTGTCGGCCACCACGATCAGCAGCGCGCCCAGCACGCCCGATACCGGCAGCAGCCAGCGATGCCCCGGGCCCACCAGCAGGCGCGCCACGTGCGGCACCACCAGGCCCACGAAGCTGATCGAGCCGGCAAATGCCACCGCCGCGCCCACCAGCAATGCACTGAAGGCCACGAGACGGCGGCGCGTGCGCGCCACGTCCAGGCCCAGGTGCTGCGCCTGGCGCTCACCCAAGGCCAGCATGTCCAGCGGTGTGCCCAGGCGCAGCAGCGCGAACACGCCGATGGCGAACAGCGGCAGCACCGCTGCCACGTCCGACCAGTTGGCGCGTGCCAGCGAACCCATCTGCCAGAACACCAGCGACTGCAGTTCGCTTTCGCTGGCGATGTAGGTCAGGAAGCCGATCAGCGCCGAACAGAACGCGGCCATCGCAATACCCACCAGCAGCAACGTGGCATTGCCGGTGCCCTTGCCCGGGCGTGCCAGCGCATAGGTCAGGCCGATGGCCGCGGCGCCGCCCCCGAAGGCCGCCACCGGCACCAGCCAGCCGGCGGCACCGGCCGCGCCCAGCACGATGGCCGCCACCGCACCCAGCGCCGCACCCTGGCTGACACCGACGATGCCAGGATCTGCCAGCGGGTTACCGAACAGGCCCTGCAGACTGGCGCCCGCCATGGCAAGTGCCGCGCCCACCATCGCCCCCAACAGGGCGCGCGGAATACGCAGCTGCCAGACCACCGCCAGGTCGCGGCTGCTGACCGCCTGCGGATCGACCAGGCCCAGCTTCACCCCCAGCGCCTGCAGCACCTCCAGCGGCGGCAGACGCAACGGGCCCACGGCGAACGACGCCAGCACTGCCCCCAGCAGTGCCAGCAACGCAACCAGCAACATCACCCGCCCGCGACGGCGGCGCCGATCCGCAGGGCTCATGCCGGCGGCAGCGCCGCAAAGGCCTTGGCCAGCGCCAGCGCACCCGCACCCGAGCCCACGCTGGTGTACTTCAGCTGCACATCCGGCAGCACCCAGACCCGGTTGGCGGCGCCGGCCGGGGTCTGCTTCAGGGTCGGATAGGCCTTCCACAGCCCATCAGCACCGCCGAACTGCTGCAGGTCGTGCTCGGTCACCAGAATCACCTCTGGCGCCGCGGCCACCACGCCCTCGTTGCTCAACTGCGAATAGTTCTTCACCCCGGCTTCGGTGCCGATGTTCACGCCGCCGGCCAGCGCGATCAGCTGTGCCGAGGCGCTGTCAGCACCTGCCACCGTGGGCAGACCGCCCGCGCCGGTGGCCGACACGTGGATCACGCGCGGCACATGGGCCAGGCCCTTGCCGATCCCGGCGGCCTCATCCAGCTGGCGCTGCACCTGGGTGGCCAGGGTCTGGCCGGCATCGGCCAGACCAATCGCCGCCGCGATCTTGCGCACCTTGTCCGGCGCCGGCTGCAGGTCGTCGACCACCACGGCCGGCTCGCCCACTTCGCGCAGCTTCTTCGACAGCTCGGTGTGGCGGCGCAGGCTGTTGCCCAGGAACAGCGAGCCCTGCAGGCTCAGCACGCCCTCCACCCCGGTGGTGCGGTTGAACAGGAACTGATGCGGCGCGGCCAGACCGGCCTGGGTGGTGGTGTTGGTGGGTGCGGCAAACACCTGCTTGCCAGCGCCCAGCGCTTCCAGCACCGCAATCACGTCATCGCCGCCGGCAATGATCCGGCTGGCATCCTTCACTTCCACCTGCGCGCCATCATCACTGGCCACCGTAGTCGGCAGTGCGGCCTTCTGGTCCTGCAGGGCCGGCACATCCACGCCGGCCACGCGCTGCCAGCCGGCCGGCAGTTCCTGCGCAGCGCTTGCCGAAGCAGTGGCAGAACCCGCTGCCGGCGCAGCGGCATCGGTCGCGGCCGGCGGCGCACTGCCACCACAGGCAGCCAAGGCCAGCGAAACGGCCAGCGGGAGCGCACACAGGCGCAGATGGGAAGCGAAGTTCATGCAGATTCTCCTTGCTGGCCGGGCGAAGGCACTGCCCTCGCCCGGCACGGGGGTTACGGCTGGCGCAGGCTGATGCGGGTGATGCGGTCACCCTTGGGGTCTTCGGCGCCACGCGACTTGTTCACGGCAAACACATTGCCCTTGCCATCGGCGCGCACGTGGTTGGGCAGCGTGCCGCCATCCAGGTTGCCAACGATCTTGCCATCACGGTTGACCGCGGTAACCGTACCGGCGCCACGGTTGGTGACGTAGGCCAGGCCGCTCTTGTCATCGAACGCAACGTTCAGCGCGCCGGCGCCGACCGGCACATCGTGCACGACCTTGCCGCTGGCCACATCAACGATCAGCAGGTTGTCGGTGCCCTGCGAGGCGACGTACAGACGGTTCTGCTGCGCATCGAAGGCCACGCCCGAAGCGCTGATGGAATTGCCCAGGTCGATCACCTTGTCCACCTTGCCGCTGGCCACGTCGATCACCGCCGCTTCCGGGGTGCCGATGCTGACGGTGAACAGCTTGCCGGCCTTTTCATCCAGCACCAGGCTCATCGGGGTGAACTTGCCTTCATCCACGCCCGATTCCAGGGTGATCGATTCCAGCGGCTTCAGCGTTTTGGCATCGAACACCGACAGGTGGTCTTCGCCCGTCGCCGAAGCAAACACCTTGCCGTGGGTGCCATCGACCACCACGTCGCGCGCATGCGGCACGGCATCGACCGGGAACTGGTGGACCAGCGACAGATCCTTCTGGCGGTAGACGGCCACGGTGTTCTGGCGGGTGTTGGTGACCCACACGTTGCCGTTGGTGTCATCCACGCCCACGCCGTACACCGCATAGACCGCGCCGTTGGTGCTGCCCGGCACCTGCGCCGGGGTGATCGCCTTGGTCACCTTCAGGCTCTTGGGGTCCAGCTTCAGCAGCTGCGACTGGGTAACCGGCGGGCGGCCCACGGCCGAGGTAACGAACACAGCGTTGCTGGCGGCGCTGTAGGCCGACTGGTACAGGCCCGGCACCAGCTTGTTGGACTGGGTGGCGAACTGCTGCTGGCCCGACAGCGGCAGCTGCGGCGAGATGCGCAGCTTCAGCACGGTGGCGGCCGCCGGCTGGCTGGCGCGCACCACCACCGGGTGGGTGCCCGGCACCGCATCGGCCGGGATGGCCAGCTGGGTCTTGAAGTTGCCATCGGCATCAACCACCACCGGCTGGCTGTTCAGCACGGTATCGCCGCGCACCAGACTGATCTGCTGGCCGGGCACGAAGCCGCGGCCGGTGACATCGGCGGTGCTGCCCGGCACCACGTTCTCGCCGCGCGAGACCACCTGGCCCTTGAAGGTCGCATTGGCCGGCTGGTCGAACACCGGCTGCGCCGATGCAGTAACGGCCAGCAACAGGCCGGCGGCCAGGGAAGTAAGACGGAAGGAAGAACGGGACGACATGGAAGGCTCCTTGCACACGTAGGCCGCGCCGCGTGGCGCGGGATTCATCGGTTGCCTGGGCCGCTGCACATCGACAGCCAAGCCTGGGTAGTGGGGTCGCACGGGTTGGCCGTGCGCGGTTGTCATTCGTTGGCGTTCGCCGCGGCCGGCGCCTTGCCATCCGCTTCGCTGCGATCGGCCACGCCGTAGAGTTCATGCAGAGCGGCATGGAACGAGGCCGGCAGCATCGGGCCATGGCCCAGCCCCGGGAACTCGCGGTACTGCACCTGCAGCGCCGGCACCTTGGCCAGGCGCGTGGACAGCTGCAGGGCCGCATCCGGGGTGGCACCGCCAATGCGGCGCAGGTGCGCGACCACGCGCGGGTTGTTCATATCGCGCTTGCCGCGGTCACCCACGCGCTCGGCACCGCCCAGCATCAACCAGACCTTGGCCGGCTGGCCGTGCACGTTCTGCACGAACTGCTGTTCCGGATCGCCCAGCGCAGCGCCCTGCGCCCACCACAGCGACGGGCTGGCGGCCAGGAAGTACTGGAAGGCTGCCGGGCGGGTGTACAGCGTGTTGAGCACGAACAGCCCGCCCAGCGAGTGGCCCCACAGCGCCTGCTGTTGCGGGTCGATCTTCGCGCGGCGCTCGACTTCGGGCTTGATGCGGCGCTCGATCACATCCAGGAACGCGGCGGCGCCGCCACCGGTGGCCTGGGTGGTGCCGGCCTCGTCGTCGGCCCGATCGATCCAGGCGGTGTAATCGCGGGTGCGCGACGGCGAATCGATGCGCAGCTCATTGTCGTAGCCGATCATCACCAGCACCGGCGGCGCCTTGCGGGCGGCCAGCTCGGCCAGCAGCGGCTGGTCCAGCACCATCGCCACCGCATTGCCGTCCAGGGCGTACAGCACGGGTGCGGGGGTCTTGCCCGCCTTGGCCGGAATCGCCACGTTCACCCGCCAGCGGCGCTGCTGGTCGGGGCTGTCGATCACGAAACGTTCGAAGCGGTAGCTGGACGCAGGTTCGTCCAGTACGGTGCGGCCCATCAGCTGCTGCGGGTTGCGCTGCTGTGCATGGGCGTAGGGAGCGGCCATCAGGACCCCCATCATCAGGGCGGCCAGACAGCCGACGGAGCGTACGGAAAACATCATGGGTGACGGATGCGGCGGGCCGGGCCGCCTCTTCATCAAGGGACCGCAGTCTATCCTAGATGCGAATGCTTATCACCTAGATCAAACGTCACGCTGTGTATCACGCGCGCGTGTGCACACCCGGTGTGCATACTGCCGGCATGCGCGCTACCTCAATCACGTTACTGCCTGTTCGACGATGGCTCGCCCCTGCCCTCGCCTGCGCCGCTGCATTGGGCACGGTCGGCTGCTCCCCCAGCCCGCGCGCGGGCGTGGATTTCAGCGACATCGACATCACCCCCTGCCCCGACCAGGCCACCCTGGAACGGGAGCTGGCCGGCGTTACCGCGCGGCTGCGCGTGGCGCTTCCCGGTCGCTACGCCGGCCGCCGCATTTCCTGTAACCCGCTGAAGGTGGTGGTGCTGCTGAAGGGCGACACCCACTACCAGACGCGCAGCATGCAATGGCCGCGCGGCGAGGTGACGGTCGAGTTCGTTTCAGGCAGTCGTTACGCGACTGAAGACCTGAACGCCGCCGTTGCCAGCGGTTTGCTGGCCGCGCGGTTCCCCGGCGCGCACGGCATCGGTACCGATGCGGTGAACGGGCGCATTCTGGTGGACGCGGCGGATGACGCGGCGTATGCGCGCTACCAGGCCGCGGCGGCTGAACTGGAGAAGGAGCTGGGCGTGCCGATCGCCATCAAGCGCGGCAAGGGCGATTGGCGTTTGTAGCGTCGAGCTTGCTCGACTGAGGCCCGGCTTTTGTAGAGTCGAGCTAGCTCGACTGCTTTCAATCCGGCAGTCGAGCAAGCTCGACTCTACGAAGAGCAAAGGGCAGTCGAGCAAGCTTGTATGTTCCCGCCGGCTCCTACGAGGTATGTAGGAGCCAGGGTGGAGGGACCGTCAAGCAAGCATCTGCGGAGTCGAGCCGACAGACGAGTCGAGCGATCCCCATCCCGCACCTTAACGTCGATAAAGGATCTAGCGGCCTTTGAGGACCGCCGATGTAGGCAAGCCAACGTGGTGCGGTACCACCCCAGCCCCTTAACAATAGCTGGGAGTTGCACAGATGTCAGATCATTCGGCCATCGGCATCGACGCCAATTCAAAGACTTTGGTGGTGGCGCGCCACGGCACCAAGGGCAGCGCCCGAATCGCCAATTCAGCCTCGGCCATCGGCAAGTGGCTGTCCAGCGTGCCTGCCAAGTCGCGTATCGGCGTTGAAGCGACCAATCGCCATCACGAGCTTGTGGTTCGGGCTGCCCAGAAGGCCGGCCACGCTGTCTTCCTGCTCAACCCACGTGACATCAAGCACTACGCCAAGGGCGTGGCCTGCCGGGGCAAGACTGACTCCGGCGACGCGCAGGTCATCGCACGGTACATCGCCAGGGAGGCCGACAATCTGCACGAGCACATCGCCCGCTCGCCGGAGCAGGAACGGCTGCATGTGCTTCTGCAGCAGCGTGACAGTCTGGTCCGGAACAAGGCAACGCTCCATCTTTCCTTGGGGACCGACGCGGCTGAATCGGCCATCTTCGGGCCGATATTCAGTGGTCTGAAAGGGGCCATTGCGATGCTGGATCGAGAGATCCAACACGTCTGTCGCAGCGGCGAACAGCGCGATCTGTATCGGCGGATCATGACCATTCCGGGTGTGGGCCCGACGGTGGCGGCCTTTGTTACCCATCACATCACCCGCTGGCCGTTGGCCAACTCAGACGCCTGGGTGGCCTGCACCGGCCTGGATCCACGCCCCAACGAATCCGGCGCCCGGATCGGCCGTCGCCGGTTGTCCAAACGAGGCAATGCCGGCCTGCGGCAGATCCTCTACATGGCGGCCATGGGCCTGACCCGATGCAAGGGAGGAAAACCCCTCTACACCGCCATCCGCGACCGCGGACACAGCAGCACCGCCAGCTTCAACATCCTGGCCAGGAAGCTGGCCAGAATCGCGTGGGGCGTCTTCAAGAGCGGCCGGGATTTCGACCCGAGCATGCTGAAAGTGGGTCAAGCCTGCTTCCAGCAGACTTGACCACGAACATAGGATCTCGACTCTACAAAAGCGCGAAAGGCAGTCGAGCAAGCTCGACTCTACAGACGCTTTGCGGCCCTGGCTGCTTCGCGCTCGGCGCGCAACCGGTCCAGCTTTTCCTTCAGCTTGATTTCCAGCCCGCGCGGCACCGGGTTGTAGTAGACCCGTTCGCCCATCGCATCGGGGAAACCGGTCTGGTCCAGGGCGATGCCGCCCTCGGCATCATGGTCGTACTGGTACTCGGCGCCGTAACCCAGCTCCTTCATCAGCTTGGTCGGTGCATTGCGCAGGTGCAGCGGCACTTCTTCGGTGCCGCTCTCGCGCACATCGGCCTTGGCCTGGTTGAAGGCCGCATAGCCTGCGTTCGATTTGGCGGTGCTGGCCAGGTACAGCACCAGCTGCGCGAAGGCGAGCTCGCCTTCCGGGCTGCCCAGCCGCTCATAGATGTCCCAGGCTTCCAGCGCCATGCTCTGCGCGCGCGGGTCGGCCAAGCCGATATCTTCGATGGCCATGCGGGTCAGGCGACGCGCCAGATAGGACGGATCGCAGCCGCCATCGAGCATGCGGGTCAACCAGTACAGCGCGGCATCAGGGTTGGAGCTGCGTACCGACTTGTGCAGCGCCGAGATCTGGTCGTAGAACTGCTCGCCGCCCTTGTCGAAGCGGCGGGTGCGGTCGGCCAACACCTGGGTCAGGGTCTGCGGGGTGATGCGACCGCCCTCCCCGCCCGCCAGCTCGGCGGCGATTTCCAGCAGGGTCAGCGCACGCCGCACGTCACCGTCGGCGGCGGTGGCGATTTCCAGCAGCAACTCGGGGGCGACCTCGATGCGCTCCTCGCCCAGGCCGCGCTCGCGGTCGCCCAGCGCTCGTTCCAGCGCCTCGACAATATCCGTGGGCGACACCGCTTCCAGCACGTGCACGCGGCAGCGCGACAGCAGCGCGGAATTCAGTTCGAACGAGGGATTCTCGGTGGTAGCGCCGACGAACAGGATGGTGCCGCGCTCGATGTGCGGCAGGAAGGCATCCTGCTGCGCCTTGTTGAAGCGGTGCACTTCGTCCACGAACAGCACGGTGCGGCGGCCTTCGGCAAAACGCTGCGCGGCCTCGGCCAGCACTTGGCGCACTTCGGGCAAGCCAGAGAGCACGGCAGAGATGGCGCGGAATTCGGCGTCGGAGTATTCGGCCAGCAGCAACGACAGCGTGGTCTTGCCGCAGCCGGGCGGGCCCCACAGGATCATCGAATGCACGCGACCGGATTCGACCGCACGGCGCAGCGCGCTTTCCGGCGCAAGCAGGCGCTTCTGCCCGACCATTTCGTCGAGGGTACGCGGGCGCATGCGCTCGGCCAGCGGGCGCAGGTGATCCCGATCAACGCTCAGCAGATCGGGGCCGGGGAAGGAAGTGGAACGATGTCTTGGCACCGGGACATTGTACCGCGAGAGCGTGCCAACCAAGGTTGGCACCTACCAGGGCCAGGTAGCGCCGGGCCATGCCCCGCGTCACACCTCAATTGCCGATGACGTCGGTTCCCTTCGGCGGGGTGAAGCTGAAGGTGCCGGCGGCGAAGCCGGGGTTGCGCTTCCAGCCGCTGAAGGTGATCACGGTGCGCTGGCCGACGGCATCGGTGATTTCCATCTTGGCCAGGCCCTGCGCGTTGAAGCCCAATGCGGCGTACTGGAAGCTGGCTTCGGTGTCACGCTTGGGCGACAGCGACAGCCACTGCAGGCCGTCACGCTTGGCCGCTTCTTCGCTCAGGTCGTACTGCTGTTCCAGCAGCGCCGGGTTGATCAGTGCGGTCAGCGGGCTGTTCTGCTCTTCCTTGCCCTGCTCGCGCACGGTGGCCTGCTCCAGGTCCGGCTCGTACATCCAGACCTTCTTGCCGTCGGCCACGATCAGCTGTTCGTGCGGGCGCACGTATTCCCAGCGGAACAAGCGCGGCGCCGACAGCGCAACGCGGCCACTGGTCGATTCCTTCACCTTGCCGCGGCTGTCGAACACCTGCTGGCTGAACTGCCCATCCAGGCCCTTCAGGCCACTGGTGAAGGTTTTCAGGTCATCGCGGGCGCCGGCCCAGGCGCTGCCGGCAGCGGCACAAGCCACGGCCAGGGTGGTGGTGGCAAGGAAACGACGGAAGCGGATGTTCATGCGGGAATCCTGTGGGCGCGTGCGCCAGGAAAGTTGGGTGCCAGTGTGCCCGGGCAAAGATGAATGGGCGATCAGGGCGACATTATGCCGCCCCGCGGGTGCATCGGCGATTCAGTTGCCGCTGGCCGGCAATCTGCCGTACAGCACCTGGCCACGGAAGCCGCGGCGCACTTCCCGGTACAGCGCCCGGAACGCGGCGTAGTCCTGCGGCTGGCACAGCGCCTGCGGGCCGCGCACCGCGTTCTGCTGCAGGCGGTGGTGCACGGTCACTTCCTGGCCGTTGCGGCTCCAGTCCACGCGGTAGTCGCCGGCCGCATTGGTGAAGCGCTGGCTGGCCGGAATGGCGATGATCGGCGCGTTGTCCGGGAACTGCAGGCGATAGGTTTCCTCGCGCAGGCTGGCATTGCAGTAAAAGGGGGTTTGGTTGTCCGGCGCCGACGCGCTTGCGTACAGCCCGCGCACCGATTCACCCCCGGGCGGATCGGGCACGGCCATGCCGCCGGCCACGGCGAAATCGACGTAGTCCTCAGCCTGGAACGCCATGCGGTAGCCGAACGGCCGGGTCAGATCGACCGGTACGCCCTGCAGCTGCAGCTGCCCGCGGCCATCGAAACCGGACGCGGCCATGATCGACTCCTCCGCCCGTGCGCGGTTCTGCGCATTGAGCTGGGCGAACTGCGCGCGCATGCCGATCTCGGCGTTGTCGCCCAGCTGCGGCACGGTCTCGCCACGCAGGTTGCCCTGCGCATCGAAGGTGAAGCGCACGTCCATCACCGTGGCATTGCGCTGCGGGTCGTTGGCCGGGGTGCGCGCCACGCTGGCGGTACGCGTGTGCAGTACCGGCGCGCCCAGATCACCATCGGGCAACTGGCCAAAACGCGCCCAGGCGCTGGTCGAATCCAGGTACAGATCGAACTCGGGCACGTAGGTGATGGCGTGGTTGAAGCGGCCCAGTACGGGAATCTTCGGCAGCGTGGGCCCGCCACCGGCGCCGATCAGCACCGGCGAGCTCGCAATGCCCTTGGCCGCCAGCAACGCTTCCAGAATCGCCACATGGTCTTTGCAGTCGCCATAGTGGTTGTCCAGGATGCTCTGCGCACTGTTCGGCTCCAGCCCGCCATTGCCCAGGTAGACCGCCACGTAGCGGATGTTCTGCGCCACCCAGCGGTACAGCGCATCGGCCTGCGCCTTGCGGTCGCTGATGCCGGCGGTCACTTCATCGGCCAGGGCCTGGATCTGCGGGGTCACCCGTGCCGCCTCCCCCGCCTTCAGCTGGTAGGCACGGCCCATCTGCGCCCAGTCCTTGTAGGTGCTGGCCATGATGTTCGGGCCGAACTCCCACACCGCCGCCGACCAGTTCTGCGCCTGCATCGGTTCGCGCCGCTGGTAGCGCCAGCGCCACTGCGCCTGGCCGTTCTTCACCTGCGGGCGGTCGCTGCCCTGAACGCCCCGGCTGTCCACGTACATGGGCAGGTTGGCCGGCGCGCTCAGGGTCACTTCGGCATCGTCGTACTGGGTGAACACATTGAAGGTTTCCCACAGCCCGAAGTAGCCTGGGAAATACGGCGTCAGCTGGGTGCGTCGCACCTGGTAGAACAGCCGCGTGCCCGGCGCCAGGTTGGGGAACACGATCACCCGCACCTTGCGGTCGGCATACATGGCGGCCGCGGCGCTGGAATAGCTTTCCTGGGTATAGATGCGGTCGGCCGGCACGTCGCGGCGCTGGCCGTCGGCGGTCAGCGTATAGGCGCTCACCACCTCCAGCGTTTCCATCTTCTCGCTGTAGCTCAGCCGCACCTGGCTGAACTGCTCCACCGCCGCCTTGGTCTTGAGCAGGATTTCGTAGGTTTCGGTCTGGATGTTGCCGGCATCGGCACGCACCTGGTAGTCGGCGCGGTAGCGCACGAAGCTGAAGTTGTTGCTGGCCTCGGCATCGCTGCTGGTGGACGGCGGCGCCGGCTGGGGCACGCCGGCGTCAGCCAGCGCGGGGCCAACCGCCAGCGCGCAGGCCAGCGCCAGCACGCGGGGAAGAAGTCGATGCATGCGTCGGTTCCTTGGACGTGGTGGCGGTGGCAGGGCTTACTTCGGCGGCGGCGGTGCCAGCACCGTGCGGTCGCCGTTGTGTTCGGGCGCGCTGACCACACCGGCCGCTTCCATGGCCTCGATCAGGCGTGCCGCGCGGTTGTAGCCGATCTTCAGGCGCCGCTGCACACCGGAAATGGAGGCGCGGCGGGTTTCGGTCACCACGCGCAGGGCCTCGTCGTACAGCGGGTCGGATTCGTCGCCGGCCGCGCTGGTTTCCGGCAAGCCGGTGGCACCCACCACCACGCCATCGCCCAGGGTCTGCACTTCATCCAGCACGCCGTCGATGTAATCGGCCGGGCCCATCGCCTTCAGGTGTTCGACCACGCGGTGCACTTCGTCGTCGGACACGAACGCACCGTGCACGCGCTCGGGCATGGCCGTGCCCGGCGGCAGGTACAGCATGTCGCCGTGGCCCAGCAGGGTTTCGGCACCGGACTGGTCCAGGATGGTGCGCGAATCGATCTTCGAGCTGACCTGGAAGGCAATGCGGGTGGGGATGTTGGCCTTGATCAGGCCGGTGATCACGTCCACCGACGGGCGCTGGGTCGCCAGGATCAGGTGGATGCCGGCCGCACGCGCCTTCTGTGCCAGGCGGGCGATCAGCTCTTCCACCTTCTTGCCGACGATCATCATCATATCGGCGAATTCGTCGATGAAGATGACGATGAACGGCAGGGTTTCCAGCGGACGCGGCGCCTCGCCCAGTTCCGGGTTGGGCTTGAACAGCGGGTCCATCAGCGGCTGGCCGGCGTCCTCGGCGTCCTTCACCTTCTTGTTGAAGCCAGCCAGGTTGCGCACGCCCACCGCGCTCATCAGCTTGTAGCGGCGCTCCATTTCGGCCACGCACCAGCGCAGGCCGTTGGCCGCCTCCTTCATGTCGGTGACCACCGGCGCCAGCAGGTGCGGAATGCCCTGGTAGACGCTCAGTTCCAGCATCTTCGGGTCGATCATCAGCATGCGCAGGTCTTTCGGCGAGCCCTTGTACAGCAGGCTGAGCACCATGGCGTTGACCGCCACCGACTTGCCCGAGCCGGTGGTACCGGCCACCAGCAGGTGCGGCATGCGCGCCAGGTCAGCCACGGTGGGCCGGCCGGCGATGTCCTTGCCCAGCGCCAGGGTCAGCACGCTGGCCGCCTTGTCGTATTCCTTCGAGCGCAGCAGCTCGGACAGGAAGATCATTTCGCGGGTGACGTTGGGGATTTCCAGGCCGATCACCGACTTGCCCGGAATCACGTCAACCACGCGCACCGACTTCACCGACAGGCCGCGGGCGATGTCCTTGTCCAGCGAGCTGATCTGGCTGACCTTGATGCCCGGCGCCGGTTCGATCTCGAAGCGGGTGATGACCGGGCCCGGATAGGCGCCGACCACCTGCGCATCGATGCGGAAGTCCTTCAGCTTGAACTCGATCTGCCGCGACAGGGTTTCCAGCGTTTCCTCGTCGTAGCCCTTGGGCTGCGGCTTGGGGTCATCCAGCAGCGCCAGCGGCGGCAGGTCCGAGCCGTCGCCGTTGACGCCACGGAACATCGGAATCTGGTTGTCGCGCTTGGCCCGATCGCTCTTCTCGATCACCGGCTCCGGGCGCGGCTCGATCTTCACCGGCTCGCGCTTGGCGCGCACTTCGGCATCGGCCTTGCGCACTTCCTGGCGCTCCTCGCGCAGGGCGCGGGTCTGCTTCCATTCGGTGGCCTGTTCCTTCTTGCGCTCCAGCAGCGGTGCCAGCGACATCACGCCGCGGCCGATCTTTTCCATCACCGCAAACCACGACAGACCGGTGGCCAGAGTGATCGAGGCCAGCAGCAGCACCAGCACGAACAGATTGGCGCCCAGCGCGCCGAAGCCCACGGTGAGCGAATTGCCCACCAGCTTGCCGAGGATGCCGCCGGCGCTGGACACATCACCACTGAACAGGCGCACGTGCAGGAAGCCGGTGCCGGCAATCAGGAAGCCGACCAGGCCGACCAGGCGCAAGGCCGGGTCCAGGTCGTTGTCGCCCTTGGCTTCGCGCTTGAGCCCGAACATTGCGATCCACGACAGGGCACCCAGCACCACCGGCAGCAGGAAGGCGATGTAGCCGAACAGCTGCAGCAGCACATCCGCAATCCAGGCGCCGGCACGACCGCCCATGTTGTGCACGGGGGCGACCACGCTGCCGGTGTGCGACCAGCCGGGATCACTGGCTGAATAGGTAAACAGACTGGCGGCCAGGTACAGCAGCGCCGGAGCGATCGCGATCAGCCCCAAGTCGCGCCACAGGCGCTGGCGCCGTGGATTGTCGGTCGTTGCCGCGGCCGCCGTGCGACGCGACGCCTTGCTGTCGTCGGACTTGGAGCGTTCGGGCACCTGCTTCGCCACCTTAGACCATACCTTTGGAATGCGCTGTTAGTGGTTGATAATAAACGACACGGCGTCAGTTTTCAGTCACCGCAGCCTAACGGGCGCCAGAACGGCGTCAATCCGCCCGTGGGCGACCGCGTTCTGTTCATCGGCTTGAATCGCCCTGCCCCAGCCGCCACTCTATGACCAGCCAAGGTTGCCGCGCAAACCGCAGCCGCGCCTTGTCCCATCTACCTTTTCGCGAGTCTACATGAGCACCAGCCTGCCCTCCCGCCATCAGCGCCTCGTCATCCTCGGTTCCGGCCCGGCCGGTTGGACCGCCGCGGTCTATGCCGCCCGCGCCAACCTGAAGCCGGTGGTCATCACCGGCCTGCAGCAGGGTGGCCAGCTGATGACCACCACCGAAGTGGACAACTGGCCGGGCGACGCCCACGGCCTGATGGGCCCGGACCTGATGGCGCGCATGCAGTCCCACGCCGAGCGCTTCGAGACCGAGGTCATCTTCGACCATATCCATACGGCCGACCTGTCGCAGCGCCCGTTCAAGCTGATCGGTGACAGCCACGAGTACACCTGCGACGCGCTGATCATCTCCACCGGCGCCACCGCCAAGTACCTGGGCATTCCGACCGAGGAAACCTTCAAGGGCCGCGGCGTGTCCGCCTGCGCCACCTGCGACGGCTTCTTCTACCGCGACCAGGACGTGGTGGTGGTCGGCGGCGGCAACACCGCCGTGGAAGAGGCGCTGTACCTGTCCAACATCGCCCGCAAGGTCTACCTGGTGCACCGCCGTGACACCCTGAAGGCGGAAAAGATCATGCAGGACAAGCTGTTCGCCAAGGTCGCCGCCGGCAAGATCGAAACCGTCTGGCACCACCAGGTGGAAGAAGTGCTGGGCAACGACGCTGGCGTGACCGGCGTGCGCGTGAAGTCGACCCTGGACGGCAGCACCCGCGACATCGAGGCCCATGGTTTCTTCGTGGCCATTGGCCACCACCCGAACACCCAGCTGTTCGACGGCCAGCTGGCCATGAACAACGGCTACCTGGAAATCCGCTCGGGCCTGGGCGGCAACGCCACCCAGACCTCGGTGGAAGGCGTGTTCGCCGCCGGCGACGTGGCCGACCAGCACTACCGCCAGGCGATCACCTCGGCCGGCTTCGGCTGCATGGCCGCGCTGGACGCCGAGCGCTACCTGGACGCACAGGGCAAGGCCAGCTGACCACGAGTTTGTAGAGTCGAGCCATGCTCGACTGGACCATGCTCGACTGGACCATGCAAGACAAAGGCCGGCGCGAAAGCGCCGGCCTTTTCGTCTACTGCGCAAAGCCAGCAACGTTTCGGGCCAAGGCGCTCACGTCAGGACTGCCCGCGGCAACGCAACGAACGGTGTGAGGTACCGGCTGGGTCTTGACCCCGTCGGCATCGACCACATGCGTTTCCCAGCCAAGCGTTCCCACGCTGTTGCGACCACAGCTGAGTTTCATCCTGCTGGGCTGGTCTGGCGAATCGATCACCACGGTTCTTCCATTGCAGCCCCAGCCCGGAGGACACAGGGTGTTGCTCGTGACCAGACTGATCGGGAACTGCGGATGACCTGCGAACGCGACATCCACCTCGCGCGATTCCCCAGATGGGATGTCGACATCTACGATGGATTGCCCAGCGAGAGGCTCACAGGTCTTCCCCTGCGCCCATAGGCGATAGCCCTTCTCGACGCCTTTCATGGAGGCGGTGCGGAAGACGGGATCCAATAGAGCAGCCACATCTTCCGGATTGGAGTGATAGGCGGTTTCGACGATCACCGAGGGCATCCTGCCAATGCGATTCTCGCCATGCCCGTCTGGGACCGACTCAGCTCGCACGGGAAAGCTCTCGTATCCGGGCTGGGCATGGATGAGTTCCTTCATGCCGCACAGAATGCTGTCGCCCAACGCCTTGTCCTCAGGCTTGGCACGATGGTGATACACCTCGGCCCCGCGGACACTGGAGGCGTCGCTTCCGTTTGTGTGCAGACTCAGCATCACGTCCACACCAAGATGGTTCGCATAATTGGGGCGAGCGCGAATGTCCTCCTTCACTTCACGATTGCTTTCGGTGCTGTTTGGCAGCGCATTCCAGATATCGGCACGTTCAGGAAGGAGCGCCTTGAGGTGGTATCTGGAAGACATTTGTTCCCAAGGGTGGCTCGACTCCGGATGCAGGTCTGTGGAACGACTGCGGGCACGATGCACAGCCAGGCCACTCCGCTGCTCCAGCAGGCCCTGCAACTCGTCACCGTATGCCGGGCTCAACACATCCTCCTGCAGACCCAGCGGGGCCGGGCGCTGAAACTTCCACGCCCTGCTGGGGTGCAATGCAATGTATCCGTGACTTGCGGAGACCAGGGCCTGAGTATGTGTTGATCGAGATTTTGGCGCGCGCGGTGCAGGATGATCTTCCGGGAAGTGAGCCTCCATTGGCCTCCCTTGAAAGAGGAATTGCACATCCAGTATTTCCAGGCCCGCCTGGTCCGCGTAGCGCCGAAGATCACCGGCCAATGGTATGAGGAAGAGCTCGCCGTAGTTCTGGTCATTACCTGGAAGGTACCCGGGGCCAAAGTCGACGATCATCCGGCGCTTGTGCGGGTTGACCACCACACTCACAGTTACTTGCCGCAACCTGCCCTGGTCTTGCAAATGGCGCGTCAACTGGGCACCCACTTCCCGTTGCAGAAGCGCGGCGACCTCTGCGTAAATGCCTGGATCTACTGCCTCTGCAGTCTGCAGATCGGATACACCATCCGATGCAGGGGACGAGAAGGCCAAGCCGCACGCGACTACAGCAACCGCAAGCTTCAATCCGTTCATTGTTGTTCTCTCCATGTGCTGGGATGAGCGCCACCCATGCAGCGCCCCGCCACACTGCCGATCCTGGCACCAGCGATTCGGCACAAGGCGCACACAAAGGGAGAATTCAAATTTTCCTCATCCCCTGCCGGAACAGACCAATCTGGTTCCGCCATCACCGTTCGTGATCCACCTGCCCTATCCTTCCCCCATGCCCTTCCTCCGCTTCCTCGACTCCCTGCAGGCCATTCCCGCCAGCGACCGGCTGGCCATGAGCAACGGCTTCCTTGAAACCCGCTCCGGCCTGGGCGGCAACGCCACCCAGACCTCGGTGGAAGGCCTGTTCGCCGCTGGCGACGTGGCCGACCAGCACTAACGCCAGGCGATCATCTCGGCTGACTTCGGCTGCATTGCCGCACTGGACGCCGAACGCCACCTGGACGCACAGGGCAAGGCCAGCTGACCACGAGTTTGTAGAGTCGAGCCATGCTCGACTGGACCATGCTCGACTGGGCGATGCAAACCAGTGACCGGCGCGCAAGCGCCGGCCTTTTCGTTTACTGCGCCAAGCCAAGAACGTTTCGGGCGGGGGCGCTCACGTCAGGACTGCCCGCGGCAACGCAACGAACGGTGTGAGGCAGCGGCTGGGTCTTGACCCCTTCGGCATCCACCACAAGCGTTTCCCAGCCAAGCGTTCCCACGCTGATACGACTACGGCTTTGTCTCATCCTTCCTGGCTGGTCTGGCGAATCGATCTTCACCGCTCTCCCGCCGTCGATCGCGCGTTACCCCGCCGTTGCAGCACCCAAATCGATTTCAACTCCCGGGCTCACAACTGAGTCTCGCGACCCGCGGATGCACTGCACCCAGTGGCGGACGGGTGCCGACTTCACGCCATCGGCATCCACGACTTGTGTATCCCAGAGAACGGGGGCACTGCCCGCGCTGTCGCAGCGCAGCGTGATCTTGCTTGGCTTGGCATCCGGCGTCTCGATTCGCACCCGACCATCGGCGCAGGCCCAGCCTGGCGGGCAGCCTACGTTTGTTGTCACCAGTTCAATTGGATACTGCGGGTAGCCCTCGAAGACGACATCCACCTGCTGAGAGCCACCTTGGGGAAGTTGAATCCCCTGAATCGGATCGGCCTTCAATGGGACGCAGCCCTTTCCCTCGCGAAACATCCGGTATCCCTTCTCCACACCTTTCATGGAAGCTGCACGAAACAGAGGATCCTGGAGTGCCTGCGCATCGATGAGGTTGGTATGGAACGCCACCTCGACAACGACGGAGGGCATGCTCGCGAAGCTGTTTTCACCGTGTCCTGCCGCGGAACTCGCTGCGGGCACGGGAAAGTCAGCATAGCCTTCCTGTGCAGTAATGATTTCCTTCATGTAGCAAAGCGCAAGATCCGCAAGCAAGCGATCCCGAGGTTTGCTTGCGTGATAGTAAACCCGCGCCCCGCGAGCAACGCCTGGGACATCTGCATTGGTATGAATACTGAGCAATCCACCAACACCCAGGTGGTTGGCGTAGTAAGGTCGCGCCCGAATATCGTCAAACACCTCCCTGTCGGTGGCAGTACTGGTGGAAAAGTGATTCCAGATATCTGTCCGCTCAGGCAGAAGATCCTTCAAGTGGTACCGCGCAGACATCTGGCGCCACGGACGCTCCGACTCCGGGTGTATGGCGCCACTGTCCCTGCGGGCTTGATGCACGACCAGTCCGCCACGCTCCTGTAGCAGGGCTTGTAGCTCTTCGGCATAGGCCGGCGTGACGAGGTCTTCCAGGAGGCCATTGCTTTCTGGCCGCTGAAACTCCCATTCCAGCCCAGGATGCACTCGCAACAAACCATGACTGGCCGAGACAAGCACGGAATCGCCCGCTTGTGCATGACTGGCCCGCATTGACGTCGCTGGATCCCGGGGGAAATGCTCCCAGTAGAGCTTCCCCTCATAGAGAACTTCCGTTTCGACCTCGCCTACGCCCGCCTGGAGTGCTCGTGCCTCCAAGGTGTTCCTTATGCGTTGTTCCATTTCCTCGAGCGAATGATCGTCCTGCATCGGCAGCACGCCGGGACCGAACCTGATGGACAGCTTCCTCTGCTGGATGTCCACCGAAGCATCCACCGACGCTGACAATGGTCGCCTAGCGCGTAACTGATGGCGATTAAGGATGTCCTGCGCCTCCCGCGTCAAAAGCAGGTCCAGGGCTGTATCGGTCACCATGGAACGCATTCGACCGTTGTAGGTTTCCGTCGACCACGCCGGGGCGCAGTTGACAAGCCAAACCAGCCCAAGAAGCCGGAGTATCCGCATGCAGTTCATATCAAGTCCTTTGATGTCCTTTGTGTGCGCGCTACGTGTGGCGTGCACAAGAACACTGCCGGGCGTCCAAAGGGGATGCACTGCGAAATGCGCCAAATGCGGCCATCGAGCCAATCCTCAAGCCGAATGCGCCCGTCGCTGGCGCAAGGGCCCCGTACGCGCCCTGCGCCGATCAGAGCGTGCAGGCTACTTGCGTCCTGGCGGCAGTCCATTCGCATCTAGCGATCCACGCATGGACTCCGATCGCACACTGCCTGCCGTATCCTTGCTTCCATGCCTTCCCCTCGCTTCCTTGACTCCCTGCAGGCCATTCCCGCCACCGACTGGGATGCCCTGCACGACGGCCGCAATCCGTTCGTCACCCATGCCTTCCTGGCCGGGCTTGAAGAACACGGCTGCTTGCGCGAGGACTGGGGCTGGCAGCCGCAGCACTTCACGCTGTGGGACGGCGACACGCTGGTCGGCGCCATTCCGGGCTACCTGAAGACCAATTCGCACGGCGAGTTCGTGTTCGACCATGCCTGGGCCAATGCCTACGCCCGCCATGGCCGCGATTACTACCCGAAATGGCTGGGCGCGGTGCCGTACTCGCCCGTCAGCGGCCCACGCCTGCTGGCACGTCACGATTCGCTGCGCGGCGAACTGCTGGACGCGCTTCGCGCGCATTTGGCGTCACTACAGGTCTCATCCGCACACATCAATTTCCACGCCGCCCGCGATGAGGCCGCCTTCAGCGACGACTGGCTGCTGCGCGAAGACATCCAGTTCCAATGGCAGAACCCGGGCGACTGGACCACCTTCGAGCAGTTTCTGGGGGCGATGAACCACAAGCATCGCAAGAACATCCGCCAGGAACGGGCCAAGGTCGCCCGTCAGGGCATCACCTTCCGCGTGGTACATGGCGACGAAGCCAGTCGCGCGGATCTGCAGGCGATGTACCGCTTCTATCTGCAGACCTTCCTGGAATATGGCAACGCGCCGGCGCTGACCGAGGCCTTCCTGCGCCACCTGGCCATCTCGCTGGGTCGCGGGCTGGTGCTGTTCCTGGCCGAGCAGGACGGCGAACCGATTGCGGGCGCGCTGTGCCTGCGCGGCGGGGACACGCTGTACGGGCGCTACTGGGGTGGCGCTACCCTGCCCGGCCTGCATTTCGAGGCCTGCTACTACCAGGGCATCGAGTACTGCCTGCGCGAGGGGCTGAGCCGTTTCGAGCCCGGCGCGCAGGGCGAACACAAGCTGGCGCGGGGGTTCCTGCCTACCGTGGTGCGCAGCCGGCACTGGGTGGCCGATGCGGAGTTTGCCGACGCCCTGCAGGACTGGTGCCGGCAGGAGCGCCGCGATGTGCGGCGGTACCAGCAGACGCTGCAGGCGCACAGCCCGTTCCGCGCGGAGCCGTGAAGCGTGCCAACCAAGGTTGGCACCCACCAGGGCTGTGCGGTTGGCACCTACCGGGGTTGCGGGGGCCGGTACACTTCGGGCATGACCCGCCAGTTGCCCTGGCGCCTGGCCGATGCGCCGGACGCGCCGTTCCCGCCCGCTGAAACTGCGCTGCGCCAGCCCGATGGGCTGCTGGCGGTGGGCGGCGATCTGCACCCGCTGCGGCTGCTGAACGCCTACGCCGGCGGCATCTTCCCGTGGTTCAGCGACGGAGAGCCGATCCTGTGGTGGTCGCCCGATCCGCGCATGGTGTTCCGCACCGATGGCGTGCATCTCTCCAGCCGCTTCCGTCGCCAGCTGCGCGCCAGCCCGTGGGAAGTGACGGCGGACACGGCATTCACCCAGGTCATGCGCGCCTGCGCCGGGGCGCCCCGGGCCGGCCAGGATGGCACCTGGATCAGCCCCGCCATGGTCGACGCCTACAGCCATCTGCACGATCTGGGCTTTGCCCACTCCTTCGAGGTCTGGGACCAGCAGGATCTGGTCGGCGGCATCTATGGTGTCGCCATTGGCCAGATGTTCTTCGGCGAAAGCATGTTCAGCGGCGCCAGCGGCGGCTCCAAGGTGGCGCTGGCGGCACTGGCGGCCACCCTGAACGACTGGGGCTGGCCGCTGATCGACGCCCAGGTGGAGAATCCGCACCTGCTGCGGATGGGCGCGATCCACCTGTCGCGCGAAGCGTTCCTGCAGCAGGTGCGGCATGCCGTGCAGCAGCCAGGGCGCGAGAGCCCCTGGACCCAGGCGCTGGGGCGCCGGCCTGCGCGCGCCCTGGCCGGGGGTTAACACAAACTTTGCAAGCTGGCGCGAGTGCGCGTAAAATACTGCGCCTTAGGCCCAGCGTGGCCGTTTTCTGAACCGCACAGGACTACATGTCGAAAGACGATTCCATCGAGTTCGAGGGCACCGTCAGCGAGACGCTGCCGAACACCACTTTCCGCGTTCGTCTGGAAAATGGGCACGAAATCATCGCCCACATCTCCGGCCGCATGCGCAAGAACTACATCCGCATCCTCACCGGTGACCGGGTCAAGGTTGAAATGACCCCGTACGACCTGACCAAGGGTCGTATCACCTACCGCATGAAGTAAGCGGTCGGCGCACTGCGCCACCCCGACAAGGCCAGCCCTGGTTGCTGGCCTTTTGTCATGCCTGCCATCCGGCCCTGCCGGAGGTCACCGTGACCGAGCTCACCGTGGCATCGGTCAGCCGTGCTTGCGGCAGATTCGCATTCGTACCGATGGCGGCATCGTGGCACCCGGTCCAGTCCGGACCGCCACCCCTGCCCTGCCATGAACACGCCCCGCCTGCACGCCCTGATTGCTGCCGCCGCGCTGTCTGCCGGCGCCCTGTTTGTCACCGCCAACGCCGCTGATGCCCCGGCCGCCAGCGCTGGCGACTGCGTTCAACTGGGCAACGACCAGCAACTGGTCCGCGCCAACGCCTCGCGCGATGTGCTGCTACGCAACGGCGAAGCGCACTATCGGGTGCACTTCCAGGAAGACTGCTCCAAGGCCGCCTACTCGCGCAAACTGGCCTTCAGTACCGACGGCCAACCCGGACAGGTGTGCGGGGCCGGGCGCACCCAGCTGCAGACCGACCGCGGGCAGTGCACCGTGGCCCGCGTGGAAGCCATTGATGCCGACACCTTCAAGCAGAAGGCGCGCCAGCGCAGCCGCTGATGAGGCGCACAACAAGGGCGGCCGAAGCCGCCCTTGCCTACCCCCCAACAGCGGCCGGGCATCACCCCGGCCGCTGGTCTTATTCCACCGTGGCCGGCAGCAGCCGTTCGGGCTCGGCCTGGGTTTCCACCACCAGTTCGTCGTCGCGCACGTCGATGCTGACCTTGCCGCCGTTCACCAGTTTGCCGAACAGCAGTTCGTCGGCCAGCGGACGCTTGATCTTGTCCTGGATGACACGAGCCATCGGCCGTGCGCCCATCAGCGGATCGAAACCATGGTGGGCCAGCCAGTCGCGCGCAGTCGGGGTGGCCGACAGGCTGACGTGCTTTTCCTGCAGGCGCATTTCCAGCTCGATCAGGAACTTGTCCACCACGCGCAGGATGTGCTCGAAGCCCAGCGCCTGGAACTGCACCACCGCGTCCAGGCGGTTGCGGAATTCCGGGGTGAACGCGCGACGGATGGTCTCCATCGCGTCGGTGGCATGGTCCTGCTTGGTGAAACCTATCGAACGCCGCGAGGCCTGGGCCGCACCGGCATTGGTGGTCATCACCAGCACCACGTTCTTGAAGTTGGCTTCGCGACCGTTGGTGTCGGTCAGCACGCCGCGGTCCATCACCTGCAACAGAATGTTGAAGATGTCCGGGTGCGCCTTCTCGATTTCATCCAGCAGCAGCACGCAGTGCGGCGTCTTGACGATCTTTTCGGTCAGCAGGCCGCCCTGGTCGAAGCCGACGTACCCCGGGGGGGCACCGATCAGCCGGCTGATCGAATGCGGCTCCATGTACTCGGACATGTCGAAGCGCACCAGCTCGATGCCCAGCTGCAGGGCCAACTGCTTGGTCACTTCGGTCTTGCCCACGCCGGTGGGGCCGGCGAACAGGAAGTTGCCGATCGGCTTTTCCGGATTGCCCAGGCCCGAACGGGCCAGCTTGATGGCCGACGCCAGGGTGTCGATGGCCGGATCCTGGCCGAAGATCACCATCTTCAGGTTGCGCTCCAGGTGCTGCAGCACATCCTTGTCGGTGGCGCTGACCTGCTTGGCCGGAATGCGCGCCATCTTGGCCACGATCGATTCGACCTCTTCGACGTCGATCAGCTCCTTGCGCTGGCCTTCGGGCATCAGCCGCTGGCGGGCGCCGGCTTCATCGATCACGTCGATGGCCTTGTCCGGCAGCAGGCGGTCGCCGATGTGCTTGACCGACAGGTCCACGGCAGCCTGCAGCGCTTCGTCCGAGTAGGTCACCCCGTGGTGGGCCTCGTACTTGGCCTTCAGGCCCTGCAGGATCTCGTAGGTTTCACCCACGGTCGGCTCCACGATGTCGATCTTTTGGAAGCGACGGGCCAGCGCCCGGTCCTTCTCGAAGATGCCGCGGTATTCCTGGAAGGTGGTCGAGCCGATGCAGCGCAGCTCGCCCGAAGCCAGGGCCGGCTTGATCAGGTTGGAGGCATCCATGGTGCCGCCCGAGGCCGAACCGGCACCGATGATGGTGTGGATCTCGTCGATGAACAGCACGGCATTCGGCACCTTCTTCAGGGCCGTCAGCACGCCCTTCAGGCGCTTTTCGAAGTCGCCCCGGTACTTGGTGCCGGCCACCAGCGCGCCCAGGTCGAGCGAGTAGATGATGGCATCGGCCAGCACGTCGGGTACCGAGCCTTCCACGATGCGGCGGGCCAGGCCCTCGGCGATCGCGGTCTTGCCCACGCCGGCCTCGCCCACGTACAGCGGGTTGTTCTTGCGGCGGCGGCACAGGACCTGGATGGTGCGCTCGATCTCGTCGGCACGGCCGACCAGGGGATCGATGCGACCGGCGCGGGCCTGGTCGTTCAGATTGCTGGCAAATTCGGTCAGCGCGTCGCCCTTGGGCTCGCCCTCCCCGCCCTCCATGCGGGCCTCGCTTTCCGGCGAGGACGGTTGTTCGCCCTCCTCGCCCAGCTTGGCGATGCCATGGGACAGGTAATTGACCACGTCCAGCCGGGTGACATCCTGCTGGTTGAGGTAATAGACCGCGTGGGAGTCCTTTTCGCCGAAGATCGCCACCAGCACGTTGGCGCCGGTCACTTCCTTCTTGCCCGAGGACTGCACGTGGTACACGGCCCGCTGCAGCACGCGCTGGAAGCCCAGGGTGGGCTGGGTATCGCGGCCATCATCTTCGGCCAGGCGGGACACCGAGGCCTCGATGGCCTGTTCCAGCTCCTGGCGCAGGCGCTCAGCGTCGGCGCCACAGGCCTTCAGGACCGCCTGGGCGGAGGGGTTGTCGAGCAGTGCCAACAGCAGGTGTTCGACCGTCATGAACTCATGCCGGGCCTCACGGGCGCGCTTGTAGCACTGGCCGATGGTGTGTTCGAGGTCTTTGCTGAACATGGATTACTCCGGCGGCAGTTGGAGACAATATGCGGCCTGACTACGCGATTTCCATCACCCTAGCGGATTGCAGCGTTCAGATGGCGTTAGCAGTGCGAACCGCTTGATCATCATTCACTCCACGGGCAGCCCACGCGGGCCTGAGCGCACCCTACCCGAGGCGCGGGCGATTGTGACGTGAATTGACCATCCCCATGGCTTTGAAGGAGAGCACGCAGGCTGTGGCGCTGAGCGGCCAGCGGAGCGGCCCGTGCACGGCGCTGCCGTTGGGGCGGTCCGATCGGGGACGGCGCGGTCGTTGGGCCGCGCGACCAAGGCCGCCGTAGAGTCGAGCTTGCTCGACTGCTGTTGGTCAGAGCAGTCGAGCAAGCTCGACTCTACGGGGGCGCTGCGGCAGTCGAGCAAGCTCGACTCTACGGGCTCAGGCCTTTTCCATCGTGCACAGCAGCGGGTGCTGGTTCATGCGCGAGTACTCGTTGACCTGGGCCACCTTGGTCTCGGCCACTTCGCGGGTGAACACCCCGCAGACGCCGCGGCCGCGGGTATGGACGTGCAGCATCACCTGGGTGGCCTTGTCCAGGTCCATGGTGAAGAACTGCTGCAGCACATCCACCACGAAATCCATCGGGGTGTAGTCGTCGTTGAGCAGCATGACCTGGTAGAACGGCGGCGGCGCCACTTCCGGGCGCGCGGGCTCCACGGCAAGGCCGTGCTCGTGGTGGGAATCGGGGGAAGACTCGCGGGGCATCCGCCTATTATAAGCGCTGGCGGCCAGCCGCGTCGGCCTGCCGCAGAATGGACGACACGCACCGTCACCGTCACAATTACCGCCTTCCCCAACGTGTTTCACAGGAATTTCATGAAAAGGATCCTTCTGCCCGCCCTGCTGATCGCCCTGGCCACCCCGGCCATGGCCGCCGCGGCCAACGCCGCTGGCAACAGCGCGGCCAAGGCCGATGCCGCCATCGGGCGCCACCTGGACAAGTTGGGCTATACCTACGAAGTTGACGAAGACGGCGACTACCAGATGGTGTTCGACGTGGAAGGCGACCGTACCCAGATCGTGTACGTGCGCTCGGCCGTGGAAGATTTCGGCACCCACAACATCCGCGAGATCTGGTCGCCGGGCTACACCGGCAAGAGCAAGCAGTTCCCGGCCGAGGTGGCCAACCGGCTGCTGGAAGATTCCCAGGACGCCAAGATGGGCGGCTGGGTGAAGCAGGACATGACCGCGATGTTCGTAGTCAAGATCGATGCCGATGCCAGCACTGAGCAGCTGAGCGATGCCATCGACGCGGCGATCCGTACCGCCGATGCGATGGAACTGGAACTGACCAAGAAGGACGACCTCTGAATTGAATACCCCGCAGGACATGCGCTGGGCACCCCACGCCACTGTCGCCACCGTGGTGGTCGACGGCGGCCGCGTGCTGCTGGTGGAAGAAACCATCGAGGGCCGCGCCGTGCTGAACCAGCCGGCGGGCCACCTGGAACCGGGCGAGAGCCTGGCCCAGGCGGCGCTGCGTGAAACCCGGGAAGAAGCCGGCTGGACCGTGGCGCTGACCGATTTCATCGGCTGCTACCAGTGGACCGCCGGCGACGGCACCGTGTTCCTGCGGTTCTGCTATGCCGCCCGCCCGATCAGCCATGACCCGGCGCAACCGCTGGATGCCGGCATCGACCGCGCCCTGTGGATGACCCCCGATGAACTGCAGGCCGCCGGCGAGCGCCTGCGCAGCCCGCTGGTCTGGCGCGTGCTGGCCGACTACCTGGCCGGCCAGCGCCACCCGCTGCACCTGGTGCAGGAGGTCGCATGAGCAGCCCACGGGTCATGGTGGGGGTGTCCGGCGGCGTGGATTCGTCGGTGGCCGCCTGGCGCCTGGTGCAGCAGGGCGAGGCCGTGGCCGGTCTGTTCATGCAGAACTGGGCCGACGATGGCAGCGGCGATTGCCGCGCCGAGGACGACCGCCGCGACGCCGTGGCGGTCTGCGGCCTGCTGGGCATCCCGTTCCACTTCCGCGATTTTTCCAGCGAGTACTGGCAGGGCGTGTTCGAGCACTTCCTGGCCGAGTACGCGGCCGGCCGCACCCCCAACCCGGACGTGCTGTGCAACCGCGAGGTGAAGTTCAAGCACTTCCTGGACGCCGCCCGCGAGCTGGGCGCCGAGCGCATCGCCACCGGCCACTACGCCCGGGTGGCCCAGCGCGGCCAGCAATGGCTGCTGCTGCGCGGTGCCGACCGCAGCAAGGACCAGAGCTACTTCCTGCACCAGCTGGGGCAGGCACAGCTGGCCGCGACCCTGTTCCCGATTGGCGATCTGGAAAAGAGCGATCTGCGGCGCATCGCCCGCGACGTCGCCCTGCCCACCCATGCCAAGAAGGATTCCACCGGCATCTGCTTCATTGGCGAGCGCGATTTCCGCGAGTTCCTGGGCCGCTACCTGCCCGCGCGCCCAGGCCAGATCCTGGACCCGGCCGATGGCAGCGTGATTGCCGAGCACCCCGGCGTGTTCTATTTCACCCTGGGCCAGCGTGAGGGCCTGAACATCGGCGGCGTGCGCGGCCGCCCGGCCGCGCCGTGGTACGTGGTGGGCAAGGATGTGGCCAGCAACGTGCTGTACGTGGACCAGGACCGGGAAAGCCCGTGGATGCTGTCCAACCGCCTGCGCTCGGAAACCGCGCACTGGATTGCCGGCGCGCCGCCGGCGCGGCGCTTCGAATGCACGGCACAGACCCGCTACCGCCAGCCTGATGAACCGTGCACGGTACAGGTGCTGGACGATGGCAGCGTGCTGGTCACCTTCGCCCGGCCGCAGCGCGCCGTCACCCCCGGCCAGTCGCTGGTGCTGTATGACGGTGAGGTCTGCCTGGGCGGTGCGGTGATCGCCGCCACCGATGCGCCGCTGGAACAGCGCCTGCGCACCACCCCTTCTCCTTTCGAGGTAATTGCTGCATGAGTTTCACTGTCGACGACCGCGTACTGGCCCTGGCCGGCATTGCCCAGGCCCTGCAGCAGGTCCGCCGTATCGCCGATACCGGCCATTCCGATGCCTCTGCCGTGCGTACCGCGGTGGACAGTGTGTTCCGCATCGATGCCGGCTCGCCGCAGGACGTCTTTGGTGACCGCCATGCGCTGAAGAGTGGCCTGCGCCTGCTGCACAACTACTTCCGCAACCAGGGCCAGGACCCGGTGCTGCCCAAGCTGGCCCTGTCGGTGCTGCAGCTGGAGCGCCGCTTCGTGCAGGACGGGGCCACCGTGAACAAGGTGGCCTCGGGCATCGAGCGTGCCCAGCAGCAGGCCGCCGAGCTGGGCGACAGCGGCCACCCGGACGTGCTGGCCAACCTGGGCGGCCTGTACGCCGACACCATCAGCCACCTGAAGCCGCGGGTGATGGTGCAGGGCAACCCGCATTACCTGGCCCAGGCCGGGGTGGTGGCCGAAATCCGCGCCCTGCTGCTGGCCGCCGTGCGCGCCGCGGTGCTGTGGCGGCAGGTGGGCGGCAGCTACTGGGACTTCCTGATCGGGCGCAAGGCCATGATCGAAGCGGTGGACCGCCTGCTGGCCTGAGGGCCGGGGGTCGGATCCCTTTTCCCCGGAAAAGGGCTCTGACCCCAGGACACCGGAAGGCGCCAGAAATCCGGCGCATTCAGAAAGCACATCGACGTTAAAGAGAAAGGGGGTACGGCCGATACATCCTCCGTGCACCTCCCGAGAACGTCCATGTACTCACGCATTTTCATCCGTCTGGCCGCCCCCCTGGCTCTGACCCTGCTGCTCCCTTTCGCCATCGGTTTCGAATGGCCGGCCGCCCTGCGCTGGGCGATCCTGACCACGATGACGCTGAGCTGGCTCGGCTTCGCGTGGTGGACCACCCGTGCCCAGGCCCATCGTTCCCCGGAACATGCCCGTGTCCTGCGTGAGCAGGACCAGCTGCTGACCGAGCTGCGCAGCTTCGTCGGCAACGAGATCGACGGCTCGCGTGGCGAAGTCGAACGCGCCCGTGACCTGATCCGCCAGGCCGTGTCCAGCCTGGGTGGCAGCTTCGATGCCATGAACCGCAAGTCCCGCCAGCAGAGCCAGGCCCTGTCGCGCATCGTCGACCGCGCTGGCGATGAAGGCAGTGCCGGCCTCGACGTGGCCCGCTTCGCCCAGCACGCCAGCAACCGCATGGAACAGCTGGTGGAAGCGCTGGAACAGGTGAGCGGCCAGAGCAGCACCACCGTGCAGCACATCGACCAGATGGCGCAGCACCTGGACGGCATCTTCGCCCTGCTGGAAGACGTCAAGTCGATTGCCGACCAGACCAACCTGCTGGCGCTGAACGCGGCCATCGAAGCAGCCCGTGCCGGCGAAGCCGGTCGTGGTTTCGCGGTGGTGGCCGACGAAGTGCGCAATCTGTCCGAGCGCTCGACCACCTTCAACGAACAGATCCGCAAGCTGGCGCACAGTTCCAAGGACGCCATTGCCAAGGTGCGCGAGACCGTCTCGCACATGGCCTCGCGCGATATGGACCGGTCCCGCGAAGCGCGCCAGGAAGCGGCAACCATGCTCGACAACGTGGCGCAGATCAACGCGTCGCTGGGCGATGGCATGCGCGAAGTCTCCGAATGCGCCCGTTCGATCGACGGCAGCGTGGCCGAGGCCGTGCGCGCCCTGCAGTTCGAAGACATTGCCACCCAGGCACTGGGCGGCGTGCACACCCACCTGGATCGCCTGACCGCGATCAACCGTGAGGCGGTGGCCCTGCAGGAGCTGCTGCACCGCAATGGCGGCGTGTTCGATGAAGAGATCGCCACCGCCCTGCAGCGCACCGGCAACCGCCTGCGCGACCTGCGCAGCGAATGGGAACGTCCGCCGCACAAGCCGGTTGCCCAGCAGAACATGGGCGCCGGTACGGTCGAGCTGTTCTGACCCTGATGTCCGCTGCTTTTTCCGGCAGCGCCGAAGGCCCCGGTAGTCCCGGGGCCTTTGCCTGTACGCTAGCTCTGGACCACGCCGACCCGCGCAGCATGACCCTGATCCGCGCCCTGCCCCCCATCGATGCCAGCCAACGCCCGCGCAACCCCAGTGTGCGCGAGCAGTTGCAGCAGCTGGAGGACGTGGCGCGCGAGGAGATCCAGGAGCTGCAGCGCCTGGCCGATGCCCGCCCCGCCCCGCCGGCCCAGACCGACGCCATGATGAGCCTGGCCTGGGATCTCGGCCTGGGCGGCGACGCGTTGTAGATCCACGCCATGCGTGGATGGGCCTGAGCGGCCATCCGTGATTTCGGATTTGTTGCATGGTCTGGCTCCTCGACGAAGCACAGACTCTTGGCTCTTCCGTCCAGAGCCTGATATGCCGATCAACCTTGAAGACGCTCGAGAGGATTTCGAACAGTTTCTGATCCTCATGGATGATCAGATCGACTGGCTGGTCGAGCAGGCCCAAGGCCACGGCATTGTTCTTGACGGCAGTCTGGAGAGCTTCGATCACCTGGAGTGTCTTTACACGTCGATGGCAGCGACGCTGACCCAGGACGACCGCGCTGCACTGCGGGTGGTCTTCGCCCGCTATCTCGGCGATAGCGTCAGGGAACGTTACGGAGGGCAATGGACCCTGCCGCTGGACGACCCCAGAGACATCAGCTTCAACATGCCGGTCATTGTGGGGCACTCAACCTGTCCATGGCTGGAGTTCAATCCCATCCACACGATGCTTGCCTATTCCCTCCGGAAGGAACCCGGGTTGATTCGACGCGTCGTCGGGCACAGCGTTGATCCGCAGATTCTGGATCTCAGCGATCTGGGGGAGAATGACTGACCTGTAACGGCAAGGTGACCCTGAGATCATCCACGCATGGCGTGGATCTACGGGATTGGCGCGGCGCGATGGCAGGATTGACGCGGCAGGGTGACAGCTCAACCGCTGTGGCATGATGCCCCGGTCCCGTTCATGGAACACCGATGGCCATCGCCCTGATCGCATTGATGCTGATCGAATTGCTGCTTCTCTTCGCGTGGGCGCCGCTCTTCTTCCGCACTGGCATCATGCTGTTCAACCAGCGCATTGCCGCTGCACCCGACGATCTGAAGCGACTGTCGCTGGGCGGGCTGGAATACGATCTTCCGACCGAACGATGGGCGCGCCTGTCATTCCGCGCCCTGCCCGATGGCAGCGTTGCTTTCCGTGAGAGCTTCGCGCCTGGCTTTGGCGGCCGCTACTTTCCCTTGCTGCACGGCCAGATCGTGGTGGACACGCGGCGCCGTGAAGTGCGTGTGCTCGGCCGCTGCAGCTGGTTTGCGACGGTCCTGACCGTACTGCTGGTGCCGATCGTGCTGCTGCGCCCGGTGGCGTGGCCGATGCTGGCGGTGCCGCTGTTGTTCTATATCGGCTACCGCATCCAGCGCCGGCGCTATGCCACTGTAGTGGAGGCGGTGCGCGCACGGGTGCGCAATGAGTTCCCCTGGCAGTTCAAGGACCCACCCCGGTAGCAACTGTCTTGTCAGGGGCTGCCGAGGGCCACCTCGGCGTCCCGCTTGCGGGCATTGAGGATCACCAGCATTTTGCGCATGACCGCAACGAGGGCCACCTTGCTCGCCTTACCCTTGGCTTTCAGCCCCGCATAGAAATCGCGGAGTTTCGGCTCGTACCGGATGGCCGTCAGGGCCGCCATGTAAAGGGCTTCGCGTACTACCGCGCGCCCGCCACTGATGCGCCGCTGGCCATGCCAGGTGCCGCTTTCACGGTTCATTGGGGCCACCCCCACCAGTGATGCAATGGCTTTGCCCCCCAAGCTGCCGAGCTCGGGCAACTCGCAGGCAAGGGTACTGACAAGAATTGGTCCGACGCCCTTGAGTGAGCCGATCTCTCTCCAGCCCGGCTGTCCTTCAAGCTGCTCAGCGATAGCTCTATCCAATTGCTTCAGGTCTTCAGATAACTGAGCTATATGG